>NZ_JAIGNU010000001.1:0-765000 GCF_019711655.1 Qipengyuania mesophila
GATGACGAGCCGATCGCGCTGCCGATGCTGTGGTACGAGCGCGAGGACACGCAGCGCCTGTGGACCTATTACGAGAAGCGCGATCTCGTCGAAAACAAGGAAAAGGCCGCGCTCAAGCGGTTCGAAGATCCCGAGCTCGCGCCCCGGATCGAGGCGATGGCGAAGAAGGTAGCGCAGGAATTCGTGCCCTTCGACTACGGCCGCATCGAATTCCGGCTCGATCTCAAGACCGGCGATATCAATTTCATTGAGATCAATCTCAACTGCAATCTCTGGTCGGAAAAGGTGATGGCCAAGGCCGCCGCCCATGCGGGCTTCAGCCATGCCGATCTGCTCGAGACGCTGCTTGCCGAAAGCTGGCGGCGCAACGGACTGGTCGCACAATAATCACCGCGTAACCCGGCACTGCGCAACGACGCAGTGAACGACAACAAAACACGCAGGTCGCCATGTTGATGAACCGAATACCCACGCCGCTGACGATCGATTCCGCATCGAGAGAGCGGCTGCGCATCCTGTTCATCGCCAAGAATGCGCTGTGGGACGGCAGCGGCTCGCCCGAAGACGGCAACCATGCCTCCTACCATCGCGAAATGCGCCAGGTGCTCGAAGGCATCGGACTCAACCTCGCGATCGAGGACCGCTTCGAGGTGTTGTTCGACAAGCCCGAGGTCGATTTCGTCTTTCCGCTGCTCAACCGCGCCGGCTTCTTCAATTCGGAAATGCTCTGCCCGCTGCTGTGCGAACGCGCGGGCATTCCCTATCTCGGCGCGAGCCCGATTATTCGCGGCCTGGCAGACGACAAGCATCTGGCCAAGCGCGCAGCACGCGACGCGGGCGTGCCCACTGCACCCTGGGCGATCTATCGCCGCGGCGCGCCGATCGACCCCGCGCTGTGTCCCGAAGGCACGCGCTTCGTGGTCAAGCCGAACAATTCCTCGGCCAGCTGGGGTGTCAACGACGCCACCGACTGGGACAGCGTGCTGACCGCGATCGAAAGCGTCCACGCGCTCGGCCACGATGCGCTGGTCGAACCCTTCATCGACGGCAGCGATGTCGAGGTGCCGGTCATAACCATCGGCGGCGAGCCGCAGATCATGCCGATGCTGATCTTCCGCCAGGCCGATCCCTCGCACCTGCGGACCTACTACGAGAAGCGCGACCTCGTCGACCGGACACAGAAATACTCGCTCGATCCCTTCGAGAATGCCGAGATGAGCGTGCGCATCGCCGAGTTCACCCGCAAGCTGTGGGGCGAATACCGCCCCTTCGACTATGGCCGCTTCGAATTCCGTGTGAATGAAGAGACCGGCGAAGTGACTTTCCTCGAGCTCAACCTCAACTGCAATCTGTGGTCGCAGAAGGTCTTCGGTCGCGCCGCAGCGATGGCGGGGTGGACGCAGGAAGAGCTGATCGAGACGATCCTCGCGGAGTCGCTCCGGCGCCACGGCTTGCTGGGCTAGGCGGGGACTTCCTCGCCCTTCCAGTCGAAGACCTTGCCGCTGTCGTCCGGAGTGAGCCGATCGATCACTGCCAGCAGGTTCTGGGCCGCGTCCCGCGGAGCGATGAGCTGGCCTTTGGAAAGGTTCGCCTGGAAGGGCTGCGATAGCGCGGTATCGACCGTGCCGGGGTGCAATCCGGTGACTACCGCCTGGGGATGCGTGCGCGCCAGCTCGATCGCGAAATTCCGCAGCAGCATGTTCAGCGCCGCCTTGCTCGCGCGGTAGCTGTGCCACCCGCCGAGGCGGTTGTCGCCGATCGATCCGATCCGCGCCGACAGCACCGCGAAGACGCTGCGCCCCTCGCGGGGCAGCAGCGGCAGCATGTGCTTGGCGATCAGAGCCGGCCCGAGGGTGTTGAGCCGGAAGACCTCTTCCATTGTCGCGGCATCGAGGTGGCGAAAGCTGCGCTCGGGTCCCGTGCCGTCGGGCAGCGTGAGCACACCGCTCGCCACCACCACCAGCTCGGGCGGGCTTTCGGCCATGGCCTGCGCGGCGGCCGCGATCATGCTCTCGTCGGTGAGATCGAAGCGGAAACTTCGATATCGCCGGTCGGACGCCTCGCCCGAGCGGCTCCCCGCCCAGACCTCGATACCGCGGTCGGCCAGCGCGCTTGCCAGCGCACCGCCGATACCGCCGCTGGCCCCGAAGATCGCCGCGCGCCGAAAGAGCTTTCCTACATCCATCCTACCGACCTAGACCCCCGGCAGTATCTGCAGGTTCCCCGGATTTGCCCGGTTTGTCGGGCTTTTCGCGGAAGAAGGCGTTTTCGCCCTGGACCGTGTAACACCCGGTCCATGTGTAGGAACCCGCAGGCGAGGATTAGCGGTACACTCGGCCTTGCACCCCTCGCCCGAACCGCTAGATGGGTTTCGCAAAGCAACAGGACCGATAGCGTAATGGCGACCTTCACCCTTCCCAAGAATTCGAAGATCACCGGCAAGAGCCGCACCCACAAGGCCGAGGGCGGTTCGCGCATCCGCAAGTTCAAGATCTATCGCTACGATCCCGACAGCGGCGAAAACCCGCGCTACGACAGTTTCGAGCTCGATCTCGACGAGTGCGGCCCAATGGTCCTCGACGCGCTGTTCAAGATCAAGAACGAGATCGATCCGACGCTGACCTTCCGCCGCTCGTGCCGCGAAGGCATCTGCGGGTCGTGCTCGATGAACCTCAACGGCAAGAACGGCCTCGCCTGCACCACCGCGATCGAGGACCTCAAGGGCGAAATCCGCATAACCCCGCTGCCGAGCATGGACGTCATCAAGGACCTGGTGCCCGACTTCACCCATTTCTACGCGCAATATGCCAGCATCCGCCCCTGGCTGCAGACCGTCTCGACCACGCCGAGCGGCAAGGAGCGGCTGCAGTCGCCCGAACAGCGCGAGAAGCTCGACGGGCTCTACGAGTGCATCCTGTGCGCCTGCTGCTCGACCGCCTGCCCGAGCTATTGGTGGAACAGCGACAAGTTCCTCGGCCCGGCGATCCTGCTGCAGGCCTATCGCTGGCTCGCCGACAGCCGCGACGAGATGACCGGCGAACGCCTCGACCAGCTCGAGGACCCCTTCCGGCTCTATCGCTGCCACACGATCATGAATTGCGCGAACGTCTGCCCCAAGGGCCTCAGCCCGGCCAAGGCGATCGCCGAAACCAAGAAGATGATCGCCGAGCGCGCGATCTGATCCCTTGGCGCTGCGCGACGACGTTTTCGACCATGGCCCCGACCCGGACAATCCGGGCTGGCGCCACTGGAACCTGAAGGACCAGAGCCTGTTCAACGGCGCGGTGATGGGCAAGCTCATCACCCGCGTCGACGACGACGGGAAGGCGCGGCTGCGCATGTTCCCCGAGCGGCGGCACGAGAACCTGCAGGGCATCGTCCATGGCGCGGTGACGCTCTCGCTGATCGACATCAGCCTGTTCACCACCATGCACACGATCGGGACGGGCAATGCCGGGCCCTCGGTCACGCTGGAACTGTCGACCCAGTTCGTCGGCGCCGGCCAGGTGGACCGGCCGCTCGACGCGGTCTGCGAGATCGTCCGCGAGACGGGCAGCATGGTCTTCGTGCGCGGCGCGGTCGAGCAGGAGGATCACATCGTCGCGAGCTTCTCGGGCATCGTGAAGAAGATGAAGCGCCGGGTCACCCCGTGAGCGGCATGCTCGCTCGCTACGAGCGGCTCGTCGCCGCGGGCGAACTCAGGGTCGATCCCGACCAGCGACGGGCCGCAGAACGGCTCGACCGGCTGCAGAAGGACCTAGAGGCCGACAGCTCGGGCGGGCTGCTCGCGCAGCTGTTCAAGCCGAAGAAGGCGCGGCCGCAGGGCGTCTACATGTGGGGCGGCGTCGGGCGCGGCAAGTCGATGCTGATGGACCTTTTCGTCGAGACGCTGGGCATCGTGGAGAAGCGGCGCGCGCATTTCCACGAGTTCATGCTCGAAGTCGATCGCCGCATGCGCGACCGCCGGACCAGCGATCCGGGCGATCCCACGGGCAAGGTCGCGCGCGACATCGCCGCCGACGTGCGCTGCCTCGCCTTCGACGAGATGGTGGTCACCAACACCGCTGACGCGGCGATCATGGCACGGCTGTTCACCGCGCTGATCCGCGACCAGGGCGTGACCGTCGTCACCACCAGCAACCGCCCGCCCAAGGACCTCTACAAGGACGGGCTCAACCGCTCGCTCTTCCTGCCCTTCATCGACCTCGTCGAGGAGGAATTCGACGTGCTCCCGCTCGATGGGCCGACCGACTACCGGCTCGACCGGCTCGGCGGCATGGGGACCTGGCACGCCCCGCTCGGCGATCCCGCGACGGCGCAGGTGCGCGAGGCCTTCTTCCGCCTGACCGATTACAAGCCCGAGGATGCCGACAACGTCCCTTCGGGCGAACTCGACCTGGGCGGTGGTCGCACGCTGCACGTGCCCAAGTGCCTCAAGGGCGTCGGCGTGTTCAGCTTCAAGCGGCTGTGTGGCGAGAACCGCGGCGCGGCGGACTATCTCGCCATCGCGCATGCCTATCACACGGTGATCGTCGTCGGCATTCCCGCCATGTCGCCCGACAACCGCAACGAGGCGATCCGCTTCACCAAGCTGGTCGATGCGCTCTACGAGAACAACGTCAAGCTGTTCGTCACCGCGGCGGCAGAACCCGAGAACCTCTACACCGCAGGCGATGGCGCCTTCGAATTCGAGCGGACAGTGAGCCGCCTCAAGGAAATGCAGAGCGCCGACTACATGGCGCGGGGGCATGGCCTCGCCTAGGCCCGAGGCCGGGCAGTCACACCGGTGTTTCTTGACGGCTTTCCCGCCGCACCCACATCGGGCGCATCCCGGCGTCAACACCCCGCCGATGTGAGAAAAACCAATGATCGATATCCGACCCTTCGCCTCGCTCGGCCATGCCAACCACGGCTGGCTCGATGCGCGGCACCACTTCAGCTTCGCCAATTACCACGACCCCGAGCGCATGGGCTGGGGCAGCATCCGCGTGTGGAACGACGACACGATCCAGGCGCAGACCGGTTTCCCCCTGCACCCGCACCGCGACATGGAAATCGTCACTTTCGTGCGCAAAGGCGCGATCAGCCATCGCGACAGCCTGGGCAACGAGGGCCGCACCGCGGCGGGCGACGTGCAGGTGATGAGCGCAGGCACGGGCATCACCCATGCCGAAATGAACCTCGAGGACGAGGACACGACGCTGTTCCAGATCTGGATCATCCCCGATCGCGCGGGCGAGCAGCCCGGCTGGGGCCAGCGCGAATTCCCCAAGGCCACCCGCGAGGGCGGCTTCGAGGTGCTTGCGAGCGGAACTCCCGAGGCCGACGATGCGCTGCCGATCCGGACCGACGCCAAGGTTGCTGCCGCGACACTGGCGGCGGGTCAAATCGCGACCTGGACCACCTCGGGCGAGCGCCACCAGTATCTCGTCGCGCCCAAGGGCCGGGTCAAGGTCAACGGTGTCGAGGCGCAGCCGCGCGACGGGATCGCCGTTACCGGCGAGAACACCATCGTGGTCGAGGCGCTCGAAGACGCCGAAATAGTGCTGGTCGACGCGCGCTAGGCGCTCGGCTGCAGGTGCCGCAGCGAGCGCTCGAGCATCAGCAGCTGCCACAACACGCGGCCGTGATCCGAACGGCCCGCAATATGGTCGTCCGCGAGGCGTGAAAGCGCCTTGCGGGCGAACCATCCGCTGCCGGTGAGCAGCTCGCTCGAGGCGATGGCGCGCGCCTCGCCCGCGAGCGGGCCGCGGAACCATTCCGCGAGCGGGGTCACGAAACCCTGCTTCTGGCGATAGAGGATGTCCTCGGGCAGGTAGCGCTCCATCGTGTGCTTCACCAGCCACTTGCCGGTGTTGCCGCGCAGCCGCTGGCGATGTGGCAGTCGCGCGGCGAATTCGATCAGCCTGTGGTCGAGCAACGGCTCGCGTGCCTCGAGCGCCACCGCCATGCTCGTGCGGTCGGTCTTGGTGAGAATGTCGCCGGGCAGCCAGAACTTGAGATCGGCATATTGCGCGCGGTCGAGCCCGCTTCGCGCTGGAGCCTCACGCATCAACTTCTCGAACGGTTGCTCCGCCCGGTATGCTCCGCGCTCGCGGATCAGCGTCTCGCCGTAAAGCGGCTCGCGCTGCTCGGGGGCGAGGATGGCGAGCGCACGCGCATAGCCCGCTTCACCGCTCGCAGCGAGCGACAGCAAGGTCGTCCTGGCGCGGAGTGGACGCGGCGCCCAGTCGGCCTTGGGCCAGAGCCGCCCGAGCGCGCCGAAAACGGGCTCGCGCAGCGCGCTTGGAAGGAACATCCGCGCCTGTTCCTCGCGCATCTGGAACAGCTGGCGGCGATAGCCGGCAAAGGCCTCGTCGACTCCGTCGCCCGACAGCGCGACGGTGACGTGTTCGCGCGCCAGTTCGCATACGCGCAGCGTGGGCAGCGCGCTGGCATCGGCGAAGGGCTCGTCGAATATCGCGGCGATGCGGTCGATCTCGCCGAACTGGTCGGCAGAGACGATGCGCTCGTGGTGGTCGGTTCCGAAGAGCTCGGCCACCTGCCGCGCATGGCGGGTCTCGTCGACGCTCTCGACATCGAAGCCGATCGAGCAGCTGGTCACGGGTGCCGTGCTCGCCTCACTCATCAGCGCGACGACCGAGGAGCTGTCGACCCCGCCAGACAGGAAAGCGCCCAACGGAACGTCGGCGACCATGCGGCTGGTGACGCCTTCGCGCATCAGGTGGAGCAGCTGCGCCGAAAGGTCCTCGGTCCGCCCTCGTTCGCGCTCGGCGAAACTCACGTCCCACCACTGCCGCGGCGGCCCGGGTTCGCGCCCGTGTTCGAGCAGCAGGAAATGGCCCGCGGGAAGCTTCTCCACCCCCTTGAGCATCGCGCGATGATCGGGGACATAGCCCCAGGTCATGTAGTCCTCGATCGCCAGCGGGTCGATCTGCCGGCGCATCAGTGGGTGGGCGAGCAGCCCCTTCATCTCGCTGGCGAAGGCAAGCGCCCCGCCCTCCAGCCGTGCAAGGTAGAGCGGTTTCACGCCGAGCCGGTCGCGCGCCAGGAACAGCTGCCGCCGCTCTAGATCGTAGAGCGCGAAGACGAACATGCCGTCGAGGCGCGAAAGGCAATCGGGTCCCCACTTCTGCCATGCGGCGAGGATGGTCTCGGTGTCGCCATCGGTGCGGAACACCGCCCCGCCCTGTTCGAGCTCGCGGCGCAACGCGCGGTAGTTGTAGATCTCGCCGTTGAAGACGATCACTGCACGACCGTCGGCCGAATGCATCGGCTGTGGCGATCCTTCAAGATCGATGATCGACAGACGTCGGTGTCCCAGCCCCACGCCGGGGGCAGTCCACACACCGCTGCCATCGGGTCCGCGATGCGCCAGCGCATCGGTCATCCGTTCGACCCGCTTGGGATCGACCGGCTTGACCGTCTCGAAATGGAAAAGTCCCGCGATCCCGCACATAGGCGAGCGTGCCTAGCCGAGCCGCGCGAGCACGGCAAAGACCAATGCGGCAGCCAGCGCTGCACCGAAGGCCAGTGCCGGTCTTGCGCGCCAGCCCTCGAATCGGTGGACCAGCGCCATCGTGCCGAGGTCCTCAGCGGACAAACCGGCCTCCTCCGGCTCGCGCTCGAACCAGCGCCAGGCGACGCCCAGCACCAACGCGATGACCACGCCGAAGAAGACCCAGCCGTAGACAATGTGATCGAAGCTTCCTGCCGCCTCTGCGCCGACGAACTGCGCGATGTAGATCGTCGCCCAGGCGCGAATCCCATTGGCCACGATGGGCACCACGATGCAGGCGAGCAGAAACCAGAAGCGGCGCGTCCAGCTGGTGAAGCAGCTGTATGCCACGAGCACACCGAGCGCGAGCATTGCGATGAGGAATTTCACCCCCGAACATTCCTCGGCGACGATGAACAGCCCCGCGGGCGTGTCGATATGTATGCCGTCGGCGACGGTATCGATGCCGCTCAGTTGCGACAGCGCAGTGGCGATTTCGGCGGTGATCATCTGCAGCGGCGGAATGAATTCGCCGCCGAAGGGCACCAGGACGAAGGCATAGCCGAGCGGGAATGCCAGTAGAAGCCCGGCACGCAGGCCCAGAATCGCGAGCACCGCCCCCTGCAGCGACAGCACCGCCCCGCCCTGCGCTATGGTGTTGATCCCGAGCTGTCGACCCACAAGCCAGGTCGCCAGGCCGAACAGCATCCACAGGAGGCCAGGCCACCACCCGGCGAGAGGCACCTTCACCAGTTCGTCGCGGCGGAGCCAGACCAGCCAGGCGATGATCGGCGGGACGAGCAGGATGTGGCTGTAGGTATCGATGTCCCACCACTGGTGAGCCATCTCGCTCCAGTCGGCGAAGGTCAGTGCGACCAGCACGATCCATGCGCACAGGACCATCAGGCCGGGATGAACCCGCGCCGCCATGGTCGACCGCGTCAAGACGAGGTTACGCGGCATCGCGCGCCGACGCCCTCTTGCCGACCAGTTCGGCTAGCGCGGCCTCGACACCGTCCCAGCTCATCCGATCGACGACGAACCGGCGCGCCGCCCGACCCATGGCCCGCGCGCGCTCCGGCTCGGCGAGCAGAACCTCGATCCGCGCCAGCATGGAGGCGGGTTCGGCTCGCGCAATTGCGAAGTGCTCGCCATCGCAGGCATCGATCCCGGTGGCCGCACCCGGTGTCAGCACCACAGGCCGGGCCATCGCCATGGCTTCGAGCACCTTGTTCTGGACGCCGCGCGCGATCAGCAGCGGCGCGACGACGAGGTCGGCCGATTTGAGATAGGGACGGACATCGGGCACCTCGCCCCAGACGCGCGTTCCGTTTTCGCCATGCCTGTCCCGCAGACTCTTTACCGGCGCGCGGCCGACAATGTGGAATCGGGCGCGTGCATAGGTCTTGCGCAACGCGGGCATGATCTCTTCGATCATCCATTCGGCGGCGGCGATATTGGGCGCGTAATCCATCTGTCCGGTGAAGACGAGCTGCGGGTCCTCGCCCTCTTCGAGATCGGGCTGCAGCGCCACCGGCGCGGGATCGAAGAAGGCCGCGTCGATCCCGTTACCGAGCGGCCGCAAGCGCACCGCGGTTGGATCATCGACCCGCGAGCGGAACAGTTCGGCCTCGTTCTCGCTGATCAGCAGTGTGACATCGGCGCGGTGGGCCAGCCGTTCCTCCTCGCGCGCGAGCAGCCGCCCTTCCCGGCGGTTGATCCACCTGCGCTGGCCGGCTTCGGCATAAGCTTCGAACTTGGCGCTATCGACATCGCACAGATCGAAGACCACACGCCCGCGATAGCCATCGGGAATGTACTGCCCCATCTGGCCGGAGAAGACGAAGATCGTCTCTACGGGATGGTTGGTCAGCGTCTTCGCGACATAGCGGTGCATCGTCGCATCCTCGAAGGCGGTCAGGCTCACCGGTCGAACCCTCAGCAGCGCTTCCGCCCCCGCCAGCGGAAGCGGCTTGGCGCGGTGGATAAGCGCATGCGTCTTGGCGATCCCCGCCAAAGCGGGCTTCTGCGCCATGTCGAGCGCGGTCTCGCCGAAGGTGCCGACATGAACCGGGCCGAGCTTCGCCAGTCCCTTGAGCAGGTGATGCGATCGGATCTTGTCGCCGCGATCCGGGGGAAAGGGCACGCGGTGCGCGAGAAACAGGATCTCGCTCACGTCAGCCCAACCCGCGCGCGATGAAGGGTCCGATCCGCGTCGCCACGGACAGAGGGAGCTTCTTCCAGAGGTCGATGCTCGCCGAGTAGCTCTGGTCGGTGGGGTCGATATTGCGCGCCGTGCCGCCGGGGGCTGTCCAGCTCCAATAGGTCAACGGCTCGGGCTCGAAGCCCTGCCATTTCTTGAAGTTGTAAGGCCCGCTGCCGACCTTCGAACGACCGTAGTCGTAATGCGTGCAGCCGCGCGCGCGGCCATGATCCATCAGTTCGAAATAGACGCGCTCGTTCGACTTGAGCGCGCGCGCCTCCGCCCCGCCGCCGCCCCAGTAGGGCATCACCGCACCATTGTGATAGAGCGACAGCACGCTCGATACCGCGCGGCCCTCGTGCAGCGCGGTGAGGATATCGGCGTCCTCGCCGAAGTGATCGAGCACCGCTGCGAAGAGCTTGCGCGGGAACACCGGCGTGCCGAGATTGTGCACGCTCGCCGCATAGCAGCGATAGAATGTATCGAGATGATTGCTGTGGCCCACCACGATCTCGAGCGGCGAGCGCAGGCATTTGCGCACTTCGGCGCGCGCCTTGCGCGGGATCGCCTCGAGCTCGGCTTCGTGGTCCGCAGCCAGCGGACGCGAGAAATTGGCATGCTTGCCGGTGATCGGCTCCCAGCCCTCGCCCGCCGTCCCGCCCCGCAATTCGACCGAGGAAACCGACAGGCGTTGCGCCATCTCCTGCGCCGCGCGGCACAGCATGGCGCCCGCTTCGTCGCTCTCGGAGAGCACCCCGCCACCGACCCCGAAGCCGCTGGAGACGAGAGCCGGGGAGAACAACGCCGACCGCACTTCGGTCAGCGGCAGCCAGCCCGCGATTGCGCCCGCACGCTCGGCCACCAGCCCGAGGCCGCGCTGGCCGGTGCCCTGCTCGATTGCCAGCAGCCAGGCCGGCCGGTGGAACGGTGTCGCGCCGTGCTCGGCGACGAAGGCTTCGATCCGCGCACGCTCCCGCGCGTCGCTGAGGTCCGCCTGGCGGACGAGCAATGCAGGTCCCGAGGCGTCGGTCATGCGGCCCAGGCGAAACTGCGCGGCATCTCGCGTGCGGCGAGCGCATCCATGCGACCCCAGGCGAAATCACCGAGCAGGGTGGAGAGCTTGCCCTCCATGCGGGCGAGATTGGTATAGTGCCGCAGCCGCGAGCGCAGTGGCGCCTCGGCTACGCGGGGCTGCCCGGGATCGACTTCCCATGGATGGAAATAGAAAACCGCCGGTCGCCCCTCGCGATTGACCTGGCGGATCGCCCAGCGGCTGAACCCATAGGGAAGCACGCGGAAAAAGCCGCCCCCGCCCGCCGCGAGGCGACGCCCGCGAAAGAGCGCGGTGGTGACCGGGATTTCGACGAGATCGCTGCCCGCAACAGGATTGAAGGCAAAGCGCGGCGCTTCGCGCCAGCCGTAGTGATCATGCACCACCGGCGCGACCGAGGAGGAGTAGGCATAACCGTGTTCGGCGAGTACCTCGTGCGCCCAGCGATTGCGCGCATCGATCGAGAAGCTCGGCGCACGGTAGCCGGTGACCTCCTGTCCGCCCGCATCCTCGAGAATTGCCCGCGCCCGCGCGATGTCCTCGGCGAACTGCGCGCGGGTGAAGGTGAACACGCGGGTATGGTCGTAGCCGTGGCTGGCCAGCTCGTGGCCGCGCTCGACAATGGCACGCATCGCGGGCTTGTTGCGCTCGGCGACCCAGCCCAGCGTGAAGAAGGTCGCCTTGACCCCGGCCCCGTCGAACAGGTCGAGGATGCGCGCGACATTGTCGCCCACACGCAATTCGAGACCGTCCCAGTCGCCGCGCGAGATCGTGTTCTCGAACGCGCCGACCTGGAACCAGTCCTCGACATCGACCGAGAGGCCGTTGACGATGGTGCTCTTGTCCACGCCCCCTCCCGAAAGCTATGCGGCCGCGCGCGACCCTTGCGCTTCGAAATAGTCGATCATCATGGTCAGCACATGGCGCAGCGAGCGTTCCTGCTCGTCAAGCCGCGCTTCGATCGCCGCCAGTCGCTGATCGACTTCCTCGGACATATCGCCAGTGGCGCGATTCTCACCCATTTTTTCGACTTCACGGCGCAGCGAGGCGAGATGCTTGTCGCGCTCGGCGAAAGCAGCCTCGATCGCTTCGATCTGGTGATCGAGCAGGCCCTTCTCGCGCGTCGTGTCGGGTTCAGTCGCGGGGGCTGGCGGTGCCGGGCGGTCCTCGTCGCGCGCACGCGCGATCGCGTCGGCTGCCGGTAGGTCGCGATCCGGGCGCCGCTTGGCCGCAACCGGCACTTCGGGTGCCGCATCGCCGGCCATTTCTTCCACCACCGCATCGAGCATGTCGGGCTCGAGAACAGCCTGTTCTTCGACCGCGCCCAGCAGCAGCAGGCGGGTCATGACCTGGTTGACCTTGCGTGGAATGCCCCCGGTGGCCTTGTGCAGCTTGACCCAAATGCCGCTCGCCATCTCGGGATTGCCGTTCCAGCCGACATGGTGCAGGCGATGCATCACATAGGGCTCGATTTCGCCCGGCTGCATCGGTTCGAGATGGTGCGCCGCGATGACCCGCTGGCGCAGCTGCTCGAGTTCATCCGAATGCGCCAGCAGTTGCTTGAACTCGGGCTGGCCGAGCAGCAGCGTCTGCAGCAGCGGGTGCGAGCCGAGCTGGAAGTTCGACAGCATGCGCAGCTCTTCGAGCGCGCCGATCGAGAGGTTCTGCGCCTCGTCGACGATCAGCAGCGAGCGTCGCCCGTGGCGCGCCTCTTCGTGCAGGAACAGCTCGATCGAGGCGAGCGCGGCGGCCTTGTCGCCGCCCTCGACATCGAGACCGAAACTGCGCGCGGCAACGTGGATCATCTCCTCGCCGTCGAGTGCGCTGGTGACGACCTCGCCCACGGTCATGCGCTTGTCGTCGAGCTTCTGCTTGAGATGCGCGACCAGCGTCGATTTGCCCGAGCCGACCTCGCCGGTGATGACGATGAAGCCCTCACCCTGGTTGAGACCATAGCCGAGATAGCTCAGCGCCTTCTTGTGCGTCACGCTCTCGAAATAGAACGCCGGATCGGGCGTGAGCTGGAAAGGCCGCTCGCTGAAACCGTAGAATTCTTCGTACATCAGGTGCGTCCTATCAGAAATCGTAGCGCAGGCCGAGCAGGGCCGATGCGGTTGTGAAGTTGTCGGGTGCGAGATCGCTGTCGAGCATCGAGATTGCGACCGCAGCGCGGGCCGAGAGGTTGCGGACCACTTCCTCGCTGTAGCTCGCCGAACCGCCGATCGCGCTGACATTGCCCGCTCCGGCCGTGCCGCTGTCGAACCAGCTGGCATAGGTATTGACCGAGAAGGCGCCGCGCGGGCCGACCGGGCCCCCGACCCCTGCCGCCACGTAATAGCTCTCATCCACTATGCCGTCGGCGAGTGCGAGCACGGTTCCCGGCGCACCGATGAACTTGCGGCGGTCGTAACCGGCGCCGATCTGTGCGGTCATGCGGCCGATCCGGCGCGAATAGCTGGCGACCACGCCGCGTCCGCGGAAGACCGAGGAGCGCACCGAGCCGAGCAAGCCGTCGAGGCAGCCGCTACCGTCGAGCGTGTTGACGCAGCCGGTCAACTCACCCGTGACCGGATCGCGGGTGACGGTGAAATCGGTCGGCAAGGCGGCAAGCGCGTTGTTCAGGCGGCCGCCGAAGCCCTGGATCCCGTCGTAGACGCCGATCGAGAGGTTGCTGCGGCTGCTCGGCTTCCAGCTGAAATTGCCGTAGAAGGTTTCGCTGTCGTAGCGATGGCCGAAATGCGCCTCGAGCTGGGTGCGGCTGCTGGGCGACCAGACGACGCCGACATCCCAGATCAGCCCGCTCGCCTCGTAGGCGATGATCCGCGGGCTGGCCGAGTCGGTAACATAGCGACCGTCGGTGCCGATCACCGGATTGCCGTCCGCGTCGCGCACCGCATCTCGGCTCGACACTTCGACATCCTCGACACCCGCACCGGCAACGACTGCCAGCGTCGGTGACAGCGGGACGGTCACGTCGCCGCGGAAGTAGGCATCGCGCACGCGCTGGTCGAGGTTGGAGACGTCTTCCTGGTAGTATCCAGCGCCCACGCCGATCCCGACGGGGAGCGGTTCACCCGGGCGGGTTCCAGCGCGCAGGTTCGCGCTATGGGTGATGCTCTCGTCGAACAGATCCGCGGTGGTCCCCGTCGTGGTCACGAAATCGGGCCCGTCGACGCGCGTGTAGCCGATGCGATAATTCGCACTGACATCGACATCGCCCGCGCGCGTCTGGAGAGTGGGTCCTGCATAGGCCGAATAGGTCTGGGTCGTAAGATTGTCGTCGACGATCGGATTGATCACCGAGCGGCCCTGGGCATCGACGCGCGTGCTGCTCGCGAGCGCGCCCGCTTCCACCGTCAGGACGCGCGGAACGATCGAGGCATAGCCACGCGCTACACCGGTGATGGTGTCCGAATCGGCACCTTCCGACTGATGCGCGAAATTGCGTTCGTAGCGCAGCGAGACGCTGCCGCCGTTGTTGCGACCGACGATCGAGGCATCCACGCCGGCGGCGAGTTGGGTGTAGGTGACCACGTCACTGCCCGGCGAAATCTGCCAGCTGGCGAGCGAGTTGGCCTCGATATAGGGATCGATGCTGGTCCGACCGCCGCCATAGGAGACACCTTCGGACTCGCTCTCGCCGGCATCGGCGCCCTCGTAGGACTGCGCGTGCAGCGGCGCCCCGTGGAGCAGAGCCGCGCCCAGCGTGGTGGCGGCAAACAACGCGAGTTTCGTGCAATGGGCCATGGGTTTACTCCCCATATCCGTAATAGGTGCCGAACTTGCGGCCGCTCGGACTGAAGGTCGCATCGTTGAGCAGCAGCTTGATGTCTGGGCAGGCCGACAGGAGGTCGATCGCATCCTCGAGCGCGGCGCGGCCGGTCATGTCGGCGCGTGCGACGAGCAGCGCCTGGCCCACGTGCTTGGCAAGCTCGGCCGCCGGGGTCGCGGCGAGCGCGGGTGGGCTGTCGAACACGACCATCCGATTGGGCGCGCCGCGGGTCAGGCGGTTGAGCACCGACCAGGTCCGTTCGCTGGCGAGATATTCGCTGTCGCGTCCGGTGCGCTGACCTGCGGGCAGAACGAACAGGCCGGGAATGTCGGTCCCGACGACGTAATCCTCGACATGCGCCGACGGGTCGGCGAGCACGTCCATGAAGCCCTTTCCGGCGTCGAGGCCGAGCTTGCCCATGATCGAAGGCTTGCCGAAATCGGCGTCGATCAGCAGCACTTCCATGTCGCGCTCACCCGCCAGCGCGATCGCCAGATTGAGCGCGCAGAAGGTCTTGCCCTCGTTGGGATGCGGCGAACAGACGAGCACCCGACGCGCATGCTGGCTCCCGGCTGCCTTGGCGGAGGCGAGGACCTGGCGCTTCACGATGCGGAATTCCTCGAGCAGCATCGAAGCACCGCCGTCGGGATCGATCAGGCCCTGTTCGCGCAGCAACGAGCGTACGATTTCCCTCTTGGCTCCGGTGAAGGAAACGGCGGGACCTTCGGGCTCGGCGGGAGCCGCTGGCGCCGCCGGCGCGGCGGCCGAGGAAGCAGCATTGGGCGTGGCCGACTCGCCGATCCAGTCGGATGCCCGGCGACGCGGCGGTTCGGCGGACGTGGGAGCCGGCGCAGGCGCTTCCGTCCGGCGCTTGGGGGCGAATTTCTTGGCCTTGTCGCTGTCGAGCTTATCGGGCACTGCGGCGGGCGCGAGCTTGTCGAAGCCGAAGGTGCCGCTGGCGCGTTCGAGCAGAGAGCCGCGCTTGGGCTTGGCGCTCTCGTCCTTGGCGCCATCCTTGGGCGGCTCGATATTGGTGGGCTTGTTCACTGACACGTATCCCCCTCAGGCCACCGAGCCGACCTGGATCATTTCGACCACGAGCAGCAGGAAGCATACCGCTCCCAGCCCGCCCGCACCGGCGAGGAACTGCTTGAGACGCAGCTTCTCGCGCACCCGCGCCGCATCGGTCATGGAGCGCGAAATCGTTCCGATGACCGGCAGGTCGAGCGTGCGCTCGAGCTTTTCCGCAGTGGTGAAGCTCGACTTGAGCTGCCCCATCACGAAGGCCACGCCGCCGCCTACCGCGATGCCCACGACGAGCACGCCAAGCAGCAGCAGAGGCCGGTTGGGCGCCGCGGGATTGCGCGGGGCCGTCGGCGGGTCGATGACCTCGAACTGGAAGGCGCTGCGCTCGGTTTCCACCTGGCCGCGCAGGCGCATTTCCTCGCGGTTCTTGAGCAGCTCGTCATACTTGTCCTTGAGCACCTCGTAATCGCGGCTGATGCGATTGGCTTCGGCCGCCACTGCGGGCTCGTCGGCCTGCGTCGCGATCAGGGCCGAAATGTCGGACTGGAGCGCAGCCTTGCGCGCCTCGAGCGCCTGGACATTGGCCTGGCGTTCGGCGCGGATCGACACCAGCGAGGTATACGCCGGATTGGGCGATCCGCTTGAGCCGGCCGGCTCGCTGGCCGCCTGGTCGCGCAGTGCTTCGATCTGGCGCTTCTGCGCCTGGATGTCGGGGTGGCTGTCGGTCAGGCCCTTCGCGCGCATCGCGGCAAGCTGTGCCTGCGCCTGCAACAAGGCCCCGCGCGCGCCGCCGCTTTCGGAGGTCAGAATACTGCGCGGCGTGCTGGAAATCTGGCCGTTGATCGCCGCCAGCGCGCTTTGTGCCGCGGCGATATCGGCATCGATCCCGCGCATTTCGGTGCGCATGGTCTGCAGCCGGCTCGAAACCGTGCCGGTGCCCCCGATCAGATCGGGATGCTCGGCCTCGAAGGCCAGTCGGCGCTGTTCGGCCGCCTCGAGTTCGCGTTTGCGGTCCTCGAGCTGCTGGTCGAGGAAGGCGAGCGTTTCGGCCACGTCGCCCCGATTGCCGGCGATGTTCGATTCACGAAAGATGTCGATCAGGCTCTGGACCACGTCCTTTGCGAGCGCCGCGTTCTCCGCGTCGCTGAGGCTGGACTTGCCGACCGTTGCGGTGATCTCGAAGAGGTTGTCCTCCTCGCTCTTGACCACGATGTTCTTGGTCAGATCCGCGACCGCGCCCTGCATTTCGCTGTCGGTAGCGATCTTGTCACCGAGCTTGGTGCTGCGGATCACCCGTTCGAGGTTGACCGCACTGACGAGCGTCTGGCGGACCTTGGTGATCGCCTGCTTGCCGTCGCCCGAAATATCGAGCTGCTCGGACAGCACGTCTTCGAGCTCGACATAGATCCGCGCGCGGCTTTCGTAGCTGTTGGGAATGAAGGCGACCGCGAGCCAGCCGAGGATGCAGACCACCCAGGCCACGGCGAGCGCGACCCAGCGGCGGTTCCACACCGTGTGCAGCGCGCTACGAAGTTCGTCGAGAACGTCCTGCATGCCCCCCGGCCTTTCCTAGAACGTGCTTTCGGGGATGATGATCACATCGCCCGGCTGGAGGAGGACATTGGCCTTGCTGTCGCCGTGCTTGAGCAGGTCGCTCAGGCGCAGCGCATATTCGCGCTGGCGACCGAGCTGCTTGTCGAAGCGGATCAGCTTGGCGCGGTTGCCCGCGGCGAATTCGGACAGGCCGCCAACCGCGATCATGGCGTCGAGCACGGTCATGTTCGCGCGGTAGGGAAGCGAGGCGGGTTTCTCGGTCGCGCCGACGATGCGGACTTGCTGGCTGAAGGTGCCCGCGAATTCGTTGACGATCACCGAGACCAGCGGATCCTCGATATACTGGCTCAGCTGGAGACGGATGTCCTCCTCGAGCATCGAGGGCGTCTTGCCCACGGCGGGCATGTCCTTGACCAGCGGGATGGTGATACGGCCGTCGGGACGCACCTGGATCTTCTCCGCGCCCAGCTCGGGATTGCGCCACACGTGGATGGTCAGCGAATCCAGCGGGCCGATGACATATTCCTCACCCGGCCCTTCCTGCATGGCAACGAAGGTCGCCGGCGGCAGCTCCGTCTCCGGCCCGGCAGTGCAGCCGCCCAGCACGAGCGTGGATGCGGCGCATCCGGCAAGGAGGCTGGCAGTTCGGGTGAAACGCATATGTGTATCCCTGGTATTGTCCGCGGTCGATCCGGACGCATGGTGCGCCCGATATTCGCCTGATTGAACCAACTATTGCCCGAAAAAGGTGAACAGTCGGTTAGCCATGGGATAGCGACCCCGCCGAAATCCCGCCTTTTGCGCGCCTTACCACAGAGGTTTCAGACAAGCATTTCGGCTGCGGGGCCCTGTCCCAGAAAGGCACTGGGCGACGCGCTGGCGCCATAGGCCCCGGCGCAGAAGACCGCGACCAGATCGCCCACTTCGGCATGCGGCAGCAGTGCCTTGTCGGCCAGCCGGTCGAGCGGGGTGCACAGGCAGCCGACGACATTGACCTCTTCCTCGCCTTCCGCGTCAAAGCGGCTGGCGATGGCGACGGGATAATTGCGCCGCACCACGGTGCCGAAATTGCCCGAGGCGGCGAGTTGGTGGTGCAGGCCCCCGTCGGTGACGAGATAGGTCTCGCCGTAGCTGACTTTCCTATCGACGATCCGGGTGAGATAGACCCCCGCCTCGCCGACGAGATAGCGCCCGAGTTCGATGAAGAGTTCGGCGTCGGCCAGTGTACCGGGAAGGTCGGAGAAGCGATCTTCGAGGGCGGTGCCGACCGCGGCGATATCGAGCGGGGCGTCGCCGGGGAAATAGGGAATGCCGAAGCCGCCCCCCATGTTGAGCTTGGGCAGCACCACAGCCGCCTCGCGCGCGAGGCGATCGGCGCAGTCGAGGACCTTGGCCTGCATGTCGATCACCGCCTCGGCCGAAAGCGCCTGGCTGCCGGTGAAGATATGCAACCCGCGGAACTCGGCGCCCGCCTCGACGATGCGCCGGATCAACGTCGGCACCCGCTCGGCATCGACGCCGAAGGGCTTGGCGCCGCCGCCCATCTTCATCCCCGAGCCCTTGAGTTCGAAATCGGGATTGACGCGGACGGCGAGGCGCGGTCGAATTCCGAGACGCTCACCGATAGCGAATGCACGCTCCGCCTCGGTCTCGCTTTCTAGGTTAAGCGTGACTCCAGCAGCGATCGCCGCCTCGATTTCCTCCTCGCGCTTGCCCGGCCCTGCGAAGCTCACCCGCGCAAGGTCGAAACCGCTCGCGCGGACCATCTCCAATTCACCGCCCGAGGCGATGTCGAGTCCGTCCGCAAGGTTGGAAACGAATTTCAAAAGTGGGGCAAAGCTGTTGGCTTTAATCGCATAATTGATCTTGAGCCGGTCCGGCATGGCTTCCCTTAGCGCAGCGAACCGCCGGGCGATCAGATCCTGCGAGTAGACGAACAGCGGGGTGCGCCCCGCCTGCTCGACCCAGTGGCTCGCAGGCCTGCCACCGATCGCCAGCTCGCCATCGATCGCTTCGAAGCCCTGGGGAATGGGACCGAGCGGCTTCATGCGCCAATCTCCGCGGCTATCGCCGTCCGGTCGAGCTTGCCATTGGGATTGAGCGGGAGGCTTTCGCGCCAGTGGATGACATGCGGTTGCATGAAGTTGGGCAGCTCCTTCTGCAGGGCCTTGGGGAGCGCTGCCTCGGCGTCGATCGCGCTGGCACTGGGACGCACCACGAGGTGGATTGCGTGCCCGAGCTGCTCGTCCTTCACACCCAGCGCGACGGCCTCGGCAACCAGCCCGGTGCCGAGCGCCGCGCTTTCGATCTCCTGCGGGCTGATGCGGTTGCCGGCGCTCTTGATCATCGCGTCGCGGCGGCCGACGAAATAAAGCAGGCCGTCCTCGTCGCGCATGACCCGGTCGCCCGACCAGACCGCGGTGCCCCCATGTTCGGACATCGCCGGCGCGGGCTTGAACCGCTCCCCAGTGCGCTCGGCATCCTGCCAGTACCCTTGCGCCACCAGCGGCCCGCAATGGACCAGCTCGCCCTCCTGTCCCGCCGTTGCGAGCGATCCGTCGTCGGCGATGACGAGGATTTCGGCAAAGGGAATGGCCTTGCCCATCGAGGTCGGGTGCGTATCGACGAGCGCCGGGTCGAGAAAAGTCGACCGAAACGCTTCTGTCAGCCCATACATCGGGAAAAGCTTCGTTTCCGGAAACTTGGTACGCAAATCTCGCACCAGATCGATAGTCAGTGCACCGCCCGAATTGGTCATGCGCCGCAAGCTCGCGACCGCCTCGTCCGGCCAGTCCAGCCCTGTCAGTTGCACCCATAGCGGGGGCACCGCCGCGAGCGTGGTCACGCCATGACTTGCGCAGGCCTTGGCTACGTCGCGCGGGAAGAGGAAATCGAGCGGGACAACGCTGCCCCCCGCATACCAAGTAGAGAGCAGCTGGTTCTGGCCGTAGTCGAAGCTCAGCGGCAGTACCGCCAGCGTGACGTCGTCCTCCTCCAGCCCGAGATAGTTCGCCACGCTGACCGCGCCGAGCCACATGTTCGCATGGCTCAGCATGACGCCCTTGGGCTTGCCGGTCGAACCGCTGGTATAGAGGATCGCCGCCAGTTCTTCGGGATCGTGGTCGGAGAGGCCGAGCGTCGCGCCTTCGGCCTCCGCTTGCGCCAGAACCTCGGCTTCGTCGAGGATCTCGCATTGCGATGGTACATCGCCCTCTTCGAGCGAGGCTATACGCGCCTTGGTACCCATCAGCAGCGCCGCGCCGCTGTCGGCAAGGATATGCGCCACCTGGGCACGCTTAAGCAGCGGGTTGATCGGCACATGGACCAGCCCGGCCCGTGCCGCAGCGAGCGGCAGCAGGCAGGTCAGCTCTCCCTTGGCCGCCCAGCTCGCCACGCGCACGCCCTTCCCCGCCTTCGTCGCCAGCCATCCGGCGAGCAGGGCGACACGTTTCCTCAACTCCTCGAAGCTAAGCGTGCGGTCGCGCAGCACAAGCGCAGGCGCCTGTGCACGTCCGCGCTCGGCCAGTTGATCGAGCGGTTGGGGCGTGGGATCAGGCATTAACGCTCCTGAGCGAGGAATTCCGGGTGGACATCGCGGTCAGCTATCACGACAGCCTTACCAAACTGCAAGCGCTCGATTGGCCCGCCGAGGGGCCTTTCGACAGGCTCGACTGGTTCGCGCTGCTGGACAAGCCTCTGATCGCGATGGCCGAAGGGGGCGGCGAGCGTGTCGCGCTGGCCTTGCACGAGACTGACGATGGTCTCGCCAGCCTGACCAACTGGTTCAGCTTCACCTGGCGCCCGCTGGGCCGGGAACCCCGCCTGCTCACCGCCCTCGCCCGCGACCTGCACCAGCGCACGCACCGCGTCACGCTGTCACCGCTTCCCGACGAGGACGGCAGCGCCTCGACGGTCGAGGACGCCTTCCTCGACGCCGGCTGGCTGGTACTGCGCGAGCCCTGCGACGAAAACCACGTACTCCCCGTCGCGGGACGCAGCTATGCTGACTATTGGGCGACGCGGCCCGGCAAGATGCGCACCACGCTCAAGCGCAAGGCGAAGAAGGTCGAGGTCGAAATCCTGACGCACTTCGACGAGGCATCATGGCAGGACTATCAGGCAATCTACGCCGAGAGCTGGAAACCGGAGGAAGAGCGCGCCGACATCCTCGAGACCTTCGCCCGCGCCGAAGGCAAGGCAGGACGCATCCGCATCGGCATCGCTCGCGCGGACGGCGTGCCCGTCGCCGCGCAATTCTGGACCGTCGAAGGTGGTACCGCCTACATCCACAAGCTCGCCCACACCGAAGCCGCCAAGCCACTCTCGGCGGGCACCACGCTCAGCGCCGCGCTGTTCGAACATGTCATCGATACCGATGGCGTCGAGCTGGTCGATTTCGGCACCGGCGGCGATGCGTACAAGCGCGACTGGATGGAGGTTAACCGGCCGCGCTATCGCCTGACCTGCTTCGACTGGCGTAAGCCGCACGCATGGCCCGCTCTCGCCAAGGCCATGGTACGCCGTCTTGCACCGCACAAACGGCCCAGCTAAGGGCATCGCCTTCGAAGCAGGGGAAGCCTCAGGAATGACCGCCGAAACCGCAAATGCCGCGCCGACCGGGCCGAGCCGCAGCGATATCGACCAGACGCTGCGCGCGATCCTGTGCGACGTGCTCGGGCTCGATCGGAAGCAGGTCGAAGGCTTCGACGGCGACACCGGCCTTTTCGGTCATCTCCCCGAACTCGATTCCATGGCGGTTGCGGGCCTGCTCACCGAAATGGAAGACCGGCTCGACATCGTCATCGAAGACGAGGACGTCGATGGCGAGATGCTCGAGACCTATGGCGGCCTGCTCGCCTTCGCCGAAGCCAAGGTCGTCGAGGGATAAACCCCGCCATGTACGCATCCTGGCCTTGCCCGCAGCCCGATGGCTCGCCGGGCGAGGAAATGGTGCTGGGCTTCGACAAGGCCCGGCAAAAACGCCTGTTGATAGCCGCTCCGCTGTTCGATGAAGCCAACAAGTTTCGGCACCAAGCGTTTGAAATCATGCGTCGGCTCGACGCGAAGGGGATAGACAGCTTCCTTCCGGACCTGCCCGGCTGCAACGAGAGCCTGGCACCGCACAGCGACCAGAGCATCGCGCGCTGGCGGCAGGCGGTCGCTGCCGCCGCGACGCATTTCCGCGCAGACCGTGTCCTCACCATACGATCGGGGGCATGGCTGGTCCCCGAGGGATGCACCGGCTGGGCCTATGCCCCGGCCAAGCCCACCCAGGTGCTGCGGGCGATGCTTCGCGCGCGTAGCCTTGCCGCCCGCGAAGCTGGGCGTCGCGAGAGCGCAGATGCCTTGCTCGCCGAGGGACGCGAGCAAGGCCTCGAACTGGCCGGCTGGTCGCTGGGAGCGGAGCTGGTGTGCGAGCTCGACGAGGGCGCCTTCGCCCTTCCCGAGGGGCTGACCGCGATCGAACAGACCGAGGTCGGCGGCAAACCGCTGTGGCTGCGCGCGGAAAACGACGTCGACCCCGCGCAGGCCGATGTGCTGGCGACGATCGTAGCCGCGGGAATGGCGGACGCGTGAGCAGGCTGCCACTCACCTTCGAATGCCAAGGCGCACGTTGCGGCGCGACGCTCGACATGGCGCCGGGCAAGACGGGGCTGCTGCTCGTCAGCGGTGGCAACGAGATCCGCGCGGGTGCCTTCAACGGCCAGGCGCGACTGGCGGCGGAGATTGCGGCGGCGGGCTTCCCCGTGTTCCGCTTCGACCGTCGCGGCATCGGCGACAGCGAGGGCGAGAACCGCGGCTTCCGCCGCTCGACCAAGGACATCGCCGCCGCACTCCTCGCCTTCCGCGCCATGGCGCCGCAGGTCGACCGGATCGTCGGCTTCGGCAATTGCGACGGTGCAAGCGCGCTGATGCTGGCCGGCGGCGCGGGTTGCGACGCGCTGGTGCTGAGCAATCCCTGGACCATCGAGGAAAGCGAAGACGCGACACCACCGCCCGCTGCCATCCGCGCACGCTATCTCGAAAAACTGAAAAATCCCAAGGAAGTTATCCGCCTTGTCTCAGGCGGTGTCGATCTTGGGAAACTGGCCCGCGGGCTCCTGCGCGCCTCGCAGCCGCGCACCGCCCCCTCCTCGCTTGCCGAGGAGATGCGGAAGGGCCTTGCCGAATTTCCCGGCGCGACGCGAATCCTCCTCGCCGAGAGCGACCGGACCGCACAGGTCTTCGCCGAAAGGTGGGACGCGGGCGACACGCGGATCGCGCGCTGCCCGGGCGCCGACCATGCCTATTCGCGTCCCGAGGCGCGCGACTGGCTGCGCGCGCGGCTGATCGAGGCGCTCGGCGCCTAGCGGGTGAAATAGCTGGTCAGTTCGACATGGGTCGACCAGCGGAACTGGCCCACCGGGCGCAGCTTCTCGAGCCGGAAGCCTGAATCTACGAGCACTCTGGCATCGCGTGCCCAGCTGGCCGGATTGCAGCTAACATAGGCGACGCGCTCCACCCTGCTCGCAGCGATCTGCGCGACCTGCTCGCGGGCGCCGGCACGCGGCGGATCGAGCAGCAGCGCACCGAAGCGGCCCGCCTCGTCGGCCTGGAGCGGATTGCGGAATAGGTCGCGATGCATCGCCAGCACCGGCACGCCGCGCGCATTGGCGGCAGCCTTGCAGGCGAGATGCGCGTCGCGCGCCGCCTCCACCGCCAGCACCTTGCGCGGACCAGCCAGCGCAAAGGCGAAGGTCCCGAGGCCCGAGAACAGGTCCGCCACGGTCGCGGCGTCCGCCAGATAGGCGCGCGCATCTTCCACGAGGACGGCCTCGCCGTCGCGCGTGGGCTGGAGGAAGCTCCCGTGCGGGAAAGGCACGGGGATCTGGCCCAGCATGATTGTCAGCGGCTGCGGTTCCCACACCGTCTCGGGACCATAGCCATGGTCGAGCGAGAGCCGCGCGAGAGCGTGGTCACGGGCGAAATCGAGCAGCGCCTCGGTCGCGGCGAGCCCCTCCACCGCTATACCCCTGATCGTGCAGTCGACGCCCTGATCGGCCAGCGTCAGCTCGATGTCGACCGCCTGGCGCCCGCCTTGCGCAGCGACGAGCGCGCGCAGCGGTGCGACCAGCGCGAACAGTTCGGGCGCGAGGATGTGACATGCACGCATGTCGACGATGCGATGGCTTCCGCCCCCGCGAAAGCCCACCACAGCGCTCTTGCCTGCCTTCATCGCATGCAGCGTGGCACGGCGGCGCGAGTGCGCGGGCGAGAGATGCGTGGGCAACATCTCGCCAGGCTGGAGGCCCTGACCCTCGGCGGCATGCGCCACGCGGTCGGTGACGAAGCGACGCAGCGCCGCCTCGTCGGCATGCTGCAACTGACAGCCGCCGCAGATGGGGAAATGCGGGCACGGCGGCGTGGCATGGTGCGGCCCGGGGGTCAGCACACCATCGGCGTCGACCATGTCGCCCGGAACCGAGCCCGCGACATGCCGCCCCGATGGTGTGACGCCATCGCCACGCGCGGCGATGCGGACGATGGTTTCGGTTTCGCTCACAAGAGTGCCGCCATGGCCGGTTTGACCGCATGCGCAAGCCCGCTTGCGGTGAAAGCGGGGGATGCCAGTCGCGCGGCCTCGTGATGCAGCCACACACCTTCCTCGCAGGCGCGATGCGGATTGCCATGCACAGCCAGCCGCGAGGCCACGATCCCCGCGAGCACGTCGCCCGTCCCCGCCACCGAGAGCCAGCTCGATCCGCGCGGAAAAAATGATGTCATGACGTCACTTGCCAGCACCGTGTCGGGACCCTTGGCGAGCACGGTCATTCCGGTGACGTCATGAAGTCGCCGCGCACGTTCGAGCTTGCTGCCGTCACCAATGCCGAAAACTTCACACAGTTTCTGAAGTTCACCCTCGTGCGGCGTCACGCACAATGTACCGGGATCGGCCTGCGCGAGAAGCTCCGGATCGAGCAGGTACAGCGCATCGGCATCGAGCACGCCCGGTTTGCGACAGGAAAACGCCTGCGCGAGGCGTTCGCGGGCGGAGTCGTCGCGGCCGAGGCCGGGCCCCACCAGCACCGCAGCGATCCGCTCGTCGTCGAGTGTATTCGCCAGCTTCCCTTGCTCGATCACCAGATCGGCTGGCGCGCCGAAGTGGTCGTGGTCGCTCAACAGCTTCACATAGCCCACTCCCGCGCGCATCGCCGCTTCCGCCGCGAGCAGCGGCGCACCCGGCATCGCGCCCGCGACCACTGCTAGCAATCCGCGCCGGTATTTGTGGGCATCGGGCGCGGGGGGCGTCAGCCGCGGCCGTCGCGATAGCGCTGACCTGGCACCGGAGAGATCGAGCCCTATCGGCACCAGCCGCCGCTCTCCCATGGCCGCCATTGCCGGCATCAACCCATGCGCCTGCTTCCATGCCCCGAGCGCGAGAGTGAGATCGTAATCGGGCAGCGGACCGAGCACGCTTCCCGTGTCGCTCTCCACCGCGCTCGGGACATCGATTGCCACCTTGTAACAGTGACTTGACGCCATTTGTTCGAGCAATTCAGCAAACTCGCCCTCGACCTTGCGGGTCAGTCCGTAGCCGAACAGGCAGTCGATCACGACCGGCTCGCGCATTGTGGTCGCGGCAAAGACCGCGCCCGAGTAATGCGCGCGAGCCTGTTGCGCGGTCTCGCTGCGCGGTTCCAACGGCGCGATGACCTGGACCTCGTAACCGCGCCGAATGAGCGTCTCCGCGATGACGTAGCCGTCGCCGCCATTGTTGCCGGGACCGCAAAGCACCGCAACCGGGCGTCCGGCGGCGACGCGCATGATCCATTGCGCCGCCCCCTCGCCCGCACGTTGCATCAGCTCCCATTCGCTGACCCCTGCCTCCATCGCCGCCCGCTCGGTAGCGCGCATCTGCTCGACGGTGAGGACGGTGTCAGTCATCGAGCGGCTCCTTCCAGCGATAGCGATCCGGGCCGATTGCCAGCACCACATCGTCGCCCTCGCGCCAGCTGCGCGCGCGCTGTGCGCCATCGAATTCGACATAGCCCGCGGGCGTGTCGGCCGGCGCCAGCTTGCGAAAGCCGCCATCGGGATGACGCATGACGAAATAGGCGCCTTGGCCCTCGCCCACCTCGACCAGGCGGCAATGGCCGGTGAATTCCTCGGCGCCGTCGAGCGCGCAGGCGACCGCCTGCCCTGTGTCGCGCTCGGGCGCAGGCCCGCAGGCCCCGAGCGCGAGCAGCAAGGCAAGCAGAGAAATGGAGTTGATGCACACCTTCGCCATCGCCCCGCGCTGCCACGCGCCGCGCGCGGGGGCAAGCCTCAGCGCTTGATCTGCGAGACGTCGCGGATTGCGCCGCGCGCGGCCGAGGTGGTCATGGCGGCATAGGCCTCGAGCGCGGGCGAGACGCGGCGCTCCCGCGGCTTCGCGGGAGCCCAGCCCTGTGCTTCCATCGCGGCGCGGCGCTCGGCGAGCACCTCGTCGGCTACCGCCAACGTGATCGTGCGGTCGGGAATGGAAATCTCGATGAGATCGCCGTCCTCGACCAGGCCGATCGCCCCGCCCTCGGCCGCCTCGGGCGAGACGTGGCCGATCGAAAGGCCCGAGGTGCCGCCAGAGAAACGCCCGTCGGTGAGCAGTGCGCAGGCCGCCCCCAGCCCCTTCGACTTGAGGTAGCTCGTCGGATAGAGCATTTCCTGCATGCCGGGGCCGCCGCGCGGGCCTTCGTAGCGGATCACCACCACGTCGCCCTCGGCCACCTGCCCGGTGAGGATCGCGGTCACCGCATCGTCCTGGCTCTCGTAGACCTTGGCCGGACCCGAGAAGGTCAGGATGCTCGCGTCCACGCCGGCGGTCTTCACGATGCAACCGTCGCGCGCGATATTCCCGTAAAGCACGGCGAGGCCGCCATCCTTGCTGAAGGCGTGGTCGGCGCTGCGGATCACGCCGTTTTCGCGGTCGAGATCGAGTTCCTCCCAGCGGCGCGACTGGCTGAAGGCGGTCTGCGTCGGCACCCCGCCAGGCGCGGCGGCGAAGAATTCGCGCACTTTGTTGTTCGCGGTACGGCCGATGTCCCAATCGTCGAGTGCATCGCCCATGGTCGGGCTGTGGACGGTGGGCAGCGCCGTGTGGAGCAGACCCGCCTTCTCGAGCTCGCCGAGGATCGCCATGATCCCGCCTGCGCGGTGGACGTCCTCCATGTGGACGTCGCCCTTGGCCGGGGCGACCTTCGACAGGCAGGGCACCTTGCGGCTGAGCCGGTCGATGTCGGCCATGGAGAAATCGACCCCTGCCTCATGCGCGGCAGCGAGCAGGTGAAGTACGGTGTTGGTCGATCCTCCCATAGCGATGTCGAGGCTCATCGCGTTCTCGAAGGCCTCGAAGCTGGCGATGCTGCGCGGCAGGACACTCTCGTCCTCTTCCTCGTAATAGCGCTTGGCCAGCGTCACGACGAGCCTCCCGGCGCGCTCGAACAGCCCCTTGCGGTCGGCGTGGGTGGCGAGCGTCGAGCCATTGCCGGGCAGCGACAGCCCCAACGCCTCGGTCAGGCAGTTCATCGAATTGGCGGTGAACATCCCGCTGCACGATCCGCAGGTCGGGCAGGCGTTTTGCTCGATCGCGGTGACTTCCTCATCAGAATAGGCTTCGTCCGCCGCAGCAACCATCGCATCGACGAGGTCGAGCGCGACCTCCTTACCCTTCACCACCACCTTGCCCGCTTCCATCGGACCGCCGCTGACGAAGACCGCGGGCACGTTGAGCCGCAATGCCGCCATCAACATGCCCGGAGTGATCTTGTCGCAATTGGAGATGCACACCATCGCATCGGCGCAGTGGGCGTTGACCATGTATTCGACACTGTCGGCGATGAGGTCGCGGCTGGGCAGCGAATAGAGCATCCCGTCATGCCCCATGGCGATCCCGTCATCGACCGCGATCGTGTTGAATTCCTTGGCCACCCCGCCCGCCGCCTCGATCTCGCGCGCGACCAGCTGGCCGAGATCCTTGAGGTGGACGTGACCCGGAACGAACTGGGTGAAGCTGTTGACCACGGCGATGATCGGCTTGCCGAAATCGCCATCCTTCATCCCGGTCGCGCGCCACAATCCGCGCGCGCCTGCCATGTTGCGGCCATGGGTGGTGGTGCGGGAACGATAGGCAGGCATGACGGATCTCTCTTGGCTTCGGGCGAAGCCTAGCAGAGACGCGTGGCCGCGCTAACGGAAGATTGGTGCCGGGCGGGCCAAGCTCGGCTTTAGACCTCGAGCGCGACGCGCCCCATCACATCGGCCAGCATCATTGCCCATCGCGCCTGGCCGGCCTCGGTCTCGATCTGGTCCTGGCGGATCTCGACGGTGCAATAGGGGATGCCGTTGGCCTCCGCATGGCGATCCATCGTCGCGTTGAGCTGTTTGCCCGAATAGGGCTGGTTGTCGCCCACGCTCAGACCCTGCTCGCCGAACAGGCGGATCGCGTGGCGCGCCGCCCGATCGTCCTGGTTGTAGAGCAACGCGACTTCCCACGGCCGCTCCTCGTCGCTGGTGTCGAGGCTCGGGGTGAAGCTGTGCAGCGCCACCAGCATCTTGGGCCGCGTCCGCTCGATCAGATCGGCGAAGGCCGTGTGGTAGGGTCGGTGGAAACGCTCGAGCCGCGCCTCGACATCGGCGCCGATATTGCCTGCGATGAGCTTGCCGTCGCTTTCGGTCGGCACGACCGCGTCCTCGTCCTCCTTGCGGTGGAGGTCGCAAACGAGGCGGCTGACGCAAGCGATATGCGCAGGGATATTGTGGCGGCGGGCGAGGCGGTCGGCGATGCCCTCCACCCCGATATCGACCGCGATATGCTCGTTCAGCAGCTTGTGATCGATGCCGAGCTCGATGTCGTCGGGCACGTAGTTCGAGGCGTGGTCGGCGACACAGAGCAGCCCCCCCGGCCGCAGGTCTTCGGTGCCGACCTGGCGGTAGGGGAGGTTGTCGATCATCATCGCAGGGACCCTTTCATCTGCCACCAGCCGGGGTGGCTCTCGCTTGTCTGGCGGGCAGCCGCGTCGCGAGCGGACAGGCTGTCGTAGAGCGCGAAGCACGTCGCCCCCGAACCGGACATACGGGCGAGAAAGGGTGAAGTTCCGCGCAGCGCCGCGAGCACGCCGGCGATCTGCGGACAAAGCGAAATGGCCGGGCCCTCGAGATCGTTACGCCCCTCCAGCGCGACGGCACGCGCATCGCCCTGCGGCAGCGCGCCGCGATCCTCGCCGTCCCAGTGCGCGAACACGGGGCCCGTCGATAGTGGAACGCGCGGATTGACCAGCAGCACGGGCGTTCCGGCAAGGCTTTCGTCGGCCTCATCGAGATCGGTCCCCGTCCCGCGCCCGATGCAGCTCCGGCTCTCGACGCAGGCCGGGACGTCGGCGCCCAATGCGGTGGCGCGCGCGTGCCAGTCGTCGGGCAGGCCCGCGCGGTCCCTGACGATGCGGAACACAGCGCCTGCGTCGGCCGAGCCCCCGCCCAGCCCCGCCGCGACTGGCAGGTTCTTCTCGAGCGTGATAGCCAGCCCCTCGGAGCGCGGCAGCTTGGCGAGCGCCTTTGCGACGAGATTGTCGAACGGATCGTCGAGCCCGTCGGCGAACTCGCCGAGCACGCGCACGCTATCCTGCGCGGCGCTGGAAGCCGTCAGCACATCGCCCGCATCGACGAAGGCGAACAGCGTTTCGAGTTCGTGGTAGCCATCCTCACGCCGCCTGCGGACATGCAGCGCGAGGTTGATCTTGGCGTAGGCGGTTTCGGAGGCCATCGTTGCGCGGACGTCAGCTTTCGCCGGCCTCGATCACCGTGACGTTCTCCCCGGCGCTCGCCGCCGCGAGCGACTGCGGCGTGACGATCACCACGGTGCCGGGCTTGAGGATGTCGTTCACCGCGCTGCGGAAGGCCGTGGGGGCCAGAAACCGGTCCGCCTCGTCGGCGCCGATCTCGCTCCCTTCGCCCGATCCGGCGAGATCGAGCTTGAGCCACTGGCGGCCGCTTTCGTCCGCCGCAGACAGGACATAAGCGATCGGCCCGGCGAGCGCGCCGTCGACCCGCACCGGTGCCGAACCGATTTCGATGCCGCTGCGCAGCACGACCGCGCGCTGGTCGGCAACGCTGACCACAACCGAGACCACGCCGCTGGTCACGCGCTCGGGATGCCATTCGAACGAAGCGGCCTCGATCGACTGCTTACCCGCGGCACCGCCCACGACCGCGACTCCCGGCGCAGCAGAAACCTGTGGCGCGGCGGGGACGTCGGTGATGACGACGGTCATTCCGAGCGAAGTGGTGTCGAACAGCAGCGCCGAAAACGCCATCGGCAGGCGGATGCATCCGTGCGAGGCAGGGTATCCGGGCAGGTTTCCCGCGTGGAGTGCGACGCCGCCCCAGGTCAGCCGCTGCATATTGGGCATCGGCGCGTCGTCGTAGAGATTGGAATAGTGTTCCTTGCGCTTCTGCAGGATCGTGAACACCCCGGTGGGAGTCTCGTAACCCTCGCGCCCGGTCGAAACCGTCGAGGCGGCGATCGGCACCCCGTTGCGGAACAGCACCGCGCGCTGGCTCGCAAGGTTGACCACCAGCAGCATCGGCCCCTGCGGGCTCAGCTCGGGCGCCCACACGAACTCGCCGGTCTCGAGCGCCGTGACGACTTCGAGGATCGGCCTGTCGCCGCGGTCGACCGGCTGGGCTTGGGCTGCCGTCACGCCAAGCGCGGCGAGGCCGACGGCCATGAGCAAGGTCGCGCGCTTCATCGGGTCCGACCTCACATATTCGGATAATTCGGCCCGCCGCCACCTTCGGGCGTGGTCCATTCGATGTTCTGGTTCGGGTCCTTGATGTCGCAGGTCTTGCAGTGAACACAGTTCTGCGAATTGATCTGGAACTTGGGCTCGCCGCTGTCCTCGTCGACCAGCCATTCGTAGACGCCGGCGGGGCAGTAGCGGTTCGACGGGCCGGCATATTCGCCCAGCTCGCTGACCTTCTGCAACTCCATGTCCTTGACCTTGAGGTGGACCGGCTGGTCCTCCGCATGGTTGGTGTAGCTGAAGCTGACATTGGTCAGCTTGTCGAAGCTCAATTTGCCGTCGGGCTTGGGATAGGCGATCGGCCGGTACAGGTCCGCACGCTGTAGCATCTCGTAGTCGCGATGGTGCTTCATCGAGATCGGCAGGCCGATCTTGAGCGTACGCATCCACATGTCGATGCCCGCGATGACGGTGCCGAGGTCCTCGCCCCACTTGGCGACCGCGGGCTGCGCGTTCTGGACGAGCTTCAGTTCCTTGGCGATCCAGCTGTCGCGCACCGCCGCGTCGAAATCCATCAGCTCGGTGTGCTCATGGCCCGCGGCGATCGCCGCGGCGAGGCTCTCGGCGGCGAGCATGCCGCTCTTCATCGCAGTGTGGCTGCCCTTGATGCGCGGCACATTGACGAAGCCCGCGGCGCAGCCGATCAGCGCACCGCCTGGGAAGGCGAGCTTGGGCACGCTCTGCCAGCCGCCCTCGTTGATCACGCGCGCACCATAGGCGACGCGCCTGCCGCCTTCGAGAATCGCGGCGATCGCCGGGTGGTGCTTCCAGCGCTGGAATTCCTGGTAGGGCGAAACGTAGGGATTGGCGTAATCGAGCGCGGTTACGAAGCCCAATGCCACCTGGCCATTGGCCTGGTGGTAGAGGAAGCCGCCGCCCCAGGTGCCGGTCTCGCTGAGCGGCCAGCCCTGCGTGTGGATCACGCGGCCGGGCTCGTGCTTGTCGGCATCGATATCCCACAATTCCTTGATGCCGAGCCCGTAGACCTGCGGCTGGCAATCGGCCTCCAGGTCGTATTTCGCCTTCATCTTCTTGGTGAGATTGCCGCGCGCGCCCTCGGCGAAGAGCGTGTATTTGGCGTGGATCTCCATCCCCGGCTGGTAGTCGGGCTTGTGACTGCCATCCTCGGCGATGCCCATGTCCTGCGTCACCACGCCGGTCACCGCGCCCGCCTCGTTGAACAGCACCTCGGCAGCGGGGAAGCCGGGGAAAACCATCACGCCCAGCCCCTCGGCCTGCTCGCCCAGCCAGCGCGCGAGATTGCCCAGCGAGCCGGTGTAATTTCCGTGATTGCCCATGAAGGGCGGCAGCAGGAACTCGGGCATGTCCGACTTGCCGCTTTCGGACAGCACCCAGTGGTGGTTCTCGGTCACCGGGGTTTCCGCCATCGGACAGTCCATGTCGCGCCAGTCGGGGAGCAGCTCGTCGAGCGCCTTGGGATCGACCACCGCGCCCGAGAGGATATGCGCGCCGATCTCGCTGCCCTTTTCGAGCACGACGACTTCGAGGTCCTCGTTGATCTGCTTCAACCGGATCGCCGCCGCGAGGCCGGCCACGCCCCCGCCGATGATGACGACGTCGCAGGGCATCGATTCGCGTTCGCTCATGTCTCTCTCTTTTCGTCGCGTATCTGTTGCCGATGCCTTGATTGGTGGCGCTTTAGAGGTCAAGACCTGCGCCCAAGTAATGATGCACGCCGATCCCTCGAAAGCGCGCGATTTCACGGCGCTCGAAAGCCTCGAGGGTGCGCTCGACTGGTGGCGCGAGGCGGGCGTCGATGCCGATTTCCTCGACGAGGCGAGCGGCTGGCTGGCCGAGCCCGAGGCCGAGAATGCCGTAGCGGCTCCCCCGCCTCCTGCGCCGCCGCCGGTCGCGCGCAAGACCGCGCTCGAACGCGCGCTCGAACAGCCCGAGACGGCGGCACCGGCAATCACCGCCGAGGGGCTGCCCGACAGCCTCGAAAAATTTCGCGAATACTGGATGACCGAGCCGACGCTCGGCGAAGGCGCGCTCGATCGCCGCGTGCCCCCGCGCGGGGTCGCGGGGGCGCGGCTGATGCTGCTGCTCCCGCAGCCCTTCGAGGACGATACCGATGGCCTGCTGACCGGCGGCGCAGCCCCCTTCGTCGCCGCCATGCTGCGCGCGATGGGGGTGGCCGAGCACGAGACCTATGTCGCGAGCGCCCTGCCCGCCCCGATGGCCATGCCCGACTGGGCGCAGGTCGCCGCGGGCGGGATCGGCATCGTGGCGCGTCACCATATTGCGCTTGTGCAGCCGCAACGCGTGCTGCTGTTCGGCCGCGCGCAGCTGGCGCTGTTCGACGTTCCCGCCGAACGCGCCCGCGAACCGCTGACGCTCGACTGCGGCGGCACCTCCGTCGCGCTGCTCGCCGCGCCCGACCTGCGCAATCTCGCGCGCTCCGCCCTGCGGCGGGAAAATTTCTGGAACCGCTGGCTGGACTGGACCCGATGATCCTACGCCCCCTGACCGCCTTCGCCCTCGCCGCGATCACGCTCACCGCAACGCCCGCCCTCGCGCAAAGCAGTAGTGTCGACTATTTCACGCGCTCGCACTCGGTGGCGCTGCCGCAACTGCTGTCGACCGAGGACCGCGCCTATTACGGTTCGCTGTTCGAGGCGATCGACGCGAAGAACTGGGACCGGGTCGAAGTGCTGCTGACGAGCCGCACCGACGGCCCGCTGCACGGTGCGGCGCTGGCCGCCTATTATCTCCATCCCGAAAGCCCGCGGATCGAGCTGCCGCGCATCGAGGCCTGGCTCGATCGCTATGCGCGCCTGCCCGAAGCCGAGGCGATCGTCCGCCTGGGCCAGACGCGCGGGCTCGAAGACCCGCCGCACCTCCCGCGCGAGCGCGAAATGGTCCGCCAGCCGGGCATGACCAAGCGTATCCGCCCGCGCGCGATCGAGGACGGCACCATGCCCGGGAGCGTCAAGTCGGCGATCCTCGAGCGGATCACCAATGACGATCCCGACGGCGCGCGGCTGCTCCTCGACGGGGTCGATGCGACGCTCAGCAGCAAGGCGCGTGCCGAGTGGCGCTACCGCGTCGCCTGGAGCTATTACATCGAGAACCAGGACGCGCAGGCCTGGGCGCTCGCCGAAACGGTGCGCGATGGCGGCAGCGGAGCGTGGGTGGCCGAGGGTGACTGGGCTGCCGGCCTCGCCGCGTGGCGGCTGGGCGATTGCGACAAGGCGGGCGAAGCCTTCCGCCGCTCGGCAGCGAATTCGACCAATCCCGAACTCACTTCCGCCGCGCACTACTGGGCGAGCCGCGCGCTGATCCGCTGCCGCGAGCCCGAACAGGCGGACGAACAATTGCGCGGCGCGGCACGCTTTCCCGACACCCTCTACGGCATGCTCGCGCATGAGCAGATGGGACGCACCCTGCCTGCGACGCATACACAGCCCGACATGACCGAGGCCGACTGGCGCCGACTCAGCGACAAGGAAGCGGTGCGGCAGGCGGTGATGCTCGCCGAAGTGGGGCGGCGCGAGGAGGCCGAAGGCAACCTCACCTGGCTCGTCCGCACCGGCGACGGCGACGATTACCCGGCGCTCGCCCGGCTCGCCCGCGCACTCGGCCTGACCGGGGCGCAGACCTACATGGCCTACAATGCGCCGCGCGGGGAAGCCGCGCATCCGAGCTTGCGCTATCCGGTCACCTTCCGCGCACCGGTCGGCGGCTGGCGCGTCGATCCGGCGCTGGCCTTCGCGCATGCGCTGCAGGAATCCAATTTCCGCGAGCGCGTGGTCAGCCCGGCCGGCGCGATCGGGCTGATGCAGATCATGCCGATCACCCAGCGCGAATATGCCGCCTCGATCAACATGAGTGCCGGCGCCGATCTCAAGGACCCGGCGATCAACCTCGCCTTCGGCCAGCGGACGCTCGAATCGCTCGGCAGTTCCTCCTTCACGCAGGGCAAGCTGCCCAAGGTGATGGCCGCCTACAATGCCGGCCCCAGCCCCGTCTCCCGCTGGGAAAGCGAGGTTCGCGACCTGGACGATCCGCTGCTCTACATGGAGTCGATCCCCTATTGGGAAACGCGCGGATACGTCGCGATCGTGATGCGCAATTACTGGATGTACCTGCGTCAGGCCGACGCCCCCGCGCCGAGCCGGACCGAACTGGCCGAAAACGACTGGCCGATGTTCCCCCGCGTGCGGTAGTATGCGGCGCTGATGGCCCTCGACGAAAACCTCCCCTTCAAGCCGGTCCGTATCGCGCTGCTGACCGTGTCGGACACGCGCACGCTGGCCGACGATGCTTCGGGCGACATCCTCGGCACGCGGATCGTGGAGGCCGGGCACGAGCTCGCGGCGCGCGAGATCAGCCGCGACGACCGCAACGAGATCGCAGCGCACCTGCACCGCTGGATCGACGACGAGAGCGTGGATTGCGTGATCACCACCGGCGGAACCGGCCTTACCGGGCGGGACGTGACCCCCCGAGGCGCTCGACCGGATCAAGGACAAGGACATCCCCGGCTTCGGCGAGTATTTCCGCTACATCAGTATCGCGAGCATCGGCACGAGCACTATCCAGAGCCGCGCCTGCGCGGTGCTGGCGCGCGGGACCTATATCTTCGCACTGCCCGGCTCGACCGGAGCGGTAAAGGACGGCTGGGACCAGATCCTCGTCCACCAGCTCGACAGCCGCCACGGGCCCTGCAATTTCGTCGAGCTGATGCCCCGTCTGCGCGAGCGGTAGTCACTGGCCGCAGTCTAATGTTCCATGTATGTTCTCACACATGGAACGCCGACTCGCCCCAGCCATTGCCGGTCGCGGTGCGCAAGGATTCGAGGTGCCGACGCGCTTCGGCCTCGCCACGCGTGAGGTCGATGGCGACTGGCGCGACTATATGGAACAACTGGCCAGCCTCGAAGGTGCACCGCCGGTAAAACTGCGCACCACGGTGACCGAGGAGCACCCGAAGACGATCCTCAGCTTCAACCAGTCGCCCGACGTGCCCTTCGACCGCTCGGTCAACGCCTATCGCGGCTGCGAGCATGGCTGCGTCTATTGCTTCGCGCGGCCGACGCATGCCTATCACGACCTCTCGCCCGGCCTCGATTTCGAGACGCGTCTGTTCGCCAAGCCAAATGCGGCGGAACTGCTGCGCGCGACGCTGGCCAAGCCAAAATACCGGTGCAAGCCGATCTCGATGGGGACCAACACCGACCCCTACCAGCCGATCGAGGCGCGCTATCGCATCACGCGCAGCGTGCTCGAGGTCTGCCTAGACGCGCGCCATCCGGTGACGATCACCACCAAATCCGATCGCGTGCTGGCGGATCTCGACCTGCTCGCTCAACTGGCCGAGCGGCGACTGGTGGCGGTGGCCGTTTCTGTCACAAGCCTCGACCCCAAGCTCTCGGGCAAGCTCGAACCGCGCGCAGCTGCGCCCGCCAAACGCCTGCTCGCGCTGCAGAAACTGGTCGAGTCGGGCGTCCCGGTGCATTGCTCGGTCTCGCCGATCATCCCCGCGATCACCGACGAGTTCATGGAAGAGATCGTCCAGCGCGTCGCCGCCATCGGTGTCGGTAGCGTGGGCTGGATCCCGCTGCGCCTGCCACACGAAGTCGCCCCGCTGTTCCGCGAATGGCTCGCGGTCCACTTCCCCGAGCGCGGCGACAAGGTGATGAGCATCGTCCGCTCGATCCGGGGCGGCAGGGACAACGATCCCGACTTCTTCACCCGCATGAAGCCGAGCGGCGTATGGGCCGACCTCTTCCGCGCAAGGTTCCGCCTAGCCTGCAAGCGCGCGGGGATCGGCAAGGAAAAATTCGAGCTCGACTGCACGCAGTTCAGGTCGCCGGCGGTGGGTGGACAGATGCGATTGCTATGATGGCCTCCCCCAACGGGGGAGGGGGACCGCCGAAGGCGGCGGAGGGGCAGGTGCCATGATCAGGGGTTCACGCGAAACGGTCAAGCAAGCTCGGCGTCTCCGCAGCGAAATGAGCGCGCCCGAGCGGATCTTGTGGCAGCAGCTCCGCATGCGGTCGGGCGGGTTCAAATTCCGCCGGCAACATCCGGCTGGCGTCTATGTGCTCGATTTCTACTGCGCGCGACGGCGACTGGCAGTCGAAGTCGATGGCTGGGCGCACGACAGCGCCGAGAGGATCGCGAAGGACAGGAACCGCTCGGCTTTCCTGCGACCGCAACGCATAGCTACGACGCGGATACCGGCAAAGGCCGTGCTGGAGGACGTCGAGGCGGTGGTCCTGCGGCTTACCGAGATTTGCGCCGCGCGGGCAGCTGATCTCTCGATCCTTTGAAGGTGCCCCTCCACCAGCTTCGCTGGTCCCCCTCCCCGTTCCGGGGAGGCTAGAACCCCTCGCCCGCAGCGCCCGGCGCGAACCGCACGAGCCTGCTATCCACCAGCGCCGCTGTCCGGTTGACCACGGCCTTCTGGTAGTCGGGGTCTTTGATCATCTCGAAGAAGGCGCCCGAGTTGGGATATTGCGCGACGAAACCGTCGTGCCAGCGCATCGCCTCGGGGCCGGTCACCATGCACTGAAAGGCACCGCGCCAGACGATCGAGCCGCCGACGCGGCGGAAGATCGGGCCGCTGGTCTTGCCGTACTCCTCGTAGGCGCGGCGTCCGCTCCAGCCGTTGCCGTGATGCTCGTGACCCTCGGGATACTCGGCCTCGTCGCGGTAGAGCAGCAGGTTGAGCATATGGATCGGCTCGTCGCGCGGCAGGTTCTTGAACGCTTCGAAATTGGCGCGGCTCGGGTCGATATAGGTCTCGCTCATGGGGTCTCGCCCTCCTCGGAAAGATCGCATTGCATGTAGACGGTATCGAGTTTGCGGCCGAACTTGTACCCCACCCGGCGCATCCGCCCGGCATGGACGAAGCCGAGCTTGGCATGCAGCGCGACCGAGGCCGGCTCGCCCCCACCGATGACCGCGATGATCTGTTCGAAGCCGCTGGCACGCGCCGCCTCGAGCAGCGAACCAAGCAGGCGGGTACCCATACCCGATCCGCGCGCCTGCTCGGCGATGTAGATGCTGTTCTCGCAGGTATGGGCATAGGCCGCGCGGTCGCGGAACTGCGTGGCATAGGCATAGCCCGCCACCGCACCATCGTGCTCGATCACGAGGAAGGGCCAGCCGCGCTCAGCCACTGCCGCAATCTTGTCGCGCCAGAAGCCGGAATCGGGCGGCACGGTATCGAAGGTCGCCGTGCCGTGATCGACATGAAAGGCATAGATCGCCTGCACCGCCGCCGCGTCCGCGGCCATGGCGGTGCGGACGGCAGCGTCAACCAAGCGTGTAGTCCGCGAACCGCTCGCGCAGGTCCTTCTTGCTGATCTTGCCGGTGGCGGTGTGCGGGATGTCGTCGACGAATTCGACCGCATCGGGCAGCCACCATTTGGCCACCTTGTCGGTGAGGAATTCGGTGATCTCCTCGCTGCTGCAGTCGGTGCCTTCCTTGCGCACGACGAACAGCACCGGGCGCTCGTCCCACTTGGGGTGCGGCATGCCGACGCAGGCGGCCTCGGCCACCGCCGGATGCCCCACCGCGGCATTCTCGAGTTCGACCGAGCTGATCCATTCGCCGCCCGACTTGATCACGTCCTTGGTCCGGTCGGTCAGTTGCAGTGTGCCGTCGGGGTGGATGATGCCGACGTCGCCGGTGTCGAACCAGCCGTCCTCTGTCACCGCGTCATGCTCGGCCTTGAAGTAGCGCTTGACCACCCAGGGCCCGCGGATCTGCAGCGCGCCCGAAGTCTCACCGTCGCGCGGCAGGACCTTGGTCGGATCGTCGAGGTCGACGATGCGCAGTTCGACGCCGAAGATCGGTCGCCCCTGCTTCATCGTCTTGGTGACCTTCTCCTCGAAGCTGAGTTGATCCCATTCGTGCGTCGGCCCGCCGACGGTGCCGATGGGCGAAGTCTCGGTCATGCCCCAGGCATGCTGGACGCGCGTCCCGTTCTTCATCAGCCGCTCGATCATGAAGCGCGGCGCTGCCGAGCCGCCGATGGTCGCCGCACGCAGCGGTGGCAGGTCGATGCCCTCGCGGTCGCAATACTGGAAATGCGCGAGCCATACTGTGGGCACGCCGGCGCTGTCGGTGACGCCCTCTTTCAGCATCAGCTCGTGCAGCACGGCGGGATCGTTGACCGCGGCGAAGACGAATTTGATCCCCGCCATCGCGCCGGCATAGGGCAGTCCCCAGCTCGCCGCGTGGAACATCGGAACGACCGGCAGCATCACCGAAGAGGAACTGAAGTTGAAGGTGCTCGGCTGGAGCCCCGACACCGCGTGAAGGATTGTCGAGCGATGCTCGTACTGCACCCCCTTGGGGTTGCCCGTGGTCCCGCTGGTGTAGCAGATCATGCAGGGGTCGCGCTCGTCGCCGCCGACCCATTCGAAATCGCCGTCCTGCGCGCCGATCCAGTCCTCGAAGGCGGGCGCATGCTCGCCTGAATCGAAGCAGATGTAGTGCTTCACCGTGGGCCATTTGTCGCGCATGCGGTCGACGATCGGCTGGAACGCCGCGTCGTAGAGCATGACCCGGTCTTCGGCGTGGTTGACGATGTATTCGAGCTGGTCCTCGAACAGGCGCGGGTTGCAGGTGTGGAGCACCCCGCCCATCCCGGCCACGCCGAACCAGCTGACCAGGTGCCGTGCGTGGTTCATCGCCAGACTGGCGACCTTGTCGCCCTTCTTCAGCCCCAGCGCGAGCAGCGCCTGGCTCATCTTCTTCGCATCGCGATGGACGCCCGCCCAGTCGGTCCGGGTCTCGCTGCCGTCGGCCCAGCGGGTGACGATTTCGCGGTTCGGGGCCTCACGGGCCGCGTGGTCGATCACATGCGAGATTCGCATGCTCCAGTCCTGCATCGCGCCAAGCGACATGGTCTTCTCTCTCCCTCAAAGACATTGCGAACAGCCCGGAACAGCGGAGCAATCCGGTACCGGGGCCGCTCGGCGCGGCGACGGCAGGAGGCGGATTGCATCGCCCCGAGGTTCGCAATGACGATGCCTTACGCGACGAGGCGCAAATTCGCCTTCCCCCGCCGCGCGGTCAGCTGCACCTTGGCAAGGCCGGGCACGCTTGCCAAGCGTTCGGCAAGCTCTCCGTCGATAGAAAATCTGCGACCCAGACGCATCACGGGCGGGGTTGCGTCGCCGGTCAGCAGCGTCGCGACCACCTCGTCGCCGCCCTCGCCCCCCGCGCCGAGGTCGAGCGCGAGCTGGGTCAGCGCATCGACGCTCTCGACCTCGAGCGTCAGCAGCATCGCCATGCTGCCCTTCACCGCCGCCAGCGGGACGGCACCCCGCACGGTGATCCGCGGCGGTTCGTCGGGGCTCGGGCTGTCGAGTTCGACGTCGAGCTTCACGCAGGTCTGGTCCTGCGCCCACTGGAGGAATTTTTCGACCAGGCCCTCCTCGAAGCAGGCGGCGCTGAACTGGCCCGAACTGTCGGAAAAATCGGCGCGGATGAAGGGCTTGCCGCGCCGCGTGGTGCCCTTGTTCACCTTCTCGACCATCGCCGCCATCACCGCGCCCGCGCGGCCGCCCGGAGGTGCCCCGCCCGCCATCAGCGAGGCATAGCTCCGCGCGCCCTGCGCGCTGGCGACCTGGCGCCACGCCTCGACCGGGTGTTCGGCGAAGTAGAAGCCGAAGTTCTCCTTCTCGCGCGCCATCTGCTCGGCGCGCGGCCAGGGATCGGCCTCCTTGAGTCGGAAGCCGTCCTCGACCGCGGAATCCTCGCCGCCGAACAGACCGCCCTGCCCGCTCGACCGCTCGCGCTCGGCGGCGTCGGCGACAGCCAGCAGCATGTCGGCATTGGCCATCAGTTTCGCGCGGTTGGGTTCGAACTCGTCGAGCGCGCCCGCGCTGATCAGCGCCTCGAGCTGGCGCGAATTCATCGAACCCTTGGGCAGGCGCTCGAACAGATCCTTCAGGCTGGTGAAAGGCCCGGCAGCCTCACGCTGCTCAACGATCGCCTCCATCGCACGCTCGCCGACATTGCGGATCCCGGCCAGGGCATAGCGCACCGCATAGCCCTCATCGGTCTGTTCGACCGAATATTCGGCCTCAGAATGGTTGAGCGAGGGCGGCAGGACCTTGATCCCGCTGCGCCGTGCATCGTCGACGAACACCGCCAGCTTTTCCGACTGATGCATGTCGAAACACATCGAAGCGGCGTAGAATTCTTCCGGGTAATGCGCCTTGAGCCAGGCGGTCTGGTAGGCGAGCAGCGCATAGGCGGCGGCGTGCGACTTGTTGAAGCCGTAGCCCGCGAACTTGTCGATCAAGTCGAACAGGGCGTTGGCCTCGGCCTTCTCGATCCCGCTGACCTCCTTGCATCCATCGACGAAACGCTGGCGCTGCGCGTCCATCTCGGCCTGGACCTTCTTGCCCATTGCGCGGCGCAGCAAATCGGCGTCGCCGAGCGAGTAGCCGGCGAGGATCTGCGCCGCCTGCATGACCTGTTCCTGGTAGACGAAGATGCCGTAGGTCTCGGCGAGGATGCCCTCGAGCTTGGCGTGCGGATATTCGATCGCCACCTCGCCCGCCTTGCGCTTGCCGAACAGCGGGATGTTGTCCATCGGACCCGGGCGATAGAGCGAGACCAGCGCGATGATGTCGCCGAAATTGGTCGGTTTCACCGCCGTCAGCGTGCGCCGCATGCCTTCCGATTCCAGCTGGAACACGCCGACCGTGTTGCCCGCCTTCATCAGCTCGTAGACCTTGGGATCGTCGAGCGGCAGCTGCGACAGGTCGATGTCGATTTCGCGCCGCTTGAGCAGGTCGACCGCCTTCTTGAGCACCGAGAGCGTTTTCAGCCCGAGGAAGTCGAACTTGACCAGGCCCGAGCTCTCGACATTCTTCATGTCGTATTGCGTCACCGGCATGTCGGAGCGCGGATCGCGGTAGAGCGGCACCAGCTGCGCCAGCGGCCGGTCGCCGATCACCACGCCCGCCGCATGGGTCGAGCTGTTGCGCGGGAAGCCCTCGAGCTGCATCGCCAGGTCGACGAGCCGCTTCACCTCGTTGTCGTTGTCGTATTCGTGCTTGAAGTCCGCGGCGCCATTGAGCGCGCGCGGGAGCGTCCACGGGTCGGTCGGGTGGTTGGGCACCATCTTGCACAGGCGATCGACGTGGCCATAGCTCATCTGCAGGATGCGGCCGGTATCGCGCAGCACCGCGCGCGCCTTCAGCTTGCCGAAGGTGATGATCTGCGCGACGTGATCGTGGCCGTATTTCTCCTGGACATAGCGGATCACCTCGCCGCGCCGCGTTTCGCAAAAGTCGATGTCGAAGTCGGGCATCGAGACACGTTCTGGATTGAGGAAGCGCTCGAACAGCAGGCCGAGCTTGATCGGATCGAGATCGGTGATCGTCAGTGCCCAGGCGACCAGGCTGCCCGCACCCGAACCGCGCCCCGGACCCACGGGAATGTCGTGATCCTTGGCCCATTTGATGAAGTCGGCAACGATCAGGAAGTAGCCCGGGAAGCCCATCTGGTTGATGATGTCGACCTCGAACTTGAGACGGTCATCATAGACCTGGCGCTCCTCGGCGCTCATCTCGCCATAGGGTTCGAGCCGCGCTTCGAGGCCCTTGCGCGCGTCCTCCGCCAGCATGCGCGCCTCGCCCTCGAGGTCGCCCGCAAGGCTGGGCAGGATCGGCTTGCGATAAGGCGGCGCATAGGCGCAGCGCTGCGCCACGACGAGCGTGTTCTCGACCGCCTCGGGGAGGTCGGCGAAGGCCTCCTCCATCATGTGGTAGGTCTTGACGTAGCTTTCCGGATTGGAGCGCACGCGCTCCTCCGCATCGACATGGGTCGAGCGGGCGATGCAGAGCATGGCGTCATGCGCCTTGTGCATGTGCGGTTCGGCGAAATTGGCCGGGTTGGTCGCCACCAGCGGCAGGTCGCGGGCATAGGCGAGCTCTACCAGCGCCGCCTCGGCGCGCTCCTCGACCTCGTTCCCGCGCCGCGCGAGTTCGACGTAGAGCCGTTCCGGGAACAGCGCCTGCAACCGGTCGAGCAGCGCTTCGGCATGCGCTTGCTGCCCCTCGGCGAGCAGCCGCGTCACCGCGCCCTCGCTCGCGCCGGTGAACGCGATCAGCCCGTCGGTGCGGCCGTCGAAATCCTCCATCGCCACATGCGGTTCGAATTCGAGCGGGCGGTCGAGATGCGCCCGCGAAACGAGGTGGCAGAGATTGTCGTAGCCCGCCTCGTCCTGCGCATAGAGTGGCAGGTAATCGACCTGCTTGCCTTCCGTATCGCGCGCCACGCCGAGCAGCGTTCCGATGATCGGCTGGATGCCCTCCGCCTTGCAGGCATTGGCGAACATCACCGCGCCATAGAGCCCGTTGCGGTCGGCGATCGCGATCGCGGGAAAGCCGCGTTCCTTCGCCAGCTTGGCCATCGCCTTGGGATCGATCGCGCCTTCGAGCATCGTGTAGGCCGAGAGGATGCGGAAGGGGACGAAAGGCTTGAAGGACATGCGGGCAATATGCGGATTCCGCGCGCGATTCACCAGCCGCGCGCACGCTCAATTCTCCACAGGCTGGTGGAGACTCAAAGCAGCCTTTCGATATCCTTGGCGATCGTCTTGGGCGCGTCGGTCGGGCCATAGCGCTTCACGACATTGCCTTCGCGGTCGATCAGGAACTTGGTGAAGTTCCACTTGATCGCCTTCGAGCCCATCAGTCCCGGCTTCTCCGCCTTCATCCAGTCGAACAGCGGGCTGGCGTTGTCGCCATTGACCTCGACCTTGGCCATAAGGGGGAAGGTCAGGCCGAAATTGACCTTGCAGAATTCGGCGATCTCGTCGGCATTGCCCGGTTCCTGCCCGCCGAACTGGTTGCACGGGAAGGCGAGCACTTCGAAGCCGCGGTCCTTGTAGCTCTGGTAGAGCTCTTCGAGCCCGTCGTATTGCGGAGTGAAGCCGCATTTGCTCGCCGTGTTGACCACCAGCAGCACCGTGCCGAGCTTGTCCGACAGATCGAGCTGCTCACCCTTGTTGGTGGCGACGGAGAAATCGGCGATGGTGGTCATGGCGGGGCTAGTCCTTGCGGCGATAGATCAGGTCGAAGCTGTCGGACCAGCTGCGCCCATGGTCCGAACTCGCCTGACCGTACTGGCGCACGCTGCCATCGGCTTCAAGCGTATAGGTCATTCGCACGAGCGAAGGTTTTCCTTCCGTGTCCTTGCCCCAATAGCCGGTCAGCACCATCGCGCCATCGACCGGACCGCCGTCGAAGAATACGCGGCCAGGCGCGCCGCCCACCCACAGCTGGTGCCAGGTGCCGTCGGCGGGGTCGAAGGCGCTGAGGCTCGACCCGCTACGCCCCTGCAGCGGCATCCACGTCTCGCGGATCGCGCAGCCGGCGCTGACCTTCTCGATCCGGCTCTCGGCGATCTTCTGGTCGCCGCCCCTGGGAAATACCTCCCATTCGCCAACCCAGAAATCGAAGGCGCCGAAGCTAGCCCCTTCGCATTTGGGTGGGGGAGGAGGCGGTGGGGCCGGGGTTGCGGCCTGCGCCAGAACGAGCGCGAATGCGGCAGTGATCATGTGCGGTTCTCCCCTGATGCCGCCACGATGCGCCGCGCGGCAGCCGCGCGCCAGTGGCTATCGACGGAGAACCGATGCCTGCCTACGAACCGGGAAAGTCGTCACGCGCGGCCAGCGCCTCGATCTCGGCCCTCTCTAGCCGGTGGTCGCCGGCCTTCTGGATGACGAAACGATCGCGCTCGGCGGGCGGGTAGGCCATGATCTGCGCGACCATCTCGGCCAGCGTGCCGCCGCGGACGCCCTTGCCGCCATCGAAAATCCCCTGGCCATCGTCCGATAGATGGATCTCTGCCCGGTCGTCCCAGTCGACGCCGGTGCGGTTCGTGTCCTCGCCCTTGAAGGTGCTGGGGTGGTCGGTCATGCAAATTTCTCCTTTGCCAGACCAACGTGCGAAACGCGCTCCGGGTCCGCTATTCGAGCACGCCCTCGTGCAGCCGGACCACGCGGTCCATCTTCTGCGCCAGCCGCTCGTTATGGGTCGCGATCAGCGCCGCGCTGCCCTCGCCACGGACCAGCGCGAGGAATTCGGCCAGGACCTTGTCCGAGGTCGCTTCGTCGAGATTGCCCGTTGGCTCGTCGGCGAGCACCAAATCGGGCTTGTTGGCGAGCCCGCGGGCGACCGCCACGCGCTGCTGCTCGCCGCCCGACAGCTGGCTCGGGCGATGGGTCAGACGATGCGACAGCCCCAGCGCGACCAGCAGGTCTTCCGCGCGTCGCTCGGCCTCGTCGCGAGTCCTGCCGGCAACCAGCTGCGGCAGGACGACATTCTCGCGCGCGTCGAAATCGGGCAGCAAATGGTGAAACTGGTATACGAAGCCGAGATGCTCGCGCCGCAACACGGTGCGCGCGCGCGAGTCCGATTTCTCCGCCGAATGGCCGGCGATGACGATCTCGCCGCCGAAACCGCCCTCGAGCAGGCCCACCGCCTGCAGCAGCGTCGACTTGCCCGAGCCCGAGGGGCCGAGCAGCGCGACGATTTCGCCCGGGCGGATCGCGAGGTTGACCCCGCGCAGCACGTCGATACGTTCGCCGCCCTGTTCGAAGCTGCGCGTCAGGCCCTTGAGTTCGACCACCGGTTTCACGCCGTCGCTATTCATAGCGCAGCACCTGGACCGGATCGGTACTCGCCGCCTTCCACGCCGGGTAGAGCGTGGCGAGGAAGCTGAGCCCCAGCGCGAGCAGCACGATCAACGAGACCTCGCCCGGGTCGATCTTCGACGGGATGGTAGTGAGGAAGCGATATTGCGGGTCCCACAGGTTCTGGCCCGTGATCGCGCCGATCGCCTCGACGATCTGCTGCCGCCCGGCGAGGATCAGGAAGCCCAACACCAGACCCACCGCCGTCCCGATCGCGCCGATCGTGAAGCCGGTGGTGACGAAGATTTTCATCAGGCTCTGCCGTGTCGCGCCCATGGTGCGCATGATCGCGATGTCGCGCGTCTTGGCGCGGACCAGCATCACCAGGCTCGAGAGGATGTTGAAGGCGGCGACCAGCACCATGAAGCTGAGCGCGAAGGCCATCGCCGCGCGCTCGACCTGAAGCGCCTCGAACAGCGTCGCGTTGATCGTCTTCCAGTCGGACACCACCGCCCGTCCCTCGACCGCGCGCTGGACCGGGGCGAGGATCTCGCCGACCTCGTCGGGGTCCTCGACCGAAACCTCGATCATGCCCACCGAATCGCCGATCATCATCAGTTGCTGCGCGTCCTTCATCGGCATCACGACATAGGCGCCGTCGTAATCGTAGATCCCGACCTCGAAGATCGCCGCGACCTCGTAGCCGATCTGGCGCGGGACCGTGCCGAAGGGGGTGGAGCGGCCCTGCGGATTGATGACGGTGATGGTGTCGCCCACGCGCGCGCCGATGTTCTCCGCCAGGCGGACGCCGATGGCGACCTTGTTCGCCCCCGGCTGGAGCGCGGCGAAATTCCCGGCGACCGCCTTCTTCGACAGTTCCTGCAGGTCCCCGGCGGTGTTGCCGCGCACGAGGATCGCCTCGACGCGCCCGTTGAAGCTGGTCAGCAGCGGCTGCTCGATCAGCGGGGTGGCGCGCACAACGCCCGGCGTCGCGCGCACTTCCTCGAGGATATTCTCCCAATCGTCCATCCGCCCGCCATAGGCCTGGACGATGGCGTGGCCGTTGAGGCCGACGATCTTGTCGAGCAGTTCGGCGCGAAAGCCGTTCATGACGCTCATCACCACCACCAGCATGGCGACCGAGAGCATCACCACGCCGATCGAGATGCTGGCGACCAGCGCGATGAAGGCCTCGCCCTTGCCCGGAAGCAGGTAGCGCTTGGCGATCGTCCATTCGAAGGGGGAAAGGATCAAGGCGGCCCTTGCAGGTGACTATTGCTTGGATGCGCGTGTAGGCAGCTAGGGCCTGCCGCGCAATGAAATCGTGTTTACGCGGGGTCGGTCCGTCTCACTACCCTTGTAATCGGAGCGTAACATCGCCATTGGGGCGCGCATCCCGATCAGCCGCGGCGGACAGGCCTTTCGATGAACCTCACCCACCCGTTTCTCGACGAGGATGGCGACAAGCTGCGCGAAGAGTGCGGCGTGTTCGGCGCGATCAACGCGTCCGATGCTGCGGCAGTGACCGCGCTCGGCCTCCACGCGCTCCAGCATCGCGGGCAGGAAGCCGCGGGCATCACCAGCTTCGACGGCGCCGAGTTCTTCACCCGCCGCGGGCTCGGCCACGTCGCGGAGAATTTCTCGTCGCAGGAAGCGATCGCCGAACTCCCTGGCACGATGGCTGCGGGCCATGTGCGCTATTCGACCACCGGCGGCTCGGGCCTGCGCAACGTCCAGCCGCTCTATGCCGATCTCGCCAGCGGCGGCTTCGCGGTCGCGCACAACGGGAATATCTCGAACGCCGGCATGCTGCGCGAGGACCTCGTGCGGCGCGGCTCGATCTTCCAGTCGACCAGCGACACCGAGGTCATCATCCACCTCGTCGCGACCAGCCGCTATCCCACGATCATGGACCGCCTGATCGACGCGCTGCGCCTGCTCGAAGGCGCCTATGCGTTGATCGTGATGACGCCCGAGGGCATGATCGCCTGCCGCGACCCGATGGGCATCCGTCCGCTGCAGATGGGCCGCATCGGCGATGCCACCGTCTTCGCCTCCGAAACCGTCGCCTTCGACGTGGTCGGCGCACAATTCGTCCGCCAGGTCGAGCCGGGCGAGGTGATCAAGGTCGATTTCGACGGCAATGTCGATTCGCTCCACCCCTTCGGCGACCACGCACCGCGCCCCTGCATCTTCGAACACGTCTATTTCAGCCGCCCCGATTCGGTCTTCGACGGACGCAGCATCTACGAAGCGCGCAAGGCGATCGGCGCCGAACTCGCGCGCGAGAAGCCGGTCGAGGCCGACCTCGTCATACCCGTGCCCGACAGCGGCGTGCCCGCTGCGATCGGCTATGCGCAGGAATCGGGCATTCCCTTCGAGCTCGGCATCATCCGCTCGCACTATGTCGGGCGCACCTTCATCCAGCCGAGCGACGGCGCGCGCCATGCCGGCGTCAAGCGCAAGCACAACGCCAACCGCGCGCTGGTCGAGGGCAAGCGCATCGTCCTCATCGACGACAGCATCGTGCGCGGCACCACCAGCATGCAGATCGTCGAGATGATGCGCGACGCCGGTGCGACCGAAGTCCATTTCCGCGTCGCCAGCCCGCCGACCGCACACAGCTGCTTCTACGGCGTCGACACGCCCGAGCGCAGCAAGCTGCTCGCCGCGCGGATGGACGTCGAACCGATGCGCGAATTCATCAAGGCCGACAGCCTCGCCTTCGTCTCGATCGACGGGCTCTATCGCGCGGTTGGCGAAAAGCCGCGCAATTCGGCCTGCCCGCAATTCTGCGACGCCTGCTTCACCGGGGACTACCCCACCTCGCTGACCGATCTCGGACGGCGCGACGACAAGCAGGAACAACTCGCCTTTCCTTCCGAACAGGTCGCTTGATGACACAACCGCTCGACAACCGCCTCGCCCTCGTCACCGGGGCGAGCCAGGGGATCGGTGCTGCCACCGCGAAAGCGCTAGCCGCGGCGGGCGCACATGTGGTGCTGACCGGCCGCGACGTCCGCGCGCTCGAAGCGGTCGAGGATGCGATCCACGATGCCGGCGGCGCCTCGACCATCGCGCCGGTCGACCTCTCCGAGAGCGATGGCATCGCGCGCCTAGCGGCAGCCATCGGCGGACGCTGGGACAAGCTCGATTATCTCGTCATTTCCGCAGCCTATCTGCCCATGCTCACCCCGGTTACGCAGATCGACGGCAAGCAGTTGAGCCAGGCGCTGACGGTCAATTTCCTCGCCACGCAGGCGTTGCTGGCCAATTTCGACCCGCTGCTCAAGCGCGCCGACGCCGGCCGCGTGATCGGCCTCACCAGCAGCGTCGGCGGCAGGCCGCGCGCCTATTGGTCGGCCTATGGTGCGACCAAGGCGGCGTTCGACAATCTGCTCGAAAGCTATGCGCAGGAGGTCGAGAAGATCTCCAAGGTCCGCGTGGCGCTGGTCGATCCCGGCGCGACCCGCACCGCGATGCGCGCCAAGGCCTATCCCGGCGAGGACCCGGCGACGGTCAAGCCGCCCGAAGATGTCGCCGACCGTCTGGTCGAGCTGCTGGTTAACGATTTCGACGGCTTTCACCGAGAGCGCGTCGAAACGTGAGTTAACCACAACCGTCCATTCCCGTGAAACCACTCGGGGCGATAATTCCGCCTTGCCCGCGCGCCATGCGCGGGAAAGTCGCACCGAATGGACCAAGGAGGCGTGGTGAGATGATCCACCAGTCGCAAGACCGCTACACGCTTGCCGCGCAGGAAGATCGCTGCGCCCCGCGGACCAAGCTGACCATTCCCGCGCAATTGCGCGCCAGTGGTGGCCGCGCCTTCCAGACCGTGGTCCACGACTTGTCGATCTCGGGCTTTTCGGCCGCGGCGATCAACCGCATGCACGAAGGCCAGCTCTGCTGGCTCACCCTGCCCGGCCTCGAATCGCTCCAGGCGCAGGTGGTGTGGTGGGAAGAATGCTTGGTCGGCTGCGCCTTCAGCGAGCTGCTGAGCCCCTTCGTCCACGAATCGATCCTGTCGCGCTACGGCGCCGCGGACATCCCCCGCCCCTATTGAGTCGAACCGGCGGAGGGGCAGCGCTGCCCCCTCCCCCGAATCAATCGTCGAGTGCGGCCACCAGCTTGCCGACCAGCGTGCGGAACCCGTCGCGGTTCGTGCGGCTGGTGGCGGTTTCCCAATTGCTGACCACCGCGACCACCAGGCGTTCCTCAGGCACGATCGTGATCGCCTGGCCGAAGATACCCTGCGCGCCGTAGGTGGCTCCGGGATAGGTCCACCACTGGTAGCCGTAGCCGAAGCCCGGCGCTTCGGGGGCGAAGTCCACCAGCGGGGACCCGGCAGTGGCGAACCAGCCGTCGGGCACCACGCCCTTGCCGCCTTCGAGCGCGAACTGGCCCATCCGCGCATAGTCCGACAGCCGCAGCGAGAGGCAGCAGCCGCCGATATTGCCGCCGGTCAGGTCCTGCATCCAGAACAGCCCGCCCTCGAAGCCCGCGGGCTCGACGATCTTTTCCGCGGCATAGGCGGCGAGCGACTTGCCCGTGGCCTGTTCGACGATCAGGCCGAGAAGATTGGTCTCGAGTGTCTTGTAGACCCATTTGGTCCCGGCCGGGGCCTCGCGCTTCAACGTACGCGCATAGGTCACCGCCTGCGATTCGCCCGCGACCGGCGCGATCGCGAGCATCTTGGCGACGTCGCTGTCGGGGTCGGTGTAGTCCTCGTTCCACGCCACGCCCGAGGTCATGGTGGCGACCTGGCCGACGGTGACGCCGTCATAGGCGGTGCCCGCGAGCGCGGGGACGATCTCGGTGACCGGCGTGTCGACGCCGGCGATCTTGCCATCGGCGATCGCCGCACCGAGCAGCGTCGAGGTGAAGCTCTTGGCGACCGAGAAGCTGGTCCAGCGATCGGTCGGCGCGAGGCCGAGGCCATAGTCCTCGAACATCACCTTGCCGTCCTTGAGCACCATCAGCCCGGCGGCATGCGTTTCGGCCATATAGTCGCGGATCTGGGCTTGCAGTTCGGCAGGGAGCACGTCTGCGCTGCGCGGCAGTTCGCGCACCGGATTGGCGGGTGCGACTTCGAGCCCCGGAAACAGACCTTCCATGTCGCGGAATGCGGCCGAACGGCGCGCGTCGTTCCAGAACAGGATCGAATCGCCCGGATCCATGCTCGCCATCTGTTCGGGCATGGACTGGGTGACCGCCGGGATGGCAGGCGCAACCGGCGCGCTCTCGACCGTGTCATAGGTGCTCGCGCAGCCGGCGAGCGCCAGCGCCGCCGTCGAAATCCAAAGCCCGCGCATCCTCATTCTCCCTGTTTCACCAGCGTGACCTGGTGGACGTCGATCCCGCCGCCGCGGAACCCACCCTCGCAATACATCAGATAATAGCGCCACAGATTGCAGAAGCGCTCATCGAAACCCGCCGGCAGGCGGCCTGCGGCCTCTGCCGCATCGAAACGCGTCCGCCAAGCCTCGAGCGTTGCGGCATAGTCGAGCCCGAAATCGCGCTGGTCCTGCCAGGCGAGCCCGCGCTCCTCCGCCAGCCGTCGGAATTCGCTGGTGCGGATCAGCAGGCCGCCGGGAAAGACATAGGCCTGGATGAAATCGGCGCTCTGCGCATAGGCCTCGAACAGCTCGTCGCGCATGGAGATATACTGGATCGCGGCGCGCCCGCCCGGCTTCAGATTGCGCGCGATGCAGTCCATGAAGGTCGGCCAGTATTCGCGCCCCAGCGCCTCGACCATCTCGACGCTGACGATGGCATCGAACTGGCCCGAGCAGTCGCGATAGTCCTGCTTGCGGAATTCCACCCCGGCACCGTGCCGCTCGCGCGCCCAGGCCAGCTGGGCATCGGACAGGCTGATCGCGGTGACCCGGCTGCCGCGCGCGGCGAGATCGCCCGCCAGCCCGCCCCAACCGCAACCGATTTCGAGCACGGTCTCGGCATCTCCGATACGCGTAGCCAGCGCCGCCCACTTGCGCCTTTGCGCCGCCTCGAGCCCGTCCTCGCCGACCTCCAGCGCGGAGGAATAGCTCATCGTCGGGTCGAGCCAGGCGGCGTAGAAATCATTGCCGAGGTCGTAATGCGCGGCGATGTTCTTCTGTGCGCCCGCCGGCGTGTTGCGGTTGAGCCAGTGGGCGAAGCGCGCGGCGAGACGGAAGGGCCCGCGCGCGCGTCCGGTGTCGCCCAGTTCCTCGCCATTGGCCATGAATAGCGCGAACAGCGGAACCGGGTCCGGACTGGCCCATTCGCCCGCTTCCCAGGCCTGGTACCAGCCGATCGAGCCATTCGTCGCGAGCCGCAGCAGCGCGGTCCAGCTGCGCAGGTCGACCGTGCACTCGAAGCCCGGCGCGCGTCCGCCGAGCGTTCGCGTGGTCCCGTCGGGCAGCCGCGCATGGATCGTCCCCCGCACCAGCGCGGCGTCGATGCGATCGAGGATCTTGCCGAAGCCGGGCGCTACCAGGCGCGCGAACAGGCCCGGCTTGCGGGCGAAGCGCCGGGCACCGGCGAGCAGGCCGCCGCCACGCGAGGAAGTCGGCATGTCCATCGGTCACGGTATGACTCGACCGGGCGTCGCGCTCAAGCGCCTTGCCGCTGGTCACTTCGCAGACCGGTATGCCTCCAGCGCGCGCTCGCGGGCCTCCTTGTGGCCGATCATCTTGGCCGGATAGGCGCCGCGCTTCGCGTCGGGCGGGTCGTGGATCTCGGCATCGGACAGGTCGGCCAGCTCGGGCACATAGGTGCGGATATAGTCCGCCGCATCGAACTTCTCGCTCTGGCTTAAGGGCGCCATGATCCGCACGAACATATTGCTGTCGACTCCGGTGCCGCTGATCCACTGCCAGTTGACGCCGTTGTTGCCGTAATCGGCATCGACCAAAGTGTCCCAGAACCATTGCTCGCCGTGGCGCCAGTCGATCAGCAAATGCTTCACGAGGAAACTCGCCGCGATCATCCGCACGCGGTTGTGCATCCAGCCGGTCTGCCACAGCTGGCGCATCCCGGCATCGACTATGGGGTAGCCGGTCATACCCTTCTGCCAGCACTCCAGGTCCGCGCGGATCAGGTGCCCGGCATCGGGATTGCGCCACAGCTTGCGCTCGTCGTAATCGCGATAGGATTTGCGCGGATAATCGGGGAACTGGTCGATCACGTTCTGCGCATAATCGCGCCAGATCAGCTCCTTGGCGAAGGTGCGCCAGCCCTCGCTGCGCTTGTCCTTCAGCTTGTGCCACACCTGCGCGGGGCTGATTTCGCCCCAGTGAAGATGCGGCGAGAGGCGCGAGGTCACGTCCTGTGAAGGCAGGTTGCGGCCCTCGTCGTATGCGCCGACCTCGTGAGCCCACCAGTCGAGCCGTTCCTGCGCCGCGGCCTCGCCGAAGTCCCAGAATGCACGGATACCGCCCGCCCAGTCGGGGCTGGTCGGCAGCAGGCCCCAGTCGGCGAGATCGTCGCTCTCGGGCCAGCTATCGGGCGAATGGATCGTCTCGGGATCGGGCAGCGGGTCGCGCGGCGGCATGCAATCGAGCATCGCCTTCGAGAAGGGCGTGTAGATCTTGTAGGGATCGCCCGATCCGGTCGTGACACTGCCCGGCGGGAGCAGGTAGTTGCCGTCGTAGAGGCACAGCTTGCACGCATCCCCCAGCGCATCGCGCAGTTCGTCCTCGGCATGCTTCCACCACGGCTCGTAATGGCGCAGCGCGTGGATGCACCCTGCCCCGATTTCGTGTGCCAGCGCGGCAAGCACTTGCGGCGCGTCGCCCTTGCGCAAGACGATGCGCGAATGGCGGCTGCCGAGCGTTTTGCCGAGGCTCTCGAGCGAATGGTGCAGCCACACGCGCGAGGCCCCACGATAGGCATGGTCGCCCGCGCGCTCGTCGTCGAGCACATAGACCGGGATTACCGGGCCGAGCTTCGCGGCGGCATGGAAGGCGGGCTGGTCGGCCAGTCGCAAATCGCGCCGCAACCAGACGATCTGGGGTGAACTCATGCGCACGGAACGGAAAGGCCATCGCGAATGTTCCCCCTGTCATGGAAGCAAAACAATCCGACATCGTAACGCCCGAAGAACCGCCGCTTCCGGCGGAAGATGTCAGGCTTCCCGAACGCGGCTTTACCGTCAACCGGACCAAGGCGCTGGTTGCCGCCGGGGTTCTCTGGGCCGGATGGGCCGCGATGGTCTATTTCGTAACCCACAGCGTGACCGGCGGCTTCGACGACTGGGGACTGCACCTCTATCGCACCGGGCCCGACCTGCATCCCCGCGGCGGGATGCTGATCCACGAGGCGGTGCGCGACACCACCGCGCTCGGCGGGGTTTTCCTCAGCACGCTGATCGTCATCGGCGCTGCGGTCGCACTGCTGTTCCTCAGGCTTCGGCGCGAGGCCTTCCTCTTAGTGGCGACCGTTTTCTTCGGCTGGATGCTCAACAATCTGATGAAGTGGCTGATCGGACGCGAGCGGCCGCTGATCGTGCCGCACCTGACCGAGGCCGGCGGCAACAGCTTCCCCAGCGGCCACAGCTTCGCCAGCGCGATGATCTACATCGGCATGGCGCTGGCCTTTGCCTCGCTCAGCAAACGGCATTCGGTGCGCTACACGCTGATCGGCTGCGCGATGGTGCTGAGCGCCATGATCGCGTGGAGCCGCGTGATGCTCGGGGTGCACTTTCCCAGCGATGTGACCGCTGGCTGGATGGGCGGCGCGGCCTGGGCCTTCACTGCGGCGGCGCTGCTCTACCAGCCCGCCAAGGCCGCGGCGGACAGCGAGGTCGGTCACAAGCTCGAAGAAGCGACGCACTAACCGGTTGATGCGAGCTGCCGGCGGCGCCTTGCCCGGTGGCCCTAGGCCGCCATCGAATCTGCCTCCAGCTTCACGCCATGGCGGCGCCAGGGCAGCGGCTCGCATCTCACATCGGGCAATGCGACTGTAAAGCGGTCCCGAGCGCGCGGGTCGTAGAAACGTGCATCGCGCAGGAGGAGAGAGCCGTCGGGTGCGCGCTCGGCGAAGGGCGCGCGGGACCAGAAGAGGAAGGCGTCTGACTGCGATCCGCCGGTGCCCAATTCCAAGTCGGACGGCCATGCACATCGTCGCGAGGTTGCGGGAACCGGTTCCTTGTAGCCTCGCAACTCATCGGCAAGACCTAGTTGCCATGAGTTTTTCCGGCCAATGATGATCTCGCGCCGCCACGGCACGAGCGGCACTGGTGAGGCAATTATCTCATCGTAATCACGCGGATCGACACCACCGACAGCTTTCGTGTTGATCGCAGCGACCACTGTCGACCCTTGAGTGAGGGTCCAATTCGCCCCGATATAGGCCAGCACCACCGCGATCGCGATCCGCGCGGGCCGTCGCCACTCCCCGCCGCGCTTTTCGCGGCGCAGCGAGAACCAGGTCGCGAAGCCCATCAGTGCCCAGAGCCAGACATCGATGATGAACAGCGTATCGCCGTAGAACCAGCGGCTGCTGAACGGCTCGAGCAGGCGGATCCCATAGACGTTGAGCCAATCGAGCGCCGGGTGGGTCAGGCAGGCGATGAAGCTCAGCAGGAACAGCCATTTGAAGCTGACCGGCAGTCGGCCATTCGGCCGCGTGCCACGCTTCGCCTGCCAGCGGTCGAAGCCGTAGAGCAATGCCGCAAGTATCAGTGGCAGCAGCACCAGCGCAGGCGGCCCATGCGTGATCCCGCGGCGGAAACCGAGATGCTCGACGCCCTCGAGCCAGAAGAGGCACGCCGCATCCACATCGGGCAGGTTCGCCCCGATGACGAGCGCGGGCATCGCGAGCCCGGTCTTCCGCTTGAGCCCCGCCTGCCCGATCAGCGCGCCGACGAGGCTGTGCGTGAGATTATCCATTGCGTTTGGTATCCGGGAAGCAAGTCACATCGGCCACAAACTTCTGTCCCATTTCTTCGAGACGATCACGCAGAGAGGAGGTGGGCGAAACATCGAAACATGCGGCGCTTCCAACATTTTCGCCCTGCTGCCAAACCCATAACCTCCCGTCGGAGCGTCGGTTTACCAGCCAGGTGCGATATCGGTCGACGCGGGCCCCGTGCTGAACGGAATAGATGGGCCCGGCACCAATGGGCGGACCAAATAGAGTTTCCGGTTCCGCTATCCCGAGCTCATAAATAACATTTATGCAAATGTAGCCGTCAGGACACTGGATGCTTCCCCAGATATCCTCCGCAGCTAGTTCTCCACGGATGACGCTAATTGGCTCGTCCGAGAACTCCGGTACCGCAATCGAGTTGGAATACCAATCGGGGTATTTGTCCCGGTAAGTCGTGCAAGATGCGCTCAACGCAAGCGCAAGCAGGGGTGTTAGAAATTTGATCAGACCGGATCCTGCGCGGTGCCGTCGACGGTCCAGGTCTGGCCCTTGCCGAGCAGCTTGGCGAGATTGGCCTCCTTGCCCGCGCTGACGGCGGATTTCTCGGCCATGGCGGCGTCCTCGAAGGTCGGGCGCGGATCGTCGTAGAGCACACCCAAGGCCATCGGGAACGGGCCGAACGGCATCTCGACCAGCATGTGCGCGATCGAGCGGTTGGTGACGTCGTGGACGATCACGCCCGCGCCTTCCCAGTCGCCGTCGGTCACGTCGACCACCGCGAGGCTGAGTGCGTCGCGGTCGAGCGTGATGCCCTTGGTGCCGCCGGCGAACAGCATCGGCTGGCCGTCTTCGAGCCAGAGCTGGCGATCCTCCGCCCCCTTGGGTGCGGCGAAATCGTTGAACACGTCCTTGTTGTAGACGATGCAGTTCTGGAAGATCTCGATGAAGGCCGCGCCCTTGTGTGCATGCGCGGCCTTGAGCACGTCGGGCAGGTTCTTCGACACGTCGAAGCCGCGCGCGACGAAGCGCGCACCCGCGCCGAGCGCGAAGGCGGCCGGACGTGCGGGGTGGTCGTAGCTGCCGATCGGGGTCGAGGGCGACTTGGTCCCCTCGCGGCTGGTCGGCGAGGCCTGGCCCTTGGTGAGGCCGTAGATCTCGTTGTTGAACAGCATGATCTGCATGTTCACGTTCCGGCGAAGAACATGCATCAAGTGGTTGCCGCCGATCGACAGCCCGTCGCCGTCGCCCGTCACCAGCCAGATGTCGAGATCGGGATTGGCGAGCTTCGCGCCGGTCGCGAAGGCGGGCGCGCGGCCGTGGATCGTGTGGAAGCCGTAGCTCTCGACGTAATAGGGGAAACGGCTCGAGCAGCCGATGCCGCTGATGAACACGGTGTTCTTGGGGTCGGCGCCCAATTGCGGGAGCGTGCGCTGCACGGCCTTGAGGATCGCGTAGTCGCCGCATCCGGGGCACCAGCGGACCTCCTGGTCGGTTTCCCAGTCCTTGAGCGTGGTTTCGATTTTGACGGGTGCGTTCATTAGTCGTTCTCCGCCTTGGGGCTCGGCAGTTGTTCGTCGTTTACCGCGACCTGTCCGCCCTCATTGCCATCGACGCCGTCGAAATACTTGTCGATCGCGGCCTCGAGCTCGGCGATCTGGAAGGGCTGCCCGCTGGTCTTGGTCAGAGGTTGCGCATCGATCAGGAACTGGTCGCGCAGCACGGTCTTGAACTGGCCGGTGTTCATCTCGGGCACGAGCACCTTGTCGAAGCCCCTGAGCAGCGCGCCGAGGTTTTTCGGCAGCGGCCAGATGTGGCGGACGTGAACATGGCTGACGTCCATCCCCTTGCGGCGGGCATTGTCGACCGCGCGGTGGATCGGCCCGAAGGTCGAACCCCAGCCGACCACCGCGAGCCTGCCCGAGGTCTCGCCGAGGCAGACCTGCTGGTCGGGCACGGCGATGCCCTCCACCTTGCTCTTGCGGGCATCGGTCATGCGCTGGTGATTGTCGGGCGAGTAATCGATATTGCCGGTCAGCTCGTGCTTCTCGATCCCGCCGATGCGGTGCATCAGGCCGGGCGTGCCGGGCTTGACCCAGGGACGCGCGCCCTTGGCGTCGCGCTTGTATGGGAGGAAGGTTTCGCCGCCCTCGTCGTCGACTGCGTTTGGCTTGTCGAGGAACGTCGCCGGGAACGGCGCGAAATCGGCCGGGTTCGGCACCTTCCACGGCTCGGCGGCATTGGCGATGTAGCCATCGGTCAGCAGCATCACCGGGGTCATGTATTCGACCGCGATGCGGCAGGCCTCGATCGCCACTTCGAAGGCGTCGCCCGGGCTGCTCGCGGCGATCACCGGCATCGGCGCATCGCCGTTGCGGCCATAGACCGCCTGGTAGAGATCGCTCTGCTCGGTCTTGGTCGGCAGGCCGGTCGAAGGGCCGCCGCGCTGCGAATTGACGATCACCAGCGGCAGTTCGGTCATGATGCCGAGGCCGATCGCCTCGGTCTTGAGCGCGATCCCCGGACCCGAGGAGCTGGTCACGCCGAGGCTGCCGGCATAGCTCGCCCCGATCGCCGCGCAGATCGCGGCGATCTCGTCCTCGGCCTGGAAGGTCGTGACGTCGAATTCCTTGAGCCGCGCGAGGTGGTGGAGGATCGCCGATGCCGGGGTGATCGGATAGCCGCCGAAGAACATCGGCAGTTGAGCCAATTGTGCGCCCGCCACGAGGCCCAGGGAGACCGCTTCGGCGCCGGTGATCGTGCGATAGAGACCCGGTGCGCTCGGCACGGGATCGACATGGAGCTGCTTCAGCGGCCCCGCCAGTTCGGCGGTCTCGCCATAGGCGTGCCCCGCATCGAGCGCCGCGATATTGGCGTCGGCGATATCGGGCTTGCTCTTGAACTTGGCCTTGAGCCAGTCGTGGATCGGCTCGCGCGGACGGTCGAACATCCACAGCGCCAGGCCCAGCGTCCACATGTTCTTCGAGCGCAGCGCGTCCTTGTTGCCGAGGCCGTAGGGCTTGACCGCCTCGATCGTCTTCTCGCTGATGTCGAAGGCGAGCACGTCGTATTTGGCGAGGCTTCCGTCCTCGAGCGGGTTGGCATCGTAATGCGCCTTGTCGAGGTTGCGCTTGGTGAAGGCGCCGGTGTCGGCGATGATCAGACCGCCCGGCTTCAGCGCGGCGAGATTCACCTTGAGCGCCGCCGGGTTCATCGCGACGAGCACGTCGGGCGCATCGCCCGCGGTATTGATCTCGCGGCTGCCGAAATTGATCTGGAAGGCCGAAACGCCGAACAGCGTGCCCTGCGGCGCGCGGATTTCGGCGGGGAAATCGGGAAAGGTCGCGAGGTCGTTACCCGCCAGCGCGGTCGACAGCGTGAACTGGCCCCCGGTCAGCTGCATCCCGTCGCCGGAGTCGCCGGCGAAGCGCACCACGACGCTCTCGGGAGTTGCGGGGAGGCCGTCCTGCGGCGCGGTGGCGGCTGTTGCCATCCGGTAGATCCTTGTCTGCGCCACCTCTCGTGGCGCCGTTTCTCTCAGGGACGCGCCACCTAGGCCGCGCCCCACCCTCTCGCAATGAAGTTTCTCTGCTAGGCCAAAAAAGGCGCGTGGAAAAGCTCCGCGAACGCGCTAAGTCCCGAAAAGAAACGTATGTGGGAGAGAGCACGATGGCCAATACCGAACACTATGTCCGCGACGATGTCCGCGGCTTCCTCGACATGCTCGAGCAAATGGGCGGCAAGGGCGTCGAAGAGGTCGGTGCGGTGGAAGGCCGCCAGCAGATGCGCACGCTGGGCGCGGTGGCCGAGGCGGAGCCGCGCACAATGGCGGTGCAGAAGGATCTGACCTGCCCCGGACCTGCGGGCCCGATCCCGGTGCGCTTCTACGACGTGAGGGCCGAGCGCGATCCGGGCCCCTGCGTGCTGTTCATTCACGGCGGCGGCTTCGTGATCGGAGACCTCGAGGTCTACAACGCGCTGTGCACCGAGATTTCGCATCATCTCGACCTGCCGGTGGTCTCGGTCGACTACCGCCTCGCGCCCGAGCACCCCTTCCCCGCCGCGCCCGACGATTGCGAGGCGGCGGCGCGCTGGGTCGCCTCCTCGCCCGCCGAGCTCGGCCGCACGATCACCGGTCTCGTCATCACCGGCGACAGCGCGGGCGGCAATCTGACCATCGTCACCACCAACCAGCTGATGAACGACCCGGCCGAGGTGCCGGTGATCGTCCAGGCGCCGATCTATCCGGTCGCGTCCGACGTCACCCAGCATTCGAGCCTCGCCATGTTCGCCGAAGGCTTCCTGCTTACCGGTGCGGCGATGGCGTGGTTCACCGACCAGTACGGCGGCGATGCCAGAGATCCACGCCACACGCCGATGGTGGGCGACTGTTCGAACACACCGCCGACGGTCGTCTGCACCGCGGGGCTCGACCCCTTGCGCGATTCGGGCCGGGAATATGCCGCACATCTGGTGCAGCTCGGCACGGAAGTGGTCTATCTCGAGTTTCCCGGCATCATTCACGGGTTTACGACGCTGCGAAAAGCGATACCGAGCGGCCAGACGGATCTCGAGGCCTTCCTCGACGCGACGAAACTGATGGTGGAACGGTACAGGTGAACGAAGAACTCGGTTACCGCCCCTGCGTGGGCGTGATGCTGGTGAATGGCGACGGCAAGGTCTTCGTCGGCCGCCGCATCGACAATAAGGAAGGCGATTGGTGGCAGATGCCGCAGGGCGGTGTCGACGAGGGCGAGGACCTCAGGGATGCGGCTCTACGCGAGCTCGCCGAGGAAACCGGCGCCCGGCCCGAGCATGTCGCCATCCTCAAGGCGATGGACGAGCCGCTGCGCTACGACCTGCCCGAAGAGCTGATCGGCAAGCTGTGGGGCGGGAAGTATCGCGGGCAGGAGCAGGTTTGGTATCTCGCGCGCTTCATCGGCAGCGACGCCGATATCGATCTCGAGGCGCATGATCCGCCCGAATTCTGCGATTGGAAATGGGCCGAGCCCGAGCAACTGCCCGAACTGATCGTCCCGTTCAAGAAGCGCGTCTACCGCACGGTGGTCGAGGCCTTCCGCGACCTGATTTGACCACGAGCCCCTGCTTCGGCAGCGGACTGGCCAAGATCAATTTGCCTGTGGTGTCGTCGCGTCGGGCAGGACCGCTTCGGCGGTCTGGACCCGCGGCGGGGGGCCGGCGGCGATGCGCGCCGAGAGCGTGCGCGTTTCGGCGCAGTTCGATCCGCACAGCGATTCGAGCTTGGCGAGATTGCCCTTGGCCTTTTCGACCGCACCCTTTTCGACCAGCGCTTCGCCCTCGCCCGCGATCGCGGCGAGATTGCGCGGGTCGCGCACGAGCGCTTCGCGATAATAGCGGATCGCCTTGCCCTGCAGCCGCTCGGCGCGCGCGGCTTCGGCAAGGCGCAGGAAGATCGGCGTATAGCCCGGATCGAGCGCCAGCGCCGCCTCATAAGCATCGATCGCGCCCTGTGTGTCGCCTTGGCTGAGCGCCGCCTGGCCCTCGGTGATCAGCACGGCGGCCCGCGGCGCAGGCTCGCGTTGCCCTGCCCAGCTCATGCTGGAAGTCATGGCAAGCGCCAGCGAAAGGGCGGCGGCGGCGGGTGCGAAGCGCATGATCGTCTCCAAAAGGGAAGTCCGTCCAAGGGTAGGCATGTCAGCCATAATCGGCACGGCTAACATGTTCACTCTGCACAGGCGATGAAAAATCCGTCGGTGCCGTCATGGAACGGCGTCAGGCGCGTTCCTTTCCCGCGCGGCCGGCCAAGCGGGATATCCGGTGCCTGGGCCGCGAGGTTCGGATGCCGCGCGAGGAAGGCATCGAACTGGTCCGCCCCTTCCTCGTCGAGCAGCGAGCAGGTGACATAGACGATCCGCCCGCCCGGCTTCACCAGCTTCGCCGCGACATCGAGCAAATGCGCCTGGATCGCGGTCAGCCGCTCCAGTTCCTTCCCGTCGAGTCGCCAGCGCGCCTCGGGATTGCGCCGCCATGTTCCCGTGCCCGAGCAGGGTGCGTCGATCAGGACCGCATCGGCCTGGCCCGCGACAGCGGCGAGCGCCTCGAGTTCCCGCCGCGGGTCGAGCAGCACGGTCGTGACATTCGACGCCGCCGCCCGCTCGGCGCGCGGCGCAAGGCGCGAGAGGCGGCCCCGATCGGTGTCGGAGGCGATCAGCCGGCCGAGATTGTCCATCGCCGCGGCGAGTGCGAGCGTCTTGCCGCCGCCACCCGCGCACAGGTCGATCACCGTTTCGCCCGGCTGTGCACCGACAGCGAGGCAGGCGAGCTGCGAACCGGTGTCCTGCACCTCGATCTTGCCCTCGCGGAATTCCGCCCACTGCTCGACCGGCGTTCCGGGTTCGAGCCGCAGCCCGTGCGGTGCATCGGTGGGGACGGCCTCTGCCGGAAGCGCCAACGTCGCGCGCTCGGCCTTGAGCGTGTTCACGCGCAGGTCGAGCGGCGCGCGCTCGAGCAGCGCTTCGGCCTCGGGCCCGGCGATATCGGCAGCGGCAAGGCGCTGGGCGAGCCACGCAGGTGCCACGCCGCCCTCGGCGGCATGCTCGCCCTCTCCCAGCGGCGCCGGGCCGTAATTCGAGCCGTCGAACAGCGGGACGAGGCTGTCATCCGTCTCGGCAAGCCGTAGCATCGCCGCCCGCCCCGTCTCGGGCACCGGCCCGCAGGCGCGGATCGCGGCGAAGACCAGCTCGCGGATCGCGCGGCGGTCCTTCGATCCGGCGAAGCGGTTGTTGCGGAACCAGTCGGCGAGGATGCGGTCGGCGGGTGCGGCCTTGGCGCGCGCCGCCGCGATGATCGCGTCGAGCAGCTCGATCGCGGTCTGGACCCTGGCAGAGGGGGTCATGCCTGAGCTCCGGGCCTAGCGCGTCGGATAGTTCGGCGCCTCGCGCGTGATCGCCACATCGTGGACGTGGCTCTCGGTCAGGCCCGCATTGGTGATGCGCACGAAATTGGCATTCTTGCGCAGGTCCTCGATCGTGGCGCTGCCGGTATAGCCCATCGCTGCCTTGATCCCGCCGACCAGCTGGTGGACCACCGCGCTGGCCGGGCCCTTGTAGGGCACCTGGCCCTCGATCCCTTCGGGGACCAGCTTCTGCTGGCTGACATCGGCCTGGAAATAGCGGTCGGCGCTGCCGCGCGCCATCGCGCCCACGCTGCCCATGCCGCGATAGGCCTTGTAGCTGCGGCCCTGGTAGATGAAGGTCTCGCCCGGCGCTTCCTCGGTCCCGGCGAGCATCGAGCCGACCATGATCGACGAAGCCCCGGCGGCGAGCGCCTTGGCGGCATCGCCGCTGGTGCGCAGGCCGCCGTCGGCGATCGCGGGTACGCCCAGCTTCTCGGCTTCCGCGACGCAGTCCATGATCGCGGTGAGCTGCGGAACGCCGACGCCGGCGACCACGCGCGTGGTGCAGATCGAGCCCGGACCGATGCCGACCTTAACCGCATCGGCGCCAGCGCCCGCGAGCACCTTGGCCGCTTCACCGGTGGCGATGTTGCCGGCGATCACCTGGACGCTGTTCGAGAGCTTCTTGACGCGCTCGACCGAGCGGGCGACGTCCTTGTTGTGGCCATGCGCGGTGTCGATCACCACCACGTCGACCTCGGCATCGATCAGCGCCTCGGTCCGTTCGAAGCCCTTGTCGCCGACGGTGGTCGCGGCGGCGACGCGCAGGCGGCCGGTCGCGTCTTTGGTGGCATGGGGATAGGCGACCGCCTTCTCGATATCCTTGACCGTGATCAGCCCGACGCAGCGGCCGCTGTCGTCGACCACCAGCAGCTTTTCGATCCGCCGCTGGTGGAGCAGCTTGCGCGCTTCCTCCTGGCTGGTGCCGAGCGGAACGGTAGCGAGGTTCTCGGTGGTCATCAGCTCGCTCACCGGCTGGCGCGGATTGTCGGCAAAGCGGACGTCGCGATTGGTGAGGATGCCGACCAGCTTGCCGCCGCGATCGGTCACGGGGATGCCGCTGATGCGGTTCTTGGCCATGATTTCCTGCGCCTCGCCCAGGATGGCGTCGGGGTGGATGGTGATCGGGTTGACCACCATGCCGCTCTCGTAGCGCTTGACCGCGCGGACTGCGGCGGCCTGTTCGTCGACTTCGAGGTTGCGGTGGAGCACGCCGATGCCGCCCAGTTGCGCCATGGCGATGGCCATGTCAGCCTCGGTCACCGTGTCCATCGCACTCGAGACGACCGGGATGTTGAGCGCGATCTCGCGCGTCAGCCGCGTGGCGGTGTTGGCCATCGAGGGGAGGATATCGCTCTCGGCAGGAACGAGAAGAACGTCGTCGAAAGTGAGACCGAGGGGGATGTCGAGATGTGCCACGTGGAGAATCGCCTGCCGGGGGAAATGTGGCGGCCCATGTAACGACGGAATGGGAAACTAGCTAGTGCCTCTCCCGACTTCCTTGCCACTTGCGCGGTGGCGATACAGGCGGAGGAAGACGAGCAGCGCCCCGACGGGAAACAGGAACTGCAGCACCTGCGGTTGCCAGCGAGCATCGAGGCCAGTGAAAGACGCGGTCGGCAGCGCTATCCCGAAGAGCCAGTAGACCCGGTCGGGCCGCGCGAGGACAAGTGCCCCTCCCCCGACGCCGAAAAGTGCAAGGATCGACCAGAGCGGCTTGCGGGGAAGGCCCGGTTCGCGGAGCGCGAGCACCATCGCCGCCAGGCTGGCAAGCAGGCTGCCCGCCATGGCGGCGAGGAAGGCAATCTCGACCGTAGTCATGGAGCGTTATTCCGCAGTCCAGCCGCCGTCGATGCTCCAGTTGGCGCCGTTGACGTTCTGCATCTCGTCGCGGCAAAGGAACACGGCCAGCGCGCCGATTTCCTCGGGCTGGACGAACTTCTTGGTCGCCTGCTTCACCAGCAGCACGTCGTTGATCACCTCGTCGCGGGTCATGCCGCGCGCCTTCATCGTATCGGGGATCTGGTTCTCGACCAGCGGGGTCCAGACATAGCCGGGGCTGATGCAGTTCGCCGTCACTCCGTGCTCGGCGAGTTCGAGCGCGATGGTCTTGGTAAAGCCGTCGAGCCCGTGCTTGGCGGCATTGTAAGCGCCCTTGAACGGGCTCGCGACCTTCGAATGCGCGCTCGCCGTGTTGATGATGCGACCCCAGCCCTTCTTCTTCATGCTCGGCACCGCGAGGCGCGTGGTGTGGAAGGCGGCACTCAGATTGAGTGCGAGGATGAGGTTCCACTTGTCGACCGGAAACTCCTCGACCGGGGCGACGTGCTGCATCCCGGCATTGTTGACGAGGATATCGATCTCGCCCGCCTGCTCCATCATCGCCCCGACCTGCGCGACGTCGGTCAGGTCGGCACCCGAATGCGTGGCGCCCAGTTCCTCGCACAGTTTCGCGATCTCGTCCTCGTCGCCGAAGCCGTTGAGCACCACTCTGGCCCCCTCGCCCGCCAGCGCCCGCGCGATGGCGAGGCCGATACCGCTGGTCGATCCGGTGACGAGTGCGCGTTTTCCTTCGAGAAACATTCGGGGCTCCAGGCGTTATGTCGATAATCGAAGGCCGACATCGCGCACATGGGGTGCGCTGTAAAGCGGCCATGCCAAAGGGGGAGCGCATGCGGCTCAATCCGTTCAATACCGGGAATATCGACGTGCGTTCGAGCGGTGGCGGCATGCCCGGGGGCAAGGCCGGCGGCATCGGCTGCGGCACGATCGTGATCGCCGCGCTGGGATATTTCGTCTTCGGCCTCGATCCGATGCAGACTGCGGGGATGGTCGAAAGCGTCCAGCAGGGCCAGGAGCAGGCAGGGCCCGCCAATACCGACGAGCAGGCGATCTGTACCAGCAGCGCCTATGCGCGCGAGACCTGCAACGGCCTCCAGTCGCTCAACGAGACCTGGGGCCAGACCTTCTCGGCGCAGGGCTATGGCGACCAGTTCAAGCAGCCTACGCTCGATCTCTACGGCGGCGGTGGGGTGCGCACCGCCTGCGGCAGCGCCAATTCGGCGATGGGCCCGTTCTACTGCCCGGGCGACCAGACGATCTATATCGATACCAGCTTCTACGACACGCTCGAACGCCAGCTCGGCGCGGGCGGCGATTTCGCGCGCTACTACGTGCTCGCGCATGAATACGGCCACCACGTCCAGACGCTCACCGGGGTTTCGAACCAGATCCGCAGCGCGCAGGAACAGAACCCCCGCCGCGCGAACCAGCTGCAGGTGCTGATGGAACTGCAGGCCGATTGCTACGCGGGCGTGTGGGCGGGCAAGAACCGCAACCTCATCGAGCCGGGCGATATCGAGGAAGGCATGCAGGCCGCCGCCGCGATCGGCGACGACCGCCTGACCGGGGGACGCGTCTCGAGCGAGAACTTCACCCACGGCACCAGCCAGCAGCGCAGCGATGCGCTGCGGCTCGGCCTCCAGGGCGACGACCGCGCCTGCGACCGGATCACAGCAGTCGGCTGAGTCCCGGCACATCCATGGGAAAGGGCGCGGGCCAGCCGGCCGCGCCCTCCCAGGGCCGCGCTGCAGGGGTCAGCGCGAATGTTCGGCGATTTCCTCGTCGAGTTCACGCAAGGCCTCGGCCCGCGCTTCGCTTGACAGGTTGCGGTCGCGCGCGATCGCATGGCGCGCGGACTGCATGGCCTTGAGCGCGACGCGATCGCCGAACTCCTCGCAGACGTAGAGCACGGTCCGGCCCCTGCTGTCGGTTCGGCTGGTCACGGGCGACTCGTTATCGATGCACTTCTCGACGACACGCGGTGCCGATGCCCTCGCGGCAGCCGCCGACGCATGCGCTTCGGCGATCGCGACGCGGCTCTCGGCATGCACCCTGGCGGTAGCCTTGCGCAGTTCACGCTGCATTTCACCATCGGCGCGCATCTGGTCGAGCGCTCTCTCCATCTCGACGCTGAATTCACCGCCCTCGGCGAACTTGAGCCGCAGCTTCTTCATTTCCTTTTCGAACGCCTTGCGTTCGGAGGCCGACATCTCGTCCCAATCCTTGCCGTTCCAGTTGATCTGGCGGTGGGAGAGCGCATCGTGGTCGCCTCGCGCAATCTCGCGCTCGATTTCGCGAAGTTCCGCCCGCGCTTCGGCCATCTCTTCGCGCGCTTCCTGGGCTCTTTCACGCGCCTCTGCGGCTCGCTCACGCGCTTCTTCGGCTCGTTCGCGGCTTTCCTCCATGCGGTCGCGCAGGGCATCGGCAAAGGCCTCGGAATCGAGGAAGGCGAGCTGGGCGTGCTCGGCGATCGGCGCGGGATCGGCCAGCATGTCCGGTTCGGCCACCGGGTTCACCATCCCCGTCATTTCGGGCTGCGCCTCGCCCGCCAGCGCCGGCGCGGCGCCGACATAGCAGATGCTAGCGGTCATCGGCAGCGCCAGAAGCGCGGCGCCAACGGCCCCGCGCGCGGCCATGCGGCGACGACGCGAGTCGTCGGTCATGGGCAGGTTCCGCAGGCGGTGGATGATCGACTTGTCGCCGAGCACGGGGCAGGCCATCGGAGCAGCCAGCGCGGGTCGGGGGCATATTTGCGGGCGACGCGCGAAATCGGCGATCACCGCGGCGTAGGCGGCGCGCTCGTCGCGGCTGCGGCTGGCGACCACGCGGGCGTCGCAGGCGGCCTCCTGGTCGCGGCGCATGGCGGTCCAGCCCATCCAGCCGAGCGGGTTGAACCAGTGCACGGCGAAGAGCGGCTGGATCAGCACGTTGACGAGGATATCGTGCCCGCGATGGTGCGCCAGCTCGTGCGCAATGGCGAGATCGCGGACCTGGCGCGGGCGGCTGGCCATGAAGCCGTCGGGCAGTGCGATGACCTTGTCGAAGACGCCGAAGGCCATCGGTCCCGAGATCGCGGGCGTCTCGACCAGGCGGATACTGCCGACCTCGCCCATCGGGCGGGCGTCCTCGAGCAGCTCGCGACGGAGCTCACCATAGAGCCAGAAGCGGCGAATGAGGAAGATCGCGGCGCCGAGCAGCCACAGGAACACCAGCGGGGTGACGAAGTCGATCGGCGATTCGAGCGGCACCGGCGCGACCGGGACAACGAATGATGCCTGCGACAGTCCGGCGTCAGCAGCGGGCGCGGCGGCGGCGAAATCGGCCATCGCCGGATCGAACTCGGCCATGGCCGGTTCGAAGGCGGTCTCGGTCTGCAGGAACGAAGGCTGCATCCAGGCGGGCAACTGGACCGGCGGGAACAGCAGCCGGGCGAGCGGCAGGAACCACAGAGCATAGGCGGCGCCAGCGCCGAGATGGCGCCCGACGGGGCGGCGCAGCAGCAGCGCGACGCCGATGAGCACGCCGGTCCACAGTAGCGTATCGAACAGGAACCAGTCCCAATAGTCGCGAAATAGCTCGGTCATTTGCGCATCTCCCTCAAGAGCGCTTCGATTTCGGCGAGATCCTCGTCACTCAGCGCCTCGCTCTCGGCAAGCTGCGCGAAGAGCGGTGCTGCGCGCCCGCCGAACAGCCGGTCGACCAGGCGACGGCTTTCACCTCCGACATAGTCGGAGCGTTCGATCAGCGGACGATAGAGGAATTTACGACCCTCGGGTTCGGTGCCGACAACCTCCTTCTGGACGAGGCGGCTGAGCAGCGTCTTGACGGTGGGGATCGACCAGTCGCGCTGGGCGCAGATCGCATCGCAGACTTCGGAAGCGGAGATGGGATTCTGGTCCCACAGCACTTCCATCACCGCGTGTTCGGCCTCGCTGATCCGTTCTCCGGGTGCATCCTTGCGCTTGGCCATTTCCCACTCCGTAAGCGTAATTCTTCGATTACGTCTGTAGCCGCAACGACTACGCCTGTAAACCTGTAGCCTGGATGAACGGGCGCGAAACGCGCTTGCTTCTCGACCAACGCCCTATCAGGGTGGATGAATGACACGCGCCGTCGCCCTGCTCGCCCCCCTTGCGTTCCTCGCCTCACCGCTGCTCGCGCAGGAGGCTGCCCCGGATGCGCCGCACGAATTCACGACGCAACTGGTGGTGATAGAGACCACCAAGGGCGACATTACCGTGGCGATCGAGACCGAGCGCGCGCCGATTACCGCCGCCAATTTCCTGCGCTATGTCGACGAGGACCGCTTCGACGGCACGCATTTCTACCGCGCGATGCATCTCGACTGGGGCGAGCCGCCCAACGGGCTGCTGCAGGGCGGGACGCAGATGGACCCCGAGCGCGTCCTGCCGCCGATCGCGCATGAACCGACCACGGAAACGGGGCTCAGCCATACCGACGGGGCGCTGTCGATGGCGCGCTACGATCCGGGCAGCGCGACCGGAGACTTCTCGATCATGATCAAGGACCAGACGGGGCTCGACGCCACGCCCGGCTCGTCCGATCCGAGCCTGCAGGCCGGTTTCGCCGTGTTCGGCCATGTCGTCGCGGGGATGGACGTGGTCAACGCGATCCACGCCATGCCGCCCGATCCCGACAAGGGCGAAGGCTGGATGAAGGGGCAGCTGCTCGCCGATCCGGTCGAGATCGTCGACATGCGGCGGGTGGAGACGTTGCCCGAGGAAGCACCAGCGGAAGGCGGGTGACGCGCCGCTCAGAACTGGTGCTGGAAGGCAATCGATAGGCTGAAGGCGCACTGTGGTTCGAGATGATGCGGGCGCGCCGGCGGAATGACCGCAATGTCGCCCTCACCAAGGCGGACAGGAGCGCCATTCCCGTCGTCCCACACGAGCAGGACTTCGCCGGCAATCATGTCGAGACGCCCCCAGCAACCCGCCTTGAGGCGGTGCTCCTTCAGCAAGCCCTGCGGCAGGGTGCGCTCGTCGAACGGCCCGATGGTTCGGTAGGTCTCCAGCCGCGCCGCGTTCATGCGGAAAGGGCGCAGATGATCGCGATCCCGATGGCGAACAGGGCAAGGACAACCGGTACGATCAGCACCTGGGCAAAGACCGTGCGCGATTCCATCGGACCCGTCCAGGTCGACAAGGCCTGCCCCCGGTCGAGCGGGGAGCGTGCCTCGGGGCCCGCCTGCCGCGCACCGATCCGTGCCACCCCGAAAAAGACGAAAGTGTAGAGGACCGAGATCACGATGGCGAAACGGGCCGCCCCGCTGCCGCCGGTCGCGATCGCGATGGCACCGAAAAAGACGCCATAGCAGGCGAGCATCGAGAGCCACAGCCTGCGCGGCAACTGGAAGCCGGGGTTGGCCGGTGGGACGAGCGGCGCGGCATGGGGAAGAAAGGCGGCATCGAGCGCCTCCAGTTCCGCGGCTGCATCGCCTACGTCGACATTCGGGAAATCGTGCTGCTCATACATGCGGGAGGTCCTTTCCTGCTCGCGAGCCGACCAGCCCGTCGCGGCGGACGGCGATCCCGGTCAGCAGGCTGTCGGCTATGGAACGCGCGCGCGCCGCGACGAGGAGCGTTCCCCCGGGGCTCTCCTCGAGGTCGCGCAATGTGGCGTAGAACAAGTCGAGCCAGCGGCTGAAATGCCGCTCCTCGAGTCCGGGAATGGCCATGTGCTGGCGCATCGGGTTGCCCGAGAATTCGCCACTGTTGAACAGGATCGAGCGCCAGAAGCTCTTCATCCGTTCGAGATGTATCGGCCAGTCCGCGATCCTGTCGGAGAAGATCGGCCCGAGCAGTGGGTCCTCGCGCACGGCGGCGTAGAAACTCTCGACCAGTCGCGCGACGAAAGCCTCGTCCACGCCGAGCGCTTCGGCCTCGGCACGCTTGGCGGCGCGGGCCGCCTGAACCTCTTCCCGCGATCGTTCCCGGACTTGCTGCATGGATTCTTACCGACTCATTATCAGGTATATGAGATACCTTTTATCGGCCTTGCCGCGAAAAGCAATATTCAATATACCTCTTTTATGCAGTTGAACCTTCGCACCGATTACGCGCTCCGCACGCTCATGGCGCTGGCCGCGACCGACGAGACGATTTCGATCGACTGGATCGCGGAACGCTATGCCATCTCGCGCAACCATCTCGCCAAGGTGGCGCAGGATCTTGCCGCGGCGGGATTCGTCGAAACGCAGCGCGGTCGCGGCGGGGGTCTGCGGCTGGCGCGCCCGGCAGAGCAGATCAATGTCGGCGACGTCGTGCGCCGGCTCGAACATTTCGAGGGCTTCGTGGCCTGCATGGGCGGCAAGGCCGAATGCGCGATCGACGGATCCTGCGGCCTCAAGCCGGCACTTTCGGGCGCGCTCGAGGCGTTTCTCGGCCATCTCGAAGGCTATACGCTCGCGGACATAACCGGCAGCCCGGCCAAGTTGCTTCGCCAGCTCGCGAGCCACGCGAACTGAAACCTCTCGAACAGGCCATGGCGGGATTATCCGGCGAGGCCGAAGGTTGCATGGAGGGGCAGCTGCCCGCCGACCCGGTCGAGATAGTCGAGCTGCGACGGGTGGAGGCGCCTGCCGATCCGACCGGCTAGCACACCTCGGCGGTGTTTTCCGGCGGCGGGCCCGGCGGGACGCGGCCGGGATGCAGGTGGAAGGGGTCGCTCTTCAATGTGTGACTTGAACCATAGGCCTCGCCGAGCACCGCATAAAGCTGCGGATCATAGGTGGCGAGATCCTCGTGGTCGAGAATCCGCCGCCCGTCAAAGACCTGCAGGCGGTTCGAATCGAACCAGAACTGCGTCCCCTCGGCCCAGTATTCCTGCATCGTCGTGGTGGTGTATTCCTCGAACCACAGCTCACTGGCCAGCGCATTGGCATAGGCGGCTTCGACCCTGGCATAGAGCGCCGGATCGGCGCCCTCGATCGCGAACAGCACATTGTGCGCGAATTCGTGGACGAAGATCGTCTCGCCCCAGTAGCGCGAGGTTGGCAGGCCGAGCACATCCTCTTCGGAGCCGACCATGCGCCGGCCGCCGATCCCGCGCGCCCGCTCTTCCCAATATTCGCGGGTCGTCTTGGCCCCGATCCTCTCGTCGTAATGCTTTATCTCGCAGCGGGTGAGCCGTGGATCGTCGCGCGCGGGCTTCGTCCAGTCTGCGTTCTCGGGCAAGTCGAGCAGCGCCTCGTCCTGCGCGATCAGCGCGACGCGGTAGTCGTGCGCTACCAGCCAGCGGGCAAGATCCGGTCGGTGTGCGAGCATCCCGCGGATCATGTCGCGCGCCGCGAAGAGTGCCGCATCGGGCACGCGCGCGGAGGACAGCACGGGAATCCCCGCCGCATCGACATGCTTGGCATAGAACGGGGCGGTGCCCAGACGCGCGGGCGGCGCACCGGCGTTGGTCGCGCAGGCCGCGAGCAGCGCGGTAGCGGCAGCGAGGGCAAGCGACCGCATAGCCGCAGCTACTCGGACGAGGACACTTTCGCCAGTCGGCTCATCAGGATCGCGGCGCGCTGTGCCTGGCGCACCATCGAGCGCAGGTCGATCGACTCGCCCGCGGCATGGCTGCCGCTGCCCGAGGGGCCCATGCCCGCGAGCCCGTCGACATAGGGCGCGACGAAGCTGATGTCGGCGGCGCCGCGGCGGGAGGGCGGATAGGGGGCCATCACCTCGAGCCCGAGATCGGCATTGATCGCATTGAGCCTGCCCAGCAGCGCATCATTGCCCGCGGTCGGCGCCATCGGCGGATAGCGGAACTCGATCGCGATCTCCGCCTCGGTCCCGGGCAGGTGCTCGGCGACGATGGCGCGCATCTTCGCCGCAGTGCGCTCGTTCTGCTCCTGCGTCAGCGCGCGCAGGTCCCCGCGCGCCACCGCGGTCGACGGAATGATGTTGGTCTTGCCGGTGGTGGTGGCGGAAAGGCCGTCCTCGCCGATCTCCGCCGGAGTCCCGCCCGCCATGAAACCGACGTTGTAGGTCAGGTTCTCCTCCGGCAACTCGCGCCGGAAGGCATCGAGGATGCGCGCCATTTCATAGATCGCGCCATAGCCGACGCCCTCGGCGAAAATGCCCGAGCTGTGCCCGCTCCGCGCGCTGGTGGTCAGCGTCCAGCTGCCCGAGGAACGCCGCGCGACGACGCCCGTGTCCTTGCCGTCGAGGATCGACAGCGCCTCGAAGCCGATCGCGACATCGGCCCATTGGCCAGCCTCGATCAGATCCCTGCGCGCGACCTCCAGCGGGTCACCCGCATCCTCCTCGTCGCCGGTCAGCGCGACGACGATGTTCGCATCGTCGAGCGTCCCCGCCGCCTTCATCGCGCGCAGAGCGGAGAGGATCACCACCACTCCGCCCTTGTCGTCGAGAATCCCGGGGCCGACCGCCGTATCGCCCTCGCGGACGAAACCGGTGAAGGGAGAATCGGGTTCGAAGACCGTGTCGAGATGCCCGATCAGCAGCATCTTCGTGCTGCCCGGTGCACCTTCGTGCCGCGCGAAGAGGTGCCCTGCCCGCCCCGCGGCGGACTGATCGATCCATTCGGTGGTGAAGCCCAGCGCCTCGAATTCGGGCACCAGAGCTTCGGCCACGGCCTTCACGCCCGCATGGTTGTGCGAGCCCGAATTGATCAGCGTGATCCTCTCGAGCAGCGCGACGTCGGTTTCATAGTCCGCCTCGACCGAGGCGACGATCGCCTGTTCGGGTGCGGAAAGCTGGGCAGCTGCGGGACTGGCAAATACGGCGGCGCAAAGAAGCGCAGGGATCAGAATACGCATGTGAAGAACTGGCCGGTGAAGCGACGCTGAGTCAACCTGCTATCCGAGTAAGATGGACTGGCGCAAAACGTCTGATTGCATCGTTCAACGCCTCTCGATCGGCATCCATCGACCCCGTGGCAATCGCTAGGGAGGAGCCCACCAGAGTTCGGTTTGTGGCCGCTAGAACTCTGTGCCACCCTGACAGATCGCGGCGAACATCTCGAGTTACCTCGAATAGGACAAAGCGAGGGGCAAACTTGATGGACGTGATTTCGTCCCAAGAGAAGGCGCGATTGTAGTGCTGCGCGCACGAAATGCCCAGAGCGTCGACACGAACTGCGTTGTTGGGCGAAGCAATTCTGCGAACAATGATTGTCGCGGCCCAAACAAAGAAGGCTACGGCAGGCCAACCGAAGTACGGGGAAGTAGCCAGCTCCGCGAAGATCATGCGTCTTCCGGTTGCCGGCACCTCCACATCTCCGAAGACCCCGAGCATCCAAAGCTGGCCTACGACAAACCCCAAAGAACCAAGCAGAAGCAGGTATAGTCGTTTGCGAGAGTGGTGAGCGACGAAAGCATCGCGTTCGTCGCCCATCCGGTCAGTACACCCGCTTCTTCGGCTGGATATAGGTCACATCGTCGGTCAGGGTGTATTCGTGGACCGGGCGGTAGTCGATCTTCACGCCGCCGCCATTGCCGCCCCAGCCGTCGAACCAGGCGATGGTGTGCTTCATCCAGTTTGCGTCGTCGCGCTCGGGGAAGTCCTCGTGCGCATGCGCGCCGCGGCTTTCCTTGCGGTTCTCGGCCGAGGCCATGGTGACATTGGCCTGCGCCATGAGATTGTCGAGCTCGAGGGTCTCGATCAGATCGCTGTTCCAGATCAGCGAGCGGTCGTGGACCTTGATGTCCGTCATCCGCTTGTTGATTTCCTTCAGCTGCTCGACGCCCTCGGCGAGCAACTTGCTGTCGCGGAACACCGCCGCGTGGCGGGTCATCGACTTCTGCATGTCGGCGCGCAGCGCGGCGGTCGAGGTGCCGCCGTCGGCATAGCGGAAGTGGTCGAGCCGGGTCAGCGCCAGGTCCGCGCTGTTGGCGGGGAGCTCGTCGAAGCTCGTGCCCGGGGTGATCAGTTCCTTGAGGCGATGGCCGGTGGCGCGGCCGAAGACCACGAGGTCGATCAGCGAGTTGGAGCCGAGGCGGTTGGCGCCGTGAACCGAGACGCAGGCAGCCTCGCCCACCGCGAACAGGCCGGGAACGATCTTCTCGGGATCGCTGGAGTCGCCCGCCATCACTTCGCCGTGATAGTTACAGGGGATGCCACCCATGTTGTAATGGACCGTCGGCGTGACCGGCAGCGGTTCGCGGGTCAGGTCGACCCCGGCGAAGATCTTGCCGCTCTCGGTGATGCCCGGCAGGCGCTGCGCGAGCACCGCCGGATCGATGTGATCGAGGTGGAGGTAGATGTGATCCTTTTCGGGGCCCACACCGCGGCCTTCGCGCATCTCGAGCGCCATCGAGCGGCTGACGACGTCGCGCGAGGCGAGGTCCTTGGCGCTCGGGGCATAGCGCTCCATGAAGCGCTCGCCTTCGGAATTGGTGAGGTAGCCGCCCTCGCCGCGCGCGCCTTCGGTGATGAGCACGCCCGCGCCGTAGATGCCGGTCGGGTGGAACTGGACGAATTCCATGTCCTGCAGCGGCAAGCCGGCGCGTAGCACCATGCCGCCGCCGTCGCCGGTGCAGGTATGCGCGCTGGTCGCGGTGAAATAGCAGCGGCCATAGCCGCCGGTCGCCAGCACCACCGCCTTCGAACGGAAGCGGTGGATGGTACCATCGTCGAGGCACATGGCGATGACGCCGACGCATTCCTTCTCGCCGTTGGCGCCGTCCTTCATGATCAGGTCGAGCGCGAAATATTCGATGAAGAAGTCGGCGTCGTACTTCAGGCTCTGCTGGTAGAGCGCGTGGAGCATGGCATGGCCGGTACGGTCGGCGGCGGCGCAGGTGCGCTGCACCGGCGGGCCTTCGCCCATGTTCTGCATGTGCCCGCCGAACGGCCGCTGATAGATCGTGCCGTCGTCGTTGCGGCTGAAGGGCACGCCGGCGTGCTCGAGCTCGTAGACTGCCTGCGGCGCCTCGCGCACCATGTATTCGATCGCGTCCTGGTCGCCGAGCCAGTCGGAGCCCTTGACGGTATCGTACATATGCCACGTCCAGTGATCGGGCGTGTTGTTGCCGAGGCTGGCGGCGATGCCGCCCTGTGCGGCGACGGTGTGGCTGCGGGTCGGGAAGACCTTGGTGATATTGGCGGTCTTGAGGCCGCTCTCGGCCGCGCCCATGGTGGCGCGCAGGCCCGAACCGCCCGCGCCGACGACGACCACGTCATAGGTGTGGTCGGTAATCGGGTATTCGCGACCGTTGATGCTGAAGGTTTCGTTCCGGGCCATCAGGCGGCTCCTCCAAGGGCGATGCGGGCGATCGAGACGAGGCCGAAGGCGCCGCCGCCAATGGTTGCAAGATTGAGAAGGGCGAGGACGCCGAACTTGGTTCCGGCGTCGTGGACATAATCCTCGATCAGCACCTGCAGGCCGAGGCGCGCGTGCCAGAAGACCGAGACCACCAGCAGCGCCAGCGCGGTCGCGGGCAGCGTCTGCCCGGCCCAGGCGGTGACCGTGCCGAAGCTGTAGTTGGGCAGAAGCGCGAGGCTGATCGCGAGAAACAGCATCAGCACGAGATTGCCGATCGCGGTGAAGCGCTGCAGCAGCCAGTGATGCGCGCCCTCATGCGCCGAGCCGAGCCCGCGAACGCGTCCAATGGGGGTTCCGTTAGCCATGGGTCTTTGCCTTTAGCGAAGCAGGATGAGGGCCCAGAAGCCCGCGGTTAGAAGGATGCCGAGCAGCGGCGCGAGGATCGACCAGGTCTTGTTGGTGTCGAGTTCGTATCCCGCGCCAATATCGAGCACGAAGTGCCTGAGGCCGCTCATCATATGGGAGAAGAAGGCCCAGGACAGGCCGACCAGCACGACCAGGCCGAGCGGTGATCCCATCGCCTCGGCGAAGACGGCATAGGCCTCGGCCCCCGCCGCCATCGCCCCGAGCCACCACAGCAGCACGCCGAGGCCGACCAGGGCGAGCCCGTCGCCGGTGATGCGGTGGAGGATCGAGACCGCCATGTGCGGCCCCCATTTCCAGATTTGCAGGTGCGGCGCCATCGGGCGATTGGCCATGGTCATCTTCCGGTTCAAACGAATTGGTGTGCTTCCCTTAGCGATGTGAACGTGCGTGACAAGGCGCGCGGCCTCGACAAGTTGCGCAAATTTTTCGAAGAGGCTTTGCATGACATGCATTCTTCTCACCGGCTCGAGCCGCGGGATCGGCGCCGCAGCCAAGGCGGCGCTCGAGGCGCGCGGCGCCAGGGTCGTCGGCCAGGCGACACACAGCTCCTCGGTCGACACCGTACCAGCCGATTTCACCGAGCCCACCGCGCCGCAGGAATTGTGGCTCGCCGCGCTCGCCCGCGCGGGCGGCCAGATCGACGTGCTGGTCAACAATGCCGGACTGTTCGATCCCAATCCGATCGAGCGCTCGGACATCGAATGGCTCGACGCCTGGGAAGACACGATGCGGATCAACCTCACCGCCGCGGCGCAACTGAGCCGCTTCGCCGTGAAACACTGGCAGGAGCGCGGGATCCCCGGACGTATCGTCCATGTCGCCAGCCGCGCCGGCCATCGCGGCGATTCGCCCGCGCACTGGCACTATGCCGCGAGCAAGGGCGGGATGCTGGCGATGCACAAGAGCATCGCTCGGGCCTATGCCGGCGAAGGCATCCTCAGCTTCGCCATCACTCCCGGCTTCACCGACACGGCGATGGCGGGCGACTATCTCGCGAGCCGTGGCGGCCCTGGCCTGCTCGCCGACATCCCGCTCGGCCGCGTAGCCGAGCCCGAGGAGATCGCCAAGTTGATCGAATTCTGCGCGCTCGACGCCCCGCCCAGCCTGACCGGCGCAACGCTCGACGCGAACGGGGCCAGCTATGTCCGCTAGGATTTTCGGGTTTGCGCTCGCGCTGATCTCGGCCGCCTGTACCACCACCGAAACCGCGGAGATGGATGCGGCGGCGGAGGATGCGGCGAACGCGGCTGCACGCCGTGCGTGGGTGGAACGCTGCACCGATTTCGACGAATGGGACAAACCCGCGCCTCCGTTCCGCATCTACGGCGATACCTATTACGTCGGGACCTGCGGGATCAGCGCGATCCTCGTCGTCGGCGGACCCGAGGGCGATGTGCTGATCGATACCGGCACCGAGAAAGGGGCGGAAATCGTCCTCGCCAATATCCGCGCGCTCGGCGTCGACCCACGAAATGTGCGCAGCGTGTTCATGAGCCACGAGCATTTCGATCACGTCGGCGGGATGGCGCGGTTCCTGGCGGCGACTGGCGCGAAAGTTACCGCCAGCGCTCCGGCTGCCGCGGTGCTGCGCACGGGACGTGTCTCGGTCGATGACCCGCAGGCAGGCAGCGGCCATCCGCCGTTTTCGCCGGTGGAGGACGACGCGCTCGAGGTCCTCGACCCCGAAGGGCGCGCAATCACCGCCGCCGGGCACGAATTCGTCCCCATCGCCACCCCCGGGCATACGCTCGGCGCGACCAGCTGGACGTGGGAGGAGTGCGAAGGCGGTGACTGCAAGCGGATCGTCTATGTCGACAGCATGAACCCGATCAGCGACGACACCTATCGCTTCTCCGACCATCCCGCACTCCTCGCCGCGTTCCGCAAGGGGATTGCCGACATCGCCGCGCTCGATTGCGACATCGTCCTGGCCCCGCACCCGAGCGCAGCGAAGATGCGCGACCGGCTGCTCGGCGAAGCGCCGCTGGTCGATCGCAGCGGCTGCCGCGCCTACGCCGCCGCCGTGGCCCAACGCCTCGACCAGCGCCTCGCCAAGGAGCGCGGCGATGACTGACACCTGGAAGATTTCCGCCGAGGTCTCGAAGACCGCCGCGCGGGCGGCGCTGGTCGCGCATGAGGATGCGACCGACTGGCCCGACACCTGGGTCGTGACCGGCATGGAAGTGGCCGACCACCTGCCCGAGGAATGGGTTTTCGAGGTCTATCTCGACCAGGAACCGACCTGCTGCGATCTCAAGCGCGTGGGCCGCCTTTTCGAGGGCAAGCCGCCCCGGTTCGCCGTCGAGAAGCTGCCCGAGACCGACTGGGTGACCGAAAGCCAGAAAGGGGTCGATCCGATCCGCGCGGGGCGATTCCACATCCGCACCCCCGAACACCAAGCCGATCCGGAGATGGTCGATTTCGTCATCCCAGCGAGCCAGGCCTTCGGTACCGGCCAGCACCAGACCACCGCCGGCTGCCTCGCCATGCTCGACCTGATGAAGCGCGAGGGGATCCTGGCGCGCAGGATCGCCGATATCGGCACCGGCACGGGTCTGCTCGCCTTCGCCGGCATGCATCTGTGGCCGGGCGCGCAGGCGACCGCTTCGGATATCGACCCGGTCTGCGCCGGAGTGGTGCGCGACAACATGGCGCTCAACGGCGTGGCCGAGGGCGGCGGTGCGGGCGAGCTGACCATGGTGATCGCCGACGGGATGGACGATCCGCTGCTCGAACTGCGCGGCCCATACGACCTGTTCATCGCCAATATCCTCGCCGGCCCGCTAGTCGAACTCGCCCCGTCCTTCGCCGCAGCGATCCCGTCGGGGGGCAATCTGCTGCTCGCCGGCCTGCTCGAAACGCAGGAGGCGCGCGTGCGCCGCGCCTATCGCGCGCTCGGCTTCCGTCTCGCCCGCCGGCTGGTCAAGGGCGACTGGTCGATCCTGTGGTTGCGCAGGAGCCGCGTGAGGTAGGCCGCCTGCCCGGCGCTGAGCACGCAAACGCTCGACAAACCACTGGGTTCACGGTTAAAACAAGGTAATGCGCACTGCCGCCGAGCCTCCGATGACCGGATCCGACACGCCGGCCGCGCTCCCGGTGCAGCACCAGGCCACGCGTCGCAGGTCGCTGGCCAAGGCGATTTCATGGCGCACCGTTGGATCGCTCGACACGCTGCTGCTGTCCTATCTGCTGATTACCTATCTCGGCCCGCTGGTCGGGCTCGAACACAGTTCCCGCCAGGCGCTCGGCGCGGCGAGTCTGATCGCGGCGACCGAGGTCGCGACCAAGATGGTGCTCTACTATCTGCACGAACGATTCTGGGAATGGACCAGCTGGGGGACCAGTCCCAACGGCAACCGGCGCCGCGAAAGCTACAGCCGCAGCACCACCAAGACCGCGACCTGGCGCGTGCTCGCCTCGCTCGATACCACGCTGCTCGCCTGGCTCTTCACCGGCAATGTCGCCACCGCCGCTTCGATCGGCGGGCTCGAAGTGGCGACCAAGCTGGTGCTCTATTTCTTCCACGAGCGCGCCTGGGCGCATATCGGCTACGGCCTCGTCACCGCCTCGCCGATCACGCTCGCGCCCGTGCCCGACCCCACGCCGGTCGAACCTCTCACCTCCTGACCCCTCCGCCGCTCAGGCGAAGCCGGCATCCGCCGCCGATTCGCCGGGTAGCGGTCGCCCGACGCCGAGCATCGTCCGCACGCGTTCGGAGAACATCAGCCGCCCTTGCGGATAGTGCTGTCGGTGAATGCGCATCAGCTCGGCAAGATGGCTATCGTCGAGCGCGGAGCAGAAATCGGGCCCCAGCGCGCTCTTGCCGAAATGCGGCCGCGTGGCGGGCTCGTAATGCATCACCAGCCGCTGCAGCCGCTCGAGCCAGGCATAGTCGCGCGGGTCGGCGAAGAGGTCGATCGCGGCCACCGGCCAATGCGCATTGGCGGCGAAGACTGGACCCGCCGTCCCCGGCAGCTCGCGCACCGAGATGATGCCCTTGAGGTAGAAGCCGAGATCGCGCAGCGCGTCCGCCTCGCGCATGATGAACTTGACCACCGCCGGCGCCCTTTCGAGCGGGACGAAAAAGGCGAGATTGTACCCCGTGTAAGTGGTCGAGAAGAGCCCGCGGGTGATGCTCGGCGCGCGGTTCTCCTTGAGCCCCGGCTTGGGGTCGTAGAGATAATCGAGATCGCCCGGATCGGTGATCACGCGCTCGCTCTGCTTCAGATCGAGCCAGTCGATGAAGCGCTGCATCGGGCGCCGCAAGGCGGGCAGGAAGCGGTCCAGAGCGTAGTAGCGCTTGAGCACCCAGGCGGCGAATTTGCCGCTTCCTCCCTTGGGCTCCGGATGCGCCTGGAGTTTCTCCGCCTCGTGGCATTCGGCGAGCGCGTGGAGCATGATCACCGGGTCCTCGGGATCGGTATAGGGCATCACGGCCCAATTGGCGGCGATCGCTCCCTGCTTGAGTTCGTCGAGCTTGGACAGGCGGCTCATCGAGCTGACCGAGACATAGGGCTCGAGCGGCTTGGTCTCGAGCACCAGTTCGATGATCGGCGCGATCGTGCCGAAGGACAGCGCGACATAGCGAAAATCGGGGTCGCCGCGCTTCAGCGTCACGCGCTTGCCCGCGCCGTCGAGGAAGGTCAGCTCGACGATGCTGTCGGCCATCACCGCGCGCGGGCCGAAACCGTGCGTCCCGGTGGCCAGCGCCCCGATGACCGACTGTTCCATGTAATTGCCCGAATTGAACAGGCCGCGGCCATGCTCGTCGCGCAGGTAAGTCTTGAGCTCGCGCACCGAGACGGAGGCACCGACGCGCACCGTTCCGGTTGCCGGATCGTAGGACAGCGTCGTGAGCCCGCCCTCGCGCATCATCATCGCGGTGACGCCGGGCACCACCTGCACTCCGTTGTAGCTGTGCGACTTGCCGACGCAGCTGTAGAGCCCCTCGCCGATCAGGCGACCGAGCCCCCCCTCGTCGGCGGGCACGCGCGCCTCGGTTTCGGTCCGATAGACGTTGATCCACGAGCGGACCCAGCGTTTACCGTCGGTCCCCACGGCGCGCGCGTCGGCGCGTTTCCGCATGGTGCGTCGATAGAGTGCGATCATGGCGTCCCCCCCTGCCAAGTCCCTGTACGCGCGTCATAACCGGTTCCGCGCGCGGATGCGAGGACAGGAACGACATGGCCCGGAAGGGAACTTCCGCTGCGCGGGGACGCTCTTCGAGCGAAGCGAAATCGCCAAGGAGGACACATGCCCAGAACCCTGCTCATCACCGGCGCATCGAGCGGCATCGGCGCCGCCACCGCGCGTGCCGCGGCCGCCGAGGGATGGAATGTTGCGCTGCTCGCGCGTTCGAAGGACAAGCTCGAGGAGCTCGCCGGCGGCATCGGCGCGAGCGCGCTGGCGCTGCCGTGCGACATCACCAAGCGCGACGAACTCGAGCCCGCGGTCGAGCAGGCGGTGACGCATTTCGGCGGGCTCGATGCGGTCTTCGCCAATGCCGGCACGGGCGTTTCGAGCCCGGGCATCGAGACGGGCAATCCCGACGAATGGCACGCGATGATCCATCTGAACGTGCTCGCCGTGCTGTCCACGGCGCATGCCACGCTGCCGCATCTGCGCAAGACCGGGGGCCAGTTCGTCGTGACCGGGTCGAAGGCCGGGCGCGACCATCTCAAGGGCTCGGTCTATGGCGCGACCAAGTGGTTCGTGCAGGGCTTCGCGGGCAATCTCGCCGAAGAAATGCGCGAATGGGGCGGACGCTGCACGGTGATCACCCCGGGCATGGTCGACACGCCCTTCTTCGACGAGCCCAAGCCGGACAAGATCCAGCCCGAGGACGTCGCGAATGCGGTGGTCTTCGCGCTTGCGCAGCCGAAGACGGCCGCGGTGCGCGAGATCCACATCATGCCCAACGACTGATCAGCGCGACAGCGCGTCCTCGAGCGCCTGCAGCGCGGCGCGGGTGAAGGCCTCCATATTGGCGATGCGGTCGTCGCTGCCGGTCTCGGTCAGGCGGGCAAATTCGAAACCGTCGGGCCCGACCACTGCGGCGCAGCTACGACCCGCAGGCGCGCCGCTCGGGTGCGTCGATCCGCCGACCGAACCGCTCTCGGCCAGTCCCCAATCGGCGCCGAAATTGTCGCGGATGGCGCGCGCCTGGAGCATCGCATAGTCCGAGCTTGCCCCGCGCATGCCTTTATAGGCCTCGCGCGGGAGGTCGAACAGCACGTCGCGCGCGCGGAAGGAATAGACCACCCCGCCCCCGACGAAGAAATCGAGCGCACCCGGAACGGTGAGCAGCGAGGCGGCGAGCAGCCCGCCGGTCGCACCGTCCGCCACGGCGAGCTTCTCGCCCCGCTCGCGCAACAGATCGGCAATGCGCAGCGCCTGCGGGTGCAGTTCCTCGAGCATGCTAGCCCGCCGCCGCCACGATTTCGGCCCAGCCCGCCTCGTCGATCACCTCGATTCCGAGTTCGGCGGCCTTCTTGAGCTTGCTGCCCGCGCCCGGCCCGGCGACGAGCAGATCGGTCTTGGCGCTGACCGAGCCGCTGGCCTTGGCGCCCAGCCGTTCGGCCTGCGCCTTGGCCTCGTCGCGGCTCATCGTCTCGAGCTTGCCGGTGAAGACCACGGTCTTGCCGCTGACCCGGCTTTCCCTCGTCTCGACTTCGTAGCGTGGCGGGCGAACTTCGGAGAGGATATCGTCCCACACCGCGCGGTTGTGGTCTTCGTGGAAGAAGTCGGCCAGCGCGTGGCCCACCGCCGTGCCGATGCCGTCGGTACGGACCTCGAAGATGCGCTTCACCGCCTCGACCATGCGGTTGTTGAAGGGGCTTTCCTTCTCGTCCTCGCCGCGCGGGTTCTCGGCACGATAGGCGGCGAATTCGCGGGCCTTTTCGGGCAGCAGGCGGATATCGCCCAGCCCCTTCATCAAATCGCGCGCGGTGACCGCGCCGACATGGCGGATGCCGAGCCCGAAGAGGAGCCGCGCGGCTTCGGGCTCGCGCCGGGCTTCCACAGAAGCCAACAGGTTGTCCACAGACTTGTCCTGCCATCCGTCGAGCGCGAGAATATCCGCGCGCCGGTCTTTCAGCCGAAAGATGTCGGCGGGGCTTTCGAGCCAGCCGAGCGCGAAGAACTGGTCGATCGTCTTCTCGCCCAGCCCGTCGATGTCGAGCGCGCCGCGACTGACGAAATGTTTCAATCTTTCCGTGCGTTGTGCCGGACAGATGAGACCGCCTGTGCAGCGCACATCGACCTCGCCCTCCTCGGCCACCGCCTCGCTGCCGCATTCGGGGCAATGATCGGGGAAATGCCAGGGCTCGCGATCGGCCTCGCGGGTGAGGTTTTCCACAAGCTGCGGGATAACGTCGCCCGCGCGCTGGACCACCACGCGGTCGCCCGGGCGCACGCCGAGCCGCGCGATCTCGTCGCGATTGTGGAGCGTGACATTGGTCACCGTCACCCCGCCGACCAGCACGGGTGCGAGCCGGCCGACCGGGGTCAGCTTGCCCGTGCGGCCGACCTGGATGTCGATCGCCTCGAGCATGGTCTCGGCCTGTTCGGCAGGGAACTTGTGCGCCAGCGCCCAGCGCGGCGCCTTGGCGACGAAGCCGAGTCGCTGCTGGTAGTCCAGGCTGTCGACCTTGTAGACCACGCCGTCGATTTCATACGGCAGATCAGCACGTTGAGCGGCGATCTTCTCGTAATGCTTCAGGATGCCCGCAGCGCTCTCGAAACGGTCGAAGAGCGGCGAGACGGGCACGCCCCAGGCCTCGATCCGGCGCACGACCTCGGTCTGCGTCTTCCCCGGCACCTCCGATGCCGCGCCCCAGCCATGCGCCCAGAAGCGGAGTGGACGCTGCGCGGTGACGCCGGCATCCTTCTGGCGCAGCGATCCGGCCGCCGCATTGCGCGGATTGGCGAACTGGCGGACCTTGGCCGGGTCGAAGTCCTCGCCCTTTTGCTCCGCCGCTGCGCGCGCATCGTCCATCAGCCGCGCATTGAGCGCCTCGAAATCGGCGCGTGCCATGTAGACCTCGCCGCGGATCTCGAAGACCTCCGGCGCATCGTCGCCAAGTTGCTGCGGAATGTCGGCGATATGCGCGACATTGGCGGTGACGTCCTCGCCCACCTGCCCGTCGCCGCGCGTCGCCGCGCGCACCAGAGCGCCCTTCTCGTAGCGCAGCGAGCAGGACAACCCGTCGATCTTGTCTTCGGCGGTGAAGGCGAGCGGCGCATCCGCGTCGAGCGCGAGGAAGCGCCGCACGCGCGCGACCCATTCCTCGACCTCCTCGGCCGAGAAGGCATTGTCGAGGCTCATCATGCGCACCTCGTGCGTCACCTTGCTCAGCGGCGAGGCGGCGATGGCGTGCCCGACCTTGCGGCTCGGCGAATCCGCGCGCACCAGATGCGGAAACGCCGCCTCGAGATCGGCGTTGCGCCGCACCAGCGCGTCGTATTCCTGGTCGCTGATCTCGGGCGCGTCCTCGGCATGATAGAGCCGGTCGTGATGCGCAATCTGCTTCGCCAGCCGCATCAACTCGTTGGCGGCATCGGCCTCGGTGAGATCGGTCGCCGCCGCGTGTGGCGTTGCCATCACACCCCCTCCAGCAGCCGATCCGCCTGCGCGCGCGCCTCGGGCGTGACCTCCGCGCCCGAGAGCATGCGGGCGATCTCTTCCTGGCGGCCGGCCTCGTCGAGCAGGACCACGCTGGTCTTGGTGACGGTGCCGTCGGAGGACTTTGCGATCATGTAATGCGTGCGCCCGCGCGCGGCGACCTGCGGGCTGTGCGTCACTGCGAGCAACTGCCCGTCGGCCGAGAGCCGCGCGAGCCGCTCGCCGATCGCGCTCGCCACCGCGCCGCCGACGCCGCGGTCGATCTCGTCGAAAATCACCGTCGCCGCCCCGCCCTGCTCGGCCAGCGCGACCTTGAGCGCGAGGATGAAGCGCGACAATTCACCTCCGCTCGCGATCTTGGCGAGCGGGGCGAAATCGGCGCCGGGATTGGTGGCGATGAGGAATTCGACGCTGTCCATGCCGCTCGCGCCCCATTTCTCCTCGGGCAATTCGCTCACCGCGGTGTGGAAGCGCGCGGCATCGAGCTTCAGCGGCGCGAGCTCGCGCGCGACCGCCTCGTCGAGCCGCATCGCCGCCGCGACGCGCGTCGCATGGAGCGCCTCGGCCTCCGCACGATAGCGCTGGCCGGCATCCTTCGCCGCGGCCTCGAGCGCATCGAGCTGCGCCTCGCCGCCCTCGATCGATTCGAGCGCGGCGCGCATCTCGCGCATGATTCGCGGCAGCTCGTCGACCTCGCAGCGGTGCTTGCGGGCAAGCGCGCGCAATTCGAACAGCCGCGTCTCGGCGGCATCGAGCGCGGCCGGATCGTGCTCCAACGACTCGGCCGCGGCCTGGAGCTTGTCCTCCGCCTCGCCCGCCTCGATCACCGCGCGGTCGAGCGCGGCGAGCGCGTCGGCGAGCAGGGGATGTTCGGGCGCGATCCGGTCGAGCCGCCGCGCCGCCACGCGCAGTGCCGCGAGCGGCGAATCCGAGCCCTCCCAGACATGCCGCAGCTCCTCGAGGTCGCCCGACAGCTTCTCGCCCTTCTGCATGCTCGCACGCGTCTCGGCGAGCCGGGCTTCTTCCCCCGCCTGCGGCTCAAGCGCGGTCAGTTCGGCGAGATGCGCGAGCAGCAGGTCCTGGTCGGCCTTGGCGTTCTCGACCGCCTCGCGCGCCTCGGCCAGCGCCTCCTCGGCGCGGCGCCATTTCGTCCAGCATGCCGCGACACGCTCGGTCTCGCCGCCCGCGAAGCGATCGAGCAGGGCGCGGTGGCCGCGTGGATTGACCAGCCCGCGATCGTCGTGCTGGCCATGCAGTTCGACGAGGAAGCCCGCCATCTCGCGCAGCAGGCCGACGCTCACCGGCTGGTCGTTGACGAAGGCCTTGCTCTTGCCGTCGGCCTTCAGCTGGCGGCGCAAGATCAGCGGCTCGCCCTCCTCGATCTCGAGATCGGCATCGTCGAGCACCGCGGCGAGCCCGGCGGGCAGCGCGGCGAATTCGAAGGTCGCGGTCACGCTCGCCTTGTCCTCGCCCCCACGCACCAGCGCGCTGTCGGCACGGTTGCCCAGCACGAGGCCGAGCGCATCGAGCAGAATCGACTTGCCCGCCCCGGTTTCGCCGGTGAGCACGCCGAGCCCGCGCCCAAAGGCGAGGTCGAGCGACTCGATCAGCACGATGTTGCGGATGGATAACCGGGTCAGCATGCCCTTGCTTCCTAGCCAAAGCGGAACCCCAAGTCAGCAGGCCAGCAAATCCTATCGACAAGCGCGCCCCGCAAGTTTCGCCGGGCGTCGTAACCGCGCCTTAGCAATTGATATCCTAGGGCTGCGGGGTGTTATGGCGACGCATCCTCGCAGGCCTGTCCGGGCCGGACGTTCCCGCGCACCTGCGCGCCGACTTCACGCTGCTCACTGCGGATCACATGCGCGGCCAGGCGCAGCTGCTGTTCCTCGGCTTCATCCTCAGCCTGCCGATGGTGGTCTATGGTGCCAGCCCCGGCGCCGGCCCGATCGTCGCCTACGGTCTCCCGCTGGCCATCTTCGTGCTGTCGTCCACCGGGCTGTTCGCCCTGTCGCGCCCGCGCGCCAAGGTACCGAATTGCGAAGAGGCGCTGCGGGTCATCGATACTGTGTGGAAGCTGTGCCTGGTGACCGCCGCCATCGGCAGCATCTGGTGCATTGCCAGCTGGGCCAGCGCACCGCTCCAGACCCGCATCTACTACCCCGCGATCATGTCGATCGGGGGGCTCGTGCTCGGTTACTGCCTGATGGCCGAACGCAGCGTCGGCATGACGGTCGTCGTCGTCACCATGGGCCCGCCGATCGCGGTCCTGGCGAGCACCGGCATGGTGATGGATGTGGTCCTTGCCGTCGCCATGGCGATCGGGGTCGGGTTCCAGCTGACCATGATGGTGCGCCACCAGCGGTTGCTGCTGAACCTCGTCGAGGAACGGTACCGATCGGCCGAACTGGCGCGGCGCGATCCGCTCACCGGCCTCGCCAACCGCCGCGCGCTGATCGAACGCTTCGAAAGCTTCGCGCGCCGGGACATGGCGGTGCGGCTGATGGTGGTCGATGTCGACCGCTTCAAGGGCATCAACGACCGCTTCGGCCACGACATGGGCGACCGGGTCCTGCAAACGCTCGCCACGCTGCTGGCCAGCCACGCGCGCGGTGAAATCTGTGCTGCGAGACTCGGCGGCGAGGAATTCGGCCTGCTCGGCAGCGCCGAAGCGCTCGACCCCGCCATCGCGCTGCAATTGCTGCGCGAGATCGGCTGCGCCGAGATGCCGCATGGCGAAACGATCACCGCGAGCATCGGCGTGGCCGATGCGGTGGTCTCGAGCCCGGAAGACTGGAACCCGCTCTATGCGCAGGCCGACCGGGCGCTCTATTGCGCGAAGAACGAAGGACGCAACCGTGTTGCCTCGTGCGAACCGCCCGAATCGCACTCCCCTGAGGAAATCCGGACGGCGCGCGTCTCGAACGCCTGAGCCGGCCCCCGGCGCATCAGAGCGTGCCATTCTGCGACAGGTCGCACCCCCAGGTCGACACAATGAATTCAGACTGGTAGATGGTTAACGCTTCATGGTTGCAAGCCCTCGGCACGAAGGGCTGCATATCGGGCGTTCATGAACATCTGAGGGGCCGGGCACAATCGGCCTCCGGTCGCATCGACCCAAGCGGCTCCGCCTGAACGGAGCCGGATGTTCAAATGGAGAGAGATATCATGAAAAAGCTGATCGTTGCCGCAGCCGTGGCTGCGCTGGTGCTGCCGAGCACTGCCATGGCGAACCACCCGCTGGGGAATGGGCCCGGCGGCCAGGTGAACCAGGCCAACCCCGACGGTTTCAAGAATCGCGGCCAGTGCCAGTCGGCTCTCAGCGCCGAAATCAATCGCCAGCGGCAGAATCCCGAAGAGCGCGTGGCCTCCCGCCAGGACCAGAAGGCTTCGGATTTCCAGCGCGACATGCTCGATCGGTTCGAATGCCGGTCGGAAGACGACGGACCCTATCGCGTCTACCTGCGCTGATCCGGCGTCGTAGAACTGGGCTCGTGCGGAGCGATCCGCGCGGGCCTTTTTCTTGCACCTAGAACAGCTTGCGAATGCGCAGCCGGACCGCGCGGCCTTCGGGATCGAGATAGGCCGGCAGCAAGGCGCGCGGGGTCGCCCCGCTCGCGTCGCGTACGGTGCGTCGCGCGTTGAAGAGGTTGTCGATCTCGATGCTGACCCGCAGACCCTCGCTCCAGCGATAGCGCGGTTCGGGCGGGAACCGTTCGCCAAGGTCGACGAACGCCTTGAACCCGATCCTCGCCAGCGCGGGGTAACGCAAGCTGCCGCGCGTGCCATCGGCCTGCAGCGCATCGCGCACCGTGCTCCTGCTCTCCCACTGCAGATCGAGCGCCCCGCCGAGCCCATTGCGGCGATAGCTCGCGTCGGCGCTCACCCGGTGGCGTGGATTGGCCCCCGCACTGCCATCGAGGTAGTCGATCACCGGCAAGTGCGCGAAGGATTGTAGTTCGTCCCGCAGCGCTATCGTGTGCGAGATGCCCAGCAGCAGGGCCCCGCCTCCGCGCAGCCGGTCGAACCGGCGTGACACCGCATCAATCGTGTCGTCGCCCATCGACGGTGGCAGGAAGGTGCGCGAGAAGTTGAGCGACCATGCCAGGCTGTCGCGATCGCGGCGGTAGAAGTTGACCGGACGGGTGTCGATCCGCAGCAGCCGCCCCGCAGGATCGCGCAGGAAGCGCCCGGGATAGGCCGCCGCGAACTCCTCGCTCGGAATTGCGACTCTCCCCACCGCATTGCTCCCGCGCGAGCGCCGGTAACTGGCTTCGAAACGCAGGTCCCGCACGAAGAGCGGCGTGATCGAGAGCGTAGCTGCGAACCGCCGCTCGAGCGAAGGTGCGAGCAGCGGGTTGCCGCCTTCGATCCGCTCCACATCCACGGTCTGTCCGGTGACGAAATCGTAGACGCGCACATTGGGAATGACCTCCAGTGGTGCGGCAAGATCGCTCACCCCGGGTGCACTTTCGTCACGCGACCATAGCGCCCGCAACCGAACCGGGCGGGCGGGTCGCCAGGTGAACCCCGCCGAATGGCTTTCGAGCGCGGCGAAATCGGACGGATCGGAGAGACCATAGCGCAACTCGCCGACAAGGCTTCCTACACCGGGATCGAGTTCGCCCCCTAGCAACGGCAGGCTAAGCCCGAATTCGGCGCCGAAAGTGCTCCGCGCAGCCGTGCGAGGAGCAGCACCGGCGATGCTGCTCCTCCCCTCGGTCCGCTCATGTCCTGCCGTCATCGCGATGTCGGCATAGATCGCACCGGCTGGCAACGATGCGAGATCGCCGCTCAGGACGAGTTCGGCCTCGGCCAAGGTGGTCGTGTCGCGGGCGGTTTCTCGCGCGACCGAAACGCCCTCGGCGCGATCGAAGCGGTTGCGGTCGGCAAAATGATCGAGTGCGGCCCGGCCGAACCAGGTCCATTCTTCCAGCATCCCGCTCGCGCTCGCAGCCAAGCCCAGCGATCGGCTGCGCGAAGATTGCTTGAGCGCCCGCATATCCTCCGGCGGTCCAACGCTGCCTGTCCGGCCTTCGGTGGTCCGCACATCCAGCGTGCTCGCCAGGTCGAACGACACCCCGGCATCGGATTCCATGGCCCAGCTTGCGCCGATCCGGGCGCGATCGCTCTGCGACAGCAAGGTCCGGAAGCGCCCCTCTCCGCGCGGGATCGACCGCTGCGCCTCGTCGAGACTGTCTCGCCGTTCGAGGAAACCCGACAGGCTCCAGCGCCGAGACGATACCACGCGTGCATAGCCGAGATCGCCGCGATAGATGCCCCTTCCCCCCTCGGTTGCCGCGCCGAGCTGGCCCTCGGTGGTCACTGCCCCGAACCGCTCGCGCAGGATCAGGTTGAGCACCTTGCGATCGCCCGGAAAGCCATAACGCAGGGCCAGTTCCTCGGGCAGGATCTCGATCCTCCGCACCGCCTCGGGCGCGAAGGCATCGATGCTCGACAGGCTGGCGATACGCTTGCCATTGACCAGCACCAGCGGGGCGTTCCCCGCCTCGCCGGAAAGAAGTCGCAGCAATTCGCCGATCGTCGAGGCCGCAAGCGCCGCAATCTGGTCTTCGTCGATCTCGACCAGCGGCGGCACGTCGGTCGGCACGGTACCACGCGGGTCCCGGCCAGTGACGACGATGGGCCGCCCATCGCCCGGCGCCACCGCCTCTTCACCGCTCGACTTGGAGGCGGCTCCCGCTTCGCCGGCAATCGCCATGCCCGGCATCGAGAAGGCCAGGCAAAGGCAAAGGAAAAGGAAAAGACACGGCCAGCGCATCTCCCCAGACTGCCCTCACGCCGCCAATGAATCATCCCCCCGCGCGATATTTCATGAGGCTGTCCCGCAAGGGGATGAGTTCACTCACGCGTCACTCGCGTGCACCAATCTCGACTCGCCCTAAGGTTTGTCACCCATGAAATTGTTTTCCAGAGGAAATTAGCTGGGATGGACGCCCGCTGCGTGGTCCTGCACCAGCTCATAGGCCTTGTCGTACCATTCGCTGCCCGGGTAATTGGCCCCGAGCACGGACGCATACTTCACCGCTTCGTCCGGAATGCCGAGCGCTAGGCTCGTTTCGGTCAGGCGATAGAGCGCTTCGGCCGCGTGGCTGGTGGTCTGGTAATTGTCGACCACGTTCTGGAAGCGGATCTGCGCCGCGATCCACTTGCCCGAGCGCTCGTAATGGCGGCCGATTTCCATTTCCTTGCCCGCGAGGTGGTCGCGGACGAGGTCGATCTTGAGCCGCGCGTCGGCCGCGTAGTCGGTATTGGGATAGCGGCGGTTAATCTCCTGCAGCGCGGTGAGCGCCTGGTCGGTGATCTTCTGGTCGCGCTGGACATCGCTGATCTGCTCGTAATAGCTCAGCGCGATCAGGTAGAAGGCGTAAGGCGCGTCCTTGTTGCCCGGGTGGATCTGCAGGAAGCGCTGGGCGGACTGGATCGCCTTGTTGTAATCCTTGGCGACGTAATAGCTGAACGAACTCATCAGCTGCGCGCGGCGGGCCCAGGGCGAATAGGGATGCTGGCGCTCGACCTCGTCGAACAGGGCCGCGGCCATCTGCGCCTGGCCGTTGTCGAGCCTGCGCTTGGCCTCCCAATAGAGCGTTTCCACGTCGCGCGCGACATAGGCCGTGTCCTTGGGCCCGTTGTCGCGACCGGCGCATGCGGCGGTGAGGAGGCTCGCACCGGCAAGCGCGGCGCCGAAGAACAGCTTGGTGCTGGAACGGGTCTGGGTCGTCATGGGAAGCAGCCTATAACCAGCGTCCCCATGAACGCCAAGTGAAGTTCGCCCGCCTGTCCCCCGCCTCACCGGACTAACCGGCCATTAAATCGAAATTAACCGTACCCTTGCGTTCCGCCTTAACCGTGGCGGTGCGATGTTCCTGCTCGAGTAAGGCAGACATAACCCTTGGGGATCGACATGAAACATCTGAAGAAATTCTGGAACGACGAACGCGGTGCTACCGCCATCGAATACGGCCTGATCGCAGCGCTCATCGCTGTGGCAGCCATCACCGCGCTGCAGTCGCTCGGTGGCCAGCTGTCGACGACCTTCAACAAGGTCTCGACCACCATGAGCTCGGGTAACGTCTGATCTCCGCGCGGAAGTGCCGGGCCGTTAGTTCGGCCCGGCAATTTCCTCCGGCGCGTCCCACAGAAGGTGGCGCGTCTCCAACATGACCAGATTCGCGCTGCGGATGACCTCGCCCTTGGTGCGGTAACCGAGCAGCCTTTCGGCCCCGGTATCGGGGTTGTTCGTCAGCACGCGCAATTCCTCCGACGTGAAATCGCTCAGGCCGCGGGCGCGCTCGATGCCCTTGCTGTCGTATATGTGCAGCACGTCGCCGCGGGTGAAATCCCCCGTCATCGACACGATATCCTCGCGCCGGATCGGCCGGTCTCGGCCCAGTCCCGCAGCGATCGAATCGGAGATCACGATACTGCCCGCCATCTGCAGGCGGTTGGCGATCCAGCTGTCCCAGCCTGACAGCGGGTTGGGATGCGGCAGGATCTTGGTCGCGCGACGCGCACCCGAAAGCACGCTCGACACGGGTCTGTCGGCATCGCCCTGCGCGATCCAGGTGGTCACGCCGGCTTCCTGCGCCATGTTCGCGGCGAGCAGCTTGGTCTCCATCCCCCCGGTTCCCAGCGTGCTCTTGCCGCGGGTCGCTTCCATATAGGGCGCGACGTCTTCCACCTCGGGAATGAACTGCGCGCCGGGTTCGTCGGGATTGCGGTCGTACAGACCGTCCACACCGGTCAGGATGACGAAATCGTCGGCCCCGACCATCTGCGCCACCTTGGCCGCGAGCCGGTCGTTGTCGCCGACGCGGATTTCCTCGGTGGTGATCGTGTCGTTCTCGTTGACGATCGGCATCACTCCCGCCTCGAGCAGGCGGTGCACCGTGTTGCGCGTGTTGAGGAAACGGCGGTGGTCCTCGAAATCGCCCAGAGTCAGCAGGACCTGCGCGATCTCGAAGCCGAATTCGTGGCCGACCTGCTTGTAGGCGTTGAGCAGCAGCGGCATGCCGCAGGCGGCGGCCGCCTGCTTGTCGGAAACCCCGGCGCTCTCGGGCGTTTCACCAATGATGCGCAGGCCCAGGGCCACCGAGCCGGAGGAGCACAGAATGACATTCGTGCCTTCCGACCGCAGCTGGGCGATATCCTCGAGCAGGCGCTGGAGGAAGCCGTAGCGCGGCGTGAGCAGTTCGAGGTTCGCAAGGAGGGCCGAACCGATTTTGACGACGACGTTTCGCTTCTTGGTCATACTATCCCAAAGTTGCGGAGGCTTGAAATTTCTGAGTCGCAATATAGATAGTGATTGTGCAGCGCACAACCACCTTTTATGAATATCGGACCAGCGCGAAGAACATGACTACTGCCATAGTCATAATGCATATTGCAGAGGGCGGATATTCTATTGGCAAGTAAGTCGAAGAATTAAAAAGAGTCATACGGCTCGGAAACGGATTTTAGTCATCATCAAAACTGTCTGTATTGTGGGATGCGGAAAAATGGGTTCCGCTTTGCTTTCGCAGTGGGTCGAGGGTCCCGAGGCGATCACCGTGGTCGATCCCGCGGGAAGCGATGTGCCCGATGGCGTGACCTTGGTGACCGACCGCGCCGCCATCGCCGACCGGAATTTCGACCTCATCGTGGCCGCGGTCAAACCGCAGCTGATAGACGATGTCCTGCCCGACTATGCCGCCCACCTCGCGCCCGAAGGCTACGTCCTCTCGATCGCCGCGGGCTATTCGGCGAGCCGCCTGTCCAAGGTGATGGGCAATGCCCCCGTCATCCGCACCATGCCCAATTTGCCCGCCGCCATCGGTCGCGGCGTCAGCGGCATCTGCCCCGGCCCGCTCGCGACCGCTGCCCACACCGAGCATGCCGAAGACTTCATGCGCCGCGCAGGAACGACGATCACCGTCGACAGCGAGGAAAAGCTCGACCGCGTGACTGCGGTCGCCGGCTCGGGTCCGGGCTACGTCTTCGAGATCGCCCGCGCCTATGCCGAAGCCGCGATGGCGCAGGGCTTCGACGAGGACGAGGCACGCAAGATGGTGCTCGGGACCATCGGCGGCGCGGTGGCCATGGCCGGCGAGCCCGGCGCGCCGAGCCTCGAGGAGCTTCGCAATTCGGTCACCAGCAAGGGCGGCACCACCGCCGCCGGCCTCGCCGCGCTCAACGGCGACGGTGGCCTAACCACCCGCCTGCATGATACGCTGCAGGCAGCATATGAACGGGCGGTCGAGCTGCGCTGACCACCGCGCCTCCCGCCCCCGACGAACCAAGACGAGAGAGCACATGAACGACCAGACACTCGACCCGCAGATCCATATCCACGACCTCGGCCAGCGCGCCCGCAAGGCAGCGCGCGGGCTGCTGTCGGCCAGCACCGAGGCGAAGAACACCGCGCTGCGCGAAGCCGCCAAGGCGCTGCGCAGCCGCACGGGCGAACTGCTCGAAGCCAATGCAAGCGACGTCGAGAGCGTCGCGGGCAAGAAGCCCGAAAGCTTCATCGACCGCCTGCGCCTGACCGAGGACCGCGTCGAGGCGATGGCCGGCGCGCTCGAGGAAATCGCCGAGCTGCCCGACCCGGTCGGTCGCCAGCTCGCCCGTTTTGAGCGCCCCAACGGTCTCAGCATCGAACGCGTCGCCGTGCCCATCGGCGTGATCGGGATGATCTACGAATCGCGCCCCAATGTCGGCGCCGACGCCAGCGCATTGTGCCTCAAGTCGGGCAATGCGGTGATCCTGCGCGGCGGCAGCGAAAGCCGCCATTCGACCCGCGTGATCGTCGAATGCATGCGCGCCGGGCTCAAGGCCGCAGGCCTGCCCGAGGACGCCGTCCAGACCGTCGGCACCACCGACCGCAACGCCGTCGCCGCATTGCTCAAGGCCGATGAATTCGTCGATCTCGTGATCCCGCGCGGCGGGCGCGGCCTCGTCGAGCTGGTGCGCGACCAGGCGAGCGTCCCCACCCTCCTCCATCTCGACGGCAACTGCCACAGCTATGTCCACGAGGCCGCCGACATCGACAAGGCGGTCCGGGTGATCCGCAACGCCAAGCTGCGCCGCACCGGCGTCTGCGGGGCGACCGAGAGCGTGGTGGTCGACCGCGCGGTGGCCGGGGCCTTCATCCCGCGGTTCGCCGACACGATGGGCAGCGACTGCGAATTGCGCGGCGATGCCGAAGCGGTCGCCATCGACGACCGGCTCAAGCCTGCCAGCGAGGACGACTGGAGCACCGAATATCTCGATCCCATCGCCAGCGTGAAGGTGGTCGACGGGCTCGATGAAGGCATCGCCTGGGTCGAAGAACATTCGAGCCACCACACTGACGCAATCATCACCGAGGACGACGACGCAGCCCGCAAGTTCATGACTTCGATCGACAGCGCCATCGTCATGCACAACGCCTCCACCCAGTTCGCCGACGGCGGCGAATTCGGAATGGGCGCCGAAATCGGTATCGCGACCGGCAAGATGCATGCACGCGGGCCCGTGGGGCTCGAGCAGCTGTGCAGCTTCAAATACCTCGTCCACGGCGACGGCCAGACACGCCCCTGACCCCTCCGCCGCCTGTGCGGCTGGAGAATTCGACGCAACTGCCCTATGATCCTCCCCGGTCGCATCGCGCGTTTCCGGGGAGGATTGCGTTATGGCACTGAAGCTTTGGGCACGAGCAGCGGTGATGGCAGCGTTCTTGCTGCCAACAGGCGCGCTGCATGCCGAAACGCTGGCCGAGCTCGACGCCCTGTCCGATGCCGCGCAGGACGAAGGCGGCGCGATCGCGGCGGCGCAGGACCTGGCCGCGGACGGCGCCTATCTCGAGGCGCTGGCGACGCTCGAGCGCATGCTCGCGGTCCATCCCAAATCGCCCGAGGGCCGCCTGCTTCACGCGCTCTATTTGTGTCGCGTCGACGACCAGCGCGGCGGGCAGGTCGAGATCGGCAAGCTCAAGGAGCGGGAATTCGGCAGCCAGACGCTCGCCGATGCCCGCGCCGCCTGCGAAGCCGGTGGAGAGGTGCCATGATGCGCCAGCCCTCCCCCCTCGTCGCCGCGCTGCTCGCCACCAGCCTGCTCGCCAGCCCGCTCGCCGCGCAGCAGCGGGTCGAGGTGGGCAATGCCGCCACCGTCGTCGGCGATGTGCGGATGAGCAATGCCCAGATCCGCAAGCCGAAGAAAATCGCGCGCAAGCAGCGTCTGGCCTGGGGCGATCTGATCGACACGGCCCGAAAATCGCAATTGCAGATCCTCCTGCTCGACCGCTCGAGCTTCGGTATCGGCGCCTCCTCGCGCGTGCGGATCGACCGCTTCGTCTACGATCCCGAGGCCGGGCGCAGCTTCTTCGCGACCATGGTCAAGGGCGCACTGCGCTTCTTCTCGGGCCGCGAGGAAGGCGAGAACAGCGGCGAGATCCAGACCCCCTCGGGCCGCATCGGCATTCGCGGCACCGCGCTCGACCTGCTGGTCGGCGAGGAGGCGGAGGCGATCGCCGAAGACGAGGACTTCGTCGGCAATGTCGACAGCGACGAGGACGAGGCGACCCTCGTCGTCCTGCGCGGCCCCGGCGCAGCCACTGCCGGCGGGCTCATGCCGGGGCGGGCCGAGGTCAGCGCCGCGGGAAAGACCGTGGTGCTCGACCAGCCCGGCCTCGCGGCCTACATCCCGCGTAACGGCGCGCCCCCGATCGGGCCGTTCTTCCTCTCCAATCCGGGCCTCGCCGAGCTGCAGGACCAGCTTCAGCCCGAAGTCGCCCGCGCCGCGCAGGGAGGCGGTGGCGGCGGGTTGCTGCGCGCGCTGCTGCCGCTCGCCGGCGCGATCGCGGTGGGCTCCTTGCTGAGCGGCGGACGCGACAGGACCGACAGCCAGGCCGAACCGCAGACCCGCAAGCCGAACGATCGCCAGGACCAGCCCTGAGCCGCTCGGGCTACTTGCTCACCGCCTGGTAGACTCCGTCCCAGCCCTCTCCCGGCGGGTCGCCGCGCAGGCTGGCGATCCGCTCGCGCATGAGCGCGGCCAGCCCGGCTACGCCGAGTGCCGCATAGGCCCCCTCCCCGTCGTCGAGCAGCGCCTCCGCCCGATCCCACTCCTGCGCACGATAAGCCTTCAGCAGCGCGGAATGCGTCTCGGCGAGCCGCACGAAACCGCTCTCGTCCGCCAGACCCTCGTCGCCGAGCAGCGCGAAAATCGTCTCGGGCGCATCGCGGCCCACCACGCGCACCCGGTCGAGCTCCACCAGCGCGAAACCGGGCAGCTCGGCCGCCAGCGCGCTGCCGACCACGATCGGCACATGATACTGCTTGGTCAGCCCCTCGAGCCGCGAGGCCATGTTCACCGTATCGCCGATCAGCGAATAGGACAGCCGCTGGCGCGAGCCCATATTGCCGACGCAGCACAGCCCCGCATTGATCCCGATGCCGATGCTCACCTCACCCGGCCAGACGACGCCCTTGCGCCCGGGCATGGTCCGGTTGAGCTCGGCGGTCGCAGCGACCATCTCCAGTGCGGCGCGCGCGGCATTGCGCGGGTGGTCGGGATCGTCGAGTGGCGCGTTCCAGAAGGCGAGGATCGCGTCGCCGATATATTTGTCGAGCGTCGCCTGGCGGGCGAGCAATATGTCGCTCATCGGGGTCAGGAACTCGATCAGGAAATCGATCACCTCGCGCGGGCTGTAACGCTCCGACATGCGGCTGAAGCCGCGAATGTCGCACATCAGCACGCTCATCTCGCGCTCCTCGCCGCCCAGTTCGAGCTGGTCGGGATCCTCGGCGATGCGGCGCACCATTTCGGGCGAGAGATAGCGGTCGAAGGCCGAGTGGATATAGGCGCGCCGACGCTCCTCGCGGTAGAAGACGGCGACCGTCTGCACCGCATAGACCGCGAGCAGCGCGAGCACCGGCCAGGTCGGATCGAGCAGGTAGTTCGCGCGAGTGAAGGCCAGCCAGCTGCCCCCGCCGACCAGCGCGATGCCTCCAAGCACCGCGAGTGCCCCGAACGCGGCGCCGAGCCGGGGCAGCAACAGCACGAGCCCGCCGCCGAGCAGCAGCACCAGCACCAGTTCGAGCCCGAATGCCCAGTCGGGCCGTTCGAGGAAATCGCCCGCCAGCATCTGCTCGGTCGCTGCGGCATGGACGGTGACGCCGCCGACGCGTTCCGCCAGCGGGGTCGAGACGAGATCCTGCAGCCCCGCCGCGCTGCCGCCGATGAAGACGATCTTGCCGCGCACCGCGCGCGCCAGCGCGGCATCGTCGAGCGCCCCGTCGATTACCTGCCAGGCGGGCAGGACCATGCGCTCGGCGGAAGGGAAATGGACCCACATCTCGCCCGCCCCGTTGACCGGGATCGCGCGCCCTGCCAGCCGCACCGCGACCGCCGCTCCACCTGCGCCCAGCGTCTCGCCGCTGCCGTCGCTGGCGAGCAGATCGGGCGATCCCGCGCCCTCGGCCACGCGCAAGGCCTCCAGGCTGAGCGAAGGCACGAGCACGCCGCGATGGATCGCCACCAGCGGCGCGCGGCGCACGATCCCGTCGGCATCGCTTTCGAGGCTGACGAAGCCGCTGCCCCGTGCCGCCGCCTCGAGCGCGGGCAGCGGCTGGATCGCGCCGTCGTAATGTCGCACCTCGCGCGAGGGCAGCGTCCCGTGGAGGGTGAAGGAGGCCTTGGGTTCGATGGCCACACCATGGCCCCCGCGATCGAGGAAATAGGCCGCGACCACGGGCGCGCGAGCGAAGCTGCGCGCCAGCAAGGCGTCGTGGCTCGGGAGCTGCGCGAAGGCTTCGGTGAGCGCCGCCTCGGTCCCCAGTCGCCGCTGGAGCGCGGCCACTTCGGCAGGCGAGGTGCGGTCGGGTTCGGAGAGCACGATATCGAACACCACCGCCGCCGCACCCGCCGCGGCCAGTCGGTCGGTCAGTGCGGCCAGTTCGGTGCGCGGCCAGGGCCATTGGCCGAGACGCTCGATCGAGGCTTCGTCGATATCGACTACCGCCACGCGGGCGTCTTCATCGACCTGGCGCGGCGCGGCGCGCTGATAGGCGTCGAACACCGCCAGCCCGACGCGCCCGAGCGATCCTGGCTGGGCAAGCTGTAGCAGGACCACCAGCGCGAGCGCGACCAGCCCGGCGACGATCGCGGGTGCATCGCGCAATCTGCGCAAGCGGTGGAACATGGCGGGCCCTCCCCGGCTGCGATCCTATGACGCGCTGGCCGAAGTTCAAGCCGCATCGCACGGGCGATCCCACCTCCCGGCGGCCACCCCCTGGATTTTGCATCGGTCTCCCGACGCGTCGCGCTACTGGATCTCGCTGGCGGCCGCGACCTTGGGATCGACCACCGCCTGCGGCACGGGGATGCGCACTTCCTTGTACTCGTAGACCGGAATCGCGGGCCGCGGTGCCGCCGGTGCGGGGGCGAACCAGTCGGCGCTTGCCTGCGTGTTCGTGCTCCGCGGAGCAGGGGCCGGCGCAGCTTCGCCCTGCGCCGCCGGCGCGGCATCGGCCCGCACGGGACGCTGCGCCAGCTGCGACACCGTGCCGCCCTCGCCCATCGTGAGCGCCACGAGCAGCAGGACGGTGGCAACGATGGCCAGCGCGGTTTTCATGTTCATGCTTCGATACCTCCGGCGCCCGAAGCGCCCCTTCGCCTAGCAGGAATTGACGGTGAGGTTCTGCGCGTTGGAAATCGACTGGTTGCTCCGCTCGCGCACGTTGAACGCGCTCTCGTAGCGCAGATCCAGGCCGCCGGTGACGATGCTCGGCAGGATCTGCGGCGTGTAGCGATAGGACACCTCGACGAACATCACCGCGGTCCCGTCGGCGGCCCTGATCTTGTTGCCAGTCGGGCCCATCCCGTCGATCAGCGAATAGTCGCTGTTGCCCTTGGTCTCTTTCCCGTACGCAGGCTCGACCGCGAGCGAACCGTGGCACCGCTGCCAGCCGATCATCTGACCGCTCTTGCCGCTTTGCGGCGGCATGGTGTTGGGCTGGAGCGATGACAGGACGATCTTGCCATTCTGCGCGAAATCGGTGGAGCCTGCGACGAGGTCGGCGCCCGCGAAAATCTCGTAGATGTCGGATTCGTCGATGCTCTGCCGCACGCGCCCGGCATTGTCGGCCACCGAAATGGCGATCTGGCTGACGCGCATATGCGCCATCACCAGATTGATGACCTCGAGCCCCCCGAACAGCAGGGTGACGAAGATCGGCAGCGCGAAGGCGAATTCGGTCAGCGCGATGCCGCGCTGCGAGCGGCGCAACCGGCTCAGCAGGCCCCGGACATCCGTGGCTGGGCTCGGGATCATACGCATACCGTCGAGGGCGTCTGCTGCGTGGTATAGGGCTGGTTGCGCACCGCAGCGGTGGCGTTGATTTCGTAATTGGGCGTCGCGGTGATGAATTTGTGGATCGGGAACAGCCGCGGCATGATCAGCTTGACCGTGTAGAACACGACATCGTCCGCGCCGCCCACGCCGGTGCGTCCCGCACTGGTGTCGAAGGAGCCGTTTCCGTTCAGGTCGACGAAGCAGTCGCCCGTGTCGTACTGGCCGTTCGAATTGTAGTCGGTCACCAGCTTCTCGCTGCGTCCGACGGTGGAGAAGTCATAGAAGTTCTTGGTCGTGATCGTGTAGGTCGCGTTGCGCGCGACGAGGTCGGACCGCGCCTTGATGGCGCATTCGATCTGGAGCTCCACCGTGGCCCCGGTGCAGTTGAGCTGCGGCCCTTCGAGCGAGCCCGTGCGCGACACGTCGTTGAGCGCGCCCTGTACCACCGAGCGCAGATAGGCCTGGTAGCCGAGGTCGAAGCCGCCGAGGATGAACAGCAGCATCGGCACCAGCACGAGTGCGAATTCGACGATCGCCGCCCCGCGCTCGTCGCGCCGCAGATTTCGCGCGAACCGGGTCATTGCGTCAGCCTCAGCGCGCCGATCTTGTTGCCGATCTGCTGGAACTTGGCGATCAGCGCGGTACGGTTGCTGGCCGTATCGGCCTGCTCCGAGCTGCTCGCGCAGCCGCTGAGATTGCTGTTGAGCGCGGTGTCGAAGCCGATCACCCAGACCGAGGCGCCGAGGTTCTTGGCCGCGTTGCAGGCCATGCGGAAACGCTGCTCGTGCCGGATCAGCTGGTCGGTACAGCTGCCCGAGCCCGTCACGCGCATGTCGTTCTGCTCGACGCCATAGGCGGTGTAGACGTTGCAGTAGGCGGTCTGCTGGCCGTCGGTCATGAAGATCACGTGGCGGTTGCAGGGCATCGAGTTGTAATAGGTGCAGGCATCGCCGAAGGCCCCGCCGGTCGAGACCATCCGGGCGCCCCAGATCATGCCGATGTCGTGATAGGTGCCGCCCACGGTCTGGAGTCCGGTGAGATAGGTGTCGAGCGAGGTGCGATCCCACACCGCCAGTCGACGCGCTTCGGTCGGGCAGGCCCAGTAACCCTGGCTGTAGCCGTAGTTCAGGATCCAGCCGCTGGTGGTGGTCGAGTTGGTGCTGGTCTGCGAGGTCGTGCCGCCGGAGCGGGTGTAGATGAGATCGGGCACCATCGGCCGCCAGCGCGTCGCATCGCTGCTCGGGATCAAATTGATGTCGAGATCCTTGGCACCCGAGGGGATCGTCAGGCTGGTCCCGCCGTCGATCGAGGTGGTGGTGTCACGCTCCTCGATGCAGCCGTTCCAGGTCGCGGTGGAGGTGCTCGTCCCGGTCCCGCTCGCGGCGAGCTGCCGGAGGTTGTAGGTTCCGCCGGGTGCAGGAACGGTGCCGGCGCCGCTGGTCGCATAGGTCATCGTGCCCGTGGGCGTGATGTAGTTCGACAGGTCGTAGGTGGTCTGCTGGTAGGTCCAGCTGCTGAAGGCCTTCTGGCTGCCCGTGGCATAGGTCGTGGTCTCGACCACCTTCCACCGGCGGCAGCTGCGATAGGTGCCCGAGGTGTCCGATGCGCCCGAATAGCCCCAATCGTTCGACTGGCTGTAGCCGCTGCTCGACGAGGTGCCCTGGTAGCGCGTCACCGTGGTCGCCGTCGGCGCCGGCCCGCCGCCGGTCGTGCTCGATGATTCGACCCAGCTCTGGCAGGCGGAGCTCGTGTAGCTGCCGCTGGCATATTCCCACGACCCGCTCGAGGTCGGCGTCTGCGGCGTATAGACATCCGCGTTGAAATTGGCGACGCGCGAGGGGATGGTCACGCTCGAGCGGATGTAGCTCGGATCCTTCGCATAGAGCAGCCGCCCGACATTGACCGTGCTCGAATAGGGCACGATGCCGTAACGCAGCCGCAGCCCCTGCGATTCCAGCTGCGTCTGGACGGGGGCGAGCTCGTCGTAGAGCGCCAGCACCGCATCCTGCAGCGCCTCGATCTTGGGCGTGCCGTTGAGATCGTTGGCCATCGAGCCGGTGACGTCGAGCACCAGCACGATGTCGGTGTTGACGAAATTGAGCGAGGCGTCGCAGGTCACCGCCACGGGCAGCGAACCAAAGCCGAACAGCTTCATCACCACCGTCGGGATGGTCGTGTTGGCGGCCACGCGGATCACGCCCGCCGAAGGCTTGGTCACCGTCGGGGTGAAGGCCGCGGTGCCATAGAGTCCCTGCGGGAAGTTGAAGCCGAAGAATTCCTTGCCGGTGGTCTCGACGCTGGTGGTCAGCGTGTCGTTGAGGAGCACGCGGCGCGCGGCCAGCGAGGCGGAGTCGCAGGCGCTCTGCATCTTGCTCTTGGCCATATAGGCGCGGCTGAGGTCGATCCCGCTGCCGATCATGATGGTGAGCGGCACCAGCGCCGCGCCGACGATCGCCAGCACGTTGCCCCTGTTGTCGCGCGAAAGGCTCGCAAGCAGACGTCGGAAAAATGCCATCGGTCCCCAATCTCGATACCAGCGGGGCCTCGCCCCGATCCACGACGCAAAACCCCATTCCCCCGCTATCCCTGCGGGGTTAAGAATTGGTTAGAAGCGGTGCTTTCCTACTCGGTCATTTTCTGATCCAAGCTGTCCGATGGAAGAGGATCAACCGAGCGAAGCGAGGCAAGCGCGGAAGCAAGGCGAAAGCCGCAGCTGGCCAGAGGCCACCTGCACGGCCGCCCGCAGCGGAATCGAAGCGACAGCGAAGATGGCCGAAGGCCACCCGCCCGCAGGGCGTATGAGCGAGGAATTCGCACCTGCGGGAAGCGCAGCTGAACCGGCGAAGCCGGGACAACCAGGTGCGGAACACAAAAAATGACCCGCAAGGCCGACCCGCACGAGACCCGCCTGCCCGTCCCCCGGGGCGAGCTGCCCCCCTTCGACCCCGTGCCGCGCAAATGCGCGCGCCACGACGGCTGGACCGCCACCCGCCAGCGCCGCTTCATCGAGGCGCTGGCCGACAGCGGCAGCGTCGAATCCGCCTGCCGCACGGTCAATATGAGCACGGTCGGCGCCTATCACCTGCGCCGCCAGCCGGGCGCCGACAGCTTCCGCGCGGCGTGGGAGGCCGCGCTCGACCTCGGCGTCCAGCGGATCGAGGACGCGGCGATGGACCGCGCGCTCAACGGCACCGAGGAGACGATCCACTACCACGGCGAGCATGTCGCCACCCGCCGTCGCTACAACGAGCGGCTGGTGATGTTCATCCTGCGCAACCGCGCCGCCGACCGCTTCGGCGAACACGGCGCGAAGGGCCCCGACGCGGTGGGCAAGATGGAGCTCGAGCGGCTGCGCAGGAAATGGCGCAAGCAGTGGGAGCGCGAATGGGGCGCCGAGCAGATGAAGCGCGAATGCGAGACCATGGCCTCGATCAACGCCAAGATCGACATGGTCCGCGCCAAGGAGGCCGGCCTCGAAAGCCCCCGCGTGCGCGCCGCGCGCGAGGCGCTCGAAGAGGCCATCGCCGCCGACCGCGCCGAGCGCTACGACCCCACGCGCGATCCCGACCACGAACTCTATCGCGGCGAGCGCGCGCTGCCGGGGCGCGAGTACGATTTCGGGATCGTGTGGGAGGGCGAGGAGGTGGACGAGGCGGCGGAGGGCGATGGCGACGCGCCGAGCGAGGATCAGGCGCCCGCGCCCGGCGTACCGCGCCTACGATCGCTCAGGGATGGTGGGTGGGACTAGACACAAGCCAAGGCTCTGGACTATCTCAAGAAAAGAATTGCTTGAAAGATCTTTTCCAATTCCCAGATATTGCGTGCGGTACAAACGGGGAATTCTCATGGAACAAATTGGCATCTACAATGCCAGGGAAGTGGGCGGGCTTGCAGAGCTTCTTGCAACGATCGATTGTGAACTCGGTGAAAACGAGCACTTCCTGATCGTAGTCAACAACCAAGAGATCGCTGAAGATGAGGGGCTGGAAACAGCCATGATGAGCGCTCTTGCTAAGGGAGCGAAAATCATCGTGGTATGGCCTCTTGAGGGGCCACACCTAGCCCTGCCTGACATTCTGCGGAAGATTCGAATAGCCCTCATCAAGTTTGATTCAGAGGCGCTACACGACGTCATATGCAATAAGAATGGTCGGAATGACGGCCCTGGGGGCGGAAGGCTACCAGCACCAAAAACTGATCGGCACTGCTGCTGATGCAAGTTCATACATACTGCGTCGAGCATGACCTCGGATTTGCGCCCAATCCCTTTCATGGAATTTGCTCTCTTGCGTGTTGCGCCCCTCAGCTTCGCAAGCATGCTGAAGAAGGAGACTTGGTCGTAGGACGAGGTAGTGTCAGGGCGGGCCGCCCAAATAATCTTGTCTACTGGATGTTGATCGAGAACATTATCCAGTTCGAGGATTACGACGCTGACCCAGCTTATGCGGCGAAAATTCCGGATATGAGCGGAAGCACCATGGTTCGATTTGGCGACAATATCTACTTCCGTGACCCGGTAACAGGCCAGTTCATCCAGCGCGATTCTTTCCACAGCAACGAAGATGGTGTCCAAAGCCCGACCGACATTCAGACCGATACAGGCACCACCACCAATGTGCTCCTGGGTCGGCAGTTCACATATTTTGGCGGCGAAGGCCCAAAAATTCCCGACCAGCTCCGAGCGATGTTCCCGCGCCGAAATCGGCGATGTCACCACTCCCCTAAAAAAAAGGTGATTGTATAGTTTGCAAACACGCTGGCCATGCGGCATTGTTTCCGACCAATCACCGTGGAGTCGGATGCGTGGATTACGATGCTGAAATTAGGCGGCTAGCCGCCGAGAACATGGCCCAACAGTATCTCTTAATTGGCCTATGCCGCGGGATCGTTGGGCTGGACGGGCGCAACGCCCCTGTCGTCGAAGATGCCTTCCGCTATGCGGAGAGCATGGTTGAAATCGCTGCGACTAAATTCTCTGGGACAGGGCACGGCGCTCATGTCGCCAGTATTGCAGAGGTAGTGGAACAGCTTCGCGCCGCGCTTCTCGATGATGGCGGCCAGCCTAAGGACGCTGTTTAGCTTCGTCGGACTCATCGCGACCACCCCTCACCACCTTGCGAAGCCGCTCTTCCCAGCGCGCTTCGTCCTCGTCCGCTTCGTGCTCGCGAGCGGCCTCTTTGAATTTGTCGGATTGACTCTTGGAGTCTGACTGCGTTGATCCTGTCATATGCACCTCGTTTATATTGACGACTCCTATGAGAAGCCGCGCCAGATATATTCGGCTGTGGCGATACCCGCGAATAGGTGGGCCGCTTGCTTTGCCGAGATTAAAGCATGGCGACGCAAACTCAAAGAAAGCGACGGCATTCTTATCACCAAGGAGTTTCACGCCACCAGCTTTTGCGCGGGGCGAGGGAGGCTGGGTCCTCAAGTCGTTGGCAAATACCGCCGGTCCCTCATTTTTCGTGAAGCCCTTGAATTGCTGAACGGGATGGAGGGGGTGAAGGTGTTCAACGTGTGTCGCTCGTCCAATCTTGATTGGGCGATGGAGCGACTTCTCACTCGCATCAACAAGACCATGCAAACTTGGGATAGCCACGCAGTTCTCATGTTCGACGAGGGCAAAGAGGCCGAGATTACGCGGCTTCTGAGGCGCATGGGCGCGTTCAATCCCGTCCCCGTCTACGTTGCTCCTGGAGTAACCGAACTGCGCAACCTCAAATTGGATCGCATACTTGAGGACCCCGTGTTCAAAGACTCTGAGCGCTCATACTTCGTTCAAATGGCAGACTTCGTCGCCTACTCGTTATTACGGAAAGAGCAGCCCCTCGCTTCGAAGAACGCCTACGGATACCACGAGTGCTTCGATATTTTAACCGATGTAGCCGCGCGAGAGGCCAGTCTATCAGACCCTATGGGGGTGATACGGTAAGGGCGACCCCGAGGGGCCGCCCTAAGTAAGCAGGGCCTACACCGCCCGCTAAAGAACGGTTCAGTCCTGCGAGATCAAACTAACATCATCCCAATCGAACTCAAGCTGAACGGACTCAGCCTGACTCGATTTTGACTCGTTACGCCGCAATAGGCCCCCCATACGTAAGGCGCTTGCCGACGATACCGCGAAGAGCATTCCCAGCGCGGTCAACGTCGTTGAAGCCGAGTGCAACGCGGTTGTTATACCGGAACTCGAATTCGGCCAGATACCGATGAAGGTGATCTTCGCCGCAATGCTGGTAAACGCCCTTCATGCCGCGCTTGAAGATCGAGAAATAACCCTCAACCGTATTGCTGTGGACCGTGCGGTCCTCAAGGTTCACGTATTCGCCCTTGCCGTGGCTGGTGGTGCCGTGACCGGCGAAATAGTGCTTCACGTCGCGGTAGCCGCTGTGTTCGTCCGTCATAATGCGTGCTTCGCGCTCAACGTTGGCGATCACCAGCGGCATGAGGGTTTCGGCCTTCACATCGTCAATCACCATCGTGCGGGCCTTGCGGGTGTCGCGGTCCACTAGGGCCAGAACCTTCATCTTGTGGTGGAAGGCACGGCGCTTCTTCATGCCCTTCTTCTTGCCGATGAAAGTCTCGTCCACTTCCACGATACCGCCGTTGCCGCCCATCGGGGGAAGCTCGCCACCGTCGCGCATTGCCTCGCGAATGCGGTGCAGGAGAAACCATGCCGACTTGTAGGTGATTTCCAGCGTGCGGTGCAGCTGGTGAGCACTGATACCCTTCTTGCTGCTCGTTACCAGATAGACCGCCTGAAGCATCTTGTGCATCGGAATGCGGGCGTGTTCGAAAACCGTGCCGACCTTGACGGTGAACTGCTTCTTGCAGTCGCCACAGCGCCAGAGGCCGACACGAATACGCTTCTCGGGGTTCGCCTTCACCTTCGTGATGCGATCTACGCCACCACAGTGAGGGCAAACGGCTCCGTCCGTCCAAATCACACTTTCAAGGTAAGCGAAGGCCGCTTCCTCGTTGTGGAAATAGGGCTTTGAAAGGACAGACATTTCTACTTCTCCGTTGGTGAACCCTTTATAGCACCAACGGGTGTGTTTGCAAAGTATATTATCGCCAAAAAAAAAAGACGCATTGCTCGAGTGGCTTGATGTGAGCAATCCGAGAGGCATTGTAGGATTGCCAACAGATTGGGCGGATATCCACCACTGATCAGCCCATGATTCGAGACGAATCGTTCAGGTTTCGATAGGTCCAAGCGCTATGGATCACCTGTCTCGCAGCCCAGCGTTTGACGACTACTGGAAATTCGCGGCGAAGCGGCATGAAGCATACCTGAGTCGGGCGCAGGGTCAGCCCGGTCCATGGACCGACGATCCAATCATTGCAAAATTCAGATTCACCAACACATTTCGCGCCGCCGATCGAGTAAGCCAATTTCTCATTCGTCACATCCAATATGATCGCTCTAATGATTTAAGCGACGAAGACATTTTGTTCCGCACACTACTGTTCAAGATTTTCAACAATATCGATACTTGGAAATCCCTCGAGAGAGAATTTGGACAAATCCGCTGGATAGATTTTAACTTCGGCCTGGCAAACGATCTGCTCGAAGCCGCCATAAGCTCTGGCAGAACGATTTACTCTGCAGCATACATAATGCCGTCACCAGCGTTCGGTGCAAAGCGAAAGCATACCAATCATCTACGTTTATTGAAGTCGATGATGGAAGAACGGCTAACGCAACACGTAACTTCAGCGAATTCCCTTCAGAGTCTCTATCACACGCTCCTTAACTACAAAGGGCTTGGGCCATTTTTGGCATTCCAATACGCAATCGATATAAATTACTCTCAGCTTACAGATTTTGAAGAAAATGAATTTGTGGTTGCCGGACCTGGAGCTCATGACGGAATACGCAAGGTATTTCCTGACGCTGCGCCCAACGATGCAGAGGATATCATCCACTGGATGGTTGAAAGGCAGGACCGGGAATTCGAGAGGCTTGGCATAGATTTTGAAGGGCTTTTCGGCCGCAAATTACGTGCAATCGACTGCCAGAATATATTTTGCGAAATTTCTAAATACTGCCGCGTCGCTCATCCGAGCCTACAAGGCATAAGTGGCCGAAAGCGCATAAAGCAGAGTTTTTCAAGTTCGCGCCGCTCGGCAATGCCCGCGCCGTTCTTCCCTCCGAAATGGAAGATAAACGACAAGATTGAGCTGTCATACTCTTCTTCCCATTGCGGTGATACTCAAGCCCAACTTGAGCTAAGCATTTAAGAAGGAACTCCGATAGCCATCGCTAAGCAAATCCAGCGCCTTCCAGTTTTGGTCCATTGCGTCCGGAAGCCAACAATAGAACGTTCCCAAATCGCCTCTTGCACATCGCCGTGGGCTTTTACGCTTATTTGCTTACTTCTTGAGTGGGCGACCTTTATTTTAGATAGATTCTCGAAACTCGCCTCAACCCTCAGAATACGGAGTATTGCAGCTGCTTCTACCTGCGCCCTCTCGGCGTCTGTAATATCTCGTGAAAGAAGCGATTTCGGTCGAAAAATTTCGATTGCAGTGTCGACTACGGGGCCATGGACATCAGCGATGACCATCGGCGAATATGTCACTTGGCGTTTCTCAAGGTCAATCGATACAGTGCCCTGCTTCTCTTCGTGCAACTGGGCATAGAGGCGATGCCCCGCTACTATCGCTTTTCGCCACTCCCAATCTCTGCTTTTTTCAACTTCGAGATCTTTGGCAAAGGTCCTGACAAGTTTTAGGAAGTGATAGGGTATCTGTCCAGCATCGGTGAACAAACGACGGCGTGCTTCGTCGGTACTCAATCCCTCATACTCACCAATCAGTATGGCGTACGAGTGGACAGCCTTAACGATTGCTTCTTCTACTATTCGCGCTCTTGCGCCATCCTCTGTTCGATCAATGATAGGATTATATTTCCGCTTTAATCCCATCAATGATCGCATCACCGGGGACCAACCTAGTACCGCAATGTTAGCCAGATGCAGTGCGTCGTGAAACCTATACCCATCATCGGTTCTTGCATTGTCGTCGAGCTCGTCTCCTAGAGGACGTCCTCGATAGAACATCTGCAATCGGTCGCGCTTGGTCGAGACGTAAGAGATCTCGAACTTAAGCGGAAATTGTTGTTCTTCTGGAATTCCCTCGATACGGTCATACAAAGCAGTCGGCTGTGAATCCGTTCGATTGGAAATTTCCGTAATTTTTAATTCATTCGCTTCGGCGACTTTGCAAAGGGATAGGTCATAAAGAGAAGCGATAGCGCTTAAATGCCATAATATTGCACCAAGTGTACGATCTTGAACGAATGGCGGGATATCATCTCTCAATCCGGCTTCAGCCGTAGGAAACTGCTGCCCCATAATCGCAGTTGAAAGGAGCATTAAGCGCGTTAGGCAAACATCTAAGAGCTCCTGCCCCTGCGTCCGTGCCGTTAGGAATGCAACCGACTGATAGGCATCTAAGGAAGCGCCCTTGCCTTCTTTTATCAATTCTGCAGAATTTTTGCAGAAATCCTCAAAATCACCATCATCGATAGCATTTTGAAAATTTTTATTAGACTCGATCTTCGAAGCCAAGGCCTCGAAATCGGCCTTGATTATTGAAGCTAAGCCACCTCCATTCTCCATGGAAGCGAGTTGAGTAACATACCAAAGACTGTCGCCAAGTTCCTCGATGATCTCTTCGTTGCTGATATTCCAATGCTCAGCTTCGTGATGTAGAACTTTTTTCTTAAGTGCTGAAGCTAGGGCACCTATCTCTGCTGCCAAGCCATATCTCGCAATTCGAAAACGCTCTTCAGTCGGTTTCTCGTTAGTCCAATCAGAGTCCCTTACGAATTCATCGTAGCTTGCGAGTCGCACTTTTTACCCCCTTATTCTTCTCCCATACGAAGTGCGGCTATAAACGCTTCCTGCGGGATAGACACATTGCCATACTCCCGCATCCGCGCCTTGCCCTTCTTCTGCTTCTCGAGCAGCTTCTTCTTGCGCGTGATGTCGCCGCCGTAGCACTTGGCGGTCACGTCCTTGCGCAAGGCGGCGATGGTTTCGCGGGCGATCACCTTGCCGCCGATCGCGGCCTGGATCGGGATCTTGAACAGGTGCCGCGGGATGAGGTCCTTCAATCGCTCGCACATGCCGCGGCCGCGTTCCTCGGCCACACTGCGGTGAACGATCAGGCTGAGCGCGTCGACCGGCTCCGCATTGACGAGGATGTTCATCTTGACGAGGTCGCCCTCGCGCAGGCCGATCTGCTCGTAATCGAAGGAGGCGTAGCCTCGCGAGATCGACTTCAGGCGATCGTAGAAGTCGAACACCACCTCGTTCAGCGGCAGCTCGTAGCTCACCTGCGCGCGGCCGCCGACATAGGTGAGGTTGGTCTGGATGCCGCGGCGGTCCTGGCACAGTTTCAGGATCGCGCCGAGATATTCGTCGGGCGTGTAGATCACCGCCTTGATCCACGGCTCCTCGATCGTCTCGATGCGGTTGACGTCGGGCCAGTCGGCGGGGTTGTGGATGTCGATCGTCTTCGCGTCCTCGGTCTTCGAATGGCCGAGGTGGACGCGGTAGACCACGCTGGGGGCGGTGGTGATGAGGTCGAGATCGTATTCGCGGCTGAGCCGTTCCTGGATGATTTCCAGGTGCAGCAGGCCGAGGAAGCCGGCGCGGAAGCCGAAGCCCAGCGCGGCGCTGCTCTCCATTTCGTAGCTGAAGCTGGCATCGTTGAGGCGCAGCTTGCCGATCGACTCGCGCAGCTTTTCGAAATCCGCCGCGTCGACCGGGAACAGGCCGCAGAACACCACCGGCTGGACTTCCTTGTAGCCCTTCAGCGGGGTGGGCGCGCCGTTCTTGACCGTGGTGATGGTGTCGCCGACGCGCGCCTGCTCGACTTCCTTGATCTGCGCGGTGATGAAGCCGATCTCGCCCGGGCCCAGTTCGGGCAGGTCGGTGCGCTTGGGGGTGAAGCAGCCGACGCGGTCGATCAGGTGTTGCGTGCCGCCCTGCATGAACTTGACCTGGAGGCCCTTCCTGATGACCCCGTCCATCACGCGCACGAGAATGACGACGCCGAGATAGGGGTCGTACCAGGAGTCGACGAGCATGGCTTTCAATGGCGCGTCGCGGTCGCCGGTGGGGGCGGGAATGCGCTTGACCAGCGCCTCGAGCGTGTCCTCGATGCCGATGCCGGACTTGGCGGAGGTGAGCACCGCGCCGCCCTCTTCCCACGGGCCGGTCGCCTCGATCCCGACGATTTCCTCGATTTCCTCGGCGACCCGCTCCGGTTCGGCGGCGGGGAGGTCGATCTTGTTGATCACGGGGACGATCTCGTGGTCGTGCTCGATCGACTGGTAGACATTGGCGAGCGTCTGCGCCTCGACCCCCTGTGCGGCGTCGACCACGAGCAGCGCGCCCTCGCAGGCGGCGAGGGAGCGGGAGACCTCATAGGCGAAGTCGACATGGCCGGGCGTATCCATGAGGTTGAGCTCGTAGGTCGCGCCGTCGCGCGCGGTGTAGTTCAGGCGCACGGTCTGGGCCTTGATGGTGATCCCGCGCTCCTTCTCGATGTCCATGTTATCAAGCACTTGCTCGGACATCTCGCGCTCGGTCAGCCCGCCGCAGTGCTGGATCAGCCGGTCGGCGAGGGTCGATTTGCCATGGTCGATATGGGCGATGATCGAAAAATTGCGGATCTTGGAAAGGTCAGTCATTGCGCCGCCCCATTAGCCGCGCCGCATCCCGCTGTCAGCAGGCAAAGCGCAAGCGTCAGGCGGCGTCTTTCCCGCCCGTCTGGCGGGGCGCGTTGGCCGACAGCGCGAACTGGGCGAAACTGCTGCCCGCGGCATTGTCGGGCGCCATCGCGTATTTGCCCGGGGGCAAGGCGGTGAGCGGCGCTCCGGCGGCGGCGAGTTCGTAGGGGCTGACGCGGTGCCGCGTGCAGAGCCCCCCCGCCCCGTCGTCGACCAGCTCCTGTTCGAATTCGAGCCCCTGCGTATCGCCCATCGTGCGCTTGACCGAACAGACGGCGAGCTGGCCCTGGCCGAAATCGAGCACGAAGAGGGTACCCACCGGCACGCCCTCGAGCCCCTGGATCATCGCCCCCGAACGCGAGAGGTTGCGCAGGGTCACGTCGTAATAGTGATCCTCGTGGATCAGCCCGATCTTGCGCAGGACGGTACGGCGCGAGGCACGCTGCGTCCCGTTGTCGGTCGGCGCGAGGGTCCATTCGCCCTTGGCGATCTCCTCGCCGACCTGCTCGGCGGTCAGCGCTTCGGAATAGACGAAGCCGCTGACCCGGTCGATGCCGAGCCGCTTGAGTTCGTGCATCAGCTCGAGCGCGTGCACGCCCGAGGCGACGGTCTCCATGCCCATGGCACCGCCAAGCGCGACGACCGCGCGGACCAGTTCCATGTCCCCGAGGTCGTTGCCCATGACCGGCTCGAAGAATTCGCCGCCGATGCGAAGCGCGCCGAGCGGTGCGCGGCGGAGGTAGGAGAGCGAGGAGAGCCCCGAGCCGAACTGGTCGAGCACCAGCCGGGCACCGAGCTTGAACAGCGTGGCGAGCGCCTGGTCGACCTTGGCGGGCTCGCCGAGCAAGACGCTTTCGGGCAGGCGCAATTCGAGCCGCGCCGGATCGAAGCCGGTTTCCTCGAGGACCTTCTCGATCCCCGCGACGAAGCCGGTCGCTTCGAACTGGACCCGGCTGACGGGAAAGGAGATGGACAGGCTCTCGGGCCAGCCGAGTGCATCCTCGCAGGCCCGGCGGATCGCCCATTCGCCTATCGGTACGATCAGGCGACTGCCTTCGGCCACCGGCAGGAAGGTCTCGGGCGCAACGCGGCCGCGTTCCTCGTCGACCCAACAGTATTGGGCTTCGAGCGCGACGACACGGTCGTCCGCCGGCGTAACGACGGGCTGGTATTCGAGCGCGAAATGGCCTGCCTCGATCGCTTCGGCGAGGTCCTCTTCCATGCGCCTGCGCAGATTGGCCTCGTGTTCGAGGTCTGCGGCATAGAAGCGGAACTGGCCGCGACCGCCGTTCTTGGAGGCGTAGAGCGCCAGGTCGGCCGCGCGAGTCAGTTCGTCGCGTCCCAAGCCGTCGTAAGGCGCAATGGCGATGCCGACCGAACAGCCGATGATCGCGCGACCTTCCTCGACGGGATAGGGCTGCGAAAGGATCTGGATGATCTTCTTGGCGATCGCGCCCAGTTCGCCGCGATCGTCCATGTCGGGGACGAGGATCTGGAATTCGTCGCCGCCTAGACGCCCGATCTCGCCGCGCCCGCCAATCACGCCGCGCAGCCGCTCGGCGACCTGCTGCAGCAACTGGTCGCCCGCCGGATGGCCCAGCGTGTCGTTGACCTGCTTGAACTTGTCGAGGTCGAGCATCATCAAGGCGGCGCTGCGCTTGGCGGCCTTGAAGGCGTGCAGAGTCGAATCGATCCGCTGCTCCATCCGGTGCCGATTGGCGAGACCGGTCAGCGAATCGAACTTGGCCAGACGATTGGCCTCTTCCTCGCTGCGGAATTCCTCGGTGATATCGAGCGCGCTCCCGCGAAAGCCGAGGAATTCGCCGGCGTCGTCGCGCAGCGGATGGCCCGAGAGCTTCAACACGACATCGTGCTGTTCGTCCGCCGCGCGAACCGTGAGGTTGGTGAACCTTTTGCGGGTATTGAGCTTGAGGCCGAGAGAGCGCCCTTCTCCATCCCCTTCGACCGGTACCAGAAGGCGCTGGAGTCTCTCACCTACGAGGTTTTTGGACGTCGCGCCCAACCGTTCGCAGATCGAGGGGCTCAGGTAGACCGCACGGCCGTCGGCATCGGTCGCCCAGAAGGCCAGCGCTCCGCTGCGCTCGATCTCGTCGATCACCGCCAGCTTGCCCGCTGGTTCGAGAGGATCGACAGGCTGTGACGGAGGGCCTTCGACCGGAGTTTCTACTTCGCTCCTGCCTTTTCTGAAATATTCGGTGAAGGGCAAAGCCCCCATCGTTTTCCTGCCTTGCAAGAGGGTTGAAACCTGTCCCTGTCGACTAGGCCACAATGGTTAGTTTTGCCCTAACGGGCAGGGCTAACGATCAGTAACCGGAGCCGGTCTTGGGGCCCCCCACCTCGACTTCGACGAATTTCTTTCGCGAGTTCGCCCCAATCTGCTCGGCCATGATCAGCGAGTAAGGGTCCTGCGGCAAAGCCGCGAGCGGCCGGCCTGCAGCTTCGATCTGATAGGGCGAGACGCGGTGGCGCGTGCAGAGCCCGTCCGCGCCGTCGCTAATCAACGGCGTTTCGAATTCGACGCCCTGCATCGGCCCCTTGGAGCGGCGCACGGTCGCCACCGCGAGCTGTCCCCCGCCGAGATCGAGGACAATCTGGGTGCCAAGCGGCACATCGAGCAAGCCCTCGATCATCGCGCCGGTCTTCGACAGGTTGCGCATCACGACCTTGTAGCGGCTGTCTTCGTGGATCAGGCCGATCCGCCGGAACACGGTCTTGCGCGCCGCGCGATATTTGTCCGGTCCGAGTGGTTCGTATTTGAGCTTCCCTTCCTTGAGGCGCTCGAGGAAGTCCTCGCTTGGAATGGCACGCGAGAAGATATGCCCCTGAATCAGCGTGGCGCCACGCTGGGTGACGAGGTCGAGTTCGTCCTTGGCCTCGACTCCCTCCGCAACGGTCTCCATTTCCAGAGCGTTCGCCAGGCTCACGATGGCGCTTAGGATCGCTGCGTTGTTGCTGCCCTCCTCGGTCGCGCCGCGAACGAAGCTCTGATCGATCTTGATCTTGTCGAAGGGTGCATTGCGGAGATAGCTCAGCGAACTGTACCCGGTCCCGAAATCGTCCAATGCGAGCCTGACACCGATCGCCTTCAGTTCGCCGAACATGCGCTGGGTTCGGCCGGTATCGCCGAGAAAGACGCTTTCGGTGATTTCCAGTTCGAGCCGGTGGGGCGCGAGCCCGCTTTCGGCCAGCGCGCTCTTGACGACGCTTGGAAAGTCGTCCTGGCTGAACTGCATGGCGGAGACATTGACCGCAACGCGCAGTTCGACCGGCCAGCTCATCGCCTGGCGGCAGACTTCGTTGAGGGCCCATTCGCCCATCTGTCGGATGATGCCGATTTCCTCGGCCACCGGAATGAAATCGGCAGGAGAGATCTCGCCACGCTCGGGGTGCGTCCAGCGCATCAGCGCCTCGCAACCCTTGACCATATGGGTCTTGGAGCACACCAGCGGCTGGTAGTGCATCGCGAGTTGATGATTGTCGATCGCGTCGCGCAGGTCTTCCTCGATCTGGTGACGATTCTTCGCCCCATCCTTGAGGTCGCTCGAATAGAAGCGGTACTGTCCCCGCCCGCCGGCCTTCGCCGCCTGAAGCGCGAGATCTGCCGCGGCAGTCAATTCCTCCGTATCGAGACCGTCATAGGGGGCGATCGCCACGCCGCTCGATGCTCCGATGATCGCTCGTGCACCACTGACGATGTAGGGCTGTGAGACCATCTGGATGAGCCGTTGACCCAGGTCGCCGAGCGCACCGCGATCGTCGATGTCGGGAAGGACGATCTGGAACGCGTCACCGCTCATGCGACCGATTTCGCCCTTGTTGCCGAGGATCCGCCCAATCCGCGTCGCGACCTGCTTGAGGAGTTCGTCGCCCGCTGCACGGCCAAGCGTGTCATTGACATGCTGGAAGCGCTCTAGATCGAGGATCATGAGCGCACACGACCGCTTGGAATTGCGATAGGCCTTGAGCATTTCGGTCAGCCGCTGCGCCATGCGCTGCTGGTTTGCGAGCCCGGTTACGGGATCGTACTCGGCCATGCGCTGGGCAGCGCGATCCTTCTCGCGGGTCGCGGTGATGTCCTTGGCACTGCCGCGATAGCCCGTGAAACGATCCTGCTCGTCGAATTGAGGCTTGCCGGCGATCTCCCACCAGACCTCTTTGGCCTCGATGGCCAATCGTACGTTGAGCTGGCTGATCGAATTACGAGCCCTCAACAGGAATGCGAGGGGTCGCTGCGGCTTGTCGGGATCGTCCACCTTCTCGGGAATGAAAAGCTCAGACAGCGACTTGCCGATCGCTTCGTCATCGCTCCAGCCGAGATTCCGGGAAGCCCCATGGGACAGGTAAATAATGCGCCCTTGGGCATCGGTCGCCCAGAACCAACCAAGACCCGCTGCCTCGAAACTGTCGAGCATTTCCACGCGCCGCGCCGCGTCGGTGGCTTCGATGGGCCGGAGCGGAGCGGATTCGAGCGCAGTATCGTCCTCAGCCGTGGCCCGCGCCGAACGCGAGAAAAACCCTGCCATGTTCGCCTTCGCTCCCGAATGTTGCCCAGCTGGTGATAGCTCGATGCCACGCGGCAGTCTCGGTCATAGGGAAAATTCCTTTCCAAACGCATAACCATGTTCGCAACTGTCGGCGCCCTTCTCGCCCAGCTTGCCAGCCGTTCGGCGTGCGTGCATGAGCTGACTGTCTTGTGGGAGAGGGACATGCGGCATATCGCAATCGTCGGCTCGGGTCCGGCCGGCTACTACACCGCAGAGGCAGCGGTGAAGAAGTGGGGCGAGGAAGCCAGGATCGATGTGATCGACCGTCTCCCGGTTCCCTACGGCTTGATCCGCACCGGCGTCGCCCCCGATCACCAGTCGATCAAGGCGGTTTCGCGGCGCTATGAAAAGACTGCCATCGGCGAAACCGTCCGCTTCGTCGGCAATGTCGACATCGGCACCGATATTTCCATCGCGGAACTCGGGTCGCTCTACGACGCGGTCATACTTGCGACGGGCGCACCCAAGGACCGCACGCTCGCCATCGAGGGCGCAGACACGGCGAATGTCTTCGGCAGCGCGGCCTTCGTCGGCTGGTACAACGGCCATCCCGATTTTGCCGCGCTCGCCCCCGATTTGTCGGGCAGCCATGCAGTGGTGATCGGCATGGGCAATGTTGCGCTCGATGTCGCCCGCATCCTTGCCAAGACCGAAGAGGAGTTTGCCGGCTCCGACATCGTCGCGCACGCGCTCGATGCCTTGCGGGACAGCCGGATCGAGCACATTACAATCCTCGGGCGTCGCGGGCCGCACCAGATCATGATGACGCCCAAGGAGCTGGGCGAACTGCTGCATCTCGAGCGTGCCGCCCCCGAAGTCGATGCCGCCGATTTACCACCCGAGGGCGATGACGCGATCCTTGAGCCGGGTCTGCGCAAGTCGGTCACCCTGGTGCGCGAATTCGCCGCACTTCCCGAGACAGCCCGCAGCGAGAAACCCATCACGATTACCTTCGATTTCTTTGCCAGCCCGCGCGCGATCGTGAGCGACGATGGGAGGATTTCGGCCATCGAGGTCGAACGTACCAAGGTCGAGCTCGGCCGCGCGGTCGGCACGGGCGAGACCTACCGCCTGCCCGCCGACTTGCTCGTCAGCTGCATCGGCTACCAGACCTCGGCGATCGAGGGGGTCCCCTTCGACCAGCGCGCGGGCCGCTTTGCCAATGACGGCGGGCGCATCCTGCCGGGGCTCTATTGCGTCGGCTGGGCGAAGCGCGGCCCCAGCGGCACGATCGGCACCAACCGCCCCGACGGTTATGCCGTGATCGACCTCGTCGATGAGGATATCGGCCCGGGCGCGCGCAAGCGCGGACGCGAGGGGTTCGACGAACTCATCGCCGAGCGCGGGCTCGATGTAGTCACTTTCCGCGACTGGCAGAAAATCGAGGAAGCGGAGATCGCGGCGGCGCGCGAAGGCGCCCCACGCGAGAAATTCGTCGACATCGAAAGCATGATCGCCGCGCGTGGCGCCTAGGGCGCGCTTGCAATCGCCCCACGAGCAAAGCATGACCATGCAACCGGCCCCGCGAGAAGGGCCCGACCAGACCGGAGACAGCGACGAATATGAGCCAGCTCGAAGATGAAGCAGCCCAGCATACCAGCGCGCTAGGTCCGCTTGTCGGGCTGACACGCGAGGACATCTTCGGGGCGGTGGCCGTTCTGCTGCGCGAAACCGCATCAGACCCGCAACGACTGATCAAGCATAGCCAGTCGATGGGCGAGGACATGATCAAGATCATGACCGGCAAGAGCGAGCTCGCCCCCCACCCCAAGGACAAGCGCTTCCAGGACCCGGCGTGGCAGTACAATCCCTTCATGCGCGCCGGAATGCAGTACTACCTCGCCGTCCAGAAGGGCGCAGCGCATTGGCTCGAGGACCTCGAACTCGACGATCTGGAGAAGGATCGCGCGCGCTTCATCTCGACCATCATCATCGACTCGCTCGCGCCGACCAACACGCTGGCGGGCAATCCCAGCGCGCAGAAGATGGCGATCACCAGTGGCGGCCTGAGCCTGATCAAGGGGCTCAAGAACGCCTATGACGACATGGTCCACAACAAGGGCATGGTCAGCCAGGTCGACAAGAAGCCGTTCAAGCTGGGCGAGAATGTCGCGACCTCGAAAGGTTCGGTAGTGCTGCGCACCGAGATGATGGAGCTGGTTCACTACGCCCCGACGACCGACGAGGTCTACGCGATCCCGCAGCTGACGATCCCGCCGCAGATCAACAAGATGTACATCAACGACCTGTCACCGGAAAAATCGGTGGTGAAATACCAGGTCGACAACGGCATCCAGACCTTCGTCATCAGCTGGAAAAACCCGTCGAAGGACCAGGGCCACTGGGACATGGCCGATTACGTCAACTCCTGCCGCGAGGCGATGGAGGCGGTGTCGAAGATCACCGGCAGCAAGAAGGTCAATGTCTCGGCCGGCTGCTCCGGCGGCCAGACCGCGGCGATGCTGGCGAGCAAGCTCGCCGCCGACGGCGACGACCTGCTCGGGGCCCTGACGCTGATGGTCTGCGTCCTCCACCCCAAGCAGAACGATATCGAGGCAGGGTCGCTGGTCAGCAAGAACGGCCTCGAGCTCGCCCGGCAGCGCGCCTCCAAGAAGGGCGTCATCAAGGGCGACGACCTGGCGCGCGGCTTCGCCTGGCTGCGCCCCAACGACCTGATCTGGAACTACGTCATCAACAACTACCTGCTCGGACAGGACCCGCCCGCCTTCGACGTGCTGTTCTGGAATGCCGACGCGACCAATCTCTCGGCCAGCCTGATGGGCGATTTCCTGACCATCTTCGAAACGCTGGCCTTCACCAAGAAGGGCGAGGTCGAGATGGTCGACCACAGGATCGACCTGTCCAAGGTGACCGGCGATCTGTTCATCCTCGGCGGGGTGACCGATCACATCACCCCGTGGAAGGCGACCTATCGCTCGACGCAGCTGTTCGGCTCGAAGGACGTGACCTACGTGCTCAGCCAGTCGGGCCATATGCAGGCGATCCTCAACCCGCCGGGCAATCCCAAGGCCAAGTACTACGTCCAGAAGGACGCGACCAAGCCGCTGCCCGAAACCGCCGACGAATGGCTCAAGGGCACCGAGGAAGTCGCCGGCAGCTGGTGGCCCTTCTGGCTGGAATGGCTGCAGAAGCGCAGCGGTGACAAGAGCAAGGCACCGGCCAAACTCGGCAATGCCGCATACAAGCCGCTGGACCCCGCGCCGGGGCTCTACGTTATGGAACCCTGCTGAACAGCAGTGCAAAGGACCCCAGCTTGACCGCATCGAAATCCCAGACCCCGACCGCAACCTTCCGCATGATGGAGGCCGGCGGACGGAGCCTGCGCGTGGCGCACTGGCGGCTCGACGAACCGCTCGACCATCCGCCGATCCTCTTCTTCAACGGCATCGGCGCCAATATCGAGGCGGTCGCCCCGCTCGCCGAAATGCTCACCGAGCGCGCCTTCGTGATGTTCGACATGCCGGGCACGGGCGAAAGCCCCGATCCGACACTGCCCTACAATCCCTTCACCATGAGCTGGACCGCGCGGCTGATCCTCGACCAGCTCGGCGTGGACGAAGTCGACGTGATGGGCGTGTCGTGGGGAGGCGCAATGGCGCAGCATTTCGCGCTGCAATATCCCAAACGCACCCGCCGCCTCGTCCTCGCCGCGACGACGGCGGGCATGCTGATGGTACCGGGCAATCCCGCGGCGCTGACCAAGATGGCCAATCCGCGCCGCTATATCGATCCAAATTTCATGAACGAGCACTTCCAGACGCTCTACGGCGGGACCGATCGCGACGGGCAGGCGCACCAGAAGGATGGCCATATCGGCCGGCTGAAGCCGCCCAGCCCGCGCGGATACTTGTACCAGCTCATCGCCATGCTTGGCTGGACCAGCCTCCCCGCGCTGCCCTTCCTGAGCAAGGAGGTGCTGGTGATGATGGGCGACGACGACCAGATCGTCCCGCTCATCAACGGCCGCATCCTCGCCGGTGCGATCCCCAATGCGCAGCTCGAGGTGGTTGAGGGTGGCGGGCACCTGTTCCTGCTGACTCATGCCGACGAGAGCGTCGCGAGGCTGCGCGCCTTCCTCGACGCCCCGGCCACACCGGCGGAACTCGACCGCGCCGCCTGAGGGCACGGGTCACGCGATCGGGAGGGAAAGCGACGATGGCCACCGATCCTGCACTCGCTGCGAACCCCCTCGCCAACCAGCCGGTCCGCGCGAGCAAGGGTGAAGGCGGTGCACTCGGCAAGACGGGCTTCGCCTGGGCGGTCTTCGAATGGGCGCGCAATCCCTATTACATCCTGATCGTCATCTACATTTTCGCGCCCTATTTCGCGCGCGACATCATCGGGGCCGACCTGCTCGCCAGCGGCGCGCTCGACGGCTTGCCGCCCGACAAGGCGCTCGCCGCGGCCAACGCGCAGGGACAGGCGACCATCGCCTCGGTGACCAAATGGGCCGGCTTCATCGCCGCGATGACCGCGCCCTTCCTCGGCGCGGCGCTCGACCGGGGGGGACCTCTCAAGCCGATCCTCGGCCTGTTTCTCGGATCGATCGTGATCTGCTCGTCCATGCTGTGGTTCGCGATGCCGGGCGGACAAGGCCTCGGCGTCGGGACCATCATGGCGTTGCTCGTGATCGCCTATGTCAGCTACACCTACTCCGAGGTAACGCACAACGCGATGCTGAGCGTCGCTGGCGAACCCAAGCGGCTGGCGATGATCTCCGGGCTTGGCCTCGGGCTCGGCAATGGCGCGGCGACACTGATCTTCCTCGCGATCGCCATGCTCTTCGTCCTGCCGGCGACCACCGGCTGGCCCTTTGCCACGCCTCAATTCGGCGTCGACCTCGCCAAGTTCGAACATGCCCGCCTCGCGGGCCCGATCTGCGCAGCCTGGCTGGCGCTGTTCTCGATCCCATTCTTCCTCAATGCGCGCGATCCCGGGGTGCCGGGCGCGAGCTGGCCGAAAGCCTTCCGCGAAGGTGCCGCCAGCGTCTGGCGCACGTTGCGGGCGGCGTCGCAATACCGCCAGCTGATGAAGTTCCTCGTCGCGCGCATGTTCTATGCCGATGCCATGGCGGCGCTGCTGGCGCTGGGCGCAGTCTATGTCGCGCTCTTCCTCGGCTGGGATTTCCTCGAAATGCTCTGCTACGCGATCTTCGCCAGCGCCTGCGCCTTCGCGGGGGGCATTTTCGGCGGATGGCTCGAAAATCGGATCGGGGTGAAGCGCGCGCTGGTGGTCGAGATCCTCGCGATGGTGGCGACCGGCCTCGTGCAATTGAGCATCACGCAGGAGAGCCTGTTCCTCGGCCTCGTCGAAAACCGCGAGGTCTGGGCCGGGCCGGTCTTCCCGACGCTTTCCGACATCGTGTATCTCAGCCTCATCAGCGTGGTCGCGGTTACCGCGACAGCCAGTATCTCGTCGGGTAGGACGATGCTGGTGACGCTCGCCCCACCCGGGCGCAGCGGGGAGTTCTTCGGGCTCTATGCCATCGCCGGCACAATCACCGTCTGGATGGGACCGCTGCTGGTCGAGCAGTTCACCCTCTGGTCCGGCGACCAGCGCGTGGGCATGGTCTCCATCAACCTGCTCTTCTTCATCGGTCTCGGTGTCCTGCTGACCGTCCGAATGCCCGAACGCACTACCTAAACACCGCTGGACTCATCGGTTGCATTGTGGAACCTTCTTCCATGGAGAGAGGAGCACGCAGCCATGCCCGCATACGACCTGATCATTCGCAACGGGACCATCGTCGATGGCACCGGACAGGACCGCTTCACCGGCGACATCGCCATCAAGGACGGGCTGATCGCCCAGGTCGGCCAGGTCAGCGGCGACGCCGCGGAGGAAATCGATGCTGGCGGGCACCTCGTCACCCCCGGCTTCGTCGACATCCACACGCATTACGACGGGCAGGCAACCTGGGACCAGGAAATGGCCCCGAGCAGCTGGCACGGTGTGACCACGGTGGTGATGGGCAATTGCGGGGTCGGCTTCGCCCCGGCCAAGCCCGACAAGCACGAATGGCTGATCGGCCTGATGGAGGGTGTCGAGGACATTCCAGGCACCGCGCTGGCCGAAGGGATGAGCTGGGACTGGGAAACCTTCCCCGAATATCTCGACGCGCTCGAGAAGCTCCCGCGCACGGTCGATGTCGGCACGCATGTCCCGCACGGCTCGGTGCGCGCCTATGTGCTGGGTGATCGCGAGCGCCCCGGCGCCGTCCCGACCGAGGACGACATCAAGGAAATGAGCCGTATCGTCGAGGAAGGCGTGCGTGCAGGCGCTCTCGGCTTCTCGACCTCGCGTACCGTGCTCCACCGAGACATCGATGGCGAGGTCGTCCCCGGCACGACGGCTACAGCAGAGGAACTGGTCGAGATCGGCCGTGCCATGGGCCGCGCCGGCCACGGCGTGTTCGAGATGGCCAGCGACATGATGCGCGAATGGGACGAATTCGGCTGGATGGGCAAGATGAGCCGCGAGACCGGCCTGCCCGTCACTTTCGCCGCGCTGCAGTCGATCGCCAAGGAGCTGCCGCTCGAAGAGCAGATCGAGAGCATGCGCGCCGAGAACGACAATGGCGCCAATATCGTCGCGCAGATCGCGCTGCGCGGCAACGGCATCGTCATGGCCTGGCAAGGGACCGTCCACCCCTTCCGCCTCAAGCCGAGCTGGAAGGAAATCGAGGACCTGCCGTGGGAAGAGCAGAAGGCCAGGCTGTTCGATCCCGAGTTCAAAGCGCGGATGCTCGCCGAGCAGCATGACTTCTCCGAGGTCAACCAGGACATCATCGGCCTGATCATGGTCGTCTGCGGCGGCTGGAACATGCAGTTCGAGATGGATCCCGACTTCAACTACGAACCGACCGCGGCCGAGAGCATTCTCGAACGGGCCAAGGCGGCGGCCGTCTCGGGCGACGAATACGCCTACGACCTGCTGTGTCGCGACGACGGCAAGGGCTTCATCTACCTGCCGATCCTCAACTATGCCGACGGCAATCTCGACTTCCTGATGGATCTCCAGCAGTCAGACGACACGGTGAATTCGCTGTCCGACGGCGGCGCGCATTGCGGCACGATCTGCGACGCGGCCTCACCCACCTTCATGCTGCAGCACTGGGTGCGCGACCGTTCGCGCGGCACGATCACGCTCGAGAATGCCATCAAACGCCAGTGCGCCGACACCGCGCGGCTCTACGGCCTCGAGGATCGCGGCGTGCTCGCCCCCGGCTATCTCGCCGATCTCAACATCATCGACATGGACCGGCTGAGGCTCGGCAAACCCTGGCTCGCCTTCGACCTGCCCGCGGGCGGCAAGCGGCTGCTGCAGAAGGCCGAAGGCTATGTCGCCACGATCAAGAACGGCAAGGTCACCTTCCGCGAGGGCGAGTGGACCGGCGAGACGCCCGGCGGGCTGATCCGCGGCCCGCAGCGCGTCGAACTGCTCGAGGCGGCGGAATGAAGGCGATTCGCACCGGCGCCACGCCATCGAACCTCGAAGCTCTCGAATATTGCGATGTCGACGATGCCCCCGCCCCCGGGCCGGGCGAGATCAGCGTCGACCTGAAGGCGAGCTCGCTCAACTATCACGACTATGCCGTGGTCAAGGGGATGATCCCCGCTGCCCAGGGCCGCATTCCCATGTCCGACGGGGCTGGCGTCGTCACCGCAGTGGGCGACGGGGTGAGCGAATTCGCGGTGGGCGACCATGTCGTCAGCACCTTCTTTCCAGACTGGCTCGACGGGGCCCCGCCCGCGAGCGCCTTTACCCGCGTGCCGGGCGATGGGATCGACGGCTATGCGCGCGAGGCCGTGACCGCGCCGACGCACTGGTTCACCCGCGCGCCCAAGGGCTTCAGCCATGCCGAAGCGGCGACGCTGACCTGCGCCGGGCTGACCGCCTGGCGCGCGCTGTTCGTCGACTATGCGCTCAAGCCCGGCGACACCGTGCTGGTTCAGGGCACCGGCGGCGTGTCGATCTTCGCACTGCAGTTCGCCAAGGCGGCGGGCGCGACGGTGATCGCCACCAGCTCTTCGGACGACAAGCTCGAACGCGTCAAGGAGATGGGCGCCGACCACCTGATCAACTACAGGGAAGTCCAGGCCTGGGGACCCAAGGCACTCGAGCTGTCCGGAGGTCGCGGGGTCGACTGCGTGGTCGAAATCGGCGGCGCGGGAACGCTCGACCAGTCGATGCTGGCGACACGCGTGGGAGGACATATCGCGCTGATCGGCGTGCTCGCGGGCTTCGCCGGCCCGGTGCAGACCGCGCTGCTGTTTTCGAAGAACCTGAAGGTCCAGGGCCTGACGGTCGGCAGCCGCGCGATGCAGCAGGACATGATCGCGGCGATCGAGGCGAACGGCATCAGGCCGGTGATCAGCGATACCTTCGCGCTGCAGAACCTCGCCGATGCCTTCCGCCACCAGGAAAGCGGCGGCCACTTCGGCAAGATCGCGGTCGAGATCTAGGGCTCGATCACGATCCCCTTGGCGGGATCTACCGTGCCGCCTGCCATCTCGACGAAGACGTCGCGCGCGGCGGCGAGCCCCTTGTGGCGCTCGATCGTCACGCTGTCGCCCGCATCGGCGAGGAAGGCACGCCAGCTTTCCGCCATCTGCCTGCCCGCTTCCCCGGGACCGACGCTCTTGAACAGTGCCACGGCATGGTCGGGCGCGAAGAACAGCGTCGGCGTCGGGCCGGGAAGCTGCGACGCGTCGCCGCCCCGCTCGTCGATATGCGTGACGCCCACGAGGCAGGAATATTTGAGCGCGTCGCCCAGATGCGCGTGGATCGCGCCGAGCAGCTTGGCGTTGCCGGCGAAGTCGACCGAGGCGCTGGACTCGGTCGGGATGCTACCGATCTCGTCATAGGCCAGCACCTGGTCGTAGAGGCCGCTCGCCTTCACGAAATCGACATTGCCTGCGGAAGTGAGTCCGATCCACTTCACCTGCGGCGAGCGGTGCCGTGCCACGCTAGCAAGGCCCATCGCGGTCTTGGAGGAGGCGCTGGTGAGAATGAGTTGAGAGGAGCCGAACCACTCTTCCGAGCGCATGAAATACTCGATCAGGAAGCCGGTCTTGAACAGCGGCCCGAAGATCATCCGCTCGCCCTCGCGCGCCGGATCGTGCTCGGGATCGGCGGCGAGGCGCGAATACTGGTTGTAGATCGGGCTCATCGGCTGGCGATGTGCCGCCATGTCGGTGAAGCCGGAGGCCGACACCTTGCCAGGCATCACGTCGAGATGCGTCGCCATCGGCAAATAGCCATAGACGCGCTCGCCCTCGGCGATGTCCGGATGGTTGCTCCCGATGACCCGCGCATGGCCCCACATGGGCACGATGCCCTTGCCCTCGGGCGCGGGAAAGAAGTTCCAGTAGCCGAACCCGTCGCCGACGACCGCATAGGTCACGTTGTTGGATGTGACCGAGAAGCTCTCGATCGCAAGCCGCACCGCACCCTCACCCAGCTCGCCAAGCTCTCGCTCGACGAGTTCGGCGTCCCCGATCGCATCCTTGCGGACATGTACCTGCTGCATTCGCCTCTCTCCTTCGCGAGAGACGCTAGCGGCAGTGCGCTACCGAAGCGAGGGTTTAGACCCGCATCGGCATCAGCACGTAGAGCGCGGGCGCGTTCTCGTCCTTGCGGATCAGCGTCGGCGCACCGGCATCGGCGAGATGGATCTCGACCGTGTCCGAATCGATCTGGTTGAGGATGTCCTTGAGATAGCCGGCGTTGAAGCCGATCTCGAAGCCGTCGGCCGAGTATTCGGCAGGCACTTCCTCGGTCGCGGTGCCGTTGTCGGGGCTGGTGACGGTGAGCGTCACCTTGTCCCGGTCGAGCCCCATCTTGACCGCCCGGGTCTTCTCGGTGGCGATGGTCGCGACGCGGTCGACACCCTCGTGGAAGCTCTTCGGATCGAGCTTCAGGAGCTTGTCGTTACCCGTTGGAATAACACGCGAATAATCGGGGAAGGTGCCGTCGATCAGCTTGCTGGTCAGGACCACCCCGCCCTCGCCGCCGAGGGTGAAGCGAACCTTGCTCGCCGAGAGGTCGATCTGGACGTTGCCGTCCATCGATTCCTCGAGCAGCTTGCGCAGTTCGGCCACGGCCTTCCGCGGCACGATCACGTCGGGCATGCCCTCGGCGCCGTCGGGGCGCGGCAGGGTGAAGCGTGCCAGGCGATGGCCGTCGGTGGCGGCCGCCTTGAGCACCGGCTCGGCATCGTCCGAGACGTGGAAGAAGATGCCGTTGAGGTAGTAGCGCGTTTCCTCGGTCGAAATCGCGAAGCGCGTGCGGTCGATCAGTTCGGCCAGAGTCCTGGCAGGCAGTTCGAAGCTGGTCGGCAGATCGCCCTCGACGATCACCGGGAAGTCGTCGCGCGGCAGCGTGGGCAGCGAGAACCGGCTGCGCCCGGCCTTGATCGCAAGGCGGTTTTCCGCCGCTTCGAGGCTGACCTGCGAACCTTCGGGCAGCTTGCGCGCAATGTCGAACAACAGGTGCGCGGAGACCGTGATCGCCCCCGGGCTGTCGACGCTCGCGCCCATGTGCTCGACCACCTGCAGATCGAGATCGGTCGCCATGACCTTGAGCGAATTGTCGCCTTCCGCCTCGATCAGCACGTTCGAGAGGATGGGGATGGTGTTGCGGCGCTCCACGACCGACTGGACGTGGCTGAGACAACGCAGCAGCGTCGCGCGTTCGATGGTGGCCTTCATGGTCCTACTTTCGTCCCTCTTGGGCGCATGCAGGGCCGGAATCGCCCCCTGAAGCGCCGGAATACGGATTGTCACCCTAGCGGGGCGGCCATGGGGGGCAAGCCGCAAGCGCCCCGCCCCCTATTTCCTTTGGGGAAAACTGGGAAAATCAGCCCATCATCGCCATGCCGCCGTTCACGTGCAGCGTCTGGCCGGTGACATAGGCGGCCTCGTCGCTGGCGAGATAGGCCACGGCGGCGCCGATCTCGTCGCCCTCGCCCATACGCCCCATCGGGATACGCGCGTTGATCGCGGATTTCTGGTCGTCGGTCAGCGCATCGGTCATCGCGGTGCGGATGAAGCCCGGGGCGACGCAGTTGACGGTGATGTTGCGGCTGGCGAGCTCCTGCGCGAGGCTCTTGGACATGGCGGTGAGGCCGCCCTTGGCCGCGGTGTAGTTCATCTGGCCCGGATTGCCCGTGTGGCCGACCACGCTGGTGATCGAGATGATGCGCCCGCCCTTGGCCTTCATCATCGGCCGTGCGCTGGCGCGCATCAGGCGGAAGCTCGCCTCGAGATTGATGCGGATGACATCGTCCCATTCCTCGTCCTTCATCCGCATCGCGAGATTGTCGCGCGTGATGCCGGCATTGTTGACGAGGATGTCGATGCGCCCGAGCGTGTCGACCGTAGCCGGGATCAGTTCCTCGACCTGCGTGGTGTTCGACAGGTCGCAGGTGATCTCGACGTGGTCGTGACCGAATTCGTCGTTGAGCTGCTCGCGAAAGGCGCGCAGCTTGGCCGCGTTCGAGCCCGACAGTGCGAGCCGCGCGCCCTGCTTCGCCAGCGCATAGGCGATCGACGAACCGATCCCGCCACTGGCACCGGTCACGAGGGCGGTCTTGCCTTCGAGGCTGAACATCACGCGTTCTCCTTCGCGAAATTCTCGAGATCTTCCATGGTGACCAGGCTCACGGTGGTCGCCTCCTTGACGATGCGGCCGACCATCGGGCCGAGCACCTTGCCACCCAGTTCGACGAAGCGCTCGATCCCCGCCTCGTTCATGGCGAGCACGCTTTCGCGCCAACGGACGCGGCCGGTGACCTGGTCGACCAGCAGCGCCTGTTCCTCTGCCGGGTCGGTGACGCGCGCGGCGGTGACATTGGCATAGAGCGGGATGGTGGAGGCCTGCGGGGGCGTATCGGCGAGCGCGTTCTTCATGCGCAGTGCCGCCGGGCCCATCAGCGAGCAGTGGAAGGGCGCCGAGACGGGCAGCTTGATGCCGCGCTTGATACCGTGGTCCTTGGCCATTTCGATCGCGCGGTCGATCGCCTCGGCATGGCCCGAGATCACCACCTGCGTCGGATCGTTGTCATTGGCGACCTCGCAGACCTGGCCCTGCGCGGCGGCCTCGGCCAGCGCGGTCGCCTTGTCGATATCGGCGCCGAGCAGCGCGGCCATCGCGCCGACGCCGATCGGGACGGCGTCCTGCATCGCGATGCCGCGCAGGCGCAGCAGCTTTGCGGCATCGGTCAGCGAGAACGCACCCGCGGCGCACAGCGCGCTGTATTCGCCGAGCGAGTGCCCCGCGACGCATTGCGCCGCGTCGGCCAGTGCGACGCCGAATTCCTTCTCGAGCACATGCGCGGTGGCAACCGAATTGGCCATGATTGCGGGCTGCGCGTTCGAGGTCAGCGTCAGTTCGCTCTCGGGTCCACCCTTCATCAGCGCCGAAAGGTTCTGCTTCAGCGCCTCGTCGACCTCCTGGAAGACCTCGCGGGCGTGCGCGCTGGCCTCGGCGAGCTCGACGCCCATGCCGACCTTCTGGCTGCCCTGGCCGGGAAAGATGAATGCAGTCATGAATATCTCCTCAGACGGCGCGCCTAGGCGCGTGGGCCGCGCGCCTCAAGTCCGAATGGGACAATCCTGTTGGCAGCGTCGTGGCCGATATCCGCGCGACCGAGGTAGGGAATGCCGCTACGGCCGCACCAGTCCTGCGCGATCGCAACTTCGTCACTGCCGAAGGGACGGTCGTTTTCCGGCACATCGCCGATCCGGCCGAGACGCAGGCCGGCAATGCCCCGCAGATGCTGCGTCACGTGGAAGAACAGCCGGTCGACGGCGTAGAGATGCTCGGCCACTTCCTCGACCATGACGACATGGCCAGTGAGGTCGGGCGCTAGTTCGGTGCCCACCAGCATGGCCAGAGTAGTCAGGTTGAAGGCGACGGCGGGACGATCGTCGAGATGCGGTTCGAGCCCCGCCTCGCCACCTTTGAGCCAGCCGAGCGCGCGCTCGATCGTTTCCACGCCGCCATCGCGCTTGATGTCCCCCGCCAGCGGGCCATGCGCCACGCGCCCGATGCCGTGTTTGTAGAGCGCGGCGAGCAGGAATCCGGTGTCCGAATAACCGAGGTAGGACTTGGCGCGCGCCGCATCGTTCATCTGCGCCACCGCCTCCGCGGCAATGCGATTCGATCCGTAACCGCCCATCGCGAACCACACCGCGTCGACGCTCGAATCGTTGGCGCATTCGAGCAGGGCGGCGAGCCGCACATCGTCACTGCCGGCGAAATGCCCCTCGTGGACGAAGCACTGTTCGTGGAACTGGAGCGAAACATCGTCGCGCCCCGCCACCAGCGCCTCGACCATGTCGGCTCGTTCGCGCTTCACCGGTTTTCCGGGGGCGCAGATCGCAATTCTGACCATGCGCCCTGCTAGCGCGCTTGTATCGCGCGGCACAACTCAATAGCTGCACGCGCATGAGCGATATGCCCACCCCTGACGAATTGTTCGCCCGCCCGTTCTTCTTCTGCGGTATCGGCGGGTCGGGAATGCTGCCGCTGGCGCAGATCCTCCAGGGACGCGACTGCACGGTCGAAGGATCCGATCGCAGCAACGACCAGGGCCGCACGCCCGAGAAGTTTGCCGCGCTCGAGCGGCAGGGCTTCGCGCTCCATCCGCAGGACGGCAGCGGAATCGTCTCGGGTGAGCAGATCCTCGTCGCCAGCGCCGCGATCGAGGACAGTGTGCCCGAGGTCCAGCGCGCCAAGGAACTCGATTGCCTGCGGCTGACGCGGGCGGAGCTCAACTCGATCCTCTTCAACACCAGCGGCGCGGGCCTCGCGGTGGCGGGGACCAGCGGCAAGTCGACGGTGACCGGCATGCTCGGCTGGATTCTCCACGCCTGCGGGCGCGAGCCGACGATCATGAACGGCGCGGTGATGAAGAACTTCGTCTCGCCGGAGCGCCCCTTCGCCAGCGCGGTGGTCGGCGGGCAGAGCCTCTATGCCAGCGAAGTCGACGAGAGCGACGGTTCGATCGCGCTCTATCGTCCTGCGGTGGGCGTCCTGCTCAACGTCAGCCTCGATCACATGGGCATGGACGAATTGCGCCGGCTGTTTGGCGATTATCTGTCGCGCAGCCGTATCTCGGTCATCAATGCCGACGACGCAGAGGCACTGGCGCTGCTCCCGCAGGCGAAGGAGGTCATCACCTTCGGCATCGAGCAGGAGAAGGCGCAGATCGGCGTGGTGCCCGGCTCGATCGCCGAAGGGCCGATGCGCCAGGCGGCGCTGGTGATCGACCGCCACGACGGCAGCGAACATGCGTTGACGCTGCGGATGCCCGGGCGCCACAATCTCTCCAACGCGCTGGCCGCCATCGCGGGCGCGGCGGCGGCGGGCATTCCGGTGGCCAAAGCGGTTGAGGCACTTGCGGGCTTCGAAGGTCTCGCGCGGCGTTTCGACGTGATCGGCACCAGCGTATCCGCCATCACGGTGATCGACGACTTTGGCCACAATCCCGAGAAATGCGCTGCCACGCTACGCACGCTGCGCGCGCATCCGGGGCGCGTACTCGCCTTCTTCCAGCCGCATGGCTACGGCCCCCTGCGCCAGATGGGCGACGAGCTCGCCGAGACCTTCGCGAACGAGCTGGAGGACGGCGATCGCGTCATCCTGTGCGACCCGGTCTATTTCGGCGGCACGGTCGATCGCAGCGAGGGCAGCGAGCGCATCGTGCGGCTGATCGAACAGGCCGGGGGCCATGCCGAATACATCCCCACGCGCAAGGCGGTGGGCGACCGGCTGGTCAATGTCGCGCGGCCCGGCGACCGCATCGTCATCATGGGCGCGCGCGACGATACGCTGAGCAGCTTCGCGCGCGACCTGTTCGACAGGCTGTCCTAGAGCGCGGCCGGGCCTGCGGACTCGCGCTCCACCGCGCGCCGGTATCCCTCGCGCGCAACCAACCTCTCGCGGTAGTCCCGGAGCACCTGCGGGACGCCCTCGTCGAGCCCCACTTTGCCCGCCAAGATGAGCGCATAGCCGCAGCAGATGTCGGCCACGGTGAAGCGGTCGGCGCAGAGGAACTCGCGGCCGTCCAGCCGCTGTTCGAGCTTCACCAGCCGTTTCCAGAACCATTTGGCATAGGCCTCGCCCGCCTCGCTCCAGCCCTTGTCCTTCTCGAACAGCGCGAAGCGCATGAACACCGTCTGCGGGAAGGTGATCGTCGCATCGGCGTGATAGGTGAAATCGAGATAGGCCGGGTAATCACCTTCCTCCGGCGCCACCACCAGCGACGCATCGCTGCTCTTCGTCGCAAGGTAATGCGCGATGGCGCAGCTTTCGGTCATCCGCGTCTCGCCCTCGACCAGCAGGGGTACGGTACCAAGCGGGTTGAGTTCGAGATATTCGGGCGCCTGGTAACGCGGCGGGAACGGCAGGAGTTCGAGCGCGATGTCGACGCCACCCTCCGCCGCCGCCCAGGTGGCGCGCAGCCCGCGCGACCCGGCGCAGGTGTAGAGGGTCGGGCGATCAGCCATCGTGCGTGTTGCCCAGTTTAAGCACCTTGTGGATCAGGAGGACGAGGACGGCCCCCAGGACAAGCCCGAGGAGCGCCGAGCTGGCGGCATAGCTGAGCCAGCCGAGCACACCCGAGAGTGCACCGGTCGCAGTTTCGACGGCATGCTGGATCCCGTGCGCCAGATCGGCCGGAGCGTGAACTCCGAGCTGTTCTAGGCTGTGCAGGATGATGCCGCCGCCGACCCACAGCATGGCCACGGTACCGACCGCGGAGAGTACGGTGAGCACGTGCGGCATGGCATGGACCAGCCCTGTCCCGGTCTTGCGCGCCAGCGCCGAGTCCTTCTCGGCCAGATGGAGGCCGATGTCGTCCATCTTCACGATCAGCGCGACCGCGCCATAAACGACGAAGGTTATGCCGATGCCGACAGCCGCGAGCGCTGCCGCACGAACCCAGAACTGGTCCGAGACCTCTGCGATCTCGTTGAGCGAAATCGCCATGATCTCGGCCGAGAGAATGAGGTCGGTACGGATCGCGCCGCTGACGCGTTCCTTCTCGAACTTTGCCGGGTCCTCGATCGGATCTTCCAGAGTCTCGCCATGGTGCTCGCCGCCGAGTTTCTCGAGGATCTTCTCAGCCCCTTCGTACGACAGATAGGCACCACCCAGCATCAGCAGGAAGACGATCGCCGCAGGAAAGACCCAGCTCAGCACCAGCGCGCCGGGCAGCAGGATCAGCAGTTTGTTGCGGAGCGACCCCTTGGTGATGCCCCAGATGATCGGCAGCTCGCGCGCCGGGGTGATGCCAGTGACGTATTTCGGCGTCACCGCCGCATCGTCGATCACCACGCCCGCCGCCTTGCTGCCGGCTCGCCCCGCGGCTATCGACACGTCGTCGACCGACGCAGCGGCGGCCTTGGCGATCACCGAGACGTCGTCGAGCAGGGCTACAAGTCCACCGGGCACGCACATACTCCTTCGTTTCAGTCGCAATGTGCCCCTGCCCGCCTCGTTCCCCGCTGCCAAGCCCAGAACGCGGCTTGCATTATGTGCCAATCCCGCTATGTGCGCGCATCCCTCGGCTCCGCCCAAGGGATTCGAAGAAAGCCGGAGGGGCCCCGCAATCCCGCGGATCAGCCAGCGATCGGCCCGAAGTGAAAGGAAGACCACATGGCTCTTTACGAGCACGTGTTCCTTGCGCGCCAGGATCTGAGTCAGGCTCAGGTCGATGCATTGGCAGCGCAGGCTACCGAAATCGTCGAGAACAACGAAGGCAAGGTCACCAAGACGGAGACCTGGGGCCTCAAGAATCTCGCCTACAAGATCGACCGCAACCGCAAGGCGCATTTCGTGATGCTCAACATCGAGGGCCCCGGCGCCGTCGTGGCCGAGCTCGAGCGCCAGACCCGCATCAACGAAGACGTCATCCGTTACATGACCATCCGTGTCGACGAGCACGAAGATGGCCCGAGCGTCATGATGCGCAAGAACGAGCGCGATGCGAAGAAGCGCCGCGACCGCGAGGAGCGTAACTGATGGCCCGTCCGTTTTTCCGCCGCCGCAAGTCCTGCCCGTTCTCGGGCAAGAACGCCCCCAAGATCGACTACAAGGACGTCCGCCTCCTTCAGGGCTTCATGTCCGAACGTGGCAAGATCGTCCCCAGCCGCATCACCGCCGTCAGCGCCAAGAAGCAGCGTGAACTGGCCAAGGCCATCAAGCGCTCGCGTCACATCGGCCTGCTGCCGTACATCGTGAAGTAAGGAGAAAATCCATGGATATCATTCTCCTTCAGAGGATCGAAAAGCTCGGCTCGATCGGTGACGTGGTCACCGTGAAGGACGGTTATGCCCGCAACTTCCTGCTTCCGCAGAAGAAGGCCCTGCGCGCCAACGAAGCCAACAAGAAGGTCTTCGAAGCGAACCGCGACCGCCTGGAAAAGGAAAACGCGGAACGCCGCAGCGATGCCGAGAAGGCCGGCGAAAAGGTCCAGGGCGTCGAAATCGTCCTGATCCGCGCTTCGTCGAACACCGGCCAGCTCTATGGTTCGGTCAATGTCCGCGACATCGCCGCCTCGCTCGCCGAGAAGGGTCACGACATCGACAAGAAGCAGGTCATCATGGGTGACCCGATCAAGACGATCGGCATGCATGAAGTCCGCATCGACCTTCACCCCGAAGTCTCGGTCACGATCAAGGCCAACGTCGCCCGTTCGGACGACGAAGCCGAGCTCCAGAGCCAGGGCATCGATGTGATGGCGCAGATGTTCGAAGACGAACAGCGCGAGATCGAGGAACAGGCCGAAGCCAACCGCATCGACCCGACGCTCGAGCCCGGCGAAATTCCCGCCGACCTGCTCGAAGACGCGGCCGAAGCGAACGAAGAGACCGCCGAGGGCTGATCTTCGTACGGCAATGAACCATGAAAAGGGCGCGGCGGCTTCGGTCACCGCGCCCTTTTTGTAAGAAGCGTCGGCGCATCCTATGTGGGGTGCCGACACAGTACCGAAAACAATAAGAGGCAGGAGAAACGCCCATGGATTCGATCGACCAGACTCTCGACCGGCTCGAGAAAATGTATGACGCTGCCGTCGAACGGCTGCGCGAGGATGTCATTGCCTTCGGCCGCGAGCGCACATTGCCCGCGCCCGAACGCCGCAGCGACGGCAGCTATGCCTATCCCGAACTGCGACTGCGCTTTCGCGGCGGCGACCAGCCCGAGGACCGCAACCGCGCCTTCGGCCGGCTCAACGCGCCGGGGCTCTATGCCACCACGGTCACGCGCCCCGCGCTGTTCCGCGACTATCTGCGCGAGCAGCTCGAACTGATCGAGGAGAATTACGAAGTCGAGATGGAAGTCGGCTCCTCGCGGCAGGAAATCCCCTTCCCCTATGTCCTCGACGGCGAGGCCGGGGCCGAGCTTGTCGGGGTCGATCCCAACCTCATCGCGCGGCACTTTCCCTCGACCGAGCTGGCCGATATCGGCGACGAACTGGCCGACGGCATCGTGCTCGAAAATGCCGAGGACCCGATCCCGCTGTCGCTGTTCGACGGGCTGCGCACCGATTTCAGCCTCGCGCGGCTGGCGCATTACACCGGCACCAGCACCGAGCACTTCCAGCGCTTCATCCTGTTCACCAACTACCACCGCTATGTCGACGAATTCGTCGACTGGGCGGGCGAACAGCTGGGCGCGAACGGCTATACCGCGCTCGCCGGTGCGGGCGGCCTGATGCTGACCGAGAAGACCGACAATGCCCGCGCGCAACTGTCGGACACAGCCTGGCGGCGGCACCAGATGCCCGCCTACCACCTCGTCGGCCCCAACCGCGAAGGGATCACGCTGGTCAATATCGGCGTCGGTCCGTCCAACGCCAAGACGATCTGCGACCACCTCGCCGTGCTGCGGCCCGAGGCGTGGCTGATGATCGGCCACTGCGGCGGCCTGCGCCCGAGCCAGAAGATCGGCGACTACGTGCTCGCGCACGCCTATCTGCGCGACGACCATGTGCTCGACCCGGTGCTCCCGCCCGAAATCCCCCTCCCCGCCATCGCCGAAGTGCAGCAGGCGCTCGCCGGTGCGGCCGAGGAAGTATCGGGCGAACACGGCGCGGACCTCAAGAAGCGCATGCGCACCGGCACCGTCGTCACCACCGACGACCGCAACTGGGAGCTGCGCTACACCAGCTCGGCGCATCGCATGAGCCTCAGCCGCGCGGTGGGCGTCGATATGGAAAGCGCCACCATCGCCGGCCAGGGCTATCGCTTCCGCGTCCCCTACGGCACGCTGCTGTGCGTTTCGGACAAGCCGCTCCACGGCGAGATCAAGCTGCCGGGCCAGGCCAATGCCTTCTACGAGGAAGCGATCGCCGCGCACCTCCAGATCGGCGTGACCGCCTGCAAGCGGCTGCGCGAGGAAGGCCCGCGGCTCCACAGCCGCAAACTGCGCGCTTTCAACGAACCGCCGTTTAGGTAATCTCGCTCCCGCAAGGGAGAGAGACATGACCGATATGCCCAACCGCTCGCGCTCGATCGCGGGGCGCATAGCCATCGTCACCGGGGCGGCGAGCGGTATGGGGCGGGCGACCGCCCTGCTGTTCGCGGCCGAGGGCGCGAGGGTGGCGGTGACCGATCTCGACCTGGTGGCCTGCGAGGAGGTGGCGCGCGAATGCGGGGGGGACGCCCGCGCTTATGCGCTCGACGTGGCGGATGGCGATACGATCGCGCGCGTCGTCGCGCAGATCGCCGCGGATTTCGGCGGGATCGACATCCTCGTCAACAATGCCGGCGTGTCGAGTTTCTGCGCGCTCGACGAGGATGCCTATGAGGAAATCTGGCACCGCGCGCTCGCGGTGATGCTCACCGCGCAGCAGCGCATGGTGCGCGCCGCACTGCCGCATCTGCGCGAGAGCGACGCCGCGCGGATCGTCAATATCGCCAGCACCGAGGGACTGGGCGCGACGCCCGGCGACACGCCCTATGTCGCGGCCAAGACCGGCGTGACCGGGCTGACGCGCGGGCTTGCGGTCGATCTCGGACCCGAAGGCATTACCTGCAACTGCATCTGTCCCGGCCCGATCCGTACCGCGATGACCGAGGCGGTGCCCGACGAGCACAAGGTGATCTTCGCCAAGCGCCGCACCGCGCTCAAGCGCTACGGCGACCCCGAGGAGGTGGCGCACATGACGCTGTCGCTGGTACTGCCCGCGGCGAGCTACATCACCGGAGCGGTGATCCCGGTCGACGGCGGACTCATGGCGCGGAATGCGTAGGTGCCGCAACTCCTAAAGTGGTACGAGAGCGTACTCCACCGAGTATTTGGCCTCGACTTCAATCAGGCCCGGCTCGATCGGAACGGCCGATCTCGCCATCCGACTTCCAGTAACGACAATATATCTACCCCCACCCGTAAAACTCACCTTGCTATCTGAAACCAGCAAAGTGCGGGCAATTCTCATTCCCAACGCTTCGGCTGTCGCCTCCGCTTGGTCACGCGCCTCTTCCAAGGCTTTGCGCTCTGCTTGGCGTGTCGCACGCAGTTTCGATCGTTCGGTAAGGCCGAAATCGGGTGTGTCTGCGGTATTTCCACCTGCCTCGAACAAAACTGTGATGAGATCACCTAGATTTTCGAGATCGGAAGTTGTGATAGTTAGCGTATTCGTCGCGCGCCAACCGATTATGCGATCGACTTCTTCGTCCTCAGCATACTCAGGCTCTACCGAAAGGTCGTTCGTTTGCACGTCCTTACCCGCAATCCCAGCTGCTCGGATAGCTTCTACCAGACTACCGGATTTCCGATTGTTTTCGGACAGAGCATCCAAGGCTGTCGCACCGGTCGTGCTCACACCGACGGAAATCTTGGCCATCTCCGGCGCGACACTCAATGTGCCTTCGCCGCTCACACGCAGGATCGTTTCGTTGGCTGAAACGACCGGAGCTGGATCCGCGGACTGAGCGAACGAAGGTGACGCAAGCAATGTGAGAGCAAGCGCTGCAATGATTTTCCCGCGCATCAGCCCTTTCCCTTGGTCTTGGTCTTGCCGTCGCGCGCGTTCTTTTCGATGTAGTCGATGATCATCCCGGCGATATCCTTGCCGGTGGCGTTCTCGATACCTTCGAGACCGGGCGAGGAATTGACCTCCATGATCACCGGGCCGTGATTGCTGCGCAGCATGTCGACGCCGCAGACGTTGAGGCCCATGCGCTTGGCCGCGCGCACCGCGGTGCTGCGTTCCTCTGGCGTGATCTTGATCAGCTGCGCGCTGCCGCCGCGGTGGAGGTTGCTGCGGAAATCATCGGGCGCACCGGTGCGCTTCATCGCCGCGACGACCTTGCCGCCGACCACCAGCGCGCGGATGTCGGTGCCGCCGGCTTCCTTGATGAATTCCTGCACCAGGATGTTGACGTTGGCGCCGCGGAAGGCCTCGATCACCGACTTGGCGCTGCTCATCGTCTCCGCGAGCACAACGCCGATGCCCTGCGTGCCTTCGAGCAGCTTGATCACCACCGGCGGCCCCTTGACCGCCTTGATGATCTCCTCGGCCTGCTTGGGATCGTTGGCATAGGCGGTCAGCGGTAGGCCGAGCCCGTGCTTGGCGAGGATCTGCATGCTCCTGAGCTTGTCGCGGCTGCGGCCGATGGCGACGCTTTCGTTCAATGGCCAGCAGCCGCGCATTTCGAACTGGCGCAGGATCGCGAGGCCGTAATTGGTGATCGAAGCGCCGATACGCGGGATCACCGCGTCATATCCGACGCAGGGCTCGCCATTGTAGTAGACCTCGGGTCGATGGCTCGCGATGTGGACCGTGCAGCGCGTCGTGTTGAGAATGTCGAAATGGTGCCCGCGCGCTTCCGCCGCCTCCTTAAGGCGTTGGTGCGAATAGAGATTGGCGTTGCGCGCCAGCATCGCGATTTTCATGATGTGTGACCTTTTTCAACGTCGCGTCCCGGGCTCTGGAGCCAGGAATGACCCGAGTCGACGACGAACCGGCGCCTTAGCGCAGATCGCCCGATCAGCATCGGGAATTTCATGTCGCTCCGGTCGGCCAGGCTGACCTCGGCGCGAAATGTGACATTGCCGATACGCAGCGGCGTCTTGACGATCATCCGGCACTGGGTCTCGCCGTTCGAACTGGTTATCCCGCGCCAGTCGATATGCACCGCCTCGCACACCTGGCGCACGTGCTGGCGTTCGAAATCGACCGCAAAGCGGACATAGCGTTCGCCATCGCGTTCGAACTGCTCGAGGATCGTCGCATGGAGCGAGGAGGTGCGTGCCCCCGTATCGATCTTGGCCGGCAGCGCATGCAGGCCGAGATCGGGAAGGTGAACCAGCTCGCGCCAGCCCACGACCTCCAGCTTGGTCTTCTTTTCTCCCATGATGCAAGCTGTTAGCGGCTCGGCACCCGGGTTGGCAATGCGGGGCGGCGGCCGATGCCACCGCCCCGGCCATGCCGCTTACCAGCCCTGCGGCTGGCCCTTGTTCTGCTCGTCGAGCCAGGCCTTGAGCGGAGCGAAATATTCAACCATCGCCTTGCCGCTCATCTGACGCTCACCGGTGAAGGCTTCCAGCGCGTCGGGCCAGGGCTTGCTGGCCCCCATTTCGAGCATGGCGTTGAGCTTCTTGCCTACCTCCTCGTTGCCGTAGAACGAACAGCGGTGCAGCGGGCCCTCCCAGCCGGCCTGGTCGCAGGCAGCCTTGAAGAACTGGAACTGCAGAATCCGCGCGAGGAAATAGCGGGTGTAGGGCACGTTGCCCGGGATGTGGTACTTGGCACCCGCGTCGAAGCCGGTCTCGTCGCGCGCGACCGGCGGAACGATGCCCTGGTACTGCAGGCGTAGGTCGTTCCATCCCTGGTTGAGCTCGTCCGCCGGGATCGAACCGTCGAACAGACCCCAGCGATAGCGATCGACCATCAGGCCGAAGGGCAGGAAGGCGACCTTGTCCATCGCCTGGCGCAGCAGCAGGCCGATGTCCTTGTCGGCGCTCGGCACGTCCTTCTTCTCGAGCATGTCGATCTGGACGAGATATTCGGGCGTGATCGACAGTGCCACCATGTCGCCGATGGCTTCGTGGAAGCCGTCGTTGGCGCCGTTCAGATGCAGGTAGTCCTGCGTGTTGTAGGCGCGCTGGTAGTAGTTGTGGCCCAGCTCGTGGTGGATGGTGATGAAGTCGTCCGCATTCTTCTTGATGCACATCTTGATGCGCAGATCGTCGACATTGTCGACGTCCCAAGCGCTGGCGTGGCACACCACTTCCCGGTCGGCAGGCTTGGTGAACTGGCTCCGTTCCCAGAAGGTACCCGGCAGCGGCTCGAAACCGAGCGAGGAGAAGAACTGCTCGCCCGTCTTGACCATCTGGATCTCGTCGAGCCCTTTCTTCTCGATGAGATCGGTCAGGTCATAGCCGATGTCGCCGGCGCCGGCGGGAGCCACCAGCGGATAGATATTGCCCCATTCCTGAGCCCACATGTTGCCCAGCAGGTCGGCGCGGATCGGCCCGGTGGCAGGCTGAACCTCGGCACCGTATTTTTCGTTAAGTTTCGAACGGACATAGGTGTGCAGCGCCATGTAGAGCGGCTTCACTTCCTGCCACATGCGCTCGGTCTCTGCGGCGAAGGCATCGGGGTCCATGTCGTAGTTCGAACGCCACATGGCGCCCAGATCGGCGAAGCCCAGCTCCTTCGAACCGTCGTTGGCGATGGCGATCATGCGCAGGTAGTCGTCACGCATCGGCGCGCCGACATTGTCGTGCCAGCTGGTCCACATCTCGGCCAGCTCTGCAGGCGTGCGATCGAGATTGCCCATTTCGGCCTCGATGTCGCTACCGCTGATCTCCTTGCCGTTCAGGGTGCCCTTGCCCTTGCCGTACTGGCTGTTGAGGCTGGTCGCGATCTCGTTGAGTTCGGTCGCCGCACCGTCGCGCACCGGGGCGGGCATGACGATGCCGTTGCGCAGGATGTCGAGCTTGCGTGCGACTTCGGGGTCGAGCCCCTTCACCTGCGCATATTTCGCCGCCTCATTGGCGTAGCGGACCGACATCTCGGTCGCTTCGGCCCCGTATTTCGCGGCCAGCGCGTCGGTGTCATCGGTGATATAGGTCGCGTTGACCCACGAGATACGGGCGTATTCGACGCCGAAATCGCCCATTTCCTTCTCGACCATCGCGACCCAGTCGGCCGCGCCCTGCGGGGTCAGCGGATGTGCCATCGCGTCATGGTCCATCTGGGCGTGGTCCATGCCTTCGTGATGGTTGGCGAGCGCCGGTGTGGCGAGCGAGATGGCGAGCGCGGAAAGCGCGACGGAAGCGAGTTTCATGATTGTCCTCTCAGGAGTGAATTCTGCGATGTGGTTTCACGTGCTACCGGATTGCACCTGCAGCGTCGCTTAATCAAGCGTTCGTCCGCCCACGCGACCGATCGCGAGCGCCGCCAGCACGCCGAAGAAACTCGCCAGCCAGGCAACGGATTTGATCGGGCGCACTGCTGCCGCGGTCGCGGCCATCGCGTCCGACCCGCGCTCGCGCAGCAATTGAACCAATTGTAGCAGTGTTTCGGTGTAGTCGCAGAGCACGAAGACCACCGCCGAGGCCGCGATAAGGACGCCCAAAAGCCCCAAAGCGCCGGGCATCGCCATGAAACTGCGCCCGGCGCGCCAGCTGCCCCAGCCGTAGATCCCGATGAACACGAGGTCGCCGAGCATGGCGACGATCGCCAGGTTCCGGACCCCGCCCGCGCGCCATTGCGTCTGGATTTCATCGACCCGCGCGGCGCTTCCCGCCGCCTGGTGCTCGCCGATACCCCAGGTCACGCCGTCGCCGAAGACAGTGATGGAGACGCTCAACGCGATCACTATGCCGAAGGCGGCAAGGCCCCACAGCCACCAGCGGAGATCGGGCTTCGGACCGGTCATTGTTGCCCTGCCAGCCAGTCGGCGATCGCCTGCCCCAGATCGGGCTTGGTCACGCTGCTCATATGCGTGCCCGGAACCTCGACGAAGGTAGCATCGGGCAGCATTTCGGCGAGTTCCTCTGCCGAGCCATTGTCGCGGTCCTCGTCGCCGCAGACCACCAGCGTCGGCATGGCGATATTGTCGAGCAGCGCGAGGTCGAGATCGGGCATGGTGTCGAGCAGCAAGCGTGCCGCCACGCGATCGACGCCCTGCGACTTGAGGAATTGCATCGAGAAATAGTCGGGATCGCCCCGGGGGATTTCGTCGAACTTGTCGATCACGCGGCGGAACTTGGCCGCCCGGCGATGCCACTCGCCAAGCCCCGCCGTACCCATGCCGCCAATCACCAATCGCGCAGGTTCGAGCACGCCATGCGCCACCGCATGCAGCGAGGTGCGCGCACCGAGCGAGAAACCGCCGAGATCGTAATCCGCAAGGCCAAGATGATCGACCAGCGCCGCGACGTCGCGCACCAGCACGTTCGAGGGATATTTCTCCGGATCGTGCGGTGCCGCGCTCTCCCCGTGGACGCGGAAATCGAGCATGATCACTTCGAAGCCTTGCGCCGCGATCGTCTCGTGGTGCCCCCACTTGATCCAGTTCATCGCGGCGCTCGAGAACAGGCCGTGGAGCAGGAGGAAGGGCCGTCCTTCGCCATGCCGGTGGACCGCCAGCCGCGTGCCGTCGAAGCTCTCGAAAAACTCTGTCCTCACTCGGGCACCTCGCCGGTCGCGTCGATCCAGCGCTGGCTCAGCGCGATGTGCTCGCTCAAGGGAATGCGTTTGAGGCCCGAGGTGTCGATCCAGCCCTCGTGAATCTTCTCCGAGGCGAAATGCCAATGCGGTTCGATGCCATAGGGCTCGTCGAGGCTGCCGACGGTGATGTCCATGTTTTCACCCTCGTTGAAGGCAAAACCGAGCGGCGTGCCACATCGACTGCAGAAGGGCCGCCGAGCGATGGGCGAACTGGCGTACCAGTCAGGACCGCTTTCCCACGTCATGTCGCTTTTCGGCAGGCCGATAAAGGCGATCGAGACCCCGCCCGTCGCACGCTGGCACATGCGGCAATGGCAGAGATAGGCCTGCTCGGGGTCGATCTGCGCTGTGTAGCGCACCGCGCCGCACTGGCAGCCTCCGGTCTTCGTCTCCTTCATCGTCCTGCAATCCCCACGAATGCGACCCAGTCCTCGCTGGATCGCGGTTGCTCGTCCATCGCCTTCGCGTCTTCCGGCAGGCGGATCCACCGCTGCTTGCTCCTCACCCACAGATGAGCGGAAGGGACGAATGAAGCACTGTCGTCGAGCGTCCCGCAGCGCAGGCTGGCGAGACCGTCGCGGCTATCGTTGACGGCATAGATCCGCGCCTTGCACCTAGCACAGCCGAAGATGCGCGAGTGGGCTCCGCTCGGCTGGTCGTATTCGCCCGCATCCAGATCGCCGGATATGTCGAGATCGGCCAGGGTGAACAGCATGTGTTCGCTGAACGCCGAGCCGGTCCGGCTCTGGCAATCGGTGCAGTGACAGGCATAGGGATTGAGGCGGAAGCCGTCGCGCAAGGTATAACGCACGGCACCGCACAGGCATCCTCCGGTCAGCTCGCCCTTCATCGCCTCGCCAAACCCTTTTGCTCCATGCGCCATTGCGCCATCTCGATACGGTCCTGGCCGAAGAAGGGTTCGCCGTCGAACACCAGCGTCGGCACGCCCCAATGACCCGCCGCTTCGAGAGCATCCTGGTTAGCGGCGATCTCGGCGTCGAGTTCCTGCGCTTGAGCCGCCACCTCAGCCTCGATTTCTTGTGCATCAAGCCCCGCCCTGGCCAGCGCACCCGCGAGGTGGTCGCCCTCGTGCCAACCCTCCTGACCGCCCCAGATGAGCTGGCCTGCTTCATGCGCGAAGGCGAGCCCCTTGCCGCGCCGTGCCGCTGCCTGCCCCACACGGGTGACGCGGCGGATATAGGGCTGGTCTGCGGCGATCTCGCGCGTGGCGGGGTTCTGGACGATCGGGTCGGGGCGCGGCGGCCCGAAGGCGATCCCGTGGAACTGCGCCACCCGCATCATGTCGCGGATCGTATAGGCCATCCAGTTGGGATGGTTGCGCTCGAAGAAGTCGGGCTGCCGGATCGCCAGCGGATAGACCGGCCGCAGCGCGATATCGACTGCGTACTCTTCGGCGAGTGCCCGGTACCGCCCGACCGCGAGGAAGCTATAGGGCGAGCGGAAGCTGAAATAGAGATCGGCGGTCAGCGTCATGGCCCTCTTCTAAGCATGGATTGCAGTTTCTCGCACAGAGCTTTCTTTAATTGCAACTTGCAATAATAAGCCATGTTATTATATGCGACGCCATGGAAACGAACATCGGCTATCTCCTGTCGGACAGCGGTCGCCTGCTGAGGAAGACCTTCGACGAACGCGTCCGCAGCCTGGGCCTCACCGCCGTGCAGGCGCGACTGCTGATGAGCCTGGTGAAATTCCCGGACAACAATCAGGCCTTCTATGCCGAGCGGATCGAGGTCGAGCCGATCACCCTCACCCGCATTGTCGACCGGATGGAGGAAGCCGGCTGGGTCGAGCGCGTCTTCGACCCCAACGACCGCCGCGCTCGCCTGCTTCATCTTACCGACAAGAGCCGCGAGATCGTCGAACCGCTGCGCGTGATCGTCAATGCGCTGGTCGAGGACATGGCGGAGGGTCTCACCGCGCAGGAGCAAGACATGCTCGCGCGGCTCCTCGAAAAAGTCTCGGCCAATCTCACGGCCGAACGTGAAATCAGGAATGTCGCCAATGGCTGAGGCCGATCCGCAGATCCCGGTCGATACCGTGGAACCCGTCGAAGCGCCCGCACCCAAGCGCAAGTGGGGCCGCCTGACGCTGATGCTCAGCGTGCCCTTGGCGCTGCTCATTGCCGGCGGGATCTACTGGCTCTCGCTGCAGGGCAAGGTTTCGACCGACAATGCCTATGTCCAGCAGGACAAGGTCTCGGTCAGCGCGCAGGTGGGTGGCGAGATCGTCGAGGTTTTCGTCGGCGAAGGCGACACGGTGCAGAAGGGTGACCTGCTGTTCCGCATCGATCCCGAACCCTATCGCCTGCAGATCGCGCAGGCGGATGCAGCCATCGCCGGGGCGCAGGCCAATGTCACCGCGCTGGCCAATTCCTCCGACCTCTCGGGTGTCGACATTGCCGCTGCGCGCGAGGACATTGCCTTCGCCCAGTCCGATTTCGAGCGCAAGGATGCGCTGTTCAAGCGCGGCTTCGTGACCAAGGCCGATCACGATGCGGCACGCCACCGCGTCAATCAGGCGCGCGAGGAGTTGCGCCAGGCCGAAGCGCGCCAGCAGGCCGCTCGCGCCAAGCTTGCCACCGGCAGCGCCGTCCCCGGGGAAAACCCCCAGGTCGCCGCCGGCAAGGCACAGAAGGCCGTTGCCGAGCTCTCGCTACGCCGCACCGAAGTGCGCGCGCCGAGTTCGGGTCGCGTCGCGCAGGCCGAGCGCCTCCAGCGCGGCCAGCAGGTCGTCCAGGGCCTCCCCGTGCTCACGCTGGTCGCCGACGGCAGCAGCTATGTCGAAGCCAACTTCAAGGAAACCGACCTCGCCGACATGCAGGTGGGCCAGCCCGCCGAAGTGCATTTCGATGCCTATCCGGGCCTGACGCTCAAGGGTCACGTCGAATCGATCGGTGCGGGCACCGGGAGCGAGTTCTCGGTCATCCCCGCGCAGAACGCGACCGGCAACTGGGTCAAGGTGACCCAGCGTGTCCCGGTGCGCATCGCCATCGACGAAAAGAGCCCGCGCCCGCTGATCGCCGGGCTGTCGACCGAGATCACCGTCTACACCGATGGCAAGAAGCGCTGATCCATGGCCAGCCGTGCCGTCCCCGCAGGAGGCGCCACAGCGCCCGACCCGGCGCATGACGTCGCACAGCTACCCGTTGCCAATCCGGGAATACTGATCGTCGGGATCATGGCAGCTTCGCTGCTGCAGGTCCTCGACACCACGATCGCGAACGTCGCGATCCCGCACATGCGCACGGCGCTCGGTGCGACCACCGAGACGATCACCTGGGTCCTGACCAGCTACATCATCGCGAGTGCCGTGGCGCTGCCGATCACCGGCTGGCTCTCGGACAGGGTTGGCGCGCGCCGCCTGTTCATCCTGTCGGTCGCAGGTTTCATCCTTTCCTCGATGCTCTGCGGCATGGCGCAGAACCTCCAGGAGATGGTGATCTTCCGCGCCCTGCAAGGCGTGACCGGGGCCTTCATCGCGCCGCTCAGCCAGGCCTTCATGCTCGACACCAACAAGCCGAGCAAGCACGCGCAGATGATGGCGCTGTGGGGCATGGGCATCATGATCGGCCCGATCCTCGGCCCGGTCTTGGGCGGGTGGCTGACCGAACAGGCCAACTGGCGCTGGGTGTTCTACGTCAACCTACCGATCGGCATCCTCAGCCTCGCCATTCTCGTCACGCAATTGCCGCACCGCGAGGTGATCCGGCGGAAGTTCGACCTATCCGGTTTCGTCCTGCTCGGCGTGGCGCTCGCGAGTTTTCAGATGCTGCTCGACCGCGGACAGACGCTCGACTGGTACGACAGCTACGAGATCTGGCTGTGGACCTTCCTGTTCATCTCCTCGACCTGGATGGCGGTGATCCATCTCGGCAGCGCGAAGGACGGGCTGTTCGACCGCGCGCTGTTCCTCGATCGCAATTTCGCCATCGCCATGGGCTTCATGCTGGCGATCGGTGTGGTCATGTTCGCCACCATGGCGCTGCTGCCGCCGATGCTGCAGCAGCTGATGGGCTACGACGTGATCGATACCGGCCTGGTGCTGATGCCGCGCGGCATCGGCGTGCTGATCTCGATGCAGTTCGCCGGCATGGCCATGCGCCGCAATCTCGACCCGCGCCCCGTGGTGGCCACCGGATTCATCATTTGCGCGGTTTCGCTCTACGAAATGGCGCAGTGGTCGCTCGGCGTCGACCGTTTCCACATCGTCGCCTCGGGCCTCGTCCAGGGGCTTGGCATGGGCCTCGTCTTCATTCCGCTCAACGTCAGCGCCTTCGGCACACTGCCCCCGCGCCTGCGCACCGACGGGTCGAGCCTGCTCAACCTGTTCCGCTCGCTCGGTGCATCGGCGGGCATCTCGCTCACCACCGTCATGCTGGCGCGCAATCTCCAGACCGCGCATGCCGACATCGCCTCGAACCTTACCGGCGCCTCGGTCTCGAGCATGATCGATGTCAGCACGGTCGACCGCTACCAGAACCTCGGCGAGATCGCGCTCAGGATGCTCGATCTCGAAGCCAACAGGCAGGCCGCGATGGTCGCCTATATCGACGATTTCTGGATGATGATGTGGATCACGCTGGCCGCCGTCCCGCTGGCCTTCATCATGCGCAAGCCGAAGCCGAGAACGGGACCCATGCCGCCCCCGGGCGAGTGATCAGCGAGAGAAGCAGCTGACTCCGGCCTGGAGCGCGGTGACGGTGTTCCCGTCCTCGGCAAAGCCGGTGATCGTGCCGTAATCAGCAGTGGTGTATTCGAATTCGCCCGGCAGCGTCGTATCGAGTTCGCGCACCTGCCGTTCGAGCTTGAGGCCTTCCAGCGTCGTCACACCGGGCCGCACTCCGTCCGACGTCGCCACGCCCTCGCCCTTGCGCAGGAACCAGCCGCGCAGCGCGCCATCCATATAGGCGAGCTGCAGCGGGCCGAACTGGCTGAAGTCCATCGGCCCGGCGCCGCATTCCTCGTTGCGCGAGGTCTCGGGCGAGGAGCCGAGAGCCTTGGCGATCGCTCCATCGACCTCGTCGCGCGGTGCCCCGAAGCGTAGCGGCTCCGCGCCCTTCGCACCGAGACCGTCGGCATCGACCACCACCTGCACCCCGGCCAGCGGGTCGCCCGCCGGCGCGGCGCTCTCGGTGGTTTCGGGTGCGGGTTCGGACTGACCGCAGGCGGCAAGCGCCAGCGGCAGGGCGACGAGAAGCGCTTTCCGGATCATCCCTTCTTGAGGCATTCGCGGCCGAGCAGCTCGGCGATCTGCACCGCATTGAGCGCCGCGCCCTTGCGGAGGTTGTCCGAGACGCACCACAGCGTGATGCCGTTGTCGACCGTCGGATCGTCGCGCACACGGCTGATATAGGTCGCGCTGTCGCCCGCGCTTTCGACGGGGGTCACGTATCCCTCGTCCTCACGCTTGTCGATCAGCATGATCCCCGGCGCCTCGCGCAGGATTTCCTGCGCCTGCTCCGCGCTCAGCTCGTTCTCGAACTCGATGTTCACGGCTTCCGAATGGCCGACGAACACCGGCACGCGCACGCAAGTGGCGTTCAGCTTGATCTTGGGATCGAGGATCTTCTTGGTCTCGACCACCATCTTCCACTCTTCCTTGGTCGATCCGTCATCCATGAAGACGTCGATGTGCGGAATGACGTTGAAGGCGATCTGCTTGGTGAACTTCACCGGCTCGACCGGGTCGCCGACGAAGATCGCGCGGCTCTGCTGGAACAGCTCGTCCATCCCCGCCTTGCCCGCGCCCGAGACCGACTGGTAGGTCGAGACGACGACACGCTTGATCGTCGCCGCGTCATGCAGCGGCTTGAGCGCGACCACCAGCTGCGCGGTCGAGCAGTTGGGATTGGCGATGATGTTGCGCTTCTTGTAGTCGTGGATCGCATCCGGATTCACCTCGGGCACGATCAGCGGCACGTCCGGGTCCATACGGAAGAGCGACGAATTGTCGATCACGACGCAGCCGGCCGCCGCCGCCTTGGGTGCGTATTCCTTGGCCGGGCCGCTGCCCGCGGCGAACAGCGCTATGTCCCAGCCGGACCAGTCGAAATGCTCGATATTCTTGCATTTGAGCATCTTGCCGGTGTCGCCGAATTCGACTTCGGTGCCGTGCGAACGGCTGCTGGCGACCGCCGCCACCTCATCGATCGGGAACTCGCGCTCGGCGAGCACCTGCATCATTTCGCGCCCGACATTCCCGGTCGCACCGACCACGGCAACACGATAACCCAATTCAAATCTCCACAATGAGTGTGCCGCCGAGATAGCGATTGCATGCGCGCCCGCAAGCGCACATTCGATTGCGCGGGTGAAAGCTCAGACGATCCCTGCAAGATAGAGCACCAGCATCACCACCCCGACGAGCGAGCCGGCCAATCCGACTGCGGCAATCCAGCGGCGCCCTGCCCGGCGATGCCAGGCGATTCCATTGACCAGCGCGAAGATCGACAGGAAGACGAAGCTGCCGCCCTCGACCAATACCTCCAACCCGCCCACGACGGTCAGGACGATCGCCGCGCCCGAGATGACCAAAGTGCCGAACCAGGGCACGCCGCTGCCGTCGAGCCGAGCGAAGAGCGCGGGCATCTCGCCATCGCGTGCCGCCCCCAGCGCCAGCCGAGCGGTGGCGAAGACGGTCGCGTTGATCGCCGATCCGGCGGAGAACACCGCGGCAAGCGAGACCGCGAGGAAGCCCGTTTGCCCCAGCGCTTCGCGCCCAGCGATCGCCAGCGCCACCTCCTCCCGGCGGACGATCTCGGGTGCGCCCGCGAGCATGGCGGCTCCCAGCGCGACGAGGATATAGGTCGCCATGGTGACGAGGATCGCCGCTGGCATGGCGATGGCGATCGTCCGCGAGGGATGGACCATCTCGTCGTAATCGTAGCTCAGCAGCTGGAAGCCCTCATAGGCCATGAACACCACGCCCATGCCCACCAGCGCACCTGCCAACCCCACTGGCTTGCCCGGATCGGCGACAAGCTGTGCGGTGTCCCAATGCGCGAGGCCGAAGCCCGCGAGGCCCAGCAGGATGGCGAGCTTGCCCCAGACAGCGACCTTCTCGAGCAGTGTCGCCTCGGCCGCGCCCATTAGGTTGATCCCGGCGAGCACCATGATCGCGGCAATCGCGGCCAGCGTCTTGGCCCAGCCGGGCGCACCGAGAGCGAAGGCCGCGTAGGAGCCGAAGGTCACTGCATAGACTGCGACGGTAAAGACATAGCCGACCACCAGCAGCCACACGACGACGCGCGCGAGCCTGTTCCACCCCAGTTCGCGCAGATAGGCATAGGACCCGCCGGGCCGGTCGATCTGGCGTGTGAGCGCGGAATAGGAATGGCCCGATGCGAGAGCCACGAGCCCGCCGACGAGGAAGCTCACCCAGGCCCATTTTCCCGCCACCGAGATCACCACGCCGAGCGTCGAGAAGATGCCCCCGCCAATCATGCCGCCGACGGCCATCGCCCAGGCGCCGCCCGGGCCGAGCTGGGCCTCGCCTCGGTCGGTCCCGCTCATTGCGGCGGGGTCACGCCATGGGCTTCGAGAAAGCGGAACACGGTGTTGTAGCGATGCGGCGAGATCTGCTCGCCCGCGACGCGGTGCGTGTAACCGGGATAGAGCATCATTTCGAAGGGAACGTTGCTCTCCTGCATCCTCGCGATCACCGCGGTGGCGTTCTCGAACACCACGTTGTCGTCGGCCATTCCGTGGATGATGAGCAGCGGATCGGCGATCCTGGCGGCGTCGGGAATGGCGCTCGATGCCTCGTATGCGGCGCCATCCGCCTGCGGCGTTCCCATGTAGCGCTCGGTGTAATGGGTGTCGTAGAGCTCCCATTTGGTCACCGGGGCGCCCGCTATCCCCGCGGCATAGAGGCCGGGATCGGCCTGCAATTGCTTCAATGTCATGTAGCCGCCGTAGGACCAGCCATCCACCGCGATCTTGCCGGGATCGACGAAGTCGAGCGTCTTGAGGAATTCGGCCCCGGCCTTCTGGTCGCGCACCTCGACGCCGCCCATCGCGCGGCTGATCGGCTGTTCGAATTCGACCCCGCGATTGGCGCTGCCGCGATTGTCGAGCGCGAACCAGATATAGCCCTTGTCGACGATCGCCTGGCGCAGCCCCCCGTCCCAGGCCTTGGTGACGACCTGCGCGTGCGGGCCGCCATAGTGATAGAAGAACACCGGGTAGCGCTTGCCCGGCTCGAGCTCGGGCGTGACCATTTCCCAATGAAGCGGCGTCCCGTCCTCGGCGGGAACGGTCCCGTATTGCGTCGGCCGGTGGCTCGCGAGGTACGGAGCATAGGGGTGATCGGCGTCGAGCGCGTTCTCCTCGATCCAGGCGAGGCGTTTGCCCTGCTGGTCGGCGATATAGCTCTGCGGCGGACTCGTATCGTTCGAGCGCGTGACGACGAGCGTCCGGCCCTTCTCGTCCATTGTCGCCGAATTGGCGTATTCGGTGTCGGTCAGCAGCCTCGGCTCGCCCGGATCGGCGAGGTCGAGCGCGTAGACCTGCTGAGCCAGCACGTCGTCCTTCGTCCCCTGGAAGAAGACCCGGCCCGCCTGCTGGTCGATCCCGACGAGCTTGGTGACGACCCATTCGCCGCGGGTCAGTTGGGTCCAATCACCCCCGGCGTAGCGATAGAGATGACCGTAGCCGTCGCGCTCGGACCACCAGATGAGGCTGCCGTCCTTCAGCCATTTGTAGTTGTTGGAAAGGTTGACCCAGTAATCCGGTTTGGCCGCGCGCTCGGTGAACAGCACCTCGCTGGCGCCGGTGGCGGGATCGACCTCGAGCATGTCGAGGACGGTCTGCGCGCGGTTCTCGCGCTGGACGTAGAGCGCGCTGCCGTCGGCCGCCCAATCGACGCGGGCCACATAGATGTCGCTCTCCTCGCCGAGATCGACCTTCACGCGGTTGCCGCCGTCGGGGTCCATCACGAAGAGGTCGACCGCGGCATTGGCGCTGCCGGCAACCGGGTAGCGCTGGTCGTAGACCTTGGTCCCCGTCGCACCGATCGCCGCGCGCGTGACCACGCCGACCATGCTTTCGTCGAAGCGCTCGACCGCGATGCGGCGATCGTCGGGGCTCCACCAATAGCCGGTATGGCGGTCCATTTCCTCCTGCGCGACGAATTCGGCCTCGCCCCAGCGCACGTTCTCACCTTCCTGCGGAGTGATCGGCCGAGCTTCCGCGCCCACCTCGCCGACCCACAGCTGCCGATCGCGCACGAAACCGACATAGGCGCTCGTACCGCTGAGCGAGGGATTGAGTTCGCTCTCCTCGGTGTCGGTCAGGCGTTCCACCTCACCGCCGATGCTCGCGAGATAGAGATCGCCGTCGAGTGGCACGAGGACCCCATCGCCCTGCTTGGTCCACTGATAGTCGATGATGCCCTTGAGATTGCCCACGCGCGCGCGTTCGCGCTGCATCTTCTCGTCTTCGGACAATTCGCGGCCCGAGCCTAGTTTCTCGCTGTCGACGAGCATCGCCCAGTCGCCCGCCTCGCGGTCGTAGGCCCACAGGTCGTAGCGCTCCCGGTCGTCGGCACGATTGCGCAGGAGCGTGAGATAGCGTCCGTCGGGCGACAGCTTCACCATGCGCGGCGTCGGTCCGTCGAGGCTGGGCGAGGCGAAGACGCGTTCGAAACTCAGCTCCATTGGCGCGGTCTCCGTATTCTGCGCGGTGGTTTGGGCGGCGAGCGGCGTAGCAAGGCAGGTGCCCAGAGCAAGGGCTGCCGCGAAGGTCAGGTGACGCAAAGATCTCTCCCCGTGGATGTCGCGGGGTGATGGAGAATAGCGTGCGTCCGCGCAAGCCGAGGCGCGGCAATCATGCCTAAATTCAGGTTAAGCGCGAATGGTATGATCCGGCTAACGCCTGAGCGCGAGAAAGGCGCATACTCCGGGCGGCCACTATGGCTCTGCGGCCGGGCGGGGTTGCGCATGGGAAGCCAGATTCACGTCTACGATCACGGCCCCTACGAAAAAGGGCGGCCTTCCCAGTCGGAAGGCCGCCCCCAAACTTCTCGCGAAGAGAAACTGTTTCGTGCTTACGCCTTGGGCGCGTTGTCGCGACGTTCGGCGATACGCGCGCGCTTGCCGGTGCGGCCGCGCAGGTAGTAGAGCTTCGCGCGACGCACGATACCGCGGCGAACCACGGTGATGCTGTCGACGATCGGCGAGTAGAGCGGGAACACGCGTTCCACGCCTTCGCCGAAGCTCATCTTGCGCACGGTGAAGTTGCTGCCCATGCCGCGGTTGGAGCGAGCGATGACAACGCCTTCGAAATTCTGGACGCGTTCGCGGTTGCCTTCGACAACCTTGACGCCGACGCGCACGGTGTCACCGGCGCGGAATTCGGGAATGTCCTTCCCGAGGTTCTCGATAGCTTCTGCTTCGAGCTGCTGAATGAGGTTCATCGAACCGTATCCCTAGTCTTTTCGCCGCGCGCCAGAGGCAGGTCGGTCCCGAGCGTCACTGTAACGCTCCCAAAGGTCCGGCCTGCGTAACCGTGTGTCTTCCTCGCTCCTTGCCTTGCGCCAAGCAGCGATTTTCGCATGATCCCCCGATCGCAGCACTTCAGGGATCGTGCGCCCTTCCCATTCCTGAGGTCGGGTATATTGCGGGTATTCGAGAAGGCCGTCCTCGAACGACTCCTCATGCCCGCTTGTGGGCGCGCCCATTACTCCGGGAAGCAAGCGAATGCAAGCGTCGAGAATCGCCAGCGCGGCGGGTTCTCCGCCCGAGAGGACGATATCGGCCAGGCTGACCTGCTCGACCTGCGGGAAAGCCTCGAAAATCCGCTCGTCGAAGCCCTCGAAGCGGCCGCACAATATCGCGACACCTGGTCCAGCGGCGATCTCGCGAATGCGCTCCTGCGTGATCGGCTTGCCGCGCGGGGTCATGGCGAGGATCGGGCGCCCCTCGCCCACGCTCGTCAGCGCCGCGCCGATGACGTCGGGCTTGAGCACCATGCCCGCCCCGCCACCGGCCGGCGTATCGTCGACCGTACGATGCTTGTCGGTGGCGAAATCGCGGATCTGGACGGTCTCGCAGGACCAATCGCCGCGCTCGAGCGCCCGTCCGGCAAGCGAGACGCCGAGCGGGCCTGGAAACATCTCGGGATAGAGGGTGAGGATGGTGGCGGCGAACATCGCCGCGCCCTAGCGGCTCGGCGCGCCGAGTTCCATCCCGTTCGTTCGGGGAAGGCGCCTCAGCGCCGCCCCAGCCTCAAGCGCTTGTCGTGCCTGGCCGGCCCGATCTTCGAGACGGCGACCGAGCTTGCGATGCCGAGACCGACCAGACCTCCCCCCGCCAGCAGGTCCATCCCGTGGAGCGTCACGCTCTGATGCCCTTCCACCAGGAAGGCGAAGACCACGGCCAGTGGTCCGCCGCCCGCGAGCACATGCCTGAAGCGCGGCCCGATCGTCGGAGAAAAACGCGCCATCGCCCAGCTGATCGCGACGGAGCCGCTTGCATAGGCGGCGCTCAAGGTCACCGGATCGTCAATCATTCCACTCCACCCCGTTTCTGGCGCGCGTATCGACGCGCAGCTCGAAGACGTCAGGCCGCGAGTAATGGCCGTCGGTATCGAGCGATGCCAAGCCTTCTTCGATCTCGGTCAGATCGAGCTCTGCGAACAGCGTCTCCTCGCCCTCGCCCGCCTGCGCAACGATCCGCGCGTCGGGCGCGGCGATGAGCGAACCACCACGGTTGAGCACGTCTTCGGGAATCGCCGCCATCAACTCGCGCGCTTCATCGCTTCCGCCCGCACGCTCGAGCCCGTCGAACAGATCGTCCTTCGATTGCACCAGCCCTGCCGCGAGCACGAAGCAGCGCCCCTCCATCGCGTAATGCCGCGAGGCGATGGCATATTGCTCGCGCACCGTGGGCCAGGCAGCGACATGCACGCTCTCGCCGAGATTGTGCATCGCCGCGCGCGCCAGCGGCATCCAGTGTTCCCAGCAGATCAGGCTGCCGACGCGGCCCCACTCGGCCTGGTGGATGCCGAGCGTCGAGCCGTCGCCGCGCATCCACACCAGCCGCTCGCCATGCGTCGGCACCAGCTTGCGGTGGTCCAGCACCGGCAGCCCGGGGCGGAAGGTCAGCTGGTTGTTGTAGAGGCTGCGACGCACCCGCTCGTGCGCGCCGATGCTGATCACCGCGCCGCTGGCGTCGCACAGTTCCTGCAAGGGCAGCAGCCGCTCGTCATCCGCCACCACCGCCTGATCCATCAGGATCCGGTGCAGCGCCTTGCTCCCCGGATGATCCCACAGCGCCGCACCGGGCGCCTCGTCGAGCCACAGCGGGTAGCCACCGAGGAAGGTCTCGCCGAAGGCCACCAGCCTCGCCCCGCCATCGATCGCCGCGCGCGCGAGGCGCACCGCCTTGTCGATCCCGTCGCCGATCGCGAGCGGGATCGGAGCGGCCTGGACTATGGCGACGGGGAGCATGGTCATGTCAGCCTGCTAGCCGCAGGCGGCACCCTTTGCCATCCCGCGCGTATCAGCGGAATGGAAACGCACGCCAAAGAGATCGACGATTGCATCATCGTGGGAGCAGGGCCGGCCGGGTTGACCGCGGCGATCTATCTCGCGCGCTACTACCTCGATATCCGCATGTTCGATTGCGGCACCAGCCGTGCGAGCTGGATCCCGACGAGCCACAACCATGCCGGCTTTCCCGAGGGTATCAACGGCGAGGAACTGCTCGAGCGGATGCGCGAGCAGGCCGCCAAATACGGCGCGCTGCGCGAGCCCAGACGCGTCACCGACCTCCAACGCGAAGACGAGCATTTCACCGTCTGCTGCGACGACGAGGAATATCGCGCGCGAACCGTCCTGCTGGCAACAGGCGTGGTCAATATCCGGCCCGATGGGATCGACGGCGAGTTGCACGACGAGGCGCTGCGCCGCGGCCTGATCCGCTATTGCCCGGTCTGCGACGGCTACGAAGTGACCGACAAGCGTGTCGCGGTGATCGGCACAAGCGACCACGGCACGGCGGAGGCGCAGTTCATCCGCACTTATACGCGCGACGTGACGCTGGTTTCACCCGATGGCGATCACGATCTGTCGGAGCAGTGCTCGAAAGCGCTCGACGAGGCCGGGATCGCGCGCGTGGCGGGGCCCTGTGGTTCCTTCGCCATCGAGAACGGGCGGATCGCCTTCGACACGGTCGAGGGTCGCCTGAGCTTCGACAGCCTCTATCCCGCGCTAGGCTCGGTGGTGCGTTCGGGTCTGGCCGAAAAATGCGGCGCGAAAGTGAGCGAGGACGGTTGCATACTCGTCGACGACCATCTCGAAACCAGCGTGCCGGGGCTGTTCGCCGCGGGCGACGTGGTGATCGGCCTCGACCAGATCAGCCATGCGATGGGCCAGGCCGGCGTCGCTGCCACCACGATCCGCAACCACCTGGCCGAGAAGCGGCCGCTGCGGCGCTAGTCGACGAAACCGGCGGCAACCATCAGCCGTTCGCTATCCCATTCGGGCACCGCCTGCTTGGTCAGCGGAACCATGAATTTCTTGCCGTCGGGCTTCTCGATCTCGACGATGTCGGTTGCCCCGAAATTCTCGACCGCGCAGACGCGGCCGACGGGCTCGCCGTTGTCGGAGACCACGGCAAGGTCGAGCAGGTCGGAATGGTAGAATTCGTCCGCGGCCAGCTCGGGCAGGGCCTGCCGGGACACCGAAAGGGCGGTGCCACGCAGCTGCTCGGCCGCGGTCCGATCCGTGACCTCGGCAAAGCGCGCGATGGCACCGCCCTTGTTGTCGCTGCGGATCTTGACGAGGGTCAGCGATCCCTCATTGAAGCTCTTGTGCGGTTTGAGGGCATCGACCCCCTCGCCGAAGAGCTTCAGGCGGACTTCGCCCGCCACGCCATGTGCACCGGTGACGGCTGCCAGCGTGACGGGCTTGTCCGACATGGGCGGGATTACTCGCCCTTGTCTTCGGTAGCTTCTTCGGCAGCGGCTTCTTCGGCCGGCGCTTCTTCAGCGGCAGCTTCTTCGGCCGGAGCTTCGGCAGCAGCCTTGGCTTCTTCTTCGGCAGCCTTCTTGGCTTCCTCGGCTTCAGCGACCTTGGCGGCCTTTTCCTCGGCGCGTTCCTTGGCGGCTTCGCCCGGCTCGCCCTTCTTCGGGTTGTTGCGCGGTGCACGCTCGAGGATGCCGGCGGCATCGAGGAAGCGGTGGACGCGGTCCGACGGCTTGGCGCCGACCGACAGCCAGTGACGCGCGCGGTCTTCGTTGAGCTTCACGCGCTCGCCCGAATCCTTCGGCAGCATCGGGTTGTAGGTGCCGATCTGCTCGAGATACTTGCCGTCGCGCGCCGAACGCGAGTCGGCGACGATGATGCGGTAGTAGGGGCGCTTCTTGGCACCACCACGCGAAAGACGGATTGCAACTGCCATTTGATATAACCTTTCGAATGTAAACGTCTGAAACTTATTTCTTCTTGAGCATGTCCTGGAGGTCGGGGGGGAGCGTGTTCATATCCACGCCGGGTCCCTTGCCGCCGCCCATTCCGGGCATGCCGCCGCCAGGACCGCCGAGCCCCGGCATGGCGGCGCCCATGCCCCCGCCGCCGAACAGCGCGCCGAGGCCCTTGAGGCCGCCCATCTTCTTGATCTGCTTCATCGCGCGGCCCATCTCCTGGTGCATCTTGAGCACCTTGTTGACGGTCTGCACGTCGGTGCCCGAGCCCGCCGCCACGCGCTTCTTGCGCTTGGCGTTCATCAGTTCGGGGCGCTTGCGTTCCTTGGGCGTCATCGAGCCGATGATCGCATCCATATGCAGCAGCACGCGGTCGTCCATGTTCGAGGCCGCCATTGCCGCCTTGGCCTTCTTCATCCCCGGCAGCATGCCCGCGAGCATGCCGAGGCCGCCCATGTTCTGCATCTGGCGGAGCTGCATGCGCAGGTCTTCGAGATCGAACTTGCCCTGCGCCATCTTCTTGGCGAGCGCCTCGGCCTCGTCGGCCTTGATCGTCTCGGCAGCCTTTTCGACCAGGCTGACGACATCGCCCATGCCAAGGATGCGGCCGGCGACGCGCTTGGGATCGAAGGCCTCGATCGCATCGAGCTTCTCGCCCGTGCCGGCGAACTTGATCGGCTTGCCGGTGACATAGCGCATCGACAGCGCCGCACCGCCGCGTGCATCGCCGTCCATGCGGGTCAGCACCACGCCGGTCAGCGGCACTTCGCCGGTGAAGCTCTGTGCGACATTGACCGCGTCCTGGCCGGTCAGGCTGTCGACCACCAGCAACACCTCAGTCGGCGCGGAGACGCTGGCGATGGCCTTCATCTCGGCCATCAGCGCTTCGTCGACGTGGAGGCGGCCCGCGGTGTCGAGCAGCAGCACGTCGGCGGCCTGCAGCTTGGCGCTTTCCATCGCGCGGCGGGCGATATCGACCGGCTGCTGGCCTTCGACGATCGGCAGCGTGGCGACCTCGACCTGTTCGCCGAGGACCTTGAGCTGTTCCTGCGCGGCCGGACGGTTGACGTCGAGCGACGCCATCAGCGCCTTCTTGCCGTGCTTCTGCTTGATCAGCCGGCCGAGCTTGGCGGTGGTGGTCGTCTTGCCCGAGCCCTGCAGGCCGACCATCATGATGACGACCGGCGGCTTGGCGGCGAAATTGAGCTCGCGATCCTTGGGATCGGCATCCTCGCCCCCGCCGAGCATGGCGACGAGCTCGTCGTCGACGATCTTGACGACCTGCTGGCCGGGGGTGACCGACTTGAGGACGTCCTGCCCGATCGCCTTTTCGGTGACCGCATCGATGAAGCGGCGGACAACGGGCAGCGCGACATCGGCCTCGAGCAGCGCCACGCGAATCTCGCGCATCGCATCGCGCACGTCCTGTTCGGACAGCGCGCCGCGCCCCTTCAGGCGGTCGAAGACATTGCCGAGGCGGTCGGACAGATTGTCGAACATGCCTGTTACTCCTCATCGAACCATGGCTGGCCCGATTAAACGCGAAAAACGCCGGCGGACGAGAACTCGTCGGCCAGCGTGGGGAATTCCCCGATGAAACCCAAACTCATGCCCGGGTGTGGTGGAAGCAAGCCGCAGCCGTCGCCACGGCCTGCTACCACCAGAACCGGTGAAAATGGTGGAGCCTAGCGGGATCGAACCGCTGACCTCTACAATGCCATTGTAGCGCTCTCCCAGCTGAGCTAAGGCCCCGAACCATTTTTCAAACGACGCATCCTGGGAGGTGCGTCACCCTTGCGGGAGGCGCCCAATATAAGCAGCCCTCCCGCAATGCAACAGCTAATTTAAGCCACGTCAGCTTTCGTCGACGTCGTCGTCGTCGCCCTTCGATTTGGTCTCGACGCCGAGGTCGTCGTCGCCACCGAGATCGACTTCGTTGTCGGGCGAATCATCGTCTTCGTCGATGTCGATATCGAGATCGTCATCGTCGTCGCCGCCCAGATCGCTGTCCGCCTCGGCGTCCTTCTTCTTCTTGGATTCGTCCTCGGCGAGGATCGGCTGCTTCGACTTGAGCACGGGCTCGGGAGTCCATTCCTCACCGCATTCGATGCAGGTGACGGGATCTTCCTTGTTCAGATCGTAGAAGCGGGTGCCGCAGTTCGGGCAGGTCCGCTTGGTGCCCCATTCCGGTTTGACCATGTGTAATCCTTGGATTTGCCGCCCCACGCGACCTGCGCGGAGCCGTGAATTCGTAATTGTATTGATGGGAACCTGCCGGGCAGGAATCAACAGCGCGCGCGCCTTGCCAGAACCCATGTGCGCTGTCAAAGCGCCGCCTTCATATGGATATGCCTTCGTGACCGCCCATCGCTTTCTCCCCTCAGGCCCGCTGACCGGTCGCATCCGCGTGCCGGGCGATAAGTCGATCAGCCACCGTGCGCTGATGTTCGGTGCGCTGGCCGTGGGCCGCAGCCGGATTTCGGGGCTGCTCGAGGGCGAGGACGTGCTCGCCACCGCCGCCGCGCTGCGCGCCATGGGTGCGCGGATCGAGCGGTCAGGCGACGACTGGGTGGTCGACGGGGTCGGCGTCGGCGGGCTGCTCCAGCCCGAACAGGCGCTCGACATGGGCAATTCGGGCACCTCGACGCGGCTGCTCATGGGGCTGGTCGCCAGCCACGGGATCACCGCCGCCTTCACCGGCGACGCGAGCCTTTCGAAGCGCCCGATGGGGCGCGTGATCGATCCACTCTCGACCATGGGCGCGAGCTTCACGCCCTCCCCCGGCGGCACGCTGCCGCTGGTGATGGAGGGCATGCAGCCCGCCGTTCCGGTCACCTATCGCCTGCCCGTCGCCAGCGCTCAGGTGAAGAGTGCGGTGCTGCTCGCCGGGCTCAACACGCCGGGCATCACTACGGTCCTAGAACCCGTGCCGACGCGCGACCACACCGAGCGCATGCTGCGCGGTTTCGGCGCCGAACTGACAGTCGAGGAAGCGGATGGCGAGCGGATCATCCGGATCCATGGCCCCGCGGACCTCCACCCCTGCGACATCACCGTGCCCGGCGATCCATCCTCCGCGGCCTTCTTCGCCGTTGCCGCCAGCGTGGTGCCGGGCAGCGACCTCGTGATCGAAAACGTCGGGCTCAATCCGACGCGCGACGGGATCTTCCGCGTGCTCGGGCAGATGGGCTCGGATATCGAGAAGCTCGACGAACGCGAGGTCGGTGGCGAGCCGGTCGCCGACCTGCGCGTACGGCACGCGAAGCTGAAGGGCATAAAGGTCGACCCCGCCATCGCGCCGAGCATGATCGACGAATTTCCCGTCCTCTTCGTGGCCGCCGCCATGGCCGAGGGCACGACCGTGACCAGCGGGCTCGACGAATTGCGCGTCAAGGAAAGCGACCGCCTGTTCGCCATGGCCGCCGCACTGATGGCTGCTGGCGTGACGCTCGAAGAACGCGAAGACGGCCTCGTGATCACCGGCAGCGGCGGCGAACCGCTCCGCGGCACCGCCAACGCCCGCGTCGCGACGCATCTCGACCACCGCATCGCGATGAGCATGGCCGTGGCGGGCCTCGCCAGCCGCCACGGGGTGGAGATCGACGATATCGAACCGATCGCGACGAGCTTCCCCAATTTCACCGCGCTGCTCGACGCGGCCGCATCGTGATCGACCTCGACATCTACACGCTCGTCGGTTTCGTCGGCATGGCCTGCATCATCGGCGCCTATGGCTACCTCACCTGGAAGGACGAGCCGAACCCCTACGTGCTGCACGGCACCAATCTCGCCGGCGCGGCGTTGCTGACCGTTTCGCTGCTGGTGCACACCAACTGGCCGAGCCTGGTGCTCGAAGGCTTCTGGGCGGCGATCGCCCTGTGGGGCTTGGCCAAGGCGCTGAAGGCGCGGGGGACGAAAGCATGATCATCGCCGTCGATGGACCGACTGCCAGCGGAAAGGGCACGATCGCCAAGGCGCTTGCGGCGCATTTCGGGCTGCCGCATCTCGATACGGGCCTGCTCTATCGCGCCGTGGGGCGGCAGGTGTTCCTCGACGGGGGCGACCCCGACGACGGCGGCGATGCACTGGCGGCGACGAGCTTTCCCGACAGCCTGCTCGACGATCCGCAGCTACGCAGCGAGGAGGTCGGCGGGCTCGCGAGCCGCGTCTCGATCCACCCGGCTGTGCGCCAGGCGCTTTACGAGCGGCAGCGCAGCTTTGCCACGCAGGAGGGCGGCGCGGTACTCGACGGGCGCGACATCGGCACGGTCATCGCGCCCGAGGCCGAGGCCAAGCTCTTCGTCACCGCCAGCGTCGAGGCACGCGCGCAGCGCCGCTTCCTCGAGATGCGCGAGCGCGGTGCGGGCGTGACGCTGCTCGAAATCCAGGACGATCTGCGCCGCCGCGACGAGCGTGACAGCAAGCGCGCGGTCGCGCCGCTGGTCCCGGCAGCCGACGCGATGATCATCGATACCAGCGCGCTGGGCAGGGACGAGGCGATTGCCGCCGCGATCGAGGCGGTCACTCAAGCGATTTCATAATGTCCGACCAAGGCTAATGTCCGACCAAGGCGCTTGCCGAGTTCCGCGATGACCTATATCGTGTTATATATCACGTTATGGAGATTCGGATGGTCGATGTCGTCGCGCAGATGGGTCCCGCTTTCCTCGGCAGCAGGCTAAAACGACTGGGAGAGCGCATGCAGGCGGGGGCCGCCAGCGTGCTGAGCGACGCGGGTATCCCGCTGCAACCCGGGCACATGGCGGCCATGGCGGCACTGCGCACCGGCCCCCGGACGGTCGGGCAGCTGGCCGAGGCGAGCGGTACCAGCCAGCCCGGGATGACGCGCACCGTGAGCCAGCTCAAGCGGTTGGGCCTCGCGGGCGATGTCGCCTGCGACGACCAGCGCAGCCGGATGATCGCCCTCACCGACGAAGGCGAGCGCATGGCTCGCCGGATCGCGGAACTGGTCTGGCCTCGCGTCGGCGCGGCGGCGGAAGAGATCCTCTCTCTGGTCGAGGGCGATTTCTTTCGCCAGCTGGCGATCATCGAGGATGCGCTGGCCGAGGCATCGATCGCCGAACGCGCGGCCCGGGTACAGCCCTCCGCCCTCACCCTGCGCGATTATTCCCCCGCCCTCGCCCGCGAATTCCACGACATCAACGCCGAATGGATCGAAAGCATGTTCGTGCTCGAGGAAACCGATCGCGAGGTCCTCGAACACCCGCAGGAGCGTATCATCGATCCCGGAGGCGACATCCTCTTCGTCGAGGCCGCGGGGCTCGGCATCGTCGGCACCTGCGCGTTGCAGAAGACCGGCCCCGGCGCCTTCGAGCTGACCAAGATGGGGGTCCGTGAAAGCGCGCGCGGGCTGAAGGCGGGCGAGTTCCTGCTGCAGGGGATGATCGATCGTGCGCAGGCACTGGGCGCGGAGAAGCTCTATCTTCTGACCAACCACACCTGTGCGGCGGCGATCCACCTCTATGAAAAGCTCGGCTTCACGCATGATGCAGGCATCATGGCCGATTACGGCGCGCGCTACGAACGCTGCGATGTCGCCATGCTCTACACCGGCGACTGAGCGCTTCGTTTCAGACGGCGAGCGTGGCGACAGGCTTCCGCGTCCACTCGACCCCGCGTAAATGCGCTTCGCTGCACAGCTCGGGAGCGATCCCGTAGGCCTGCGGATCGGCGGGCGCGAGAATCGCCACGCTGTCGCGCTTGCCCGCGGTGCTCGCATCCTTTGCTGCGATCGGCCTCCCGGTGGCGGTGCAGAAGAACACCAGCACGCGCGAACGCTGCCCATCGCTTCGGGGCGCAAGGACGAGGCCAAGCCGGTCGCCGTCGAGTTCGACCACGAGGCCTTCGGGATACACGCCCACGCTCTGCATGAAGGCGAACAGCAGTTCGCGGTCGAACTGCCCTTCCCAGCCCCACATCGCCGTCATCGCCTTGCTGGGGCTCCAGGCGTCCTTGTAGGCGCGGTCCGAGGTCAGCGCGTCATAGACGTCGCAGATCGCGCCGAGCCGCGCGGCTTCGGACAGCTCCGCCCCGGACAGGCCCGAAGGATAGCCCTTGCCGTCGGGGCGTTCGTGATGGTGGCGGCAGACATCGAGCGCGATCGCGGGCACTCCGGATGTCCGAGCCAGAATGTCGTAGCCCTGGATCGGGTGGGTGCGAACCGCGTCGAATTCGGCTTCGTCCAGGCTGCCGGGCTTGTCGAGGATCGCCTGGTCGACACACATCTTTCCGAGATCGTGGAACAGGCCGGCCAGGCCGTAGTCGAAGACCTCTGCCTCGTCCTTGCCGAGCTGGCGTGCGACATTGATCATCAGTGTGCAGACGGCGACCGAATGGAGATAGGTGTATTCGTCCTTCTGCTTGAGACGCAGGACCTCGAGCAGGGCGCGCGGGCATTGCGCGGTCGAGCCGACGATGTCTTCGACGACATCGCTCACCTCCGCCATGCGAATCGGTTTGCCCGACCGGATGTTCGCAAAGGTTTCGCGCGTCACCGCAAGCGAGCGTGCGAGGAGCCGCTTGGCCTCGGCGCGCTTGCTGTTGCGGGCAGGCGCGGCACTGTAAGACCCGCGCGACGGCCCGCCGGGCTTCCTCGAACGCAGGGGCCGGATCGACTCCTTCCCGTCGTCGCACGGCCTAGCTTGTGCGCTCGCGCTCGCTGTGGAAGGGCTGTCCTGCGCGGCTTCTGCCGGTCCCGGCCCCTTCTCGTCATCGATGATCACGAAGGGCACTGCCGATTCCGCCAGCCTTCGAAGATGGCGGGGCTTTACTTCGAACCGCTTGACCCAGAAGGGATGGTTCAGCCAGCCGCCGCCGAAGCCGCAGATGAACATGCCCGCCGTGACATCCTGGGGTAAGATCCTGTGTTTCATTTGCGCTTTGTCGGGTAGCCCGGATCCACGTTTGACTTCTCGTAGGTCGAATTCGGCTTGTGGCGCGGCAACCCCAAAGATTTTCCTAATGAACCGGTTACATAGCGGCGCACGAAGCAATTTCCTTGCCTTCGGCGCCGGTTTCGCCTAGGCGCGCGCCCGTTCTCGCAATCTGTCGATTGAAAGGACCCGCGCGATGGCAACCGGCCCCGCGCGGCATCGGCCTCTTGCCCCGTACGGCCCGTGCAATGGTGCGCAGGCAGACGGGTAAAGACCCCGGGAAAACCGGCGGCCGGTAGCAAAACGAACGTTAGGACTACACAACCATGGCAACTGCAGCCAATCCCACTCGCGACGATTTCGCGAAAATGCTCGACGAGCAGCTCGGCGGCGCCGACGATGGCGGCTTCGAAGGCCGCGTCGTCAAGGGCACCGTCACCGCCATCGAAAACGGCATGGCGCACATCGATGTCGGCCTGAAGAGCGAAGGCCGCGTCGACCTCAAGGAATTCCAGCGCGGCGAAGGCGATGTCGCACCGGGTGTCGGTGACGAAGTCGAAGTCTATGTCGACCGCGTCGAAAACGCCGACGGCGAAGCCATGCTGTCGCGCGACCGCGCCCGCCGCGAAGCCGCCTGGGACAAGCTCGAAAGCGAGTTCGGCGAAGGCAAGCGCGTCGAAGGCCGCATCTTCGGCCGCGTCAAGGGCGGCTTCACCGTCGACCTCGACGGCGCCGTGGCCTTCCTGCCCGGCAGCCAGGTCGACATCCGCCCCGTGCGCGACGTCACCCCGCTGATGGACATGGCCCAGCCCTTCCAGATCCTCAAGATGGACCGCCGCCGCGGTAACATCGTCGTCTCGCGCCGCGCGGTTCTGGAAGAAACCCGCGCCGAACAGCGCAGCGAGCTGATCGACAAGCTGGCCGAAGGCCAGGTGATCGACGGCGTGGTCAAGAACATCACCGACTACGGCGCCTTCGTCGACCTCGGCGGTATCGACGGCCTGCTCCACGTCACCGACATGAGCTACAAGCGCGTCAACCACCCGAGCGAAATGATCGAGATCGGCCAGACCGTGACCGTCCAGATCATCCGCATCAACGAAGACACGCAGCGCATCAGCCTCGGCATGAAGCAGCTGGAATCGGATCCGTGGGACGGCGTCGCCGCCAAGTACCCGGTCGGCATGAAGCTGACGGGCACCGTCACCAACATTACCGAATACGGCGCCTTCGTCGAAATCGAACCGGGCATCGAGGGCCTGGTCCACGTTTCGGAAATGAGCTGGACCAAGAAGAACGTGCACCCGGGCAAGATCGTCTCGACCTCGCAGGAAGTCGAAGTGATGGTTCTCGAGGTCGACAGCGAGAAGCGTCGCATCAGCCTCGGCCTCAAGCAGGCCCAGCGCAACCCTTGGGAAGAGTTCGCCGAGAAGCACCCGGTCGGCTCGAAGGTCTCGGGCGAAGTCAAGAACGCCACCGAGTTCGGCCTCTTCATCGGCCTCGACGGCGACGTCGACGGCATGGTCCACATGTCGGACATCGCCTGGGGCATCTCGGGTGAAGACGCGCTCGCGCTGCACCGCAAGGGCGAGCAGGTCGAAGCCGTCGTGCTCGACGTCGACACCGACAAGGAACGCATCAGCCTCGGCATGAAGCAGCTCGAAAAGGGCGCGCCGACCGAAGCCGGTGCCTCGGGCTCGCTCCGCAAGGGCGAAACCGTCACCGTCACCGTCCTCGAAGTCCGCGATGGCGGCCTCGAAGTGCAGGTTGGCGAAGACGGCGCGACCGGCTTCATCAAGCGCAGCGACCTCGGCCGCGACCGCGACGAACAGCGCCCCGACCGCTTCCAGGTCGGCAGCAAGGTCGACGCCATGGTCACCGGCTTCGATCGTTCGAAGAAGCCGAACTTCTCGATCAAGGCTCGCCAGATCGCCGAAGAGAAGGAAGCCGTTGCACAGTTCGGTTCGTCGGATTCGGGTGCCTCGCTCGGCGACATCCTCGGCGAAGCGCTGAAGAAGAAGGAAGACTAAGCTCTTCCCGCCCGCTTCCGGGTAACAGGCAAGGCCCGTCGCTCACCTCGAGCGGCGGGCCTTTCCTATGTGCAGGATCGAGCCTAGGCTGCCGTCGCAACGTAGCGCGATAGGGCCAATGAAACCCATGCTCGAAGTCCACCAGTTCCCCTGCCTGTCCGACAATTACGGATACCTCCTCCACGATCCCGCCAGCGGCGAAACCGCGGCGATCGATACGCCCGATGGCGCGGAATACCTGCGCCAGGCCGAGGCGAAGGGCTGGCGGATCACGCAGATCTGGAACACGCACTGGCACCCAGACCACGCTGGCGGAAACAAGGCTATCGTGGAGGCAACCGGGGCCACCATCGTGGCACCGAAAGAGGTCGAGAAGCTCAGCCCGATCGACCGCGTCGTGGGCAATGGCGACGCGGTGACGCTGGGCGAATGGACCGCGCGCGTGATCGACGTCTCGGGCCATACCAACGGCCATGTCGCCTATCACATTGCCGCGGCGGACATGGCCTTCGTCGGCGACAGCGTCTTCGCACTGGGCTGCGGGCGGATGTTCGAGGGCGAGGCGGAACAGTTCTGGCACAGCCTCGAGCGCATCCGCAGCCTGCCCGACAACACCATGCTCTATTGCGCGCATGAATATACGCAGGCCAATGCGAAATTCGCGCTCCATGCCGATCCCGACAATACCGAGCTCAGGCTCTATGCCGCGCGCATCGACGAGAAGCGCGAGCGCGGCGAGCCGACGGTGCCGACACTGCTGTCGCGCGAGCTGGCGACCAACCCCTTCCTGCGCGCCGACGACGCCGATCTGCGCGACCGCTGGGGCGGCAGCAGCCCCGCCGAGACCTTCGCCGCCCTGCGCGCCGCCAAGGACAATTTTTGACCGCCATGAAGGCCGTTCTCGTGCGAGAGCTGTCGCCCGACCTCTCGGGTGTCGAGCTGGCCGAAATCGGGCGGCCCAAGGGCGAGGTTCTGGTGCGGGTGCGCGCAGCCTCGCTCAATTACCCCGACCTGCTGATGACGCGCGGCGAGTACCAGTTCAAACCCGAGCCGCCCTTCGTCTCGGGTCTGGAGATGGCGGGCGAGGTGGTCGAGGCACCGGCCGATAGCGGCTTCATCCCCGGCGACCGGGTGCGCGGCGGGGCAAAGACTGGCGCTTTTGCCGATTATGTCGCCCTGCCCGCTGCCTCGCTGCGCAAGATTCCCGACGGCCTCGATTTCCCCACGGCGGCGGCGATGGGCGCGGCCTATCACACCGCCTATGTCGCGCTGGTCGAGATCGGCGGGCTCGAGGCCGGGCAAACCGTGCTGGTTCATGGCGCGAGCGGCGGGGTCGGCCTCGCCGCCTGCGACCTCGCCAAGGCAATGGGGGCCAAGGTCATTGCCGCCACGCACCGGGAGGACAAAGTCGAGGCCTTGCGCACAATCGCACGGCCCGACGCAGCGATCCTCAACACCGGCCGTTTCCGCGAGGATATCGCGACGCTGACAGACGGAAGGCTCTGCGATCTCGTCTACGACCCCGTCGGCGGCGACGTCTTCGACGAGAGCACGCGCTGTGTGACCTTCGGCGGCAAGCTGCTGGTGATCGGCTTCGTCGCCGGTCGCATCCCCGAAATCGCGGTCAATATCCCGCTGATCAAGGGCTTCTCGGTGGTCGGCGTGCGCGCGGGCGAATATGCCCGGCGCTTCCCCGATCGCGGGGCGAGGATCGCCGATGCCGTGGACGCACTCGCCGCCGAAGGCCGCATCAAGCCGCATGTCGACCGCACCCTCCCCCTCGACCGCTGGCGCGAGGCCTTCGAGGCGATGCAGCGCGGCGAGATCATCGGGAAGCTCGTGCTTCAGCCGGGATAAGGATCCGCCTTGAGCAGCCCCGCCAGGTGCGCTGCATTACTCGCTACCATCTCAGCAGTCTGCGTCACCTTGCGCGGACGGTGCTCCAAATCCTTGAAGTCGGTCGCATGCATCGCCTCGCCCACCCAATAGCAGGCGGCGACGGCCGGAATCGTCCAGCCCGTGTCGTTCAGGCTCTGAAACAGCTGAGAACTCACCCAGTGCGCACCATCCTCGTTGCCGACGATGGCCGCGACCGCGACTTTGCCATAGCTCGGCATTCGCCCCGCCTCGTCGGTTTCGGAGAGGAAGGCATCCATCCTCTCGAGCACGCGCTTCGCCACCGACGACGCTTGCCCCATCCAGATCGGGGTCCCGAACACGAGGATGTCGGCAGCGAGTATCCGTTCGCGAATGGCCGGCCATTCGTCGCCTTCGCCCTCGTCGGAGCTTACCCCCGGCAGCACATCATGATCGACAACACGGATCGTTTCGCCCACGGTCACGCCATGATTGGTGAAATGTTCGCCGAGCACCTCGATCATGGCGTCGGTCGAGCTCTTGCGAGCGGATGATTTGGCCAGCGAACAGTTTATTGCGCATGCGGAAAGGGCCACGGTTTTCTCCTGCGTTCACAGGAAAAAGCCGCAGCCCTTGCAATTCGTTCCGTGCCGGGCCGAGGCCCGTGCGAGGATCAGATCCCGGCGATCACCTTGTCCGCCAGCGCCTTGTCGGCGTCGGCATCGTGCTTTTCGGCGATCAGCTTGCGGCTGGCCGAGGTCGCGGCGTTGACGGCGCGGTTGCGCACGTCCTCGACCGCCTCGCGCTCTGCAGCGGCGATCTTGTCTTCGGCCATGCGCTTGCGGCGTTCGACCATCGCCTTGCTGTCGGCTTCGGCTTTCTCGAGGATCGCTTCGGCTTCATGCTGCGCATTGGTCAGCATGGCCTCGGCATCCTTTTCGGCACCGGCGATCTTGTCGGCATATTCCTGGCGCAGGGCTTCGGCCTCGGCGCGCAGCTGCTTCGCCTCGTCGAGCTGTTCCTTGATCGCGGCGATCTTGCTGTCGAGCCCGCCGGCGATGGTCTTGTGGACCTTGGCGCCGAAGAAGGCGATCAGCAGCAGGACGAACATCGCGACCGAGACGATCTGGAACGGAGCGAGGCCGAACAGTTCGGGTTCGGCATGGCTGGGTGCCCCGCCATGCCCGACTTCGGTGTTCACCTGAGCAGCCTCGGAAGCAATGACTTCGGGAACGGGATTAGCCATGGCTCATCGCCTCCTTGACGGCCTTGGTTGCGGCAGGCTTGGTCACCTTCGCCCCGGCAATCCGGGCAACGATGTCCTGAGCCGCTTCAACCGCGACCGATTCCACTTCGGCGAGCGCGGCGGTGCGCGCTTCGGCTATGCGGGCTTCGGCTTCGGCCAGCTTCTTGTCGAGACGCGTCTGCGCCGCCTTCAGCTTGCTCTCTGACTTGGCGGCAGCCTCGTCCTTGGCCTTGGCGACGATCGCCTGCGCCGCGGCGCGGTTCTCGTTCTCGCGCACCCGCCAAGCTTCTTCCTGCTCGTCGGCGGCGTCGCGCGCGGCCTTGGCAGCGGCGAGGTCGGCGGAGATCTGGCCGTCACGCTGGGCGACGGTTTCCATCACCTTGGGCACCATGCCACGGCCGATGACGAAGAAGGTGATGCCGAAGAAGACCATCAGCCAGAAGATCTGGCTGGACCATGTTTCGGCAAGCTGTGCTATCTGGGGCATTGCAGCTCTCGAAAGGCGGATACGTTGAATTCTCGACGCCGGCCGGGACGCTCCCGACCGGCGCAAAGTCGGTAGTCGTGCTTAGGCGACGAAGATCAGGATCATCGCGACGACGAACGCCAGCAGGCCGAGAAGTTCGGCAGCGGCGAAGCCGATGAACAGGCGGCCCTGCTGGCCGTCGGCAGCACCCGGGTTGCGCAGCGCGCTTTCGAGGAACGAACCGAAGACGTTACCAACGCCGATCGCGGCCATGCCGGCACCGATCGCAGCGAGGCCCGCACCGATGAGCTTTGCGGCTTCCATTTCCATGACAAACTCCTTTGGAAAATCAGATAGATTGATTGAAGACTTAGTGGAGGTTCTCGGCGTCGTTGATGTACAGCGACGTCAGAAGGGCGAAAACATAGGCCTGGATGCCGGCAACCAGCAGTTCCAGTGCGCAGATGCCGATCATCAGGATGAAGCTCGGCAGGCCGACCACGCTACCCCACAGGGCGCCGGCGTTGGTACCGTCGATCACGAAGCTCGACAGGACTTCGAGCAGAACGTGCCCGGCCATCATCGCGACGAAGAGACGCAGCCCGAGGCTGAATGGGCGCACCATGAACGAGATGAACTCGATCGGCGCGATGATCGGGATCATCGGCAGCGGCGTGCCATGCGGCACGAACAGGCTGAAGAAATGGAGGCCGTGCTTCCAGAAACCGACGACGAGGACGATCGAGAACGACAGGATCGCGAGCGCGCCGGTGATGGTGAAGTGGCTGGTGAAGGTGAACGGATGGATCCCGATCACGCCCAGCGGCAGCAGGCCGAGGATGTTGGCGAACAGGATGAACATGAACAGGCTGAAGACATAGGGCACGTATTTGCGCCCGGCCTTGCCGATGTTGGTTTCCAGCGTGTTGTCGATGAAACCGGTGAAGCTTTCCACCATCATCTGCCAGCGCCCGGGCACCAGCTCGCGCTTCATCCCGCCCAGAACGAAGAGGAAGAGCACCACGGTGGTGATCAGCATCCACAGAGCGGAATTGGTGAAGGCGATGTTGTAGCCTGCGATTTCCCAGTTCCCCGAACCGACAAGCGGTTCGATGGTGAACTGATGCATCGGATCGACTTTGGCCTGCTCGGCTGCCACGTCTGTCTAGTCCCTAGATCCTGTAACTAACGCCCCGGAAGCCCCTCGACGGGATCACTCTTCGGGGCGCTGGTTTGCCGCACGGATAATGTTCCTGAAGGCGACCACGGTTCCGAGGAACAGGCCGACCAACAGACCCCAGGGATTGGTCCCGGTAAAATAGCCGATGGCATAACCGATGACCGCACCGCCGAGAATCCCGCCAAGAAGGTCCGCCAGCACACGGTTGCCGCTGCGATAATTCGCATCGGCCCCCGAAGCCTTGGGACGGTTACGCTGCTCTTCGCGCTGCTGGGCGGCTGCCAGCCGCTTTTCCAGCGCGTTGATCCGCGCATCCTCCTCGAAAGGTTCCCGTGCGGGTTCGTCGTCGCTCATGCCTTGCTCCTTTTCAGGGGGTTGCGCGGCACGGGCACGGACTTGCCCGCCGAGGGCGCCGCCCCCTTAGAAGGGGGGTGGTGGCGAGTCAACACGGAGCACCGCACCAGCGCGAGGTCGGATACAAAAAAGCCCCCTCCCCCGTGCTCGAGGGAGGGGGCCGATCCCAATCGGGTTTCCGAAGCTGCGTTACGGGCAGCGCGGATCGCGCAGCGGCGGCGCGGCGGTGCGGGTCTGCCAGCTGCCGTCGGGCGCCTGGTACTTCTCGCCCGGCGTCGTCGCGAGAATCGCCTGGCAACCCGCGGTGAGAGCGTATTCCTCGATCGTCGCATTGGTCGCCTTGGCGCGTTCCGAATAGACCGCCCGGCGCTTGATGTTGATGTCGTTGACGATGCCCCGCAACGCGGGAGTCGCGGCGCCGACGATGCCGAGATAGCCGTCCATCTTCTCGCCCACCTGGCCGGCGGCGCGGGCGGCGGCATAGGCCGGGTCGCGCTGGGCGAAGGCCGGCGCGGCGAATCCGCCGAGCGCGGTGGCCATCGCAGCGGCGGCGAGAACCGATTTGGTCATCTTGGTCATCATGTCACCCATCAGAAAATATCCGCATTGTCCTCGATCGTATTGCCCGCGTCTTCCGCGAGCCGGTAGATCACTTCCTGGCGGATGTTGACGTTCAGCTCGATCACGATCGGCTCTTCGGGCGCATTTACCGTAATGCATCCGCCGAGCGCGACTGTGGCGAGCATGACGGCAGCCATCCTCCCGGTCAATTTAGAGGTATTCATAGCCCTCACTCGCTTTCCTGCTCCTGAATGGTGGATTCATCCGGAATGATGTCTTCCGGATCGATATCGGGCTCGGCCTCCTCGCCCGTGATGGATCGGCGCAGCAGCCGCTTCCCGTCGTCGCTCAAGAGGCCCAGCTCGCGCGGATCGCGCACGGCAGCCGGATCGTAGAGCGATTTCATGCTGGTCAGCAACTGGTAGAACTGCGCCTTGATGTTGATGCGGAACTGCAGCGGCAGCGCGGCGAGCTGCCTGGTGATGAAGTTAGACTTCGCGCCGTCGCCCTGGCTGACCCCGTCGAAGCGCACGCGGGTGACGATCTCACCCGTCAGCGGCCCCTCCATGATCACGCGCATCTGCGTGTAGTCGAGGCTCTTCAGCGCATCGAAGGCGAAATTGGCGATCGGTGAGAGGTCTTCGTAGGTCAGTTCGCCGACGTAGGAGATATTCCCCCCCGGGGGACGCGAGATCAGCACGCCCTCGTCGATCTTGCCGTTGCCGTTGACGTCGAAGACGATCGGCACGGTCCCGTCGAAGATGCCGGTGGCGGTGATGTTCTTGAGGTCCATCGTCGCGAGGAACACGGCGGCGTCGAGCCCGACGATTTCGAAGGTGTAGCGCCGCGCCTCGCTGATGCCGAGATTGAGATCGACATCGCGCAGGATCAGGCGCCCGCCCATGAACGGCCAGCTACCACCCGAGACGGCCAGCAATTCGCCGTTACGCAGTTCGAACTCGACCTCGCCATCGAGCACCTCGACACCCGGGTTGACCGCAGCGACGCGGATTTTCTGCCCCGGCGCAGTCGTCAGATTGAGCAGGTCGGTGAATTCGATCGTCCCGCTGGCCCCCTTCACCGGTCCGAACGCCGCTGCGAAATCGAGGTCGTCGCTGGAGAAGGCTCCGGTGCTGGTGACCGTCCCATCGGCTGCCCAGTTGATCCGCCCCTTGCCGGTCACGATGCCATCGGCATTGGCAATGACGCCCAAGGCCAATCGCGAAAGTTGGTCGGGCTGCAGACTGCGGTCGAATTGCAGGCCCGGTACGGCGAGGTCAGCGTACCCCGCGCCGCTCGCCAGGTCATGGCGAATGTCGACATTGGTGACGAGCCGGTCGCTTCCCGGATGGCGCAGTTCGGCATGGGCGTCGATCCGGTTGTCGACCAGCGTCAACTCGGCCCCGCGCGCGACCAACGGCTCGAACCGCGGAGGCTTCTGGCGATCGACCAGGGTGAAGTCGGCGCCATCGAGCACCAGCCGGCCGTCGGCGTAGCGCCACTGGCCATTGGCCTCGGTCACATCGAGCGGAACCGCCGCCAGCGCCACGTCCGCGCCGCTGAAGGTCCCGGCGATATCACTGCCCAGCCGCGCGTCGAGGCCGGTAATGCGGAAGTGGCTCGCAGTGGCGGCAGGACCCAGCGCGACTTCGACGGACCGCGCGGTCATGACGCCGGGATATGCGAACCCGACCGGGCCCGTCGCAAGCCGGATGGGAGTCTCGCCGAGATGGCCTTCGAGATCGAGGGCGGAGGTGCCGGCGGCGATGCGCAGCGAATCGGGACCACTGGTGAGGATCGGGCGCCCGCGCGGCGGGCAAAGCGTCAGCCCGCGCCGTTCGAAGGCGAGACTGGCGAGTTCGAGGCGATCGAAACCGATATCGATACAATTTCGCCAGAGGGCGAGTTTCCCATCGGCGTAGCGCCCTTCGAGCGGAACCCGCAGATTGGTCGCCGAACCGCCCGGCAAGGGACCGCTCGCAAGCATTCGGCCGGAAAAGCCGACTGCACCGCCGGCTCCCTGCGCGATCACGATATTGGGCACGGCGAGCGCACTGTCGCCCGCCGCATAGCGCTCCATCGCCAGGCGAAAGACCGATCCGCCCGATTCGCTGCGCTCCATCCGCCCGGTGATCCGCGGCATGCCGGCCCCGCCGGTGGCGATATTCCCTGAAATGCGCGGCATCTGGTCGCCCAGCGCGCCGATCTCGACGCGTGAAAGCGACACCAGCCGGGCGCCGCTCCCTCCCCTGAGTTCAGCGCGGGGAGCCAGCAACGAGTATCCGGCCGGATCGCTCCGCCAACGAATGTCCGCTTCGAGCGAACTGCCCCGCGCTTCGGCCTGCAATGCGGCGGCCAGCTTGCGCGTGAGCGGTGCTAGCAGCGTCCCCTCGCCGCTGCTGGCCAGCGATTCGACAGCCGCGACGGTCGATTGCCCGAGACGCAGGCCGTTGCCTTCCAGATTGCCATCGAGCTGGAAGCGTTCGAAGCCGTCGCTCGTCCGCAACTGGCCTTCCGCAGTCAGCACCGCCGCAAGGGCCTGCGGCGTGCGCACGCCGCGCGCGGCCAGCGTGAAGCGGGCAGTGGCAAGGCGATCGCGCAGCTGCGCGCGAACCGTGCCGAGCAACGCCGCAGCGGAATTATCTCCAAAGCGGCTCTCGCCGCCCTCGAGCCGCGCGTCGATCGAGGGATTGGCAAGATGCGTATCCGCACCGAGTTTCAGGTCGATCGCATAATCGGACAGGGCCAGCTTCTGCTCCTGACAAGCAAGCGCGGCCAGCCGCAGCGGTCCCGAAAACTGCGGTTCGCCCGACACCGTCGTGACTTCACCATAGGCGGTGGTCCGGCCCGCCGTGCATCCCGGCAGCGCGAGCTGCGGCGCGACCGCCGCGAGAGTGCCTTTCCAGCCGTGGCTGACCAATCCGGATCCAACGAACTTCAGCCCGACAGGGCCGTAATCGGTTTCGATCAGCCCGCGTCCATCGCGTATCGCCAGGTTGAGGTTGGGCAGCGCGGCGGGTTCCTCGCTTGGACCGAAAACGAGCGGATCGAGGCTCCCGAGACTGAGTTTGCCGTCCCGGAAGCTGCCGTAGAGCCGCGGTTCGACCAGCGTCACGCCGCCGATTTCGGGAATGCCGAGCCGATGGCGCAGGGTCACAATGACGCGCTGGGCGGTGAAATCGGGCGCCTCGGGATCGCCGATGACGACATCGGACAAGATTTGCGTCCGCGCCCCGACGCGTTCGATCTTGTAGATGGCAGGGACACCGCTGGCCTCGAGCTGTCGCTGGATAATGTCGTCGACGATCCGCTCGCGCGAGAGCCACGCCACCAGGGCAGCAATGCCGAGCGCGCCGATTAGTGCCAGAACAACCAGCCACCGTTTGCGGCGCAGCCCTGATGGCGCTCCGGGATCGCCCTCGACCACTAAGTCCTCGTCGTTCGCGACCGGTTCCATCGATCCCACACTTGCGCCTTATGCCCTCCAAAGGCAATGCAAGTGGCTGAAACGCCGTGCATGGGGGATTGGTTGCCGAGGGATGCAAATAAATCGGCAGGCGGGTCGCATGCCGGCCACCGCGAGCGTCTGCGGCAGCGCCTGCTGACAGGCGGTGCGGAGGCGCTGGCCGATTACGAGCTGCTCGAATTCCTGCTCTTCGCGGCAATCCGGCAGGGCGACACCAAGCCGCTGGCCAAGGCGCTGATCGCCCGCTTCGGATCGTTCTCCGCCGTGCTCGCGGCCGATCCGCAGGCGCTACGCCAGGTCAAGGGCATGGGCGAGGCGAGCGCGGCCGCGCTCCACGCCTGCAGCCTCGCGGCGCGGCGAATGGCGCGCGGTGCGGTGCAAGACCGGCCGGTGCTGGGGAGCTGGCAGGCGCTGCTCGATTATCTCGCGATCGACATGGCGCATCTTGCTCACGAGCGCGTGCGCGTGCTCTATCTCAACGCGCAGAACCGCCTGATCCTCGACCACCTGCTCGGCGAAGGGTCGATCGACGAGGCAGCGATCCATCCGCGCGAGGTCATTCGCAAGGCCTTCGACGTCGGGGCCACCGCCCTCATCCTGGTGCACAACCACCCGAGCGGTAATCCCGAACCTAGCCGCGCCGACATCGCAATCACCACCCGCATCGCCGAAGCCGGCCGGCTGCTGGGGGTGACCGTCCACGATCATGTGATCATCGGTCGCGAGGGCCATGTCTCGCTGCGAGCCAAAGGACTGATCTGAGCGCCGGTATCAGCGCGCCGGACTGATCCCGTAGCGTTCGTAACGGGCCGCGATATCGGGCGCCAGGCGCAGCGCCTCGAGGATATCGGTCCGGCCCTCGCTTTCACCCCGACCCAGCCGGATGATGCCGCGCAGATAGCGGCTGGCTGCCTGCGCAGGCTCTTTCTTCAGCGCGGCATCGAGATCCGCCAGCGCTTCCTCCTCGCGTCCGAGCCGATGGAACACCAGCGCCCGACTGTCGAGCGCAGCCGCGCTGTAGCTGGCGGCCTTGACCGCGCGATCACACAGCTCTGCGCCATCATCGAGATGGTAGTTCCAGGTCCCCACGAACCAGCACTGCGAATTGAGCAGGGCATCGTCGCCCGGGCGCTCGGACAGCGCCTCGGCGAGCATGGCCCAGCCCTCGTCGCTGCGATCGGTGGTTCCGGCGATCTCGGCGAAGATTTGCGCCACGGTCGAACGGTCTTCACCACTCACGTCTATCGAGTCGAGCAGTTCCAGCCCCTCTTCCGCCCGGCCGTCGAGCGCCAGCGCGTGGGCATAGGCAGTGGCGTCGGAAAGGTCTCCGGTAAGTTCGAAAGCCGTGCGCGTGGCCGCGACCGCATCGTCGAACCGACCCATACGGGTCAGGATATCGGCGCGACCGGTATAGGCTGCTGCCGAGCCTTCTAGTGCGATCGCCTTGTCTATATCGACGAGCGCTCCCGGATAGTCGCGACCCAGCGTCTTGAGCGCGCTGCGCAGCATGAGGAAATTGCCTTCGTCCGGCCACAGATCGACCAGATTGTTCGCCGGCGCGATCAAGCCCTTCACGCGCTGGGCGACTTCCTTGTCCGAAAGTTCCCACACGCGGCGCGGCGCGGAGATGCGAATTTCGGGGTCGGCGCTGTTCATGGCGCGCATCGCCGCCTTGGTGGCGGGGATGTCGGCCGCTGCAATCTCGCCAGGAATGTAGCTGGCCGAATCGGTCACGCGGACCACGCCGTCGTCGAAGGTCAGCGAGCGCTCGAAGCGCGTTCCCGCGACCATCCGCTCGGCGAGATCACCCGATCCGCTGATCGTCGCGCCCTTCCCGTCATCGGGCAGGCGATAGGTCGCCTCCTCGACCGAGGTCATCGGTCCTGTGACACGGTAGGGAATGTCGCGCCAGGCGGCACGTGCGCGGTCGGGATCGAAACTCCAGTTGGTCGTTGCGGTGTAGATCTTGTGGGTCGCGATATCGCGGTCGAGGGCGAAGGCCTCGCTCAGCACACCCTTCGCGCGCAAATGCCCGATCCCCGATTCCGGATCGTAGCTGTAGGAGGCTTCGTAGACGAAACCGTCGAACAGGTCGTCGGTGAACTTTTGCGCATGACCCAGCACTTCCTTGGGATCGGTCGCACTGGCCTGGGCTTCCATGCGTGCTGCCAGAACCCCGCGCGTCTCGACATCGAGATCGTAGACCGCCGGCAAGTCGACACCGCGGGAAAGGTCATAGGTTACCCGCATCGTGCGATCGGCATAGCCCGGCCAGCGCTGCTCGAGCTTGACCAGATCCGCCCCGCTGGCGCGGAGCGGCAGGGCGTAGCCGAAATTGGGCACTTCGCGGATCGTCGCGAGGCGCGACCCCGCCGAGGTCCCGTCGAGCCAGTACTCGGTCCCGTCGATCGTCGCGCGAACCACGACATGGTCGAAGGCCCCGGGCAGCGGCTTCCATTGCTGGACCGCGTCGCCGTTCTTCGAATTGACCAGCATGGCCTCGGCCTCGATGTCGAGCTTGTGCAGTATGGCCAGCAGCAGCACCGACTTGGCCTTGCAATCGCCATAGCCAAGCGCCCAGGTCTCCATCGGCGACTGGGGCAGGTAATTGCCCCCGTCCATGCCGTTGAGCAGATAGTTGATCTCGTCCTGCACCGTCCGCAGCGCCAGCGCCGCACGCTCGAGCGGGTCGGGGGTGGCGGCGCGAATGCGGTCGACCTCCTTTGCCAGCGTGCTGCCGGGCTCGATCGTGTTCTCGACGGCGTAATGCGGCGCCATGACCGCCGCGACATCGCCCCAGGTGGCGAAGCTCCCGGCCATCAGCGCCGGCGGCACCTTGAAACGCGCGGGCGCATCCTCGGGCATCTCCTCGAGCTTTTCGATCGGCAGGATCAGCTCGACCGTACGATAGCCCTTGGCATCGCTCACGCTCGGTTCGGGGGCCTGGCCCAGCATGGCGTAGGAAACGCCCGAATCCTGAGGCCACGACATGCGCAACCGACCATATCCCAGCCGCGTGGGCTTGGGGGTGAGCCCTTCGGTCGCCTGCATCGCGCCGGCGAGCGCCTGGTCGCGATTGGTCGTGGTGCTGGAGAAGCGCAGGATGTCTCCGACCTTGAGTCCGGGAATCTTGAACAGTGCGGTCAGCGCGCCGTTGACCGTGCGCCGTTCCAGTTCGGTCTCGCGCCGGATGACCTCATGGCCGATCCCGTCGGCGAGGAGATCGATGACCTTCCCGTCACGCACGATCTCGATCCGGTGGACCGCAAGATCGCCCTTGTCGGGCAGCCAGCCGAACTGGAGCGTTCCCAGCTGGGAGAGGATTTCCGAATTGCGCACGGCGTAGGCGATATCGGTGAACCGACGAACGACCCCGTCTTCGAGCCTCAACTGCCGGTCGAACAGCACGATTTCCTCGTCTTCTTCCACCGCGGCGTCGAAATCGGCCGGCACGACCCATTCGGGCGCATCTGCGAAAACCACGGCGTCGCCCGCCCATGCCGGCGCAGCGAGAATGGCGAGCGGTGCGACCGCGCCAAGATAAACGGCTCTCAAAACTAAATCCCCCAAGTGAAATCGGATGCAGAGAGTAATTGGGAAGTGCGTCAACGCAAACAGAATATCGCTATTCGTGAACAGTTCGTCGCAGCCGGGGCATTTCCGCCACCCTCGCTTCGCCACCCTCGGGGGGTTGCGGTTTGCCCTTCCCCCGCCTAGCGGCAGCGCCACGTTCCCGCTGCAATCGAACCGGAGTCTCGCCCGCCATGGTCCCCCGCTACGCCCGTCCCGAAATGACCGCCCTGTGGGAGCCCGAGGCCAAGTACCGCATCTGGTTCGAGATCGAGGCGCATGCGACCGAGAAGCTCGGCGAACTGGGCGTGGTGCCGGAGAGCGCGGCCAAGGCGCTGTGGGACTGGTGGGCGACCGACCCCAAGATCGACGTCGAGGCGATCGACGCGATCGAGGCGGTGACCAAGCACGACGTCATCGCCTTCCTCACCTGGGTCGCCGAAAACGTTGGCGACCAGGCGCGCTTCATGCATCAGGGCATGACCTCCAGCGACGTGCTCGATACCACGCTGGCGGTGCAGCTCGCTCGCTCGGCCGATATCCTGCTCGCCGATCTCGATGCGCTGCTGGCGGCGATCAGGCGGCGCGCGGAAGAACACAAGTTCACGCCCACAATCGGCCGCAGCCACGGCATCCACGCCGAGCCGGTGACCTTCGGCCTCAAGCTCGCGCAGGCCTATGCAGAATTCGATCGCTGCAAGACGCGACTGGTCGCCGCGCGCGCAGAAATCGCCACCTGCGCCATTTCGGGCGCGGTCGGAACCTTCGCCAATATCGACCCGCGGGTCGAGGAACATGTCGCCGAGAAGCTCGGCCTGTCGGTCGAGCCGGTCTCGACGCAGGTCATCCCGCGCGATCGCCACGCGATGTTCTTCTCCACGCTGGCGGTCATTGCCGGTTCTATCGAGCGGCTCGCGGTGGAGGTCCGCCACCTTCAGCGCACCGAGGTGCTCGAGGCGGAGGAATACTTCTCGCCGGGCCAGAAGGGGTCGAGCGCGATGCCGCACAAGCGCAATCCGATCCTGACCGAGAACCTGACCGGCCAGGCGCGCATGATCCGCGCCTATGCCCTGCCCGCGCTCGAAAACGTGGCGCTGTGGCACGAACGCGACATTTCGCACTCCTCTGTAGAGCGCTTCATCGGGCCCGATGCCTGCATTACACTCGATTTTGCCCTCGCGCGGCTGACCGGCGTGGTCGACAAGCTGCTTGTCTATCCCGAGCGGATGCAGGCCAACATGGACCGCATGGGCGGGCTGATCCATTCGCAGCGCGTGCTGCTGGCGCTGACGCAGGCCGGGGTGAGCCGCGAGGACGCCTATCGCCTGGTCCAGCGCAATGCGATGAAGGTGTGGGAATCGGACGGAAGGCTGATGCTGCTCGACCTGCTCAAGCAGGACGAGGAAGTCACCGCGGCGTTGTCGGTCGAACAGCTCGAGGAGAAATTCGACCTCGAGTATCACTTCAAGCACGTCGACACGATCTTCGCGCGGGTCTTCGGCTAGACGCGCGCCACGCGGCGGCCTAGCATTGCGTCATAGGATACAAAAAGAGGGGGTAGCCTTCATGCAGATCGTGCGCACCATCGTCTGGGTCCTGCTGCTGTTTTCGCTGCTCGCCTTCAGTTTCTTCAACTGGAAGCCGGTCGAAGTGCAGATATGGTCGAACCTCGTGCTCGAAACCAAGCTGCCGGCGCTGGTGATCGTCTCCTTCCTGCTCGGGCTGGTGCCGATGTGGCTGATCCACCGCACCAGCAAGTGGCGCGCCACGCGCCGGATCAACGCGTTGGAGACCGCCACCACGCGACTCGCCACGCCACCGCCCGCACCCGCGCCCGCCGAGCCGGAGTCAGCCACGGAAACCCCTCCCGAGCCGGACAATCCGGTCGCAACCGAGCCTTCGCAACCCGCATGACCAATCCGATCTATCTCGCCCTCGACGTCCCTCACCTGCGCGACGGGCTCGACCTTGCGAAAAAGGTCAAGGGCCATGTCGGCGGGATCAAGCTGGGGCTCGAGTTCTTTTGCGCGCACGGCGCGCACGGGGTCCATATGATCGGCCAGCTGGGCCTGCCGATCTTCCTCGACCTCAAGCTCTACGACATTCCCAACACGGTCGCCGGCGCGATGCAGGCGATCCACGTGCTCGAACCGAGCATCGTCACGGTCCATGCCAGCGGCGGGCGCGCCATGCTCGAGGATGCCAAGGCGGCGGCGGGCGAGAACACCCGCGTCGTCGGCGTCACCATGCTCACCAGCATGGATGATCGCGATCTCCAGCGCACCGGAATCGAAGGCAGAGCGCACGATCACGTGATGCGGCTTGCCGAGCTTTCGCGCGAGGCGGGGCTCGACGGCATCGTCTGCTCGGGCCAGGAGGTGAAGGCGGTGCACGACCAGTGGAAGGACGGGTTCTTCGTCGTTCCCGGCCTGCGCCCAGCCGGCAGCGCTGCAGGCGACCAGAAGCGCGTAGTCACCCCGCGCCAGGCGCGCGACGATGGCGCCAGCGTGCTCGTGATCGGCCGCCCGATCAGCCGCGCCGAGGATCCCGCCAAGGCCGCGCGCCAGATCGAGGCGACGCTTTGACGCAAATCGAGGCGGCGAAACCCGCCGACGCCGAACCCCTCAAGCTGCTGGTGGAGCGCGCCTATCGCGGCGACAGCGCGCGGCAGGGCTGGAATCACGAAGCCGACATCCTCGACGACGAGCGCATCTCGCTCGCTGAAATCGAGACGATGCTCGCCGATCCGGCGGTCAGCCTGCTCGTCGCGCGGGGCGACGACGGCAGACTGACGGGCTGCGTCGCGGTTACGCGGAAGGACGACACGCTCGGCTATCTCGGCACCTTCTGTGTCGATCCGCAGCGTCAGTCGGCAGGCCTTGGACGGACACTCCTCGATGCGGCTGAAAATGATGCGCGCTCGTCGGGCCTCGCCGCGATGGAGATGACGGTCATCACCCAGCGCGAGGTGCTGATCGCCTGGTACGAGCGGCGCGGCTATCGCAGGACCGGCGAGACGCGCCCCTTCCCCGTGCTGCGCGACCCGCCGCTCCGCTTCGTGGTGCTGGAAAAGCCGCTGACCGGGGCCTAGGACGCGCCCATGGCCAATGCCCGGATCAAGATCTGCGGGATTTCGACCCCCGACACGCTCGACGCGGTGCTCGCGGCGCGGGCCGAGTATGTCGGCTTCAACTTCTTCCCGCCCAGCCCGCGCCATGTCGACATGGCCGCGGCAGCGGCGCTCGCTGCTCGGGCGGGATCGACGATCGGCAAGGTTGGCGTCTTCGTCGATCCCGACGACAGTCTGCTGCGGGAGGCCGTCGCAGCCGGCCGGCTCGATGCGATCCAGCTCCATGGCGAGGAAGCGCCCGAACGCTGCGCTGCGCTGCGTTCGCGCTTCGGCCTGCCGGTGTGGAAGGTGATCCCGGTCAGCAATGCCGCCGACGTCGCGCGCGCCGACGCCTATCGCGCGGCCGCCGACCTCATCCTGTTCGATGCCAAGACGCCGAAGGATGCAACGCTGCCCGGCGGCCTGGGCCTGCGATTCGACTGGTCGCTGCTGGCAGGCCTGCGCATGGCACTGCCTTGGGGCCTCGCCGGAGGGCTCTCAGCCGCCAATGTGCGCGATGCGATCGAAGCCACGGGCGCACCGCTGGTCGATACGTCGAGCGGTGTCGAAAGCGCGCCGGGCATCAAGGATTCGGACAAGATCGCCGGGTTCTGCGCCGCGGTCCGCGCATAGAAGGCGCAAAAAAGAGGCGGCCCCGCAGGACCGCCCCCGAATTTGCCGTAGCGCCTTCGCTTAGAAGGTCAGGCCGAAGCCGATCGCCGCGGTGTTCACATCGACGATCTCGTCGAAGAAGTGGCGGTATTCGACCTTCACATAGGTCGAGTCGCCCAGCTTGTGCTGGTAGCCTGCACCGGCATGGAACGCGTCGCCATCATTGAAGCTGTAGCCGGCGGTCGCATAGAGCTTGCCCGCGTCGCCGATCTTGGCACCCGCACGAGCGGTCACGCCGAACACGACGTCCGCACCATCGGCAAGGATCTTGTCGGCCGAAGCTTCGACCCCGGCAAATGCACCGGTCCCGAGATCGAAATCATAACCGGTGGCGACGCCAGCGACGGCTTCTTCGACACCATTCGCCCAGGCAATGCCGCCGCGGGCTTCGACGCGGGCCTCGTTGGCCGATGCGGGAACGGCAGCGGCAACGGCTGCAACTGCACCAAGCAGAGCAATCTTACGCATTCTTGTCTTCCTTTGAAATCGAGGCCGCACATGCGCGGCCTCTGACGCATATATTGGAAGCGGTAGACAACAATTTCAATATGCGCATTTGCGACTGATGCGTTGCATCAACATATTGTTACTGAAAGATCACACATACTTTCATGAACATTAACGGTTGATGCGCCCGCTGCTTTGCTCGAATAATCATCGGAAAGCTGGTGAGATGCTTTTTGCGGCCTGTCAGCAGAGCTTTCTGGACAACGCCCCGGCACGGTGCGAAGCGCGGCGCTCATGACCCAAGACGCCCCAAACTCCTTCCGCAACCAGCCCGACGAGCGCGGCCATTTCGGCGATTACGGCGGTCGCTATGTCGCCGAGACGCTGATGCCGCTCGTTCTCGATCTCGAGCGCGAATACCGCAAGGCGCAGGCCGATCCCGAATTCCAGCGCCAGTTCGACGATCTGCTCGAACATTACGTCGGCCGCCCCAGCCCGCTCTATTTCGCCGAGCGGCTGACCGAGGCGCTCGGCGGGGCGCAGGTGTGGTTCAAGCGCGACGAGCTCAATCACACCGGCGCGCACAAGATCAACAATTGCATCGGGCAAATCCTGCTCGCCATGCGCATGGGCAAGACGCGCATCATTGCCGAGACCGGCGCCGGCCAGCACGGCGTCGCCACCGCCACCGTCTGCGCGCGCTTCGGCCTGCCCTGCGTCATCTACATGGGCGCGACCGACGTCGCGCGGCAGCAGCCCAATGTGTTCCGCATGAAGCTGCTCGGCGCCGAGGTGGTCCCCGTCACCAGCGGCGCGGCAACGCTCAAGGACGCGATGAACGAGGGGCTGCGCGACTGGGTCGCGAATGTCCACGACACCTTCTACATCATCGGCACCGCGGCGGGCCCGCATCCCTACCCGGAGCTCGTCCGCGACTTCCAGAGCGTGATCGGCAAGGAAGCGCGCCAGCAGATGCAGGACCGCATCGGTCGCCTCCCCGACCTGCTGGTCGCGGCCATCGGCGGCGGATCGAACGCGCTCGGCCTGTTCCACCCCTTCCTCGACGATCCCGACGTGAAGATGCTCGGCGTCGAGGCGGCGGGCTACGGCCTCGATGGCGACCAGCACGCCGCCTCGCTGCTCGGCGGCTTCCCCGGCGTGCTCCACGGCAACAAGACCTATCTTCTGCAGGACGAGGACGGCCAGATCACCGAGGGCCACTCGATCAGCGCCGGGCTCGACTACCCCGGCATCGGCCCCGAACATGCCTGGCTCAAGGACATGGAACGCGTCGAATACACCGCGGTCACCGACGACGAGGCGCTCGAGGCGTTCCAGCTGCTTTGCCGCACCGAAGGCATTATCCCCGCGCTCGAACCCAGCCACGCCATCGCGGCCGTGGCCAAGCGCGCGAAGGAAATGCCCAAGGACAGCGTGATCCTCGCCAACCTTTGCGGACGCGGCGACAAGGACATCTTCACCGTGGCTGAGAAGCTTGGGGTGGAGATGTGAGATTGCTTGGACACATCTTTGCAGCAGCAGTTGCTGTCTGTCTCGTCATAGCCATTTGGGCATGGGCTTTCACTAATCGAGCCGACGCAGAGTTCATCCGAAACACCGCTATCCTTATCTCGCTCCTCTTCGGACTTGCGCTTGGCGTTGTCGAAAATTGGGAACGCAAGCGTCGTGCGTGATCGCCTGGCCAGCGCCTTTGCCAAGCCCCACCCCACCACCATCGTCACCCCGGACTTGATCCGGGGTGGTGCTTCTTTCCGCGCAACGCTCAAAGCAGCCCGACCCCGGCTCGGGGGCCGGGGTGACGATGATTTGATGGAAAAACTGAGAGTGGTGCTTTGAGCCACCGCCGCAAACGGCCAGGTAAGCGTAAACAGGCTAACAAGTCGAAGGGTCGAACAAAGACCGTGCGGATTTGGGGACGTGAGGTTCCGTTTCGACCCAAGATTGGCTTGTTCTGGCTTGTGATTGGTTTTCCGCTGTTCTTCGGCTTTCGGATCCTTGGCCAATCCGCTTCAGGCGATATGGAAAATATGAACCGCTACTTTTGGTGGGCGGTAGCTATGACGGTAATCTTCGCTTTGATAGGCATGTTCACGAAAGTGCTAGATGACTGACCACTTCAATAAGCGCCTGTCCTACACGGTCGTGTCCGTGCCAAGACTCTTGCATGAACCGTCGCCCTTCTTCCTGCCTCCGGACCGAAAGCAGCCCACTTGCACCCCCTCAGCTTTTTTGCCCTTGGACAGTGTAACACCCGGTCCATGTCTCAGACTTCTGCCGAGTTAGATGAACGAACCTGACCTCATGAACACCCCGAATCGCCTCTCCGCAGCCTTCGCCAAACCCCACCCCGCGCTCGTGTGCTTCCTCACCGCGGGCGACGGCGATACCGCGGCCAATCTCGACGCGCTGGTCGAAGGCGGCGCGGACGTGATCGAGCTGGGCATGCCCTTTACCGATCCGATGGCCGATGGCCCCGCGATCCAGAAGGCCAATATCCGCTCGCTCGGCGCGGGCACGACCACGGCCGATGTCCTGAGCATCGCGACCGGCTTCCGCCAGCGCCACCCCGAGGTTCCGCTGGTGCTGATGGGCTATGCCAATCCGATGGTCCGGCGCGGGCCCGAATGGTTCGCCTCGGCCGCGAAGGACGCGGGCGTTGACGGCGTCATCTGCGTCGACATTCCGCCCGAGGAGGACGATGCGCTCGGCCCGGCCTTGCGCGATGCCGAGATCGCCCCGATCCGCCTCGCCACGCCCACCACCGACGACAAGCGCCTGCCCGCCGTGATCGAAGGCAGCCAGGGCTTTCTCTATTACGTCGCGGTCGCGGGCATCACCGGCATGCAGCAGGCGGCGATCGAATCGATCGAGGCCAATGTCACCCGGATCAAGGCCGCGACCGACATTCCCGTCGCGGTCGGCTTCGGCGTGCGTACGCCCGAGCAGGCGGGAGAGATCGCGCGCGTGGCGGATGGCGTGGTCGTGGGCTCGGCGCTGGTCGAGCTCGTGGCACAGCATGGGGCGGATGCCCCGGCGAAGCTCCGCGAGCTGACCTCGGCCCTGTCGCAGGCCGTTCACGCCGCCCGCTAATTCCCCCCATCCCGCAGGCGGGAGGGGGCTGTCATCGCCTGAAATTGGGACTATAGGCCGCCGCATGAACTGGTTCACCCGCGTCCGCAATTCGATCACCTCGCTGTCCAAGCGCAGCACCGACAAGGATCTGTGGGTCAAGTGCCCCAGCTGCCAGCAGATGGTTTTCGCGCAGGAATACGAGGAGAACTCCTTCGTCTGCCCGCGCTGCGGCCACCACGGCCGCATCGGTGCCGACGAGCGCCTGCGCCAGCTGCTCGACGAAGGCTACGAGGTCCTCCCCATCCCCGATGTGAAGGAAGACCCGCTGAAGTTCCGCGACACCGCGAAATACACCGATCGCCTGAAGAAGGCGCGCGCCAAGAGCCCGCACAAGGATGCTTTCCTCGTCGGTTCGGGCGCGATCGAGGGCAAGCCCGCGGTCGTCGGCGTGCAGGATTTCGGCTTCATGGGCGGATCGATGGGCATGGCGGTGGGCACCGCCTTCTGCCAGGGCGCCGAGCGCGCGCTGACGCGGCACTGCCCCTATATCGTCGTCACCGCCGCGGGCGGTGCGCGCATGCAGGAAGGCATCCTCAGCCTGATGCAGATGCCCAAGGCGACCGTCATGACGCGCCGCCTGAAGGAGGCCAAGCTGCCCTATATCGTCGTGCTGACCGACCCGACCACGGGCGGCGTAACCGCGAGCTACGCCATGCTCGGCGACGTGCACATCGCCGAACCCGGCGCGCTCATCGGCTTCGCCGGCCAGCGCGTGATCCAGGACACGATCCGCGAACAGCTGCCCGACGGATTCCAACGCGCCGAGTACCTCCACAAGCACGGCATGGTCGACATGGTCGTCCACCGGCACGACCTGAAGGACACGCTGGCGACGCTGCTCGACTATCTGGCGCCCGCCAAGGCGGCCTGAGGCCCAGGATGCGGGACTTCGCCCGGTCCGACAGTCCCGCGGTGCAGGAACAACTCGACCGGCTCGGGCGCCTCTCGGTACCCGACGGCAGGCTCGGGCTCGATACGATCCGCGCGCTGCTCGAACGGCTGGGCAATCCGCATCACCGGCTGCCGCCCGTTTTCCATGTCGCCGGGACCAACGGCAAGGGATCGACCTGCGCCTTCCTCCACGCGATGCTCGAGGCGCACGGGTACAAGGTCCATGTCACCACCAGCCCGCATCTGGTCCGCTACAACGAGCGCATCCGCGTCGCCGGCAAGCTGATCGAGGACGAACGCCTTGCCGAATTGCTCGCGCAGGTGCTCGATGCGGGCGAGGACCTCAATCCGAGCTTCTTCGAAGTCACCATCGCCGCAGCCTTCACCGAATTCGCCCGCGTCCCGGCCGACGCCTGCGTGGTCGAGGTCGGCCTCGGCGGACGGTTCGACGCCACCAATGTGATCGAGAAGCCCGCCGCCTGCGGGATCGCCGCGCTCGGCATCGACCACGAGCGCTTCCTGCTTGCGCCCGAGGCCGGCACACCCGAGAAGCCGCTGGCCCGGATCGCATTCGAGAAGGCCGGGATTGCCAAGTCGGGACGGCCGCTGGTGACGCTGCATTACTCGGAGGAGGCGGCCGAGGAGATCGAGAGGATCGCGAGCGACTGCGGGGCCATACTCGCGATGCGCGGCAGGGACTGGACCTCGGATTCGCTCGGCAATATCCTCCATTACTCCGACCCGAGCGGTGAAGTGCACCTTCCCGTGCCTTCGCTGGTCGGTGCGCACCAAGCGGAAAACGCCGCCCTGGCCGTGGCCATGCTGCGCCACCAGAGCCTGGTGCGCATCTCGGAGGAAGCCATCGTGACCGGGCTGCGCACCGCGCACTGGCCCGCCCGCCTGCAGCGCCTGCACGCGGGGCCGCTCACCGAGGAGCACGAGGTCTGGCTCGACGGCGGGCACAATCCCAGCGCCGGCGACGCGCTGGCGCAGCATTTCGAGGGCCAGCGGCTGCACCTCGTCATCGGCATGCTCAAGGGCAAGGATCCGGCGTCGATCATCCGCCCGCTCAAGGCGAACCTCGCCAGCGTGACCGCGGTGCCCGTTCCCAATCACGACTATCACCCGCCCGAGGCCTTCGGCCGGGGAACGCAGACCGCCGCTTCGGTGCCCGAGGCGCTCGCCACGATACCGGTGGGGCGCGTCCCGGTGCTGGTCGCAGGCTCGCTCTATCTCGCGGGCGAGGTGCTGCGCCTCAACGGCGAATTCCCCGACTGACTATTCCGCCGGAGCCACTTCTCCGGCCTCGGGCGCGAGAATGCCGGCGGCGGCCTTGCCCCGGCGTTCGCGATACCACTCGAGGCATACCAGCACCGATGCGGCGAGGCCGATCCAGGTGGTGAGGATGAAAACGTCATAGAAACCCTGCTTCTCGATCATCTCCCCCAGCGCGCCGCGCCCGAGCGTGCCGACGAGCAGCGTCAGCGAGGAGAGCAGCGCATATTGGACCGCGCTGAACTGCTTCGACACGATCGACGATAGCCAGGCAACATAGGCCGCCCCGGCGATCCCGATGGCGAGGTTCTCGAAGCCGATGGTGATGGTCAGCCTGGCGAGATCGGCATCGCCGATGCCGGGCACCTGCTCGATGAGGTAGGTGAAGCCCACGGCGTCGCTGAAGGCCTGCATGTTCGCCCCGCCCAGCGCCATGTCGGCGTAGAGCAAATTGGTCAGCGCGGCGAGAATGCCGCCGATCAGCAGCGTCGCCATGCGGCCGAGCACGGTGAGCATGAAGCCACCCAGCGCGAGCCCTGCGATGATCGCGCCGACGCCGAAGAACTTCGAGGCGAAGGCCACGTCGTCATTGGTGTACTGCAGCTCGCCGAGGTAGAACGGGTAGGCGAAGGTGCCCCAGATCGCATCGCAGATGCGATAGGTCAGCACGACAGCGAGGATCAGCACCAGCGACCAGCCCATCCGGCCGACGAATTCGACCAGCGGCAGCACCAGAGCGCGATAGAGATGGTCGAGCGCGTAGGCGCCGCCGGTGGCTTGCGGCGCGTCTTCGGCGAGCAGGTGCCTGCCCTGCTTCTTCTGCCCCGCCAGCCAGCCCGCGATCAGTGCGGGCAGGATGATCGTCGCGACAATGATCCACGGCCCCCAGGTCAGCGTGAAATCGGTCGGGTTGGGCCGGTCCTCGGGCGCATTGGTCAGCGACAGGATCATGAAGGTCAGCACGGCGCCGATCGCCACCGCCCACAGCAGGCCGACAGCGGCGAGCGCGCGGTTGCGGATCGCGGGCGCCAGTTCGCCCGCGCGGCGCAGTGCGCGGACCTGCTCATCGCCCTCGCTCGCCTCGGCGCTGCCCGTCGCATTGGGCGCCCACAGCCCGACCGCGCCGACTGCGAGCAGGATTCCACCCATCATCATGTAGGTTTCGGGCCAGCCGATGCGCGCGGCGATGATCAGGCCAAGCGCGCCGCCGACGAGCGAAGAGAGACGGTAGCCCATCTGGTAGACGGTCGAGAGGATGTCGATCGTCGCCCGCTCGTCGGCCACGTCGATGCGCCAGGCGTTGATCGCGATGTCCTGCGTCGCGCTGGCGAAAGCGCCGATCCCGGCGAGCAGCGAGAACATCCCCAACTGGCTCCTGGGTTCGAGCAGGCTCATGGTGACGAGGATCGCGCCGAGCAGGAGCTGCATCGGGACGATCCACTGCTTGCGCTTGCCGAGCTTGCGCAGGAGCGGCAGGTCGACCTTGTCGATCAGTGGCGACCACAGGAACTGAAAGGCATAGGCGAGGCCGATGAGCGAGAAGATACCCATCGTTTCGAGATCGACTTCAGCCTCGGTCAACCAGGCGAACAGCGTGCCGAGAAACAGCGCGAAAGGCAGCCCGCTGGCGAAGCCGAACAGCAGCATGAATCCGGTCTTGCGATTGCCCAGTGCCATGCCGAGCGCGCGCCAGGCTGAAATCTTTCGTGTCTCTTCCGCGACCTCGGCCATGCCCTAGCGTCCTTCCGTTTGCGCCATTTTTTTGCGACACTAGCGACGAGAGAGAGCGAGAGGAACAGCGCAAATGAGCGATGTCGACACCAAACCAACCGCGGGTCGGCCAACCGATGGTATGCTTGCGCTGGCCCGTGATATTGCCGAAGGGCGCAAGCGCGACACGAGTGATGTGAGCAAGGTCCCGGCCAGCGTCTATATCGATCCCGACTACTGGGCGCGCGAAAAGGCCGCGATCTACGATCGCCTGCCGCAGATCCTCTGTCCTTCGGCGCTGCTGCCCGATCCCGGCATGGCGGTGCCGCACGACGCCACCGGGCGCCCGCTGCTGATCACGCGCGACGCGGGAGGGAAGGCGCATGTCTTCCTCAATGTCTGCCGCCATCGCGGGACGCGGCTGGTCGAGGGCAGCGAGGTGCACTGCACCAAGAAGCTGGTCTGCCCCTATCACGCCTGGACCTATGCTGTGGACGGGCGGCTGCTCGCCCTGCCCCGCCCCGACACATTTCCGGGGCTCGACAAGGACGATCATGGCCTCGTCGAGCTGCCGAGTCGGGAGACCGGCGGGCTGATCTGGTTCGGTCCGCAGGCGGATACGGCGGATTTCTCGCTGGCCGAGCAGCTCGGCGAGGATTTCGATGCGCTCGGCATGGGCGACCAGGTGCTCTTCCGCCGCAAGACCCACGAGGTGGCGGGAAACTGGAAGCTCATCATGGATGCCTTCCTCGAAAGCTATCACGTCACCCGGCTCCACGCGAAGACCATCGGTCCCTTCTTCAAGGACGGCGTCACCAGCGGCGACATGATCGGGCCGCATTCGCGCGCCGCGGTCGGACGGCTCGAGGAGATGGAGGGCGTAGATCTCGAGGACATGGCCGCGCTCCGCCGCTTGGTGACTTTCGCCTATCAGCTACTGCCCGGCGCGTTGATCATCCCCAGCCCCGACTATATCAACGTGATGGTGATGATGCCGCAGGCGCACGACCGCACGCTGGTCGAGGATTTCATGCTGATCCCCGAACACCCCGCGACCGACAAGGCGCGCGACCACTGGGAGCGCAGCTGGGCGCTGCTCGACGGCGGTGTTTTCGCGAGCGAGGATTTCCGCGCCGCCGAACTCGGCCCGCAGGGTTTGTCGACGGGCGCGGTGCCGCATCTCACGCTCGGCACGATGGAAGGCGGCATCCGCCGCTACCACGAGACCGTCGAAGAGGCCTTGCGGGCGGCCAATTGAAGGCCTAGCTGCGCGGCCATGGCCGACAATCGACTACCTGAAGAAGGCGACCGCATCGCCAAGCTGCTCGCGCGCGCGGGCGTCGCCAGCCGGCGCGAGATCGAACGCATGATCGCCGACGGGCGCGTGGCGATCAACGGCAAGGTTCTCGATACGCCGGCGGTCAAGCTGACCGACCTGCGCGGCGTGACGGTCGACGGCAAGCCCGTCGGTACCGTGGAGGAAACCCGCCTGTTCGCGTTTCACAAGCCGGCCGGGATGCTGACCACCGAGCACGACCCCAAGGGGCGGACGACGATTTACGCCGCGCTGCGCAACGCCCTGCCCAAGGATGCGGGGCGGCTGATGCCGGTCGGCCGCCTCGACTACAACACCGAAGGCCTGCTGCTGCTGACCAATGACGGCGAGATGAAGCGTGCGATGGAACTGCCCTCGAGCGGTGTGCCGCGGACCTATCGAGCGCGCGCCTTCGGCGATGTCACGCAGGCCGATCTCGACAAGCTGATCGAAGGGATCGAGGTCGACGGCGTGCGTTATGGCCGGATCGAGGCCGACCTCGAGCGGGGGTCGGGCCGGAACCGCTGGATCGAGCTGACCCTGCGGGAAGGCAAGAACCGCGAGGTCCGCAAGGTGCTCGAACATCTCGGGCTCGAAGTGAATCGCCTGCTGCGGATCGGCTATGGCCCGTTCCACATCGGCGACCTCCCGCGCGGACAGGCGCTCGAGATCAAGCGCGGCGATGTCATGGCGTTCAAGCGCGAGCTTGGCCGTGGTGGCCGCAAGTGAGAATCGTCGCGGGCGAGTGGCGCGGACGCAAACTGGTCGCGCCCAAGGGCGACCTGACCCGGCCGACCGGCGACCGCACGCGCGAAACCCTCTTCAGCATGCTCGCCAGCCGGCTGGGCAGTTTCGAGCGCCTGAGCGTCGCAGACCTTTTCGCAGGCTCGGGCGCGCTCGGGCTCGAAGCACTGTCGCGCGGGGCGGCATCGTGCCTCTTCGTCGAGCAGGACAGCGCGGCGATCAAGGCCATCCGGGCCAATATCGACGCGTTCGAGGCGCGGACGCGCTCCACCGTGCAGCAGGCCTCGGTCATGTCGCTCGGCCCGGCCAAGCAGCCGCATGATCTTATCCTGCTCGACCCGCCCTACGACACCGGGGCCGGGCAGGTCGCGCTCGACCGTATGCTGCGGCTTGGCTGGATCGGCCCGGCAACGTGGATGGCGCTCGAAACCGGAGTGAAGGAGCCGGTTGCGGTCAAAGGCCTCGCCATCGACGCCGAACGCAAGGTCGGCAAGGCCAAGCTAACGCTGCTGCGGCTCGCTGCCGACGCGGCCTGACCGGACGCCTCTAGCCGGGGCCCGGCTCTTCCTCAGGCGCGGGCGTCGCGCTCTCCGTCGGCGGCGTGGCAGTGCGGCTTTCCATCATGGTCCAGGCTTCGGCGCGACCCGCCTCTTCCATCGCCAGCAACGTCAGCCGGTCGGTATCGCGCAGGCGGAAGTACAGCGCCTTGCGATCGGGTGTCAGGGTCCAGAAATAGTCCTGCGCCTCGACCGGCCAGCTTTCGTGGGCCTGCTGGGGCAAGCCGAGCAGACGGGGCGCCATCGTATCATCGCCACACCCGGACGTGGGGCGTGGCGATTTCGCGACGAGCATGCATCAACGCAAGAAAGGGGCGAGGCCGCCATGGCAGCCCCGCCCCCTCCAAGCGTCGCACTCACGGCCCTCTCGGAGCGGAGCGCGAGCGGAAAGCGGAATTTACTCGCCCGGTTTCTTGGCCGGCAGCTTTCCATCGATTTCGCTGGCGGGTTTGCCCGGCCAGTATTCGAGCGGGCGGTTGCCGGTCTTGTTCTTGGCCCAGCTGTTGATGCAGCCATCCTGCTGGTCGCCCTTGCAGACCGGAAGGTCATCGCCCGAGGCCGCCTTGTATGAGGCAGGCGTGGTCTGGGTGACTTCCTTGCTCACGAACCGCGGACCCGCGGTGCTGGCGGAGGCTGCAGCGGTGGTCGCGGCGGTGGCCGTCGCGTTCGGAACCTGTGCCTGGACCTGCGTCCAAGCTTGCGCACGCGCTTCGGGCGTCATCTCGTAGATCCGCACGCGCTGGTCATCGGTGAGCAGCCACCAGCCTTCGACTTGCACGGGCGTCAGCGTCCAGTAGTACTCCTGCACGCCATCGGGCCATGCGTCATAGGCGGCCTGGCGATCGGCAGGCCATGCATCGTACATGCCCTGCTGGTCGTCGCTCATCACATAGACGTTGCCTTCGGCATCAACCGCCACGTCCTGGGCGATGGCCGGTACCGTAGTGAAAGCCAGCGCGGCAGCGCCGGCAAGAATGATGTTACGCATTGGAGAACACTCCATTTGTCGTTGTCATTGCCCGTCCTACGCTGGAAACGCCGCGTCGGTTCCAGCCCAGATCGGCTTACGGGGCTTGTCTTGCGGGCGCGCGTTCCCTAGCTGTTCCATACCCCATGACCGAGCTTCCCACCCCGTCCGACGCGCCCGCAAAAGCGCAGATTCCTGCCTATGCCGCGCGTCTCAACGCACCCCAGCGCGAGGCGGTGCTGACCACCGAGGGACCCGTGCTGATGCTCGCCGGGGCGGGCACCGGCAAGACCGCGGCGCTTACCGCACGCCTGGCACATCTCATCGCAACCCGCCGGGCGTGGACAAGCGAGATTCTCTGCGTTACCTTCACCAACAAGGCTGCTCGAGAGATGCGCGAACGCGTGGGGCGGCACATCGGCGACGCCGTCGAGGGCATGCCCTGGCTCGGGACCTTCCACGCGATCGGTGCGCGCATGCTGCGCCGCCATGCGGAACTGGTGGGGCTCGAAAGCAATTACACGATCATCGACACCGACGACCAGTTGCGCCTGCTCAAGCAGCTGATCCAGGAAAACGACCTCGACGAGAAACGCTGGCCCGCGCGCCAGCTGGCCGGGCTGATCGACCGCTGGAAGAATCGCGGGCTCAATCCAGGCGATCTCGATGCGGTCGAGAACGAGGCCTATGCCAATGGCCGCGGCGCGCAGTTCTACAAGCTCTATCAGGAGCGTCTCAAGTCGCTCAACGCCTGCGACTTCGGCGATCTGCTGCTGCACATGCTCAACATCTTCCGCCAGCACCGCGACGTGCTCGAGCAGTACCAGCAGCGCTTCAAATACATTCTGGTCGACGAATATCAGGACACCAACCAGGTCCAGTACCTGTGGCTGCGGCTGCTCGCCCAGACGCGCAAGAACATCTGCGTGGTGGGCGACGACGACCAGTCGATCTATTCGTGGCGCGGCGCAGAAGTCGCCAATATCCTCAAGTTCGAAAAGGATTTTCCCGGCGCCGCAGTGATCAAGCTGGAGCAGAACTATCGATCGACACCGCAGATCCTCGCTGCGGCATCGGGGCTGATCGACGCCAATAGCGAACGGCTCGGCAAGACGCTGTGGACCGAGCTTCCGGCGGGCGACAAGGTCCGCGTGATCGGCGTGTGGGACGCCCCCGAAGAAGCGCGCCGGGTGGGCGAGGAGATCGAGCGGCTCGAAGCCGAAGGCGCCCCGCTCGACCAGGTCGCGATTCTCGTGCGCGCGCAATACCAGACACGCGAATTCGAAGACCGCTTTATCCAGATCGGCCTCAACTACCGCATCGTCGGGGGCTTCCGCTTCTATGAGCGCGCCGAAATCCGCGATGCGCTGGCATACTTGCGGACCATCGCCCAGCCCGCCGACGATCTCGCCTTCGAGCGCATCTACAACCAGCCCAAGCGCGGCCTCGGGGCGAAGACGCTGGAGGCGATGCGGCGGCATGCCCGCCGCACGCAGGCGCCGCTCGCTGCCGCCAGCCTCGACCTCTGCGATACCGACGAACTCCCCGCGCGGGCGAGGAACAACCTCGTCGGGCTGCTCGGCCAGTTCGTCCACTGGCGCGAGCTGGCAGAGACGATCACCCCGTCAGAACTGCTGCGCACGGTGCTCACCGAAAGCGGCTACGACGAGATGCTGCAGAAGGAGCGCAGCGCCGAAAGTGCCGGCAGGCTCGAAAACCTCACCGAACTCGCGCGAGCGATGGAGGAATACGAGACGCTCGGCGATTTCCTCGAGCACGTCAGCCTGGTGATGGACAATGATCGCGCCGACGATGGCGAGAAGGTCACCATCATGACCATGCACGCCGCCAAGGGGCTCGAGTTCGACCAGGTCTTCCTGCCCGGCTGGGAGGAAGGCGTCTTCCCCAGCCAACGCGCGATCGACGAGGGCGGACTCGCCAGCCTCGAGGAGGAGCGCCGCCTCGCATATGTCGCGATCACCCGCGCCAAGCGCCGCTGCACCATCCTCCATGCCGCCAACCGGCGCATCTATGGCCAGTGGACCAGCTCGATCCCCAGCCGCTTCATCGGGGAACTGCCCGAGGAGCATATCAGGAGCGAGACCACCATGACCGGCGGTGCCTCGCTGTGGCGCGCCAATTGGAGCGAGACCGAAGATCCGTTCGCGCATGTCTCGTCCAGCCGCCCCGACCGTTCGGGTGCCCGCGGTCCCGGCTGGCAGCGCGCGCTGTCCACCGGTTACGACGCAACGCCCAAGCGGCTTGCCGAACCGGGCCGCAGCGCCGCCAGCTTCGCCGCCAAGCCGCGCAGCGATATCGCCATCGGCGCGCGCGTGTTCCACGACAAGTTCGGTTATGGCTGCGTCACCGACCAGGAAGGCAACAAGCTGACGATCGAGTTCGAGAAGGCGGGCGAGAAGCGCGTTCTCGACAGCTTCGTGAAGCTCGCCGACTAACTTGCCAGCCTGCCCTCCGGCGTGCATTCCTTCGATATATCAGGGGGGATGACATGACCGGACTGCCGTACTTTCCGACCGACCGCCGCACACTGTTGCGCTCGTCCATGCTGCTCGGCGCGGGAGCGGCGCTGCTCCCGGGAGCGGGTTTTGCGCAGAGCGACGCCCGCGCGGCCATCCGCGCCGCTGCCGCGGCCAACACCGCGGCGGACATCAAGCGCATCCAGGACTGGATCGCCCTGCCTACCATCGCCGCCGAGAACCGCAACGTCCCCGAAGGCGCGGCCTATATGGAGGAACTCGCCCGCGCGGCCGGCTTCACCGGTGTCCGGCAGGTGCCGACCGACGGCGTGCCCGGTGTGGTCGGCTTCATGGACAATGGCGCCCGGCAGACGCTCGGCATCTACTTCATGTACGACGTCAAGCAGTTCGATCCCGCCGAATGGTCCTCGCCTCCGCTCGAAGCGCGGATCGTCGACAAGCCCGACTGGGGCAAGGCGATCATGGGCCGCGGCGCGGTCAACCAGAAGGGACCCGAGGCGACCTTCCTCGCCGCGCTCCACGCGATGAAGGCGGCAGGCGTCACGCCCCCGGTCAACATCGCGCTCATCTGCGAGGGCGAGGAGGAGATCGGCAGCCCGCATTTCCGCCAGATCGCCGAAACGCCCGACGTGCTCGCCGCGCTCAAGAAATGCTCGGGCATCTTCATCCCCGCCAGCTGGCAGGGACCGACCGGCGCGGTGAACGTCAACCTGGGCTCGAAGGGCGTGGTCGAGCTCGAACTGGTGGCGAGCGGCGAGAAATGGGGCCGCGGCCCGAAGGGCGATATCCATTCGAGCCAGAAGGCCGCGGTCGATTCGCCCGTCTGGCGGCTGGTCCATGCGCTCAACACGCTGGTTACGCCCGATGGCAACACCGTCGCGATCGACGGCTGGTTCGAGAATGTGCGCCCACTAACTGAGCGCGAGAAGGAACTGGTGCGTCAAGCTGCCGCAGCCGGGAACGAGGAGCTGACCAAGGCGAGCCTCGGCATCACCCACTGGATAGACGATCTTTCGTTCGAGGATGCGATGATCCGCCTTGCCGGACAGCCGACGGTCAATATCGAAGGGCTCGTCGCAGGCTACACCGGACCGGGCGGCAAGACGGTGCTGCCCGGGCGCGGCGTGGCAAAGCTCGACCTGCGGCTGGTGCCGAACCAGACGCGCGACGAGGCGGTGCGCAAACTGCGCGCGCATCTCGATGCGCAGGGTTTCCCCGATGTCGAAGTCAATGTCTCGGGAGGTTACGATCCGACAGAGACGGCGGAAGACAGTGCGCTCATTCGCGCCGAACTGGCCGCCTACGCGGCGCTGGGGGTCGAGGCGAGGCTCAACCCACGCCTTGCCGGCTCGTGGCCCGGCGCGACCTTCACCGCGCCGCCGGTGAGCATTCCCGCCGGCCATTTCGGTCTCGGCCACGGCTCGGGCGCGCATGCGCCGGACGAATATTACGTGGTGGAATCGACCAATCCGAAAGTCGCCGGGATCACCGACGCGACGATGGGTTACGTCGAGATCATGTACCAGCTCGCGGCGCTGGCCTAGCAGCCGTGGCCTCCGAGCCTGCGCCAGGCCGGTAGCGACGCTCGAAAGGTCGGGCTAGTTCGCCGAGGAAGCCGCGCGTCCCCTCGGCGATTCCCGTTTCGCAATCGAGATAGGGCGTCGGATCGATATAAGTCCCGAAGAGCTTGTCCCAGAGAGTGACTGTGTTGCCGTAGTTGCTCCCCATAAGCGCCTCGTCGCGGATGTGATGCAGGCGGTGGGCCGCTGGCGAAATCAGGACCTTGCCGAAGATTCCCAGAGTCCAAGGCACGTCCGCATGGATGAAGAAGCCCCACCAGCTGCGGAGGAAGGCCGCGCCGGCGATGGCCCACTCGGGGAAGCCGAGCAGGAACAGCAGCCAGATATCGACCAGCACACTGAGCAGCTTGCTGAGCGGATGCTTGCGATGCACCGAGAGCCAATGCAGCGTCGTGTCCGCATGGTGCGTCGCGTGGATCGGCCACAACCACCGGTGATGCTCGGCACGATGCCGCCAGTAGACTACGAAGTCGTAGACCAGGATTGCACAGAGCAGCACGACCAGTTCGTTGAGACCGCTCCAGAAGCTTCCAAGCTCCGGAAGTGCGACGAGGCGGTCGCGAATCGCGCCTTCGGGCAGCGCGAAGAGCGGCCCGAACAGGACGGCGTTGAACAGCAGCAGGCCGAGATTGGTGGTGAATTCACCATGCACCCGTGCCAGCGCAGCGCCGATCGTCCGCCGCTTCACCAGCAGCGCCAGCAGGCCGAACGCCGTGCCGGTCATGACCAGCATGGTCAGCGTGGCCTGCGCGTGATGGGCGAAGATTTCCATTGCGCCTCGTCATGGCGCGAACGTGGTTAGGAAGGCGTTAAATCAGGTCGCCGAAATGTCGAGGAAGCCGGGGCGCGGACCGTTCCACTCGCCCGCTGCGACGGGTGCATCGTCCGCATCGCGCTTGCGCCGCGGTTCGCTCTTCGCCTTCGGCGTCGACTTGCTGCGGGCCGGCTTTTCGTCCCGGGGCTCGTCGTCCTCGCGCTTCTTGTGCGCGCGCTTGGGCTTTTCCTCCGACCGCTCGACAGGTCGCTCCACCAGTTCGACGCGGACGTCTTCCTTACCGAAGACCTTGATCTTCGCGCCGGTCAGCTTTTCGACATTGTCGATTGCCTCGGCGTCTTCCTTTGCAACGAAAGTGAAAGCGCGCCCCTTGGCCCCTGCCCGGCCCGTACGGCCGATACGGTGGACGTAGTCGTCGGGATGCCAGGGGGTGTCGAAATTGAACACGTGGCTGACGCCCTTGATGTCGAGCCCGCGCGCGGCGACGTCGGAGGCGACGAGGATATTGATCTCGCCCTTCTTGAAGCGGTCGAGTTCCTTCAGGCGGTTCGACTGGTCCATGTCGCCATGGATTTCGCCGCTGCGGAAACCGTGGCTCTGCAGGCTCTTGTTGAGTTCGCGCACCGTGGTCTTTCGATTTGCGAAGACGATCGCGGTTTCCACGTGGTCGTGGTCGAGCAGCCAGCGCAGCGTTTCACGCTTCTTGCGACTCTCGACAGGCACCTTGAAGGCGGTGATGTCCTTGTTCGTCGTCGCTGCGCGGCTGACCTCGATCCGTTTGGGATTGTTGAGGAATTTCTTGGCCAGCTTCTCGATCGGCGGCGGCATGGTGGCCGAGAAAAGCATGGTCTGGCGCGCTTCGGGAAGCTTGGAGCAGATGAACTCGATATCGGGGATGAAGCCCATGTCGAGCATGCGATCAGCCTCGTCGATGACCAGCAGCTCGCAGCCGTTGAGCAGTATCTTGCCGCGCTCGAACAGGTCCATCAGGCGGCCGGGGGTGGCAATCAGTACGTCGACGCCTTCGTTGAGCGCCTTGACCTGGTCACCCATCTGCACGCCGCCGATGAGCAGCGCGAGTTTGAGATCGTGGTTCTTGCCGTATTTCTCGAAATTCTCGGCGACCTGCGCCGCGAGTTCGCGCGTCGGCGCGAGGATCAGCGAACGCGGCATCAGCGCGCGCCGGCGGCCGCTTGCCAGCACGTCGATCATCGGCAGCACGAAGCTGGCGGTCTTGCCCGTGCCGGTCTGCGCGATGCCGATGATGTCCTTCATCATCAGCACCGGCGGGATCGCCTCGCGTTGGATATCGGTCGGCGTGGTGTAGCCGGCGTCGCTTACTGCCTTGAGCAAGTCTTCGGAAAGGCCGAGATCGGCGAAAGTCATGCGGTTTAAAACTGTCCCTGGAACAAAGGCCGAAGAAGAGCCGCTTATGCGCGGCATCGGCTAGGCGCGCCCTTTGCCGGAATTGGCCGAAAAGTCAAGAAATCGGCACGACGGCCGCTTCAGTCGTTCTCGGTGACCGCAACCAGGCGGTTGAGATTGGAGATGCGGCACTTGGCCCCGGCGCGCGAAAGCAGCCGGTCGCGCCCGACGCACAGCTTCCCGTCGGAATTCTTCTCGACATAGAACCCGAGGTAGAAATCGCGCGGGCTGCAGGCATCTTCGAGTTCGGCCGAGATGATCTGGCGGTTGCGCATATACATCAGCAGGCGGGTGCCGCGATCGGCCACACCGACGATGTCGCCCACGCTGAGGCATTTGCCGAAGGGCCGCTCGACGAGCCGCGTGGGCATCGGCTGGCGCGGCAGGTCGGCGAGGAAATCGCGACGCAGCCGGCCCGGCTGCGGGCTGATTCGCAGGATCACGCGCTGTTCGATCCGCACCTGGTTGGCGACGGGGTCGCCACCATCGTCAAGCACGCCGGACCAGAACGGATCCTCTTCCGCGAGGGCTTGAGAAGCCGCCGACACATTCCCAGTTGCGCCTGCCTGTTCGATGTCGACGCCCGTCGCTGCGCTTTCCGGAGCGCCCAGTGCCACCAGCATGGCGATCAGGGGAGAAAGCAGAGACATGGGCTAGCTGCGAACGGTCCTCGGCCGAAAGTCTGATTAGACGCGGAAAACAAACGGAATTGCCCTCTGCCCCCCGGCGCTTGAATGCGGGCTTAATTGTTCTGCGACCAATGGCAAGTGGTGGCAATCGCTGGCCGAGATGTGGCAGGATGGCGGCGATGACCGATATCGAATCCTTTCGCCGTGCCGCCACCGAACTGCTCGGCGAGCGCGGCTTCACTTGCGACCCCGAACTGGTCGAGCCCTGGCTGACCGACTGGCGCGGGCGCTACACCGGCAAGGCGGTAGGTCTAGCCTCCCCCGCATCGACCCGCGAAGTGGCCGATTTCGTCGCGCTCTGCGCCGCGCATCGCGTCCCGATAGTCCCGCAGGGCGGCAATAGCGGCATGTCGGGCGGCGCCACACCGGACGAAAGCGGTGCCAGCGTGGTCCTCTCGCTCCGCCGGATGGACGCCATCCGCGATTTCGATCCAGCCACGCGGCAGATCACCTGCGATGCCGGCCTCATTCTGCAGGCCCTGCACGAGAGAGTCGAAGCGGAGGGCCTGCGCTTTCCGCTGACGCTGGGTGGCAAGGGTTCGGCGACCGTCGGCGGGCTCATCTCGACCAATGCCGGCGGCACGCAGGTGCTGCGGCACGGCACGATGCGCGCGCAGGTGCTCGGGATCGAGGCGGTGCTTGCCGACGGTGCGATCTTCTCGAACCTGGTCCCGCTCAAGAAGGACAATCGCGGCTTCGATCTCAAGCAGTTGCTGATCGGTTCGGAAGGCACGCTGGGGATCGTCACCGCTGCAACGCTGCGCCTGCTTCCCGCGATTGGCGAGCGCCGGGTCGTCTGGGTCGGCCTCCCGAGCATCGCGGCGGCACGCCAGCTCCTGCTCCATTGCGAGGAAACCGCGGGCGAGGCGCTCGAGGGGTTCGAGGTGCTCCCGGCGCATTGCCTGCAGTCGGTGCTCGCCCACCTCCCCGACGCGCGCAGCCCGCTTTTGGGCGAGCATGGCTGGCATGCGCTGGTCGAACTCGTCGGAACCGTCGACGAGGCGGAGAGGCTCGACGGCCTGGTCGAAACCGTGTTCGCGAGCGCGATGGAGCGCGGACTCGTCGATGACGCGGTCATCGCCACCAGCGAAACGCAGGCCGAAGCCTTCTGGCAGCTGCGCGACAGCATCGCCCCGGCGGAGCGCGCCATCGGCCCGGCGATGCAGCACGACATCTCGGTGCCGGTGGCGCGGATGGCCGAATTCGTCGAAACCGTTTCGCCGGAGGTCGAGGACCGCTTCCCCGGTACGCGCGCCATCGGCTTCGGCCACCTCGGCGACGGCAACATCCATTTCCACGTGCTCGCCCCGCGCGGGGCGACGCGCGGGGAATGGGAGGCCAGCGAGGGCAAGGCGATCAGCTCCTATGTCTACGACCGCGTCACCGAATTCGGCGGTTCGATCAGCGCCGAACACGGCATCGGCCAGGTGAAACGCGACGAACTCGCCCGGCTCGGCGACCCCGTGAAGCTCGAACTGATGCGCTCCATCAAACGGACGCTCGACCCGTTGGGGATACTCAATCCGGGCAAGCTCGTGCCGCTTGCGCCCCACGGCGCAACGCCGTAAAGCCCGCGCTTCGCGCGTATGCCTCCCGGGCATGTCGCCCAACCCAATCGAATTTCGGAGAGATCCATGGCCAGCGCGCCGCAGCCCAACTTGCCCCTGTTCTTCAAAGACCTGATGCCGCTCAACCGCAAGGACCACGCGAATTATCGCTCGCGTCCGATGACCAAGGCCCCCTGGCTCGCCAAGCAGCATGCCGTGCCGCTGACGGTCGACGAATTCGTCCAGGCGCAGCGCGACCTGCCGATCGTCTTCTCGACCGGTCCGGATGCCGTTCCGCTGGCGCTGATGGGTCTCAATGATGGCGTGAACACCTTCGTCGACGAGGAAGGCACCGTCACCGAGCAGATCTACATCCCGGCCTATGTCCGCCGCTATCCTTTCATGCTCGCGCGTCTCAAGCCCGATAGCGACGACCTGTCGCTGTGCTTCGACCCGACTGCCGACAACATCGGCGAGTTCGACGACGGCCAGCCGCTGTTCGAAAACGATGAACCCAGCGACGGCACCAAGCAGATCCTTGAATTCTGCGAACAGTTTGAGCAGGCCGGCCAGCGCACGCAGGCCTTCATGAAGGAACTGAAGGATCACGACCTGCTGATGGAAGGCGAGATCGCCATCACGCAGGAAGGCAATGACAAGCCCTTCGTCTATCGCGGCTTCCAGATGATCAATCAGGAAAAGCTGCGCGAGCTGCGCGGCGACCAGCTGCGCAAATGGACCGAAAACGGCCTGCTGCCGCTGATCTGGGCGCAGATTTTCTCGATGGATCTGATGCGCACCATCTTCGGCCGCCAGCTCCAGCAGGGCAAGGTTCCCCTGCCCGACGCCGCGACCGCCGGTGTCCCCACTGCCTGATCCGGTACCCAGCCGCGCGCGGATTACAGCGATTCGCGCGCGCCTGACCCTTTCCCGGTTGCTGCTACCGACGCTCCTGTCGGCGGCGGCGGCCGGTCCGGCGCTGGCCGAAGAGACCATCGAGACGCCAGGCCGCGCGCCGGTGCCACTCGAAATCTTCCAGCAAAGCGAAACGCGGCTGTTCCAGGTCGGCTATCGCCTGGCGACCGCCAATGCGCCCTTCTGCGAGCGGGCGATCCAGGTCTCCGGCCTGCTGATCCATGACGCCGACAGCTACGGCAATCCCGCGGCGGTGCGCGCGCTGTTCCACCTGAACGGTGACATCGGCGCGCAGGCCGTCGCGCCGCAATCGCCGGCTGCGCTGGCGGGCATCCTCCAGAACGACACCATACTGGCCATCGATGGCAAGGCGATCGCCGATCAATGGCCGAAAACCGATCCGCGCTGGAAGCGGTCCTTCGCGCTGCGCGACGCCATCGACGAGGCACTGGTTCGTGGCCCGGTCGAGATCAGCTGGCAATCCGCAGGCATGCCGGCACAGAGCGCGACGATCGCGGGTGTCCCCGCCTGTCCGACCCGTTTCGAACTGATCGACTCCAAGGATAGCGCAGCGGCCGACGGCGAGCGCGTGCTGGTCGGTGAGAAATTTCCCGGCCTCGCCTATGAGGAAGCCGACTTCGCTGCGGCGATTGCCCACGAGATGGCGCACAACATCCTGCGGCACCCGCAGACTTTCGACAAGACCGGCTGGAAGCGGAAGCGGGTTCGCCTGTCCGAACGCGACGCCGACCGCCTGATGCCCTGGCTGCTGCAGAACGCCGGCTACGATCCGCGCGCGGCAGTCCACTTCATGCGCACCTGGGGCCCCCGGCACGGCGGATGGATCTTCCGTTCGCGCGACCACGACGGCTGGGACGAGCGCGTCGAATTCATCGAGGCGGAACTGCCGAAGATCGAAGCGGTCCTCGACGCGGATGGCAAAGCCGACTGGAAAACGCACTTCACCCAATTGCTGCCGGCGCATCCGACCGACTAAGCCCTGTCTCCAGGCTGCGAATCCCGATATGGCAGCGACTTGGCAGGGAGAAGAGGATGGGCCGGATCGTCCCGGTGATTTTGTGCGGTGGTAGCGGAACGCGGCTCTGGCCGCGCAGCAGGGCCGCCAAGCCCAAGCCGTTCCTGCCCCTGCTCGGCGAACGCACGCTCTATCAGGACACTCTCGCCCGCTGCTCCGATCGCGAAGAATTTGCCGCGCCCATGGTGGTGATCGGCGAACAGCACCTCGACCATGCGCGCACGCAGGCGGCCGACATTTCTCCCGATGCGATCTTCATCGTGGAACCCACCGGCCGCAACACCGCGCCCGCCGTGGCGCTGGCGGCCCGTTCGGTCGATCCCGACGACATCATGCTGGTCTGCCCGAGCGATCATTTCATCGCCGACGCCAGCGCCTTTCGGCGCATCGCGACCGAGGCGGCCGCACTTGCAAGATCCGGCTGGCTGGTCTGCTTCGGAATTTCGGCGACCGCGCCGGAGACCGGCTACGGATATTTGCGCCGCGGTGAAGCTCTGGAGGGCGGCTATCGGGTGCAGAAATTCGTCGAGAAGCCCGAGCTCGAGACCGCCATCGGCTTCCTCGCCGATGGGGGATACGCCTGGAACGGCGGCATCTTCGCCCTCCCTGCCGGCCAATTTCTCGAGGAGCTGGCCACGCACCGCCCCGAGATGGCGCGATTGGTGGAAGATGCCCATTCGGGGGCTCAACGCTCAGGCTCCTGCCTGCGCCCCGATCGCGAGGCCTTCGCGGCGATCGCCGGCGAATCGATCGACTACGCGATCATGGAAAATACCGACCGGGCGGCGATGGTCGATGCCGCGTTCGGCTGGTCCGACATCGGCAACTGGAACGCCATCTACGATCACAGGAAGTCCGCCGACGGGACGAATGTCATCGTGGGACAGGGCGAGATCATCGATTCCGAAGGGACGATGATCGATACCGACGGCCCCTTCGTCACGGTGGTGGGCGTCAGCGACGTGGTGGTGGTGGTCGATGGCGAGGATGTTCTCGTCGCCTCACGCGACGCCGCACAGCAGGTGGGCAATGCCCACAGAAGCCGGAAGCAATGATCGAAAAGCTTTCGCGAAAATTCGTCGAGAAGGTCTGGGGTGTCGATCGCCTCCCGGCCGAATTCGGTACCGGGCATGAAGCGCGGATCGGCGAAGTGTGGTTCGAGCCGCCCGCGCAACTCCCCGAACTCCTCGCCAAGTACATCTTCACCAGCGAGCGCCTGTCGGTCCAGAACCACCCCAACGACGACCAAGCGCGCGCTCTGGGACTTGGCTCCTGCGGCAAGAGTGAGTGCTGGATCATCCTCGACAGCGAACCCGATGCGGAAATCGCGGTGGGTTTCACGCGCGAGGTCGCGATCGAGGATGTGAGGAAAGCCGCACTCGACGGATCGATCGTCGACTTGCTCGCCTGGCACAAGGTTTCGCAGGGCGATGTCTTCTATATTCCGCCGGGGACCGTCCACGCGATCGGGGGCGGCGTGAACCTGGTCGAAATCCAGCAGAATTCCGACATCACTTTCCGGCTGTACGATTACGGCAGACCTCGCCCGCTGCATCTCGACGAGGCGCTCGCGGCGGCCATCACCACGCCCTATCCCGCGCACCTGCGCTCGAGGCTGGAGCACGCGGGGCTCGTCCTGGTCGACGGCGAGCACTTCAAGCTGTTCTGCATCCGCACCGACGATACGCCCACGATCGATGCGAGTGGCCCGGCCCTCGCCCTCCCCTTGACCGGCGAGCCTTCAGTCGATGAAGGCATGCTGGCGCTGGGTGAATGCGTGCTGGTCGAGAATATCGCCAACGCGCGCTTCTCGGGTTCGGGAATCGTGCTTTTAGCCCAACCCGCCGCGCGATAGCCGATCAACCGGGCAAAAGACGCGATGGGTCACAGGTGTTTGTACGCCGCGCTCATCTTGAAAGCTCGATAGGCGACAACTATTTCGAGATTGCCGGCCGGGCTTCCCCTCATGGCCCTCCCGGCAGATGCACGTGAGTGCATTTCCTCCCTGAACCTTGGCCACCTCGCGCTTCTTGCGCGGGGTGGTTTTTTCTTGAACGACTATTCAGCTGCCTGGGCGATCGGCCCGCGGCGCGCCATGGTCGCGACCTCGGCACCCAGCGTGCGGACCAGGCCTGAAAGAAGCTTCACGATCGCTGGCAGGCGCGCGCTCGGCTGGTCGAGCCGCGCATCGAGATAGGTGCTGCGGCACACTTCGATCTGGAGCGCATGGATTCCGCGCGCCGTCTGCCCATAGCGGTCGAGCACATAGCCCCCCGAATAGGGCCGGTTGTGCGCCACACGGCGGCCATGGGTGGCGAGATAGCGCAGCGCCAAGTCGACCAGGCCGGGATCACAGGAGGCGCCGAAACGATCGCCGATCACGAACTCTGCCGGGCGGTCCTGCGGATGCGTCCGCTTCAGAGGCGGCATCGAATGGAGGTCGATCAGCAGCGCGACGCCCCAGCGATCGCGCAGGCGTTCGAGTTCGCTGCCCAGTGCAGCGTGATAGGGGGTGTAAATCCCGGCGATCCAGGCATCGAGTTCGCCCTTCGTCAGCGGCCTGCGCCAGAGTTCCCCCATCCCCGGGATACGCCGGGGGACGAGGCCGAGGCCACTGCGCGACCGACGGTTCGCGAGGCTGTGCCGCACGGGCTTGGGCTTGGAGCCCTGGACCATGCCCCAGTCGACGTCGTCGACCGAGCGGTTGAGATCGATCATCGCACGCGGCGCCTGTGCCAGCAGGAGACTGGTACCGTTGGCGCTCGCAACCGGGCCGGCGACCGCGTCGATGTGGCGGTCCTCGAGCCGCAGGCGGGCTTCATCGGGTTCGCGCAGCGATGCGAGCATGTCGTCGGGATAGGCACGGCCGCAATGCGGTGCGGCGATCAGCACCGGTATCGCACACTCGCCGAATCGGCAGAGCCGGTACGAAGGCAGACTCAGACCGGGGATTTCACCGCCGGACACATGTTCGGCGCCAGCCCATGGTTCTGCCCGCGTGTCATCCATCGTGTGATCGTCGGGCGCATGCCCGCATTAATCAAGTCCGGAATTGCTCGCGCGCATTGCACGGTGCGTCGCCTTCCCTCTCACGGTGCGCCTTCCCGGCCCCACCCCACGCCGCAGCAGCCCTGCCTTCGCATTAACAATGATCGTTTTGGATACATGCTTTTTTAAAGCCCCCGCGCTAGAGATGCGCAATGACGCAAAACCAGCCCCCGCGCATTCTGCTGGCCGAGGATGACGACGCCATGCGCGTTTACCTCGAACGTGCACTGGTCAAAGCCGGCTACGCGGTCGATTCGGTCGACCGGGGCACCGATGCCCTCCCCCTTCTCGAAGAGGGCAATTACGATCTCCTGCTCTCCGACATCGTGATGCCCGAGATGGACGGGATCGAACTGGCGCAGCGCTGCAATGAGGTCAGCCCCGACACCAAGGTGATGTTCATCACCGGCTTCGCCGCGGTCACGCTCAAGGCGAGCCGCGAGCAACCGCATGCCAAGGTCCTGTCGAAACCCTTCCATCTGCGCGACCTCGTGCTCGAGGTCGAGCGCGTGCTGGAGGACCCGGTGAGCGCACGCCTGTATTAAGTGCGATTAGGGCCTTGCGCGGTTTTCCAAGCCTCGCTAAAGGGCCCGCCTGCCCCGCAAGGGCGCACTCGATGGTGCGGGCGTATAGCTCAGTGGTAGAGCACTATGTTGACATCGTAGGGGTCCCAAGTTCGAACCTTGGTACGCCCACCATCGAAGCCTTCAGAGGCATGAAAAAGCCCGCCGGATCGGCGGGCTTTTTTGTTTTTATGGTCTGCAAACCGACGGAAAGTTGGTTAGGCAACGTCGAAAGTTCGGAAACAACGGCCGGCAAGCCACATCGCGCTAGAACCGTCGATTGAATCCATTCAGATCTGTTCCGAAAAAGCACGATCTTGCAACCAGTTGCAAGGTACCTTTTGAGGTGCAATTGCAATTGGGTTCGTTTCGAAATCAATCTAGTTTGGGACACTCAAAATGACCAGCGACAGGCAAATGGCCGCAAACCGACGCAATGCACTCCGAAGCACCGGTCCACGTAGTCCCGAGGGACGCGATCGAAGCAGCCGCAACGCCCAATCTCATGGCGTCCTGAGCGAGCGTGTAACGACCGACGGCGAGGGAGGAGACCTATATCGACAGATGCTGAGCGAGCTGATCGCCGAATACGCGCCGCGATCCGAGACTGAACATCTGCTCGTGCAGCGTTTGGCAAATTTATTCTGGAGAGAGAGGAGATTGATTCATGCAGAACGACAGGAACTCTCGCAAATCGAAGGAAACATTTTTGAGACTGCTTCGGGCTCCTCAACTTCGCTCCCTATATCGCGGCAGCTTCTGATCGGCAGATATCAAACTATGATCACGAATCAGATTGCGATGACGATTGGGCAACTAAACAGACTACTCGAAAGAGAAATTTGATAGAAATCACTAGTATTATTATTGGATGGAGCTGAAGTCTAACTACTTCTATCAAGGTCAAGTAAAACCTCTTGATAAGATCGATGGATTATTTCGAAACTAAACTGATCTTCGTGTCGCCTGCGCGCACTAGCGCGAGCTGTTGAGAGGTTAGATGTCCCGCTTTCGACTGTAGCCAAAATCGATTGCAGCCCCTCCCGATCCGAAAAATAGAGCTGGTCATCGCCGGCAACCCAGCGATTAAAGCGATTGTCATGGGCAATGACAGCATTTCCGGCTCCCAAGGCCTCGACCAACGACGGGTTCGTACCCCCGACAGTATGGCCATGAATATAGGCGCGCGCATGGAAGCGAAGGGCCTGAACCGTCGGCAGATCGTAAATTGCACCCGGAAACAGGACCTGTCCGCTCGCCGCAGCCTGAACCCGGTTGTGATAGGCGTTGCCGAGGTCCAACCTGCCCAGCACTACCAGCTTCATCTGGCGCGCTTTGGCTGAAAAAGCCTCAACGATTTCGAGAATGGAGTTCTCGGGCTCGATGCGGGCAATCGATACGCAATAGCTATTGGATTCGAGTCCAAAGTCGGCGATGAGCTCTTCCGGAGCATCGTCGATCCGATCTGAGCCATAGGGAATCATCACCGGTTTGCGTAGGCTGCGACGTGCAGTGTGCTTCGCTATCTCGGGGTGATCGCAAATCGGCACGTCGCACAAATTGGCCCCTGCCAGTTCGTTGAGAAAGAACCACGCCTTTGCGGGCAAGCTCCATTTGTCGCGCTTCCACTCAATGCCGTCCATGTTCATCGCGATCCTACGCCCCCGTAGCCGCTCAGCAAAATTGAACAGCGCGGTGTTGTACCCGAGCACCAGGTCGACCCCCGGACGCGTGATGACGTCACGCACACAGGCCGCATCGAACTCCATCGTGCCGACCGCCCCTGCACGCTTCGGACAGAAGTGGACCCGGTGAATCCCTTCCCACTCGTCTTCCCAGTGCGCCTTCCCGTCGAGTGGCTCGTCGGCCTGGCAATAGACCACCACCGAATGGCCCTGATCGCGCATATAGGGGGCGAACTTGGCGGCAAAACTCTCAAAGCCGCCGTGCGCGGCAGGAATGCCCCGAATGCCTAGGATGTTGAGATGCATTCTTACCCTTTAGCCCGGGATTTCTGGCGTCGACTCAAGAGAATGACCATCGCGATTGACGATAAAATTGCGCCATAGCTGTAGTTGAACACCGGGGTGGCAAAGGAAACCACAACCAACGCCGGCAACACGCAAATCGCGAAACTCCTCACTGGGTCTGGCAGGCCGTCATCCTTCCAGCGGATGGCGACGAAGACGGAAATCGCGAAGACCGAGGCGTAGATAAGAAATCCGACAACGCCTTGCTCGGCAAGAATCTTCGGCCAGAATGTGTCCACCAAGAAGCTACCATCACGAATACTGCCCCCATGAATAGAGTTAATTCCATATTTAAAATATAGAGGGCTATAATAGACGTCTCGTGAAGCGGACGAACCCCAGGTTCCCCATCCGGATCCAAAAGGGAAGTAATTAAGGGCTATATCAGGCGCATATTTATAAAGAGCTACTCTCACAGTTCTCAATCTATCGAAATCGCCGAACGTATCGATCCTATCCCACACCGCGTTCGAAAGTGGGTTATCCGTGATGATAGCCAGAATAGCTATGGTTGCCGTAGCAAATCGTAGGGGCATTGCCCTCAAGTTCGCGCTAACAAACCCCGACCGCATCAAAATCGCCACAAAGCCTGCCGCAATTTCCTTGACAGACAATGTCATCAGAAGACTCAACGAAAAGATAAAGAACAAACCGACCCCGCTCGCCCTTATTCTATTATTCAAAACTAGATATGAAATAAAACCAAAAAGGGCAACGAAAGCAGTCTTGAACTTGTGGTCGTAAAAACCCAGAGCAATCCCGATGCCGACGCGTTTCTCAAGAGGATTCCCCCTGAAATCATGGCCGAGAACGAGCTGCACTAAAATTGCAGCAAAATTTGTCAGCGCCAGCACAATTCCAATATAGCATATAACGCGAACGGCAAAGAGAAAATTCTCCTTTCTCGATTGCGTTATTAATAATAAAGAAATCACCAAAACAAATGGCTTTAGATCAACTATTGCGGAGCGAAAAAATAGTTCATTTAGATATCGACGAGGAACCAAGGGATTGAATATCTGCGATAGAACGCCAACTAGCGCTACCGAAGCCACCACCAATACGATCGACCCGGCAGATCGCGGGGTGCGTCCGGATACGCCGAGCCGCACCAAGCCAACCACAAGCAGCGAAGCCACCAGACTTTCATCCAAGTATCCGCCAAATGGTTCGGCACCCGAAAGCATATAGCTTGCAGTATCAACAAGGAAGAATAGGACGATGAGCGCCGATGCGAAACGCGTCGCCGCGTCGGGGCCCGATCGCGCAAGGCGAGGTGTCGGAGCCAGCTCGTTAAATGATGCAACTTGATACAATGTCCGCGCTTCAAATATTTGCCAGGTAGAGCAGTGCGACTACGTTTGTGGTGCCGAACCGAATTGACCTACCCCACCGCAATGCTGACTTGCTTTGGCGGACCTCGGTCTTTGCAGGCAGCATCAGTGAATACAAGGCAGGCTGCCTCTCCAGAGAAGGTGCCTCCTCTTGGCGAACTCCCACGTCAAACGCAACTGTCGAACGTGGCTGAATCGACAGTCGTCATATTGTAGCTGCGCCAGTAGGGCATCAGCAACTTCAGGCGACCGATCCCGGCGTCGCCATTCGTCCGATAGTTGTCCCAACGAGCCGAATTATCGGACCAATAATCGGCGGCAGCGTTCATAACGAAGCGTGCACCGGCCCGATAGTCGGCGGGATTCATTCGGGCCTCGAATGATACAACTATCCCGTCAACATCGTCTGGTTCGATGGTCAAACGAGCACCCTTTGGCCAGAAATGCATCACGTGATTGCGATCTGCGGATATGCTAAAATATCGCGTATTCTGGCGAACATCGAGATCGGCCTCGCGAAGATTCTTACCCACTTCCTTCGAGAAAAGTCCACCGGCGATCTTGCCGTCATAGGACACCTCATCCCAGTTTCCCGTCCGACGAGACCGAACGGAGAGCCGAATACTGCGAATATCAATTCGGGCTTGATCCAGGCGATTCTGCGGCAATTCCATCGCGACCGACCATGGTAGGATGGACCGGAACCGCCCCGGGGTGTTCCCTAGTCCTACTCTACCCTTGAACATCCATTCAATCTTGTACTGCCCGTCGTTACCGTCAGATGGGATTGCCTCTGAGGGCAGCCGCATGTCGTCTAGCGCTTGGCAAACATTCGCTGGGGCGGCCGGATACGCCGCGCTCGCGAGCGACAGGAAGATCAGAGAAAGAGCGTATTTTGTTGCCATACCCATTGATTGACATTCGTCAGCTGAACCTTGGTTGAAATGAATCAGCTGACGCCATTCATGCCATCCACTGAAGACATCTGTGCGATGCAAAAACGCGATTGCCGCATGCCCTGGAAACAGTTAGCCGCAATCTGCGATGTGAATTGTCATTGACGTCCATGCCTGCTGCGCTCTGCCCAAGAAACCGAAAAAGCTCAAGACACACATGATCGCCCAACTTGACCGAGAAATGATTGATGCGAGACCGTCGACCGCGTGGTCGCGGATCGTGCCCTACCTGTTGTTCGAAGGGCGACCGCTGACGACCAAGGGTCAGTGGATCAATCCGCTTGTGTTCGCCAATTACAAACTCGCCAACCGCCTGCCGCTTGGCAAGCTGGAGAACCCTGTCTTCATAATCGGCACCGGGCGCAGCGGAACGACGGTGCTCGGCAAGCTGTTCTCCGTTCACAAAGACGCCGTCTTCCTGAACGAGCCGAAGGCCTTGTGGCACCACGCCCATGGCGCAGAGGACATCATCGGCAGCTATGGTGCCCACGCCGGTCGCGTGAGGATCGATGCGAGCGAGGCCACGCCCGCACAGCAGCGCAAGATCGGCAAGGTCTACCGCTGGGTCTCGCGGATGACCGGGCGCAGTCGCGTGGTCGACAAATATCCCGAACTCGTATTTCGCATCCCCTATGTGACTCAATTGTTCCCGAAGGCGCGCTTCGTCGCGATCGTGCGCGACGGTGTCGACACCGTGGCGTCGGTCGAATTCTGGTCGCAGCGCAAGAGCGAGACCGTGGGTGAGGATCGCCACGACTGGTGGGGCCTCAACGATCGTAAATGGCAGTGCCTGGTGCGCGACATCGTACCCGAACACGCCGACCTCGCACCGCATAGCGAGCGTCTCGCCGCGACTAACAACCATCTGGACCGAGCCGCTGTCGAATGGATCGTGTCGATGCGCGAGGCGCGAGCGGCGGCCCGCGACTTCCCGGAGCATGTGCACATGCTCGGCTACGAAGACCTGTGCTCCGATTCAGATGCGGAAATTGCCGCGATGCTGCGGCACTGCGACATGGACGACGACCCCACGATGCGCGACTACGCACGCTCGATCCTGTCCCGGGTCAAGCCCAAGACCCTGCTCTTGGACGAGTTCCTCGTTCCGATCTTCGCCGCGACGCTCGAGGCCATGAGCTATGAGTCGTCGATCGACAGGGTATCCGCGAGACCCGTCAGGTCGTGAGCGTCGCAGGCTCTGGTCTGCGGGCTCGGCTCGCAGCGATACTGCCTGCCCGGCTTGCGGGTCCGGCGGTTTTCGCGCTGGTCCTGCGTTTCGCCTGGGCAGCGCTGAGCTATGCAGGGGTCGTGCTGCTCGCCCGCTGGTTCGGTGAAGAGCAGTATGGCTACTTTTCCTTTGCGCTGTCGCTGGCGACATTCCTGGGCATGGCGACAGCGTTGGGATCGATGACTACCGCGATTCGGTATCTCGGCACCTACAAGGCCGGCAATGCCTGGAAGAAGATGGCAGGCCTGCGCCTCTTCGGTCAGCGGGCGGTCCTCACCGTTTCGCTCGTTGTGGCGGCGCTAGGGATTATCGCCAGCCCGTTTCTTGGGAACGCGGTCGAGGTGCCACCTCTGGCCATCGTCTTCGCGTTCCTCCTCGTGCCCCTGTTCGCGCTCACCGACTTGCACGCCGGGATCGGGCGGTCGTTCGGCGCCATCTTTGCCGCGCTGGGCCCGCGCGACGTGCTGTGGCGGGGCGCGTTGATCGTTATCGGCGCAGCCCTGGCCTTCGTCCCTGCGCTGGCGCGCACGCCTCACCCCATAACGGTGTTGCTGGGTGTCGCCGTGGCTGTGCTGGCTCTGCTCATCCTGTGGCAGGCACGCGCCGTAGCTCACCGTATGCCGCCCGAAGTGATGCAGGAATCGGCCCCCGAATTCGACATCCCGCAGTGGCGCAGGACGGCGCTGCCCATCTGGCTGTCGTCGATCGCTACCGTAGCCAGTCGCAGTATCGATGTGCTGATCGTCACCGTCCTGTTCAACCCGGTCCAGGCCGGCTTCTACTTCGCCGCATCGCGATCGGCCGCGTTGGCGAGCTTCGTCGAACAGAGCCTCAATGTCGTGGTCTCGCCGCAGATCGCCGACGACTTTCACGCAGGTCAGACGGAAAGGCTCAGGCGCGTGGTCGGGGTTGCGGCCCTGCTCAGCTTCGTTAGCAGTCTCGCAATGTCGCTCGGTTTCGTGCTGTTTGGAGGCGACCTCCTCGACCTGTTGGGGCCGGGCTTCCGCACAGGGCGAGATGCTTTGGTGATTCTCGCGGTCGGGCAGACGATCGCATCCGCCTCAGGGCCCGCAGGCTTGCTGCTCGAGTTGAGCGGCAACGAATGGTGGAGCACCACGATCCTGATCGGCGCTTCCGTGGTCGGCCTCTCGATAGCGACCGCTGGCGGGTATTTTTTCGGCCTTGAGGGAGTTGCCGTCGGCGTAGCCTTGTCAATTATCAGCGCCAATTGGGGGCGGACCATCGCCGCGCGCGGCAGGACGGCCATCGACACCAGCGTGTTTTCGCTAGCCTTCCCGCGCGGAAATTGATCCCCAGCACTGGCGAACACCGTCACGCAGGGCAATTTCCGGCGCCCATCCAAGATCCTTGCGCGCGCGCGTGATATCGAGCACCACCGACGCCGGGTCGACCGAGCGCGCGGGCATGTGCCGCCGCGCCAGCGGCTTGCCCGTTATCTCCTCGACCACCGCAATCAGATCGTTCAAAGAGGTCCCCGAACCGCTCCCGCAGTTGTAGGTTCCACTGGCGCGCCGTCCGACGATCGCAAGAAGCATTGCGCAAAGATCGTCAACATGAACAAAATCACGAACGATGCTCCCGTCTCCGTAGATCGTCGCTTCTCGTCCATCGCGCGCAAGACTGAGGAAGGTGTTGACCGCACCCAGCTGGCCAATCGATGTCTGACCCGGTCCATAGGGATTCGACGGCCGCACGATCGCCGGCTGCAGTCCGTAGGCTTCGCGATACATGCGCAGGTACATTTCCGCCGCAACCTTGACGATGCCATACGAACTGACGGGTCGTTTTGGGTGATCCTCGTTGATCGGCGAATAGTCCGGCGGGCCGTATAACGCACCGCCGGTGGAGAGATACAGGAGCCGATCCGCGCCCTGCCCGCGCATGGCCTCGAGAAAACGCACGAAAAGTGCCAGATTCTCGCGAACATCGCGCTCCGGGTCGGCATTCGAGCTCGCCGGAACGACGGTCGATGCGAGATGGCAGACCCAATCGTATTCGGCCAGTATCCTGGGAACCTCACAGAGCGTCTCGATGCCCCCTTCGACCCAATCGCACGTCCCCAAGTTGTCATCATCCGGTCTTGCACTTCGCGAAGCAATGCCAACCTCATAGCCGCGAGCCCTTGCGGCGCGAACGAAATGTCGCCCGATAAAGCCGGTCCCACCGATTATGAGAAGTCGCATCCCGCCGCCTCGTACGCTCGCCGTAAATCAGTGTAAAAATTTTCGTCGTTGAACAAGTCATCCGAATACGCCTTTGCACGGCGCCCCATCTGCCGAGCCTTGTCTTCATCCACGGCCAACTCGCGGATACATGCCGCGATGGCCTCGGGCTGATCGGGATCAAAAATCAGGCCTCTTTTGCCATGCGAGACGAGTTCGGTAATCCCCCCGCGATCAGCACCGATGACCGGTCGACCGAGCGCAAAGCTCTGGTTGATCACGTATGGGAAGTTCTCGTGCCAGATCGACGGAACGACCACAAAGCGCGCCTTGCTCAGAATGCTGTCTAGCTCGGGCGACCACATCGGCCCGAGAAACTCGATGTTGCCGTGACCGGCGCTGGCAATCGCCTTGAGCCGGTCCATGTCGGGGCCATCGCCGACGATCTTGATCCGGAAATCGGGGACCAGACGTGCCGCTTCCACCAGCCGATCGACGCCCTTCTCATCGATCAGGCGGCCGAAATAAAGCCCAAAGGGCTCGTAGGTCTCGCCCGCCTCGAAACTGCGGGAGTCGAAGGGATTGAGCAGTTTGGACCAACTGAAGGAGCGATCTTCCCAGAATTCGCCCGTCATCTCCGCAAGGAAATCGCTCGAAAACGTAAAGTGATCGAACTGGCCATAGACGTCCAGCTTGCGATGGAGATAGGCTTCCAGCGCACTCGCCACCGAAAGTACGCGGTTATCCTTGCAGCAGCGGTTGCGGATCGCCGCCGCGAAATTGTAGCCCTTGCAGTCGTAACAGATGCGCCCGTGGTGGAAGAGTTTGTAGTTCGGGCAGATGTGCTTGTAATCATTGAAGGTCCCGACGACCGGAATGCCGAGTTCCTTCGCCGCGAACACGATCGAGGGCGACAGGTGCACGTTGATCGCGAAGACGTGCAGCAGATCCGCGTCGAAGTCCTTCAACGCCTTCTTCACCGCACTCTTCTTTCTCCCGTCCCAGATTGCCGAGGGAAGCGCGCGTACCTTTGAGAGCGCCCCGCCCGTATCGTATGCGGGAGCGTCCAAGAGCAGGAGATTGTCCGCCCCGCCCCTGTCAGCATCCTCGCCAGTCGCGATCATCAGCGTCTCGTGCCCATTCGCGCGCAGTACACGTTCGGTCTCGCGGTAGAAGACTTCCGCACCACCGGTCAGGCGGTAAAACTTATGGGCAAGCGCGATCCGCACGGGTTACTTCCTCACGCAATCAGGCGGCGCAGATACTGCCCGTAATCGCTCTTGCCGTAAGTTTCGGTGACCTTGGCGAGGCCATCGGCGTCGATGAACCTCATCTCGAAGGCGATCTCTTCCGGACTGGCGACCTTCAGGCCCTGCCGGCGCTCGAGAGTACCGATGAATTCCGAGGCTTCCATCAGGCTGTCGGGCGTTCCCGTATCGAGCCAAGCAAAGCCACGGCCCATCAGTTCGACGTTGAGTTCGCCGCGCTCGAGATAAATGCGATTGAGGTCGGTGATTTCGAGTTCGCCACGCGCCGATGGCTGGAGGTTGGCAGCAAAATCGACGACCTGCCGATCATAGAAATACAGTCCCGTGACCGCATAATTGGACTTGGGCTTGGCCGGCTTCTCCTCGATCGAAAGCGCGCGCATCTCACCGTCAAACTCGACCACTCCGTAACGTTCCGGATCGTGAACCTGATAGGCGAAGACGGTCGCTCCATCCTCGCGTGCATCGGCCGACTTCAAGAGGTCGACGAGCCCATGGCCGTAATAGATGTTGTCGCCCAAGATCAGGCAGGAGGGGTTGTCGCCAACGAAGTCGGCGCCGATGGTGAAGGCCTGCGCCAGGCCGCCAGGATTTGGCTGGGCGGCGTATTCGATTGTGATCCCCCACTGCGACCCGTCACCGAGCAGGCGCTTGAACTGTTCGGAATCATGCGGCGTGGTGATAATCAACACTTCGCGAATGCCCGAGAGCATCAGCACGCTCAGCGGATAGAAAATCATCGGCTTGTCGTAAACAGGGACGAGCTGTTTCGAGATAGCCATCGTAATCGGGTAGAGCCGGGTGCCCGAGCCACCGGCGAGGATGATACCCTTGCGCTGAGTCATGATTTCTCCATCAAATCGAGTGTTTCTTTCAGCGATATACGCCAATCAGGCCGTGCGATCCCAAGGGCGGCAGTGTCCGAGCAATCGAGGCGGCTGTTTGCGGGCCGCGTTGCAGGTGTGGGGAATTCGTCTGTCGCGACATCGTGCACACGCACGTCCATGTTGGAAAGCCTGAAGATCTCTCGCGCGAAATCGGCCCAGCTCACGTCGGGCTCGCCGGCGAAATGATAGGTTCCGCTGCAATCGCGATTGTCCGCCAGCTTTCCAGCCATGGCGAGGCAGGCCTCTGCGATGGCCTTCGCCGGGGTCGGGCCGCCGACCTGGTCCGCGACCACGCGCAACTCTTCGCGCTCCCCGCCCAGGCGCACCATCGTTCGGACGAAATTGGAACCATGGGGTGAGAAGACCCAGCTGGTCCTCAGGATGGCATGGATGGCCCCCGCCTCGCGAATCCTTCGCTCACCGAGTTCCTTCGTCCGGCCGTAGCTGTTGACGGGAGCCACCGGATCGGACGGCTTGCGCCGATCATCGCCCGTGCCATCGAAGACGTAGTCGGTCGAGATATGCACCAGCGGGATCGACAGGCGAGCGCATGCCTCGGCCATCGCTCCCGGAGCCTCCCCGTTGATGATTGTGGCGAGCTCGATCTCCTCCTCCGCGCGATCGACGGCGGTGTAGGCGGCAGCATTGATCACCACCTTGGGGCGATGGTCCGTGATCACTCTCGCGCAGGCCGCAGGGTCGGACAGGTCGGCGTCCGCGCGCCCCAAGAACTGCGCCTCGGGCGCCAGTTCCTGAAGCGCGCGCGCGATCTGGCCGGTTTGCCCGAATACGAGGATCATGCCTTGGTGCCGAGTCTCTCGCCGACCCCTTTGCGGTCTTGCAGCGCACGCCACCAGGTTTCGTTGTCGAGATACCACTGGACGGTCTTCTCGAGCCCTTCTTCGACGGTAACCGAAGGGCGCCAACCCAGCTCTTCGCGAATGCGGGTCGGATCGATTGCATAGCGCTGATCGTGCCCCGGCCGGTCGGCGACGAAGGTGATCTGGTCCTTGTACGAACCTTCGGCTTTGGGACGCTTCTCATCGAGGATCGCCAGCAGCGTCTCCACCAGCTGGAGGTTGGTCCGCTCGTTCTCGCCTCCGATGTTATAGCTATGGCCGAGTTTACCCTTTTCGAGAACCAAGAGCAGCGCGTCGGCGTGGTCTTCGACGTAGAGCCAGTCGCGAATGTTGTCGCCCTTGCCGTAGATCGGAATATCCTTGCCCGCGAGCGCATTGAGGATGACCACCGGCACGAGCTTTTCCGGGAAGTGGAACGGTCCGTAATTGTTCGAGCAATTGGTCAGCACGACGGGCAGGCCGAAGGTCTCGTGCCAGGCGTTCACCAAATGATCGGACGCGGCCTTGCTCGCCGAATAGGGCGAACGGGGATCATATGGCGTTTCCTCGGTGAACATGCCCTCGGCGCCCAGCGATCCGTAGACCTCGTCGGTCGAGATGTGGTGAAAACGGAAGGTTTCGGGCTTGCCCGCCTTGGTCCAGTACGATCTCGCCGCTTCCAGCATGTTGAACGTGCCGGTGATGTTGGTTTCGATGAAGTCCGAGGGACCATCGATCGAACGGTCGACATGGCTTTCTGCTGCGAGATGCATGACTGCATCGGGCTTGTGGCGTTCGAAAACCGGGTCGAGCGCCGCGCGGTCGCGGATATCGACATGCTCGAAGGCGTAGGACTCGCTGCCGGACACCTCAGCCACATTGTCGAGACAGGCCGCATAGGTCAGCGCGTCGCAATTGACGATCTCGTGCCCCCTGCTCGCGGCAAGTCGGACGACTGCGGAACCGATAAAGCCGGCACCGCCGGTGACGAGGATTTTCATGGGTCAGCCTTAGTATTCGAATGGGCTCGCAAAGTCGGAAAATGCGACAGCGTTGCGGTCTTTTTCGGAAATCGCAGGTGTGGTGGTATCAAGCGGCCAGCCGATCCCCGCAGAATCCCAATGGACAGCGCCATCGCATTCCGGCGAATAATAGTCGGTGCACTTGTAGATGATCTCGCTGTCAGGCTCCAAGGTCATGAAGCCGTGCAGGAAGCCTGCAGGAATCCAGAGCTGTCGGCCATTTGCGAAGCTCAGCTCTTCGGCGTGCCATTGGCCATAGGTCGGAGATCCGTTGCGAATGTCGACGGCGACATCGAATATGCGTCCGCGTCCGCATCGCACAAGCTTTCCCTGTGCGTGCGGGGGCGCCTGGTAGTGGAGACCACGGACAGTCCCTTCACTGTGGGACAACGAGTGGTTGTCTTGCACGAATTCGGGCAAATCGAGGCCTGCCTCGGCGAGCTTTCGCCGGTTCCAGCTCTCGCTGAAGAAGCCGCGTTCATCGATGAATCGCTGGGACGTGATAACCAGCAGATCAGGTATGGGCGTAATCTCGATCATCATTTCGCCACCGTGCGATCCTCATAGCCCGAAACAAGGGGGGCCATCATTGCGTGTCCTTTAGGGACAAGCTCAATCCTGACGTTCTCCACCTTCCCGCGCGTCACCGAGGCGACCATCGCCTGCACCGGGCAGGCAGGCGGAACGTTGAGCAAGAAGTCCCCTTCGCCCTCGAAGTGCTCAATTCTTGGACCGCCGTCCTCCCTAGGAGAAATGCAGTGGACGTCGATTACCACAGTCGCCTTGCGGAACCCCGAGGCGCTCGCGGGGACTTTCTTATCCGAAATACGCAAGATGTAACGCCCTGGTTCAGCAGCATCAAAGCGTCTTGCAAAGGGCCGTCGCAGAGGATCGCGGTTGGACAAAGTTACAGTCCCATCCTCCACACCAGTTGTAATCGTAGTGCCCGCTTGGCGGATCGCCTGCCAGGAAAATGGCCAAAGGCCTTTGGTGTTTTTGAATGTCGCATCAAAAGCTAAACCTTGAGGTATCTTGCTGGCGCACCGTGCAGGCCAGACCTGTGGGAGGTATTGCGGCCGGCCGCTTTTGAGGGCGGCGGTTGCGACGGTGCCGTGGAGTTCGCAATCCATTTCTGGATCGAGCTTTGCGGCCAAAGCGAGGGTCTCGACGATCTCGGACCCTACAGGCCTTGTTCGGCTGACATAAGAGGTGAACCGGGTACGCAGATACTCGCTTTCTTGCATACGGACGGCGAACGACTTGCGTCCCTTCTTGCTTCTAATCAGACTTGAGATCGCGAGGTCAATGGCTTCTTGATCCACCTTAAGGCGCGCGAGGGCATCAAGGCGTGCGGTCGCCACATCGATCCTCCCCTGATCCATTGCGCTCGCCAGCACAGTCAACTGCACATAGCGATCGCGCCAACCGCGTTTAGCGGCAGATGCGAGGGCCAGTGCGGCTCGCGGATCGTCCCTCTCAGCGGCCCAAATCGCGAACATGCTGAGATGAGACGCCTCGATCGGACGATTACGCAACAAGGCGACCAAACGCCTTCCGGCCTCCGCCGAGTTGATCTCTAGCTGATTGGCTGTTAGTTTCGCATCCGCAAATCCCCCCAAGCCTGCCGGAACGAGATTTGCGATGGCACCATTTCTTTCCGCAGCCTTGTCAATCTGCAAGATTGCAAGGCAGCACGCCAGCAATAGAAATATCAGAAGCCTTAGAGCGTCAGAATTCTGTAATGCCGGCCACTTCAATGCTCTTCCCCGTAGGCGTAATAATCGTAACCGTAATACGAGTACGCTCCACTGATTTTCGAGGCATCGAATTTGGTCAGTACTACACCGGCGATCGGCGCACCGACCATCTGCAAGCGTCGCATGGATGTCTTCACCGATCCGCGCTTACCGGCCGAAGCATCGACTACGAAAAGCAAACGATCGACGTGAACTGCAATGGTGAGCGCGTCCGAAAGTCCAAGAACGGGCGGGGAGTCGAAGATGATATGATCGTAATCCTTGCTCAGTTCTGCGATGATCCCCTCTAGGTCAGCCGTAGCAAGCAAACTCGACGGCGACGGAGGGATTGGCAAAGCGGTCATATAGTATAAGTTTGCAACTGGCCCCGGCACGATCACATCGAGCAGGTTCTTTTCTCCAGCCAGCAACGACGTGAAGCCGAGTTGATCAGCATTCGCGAGTCGACGATGCAAGGTCGGGCGTCGCAAGTCGGCATCAATCAGCAACGTGCGGCGATTCTGGCTGGCAATTTCCTTCGCCAGCGTGTGCGCCGTAGTCGTTTTGCCTTCGCTGGCCGTCGCCGAGACCACAGTCATCGTCTTTGGCAGGCCATCCCCAGAGCTATAACGAAGGTTGGTCAGCAAGGATAGGTACGCTTCACTGATCGGGCTCTTCGGGTCAGCCAGATCTTCGGTGAGCACCTCGTCTTCGACCTTGGGAATGAGAGCCAGCATCGGTACGCCGAGCTTGCGCTCGACATCTTCTGGGCTGCGCATCACATCATCGAACTGCTCGCGCAGGAAAACGAAAGCAGCCGCGGCTGCGATGCCGGCTAAGAAGGCCAACATCATGTTGAGCACCGGATTGGGCGAATCCGGCTCATTCGGACGCTCGGCGACATCGACCAGTGAAACATTATTCGATGCAGCACCGGCAGTCGCGCTAAGCTCGTTATAGCGCGTCAATAGCGCTTCGTAGAGCGCGCGGGCCGTCTCTGCTTCGCGCCGCAGCACGTTATACTGCACGCCGCGATCTTGTTCGTCCAGTGCCTCCGAGCGCAGGCCAGACACCCGGCTCTGCAACGAATCTTCGCGATCCTTGGCCGCTTCGTATTCGAGGCGTGCAGAGCGCTTGATCGAATTGCCAAGGGAGTCGATCTGGGAATCGATCCGCGCCAATTGCGACTCTAGAGCCTGAACGTTCGGGTGATCATCGAGGTGCTTCACACTCTCCTCGGCCAAATCAGATTGGATTGTGGATCGTTGTGTAATGAGCGACTGGACAGCCGGATTGTTGAGAACTTCCGGAATGCTCAGAATTGGCTGGTTGCGCAGATTCTCCCAACGGTCTTGCGCCGCGACCCTCTGCGACGTCGCGGTTGCTGCCGCGGAATTAATCTGAACGAGGGATTCGTTGGTGACTGAGAGAGTCGTTTCCTTGTCCGCATTTTGGCCCTGCCCGCCAACGCGGATCAAGCCAGCCTCTCGCGAATACTGGTTCAGGTCCCGCTCACTCTGCTCAAGCTTCTTGCGAGCATCGGCCAACTGTTGCGACAAAAACTCTCTCGCGTAGGCGGAGCTGTCGAACTTGCGCGCCAAATTACTTTCGATGTAATTCGTCGCAACGGAGTTTGCTATTCGGGCCGACATGTCCGGACTTGCACTTGTGAACATAATCGAAACCAACCGCGAGTTTAGCGGCAGGTTGACCGTCAAGTTCTTAGTGAGAAGCTCGACGGCGAGATCGCGCCTAAACGCGGCTAGATCTCCTGGATAATTCGTGGCTGACGTGAGGTCACCCTCGTCAGCCATCTTCACACCTAGCGAATCGTAGAACGCCGCGTCGTCCGCCAAGCCTTCGCTTTCGACCACGCGCTGTGCAAGCGATTGCGACTTTAGTACGTCGACTTGGGTTGACAGAAAAAGCTGAGCATCGAGAGGGGCGATCCTTGCTGGACCTTTGTCTTCAAGGATCTGCTCCACTTCCTGTTCGATCAGAACGCGCGACGTCGCGACATACTTCGGCACCGTCAGCAACGTCACTACAAAGCCTAAGACCAACGCGGCGGTGACGATGCCCACGATTGGCCATTTGTTGCGCTGTATGGCAATGTAGATTGAGCGCAGATCCAGGTCGAACAGCGCTTCGCTTTGAGCCGGGCCCTCCTCAGTCTCAAATGGCTGTCCAGAGCGGGGCGTCACCGGAGCACTTGCCCCAATGCTGTCAGAAACCATCAACCTAGAACCTTGTAAAAATGTTAAAGATGGGCGCTGCACGCAAGAAGTCCTGATAGAGACCCTTCACGGCACTGAAACCGACAACGATGCGGTCGCCACCGAGAATCTCGGGGTCCGGAACGCGCCCTTCCCTGATATGGCGGAGGTTGAAGATGGCCCCGTATTGCTGGCCATCAATCTGTCGGAACACGATCACTTCGTCCTCGACGGCGGTAATCGTCGGGCCCTTGGCACGGGCAATGGCCTCGAGCAACGACGATGTACCGGCAATCTCGTAAACGCCGGGCTCGGTCACGCTGCCTTCGACAACGACGCGCTGCGCCGCCGAACTGACCACACCCACGACCACTTGCGGATCGCGGATGAAGCGGGCACCCAGACCGGCTTCGAGCATTTCGCTCAACTCGATGGCGGTCTTGCCGGCGGCATCGACTTGGCCAACCAGCGGAAAGTTGATCGTTCCCGATGCATCAACCTGAAGCGTTTCGAAAGTCAGCTCGGGCTCCTGAAAGACGCGGACCGAGAGCGTGTCCAGCACGCCGATCCGATAGTCGGGCGGTCCGCGCTCAGGATCTTGCGGAGGAATGATCTCGTAGGCGGCATCACCGCGCGCGAGGTCCGCCCCGGGATTGAAACAGCCCGCGAGCAGCCCAAGACAGAGCAACGGGAAGAGACTACGGATTTTTGACAAGATTCAGACCCCGAGAATTTATATTCGCAGTTGCTAACACGGCGGCGAAACCGGCAACAAGACTCCACATGGCATAATTGCGCAAGGGATAGTCGATTAGTGACTGGAGCGCGACACATAGAAGCGCCAGCGCAGAAAAGCCCGCCAGCGTGCCGCTTTCGCCTCCACGGGTCCGCCACCAAGCGATCCCCAACCAGACCAGCCAAGCAAGAACAAGCAGAATCCCAGGCACGCCCGCCTCCAACGAAATCTCTAGAAAATCGTTGTGCGCCCGCCCGGCCTTCGGCGCAACGAGCGTCTCCAAGGACTCGTCAACTTGGAACACTTCGTCGAAAGTTCCCATTCCGCTTCCGACCGGCCAATAGCGATCGACCGCAACTAGCGTGTCGGCCCAGATATCCGGACGCGAGTCCTCGAGATCTTCGAACCGCTCGATGGTTTGCAACGTCCGCGCGTTCGTGGCCAGAATCCCCAGAGCCAAGACCAGCGCGATGCCGATAGAGCCGAGGAGGACCGGCTTGGGACGATGCGCCGACAGGCGTCCGTACCAAAGCGCCCGGGCGGCCAAAACGATTAGAACCAGAATGAGCAGGGCCAGGCTGGAGCGCGATTGCGTGAGCACACAGCCGAGGCTCAAAAGCACGCCGGCCACCCACATCATCCACTTCCTGCGAGCAAAGAAGTCGCTGTCCGCCACCGCGGCGAGCGCACAAAGCACGAGAACGAAGAACAGTCCCGCAGAATTGTGGTTGGCGAAGAAGCCGTAGAGCTGGCCATCAACCAGATTCGGATAACCGAAGAAGGAAACGTTCCCGAGAATGATCTGAAGGCCGCCGAGGAGGAAATGCGCAAGCCCCAGGCCGACCACCACCAGGAGTAGCGACGCTCTCTTGCGTGTTCGATCGAGATCGAGGGCAAGCAGCAGCCCCAGCGGAACGAGAAGCGCAGCGAGCGCCCCCAGAGTTCGCCCCCTGTCCAGCGAATGAGCGAACCACTGATCGCCTGCCCCTACCAGGCCTCGCGCCTCGGCTGCCAGATCGCGTCCGGGCAGTGCCTGCCAGAGGCCCGCAGGAAGAGGGATCAGCTGGAGCAGCGGAATTGCGATCGATGCGGCCACTAGGATCGCAAACGCCCGGCCATAACGATGAGACAGCGGCTCGCTGCGGAAAGCGAACCAGCAGACGGCCAGCAAGGCCCCCAGTCCGACGAGCAAATTTCCGAACGCGGCATGACTGCCACCACCGCCGAAAACCACGGCTGCAATCAACAGGAAAAGCGCCACCCTTCCGAAAGGAAAGCGCGGCTCACCCCTAAGCTCCGACCGGTTTTTCAACGCCGAGCTCCGCATGCATCAGGCAAATAAAACCCCGCCAATCACTGATTGGCGGGGTTTTACTTTAGATTGAATCTAGCTTATGCGCCCGACGAACGGTCGTCGTCGCTCGCTGCGGCGATAACGCCACCGATCACTGCCAGGCCAGCGATGATCGCGATAACGAGGCCGGTACCACCGAGCTCGCTCTTGTTCTTCTTGGTCAGCGTCGAACGCGCAACGTCACCGCTGACGCTCGAGAGCTTCACCGGCTGAACAGCGACGTTCGAAGCGTCGGCTGCACGGGTACCGGCAGTGGCAGCAACCGAGGTGGTCGCCATGGCGACGGCACCGAGGCCGGCAAGAAGGCGGCTGGTCTTCATTTTTAGTCTCCTAGTGTTCTTCTTCGCGAGAATTCAATGCTTGGCTAGCAGCGATTCGAATAAGGCGCAACCGGTTAATTCCTTGTTACACCGTCTCTTTCACAACCTCTGCACGCAGCGGCCCGTCTTTTCGAAAGTTACCTTACGCCACCCGCCCCGCAGGTCAATACGCATTCGGGTGCACCAGAACCCTGGCCGTGGCGAAGATGATCGTCACATCACGCCAGATCGACCAGTTGCGGATATATTCGAGATCGGCCTCTAGCCGGTCCTTCAGGTGGTCTTCGGTCTCGGTAGCGCCGCGGTGACCGCGAATTTGCGCCAGCCCGGTAAGCCCCGGCTTCAGCGCATGGCGTTGCCAGTAATCCCGGTGGACTTCCCAGAAGAGTTTTTCGCCAGCCTGCGACCCCAGTGCATGCGGGCGGGGGCCGACAATACTCATTTCCGAGCGCAGAACATTGAACAGTTGCGGCAGTTCGTCGATCGAGGTCTTGCGGATGAAGGCACCCACCCGCGTTATGCGATCGTCATCGCGCGAGGTCGAGCGCGCGCCCCTTCGATCGCCCTTCCCGTGCCGCATCGACCGGAATTTGAGCATGTCGAAGAGGCAATTGTGCGCCCCCATCCGCTGCTGGACGAAGAACACCGGCCCCCCGTCTTCGAGCTTGATCAGCAAGGCGACTAGCAGCATGACCGGGCTCAGCACGATCAGCGCCGGTATGGTAATGGCCAAGTCCATGACCCGCTTGATGATGCGCGCATGAAGTGCGAGCGGCCCGGTCGACACGACGAGGAACGACTGCCCACCTTCGCGCTCCAGCGCGATCGCCCCCAGTTCCTGCAGGGCGTTGGAGATGACCTCGCCGCGAACGCCGGCACCTCGCATGACGCTGGCCCATTGCGATCGCCGGTCGACCGCACAGCTGACGACGACACGGTCCATGCCGCGCATCAGCCGCCCGATTCGGTCGAGGCTGTCGGGCGATGTATGAACGCCCGAAATGTCGAAGTCTTCCGCATGGACGACCTGAGCCCCGCGAAAGTCCACCTTCGGGCCGCCGTCCATGACGACGAGCACCGAACTCACGCTCGGCCCGTAGACGCGGCGCATGCCGTAATGCAGCCCGGCGCGGAACAGCGCCATTCCCGAAAAAGCCAGAACAAGCGCCAGCGACAGCATGACGCGCGAGAACTCGGTAGCCGCCTTGGCATAGAAAATCATCACCATGCACAGCATGGCCGAAAGGATCAGGGCCACGCCGACCTGGCCGATCGCATAGCGGATTTCGTCGAGCGCGCGGATCGAATAGCACCGCTGATGGACAGCGATGACCAGGAAGATGGGAAGGAACGCCCAGCCCATCGCGATGGCGAGTTCGTGCGGCCATTGATTGCGATACAGGCCGCCGGCCGCGATGAAACTGCCGAGAAGGATCAGCGTGTCGGCCAGCAGCATCAGCAGATACAACTGGATCCGGCGCCCCTCCATGGCCGGCCGGCTCATCGCATGGGAAACATTCTCCAAATACACGTTCTTCGCTCCGCCCTTCTCTATCCCGGGGGGTATGGACGATCATGCGACGTCGCAGTTTTCGTTCGACGCAAGCTGTGCGCAGGACTTCTTTAATCGTCATTAGTCATTCCGTGCAACGCGAATTGGCAATTTGCGCCAAAGTGAGACTGTTGCCTTGACCGGTCGCAGCCTGCCGAGCTGCTGGCGCCCGTCCGGCTCGGGCGACGCTCCCTTGCCCCGTACCGCCTGTCTGCTATGGCGCGCGCAACTCACATACGAACGAACAGGAAACCCATGGCGAAGATCAAGGTTGCGAACCCGGTCGTCGAACTCGACGGCGACGAAATGACGAAAATCATCTGGCAGTGGATCCGCGAGCGGCTGATCCTGCCCTATCTCGACGTCGACCTGAAATACTACGACCTGTCGATCGAGAAGCGCGACGAGACCGACGACCAGATCACTGTCGATGCGGCCAACGCGATCAAGGAACACGGTGTCGGCGTAAAATGCGCCACGATCACCCCCGACGAGGCGCGCGTCGAGGAATTCGGCCTGAAGAAGATGTGGCGTTCGCCCAACGGCACGATCCGTAACATCCTCGGTGGCGTCGTCTTCCGCGAACCGATCGTCATCGACAACGTGCCGCGCCTCGTGCCCGGCTGGACCGACCCCATCGTCGTCGGCCGTCACGCCTTCGGCGACCAATATCGCGCCACCGACACGCTGATCCCCGGTGCCGGCAAGCTGCGTCTCGTCTTCGAGGGTGAAAACGGCGAGAACATCGATCTCGACGTGTTCGAATTCCAGTCGAGCGGCGTCGCCATGGCGATGTACAATCTCGACGACAGCATCCGCGATTTCGCCCGGGCCTGCATGAACTACGGCCTCGACCGCAAATGGCCGGTCTACCTCTCGACCAAGAACACCATCCTCAAGGCCTATGACGGGCGCTTCAAGGATCTGTTCCAGGAAGTGTTCGACGCCGAATTTGCCGACAAGTTTAAGGAAGCCGGCATCACCTACGAACACCGCCTGATCGACGACATGGTTGCCGCGGCGCTCAAGTGGAGCGGCAAGTTCGTCTGGGCCTGCAAGAACTACGACGGCGACGTGCAGTCCGACGTCGTTGCGCAGGGCTTCGGCTCGCTCGGGCTGATGACCTCGGTGCTGATGACCCCCGACGGCAAGACCGTCGAAGCCGAGGCGGCCCACGGCACGGTCACCCGCCACTATCGCCAGCACCAGCAGGGCAAGGCGACCAGCACCAACCCGATCGCCAGCATCTTCGCATGGACCCGCGGCCTCATCTATCGCGGTCGCTTCGACAACACGCCCGATGTCGTCAAGTTCGCCGAAACGCTCGAGAGGGTCTGCATCCAGACCGTCGAAAGCGGTAAGATGACCAAGGATCTCGCGCTGCTGATCGGCCCTGACCAGAGCTGGATGACCACCGAGCAGTTCTTCGAAGCGATCGTCGAGAACCTCGAGAAGGAAATGCAGGCCTGGGCCTGAAACCCTTCGCGTTCTGGGTCATTACCCGGATAAGCCAGATCGACGGGGTCGGCGAAAGCCGGCCCCGTCTTTGTTTGGGGTCGTAACGAACAGACGGGGACCGAATGGCAAAGCAGCCAGCCAGATCGCGCGGCACGAAGCGCAAGACTACCGAGAAGTTCGGCCAGCGCAGACTCGAAGTGCGCAACGCGATGATCAAGGACATCCGCGGCATCGCCGATCTGGTGCGCCGGGTCTACGAGGACATGCCCGCCTATACCCATGGCGAGATCCGCGGGCAGATCAACAACTTCAAGGATGGCTGTTTCGTCGCGCTGCTCGACGACGAGGTTGTCGGCTATTGCGCGACCATGCAGGTGGCCGAAGCGCTCGCCTTCCAGCCGCACGACTGGGACGAGATCACCGGCAATGGCTACGGCAGCCGCCACGACCCAACCGGCGACTGGCTCTACGGCTACGAAATGTGCGTCGATCCCAAGGTGCGCGGCGTGCGGATTGGCCGGCGACTCTACGAAGAACGCCGGGCGCTTGCCGAGGAACGTGATCTGACCGGCATCGTCTTCGCCGGCCGCATGCCCAATTACCGTCGGCTTCGCCGCCGCGTGGAAGGCCCGCAGGACTATCTCGACAAGGTCGTCGAAGGGAAGCTGCACGACCCGGTGCTCCGCTTCCAGCTCGCCAACGGCTTCGAACCCGAGCGGATCATGGAAGGCTATCTGCCCGAGGATAAGGCCTCGATGGCCAACGCCGTGATGATGGTCTGGCGCAACCCCTATGTCGAGCGCGACCAGCCAGTAAAGAAGCGCCTGCCGCGCGGCGTGGAATCGGTCCGCGTCGCAACCTGCCAGCTCCAGGCGCGGGCCGTGGTCGACTATGACGAGTTCCTTCGGACTGTGCAGTATTTCGTAGATGTAGCAAGCGATTACGAGGCAGACTTCATTCTCTTTCCCGAGCTTTTCACGCTCATGCTACTGAGCTTCGAGGAGAAGGAACTCTCGCCCGTCGAGGCGATCGAGCGCCTGTCTGAATACACACCGCGCATACGCACGGACATTTCCGAAATGGCGATGCGCTACAACATCAACGTCATCGCCGGTTCGCACCCGACGCGGATGGAGGATGGCGACATCCACAACGTCGCCTATGTCTGCCTGCGTGACGGATCGATCCACGCGCAGGAGAAGATTCACCCGACACCGAACGAGCGGTACTGGTGGAACATCAAGGGCGGCGACAAGGTCGAGGTGATCCAGACCGACTGCGGCCCGATCGGCGTGCAGATCTGCTACGACAGCGAATTCCCCGAGCTCTCCAGACGGCTTGCCGACGAGGGGGCGCGGATCATCTTCGTCCCCTTCTGCACCGACAGCCGCCAAGGCTACCTTCGCGTGCGCTATTGCGGGCAGGCGCGGGCGATCGAGAACCAGTGTTTTGTCGTGCTCTCCGGGAATGTCGGGAATCTGCCCAATGTCGGCAATATGGACATCCAGTATGCGCAAAGCTGCATCCTGACGCCCTGCGACTTCCCCTTCGCGCGTGACGGTGTGGCCGCCGAGGCGAGCGAGAATGTCGAGACTCTGACCATCAGCGACATCAATCTCGCCGATCTCAGCTGGGCGCGCGCCGAAGGCACGGTGCGCAACCTCGCCGATCGCAGATTCGATCTCTACCGAATCGAATGGGACGAGGACGGCAAGCATCCCGGAAAGCCCCGCCCCCGCCGCGAGCCGCTCGGTCCGTCGCATGCCGGTGGTGGCTAAGCTCTGCATGCGTCGTGACAGCGCGGCATCGCGCGGTTACGGATCACAACATGGCATCGGCTGAACTCGCAAGCCCCGCAATCTCGGACGCGCTCGTCATCCTCGGCGCGGCTGGACTTGTCATCCCAGTGTTCACGCGTTTTCGCGTGACGCCGATCATCGGCTTCATCCTGATCGGCATCGCGGTCGGGCCTTACGGCCTCGGGCGGCTCGTCTTCGAGCATCCGTGGCTCAATTACATCACGATCTCCGATCCCGAGGCGCTGGACCCCTTCGCCGAGTTCGGGATCATCCTGCTGCTCTTCACGATCGGTCTCGAACTCAGCTTCAACCGCCTGTGGCAGATGCGAAAACTGGTCTTCGGGCTCGGCGCCATGGAATTGCTGATGATCGGCTCCTGCCTCGCCATCGCCTTGTCGATGATGGGCCAGTACTGGACCGGCGCGCTTGCCCTCGGCTTTGCCCTCGCCTTCTCATCGACCGCGATCGTCCTGCCGATCGCCGGTACGCACTCGCCGGTGGGCCGCGCGGCACTGTCGATGCTGCTGTTCGAGGATATCATGATCGTCCCGATCATCTTCGTGCTCGGCGCGATGGCGCCCAATGCGGCGGGCGAAGGCTGGGAAGGCATGCTGACCACGCTGTGGCAGGGCGGGCTGGTGATCGCGGCGATGATGATCCTCGGACGCTTTGCCCTCCCCCGCCTGTTCGGACAGGCTGCGCGCACCAAGAGCCCCGAGCTCTTCCTCGCGGCATCGCTACTCGTGGTGATCGGCGCCAGCCTGGCCACTGCAGCCGTGGGCCTGTCGCCGATCGTCGGCGCACTCATTGCCGGGCTGCTGATCGCGGAAACCGAATATCACGGCGAAGTCGAAGCGATCATGGAGCCCTTCAAGGGCCTTGCGCTCGGGATTTTCCTGATCACCGTCGGCATGAGCATCGACCTGGCGACGATCTGGAACAACTTCGGCCTGCTCGCCACCGCGGTGCTCCTGATCCTGCCGTTCAAAGCGCTCGTGACGGGAGTTCTTCTCCGGCTGATGGGTGCTCGTCGCAGCACCGCGGCAGAAACCGGCATCCTGATGGCCAGCCCGTCAGAAACCACCCTGATCATCCTTGCCGCAGCCAGTTCGGCGCTGTTGATCCAGCCGGGTACGGCGCAATTCTGGCAGATCGTCACCGCTATCGGGCTGACGGTGACCCCTCTGCTCGCCCGCCTCGGACGAATTATCGCCCGGCGCGTCGAACCGATTCCCGACGTTCCCGAAGCCAGGGGCGACGAGCCGCGCGTGATCATCGTGGGTGCAGGTCGCGTCGGGCTGCTGGTCGCACAGATGCTCGATGCGCATGACAAGGATTATGTGGCGCTCGACGCCGATCCTGACCTGATCGAGAACGCGAAGCGCCGGGGCTTCCGCGCGGTCTTCGGCGATGCGGCACGCGGCGATTCGATGGATCGATTGGGAGTGCAAAATGCGCTTGCGATAGTCCTGACCATGGACGAGCCGGTCCTCGTGCAACGCCTCGTGATCAAGCTGCGCAAGGAATACCCTGACCTCCTGATTGTGTGCCGCGCGCGAGACATTCAGCATGCCGCCGAACTCTATCGTGCCGGCGCCAGCCACGCCGTCCCCGAAACGCTCGAGAGTTCGTTGCAGCTCTCGGAGGCGGTGCTGGTCGATATCGGCGTAGCGATGGGGCCGGTGATCGCTTCGATCCACGAGAAGCGCGACGAGTTCCGCGAGCAGATCGAGCAAGAAGGCGCGCTGTCCTACAAGCCCAAGCTGCGGACCAGCACCGCCGAGGCCTGACAATGGCGCCGGTCCTCGAAACGCGCTCGGACTGCAGCCGCTGCGCCGCCCTGTGCTGCATCGCCTACCCTTCCGAAGAGATGCCGGGCTTTTCCGCTGCCAAGCAAGCCGGCCAGCCCTGCCCAATGCTCGGGGCGGACGCGCTCTGCACGATTTACGAACACCGTGCGGAGGAAGGCTTCTCAGGCTGCATTCGCTTCGAGTGCTTCGGCGCGGGCCAGCATGTCGTCCAGACGCTGTTCGAAGGCCGGGACTGGCGCGGCGATGGGGCTCTGCTTGGCCCGATGGTCGAAGCCTTCCTCGCCCTGAGGCCGGTAAGCGACCTTGCCTATCTCGTCGAGCGGGCGCTTGGCGTGGCGCCCACCGACCCTGCGCTGCTTCAGCTGAGGGAGGAACTGGCGGATATCGCCGGTTCGCGCGAAACGCTCGCCGACAGCGCGAGGATCGCGCGCGCCGGACAGGCTGTCAGGCGCGCCTATGCCTCGCTAGATCCCGCCAGCTTGCAGAATTCCTGAACTTCTCCCTGTCTCGCTCGTTGGTCGGGTGAAGGAGAATGAAATGAGCAACCCCGACCCGACCAAGCCCACGCCGAACGGCGAGAAGTTCAAGCCGCAGAATGTCCAGGATCCGGTTGGCAGCAAAGAGCCACCGAGCGCCAATCCCGACAAGCCTGCCGACACCGACGGCCAGGACATCCCGCGCGGCAGCGAGCCCGAGGTAGGCCGCCAAGGCTAACGCAGTCGGCTAGCCCGCCAGCGCGGACCGCACCGCATCGAGCGCAGCTTCGGCCTTGCTGCCGTCCGGTCCACCACCCTGGGCCATGTCGGAGCGGCCACCGCCGCCCTTGCCGCCGAGCGCTTCGACACCGACCCGGACCAGATCGACCGCGCTGAAGCGTCCCGTGAGATCGTCGGTGACCGCCACGGCAAAGGCACCCTTGCCCTCGTTGACCGCGCAGATCGCCGCTATGCCTGAACCGATGCGGTTCTTCGCCTCATCGAGCAGCGGACGCAATTCCTTGGGGTTGAGGCCCTCGATCACCTGGCCGGAGAAGGTCATGCCGCCGATCTCCTGGTCGGCCGGACCGGCATCGCCCGATCCACCGCCGCCCAGCGCCAGCGCACGCTTGGCCTCGGCGAGTTCCTTCTCGAGCCGCTTGCGCTCCTCGACCAGTGCGGCGACGCGCGCGGGTGCCTCGTCGGGCGAGGTCTTGAGCGCGCTGGCAATAGCGCGCACCGCTTCGTCGCGCGCGGCCAGCCACTGGCGAGCGGCCTCGCCCGTCAGTGCCTCGATCCGGCGCACGCCCGAGCTGACGGCGCTTTCCGAGACGATCTTGAACAGGCCGATGTCGCCGGTCGCCTTGACGTGCGTGCCGCCGCACAGCTCGACCGAATAGGTGCGCCCTTCGTCACCCTTGCGGCCCATCGAGAGGACGCGGACCTCGTCGCCATATTTCTCGCCGAATAGCGCCAGCGCGCCGGCCGCAACCGCATCGTCGGGAGTCATCAGCCGCGTCCCGACCTGCTCGTTGGCGCGGATTTCTGCGTTCACCTCGGCTTCGATCGCGGCGATATCCTCGTCAGAAAGCGGCTTCGGGTGCGAAAAGTCGAAGCGGAAGCGATCGTCGGAGACCAGCGAACCCTTCTGCGTAACATGCCCGCCGAGCCGGTTGCGCAGCGCGGCGTGGACCAGGTGCGTCGCCGAATGGTTCGCGCGGATGCGGTCGCGGCGCTCGACATCGATGACGAGGTGGACGGCATCGCCCACTTTGACCGTGCCCTTCGCGAGCTTGCCGACATGGGCGTGCAACCGGCCGAGCGGCTTGTTGGTCGTTTCGACCGTGAATTCGAGCCCTTCGGGCGTCCAGATGCGCCCGGCATCGCCCGTCTGGCCGCCGCTCTCGCCATAGAAAGGCGTCTGGTTGGTGAGGATGACGACCTCGTCGCCCTCGCCGGCCTGCTGCACCTCGGTACCGTCCTTGACGATCGCGACCACCGCCGCCTCGCCCGTGGTCGAGCTGTAGCCGGTGAACTCGGTCGAGCCTTCGCGCTCGGCGATGTCGAACCAGACTTCCTCGTTCGCGGCCTGGCCCGAGCCCTTCCAAGCGGCGCGCGCGGCGGCCTTCTGCTGCGCCATGGCAGCGTCGAAGCCGTCCTTGTCGACCCCGATGCCGCGGCTGCGCAGCGCGTCTTCGGTGAGATCGTAGGGGAAGCCGTAAGTGTCATAGAGCTTGAACGCGGTGCCGCCGTCGAGCGTGCCGCCCTCGCCCATCTCGCCAGTGGCCTCGTCGAGGAGCTTGAGCCCCTTGTCGAGCGTGCGGCGGAACTGGGTTTCCTCGCGTTCGAGCACTTCCTGGATCAGCGCCTGCCCCCGCTGCAACTCGGGATAGGCCTGCCCCATCTCGGTCACCAGCGCGGGTACGAGGCGATGCATCAGCGGCTCGCTCGCCCCCAGAAGGTGCGCATGACGCATCGCGCGGCGCATGATCCGGCGTAGGACGTAGCCGCGCCCTTCGTTCGACGGGAGCACGCCATCGGCCATCAGGAAGCTGGTCGAGCGCAGGTGGTCGGCAATGACGCGGTGGCTTGCGGTCCGCTCACCCTCGGCCTTGACCCCGGTAAGGCTCTCGCTCGCCGCGATCAGGTTCTTGAATGTGTCGGTGTCGTAATTGTCGTGGACGCCCTGCAGCACCGCCGCGACGCGCTCGATCCCCATGCCGGTGTCGATGCTCGGCTTGGGCAGGTCACCGACGATCTCGTCGTTTTCCTGCGTGAACTGCATGAAAACCAGGTTCCAGATCTCGACGAAGCGATCGCCGTCTTCTTCCGGACTTCCCGGAGGGCCACCCCAGATGTGATCGCCATGGTCGTAGAAGATCTCCGAGCACGGGCCGCAGGGACCGTCCGAACCCATGGCCCAGAAATTGTCCTTGGTCGGAATGCGGATGATGCGGTCGTCGGCGAAACCGGTCAGCTTCTTCCACAGGTCGAAAGCCTCGTCGTCGGTGTGGTAGACGGTGACCAGCAGCCGGTCCTTGTCTAGGCCCCACTCCTTCGTCAGCAGCGTCCAGGCGTGATGGATCGCCTGTTCCTTGAAATAGTCACCGAACGAGAAGTTGCCGAGCATTTCGAAGAAGGTGTGGTGCCGCGCGGTGTAGCCGACATTGTCGAGATCGTTGTGCTTGCCGCCGGCGCGGACGCACTTCTGCGCACTGGCCGCGCGCGGTGCGGGCGGGGTCTCGAGGCCGGTGAAGGCATTCTTGAACGGGACCATGCCGGCATTGACGAACATCAGCGTCGGATCGCTGAACGGAACGAGCGGCGCGCTGGCGACTTCCGCGTGGTCGTTGGACGCGAAATAGTCGAGGAAGCTACGGCGGATGTCGTTGGTCGAAGTCATGCGAGCGCAGTTAGGCAATCGCGCCGCAGGCGACAAGCGCGAATGCCCGGCCAGACTGTGCAGGAATGGCGATCAGCCGGGCGCGCGAGCGGTCACGATCCATGCGGCGGCCGGCAGGGCGACGACACCCCTGCTTTCGTGCCTCGTCAGAACTTCGGACAGCCGATCCAAAGTCGCCTCCCTCTCGGCACCTTCGAGCAGTGAGATGGGTGTGGCGGTCGGCCCGACATGCGAGAGATAGTCGCGCGCGTCGCCAACCGCATCGTCGCCCTCTCCAAAGGTCATGCGATAGTCGAGAGCTTCGAACGATATGTCCTGCCAGCCCGAAGCTTGCAGGATGCCCTCCACGCGGTCCCGGCTGCCGAAGGCGAATGGTCCCGGCTCGGAGGGATCGACCGGCGGCGGCATCGCGGGGAGCGCGGAAAGGGTTTCCTCGACCCATGCATTGTTCGATCGCTCGCGAAAACAAGAGAATACCAGCGCGGCACCTGGCCCTATCTGGCTCCGAAGGTGATCGAACGCGGCGATCGGATCGACAAAGAACATGACGCCATGGCGAGAGACGAGCAGGTCCGGTCGTGGAGATTGGTCGATCGTTGCCTGCGCCGCATCGCCGTGGATGAAACCCACGTTCGGCAAGCCACTCGCCCTTTCGCGCGCGACATCGAGCAGTTCGGGCGCGATATCCACACCGGTTATCGGGACATCCGGATGCGCCTCGGCGATGCGACAGGAGATTTCCCCTGCGCCGCAGCCAATATCGACGACCGAAGAAAAACTGTGGCTCTCGATTGCCGCCATCAACTCGGGAGTCAGCTCGCGAAAGCTGCGATCGGTCCGGCGCCACTCGCGCGCCCAGATCGACCCGACCTTTCCGGTCCAATCCCTATGATCTGTCATCGCATCACACCTCGTAATAGTCGCGGTACCAGTCGACGAAGCGCCTCACGCCCTCGCGGATACCGGTCTGCGGAACATAGCCCGTCAGCGATCGGAGCAGCTCGGCATCGGCCCAGGTCGCCGGCACATCGCCCGGTTGCATCGGCATCAGATTGCGCCTCGCCTCGATTCCGAGCGCGTCCTCGATCGCCGCAATCATTTCGCCAAGCTGCTCGGGCTGCGAATTGCCGATGTTGACGACGCGCCACGGTGCGACTGGCGAAAGGCTGTCGCCCGGCGCGACCTCGTCCGGGCCGGCAGGACGTATGGGCGCTGTGTCCACCAGCCGCCGAACGGCCTCGACGAGATCGTCGACATAGGTGAAGTCGCGCATCATCTCGCCGTGGTTGTAGACGTCGATCGTCTCGCCAGCGAGCATGGCGCGAGTGAACTTGAACAGCGCCATGTCGGGCCGCCCCCACGGCCCGTAGACGGTGAAGAAGCGGAACATCGTCACCGGCAGGTCGAAGAGATGGGCATAGCTGTGCGCCATCGCCTCGGTTGCCTTCTTCGTCGCGGCGTAGAAGGACATCTGGTGGTCCGCCTTCATCGTCTCGCGATAGGGCATCTCGGTGTTCGCGCCATAGGCCGACGAGGTCGAGGCGAGGAGCATGTGCTGCGGCGGATGCGCTCGCGCCGCCTCGAGCAGCTCGAAAGTCCCGACGAGATTGCTGTCGAGATAGCTGCGAGGATTGTCGATCGAGTAGCGCACCCCCGCCTGTGCGGCGAGGTGGACGACGATGTCGGGCTTCTCGCTCCCGAAAAGGTCGGCGAGCAGGCCGGGCGTCTCGATCGGCTCGTTGACAGCGGTAAAGCTGGCATTCTGCAGCAGCGCGGCCTGCCGCCGCCGCTTCAACTCGGGATCGTAATAATCGGACAGCGAGTCCACACCGAGGACCCGGAAACCGTCGGCCAGCAGGCGCCGCACGAGATGATAGCCGATGAAACCCGCCGAACCGGTGACCAGCGCGGTGCGGCTCTCGCCCATCAGTCGGCGCCGAACAGATCGCGGGTAAAGACCTTGTCGGAGACGTCGGAAAGGTCGGGATCGAGGCGGTTGGCGACGATCACGTCGGCCTCGGTCTTGAACCGGGCGAGGTCGCGCTCGACCCGGCTGCCGAAGAAGCTGTCATCATCGAGCACCGGCTCGTAGACGATCACCTCGATGCCCTTGGCCTTCACGCGCTTCATGATCCCCTGGATCGAGGACTGGCGGAAATTGTCCGAACCCGCCTTCATCACGAGACGGAAGATGCCGACGGTCTTGGGCCCCTTGGCGATGATCCGGTCGGCGAGAAAATCCTTCCGCGTCCGGTTGGCATCGACGATCGCGCGGATGAGGTTCTGCGGCACTTCCGAATAATTGGCGAGCAGTTGCTTGGTGTCCTTTGGCAGGCAATAGCCGCCATAGCCGAAGGAGGGGTTGTTGTAGTGGCCGCCGATGCGCGGATCGAGCCCGATGCCCTCAATGATCTGGCGCGTGTCGAGCCCGCGCGACAGCGCATAGCTGTCGAGCTCGTTGAAGAAGGCGACGCGCATGGCGAGATAGGTGTTGGCGAAGAGCTTGATCGCCTCGGCTTCGTCGGCGTCGGTCAGGAGAACCGGGACATCCTCTTCTAGCGCGGGTTCGAGCAGGAGATCGGCGAATTGGCGCGCCCGCTCCGACTGCTCGCCAACGATGATCCGCGAAGGGTGGAGATTGTCGTAGAGCGCCTTGCCTTCACGCAGGAACTCGGGGCTGAAAATGATCCGGTCGCTACCGAAGCGCGCGCGGGCCTGCGATACATAGCCGACGGGCACCGTGGACTTGATGACCACCACCGTGCTGTCGTTGGCCGCCAGCACCCGCTCGATCACCGCATCGACGGCCGAGGTGTCGAAGAAGTTCGTTTCGACGTCGTAATTGGTCGGGACCGCGGCGATCGCGAAATCGGCACCGTCGATCGCGGCACTTGCATCGGTCGTGAAGGACAGGTCGAGATCGTCGCGCCGCAGGTACTCCTCGACCAGTTCGTCCTGGATCGGCGAGCGGCGTTCGGTGAGCATCGCCACCCGTTCGGGCGAAATGTCGCAGCCGACCACCGCATTGCGCTGCGACAGCATGATGGCGTTGGAGAGGCCCACGTAGCCGAGCCCGAAAACCGCGATCTTCATCGAATAACCCGTGCCTTCTCGCCGAGGCCGCGCTGGGCGGCCGCGGCAGCCTTCTGTGGGCTGCCAGACCCGATTGCAAGCCCGCCCTCGCCCGGGATCACCACATGAAGTAGGCGCCGCCGCGTTCGCGCGCGCGCTTCCACGCGGGCCGCGCATGCACCGCCTCCACGAAGCGGGCGAGCTTGGGCGCTTTCTCCGCATAGCCCTGCATCACCGCGATCTCGGCAGGGAAGCTCATCATCACGTCCGCCGCGGACCAGTCGTCCCCGACGAAATGCAGATCGTCCGAAATATTGTCTTCTGCAAACTGCACATGGGCGGCGAACTGCTCATCGACGCGCGGCATCAGCGGCGCAGCCGCATCGCCGAGCCGTCCGGCGTAGATCTTGAGCATGACCGGAACGAAAAAACTGCTCTCGCCGAACTGCATCCATTCGAGATGGCGCACGTGCTCTTCACTATCGACTGCAGGCAGCCATGCTTCGCCGCCGTGGCGCTCGCAGAGATACTGGACGATGGCGCCACTTTCGGCCACGCGCAGACCATCGTCGACAATCAGAGGCGACTTGCCGAGCGGGTGTGCCTGCTTGAGCTCGGGCGGCGCGAGATTGCTCTCGGCATCGCGCTGGTAGTGCTCGATTTCGTACTCCGCGCCGAGCTCCTCGAGCTGCCAGAGGATGCGCTGCGAGCGGCTGTTGTTGAGGTGGTGAACGGTGATCATCGGTGAGCCTCCCAGCACCCGGCTACGATTGCGGGCGATTCGCCAAGCAGCCTAGGGGAGCCGGCGCGGCGCCGCCACAGATACGGAAGAGCCGGTGCGGCCAAGAGGCGGCGCGCACCGGCTTTCCGTTTTTCCGGGAGCGCCGGGGGACAGTCCGGTCGATACGCCGACCCGGGGTGACCGAGGCCGACGCGCTCCCGCTTGAAGAGCGTCAGCCCTCGTCCGCGTCCGGACCGGTCATCATCTCTTCGGCGACCTCGTCGGTGCGGCCGCGGATCGCGGCTTCCAACTTGGCGCACAGCTCGGTATTTTCCTTGAGGAAGGCCTTGGCGTTCTCGCGGCCCTGGCCGATGCGGATGCTGTCGTAGCTGAACCAACTGCCCGACTTCTCGACCACGCCGGCCTTGACGCCGAGGTCGAGGATCTCGCCGATCTTCGAAATGCCCTCGCCATACATGATGTCGAATTCGACCTGCTTGAACGGCGGGGCGACCTTGTTCTTGACCACCTTTACCCGTGTGGCGTTGCCGATCACCTCGTCGCGGTCCTTGATCTGGCCGGTGCGGCGGATGTCGAGGCGGACCGAAGCGTAGAATTTCAGCGCATTGCCGCCGGTGGTGGTTTCCGGATTGCCGTACATCACGCCGATCTTCATGCGCAGCTGGTTGATGAAGATCACCATGCACTTGCTGCGGTTGATCGAGCCGGTCAGCTTGCGCAGCGACTGCGACATCAGGCGGGCCTGGAGGCCGACGTGACTGTCGCCCATCTCGCCCTCGATTTCGGCGCGCGGCACCAGCGCGGCGACCGAGTCGACCACCAGCACGTCGATCGCGTTCGAGCGCACCAGCGTATCGGTGATCTCGAGCGCCTGCTCGCCGGTATCGGGCTGCGAGACGATCAGTTCGTCGATATCGACGCCGAGCTTGCGGGCGTAGACCGGATCGAGCGCATGTTCGGCGTCGACGAAGGCGGCGGTCCCGCCGGCCTTCTGCGCCTCGGCGATGACATGCAGCGCCAGCGTGGTCTTGCCCGAGCTTTCGGGGCCGTAGACCTCGATCACGCGGCCCTTGGGCAGGCCGCCCACGCCGAGCGCGATGTCGAGCCCAAGCGAGCCGGTGGAGATCGCTTCCACCTGCATCGTTTCCTTCTGGCCCAGCTTCATCGCCGAACCCTTGCCGAACGCGCGATCGATCTGCGCGAGCGCGGCATCCAATGCCTTCTGGCGGTCTGCGTCCACTTTCTTGTCCTCTACGAGCTTCAGACTTGCCGCCATGACATCACCTCCTGCGCTTGGCCAGAGCCGCATCCCGACTCTTCAACTGGCGCATGATGTATCGGCTTTGTTCTCAAAGAACAAGTAGGGAACGGAAATTAATTTCTCGCTTTGTTCCGATGCTCGGCTGCGCCCCTGTCGCCGGGTCCTAGCGGCTCGCGCTCAGCACCTCGGACACCTTGGCGTTGATCTGCTGGACGCTGAACGGCTTGGGGATGAAGTGCATGTTGTCGATGTCGATTTCGCCGCGGAGCTGTTCCTCGGCATAGCCCGACATGAACAGGATGGGGATGTCGGGCTTCACCTTGCGGATCGCGCGCGCCATCGCCGGCCCGTCCATCGTCGGCATGACCACGTCGGAAACGATCAGGTCGAATTCGGTCTTGCCGTTTGCAATCGCGGCCAAGCCCTCCTCGCCGTCGGCCACCGCGGTTACCGTGTAGCCCGCGCGGACCAGCGCACGTTCGGCCACCGCGCGGACCATGTCCTCGTCCTCGACCAGCAGCAGCTTGCCGCCCGCGGACCACTCGGTCGGCTTGGCTTCCTCGAGCTCCTCGTTGCGCATCTCGGCAGGCAATTCGCCCTTGTGCACCGGCAGGTACATGGTGAAGCGCGCGCCGATCGGCGTGCCGTCGGGCCCCTGGACATTGTCGGCGAAAATGAAGCCGTTCGACTGCTTGACGATCCCGTAGACGGTCGACAGCCCGAGCCCCGTGCCCTTGCCCAGTTCCTTGGTGGTGAAGAAGGGCTCGAAGATCTTGTTGAGATATTCTTCGGGGATGCCGCCGCCGGTATCCTGCACGATCAGCACGGTGTAATCGTCGGCGGGCATGATATCGATGCCCATCTTGCGCACGTCGCGCGCCGAGACCCGGCGCGTGGCGAGCGTCAGCCGGCCCTTCCAGTCCTGCTTGCCACGCTTCATCGCATGCGCCTGCATCGCGTCGCGCGCGTTGACCGCGAGGTTGATGATGACCTGCTCGAGCTGCTGCGGGTCGGCGCGTACCGAGCCGAGCTCGCGGTCGTGGCGGACCGAGAACTCGATCTTCTCGCCCATCAGCCGCTTGAGCAGCTGGCTGACCTCGCTCACCACGTCGGGCAGCTGCAGCACGACCGGACGAAGCGTCTGCTGGCGGCTGAAGGCGAGCAATTGCCGCGTCAGGCTGGCCGCGCGGTTCGAATTGGCCTTGATCTGCTGGATGTCGTCGTAATCGCTGTCGCCCGGCGTGTGGCGCAGCAGCATGAGATCGCAATAGCCGATGATCGCGGTCAGCACATTGTTGAAATCATGCGCCACGCCGCCGGCGAGCTGGCCGACCGCCTGCATCTTGGTCGCCTGCGCGACCTGGCGGCGCAAGCGCTTCTCTTCGGAGGAATCGGAAATCGACAGCAGCACCGCGGCATCGCCCAGCCCGCGCACCCCGGCGAGTCCGATCGAGACCGGTTCCTCCTTGTCGTTGGCCAGCCGCACCGCCATGTCGCCGCTCGCCGTCGCGCCCTTGGCGAAGCGGCGCACGGTATCGGCCATGGCGGCCTTGTCCTCGCGTACGACGAGGTCCGAGGGGAACTGCGGCAGTCCATGGTCGACGCGCTCGACCGCGCGCAGGAAGGCCTTGTTGGCGAACAGGAACCGACCGTCGCGATCGGTCAGCGCCAGCCCCAGCGGGAGCGCCGACAGCAACGCTTCGAGCTGCGGGATCGCCGCCTTGCCGTTGCCCTCCCAGCCGCCGCCGATGCCGACGGTGCTGTCGACCAGCAGCATCATGGAAAGCGCCTCGTCGGCATCGCTCAGCCGCCCATCGCTCACGGCATCGAGCGGAACATGCACCAGCGTCTGCGGAGAACCCTGCTGGCCTTCGCGGGCGAAGAAGATCCGGTCGCGGTCGTCCGAGCGCAGCAATTGCACGAATTCCAGCCCGGCGAGCGAATTGTCCCGACTACCGGTCGCACGCTCGGCCAGTCCCGGTGTCGTCGTCAGCACGATACCGTCGGGCCCAACCAGCGCCAGTTCGATCCCGGCGCGCGAGATCAGTTCGCCCAGCCGGCCGGAAAGGCGCGTCGCGAGATCTTCGTAGCCGCGCTCCTCGCGTATCTCGGCAAAGCGCCAGACGAGATAGGCCTCGCTCCGCCCGCTGCGGTCGATCTGTAGCCGATAGCGCGTCTCGGAACCGTCGCACTGCACGAGTTCGACCGTCGCGTTGCCGTCGCGCCAGGCCTCGCGCATGGCGCCCATCACCGCCTCGCGCGACGCAGCATCGAAAGGCAGTTCGGTTGGCGACGAAGCCGCCTTGAACCAGGATTCATAAGTCGAATTGGCGCAAACCAGCCGGTTGGCGCGGTCGATGATGGCCACGCCTCGGCGGCGGTTCTCGATCGCCGCGCTGGTGACCGACCAGTCGGGCGCGAACACGGTCTCGTCCGCCGCCGGCGCCTTGAGCCGGGCGACGAGCAGCAGCATGAGCAGCAGTGCGACCAGCGACCCGCCATAGGCCAGCGCGACGAGCGTCTGCTGGCCGACAAGCCAGATCAGCACGATCGAAACGATGCTGGCGACAGCGACACCGAGCATCAGCGGCAGAGGCGGAAGTCCGGAAACCGCGCTCTCCTCGCTCGCGATCATTCGCCCGCTTCCTGCTGCAGGCGCTCGTCGAGACGCCGTTCCATCGCCAGCAGCCGGCGCCGACGCTTGCGCGCGACGACGAAGCGCCAGACCACGCCCGCCAGCAGATATCCGATCGCCGCGCCGACCACGGCCAGCACGATGAACCCGAAGATGGTGACCAGAACGGTCACGCCAACGCCCTCGAACATGTCGAGGAACCAGGCCCAGCGGCCGCTCGTTATCTCGTCCTGCGCCGCACCGCCGGTGGCCGCGAGGTCGATTTTGAGAATGAAGGCGCCGAGCTTGTTCGCCACCACCGCCCAAAAGGGGAAGGTGAAGGGGTTGGTGATGAAGGTCACCAGCGCCGACAGCGGCACGTTGGCCCGCGCCGGCAGCGCCATGAACGCGGCCAGGAATATCTGTCCTACCGGGATGATGAAGCCGGCAAAGATGCCGAGGGCCACGCCGCGCGGCACGCTGCGCCGCGTGAAGCGCCACAATTCGGGCGTCAGGAAGCGGTGTGCGATCGGGCGCAGGTACTTGTTCTGCGCCATTTCCTCGCGCGTCGGCATGCGCAGGCGGATCCAGTCCGCCAGGAAGGTCTTCGATCTGGGCCCGGTCATTGCCACGCCTCCGCCATGCGCCGCCTGTCGGACGAGTTCAAGGGGGCGACGAAGACGGCTGGCGTAGAAATCGGCATGGCTGGCGATGTGGTTAATCGGGGCATGCTTTGTAAGGGCTGAACGGATGCAATTCAGCCGCGCTCGCGCATCAGGCGGGCCTTGTCGCGCTGCCAGTCGCGATCCTTGGTCGCTTGGCGCTTGTCATGCGCCTGCTTGCCCTTGGCAAGGGCGAGCTCGACCTTCGCCCGGCCGGTCGAATTGAAGTAGATCGACAGCGGCACCAGCGTCATGCCCTTGCGCTCGACCGCCCCGAACAGCTTCTCGATCTCGCGCGCGTGGAGCAGCAGCTTGCGCGGCCGCCGCGGTTCGTGATTGAGCCGGTTGCCGTGCGAATATTCGGGGATGTTGGCATTGATCAGCCAGACCTGGCCGTCGCGCACCTCGGCATAGCTTTCCTTGATGCTCGCCTCGCCCGCGCGAAGCGCCTTCACTTCCGTGCCCTGCAGCGCGAGGCCGGCCTCGAACGTGTCCTCGACATGATAATCGAACCGTACGCGCCGATTGTCGGCGACAGTCTTCTGCTTGTCGAAAGTGGCGGGTTTGGGACGGGCCATAAGGCGGGCGCATGTAGGCGAGCGCGCCGCGCTTGGAAAGGGCAAGCGGGCGAAATTGCTTGCCAATCGCGGACCGCTCGTGGCGAATGCGGTCGATGCACAGCCGGACTTCGCACGAACCCTTCGCCATTCACGACAGCGTCGTCGCGCCGGGCACGCAGGCTACGGTCGAGATTCCCGTCAGCCAGCAGGTCACCGGTCTCCGTTCGACATTGCCCCTGCGGGTCATGCACGGCAGCAACCACGGACCTTGCATCTTCGTGAGTGGCGCGATCCATGGCGACGAGATCATCGGCACCGCGGTGATCCAGCGGCTGCTCGAACGCCTTGCTCCCGCGCAGCTTTCGGGCACGATCATCTTAGCCCCGGCTGTGAACATCTACGGATTCGCCGCGCACAGCCGCTACCTGCCCGACCGCCGCGACCTCAACCGCAGCTTTCCCGGCGCCGAGCACGGCAGCCTCGCGGCGCAGCTGGCGCATTGCTTCCTCCAGCACGTGATCGACCGCTGCTCGCTCGGAATCGACATCCATTCGGCCGCGGTGCACCGGTACAATTTGCCGCAGATTCGCATCGCCTCGGGCAGTCCCTATCTCAGCGAGCTGGCGATGGCCTTCGGCGCGCCAATCATCATCGAGAGCCCGCTGCGCCCTGGCTCGATGCGCGCGCTGGCCGCCGACCGCGAGACCCCGATGCTGCTGCTCGAGGCAGGCGAGGCGCTGCGCTTCGACCGCTTCGCGATCGAGGTTGGCGTGGCAGGGGTGCTGCGCGTGCTCGCGCATATCGGGATGATCGACGCCGACGACGGCCTCGCCGATGTCGAAGTGCCGCTGCGTTCGAGCCGCTCGAGCTGGGTGCGCGCGCCGCGCGGGGGCGTCTCGCGGCGCGAGTGCAAATCGGGCGACGTCGTGCGCGAGGGCGAGCTGCTGGCGCGCGTCGGCGGGCTGTTCGGCGAGAATCCGGAGGATGTGATCAGTCCCACCGACGGCGTGGTTATCGGCCATGCGACGCTGCCGATCGTCAACCAGGGCGACGCCCTGTTCCACATCGCCGAGATCGACGGGCACGGCCATGCCGGCGAGCACGCCGACAGCATCGTCGAAGCGCTCGCGGTGAGCGAACCGCCCTTCCCCGCCGCGCCGCTGCTCGACGAGGACGAGGTGCTCTAGCTCAGATCAGTCCGGCGATCGCCAGCGCTTCGTCGACCGCCTTGCGGCTCGCCTCGCTGGCATTGACCAAAGGCAGGCGGACGTCGGGCGAGAACCACTCGTGCACGCGGCTCAGCGCGTATTTCACAGGCGCCGGGCTGGCATCGGAGAACATCGCGTAATGCAGGGGGAACAGCCGGTCGTTGAGCTCGCGCGCCTTGACCAGATCGTTGGCGGCAATGGCCTCGTGGAATTCGGCGCAGAGCGCGGGAGCGACATTGGCGGTGACCGAGATGCAGCCTGCGCCGCCCGCGGCCGAATGCGGCAACCACAATTCGTCATTGCCCGACAGCTGGCAGAATTCGTGGTCGAGCCCCATGCGGTGGTCGGCGACGCGCGAGAGGTCGCCGCTGGCGTCCTTGATCGCGACGATCCGCTTGGGATATTTGCGCACCAGCTCGACCACCGTCTCGTCCTCGATGTCGGTGACGGTGCGGCTCGGCACGTTGTAGAGCACGATCGGCAGGTCGCTGTTCTCGGCGAGGAAGCTGAAATGCGCGATCAGCCCGGCCTGGCTCGGGCGGTTGTAATAGGGCGCGACGCACAGCCCCGCCGCCGCTCCGGCTTTCCGGGCGAACTGCATGTGCAGCAGCGCGTTGCGCGTATCGTTCGATCCGCATCCGGCGATCACGGGCACGCGACCGGCGGCCTGCTCGATGCAGACCTCGATCACCCTATGATGCTCGGCATTGGAGATGGTCGACGCCTCACCCGTCGTGCCGCAGGGCACCAACGCCTTGCTGCCGTTGTCGATCTGCCAGTCGACCAGCTTGCGGAACGCGGCTTCGTCGAACGATCCGTCGCGAAAAGGAGTCGCCAGAGCCGGAATCGAGCCTGAGAACATTTACGTCGGTCCTGCGTTAGAGCTATGAAACAAGGCGAGTTTTCGTGGGCGCTGCCACAATTCATTCAGCGCCTGATAAGGAGGGGCCGGGCACGATGTCCAGCATGGGCAGAAAAAGACTTTTCACATTGGCACTTATGGCCGGCGGCATGCTGGCGATCCCCACCGTGGCGCAGGCGCAGGACGCGCCGCGAAACTACATGGTGGCACAGCAGCCCGGCGCGATCGACCGGGCGATCGGTCAGTGGGAGTATCTGACCAAGCAGGACAACCTGCCCTTCGCCTCCTATGCCAATTTCGTCTCGTCCTATCCTGATTTCCCCAAGCAGGAAGTTCTGCGTCGCCGCGCCGAGGCCGCGCTCGAAAGCGACGCGCCTCCGCCGCAGACGCTGGTCGCCTTCTTCGACCGCTTCGCGCCGCTGACCAACAGCGCGCGTGCCCGCTACGCGCTGGCGCTGGCCTCGCTCGACCGTCCCCAAGCACTCGAGGTGGCCCGCGCAGCCTGGCGCGGGGGTACGATGAGCGGCCCGGCCGAGCTCTACATGCAGGGGCTGTTCGGCAGCCGCCTCGCGCCCGAGGATCACGATGCGCGGATGGACGCGCTGTTGTGGCAGGGCAATTACGAGGCCGCCGCGCGCCATGTCGGGCGCGTCTCGCCCGCCTATCGCGCAATGGCGCAGGCACGGCTCGCGCTGCTGCAGGGCAGCACGCCCTCGCAGGCCGGTCTGCCCGTGCCGCAGGGTGCGCTTAACGATGCGGGCTATGTCTACAACCTAAGCCGCCACTACCGCAGCTCGGGCCAGCCCTATGAGGCGGTGAACCTGCTCTCGACCCGCGCCGCTTTCGCCGCTCCTGCCTTCGACGGCACGCAGTTCGTCAGCGAGGCGCTGGCCGTCGCCAAGACCGCTGGCGCGACGCAAGCCGCGAGCATCGCCGGCAAGGTCGACGACATCTTCGCGCCGGGCACCGATATCTCGGATGGCTCCTACACGCTGCGCGACAAATACACCGATCTGATGTGGCTCGGCGGGACCAAGGCGCTGTGGTCGCTCGGCGACGGGGCGCAGGCCGCGCCGCTCTTCTACCGCTACGGCACAGCGGCCAAGACCCCACTGACCCGCTCGAAGGGTTTCTACTGGGCCGGCCGCGCTGCTGCCCGCGCGGGCGACCGCGAAGGCGCGCAGCGCTATTGGGAAATGGCCGCCGACTATCCCGACTGGTATTATGGCCAGCTGGCATTGAAGGAACTCGGTCGTCCGATGCGCAGTTTCGCCGCGCTGCCTCAAGCCGATCAATCCGAGCGCGCCGCGTTCGAGGCCGATCCGCTGACCGGGGCGCTGCGCTCGATCGCGCGCAACCGGCGCGACTGGCGCACCGAGCGCGCCTTCTTCGAAGCCATCGCCGACAAGGCCGACACGCCCGGCGAGATGGCGCTGGTGGGCCAGTTGGCGCGCGAGACCGGGCTTGACGAGCTCGCCGTGGTCGCCGGGCTGGTCTCGGGTGAGCACGGGCTCAAGGGCTTCGAACGGCTCGGTTTCCCTACCGTGGAGACGCATCCGGGGGCCAACTGGACCATGGTCCACGCGATCGCGCGGCAGGAAAGCGAGTTCGACCGCAACCGTGTCAGCCATGCCGGTGCACGCGGGATGATGCAGCTGATGCCGGGTACCGCGCGCGAGGAAGCGGGCAAGATCGGCGTGAACTACATGTCCGCCAATCTGACCGACAGCCCGAGCTACAACATCCGCCTCGGCGATGCGCATTTCGCGCGGCTGATGGACCGCTACGGCGGCGCCTACCCGCTCGCTATCGCCGCCTATAACGCCGGCCCGGGCCGGGTGAACGAGTGGCTGCGATTGAACGGCGATCCGCGCAATGGCAGCGTCGACTGGGCGACCTGGATCGAACAGATCCCGTCCAATTTCGAGACGCGCTATTACGTCATGCGGGTGATCGGCAACGCCGTGACTTACGCCAACATGCATCCCGACAAATCGGCCAGCTACGAGCGCGATATCGCCAATTACCTGCGGCGCTGATTTGCGCTAGGGGCGGACGCCTCATGCAAGGCAAGACCAATCCCGTCACCCCAGCAGGCTATGCCGCGATGAAGGCGCGCTACGACCATTTGCTCGGCACCGAACGGCCCGAAATCGTCGAGATCGTCAGCTGGGCGGCGGGCAATGGCGACCGCAGCGAGAACGGCGACTACCTCTATGGCCGCAAGCGCATGCGCGAGATCGATCGCGAACTCGGCCATCTCGCGCGGCGGATGAAGGCCGCGCGCGTAATCGACCCCTCCGAACAGCCCGACAAGTCGCGCGCCTTCTTCGGCGCCACGGTAACGCTGGCCGACGAGGACGACGAGGAACGCGTGGTGACGCTGGTGGGCGACGACGAGCAGGACGCGAGCGCCGGCCGGATCGGCTGGTCCTCCCCGCTCGCGCGCGCGCTCAAGGGTGCGGCGGTCGGGGATTTGCGCAGCGTGAGGCTTCCCGGCGGGCTCAAAGAATGGGAAGTCGTTGCCATAGACTATGCGTAAATCCGCCGTCCTGCTGCTGATCGTCCTCGCCGCTCCGCTCGCGGCCAAGGACAGCCTCGGCGTGTTTTCCGACTGGGGCGCCTTTCGCGATGCCTCGGTTCCACGCTGCTACGCCATCGCCGTCCCGGCGGCGAGCCAGGCGAGCCGCGAGTTCGAACCCTTCGCCACCATCGGCACCTGGCCACGACGGAATCTGCGCGGTCAGGTCCATTTCCGTCTGTCGCGCGGCTTGGCCGACAAGGCAAACGTCGTCCTTCTGGTGGGCGGCAAGAGCTTTCGCTTGACCGGCGGCGGGGCCGATGCCTGGGCCGAAGACCGCACGATGGATGCCGCGATCGTCGCGGCCATGCGCTCGGCCAGCCGGATGACCGTCCGCGCGACCGACACGCGTGGGCGGCGCTTCGCCAACAGCTATTCGCTCGCCGGCGCTGCGACCGCGATGGATGCCGCCACGCTCGCCTGCGCGCGCAGGTGAACGCAAAAGACAAGGGGCCGGAGAGCGCCTGACGCTCCCCGGCCCCCGATCATGACAGGCGCAATCGCTTAGAAGCGCACGCCAACGCCAGCCATGATCTGGTGACGGTCGAGATCGACGTCGAAACGGTCGCCATCGGCCAGGTCGCCGTTGAGGTCGACTTCGCCCTTGCTGTAGTTCGAATAGCGATATTCGACGTTCATGAAGGTGCTCGGGTTGATGGCATATTCAACGCCCGCGCCCGCGCGCCAGCCGTCGAGGTCGAAGGTTTGGTCATATTCGGTGGTGCCGTCGTTCGAGAGGATGTTGAGCTTGGCATTGGTGTACCCGCCCTTGGCGTAGAGCAGCAGGTCGGGAGCGACCTTGGCACCGACGCGCGCGCCGAGGAACAGGTCGCGGCCGGCATCCACCTGGCCGAAGCCGAAGCCTTCGAAATCGCCATTGGTGTATTCGGTCTTGGCAGTCGAATCCGAAAGCTCGGCCTCGAGCCCGACGACAGCGCCGCCGAGATCGAAATCGTAGCCAGCCTGGACGCCGTAGACGACGCCGTCGATCGACTGGTCGTTGTTGTCGACACCGTCGTCGTCAACGCTGCTGCCGGCCTGCAGCGCATCGTAACCGGTCACGCCCTGGACTCGGAAACCGTCGAAATTGCTGTCCGCATCCTGCGCCATGGCAGGGGCGGCAAAGGCGACCATTGAACCGGCGACGAGGAGGGTTGATATCTTATTCATGTGCGAACTCCGTTTTTGTGACCCGCAGCTTTCATGCTGCATGGACCGGGAGAACGTGACTCGTGCAGGAACAGTTTCATGAACCTCCCACAACAGGAAATTGTGGCATATTGAGCACATATTGCGCGACGAAAGGTGCGCAGCCGGCGGTGAATTGTGCTCTGGAACAGGCTCGGAAATCTGCAGCCTGATTTGCGACGGAGCGTGGGAACGGCTGCGTGAATGCGGAGTTCTGCCCGCCCGCGCACATGCTTTGCTTTCGTCGCGGAAGACACTATATGCGCGGCTCCCATGGCCGATACGACACTCATGAGCATCCCCGGGCAGGTGGACCCGGTTCCCGTCGCGCGCGACATCACTCCGCGCGAGGACGGTCGCGTCGACCTGATCGGCCTGCCCAAGGACCGCATCCGCGAACTGTTCGAAGAGGCGGGTCTCGATCAGAAGCAGGCCAAGCTGCGCGCCAAGCAGGTGTTCCACTGGCTCTACCACCGCGGCGTGACCGATTTCGAGGCGATGACCGACATCGCCAAGACCATGCGCCCGTGGCTCGCCGAACGCTTCTTCATCGGAAGGCCCGACGTGGTCGAGGCACAGCATTCGAGCGACGGCACACGCAAGTGGCTGCTCCGCACCTCCGACGGCCACGAATTCGAGATGGTCTTCATCCCCGACGCCGATCGCGGGACGCTGTGCGTGTCGAGCCAGGTCGGCTGCACGCTCAACTGCCGCTTCTGCCACACCGGCACCATGCGCCTTGTCCGCAATCTCACCCCGGGCGAGATCGTCGGTCAGGTCATGCTTGCGCGCGATGCACTGGGCGAATGGCCCAAGGGCTCGATGGCCGGGCTCGACGCAGTCGAGGACAGCGCCGAATACACGTCGGACGGACGCCTGCTGACCAATATCGTGATGATGGGCATGGGCGAACCGCTCTATAATTTCGACAACGTCAAGGGCGCGCTCAAGCTGGTCATGGACGGCGACGGCCTCGCACTATCGAAGCGCCGCATCACGCTCTCGACCAGCGGCGTGGTGCCGATGATGGACCGCTGTGGCGAGGAGATCGGCGTGAACCTCGCGGTCTCGCTCCACGCGGTGACGAAGGAAATCCGCGACGAGATCGTCCCCATCAACAAGAAGTACGGCATCGAGGAACTGCTGCAGGCCTGCGCCGACTATCCGGGCGCAAGCAATGCGCGGCGGATCACCTTCGAATATGTCATGCTCAAGGACAAGAACGACAGCGACGAGCATGCGCGCGAACTGGTGCGCCTGCTCAAGGCCTACAAGCTGCCCGCCAAGGTCAACCTCATCCCGTTCAACCCGTGGCCGGGCGCGGTTTACGAGTGCTCGACGCCCGAACGGATCAAGCGCTTTTCCGAGATCGTCTTCGAACACGGCATCAGCGCCCCGGTGCGCACGCCGCGCGGGCGCGACATCGATGCCGCCTGCGGCCAACTGAAGACCGCCGCCGAGAAGAAGAGCCGCGCCCAGCGCGACCGCGAAGCTGCCGAGGCTGTCCAATCGTGAAGTTCGTGCTGCCGGACACGCAGGCAGCGCGCGCCACGCTCAAGGACGAATTCTACGAGACAGGCCGCTGCTCCATCGCTCCGATCCTGAGCGACGAGAACGCACTGGCCCTCGAGACCTTCCTGGCCGAATTCGAGGACTGGCACCGGATGCGCGGCTTCCAGAGTCGCCGCTTCGACATGCCGCCCCGCCGCACATGGGAGGGCAATCCCGATGCGGTCGCCGAAAGCGACCAGATCGAACGCGCCATCGCGACCGACAGCGGCAAGGCCTTTGCCTATCGCTACGATGCGATCTCGATGGTCCCGGACGAGCTCGCCGCGATGGGCGAAACGCCGCTTGCCGCCCTGCGCAAGGCGTTCACCGACGAAAGCACCCTCGCTTTCATTCGCGAACTCAGCGAGGAGGAAGCAGTGCGCGAGGTCGAAATCCAGGCCACGCGTTTCCGCGAGGGCGATTTCCTCTCCCAGCATCACGACGGGCCCACCCACGACCGCAAGGTCGCAACCGTGCTCGGCCTGTCGCGCGACTGGATCGCCGACTGGGGCGGCAACCTGCTCTTCCCCTCGGTAGACGAGCGGATCGAAGGCCTCTCGCCGGGCTTCAACCGGCTCGACCTGTTCGGCGTACCGCAGTTCCATCTCGTGACCGCCGTCGCCGCGAGCGCACCGCGCCCGCGCATTGCGGTCTCCGGCTGGTTCGTGTCCTAGCAATGCCGGGTGGCCTCGCATGAGCGCCGACCCGGCCACCATCGCCTTCTACGAGGCGAACGCGCCGCGCTACACGCTGAGCTTCGGGCAGGCGCCCAGCAGGCATCTCGACAGCTTCCTCGACCGTCACGAGCCCGGCGCGCGCGTGCTCGAGCTAGGCTGCGGCGGGGGCCGTGATTCGGGACGCATTCGCGAACGCGGCTTCGATCTCGACGCCACCGATGGCACGCCGGCCATGGTCCGCAAGGCCAACGAGCGCTTCGACGTCGGCGCGCGGGTGATGCGGTTCGACGAGCTCGATGCGGTCGCGGCCTATGACGCAGTCTGGGCGCATGCCTGCCTGCTCCATGTCGCGCGCGCGGACCTGCCGGGTGTTCTCGCCGCGATCCACCGCGCGCTGCGCCCGGGCGGGTGGCATTTCGCCAATTACAAGCTCGGCGATGGCGAAGGACGCGACCCGCTGGGCCGCTTGACCAACCTGCCCGACGAGGCCTGGCTCGAGCGCGTCTATCGCGACAGCGGTTTCGCCATCGTCGCGACCGAACGCTATCGCGGCGAAGGTGCGGACGGCGTGCAGCGCGACTGGTCTGCACTGACCTTGCGCAAGGAAGACCGTCCGTGACCGAGGTCTTCGCGATCTGCACCGGCCAGCCGAAGTCCTTCAGGGGCAACGAGACCAGCGCGATCGACAAGCGGCCAGTCGAGGGACCGGTCGGCATCGGAGTCCTCGGCATTGCCGGCGACAGCGTCGCCGATACGAAGCACCACGGCGGCGTCGACATGGCGGTCCACCACTACCCGCACGATCATTATGCGGTGTGGAACGCGTGGCTCGGCGAGCATCCGCTGCTGGCAGGCCCCGCGGCCTTCGGCGAGAACCTGATGGTCACCGGACTTACCGAGGACGGCGTCCATATCGGCGACCGCTTCCGGCTAGGCAGCGCGTTGCTCGAGATCAGCCAGCCGCGCCAGCCCTGCTGGAAGGTCGAACACCGGTTCGGGCGCATGGGCATGGTCGCGCGCATTATCGAACGCCACGATTGCGGCTGGTACTACCGTGTGATCGAAGCAGGTGAGGCTCAAGCGGGAGATGTGCTCGAATGTGTCGAGACCGGACCCGAAGACTGGACCGTCGCGCGTCTGTTCGCCGCACTCTACGATCCCGCGCACCGCCCCTCGCGTGCCGAACTGCAGGACATCGCCGCGCTCGAGCGGCTGTGCCAACCATGGCGCGACAAGGTCCGGAAACGGCTCGAAGCCTAGCGGTTCGTCGCGCAGGATCGGTCGGCTCATCGCTAATTTCGGCTTAAGACCGCCCGTTAATCCGAGGTTGTGGACCTCCCCAGCAGGGTCGTCGTTGACAAGCCGATACAGGCAATGAGGTAGCAACGATGAAGAAACTCACCCTCGCATTCGCAGCCGGCACCATGGCGCTGACCGGCCTCGGCATGGCCGCTCCCGCGGCGGCGGATCCGCCGCGCTGGGCGCCGGCTCACGGCAAGCGCGCGAAGGACCGCGCGATCTACGACAGCCGCGGCTACTACGTGCAGCCGCGCCGGATCACGCGCAACAGCCGCATGTGGCGCGGTAATGACGGACGCTATTACTGCAGGCGCGACAACGGCACGACCGGTCTCGTGATCGGCGCCGGGGTCGGCGCGCTCGCGGGCCACGAACTCGCCGGACGCGGAGACAGGACGCTCGGCGCGATTCTCGGCGGCGCGGTCGGCGCGCTGGTCGGTCGCGAGATCGACCGCGGTAGCCTGAGCTGCCGCTAAACGGATAAGCCAGCCGCGAGGTTGCGCATCGGGCGCGCCGTCACCCCTCCCTCTGGTGACGGCGCGTCTTTTCTTTGCCCGGCGCACCGCTATGGTCGCGGGCGATGACCGACAGCAGGCCAGCAGTGCTCGTAACCGGCGGGGCGAGGCGGATCGGCGCGGCGATCACCCGCGCCTTCGCCGCATCGGGCTGGCACGTGGCGATCCACTACGGCTCTTCGCGGGACGAGGCCGAAGCGCTCGCCGCCAGCTTGCCCTCAGCCGAGGCGGTGCAGTGCGACCTTGCCGATGGCCACGCCGCGGTGGCGATGGTCGAGATTCTGGCCGAGCGCCTCCCCGACTGGCGCGCGCTGGTCAATTGCGCGGGCGTGTTCAAACCAGATGCTGTAACCGAACTCGATCCGCCGACGAATGTCCGGGCGATGCAGATCAATGCCCGGACTCCGGCGCGCATGGCGCAGGCCTATCTGGCGCATGCCCGCGCGCAGGGCGGGCGGCACGTGATCCAGCTGACCGATCAGAAGCTCGCCAATCCCAATCCCGATTTCTTCAGCTACACGATGAGCAAGCACGCCATCGCCGCCACAATCCCCATGCTTGCAATGGGCGCTGGGGGGCCGGAGGACCGCGTCTATGCCCTCGCCCCCGGCGCAATCCTCGCCAGCCACGACCAGCATGAGGCCGAGACCGAAGTCTCGCATCGCATGAACCTGCTCCGCCGCAAGACCGGCGCCGACGAAGTCGCCGATGCCGCGCTGTTCCTCGCGCAGGGCCACCTCGCCAGCGGGCAGACACTCTATGTCGACAGCGGCCAGCACCTGCTGGCGCAACCACGCGACGTGATCTACCTCGCGCGCGAGGAGTGCGCCCGGTGAAGCGCCACGCCCTCTCCACGCGGGTTTGGCACTGGCTCAACCTCGTTTGCGTGGTCGTGCTGTTCATGTCGGGGCTGACGATCTCGAACGCGCACCGCCGGCTCTATTGGGGCGACTGGGGCTTTTCCGCCGAGCAGGCCTGGCTGGCCGTGCCGCGCTTCCCCGACTGGATTACCATTCCGGGCTATTACAGTCTCGCGGTGGCGCGCGACTGGCACATCCTGATGGCCTGGCCCTTCGCGCTCGGCCTCGCCTTCATGTGGATCGCCATGCTCGCGAACCGGCACTTCGCGCGCGACATCGCGACCAGCCGCGAGGAATGGCGACCCGCTGCCGTCTGGCACGATGTGGTCGAGCACCTCAAGCTCCATTTCGAACACGAGGGCAGCAAGTACAATTTCCTCCAGAAGCTCGCCTATGGGCTCGTCCTCGGCGTCTTCCTTCCGATGATGGTGCTCACCGGAATGTCGATCAGCCCCGGCATGGAGCCGACGCTCGGCTGGCTGGTCGAATTGTTCGGTGGGCGGCAATCGGCCCGTTCGCTGCACTTCATCTTCGCCTTCGCTATCGCCGGCTTCTTCGTCGTCCACGTCTTGCTGGTGCTGCTCTCGGGTCCGGTTCACCAGATCCGCGACATGATTACCGGCGGACGCGCGCAATGAAACGTCGCAATTTCCTCGTCGCGGCCGGCGCCGCCTTCGTCGCTGGATGCAACCGGATCGCCGAAAGCAAGGCAGGCAAGTCGCTGCTCGATGCGGCCGAAGGCTGGCACCAGGGCGCGCAGCGACTGCTGACCGGTCGCCGCGCGCTCGCCCCCGAATACCCCAAGAGCGCGATCTCGCCCTTCTTCCGCGGCAACGGCTCGACCGACCCGCAGAACGGCGATTATCCGCGGCATGTCGAGGAGGGCTTCGCCAACTGGCGGCTCGAGGTGCGCGGGCTGGTCGACCATCCGCTCAGCCTCAGCCTCGAGAATATCCGCAAACTTCCGCAGCGCAGCCAGATCACGCGCCACGACTGTGTGGAAGGATGGAGCGCGATCGGCGAATGGACCGGCCCGCAACTCGCGGTGCTGCTCGAGGCGGCGGGACTCAAGCCCGAGGCGAAGTTCGTCGTCTTCCGCTGCGCCGACGAATACAAGGGCGGGCGCTATTACGAGAGCGTAGACATCGAAGACGCCTTCCACCCGCAGACCATCGTCGCACACAGCCTCAACGGCGAACCGCTCCCGGTGCGCAACGGCGCACCGCTGCGTATGCGGATCGAGCGCCAGCTAGGCTACAAGCACGCCAAGTATCTCACCGCGATCGAAGCGGTCGCCAGCCTCGACGAAATCGGCGAAGGCCAGGGCGGATACTGGGAGGACCGTGCCGGCTACCAATGGTACGCCGGCATCTGATCAGTCCGCATATTTGGCGAGCGAGCGCTTCCAGCCGAGTGCGATCATCTCCTCCAGCACCGCCAAGTCGATGTCCGCGAGCTTGTTGACATAGAGGCACGCCGCGCCGCGCGCATGCTTGCCGAGCCGCTCCAGCAGCGGGGCGAAGGCCGCCTCCTCGCTCTCCTCGCCGCACTTCAGGATGTAGAGCGAGTGCTTCGCCTTGCGCGGGCTGAAGCCCTGGCGGCACATGTCGCCTTCGCGCCCGCTCTCGTAGCGATAGTGGTAGCGACCGTAGCCGATGATGCTCGGCCCCCACATTTTCGCCGGCTGGCCGGTCACCTTGCGGAACAGCGAGTCGAGCACTTCCGCTTCCTCGCGCTTCCTCTCGGGCTCGACCGCGGCGATGAAATCGGCCGGGTCGACCGGCGTTTCGACCGTTTTCGCTTCCGCCATGGTGAACGCCTCGCTTCGATTGACACCACCATCCTTGTGCCACAGACCCCCCTCAGGGGAAACTGCGGAGAGGACCGGCGCCGATGTGGCTGCTCGACAAATTTCTGAAATCGGCGATCCGGCGCGGACGCATGGTGGTGACCGACCACGACGGAAAGACCTTCGAATACGGTAGCGACGATGACGACGGGTCTCCCCCGCTCCGCATCCGCCTCACCGACAAGCGAGCCGCCAACCACATCGCGCGCTATCCGCAGGTCGGCGCGGGCGAGGCTTTCATGTGGGGCTGGCTCGAGGTCGAAGAGCCGCACGACATCCGCGACCTGGTGTTGTTCGTGACGATGAACGCCAAACGCGTGGCGGGCGCATCGCTCAAGCCCAAGGGGCCGCTGCGCAAGGCGGCGCAGAAGCTCCTCGCCAAGGCGGACAGCGTCAACCTGCGAAGCAAGGCGCGCAAGAACGCCGAGCACACCTACAATCTCACGCGCGAACTCTACGAACGCTTCCTCGACGAAGACCGCCAATACACCATGGCCTATTATCGCGAGGATCCGGACAGCACCTCGCTGGAGAAGGCGCAACTCGACAAAAAGGCGCATCTCGCCGCCAAGATGTACATCCAGCCCCCCAAGGACGGAAAACGCCAGCGGATCCTCGACATCGGCTGCGGCTGGGGCGGCTTCGCGCTGTATCTCGCAAGGCATTACGACGTCGAGGTCATGGGTGTCGCGCTCGCGCCCGACCAGATCGCCTTCTGCAAGGAGCGCGCCGAGGAAGCCGGTGTCGCCGACAGGGTAACGTTCGAGCTGATGGACTATCGCGACGTGCAGGGGCAGTTCGACCGGATCAGTTCTGTGGGCCTGCTCGAACATGTCGGCACGCCGCATTACCCGCAGTTCTATCAGCACACGGCGCGCCTGCTCGCGCGCGACGGGGTAATGATCAGCCACTGCTGCGGGCGTGCCGGGCCGCCGGGCTTCACCGACAAATGGACCCGCAAGTACATCTTCCCCGGCGGCTATATCCCCGCGCTCTCCGAACTCGTCACGCAGAGCGAGAAGCACGGCTGGCAGGTGATGGATGTCGAGGCGATGCGCTTCCACTACAGCCACACGCTCGAGGAATGGTACAAGCGCACCGTATTGCACCGGCGCGAAATCACCGAACTTTACGACGAGCGCTTCTACCGCATGTGGCTGTTCTACCTCGCCGGCGCCGAACAGAGCTTCCGCCACGGCAATATGGTCAACTGGCAGATCCAGTATGTGAAGGACCGCGCCGCGATCCCGATGACGCGCGAGTATATCGAGGCGGAGAGTGCCCGTCTGCGCGCAGCGGACGAGGACAAGGTGCCGCAATGGCGCTTCGACCCGGCGCTGAAGGAGGCGGCGGAGTAGCGCGCGCAGGCACGCGGCTCCGGCACCGCCGACCCTTCAACCGAGGATGGCCTCGAACTCGACCCTCAGTTCCTCGATCTCCGGTTGCGGCCAGTTTCGCCGGGTTACCGCGGGCCAATAGGAATTGATAGCCGAATGCGCCCCGGCAATGGTTTCGCTGTGGTCGCCCTGGATCGCCGCGAGGATGACGGATTGCGAATGGGAGATGGCGATCGCGCCGGTGTCTATGACACTCGTCGCGGGGTCGGGGCCATCGTAAAAGACCAGATCGCCGCAAAGATGGTAGCCGGCATACATCTGGTCGAAGATCGGGCGCAGAGCGTAGGACAACACGCTGCTGCAATATTGCGCATTCATATCGCGGATGTTGAAGCTGTCGTAGGGCGGGACGAAGGGCACGATATCGCTCCACCGCTGGAACCGCACCGCCCTGGTGATCGCCCTCTGGCTTGCGAAGTACGTCACGAAGGTGCCGTCGCCCAGCAGCGGACAGGCGTAGGAATAGACCTCGATCGCAGCGGGCCTGCTCCCGTTCACTCCGGTCAGTTCGGTTGCGATGATCACCGCCAGCAATTGCGATAGCGCGGCGCCCTTCGAATGACCGGTGACGCGGATACCCTTCACCTTCGCATAGTCGATGCTGGCGAGCCCGGCCTGGAATCTGCCGCCGAAATAGCCTCCCAGCAGCAGATAGGGCCACAAGGTGAAGGCGGCGCGGCGAAAGCCGCGATGCACCCTGCCCGATTGCGGGTCGGGATAGAGCGGCTCGAGAAAGGTCTCGTCGTCCTCGTACCAGTCCTCGATCGTCGCGATCAGTTCCCAGAAGCTGTTCGTGTCGAGCAGGGTCCCGCGGATGGAAAGGGTGATCCAGCCATCGTCGGAAAGCGTCCAGAAAGCCGCATCGATATCGCTCTCCCCGAGCTGGAAGGCGTTGACTTCGCCGACTATTCCCGCGTGCGACCAATAGGGTTCGATCTGGCCGACCTGATCCTGCGCAATGAAGTAGGCAAGTATCGCATTGGCCAACATCTTCGTTTCGATCGTTGACGCCGTTGCCGAATTTCCATTCGCCATCATCCCCTCCCCATATGCGGTCCAAGAACTGCGCCCTCGACCACTATTAGTTCCTTTTATTGTGGTAATATTATGGTCTAGCGAGGATTCTTGAGCCGGAATCGGCTTGAACGGGGACCCATCGCACTTGCGCACCGTTGTTGGTATCAATCGAGGAACGGTACTCACCCGCAAGAAGGATGCAGCATGGCAGGTGGATGGGCGCGCGACGGCGCCGTTCAGGACCAGATCGACGACACGGTAACCGATGCAGTGAGCGCCGCGCGGGCGCGCATGCCCTCGGGCGAGAGCGAGCAGTGGTGCGTCGAATGCGGCGAGGAAATCCCCGAGAAACGGCGCGCGGCGCTGCCCGGAGTGAAACGCTGCGTCGCCTGCCAGAGCGGAAAGGACGCAAGTCAGCGCCAGGCGGGCATCAACCGGCGCGGCAGCAAGGACAGCCAGCTCCGCTGACGGCGCAATGCATCGCCGCGGGTGGTTCGCCAAACTGCGCTTCCGCCCGGCCAAGCGTGAATCGATTGCCTTTCCGCCCCCTCCCCTGCTAGCGGCGCGCGCAAAGCAGCAAGGTGCCCTCAATGTCCGATATCAAGCGCGTCGTTCTCGCCTACTCCGGCGGCCTCGATACTTCTGTCATCGCCAAGTGGCTCGAAGTCGAACGCGGGCTCGAAGTGGTCACCTTCACTGCCGATCTCGGCCAGGGCGAGGAAATCGAGCCGGCGCGCGCCAAGGCCCGCGCGATGGGCATTCCCGACGAGCACATCTTCATCGAGGATCTGCGCGAGGAATTCGTGCGCGATTTCGTCTTCCCGATGATGCGTGCCAACGCCCGCTACGAAGGCGATTACCTGCTTGGCACCTCGATCGCGCGCCCGCTGATCTCGAAGCGTCTCGTCGAGATCGCGCACGAGACCGGTGCCGATGCGATCGCCCACGGCGCCACCGGCAAGGGCAACGACCAGGTGCGCTTCGAGCTGTCGGCCTATGCCCTGGATCCGGACATCAAGGTCATCGCCCCGTGGCGCGAATGGGATCTCACCAGCCGCACCGCGCTGATCGCCTGGGCCGAGGCGCACCAGATCGCCGTACCCAAGGACAAGCGCGGCGAAAGCCCCTTCTCGACCGACGCCAACCTCCTCCACACCTCGTCGGAAGGGAAGGTCCTCGAGGACCCGTGGGAGGAGACGCCCGACTACGTCTATTCGCGCACCGACAACCCCGAGGACGCGCCCGACGCGCCCGAGTACGTCACCATCGGTTTCGAGAAGGGCGACGGCACGGCGCTGAATGGCGAGGCGATGAGCCCCGCCACCCTGCTCGCCGCGCTGAACGATCTTGGCCGCAAGCACGGGATAGGCCGGCTCGACCTGGTCGAGAACCGTTTCGTCGGGATGAAGAGCCGCGGCATGTACGAGACGCCCGGCGGCGAGATCTATGCCCGTGCGCATCGCGGGATCGAGCAGATCACGCTCGATCGGGGCGCGGCGCATCTCAAGGACGAGCTGATGCCGCGCTATGCCGAGCTGGTCTACAACGGCCTCTGGTTCAGCCCCGAGCGCGAGATGCTCCAGGCCGCGGTCGACCTCAGCCAGCAGAAGGTCTCGGGCACCGTCCGGCTCAAGCTCTACAAGGGCAATGCCATGGTCGTCGGCCGCAAGTCACCGAACTCGCTCTATTCCGAAGCGCATGTCACCTTCGAGGACGATGCCGGTGCATATGACCAGAAGGATGCCGAGGGCTTCATCAAGCTCAACGCGTTGCGCCTGCGTCTGCTCGCCAAGCGCGACCGTTAGTTGCGCTGCAGCACGTTTGTGCAGCGCAATATTGCGTGATCGGCGCGGCGACTATTCCATTTTTGCGACGAGCGGTTGAGTTATCCACCCCCCTCCACAGCGAAAAGCGGGGAAAGTGGAAAACTCGGCCCTTGCGCGCTGGACGAATCGCCCGATCAGGCGCAGCTTCAAGTCATCGGAACGGCGAGGGACTTCCACCGGATCGACGGCCTAACGGCCTGAAATCAAGGAGAAATTCCACACCGGAAAGACATGGAGAATGCTGTCCATGTGTTTTCGAGACCGTCATGCGGAGGACTTCGGTCCAAGGCAAGAGGGTCGATGACGGAACACAATGTACGTCTTTCATGGATCGGGCCAACCCGGTCGGATGCCGAGGTGGCATTGCAGAGACGGTCTTCGGACCTGATGGGCGATGCAACCGTTCGAGGCTCCGGCCATCAACGGAAGGTTTGATCGCGGAGCCGCCTGTCGAAGGCCGGCCTGCGACGGAAGCGAGGGTCTTCGGACCTGGCGCACCAGAGCGGGGCGACTGGAGGGTGGAGCCGGATGCCGGTGCGAGCGCCGGTGACAGAACCGGAAGCGGTGCCTTCGGGCGCAGCGGAAGGGAAAACATCGGATGCCAAGTTCCTGTCTTCGGACACGACCACGCATCGGTGAGAGTGGGGTCGGCAGCAATGCCGGCCCCATTTGCCATACGCCCTCCCCGGATGCCGAGAGCGATTCGGACTCGCGCCGATCCACGGCTTGTACAGACGCCTCCCAAGACCCGCTAAATGCTGTGCGGCGCGACGTGATCGTTCCCCAAGCGCGATGAACTGTGGCAGGAATGGGGCGACCGCCCGCCGTCCTAGCGACTTGGCTGGCAGGCTCGCCTATAGACCTTCCAACCGAACGGGAGGTCCAGATCATGGCCAAACGCGCGTTTCGCAGCTTGTGTTTCCTTGCCGCCGTAGCGCTGCCCGCAACCGCGGCGCAGCCCAAGGAGCACGTTCACACCGCCCAGCCCCAGGCCGCCGAGTTCGAAGCCAGCTTTGCCGGTTTCGAGGTGCTGCCGCCCGCTCCCGAACCCGCCGCCCGCGCGGTCGACCTGCGGACGATCGAGCCGGCGGTCGAAGCCCCGCGCACCACCACGCCCATCGAGGGCGGCGTCGCCTCCTATTACGGCCGTCGCTTCCACGGCCGCCGTACCGCCAGCGGCGAGACCTTCGACATGCATGCGATGACCGCGGCGCACCGCACTCTGCCCTTCGGTTCGCTCGTCGAGGTGACCAATCCGCGCACCGGCAAGTCGGTGACCGTGCGGATCAACGATCGCGGCCCCTTCCACGGCGGCCGCGTGATCGACGTCAGCCGCGCCGCGGCGGAAGAGCTCGGGCTGATCGCTCACGGCCGCGACACGGTCGAGCTCGCGCTCCTCAACGGGTAGGCATTGCATCGCCCGCTCGCGGGCGACGGCGTCAGGCGGCGAGTTCCTGCTCGTCGGGCGACCCCAGCGACGGGGCCATTTCGGCTTCGACCGACAGGCGCACCGCGGCGGCGAGATTGCGTACGCCGAGCTTGGTCAGCACATTGGCGCGGTGGAGTTCGACGGTCCGCGGGCTGATCCCCAGCGTGCGCGCGACTTCCTTGCTCGAATAGCCCTCGCAGACCCCGTGGAGGACTTCCTTCTCGCGCGGCGAGAGCGCGCCGATGCGCTGCTTGGCCTGCGCCTGCTCGAGCGTCGCGGTGGCCCCCTGGCGCCGGCGCGTCATGATGTTCGCGAGGCAGCGCTGCAGTTCCTCGCCAGCGGCCGGCCATTCGAGATAGCCCACCGCGCCGCTGCCGAGGACGTCCATCACCCGCGCGATGCTCGCCTGCTCGGCATAGGCCACCATCGGGTAGAACTTGCCCGCCGCCTCGAGCGCCTGCTGCGTCTCGGCGAGGAGGTTGCCCCCGTCGTGGACCAGCATCCAGGCCTGGTCGGGCCAGCGCCCGCCGAGATCCTCGAGCGTATCGGCGGGGACGACATAACCCACGTCCCCCAGTGCCAAAGTCAGTTCGTGACGATTACGATAATTTCCATCGACGACAATAAACGTGGTGCCATGCATCCCGTTGCGATCCCGTACCTGTGTCAAGCCCCCAGCCCGGGAATGCGATGAATTCCCCCAACTGTCGGATGAATAGCTATCCGGACCCCTGTGTTTACCCTAGTCACCCTGTTGGAGGTCATCATATCGGATGACGTCCATCTTAGGTAGATTTCGCGCGCGGATCGAAGTCCCACGTTAACCATGCGGTATAGGGTTACCGGATCGGCAAGCTTGTTCGCAGTTCGCAGCGCCGCAAAACTTGCCTGTAATCCTTTTGGATGACATTCACTCGAATCACGCCCTCCCGACGTTTCGACCTGAGAAAGGATGAGCCCGCGATGGACGACAGCAGAGCGATCCGCCGACTCGCGGCCGCCGAGACCCGCGACGATGCGCTGGCGATCGCCCGCGCCTTCTTCCGCAACCACGGCTTCCACGCGCTGAGCTACGTCCGCCCCTCGCGCAAGTATCCCGGCCGCGCCGAGGTCGAGACCTTCGGCTTTCCCGAGGCCTGGACCGCGCTCTACGACGCGGAGCTCAACCGCATCGACCCCTTCCCCGCGCTGGTCGCGCGTGCCGGCCGCGCGGTCCGCTTCGCCGAGATTGCCGACGTGCGCCCGATCAATGCCGACCACCTGCAGTTCGTCGAGCGCGCGCGCGAGCACGGGGTAACCGACGGCTACATGTTCCCCACCTTCGGCCCGCGCCAGCACCTCGCGGCGGTGGGCATCTCGATGGTCGACCACCCCGACCGGGTCGATCATGCCGACGTCCCGATCTACCATAGCGTGGCACAGGCGCTGCACCTGCGCATCGACCAGCTCGATCAGGGCCACTTCGAGCGCCCGCACCTCGCCCCGCGCGAGGTCACGATCCTGCACTGGATCGCGCACGGCAAGAGCAATGACGAGATCGCGCTGATCCTCGGCAACAAGCGGCCGACGATCGCCACGCATATCAAGCGGATCTTCGCCAAGCTCGACGTCACCGACCGCGCCTCGGCCGCGGTCCAGGGGATCAAATACGGGATCATCAGCGTCTAGGGCGCGTCGTCCTCCAGCTCCGCGATCCGCCCGGCCAGCTCCTCCTCGCTGGCGACCCGCCACCATTCCTCCACCCCGGCGCAAAAGGCCTCCATCTGCAGCGCCTCGACCGCATTGGCATCGCCGAGGTGATGGAGCAGCGGGGCATCGGCAGGCCGCTGCTCGGCCATTTCCTCGATCACGCGCGACACCGGCGGGTAATGCGGGCAGTGGCGGCACTGCGGCCAGGTGGGCGCATCGCAGCACGGCCCTTCGCCCGCGACATTGACGACCGGTTCGGGCCCGTCCGGCCCGCGCCGGAAATGCGGCTGGCCGCGATCGGTCCCGAAGCGCGCGCCGGCGCAGCGGCAGGGGGGCTCGGCGGGCGGCTCGGGCGCCTCTTCCGCAGGAGACATGGACCGGGTGTTACACTGTCCAGGCGATAAACTTTCCTGCTCACCCTGAGCCTGTCGAAGGGTCCCCGCGCCAGGCCGTCCTGCTTCGACAGGCTCAGCATGAGCGGGATCCTGTGCCGCATCCGCCACCTCGATCGGCTCGCCCCGCCGCAGGCGCAGCACCATGGCGTCGAAATCCTCCGCGAGGGCCTCGATCCGCTCGTCGCCGCGCATCCGGTCGAGCCGAGCGAGATGCGCCAGCAGCAGGCGGTCGGAGAAGCGCCGCCGCTGGCCGACGAGATCGCCGTGATACCACACCTCCTCGACCACTCCGTTCATGGCGAGATCGGCGAGCTTCGCCTCGGCCGCGCCGCGCGCGACCACCAGCGCCGCGTCCCAGGCGCGCCCGAAGGCGGCGCTCGAGCGGCGCGCGCGATAGCAGGTCTGGTGCGAAACCTTCACCCGCCGCGCCGCCGCGCGCACGCTGCCGGTCACCGCGAGCGCCTCGAGGAAGGCGACCTGCCGCTCGGGCACGAACTGCGTCTGCGGCGCGCGCTCGTCCTCGGCATAGAGGTCGGCGTGGAGGATGATCGGGTGATTGCTCATGTCGGTCATGCCGCGCCTCCCTGAAAAAGGTGGGAGGGTCGCGCAAGAATCCGAGCCGAAGGCGAGGCAAGGCCGGAAGCGTAGTCGAAGACGCAGCTGGCCAAAGGCCACCTGCACGGCCGCCCGAGCTTATGCGAGGAAGCCAAGGCGCACGGACGTGCGCCGCCCGGCGTCTGAGGGACAAAGAAAAAGGAAAACATGGTTCACCTGTGCGTTGGGAGCAGGGGAACCGGGCTATTTATACAGATGGAGGCGTGTAGGACAGGACTACCCGTCCAACACGGCCGAGGCGATGCGATCACAGCGCGCCCGCAAATCCGTCAGCAAAAATGGTTTACGCGCAAGGTGCCGGAGCCGCGCCCCGCGCGCACCCGCTCAGCTCGCGAAGTAGAGCGCGACCTTGAACACGGCGAAACCGATCGCCAGCAGCGAGACGAGCGAGACCACCACCGGCTGGAACAGGCCCCCGGCGATATCCGCAGCCGCTTGGTCGAGCGCGGCATCGAAGGACAGCGCCCCCTCGCCCGCGAGATCGGCGACGGCGCTCTGCGACGCGGCCACCCGGAGCGTATCGGCGACGATGCTGGTGTGTTCGACCTCGGACATACAGGCTCTCCCTTGTGCACATGCCTAGCGCACAACCCGTCGCCGCGCGGTTAATCCGGATGGTTACCATGGGGTGGAGAACGGGGCTCGCCTGCAAGGCGGGAAGCGGGAAAACCGCTCGACGCGCGCGCCGCGCCGCGTGTAGGCCTGCTGACGGTCGCCCTGGGGGAGGACGACGCATGTCGGGGTTCGATTTCGCATTCACGCTGTTCGGGCTGGTGCTGGGGCTGGCGATGGCGGAGGTGCTGGCGGGCTTCGTCCGCGTGCTGAAGGCGCGAAGCCTCCCGGCCTCAAGCAGCAAGGCGGTAGGCCGGACCAAGAAGGCCTCAAGCAGCGCAGCGGTAGGCCGAAAAAGTCGCTCGATACGCATAGGCTGGATGACGCCCGTCATGGGCGGGATCGTGGTGGTCGACCTCGTCACCGCGTGGAACCTCGCCTGGCTGACGCTGCAGGAGGTGTCGATCAGCATCCCCGTGCTGGTGGCGGGAATGGTCGAAACGGGGCTCTACTTCGTCGCCGCGAGCCTCGTCTGGCCCGACGAGGCGAAGGACTGGGCCGATCTCGACAACTGGTTCGACCGGCACAAGGCGCAGATCGGAATCTGCCTCGCCTTCGCCAATGTCGGCTTCTGGCTGCTCTACAATGCCAGCGGCATCTACAACGGCTTCCCGCCCGCGCTCGCCCCCTACATCCTGGCCACCGCCGCCCTCCCCTTCACCCGCACCCGCCGCGAGAGCGCACTGGCGCTGGCCGTGCTGGTGACGTGCCTGACATGGGTGGTCGGGATCAGCACGCTGCGCCTGCTGGGCTGGACACCCTGGGCAACGGGGATGGTGCCGCTGGCGGGGTGACTAGGCTGTCTGCTCCGCAACCCGTGCCGCCGCGCCGCAGTGCACGCGTTGTAGTGGAGGCAAAGATTCAAGTCTGCTTCTTTTTCTTCGTATTTGACGTCCTTGGAGGCTTGAGGTCCAACTTCTCACTCAACTTTCTGATGAGGAGTTCAAAAGATGTCGCTGTTCGAGCGACTGGCGCCTGATAGTCGCTTAATGCAATGAGATGCTGAAAGAGTTGAGAGGCTTCCTGTTTAAGTTTCCGACCTTTTTTGAAGCCATGTTTTTCGACAAGCTTCTCAACGTCACCGCCATAAAGCGCTTCGAATGCCTTACCCTTTGTCTTTGGGACAAGTTCACCAAGATTAACAAGCTCATCGTCAGTCAATGCATAATTGTCCTGATAGCGCTTTGCCTCCCGCCTTCCCGCAACATCATCGTCAAGTAGAATGACGAATGGGACTGCCCAACCGCGAAAAAGACTTATCAGCGTAGCCATATCGCCTGCACCATTTGCGGGGAATACCGCCATCTGCGGATCGGCCCCGATACGTTTTGCAAAATATGCAAAGGGGTGAAAATCGAACTTCCCTTCTAGAAAGATCGCTGGCCCACGGAATGACAGCGGACTTATCTGATATCGAAGAGCATCGAAAACAGGCTGGAAATATGTTGTCCTGCTAGGATTGTCGGAAACGAATGTTCGATATCTTATTGCTTCAATCTCGTTTGGTTTTGTAGAAAATTGATCGAAATCATCACTGGCTAAATCAATAGCTTTATTGTCAACTATATAGGCCTTTTCCAACCATAAAGGATTAACCATATAATGACTATGAGTCGAATAGACGATTAAATCGTCGGGCCCGCAAATTTTTTCAAAGCTCTCAAGAAGCTTTATTTGCGCTCCAGAGTGCAAATGAGAAGCCGGTTCGTCGAACAGGTAAATTGATGGACGTCCCTCAAGTCCCGATCGACGAAACTGAGTAAAAAGTAGAAAGCTAAAAAACCATCGAAAACCCAGCGATCTTTCTTTTAGAAGATACTTTGATTGCCCATCGATGATGTATAATTCGACATACACCGCATTGTTATGATTGGGATCAAAATCCCACGCAAACTCGATGCGCTTATTGAGCAGCTTTCTCCCAAATATTTCATCCCAAGCACCAATGATCACCTTACTCGCTTCATTGGACACCTCCCGCACGACGGTATCGATATCACCTTCGATGCTCGCACCGAGCAGAGCTCGGAAAAATTTCTCAGCCCCGGATGCCTCCGCAGCCTCCTTTACTCGTTTAACAATGTGTTTTTGAATGGAATATTCCGGGTCGACCGTCCGCAAAATATCTTGAAAAACCTTTCGATAGTAGGCGTTCTGAATTGATTCGCCCTCAATTTCCTCTAGATAAATTCGGTCCGGGACATCGAAAAGAAATGTGGGGAAATATATGATAGCAGGAAGCATAGGGTTAAGTCTTTTAACCAGAGCCATCCAAACAGGATCTGAATTTAGTCTGCCCTTATATTGCTTTGTTCCGTTTTTCTTCTTATATTCTACGGTAAACGTCCAATAATTTCCCTGATTTATCAACTTCGAATCGGAAAAGCTATACCGCTTCTCAACGGTGATTGCTCGAGGAAAAGCATCCTGATCGATTATCGCGTTGGTCCGAATCAAAGCTGTTTTGGCCAAAATTTTGACGTCATCCTCGTTGAGTTCGACCTCACAAATGATTGAGACAGAATCTGTGAAACGACCCCTACGGTGTTTTGGTACGAAGCCGCTCGAATCGATCTTGGTGTAATAATTTTCGACCAAAGTCTGCGTGTCTGTGTCAGTAGAGACGAAGTTTGAAATCGCCTCCAAGATCGTTGTTTTGCCGCTCTCGTTCAAACCAATCAGCGTGATGACTTGTCCGGGAACGTCGTTATCCAAGTCGATCGTAGTGTCCACAATACCGCGGAAATTTCTGATGCGCGCGCTTAGAATTTTCATACGCCCCCCCAAAGCATTTCTTAGAAGGTTGCCACTTTAGCTTGGCTACGTCGAGCGCATTTACTCCGCCGCCTGGCGCTGCCTGTCCGACATCGGCTTGAGATACTGCCCGGTGTAGTTCCGACCGCCACCACCTCCTCGTGCGTGCCCTGCGCGACCACCTAACCGCCGCGCACCCCGCCGCCGGGGCCGAGGACGAGGATTTGGTCGGCAATCTTAATGGCTTGCGCCCCCTCCCCGCCCCGCGCTAGCTCTCGGCGGGGGACCGGTGGGCGCGGGCGATGAGCGAATTCGATATCGGTTTCGAGCTGTTCACGCTGCTGCTCGGCCTCGCCATGGCCGAGGTGCTCGCGGGCTTCGTGCGCGTCTTCAAGCTGCGCAGCCGCATCCGCCACGGGCGCGGCGGCGGGCGGCGGGGCGCTACTCCGCCGCCTCGCGCTCGCGCCTGGCCTTCTTCGCCGCCGCGGGTGCCGATCCGGCGCGTTCGAGCATCGGCCTGAGGTACTGCCCGGTGTAGCTGCCCTCGACCGCCGCGACCTCTTCGGGCGTGCCCTGCGCGACCACCTTGCCGCCGCGCACGCCGCCGCCGGGGCCGAGGTCGAGGATATGGTCGGCGGTCTTGATGACGTCGAGATTGTGCTCGATCACCACCACCGAATTGCCCTGGTCGACCAGCCGGTGGAGCACTTCGAGGAGCTTGCGGACGTCCTCGAAATGGAGGCCCGTGGTCGGCTCGTCGAGGATGTAGAGCGTCTGCCCGGTGCTGCGCTTGCTGAGTTCCTTGGCGAGCTTCACGCGCTGCGCCTCGCCGCCTGACAGCGTGGTCGCCTGCTGGCCGACCTTGACGTAGCCGAGCCCGACCTCGTTCAGCATGTGCATCTTGTCGCGGATCGGCGGGACCGCCTTGAAGAACTCCTCCGCATCCTCGATCGTCATGTCGAGCACGTCGGCGATCGAGTGGCCCTTGAACTTCACCTCGAGCGTTTCGCGGTTGTAGCGCTTGCCGCCGCATTCCTCGCAGGTGACGTAGACGTCGGGGAGGAAGTGCATCTCGATCTTGATCAGCCCGTCGCCCTGGCACGCCTCGCAGCGACCGCCCTTGACGTTGAAGCTGAAGCGGCCGGGCTTGTAGCCGCGCGCCTGCGCCTCGGGGAGGCCGGCGAACCAGTCGCGGATCTGGGTGAAGGCGCCGGTATAGGTCGCCGGGTTGGAGCGCGGGGTGCGGCCGATGGGCGACTGGTCGATCTCGATCACCTTGTCGCAGAACTCGAGCCCGCTGACCTTGTCGTGCGCGCCCGCGACCACGCGTGCGCCGTTGAGCGTGCGCGCCGCGGAGGCGTAGAGCGTGTCGATGGTGAAGGAGGACTTGCCCGAGCCCGAGACGCCGGTGACGCAGGTGAAGGTGCCGAGCGGAAGGCTGGCGGTGACGTCGCGGAGATTGTTCGCGCGCGCGCCGTGGACGGTGAGCTGGTGCCCGTTGCCCTTGCGTCGCTTGGCGGGGACCTCGATTTCGCGCGTGCCGTTGAGATAGGCGGCGGTGAGGCTCCTCTTCGACTTGAGCACCTGCTTGAGCGTGCCCTCGGCGACCACCTCGCCGCCATGGACGCCCGCGCCCGGGCCGAGATCGACCACATGGTCGGCGGCGCGGATCGCGTCCTCGTCATGCTCGACCACGATCACCGTGTTGCCGAGATCGCGCAGCCGCTTGAGCGTTTCGAGCAGCCGGTCGTTGTCGCGCTGGTGGAGGCCGATGCTGGGCTCGTCGAGCACGTAGAGCACGCCCGAGAGGCCCGAGCCGATCTGGCTGGCGAGGCGGATGCGCTGGCTCTCCCCGCCGCTCAGCGTGCCCGAGGTACGGTCGAGATTGAGGTAGTCGAGCCCGACATTGTCGAGGAAGCCCAGCCGCTCGTTGATCTCCTTGAGGATGGCGTGCGCGATCTGCTTCTGCGTCTCGCCCAGCTGGTCGGGCAAAGCGAGGAACCAGCGCTTGGCATCGGCGACGCTCATCTTCGTCGGCGTGGCGATATCGGTGGCCTCGTCGCCCTGCCCGACCTTCACGCTCAGCGCCTTCTCGTTGAGCCGCTTGCCGCCGCAGGTCTCGCACGGCTGGCTGGTCTGGAACTTCGCCAACTCCTCGCGCATCCACGCGCTCTCGGTCTGGAGCATGCGGCGATTGAGATTGCCGATCACGCCCTCGAAGGGCTTCTTGACCGTGTATTCCTTGCGCCCGTCCTTGAAGGTCAGCGGGATCGCGCGCCCCTTGGTTCCATGGAGGATGATGTCGCGGATCTCGCGGTCGAAATCCTCCCACGGGGTCTCGAGGCTGAACTCGTATTCCTTCGCCAGGCTCGCGAGCACCTGCATGTAATAGGGGCTCGGCGGGTTGCTCTTGGCCCAGGGCACCACCGCGCCCTTCTTGAGGCTCAGCGCTTCATTGGGGACGACCAGCTGCGGGTCGAACAGCTGCTTCTCGCCGATCCCGTCGCAGGTCGGACAGGCGCCCTGCGGGGCGTTGAAGGAGAACAGCCGCGGCTCGATCTCCTCGATGGTGAAGCCCGAGACCGGGCAGGAGAACTTCTCCGAGAAGACGATGCGGTTGGCGGGGATGCCCGCGCCCTTCATCGCCCCACCCGCGGCCCCCTCGTCCTCGCGCCCCGGGACCACGCCGTCGGCGAGGTCGACATAGGCGAGCCCCTCGGCGAGCTTGAGCGCGGTCTCGAAACTGTCGGCCAGCCGCGTCTCGATCCCCTCCTTCACCGCGAGGCGATCGACCACCACCTCGATGTCGTGCTTGAACTTCTTGTCGAGCGCGGGTGCTTCCTCGATCGGATAGAGCTCGCCGTCCACGCGCACGCGGGTGAAGCCCGCCTTCTGCCACTCGGCTAGCTCCTTGCGGTATTCGCCCTTGCGGCCGCGCACCACCGGCGCGAGCAGGTAGATCCGCGTGCCCTCGGGCAGCGCCATCACGCGGTCGACCATGTTGGAGACGGTCTGCGCCTCGATCGGCAGGCCGGTGGCGGGGCTGTATGGCACGCCGACGCGCGCCCACAGCAGGCGCATGTAGTCGTAGATCTCGGTAACCGTCGCCACAGTCGAGCGCGGGTTGCGGCTGGTGGTCTTCTGCTCGATCGAGATCGCGGGGCTGAGCCCGTCGATATGCTCGACATCGGGCTTCTGCATCATCTCGAGGAACTGCCGCGCATAGGCGCTGAGCGATTCCACGTAACGCCGCTGCCCTTCGGCATAGATCGTGTCGAAGGCGAGGCTCGACTTGCCCGAGCCCGAGAGCCCGGTGATGACGATCAGGCTATCGCGCGGCAGGTCGATATCGACGCCCTTGAGATTGTGCTCGCGCGCGCCGCGTACTGAGATTGTGGTGAGAGCCATGGCGGGTCACTTGGGGTTTGAGTGGGCGAGAGTCCAGCGGGGCTGCGGATGACCGCCTGAAAGGGAGGTATCGGGCAGGAATGTTCTTGAAATGTTCGCACCGTTCAGCGCGGAGGTCAAGTTTCCGAGAGACAACAATTCGCAGGTGTGACGAGGATCACAGCTTCGTCGACGTGCGGATGATACCAAACTCTCGATCCGCAACGGAGTAGTACAATGAAATTGCATGCAGCAGCTATTGGGATTCTCGCTGTTTTGGCGGGAGGTTGCACTACAACGCTGGAGAGTACCAAACCTCCGGGCATCCACGAGATCGCACGCGGCATCGAATACCGCTTGCCGGAAACGCAGATCGAGGTTGAGGCCAATTGGGCACTGGTCGATTGCAAGACAATCACCTTTACGCGTGACCCGAATGATGCGGGGGCGCTCACTTCGGCGAAAATCTTCTCACTCGAGTCGGGGACAAGCCGGTTTCTTCGCAAGTTCGAGGGCGGTGAAATTCGCACAGCCGCGCTGGCGAGCGACGGTATCGGCTGGCCGAAGGTGAACGAGCTCGGAGCCCAGATGGAAATCGTCCTGAAGCCGACCGCGACGTATGCAGCAAGAACCATCGAGGGCGAGAGGTTGCTGATCGACTACGAAAAGCTGACCGAGGCATTCAAGACCGGCTCAATCACGGCCGAGTATTACTCTGACACCCTCATCCTCAAGTCGATCAACGCGAAGCTGGAAGGCCAGGAAGGCGAGGCTCTAAAGAGTGCGATCGGCTTTGCAGGTAATGTTGCCCGGATCGCATTCGGCCTTGGCGGTGCCGTTCCGGCGGGCGCTGGTCCGGCTGCGGCAGGCGACGTATCGGTCACAATGGAGCAATGCACCGAGAGGACCAAAGGCCTGGTCAGGCAGCGCAACGACGTGCTGAAGTCCATCAAGGACAATGAGAACAAGCTCAAGCTGATCGGTGCGAAAATCGGCGAAATCAATGTGAAGCTTGCGACCGGCACGCTCGACGAGGCTGCGATCGAGGCCCTGAAAGCGCTACTCAAGGGCGAGAAAGGCAAGCTCGAAACGGTCGATGGCACCCTGAAAGCGCAAAAGGAGGCCCTTGCCTACCTGAACGGAAAGCTGTCGGTTTCGGCGAAGCAAATGGTCGGGCAGAGCGGTAGCTTCCGGACGACCATCCAACCCAGCGTCGAATCACTCGAGGAGACCTTTTCCGGTGCATTCGAAGAGAGCGAACCCGATTTTCCTTCGCTCGCGAACGAGGTTCGTCTTCTAGCGAGCATTTTGCCTCAACAGCAGGGAGAGCCGATCTGCGATGGCGACGGCGCTTCTGTAGGTTGCAGCGTCGAAGCCAACAAGTCGTTCGATGGGATAGTCTACCGCTCAGCTGTACCCGCACGTCTCGAGGTCACCACCACGGGCAAGGACCATCAGGAGGTCTTGAAGAAATCATTGCGCGTCATCCAACTTGGTCGATTGCAGTTGCTGCCGCTCAAGAACAAGTTTGCGGAAAGCAATTCGCTTGAAGTGCTGTTCGACCAGGCCGGTACACCGTCAAAGGTATCGTACGAAAAAACGAAGAGCGGTGCCAAGGAAGCGTTGGACCTGCTTACAACGGCATCGGGGGAGGTGCTCAAGGTTCAGCAAGAAGTGGCAGCCTACAAAAAGGCCAAGCTAGATGCGGAGAAGGCGCTCGCCGGGGAAGTGCTTACCGAATTGCAGCGAAAGCGTGATCTGCTGAAAACCCAACAGGAAATTGACACTCTTACCTCGCCTAAGCCGAGCGAGATTGCGGTACTCGAAGCGGAGGTGGACATGCTGACGCTCAAAGCCAAGATCGCTCAACTCGAAAAGCAAATCCGCGAAGCCGAAGACGACGAGTAAACTCGATGTCGATGGACGATTTAGTATATGACGCACTCGCGACGGAAAAATTCTCGGCCGTGCCATTGGCGACCGCCCACAGGTCCATCGCCATCGACTTCGACGACCAACAATGTTCCAACTGGTGCTGGGCCGCGGTTGGCCTTGAGCTCTGCCGCGTCAATCCCGGTACCAGCTTCGGGCATCGCTCCAGCCGTTCGCAAGCCGACCTCGTCATGCTCGTCCAAGGCTCGCTCGATGATACGCCGCGCAAGGTGGGTTCGGTCGTTTCGCAACTTCGTAACGCAGGCTGGTTGGGTGCGAGATACTACCGCAGGAGCTATCACGGCGATCAACTTCGGAAGGAGCTGCGCGACAGCATCGATGCGGGAAATCCGGCTTCCGCCGTCATCACATGGAGGACTGGCCTGTCCCATAACGTATGTGTGTTCGGCTACATCACGGCGAGCGACGGTAGCTACTCTTTTTGGGTGTACGATCCGTCGGCAACAGACTTAAAGTCGGACAACCGCTACTTGCTGAGCGGAACCGAATTTGATCGCTATCCCGGCTGGGATGCTGAGACTGGGCGACAAATCTTCGGATTTGTTGACGCGGTTTATACGGCCGCGAGAGAATAGCCGTGGCGCGTATCCTCAAGGTGCGGCTATCCAAGATCGCGCGAGCGCAGGCGGTACTGGACTTGTCGAACACCTATGCGAATACGACGAGTTCGAGGCTTAACGGAAAACTCGCCGGCCTGCCGATCTACACCGGGCCTACCGGTCGCGTAGCGCTGGCCAATTTATCGAATGGCCGAATGCCCGAATTTCGCCGCGTAGGTTGGCGGTATGTGGCGACATTTGAGGATTTCACTGGTTCACTACCCTGCCCTGCGACCGCAGATTACGCCAGGTCGAGCGGCGGAACCCATCGCTGTTGTCGAATTGACCATAGTGCCGCGACCTTTGTGAATGCTGTGCAAGTCGCATGCCGCCATGCTGCGTCTCGCGAGAACAATCTTCGCTTCGCCCCGCGTTTGCTGCTTTATCCGGTACTGCGATGGAGCGCTGTCTGGATGGCTGAGCGTCATCAGGAGAATGACTTCTTCGTCGTCGACGACCGCGGTATCAGCGATCGGCTATCCTGCTTGAAGGATCTCGAACATGCGCTGAAGGGTATCATCGCGCTCTAGTCGATGTGGAAGGCGGCTAACGCCAAGCCGGCGCCCGCGCGACCGGAAGAGGGCCTCGAAGGGATGCCCGGTGCGCCGATCGACCTCATCAAGGCCTTGCCCGGGCTGATCGACTAGCTGGCCAAAGCACCCGCGGCGACCATCCTGATCGCCCTCGGGCTGCTGCTGGTTTGGGCGCCGACACGCGAACTGCCGCAGGCGCGCAACGCGATCCCGCGATGCCAAATTGCAACGCCTCGGAAACAAACGGGAATGGCTGCGACCGGCCGCACCGGAGCAGCGACAGCCTGCGTAGCCGGAGAATGTTTCGTTCATATTCCCCGCGCTATCGCTCGGGCGGGATCGAAAACTTGAGGGAAGGTCGCACTTCATGAATGCTCGTCTGCTGGCCGGTGCAATTGCACTCGGCTCCATTGCCCTGTCCACGCCTGTCCTGGCCGACGACCCGAACGATCCGTCGATGCGTTCGAGGCAGGCGCGCGAGCGCGATGCGGCGATCATCCGCCAGCTCAATCTCGAACAGCTGCGCTACGTCCAGAAGCGCGATGCCGAACAAGCCAAGGGCTGGCAGGCGACCCGCGATTATCCCAACCAGCTGGCCGAGCATGAAAAGCGCATGGCCGCCTGGCGCCACGCGGTGCGCATGTGCGAAAGCGGCCACTACGAATATTGCGCGCGCTGACGCGAGCGGTCGTACATCGTCGTATTCCGGCCCCGCCGGTGGGCGATGGTGCGCCACAGCCTGCCGCTCGCAGAGGCATCTGCACCGTTCGCCGACTAGTCTTGCTCCGGGCGAAAGAAGCGCGCTAGCAGGCGCGCGACTGTAATCCAGGGGACTCAAACATGCTTCGCACCCGTTCACTCGCCCGTGGCGCCGCCGTTTCGGCGCTGGCGCTGGGCCTTGCCCTGTCCGCGCCCGCCTACGCGCAGGGAGAAGACACTACCGCCGCTTCGAATGGCGAGAACACCATCGTCGTCACCGGCCAGGCCAAGATCGGCGACTACGGCCTCGACCTGACTGCGCGCGACACCGCCGCCAAGCCCGGCGACGACTTCGAACGCTATGCCAGCGGCGCCTGGATCGACCGCACCGAAATCCCCGGCGATCGCCCCTCGGTCGGATCGTTCTACAATCTGCGCGAAGACGTGACCGAGCAGGTCAACGGCCTCATCACCGAAGCGCCCGCGGGCACGCAATACGGTGCGCTCTACAGCAGCTTCATGGATGAAAAGGCGATCGAGAAGGTCGGTATCGCTCCGCTGAAGCGCGAACTGGCGCAGGTCGATGCGCTCGCCGACAAGGTCGAATTCGCCCGCTACATGGGGTCGACCTACGGCAAGTTCGGCGGCTCGCTGTTCGGCGCAGGCCCCTATGCCGATCCCGACGATCCGACGATGAACTCGCTGTGGCTGTTCTCCGCGGGCCTCGGCCTGCCGGAGAAGGACTATTACTTCAACGAGAAGTTCGCCCCGCAGCGCGCCGCCTACCTCGCCTATCTCGAGCGTACCTTCCGCAACATCGGCGAGAAGAACCCGCGCGAGGCGGCGAGCCGCGTGATGACCTTCGAAACCTATGTGGCGGAGCTCAACTGGGACGTCGAGCTGACGCGCCAGATCGAGAAGATCAACAATCCGATGTCGGGCGCCGAACTGGCCGCCTATGCGCCGGGCATCGACTGGGATGCTTTCTTCGAAGGCAACAACATCCCACCGCAGGACCGCATCATCGTCACCGACAACACTGCCGTTAAGGGCATTGCGGCGCTTTACGGCAGCACCGACCTCGAAACGCTGAAGCTGTGGCAGAAGGTCCGCATCAGCCACCAGGCATCGCCCTATCTCAACAAGAAGATGGTCGACAGCCGGTTCGAGTTCACCAGCGCGCTGAACGGCACCAGCGAACAGCGCGCCCGCTGGAAGCGCGCGGTCGACACCATCGACGGGCAGCTCGGCGAGCTGGTCGGCGAAGCCTATGTCGCCGAATACTTCCCCAGGATCGCCAAGACCCGCATGGACGAGCTGGTCACCAACCTGAAGCTCGCCATGGGCGACCGCATCCGCGAAAACGACTGGATGAGCGCCGAGACCAAGGCCGCAGCGCTCGAAAAGCTCGAGCGGATGGACGTGATGGTCGGCTACCCCAAGGAATTCCGCGACTATTCACAGCTGCCGATGTCGCCGGACGACCTCTACGGCAACATGGTCGCCGCGACCAAGTTCAACGCCGACTACCAGATGAGCGACCTCGGCAAGCCGGTTGATCGCAGCAAGTGGGGCATGAACCCGCAGACGGTGAACGCCTATAACGGCGGGCTGGAGAACAAGATGGTCTTCCCGGCCGGCATCCTGCAGCCGCCCTTCTTCGACCCCTGGGCCGACCCGGCGGTGAACTATGGCGCGATCGGCGTGGTCATCGGCCATGAAATCAGCCACGGCTTCGACGACCAGGGCCGCAAGATCGACGCCACCGGCGCGATCAGGGACTGGTGGACCGCGGGCGATGCGGAACGCTTCAATGCCGAAGCCAAGAAGTTCGGCGACCAGTATGCCAAGTTCGAAGTCGTCCCCGGCAGCTTCATCAATCCGGACCTGACGATGGGCGAGAACATCGCCGACCTCGCCGGCGTTCTAGTGGCCTACGATGCCTACAAGAAGTCGCTGAACGGCGAGGAAGCGCCGGTGATCGACGGGCTGACCGGCGACCAGCGCTTCTTCCTCGCCTATGCGCAGGTGTGGCGGGCCAAGGCGCGCGAAGACAGCCTGCGCAACCAGGTCGCCACCGACCCGCACAGCCCGGCGCGCTATCGTACGATCGCGCCGCTGCGCAATGTCGATGCGTGGTACGAAGCCTTCGGCATCACGCCCGACGACGAGATGTATATCGCGCCCGAGGATCGCGCGCGGATCTGGTAAGGAGATCGGGGGCGGCATCGGACCGGTAGGTTCGGGATGCCGCCCCCGGCTCATTCCGCAAAAATATGAACATGGCAGGCGATTTCGTTAAGGATTTCTCGTTACGGGTGCTATTTGCCCGTCAGGAGAGGGACTTAGGGACGCCAGCACGTGCAGATCGCCAAGCCATCTGACGACGATTCTGTCGGCGTGTTTTCGCGCATCCCGGTCGATTCCTCCGAGATCGAGCGCGAGGCGGTTATTGCCATGCTCGAGCGCGAGCGGCGTTCGCTGCCCTCGAGCCTGATCGCGATGGCGCTGATGGCGCTGGGGGTGGCAATGCTGCCCGACGTTGCTTTCATGGCCGGCCTGCTGGCACTGCGGCTTGCCTCTTTCCTGTTCACGCGCACCGCCGCATCGATGCTCGAGCGCCGGGTGCGTGCGCGCACCCCGCTGAAGAATTCGCGCCGGATCCTGATCCTCGCCATGGTACTGACCGGGGTGACGCTGGCCCTGCTCCTGTGGCCGCAGCCGGCCGACAGCCCGCTGGGCGCGGTACGGATGATCCAGCTGGTGGTGGTCGTCGCCGTCACGCTGATCTCGGTGACGCTGGCGGCCCTCCCCCGCTCGGTCGATGCCATGCTGGGGAGCTTCTGGGTGACCGCCTGCGCGCTGATCCTGTTCCATCCCGCGAACGGCGACCTGGCGATGATCGGCGTCGTCACGCTGGTCCTGCTCGGCATACGTCTCTACAGTTCGTCGGCCGGGCTGCACATGCGCAGTGCGGCGCAAATCCTGGTCGAGAACCGGCAATTGTCCGAAGACCTCGCCGATGCCCTGGCGCATGCAGAATTCCTCAGCTGGCGCGATCCGCTGACCGGGCTGTTCAACCGGCGCAAGCTGTTCGAGGAAACGCGCCTCGACGGCAGCGGGCTCTCGCGCCACCTGCTCACGATCGACCTCGACCGCTTCAAGGCGATCAACGACACTTATGGCCATGCGGTCGGGGACCGCGTCCTGATCGCGACTGCCGATGTCATTCGCGATTGGTGTCGCGCGCTCGGCGAGGACGGCGCGCACCAGTGCTTCCGGCTCGGCGGAGAGGAATTCCTCGTCTTTGCGCGCGGCTTCGACGATGCCGAGATGATCGAAGCCGCCGAACAGCTCCGCGGGCGTATAGCCGAGCTCGGCCAGCTTTTCCCCGATCATCCCGAAATCGCCATCTCGGCCTCGATCGGCCTGACCTGCTGGCGTTTCGGCGAAGGCCTCGACGATGCGCTGCAGCGCTCCGATGGCGCCTGCTACGAGGCGAAGGACCACGGTCGCAACCGGGTGCGCCGCGCCGCCTAACCCGCGCGGGCTGCCGCCCGGGCGTGGCACGGCAGCGACGAACCGGGGACCGATCCAGCCCCGTCGACCGTTCTCCCCATGAAACCGCCACCCGCACCGCGCGTGCAGATTTGTATTCCCTGCGCCGCAACGCTGGCTTGGCAACCCGATCGATCCGACGAAAGGTTCCCGCCCCATGGCCACGGACTTCGCGCGGACGGGGGACCAGCCCGACCGCCCGGGCCAATCCCCGGCGCGCGCCGACACATCAAGCGAGACGCTCAAGTCCATCCTTGCCGAGCTCAACCGTCCCCTCGACGATGTCGAATGGTCGGCCTCGCCGCAGCGGACGAAGGGCGAAAGCCCGCAGAGTTTCTTTGCCCGGCTGAGCCGCGAACGCCGCCATCGCCGCGAGTTGCGGCGTGCGCGCAAGGCCGCGTCGCAGGCCTTCGGCGTGCGGCCCAAGCTCTCCAACCGCAGGCGCGCGACGTTGATGCTCGGCGCCGGGGCGCTCGGCCTGACGGCGTTCACCGGCCCGCCCAAGGCCCGCAAACCGAGCACCGATGGCGTTGCCCAGCTGGTCGTCGATCAGGTCGATGTTGCGCGCATGCCCGCCGCGCTGCTCAAGGCGAGCGACTCCTTCAAGCGGACGCTGCTCGAAGAGGAAGGCGTGCGCTACACAGTCTATCGCGACGTCGCCGGATACAAGACCGTGGGGGTGGGCCATCTGGTCCGGCCCGAGGACGGGCTGGAGGTCGGCGACCGCGTGAGCGAGCGGCAGATGCGCGAGTTCCTCGCCTCCGACCTCACCGAGGCCGAGCGCGGCGTCCGTCGCCTGGTCGGCGACCTGCCGCTGCACCAGCACGAGTTCGATGCCCTGCTCGATCTCGTCTACAATGTCGGCTTCGGCAATGTTGCCGAGAGCGAGAGCCCGCGTCTCAACGCGGCGATCGCGGAAGGCGACTACGAGGCGATCGCCGCCGAGCTCGACTATACCCATGCCGGCGGCCGGTTCGCCCGCGGCCTGATGCATCGCAGCGACCGGCGCGAACGCATCTTCACCAATTCTGCCTATGGCGATCCGCGCGAAGCGGGAAAATCCCCCGACAATTCCGCCTGATCGTTCGAAGTTACACTGTTTTTACATTAACCGGCTAACACTCGCTCATGTCAGCGAGGAAAATGAGCGACGTGGCCGGGAAGACCAGCGAGCGGGACGAGCAGTGGCGCCGGGAGCGCCTGCGCGTGCTCGTGCACTCGGTCGCCGACCTTGAAGGCCGCACCTTTCTCGCCAATGTGATCGGGACGGCGCTGATCGTCGGCGCCGCCCAGTGGCTGCCCAACGCGCGCGACTTCCTGTTCCCGCTGGTGCTGCGTCTCGCGGCGATCCTGTGCAACGCCATCCTCTACCAGCATATCCGCAGACGCCTCCGCGCAGGCACCGACATACGCGTTTCGTTGCGCTCCGCCGCCGTCCTCGCGGCCTTCGGCGGGGCCAGCTGGGCCGGGCTGATCATTCCGGTGTTCCTCCGACCCCATCTTCACCCGGCCTCCTATATCGTCACGGCGGGTGTCTTCATCGGCGTTTCGCTCGTTCTGGCGAACACCTCGGCGATCAAGCGCATCGCCCTGCCCTTCGCAGCCGGGTTCGTGGTGACCTTCCTCGGCGCGGCCGCCCTGACCCCGTGGAACACGGCGGTCTGGCTGTTCGGCGGGCTGGCCTTCATCGCCACGGGTGTCGGCACCTTCAGCATCGGCAGCGCGCACCAGCGGCTCGACGCAGCCGATACGCTGGTCGAGAACCAGCGCCTGTCCGAGGAGCTGGAGGAGGCGCTGGCGCGCGCAGAATTCTTCGCCGACCACGACCCGCTGACCGGGCTGTTCAACCGCCGCGCGCTGTTCGATCGCCAGATCCACCTCGATGCCCCGGGCGACAAGCATCACATGCTCCTGATCGACCTCGACAATTTCAAGCAGGTCAACGATCGGTTCGGCCATGAGACGGGCGACCGCGTGCTGATAGAGGTGGCGCAGGTGCTGGGGGACTTCGTCGCCAGGTCACCGGGCGATGGCCATTTCGCCGCGCGTCTGGGAGGCGAGGAATTCGCCGTCTTCCTCGCGGTCTCGGACGATGACGAGGCGGACCGCATCGCCGCGCAGCTGCATCTGGCGATGAGCGGCGTTGCGGTCAGTATCGGCCTGCCGCCCAAGCTGGGCACCGCCTCGATCGGCATTTCGCCGATCTATCGCGGCGAACAGGTCTGCGATGCCTTGCACCGCGCCGACCATGCGCTCTATCAGGCGAAACGCGACGGCCGCGACCGGATTTGCCGCGAGGCCGCCTGATCCTCTAGCCATGCGCCGACCGAAACGGCGCCACCCGACCATGTCCCACCGCCTTTTCGTCGGAATCCGCCCGCCCACCCCGATCCGCGATGCGCTGATCGACCTGATGGAGGGCGTCGACCATGCCCGCTGGCAGGACGAGGAGCAGCTGCACCTGACGCTGCGCTATATCGGCGAGGTCGACACCCACATCGCCGACGACCTGGCCGAACGGCTGCGCGCCGCTGCCACGCCGGGCTTCGAACTGGCGATCGAGGGAACCGGCATCTTCGAGCGCAAGGGGCATGCGCATACGCTCTGGGCGGGTATTGCGCCCTCCCCTGCGCTCGCCCGGTTGCAGCAGCGCATCGAGAGGCTGTGCATCACCGCCGGGCTCGAACCCGAGCCGCGCAAGTACCACGCGCATGTCACGCTGGCGCGGCTCAACCGCGCAACCGGACCGCTCGCCCCGTTTCTCGCCCGCACCGCAGCACTGCGGTTGGGTCCGTGGCCGGTCGATTCCTATATCCTCTACGAAAGCACGTTGCATCCAGGAGGCTCGCTTTACGAGCCTGTCCTGCGCTATCCGCTCGAACCCGCACCATGACCCGCACCTCCTTCGTCCTTGCCGCCTGTTCCGCCGCCCTCATCGCCGGTTGCGCGCCCACGGATGAAACCCCCGCCGAACGCCCGACCGAAGCGCCCGAAGCCGCCGAGCCGCAGGCGGACGATTGCCTGCTGCTGGTGTGGTCGAACCAGAAGGAACGCAACGCGCGCTTCGATCGCGACCATGATTTCGTCGACGGCGGGGCCATTTCCTGCGCCACCGGGACCAGCGCGAGCCAGTTCGACGCCGCGATCCAGGCGCTGCGTGAGGCTGCGAAGAGCGGCAACAAGGCCCGGCTTCTCGAACAGCTCGGCCTGCCGCTGCTCTATATCGACGCACAGGGCGAGCGCCGCGAGATCGAGGATCGCGCCGAAGTGGAGGCGGTCTTCGACGAGATCTTCGATCCTTCCATGCTCGCGCTGCTCCAGCGCCTCGACCTTTCGCGGATGAGCGTGGCGAAGGATCAGGGCGGCTATTTCGAACTCGGCGCGCTGTGGCTCGTGGTCGATCAGGGAGGCGGCCGGCCGCGACTGATGACGGTTAACCGGCAGGTGCTGGACGAAGCGCTCGAGGCCGCGCGCGACCAGGCCGAGCGGAACCAGGGCGACCCCGTCCCGTTCGACTAACGTCAACTTTGCGCCGACCGGCGACTTGCACGTCCTTGCCTGGGCGTGCGAAGCGGTCCAAGCGCGCATCCATTATCGCATTCCTGCGCCCGGCGTCCGCCGCGCGCACTCACATCAGTAAGAGGGGAAAAGCATGAAGGCCCGCATTTTGGCCACCACCGCCGCAACCGCACTGTCGCTTGTCGCATTCACGGGAACCCCGGCCATGGCCCAGAGCAAGCAGGACAGCCAGTCGCTCGACTGGGACGTCGCCTATTTCGCCAACGACAGCGTGCTGCCGTTCAACGCGCCCGATTTCACCAAGATCTCGGAAGACGCCTATCTCCCGGCGTTCGAGAAGGGCATGGCGATCCAGAAGGCGGAGATCGACGCGATCATCAACAATCCCGCCGCGCCGACCTTCGAGAACACCATTGTCGCGCTGGAGAGGTCGGGCCGCATGCTCGGCCGCGTGGCGCGGGTGTTCTTCGCGCTGACCGGATCGAACACCACCGACAAGCTCGACGACATCAACACCGAAGTCAGCCCCAAGCTGACTGCGCATGGCGATGCCATTGCCCTCAATCCCGAGCTCTTCGCGCGGGTGAAGGCGGTCTATGACCAGCGCGCCGCGATGACGATGACCCGCGAAGACGCCAAGCTGCTCGAAGACACCTATGAAGGCATGGTCCATGCCGGCGCCTTGCTGACCGCGGCCGAGCGCGAGCGGGTGAAGGAAATCAACACCGAGCTGTCCGAAATCACCACCGAGTTCGGCCAGGCCGCACGCGATGCGATGGCCGACCAGCCGGTGATCTTCGACACCCGCGAAGAGCTCGCGGGCCTGTCCGATTCCGACATCAAGGCAGCCGCCGATCTCGCCACCGAGAAAGGCTTCGAAGGCAAATATGCCGTCGCGCTGCAGAACACCACGCAGCAGCCCCTGCTGCCGAGCATGAGCAATCGCGCCGCGCGCGAGAAGCTGTTCCAGGCAAGCTATCACCGCGCCGACGGCACCACCGACATCGACACGCGCGAACTGGTGGCGAAGATCGCCGCGCTGCGCGCCGAGAAGGCCGCGCTGTTCGGTGAGTCCGACTGGGCGAGCTACGCCATGTGGGACCGGATGGCCGAAAAGCCCGCCACCGCGCTGGGCTTCATGGAGCGCATGGTCCCCGCCCTCGCCGCGACGCAGCGGCGCGAGGCGGAGATGCTCAATGCGGCAATCGCGGCCGACGGCGGCAATTACGAAGTCCAGCCGTGGGACTGGTACCGCTATGCCAACAAGGTCAAGGCAGAGCGCTACGACCTCGACGAGGATGCGGTGGCCGAGTACTTCCAGCTCGACAAGGTGCTGGAAGACGGCGTGTTCTATGCCGCGAACAAGCTCTACGGGCTCAACTTCAAGCGTCGCACCGACCTGCCGGTCTACCACCCCGACGTGTGGACCTACACCGTCTACGACCGTGACGGCAGCGAGCTCGGCCTGTTCTACTTCGATCCCTTCCAGCGCGAGTCCAAGCGCGGCGGGGCGTGGATGAGCAATTTCGTCGACCAGAGCCACATGTGGGGCACCAAGCCGGTGATCTACAATGTGCTCAACATCCCCAAGGCGCCCGCGGGCGAGACGCAGCTGGTCAGCTTCGACAACGTCAACACCATGTTCCACGAGTTCGGCCACGCGCTGCACGGCTTCTTCGCCAACCAGCGTTACGAGAGCCTCTCGGGCACGGCCGTGGCGCGCGACTTCGTCGAATATCCGAGCCAAGTGAACGAGATCTGGGCGACCTATCCCGAGGTGCTGGCCAATTACGCCAAGCACTACAAGACCGGCGCCCCGATCCCGACCGAGATGATCGACAAGATCGACGCCGCCTCGAAGTTCAACCAGGGCTACGACTTCGGCGAGGTAGTCGAAGCCGCGCTGCTCGACATGAAGTGGGCGGCCCTGTCGAAAGACGAGGCTGCGGCGATCGACACGCCGGAGAAGGTCGATGCCTTCGAACGCAAGTCGCTCGAAGAGCTCGGGCTCGAGATCGACCTCGTCCCGCCGCGCTATCGCACGACCTATTTCAACCACATCTTCAGCGGCCCTACCGGCTATTCGGCGGGCTATTACAGCTATCTGTGGACCGAAATGCTCGACCGCGACAGCCGCAAGTGGTTCCTCGACAACGGCGGGCTGACGCGCGCCAACGGCGACCATTTCCGCGAAACGGTGCTGAGCACCGGCGGCACGATGGATTACTTCGAGATGTTCCGCAATTTCGCGGGCCGCGAACCCGACGTGACCCCGATGCTCGAAGCACGCGGCCTTACCGGAGGCGATGCGGCTGCCGATAGCGAGGTCTCCGACGACGGCCCGGCCGAAGTCGGCGATGCGGCTACCGACGTAACCGAATGATCAGCCGGTAACCAGGGCGCGGTGGCCCGGTTCGCCGATCCACCGCACCGGCACTTTCCAGACGCGCTCGATCACTTGCTGGTCGAGCGCGTTGTCGCATGCGCCGTCGGCGGCGATCCGCCCCTCGTCGAGCACGACCACGCGGTCGGCATTGTTCATCGCATGCGCGAGGTCGTGGAGCACGAGGACCACGCCCGCACCTGCGTCGGCCGCGCTGCGCAGATGCCGCAGCAGTGCGAGCTGGTGCGCGATGTCGAGCGCCGCCAGCGGCTCGTCGGCGAGGATCCAGCGCGGCTCGCCCGCCAGCACGCGCGCCAGCAGCACGCGCGCGGTCTCGCCGCCCGAGAGCGATTGTGCCCGGCGATCGGCGAGATCTGCGATGTCGAGCGCGGCGAGCGCGGTGTCGACAGGTTCGGCGCGTCGGTCGCCATGCGGCAGGCGGCCCAGCTCGACCAGGCTGCGCACCGGAACATCCCACGCGATTTCATGCGCTTGCGGGAGGTATCCGAGAAGCCGTGCGCGCTCCTTTGCAGGCGTCGAATGCAGGTCACGGTCGCCGAGCGCCACGCTGCCGGCATCGGGCGGCAGGAGCCCCGCGAACGCTTCGAGCAGGGTCGACTTGCCCGCGCCGTTGGGGCCGCAGATGGCCGTGATCGAACCGGGTTCGAGCGTGAGCGAAACGCCGGACAGCCGCTCCGCGATCGACAGATCGTGCGCCACCAGCCTCATGCGAGCCCCCGGCGCAGGCGCAGCAGCAGCCACAGGAAGAAGGGTGCGCCGAGCAGGCTCAAGGCGATGCCCAACCGCAGTTCGGTGACGAGCGGCAGGATCCGCACCACGCTGTCGGCGACGAGGACGAGCAGTGCCCCGGCAAGCGCGCTGGGCACGATCAGTTGCGACGGGCGGCGATCGGTCAGCGGGCGGACGAGATGCGGCACGATCAGCCCGACGAAGCCGATGATCCCCGCCACCGCCACGCTCGCGCCGACGGTCAGCCCGATACCGGCGATGAGCAGCCACAGCAGGCGCCGCGTATCGACACCGAGCGAGCGCGCCACCGGCTCGCCCAATGTCAGCGCGTCGAGCGCGCGCCCGCTGCGCCAGAGCAGGACGACGCCGAGCGCCACGAGCGGCGCGGCGAGCCAGACCTCGCGCCAGCTGCGGTCGGTCAGCGCGCCGTTGAGCCACATCACGATCTCGCTCATCGCGAAGGCGTTGGGCGCGAGGCTGATCGCCAGCGCTGTCAGCGCGCCGGCGAGGCTGGCCACCATCAGCCCGGCGAGCGTGAACAGCGCGATCCCGCCGGTGCGCCCGGCAATCGCGGCGAGCAGCGCCATCGCCCCGCCCGCGCCGACGAGCGCGAACAGCGGCAGGAGGAAGGGCGCGGCGGCATAGCCGAACCACAGCGCCGCGACTGCGCCGAGCGCGGCGCCGGGCGCAATGCCGAACAGTCCCGGATCGGCGAGCGGATTGCGCAGATAGCCCTGCATCGCCGCGCCGCTCGCCCCCAGCCCGGCGCCGACCACCACCGCGAGCAGCGCGCGCGGCAGGCGCAGGTCGGCGAGGATCAGCGCGGCATTGGGGGTGGTCGCGGGATCGAGCCAGACGCGTCCTGCCAGAAGTGAGAGCGGCAGCGCGAGGGCCAGCAACGCGGCGAAGATGAGCGTTGCGCGCGTCACGAAGCATTCTCGCGGATTTCGGCCAGCCGTTCGGCGGCGCGGATGATCGTCGGACCGCCGCAATAGAGCAGGCTGGTGTCGAAGGCCTCGCGGCGCATCTGCGGCAGGCGGTCGAGCACCGGGTGACGCTGCCCCACCTCGCCGCCCGCGACCAGCAGCACGCGCGGCGGCGTGGCGACCACATCTTCGAGCGCGACGTAGTCAGCCTGGCCAAGGCCGCGCCTGGGCGCGACATTGGCGAAGCCGGTCCGGCGTAACAGGTCGCTGACCAGCTCCTGCTCGCCCGCGACGATCCCCCCCGGCTGCCACAGGAGGATTTCGACCGGTTCGCCTGTCGCGGGTGCCGCCTCGCTCAGGGCATGCTCGATCTGCGCCACCAGCGCCTCGCCCGCCTCCGGGTCGCCCGCCAGCGCGGCGAGGTCGCGCACCTGCGCCTCGCTCGAGGCAACGTCGCGCGCAATGTCGAAGGTCGCCACCTCGACCCCGAAATCCTCGAGCGCGGCGCGCGTGGCGGGGGCAAGGAAGCTCCCCGCCACCACCAAATCGGGATCGAGCGCGAGCACTTCCTCGACGGTGCCGCCGGTCGCGGCGAAGCGCGCGGCCGTGCGTGCATCCATCGAGCTCGAGCGCGGATCCTTGCTGTAGTGCGAGATCGCCAGCAGCTGACCGGGCACGGTGACCTCGGCGAGCACCGCGTCGGTGCAGGGATTGAGGCTGACGATGGTGGGCCGCTCACTTTCCGCGACCCGCGTCGGCTCCGCGCCCGCGCATCCCGCAAGCAGGAGTACCAGCGCGGGCAGGAGGCGCCTCACATCCGCGCCCTCACCCCGACGAAGGCGCCGCGACCGGGGGAATTGTATCCCGCGACGCTCTGGTAGTCGGCATCGAAGACGTTCTCGATCCGGCCGTAGATCTCGACCGCGTCGGACAGCGGCATGGCGGCGCGCAGGTCGAAGACCTCGTATCCATCGAGCCGCACCGCATTGCCGGCATCGTCGAAGCTCGCGCCGACCAGCCGCAGGTCGGTGCCGAGCTTGAGCCCGAAGGGCGCCTCGTAGTCGGCGAAGAGCGTGGCCGTGTGGCGCGGCCGGCGCGCGAGGTCGAGGCCGGTGGTACGGTCCTCGGTATCGACGAAGCTGTAGACGCCCGAGAGGCGCAGGCCCGGCGCGAGGTCGAACCCCGCTTCTGCCTCGATCCCCTGCGCCCGCGCACGCGCGGTGTTGTCGTAGGTGCCGAAGGGGCGGTCGGTGCAGATCCCGCCGCTCACCCCGAAGCAGGAGACGAAGCCGATCAAATCCTCGCTGTCACGACGGAAGGCAGTGAGCGCCAGATGCGTCCCGCGCCCGCGTGTCCCCTTCTCGATACCGAGGTCGAAGCTGGTGCTTTCCTCGGGCTGGAGCAGCGGGTTGCCGTAATCCGACAACAGCTGGAACAGCGTGGGGGCCTTGAAACCTTCGCCAAGGCTCGCCCGCAGCCGCCAGTCGGTGCCGAAACCATAGGACAGGTCGGCGCCATAGCTGGCATTGCTGCCGAACAGCGAATGGTCGTCCACCCGCGAACCGACATGCGCGGCGACGCGGCCCATGGCGAAGCCGAGCTGGACATAGGCGCCGAAGATGTCGGCCTCGCCCGCGGGGCTGAAGCTCGCCGCATAGTCGGTCCATTCCTGCTCCGCGCCGAAGGCCACGGTGACCGGGCCGATGGCGCGATATTCGCCGCGCAGCGCCACGCGCTCGGAATGGCCGTCGGAAGCGAAGGTGGTCGCGCCGGTTGCGTCGCGATTGTCGCGCTCGGTGTCGGAGAGGCTGTAGGAGCCGCGCAGCGTCAGGTCGTTGCCGTACCAGGCGAAGCCGAGATCGCCCCAGTGGCGGCGCGTCTCCTGCGTCTCGAGCGTGTCGGCGAAGGCGTAGGTCGGCGGCGGGAAGCCGTCGAGATCGAGATCGCCCTCGCTCCAGTTGGCATGGGCGAAGACTTCGAGATTGCTGGTGACGTCGACGAACAGCTGGCCGCCGAGCGCGAGCTGCTCGAACCCGTCGGGCTCGGTTCCCGAAGCCGCGGTCGAGAAGCCATCGGTGCGGTACCACGAGCCAGTGAGGCCGGCGTAATAACCTTCGCCGCTGAGCCCGCCCGCCGCGCTGGCGAAGAGCGTGTCGCGCGCGCCATATTCGATATTGCCGCTGGCACCGGTCTCGCCGCGGGTCGAGATGTCGATCACCCCGCCGATTGCGTCGGAACCCCAGATCGTGCTGTTCGACCCGCGCAATATGTCGAGCTTGCCCGCCGTGCCGAGGAGGAGGTTGCCGAAATCGAACCCGCCGCCGGGCGCGGCCGGGTCGGCCACGCGCACGCCGTCGACCAGCACGAGCAGCTGTTCGGCATTGGCCCCGCGGATATTGACCGCGGTGAAGCCGCCGACCCCGCCGCTACGGCTGAGCGAAAGCCCAGGCGTACGTTGCAGCACGCGCGTTGCATCGCCGCCCTGGACGGCCTCGATTTCGGCGCGATCCACCACAATGACCGCCTGCCCAGTGTTCTCGACATTCGTGCTCAGGCCATTGGCGGTGACGGTAATCGTCGGCTGCGTGGCATCGGCAAGGACGATTGCGCCATCCTCATCCTCCACCGATTGAGCGAAGGCAGTCGAGGAAAACAGCGAAACCGAAGCAAGAAACAGATATTTACGCACAAAACCTCCCATCATAGACGAAGTGCCGTCCATGACGGGAAAGGGCGGAATTGCGCCTTTCCACGTTTGCCATCGGTACACCCCGCCCGCGGCCGAACGACGGTCATGGGCAGGTCTCCTGGCTCCCGGATCGACGCTCTCCCGCCGCCTTCCCGGGCTTGTGCCCAGTGGCCTGTGGCGGGATCGCTCCCCGGTCACAGTTGCGGGGGCAGCGAGGGCCTACGGAGACAGGTCTCCACCCTCTTCCCTTCTTCGGGCCTGCGCGAACAGGCCAACCCGTGACACGCGGTGCCACCTACCGTCCGATTTCACATCGCACAAGACGCTCTTCGTTAAGCTCTGCGATGCTAGGGATCGGCGCAGGCGCCGTCCCGCATCGGGATGGCGTGCGCGCGCGCCTACCGGAATGGCGCGCAAACGCCTATGTTCGGGAAGCAATGCGAGGAAGCGATTTGGCCAGGACGCAAGCGAAGAAGGGGATGGCGCCGCGCACAGCGGACGCTTCCTCGCCGCGCGTCCAGCGCCGCCAGGCGCGCCAGCGCGACCGGCGCCAGCTGTTCGCGCGCGGCGCGCTGCTGGCCGGCGCGGTCGCGCTTCCGACGGTCGCCGCGCAGGGCGAATGGGGCGAATTCGGGCGGTCGCTGGGGCTCGGGGACGAGCGCGTCGCGCTGGCGCCCATGCCGTTCGAGACCGCGGGCGAGAGCTTCCCGGGCTCGGCCTTCTATTATCTCGACGATGCTCCGCGACTGACGATGGACCTTGCCGACCTGCGCGAGAGTGAAGGAACGCTGGAGACGGTCGAGTTCGCCGAGAGCCACGGTGCGGGCGCGGCGGCGCAGGCCTTCCGCCAGGCGGGCAGCGGGCTCGACAAGGCGCGCGCGCTGCAATGCCTGTCGATGGCGGTCTATTACGAAGCGGCGAGCGAGAGCTATTCGGGCCAGCAGGCGGTGGCGCAGGTGGTGCTCAACCGCGTCGCGCATCCCGCCTATCCGGCGAGCGTCTGCGGGGTGGTGTTCCAGGGTTCCGAGCGCAAGACCGGCTGCCAGTTCAGCTTCACCTGCGACGGCTCGATGGCGCGCAAGCCCTCGCGGCGCGGCTGGGCGGTGGCGCAATCGGTCGCGCTCGCGGCACTGGCGGGCGAAGTCTACAAGCCGATCGGCCTGGCGACGCATTACCACACCAATTACGTCAATCCCTATTGGGCGGCGAGCCTCGACTATATCGGCGCGATCGGCGCGCACCGCTTCTATCGCTGGAAGGGTGGCGCCGGCACTGCGGGTGCCTTCAGCGACGCCTATGCCGGCAGCGAACCGCTTGCCGCGCCGAGCGTGCGCCGCGCCGAAGCCGACGTGCCCGGACCCGTGGCCCCCGCCCCCCCTTCGAACGATGCGATCGGCCTCGGCCCCTCAGGCGATCCGCCGGTCGGCGCTGCTGCGGCGGCGCCAGCGAACGGCAAGCTGCCGCAATCGGGCCGTATCCGCGAGGAATATGCCAATTCGGGCAAGTGGATCAGCCAGCCGGGCAAGCAGTAGGCGCGCAGCCTCGGAAATTATCCTTTACGGCTCCACAACCATGTCACAACACCGAAGCTTAGCGCGGCCCCGCTAGAAGCGCCGGTACCCCGGTCGTTTCCATAGGAATCCAGGCATGCCCCTCCGTTTTGCCGCCGCCCGCACCCCCGCCACTTCCCCGATCGCCCGTGCCCTGGCGCGAAAATCCCCCGGTCGCCCCGCAAACGACAATGGCGATGCGCCGCTGGTCTCGCCGACTTCGCGGATCGATCCCGCGATGCGCGCCGCGCTGAGGCAATTCGCCTCGCACGGCATGGCGGCGGCGGGAATTGCCCGCCACCAGGCCGAGAAGGCCCATTTCGCGGGCGAAGGCGATGCCTATCGCTGGTGGCTCGACATCTGCCGCACGCTCGACCGGCGCCTCGCCGAACGGCTCGAACGCTCGCTTGCCATCGAGGATCTGCTGGCCCACTAGAGCCCCGGCGCCGAGCTGCCGCCCACAACCCGTTCGCGCGGTACCGAGGGCACTGGACAGCCATGTAAAACGCCATTATTGAAATTGCGAACCATTTGCAAAGATAGTTTTGCGCCGCCGATCATTGGCGGTTGCATTCACCCCTGCACCGTCCTAGTGCCCCTCTCGCAATCGACCGGGCGCCGTGCCTCCTTTGCGGGACACCTGATGCATGGCCCATCATCGGTCCGGGTATCATCACTGTCCCGCACGGCAGGAACAAGGACCCTACCCCCATGGCACGCAAGAAGATCGCCCTTATCGGCGCCGGCATGATCGGCGGCACGCTCGCGCACCTCGCGGCGAAGAAGGAAATGGGCGACATCGTCCTGTTCGACATCGCCGAGGGCATGCCGCAGGGCAAGGCGCTCGATCTCAGCCAGTGCGGCCCGATCGAAGGCTTCGACGCCTCGATCAAGGGGACCAACGATTATGCCGACATCGCCGGTGCCGACGTGGTGATCGTTACGGCCGGTGTCCCCCGTAAGCCGGGCATGAGCCGCGACGATTTGCTCGGCATCAACCTCAAGGTGATGAAGGCGGTCGGCGAAGGCATCAAGAACAACTGCCCCGACGCTTTCGTGATCTGCATCACCAACCCGCTCGATGCGATGGTCTGGGCGCTGCGCGAATTCAGCGGCCTGCCGCACAACAAGGTGGTCGGCATGGCCGGCGTGCTCGACAGCGCGCGCTTCGCCACCTTCCTCGCCTGGGAATTCGGCTGCTCGGTGAAGGACGTCAACGCCTTCGTCCTCGGCGGCCACGGCGACACCATGGTCCCCGTCACCAGCTACACCACGATCAACGGCATCCCGGTCAACGACTACGCCAAGATCAAGGGCGTTTCGCCCGACCGCATCGACGAGATCGTCAAGCGCACCCGCGCGGGCGGCGGCGAAATCGTCCAGCTGCTCGGCAACGGCTCGGCCTATTACGCGCCCGCCACCAGCGCGATCGCCATGGCCGAAGCCTATCTCGGCGACCAGAAGCGCATCCTGCCCTGCGCCAGCTATGTCGAGGGCAAATACGGCCTCGACGGCCTCTATGTCGGCGTCCCGACCGTGATCGGCGCGGGCGGCACCGAGGAAGTGATCGAGATCGAACTCTCGGACGAAGAAGCCAAGAACCTCAAGGTCTCGACCGACGCGGTCGAGGAACTTCTCGAAGCCTGCAAGGGCCTCGACAGCTCGCTCGCCTGAACGGCGAATCCCACCGAACAGGAGTAGAGACTCAATGAGCATTCTCGTCGACAAGAACACCAAGGTCATCACCCAGGGGATGACCGGCGATACCGGCACCTTCCACACGCAGCAGGCGCTCGCCTATGGCACGCAGATGGTTGCGGGCGTGACTCCCGGCAAGGGCGGCACCACCCATATCGACCTGCCGGTGTTCAACACCGTCGCCGAAGCCAAGGCCGAAACCGGCGCGACCGCTTCGTGCATCTACGTGCCGCCGCCGTTCGCCGCGGATTCGATCCTCGAGGCGATCGACGCCGAGGTCGAGCTGATCGTGGCGATCACCGAGGGCATTCCGGTGCTCGACATGGTCCGCGTCAAGCGCGCGCTGCAGGGTTCGAAGTCGCGCCTGATCGGCCCGAACTGCCCCGGCGTCCTCACCCCCGGCGAATGCAAGATCGGCATCATGCCCGGCAGCATCTTCAAGAAGGGCAGCGTCGGCGTCGTCAGCCGCTCGGGCACGCTGACCTATGAAGCCGTCCACCAGACCACCATGGTCGGCCTCGGCCAGACCACCGCGGTCGGCATCGGCGGCGACCCGGTCAACGGCACCAATTTCATCGACGTGCTCGACCTCTTCCTCGACGACGAGGAAACCAAGAGCATCATCATGATCGGCGAGATCGGCGGCAGCGCCGAGGAAGAAGCCGCCGAATTCATCAAGCAGGAAGCCGCCAAGGGCCGTTCGAAGCCGATGGTCGGCTTCATCGCGGGCCGCACGGCGCCTCCGGGCCGCCGCATGGGCCATGCCGGCGCGATCGTCTCGGGCGGCCAGGGCGGCGCCGAGGACAAGATCGCGGCGATGGAAGCCGCGGGCATCCGCGTCAGCCCCTCGCCGAGCGAACTCGGCACCACGCTCGACGCGCTGCTCAAGGAACTCGCCTGACATACGGCGCGGACCGCCCTCCTCCCCGGGACCGTCCGCGCCGCTGAGGCATTGCCATTAGGAGCCGACAACGAGTCGGCGCGAGTAAGGTGACCCCGGATGGGCAACGAAAGCCACGATTTCATCCCCGAACTGGGCGACCAGGACGGTCCGCAGCAGGGCCCGAGCTGGGGCAACCCGCGCTGGCTGGCCGAAGTGGTCGACAGCGGCGCCGACCTGACCGCCGCGCTCGATCCGACGCAGATGCGCATCGCCGTCGCCCAGGCGGCGGAGAAGGCGGGCAAGGCGACCGATCCCAAGGCGATCGAGCAGGCGGCGGACGATTCGATCCGCGCCATGCTGCTCGTGCGGCTCTATCGCGTGCGCGGCCACCTCGCGGCCAATCTCGACCCGCTGCACCTGTCGCACCGCGAGGTGCCCGAGGACCTGACGCTCGAATGGCACGGCTTCGCCGGCCAGGAGGCCAAGGAAGTCTATGTCGGCGGCGTGTTCGGCTTCGAATGGATCACCGTCGGTGAGTTGTTCGACGCGCTGCGCGCCACCTATTGCGGCAATGTCGGCCTCGAATACATGCACATCTCGGACACCGAGGAACGCCGGTTCCTGCAAGACAAGTTCGAGACACCCGAAGAGACGATCCAGTTCACCGACGAAGGCAAGAAGGCGATCCTCGCCGCCGTGATCCGCGGCGAGCAATACGAGGCCTTCCTCGGCAAGAAATACGTCGGCACCAAGCGCTTCGGCCTCGACGGCGGTGAATCGATGATCCCCGCACTCGAGGCGGTGATCAAGTACGGCGGCCAGCTGGGCGTGCGCGAAATCATCTACGGCATGGCCCACCGCGGGCGCCTGAACGTGCTCGCCAACGTCATGGGCAAGCCTTACAAGGTCATCTTCCACGAATTCTCGGGCGGCAGCGCCAACCCCGACGATGTCGGCGGTTCTGGCGACGTGAAATACCACCTCGGCACCAGCACCGACCGCGAATTCGACGGCATCAACGTGCACATGTCGCTGGTCCCCAACCCGAGCCACCTCGAGGCGGTCAATCCGGTCGTGCTCGGCAAGACCCGCGCGCAGCAGGCGATCCGCGACGATCTCAAGCAGCACGAGCAGGTCCTTCCGGTCCTGCTGCACGGCGACGCCGCCTTCGCCGGCCAGGGTATCGTCTGGGAATGCCTCGGCTTCTCGGGCGTCCGCGGCTACAACACCGGCGGCTGCCTGCACTTCGTCATCAACAACCAGATCGGCTTCACCACCAGCCCGCAATTCGCGCGGTCTTCGCCTTACCCGAGCGACGTCGCGAAGGGCGTCCAGGCACCGATCCTCCACGTCAACGGCGACGATCCCGAAGCGGTGACCTTCGCCTGCAAGCTGGCGGTCGAATACCGCCAGACCTTCGGCCGCGACATCGTGATCGACATGTGGTGCTATCGCCGCTTCGGCCACAACGAGGGCGACGAACCCAAGTTCACCCAGCCGCTGATGTATGACGAGATCCGCAAACACCCGAAGGTGAGCGAGATCTACTCGGCGCGCCTCCAGGAAGAAGGCGTGATCGAGGCCGGCTATGCCGACGGGCTGTGCGCCGAATTCACCGACCTGCTCGAAAAGGAATTCGCGGAGGCGAAGGACTACAAGCCCGACCAGGCCGACTGGTTCGGCGGACGCTGGTCGGGCATGAACAAGCCCGCCGATCCCGAGACCGCGCGCCGCAATGTCGAGACCGCGATCGAGAAGAAGCTGTTCGACAGCCTCGGCCGCACGCTCACCGCCGTCCCCGACGATCTGACGATCCACAAGACGCTGGGCCGCGTGCTCAAGGCCAAGAACGACATGTTCGACAGCGGCGAAGGCTTCGACTGGGCCACCGCCGAGGCGCTCGCCTTCGGCAGCCTCGTCACCGAAGGCTTCGGCGTGCGCCTGTCGGGCCAGGATTCGGGCCGGGGCACCTTCAGCCAGCGCCACGCCGTCTGGGTCGACCAGAAGGACGAGCACAAATACATCCCGCTGACCACGCTGCCGCACGGCAAGTTCGAGGTCTACGACAGCCCGCTGTCCGAATACGGCGTGCTCGGCTTCGAATACGGTTTCGCCATGGCGGACCCGAAGACACTGGTTCTGTGGGAAGCACAGTTCGGCGACTTCGCCAACGGCGCGCAGATCATGATCGACCAGTTCATCGCCGCGGGCGAGGTCAAGTGGCTGCGCGCGAACGGACTGGTCCTGCTGCTGCCGCACGGCTTCGAGGGCCAGGGGCCCGAGCACAGCTCGGCGCGTCTCGAGCGCTTCCTGCAGCTGTGCGCCAACGACAATATGTGCGTGTGCAACATCACCACGCCGGCGAACTACTTCCACGTGTTGCGCCGCCAGATGCTGCGCAGCTTCCGCAAGCCGCTGGTCATCATGACTCCCAAGAGCCTGTTGCGGCATCCGCTGGCGAAGTCGGAAGCGAAGGAGTTCATGGGCGACCATCACTTCATGCGGATCAAGTCCGACATGAAGGAAATCGCCGACGAGAAGGTGAAGCGCCTCGTGCTGTGCAGCGGCAAGGTCGCCTACGACCTGATGCAGCGCCGCGACGAAGCGGAACTCGAGGATGTTTCGGTGGTTCGCATCGAACAGCTCTATCCCTTCCCCGGCGAGCCGCTCGCCGCACGTCTGAAGCGGATGACCAAGCTCGAGCAGATCGTCTGGTGCCAGGAAGAGCCCAAGAACAACGGCGCCTGGTTCTTCGTCGATCGCGCGATCGAGGAAGCCGCCGAGGCTGCGGGCAAGAGCGGCATGCGCCCCTGCTATGCCGGCCGCGAAGTCGCCGCCTCGCCCGCCACCGGCTATGCCAGCCGCCACCAGGTGCAGCAGGAAGCCCTCGTCAACATCGCGCTCGGACTGAACGGCCACGCGCCGAACGTCCGCAGTGACTGCAAGTAATCCGGGAAAACGAAGTTATGACCACCGAAGTCAAGGTTCCCACGCTGGGTGAATCGGTCACCGAGGCGACCGTCGGCGAATTGCTCAAGAATGTCGGCGATGCCGTCGCCGTCGACGAGCCGATCATCAGCCTCGAGACCGACAAGGTCGCGGTCGAGGCCCCCTCGCCCGTCGCGGGCGTGATCAAGGAATTCAAGGTCGGCGTAGGCGACACGGTCGAGGTCGACGCGGTCATCGCGGTGATCGAGGAAGGCGCCGCTCCGGCCAAGTCCTCGGGCGGCGACGCGCCCAAGGCTGCTGCACCCGACGCGGGTGTCGAGAAGGCCGCCCCCGCGCAGGCGAAGGAAGCGAGTGGTTCGGACGCCTCGCAGACGCTGTCACCCGCCGTGCGCCGCGCCGTGCTCGAACACGGGGTCGATCCTTCGACCATCAAGGGCACCGGCAAGGACGGTCGCCTGACCAAGGAAGACGTGATCGCCGCAGCCGAAGCGAAGAAGTCGGGCGGCGGCGCGTCCGCGCCTGCCGCTTCCTCGGCGCCCGCCTCCACCGGCGGTGAACGCCGCGAGGAACGCGTCAAGATGACGCGCATGCGCCAGACGATCGCCAAGCGGCTCAAGGGCGCGCAGGACAATGCCGCGCTGCTGACCACCTTCAACGATGTCGACATGTCGGCGGTGATCGAGGCGCGCAACAAGTACAAGGACCTGTTCGCCAAGAAGCACGATATCCGGCTCGGCTTCATGGGCTTCTTCGCCAAGGCCGCCTGCCTCGCGCTGAAGGACGTGCCCGCGGTCAACGCCTATATCGAGGGCGACGAGATCGTCTATCACGACTATGTCGACATCTCGGTCGCCGTCTCGGCTCCCAATGGCCTCGTGGTCCCCGTCATCCGCGACGCGCAGGACAAGGGTTTCGCCCGCATCGAGAAGGACATCGCCGACTTCGGCAAGCGCGCCAAGGAAGGCACGCTGACGATGGACGACATGAAGGGCGGCACCTTCACCATCTCCAACGGCGGCGTGTTCGGCAGCCTCATGTCGACCCCGATCATCAACCCGCCGCAGAGCGCCGTCCTCGGCCTCCACCGCATCGAGGACCGCCCGGTCGTCGTGAACGGCGAGATCGTCATCCGCCCGATGATGTATATCGCCCTGTCCTACGACCACCGCCTGATCGACGGCCGCGAGGCGGTCACCGCACTCAAGATCATCAAGGAAGCGATCGAGGATCCCACCCGGATGCTGATCGACCTTTGACTCCAACGTCGCACAAGATCCTTCGACAGGCTCAGGATGAGCGGATGATGTGCGTAGACGCTTTGAACCCAGAACCGCTCGGCCTGAGCTTGTCGAAGGCCACGCGGAACGGAGGCCAAAATGGCTGAATACGACTACGACGTCCTCGTCATCGGCGCTGGCCCGGGTGGCTATGTCGCCGCGATCCGCGCTGCGCAGCTGGGCCTCAAGACCGCCTGCGCCGAAAGCCGCGAGACGCTGGGCGGGACCTGCCTCAACGTGGGCTGCATTCCCTCCAAGGCGATGCTGCACGCGAGCGAGTTCTTCGACGCCGCCGCCAACGGCACGATGGAGCACATGGGTATCGAGGTGAAGCCGAAGCTCAACCTCGACAAGATGCACGCGCAGCGCCGCGACGCCGTGAAGGGCCTCACCGGCGGGATCGAGTTCCTGTTCAAGAAGAACAAGGTCGACTGGAAGAAGGGTCACGCGACCTTCCAGGATGCGCACACGATCAAGGTCGGCGACGAGACGGTCACCGCCAAGAACGTGATCATCGCCACCGGCTCCTCGGTCACGCCGCTGCCCAACGTCGAGGTCGACAACGACAAGCAGGTGGTCGTCGATTCGACCGGCGCGCTCGAACGCGCTTCGGTCCCGAAGAAGATGGTCGTCATCGGCGGAGGCGTGATCGGGCTCGAACTCGGCTCGGTCTGGCGCCGTCTCGGCGCGGAAGTCATCGTGGTCGAATATCTCGACAAGCTGCTGCCCGGCATGGACGATGATGTCCGCAAGGAAGCGGCCAAGATCTTCAAGAAGCAGGGCATGGAACTGCGCCTGTCGACCAAGGTCACTGGCTGCACCGTCAAGGGCAAGAAGGCGATTCTGACGCTCGAACCCGCGGCGGGCGGTGACGAGCAAACGCTCGAAGCCGATTGCGTGCTCGTCTCGATCGGGCGCCGCCCGAACACCGATGGTCTCGGCCTCGAAAATATCGGGCTGGAGCTCAACAAGCGCGGCCAGATCGAAACCGACCACGATTTCCGCACCAAGGTCGACGGCGTGTGGGCCATCGGCGATGTCGTCCCCGGCCCGATGCTCGCGCACAAGGCCGAAGACGAGGGCATCGCCTGCGCCGAGAACGTGGCCGGCCAGACCGGCATCGTGAACCACGACGTCATCCCCGGCGTGGTCTATACCTGGCCCGAATTCGCCGGTGTCGGCCTGACGCAGGAGGAAGCGATCGAGAAGTTGGGCGACAAGGCCAAGGTCAAGGTCGGCAAGTTCCCGATGATGGCCAACAGCCGCGCCAAGACCAATCACGAGCCCGACGGCTTCGTGAAGGTCATCGCCGATGCCGAGACCGACCGCGTGCTCGGCGTCTGGGCGATCGCCAGCGTCGCCGGGACGATGATCGCGCAGGCCGCGCAGGCGATGGAATTCGGCGCCACCAGCGAGGATATCGCCTATACCTGCCACGCCCATCCGACGCATTCCGAGGCGATCAAGGAAGCGGCGATGGCGGTCCAGGGCAAGCCGATCCACATCTGACATGATGCAACCCGCGGGCCTCAACACCGATTGCATGGCCCGATAGATGCGCGGGCGCGGGATCTCGATCCTGTCGCTCGCGCTTCCCGTTCTGGCGGGCATCGCCTATCTCGCGCTCACCGGTGCGCCCCAGTCCTATGCCCTGATGAACGCATTGGCCGTGCTGTTGGCGAGCGCGGCGGTCCTTTTCCTACCCGGCATTGAGAGCGAAAAGGCGCGCCGCGTGCTCGTGGTCGCTCTCATCATCGGGCTCTTCGTTCCGCTCGCCAGTGGTCCCTACGTCAATGGCATCGCCCGCTGGCTGCCGCTCGGCGGTGTCATCCTCCATTCGGGCGCGCTGATCTTTCCCGCGATCACCGTCCTCGCGGCGCGCGACGAGGACTATGCCCCGCCGATCCTGCTCGCCGCTCTGCTCGCCGCCTCGCTCCAGCCCGATGCCGCGCTCGGTCTCGCGGTGATGATGGCCGCGGTCGGGCTGTACAATGCGACGCGCGACTGGCGGCTCGTCCCGGTCGCGGGGATCGCCTTCTTCGCCAGCATGGTGGCCGGGCTTCGCGGCGAATTGCCTGCCCAGCCGCATGTCGAGCGCATCCTCGTGCATCTCGCGATGGTCATGCCGCTCGCCGCCTTCGCCCTGGCGCTCGCCCTGCTCGCGAGCTTCTTCCTGATGGCGCATACCATCGCTGCGCCGAAGCCCGTCCGCCATGCGCTGGCGGGCAGCCTGTTCGGCTTCTCGCTCGCAGCGCTGGTCTCCAACTATCCCAGCGTGCTCATCGGCTACGGCGCCGCGCCGATCCTGGGCTACGGGCTGGCGCTGGCGCTCGCGCGTCAGACCTCGTCGGGATAGATCGGCTGGATGTCGACCGGGATCTCGTCCATCGCGGCAAAGCGACCGCGCGCCCAGTCGTCGAGCTTAGCGTAGCGCGCGAAGAAGGCCTTGGTGCCTTCGTAATCACCGTTGGCCTGCAGCATCAGCTGGTCGTGCAGCAGGTCGCGCAGCCCGCTTTCCATCTTCGCGTAATCGACGACGTAGCGATTGGCCGAAGCGTCCCAGGTGAAGGCGCCCTTCTCCTTGAGATAGCCGTATTGCAGCGCCGCGCCCTTGCCATGTGCCTCGTCAATGCCGAAGCGCATCGCGCGGAAGATGCCGGCGAAATAGGTCGCGTAGAGCTGCTGCTTCTCGGCCGCGGGGATTTCGCCCTTGTCCATCATGTAGAGGATATTCCACACACCCATGACGTCGGCCTTGCTTTCCTCGAGCGCCGAATACTGCTCCTTCAGCTCCTCGTTGACCGTAGTCTCGCGGCCGTCGACCGTGATCGTGCCCGGCCCGAGGCTGTGCGACAGCTCGTGGAACAACGTTTCCAGTTCCATATACTTCTTCGCCACTAGCGCCGCCTGCTCCTGCTTGAGGACGACGTCGCCGATCGGATCGAGGATGCGCTCGTATTTCGCGCCGAGGACATTGGCGAGGATGACCTTCTTCGCGCCCTTGGCCTCGCGCACGCGCTCGTCGTTCGGCAGGTTGAAGGCGATCGTCTGGACGCCCGGGACATTGTCGCCGCCGCCATGGATCTGGTCGGCCACCGCGATCGGACTTTCGAAGCCGCGCTGGAAGTTCTTGTAGCGGTCCTCGATCGGGAGGTTGCCCTCCATGTCGCGCAGATAATGCTTGTACTTCGCCAGCGCCGCGCTCTCTTCCGGGTTGCGCAGGGTGACGAAGCTTTCGAAGGCGGTCTTGGTGCCGTAGAGCCGGTCGGTATAGACCTCGTAGGGCCCGATCGCGACCTCGATCGGCGTATCGGCGAGGTCCATCCACGCCATCTCGCTCTCATAATAATCGTCGGTCAGGAAGCTTGCCGCGCGCAGCGAAAGGAACTTCTTGAGGCTCGGATTGCTGGTGCGTTGCGCCGCCTGTTCGAGCAGCCGCGCCGCGGGCACCAGGAATTCGCGATACTTGACCGAATAGGGCACGGCGACCAGCCGGTCGCCCTCGCGCTTGACCACCGTATAGGGGCTCAGCAGCGCCTCCTTCTGGTCGGGATGCGCGGCGAGATAGGCGTCGAACTCCTCGCGCGTCAGGTCGGCGGGATAGAATCCCGCCCCCTCGGGCAGCGGATCGCTTCCCCAGAAGGGGTGGAATTCCTCGAGGTCGTCCCATGCGCCGTAGTAGCGGTCGAACATCTTGAGCAGCAGGTCGCGATCGGCGCGACGGCTGCGTTCGATGGCGCTGCGGATCTGCGGATTGGCGGCGAAGCGCTGGCGCAGGTAGATTTCGTCCATGTAGCCGCTGGCCTGGATCAGCAGGTTGACGACGTCGCGCTCTTCCGCGCTGAGATAGGAGGTGTCGGGCGCCATCTCGATCCGCGCCAGCTTGGCGTATTGCGCGGCGAGGTCGTAGCTGTCCTGCGCCGGCGGCGGCGCCTCGGTCGAGACGACGTCGGTTTCGCTGGCGATGGGGGCGCAGGCGGTGCTGGCGAGCAGCAGGGGCAGGATGGCGCGGCGCATGAAGGGACCTCCGAAAATTGTCTTTATCGTGCTGGGGAAACGCCATGCGGCGGTGATGTGTCCCGTGCAAGTGCGCGATTGACCGAAGCGCAGGCATCGCCGACATTGGAGGCCAAGGGGGATACACGCATGGCCTATCCGAGACTGACCGACAAACCCGGTGCCATCGAGACCGCGGCGCAGATCGCACGCGGCGAAATCTCGCCGATCGAGGCGGTCGAGGCGGCGATTGCGCGAATCGAGCACCTCGATGCGCATATCAACGCGGTTGTCGTGACCGATTTCGACCGCGCACTGGAGACCGCACACGCGATGACCGAGCGCGGTCCCCAGGGCGACCAGCCGCTGTTCGGCGTGCCCATGACGGTCAAGGAGAGCTTCAACGTCGCGGGCCTGCCGACGACCTTCGGGCACGAGCGGTTTGCCGACAATATCGCCGCGAAGGACTCGGACGTCGTGCTGAAGCTCAAGGCGGCAGGCGCGATCATCCTCGGCAAGACCAATGTCCCGCCCGATCTCGCCGACCTGCAGAGCAACAATCCGCTCTATGGCCGGACCAACAACCCGCACGATCACGCCCGCGTCGCCGGCGGATCGTCGGGCGGCAGCGCGGCGGCGGTCGCGAGCGGCATGGTCCCCTGCGAATACGGCAGCGACATCGGCAGCTCGATCCGCAACCCGGCGCATTTCAACGGTATCTATGGCCACAAGACCAGCTTCGGCCTCGTCAGCCGACGCGGACACACGCATCCCATGGCCGGCGGCAAAGATGTTCACGACGGGCCGCTCTCGGTCGTCGGCCCCCTCGCGCGCTCGGCCGCCGATCTGCGCCTGCTGCTCGAGATCACCGCCACGCATCCGATGACATCCCGCAGCAAGCCGATCGAGCAATGCCGCTTCCTCGCGCTGCTCGACCATCCGCTGAGCGAGGTCGACGCAGCCGTGCGCACTCCCATCGAGGCCGCGCTCGAGGCGATTGCGGCATCCGGCGCGACGGTCGATCGCAGCAGCGAGCTGGTGCCCGACCTGGTCGAACAGCAAGAGGATTATCTCCGCCTGCTCAATGTCGCGATGGCACGGGGGCAACCGGCCCCCGACGGCAAGGCGATGACGCTGGCCGACTACTACCTGCTGCTCGACCGGCAGGCACGCTGCGAATATGCCTGGCAGGCGCTGTTCGACACCTACGACTTCGTGCTCGCCCCGCCGCTGCCCTTCCTCGCCTTCGAGCACGACGCGACGCCCATCGGCGAGCGCCGGATCACGATCAACGGCAAGGACAGCGCCTTCGCCGACGGGCTCGCCTGGGCGGGCCTGGCGACCTATCCCAACCTGCCGTCCACCATCGTTCCTGTGGGCGAGACGGGAGGCCTCCCTTGCGGGATGCAGGTCATATCGCGCAGGTGGGCGGACCTCGATTGCATTGCCGCGGCAGAAGCGATCGGACACATTCTGCACGGATAAGGGATCGCACGAAAAATGGGTCATCAGCGTACGATGCGACGCTTCGCGAAATGGCATATCTGGCTGGGATGGCTGGTCGGCTTTCCGGTACTGATGTGGACCGTCACCGGGCTCGTCATGGTCGCCAAGCCGATCGAGGAAGTGCGCGGCAACCATTTGCGCAAGGAAGTGCCAGAGCGCGCCCTGCCTTCGGATACGCAGATCGCAGTGTCCCTGCCGGCCGAGAGCACAAGGCCCGTGCGTTCGGTCACCACGCAAGTCGAGCGCGGCGAGACGGTGACCCGCATTGCCTATATGGACGGGTCCACTGCCCGCTTCCGGCCCGACGGCAGCGCCATGGGGCCGCTTTCCGAAGTGGAAGCGCGCCTGATCGTCGCGGAGAGTATCGACGGTGGCGACAAGGTCGTCAGCAGCACCCGCTTCGACGCCGATGCCGTGCCGTTCGACTTCCGCCGCCCAATGCCGGTGTGGCAGGTGGCGCTGGAGGACGGCACCCATGTCTATGTCGGGGCCGACACCGGCCAGATCGAGGCCGTGCGCACGCGCTGGTGGCGGGTCTTCGATTTTGTCTGGGGCCTGCACATCATGGATTTGCAGACGCGCGAGGACACGCATCATCCGATCCTGATCTTCTTCGCCCTGCTGTCGGTGATCGGCGCGCTGCTCGGCTGCGTCCTCATGTTCCGCCGCCGCAAGGCGCGCATAGTCGCGAAGTGAATCCCGAGGTCCTCACCCCCGTCCTCGACTGGCTCGACCTGGCGGGCGTGGCGATCTTCGCACTGACCGGCGCGCTGGTCGCCGCCAAGGAGCGCCAGACCTTCGTCACGCTCGCCTTCTTCGCGCTGCTGACGGGTGTCGGTGGCGGCACGGTGCGCGACATACTGATCGGCGCCCCGGTATTCTGGATTCACGACGCCTGGGTCGCCGCGATCTGCCTCGCCATGGCCTTGTTCGCCTGGTTCACGCCCACGCGTTGGTGGGAGGGACGGCGATTTCTCTCGATCGCAGACGGTCTCGGCCTCGCGGCCTATGCCGTGCTCGGATCGGCCAAGGCGCTCGAATACGGCCTGCCGCCGACCCCGGCGATGCTGATGGGCGTGATCACGGGCTGCGTCGGCGGGATCATCCGCGACGTCATCGCCGGGCGTCCCTCAATCCTCATGCGGCCCGAGCTCTACGTGACCGCGGCGGCGCTGTCGGCGAGCGTGACCGTGCTGGGCGACCTCGCGGGGATCCAGCGCGAATGGGCATGGCTGGCCGCGACGGGCGCAGGGTTCGGCCTGCGCCTCGCCGCGATCAAGTGGAACCTGGCTCTACCCGCCTACGAGCGGAACTAGATCGAGCGGCCCTGGTAGCCGGTGCCGATGTCGAGATCGGCATCGACCTCGCCCTCATCCTCGCCGGGCAACGGCCCGCCCGGATAGGCAGGCTGCGCATCGTCGGCGCGGGCCCGCGCGGCGGCATAGGAATCGTCGGCGTACTGGCGGTCCTCATCGGCGCCATAGTCGGCATCGGCGCCCGAATAGCCGCTCGTGCCCTGCCCGTAGTCGAGCGCCTCGATGCGGCCGTCTTCGCCGATCGAACAGGTAAAGCCCTGCCCGTCGTAGAGCGAGCCGCTGACGCTCCAGCCGTCGGCATTGCGGTTGACGGCATCGACCGTTTCCACCCGCGCATTGCGCTCGATTTCGTCGACGCACATCGACACCGCGCGATCGATCCCCCGGCCGTCGTCATAGCGATAGTCGCCACGGCGCGGATCGGGATAGCGCGGTACGGGCTGCGGGTAGCGGTCGCGCGACCCCTTGGCCGCGTTGGCCACGGCGGCAATGCCGCCGAGAATGAGGACACCGGCAAGAACGTCGCCGGCGCTCACGCCCCGGTGGCGGCGGTAACGATAATAGCGATGATCGTATGCGACATCGTCGCCGGGCGCCCAGGCAGGAGCAGCGCGCGATGCGGTCGGAGCAGCAGGGCGCGGCAGTTCGGCGGCCTGCGCGGGAATGGCGGTGAGCGAGACGAGCGCAAGCAGTGCCGGCGCGGTGGAAAGCTTCTTCATGGACGGCATGGTCCGGTACCCCTCTGAGCGAGCCTCCACCAAAGCACGCAATTGTCGATTGCATGGAAATAGGCGGTCCAGGCTAAATGATAGCTGAACCGCCCATTCTGGTTTTTGCGGAAGCGATCAACGCAGGCCGCGGATCCCGTGGAAGTCGAGATCGGTCACCCGGCCACGCTGGACATCGCAGGTGAAGCTGCCGCTGTCGCGGTCGTTCCAGCGCTGGTAGCGATTGTAGCGATCGCGATAGCCATAGCGGTCGTAGCGACCGCCGCGATAGTTGCCATCGACGACCATCCGGCCCTTGACCCGCCAGCCATAGCGCTTGTCGTCGACATCGCGGATGTCGGTCACCTGAGCATAGCGATACCCATAGCGGCGCGCGTCGCTCCGGGCGGCGTTGATGCACTGCTGCACGGCGGCGCGCGGGTTGCCGCGATAGGAATAGGCGTTGCGGCGATAGTCGTCGCCGTTGCGATAATAGCGGCCATCGCGATAGTAGCGGCCGTCGCGATAATGATCGCGATCCTTGCTCGCCGCGCTGGCGATAGCGGCGATGCCGCCGATGATGACTGCGCCGGCGATCACGTCACCGACCGAAATTCCATCGTCGTTGCGGTCGCGGGCCTGGGCAGGGGTGGCTCCGGCCAGCGCCATAGCGCCGACGGCAGCCGTTGCGATCCCACCCTTCGCGAACGTCTTGGTCAAAAGTTTCATCTCGAGGTCCTCCTCATTGGGGCCGCGGCGGGACTGCCCCGGCTCTGAATAGGGTTCTAGAGGAGTCGCACTGAGATGACGCTGAACTCTGGCTACAGCCGATGTTCAGCTAAATGCCCATTTTTCTGAATGTCTATTTTTCCAGGGATTCAAGCACATCGCGCGTGAATGCCGCGATATCGAAGCGCGATCCGGTCGGATCCTCGCCCCTGCGCACGATCACGACGTTCAGGCTCGGAACGATGACGATATACTGCCCGCGATTGCCCATGGCGGCGAAGGTGTCGGCGGGGACGCCGTCCGACTTGTTGAGCAGCCAGAAGCCCGCGCCATAGCCGAACGGGCCATCTGGCTGCGGGCCCGAAGGCGCGGATACATAGTCCACCCAGCCCTCGGGCAGGATGCGCGTGCCGTCGCTCAACACGCCGTCGTCGAGATAGAGCTGGCCGAGCTTCGCGAGGTCGCGCGCGGTCGACCAGACCTGGCTCGAGAGGATGTAGTCGCCGCGCCAGTCGGTTTCGGCGACCGTGTCGTGCATTCCGAGCCGGGCGAACAGTTCGGCAGGCGGGTGATCCTTCAGCGAGGCCCCGATCGCCTTCACCGCCGCAAGCGTGTCGTTGTTGGCATAGCGGTAGACCGTGCCGGGCCGGTGGAGGAGCGGCCAGTGCAGCGCGGTCTCCTCGACCGTCGCGCCGCCGAAATAGAGCGGGTCGGTGCGATTGCCCGGGGTATCGGAATAGCGACCCGACGCCATGCGCAGCAGATTGTCGATGGTGATCTGCTTGCGTCGATCGTTGAAGAAGAGGCCCAGCCCCGCCGATTTGGTGACATCCGCTTCGCCGCGCTGCACTGCCGTGCCGACGAGCGTCGCCGCGATACTCTTGGCGACCGACCAGGTGCGTTGCGGGGTCTGTGGATCGAAGCCTTCCGCATATTGCTCCACGAGCGCATCGCCCCGTTTCACCAAAACTGAGGTTGTACGAGTCCCTTCCCCGAAGTGTTCGGTAAAGGCATTATTCAAAGGGTCGGCTAGATTGCGCGCGATCATCAGGCTTGCTGTCTCGCTGCTAGAACCCGGACGAGCAGTCTGAACAGACCGTTCGACAAATTTGTCGGAAGTGGGAGGGTAGGAACGGTACGATCCGGAAACTTCGACCGTGCCGCTGTCGGTGTCCAACCTACTAGGCTCGAATCCTATCGGCTGGATTGAACAGCCACGTCCATTCTCGGCCACCGCCACACGTGGCGGCATATCGATTTCCCAGTCGACCTCAACTGCTCCTAATCCTTCACCATCAGGAATGGGTAGCAGGCGATATTCGAGATTGTGCACGATCTCATCCAAGGGCGCCTGGATGCCCGTCAGTTCCCACTGCTCGACGCTCTCGGGTGTCCGCGTCGCACCATTGCGTTCGGCATTGGCGATCGCGCTGCACAGGAACAGCGCCTTGTAGCCTGCAGCCAGAGCGCGGTCGTAACGGGTGTCGAGCTGCTCCTGCGTGGTCGACTGGGCGGCGAGCGGGGCGGCGGCGAGCAGCGCGGCGGCTGCGAAGGCGTGTCTGATCATGCAGCCCTTGTGGCATGCCGCGCGCAGAGCGCAAAACAAAAGGGCCGGAAGGTTTCCCTCCCGGCCCCGCTTGTCTCTATCGAGAGGCGCCTCAGGCGTCTTCGAATTCTTCCTCGGTCATCACCGGGCCCGAATCCTGGCCCTTGGCGTCGACGTCGCGGTCGACGAACTCGATGACCGCCATCTGGGCGGCGTCGCTCGAGCGGTAGCCGGCCTTGATGATGCGGGTGTAGCCGCCGTCACGGTCGGCATAGCGCTCGGCCAGGACGTCGAACAGCTTCTTGAGCTGCGTTTCGTCCTGCAGACGGCTTTGCGCCAGGCGACGGTTCGAAAGACCGCCACGCTTCGCCAGCGTGATCAGCTTTTCGATGTACGGGCGCATTTCCTTCGCCTTGGGCAGCGTGGTGATGATCTGCTCGTGCTTGATCAGCGCGGCAGCCATGTTGCGGAACATCGCATTGCGGTGACCGGTCTTGCGCTGCAGCTTGCGGCCGGAAATCTTGTGACGCATTTCAACTTGTCCTTCGTTCGTAAGGGGCCCGTTCTAGGTAGCCCGGTACGGGCCGGAATAAGGGGTCCGGCCCAATCCCCATTTCTTGGCCAACCTCGCGGTCGGGTCGGTGCCGGCCCACTCCCCCACCCGGCCACCCACGGGACCATCCTGATCGGGTGGCTGGGTGGGGGAGTGGGTTGGTGCCGCAAGGATCGGACGGAGGTCCGATCCGCACCTTCAAATTAGCCGAGCAGCTCCTGTTCGAGCTTCTTGGCCATTTCCTCGATGTTCTCCGGCGGCCAGCCGGGGATGTCCATGCCGAGGCGCAGGCCCATCGAGGAAAGGACTTCCTTGATCTCGTTGAGCGACTTGCGGCCAAAGTTCGGCGTGCGGAGCATCTCGGCCTCGGTCTTCTGGACCAAGTCGCCGATGTAGATGATGTTGTCGTTCTTGAGGCAGTTCGCCGAACGCACCGACAGTTCCAGCTCGTCGACCTTCTTGAGGAGGTAGCGGTTGAGCTGGTTGGTGTCGCTTTCCTGCGGTTCCGCGGCCTGGCCGATCATGGCCGAGGTGGGCTGCGGGATGCCGTCTTCGAAGTGGACGAACAGCGTCAGCTGGTCCTGGAGGATGCGCGCGGCATAGGCCACGGCGTCTTCCGGGGTGACGGTGCCGTCGGTCTCAACGGTCAGCGAAAGCTTGTCGTAGTCGAGTTCCTGGCCGACGCGAGCGTTCTCGACCTTGTAGCTCACCTGGCGAACCGGCGAATACAGGCTGTCGACGGGGATGAGGCCGATCGGCGCATCGGCCGGGCGGTTCATCACGGCCGGGCGGTAGCCCTTACCGGTGTCGGCGGTGAGCTCCATGTTGAGCGTCGCGCCTTCGTCGAGGTGGCAGATCACGAGATCCTTGTTCATCACCTCGATATCGCCCGAAACGGCGATGTCGCCGGCCTTCACTTCGGCCGGGCCGGTGGCGGAAAGCTGCAGGCGCTTCATGCCCTCGCCTTCCATCTTGAGCGCGATCTGCTTCACGTTGAGGACGATGTCGGTCACGTCTTCGCGCACGCCGGCGAGCGAGCTGAATTCGTGGAGCACGTTCTCGATCTTGATCGAGGTGATCGCGGCGCCCTGGAGCGAGCTGAGCAGCACGCGACGCAGCGCATTGCCGAGCGTCAGGCCGAAGCCACGCTCGAGCGGTTCGGCCACGAAGGTCGCCTTGCGCGCCTTGTCGCCGGAATCCTTGATATCAAGGACATTGGGTTTCTTGAGTTCCTGCCAGTTCTTGATGTTGACGGACATGAAAATCCCCTGGTTCGGATGCGGGCAGGACCGGAGCTCTTCGATGAGAGCGTCCGGTCCGTGAGGAGTGTCGGCGGCCCGCTAGCGAGCCGCCAGGCAGGTACGGATCAGACGCGACGACGTTTGGAAGGACGGACCCCGTTGTGCGGGATCGGCGTCACGTCGCGGATCGAGGTGATCGTGAAACCGACTGCGGCGAGACCGCGCAGTGCGCTTTCACGGCCCGAGCCCGGGCCCTTCACTTCGACTTCGAGGGTGCGCACGCCGTGTTCGGCGGCCTTGCGGCCCGCGTCGTCGGCGGCGACCTGCGCGGCATAGGGAGTCGACTTGCGGCTGCCCTTGAAGCCCATCATGCCGGCGCTGGACCAGCTGATCGCATTGCCCTGCGCGTCGGTGATGGTGATCATGGTGTTGTTGAAGCTGGCGTTGATGTGCGCGACGCCAGAAGAAATGTTCTTCTTGTCGCGGCGCCGAATACGGCCGGGTTCGCGTGCCATGGTGTGTGTTCCTCTATATTCTCAAGAAGGGAAAAGCGTACGGACGAACCGCGCTTACTTCTTCTTGCCGGCGATCGGCTTGGCCTTGCCCTTGCGGGTGCGGGCGTTGGTGTGGGTGCGCTGGCCGCGAACGGGCAGACCGGCACGGTGACGCAGGCCGCGGAAGGACTTGAGGTCCATGAGCCGCTTGATGTTCATCGCGGTTTCGCGACGAAGGTCGCCTTCCACGGTGAAGTCCGCATCGATCGTTTCGCGAACACGCAGGATTTCCTCGTCGGTCAGGTCCTGCACGCGGCGCGCGTGATCGATGCCGAGCTTGTCGGCGATCTCGACGGCCTTGGTCCGGCCGATACCGTGAATATAGGTGAGCGCGATGATAACGCGCTTGTTGGTGGGGATGTTTACCCCGGCAATACGAGCCACTTAAATCTCCATGCTCCACAGGGGCCGAACAGTCGGGATCCCCTATCTCATCGCTCAATTCACCGGCATTGGCGGGACTTGCCTAACGCAAAAAGCCCGGATGGCGCACATAGGCTGCCGCCTGCCGGACTCACCGCAATGTCGAATGAACCGCGCGCTTAGGCGGATTCGCAGGACGCGTCAACCGTCCAGCGCACGCAAAACGACGGAGCCGCCGTAGCGGCGGCCGCCAGTCGCTGGGCATCTTGTAGCGCAGAGCGCCGGAAACGTCAAAGCCCTCACATGACTCCGAAGGCGAGCATGGCGTCGGCGACCTTCTTGAAGCCCGCGATATTGGCCCCGCGCACGTAGTCTACATGGCCGCCCTTCTCGCCAAACTCGACGCATTTGCCGTGAATGCCCTCCATCAGTTCGGTCAGCATCTGGCCGAGCCGTTCGTGGTTCCAGCTGATCCGCTCGGAATTCTGGCTCATCTCGAGGCCCGAGACCGCCACCCCGCCGGCATTGGCCGCCTTGCCGGGACCGTACAGGATCCTGGCATCGTGAAACACCTTCACGCCCTCGAGCGTGGTCGGCATGTTGGCGCCCTCGGCCACCGCCATGCAGCCGTTGCCGACCAGCTCGCGTGCCTCGGCCTCGTTGAGCTCGTTCTGCGTCGCGCAAGGCAGCGCCACGTCGCAGGGGACGTCCCAGGGACGCTTGCCCTCGTGGAAGCTGGCGCCGGTGAAATGATCGACATATTCGCTGATGCGCCCGCGGCGCTCGTTCTTGAGCGCCTTGACCCAGTCGATCTTCTCCTGGTCGATGCCGTCGGGATCGTGGATGAAGCCGCCGCTGTCGGACAGTGTCAGCACCTTGCCGCCGAGCTGGACGATCTTCTCCGCCGCATGCGTGGCGACGTTGCCCGAGCCCGAAACCACGGCAGTCTTGCCCTCGACGTCCTGCCCCTGGTGCTGGAGCATGTTGCGCAGGAAGTAGACCGCGCCGTAGCCGGTCGCCTCGGGTCGCATCTTCGAACCGCCGTATTCGGTCCCCTTGCCCGTCAGCACGCCTTCCCAGCGATTGGTGATGCGCTTGTACTGGCCGAACATATAGCCGATCTCGCGCGCGCCGACGCCGATGTCGCCCGCGGGCACGTCGGTATCGGGGCCGATGTGGCGATAGAGTTCGGTCATGAAGCTCTGGCAGAAGCGCATGACCTCGCTGTCGCTCTTGCCCTTGGGGTTGAAGTTCGCCCCGCCCTTGCCGCCTCCCATGGGCAGGCCGGTGAGCGAATTCTTGAAGGTCTGCTCGAAGGCAAGAAACTTGAGCACGCTCTCGTTGACGCTGGGATGGAAGCGGATGCCGCCCTTGTAGGGCCCGATCGCATTGTTGTTCTGAACCCGCCAACCGCGCTGCACGCGGACGCAGTGGTTGTCATCCTCCCAGCAGACGCGGAAGCTGACGATCCGGTCGGGCTCGACGATCCGGCGCAGAATCTGCGCTTCGTGGTATTCTTCCTTGTCCTCGATGAAGTCGAAGACGTCCTGCGCCACTTCCTGGACCGCCTGGACGAACTCGTCCTGCCCCGGATTGCGCTTCTTCACCCCTTCCATGAAGGTCGGAAGGTCCACGTGCCTGTCGTAAACGGATGCCATGTCGCAATTCCCCCTCATACCCTTGCGGGCCAGTTGACCATTGCGACCCCGGCGCCCTTGTGACGGGCGCTCTTCAGTCTGTGTTATTCGGTATCCTGCAAGGCATCGATCTGCGATTCGATGCTCGGCTCCTCGCCGGCGTCGCCCTCGTCCGATCCGGCATCGGGCGCGTCCCCGCCCGCCAGCGCGCCAAGATGGTCGCGCAATGCCGCAAGCTGCTGGCTCATCACGCCATCGACCGCCTTGGCGATCGTCGGAATCTCATAACGCATGTGGCCGCCGACGACATACTCCCAGCGAATCCTCGTCCCGCCGTCGATCTCCTCGAGCGTGATCGTCAGCACGCCGGTGGCGGGTTCGCCCTGGAGCGGCCCCAACCCGCCGCGCATGCGCAGCGCCTTGAGCGGATAGGCCTGGATCACGGTCATGTGCTGGACGCTGCCGTCGAGCGAGAAACCGTCCGGCCGGTCCTCGCCCGGCACGCGTTCGCAGAAGCAGCCACCCGCCTGCGGGGTCAGGCTCATGTTGGCCGCGTCGCCCGACCAGGTATGCGCGTCGGTCCACCAGTCGCCCGGCCGGATCAGCGCCAGCCAGGCCTTCATCGGGGTCGCGGCGACCTCGGCCGTGTCCTGCGTCGAGAAACCGGTGGCGCTCGTCTCGGCGACCTTGGCCGACAGCGGCGCCGTGCCGGCCAGCACGGCAGCACTCAGGACGATGGCGGCTAGGCGCATATTTCCTCTCTCCCCTTGGTGGAGAGAGGTCCTAGGCGAAGTCGATCGGCTTTGAAAGCTGTGTGCGCCTCAGCGCGTCAGGATCGCGTCGATCGCGTGGGTCACGTCCTCGATGGAGGCCATGCCGTCGACCCGGCTGACGATCCCGCGTTCCTCATAGCCCGGCAGGATCGGCGCAGTCTTGCCGCGATATTCCTGCATGCGCGTGCGCACGGTCTCTTCATTGTCGTCGGGGCGACGCTTGAACTCGGTCGAGCCGCATTTGTCGCACACGCCGGCAACCGCAGGCTGCTTGAAGACGTCGTGATAGCCCTCGCCGCACTTGGCGCAGGTGTAGCGACCGGTGATCCGCTCGACGAGCGCATCCTCGTCAACCCCGAGCTCGATCACATGGTCGAGCTTGCGGCCGTGCTTGGCGAGAATCGCGTCGAGCTGTTCGGCCTGCGCCGCGGTGCGCGGATAGCCGTCGAAGATCGCGCCGACCTCGGGGCCCATCTCGGCCAGCTTGGCGTCGATCATCGCCGAAACGATCTCGTCCGAGACGAGGCCGCCCGAATCCATGATGTCGGCGACCTTGCGGCCCAGTTCGCTGTCGGCCTTGCGCGTTTCGCGCAGCATGTCGCCGGTCGACAGCTGGCGCATGCCGTGGTGCTCGACGAGGCGCTGAGCCTGCGTTCCCTTGCCAGCGCCCGGAGGGCCCAGGAGGATGATATCCATTGCGTAAAGTCCCCTTCGCCCGTGCTGTGCCTTAACGCAGGCGTCCCTTCAACTTCGCTTTCTTGATCAGGTCGCCATACTGGTGGGCGAGCAGATGCGACTGGATCTGGCTGATCGTGTCGACGGTGACGTTGACCACGATGAGCAGGCTGGTGCCGCCGAGGAACAGCGGAACGCCGGTCTGTGCGATGCCCCATTCGGGGACGACGCAGACGATCGTCAGATAGATCGCACCGATCACGGTGATGCGGGTCAGCACGTAATCGAGATATTCCTCGGTGCGCTTGCCCGGGCGGATGCCCGGGATGAAGCCACCGTTCTTCTTCAGGTTCTCCGCCGTTTCCTCCGGATTGAAGACGATAGCAGTGTAGAAGAAGCTGAAGAAGATGATGCCCGCGGCATAGAGCGCCATGTAGAGCGGCTGGCCGTGCTGGAGATATTGCAGGACCGTCTGCAGCCCGCCGCCCACGGCGCTGTCGGTATCGACCGAATTGCCCGCGAACTGGGTGATGGTCAGCGGCAGCAGCAGCAGCGAGCTGGCGAAGATCGGCGGGATCACGCCGGCGGTGTTGAGCTTGAGCGGCAGGTGCGAGCGATCGGCCTGCATCATGCCGCGTTGCGTCGCGCGCTTGGGATACTGGATCAGCAGGCGGCGCTGGGCGCGTTCCATGTAACAGATGCCGAGAATCAGCAGCACGACCATGACGATGAAGCCGACGACCACGCCGGTGCTGATCGAGCCTTCGGCATAGCCCGACCCCATGTTCGAGGCGAAGGTCGGGAACTGGGCGACAATGCCGGCCATGATGATCAGCGAAACGCCGTTGCCGATCCCGCGACTGGTGATCTGTTCGCCGAGCCAGAGCAGGAACATGGTCCCGCCGACGAGGCTGATGACCGCGCCGATGCGGAACATGATGCCGGGGTCGACGACCGCCTGCAGGCCGCTCTGCGCGCCGTAGCTTTCGAGGCCCGAGGCAAGGAACCAGCCCTGGATGGCACAGAGGAAAACTGTGCCGTAGCGGGTGTACTGGTTGAGCTTCTGTCGCCCGACGGTGCCCTCTTTCTTGAGCGCAGCCAGCGAGGGATGCAGCGCCGCGGCGAGCTGCACCACGATCGAGGCGGTAATATAGGGCATGACGCCGAGCGCGATGAGACTCATGCGCTCAAGGCTGCCGCCCGAGAAGGTGTTGAACAGGTCGAGGATGCCACCCCGAGTCTGGTTGTAGAGGTCGCTCAGGATCAGCGGGTTCACGCCGGGCAGCGGAACGAAGCTGAGGAAGCGGAAGACAATCAGGGCCCCGATGGTGAACCAGATGCGGTTCTTGAGCTCGGTGGCCTTGGAGAAGTTTGCGAGGCTCATATTGCTCGCGAGATTATCGGCGCGTGATGCCATGGGAATCTGTTCAATCCTGAATTGGCGCCGGTCCCTCCCGGCACAGGAAGGCTAGATAGGGAGCGGGGGGCGGAATGTCGAACCCCGCCCCCCGAATTTTCCCGCTTACTTTGCCTTCTTCGCCTTGTTGGCTTCGGCACGAGCAGCCTTCTTTTCGTGCTCGGGCTTGTCGGCGGCGATCACTTCGACCTTGCCGCCAGCCTTCTCGACCGCCTCGATGGCGCCCTTCGAGGCACCGGCAACCTTGAAGCTGACCTTGGTCTTGAGTTCGCCCTTGCCGAGCAGGCGGACGCCGTCCTTGCCGCCACGTGCGAGGCCGGCAGCCTTGAGCGCTTCGTGGTCGAGCACGCCCTTGGCGTCGAGCTTCTTGGCGTCGATGAACTTCTGGACCATGCCCAGGTTCACTTCGGCGAAGTCCTTGCCGAACGGGTTGTTGAAGCCGCGCTTCGGCAGGCGCATGTGCAGCGGCATCTGGCCGCCTTCGAAGCCCTTGATGGCGACGCCCGAGCGTGCCTTCTGGCCCTTCTGGCCACGGCCGCCGGTCTTGCCCTTGCCCGAGCCGATGCCGCGACCGATACGGATGCGGTCCTTGCGTGCGCCGGAGTTGTCGCGGATATCATTCAGTTTCATAGTGCACTCGCTTTCGCTTTCTAACGCCCCTTCACGGGGTACGCGCTGTTGGGAGGTGGGCGCCGATAGTCTGTTTGGCCGTGCTTGTCGACCCCCAATCGGGCCGGCAAAGGCGGCGGTTTCACGAGCATAGGGCAGGGTCTTGGAGAATATGCTTCGGCAACACCGCAGCGGGGTAGCGAATGACGCCGTCGGCAGGATCGGCGCGCGCGAATGGACAATCGCCGCCGTCGCGCTGCTGGCGCTGGCTTTCATCACGCGCTTCGCGACCTTCGGCCATCCCGACCTGCATGTCGACGAGACCTTCTACTTCGCCTCGGGCGTCGAAGTGGCGAAGGGCGCCATTCCCTTCGTCGACGTATGGGACCGCAAGCCGCCCGGGCATTTCCTGCTGTTCGCCGCCATCGCGCTGCTTTCGAACGACTATCTCGCCTATCAGATAGCCGCCATGCTGTTCGCTTGTGCGACCGCGCTGGCGGTCTATGCGCTGGCGCGCACTCTCGTTGCGCACTGGCAGGCGCTGGCGGGCGGTGCGATCTACCTGCTCTCGCTCTGCCTGTTCAACGGCCAGGGCGGACAGAGCCCGGTGTTCTACAATCTCTTCATGGCGCTCGCGGGCGCGATGCTGCTGGCCGCCCTGCCCCGATTCGACGGCCGAGGCGGCGGGATCCTTGTTGCCGGCGCCATGCTGCTGGCGGGTGTGGCGCTCACGATAAAGACCACCGCCCTGTTCGAAGCGCTCTACTTCGGCCTGTTCGCAGCTGCATTCCAGATCCGATCGGCGGGGCTTGGTCGAGCCACCGTGCTCCGCGTGGCGCGCTGGGCGGCGCTCGGCGCCCTGCCGACCGCCGCCTTCGCCCTATGGTATGCGCTCTACGGCTATTGGGACGAATACTGGACCGCGATGGTGCTCTCCAACCTGCGCAAGCCGGTCGAGGACAATGGTGGATTGCAGCGGCTGTGGGTGCTCTGCCTGATGGCGCTGCCGCTGCTCGCCGCATGCGGCGTGGCGTTGCCGAAGGTTCGGGAGCCCTATCGCTTGTTTTTCGCCGGATGGGTGCTCGCGGCGCTTGTCGGATTCTTCTCGGTGCCGGCCTTCTACCTGCACTACGCGCTTCCCCTGTTGGTGCCCCTCTGCGCGCTGGCGCCGGCCAGCCTTGCCTGGCCGCGAACCGGGGCCCTCCTGCTCGGCTCGGCGGCCGTCATGCCCGTGCTGTTCTATTCCTTCTTCGATTTCGCGGACACGCGCGAGGCGAAGGCCGCCATGGCGAGGCTCGAGGACGCGGTCGAGCGCGGCCGGGATGGCGGGCCCTTGCTCGTCTACGACGGCCCCCCGCTGCTCTACACGCTGACGGGCACGCGCTTTCCCACCCCGCTCGCCTTCCCCAACCACCTGCACCAGGCGTCCGAGCGCGACGTCAGCCACATCGCCACCCTGCCCGAAGTCGAGCGGCTGCTTGCGCTGCGTCCGAGCGTGATCGTCGACCGGACGACCGCCGTGACCAACCAGGAAACCGCCGAACTGGTCCGCGCCTACGAACGCGAGCACTGCACGCCGTTGGCTTCGGAACCGATGATGAAGGGCTGGAATATCGAGGTGTTGGTCTACGGGCACTGTCGCGACCGGGCCCCCGAATAGAAAAGGCCGGGCAACGCTCTGCGCTGCCCGGCCCTTCTGTCCGATAAAGGTCGGATCGATCAGTCGACCACGGTCACCAGATGCGGGACCTTGGCGATCGCGCCGCGCACCTCGGGGGTGTCCTGGCGTTCGACGACCTTGTGCATCTTGTTCAGCCCCAGACCGATGAGGATCTGGCGCTGGCTTTCGGGACGGCGGATCGGCGAACCGATCTGCTTGATCTTGATGGTTTTCGCTTTGGCCATCGATCTTACTCCGCGATAGCTGCGGCGTCGGCTTCAGCCTCGGCCTCCGATGCGCCACCACGACCGAGCAGGTCGGCGACCTTCTTGCCGCGACGCTGCGCAACCGACTTCGGCGAAGTCTGGTCCTGCAGCGCGTCGAAGGTGGCGCGGATCATGTTGTAGGGGTTCGAGGTGCCGACCGACTTGGTCACCACGTCGGCAACGCCGAGGCTCTCGAACACGGCGCGCATCGGACCACCGGCGATGATGCCGGTACCCGGAGGCGCGGTGCGGACGGTGACCTTGCCGGCACCGAAATGGCCCTTGCCGTCGTGATGGAGGGTGCGGCCCTCCTTCAGCGCGACGCGGATCATCTTCTTGCGCGCAGCGGCGGTCGCCTTGCTGATCGCTTCCGGAACTTCGCGGGCCTTGCCCTTGCCGAAGCCGACGCGGCCCTGGCCGTCACCGACAACCACGAGAGCAGCGAAACCGAAGCGCTTGCCGCCCTTCACCGTCTTGCTGACGCGGTTGATGTGGACGAGCTTCTCGATGATGCCGTCGTCTTCTTCCTCGCGGCGACGGTCGTCGCGGCGGCCACGACCACGGCCACGGCCGCCGTCACGATCGCCACCACGGCCACGACCGCGACCCTGGCGGGGCTGGCCTTCGGCACCCTGAGCGGGCGACTGGTTGTCGGCAGCTTCCGACGGCGTGTCCGCCACGGCCGGCTGCTCGTTGGTCACCGCGGTTGCCGTTTCGGCGGTCACGGTTTCTTCGTTCTTGGTTTCGTCAGCCATCATCAGAACTCCAGCCCGCCTTCGCGAGCGGCGTCGGCCAGCGCCTTGACGCGGCCATGGAACAGGAAGCCGCCGCGATCGAACACGACGGTGGTCACGCCGGCCTTCTTGGCAGCAGCGGCGATGTCGCTGCCGACCTTCTTGGCGGCTTCGACATTGGCGCCCGAGCCCTTCACGCCCAGCGTCGAGGCAGCGGCAACGGTCTTGCCGGCAGCATCGTCGATGATCTGCGCATAGATGTGCTGGCCGGTGCGGTGCACCGACAGACGGGGCTTGCCACCCGAAACGCTTTTGAGAGCGGTGCGGACGCGGCGACGGCGACGTTCAAAGAGAGAGAGCTTTGCCATCTTACTTCTTCTTCCCTTCCTTGCGGAAGATGTATTCGCCGCGATAGGCGATACCCTTGCCCTTGTAGGGCTCGGGCTTGCGCCAGCGACGGACTTCGGCAGCGAACTGGCCGACCTTCTGCTTGTCGATACCCGAGATCTCGACCGTGGTCTGGTCCGGGGTCTTCACCTCGAGGCCTTCGGGAACGTCGAGATCGACGTCGTGCGAATAACCGAGCTGAAGCTTGAGCTTCTTGCCCTGGGCCTGCGCACGGTAGCCGACGCCCTTGATCTCGAGGACCTTGCTGAACCCGTCGGTCACGCCTTCGACCAGGTTCGACACGAGCGTGCGCTGCATACCCCAGTGGTTACGCGCGGCGCGGGTGTCGTTGGCCGGCTTGACCGAGATCGCGCCGTCTTCGAGCTTGTAGTCGATCAGGTCGGACAGGCCCATGGTCAGGGTGCCCTTGGGACCCTTGACCGAAAGCATGTCGCCGTCGATCTTGGCCTCGACCCCGCTCGGGATCGCGACCGGCTTCTTGCCGATGCGGCTCATCAGAACACCTCCGCCAGCACTTCGCCGCCGACGTTTTCGGTGCGGGCTTCGGCATCCGAAAGCACACCCTTGGGCGTCGAGACGATGGTGATGCCGAGACCGTTGCGCACGATCGGGAGTTCCTTCGAACCCGAATAGACGCGGCGGCCCGGCTTGGAGACGCGAGCGACATGCTTGATCGCAGGTTCGCCCTCGAAATACTTCAGTTCGATCCGCAGCTGTGCGTGCTTGCCCGAAGCGTCTTCGCTGTAGCCACGGATGTAGCCTTCGCGCTGGAGCACTTCGAGGACGTTCGCACGCAGCTTCGAAGCGGGCGAGAGGACGCTGTCCTTCTTCGCGCGCTGGCCGTTGCGGATGCGGGTGAGCATATCACCCAGGGGATCGGTCATAGCCATCTGTCTTTACCTCACCAGCTCGACTTGGTCAGGCCCGGAATCAGGCCCTTGTTGCCGAGGTCGCGCAGTTCGATGCGGTTGAGACCGAACTTGCGGTAGTAGCCGCGCGGGCGGCCGGTGGTGGAGCAGCGGTTGCGCACCCGGGTCGGGTTCGCATTGCGCGGCAGTTCCGCCATCTTGAGCCGGGCCATCAGGCGCTCGGACTCGTCGAGGCTTTCATCGTCAGCGATAGCCTTCAGCTTCGCGAACTTTTCCGCATACTGCTTGACGAGCTTCTTGCGACGCTCGTTCTTGTTGATCGAACTCAGTTTCGCCATTGGACTTAAGTTCCTCTCTTAGCGGCTCACGCCGCCTCCTTCTCTTCCGACTTTTCAGCCGGGAACGGGAAACCGAACAGCTTCAGAAGCTCGCGAGCCTCTTCGTCGGTCTTCGCCGTCGTGGTTACGATGATGTCCATCCCCCGGACCTTGTCGATCTGGTCGTAGCTGATCTCGGGAAAGATGATCTGTTCCTTCAGGCCCATGGCATAGTTGCCACGGCCGTCGAACGACTTCGGGTTGAGGCCGCGGAAGTCGCGGATGCGCGGCATGGCCACGGTCACCAGGCGATCCATGAACTCGTACATGCGTTCGCGGCGCAGGGTGACCTTGCAACCGATCGGCATGCCTTCACGCAGCTTGAACTGCGCGATCGACTTCTTGGCCTTGGTGATAACCGGCTTCTGGCCGGCGATCAGTGCCATTTCCTCGGCTGCGGTCTGAACCTTCTTCTTGTCCTGGCTGGCTTCGCCGACGCCCATGTTGAGCGTGATCTTTTCCAGTTTGGGGACTTCAAGAGCGTTCTTGTAGCCGAACTTCTCGGTCATCGCCTTGACGATCTGCTCGTCGTAGCGCTGCTTCATGCGGGGCGTGTAATCAGCCATCGATGGTCTCCCCGGACTTCACGGCAACGCGCACCTTCTTGCCGTCCTTTTCTTCGAAACGGACGCGAGTGGCCTTGCCGGTCTTCGGATCGGCCAGCGCAACCTTGCTGATGGCCATCGGCGCTTCGAAGCGGTCGAAGCCACCCTGCGGGTTCTGCTGGGTCGGCTTGCGGTGACGGGCAGCGATGTTGACGCCTTCGACGACGATCTTGCCATCCTTCGGCATGACCTTCGCGACGGTGCCGGTCTTGCCCTTGTCCTTGCCGGACAGGACGACGACGCTGTCACCCTTCTTGATCTTAGCGGCGGCCATTACAGCACCTCCGGAGCAAGCGAGATGATCTTCATGAAGCCGCGGCCGCGCAGTTCGCGCACCACCGGGCCGAAGATACGGGTGCCGATCGGCTCTTCGTTCTTGTTCACGAGCACCGCGGCGTTGCTGTCGAAGCGGATCACGCTGCCATCGGGGCGGCGAACGTCCTTCTTCGTGCGCACGATGACGGCGCGATGGACATCGCCCTTCTTCACCTTGGTGCGCGGCTGGGCTTCCTTGACGGAAACCACGATCACGTCGCCGACGGAAGCAGTCCGGCGCTTCGAGCCGCCCAGTACTTTGATGCACTGGACGCGCTTGGCGCCGCTGTTGTCCGCGACGTCGAGATTGGATTGCATCTGGATCATCGATCCGGTTCCTTCTCAATGGCTTGCCGGAACAAGTCCGGCAGTTCCTACGTCAAAAAAGCTCAGTTACCGGCGGCTTCGACTTCGAGGTCAGCCTCGACAGCCTGCGTGCCACCTGCGGTAACGCGATCGATCACCTGCCAGGTCTTGGTCTTGGAGATCGGCTTGGTTTCTTCGATGCGCACGACGTCGCCGAGCGTGAACTCGTTGTTCTCGTCATGGGCATGGTACTTCTTCGAGCGGCGAATGATCTTCCCGTAGAGGGGATGCTTCACCTTGCGCTCGACGAGCACGGTCACGGTCTTGTCGGTCTTGTCGGAGGTGACGGTCCCGATCAGGATACGCTTGGGCATGGTCTACTCCTTAAGCCTTCGCTTCAGCCGAACGCGAACGCTCGGTCTGCAGCGTCTTGATCTTGGCGATCGTGCGGCGGACTTCGCGGATGCGGGCCGGAGCCTCGAGCTGGTTCGTCGCCGCCTGGAAGCGGAGGTTGAACTGCTCGCGCTTCAGCGTGGTCAGCTCTTCGGCCAGCTGGTCGTCCGACTTCTGGCGCAGGTCTTCAATCTTGGCCATCATTCGCCTCCCAGGTGGGCGGTGTCACCCATGCGGGCGACGACCTTGGTCTTGATCGGCAGCTTCATCGCTGCGCGCTCGAACGCTTCGGCGGCCAGCGGGCCGGCAACGCCGTCAAGTTCGAACAGGATGCGGCCCGGCTTCACGCGAGCGGCCCAGTATTCGATCGAGCCCTTGCCCTTACCCTGACGGACTTCGGCAGGCTTCTTCGACACCGGCACGTCGGGGAAGACGCGGATCCAGAGACGACCCTGACGCTTGATGTGACGGGTGATCGCACGACGCGCGGCTTCGATCTGGCGCGCGGTGATGCGTTCCGGTTCCATCGCCTTCAGGCCGTACGACCCGAAGTTCAGCGTGGTGCCGCCCTTGGCGTTGCCATGGATCTTGCCCTTGAACGCCTTGCGGTACTTGGTTTTCTTCGGTTGCAGCATGGTTCTTTCCTAATCCTGCAATCAGCGCGCCGGACGGACGCCCGAGGTCTGGGCTTCCATCATCAGGCGGTCCTGGGCGGTCGGGTCATGCGCCAGGATCTCGCCCTTGAAGATCCAGCACTTGATGCCGATGATCCCGTAGGCGGTGAGCGCTTCGGCTTCCGCATAGTCGATGTTGGCGCGCAGCGTGTGCAGCGGCACACGACCTTCACGGTACCATTCGACGCGAGCGATTTCCGCACCGCCGAGACGGCCGCCGCAGGTGATCTTGATGCCTTCGGCACCCAGACGCAGGGCGGACTGCACGGCGCGCTTCATGGCGCGGCGGAAAGCGACACGGCGGATCAGCTGGTCGGCGATGCCCTGGGCGACGAGCTTGGCGTCGATTTCCGGCTTGCGGATCTCGACGATGTTCAGCTTCACTTCGCTTTCGGTCATCTTCGACAGCTTGGTGCGCAGCTTCTCGATGTCCGCACCCTTCTTGCCGATGATCACACCGGGACGGGCTGCGTAGATCGAGATGCGGCACAGCTTGGCCGGACGCTCGATGACCACCTTCGAGATCGCTGCCTGCGGCAGGTTCTCGACGATGTACTTGCGGATTTCGACATCCTCGCTGAGCAGCTTGGCGTAGTCGCGCCCTTCGGCGTACCAGCGGCTGTCCCAGGTGCGGTTGATCTGCAGGCGCAGACCGATCGGGTTGCTCTTATGGCCCATCTTACGCCTCTTCCTGCTCGCGGACGACGATGCGCAGGCGGCTGAACGGCTTCAGGATGCGCGTCGACTTGCCGCGACCACGGGTGTGGAAGCGCTTCATCGTGATCGACTTGCCCACCGAAGCCTCGGCAACGACCAGAGCGTCGACATCGAGGTTGTGGTTGTTTTCCGCATTGGCGATCGCCGAAGCGAGCACCTTGCTGGCGTCCTTCGCCATCGCCTTCTTCGAGAAAGCGAGGATGTTCATGGCCTCTTCGGCCTTCTTGCCGCGGATCAGGCCGGCGACGAGGTTGAGCTTCTGCGCCGAACCACGGATCGTGGTCCCGACGGCGAGCGCCTCGTTGTCGGCAACGCGACGGGGTGCCTTCTGCTTGCTCATCAGCGCTTACCCTTCTTGTCGGCGGCGTGACCCGGGAAGGTGCGCGTGGGCGCGAATTCGCCGAGCTTGTGGCCGACCATCTCTTCCGAGACGGAGACCGGGATGAACTTGTGACCGTTGTAGACGTTGAACGTCAGACCAACGAACTGCGGCAGGATGGTGGAACGGCGCGACCAGGTCTTGATCGGCTTGGCGCCACCGGCGTCCTGGGCGGTCTCTGCCTTCTTCAGAAGGCTGAGCTCGACGAACGGACCTTTCCAGACGGAACGAGCCATGTCGGATTACCTCTTCTTCTTCGCGTGGCGCGAACGGATAATCATCTTGTCCGTCGCCTTGTTCTTGCGGGTACGGGCGCCCTTGGTCGGCTTGCCCCACGGGGTCACCGGATGACGGCCACCGCTGGTGCGGCCTTCACCACCACCGTGCGGGTGGTCGACCGGGTTCTTGGCGACACCACGGGTGAGCGGCTTGATGCCCATCCAGCGACGACGACCGGCCTTGCCCAGGTTCTGGTTCTGGTTGTCCGGGTTCGACACGGCACCAACGGTGCCCATGCAGTCGGCGCGCAGGTAACGCTGCTCGCCGCTGTTGAGGCGCACGATGACCATGCCGCGGTCACGACCGACCAGCTGGACGTAGGAACCGGCGGCGCGGGCGATCTGGCCGCCCTTGCCCGGCTTCATTTCCACATTGTGGCAGATGGTGCCGACCGGCATCTGGCCGAGCAGCATGGCGTTGCCGGGCTTGGTGTCGGTCTTCTCGCCGGCCACGACCTTGTCGCCGACAGCGAGACGCTGCGGAGCAAGGATGTAGGCCAGTTCGCCGTCTTCGTACTTCACCAGCGCGATGAAGGCGGTGCGGTTCGGATCGTATTCGAGCCGTTCGACGGTGCCTTCGACGTCCCACTTGCGACGCTTGAAGTCGACATAGCGGTACTTCTGCTTGTGGCCGCCGGCCATGCCGCGCGAGGTGACGTGGCCCTTGTTGTTGCGACCACCGGTCTTGCGCTTGCCTTCGACGAGCGACTTGACCGGCTTGCCCTTGTAGAGGCCCGACTTGTCGACGAGGATCAGGCCGCGACGGCCCGGGCTCGTAGGTTTGTAGTTCTTGAGTGCCATTGTTTCCTAGCCCCTCAGATACCGCTGGTGACGTCGATCGAGTCGCCGTCCTTCAGGGTGACCACGGCCTTCTTCTGGTCGACGCGCTTGTAAGGCTTGCCCTTCCAGCGCTTGGTCTTGCCCTTCACGTTGATGGTGTTCACGCCCGTGACGCTGACACCGAAGATCGCCTCGATGGCTTCCTTGATCTGCGGCTTGGTGGCGTCGTTGGCGACCTTGAAGACCACGGCGTTGTGTTCCGAAGCCAGGGTAGCCTTCTCGGTGATGTGCGGTGCGAGCACGACGTCGTAGTGACGCGCTTCCACTTCCTGCTTCTTAGCCATTGAAACGGGCCTCCAGCTTTTCGACCGCGTCCTTGGTGAGGACCAGCGTGTCGTGCTTCAGGATGTCGTAGACGTTGGCACCCATCGCCGGCAGCACGTTGACGCCGGGGATGTTGCGGGCAGCCTTGCTGAAACCGTCGTTGACGCTTTCGCCGTCGATCACGAGGACCTTGCCGCTCCAGCCGTTCTTGCCGAAAGTCGCGACGAGAGCCTTGGTCTTGGCGTCCTTGAGTTCGAGGCTGTCGACGATCACGAGACCGTCCTTGGCCTTGGTCGAAAGAGCCATCTTCAGGCCGAGCGCACGAACCTTCTTGTTCAGTGACGGGTTGAAGTCGCGCTTGCGCGCACCGTGGGCCTTGCCGCCGCCGATGAAGATCGGGGCTGCGCGGTCGCCGTGGCGAGCCGTGCCGCCGCCCTTCTGGCGACCCCACTTCTTGCCGGTGCGGGCAACGTCCGAACGCTCGCGTGTCGGGCGGGCGGTGCCGCGGCGGTTTTCGAGCTGCCAGGTGACAACCCGGTGCAGGATGTCGGCACGCGGCTCGAGACCGAACACGTCATCGTTCAGTTCGATGTCGCCCGACGCCTTGCCGTCGATTTTCTGGACCTTCACCTTCACGGATCAGCCCTCCTTGTTCTCGTCCGAGCCGGTGTCGGCTGCGGGGGTATCGGTGGTGGTTTCGGTTTCGGCACCGGCTTCCTGTTCCTTCAGCAGCTTTTCCTGCTGTTCGGCGGAAATTTCCGTGCCGACTTCGTGCTGGGCAGCGCTCTCGACGAGACCGGCATCAGCTTCCTGGTGCTCGAATTCGTCGCGGTTGCGATACATCACGCCCGGGAACGGCAGATCGACATGGTCGATCTTGACCGCGTCCTTGACCAGCAGCCAGCCGTTCTTCGCGCCCGGGACCGAGCCCTTGACGAAGAGCAGGCCGCGATCGGCGTCGGTGCGCACGATCTCGAGGTTCTGCTGGGTGCGCTGACGGTCGCCCATGTGGCCGGCCATCTTCTTGCCCTTGAACACGCGACCCGGATCCTGGCGGTTACCCGTCGAACCGTGCGAACGGTGCGAGAGCGAAACGCCGTGGGTGGCACGCAGACCACCGAAGCCCCAACGCTTCATGGCGCCGGCGAAGCCCTTGCCCTGCGTGTGACCGGTGATGTCGACCTTCTGGCCGGCAATGAAGTGCTCGGCCGAAATGCGGGCACCGACGGGAAGCAGGGCGTCCTCGGTGTCGACGCGGAATTCGGCGACCTTCATCTTGAGCGGAACCTGCGCCTTGGCGAAGGCTTCACGCTGCGGCTTGTTCACGTTCTTCTGCTTGGCTTCGCCCGAACCGACCTGGACCGCGAAGTAACCATCGCGATCTTCGGTGCGGTGAGCAGTGACCTGGCAGTTTTCCAGCGCGAGAACGGTAACCGGCACGTGCCGACCGTCCTCCTGGAAGAGGCGGGTCATCCCGACTTTCTTTGCGATAACGCCAGTGCGCATCGTAAAACTCCTAAAACAGAGGCACCCCGGCCCATCCGAGGTGCTTGCCAGCCCGTTTTGTGATGCGTCGCCCCGTCCGGGCTGAGTGCCTCCGCAGCGTGATGCCTTGGAAGCGAGACGGGGGACGCAGGCCCGGATCAGATCCGGCGGTATCCCGATGTCTTGCCGGGCCTTGCGGACCGGCGGGGCTATCGAGCGCCCCTGAACTTCCGGCCGGTTTAAGGTCCTGCCGGGGACCGGATCAGCGGCTTAGGCCAGCTTGATCTCGACGTTCACGCCAGCTGCGAGGTCGAGCTTCATCAGCGCGTCGACGGTCTGGGCGTTGGGCTGCACGATGTCGAGCAGCCGCTTGTAGGTGCGCACCTCGAACTGCTCGCGCGACTTCTTGTCGATGTGCGGACCGCGGTTCACGGTGAACTTCTCGATACGCGTCGGCATGGGAATGGGGCCACGAATAAGAGCACCCGTGCGACGCGCGGTGTCTGCGATTTCGCCAGTTGCCTGGTCGAGAACGCGATGGTCGAACGCCTTGAGGCGAATGCGGATATTCTGAGCTTCCATTACCTACACCGATGCGAAAGAGCCAAGCGAGCCTTGTCCGTTGCCGTTTCAGACCCGCAAAAAAGAAAGGTCCGCCCTAGTCGGCCCGGTTTCCCGGATCGGGCGACCTTCCATGAATTCTTGTGTGACGGGGACGCGAATCCCTGCCTGTGGGCGCGCATATACGGAGGAGAGCCCCACCTGACAACCCCTGATTTCCGCCTCAGTCCAAAAGCCGGAAACCAGGCGCGACGGACCGTGCGCGCGGTCCGTCAAATGCCTTCACAAAAAGCGAAGGCCCGCCCCTCGCCAGGAGGAGCGGGCCAAAGCCTTGCAGTCGCTTGCGCGAGCTTACTTCGTGATCGTCGCGACCACGCCCGAGCCGACCGTGCGGCCGCCTTCGCGGATAGCGAAGCGCAGGCCTTCGTCCATGGCGATCGGAGCGATCAGCTTGACCGAGATGGTCACGTTGTCGCCCGGCATCACCATTTCGGTGCCTTCGGGAAGGATCACTTCGCCGGTCACGTCGGTGGTGCGGAAGTAGAACTGCGGACGATAGTTCGCGAAGAACGGCGTGTGACGGCCGCCTTCGTCCTTCGACAGGACGTAGACTTCGGCGCTGAACTCGGTGTGCGGCGTAACCGAACCGGGCTTCGCCAGAACCTGGCCACGCTCGACGTCTTCACGGCCGATACCGCGGATCAGGGCGCCGATGTTGTCGCCGGCTTCACCGCGATCAAGCAGCTTGCGGAACATTTCGACGCCGGTGACGGTGGTCTTCTGGGTGTCCTTGATGCCGACGATTTCGACTTCGTCGCCGACATTGACAACACCGGTTTCGACACGGCCGGTGACGACGGTACCGCGACCCGAGATCGAGAACACGTCTTCGATCGGCATCAGGAACGGCTTGTCGACCGGACGCTCCGGCTGCGGGATGTGCTCGTCGACTGCATTCATGAGCTCGATGATCGAGTTCTTGCCGATTTCGTCGTCACGACCTTCGAGAGCGGCCAGGGCCGAACCCTTGATGATCGGAATGTTGTCGCCGTCGAAGTCGTACGAGCTGAGCAGTTCGCGAACTTCGAGTTCGACGAGTTCGAGGATTTCCTCGTCGTCGACCTGGTCGACCTTGTTCATGTAGACGACCAGCGCGGGGACGCCGACCTGACGGGCGAGCAGGATGTGCTCGCGGGTCTGCGGCATCGGGCCGTCGGCTGCGTTCACGACCAGGATAGCGCCGTCCATCTGGGCGGCACCGGTGATCATGTTCTTGACGTAGTCGGCGTGGCCCGGGCAGTCGACGTGCGCGTAGTGACGAGCGCCGGTTTCGTATTCGACGTGCGCGGTCGAAATGGTGATGCCGCGTTCACGCTCTTCCGGAGCCTTGTCGATGTTCGCGAAATCGACTGCAGCGCCGCCGTTTTCTTCAGCCATCACCTTGGTGATCGCCGCAGTCAGCGTGGTCTTGCCGTGATCGACGTGACCGATGGTGCCGATGTTGCAGTGCGGCTTGTTACGCTCGAACTTTTCCTTCGCCATTTTCCAATAACCTCTGTCTTAAAATTTGGGATTTCTGCGGGGGAGGAAACGGCGCCCGCTGAATCAGGCGCCGCCCCTAGACCTCAAAGCTCGCTTACGCAAGCTTCTCCTTGACCTCGGCCGCGACGTTCGCCGGGACCTCGTCGTAGTGGCTGAACTGCATCGAGTACTGGGCGCGTCCCTGAGTGAACGAGCGCAGTTCGTTGACGTAGCCGAACATGTTCGCGAGCGGCACGTTGGCTTCGACAGCCTGGGCGTTGCCGCGCGTGTCGGTGCCCTGGATCTGGCCACGACGGCTGTTGAGGTCGCCGATGACGTCGCCGAGGTAGTCCTCGGGGGTCACGACTTCCACCTTCATGATCGGTTCCAGCAGCTTGATGCCCGAACGCTCGGCCACTTCGCGCATCGCACCGCGACCGGCGATTTCGAACGCGATCGCGCTCGAGTCGACGTCGTGGTACGCACCGTCGTACAGCGTCACGGTGAAGTCGATGATCGGGAAGCCGACCAGGTGACCGCTTTCGGCCTGCTCGCGCATGCCCTTCTCGATCGCGGGGATGTATTCCTTCGGAATGTTACCGCCCTTGATCTCGTCTTCGAAGACGAAGCCCTGGCCGCGCTCACCCGGGGTGACCTTGACCTTGACGCGGCCGAACTGGCCCGAGCCGCCCGACTGCTTCTTGTGGGTGTAGTCGACGTCGACCGGCTTGCCGAGATATTCGCGGTAGGCCACCTGCGGCGCACCGACGTTGGCCTCGACCTTGAATTCGCGCTTCATGCGATCGACGAGGATGTCGAGGTGAAGCTCGCCCATGCCCTTGATGATCGTCTGGCCCGATTCGTGGTCGGTCGTGACGCGGAAGCTCGGATCCTCGGCGGCCAGGCGGTTTAGCGCGACGCCCATCTTTTCCTGGTCGGCCTTGGTCTTCGGTTCCACCGACAGTTCGATCACCGGCTCGGGGAATTCCATCCGCTCGAGGATGATCGGCTTGGCCGGATCACACAGCGTATCGCCGGTGGTCGTGTCCTTCATGCCGGCCAGCGCGACGATGTCGCCCGCGAATGCTTCTTCGATGTCCTCGCGGTTGTTCGAGTGCATCAGCAGCATGCGGCCGATCTTTTCCTTCTTGTCCTTCACCGAGTTCAGGACCGAGCCCTTGGTGAGCTTGCCCGAATAGATGCGGGTGAAGGTCAGCGAGCCGACGAAGGGGTCGTTCATGATCTTGAACGCCAGCGCGGCGAAGGGTTCGTCGTCCGACGAGGGACGCGTTTCTTCCACATCGCTGTCGGGCAGCACGCCCTTGATGGCCGGAACGTCGAGCGGCGACGGCATGTAGTCGACCACCGCGTCGAGCAGCGGCTGGACGCCCTTGTTCTTGAACGCCGAGCCACAGGTCACGGGCACGAAATCGCGCGCCATGGTGCCCTTGCGGATCAGCTTCTTGATCGTGGCGATATCGGGCTCGTTGCCTTCGAGATAGGCTTCCATGACCTCGTCGTCCTGTTCGACGACGGTCTCGATCAGCTTCTCGCGATATTCCGCGACCTTGTCGGCCATGTCTTCGGGGATGTCGACGAATTCGTACTTCGCGCCGAGGTCTTCGGCCTGCCACACGATGCCGCGGTTGGCGACGAGGTCGACCACGCCCTTGAGGTTGCTCTCGGCGCCGATCGGCAGCGTGATCACCAGCGGGGTCGCGCCGAGGCGGTCGATGATCGACTGGACGCAGTAGTAGAAGTCGGCGCCGGTACGGTCGAGCTTGTTGACGAAGCACATCCGCGGAACGCCGTACTTGTCGGCCTGGCGCCAGACGGTTTCGGACTGCGGTTCGACACCGGCGACGCCGTCGAACACGGCGACCGCGCCGTCGAGCACGCGCAGCGAACGTTCGACTTCGATGGTGAAGTCGACGTGGCCGGGGGTGTCGATGATGTTGATGCGGTACTTCGGCATGTCAGCACGAAGCGCCTCGGGGTCCGAGCGCGGATCCATCGCCGGATCCTCGGGCGTCCAGAAGGTGGTGGTCGCAGCCGAGGTGATGGTGATGCCGCGTTCCTGCTCCTGCTCCATCCAGTCCATGGTCGCGGCGCCGTCGTGGACTTCGCCGATCTTGTAGGACTTGCCGGTGTAGTAGAGGATACGCTCGGTCGTGGTGGTCTTGCCGGCATCGATGTGGGCCATGATGCCGATGTTGCGGTACCGCTCCAGCGGATATTCGCGGGCCATGTGGAATTCCTCGAGTTCGGGGGTGAGCTGGCTCGGCCCCCATGTAGGGATTAATGCGACGGTTTCGAGACCGGGTCCTTCGACATGCTCAGGATGAGCGGTGAACCGAAGGAGCCAGTCCCAAATCCGTCCCGCCTTACCAGCGGTAGTGCGAGAAGGCGCGGTTCGCGTCCGCCATGCGGTGCGTGTCTTCGCGCTTCTTGACGGCATTGCCGCGGTTGTTGGCCGCATCCATCAGCTCGCCCGAGAGGCGGGCCGCCATGGTGGTTTCCGGACGACCGCGCGCGGCGGTGATCAGCCAGCGGATGGCGAGCGCCTGGGCACGCTCGGGGCGAACCTCGACCGGCACCTGGTAGGTCGCACCGCCGACGCGGCGGCTGCGCACCTCGACCTGCGGCTTGATGTTCTCGAGCGCATTGTGGAACAGCTCGATCGGGTTCGACTTCGCCTTGGCTTCGACGGTGTCGAGCGCGGTGTAGACGATACCTTCGGCGACGGCTTTCTTGCCGTCGTACATGAGGTTGTTCATGAACTTCGACAGGACCTGATCACCGAACTTCGGATCAGGCAGGATTTCCCGCTTCTCGGGACGACGACGACGTGACATTTCGTTTAACTCCTTCGGAGTGCGGCAACACCTCCGTGTTGCCTTGCGGCTCCTGCCCGCTCCCCCGCCCGACCACCCAGATGCTACCTCGTTGGGGTAGCCGGGCGGCGGATCGGTCAGGATCCGGGCGCTTGCCGCGCCTCAAACCTTACTTCGGACGCTTGGCGCCGTACTTCGAGCGGCTCTGCTTGCGGTCCTTGACACCCTGGGTGTCGAGCACGCCGCGGAGCACGTGGTAGCGCACGCCGGGAAGGTCGCGCACACGGCCGCCGCGGATCAGCACGACGCTGTGTTCCTGCAGGTTGTGGCCTTCGCCCGGGATGTAGGAGATGACTTCGCGCTGGTTGGTCAGGCGAACCTTGGCCACCTTGCGCAGAGCCGAGTTCGGCTTCTTCGGGGTCGTCGTGTAGACGCGGGTGCAAACGCCGCGCTTCTGCGGGTTCTGCTCCATTGCAGGGACCTTGCTCTTGGCCTTCTGCGGAACGCGGCCCTTGCGGACCAGCTGGTTGATCGTCGGCATGAGTTCTCTCTTCACCGTGTGATGGCGGCGACTAGGGGTTCGGGGATGGAATGTCCGGATCGGCGGATCAGCGAATTCCCGCTCGTCCTGAGCCTGTCGAAGGACAGGCACCGCGAGGGGTGCTAACCGCACGAGCCTGAAACGCTCCACCCATCGGCCCACACGGCCACCGGGTTACTTTGACGGCTGCCCCCAGCTTATCGCTGCAATAGAAAAGAGCCCGGGTGCATCGCGCACCAGGCCCCGGGACATCGACCGGCAATGTTCAGCTCTATCTGACCGACGAGGGAATCACGCGAGGTGGGTCCAACACCGGATGGGCGCGCACATAGTGCGATGGGGGTGCGCGGTCAAGCCGGTCGCTCGTCGGGCTCCTGCGACAGCTGGCGCATGTGTTCGGCCAGCGCCAGGCCGAGGTCGGAGTAGACATAGGGGCCCACGTGATACTCGCGCACCAGCTTCACGGTGACGCCTTCGGGCAAGGGCGCTTCGGGCGGATCGAGCGCGCCGCCCTCGCCTTCCCAGGAATCGACCGCCTTCTCCGCGGGCGCGGGCGCGGGGTCTCCGGCATAGGTGCCGTAGATAATGGTTTCCGGTGCGGCGACCGGGGGCTTGGTATCGGGCATCTGGCGTAACTCCCGCAATTGCCGCACGCGCTCGGCATATTCGGCGACCTTGGCGAAGTGGTTGTCGCGCGCATCGTCGTCGCCCGCCATGCCCGCCCGCATGACCGAGGCCTGGTGTTGGTGAAGCAGTTCGTTGAGGTCCATGGTGCGCCCCTTCCGGGTCGAGAGGATGCGGGAACGGCCCGGCCGCCGCCTCGCGGCGCGGCCGGGCCATCACGGTCGGGGACCGGTTAGTGGGCCTGCTGGCGGCCGGCGACCTTCTCGCCCTGCTGGCGGACCTGCTCCTGCTCCTGCTGGCGCAGATTGGTCGCGCTGACCGTGCCGCCGTCGACCTGCCTGGTTTCATAGCCCCAGCGCTGGCCCTGCCTGGGTTCGCCGGCCTGCTGCTGCAGGTCGTCCTTGCCGAAGGGGAGCACGTCGCCGCCCTGTTCGGGAGCGATCGTGCCGCTGCCCTTGCCGTTGTCGTAGCTCTCGATGGTGCCGAAATGTGTCATGGGAGACCGTCCTTCGATTTCGCGCAGGCGCTCATCAGCGACCGCTTGTGCGCGGGGCTAGAAGGCGAAATGGAAAGAAGGGAGGGCAACTCGCCCTCGGGACCGTCGATCGCGACTGGTAGCTGGATAGGAGATGGGGTGCCGGAGGCGGGGTTACAAGGCGGCGCGGGAGACAATCGTCCGGCCGCGAAGCCTTCGCCCGCGGGGACGCTGCCTGCGGGTTACTTTGACGGCTGCCCCCAGCTTGCGCCGCAATAGAAGAGAGCCGAGTGCAACGCGCACCAGGCCCCGGGACATGACCGGCAATGTTCAGCTCTATCTGACCGACGAGGGAATCACGCGAGGCGGGTCCAACACCGGATGGGCGCGCACAGAGTGCGATGGGGGGATGGGTCAAGGGAGGTGAAGAATGTGGGAAGTCAACTCTCGGCAAGGCTTGATGACGCTTAGTCAAAGGTTTAGTCGCCGAAACTTCCAGAGGGGAATAAGAAATGTCCGATCTTCTAGAAGAATTCCGCCGTGCACAAGCTGACTTAGTGATTCAAACTTCGGACCTACCCTTGGGTGCCTTGGCGGGAATGGTTGATGAAGGCGCAATCGATCTCCAACCGGGATTTCAGCGTCGCGAGCGATGGAAGCCAGAGAAACAATCGGCACTCATTGAATCATTTCTCCTGAATGTCCCCGTCCCACCGATCTACCTTTCTGAAGAACGCGATGGGACATTTACCGCAATCGATGGCAAGCAGAGGTTGCGAGCTGTCACTGATTTCATGACTGGTCAGCTTAGGCTTCGACAATTAGATCGGATCCGATCCGCCGAAGGAATTCACTTTCAGGATCTCCCTTCAGAGATTCAAAATTCCTTTCGATTGAGGCCTTTTTTACGGGTTGTCACGCTCCTCAAGCAAACTGCTCCCTCGCTTAAGTATGAAGTCTTTTTGCGGTTGAACCGAGGAGGGGAGCGCTTGAATGCTCAAGAAATCAGAAATGTCGCATATCGCGGACCATTGAACGATCTGATTTACGAGCTCGCGCAAAATGATTTTCTTCGCGAACGCTTAAAAATCACGTCAAAATCATCGTCTGCATACCGTGAGATGTACGATGCAGAATACGTGCTCCGCTTCCTCACGCTCTCGAGGCAATTAGATGATTTCAGTGGCAGCCTTGTCAATGAGATGGATCGATTCATGCGTGAACACCAAGACGCTAGTGACGCGACCTTGGGCGAATTCAGGCAAAGATTTTTGCGGGCTATAGAAGGTGTGGAGGCCGTTTGGCACGATGCCGCGTTTAAGCGGCCCGAGGGAGATGGCTGGCGTGATCAAGCATTAGCTGGGATGTATGATGCGCAAATGATTGCAGTTGATCAGTCCACCGACGCACAACTTGAAAATGCAATCAACAACAATGCGGCGGTTATCTACGGGACGCGTTATCTTTTCGAAAACGACGAAGATTTTGATAAAGCCGTAAGAACAGGAACCAACACTCCGGCACGAATAAGGTACCGTGTCGATGCAATTCACACTCTAATGGTGAATTGAGCCATGCCCGTTGATCAGTCTCTTTATTATCAAAGCCTACGCGCCATGCGCGAGTTGACCGATCATGAACTGCTCGTGGATCTCGCTCCCAATCACACTGCCCACAATAAAAGAGCTAGTATTCTGAGGCATGGCCTTGTCGTTTGCTCGTTCTCTTCGGTAGAAACATATTTCAAGGACCGATTGGCGGAGATCTGCAATATTTTCGCTGACGTCGGCTTTCCATTTTCGAGTTTCAGTGACGAATTACAAAGCTTCCTCATAGTTGATGGCATCATCGGTTTGGGCAATCGAGTGGGGTTTCTTCCCAACTCAGACAAATTGGTTTTCGCCGATCAAAATCTGAGAGTACTTTCTAATTTCGATAGTCAGCATCCCACCTTTACCGCTTTCGGATTTTCCCCTCGCGGTTCTAATATTGGTCAGGGTGATGTCGCGACGGCCTTGAAAGCGTTCTCGATAGAAGGCCCTTGGAATATTCTTAGCTCTTATGCATCTGTAGTCGGCGGTGGAACTCCAAATCTACGGAACGACTTCGAGAATATGAGCCGCACAAGGAACTCCTCCGCTCACAATCCATCATCAAATGTACCAACCTACGACGTACAGCAGCATATAGAAAACGCGACGATCTTGAGCGTCTGTTTCGATCTAGTCATGGCGAAAATCGTCAAAGCAATTAGATCCGCTAGCGACTTCAACGATTACGTTTCCAAGGTAGCTGGTAGTGAACCACGCATTCGATATATCGATAAGCGCCTCGACGGAGCATGGAGTGAGCGGAACGATCCGACGGGACGGTGTCTTAAAAAGCACGATGATGAGGCGGTTGGAGTGGTTTCTGCGCGCCAACGACCGACAGTTGACGTTGTTGTTGTAAGAGATCTTCAGTCTCTACCGCTCAGCGCGAGAAATTGACCATTCTGATTGGCTTAAACTATTTCGCAATTTCACAGTACCGCATCTTGGGCCCTCTAACATTGGTCGGAGCGCGTCCGCGCTCCTTGGTTTCCTTGTATAAGCTCGGGCGGGCGGTCGGCCTTGCCTCGCATACGGCTCTGATTGAGCTCGGCTAGAAACCATTTTCCTACTTCGCTGGAATGTGCATCCTACCCGGGGTCATGCCCAATTCCGACCACCCCACCCCCTCCCGCAAGATCGCCCGGCAGGCGACCTCCGCCGTCGCCTTCACCGCCGACGAGCCCGACGAGGACGATCCGCTCCTCGCCTTCGCGCCCTTCCTCCACCGGCAGCCGCGGCGCAATTCGATCACGCCCGATCTCCAGCGGCGCTTCGTCGCCACGCTTGCCGCCACGGGGATCGTCAAGGTCGCCGCGCGGCATATCGGGAAGAGCCTGGAGGCGCTCTACAGGCTGCGCCACCGGCCCGGGGCGGAGGGCTTCGCCGAGGCGTGGGACGCGGCGCTCGCGCGCGGGGTGCGGCGGCTCGAGGATATCGCGCTGGAGCGCGCCATGCTCGGCACGCCGACACCGCTCGTCTCGGGCGGCAAGCTGCTCGGCCTGTGGAACAAGCCCGACAACAACCTCCTGCGCTTCCTGCTCCGCAACCGCCTGCCCGAGAGCTATGGCGGGGGCGCCCTCGCCCCCGGCCAGCCCGCTTACGAAGCGGTGCGCGCCGAGCTGGAAGCGGGCTTCGCCGCGCGCATGGCCGACTATGTCCGCGAGCGCGATGCGGCCGATGCCAAGTGCGAGCGCGAACGCGAGGCGCGGCTCGAGGAAGCCGAGCGCGCCGAGGCCGAGTGGGAGGAGGAGCAGGCGCGGCTCGCCGCCGAGGCGGCAACGGCCCGCACCCCCGAGGAGGAGGAGCGCGAAACGCGGCTGTTCATGCTCAGTCGCTGGAGCCTGAAGGACCTGCAGGAGCGGATCGATTGGTAGGCGTCCCTCGCGCGCAGGTGGGTGCGCGTGGGTTCGTATGCCGCGCGGCCATGCTGGCGCGGGGGCGCGATTGCCCCTAGGTTGCGCGCCGCGGGGGCGAGTTGCGCGATGGAGTGCGAGAATGGCCGATACTGCCGGGAGCCCGATACCGCTGCGCTCGCAAGGCGGCTGCGGCCCGTCCTCGATCGTCACCCGGCTCGCCGACGGGCGCGAAATCTGCATCCGCACCATGGGGCCCGATGACGAGGAGCGGCTGCGTGGCGGGATCGCGCGGATGAGCCCGCGCTCGCGCTACCTCCGCTTCTTCTCCGGCGGGGCGAGCCCGCCCGACTGGGTGATCGAGCGGCTGCTCGACGTCGACGGCGTGCTCCACCTCGCCTGGGGCGCGATCGATATGTCGCATCCCGAGGAGCGGGTGATGGGCGCGGTCCACGCGATGCGCCCCGATGCGGGCGAGCGCGAGGCCGAGTTCTCGGTCGGCGTGGTCGACGATTATCACGGCATGGGCGTGGGGCGGCTGCTCGCCGCGACGCTGCTGCTCGAGGCCGAGGACGGGCAGATGGAGGCCTTCCGCGCGCATGTGCTGGCCGAGAACGAGGCCGCGCGCGGCTTCATCCGGCGGCTCGGCGGACGCCATGTCGCGCAGGACGGGCCGCAGGCGGAATATCTGCTCGAGGTCGCGCCCGCGCTGGCGCGGCTGCGGCAGGAGAGCGATCCGCCGGGCCTCGCCGACATCTTCGCGCATTTCGATTCGGCGGCGGCGTAGCGCGCGGCGGCGCTCCCGGGGCGCGGCTCTACTGCGAGAGGAAGGCGACCAGCGCCTTGACCTTCTTGGTCCGCCATTGCGGCGTCGGCGCGACCAGCCAATAGGCGCGCGTGCCGGTGTGCGGCCCGTCGAGCACCTCGAGCAGCCCGGCGTCGAGCGCTTCCTTGACCAGCAGTTCGGGCAGGATCGCCTTGCCCAGCCCGGCGAGCGCCGAGGACAGCGCCTGGCCGGCGTTGGAGACGGTGACATGCGCGGCGATGCCGTCCTGCAGCGGCAGGCCCCAGTCGATCCACTTGTCGGGCGCGCCGCCATGCTCGGCCGGGCGCGCGACGGTGACGCGGCGGGCCTCGTCGAGCTCGATCCCCTGCAATTCGCCCGGGCCGTCGACCAGCCGGATCGCGCAGTCGAGATTGGCCTCGGTGAAATCGGCGTTCTCGTCGGCGACGAAGGCGAATTTGATCTCTGGGTTGGCTTCGCCGAACTTGGCCAGCCGCGGGGCGAGCCACTGCGCGTAGAATTCGCGCGGGCAGGCGATGGTGTAGCTGTCGCTGGCCTGCCCCGCCTGCATCGCCGAGACGCTCTCCTCGAACTTGAGGAAGCCCTCGCGCAGCGCGTCGAGCCCGGCAGCGCCTTCCTGCGTCAGCTCAAGCCCCTTGCTGGTGCGGCGGAACAGCACCGTGCCGAGATGGTCCTCGAGCGCGCGGATCTGCTGGCCGACCGCGGCGGGAGTCACCGCCAGCTCGTCGGCGGCGCGGGTGAACGAGAGATGCCGCGCGGCGGCATCGTAAACGCGCAGGGCGTTGAGAGGCAGGTGGGTACGCTTCATCGGATGGCCGAATTAGGCAATGCTGCGCTGCGGCACAAGTCGCCTCCTGCATCGCGCGTCGAAAATGCTCCTGCGGGCGGCCAGCTCAGTCGGGCGGATTGTGCCGCTCGAGGAAGGCGACCATCGCATCGAGCAGCTTTTCGTGATTGCCTTCGCGCACCGGCGTGTGGCCATCCTCGAGCATCAGCGTGTCGAGCTCGATGCCCATCCGCTCGGCCTTTTCGACCAGGCGATAATACTGCGAATAGGGCACCCGCGTGTCGTCCTTGCCCTGACCGAGGAAGACCGGGCGGGTGAGCCGACCGAGTTGCGCCATGGGCGAGACCTTGCTGAGATCGAAGCCCGAATCCTTGCCGCGCACCTTCGGCTTCCATTTTTCGGTATAGGCGCGTCGCGTCAGCGCTTCCGAATCGTAAAGCAGTATCGCGTCCCAGTCGGTCACCCCCGCCCAGCTCGCCGCGCAGCGATAGAGTTCGGGATTGCGGATCACCGCCCACAGCGCGGCATAGCCACCATAGCTCGCCCCGACCACGCAGACCCGGGCGGGATCGGCATAGCCCTGCGCCACCGCCCAGCGCGTCGCATCGTCGAGATCGTCCTGCATCTTGCGGCCGATCTCGCCATCGCCGGCCTCTTCGAAATCGGAGCCGAACCCGCCCGAACCGCGGAAATTGGGCTGCAGCACGGCATAGCCGCGATTGGCGAACAGCTGCACCCAGTCGTTGTATTCGAGATCGTCCCGGATTCCGAAGGGCCCGCCATGCGGCATGACGATGAGCGGCAGGCCGGTCTTTCCGCGCCCGCGCGGCAGGGTGAGGTAGCTGCGCATGGCCAGCCCGTCGCGCGTCGCGATATCGTGTGCGGTGCCGCGCGAAAGCAGGCGGAAATCGATGTCGGGGCGCAGATTGGCGAGGAAGGCGAGCCGCTTCTCGGCCGGGGTGAAGACATAGAGCGCGCCGGGATCGTCGGGTCCCGTCTGCAGCACCAGCATGCGCCGCCGGTCGGCATTGGAGATGATCCGCACGCTCCGGCCGCCGAGCGCCTGCGAGAGGCTGTCCTGCACGGCGCCCATGTCCTTGTCGAGCCAGACCTGGCGGAGGCGGTCGTCCCGGATGTTGACCGCAACCGGTTTGCCGTCGTCATCGAGGCGCACGCCTTCCACGCTCCACTTGTCATCCTCGTAGACCACCGGCCCCGCCGTTGCGGTACGATAGTTGAACTCGCGCAGGATCTCGCGCCCGTCTTCGGTCGGCTGCAACGTGTATCCGATGTCGCTGCCGGGCTGCAGCCCGATGACATCCCAGTTCTCGATCGTGTCCTCGTCGTCGCGCGCGATCTTGGTGACGCGCTCGAATTCCTCGCCCGGTCCGCCACGGTAGAGCACGACGACCGATCCCCGGCTGGTGCGACCCATGCCCAGCCGGACCACGCCATCGCTGTCGGCGAACCAGAACTGCACACCGCCCTGATTGTCGACCACGCGCTCGGATCGCTCCATCGCAGTGCCATCGAGCGGGACGCGCCACACCTCGGCCTCGTACCGGGCCTGGTTCTGATAATTGAGCAGGACATACTCGCCCGCCGGATCGACATAGACCACGGTGTCGCCATCGACCGCAGCCTTCTTCAAGCCGGCATAGGACATCTTCCCGGTCACCATGTCGTAGACCAGCAGGCGCGACATCCGCGCCCAGTAATTGGCGTTCTCGGTCTGGCGCATCACCGACAGCAGCAGGCGGTCGTCGCCCGCCCAGCGGAACCAGTTGAAATCGTCGGAATCGCCCCCGTCGATCACCTGTTTCAGCTCCAGCGTATCGGCATCGTAGATGCGGATCATCTGGTGGCCGTCCGAATTGCCGCCGATCGCGATCCTGCGGCCGGTTTCCGAAAGGCGTGCCCCATCGAGCACGAGCCAGTCGGCGAAGGCCGCAACCGGTATCTTGGCCGGGCGCCCCGCGGCGTCGATCTGCGGCGGCGGATCGTCCTGAGCGGCAAGGCCGGCAGGAGCCAGCACGACACTCAGCGCGCAGGCCAGGGCCTGGCAGCAATGCGACCGGAATAGAGACATGGTAGGCAACCCCCTGAGAACTAGGCTGGGGAAAATTCCGTTTCCGACAGGCGTTTAACAATCCCGCCAATTCGCTCGTCGAAACAAATGCTTTGCTATAGCCGTTAGCGGAGCCACATTGTAACCATTCCGTCATATTCGAGGACCATGCCCCAAAGCACAGCTGCATGACCGCCGAAGCATCTCGCACCATCCCGGCCAACGACGCCGGACCGGACGCGCCTGTCGCGCCGCAGGATCGCTATACCAACCGCGAGCTGAGCTGGCTGTCGTTCAACCGCCGGGTGCTCGCCGAGAGCGAGAACACCCGCTACCCGCTGCTCGAACGGCTGCGCTTCCTGTCGATCTCGGCAAGCAATCTCGACGAATTCACCATGGTCCGCATCGCCGGGCTCGAAGGCCAGGTCCAGCGCGGCATCGAGACGCAGGGCATCGACGGGACCAGCCCGCGCCAGCAGCTCGAGGCGATCCGCGAGCAGGTCTCCGCGCTGGAGGATCGCCAGCAGGACAGCCTCGATACGCTGCGCGCCCTGCTCGCCGAAGAAGGCATCTTGATCTCGGCGATCGACGATCTGACCAAGAGCCAGCAGAAATGGCTCGGCGATTATTTCGAAAGCGACATCCTGCCGCTGATCACCCCGCAGGCGATCGACCCCAGCCACCCCTTCCCCTTCGTTGCCAACAAGGGGATCGGGCTGATCTTCCGCCTCAAGCGCGGCAAGCGACAGGCCGACCTGATCGAGATGGTGCTGATCCCCAGCGGCGCGCCGCGTTTCGTGCGCGTCCCGGGCGAACAGGCGATCTATGTTTCGATCGAACAGCTCGTCACGCGCTTCGCCGACCAGCTCTTCCCCGGTTTCAAGGTACTGGGCGACGGAGTCTTCCGCGTCATCCGCGACAGCGACATCGAAGTCGAGGAAGAAGCCGAGGACCTGGTGCGCTATTTCCGCACCGCCATCCAGCGCCGCCGCCGCGGCCGCACCGTCCTGCTCGAACTCGACGACGATTGCGACGAGGTGGCCGAGACGCTGCTGCGCGAACAGCTCGAGGTCGAGGAGGCGATGATCGTCAAGACCGGCGGCATGCTCGGCCTCGCCGATCTCGCGGCGATCTGCAACGAAGCTCGACCTGACTTGAAGTTCGAGCCTTTCGCCCCGCGCTATCCCGAGCGCATCCTCGAGCATGACGGCGATTGCTTTGCCGCCATCCGCGAGAAGGACATCGTCATCCACCACCCGTTCGAAAGCTTCGACGTGGTGGTCGATTTCCTCTTCCAGGCGGCGCGCGATCCGGCAGTGATGTCGATCAAGCAGACGCTGTATCGCGCGGGCGACCAGTCGCCGGTCATCGCCGCGCTGATCGAGGCGGCGCAGAACGGCAAGGCGGTGACCGCCGTTGTCGAGCTGAAGGCGCGCTTCGACGAGGAACGCAACATCCACTGGGCGAGCGAGCTCGAACGCGCCGGGGTGCAGGTGATCTACGGCTTCACCGACTGGAAGACCCACGCCAAGGTCAGCCTGGTGGTGCGCCGCGAAGAGGATGGCTACCGCACCTACTGCCATTTCGGCACGGGCAATTATCACCCGGTCAATGCCAAGATCTACACCGACCTGAGCTTCTTCACCGCCGATGCAGCGCTGGGTCGCGACGCGGCCAAGATGTTCAATTTCATCACCGGCTATATCGAGCCCGACGACCTCGAGCGGATCTCGGTCTCTCCGATCGGGCTGCAGGAAAAGCTCTACGCGCTGATCGACAAGGAAATCGAGAATGCCGCGGCGGGCAAGCCCGCGGGCATCTGGGTGAAGCTCAATTCGATCACCAACAAGGCGATGATCGACAAGCTTTACGAGGCGAGCCAGGCCGGGGTCGAGATCCGCATGGTGGTGCGCGGCATCTGCAGCCTGCGCGCCGGACTGCCGGGCATTTCCGAGAACATCAGCGTCAAATCGGTGATCGGCCGCTTCCTCGAACATTCGCGTATCTGGGCCTTCGCCAACGGCCGGGCGCTGCCCAGCCGCCAGGCCAAGGTGTTCCTGACCAGCGCCGATGCCATGAGCCGCAATCTCGAGCATCGGGTGGAGGTGATGGTCCCGATTTCGAACAAGACCGTCCACGACCAGGTGCTGGGCCAGGTGATGCTCGCCAATATCCTCGATACCGAACAGAGCTGGCAGCTCGATCCCGATGGCCAGTACCATCGACTGCGCAAGGGAGAGGGCGGCTTCAACTGTCACCAGTATTTCATGGCCAACCCTTCGCTCTCGGGCCGCGGCGCCGCGCTGGGCGATCACGAAGTTCCGCGACTGACCCTGAAAGACACGTCCAAGTGAGCAAATCGCGTTCGGCCAAGTGGCAGCGGCGGCTGATCCAGCCCCCGCGCGCGGTGATAGACATCGGTTCGAACACGGTGCGCATGGTGATCTACGAAGGCACCGGCCGCGCACCCGAAGTGGTGTGGAACGAGAAGGTCGCCGCCCGGCTCGGGCGCGACCTGTCGGACACCGGACGCATTCCCGAGGAAGCGTCAGACGAGGCGATGGCCGCGCTCGCGCGCTACGCGCTGATCCTCGGCGACCTCGGGATCGAGGATGTCCAGACGGTCGCCACCGCCGCCGCACGCGACGCGGAGAACGGCGCCGAATTCCTCGATCGCGTGGCCGAGCTGGGCCTCGAGCCGCGGCTGCTGTCGGGCGAGGAGGAAGCCTGCGCCTCGGCTATGGGTGCTTTGGGCGCCTTCCCCGGCGCGCGAGGCGTGGTTGCCGACCTCGGCGGGGGCAGCCTCGAACTGGTCTCGATCGCCGACAACAAGTGTCACGAGGCCTCGAGCCTGAGGCTCGGTACGCTGCGCCTGCCCGCTTTGCGCGCCGCCGGGGCCGAGGCCTTCACCGCCGCAGTTCACGACCAGCTCGCATCGGTCGGCTGGGCCTCGGCGCACCCCGGCCCGATGTACATGATCGGCGGCACCTGGCGCGCGCTCGCCTCCTATGCGATGCGCTATTTCGACTATCCGCTGACCGATCCGCACGGCTTCACCCTGCTGCCCGACGATGCGCGGCGGCTGGCCAAGGAACTGGTCGGCGCCAAGCCCGAAAAACTGATGCAGATCAGCGGTATCACGCCGATGCGCGCGCATTACCTGCCCGATGCCGCCGCGCTGCTGCAGCCGCTGCTCGACGAGATCGAGCCCGACGAGCTGATTTTTTCCTCATGGGGCATCCGCGAAGGCCTGCTCTATGCGCGGCTCGAACCGGCGCAGATGCAGGCCGATCCGCTGCTCGCGGGGGTCACCGCCTATGCCGCGCCGCGCGATGCATCGATCACCGAGGCGACTTTGCTCGCCGCCTGGACGGTCGACCTCGCCGATGGCGACGGAAAGGTGAACGAGCGGCTTCGGCTCGCGGCGGCGCAGCTGTCGGGCGCGCTCCACCGCGTCGAGCCCAATCTGCGCGACAGCCATGCGGTGGAATGGTCGCTGGGCAAGCGCTGGATCGATCTCGACGCGCGCGGGCGGGCAATGATCTGCGCCGCGCTGTTCGGCAGCCTCGGTCGCACCGAACTGCCCGAAAAGCTGCGCGAGCTCGCCAGCGACGACGACCTGCGCGAAGGCATGACCTGGGGCCTCGGCTTCCGCCTCGCGCGGAGGCTGGGCGGCGGCAGCAAGGTCTCGCTCAGCACCAGCGCGCTGCGGCGTAAGAAAAAGAGCCTCGTCCTGCGGCTCGACGAGAGCCGCGCCGCGCTGGCGAACTATCCCGCGACGCTCGATTTCGAAATCCTCGCCGGCTGGCTCGACCTCAAGCCCAAGATCAAGATCGGCAGCTTCAACTTCTCGGGCGTGGGTGAGGACGAGGAGCTCTAGCCCCGGAACCGACCCCTTGCGTATTCCGTTGGTCGGGAAAACACAGGGGAATTTCGATGGATAGCGCGCACAGCCGTGGTGGACACGGCAAATGGACCACTTTCTTCGCCATGATCGCGACCTCGGTCGTGACCATGTTCGTCCTGACCTATTTCAACAGCTGGGCGATCGATCACGACTTCTTCAGCCAGACGCGCATGTGGATGGCGCTGATGATGGGCTGCGCGATGATCGTGGTCATGCTCGGCTTCATGTGGGGCATGTACCGGTCGCGCACCACAAAGCTGCTGGTGTTCGCCGCCGCATTCGCCTTCGGCGGCCTGTTCCTGTGGCTCGTGCGCAGCCAGCAGACGGTGGACGACGAAGCGTGGATGAAGGCGATGATCCCGCACCATTCGATCGCCGTGCTGACCAGCAAGCGCGCGCAGATCAGCGACCCGCGCGTGCGCAAGCTGGCCGACGACATCATCAAGGCGCAGATCAAGGAAATCGCCGAGATGAAACTGCTGCTCGCCGATATCGAGGCCAATGGCGAAATGGGTTCGGGCGAAACCATCGCGGGGCGTTCGACCAAGCTGACGCCTGACCTCGAAGCGAAGGCGAAGGAAGCCATCGGTCGGGACATCACCGCCGAGGGCGAATCCGACCTCGCCCCGATGCGCTGACGTTACTTGGCCGTGGCGGGCGCGGCGAGCGGGAAGAAGGGAATGCGCACTTCGAGCGGCGAACCGTCTTCGGCGTGGAAGGTGTAGAAGCCCTCCATCGAACCGTGCGGCGTATCGAGCGGGCAGCCGCTGACGTAATCGTGGCTCTGCCCCGGCATCAGCACCGGCTGTTCGCCGACCACGCCCTCGCCATCGACATGGCTGACCAGCCCGCGCCCGTCGGTGATGCGCCAGTGGCGGGTCATCAGCTGGACGCGCTCGTGCGAACCGTTCTCGAGGCGGATGTGATAGACCCAGAACCACTTCCCCGCTTCCGGCCGCGACTGCTCGGGCAGGAAGTTCACCGCCACGCGCACGGTGATCCCGTGGGTGATGGCGGCATGCTGGAAGAGTTCTTTGATCACACTACCTATGTAGAGGCACCGCAAGGCGGCGCAACCCGTGGGTTGCACTTATCCCCCGGGGGCGGGCGATTCAGCGCGATTAAACAAGCGCTTGGTGCAGGTGCACGCGACGCCTCGGGGTTTGCCCGAAGAACCGGGCGGATCGCGCGCCGCCCCTCCCCCTTCGGGCCGAAACTTGGACCTGCCCCGGGCTAATCCGGCGGATTGTGCTGCGCGAGGAAGGCGACGAGCGCCTCCAGCCAAGCGCGTTCGCTTTCTTCCTTGGCAAGGTTGTGATTGTCTTCGAGTTCGAGCGTTTCGAGCGTCTTCCCGGCCTTCTCTGCCGCTTCCACCATGGTCTTGAACTGCGAGAATGGAACCCGGGTGTCCTCGTTGCCGTGAACCAGCAGGACCGGCCGCGTCAGGCGATGGATTTGGCTGGCGGGCGACACATCGTCGAGATCGATCTCGGCATCGCCTTCGCCCTTGACCTTGCGCCGGAAATCCTTGCGATAACGGCGCTCCATATATTTGCCGCTGTATTTGATCTGCGCATTGAAGTCGGTCACGCCAGCAAAGCTGGCCGCGCATCGATAGCGCTCGGGATTGCGGATGACACCCCACAGCGCGGCATAACCGCCATAGCTTGCCCCGACCATGCAGACGCGCCCGGGATCGACGAACCCCTTCGCGACCGCCCAATCCATCGCATCGTCGAGATCGTCCTGCATACGGCGGCCAATCTGGCCGTCGCCCAGTTCTTCGAACGCCTCGCCATACCCGCCCGATCCGCGGAAATTGGGCTGCAGTACGGCATATCCGCGACTGGCGAGCAGTTGTGGCCAGTCGTCGTAGCGCAAAGTGTCGCGGATACCGTAGGGCCCGCCATGCGGCAGCACCACCAAGGGAAGATCGTGCGCTTCCCGGCCGCGCGGCAAGGTCAGGTAGGCGCGGATCGGCGTCCCGTCGCGCGCCGCATATTCGATCGCGCGAACTTCGCTCATGCGGGTGTGATCGATCTCGGGGCGTAACGCCGCGATCATCTTCAGGCTTCGCTGCGCCGGCGTGAAGACATAAAGCGCGCCAGGATCGGAGGCACCGTACTGCATGACCAGCATGCGCTCGGTCCCGGCCCGCGACGCGATGCTTATCCGGCTTCCGGGCAATGCCTGTTCGAGCGCCTTCTGGTGCGCGGCCATCTCCTCGTCGAACCACACGGTCTGCCGCTCGTCATCGGTATAGCGTATTCCGACCAGCTTGCGATCATTGAAGAGGACGGAATCAACGTCCCACCCCGGCTGCTGGTGGATCAGCCGGCCAGGTTCACCGGTTGCATAGTCGAACTCCCGCAAGACCTGCCGGCCGTCCGCCCCCTTCATCATCGCGTAGCCGGTATCACTCCCCGCGTAGATGCCGAGGATATCCCAATTGTCGAGCTCTTCGGCGTCCCGCTTGAGCTTGGTCACCCGTCGCAAGTCCTCGCCAGGCGCCGAACGATAGTGGATGATGGTCGAGTCGCCGCGAGTCCAGCCAACCCCCATGCGGACCGTGCCCTGATCGTCGGCAAACCACTCGTCGACCAGCCGGTCGCGCTTCTGCACCTTCACCGCCCCGTCTTCTCCCGACCCGTCGAGCGGATAGCGCCAGACATCGGGTTGCTCGAAAAGGCTTTCGGACATCGATAGGATGATGAACCGCCCGTAGGGGTCGATGTAGAGGACATCGTCACCCTCCACGCCCTGCTTGCGAAACCCGATGGCCGTGGCCTTTTGCGTCGGTATGTCGAACACGACGAGGCGGCTGATGGGTATCGGCATGCCGAAAAAGCTGGTGGTTGCCTCGATCGACATCAGGATACGATCCTCGCCCGCCCAGCGGAACCAGTTGAAGCCGTATTTCTCGCCGGTGCGGATCGTGTGGAGCGGCTCGAGCGTATCCGAGTCCATGAGCACGACCTTCGCCTCTCCATCGGAGCGGTGGACGAAGGCGAAGCGCGTGCCCTTGGGCGAGAGCATGGCCGTGCCGAAGTCGCTGCGCGTGCTGAAGGCCGCAATGGGAATTTCAGCGTTCTCGACTGCCAAATGGGAAACGGGTTCGGTCGGACCATTCCCTTCCTGGGCAAATGCCGGACTTGCCGCGGCCAGCACCACGGCACAGAATACCTTCACGAAATTCATGCGACCCCCGAAATCAAACCCCCGCGAGACCTTAGCGCAAGATTGTGACGGCGCAAGCTACTACACTATTGGCGGGCAGTCATCGCGATCGAATACTTGGCTCTGTCACGGCTTGCCGCCCTCGAGGAACCCTTCGAGTTGGCCGAGCCGTTCCTTGCCGAACCACATTTCGCCGTCGACGAAGAAGGTCGGGATGCCGAAGGCGCCGCGCTCGACCGCATGTTCGGTATTGGCCACGAGTTGCGCCTTCACCTCCGCGTCCTGCGTCGCGGCGAGCAGGCGTTGGGCATCGAGCCCGGCCTGCGCCAGTTCGCACGCGACCGCGTCGGCATCGGCGCAATCGATATTGCGCTCCCATACCGCGGGCAGCAGCGCCTCGACGATCGCCTGTCGCTCGGCCTCGTCCTGCGCGGCAACCAGCACGCGCTGGAGCATGATCGAATTGAAGGGCAGCGCCGGGTGCATGCGGAACCGGTCCATGCCGTGGCGGTCGAGGAAGCGCTGGAACTCGAGCGCGGCATAGGGAACCTTGCCCTTCACCCCGGCGTCGCGGATCATCGGCGGCGCATTGCCGGTAAGCTTGTGCATCCCGCCGAGGAAGACCGGCGTTACGGTGAGCTGCGCCCCGGCCCGCGCGACGATATCCTTGAGCGGGTACCAGGCGAGATAGCCGTTGGGCGCGGCGAAATCGAAGATGTATTCGACGGTCTTGGGCATCGGGCCTCCTCTTCCTCCACGTTCCTCCCAAATCCGCGCCACCGGGACAATGGGAAAAGCCTGCAAGCTTCACTTGCGAATGATTTGCAATAGCATAGGATCGGCCGAAAGGAGATCGCATGGCCCATTCGTCTGATTCGCCCGCCCTCGACCTGCCGCTGCCCGCGCGGCGCCACCAGACGCTCGGCCTGGTGATCCTGCGGCGGCTGGCCGCGCACGGGCTCCAGGACGCGCGTGCGAGCCTGCTCGCGCTCGATGCGGCGGGAACCGATTTCCGCAGGCTTCTGGTGCTGGCACGCGCGCTGGTGCTCGATCTCTCGCGCAGTTCGCGGCGCAAGATCCTGCTAGCGCCCTGCTGTGCGGCGGGAATGACGCGCGACGAGGGGCTGTTGATGACGCTGGTCGGCGGTGCGGGGCTCGATGTCCATGCCGCGCTGACCGACGATGCGCGCTGCCCCGTCGCCATGGGCAGCGCGCATGCGCTGGGCAAGGAGCTGGAGCGGATCGCGATCCGCAACGGCTGGAAGCTCTAGAGCCCCGTCACGCCGCCGCAGCTACGCGCGCGGGCGTTGGCTAGGCTGCCGGCATCGCCCGCGCGATGATCGCCTGCGTGTCGATCTCGGCATCGAAGGCGCCCACACTCATGCCGCGTTCGCCCAGCCGCAGGGTACAGAAAGCTTCGGCCAGCGGGCTTTCCCATTCGAGCAGCACGGCGGCCTGCGACAGCAACGCGAGGCGTTCGACCGCGAGCCGCGCGGTGGATTCGCGGATCGCCGCAGGATCGAATGCCACGAGCGCCGCGTCATAGGCCGAATGCAGCCCCTTTTGCGCGCCCAGCCATTCGAGCATCGCACCGACCGTTTCGGGCTCGCGCGCGGCCGCGCGCAGCACGTCGAGTGCGATGACATTGCCCGAGCCTTCCCAGATCGCATTGAGCGGCGACTGGCGGAACAGCCGCGGCATCGGGCCCGCCTCGACATAGCCCGCCCCGCCATGCGCTTCCATCGCCTCATAGACCATGTTCGGCGCGCGCTTGCAGACCCAGTATTTGGCGACCGGCGTCAGCAACCGCGCGAGCGGCTCGTCGCCATCGAAGGCCTGCGCGAGCCGCATGCCGAGCGCCATCGCCGCTTCGCTTTCTAGCGCGAGGTCGGCAAGGACATTGGCCATGAGCGGCTGGTCGACCAGCTGCTTCTGAAAGGCCGTGCGATGGCTCGTATGCCATAGCGCCTGCGCCAGCGCCGCGCGCATCTGGCTCGCCGAGCCGATAACGCAGTCGAGCCGCGTGTGCTGGACCATCTGGATGATCGTGGCGACACCGCGCCCTTCTGGCCCGAGCCGCTGCGCCAGCGCGCCGTGATATTCGACTTCGGAGGATGCGTTGGACTTGTCGCCCAGCTTGTCCTTGAGCCGGATGACGCGAAAGCCCGTGTTGCGCGTCCCGTCGGGCAACCAGCGGGGGACGAGGAAGCAGGTCAGCCCTTCCTCGGTATAGGCGAGCGTCAGAAAGGCGTCGCACATCGGCGCGGAACAGAACCATTTGTGCCCTGTGAGGCTGAACCAGCCGTCCTCGCCCGTGCGCACCGCGCGGGTGGTATTGGCGCGCACGTCCGATCCGCCCTGCTTTTCGGTCATGGCCATGCCGATCGTTACCCCAGCCTTTTCCTGCGCCGGGCGGAAGGCGGGATCGTAACGGCCTGCGGCGATCCGCGGCACCCACTCGCTCGCCACCGCCTCCTCGGCCCCCAGCGCGGGCACGGCGGCATAGGTCATCGTCATCGGGCAGCTCGTCCCGCAGTCGACCTGGCTGGTAAGGTAGAGGATTGCGGCATGCGCGACATGGCCCGCCGCCCCGCCCTGCCAGGCAGTGGAGGCAAAACCGTTATCGAGCCCCAGCCGCATGAGCGAATGATAGGCGGGGTGGAAACGCACTTCGTCGATGCGATGGCCGTAGCGGTCGTAATTCTCGAGCACGGGGAGCACGCGATTGGCCTCGACGCCCCATTCGATCGCTTCGGCAGAACCGCAGCTTGCGCCCAGCCCGACCAGATGCTCGCCATGCGCCGCGCCGCCAGCTTTCGCGAGCGCGGCGACCAGCGCGCGATCGCCCGAAAACGGGTTGTGGCCTTCCAGCGGTGGCGGCTGGTTGAAGACCTCATGCGTATCGAGCATGCTCACCGGCTGGTTGTTCGGCATTGTCCTCTCCTCATCACCCGCGCCGCTACGGCGGCGGCGCGACGCCTCTGCGTGCGGCTAGAACCCCGCCGCGGTCAGCGCACGATCGAGGTCTTCCTCGAGATCCTCGATATCCTCCAGCCCGACATTGATCCGCAGCAGGCCCTCGGTCACGCCCATCTGGTCGCGATCCTCCTGCGTCATCCCGGCATGGGTGGTGCTCGCCGGGTGGCACATCAGGCTGCGCGCATCGCCGATATTGTTCGAGATATCGACCAGTTCGAGCGCGTCGAGCAGCGCGAAGGCGGTCGCGCGGTCGCCCACGTCGAGCGCGAAGATCGGGCCGGTGGCGACCATCTGGCGCGTCGCGAGGGTGTGGCGCGGATGGCTCGGCAGGCCGGGATGGAGGATCCGGGGCACGCGCGGCTCGATGAACTTGCCCAACTCGACCGCATTCTCGCTCTGCCGGCGAGCGCGCAGGTCGAGCGTTTCGAGCCCCTTCATCACAATCCAGGCGTTGAAGGGGGCGATATTGGGTCCGGTGTTCCGCTGGAAGGGCAGCAGCACCTCGTCGATCCATTGCTGCGAACCGCAGACCGCGCCCGCAAGCACCCTGCCCTGCCCGTCCATCAGCTTGGTCGCGCTGTAGGCGACGACGTCGGCACCGAACTCCATCGGCTTCTGCAGCGCGCTGGTGGCAAAGGCGTTGTCGACCACGGTGGTGATGCCATGCGCCTTCGCCACGCCGCAGACATGCGCGAGATCGACCACGTCGAGCGTCGGGTTGGCGGGCGTCTCGAAGAAGAAGACCTTGGTGTTGGGACGGATCGCGGCTTCCCAGGCATCGTCGTCGGCGCTGTCGACCACGCTGGTTTCGATCCCGAAGCGCGGCAGAAGATGGTCGAGCAGCCAGCGACACGATCCGAAGGCGGCGCGCGCGCCCACAACGTGATCGCCGGCCGAGAGCTGGCACAGCAGCGCGGTAGTCATCGCCGCCATCCCACTCGCCTGTGCGCGGCAGGCCTCGGCGCCTTCCATCAGCGCGATGCGCTCCTCGAGCATGGCGACGGTCGGGTTCTGGAGGCGCGAATAGGTCATCCCCCCGGCCTCGCCCGCGAAACGGTCGGCGACGGTCTGCGCGTCGTCGTAGGTGTAGCCCGAGGTGAGGAACAGCGCCTCGCTCGTCTCGCCATGCTCCGATCGCCAGGTACCGCCGCGCACGGCCTGCGTCGCGGGGCGCCAGTTGCGAGTGATCGAGCGGTCCATGCCGGTGGTCTTCTTCATGCGCTGCGGGATAGCACGGCGCGCCCGCGCGGCAAGCGGCTCAGCCTTCCAGCGCGGCAAGCCCCGCTTCGCCGACATCGCCGCGCCCGACCGCGCGGAGCATCTTTGCCCCCTCGACCACGGCGAGCACCGCGCGCGCGCCGACCCGCGGATCGGCATCGGCCGCAGGCAGGGCATGGCGGTGCCGCTCTGGCTGCTGTTCGTCGCCGCGACCTCCAGCACCGGCCGGCTCGCCATGGTCGCTCGCCTGTTCTGGCTGGAAAAGCGCCCGGCCTCCGAAGCTTAGCGCTTGAAGCGGGAGCGCGGCTTTTCTAAGCCGCTTGGCGATGAGCCGGGCGCCCGAGCAACCCAAGGATCCGATCCGCTGGTGCGCCGCGCTGGCGCTGGTCTTCTGGCTCGCCTGCCTGCCCTACCTGACCGTCGTCGCGAAACCCTATTTCGACGAGATCCACTACCTGCCCGCCGCGCGCGAACTGCTGGTGCTCGGCGAGTTCACCAATCGCGAACACCCGCTGGTCGGCAAGGAACTGCTCGCGCTCGGCATCGCCCTGTTCGGCGACAATCCCTGGGGCTGGCGGCTGCTGCCCAGCCTGTTCGGCACGCTGACGCTGTTCGCCGCCATGCGCGCACTGTGGTTCGCCACGCTCAGCCGCTTCGCGACGCTCGCCTATGGCGTGCTGCTGGCGACGGGCTTCCACCTGTTCATCCACGCGCGCATCGCGATGCTGGACATCTTCTACCTCGCCTTCCTCGCACTCGCCGCGTGGCACTTCGCCGGTGCGATCCGCCAGCCCGAGCAGGGCCGCTGGAGGCTGGCACTCACCGGCATCGCGCTGGGCCTCGCCATGGGGGCCAAGTGGAACGCGCTGGTGGTCGCCATGCTGCCCGGCCTCGCCTTCTTCTTCGCCCGCGTGGCGGCCGGCCGCCGACGCCTGTTCCGCAGCCGCCGCGGCGCGCCGGTGCCCGGCACCACGCTGATCGAGGCCGCGCTGTGGCTCGGCGTGGTACCGCTGGCGGTCTATGCCGCAACTTTCCTCCCGGCCTTCTTCTTCCGCATCAGCCCGATCACCGAGGGGCTGGTGTACCACCACCAGTTCATGCTCTCGCAGCAGGAGCAGGTCCTGAAACCACATCCCTACCAGTCGACCTGGGAGCAGTGGGTGCTGAACGTCCGCTCGATCTGGTACCTCTACGAGCCGGTCGACGGCGTCCAGCGCGGGATCATGCTGATCGGCAACCCGCTGACCATGCTGCTCGGCCTGCCCGCGCTCGCCTGGTGCGCTTGGCACGGCTTTGTCCGTCGCCATTGGGCCGCGCTGGGTGTGACGGTTCTCTATGTAGCGAGCCTCGGCTTCTGGATATTCGCCGCCAAGCCGGTGCAGTTCTATTATCATTACGCACTGCCCAGCATGGCACTGCTCGCCGCGCTGGCGCTTGCCTGCGATGCGCTATGGCAGAACGGTCGGCGCAAGACCGCGCTGGCGCCCGTGATCGGCAGCGTGCTGGTGTTCGCCTGGTTCTACCCGATCATCAGCGCCGCGCCGCTCACCGGCCCCGACAGCTTCGCGGTGTGGACCTGGCTCGCGAGCTGGAGGTAGGCCTCCCCCGGCGGGGGAGGGGGACCATGCGAAGCATGGTGGAGGGGCACCGACGCCTGATCGGAACCCGGATGCCAAACCATCAATGGGAAATGTGGTGCCTACGAGGGGGCGTCCTGAGCAGTGGAGAGTGCCCCTCCACCACCTGCGGTGGTCCCCCTCCCCGTACCGGGGAGGCCGATCCTAATACCTGCCCCAGACGAAGCGGCTCGACAGGGCGTAGTTCCAGACCGAGCCGATGCCGATGCCGACCAGTGCCGCGAGCACGGTGTGCAGGCCGCGATCGTGTAGCGTCGTCGCCACCGCGACATTGGCGAAGGCGCCAATCGAACAGGCGGCTATGAAGGCCGCCCAGCCCCAGAAGATGCCCTTGGGCGTGCTCAGCCGCTTGTCGCGATAGGTGAGGAAGTTGTTGAGCCAGAAGTTGAAGCTCATCGCACCGAAGGTCGCGACCGCCTGGCTCCAGCTGAAATTGGCCCCGCCGAACAACAGGAAGGCGTAGAGGATCGCCATGTGCACGCCGACGCCGATCACGCCGACCGTGCCGAACAGCGCGAAGCGCGTCGGAATCACCCGGCCGAAGCTCTTGTCGTAGAGGCCGGCAAGGAAATCGAGCGCGATGGCGCGGTCCAGTTTCGATTCGCCGGAGCGGCGGGCGGAGAAATTCATCGGGAAATCCTTCACCTTGAGCGGTGTTTCGGAAGTGGCGAGCAGGTCGAGCAGGATCTTGAAGCCGATTCCCGAAAGGTTCGGGACCAGCGCGCGCGCGGTGGCGGAGGGCAGCAGGAAGAAACCGCTCATCGGGTCGCTGAGTTCGACCCCGGTAAGCTTGCGCGCGAGCGTGTTGGCGACGCTCGAAAGCTTCTCGCGGTCGGGCCGGCCCCACTCCTCCATGCTCGCGCCCTCGGCGAAGCGGCTGGCGACGGCGACATCGGCCTCGCCCGATTTGACGCAGGCGAGCATGTCGACGAGCAGCTTGGGATCGTGCTGGTGGTCGGCATCCATCACCGCCACGTAAGGCGCTGCGGTGGCGCAGAAGCCTTCGATCGCGGCGCTCGACAACCCGCGGCGGCCGATCCGCTGGATCACGCGGACGCGCGGGTCGGAAAGCGCCAGCCGACGCGCCTCGTCGCTGGTGCCGTCGGAGGAATTGTCGTCGACGATCAGCACTTCCCAGCCCGACAGGCCCAGAGCGCCCTCGATCCGCTCGACCAGCGGCGCAAGATTGTCGCGCTCGTTGAGCGTCGGCAGGATGATTGCCAGCTCGAGCGGGCGGGCGCTGGCAAGGGTCGCGGTGGCCGTGTCGGGCTGCGTCTGCGGTGTCATATCCATTGCATGACCCGGTTACGTGCCATTCCTCAAGATGTGGTTACCATCTTCCTAACAATCGCGTCGCCGATATCCTCGGTCGAGGCGGTCCCGCCGAGGTCGCCGCCGAAGACGCGATCGGCCAGAATGGCCTCGACCGCGCGCTCGATCCGCGCCGCGTCTTCCTCGCGCCCGAGCGAATGGCGTAACAGCATGGCGAGGCTGAGCACCGCCGCGACCGGGTTGGCCTTGCCCTGCCCGGCGATGTCGGGCGCGCTTCCGTGGATCGGCTCGTAGAGGCCGAAGGTGCCGTAATCGGTCTGCCGTTCGCCGAGGCTCGCGCTCGCGAGCAGGCCGATCGAACCGACGCAGGCGGAGGCCTGATCGGAGAGGATGTCGCCGAAGAGGTTGCCGGTGACCACCGTGTCGAACTGCCCCGGCGACTTGACCAGCTGCATCGCGGCATTGTCGACATACATGTGCTCGAGTTCGACCTCGGGGTATTCCCCGGATACCGCGATCACGGTCTCGCGCCAGATGCGGCTGGTCTCCAAGACATTGGCCTTGTCGACGCTGGTCAGCCGCTTGCCGCGCCCCATCGCGGCGCGGAAGGCGGTGTGCGCGATCCGGCGCACCTCTGCCTCGTTGTAGGACATCGCGTCCCAGCCCTCGCGCCCGCCCGCGCTCATCCGCTCGCCCTTGTCGCCGAAATAGACGTCGCCATTGAGTTCGCGCACGACGAGGAGATCGATGCTGCGCGCGACCTCGGGCTTGAGCGAGGAAAGGTGTTCGAGCCCGGGAAAGCCCGCCGCGGGGCGCAGATTGGCAAACAGGCCGAGCTCGCTGCGCAGGCCGAGGATCGCCTGTTCGGGGCGAAGCGCTCGCGGCAAATCGTCGCAGGCAAAATCACCCACCGCGCCGAAGAGAATGGCATCCGCGGCACGTGCCATCTCGAGCGTCTCTTCGGGCAGCGGATGGCCGTGACGGCGGTAGGCGGCGGCACCGACATCGCCCTCGAACAGGGTGAGGCCCGGCAGCGAAAGCGTCTCGAGCACGCGCAGCGCCTGCGCCGTCACTTCGGGACCGATCCCGTCGCCGGGGAAAATTGCGATCTTCATTCCACCATCCGTGCCAGTCGCTGCCTCAGGAGTTGCCGTGCAGCTAGGACGTCGGCGCGCGTGTCGGCAAGCAGGTAGCGCGCGATCAGCGGCTCCTGGCGGTCGAGAATTTCCAAGGCCTCGCCAAGGTCCGCTATCTCGGGCCGCTCGCCGCCATAGCCCAGTTCGCGCAGCAGCAGCGCCTCGTAGAGCGCCAGCGCCGCGACCCAGTCGCGCGCCGCGCCCGCCGAACAGATCGCGTCGAGCAACCCGCCGAGCGCGGTGTGCAGCGAGGGATAGGGATTGCGCTCGGGCAGTGCGGCGGCGGTCAGCGCGGTCGCCCAGGAAATCGCCGCGGCGGGCAGCGGTTCACCCAGCCACGGTCCGCGGCTGGTCACCAGCTCGAGCCGCGCGAAGGGCAGCTGGCTGTCGGATTTCGCGCGGATCTCAGCCTGCACGACATTGCCCGGAATCACCACCGGGCGCAGCTGCCGCCCGCGCCCGCCCGCTACATAGGCCGCGACCAGCCCGTTTTGTTCGGTCAGCATGCGCGCGATCACCGCCGTCTCGCCATGCGGGCGCGCGGCGACGAGGATGGCGGGTGCGGTGAGGTGCATGGCGCGTCCCTACCCTGCGGCAGGGGCGACGGTCACTTGAGCTTGGCTTCCAGCGCCGCGACGCGGGCCTTGAGGTCTTCGGCCTCTTCGCGCGCCTTGCTCGCCATCGCCTTGACCGCGTCGAATTCCTCGCGACTGACGAAATCCATCCCGCCGAAAGTGCCCTTGGCGCGTTCGCGCGCCGCGTCGCGCGCCTCGCGGGTCATGCCGGCAAGCGTACCGGCCGCCGAATTGGCGAGTTTGACGAAGTCGGCGATCAAAGGGTTCTGGCTTTGCATGGGCGTTACCTAGGCGCGGAGCCGCGCGCTATCAATTGCCTATCCGCACGCGCTCGACAGCGCCGTCGGGATTTCCCTCGCCGGCCTGCGGGTTGAGCTGGAGGAACTGGTAGTTGAGCAGCGTCGCGAAGCAGACCCAGGCGAGATAGGGCAGCAGGAGCAGCGCGGCACCCCGGCGGACGCGCCAGAACAGAGCGATCACCACCAGCAGCGTCAGCACGATCAATCCCAGCACAACCAGCGCTCCGGTGATCTGCTGTGCGCCGAAGAAGATGTAGCTCCACGAGAGGTTGAACGCGAAATGCACCGCGAAGGCCCACAGCGCCGCGGTGCGCCCGCGCGCGCCCCAGGCCGAGGCGACGATCGCCACGGCAAAGCCGATCATGATGTAGAGCACGGTCCAGACGATCCCGAACCACTTCGGTTCGGGGAAGATGGCAGGCTTTTCGAGGCTGGCGAACCACGCGGTGTCGGGGCTGCCGAGCTGGCCGGCGAGGAAGCCGAGCAGCACCACCAGCGGGACGGTAAACAGCGCCCAGCGAATGAAACTTGCGCGCAGCTGCCCGCGCGACGCCAGCATGTTCATGTCGATTTCCCGTCAACGATTCGTTTCATGCGCCTTTTGGCGAGGCCCGTGCGCAGTGGCAATGCGACAGGACGAAATCGTGCCACGACGGGTCGCCGTGGTCAAAATCGCAGCATGACCTTGCGCGCCAGCGCCGGCGAGGCCGAATGGACCGCCTTGAGCACCTTGACCATGCCGACATTGGCCTCATCGTGGCCCTTCTCCAGCGCGTGGACGATCTGGCGCGCGCATTCCGCCGGCGGCATCTTCTTGTTCCTCCGCCCCGCGGTCATCTGCGTGTCGACCACCGGCGGCAGTGCCTCGATCACTGCGATATTGGTGTCGGCCAGCTGCGCGCGGATCGCCTGCGTGTAGCTGCGCAGCGCCGCCTTGGTCGCGCAATAGACCGGCCCGCCGGCGCGGGGCGCGATGGCAAGGCCGCTGGTGACGTTGACGATCGCCGCCTCCGGACGCAGCTTGAGGCGTGGAACCAGCGCAGTGATCAGCCGGATGGGCGTGTTGAGATTGGCATAGATGCAGTCGTCGGCTGCGTCCGGATCGGGCGCCGCCTCGCGAAAATCGTGATCGACCCCCTGCCCGGCATTGTTGACCAGCACGTCGATCGTGCGGTCGCCGACCGCATGGAGTATCCGTTCGGCGCCGAGCGGCGTGTGCAGATCGGCCTCGATCGCCTCGAAGCCAGCCGCGCGCATCGCCTCGAGCCGCTTGAGCGAACGGCCCGTGACGATCACCTCGGCACCCTTGGCCTTGAGCTGGTGCGCCATCTGTTCGCCAATACCCGCCGTGCCTCCGGTGAGGAGCACACGCTTGCCGTTCATGTCCATCAGGCTTTCACGATTCCTTTTGCCACGAGGCTGCGAACGGTATCCTCGAGCGTCTGTTCCGCGGGGATGAAGCTGAAGCCGAGCACCTCCTCGGTATGCTTGCCCGAGACATCGCGCACGTTTCCGAGCTCGCCCTTGATCTGCTTCATCTCGTCCATGAACAGTGCGAGGAGCTTGACCAGCCAGTTGGGCATCGGGCGCCTGGGCACCTTGGCTGCGTGCTCGGGCACCCGCTGGCGGACGATCTCGGCCATTTCGCGCAGCCAGAGAAATTTCTCCGAGGACGGGAAGCGTTCGCCGCGGACCGTCTCCGCGGGCGCCTCGATCGCGCGGACATGCGCCTCGGCGACGTCGCGCACATCGGTGACGCAGATGCCCATGTCGGGGATCAGCGGGATCGAGCCGTCGACGATCTTCTTCACCAGTTCGACGCTGGTCGACATATCGTCGTCATAGACAGGGCCGAAGACCGCGACCGGATTGACCGAGCAGAAGGTCATCGTCGGCGCGTGCATCGCCACCCAGTCGCGCGCGGCGCGCTCGGCCACGGTCTTGCTCTCGATATAGGGCGGCACGCCTGCGGTCAGATTGGTCCAGTCGAGATGGGTGAAATTGTCCTTCTCGGGCTGGCCGTAGGCGATGGCCGCCGCGCTGCTGGTCTGGACGAAACGCTCGATCCCCGCCTCGTGCGCGAATTTGAGCGCGCGCAACGTGCCTTCGCGCGCGGGGACGACCAGTTCGTCCTTGTCCTTGGGCACGCCGATCGGAAACGGCGAGGCGACATGCGCGACCGCGTCGCAACCGGCATTGGCCTCGGCCCAGCCGGCATCGCTCATCAGATCGGCCTGGAAGACCTTGAGCCGCTCGCCCGCATCGGCCCAGCGCGCGCGCAGTTTCGGCTCGCTCCTGGCCTTGTTCCGGACGGTGGTGTGGACGCTGTAGCCCCTGGCCAGCAGCTGGTCGATCACCTCGCCGCCAATATAGCCGGTGCCCCCGGTTACCAGTACTGTGCCTGCCATGGCCTCGCTCCCCCTGTCTTTTGTCAGGCGGGAGGTTAGGAGGGTTGGTTGCATCAAGCAACGGAGCGCGGATGAAGCAGGTCGATTTCCTCGTGGTGGGTGCCGGGATCGCCGGATTGTCGGCGGCGGCACGGCTGGCGCGGCATGGCGAGACGCTGGTGTGCGAGGCCGAACCCGCGCCCGGCGTTCACTCTTCGGGCCGCAGCGCCGCCTTCGCCCATTTCGACATGGATGCCCCGCTGGTGCGCGCGCTGACCGCGGCGAGCCTGCCGCTGCTGGAGGAACCGGGTGCGCGGGTGCATCCTGCGCTGTTCGTGGCGCTCGAGGGGCAACAGGCCGAGCTCGACCGGCTCGAAACCCAGTACCGCCAATGGGCGCCGCAGGTGGAGCGGCTTTCGGTGGAAGAGGCGCTGGCGCACGTGCCCATCCTGCGCGCGGACGAAGGCGGGATCGTCGGCGCGCTGCTCGATCCGAGAGGCCGCAAGCTCGATGCGCATGCCCTGCTCGAGGGGCACCGCAAGGCGTTGCTCGCAGCGGGCGGCACGCTGGCCACGAGCGCGCCGGTCACGGCGATGCGTCGCGAGGGCACGCGCTGGATCGTCGAGACCCCTAGCGCCAGCTATGCCGCGCGCGTCGTCGTCAACGCCGCCGGATCCTGGGTGGATGCAGTCGCCGGGCTCGCCGGGGTCGCCCCCATCGGCATCCGCCCGCTGCGCCGCACCGTCATCACCTTCGATGTGCCGATGGATGTCTCCGCCTGGCCCTTTACCAAGACCGTCGGCCCGGGCTTCTACATCGAGCCCGAAGGCAGCACCCGGCTACTCGCCAGCCCGATGGACGAAGGCGCCAGCGACCCGTGTGACGTGCAGCCCGAGGAGGAGGATATCGCGCTCGCCGCCTGGCGGGTGGAGCAGGCGACCACGCTCACCATCCCGCGCCTCGCGAGCAAATGGGCGGGCCTCAGGAGCTTCGCGCCCGACAGGCTGCCGGTCGCAGGCTTCGACCCGCAGGCCCCGGGCTTCTTCTGGCTGGCGGGACAGGGCGGCTTTGGCCTCCAGACCTCGCCCGCCATGGCGCTGGCCGCCGAAACGCTGGCGACGGGCGGCGCATGGCCCGAAGAACTGCGCGCGGTGGGAGTCAAGCCTGAGATGCTGGAAGTCGAGCGGCTGCGCCAGATCTCTTACTGACTCACCTTGGCGCGGTTGGCAGGGACGGCGAACCGCGCCTTGCTCCAGGCGCAGGCGGCCGCCGCTCCCAACCGGTGCTGGAAGTCAGTGATACGCGTCGCGATCCCCGAAGCCTCTTCGAGCTTCGCCAGCCGATCGTCGTCATTGGCCGCCGCGTCGGCATCCATCATCGCATGCTGGTGGGCAGCATATTCGAGGTTCAGGTCCATTTCGGTTCTCCTGCTGTTGCGGGGATGCCGATGCATGGCCGCATGATGGGGTTTCAAATCAGTCGACCATCGCGGCAACAAGGCGTCGCAGTTCGATCGCGGGTATGGCCGCGGCTATGGAGACGCTGTCCCGCATCGCCGGGTGGGTTGCCGCGCAATATCGCGGCGAAAGTACCGGGCGCGGATTGCCGCGCCTGTTTTCGTGAATCATTCCGTGTTCGGCAGGCTTGCTGCCGCCTTCTAGTAAGTCAGCGCCGGTAACCGCGCTTGCGGGCGCCGGCGGGCGATTGCCCCGGCGTCCGTTCGCGGAAGACGATCCGGCCCTTGGTCAGATCGTAAGGCGTCATTTCGACATGTACGCGGTCGCCAACGACCGAACGGATACGGTATCGGCGCATCTTTCCTGCGGTGTAGCAGATGATGCGGTGCTCATTATCGAGGGTAACGGCGAAACGGCCGTCGGGCAGCATCTCATCGATCATGCCCTCCATCGTAATCAGCTCTTCCTTCGCCAAACCATATCCTTTGCATACGACAAATTATCCGCGCGGACTCGTTCCGCGGCGGAGCCAAAGTTGAGTGAAAAGGAAGTGGTGCCACCGGGCGCTTTTAGCGCGACGTGGCAATCATTATCCGTCGCAACCGACGTTGGGAAATTTCAATATAGAAAATTATAAAAAAATTACAAGAGCAAGGTCCGTGGGCAACCAATCTTTGCATCTCCGGGTCCGGCCGCTTCGGCGCCCTGCGACGGTAACCATGAGCATCGTTGACAGGTCCGCCTAGCGCGTCAGCACCAGTTCCTCGGCTATGGTCGGGTGAATCGCCGTGATGACGACGCGCGGCGATTGGCCGGGCGAACTGCACGCGCTGGGTGTCTCCGCCGATATGCTGGCGGTGGAAAGGGTGCGCACCGCCGGCTAGGCAGCCTGCACGGTCGAAAGATGCACCGGGCGCTGGGCGAGCGTCCGCTGGATCTGCTCGACCACGCGGTCGATCACAGCGCGGACATGCGGCTGGCGGCGCGCCTCGTCGGTGGTGACCATCCAGCCGGGCGTGGTCAGCTCGTCGATCGGCGGGAGCAGGCGGACCAGGCCGGACACCGCATCGGCCATCATGCACGGCAGGATGGCGGCGCCGAGTCCCGAGCGGACACTCGCGATGATGCTCGACATCGAGCTGGCGCGATGGGCGATCTCGGCGTCGGGCACATGCTCGGCGAACCAGCGATTGGTAACGCTGTTGGCATCGGTCGAGGCGATCAGCGGATAGCGCGCAAGGTCGGCCACATCCGCGGGCATCCCCAGCCGCTCGACCATCTCGACCGTCGCATAACAGCCTTCGAGCATGTCGACGAGATGGCGGGCAATCAGCGAATCCTGCGTCGGCCGAGGGCCGAAACGGACCGCCACATCGGCTTCGCCGCGCAGCAGATCGACATAGTGCTCGCTCGTCAGCAGCTCGACGCGGATCTCGGGATGCTCGGCGCGCAGCAGGCCGATCGCCGGGATCACCCAGGCATTGGCGGCGGATTCGACCGTCGAGAGCCGGACCGTGCCCGAGAGCCGCCGCGATTCCGCCGCGATGCCGTCGCTGAAGGAAAGGACCGCCGCTTCGACGCCTTCGGCCGATGCGAGCACCGCCCGCCCGCGCTCGGTCAGTTCGTAGCCCGACGGCTTGCGGATGAAGAGCGACACCTCGACTTCTTCCTCGAGCGCCGTGATCCGGCGCGAGACGGTCGACTGGCTCACCCTGAGCTGCTTCGAGGCGGCCAGCGTGCTACCGGTCCGCGCCACCGCGAGGAAGTATCGTAGGTCGTTCCAGTCGAACATGGCCGGTCTCCGCCTGCAGGCTGTTATGCAATTATGCATAACGACAACGCAAGAGCAGTGTTAGCGCGGCGGCATGCCCAGGCGTATCAAGAATGCACGACGATGGAATGCTCCACCGCCCGATTGGAAATCGAATACCAGGAGATCCGCCATGACCATCACCAACACGTCCGCCTTCATCGCAGCCGCCTTCGTGTCGCTGCTCACCATTTCGGTCGCTGCCTCGACCTCGCCCCTCACGCTGCTTGCGGCCTGATCCGAACACGCACCAGCGATCCAGACCCCCCGGAGGGAAGCGCGGCTTTCCCTCTCTCCCCCCTGGCCCCCGACAGTCCGACTGGCGGGGGCCTGTTTTATAGTGAAGGGCCTTCCCGTTGCCGGTAGCCGCTGCGGGTCACCGCATCAGCACCAGCTCTTCGGCCATGGTCGGGTGGATCGCGGTGGTGGCGTCGAAATCGGCCTTGGTCAGCCCCGCCTTCACCGCAATCGCCGCGGCCTGCATCATCTCGGCGGCCTCGGGCGCGATCATATGGATGCCGACGATCTTCCCACTGTCGCCGTCGCAAACCATCTTGAACAGGCTGCGTTCGTCGCGCCCGGCGAGCACGTTCTTCATCGGACGGAAGTCCGACAGGTAAACCTTGACGCTGCCGAGCTTGTTCTTGGCCTCGCCCTCGGTCATCCCGACCGCCGCGATCGGCGGGTGACTGAACACCGCGCTGGGGATGCAGGAGTGGTCGACCGCGATCGGGTCGTGCCCGCCGAAGACGGTATCGGCGAAGGCCTGGCCCTCGCGGATCGCGATCGGGGTCAGCTGGACCCGGTCGGTCACGTCGCCGACGGCATAGATGTGATCGACATTGGTCTTGGAGAAACGGTCGACCTTGACCTCGCCCTTCTCGCCGAGCTCGACGCCCGCCTTGTCGAGACCGAGCCCTTCGGTGTTGGGCTTGCGGCCGGTGGCGAACATCACCTGGTCGACCACTTCCTCGTCGCAGGTCGACAGCTTGACCTTGAAGCGCCCGTCGTCGGTCTTCTCGATATATTCGAAGATGGTGTTGAACTTGAAGTCGATGCCCTTCTTCATCGAGATCAGCAGCAGCCGCTCGCGCAGCGCCTCGTCATAGGAACGCAGCAACTGGTCGCCGCGATTGACGAGGCAGACCTTGCTGCCGAACTCGTTGAAGATGCCCGCGAATTCATTGGCGATATAGCCGCCGCCGGCGATGATGATCTTCTCGGGCAGCTTGTCGAGGTGAAAGGCCTCGTTCGAGGTGGTCGCATGCTCGGCGCCCTTGCAGGTCGGAACCTGCGGGCGCGCGCCGGTGGCGATGAGGATATACTTCGCGGTGACCACCTTGCCGCTCGCCAGCGTGATCTCGTGCGGCCCGGTGATCTCTGCGCGCTCGTGGAAGATGGTGACGTCGTGGTTTTCGAGCGTGTCGGTATAGGCGCCCTCGAGCCGGTCGACATCGGCGAGGACATTGTCGCGCAGCGTCTGCCAGTTGAAGCGCTTGCCCTCGATCTCCCAGCCGAAGCGCTTGCAGTCCTCGAGGTCCTCGGCGAAATGCGCGCCGTAGACGAGCATCTTCTTGGGCACGCAGCCGCGGATCACGCAGGTCCCGCCGACGCGGTGCTCCTCGGCGATCGCGACCTTCGCGCCATGCGCGGCGGAGACGCGGCTGGCACGCACCCCGCCCGACCCTGCGCCAATGGTGAAAAGGTCGAAATCGTAACTCTCGGACATGCGGCGGCTCCCTTTGCGCAGGCGTGCGATATGGCCCGCCATACGCATTCGGCAAGTCGCGAGTTACAGGCGAAGCAATTAGTTGAGCGGCGGTTCTTCCACCGCCAGCCGTCGGGCGACCTGCAGTGTCTGGATCACGAACAGCGCGATCAGCAGCAGGCCGACCGCGCCGACGAAGAGATCGAACCCGTTCAGCCCCCAGGCGATCGGGTGCTCGCGCCCGACCGCATACATGGTCAGCGTCAGCGCGATGAGCAGCAGCCGCAGCTCGGTGGGGCCAGCATTGAGGTAGGACAGGCGCAATTCGCCCAGCACGCGCACCGAGAGGAAGGCGTGGATCGACATCAGCAGGTAACCGGCCAGCGCCACCAGCGCCACTTCGAGCTGGACGTAGGGGCTGAACCCGATGCCCGCCACCAGCAGCGTGGTTGCCAGCCCGTCGCAGCTGTGATCGAGGAAATAGCCGTATCGCGGTCGTTCGATCTTGCGGAAGCGCGCGAGGCTGCCGTCGAGCGAATCGCCGAACCAGTGGACCACGTATCCGGCCACCGACAGCCACAGCCAGTCGCGGTCGGCATTGCTGCCCACATAGCCGGTGAAGACCATCAGTGCGCCGAGCATGCCGAAGGCGGTGAGCATGTCCGGAGACACGCGGCGCGGCAGGCGCGCACAGAGCCAGTTCAGGGCCCGGCGTTCGACCCGTGCGACGAGATTTTCCTGAATCCGGTCGATCGGGGTGATCTTGGGCTTGAAAGCCGGTTCCATCGACGGTGCTCCAGCTGGTGCGGCCTGGGCGCGATGATGCGCCCAGGCCGAATGGGTGTCCAGCCGCCCGGGGCTCAGCCCGGACGGTGCGCGCCCGACCGGCGACGGCGGTTGCCACCGCCAGCGGGGCGCTTGCCCTGCGGCCGTCCGCCCGCCGGGGCTCCGTCGCGCTTGGGTGCGCCCGCGCGGTTCGGATGCTTGTTCTTGACCTTGGGCTTACGCGCCGCGGCATCGCCGGTGGGGCGAACCCTGGGCCGCGCCAGCTTGGGCTTCTGCTCGCGCTTGGTCGGGCCGACACCCTCGACCACGGCGCGGAAATTGTCGGGCAGCGGCAGCCGTTCGAACTCGGCGTCGGTCTTCTTGCGGATGTCCTTGAGATAATCGCGCTCGTCCTCGGCGCAGAAGGCGATGGCGATACCGTCCTTGCCCGCACGCGCCGTGCGGCCGATGCGGTGGACATACTGCTCGGGCACGTTGGGCAGTTCGTAATTGATCACGTGGCTGACGCCGGGGATGTCGATCCCGCGTGCGGCGACGTCGGTCGCGATCAGGATCGGGGTCTTGGCGCTGCGGAACTCGCCCAGCGCGCGTTCGCGCTGCGGCTGGCTCTTGTTGCCGTGGATGGCATTGGCCGGAATGCCGCTCTGGCTGAGCTTCTTCACGATACGGTCGCAGCCATGCTTGGTCCGCGCGAAGATCAGGACGCGTTCGAACCTGCCTGGGACCCGGTGGCGCTCGGACAGGATCATCTCGAGCAGCGTCTGCTTCTCGTCCTGCTGCACCATGAAGAGGTACTGGTCGATCCGTTCGGCGGTGGTGCTTTCGGGCGTGACCGAGACCTTGATCGGGTTGCGGCAATATTTGCCGACGAGTTCCTGGATCTGCTTGGGCATGGTCGCGCTGAAGAACAGCGTCTGGCGATCATCGGGCACCAGCTGGCTGATCCGCCGCAGTGCGTGGATGAAGCCGAGATCGAGCATCTGGTCGGCCTCGTCGAGCACCAGCACCTCGACCTTGTCGAGCGTGAAGGCCTTCTGGTCGATCAGATCGAGCAGGCGACCGGGCGTGGCGACGAGGATGTCGGTGCCGCGGTGGAGCTTGTTGCGGTCCTTGTTGACCGAGGTGCCGCCAACGATCGACTGCACCTTGAGGCCCGCCAGCGCGCCGTAATCCTTGGCGCTCTGGGCGATCTGGCCGGCGAGCTCGCGCGTCGGGGCGAGCACCAGCATGCGGCACGATTTGAACGGCGTCTGCTTGTCGGCCTCGCGCAGCCGGTCGATGCTGGGCAGCATGAAGGCGGCGGTCTTGCCGGTGCCGGTCTGCGCGATGCCCATCAGGTCGCGCCCTTCGAGCACGGGCGGAATCGCCTGCGCCTGGATCGGCGTGGGTTGGTTATAGCCTTTAAGGTCGAGGGCCTGGAGGACGGGCTGCGACAGCCCGAGGTCTGAAAACTGTGTCATGTAAACTCGCATTCGTGATGCGGCGCGCCGACGGTTCCTGGGCGGAATCCGGGCGCGGTCGCGGGGTTGAATAACCACCCGCGTGAAAAGGGAAGTCTGGAAAAAATGGACCGAGGCGCGGCCGGGGCGATGGATGTATGCCGATCGCCGCTTCACGCTGGCTAGCGCGCTTCGATAGGTCCATGTGGACGCATGTTGCGCAAAAGTCAACCAAAGCGTGTGCAACTGCGAAAAGCCTTGCAGGAAAAGCACTTTTGGCTTACCGAAACTTCCATTGCAGGCCGAGCTACGCGACCCTGCGACTGAGAGACCGAACGTGCTCCCCGCAATATGGAGCACAGGCCTTGGACCTCAACCAGCTACTCTATCACCACCAACTCGCGCTCCTACGCGTCAGTCGTCGGCTGCCCGATGACCGTGAGGAACCGTCGCTCGTCGATCACTATGCGCGCCGCATCCGGGACCGCCTGGCTACGGACGAGGCTGCGCTGAACCCGATAATCTGGTCGCACACCGTCCAATGACCGAGCGATATCTCGTCGCCGCAGCCCTGATTGTCATGCTCGTGATTGTCGGAGCAATCATAACCTGGGGGACCATTCGCAACAACCGTGCGAAGAGCTGGAGCGGGCGCGAGCGAGCCTATCGGCGCGCGGAAGAGCGCGCGCAAGATGCCGCGGGCGAGCAGCCATGATCGGTGTCGCAAGCCGCCACCCGGTACGAATGGGGACCGCATTGCGCTGCGCGCATACGGCCAAACTGTGCGCGATGCCCCGCCCTGCCGAAGTGAGAACTGCTGCAGCGGCGATCCGGCCTGCCAGGCCCGGGGTGCAGCGATGACGGGCGAAAGCAGCGACGGAAACGAGCGCGGTACACCGACGCCTCGGCGAAGGACGGCCCGCCAGAGCCACCGCATGCCGCCCGACCAGGGTAAGCGGCAGGGCGCCATCGCGGCGCTGGCCTATGTCGAGCTGGGCGGACGCGAGGCCGCACTGCAGTTCCTCAACACCTTCGATCGGGTGATCAATGCACGACCGCTCGACCTGGCTTCTGCCAGCGAGGAGGGGTTCGCCACGGTAGTAGCGCTTCTCGCAGCACGGTCCTGATTCACCCCCCGGTCGCGACACCGGGGATGGACAAGCGATCCCCCCGGTAGCATCGACGGGACGTCGAACCGGGGGGACGCCATGCAATGACCGAGTCAATACTTCGCCGGCTGGCGGGACCGGGGCTGATCTTCACCGGGGCGGCGATCGGCACCTCGCATCTCGTCCAGTCGACCCGCGCGGGCGCGATGTTCGGGGTGGCGCTGGTGGGCGTGATCATCCTCGCCAACCTTCTCAAATACCCGGCCTATCGCTTCGGGGTGGACTATGCCCATGTCCGCCGCCGCTCGCTGCTGTCGGGCTATCGCGAGCTGGGCGTCTGGGCGGTCTGGCTGTTCCTGATCGCGGTGATCCCGCTGGTGCCGATCGTCTATGCCGCGCTGGGTGCGGCGACGGCGGGGATCTTCGCCACGATATTCGGGCCGCTGCTGCCGATGCCGGTGATGGCCTCGCTGGTCATCGCGCTGGCCTCGCTGCTGCTGCTCGTGGGCGGCTATCGCCTGCTCGACAGGGTCAACGGCGTGCTGCTGGCCTTCCTCGTGATCTCGACCGTCCTCACCACGCTCATGGTCCTGCCGCGCGTCGAATGGGGGACGCTGACCGACATCTCCTGGACCGGCCAGACCAAGGCGCTGCTGTTCATCGTCGCGCTGGCCGGCTTCATGCCCAACCCGGTCGACGTGTCGGTGGCGCTCTCGCTGTGGAAGGTCGAGGCCGACAGCGGCCTGCCAGAGGGCACACACCCTTCCATAGTTAAAGCTCGCTCGAGCTTCCTGTGGCCCTATGTGATGACCGCGCTGATGGCGGTGTGTTTCTGCATCATGGGCGCGGGCGTGATGCACGCACAGCACATTGCCCCCCTGCCCGACGCCCCCGGCTTCGCGGGGCAGCTGGTCGATCTCTACCGCGAGGCGCTGGGGCCGACCGCCGCCGCGCTGGCCGCGGTGGCCGCGCTCTCGGTGATGCTGACCACGGTGATCGCCGCGATCGACGCCTATGCGCGCACGCTGCCCGCCGCGATGGAGGTGCTGCGCGGCGGCGACAACGAGACCGGCACGCGGGCCGAATATGTCGCGAGCTGCCTCGTCCTCGCGGCTCTGGCGATCGTTGTGTTGTTCACGCTGATGCGCGAATTCACGACCTTCCTGGACTTTGTGACCAGTGCCACCTTCGTTGTCGCGCCGCTGCTGGCGCTGCTCAACTATCTCGTGGTCACGCGCTGCGCCATGCCCGAGGAGGCTCGCCCCACCACCGCGATGAAGGCGCTGAGCCTGACCGGCGTGGCGGTGATGGGCGCGCTGGCGGTGATGTATTTCGCGCTCGTCTGAGCCGCGTCAGACCTGGCGGAAGTTCATCGTCGCGTTGAGCGCGAAAACCGCCAGCCCGGCGAAGACCGAGACCACCACCCGCGCGACGAGGTAGTTCATCGGGGTGAATTCGGTCAGCACCCAGAACAGCCCCACCGTTACCGCGAGGCCGACCAAGGCGTTCAGCAGGAACAGCGCATAGCCGGTGGCGACATGGCGCTCCGACCCGGCGAAGATCCATGTGCGCCCGAAGACGTAGTGGATCGAATTGGCGGTGAGGAAGCTGATCGCCGTCGCGAGCACGGGATCGACGCCCGCCCGTTCGACCAGCAGCCACAGCGCCCCCAGCCCGACGAGGAAAACCCCGGTGCTGACCACCGTGTTGCGCAACAGCATGCCGCCGACGCGGCGCTTGAAAAAGCGGGCGATCATGGATCTTGGCGCGGCCTAGGCGGCGGCCAGACCCTTGGGTGCGGGCTGCGGATTGTCCTCGCCCGCGTCGCGCCATTCGGTCAGCCGCGGCGCGCCGAACCACAGGAACAGCAGCGGCAGCTTGATGAACAGGAGCTCGGAATGGATCAGCCGGTCGATCCACCGTTCCCACGCATTGGGCATGCGCCGCTGGTTCTCGGACAGCCATTTGTCATAGGGCAGGAAGTGGTCGGGCTCGTCGACATGGACCACCTCGAAGATGCGGTGCAGCGCCTTGTCCTGCTTGACGATCGGGTGTTCGAGCAGGATCTCGACCTGCTTGAGCCCGCGCTTCTCGGTCAGCGAGATGACCCTACAAAGGCGCTCGAACAGATCGTCGCTGGCGATGATCGCATCGGTATCGAGGCTGTCGATGGTGCAGCCGAAGGTGATCTCGATGAAGCGGTCGATATGGCCGAACATGCGGTCGAGCGCGATCGGCATCTGCCCGCGCAGCTGGAACCAGCGCTTGAACATGGTGTAGTGCTTGCGCTCGTCGGCGCGGTGCTTCTCGACCGCGGCGATCAGCTCCGTCGCCTCGGGATGCTTCGCGCGCACCGCCTCGAGCACCCGATCGAGCGCGGTATAACCGCGATGCTCGTTATAGATGTAGATCGACCCGAGAAGGTCGAGATAGCGACGCGCGAACCACTGTTTCATAGGCGGAGTTTATCACGTCCACCCCGGACGCGTCACGCGCTTTGGGGGATCGCCCCATCGCTAACCCAACACCACGCCGTCTGCCGGGGCGCTGACGGTCCAGACGACGCCATCCGGTTCGGGTCGCCATTCGACTGCGCCGCGCAGCGCCATCTGCGGATTGCGCGCGATGATGACCGAGCCGAAGCCGGTCCGTGTGGGCGGCTCGACCGGGGGGCCGCCGCTCTCGCGCCACTCCATGCGGAAGATGGCCTCGGCGCCCCTGCCCTCGACCGACCAGCTCACCGCCACGCGGCCCTCCGCCTCCGACAGCGCGCCGTATTTCATCGCATTGGTCGCCAGTTCGTGGATCGCGAGGCCGAGCGCTTCCGCGGGGCGCGGCTGGAGCCTCAGGTGGTCGGGCCCGCTCAGCTCGATGCGGCCATCCGCCAGCCCCCCGACATGGCTCACCTGCGAAACGACGAGATCGCGCAAGAGAACCCCACTCCAGTTCTGGTCACTGAGCAAATCGTGGTTCGCCGACAGCGCCTCGATCCGTCGGTCGAGCGCGGCGACCATGTCGCTGTCAGCCCCGCGCATGGTCTGGCGCACAATCGCCTGGATCGTGGCGAGGATGTTGCGCGCACGGTGGTTCACCTCGTCCATCAGCAGGCGGATGCGTTCGTTGGATTCGCGCTGCTCGGTAATGTCGGTATTGGTCCCGCACCACAGGATCACATTGCCGGCATCGTCCTTGAGCGCGCTGGCGCGTGAGAGGAACCAGCGGAACTCGCCGTCGGTGCCGCGCAGGGGGAAAGTGTCCTCCCAATCCTCGCCGGTGTCCCAGGCATGCTGGATGCGCTCGACCACGCGATCGATGTGGTCGGGATGGTGGACCGCCTTCCAGCCCCAGCCCTGCATCTCTTCGAGCGTGGTGCCAGTGTAATCGTACCAGCGCTGGTTGTACCAGTAGATCCAGCCCTTGCTGTCGGCCATCCAGGCGAGCTGCGGGATGTTCTGCGCCAGCGCCTCGAACTGCCGCTGCGATTCGCGCAATTCGCGCCGCAGATCGGTCATCTCGCGCAGATCGTTGGCGATCTTCGAAGCGCCGACGACGCGGCCCTCCGCGTCTCTGATCGGCGAGACGGTGATCGCCAGCGGGATCGCCGCCCCGTCCTTGTGCAGGCGGAGCGTCTCGAATTTGGGGACGATCTCGCCCGCTCGGATGCGCGCGAGGATCGCATCCTCCTCGTCCTGGCGATCCTCGGGGATCACCCGGCGGATCGACTGGCCGACGATTTCCTCGGCCGTCCAGCCGAACAGCCGCTCGGCCGCCGCATTCCAGCTGCGCACCACGCCGTCGAGATCCTTCGAGACGATCGCATCGCTCGAATGCTGCACGATTGCCGCCAGCTGTGCGTCGCCGCTCGCCCGATCCCTGTCCATCGACACCCGGTTAGCACGGTGTCGCGTGGGGGAAAACGATTCCTAGCCGAGCCCCGCCGCGGCCAGCAGCGCCTCGGTGCTGGCGTCGAATTCCTCGCCGCCCTGCTCGATCGCCTTGGCCATCTGCTTGCCCAGCTCGACACCGAACTGGTCGAAGGGGTTGATCCCCATCAGCACGGCATTGGCGAAGGTGCGATGTTCGTGGAAGGCGATCAGCGCGCCGAGCGCGGCGGCGTCGAGATCGTCGCAGAGGATCGTCGCAGAAGGACGGTCGCCCGGATAGTTGCGCGCGGGGTCCTCGCCCGCCTTGCCCGCCATCAGCGCGGCGCCCTGCGCGAAACAGTTCATCAGCAGGATGCGATGATGCGCAGGGTCGAGCTCGTCGCCCGGCGCCACGCTGGCGATGAAATCGACCGGCACCAGATGCGTGCCCTGGTGGAGCAGCTGGAACACCGCGTGCTGAGCATCGGTGCCCACCCCGCCCCAGGTGATCGGCGCGGTCGGCCCTTCAACCGGCTGCTGGTCGGCAGTGACGCGCTTGCCGTTCGATTCCATCTCGAGCTGCTGCAGGTAGTCGGGGAACAGGCCGAGCCGTTCGTCATAGGCGAACACGCCACGCGTCTGGCAGCCGCGCACGCGGGTGTAGTAGAGATCGGCGAAGGCCGCGCGCAGGACGAGGTTTGCCGCCCCGTCGGTGTCGCGGAAATGGTCGTCGACCGCCCTGGCACCGGCGAGGAAGGCGCGGAAGTCCTCCATCCCCACCGCCATGGCAATCGGGAAGCCGATCGAGGACCAGATCGAATAGCGACCGCCGACGCTTTCCTGGAACGGCAGGATGCGCGTCTCGTCGACGCCCCATTCGACCGCGCCCTCGGGATTGGCGGTCAGCGCGATCACGCGCCCGCCTGGATCGGCGACTCCGTTGTCGCGCAGCCATTTGAGCGCGCTTTCGGCGTTGGTCATGGTCTCGATCGTGGTGAAGGTCTTGCTTGCCACCGCGACCAGTGTCTTGGCCGGATCGCATTTCGCGAAAGCCGCTTCCAGTGCCACGCCGTCGATGTTCGAGACGACATGCACGTCGCAATAGGAGAGATCGCGGCTCAGCGCGTCGACACCCAGCGCCGGACCCAGCGCGCTGCCGCCGATGCCGATGTGGATGAGGTGCTCGACCTCGCCCAGCGCGCCCTGGTGGATCGCCCCGACCAGCATGCCCATGCGGTCGATCAGCGCCATCGCCTCCTCGACCTTGGCCGGGTCGCCGGTGCCGCGCAGCGTCGCATGATCGGCGGCGCGGCCCTCGGTCGGGTTGACCACCTCGCCGCCGAACAGCTTGGCGCGCATGCCGGCGAAATCCATCGCTTCGGCCAGTTCCTCGAACGCAGCGATCACCGCGCGGTCGAGATGCGTCTTCGACCAGTCGAACAATATGCCGCCGCCGCCGGTTTCCCCGGGCAGGTTGATCCGGCCCGAAAGCATCGCCACGCGGTCCGCGCCGCCCGGCTCGTCGGCCCCCTCGCCGCCGTCGCGCGCGGCGCTGAACAATTCGCCCAGCGTCGGGCGCGGCAGGGTGTCGAGCTTGTCCCAGATCGCAGCGGCTAGGGTCATCGTTCAAAAATCCTTTCGGTTGGTGAGGTGCGCGACTAGGGAACTCGGCGATGATTGAGAACCCCGCATGACAGAGCAAGCGCTGGACAAATCCTCGCCCGAAACCCAAGCGGTCGAACCCGAAAACAAGGAAACGCTGGGCAGTTTCCTGTGGTTCGTCGTCAAGCTGGTGATCGCGGTGCTGATATTCCGCAGTTTCATCTTCTCGCCCTTCACCATTCCCAGCGAATCGATGCTGCCCAATTTGCGCAATGGCGACTACCTCGTCGCGGCCAAATGGCCCTACGGCATTTCGCGCTTCTCGCTCCCGGGCGAGCCCAAGTTGTTCGAGGGGCGGATCTTCGCGCATCTGCCCGAGCGCGGCGACGTGGCGATCTTCAAGCATCCGGTGACCGGCGCCGACTACGTCAAGCGCGTGATCGGCCTGCCCGGCGACACGGTGGCGGTGCGCGACGGCGTCGTCATCCTCAACGGCGAGCCGCTACAGCGCGAGGATGCCGGCGTTGCCGACATCCCGATGAGCGCCAACACGGGCTGCCGCCGCGACGGCGGCGAAGTGGTCGACGGTACCGTCTGCCGCTACCGCCGGTTCCGCGAGACGCTGCCTTCGGGCAAGAGCTACATGACGCTCGATTTCGGTTCGGTCGGCCCGCGCTTCCTCACCGGCGCGACGGGCGGACTGAGCCTCGACAAGGATGGCCGTCCGCTGCGGATCGATCCCGACAACACCGCCCCGGTCGTGGTGCCCGCAGGCAAGCTGTTCATGATGGGCGACAATCGCGACAATTCGATGGACAGTCGCTATCCCGCCGTGCCCAAGGGCGGCGTCGGGCTGGTCGATGCCGACCTGCTGATCGGGCGCGCCAGCATGGTGCTGTGGTCGACCGACGGCAGCCTCGAGTGGATCAAGCCATGGACCTGGATCACCTCGGCGCGCTGGGACCGGATCGGAAGCGACATATGAGCGCGCTCAAACCCGAAACGCGCGCATGGCTCGACGAGACCGGCTTTGCGGTGCGCGACGAGGCGCTGTGGTTCGCCGCGCTGACGCATGGCAGCATGGGCGAGAAGCAGGACTACGAGCGGCTCGAGTTCCTCGGTGATCGCGTGCTCGGCCTGACCATCGCCGACTGGCTCTATGCGCAGAGCGAAGCACCCGAGGGCAAGCTGGCGCAGCGCCTCAATGCGATCGTCAGCCGTGCCATGTGCGCCCAGGTGGCGCGCGGCATCGGCCTGCCGCCGCATATCCGCATCTCCAAGCAGGCGAGCAGCGACGGCGGACGCGACAGCGACAACATCCTCGGCGACGTGATCGAGGCGCTGCTCGGCGCGCAATTCCTCGACAATGGCTTCGACGCCTCGCGCGAGCTGGTGCATACGCTGTGGCGCCCCGCACTCGAGAGCGGTGCGGGCAAGGCCAAGCATCCCAAGAGCGCGCTGCAGGAATGGGCCGCTGGCAACCAGCGCCGCCCGCCCGAATACGAACTGATCGACCGCTCGGGCCCCGACCATGCGGCGCGCTTCACCGTCCGGGTGTCGGTCCACAAGGTCGGCGAGGCCGTGGGCATGGCGAGCAGCAAACAGGAAGCGGAAAAGGAGGCGGCGCGCGAATTCATGGAGAAATACGGGTGATTCTGGCGACTATCCTTCGACAAGCTCAGGACGAGCGGAATTGATATGACCGATACGAAAACGAAATGCGGCGTCGTCGCCGTTCTGGGCGCCCCCAATGCGGGCAAGAGCACGCTGGTGAACCAGCTGGTCGGGCAGAAAGTGGCGATCACCAGCGCAAAGGCGCAGACCACCCGCGCGCGCATGATGGGCGTCGCGCTGCACCACGGCGATGACGCCGAAACACAGATGATCCTAGTCGATACGCCGGGCATCTTCGCGCCCAAGCGGCGGCTCGACCGGGCGATGGTCAGCGCCGCCTGGGAAGGCGCCGAGGCGGCCGACGCGGTGTTGCTGCTGGTCGATCCGGTCAAGCAGCGCCGCCACGAACTCGAGCCGCTGATCGAACAGATCGCGCAGCGCCCCGAACGCAAGATCCTGGTGCTCAACAAGGTCGACGTCGCCAAGAAGGAGCCGCTGCTCGCCTTGGCGCAGGAACTGACCGGCAAGGTCGATTTCGCCGAGGTCTACTTCGTCTCCGCGCTCACCGGCGACGGTGTGCCCGAGATGAAAGACGCGCTCGCAGGGATGATGCCCGAGGGGCCGTGGATGTATCCCGAGGACCAGGTTTCCGACGCCAGCGAACGCCTGCTCGCGACCGAAATCACCCGCGAACAGCTCTATCGCCAACTGCACGAGGAACTGCCCTACGATAGCGCGGTGCGACCGGAGAAATACATCGAGCGGCCCGACGGCAGCGTCGAGATCCACCAGCAAATCGTGGTCATGCGCGACAACCAGCGCGCGATCGTGCTCGGCAAGGGCGGCAGCCGCATCAAAGCGATCGGCGAGGCGGCACGCAAGGAGCTGTCCGAAATGCTCGGCCAGAAGGTCCACCTCTTCCTCCACGTGAAGACCGACGAGCGCTGGAGCGAGGACAAGGAAATGTTCGAGGAAATGGGGCTCGACTGGAAGAGCTGATGCGGGGGGCGGCGGTGATCGACGGCGGTCAAGCCTTGCTCCACCTCGGGGCGGCGCTCGCCGTCGGCCTGATGATCGGCATCGAGCGCGGCTGGAACCTGCGCGGGGAAGAGCCCGGTTCGCGCGTCGCGGGCATCCGCACCTTCACGCTGCTGGGCCTCCTCGCGGGGCTGAGCGGGCTGCTCGGGTCGCAGGGATACACGGTTGTTTCAGGGCTGGTGATCGCCATCACTGCCGCGGTGGTCGCGATTGGCTATTCGCGCTCGGCACTCGCCAGCGGCAGGCCCGATGCGACCAGCGCCGTGGCCGCAATGGTCACGCTGGGGCTCGGTTTTCTCGCGGGCATCGGCGAACCCGCGCTGGCGGTGGCTGGGGCGGCGGTGACCGTCCTCATACTCGCGCTGCGCACCGAGATGCATAGCTGGGTCGGCGCGCTCGACGAAGCCGACATCAAGGCCTTCGCCCGCTATGCCGTGATCGCGCTCGCAGTGTACCCCTTCCTGCCGGAGGGCCGCTATGGCCCCTACGATGCGTGGGAGCCGCGAACGCTGTGGCTGGTGGTGATCGTGGTCACCGGCTTCTCCTTCGCCGGCTATGTCGCCAACCGGATGTTCGGCGCGCGGCGCGGGACCATCGCCACCGCGGTAATCGGCGGCGCCTACAGCTCGACCGCGGTGACCTATTCCTTCGCGCAGAAGCTCGGTGCGGGCGAAGGCGGCGGCGCGGAGAACGCCGGGATCGCGCTGGCGACGGCGGTGATGTACCTGCGCGTGATCGTGCTGGTCGCCCTGCTCTCGACGCGGCTGCTGGTGCCCTTCGTGATGGTCGTCACGCCCGCGCTGCTGGCCGGCTTTGCGGTCGCCTGGTGGCTCTATCGCAAGGCGCCGTCAGGGGGCGATGCGGCCCCGCCGGGCAATCCCATCGCGCTGCTGCCCGCCTTCACCTTCGTCGGTTTCGTCGCCGCCGCCGCGGTGGCCGCGCGCTGGGCCGAGGGCAGCTTCGGCGAACAGGGCATCGCGGTGTTGCTGCTGGTGATGGGCACGATGGATGTCGACGCGGCGATCGTCACCGCCGGTGGGCTCGACCCCGCCGCCATCGCCGCCCCGCTCGCCGCGCTCGCAATAGCCGGCACGATCCTTGCGAACATGGCGGTGAAGCTGGGGGTGACGCTCGCCTACGGCAGGCGCGAGGCACGGCCAGCGGCGTGGGCGCTCGCGGCGAGCATGGCGGTGCTGGGGGCGAGCCTCGTGGCGGGGTATTTGCGGCTCTGAGTGGCGCGGCACCCTCCGACCGACGCCTGTGGCGTCGCCCACCTCCCCTAATGGCTGCGCAATTCGGGGAGGACGGGTCAAACGGTCCTCCCTATTTTCGATGCAATCGCAAATGGGGAGGTGGCAGCGCGCAGCGCTGACGGAGGGGTTTTAGCGACGACAGGTGCGCATCAGCGCCTCTACGATCTCGCTGGGTGATTTCAGTACATCGGAGGCGGGAATGCGCAGGACCTCGATGCCGCGATCGCCGAGCCATTCGTCCCGCGCCGCATCGCGCCGCGCACGGTCGCCCATCTCGTGCGCGATCCCGTCGATCTCAACGCAGATTTTGGCGGACGCACAGTAGAAGTCGAGCACGTAGCGGCCGATCGGGTGCTGGCGCCGGAACTTGACCTCGCTTTGCCGACGCAGCTCGCGCCACAAAAGCACTTCGGGCAGCGACATGACGGCGCGTAGCTTACGCGCCCTGCCTACGTTTCCCTCTCGTTTCGGCCTCGGCAATTGGCCCCTCCGTCAGCCGCTTGCGCGGCTGCCACCTCCCCCAATGGCTTTGCAATTTGGGGAGGATCGATCAAGCGATCCTCTCCATTTTCGATGCAATCGCAAATGGGGATATGGCGCCGAGCAGTGCTGATTGAGGGGTAATTCTACCGTTTTTTGGCGATCCCGATCTTGTTCTTCTTGGCGAAGTCCTTGGTCGATTCCTCGCTGCGGCCCAGCGCCTTGGCGATTTCCTTGAGGCCCTTGCCCTTGGCGGCGAGCGTGCGGAGCTGGCCCGCTTCCTCGCCGGTCCAGGGTTGCTTGTGGCGCTCGAAACGCTCCTTGGCCATTAGTTGACCTCCGTCGACGAGAGATAGTGCGAAAGGAAACGATCGAAATATTCGCGTTCCCCATGGCGATCGGAACAATCCAGCATGCGCCTCAGAGTTTCTTCGGGAGGGTGACGATTGGCCACAGCAGCTGGAACATTGTGGAATATATCCGCGAGAACCTGTGCTGTCCGCAGGGACTCTGTCGCACGGATTTCGACTAGCGCAACACCCAGAATTTTCAGAAGGTCGTCCTCGGCGACTTGATATGCCATCAGCCCGCCGCCTTCTTCGCTGCGGGCTTCTTGGCCGGGGCCTTTTTCTTCGCCGCTGGCTTCTTCTTGGTCGGGGCCTTCTTCTTCGGTGCCGCCTTCTTCTTTCCCTTCGCCGGGCCCTTGGCCGCGCGGGCGTCGATCAGCTCGATCGCCTGTGCTTCGGTGACGTCCTCGGGCTTAACGTCCTTGGGGATCGTCGCATTGGTGGTGCCATCGGTGACATAGGGACCGTAGCGGCCGGGCATGACCTTGATCTCGCCGCCGCTGGTGGGATGTTCGCCTAGCGTCTTGATCGGTTCGGCCTTTCCGCGCCCACCCCCGCCGCGATTGGCGGCTTGCGCGAGGATGTCGACCGCGCGATTCATCCCGACCTCGAACACCTCGCGCGTGCTCTGCAATTTGCCGTACTTGCCATCGTGTCGCAGGTACGGTCCGTAACGGCCTATCGCAGCTTCGATTTCCTTGCCGGTCTCGGGATGCGTGCCGACGATCCGCGGCAGGGCGAGCAGCTTCAATGCCCATTCGAGATCGAAATCGTCGAGGTCCTTGGGAATGCTCGCGCGCTTGGCCTCCTTGCCCTCGCCTAGCTGGACATAGGGGCCGAAGCGACCGCTCTTGCGTTCGACCGGCAGGCCGGTTTCCGGATCCTCGCCCATCACGCCGTCATCGGCGCTCTCGTCGCCATCGGCGCCGCCGGGTTTGGCGAACTGGCGGGTGAACTTGCATTCGGGGTAATTGGCGCAGGCGACGAAAGCGCCGTAGCGGCCGCCGCGAAGTGCGAGCCGGCCACCCTCGCGCCCCTCGCTTTCGCACAGCGGGCAATGGCGCGGGTCCTTGCCGTCGGCGCGTTCGGGGAAGAGATAGTCGGAAAGGAAATCGTCGAGCACTTCGGTCACCTCCGAAGGCTTCTTGTCCATCACCTCTTCGGTCTTGGGCTTGAAGTCGCGCCAGAAGGCCTCGAGCAGCGTCTTCCAGTCCTCCTTGCCGTCCGATACCACGTCGAGCTCGTCCTCGAGCCCGGCGGTGTAGTCGAAGGCCACATATTGCGGGAAGAAGCGTTCGAGGAAGGCGGTCAGCAGGCGTCCCGATTCCTCGGCGAAGAAGCGGTTCTTCTCCATCCGCACATAGGCACGGTCGCGCAGCGTCTGGATGGTGCTGGCGTAAGTCGAGGGGCGACCGATGCCGAGTTCCTCGAGCCGCTTGACGAGGCTGGCTTCGGAAAAGCGCGGCGGCGGCTGGGTGAAGTGCTGATTGGCCTCGACACTGCGCTTCAGAGGTGCGTCGCCCTTGGAGATGGTGGGCAGCAGGCCATCCTCGTCGTCCTCGGCATCGTCGCGGCCTTCCTGGTAGACCGCGAGGAAGCCCGGGTATTTCACCACCTGGCCGGTGGCACGCAGCTCGTGACGCCCGGGCGGATCGCGCAGCGTCACCGTGGTCCGTTCGAGGCTGGCGGCGGCCATCTGGCTCGCCATGGCGCGCTTGAAGACGAGATCGTAGAGCTTGCCCTCGTCGCCCGAACCGGCGCGATCGCGATTGAAATCGGTCGGCCGGATCGCCTCGTGCGCTTCCTGCGCGTTCTTCGCCTTGGTCTTGTACATGCGCGGGGCATCGGGAAGCGCGTGGCCGCCGTAGCGATCGGCCACGGCTTTGCGACAGGCGGCGATCGCGCTGCCATCCATGCTCACCCCGTCGGTACGCATATAGGTGATCGCGCCCGCTTCGTAGAGCGACTGCGCCAGCCGCATCGTGTGGCTGGCCGAGAAGCCCAATTTGCGCGCGGCCTCCTGCTGCAGCGTCGAGGTGGTGAACGGCGGCGCGGGATTGCGCTTGAAGGGCTTGGTCTCGACCTCCTCGACCGTGAAGTTGGCTCCTTCGACCGCGGCCTTGGCCGCCATCGCGCTGCCTTCGTTGCCGAGCGTCAGCTTGTCGAGCTTGCTGCCGTCGTACTTGACCAGCCGCGCGTCGAACTCGGTCCCGTCATGCTGCAGCTTGGCGATCACCGACCAGTATTCGTCGGCGCGGAAATGCTCGATCTCGATCTCGCGATCGACGATCAGCCGCAGCGCGACCGACTGCACGCGGCCTGCGCTCTTCGCGCCAGGCAGACGGCGCCACAGCACCGGCGAGAGGGTGAAGCCATAGAGATAGTCGAGCGCGCGGCGCGCGAGATAGGCGTCGATCAGGTCCTGGTCGAGATCGCGCGGCGCCTTCATGGCGTCGGTCACCGCCTGCTTGGTGATCGCGTTGAAGGTCACCCGCTCTACATCCTTGGGCAGTGCCTTGCGCTTCTGCAGCAGCTCGCGGACATGCCAGCTGATCGCCTCGCCCTCGCGATCGGGGTCGGTGGCGAGGATCAGGCGGTCGGCCTTCTTGGCGTTGTCGGCGATTTCCTTGAAGCGGCTCTGCTTGTCGCGATAGAGTTCCCAGTCCATCGCGAAGCCTTCGTCGGGACGCACGCTGCCATCCTTGGGCGGCAGGTCGCGGACATGGCCGTAGCTGGCGAGGACCTTGAAGTCCTTGCCGAGGTATTTCTCGATGGTTTTCGCCTTGGCCGGCGATTCGACGATGACCAGTTGCATGGTGGAAAAGGCAGTCCCTTACGTGTGTACGTGCGTATACGCGCGAAAATGGGGACCGGGTCCGAAGACCGTCAAGCGCCAAAATCGGAACGGGCCGCCCGTATAGGAGGTACGGAGGCGGCCCGTCGCGAGCGCCGTTGGGGGGTGCCCGCTTTCCGATCTGGTGAACGGAAACGCGCCGAGTCGGCCGCTTCCGGGCGGCGAACATATGACAGAAACGACAGGCGCGCTTGCAGATTTGCGCCAATTTTACCGCACATCGACACGCCCGGCGGGGAGAGGGTCGACAGCCTTAGCCGACCAGGCTGACGCGCCCTCCCGCATGGCGTTCGAGCCGTCCGGCGACCTCGAGTTCGAGCAGTGCCAGTTGCACCGCGCTGGCGCTGTCGCCCGACTGGCGGATGAGCTCGTCGACCGCGACGGGGGCGGTGGTGAGCAGGCCGGCGACGTCGGCGGGCTCGGCATCGGCGAGCTCGCCCGGCTCGAAATCGAACGCCGGCGCAGTTTCGCGGAAAGTCGAGCGCGGCTGGCCGTCGAAGCCCGAGAGCAGCTCGGCCACATCCTCGGGCGACTGTACCAGCACCGCGCCTTCGCGGATCAGATGGTTGCAGCCGTGGCTGCGCGGCTCGAGCGGGCTGCCGGGGATCGCCATAACCTCGCGCCCCACCTCGCCCGCCAGCCGCGCGGTGATCAAGCTGCCCGACTTGACCGCCGCCTCGACCACCAGCGTGCCCGCGGCGAGCCCGGCGATGATGCGGTTGCGGCTGGGGAAGTGGCTGCCGCGCGGTTCGGTGCCCGGCGGCTGCTCTGCAAGCAGCAGGCCTTCCTCCGCGATCCGTTCCTGTAGCGCTGCATGCTGCGGTGGATAGGCAATGTCGATCCCGCTCGCGATGACCCCGATGGTATGGGGGAAGGCGCCTTCGTGTGCCGCGCCGTCGATCCCCCGCGCAAGGCCCGAGACGACCGCGAACCCCGCCTCGGCAAGGCCTGCCGCGAAATCGCGCGCCAGCTTGACCGCCGCCGCGCTCGCGTTCCGCGCACCGACCATGGCGACGCAGGGCCTTTCCGCCAGCGCCAGATCGCCGCGCCAGGTCAGGATCGGTGGCGCGCTTTCGAACGCGGCAAGCAGTGCGGGATAGCCCGGTTGGTCGTGGAACAGATATTTCGCGCCCGCCTTGCGCACCGCCTCCACTTCGCGCTCGACGAGTTCGAGCTTCGCGGGACGGTAGCGCCGCCCTCCCCGCGCCGAGAGTTCGGGCAGCGCGGCGAGCGCATCAACGGCGCTGCCGAAACGTTGCAGCAGCATGGCGTAGCTGACCGGCCCGACATGGGGCGAGCGCAACAGGCGGATGCGGGCGAAGGCCTCGTCCTGCGACAGCGCGGGCGGGCCCGCGTCGCTCACTCTTTCGAGCCGCCGACCCTGGGTTCCTCGCCCTTCATCAGCCGCGCGATATTGGTGCGGTGGAGATAGATGATCAGCAGCGCGATCGCAGCGAGGACGGGGAAGAACTGCGGATAGCCGAACAGCGGCGCGGCCGCCGCCGCCGCGACCACCGCGGCCATGCCGGCGAGCGAGGATATGCGGAAGATCGCCAGCACGCTCAGCCAGACGAAGGCGTAGGCGAGCCCGACCGGCAAGGCGAGGCCGAAGGAAACGCCGGCATTGGTGGCCACGCCCTTGCCGCCCTTGAAGCCGAGCCAGACGGGGAAGCAGTGCCCGATCACCGCCGCGCCCGCGGCGAAGGCTTGTCCGACCTCGCCCCACAGCTGGCCGGCGATGACCACCGGGGCGAGACCCTTGGCGAGGTCGAGCAACAGCGTCGCCGCAGCCAGCCCCTTGTTACCGGTACGCAGCACATTGGTCGCGCCGATATTGCCCGAACCGATCTTGCGCACGTCGCCCATGCCCGCGGCACGGGTGAGCAGGAGGCCGAAAGGGATCGAGCCGATCGCGTAGCCGAGCAGGGCTGCCAAAACTTCGTTCACGCCAATCTCCGGTATGGGCTGGGCGACCATGCCGCGCCCTTCCTCCTTGAACACGCTCTAAAAGCTAGTACGGCCCTTCGACAAGCTCAGGCCGCACGGAAAATCCACTTTGGACGCATCCTCCTCCCCCATCCTGCTGTTCGATTCGGGCGTCGGCGGCCTCACCGTGCTGGGCGAATTGCGCAAGCTCCTGCCCGACGCTCCGGTGATCTATGCCGCCGACATGGCCGGCCTGCCCTATGGCGCGAAGAGCGAGGCCGAAGTTGCCGCACGCGTCGCCGGTCTCCTCGGCCGCATGGCCGAACGCTACCAGCCGCGCTTGATCTGCATCGCCTGCAACACCGCCAGCACGATCGCGCTGGGGATGGTGCGCGACGTGCTCGCAACCCCGATCGTCGGCACCGTGCCCGCGATCAAACCCGCCGCGGCGATGACCCGGACGGGCGTCTTCGGCCTGCTCGGCACCGAGGCGACGATGCGCCAGAAATACGTCGACGACCTCGAGCACGAATTCGCCGTCGGCAAGCGGCTGCTGCGCCACGGCACCAACGGGCTGGTCCCGCTCGCCGAGGCCAAGCTGCGCGGCGAAAGCGTGCGGGTGGAGGACGTTGCCGAGGCGGCCAAGGGGCTGGTGCTCCAGTTGCACGGGCGCGAGATCGACACCATCGTGCTCGCCTGCACCCATTTCCCGCTGCTCGAAGACGAACTCCGCGCGGCCTTCGGCAAGGAGATCGCCTTCGTCCACGGGGCCGAGGGCATCGCGCGGCGCATCGCATCGCTGACCGAAGGACAGACCTTCGCCCGTACGGGCCCCGATCGAGCGGTAACCACCGGGGAGTTGGCCGATTTCGAACGTCTGGCCAAGGCCTTCGAAAGCCACGGCATCACCCGGCTCGAGCGGTTCTGATCCGGCAGTGGTTCTGGATCGCGCCGCCCTCGCCCAGCGCAGCCTGGAACGGCTGGTCCAAGTCGTCGGAGACATTACCGAACCCGTGCTGGAAACCTACTATGCGCGCCATCCGGATGCCCGCGCCTCCTTCGAGCACCACGGGCTTGGCCACACGCGAGAGCTGGAAGGCCGGATGGTCGCCGAGAGCCTCTATTTGCTGCTCGCCTGGGTCGAGGATCCGGTCAGGGCGAGAATCGATCACGGAACCGCGATCGTGCATCACAACGATACGTTGCTGGTGACGCCGCATTGGTACCTCGGCCTGGTGGACGCCACGCTGGAGATCCTGCTGACCACCATTCCCGCCGAAGCGGACGACGAAAGGGCCCTGTGGCTCAATGTCCGCGCCGAATTTGCGGCCTTCGTCGAAAGCCTGCGCAGCGAGTTCATCCGGCCCGGCGACGGACGCCCCCTCCCGGAGCTGAAGCCGTCCAACGGCTGAGAATCGCTCGCAAAGATCGCAGTGGCGAATTGCAACCGTTTCGATTAGGGCGTGGTCCATTGGACAGCCGCGGACGGGCGGCGCAGCGACGGGCGAATACGCCAGTGAATTACGACCAGATTTTCGACGAAGCGATCTCACGGCTGCACGAGGAAGGTCGCTATCGCGTCTTCATCGACATCCTGCGCAACAAGGGCGCCTTCCCCAATGCGCGCTGCTTCGCCGGTCACAACGGCCCCAAGCCGGTCACCGTGTGGTGTTCGAACGACTATCTCGCCATGGGCCAGCACCCCAAGGTCATCGCGGCGATGGAAGAGGCGCTGCACGATGTCGGCGCGGGTTCGGGCGGCACCCGCAACATCGGCGGCAACACGCATTACCACGTCCAGCTCGAGGAAGAGCTGGCCGACCTCCACGGCAAGGACGCCGCGCTGCTGTTCACCAGCGGCTACGTCTCGAACGACGCGACGCTCTCCACCGTGGCCAAGCTGCTGCCCGGCTGCGTGATCTTCTCCGACGAACTCAACCACGCCAGCATGATCGCGGGCATCCGCAATTCGGGCTGCGAGAAGCGCGTCTTCCGCCACAACGATCTCGAACATCTCGAGGAACTGCTGGCGGCCGAAGATGCCGACACGCCCAAGCTGATCGCCTTCGAAAGCGTCTATTCGATGGATGGCGACGTGGCCCCGATCCACGCGATCTGCGACCTCGCCGAGAAATACAACGCGCTGACCTATATCGACGAGGTGCACGCGGTGGGCATGTACGGCGCGCGTGGCGGCGGTATTTCGGAGCGCGACGAGGCCGCGCACCGGATCGACATCATCGAAGGCACGCTGGGCAAGGCCTTCGGCGTGATGGGTGGCTATATCGCTGCCGACCGCAAGATCGTAGACTGCATCCGCTCCTACGCTCCGGGTTTCATCTTCACGACCTCGCTGAGCCCCGCGCTCGTCGCCGGCGTGCTGGCGGCGGTGCGCCATCTCAAGTCGAGCAGCGTCGAGCGCGACGGACAGCAGGAAGCCGCCGCGCAGCTCAAGCAGAAGATGCGCGATGCCGGGCTGCCCGTGATGGACAGCGTCACGCACATCGTCCCGTTGATGGTCGGCGATCCCGTTCGCGCCAAGAAGATCAGCGACATATTGCTCGCCGAATACGGCGTCTACGTCCAGCCGATCAACTTCCCCACCGTGCCCCGCGGGACCGAGCGCCTGCGCTTCACCCCCGGCCCGGCGCACTCGCCAGCGATGATGAACGATCTCGTCGCCGCGCTGGTCGAGATCTGGGACCGGATGGACATGGAGCTGCGCAAGGCGGCATGACCGGGCAGGGAGCCAGACGGTTCCCCCCCAGCCGGTTTCCGGAGTTGAGCGCAATTGCGCTGGCACGAATCCGCCCCTTGTGGTTCCTCGCGCTGGCTGCGGCCATCCTGCTCGATATCTTCGGCACGCTCTATGTGCTGCGCGATGCCTATGATCGGGATACGGCATTTGCCGCGGTCAACCTCATATCCCAGGTCGAGAACGACGGCAGCGCCACGGTCGAGACGCTGGTGCGGCAGCCGGGCAAGCCGGTGGTCGCCGCAGGCTCACGCATAGTCGCGATCGACGGCAAGGCCTTACCCCGCAACGCCAGGATCGCCGACGCCGCAGAGGCCATAGCCGCTGCAGGGGCGGCACCCACGATCACCTTCAGCGACGCAGACGGCACGCTCCGGTCGCAGGTCATCGAAAAATCCCCCCGCTATGCGCAGGAGACGCGCAAGCACGAAGTGCTTCGCCGGGACACGCGCATGGGTCTGCGGATGGCGGTTTCGCTGCTCACCTGCCTTGTCCTGATCGCCTGCGCCGCGCTGCTGGTTCTGCGGCGTCCGCGCGATCCGGTCTGCCTGATGTTCTCGTTCTCCTTCCTGCTCTTTGCGGCAACCATCGATCCCCCGATGCTGATGTGGCTGGGGCTCGGCCTCGGCGGGTGGTACGATCTCGTTTCGACCGCGGCATGGGTTTTGCTGGTCATAGGAATAGCGATATTTCCCGACGGCAGGTTCGAGCCCGGGTGGGCGCGCTGGCTGATCGTCGTCGCTCCGCTGGCCGGAGTCCTGCTGAGCATCGAAGAATTCCCGCTGCTGGCCTCGGCGGTCATCGCCTTCATCCTGCCGCTGGCCCTGCTCTTGGGTACAGCTACGAAGTACCGGCACTTCGAACCAGGGATCGAGCGCCAGCAGCTCAAATGGGCCGGTATCGGCTTCGCCACCGGACTGGTCAGTGTCGCCATCGCCTTTGTCATGGTCGTCGTCGATGCCTATCCCAGCGGCCCCTGGCAGCCGATCTACGGACTGGGCGTGCTGGCCTTCTTCGATCTCGGCTTCATGCTCCTGGCGCTGGGGCTGATGATCGCGCTGATCCGCTATCGCCTGTGGGAAGCGGACCGCGTCATCGGGCGGTCGGCCATCATGGCGGGTGTCGCGCTGGTCATCGGGATCTTGTGGGCGGCGAGCATCGACCTGGTGAAGAACGCGATCGAAATGGCGCTGGGCGAAGACAACAAGACCTTCGCCACCGCGCTCTGCGCCGTCCTGGCGGCGGGTCTGTTCGCTCCGACGCAGCAGTTCGTGGTGAAGCACACCAGGAACCGCTTCGACCGCGACCGCGGGAAGATTTCCGCGCTGCTCGGCAAGCTGTCGGCCTGGCGGGCCTCGGAAGACCCCGATGAAATCGCGATGCGCGCGCTCGCCGCGCTTGCCCCTGCGGTCCATTTCGGCTCGGCCGCGGTGCTGGTCGATCGCAAGCTCGGGCGCGAACTTCTTGCGGTACGCGACGTCGCCGATCCCGAAACGCTGACCGAACCGGGGTCAGACCTCACGATCGACCCGCGCTTCGTGTGGCGCTTTCCGCTCGCCGACGAGCATGGCCCGCTCGGCCTGCTGCTGATCGGCCCGCGCAGCGACGCCAACCGCTACAACGAAGACGAACTGGCGAATATCGAACGCGTCGCCGAACCGCTGGCGGAGGCGCTGCGCAGCGCGCTCAAGCGCCGGGAGCAGCAGGACCGGGTGCGGCGCGAGCTTGGCGCGATGGAAGAACGGCTCGCGCGTCTCGAAGGCGGACCGCCGGGTGCGGCGCCGGCCTAGGGCTTTCCTTTCGCCTCCCGGCCTGAAAGAATGCGGTCCAAGCGAGAGGAGCAGGCGCCCCCATGCAAGCCGCAGACCCCGATTTCCACCACGCCACCCCGCCCGAACTCGAGGCGATGCTCGATGGCGACGCGGCCCTCGCCGGGAAATGGCAGGCGCTGACCCCGCTCGCGCGCAACGAATGGATCTGCTGGACCATCTCGGCCAAGCAGGAGGCGACCCGCGCCAAGCGCCGCGCGCGGCTGCAGGAGGAAGTGCTCGGCGGCAAGAAGCGCCCCTGCTGCTGGCCCGGCTGCCCGCACCGCCGCGAAAGCGCGCGCAAATGGGTCGACGCCTGAGGCTCTAGGCAAGCGCGCGCCGCCTGTGGCATGCTCCTCCCAAGGGAGAGAGACATGGCGACGACCTTTGACCGCGCGACACTCGATACGGGTACGCTCGACATCCGGCCGCTGACCCCCGCGATCGGCGCCGAGATCCACGGAGTCGATCTGGGTGGGCATGACGTCGCAAGGCGCATCCCCGAAATCCGGGCCGCGCTGCTCAAGCATGGCGTGATCTTCTTCCGCAAGCAGGAGTTGTCGCAGGAGCAGCACATCGCGTTCGCGCGGCATTTCGGCGAGCTCGAAATCCATCCCGCGACGCCCAAGGACCAGCCCAACCCCGAAGTGCTGCATATCGCGCACGGTCCCAACAGCCGCGGCCAGGAGAACAACTGGCATTCGGACGTGACCTGGCGCGAGCGGCCCTCGCTCGGTTCGATCCTGCTGGCGCGCGAAGTGCCCGAATGCGGCGGCGACACGCTCTTCGCGAACATGCATCTCGCCTACGAGCGGCTGTCGGAGCAGATGCAACGTTTCTGCGAGGGGCTGACCGCGGTCCACGACATCGCGCGGGTCTTTGCCCGACGCCTCGGCAAGCGTCCCGAGGAACTGCACGACCAGTATCCACCGGTGCGCCATCCGGTCATCCGCACCCACCCGGAGACGGGCGAGCGCGCGGTCTATGTCAACAACGGCTTCACCAGCCATATCGAGGGGCTGTCGAAGGAGGAGAGCGACTGGCTGCTCGACCACCTCTACAAGACCGCGTGGGACGTCGAGATCCAGTGCCGCTTCCGCTGGCAGGCGGGCTCGGTCGCCTTCTGGGACAACCGCGTGTGCCAGCACCTCGCCGTGTCCGACTATTTCCCCGCGCGCCGGGTGATGGAGCGCGTGACGATCGCCGGCGACCGGCCCTATTTCGAGCCCTGAGGCTGGTTGAGCCCGATAGTTCCAATCATGCCACACCAATAGAATAAACGGCGTATAAGCTTCCGATGGCACTTTAATCTCTTCATTTCTATGTAATTACCCATCCGAAATCTGGAAATGGGGTCGCAAGAATGAAGTACCGGGTCGCTATCGCGGGCGTATCGCTCGCATTGTCTGCATGCGGTGGGGGAGATGGCGGCGGGAGCACCCCACCGGTCAGTTCGCCGGCTCCGAGTCCTACGCCCACACCAACTCCGACATATGTGAAGTTCGCCGACCTTGCGGAAGACACGGTGTTCGACACGAGCTGTCGCGGGTTCGAGACACTCGCCGACGGATCGAACCGGATTTACGACGACCCGGTCTTCGGCGAAGGGCTCACGATCTCCTTCGATGCCTCAAGCTCGAGTTACACCGTCGAAGGCGAAGAATTCTCCTATACATTCTCTCCATCGAGCAAGCAGAACAGCGCCGGTGCGGACATCTACCGCATATCAAACGGGTCGGGCGTGATCACCGACCTGGTCTTCTACCCGCTTACGGCGGAATACAGCCGCCTGGTCTCACTCCATCGCATTGGCAGTGGATTGCCGACCGCCCTGATTTCGTGCGCAGTGGGCATCCGCACCGAAGCAGGCGATCTTCCGGGCAGCAATGCGTCCTACGATCCCCTCTCGGTATTCGGCTCTGCAATGCTCGGGGGCGACCAGTACAATCTCGATGACACCTCAGGCGGTATCGCGTTCGAGGCCGGCACCGATAGCGTCACCTTCGCCCTGCAACTTGCGGGCAACCTCGAAGGGGGCGGCACGATCACCGACACCGTCTACGAGCTGGGTTCGCTGAACTCGCTCGCGCCGGTCCCAGCAGCGGGCGGAACCTTCGCCGGCGCGACGGCAAAAAGCGATGCAAGCTCCGTCAGCGGGGATTTCGGAGGCGCCTTTTTCGGCCCCGCCGGTGTCGAAGTCGGCTTCGTCTTCAACTATTCGGGCACGCTCGACGACGGCCGCGCGTTCTCGGGTGTGGGCACCTATCTGGGACGGAAGAAGGACTAGGGCCCAGTTCTCCCGCCCGCCTTGCCCAAGCGGCATAGGCGAGCTCGGGACCTCGATCACCCTGTCGCGACGGCGATGGGGTGCAAGCGGGCCCTGGCATCCCTAAATAGCGGCGATGGACATCACCCCTCCTATCGCGTCGCGCAGCAGCGATGCGCTGCCAACGCTGGCCTTTGCGGTCCTGGTGCTGCTTCCCTTCCTGCTGCTCGCCGCCAGCGGAGGCTTTCCCCAGCAGCACACGACGCGGCGGGAGGCAGCCCCGGCACCGGCGACCGCGCGCCCGCGCGCAGTTCCCGCCCTTCCCGCAGCCGGCACGGATACGGTGGTGTTGTCCGAGCTCGATTCGGACGACGCGCTGGCGCGCAACGAGCTCACCGCCTTCGCTGCGATCGGCCCCGGCAAGCCCCTGCCCTTCGCCTTTCGCGGGAGCGCGGCGGATCGCCTGCGCGCGCGCGACTGCCTGGCGCTCGCGGGCATGGCAGAGGCGGGGGACGACGATAGCGGGCAGCGCGCGGTGATGCAGGTGGTGCTCAACCGCGTGCGCCACCCGGCCTTCGCCAAGACCGTCTGCGGCGCAGTGTTCGAAGGTTCGCAGCGCCCCACCGGCTGCCAGTTCAGCTTCACCTGCGACGGCTCGCTCGCGCGCCGCTATCCGGACGCCGCGTGGAACTCGGCGCGCGCCCGCGCGGAAGCCATGCTGAACGGCGCCACCGAGCCCGCGGTCGGCAATGCGACGCATTTCCATGCCGACTACGTCTATCCCTGGTGGAGCGACCAGCTCGACAAGGTGGCGCGGGTCGGGCCGCACCTCTTCTTCCGCTGGCGCGGCTTCTGGGGCAGCCGCACCGCGCTCTCGGCACGCTACGGCGGGGGCGAGCCCGATCCGCTTCAACTGCGCGAGACCGCGCTGGCGGTGGCCGAGGCCAACCCGCTGCCAACCCTGCTGCAGAGCGGCACCGCGGTGCGCAGCATCACCTCTGCCGCGATCGAGCGTCCTGCCGAAGCCGCCCCCGCTTCGCCTGGCGCGGGGGTGCATTTCGTGCTCGTCGGGAGCGGCGATTCTCCCGAGGCGCTGGTCGAGCGCGCACGATCCTTGTGCACGGGCGAAGGCTATTGCCGCGTCCAGGGCTGGAGCGAAGCCGACGCAATCCCGGCACGCCTTCCGCTCAACGACGAGGCGCGCCGCACGCTGCGCTTCAGCTTCGTCGCCGCCAGCGCCGGCGGGGCCGAAGCGGTTTTCTTCGATTGCCGGACCTTCCCCGCACCAGCCATCGGTACCTGCCTGCCCGCGAAGCCGTAAGGGATTTGGCGCCCCCGATTCGCCACGCTAATCCTCCTCTCCAACGCAAGGGAGAGAATGGAATGATCGGCAATCCGGATATGACCTACGAAGAGGTGGTGATGGGCCGCCGGTCGATCCGCGGCTATCTCGACAAGCCGGTGCCGCGCGCGCTGATCGAGGACGTGCTGACCATGGCGATGCGCTCGCCGACTTCGATGAACACCCAGCCCTGGCATTTCCACATCATAACCGGCCAGCCGCTCGATGCGATCCGCCGGGGCAATACCGAGAACATCCTCGCGGGCGTCCCCGACAGCCGCGAGTTCCGCCGCGGCGAACCCTTCACCGGGGTCCACCGCGAGCGCCAGGTCGGTGTTGCGAAGCAATTGTTCGGTGCAATGGGGATCGAGCGCGACGACAAGGAGGGACGGCAGGACTGGGTGCTGCGCGGCTTCCGCCAGTTCGACGCGCCGGTCTGCGTCATCGTCGCCTACGACAAGGAACTGTCGGGCAGCGACGATACCCCCTTCGATTGCGGCGCGGTCACCACCGCGCTGGTCAATGCCGCCTGGAGCCGCGGCCTCGGCTGCGTGATCAATTCGCAGGGCATCATGCAATCGCCCGTGGTGCGCGAGCACGCGGGCATCCCCGACGATCAGGTGATCATGAAGGCGGTCGCGCTGGGCTGGCCCGACGAGAGCTTCCCCGCCAACGCCGTGGTCAGCACCCGCAAGCCGGTGGCCGAAGCGGCGCGATTCGTGGGCTTCGACTGAAAACCGACTCGGCTCGCGGGCATTCGGCGCACGGGCCGTCGGTCTTGCGCCTTTCCTGCGAGACGAGCGGATCGGCCGTTCATCTGGCAGCAAGGCGCGCGGCACGACCCACCCGGTCGAGCGCCGGGCGATCCCCCTCCCCCTCGGCCCGGCGCCACCAGATTTGTGGAGTGCCCAATGAAAAAGAATATACTGCTCGCTGCCACAGGTTCGTTCCTGGCGCTGACAGCGGTCGGTGCGAATGCGCAGGATGCGGAGCCGATCGCGGCCGAGACCAGCGTGAGCGAAACGACCACGCTCGACCTGCCGAGCAACAATGGCAACGGGACCATGGTCGAACGCAACAACACCGTCACGACCACGACGACCACCGATGCCGACGGTACCGCGGTGGATGTCGAAACCACCGAAGAGCAGCAACAGACGGTGACCACTCCAACGGGCAAGCAGACGACCGTCACGCATTCGACCGATGCAGACGGCAAGACGACTACCATGGTCGAGCACGATTCGACCGAGCAGGCGGAGGAGTCCGAAGAGCCCGAGCTCTGACCTCCCGATCATAGTTCGGAAAACGGGCCGTCCTGGCGATTGCCGGGGCGGCCCCTTGTTTATGCGGCAACCGCTCTGGATCGCCCGCTTCGCCCCATCTATGCATTGGCGAGAACCGGAGGCGATATTCGATGAGCGACACATTCCTCGACCTGGGCGACGGCTTCTGGACCGTGCGCGGCAGTTTCCACATCGGCGGCGTCTTCGATGTCGGGACGCAGTGCTCGCTCGTCCGGCTGGCCAGCGGCAAATTCGTCTTCCTCGACAGCTACGCGCTGACCGACGATGTCCGCGCGCAGGTCGACGCGCTGACCGACGGTGGCGCGAAAGTGGAGGCGGTGCTCAATCTGCACCCCTTCCACACGCTGCATTGCGAGTGGATGCACGAGGCCTTCCCGCAGGCGAAGCTCTACGGCACCGCGCGGCATCACAAGCTTTTGCCCGACCTGCCGTGGGAGGGCCTGCGCTGCGAGCAGGACGAGCTCGCCGAGCATTACGGCGAGGACTTCGCCTTCTCGGTCCCGCGCGGCGTGCCGCTGGTTTGTGCCGACGAGAGCGTCCATTTCTCCTCGGTCCTCGCGCTGCACCGAGCCAGCGGGACCATGCATGTCGACGACACATTCGTCTATCTGCGCAAGGGCTTCCCGCTCTCGCTGCTGCCCTTCACCGGGCGGCTCGGCTTCCACCCGACGCTGGCCAAGGCGCTCGAACCGCGCGCCGGCGCGGCGGACGAGTTCCGCGAATGGGCGATCGGCCTGGGGATCGACTGGGCCGATGCGCGCCGCATCGCCGCCGCGCACAATGCGGTGCTTTGGCTCGATGGCAAGAAGCTGCCCGACCTGATCGGCGAGGCGCTGGGTCGCGTGAAACCCGCGCTCGACGTGCATCGCGCCGAATACGGTTAGGCGAGCGCGACAACCTTCTGGCGCACCAGCGGGAGCTGGTCGTTGCCGAAATACATGTGCTCTTCGCCCGCCTCGCCGGAAACGAACAGCGTCGGCGAACCGTAGGCGCCGCGCGCGATCGCTTCCTCAGTATTGGCGCGCAGCCGATCCTTGATCGGCTGGGTCGCCGCCTGCCCGGCAAGCGCTTCACCATCGAAGCCCGCTTCCGTAGCCACGGCGACCAGAACCTCCGGGTCGTCGAGATTGCGGGCTTGGGTGAAATAGGCCTCGAACGCCGCATGGGCGAAGCGCTCGAGCGCGGGCTGGTCGTCCTCCAGCGCGCAGCAGAAGCGCATCGCGTGGACCGATTTGAGCGGATGGTGCTCGCTCGGGAAATTCATTGCTACGCCCGCCAGCTCAGCCCATTGCTTGAGCCAGCCGAAGCTGCGCGCCAGCCGCGCCGCATTCTCGGGCTTGCGGCTCTCGTAGACTGCGGGATTCACCGCGTTGAACACCCCGCCGACGAGGAAGGGGCGCCAAATGATGGCATAGTCGAGCCCGTCGAGCGCGGGACGGATATTGGCGAAGGCGAGCCGCGTCCACGGGCTCGACAGGTCGAAGAAGAAGTCGATCCTCGCACTCACCGGACGCGCGCCTTGGCTGTGCCGAACAGGTTCTTGCGCTCTTCCTCGCTCATTGCGCCCCTGCGCGCCATGTCGGCGCCCAGCGCCACGCCGCGGCGCAGCCCCTGGCGCTGCTTGAGCGTGTCGTACCAGCGCCTGACGTTCGGAAAGTCCTCGAGCGGGATGCCCTGCGCCTTCCACGTCCGCACCTAGGGGAAGCAAGCCATGTCGGCGACGGTATAGTCGGGGCCGGCGATATATTCCTCCTGCCCCAGCTGACGGTCCATCACACCGTAGACGCGCAACGCCTCGCGGTGGAAACGCTCGATCGCGTAGGGCAGCTTCTCCTCGGCGTAGAGGTGGAAATGGCCATGCTGGCCGAGCGTCGGGCCGAGATGGCCGACCTGCCAGAAGAGCCACTGCCGTACCCGCGACATGCCGCGCAGATCGGTCGGGAGGAACTGGCCCGACTTCTCCGCCAAATACAGAAGCACCGCGCCAGACTCGAAGACCGTGACCGGTTCGCCGCCGTCGGCGGGCGCATGGTCGGTAATCGCCGGGATGCGCCCGTTGGGATTGATCGCGAGGTAGTCTTCGCTGTGCTGGTCGCCCGCCGCAAGGTTCACCCAGCGCGGCTCGTAGGCGAGCCCGCATTCCTCGAGCATGATCGCGACCTTCCACCCGTTGGGTGCCGGCGCGGTGTAGAAGTGGATCATGGCGTGACTCGCTCCCGTCTCCCGCTGGTCATCGTGCCACGCGCACGCGGGATCAAGCGCGATCTTGTCGTTCTCGCAGCCGCACAATGTCGATGCCGAAGTGCTCGACAATCGCGCGCTCTCCCGCTCGGGTGACCGAAATGACGCGGCCCTCCGTCTGCCGCTTCACCCAACCCCGTTCGAGGAAACATACCATGAGGCCCGATCCGACCCGTCCAGCGATGTGGGGCCGCCGTTCGCTCCAGTCCAGACACGGACGGCAATAGCGCCGTCCCTGTTGGCCTGCTGCGCCAAGCTCGGCGCCGAGATCGCCGAAAAAGGCCTGACCCTTCTCACTGACTGTCCCGCCGTCGTCGGCCAGATCGATCATCTCCATCGTCTCGAGCCGGTCGGCAATCGCGACCGCAAGCGAACCGGCGAGGTGATCGTAGCAGCTGCGCGCGAAGCGCAGATCCCGGTCGCGCGGACCTGTTCTGATCGCCGAAACGGTCGCGTCGCGCTCGGCGACCAGCGAAAGCATCGATTCGAGCAGGCTGGCTACCTTGGGGGAGCCGAGCCGGAAATAGCGATGGCGACCCTGCTTCTCCATCGCCAGCAGTTCGGCGTCCATCAGCCGTGCGAGGTGTTCGCTCGCCGTTGGCGGACTGATCCCGGCGGCGTGGGCCAGTTCGCTGGCAGTGAGCGCGCGACCGTCGATCAGGGCAAGGAGAATACTCGTCCGCGATGGCTCGCCGACCAGGGCGGCGACTTCGGCAATCTGGTTGTTCGTCGGCATGCCGGCCCCCCTTTTCAAACTGCGGCCTATGCCATTGGATCGCACACCATGTTTCGGTCGCCACCAAAACATTGCGCTGCTGGAAACGCTTACTCGGCAGCCACCCTTTCGGAGACAAGCCATGACCACCTGCATCATCGAATATCGTATCGATCCCTACAAGCACGCAGAGTTCGAGCGCTATGCGCACAACTGGGCCACGGCAATTCCCCGCTGCGGAGCCGAACTGCTGGGCTATTTCCTTGCCGAGGAAGGGACGCGCAGCCGCGCCTTCGGGATTTACTCGATCGCCGACCTTGCGGCCTACGAGGCCTACCGCAAGCAGTTGAAGGACGACCCGGTCGGCAAGGAGAATTTCGAATTCGCGCAGCGGGACCGCTTCATCCTGAGCGAAGAACGCGCCTTCTATCGCGCCATCGGTGGGAGCGCATCGGCATGATCGCGGTGATCTTCGAACTCCACCCTGCCGAGGACAGCGAACAGGACTATTTCGACCAAGCTGCGAAACTTGCCCCCTTGCTCGCCGATCTCGAGGGTTTCCTCAGCGTCGAACGCTTCGCCTCGCTGTCGCAGCCGGGCAAGTTCCTCTCGCTTTCCTTTTTCAAGGACGAGGAGGCAGTCGCACGCTGGCGCCGAACGGTCGAGCATCGCAGCAGCCAAGCGCTCGGCCGCGCCGGAGTGTTCGCCGACTACCGCCTGCGGGTCGCCGAAGTGCAGCGCGACTATGGACTAAAGGAGCGCACGCAAGCGCCCGCCGACAGCAGGGCCGTACACAATGAAGTCTAGCGCAGGCTGACCACATTGTCGGCGGCCTGCCGCTGGCGGCTGCCGTCGTAGAGGCTCGCCATCGGCTCGTCCTCGACCACGATCCGCTCGGCCGCGCCGAAACCGTTGAAATCGGTCTTCATCGCCGCGCCATAGGCGCCGAGCATGCCGATCTCGATATAGTCGCCAGCCTGGATGTCCTCGGGCAGGACGAAGGGGCCCTGCATGTAGTCCGCATCGTCGCAGGTCGGGCCGTAGAAGGCGAAGTCCATCTCAGGCTTGATGAGGTCGTCCTCGAGCGCGCGGACGGGAAATTTCCAGTCGACATGCGCGGCATCGAACAGCGCGCCATAGGCGCCGTCATTGATGTAAAGTTCCTCGCCGCGGCGCTTCTCGACCTTGACGATCAGCGACGAATATTCGGCGCACAGCGCGCGGCCCGGCTCGCACCACAGCTCGGCGTTGTAGGCGATCGGCAAATTGTAGAAGTTCTGGTGGATGATCTGGAAATAGTCTTCCAGCGGCGGGGGCTCCATCCCCGGATAGACCGAGGGGAAGCCGCCGCCGACGTCGATCATGTCAATAACCACCGAAGCCTCGCCGATGGCGACGCGAACGCGCTCCAGCGCCTGGACATAGGCGAAGGGCGTCATGGCCTGGCTGCCCACATGGAAGCACACGCCAAGCCAGTCGGCATGCTGGCGAGTCAGCTGTAACAGTTCGGGCGCTTCGGTCAGGTCGCAGCCGAACTTCGAGGCGAGGCTCAGTTCGGAATATTCGGACGAGACGCGCAGGCGGATGCACAGGCGCAGGTCCTGCGCCGCTTCGCCGTCTTCGTCGCGGCAGGCCTCGACGATCTTCTCCAGCTCCTCGACGCTATCGAGGCTGAATGTCTTCACGCCATGCGTGTGGTAGGCCTCGCGGATCGCGCTGGGCGCCTTGACCGGGTGCATGAAGCACAGCGTGGCTTCGGGCAGCGCGCCGCGCACCAGGCGCACCTCGGCGATCGAAGCGACGTCGTAATGCGTCACACCGTTGTCCCACAGGATCTGAAGGAGGTCGGGCGAGGGATTGGCCTTCACCGCATAGAGCGACTTGCCCGGAAACTTCTCGACGAAGAAACGGGCCGCGCGCGCAGCAGCGTGCGGGCGGTTCAGGATTACAGGTTCGTCGGGCGCGAGAGCGCGAACTACGGACCGGGCGTCAGGAAAATGCGGCAACTCAAGGGACCCCCAAAACGGTTAGGTTTCAGACAAGGCTGCCTTGCGGTTCGAGTCCCCTTGGGGCAGCGGAGCGGCGCAAATAGGGGATATGCGCAAGAAAGCAAGCGGATTCGGCGCGTGCGGCCTGTCGGCTTTCACAGGAATAAAGGTTCGCGCGGCCCTGCGTTCCGCGGATCGACCGCGCGATCAGCTCAGCCTGTCGCGGAAGCTCTCGTAACCGAATTCCTTCACCAGCTCGAGCTGGTCGGTTTCGCTGTCCCAGAGGTAGATGCTGGGCAGCTGGACGCCGTTGAAGGTATTGGTCTTGACCATCGAGTAATGCGCCTGATCGAGGAAGGCGAAACGCTTGCCGACTTCGGCCCCGCCCTCGATGCGATAGTCGCCGATGACGTCGCCCGCGAGGCAGGACGGCCCGCCGATGCGCACCGCGGGCACCTCGTGATCGGTGCTCTCGCCGAGCATGGCGGGGCGATAGGGCGCCTCGATCACGTCGGGCATGTGGCAGGTCGCCGAAATGTCGGCCACAGCGACCGGAACTTCGTTGAATCCCGTGTCGAGGATGGTGCCGACGAGGATGCCCGCATCGAGCGCCACCGCCTCGCCCGGTTCGAGGTAGATTTCGGCCCCGGTATCGTCCTTCGCATCGCGTAGGAACTCGACCAGTTCCTCACGCTGGTAGTCGGCGCGTGTGATGTGGTGTCCGCCACCCATGTTGATCCATTTGAGATGGCCGAACCATGGTTCGATCGCGTCGAAGACCTTGTCCCAGGTCTGGTGCAGCGGTTCGAAATCCTGCTCGCACAGATTGTGGAAATGGATGCCGTCAACCTGCGCCATGATCTCGGGCGTCAGCTGGTCGAGCGGGAATCCGAGGCGGCTGCCCGGGCTGGAAGGATCGTAGCGCGGCACCTCGCCGGTCGGGTGCATCGGGTTGATGCGTAGGCCGACATCGAAATCCTGGCCCGCAGCGCGCGCCTGCTCGAGGATCAGCGACGCGCGCTCGAGCTGGCCGGGCGAATTGAAGATGACGTGGTCGGACAGGCGGCAGACCTCTTCCAGCTCCTCGGGCTTGTAGGCCGCCGAATAGGTCGCGATCTCGCCATCGTAGAACTCGCTCGCCAGCCGCGCTTCCCACAGGCCCGAGGTGCACACGCCGTCGAGATACTCGCCGATGATCGGCGCGGTCGACCACATGGAAAAGGCCTTCAATGCAGCGAGCACCTTGATCCCCGCCGCATCGCGGATGTCGGCCAGGACCTGGCAATTGGCGCGCAGTTTCGCGGCATCCACGACGAAGGCGGGGCTGCTGACGCGGCCCATGTCGAAATGCGCGAAGGCGCCCGGATCGCCGGCCTTGGTTTCCATCAATCGTCTTTCGTTCGTTGCGCCAATTCGAGCGCCAGCACGCGGCGGCCCTCGACATCGGCGACATAGATTGTGCCGTCGGCGCCGATCGCAAGGTCATGGCCCTTGGTCGGCCCCGGTCCGTGCGCGTCGAGTATGCGCTCGACCGTCCCGTCAGGGCGCCACACACGGATGATCGCGCCCGTGCGTTCGCCCGCGTCGCGCCCTTCGAGCGAGACGAAATAGCCCTGCCCCAGCGGCTTCACAGCATAGGGATAGCCGGGCGTGTCGAGGCTCTGCAGCAGGCGGCCCGCTTCGCTGTAAATCCGAATCCGCGCGTTCTCGCGATCGGCGACATAGACCTTGCCGTCCTTCACCGCGACCGAATGCGGGATGGCGAGTCCGCCGCTCCCCGAACCTTCGTGCCCCCATTGCGCGAGATAGTGCCCCTCGCGGTCGAAGACGATGATGCGCGAATTGACGTAACCGTCGGCGACGAAGACCTTGTCGCCGTCGAAGGCGACATCGGCGGGACGCCCGAAATGCGTATGATCGGCACCTGAGACGCCGCGCTCGCCCAGCGTCATTTCGAGCGTGCCATCGTGCGAGAAGCGCAGCAGCTGCTCGCGCTGGACGTCAGTGATCCAAACCTTGTCTTTCGCGTCGACAGAGAGGCCGTGCGGCATCACCGTCTCGCCCACGCCCCAGCTCGCCAGCAGCGTACCGTTGGGCGCGAACATGGAGACCACCGGCTCGGCGACCGGATCGGACGGGAACGGTTCTTCCCATACCCGCCCGGCACGCTGGAGCACGAAGACATGCCCGTGGCTGTCGGTATCGACCGCACTGACCTCGCCCCAGGCGGTACCCTCGGGTATCTGCGCCCAGTCGGCATCGACCTCGGCCTGGGGGGCATTTTCGGGCGGAGTCTGCGGACCGCAGGCTCCCACGCTGAGGCAGGCAGCCAGCGCGAGGAGCTTGAAGCTTCCCGGCAATCCGAAGCGGACCCGCCCGGAACGCTTCGCATCGCTCGCAGTGGCTGCAACCCGCTGCAAGATTAGAACTCGACCGGGCCGTCGAGTTCCTTCACCTGCCACGGCAGACCGTGTTCGCCGAGCATTTCGAGGAAGGGATCGGGGTCCATTTCCTCCATGTTGAACACGCCGTCGCCGCTCCACTTGCCGGTGACCATCATCGCGCTGCCGACCATGGCCGGCACGCCCGTCGTATAGGAAACCGCCTGGTTGCCGGTTTCTTCGTAAGCCGCCTCGTGGCTGCAAATGTTGTTGATGTAGAAGGTCTTCTCGCCCGAGCCATCGAGCGCCTCGCCGGTCGCGATGACGCCGATATTGGTGTTGCCCTTGGTCGTCTCGCCCAGCGTTTCGGGCTTGGGCAGCACGGCGGCGAGGAACTGCAAGGGGATGATGTCCTTGCCCTGGTAGCGCACCGGGTCGATCCGCGTCATGCCGACATTCTGCAGCACTGTGAGGTGCTTGATGTACTCGTCGCCGAAGGTCATCCAGAAGCGCGCACGCTCCATCTCGGGATTGAACTTGGCGAGGCTCTCGAGCTCCTCGTGATACATCATGTACATGTTCTTGGGGCCGACGCCCTCGAAGTCGAACTCGACCTTCTTGCCCATCGCCGGGGTCTCGACGAAGGTGCCGCCTTCCCAATGGCGCGCGGGCGCGGTCACTTCGCGGATGTTGATTTCCGGATTGAAGTTGGTGGCGAAGGCCTGGCCGTTATCGCCGCCGTTGCAGTCGAGGATGTCGAGCGTGCGGATCGTCTTCAGCTTGTGCTTCTTGAGCCACATGGTGAAGACACTGGTCACGCCCGGATCGAAGCCCGAACCGAGCAGCGCCATCAGCCCGGCGTCCTTGAAGCGATCATGATAGGCCCACTGCCAGTGATATTCGAACTTGGCCTCGTCCTTGGGCTCGTAGTTCGCGGTGTCGAGATAGGCGACGCCGGCCTCGAGGCAGGCATCCATGATCGGCAGGTCCTGATAGGGCAGCGCGAGATTGACCACCAGTTCGGGACCGAGCTTGCGGATCAGATTGACCATCGCCGGGACTTCCTCGGCATCGATCTCGTAGGTCGCGACATCGACGCCGGTGCGCTCTTTCACGCTCGCGGCGATGGCATCGCATTTCGACTTGGTGCGGCTCGCAAGGTGGATTTCCGAGAAGATATCTGGATTCATCGCCATCTTGTGGACGCAGACCGAGCTGACGCCGCCGGCACCGATCACGAGGACTGTCGACATATTTCCATTCTCCGAATTCGATTCTTGGCGGGTCCCCTAGCGAAATGCGTTAAGGCCGCCAAATGATCCGAGACGATATGCGCGAACCGACCGCCAGGGGCACCCTCGCAGCGCTGCAAAGCCTGCAGCAGATCGGCCTGCCGATGACCCCGCTGCTGCCGGTCGAAATCGACGGTGTGCAATGCTGGGCCAAGGCCGAGGTGCTCCAACCCGTCGGCGCCTTCAAGATCAGGGGCGCGTGGTGGCGCCTGGTCAACCTGAGCGAGGAGGAACGCCAGCGCGGCGTCGTCGCGGTGTCATCGGGCAACCATGCACAGGGCGTCGCCTGGGCGGCCCGGCGTCTCGGCATCCCGGCCGCCATCGTCATGCCGCGCAATGCCCCGCAGGTGAAGCTCGAGGCGACCCGCGCGCTGGGCGCCGAAATCGTGCTCTACGACCGCCCGGGCGAGGACCGCGACGAAGTGGCGGCGAAGCTGGTCGAAGAGCGCGATGCGGTGCTGGTCCATGCCTTCGGCGATCCCTGGGTCATCGAAGGCCAGGGTAGCGCGGGACACGAAGCCGATGCGCAGTTCGGAACCGGACGGCGTCCCTCGCGCTTCATCGTGTGCTGCGGCGGCGGCGGGCTCGCGGCGGGCCTCGCTCTCGCCTGCCCCCAAGCCGCGATCAACGTGGTCGAACCGCAGGGATGGGACATGGTCGGCCGGTCGCTTGCCGCAGGCGAAATCGTTCGCGTCGGCGCCAACCCGCCTGCAACCATCTGCGACGCGCTCCAGCCCGATGCGACCAAACCGATCAACATGAGTGTCCTGCAGGGCCGCGCCGAAGCGGGTGTCGCGGTGACCGACGACGAGGTCCGCGCCGCGCAGCGCTTCGCCTTCTCGAAGCTGCGGCTGGTGGTCGAACCCGGCGGCGCCGCGGCGCTGGCGGCCGCGCTGGCAGGCAAGGTGCCGCTCGACGAGGACACGGTGATCATGCTCACCGGCGGCAACACGGACATGGCGAGCTATGCAGCGACGCTGGCCGGTCGGTAGGATCGTTTGACAACGGCCCCGGCGCGCAGCAGTCTGCGGCCCAAGGGTCGAGAGGGGGAGAATTCACCAATGCAAGCTCAAATGCTCGCACCAGCGGCGGTGCTCGTGGCGTGGTCGCTCGTCATGCTGTTCTGGATGGCGTTCACGCGCTTCCCGGCCATGTCGAAGAGCGGCATGGACCTCAAGAACGCCAAGCCCGGCGGGCGCGGCCAAGACCTCGAAGGCGTGGTGCCGGACAATGTCCAGTGGAAGTCGCACAACTATGCGCACCTCATGGAACAGCCGACGATCTTCTACGCTGCCGTCGTCATCATCGCGCTGATGGGAGCAAGCGCCATGGATGCGCTGTTCGCCTGGATCTACGTCGCACTCAGGATCGTCCATTCGGTCTGGCAGGCGACGGTCAATAGGGTTTCGGTTCGCTTCCCGCTGTTCCTGCTCGGCACGCTGGCGCTGACCTACCTCGCCTGGCGCGCGATCGCGCTGACGTTGTTCAACGATCCCGGCCTCGCGCCGGCCTGATGGGAACGAACCCGATGATCGAATCGCAAATCTTCCAGCCCGTCGTCGCGCTGATGGCGTGGACCATGGTCATGTGGCTGTGGATGTACGCCACCCGCATCCCGGCGATGTCCAAGGCGGGACTCGAGCCCAACCAGGCGCGCCAGACCAAGGTGCTCGACGATGCGCTTCCGGCCGAAGTCCAGTGGAAAGCGCACAATTACAATCACCTGCACGAGGCGCCGACCGTCTTCTATGCCGTCGCGCTGGTGCTCGCGATGATCGGCTGGGGCGACGGGATGAACGCGCTGATCGCGTGGATTTATGTCGGGCTCAGGGTGATCCACTCGCTGGTCCAGGCAACCGCCAATGTCGTGATGGTCCGCTTCGTGCTCTACGCCCTGTCGAGCCTCGCGCTAATGGCGCTGATCCTGCATGCCGCGATCGCGGTGTTCGACATCCATCTCTAAGCGCCATGTTCCCTTCGCCCACGGCGGCGGAGGGGAGCGCCGAAAGTGCAGGTCGAAGGGGGGAGGACCATGATTGCGAAGAGTTTGGCGGCGCACACCGCGCTGGTGGGCTGCGCCGTCCTGGTTGCAGCTTGCGGAGAACGCGACTTCACGACGGGCAAGTGGACCACCACGACAATGCCCGATTTCAGCTGCCGCGGTAATCTCGATGTGCTCGTCGTCGGCGAGGACCGCATCCAGTATGCCGCGCTCAGGCATGTGCGCGGCGACTGGGGCCCGCTCAAGACGCAGTACCGGCAGGCCGGCGCGCTCATCGACAAGGGCAGCGCGGGCGAGATCTTCCGCTTTCGCGAGGAGAGCGACGGGACGGTGACGTTGGAAGACGCCCCCGCTACCGTCGCCCTGTCGTGGCAGCTCCCGCGCGAAATCGTCCGCTGCGGGGCCGCTGAGGATTAGCCAGCCATAGCTTCCTTGGCCGCGTGGGCATGGCCGTCGGCGTCGATCTCGAGATGGGCGAGGAAGCGCTCGGCATCGAGCGCGGCCATGCAGCCCATCCCTGCCGCAGTGACCGCCTGGCGATAGACGTGGTCGGTCACGTCACCGGCGGCGAAAACGCCCGGGACCTCGGTCTTGGGTGACCCCGGCTCGGTGAGCAAATAGCCGCCGTCGTCCATCGGCAGCTTGCCCTTGAAGAGCTCGGTCGCCGGAGCATGGCCGATGGCGACGAATGCGCCGTCGGCTTCGAGCGTGCTGGCATCGCCGGTCAAAGTGTCGCGCAGGTTGAGATGGTGCAGCGCGCCGCTGGGCCCCGCCTCGAAGCTCTCGACAGTCTTGTTCCAGATGACGCTGATCTTGGGGTGATTGAGCAGGCGTTCCTGGAGAATCTTCTCCGCACGCAGCTCGTCGCGGCGGTGGATCAGCGTGACGTCGTCCGAATGGTTGGTGAGATAGAGCGCTTCTTCGACAGCGGTGTTGCCACCGCCGATCACCGCGACCTTCTTGCCGCGATAGAAGAAGCCGTCGCAGGTGGCGCAGGCCGAAACGCCCTTGCCGCCGAGTTCCATCTCGCCCGGCACGCCGAGCCATTTGGCCTGTGCGCCCGTCGCGATCACCAGCACGTCGGCGATATATTCGTCGCCGCTGTCGCCGACCGCCTTGAACGGCGAGCCGCCCGCGATGTCGACGTCGACGATCGTGTCCCACATCATCCGCGTGCCGACATGCTCCGCCTGCTTCTGCATCTGCTCCATCAGCCAAGGGCCCTGGATGACGTCGGCGAAGCCAGGATAGTTCTCGACATCGGTGGTGATGGTCAACTGACCGCCGGGTTGGAGGCCCTGCACCACGATCGGTTCCATCATCGCGCGCGCGCCATAGATGGCGGCGGAATAGCCCGCGGGGCCCGAGCCGATGATGAGCATCTTGGTGCGATGGGTAGCCATGTGTGTCTCCTTGACCGCGCAGATAGGCGCGCGACTGTGCGATTGCGAGTCGAAGATCGCGCGTTTCAACAAGCTGATCCCAAATGTTGCAAATGCGACTGCTTCTCATTAGAGGCGCGATCAAACAATCGAGGGATCATCATGCGTATCGGAATCATCGGCCTGGCCGCCACCGCGGCCCTCCTCCCCTGCGCGGCCCACGCCGCCCCCGGTCTCGGCGGCGAGGTCTACGGCGCGACGGTCGAAAAGGGCGAGCTCGAGGCGGAAGCGATCTATGGCGCGCTCGACGGCGGGCCCGAGGATGGCGAGGACGTGCTCGTGCTCGAAACCGCCTATGGCGTGACCGACCGCTTCCGGCTCGGCCTGCGCGGCGAGATCGAGAAGGAGCCGGGTGCCGAGCGCGAATTCGAAGCGCTGGGCATCGAGGGCATTTACGAGCTCGGCAATGCGGGCGGCATCGATTTCGCGGTCTATGGCGAATATGAAATCGTCTTCGAAGGCGCAGACAAGATCGAGACCAAGTTGCTCATGCAGCACGTCGCCGGACCGGTCGACCTGCGGTTGAACCTGATTGCCGAGAAGGAACTGGAATCGGGGGAGAAGGTCGAGCTCGAATATGCCGTCTCGGCCGACGTCGAGACTATCGGCGAACTGCGCCTCGGTGTGCAGGCCTACGGCCAGCTCGGTACGTTCGAAGACTTCCTGCCGCGTGCCGAGCACTTCGCAGGGCCGGTCGCCAAGATCGAGATCGAAGGCCTCGGGCCCGAACTCGAGCTCGAAGCCGGCTATCTCTTCGCGATGGGCGCAGCCAAGGACGAGACCGACGGCCAGTTCCGCCTGATGGTCGAACTCGAGTTCTAGGCGACGAACTTGGCGCGCAGCCGCGCGCGCAGCGCGTCATCCACGCCGATCGCCTGCGCTAGGTAGCCATCGAAGCTGCCGTGGCGTGCGCGGGCAATCTCGAGATAGCGGTCGAGATATTCCTCGCGCACGCCGAGCAGGTCCTTGGCCGCGCCCTCGTCGAGCTTGCGGCCCAGCCGAGCCTCGATCCCGGGTAGCGACTGCCGCGCGAGGATATCGAAGGTCGGGCTCTCGTTGGTACGCAGGAATTCGCGCCGCTGGTCGTCCTCCGACACGCCGAGAATGTGCAGCAGCATGGTCGCCGCGACGCCGGTCCTGTCCTTGCCGGCGTAGCAGTGAACCAGACTCGCCCCCTCGCGCTCGGCGATGATGGTGAGATAGCGGTGGAACATCTCGATCATCGCCGGATTGTCGGGCATCCGCGTATAGACCGCGAGCATCCGCTCGCGCGCGAAGTCCGAAGCGGTCATCTCGGGATCGATATCCATATGCGGCGGGCTGCTGGTGGTCTCGCCTTCGTAGAACACGACCTCGCCATCGAAACCCTCGACCCGGCGGCAGGGATTGGCCGAGCGCTCGCTCTCGCCGCGCAGGTCGATCACCGTATGGATGCCGAGCGGGGCGATCGCGGCGAGGTCCTCGTCGGTCGCCTCGACATGATGGCCCGAGCGATAGAGCAGGCCTGTGCGCACCTGCCCCCCGTCCTGCGTCCTCCAGCCGCCGTAGTCGCGGAAATTGTGGATGCCCTGGGTCTCGAGAAAGGGGTCGCGAATCATGCGGGCGAACGTGGCAGCGCCGTGTGACATGCGCAATCGCGCACGGCCGGTTCAGGCTGTCCCCAGGTCGCGCAGGAAATTTGCCGTCCACTCCTGGACATTGTCGTCGCGCACGGTGCCAATCATGGCCTGATAACGTCGCTTGCGCTCCTCAAGCGGCATGTCGAGCGCCATGCGGATGGCATGGGCGATATCGTCCGGGCTGTGCGGATTGACCAGCACCGCATCCTTCAGCTGCGCGGCCGCCCCGGCGAAGCGCGAGAGGACCAGCACGCCCGGGTCCTCTGGATCCTGCGCGGCGACATATTCCTTCGCCACGAGGTTCATCCCGTCGCGCAGCGGAGTGACGAGACCGATCTTGGCCGCACGGAAGAAGCCGAACAGCTCGGCATGGCTGTAACCGCGGTTGACGTACCGGATCGGCACCATGTCGACCTCGCTGCGCGCCCCGTTGATCTGGCCGCATTTCTGTTCGAGCTCGGCGCGAATCTTCTGGTAGCTTTCGACGTCCTCGCGGCTCGGCGGCGCTATCTGGACGAAGACGAGGTCACTCACACGTTCGGGATTGCGGTCGAAGAAACGCCCGATCCCGTCGATCCGTTCGGGAATGCCCTTCGAATAGTCGAGCCGATCGACGCCGATCATCGCGGCGCGGCGGCGAGTCGAGCTCATCAGTCGTTGCTGCGCCTGCCGCGCCTCGCCGGTCTCGCCGAGCCGCGAGAAATGGTCCCAGTCGATGCCGATCGGATAGGCCCGCGCAATGGTGGTTCGTCCCTCGAAGCTGACCTTGCCGCTGTTGCGATCGATTTCCGCGCCGAGTTCGTGCTCGCAATAATGGAGAAAGCTGTCCAGCCACTCCTTGGTCTGGAAACCGACGACGTCGTAATTGAGGAGCGTTCGCACCAACCGCTCGTGATAGGGCAGCGAAACGAACAGCCGCGTGGGTGGCCATGGGATATGGAGGAAAAAACCGATCCGGTTTTGCACTCCGCGCGCACGCAGCCGCTCGCCAAGCGGGATGAGATGGTAATCGTGGACCCAGACGACGTCGTCGGGCCCAATCAGCGGCGCAGAGAGTTCGGCGAAGCGCTCGTTGACGCGCTCATAGCCCTTGGCTGTCTCGCGCTCGTATTCGGCAAGGTCGAGCCGATCATGGAACAGCGGCCACAGCGTCGCATTGGCGTAGCCGTTGTAGTATTCGTCGATGTCGCGCTGCGACAAGTCGATCGTCGCGGTGGTCACTCCATCGTTCGTCTGCGTGTCGATATGGCCGGTGCGCCCGCTCTCGCTTTCTTCACCGGACCAGCCGAACCACAGACCTTCGCGGGACTTGAGCGCGGCATGGAGCGCGCCCGCGAGACCGCCCTGCGCCCCCGCCGCACCACGCGCCTTGGGCACCGCGACGCGGTTCGAAATAACGACAAGGCGGGGGTCAGAAGTCAGCGGACTTCGCTCCAGGGTTTGCTCAGAAGGCCGGCACAATTGATTATACCTACCAGCGAGTAGGTCTGGGGGAAGTTCCCCCACAGCTCGTTGGACTCGTAGTCGAGATCCTCGCTCAGCAGGCCAGACTGGGTCGTGTGGCTGAGCATGGCTTCGAAGATCGTGCGCGCCTCCTGCTTGCGCCCGACCAGTCCGAGCGCCTCGATCAGCCAGAAGGTGCAGACGTTGAAGGCGGTTTCGGGGGCGCCGAAATCATCCTCGGCGGCATAGCGGAGCATGTGGTCCCCACGGCGCAGGTCGCGCTCGATGGCCGCGAAGGTCTTGAGGAAGCGCTCGTCGTCGGGCTTGAGGTAGCGTAGTTCGACCATCTGCAGCAGGCTGGCGTCGAGATAGCCGTTCTCGAAGCTGGCGCCGTAATGCTCGCCGTCCTCCTTCCAGGCCTTGGTCTCGATCGTCGCGCGGATCGCCTCGGCGCGCTTCTTCCAATAGAGCACGCGGTCGTCCTTCCCCAGCCGCGTCGCGACATTGGCGAGTCGGTCGCAGGCTGCCCAGCACATCACCGCCGAATAGGTATGGACTTCCTGCCGCGTACGAAATTCCCACAATCCGGCATCGGGCTTGTCGTGTTTGGCCCAGGCCGCCTCGCCCACCTCCTCGAGATGCGCGAAATCGGTCTCGTCCGCCATCCGCAGCAGGCGGGTGTCGAAGAAGGCTTGTGCGGTCGGCAGGACGATCTGGCCGTAGCAGTCGTACTGCAACTGCTTGTAGGCGGCATTTCCCACACGCACCGGCCCCATGCCGCGATAGCCGGCGAGATGGCCGGCCTCGTATTCGTGCAGCTCGTCGGCGCCCATCACCGAATAGAGCGGCTGGATCTGCCCCCCGCGCGCCTGGTCGACGATGTTGCGCAAATAGGCGAGGTACTTTTCGAGCACGTCGAGCGCACCGAGCCGGTTGAGCGCCTGCACCGTGTAATAGCTGTCGCGGATCCAGCAGTAGCGATAGTCCCAATTGCGCTGGCTGTTCGCCGCTTCGGGGATCGAGGTCGTCAACGCGGCGACGATCGCGCCGGTTTCCTCGTGCTGGCACAGCTTGAGCGCGATCGCAGCGCGGATGACCTCTTCCTGCCATTCGAGCGGGATATGCAGCCCGCGCACCCAGTGCTGCCAATAGCGAGCGGTCATCGCCTCCATCCGCCGCACTTCGCTGCGGATATTGCCCACGAAGGGTTCGTCGGGGCCGAGGAAGAAATGCTGGTCGCTCTCGACCCGGTAGCTGCGGCCTTCGAGCACATAGCCGATGGGCGCATCGCTCGACAGGCGGAGCGCCTGCGGGCCGATCAGGTAGCGGATGTGATTGGTGCCGTTGGTGGTCGGGGCAAAGCTGCCCCCGTATTCCTTCATCGGCGCCAGTACCACGCGCATGCGCGGCGCGCCCGCCACGGGGCGCACGATGCGGGCGTAGGCGACGGGGCGGTACATCCGGCCCGAGCGCTCGAAGCGCGGAGCGAAATCGTGGATCTCGACCGCGCTCCCATCGGCGCTCTCGAGCCGGGTGATGAGGATCGCGGTGTTGCGCTCGTAGCGCTGGCTCGTGCGCGTCTGCCCGTCGAGTTCGAAGCGCCAGATGCCGCGGTCGCGGACATCGCCGTTCAGCAGCGAGCAGAAAATGGGGTCGCCATCGACCCGGGGGACGCAGCCCCAGACGAAGCCGCCTTCGCGGTCGACCAGGGCGCTGACCTGGCAATTGCCGATGGGGGAAAGCTCGAGATCCGCCTGCATCATATCTCCAACCAGTTGTGCACTGCAGCAACGCAGTCGAGCCGGTATCGTGCCCGCGCACTCAGCCGCTCGCCGACGGCGATGCCGAAACCGCCGAAATCCTCCGCCCCTGCGAAGCCGTCCTCGTCGGTCACATCGTCACCGATGAAGACCGGAGCCGCCCCCGAGAATGGCGTGATCCGCATGAAGGCCTCGACCGCCGCCGCCTTGGTCGCGCCGGGGCGAACCAGCTCGGCCACGCCCTTGCCGCTGGTGACGCACAGATCGCGCGTGGCCGCGAAGCGCTCGGCGAAGGCCAGCGTCGCATCGCGCTTCTCGGGATTGCCGCGAAAATGCAGCGCGCCGCCATGCGCTTTGGTTTCATAGAACAGCCCATTTTCCTCGGCGAAGGCCCTGAGTTCGGCGACCGAATCCGGCGACAGCCCGCGCGGCTCGGTGCCCAGCCGCGATCCGTCTGCGAGAAAGCGCGAGGCGCCATGCGATCCCGCGCGGCAGATCGCGATATCGCCCAGGTGGTTCCGGAGGTCGTCGAGCGCCCGCCCGCTGACCAGCGCAAGGCGGCCTTCGAGCCGGTCACGCAAATCATGGAGCCGCGTGCGAAGCTGTCCGGGGACGTGGATGTCGCCGGGACGCGGTGCGATATCCACCAGCGTGCCGTCGAAATCGAGAAACAGCGCCGTAGGCCCGCTGTCGAGCAGCTGCGCCAGCGACGGCGGGGGTGGAAGCGGGGCCGGGCTATCCATCGCTCGCAGACCTAGCGCTTCGCGACGACGCGTCAAAGGTCCGCGCTATGAAATCGTATCCTCGGCGCGCGGGACGAGAATGAGCGTGTTGTCCTCCACCCGCCACGAGCCGAGACGCGCGAGCACGTTCATGCCGATGACGTTGAAGTCGCCGAAATTGTCGGCGATCGCGGCATCGGTTCCGGTGGCGCTGACATTGCCGAAGGTCAGGCTGTCGACCGTGGTGACAAAGGCCTGCACCGTACCGTTTGCGGTCCCGAGCATGATCGGGATGCCGCCGCGGCGGGGTTCGAGCCCGGCGCGTTCGGCGAGCGGCGCGGAGATCGCGGTCAGCGTCGCGCCGGTGTCGATCATGAAATTGCCGGGCACGCCATTGACCTCGGCGCGGACCCAGAAATGGCCGTCGGCAGACAGCGGGATGCGCGTCTCGCCGCCCTCGACCAGCTGCTCGGGGAGGCCGATCTGCGGCACCGCGACATCGAAGCGTGGGTCGAAGCGCGAGAGCTGGAGCACGACCGTGAGCAGGATCACGCCGAGCGCGAGCGAGCTGGCCGTGCGGAGGACGCCGCCCAGCGCCGAACGCCGGGCAACGATCGCGCCGATCCAGCCGAGCACCATCGCGGCCACCGCCGCCATGAGCAGCTCGGAGCGCGGGATCGCGCGCAAGGTGTCGGCTGCGGCGCTGAAAACGGGCTCGAGTTCCATGCTGACCATATAGGATCGCGGCACTGACGCGTCCATGAATTCGCCGCAGGGCGTCAGGGCGCCTCGCGCTGCTCGGTCGCACGGGCGAGGATCACCGAGAATCTCTCGTCCGGGTCGAGCCAGCGCTTTTCGGGCGTCCAGCCCCCTGCAAGCAGCAGCAGATTGGCGCTGCGGCGGGTGAACTTGTGACTGTTCTCGGTATGGATCGTCTCGCCCTTGCGCATGGCGAAGCGCTCGCCCGAAACCTCGAAGACGATATCGCGCGTGGCGACCAGGTGCATTTCGATCCGCGCCAGCGCATCGTTCCACATCGCGCTGTGTTCGAGCGCGCCTTCGGGCATGGTGCCGTCGAGTTCGCGATTGATGCGGGTCACCAGATTGTGGTTGAAGGCCGCCGTGACGCCTTCGGCATCGTCATAGGCCGCCTCGAGCACCGCGCGGTCCTTGACCAGGTCCATGCCGATCAGCAGCAGCGGGCTTTCGCCCTCGTCCGCACCGAGCGTCGCGCGCATCGAGCGCAGCAGGTCGACCGCGGTGCGCGGGACCATGTTGCCGATCGTCGAGCCGGGGAAGAAGCCGAGCTTCTTGAGCGGTTCGACCTCCTCGGGAAGCGTCACGCGACGCATGAAATCGGCTTCGACCGGATGGACCGGCAGGCCGGGGAATTTCTCCGCCAGCCCGGCTGCGCTCTCGCGCAGGAAATCGCCCGAGATGTCGAGCGGGACATAGGCGGCCGGGTCGATCGCGCGGAGCAGCAGCGGGGTCTTGACCGAACTGCCCGAGCCGAATTCGACCACCGCCCTCCCCGGCCCGATGAGCTCGGCGAATTCCTTGCCGCGCGCCTCGAGGATCTCGGTCTCGGCGCGGGTCGGGTAATATTCTTCGAGCTGGGTGATCGCCTCGAACAGGCGCGATCCCTCTTCGTCGTAAAACCAGCGCGCGGGTATGGCCTTCTGACGCTGGCGTAGGCCTTTGAGGACGTCGGCGCGAAAGGCGCGGTCGACGCCGTCCTCGTCGCGATCGACCAGGGCTATTCCGCTGTCACGTTTCATTACAGGTCCTTTGCCAGCCGGAGGCCGGTGAATTGCCAGCGCTGGTGGGGGTAGAAGAAATTGCGGTAGCTCGGGCGCGAATGACCGCGCGGCGTCGCGCAGCTCGCGCCCTTGAGCACGAACTGCCCGCTCATGAACTTGCCATTGTATTCTCCCACCGCGCCAGCGGCGGGCCGGAAGCGCGGATAGGGCAGATAGGCCGAGCGGGTGAACTGCCAGCAATCGCCGAACAGCCCCTCGCTGCCTCGGGGCAGCGGCGGCGCTGCACCGTCGAGCTGGTTGCCGCCATGCGGATCATGCGCCGGTGCCTCCCCTTCCTGGCCGCGGGCTATGGCTTCCCATTCGAATTCGGTGGGCAGACGGTTACCCGCCCAGGTGGCGAAGGCATCGGCCTCGTAATAGGAAATGTGCGCGACCGGCGCGTCCGGATCGCGGTCCTGCCAGCCGATATGGGTGAAATGCTCCCCCTCGCGCCAATAGAGCGGTGCGCGGATCGTGTTCTCGCGCACCCAGGCCCAACCGTCGGAGAGCCACAGCGTGGCGGTGTCGTATCCGCCGTCGGCGATGAAGGCATCCCACTCGCGGTTGGTGATGAGGCGCGAAGCCAGCGCGAAGGGTTCGAGCAGCACGCGGTGCGCGGGCCCTTCGTTGTCGAAGGCAAAGCCGCTCGCCTGATGGCCGATCCGCGCGATCCCGCCGGGATGGCTGTACCAGCCCTCCTCGCCGGCCCCCGCCGTCTCGGGTGCCGTATCCCACATGGCCACGCCGAGCGGGTTCTGGAACAGCGCATGCTTGATATCGGTCAGCAGGAGCTCCTGGTGCTGCTGCTCGTGGCTGAGGCCGAGCTCGATCAGCGGCGCGAGGTCGTCGCGTGCGAACAGCGGGGCCATCGCCTCGTCGACATGCGCGCGCCATTCGAGGATTTCCGCAAGCGTCGGCCGCGACAGCATGCCGCGCGAAAAGCGCGCGATGCGCTCGCCTTCGGTCTCGTAATAGGAATTGAAGACGAAGGGCCAGCTCTCGTCATAGAGCCGGTAATCCTCGCGGTGGTCGCGCAGCAGGAAGGTCTCCCAGAACCAAGTGGTATGCGCGAGATGCCACTTGGCGGGGCTCGCATCCTCCATCGACTGCAGGGTCGCGTCGGCCTCGCTGAGCGGCGCTACCAGCGCCTCGCTCAGGCCACGGACGGCAAGGTAGCGTGCTGCCAGCGAGTGGCCTGTCGTCAGTCGGGATTCGGGCTGGGCGCGGGTCATCGCCATCCCCCCTTCATAGCGGTCGCCGGGACATGGCAACCACGGCCCACCATGGCGCAAATCCGTGACCGTTTAAAGGCCGGGGTCGAAAAGGCGTGTCCGAACAAGCGTGTGTTTCGCATTCCTCGGACCAATGCCGGGGCCGCACGCAGGTTCCTCGTGGCAGGGCACGGCGTCCCTGCCATGGCGCTTCGATCAGGCCGCGTCGGCCTGCCGCAGACCCTGCTCCTCGTTGAGCATTTCGGCGATGAGGAAGGCGAGTTCGAGCGACTGCGCCGCGTTGAGCCGCGGATCGCAATGCGTGTGATAGCGGTCCTTGAGCGCATCGTCGGTGATCGCCACCGCGCCGCCGACGCATTCGGTCACGTCCTGCCCGGTCATCTCGACATGGATGCCGCCCGGATGCGTGCCTTCGGCGCGGTGAACCGCGAAGAAGCCCTTCACTTCGGACAGGATACGGTCGAACGGGCGCGTCTTGTAGCCGCTTTCGGATTTCACGACATTGCCGTGCATCGGGTCGCAGCTCCACACCACCGGATGCCCCTCGGCCTTCACCGCGCGGACGAGGCGCGGCAGGCCCTCCTCGACCTTGTCGTGGCCGAAGCGGCTGATCAGCGTGATCCGCCCCGGCTCGCGCGCCGGGTTGAGCGTGTCGAGCAGCTTGAGCATCGCATCGGTCTCGAGGCTCGGCCCGCATTTCATACCCAGCGGATTGCCGATACCGCGTGCGAATTCGACATGCGCGCTGCCTTCGAAGCGGGTGCGGTCGCCGATCCACACCATATGCGCGGAGCAATCGTACCAATCGCCGGTCAGGCTGTCGCGGCGGGTCAGCGCCTGCTCGTAAGGCAGCAGCAGCGCCTCGTGGCTGGTGTAGAAGCTGGTGCGCTGCAGCTGCGGCAGGACCTGCGGATCGACCCCGCAGGCTTCCATGAAGTCGAGCGCCTCGCCGATCCGGTCGGCGATGTCGGAGAACTTGTCGGCCCACGGGCTGCGGCCCATGAAATCGAGCGTCCACTGGTGGACCTGGCGCAGATTGGCGTAGCCGCCCGTCGCGAAGGCGCGCAGCAGGTTGAGCGTGGCCGCTGCCTGCGAATAGGCGCGCACCATGCGCTGCGGATCGTTGGTCCGCGCCGCTTCCTCGAACTCGATGCCGTTGATGTTGTCGCCGAAATAGCTCGGCAGCGTCACCGACCCCTGCGTCTCGGTGTCCGAACTGCGCGGCTTGGCGAACTGGCCCGCCATGCGGCCGACCTTCACCACCGGCTTCTTGCTGGCGAAGGTCATCACCACCGCCATCTGCAGCAGCACGCGGAAGGTGTCGCGGATATTGTTGGGGTGGAATTCGGCGAAGCTTTCGGCGCAGTCGCCGCCCTGCAACAGGAAGGCGCGGCCCTCCGCCACTTCGGCGAGATCGGCCTTGAGCGCGCGCGCCTCGCCCGCGAATACCAGCGGGGGATGCGTCTCGAGCGAGCCCGTCGCATCCGCGAGAGCCGCAGCATCGGGATAGGTCGGCAGGTGCCGTGCCTCGAATCCCTGCCAGCTATCGGGTGCCCAATTGGTCGCCATTGTCTCTTCCGTTTGCGGCGCCGGGATTGGCGCCTGATTGCCCGCCTCTAGCAGACGAGCGGGCATCATGTCGCAAGCAGCATTTGCTTGGCCAGCTTAAAAACCCGATTGCAGTGACCGGGTCAGCGGCCCGTGGCGTTGCCCTCGGGGACCGTAGTCGCCAGTTGCTGCCCCTCGGGAATCACCGCCAGTCGCCAGCCATCGCGGGCACCGAAATACTTCTGCGCCAGAACCTGGAGCTCCGATGGCGTGGTCTGCGTATAGTCGGACAGCAGGTAGCGCAGCAGCGCGATCCGCCGCGGTTCGACCGTCGCATCTTCGAGCTGGTAGAGCCAGAACAGGTTGCCGGTCGACGCGCGGCTGACATACTGCCGCAGTGGTTCGACCACGCGGTTGTATTCGTCCTCGCCCACGGGTGTGGTGGCGAGATCCTTGGCGATCTTCTCGGCCTCGGCGAAGAACACCGGCACGTCTTCGGGGCGTAGCTGGGCCATCGCGGCGATCCTGCCACCGTCCTTCACGTCGCTCGGCCAGTCGGAGCGGACCACGGGGGCATAGCTCGCCCCGGCATGTTCGCGCATGGCCTCCATCAGTCGGTTGTTGAAGACCGAGGCGAGCACTTCGAGACGGCGCGATTCGCGTAGCTCCTCGACCCCGCCGCCAGTCGGCCAGGCGATCACCGCCGCCGCCTGGTTTGCATCACCGCGGTGACGGCGGACGACCGTCTCGCCGGCTGGCGGAAAGTCGCTGGCCCGGTCGAGCACCGCCTCGGGCGGCGCGTCGCGCGGCGCCAGCGCGCCGAAGGTGCGGCGCAGGGTCTCGATTGTCGCGTCCTTGTCGAACTCGCCGAACACCAGCACTTCGACCGGCCCCTGCTTGAGCAGCGGTTCCCACACCTGGCGGAAACCCTCGGGCGTCGCGGCATCGAACATCTCGGGGGTCGGAGTGCGGAAGCGCGGATCGTCATTGCTGAGCAGATATTCGAGATCGCGCTGGAGAATGCCGCCGGGATTTGCCGAATAGCTTTCATAGGCGAGCTTGCCCGCCGCCTTGGCGCGGACCACCGGCTTGGGATCCCAGCCCGGCATCGCCAGCTTGGCGGCGAAGAGATAGAGCTGCTCTTCGAGATCCTGCTCGCGCGTCTGGGCGAAGAAGGTGAAGGCGCCATCCCCGACCTGGAAGTCGAAGCCGAACTTGCGTCCGGTGGAGAGCAGGTCGAGCTGTTCCTGGTCGAGTTCGCCGATGCCAGAGCCGATGAGTGCGGCATAACCGAGATTGGCATAGACCGCGTCGTCGGGCTCGATCGCACGATAGCCCGCGCCGAAGCGCACCTTGACCGCCACTCGGCCGGGTTCGGCATCGTTCGCCCACAGGATCGCCTTGACGCCATTCGCGAAATCGACCTGCTCGATGTCGAGCACGCCGATCGGTCCCTGCGCGGTGATCTCGCCCGGGGGCCCCACCGGCGGGAGGTCGTCGAAGGAAATCGCCTGCGCGGCGAGGCGGGCATTGCCGTCGGCGGCGACGTCCTCGCGCAGCGCATCGCGGATCGCCGCCTCGCTCGCCTCGCCCGCCTCGGGCGTGACATAGGCGGCGCGGATGACGGCGCCGGAGAACAGCGCGCGGGTGTGTTCGAGCACCTTTTCGGGCGTCACCGTCTGGCGCATCGAATTGAACACCTTGAGTACGGTGTCGGGCGCGGCGACCGCCTCGCGAATGTCGACGGCATTGACGATATCGTCGGCCAACCGGGGGCCCGGCAGCACGCGCTGCTGTTCCACCTGGCTCTTGAAGACGATCTCGAACTCGGCGAGCTCGCGATCGATCTCTTCCTGCGAGGGCGGCGTCGCCAACGCATCGGCGATCACCCCGCGCACGTCGTCGAGCGCGGCCTTCCAGTCGCCGGTCAGCGGCGCGAAATTGACGAAGGTCATGTCGGCCGAACGGCTGACATCGTCCTGCGCGACCTGCGCATAGAGATAGCTGCCACCGGCGCGCGCGCGCGATTCGAGTCGGCGATTGATCAGCGCCTGCGCCAAGGCATCGCGCAGCAGGCCCTCGTTATAGGCGATCGTATCCTGCACCGGCCGCCAGGGGCGCATCACCGCATAGCTGAACGAGCGCGGCAGGTCGGGCTCGACCACCACGCCGACCTCGCCCACCGGATTGGCCGGATCGGCCCCCGCAGGCGCGACGGGGTCGCCGAAATCGGGCGCCGGGGTCTTCGGCCCCTGCCCCTTCCAGTCACCGAACCATTTCTCGATTTCCGCAGCGAGCTGCATCGGGTCGATGTCGCCGGCAGCGACCACCACTGTGTTTTCGGGGCGGTACCAGCGCCTGTAGAAGGCGCCGACGCTGGCCCCGGTCGCCGCCTGGAGCGAGGCGTCGGTGCCGATCGGCACGCGGTCGGCCAGCCGCTGGCCGGCGAACAGCACTTCGCGGCTGGCATTACCCGCACGCTCGGCGGCGCCGGCGCGCTCGCGCTTCTCCGCCATCACGATCGGCACTTCCGCCTTGACGTTGGCATCGCTCAGCACCGGACTGCGGACCATGCCCGACAGCAGCTTCATGCTCTCGGCGAGCTTGGCCGAGTCGATATTGGGCAGGTCGAGCTTGAAAACCGTCTGCGTCGGGCTGGTTTCGGCATTGGTATCGCTGCCGAAGGTCGCCCCCAGCCGCTGCCAGGTCGGGATCGCCTCGGCGGGACCGAGATACTTGCTTTCGCGGAACAGCAGGTGTTCGAGCAGGTGGGCATAGCCGCGCTCGGATTCCTCTTCATACAGCGAACCCGCATCGACGCGCACGCGAACCGATACCTGGTCGGGCGGAACGCCGTTCTTGCGCACCGCGTAGCGCACGCCGTTTGGCAGCGTGCCGAAGATCCATTCCGCATCGCGCGGGACGTCGCTGCCCTCGTAGATCCACGGCGTCCCGCCTTCGGGAGTGAGATGCTGCGGGGTGGGTGCGGCCGGTTCCTGCGCAAGCAGGAGCTGCGGTGCCAGCAGCGCGGCGGGGAGGACGAGCGCGAGACGCCTGATGGCGCGCGGGAATTTGGTCATGGGGAGCATATAGGCGGGCAATGAGTGAAGGCTAGGTGAATGTTCGCAGGACAAGCGTTCCTTCCTTGCCCATGGTTCCCGCGCTCCCTACATCGCCAGCATGTTCATCGAGACCGAAACCACGCCCAACCCCGCGAGCCTCAAATTCATGCCCGGCCAACAGGTCATGGCTCAGGGCACGCGCGAATTCGCCACCCCGGAAGCCGCCGAGGCCAGCCCTCTGGCACAGGCGATCTTCGACACGGGCGAAGTCGAGAACGTCTTCTTCGGCGGCGATTTCGTGACCGTCACCGCGGCCCCGGGCGTCAGCTGGACCGACCTCAAGCCCCAGGTCCTGGCGATCCTGCTCGACCATTTCGTGTCGCAGGCACCGCTGTTCGCACCCGGTTCGGCCGGCGGCATCTCGGTTCCCCCCGAAGACGAGGGAATGGCGGTCGAGGAACGCGAGGAAGACGCCGACATCATCGCACAGATCAACGAACTGCTCGAAACCCGCGTCCGACCGGCGGTTGCCGGCGACGGCGGCGATATCCAGTATCGCGGTTTTCGCGATGGCGTCGTCCACCTCCAGATGCAGGGGGCCTGTTCGGGCTGCCCCTCTTCCACCGCGACCCTGAAGCATGGAATCGAAGGGCTGCTGAAACATTACGTCCCCGAGGTCGTTGAAGTCCGCGCCGCCTGACCCTCCGTTTTCAAGACCGGGATTTTTCATGACCAAGCAGTTTCACGACAGGTCGCTGTCCGCCGATGCGCTCGACCAGATCTTCCGCGAAGCGCGCAGCTACAATGGCTGGCTCGCCAAGCCCGTGAGCGACGAGCAGGTCCACGCGATCTACGAACTGATGAAGATGGGTCCGACCTCGGCTAATATGCAGCCGGCGCGGATCGTCTGGGTGAAATCGGAAGAAGCCAAAGAGAAGCTCGCTTCGCTGGCGATGGAAGGCAACCGCGAGAAGATCCTCACCGCGCCGGTTACCGCGATCATCGGCTACGACATCGATTTCCACGACGAACTGCCCTGGCTGTTCCCGCACACCGACGCGAAGAGCTGGTTCGAAGGCGACCAGGAAGGCCGCAAGCAAGGGGCTTTCCGCAATTCCTCGCTTCAGGGCGCCTATCTTATGCTTGCCGCGCGCGCTCTGGGCCTCGACTGCGGGCCGATGTCCGGCTTCGACAACGCAGCGGTCGACGAGGCCTTTTTCGGCGACGAACCCAAGCACAAGAGCAATTTCATCTGCTCCATCGGCTATGGCGATCCGAAGAGCATTTTCGAACGCAGTCCGCGTCCCGATTTCGACCGCTTCAACCGCATCGCCTGACTTGCAGCCGCGCCCCGGCTGGGGCAGTGCGCCCTAATGCGTATCCTGGCGATAGAAACTGCTACCGAGGCCTGTTCGGTCGCACTGTTCGAGGACGGCGTGCTGCTCGACGCACGCCATGAAGTGCTCGGCCGCGGCCATGCCGAACGGCTCGTACCGATGATCGCCGAATTGCCCGGCAAGGGCCGTGCAGAGCAGATTCGCGTCTCGCTCGGACCGGGAAGCTTCACCGGGGTGCGGATCGGCCTCGCGGTGGCGCGCGCGCTGGGGATCGCGTGGCAGGCGGAGGTGCTAGGCTACCCCACGCTTGCGCTGGTAGCCGCGATGGCGCGGGGCAAGAACAATGCGCCGGTCACCGTGTGCATGACCGGGGGGCATGGCGAATGGTTCGTGCAGGACTTCGGCGCCGACGGTCTGCCTGCCGACGAGGTCGCATCGCTCGCGCCCGAAGCCGCGGCGCAGCGCGGTGCAGACGGGCTTCTGGCGGGGTCGAAGGCGGAAGAACTCGGAGACATCGCGCAGGCGCCCGCAGCCCCGACCCGCCTCCCCGACGCCCGCCATGCGCTGGCTCTCCCCGACAGCCTTCTGGGCACCGGCCTTGCCCCGCTCTACGGTCGCCCTCCCGACGCGAGACCGCCGGTGCGATGAGCGAGCTCGACCAGCTGATGGCGGTCATGGAAGTCGCCTTCGACCCGCACTGGCGCGAGGCCTGGACTCGCCAGCAGGTCGCCAATTCGCTGGCCATGCCGCATACCTACGCCATCCTCGTCGATGACGCCGGCGGCGACTTGTCTGACGGCAAAGAAGCGGCAGGGTTCATTCTTGCCCGGCGGGCGCCCGGCGAGGAGGAACTGCTGCTGATCGGAGTCCGTCCGGACCGTCGCGGCCGCGGGATCGGCCGCCTGTTGATCGAGCGCTTCGCCGACCTTGCCCGGGCTGCGGAAGCTGAGCGTATCTTCTTGGAAATGCGGGCGAACAACCCCGCCGAGAGCCTGTATCGCAGCTGCGGTTTCGAGCCCATCGGGCGACGCAAGGACTACTATCGAACGCTCGACGGATGCTTTCTCGATGCCATTACCTTCGCGCGAAAGTTGTAAGAATGCGACAGAAATAGTCCGTAATAACCCGCGTTGCATTTTCTTGTCGATTTTATACAATGGCGCCTAGAGCGGGTCGCATCGCGAGTGATCTCCCTCAATTCAAAAGGGCAAATAATGGAAGATTTCGATACCGACATGACCGAGACGCTAATCACGCTGACCTCGGACATCGTCGCTGCGCATGTGAGCAACAACAGTGTGGACGTAAGCGAGGTCCCGACCCTGATTTCGAACGTCTATTCGGCTCTTTCGGGTCTGGGCGCCGCTGGCGGCGCTGCGGAGGAAGTCCCCGACCCGGCTGTTTCGATCCGTTCTTCGGTCAAGAAAGACCATCTCGTCTGCCTCGACTGCGGCAAGAAGATGAAGATGCTCAAGCGGCACCTGTCGACCGAGCATGATTTGACCCCCGACGAATATCGCGCACGCTGGAATCTTTCGGCCGACTATCCGATGGTCGCGCCCGACTATGCCGCAACCCGCCGCGACCTCGCGGTGAAGATCGGCCTCGGTCGCAAGCCCGGCCAAAAGCGGGGGCGCAACAAGAAGGCTGCCTAAAGCCCTTCGGTTCGCCTTGAGGAAGACGCCCCGGCCCGATAAGGGTACGGGGCGTTTTTCATGCGGGAACCCACATTGCACCAGAAGATCGACCTCGAGCAGCTCTGCGCCGACAAGGGCCTGCGCATTACCGAGCAGCGCCGCGTGATTGCGCGAGTCCTGTCGGAAAGCGACGATCACCCCGATGTCGAACTGCTGCACGAGCGGGCCAACAAGATCGATTCGGGCATTTCGATTGCGACCGTCTATCGCACCGTCCGCCTGTTCGAAGAGGCCGGCATTCTCGACCGGCACGATTTCGGTGACGGGCGCGCGCGCTATGAAGCTGCGCCCGAGGCGCATCACGACCATCTGATCGATGTCGAGACGGGCAAGGTGGTCGAATTCGTCGACCCCGAAATCGAAGCGCTGCAGAAGCAGATCGCCGCCAAGCTCGGCTATCGCCTTGTCGATCACCGGCTGGAACTCTATGGCGTCCGCCTCGACCGCGAAGGCTGAGCGCCGGCTCGCGAAATATACCGCGCGGCGGCTGGCCGCGGCGCGGGGCGAGAAAGTCCCGCTGAGCGCGATCGGCTGGGTGCGTTTCATCCTGCGCACGTTCGGGATCCTGGCCCTGCTGCTGGTGTTCGTCCCGCTCCATTATCTCTACCGCGTCTTCGCCTACGGCTCACCCTTCCCGATGCTGTTCCTGCGCTACACGGCCTGGATCGTCGGTGCGCGACTGAAGGTCGTCGGAACACCGCTGCGGCGCGACGTGTTCTTCGTCGCCAACCACATCAGCTGGGTCGATATCCTCAGCATGGCGGGTGCCAGCGGAACCGCCTTCGTCGCCAAGCAGGAACTGGCAGAGGTCCCCGTGATCGGCTGGCTCTGCGGGCTGAACCGCACCGTCTTCGTCAAGCGCGAGAACCGCATGGGCGTGGCCGAACAGATCAACGCGCTGAAGGAAGCCCTGGCCGACAACTGGTCGGTAACGGTGTTCCCCGAAGGCACGGTGACCGACGGTCGCTCGCTGCTGCCGTTCAAGAGCTCGATGCTCTCGGTGCTCGACCCGCCGCCGCCCGGGGTCATGGTCCAGCCGGTGGTGCTCGACTATGGCGAGAATTCGGAGGAGATCGCCTGGGTGGGCGAGGAGAGCGGGCTGCACAACGCCATGCGGGTCATGGCGCGCAAGGGCAGCTTTCCGCTCACGCTCTATTATCTCGAACCCTTCAGCCCGGTCGAATATCGCGGACGCAAAGCAATTGCGGCCAAGGCGCGGGAGGAAATCGAGGCCCAACTGGTCACCAATCTCGGCACGCCGCTGCGCGATTTCGCGCATGTCGTCGAGGCAGTGCGCTACCGGCCGAAAACAGCCGGCCCCGCTGCGGACTAGAGCCCGGCCTTCACCAGCCAGTCGTGGAACAGCCGCACCGGGCGCTCCTCGAGCGCGGTCGGCTTGCACACGAACCAATAGCTGTAGGGGCTTTCGACCTCGACGTTGAACAGCGTCGCCAGCCGGCCATCGGCGGCACGGCGCATGTGATCGTCATGCATGATGGCGATGCCCAGCCCCTGCGCCGCCGCTTCGAGCATCAGCTGTCCCGAATCGAAATGGTCGATCGCCGCCGGCTCGAGCTCGGGCAGGCCGATCTCCGCACGCCAGGCGGTGAAGCTCTCGGACAATTCGTTGTGAATGAGGAAGGTCTGCCGCGCGAGCTTCTCCGCATCGGGTTCGGCCCCGAGCTTGTCGGCCAGCTCGCGGCTGCAGATGGCATGGACCTTGTTGTAGTCGAGCCGCACGGCATGGAGCCCGCGCGAGGGCCCGCGCGAAAGGATGATCGCGGCGTCGAGCACGTCGCCCACGCGGTCCTCGAGATGCGCGCCGGTGTCGATGTCGATATGCAGCAGCGGATGGCGTTCGCGCAGATCGCCGAGCTTTGGGAACAGGCGCTGCGTGCCGAACAGCGGCAGGACGCCCAGATGGAGGCGCAGCACCGAAAGGTTTTCCGACTGGCTTTCGACCGCCCGCGCCAGCGCCTCTAGCTGCGGATTGACCGCCTCGTAGAAGGCGTGCCCGTCATCGGTCAGCTGCATCGCCTGGCGCGCGCGGGTGAACAGCTTCTTGCCGACGAATTCCTCGAGATTGCCGATCCGCCGCGACAGCGCCGAAGGGCTGAGTCCGAGTTCGTCGGCCGCGGCCCTCGCCGAGCCGAGCCTTACGGTGCGAACGAAGGCCTCGAGGGCCCGCAGGGGGGGAAGTCGCCGGGTCGCCATGTGGGTTGCACGCTATGGACGCAAAGGCCGCCTGTCGAGCATGAATGTGCGAAAATCTGCAACTGACGTCATGCCGCCGTTGCATTCTCCTCGGGTGCATGGAGACGCAGGCGCTTGACGTGCGTCTCGTCGGCATCGGTGACCTCTATCCGCCAGCCGCTCGGGTGTTCGAGCACCCTCCCGACCGCGGGCACCTGTTCGGCCAGGACGAAGGCGAGCCCGCCCAGCGTATCGACCGATTCCTCGACCTCGGCGAGCGCGGGCGAGACATGTTCGGCGACATCGTCGAGCTCGGCGCGGGCGTCGCAGTCCCACATGCCCTCGCCGATATCGACGATCCATTCCTCGGGCGTTTCGTCGTGCTCGTCCTCGATCTCGCCGACGATCTCCTCGACCAAATCCTCGATCGTGATGAGTCCGTCGGTGCCCGAAAATTCGTCGACCACCACCGCCAGATGCATGCGCTGCGCGCGCATGTCGGCGAGCACGTCGAGCGCATTGCGCGTCTGCGGGACATAGAGCGGCTGGCGCATCAGCACGGTCCAGTCCCCCGGCGGCGTCTCGCCCCGCGCGAGGATGGTGAAGACGTCCTTGATGTGGATCATGCCGATCACGTCGTCGAGCTGGTCACGATAGACCGGCATGCGCGAATGGCCGTGTTCGGCGAAGGTCTCGACCAGCTCGTCCCAGCTGGCCTTGGCGTCGATCGCGATGATCTCGCCGCGCGGCACGGCGACGTCGTCGGCATCATGCTCGGAGAAGTGCAGCAAATTGCGCAGCATCTGGCGCTCGACCAGCGAGAGGTCGCCGGTCGCACCATTGCTGGGCGCATCGTCGCCGTTCTCGCCCTCGTGCTCGTCGATCGCCTCTTCCAGCTGCGCACGCAGCGAGCGTTCGCCGTAATCGGGGTCGAAGAATTTCCGGATCGCGAGCATCAGCCCGCTGCTACTCTCCGCATCTCCTGCGGGTGATGACGAATCGGGCATGGCCCTAACAATGCACTCCAGTCAGTTGCGATCCCCATATGGGTCGGCGATGCCCAGTTTTGCAAGCGCTGCGATTTCGAGCGCTTCCATCGCCTCGGCCTGCTCGTCCGAATCGACATGATCGTGGCCGGCGAGATGGAGCAGGCCGTGGACGATCAGATGCGTGGCGTGATCGGCGAGGCTCGCGCCCTTCTCCTCCGCTTCCCGCGCGCAGGTGCTATAGGCCAGCGCGAGGTCGCCGAGCATTTCGGGCGGTCCCTCAGGCCCCAGGGCAAGCAGGTCCTCGCGCTCGAGCATCGGGAAGGACAGCACATTGGTCGGCTTGTCCTTGCCGCGCCATTCCCGGTTGAGGACGTGAACCTCCTCGTCGCTGGTGAACAGCAGCGAAGCGGTCAGGCGCGGGTTGGCGAGCGCGGGTTCGACCTGCGCCGTTGCCTCGTGTGCCTGTTCCGCCAGCCGGTCCCAATCGGTGCCGTCCGGCCAGCCATCAATGGCAATGTCGAGTTCCACTTCAGGCGGTCGGCCCCTCGTAGGCCTCCACGATGCGGCCCACGATCGGGTGGCGCACCACGTCCGCGGCGGTGAAGCGGATCGTGCCGAAGCCCTCGACGCCCTCGAGCTTGCCGACCGCATCGGCGAGCCCGCTCATGCCGTCGCCGCCGGGAATGTCGACCTGCCGCGGATCGCCGCACACGACCATCCGGCTGTTCTGGCCGAAGCGGGTGAGGAACATCTTCATCTGCTCGCGCGTGGTGTTCTGCGCCTCGTCGAGGATGACGAAGGCATCGGCCAGCGTGCGCCCGCGCATGAAGGCGATCGGCGCGATCTCGATCTCGCCCGAGGCCAACCGCCGCTCGACCTGTTCGGGCGGCATGCAGTCGTAGAGCGCGTCGTAGAGCGGCCGCAGGTAAGGATCGACCTTCTCCTTCATGTCGCCGGGCAGGAAGCCGAGCTTCTCGCCCGCCTCGACCGCCGGGCGGCTGAGGATGAGTCGCTGCACGCTGCCGTTGATCAGCTGCGCAACCGCCTGTGCCACGGCGAGATAGGTCTTGCCCGTCCCCGCCGGGCCGAGCGCGAAGATGATGTCGTCGCGCACCAGGCTGCGCATGTAGATCGCCTGCATCGCGCTGCGCGGCACGATAGTCTTGCGCCGCGTGCGGATCATGATCGGCGGGCCCTTGGGCTCGGCATCGACGATCCCGTCGAGCGTCGGCTCGTCGGACATGGAGATCAGCGCCTCGATCGCGCCCTGGTCGAGATCCTGCCCGATGGCGAGCTTGTCGTACATCGCCTTGAGGACGTCGCGCGCGCGGGCGACGCTGTCTTCGGGACCCTCGATATGCAGCTCGTTGCCGCGCGCCGCGATGAACACGCCGAGGCGGTTTTCGACCTGGACGAGATTGGCATCGAACTGGCCGAAGAGCGCGCCGAGCAGGCTCTGGTTGTCGAAGCTGAGATCGACCTGTGCGCGGCGCACTTCGCGCTGCGGGGACGGCGGCGGGGTGAAGGACTGTGCGGCCTTCGGTGCGGGTTTGCGAGCCATATGCTCCTTTCCTGTCCGACTCGGAATGTAGGCTTCATCCCGCGCTAGGCAAGCTGGCGACCACGCGAAGGCGGTGGATAGTCACTCGATCGTAACGCTGGACGCCGCGCGCAGCGCCTTGAAAGGCCAAGCGAATAGCCCGGTCGGGCCAGAGCTACGCCGCCACCGTCTCGCGCAGGTGCCCGGCGAGCGAATTGGGACCCGCCTCGACCAGCTCGACCTGCACCAGGTCGCCGATCGCCACATCGCCTTCGAACCAGGCGCTCTGCAGCCAGGGGGTCTTGCCGAGCCACTGGCCGGGATGCTTGCCCTTGCGCTCGACGAGGACCTCGCAGGTGCGCCCAACGCTCGCCTCGTTGAAGGCGAGCTGGTCGCGATTGAGCGCGGCCTGGAGGCGCTGGAGGCGCTCGTCCATGACCTCTTTCGCGACCTGCCCGTCCATCGTCGCGGCGGGCGTGCCGGGGCGCGGCGAATACTTGAAGCTGAAGGCCTGCGCATAGCCGACGGCATCGACGAGCTTCAGCGTCTCTTCGAACTCGGCATCGGTCTCGCCGGGGAAGCCGACGATGAAGTCGCCGCTCATCGCAAGGTCGGGCCGCGCGGCGCGGAAGCGTTCGAGCAGGCGGAGGTAGCTGTCGACCGTGTGGCTGCGGTTCATCGCCTTGAGCACGCGGTCGCTGCCCGCCTGCACCGGCAGATGGAGGAAGGGCATCAGCTTGTCGATCTCGCCATGCGCGGCGATCAGCTCGTTGTCCATATCGGCCGGGTGGCTGGTGGTGTAGCGGATGCGCGCGAGGCCATCGACTTGCGCGAGGTCGCGGATCAGGCCCGCGAGGCCGACGCTGTGTCCTTTGTCGTTCTCGCCGCTCCACGCCGAGACGTTCTGACCGAGCAGCGTGATCTCCTTAGCGCCGGCTTCGACCAGCTTGCGCGCTTCGGTCACCAGGTCGCCGTAGGGGCGCGAGATTTCGGCGCCGCGCGTATAAGGCACCACGCAATAGGTGCAGAACTTGTCGCAGCCTTCCTGCACGGTGAGGAAGGCGGTCGGGCCGATCTTGCGGCGCTCGGGCAGCGCGGCGAACTTGGCGATCGCGGGCATGTCGGTATCGGTCGAGCGTTCGCCCTGCACCGCCTTGTCGAGCATCTCGGGCAGACGGTGATAGGCCTGCGGGCCGACGACCATGCTGACCGCCGGGGCGCGCGCCATGATCTCCTCGCCCTCGGCCTGGGCGACGCAGCCGGCGACCGCGATCATCGGCGCCTTGTCCTGCGTCTTGCCCTTGGTCAGCCGGCCGATGTCCGAATAGACCTTCTCCGCCGCCTTCTCGCGGATGTGGCAGGTGTTGAGCACGACGAGGTCGGCATCCTCGCCTTCCGCCGCAGGCACGATGCCGCGCGCGCCGAGCATCTCGGCCATGCGCTCGCCGTCATAGACGTTCATCTGGCAGCCGAAGCTCTTGACCCGGTAGGTTCTGGGGGAGGTGGTCGGTTTCATGGGAGGGGGCGCTTTAGCGGGATCACTCGGATTCTTCAAACACTCGTGACCTTCTCCAGCGAAGCGCGAGAAACGCGATCACCACGAACGCCAGCCACCCCATCCAAATCGGCCAGAGCATGGCTACTACGTTGAGAAAGAAGGACAGCGAGCCGCCTTCGGCCTCGATCTTCGGATGTGCCCCCTGCAGTAGAGCCACGGACCAATAGACGATCGTATAGAACGCCAAAGGTAAAAGGGCAGCACCGATCCAAATCGATGCCACCCTGCTCATTACCCAACTGTCGCCTTGACGATCTTGCCCGGCTCGCGCGGGGGTTCGCCCTTGGGCAGCGCGTCGACATGTTCCATGCCGCTCTCGACCTGGCCCCAGACGGTGTACTGGCCGTCGAGGAACTCGGCGTCGTCGAAGCAGATGAAGAACTGGCTGTTGGCGCTGTCGGGCACCTGTGTGCGGGCCATCGAGCAGGTGCCGCGGGTGTGCGGTTCGCTGTTGAATTCGGCCTTGAGGTCGGGCTTTTCGCTGCCGCCCATGCCGGTGCCGGTCGGATCGCCGCCCTGCGCCATGAAGCCGGGGATCACGCGATGGAACACCACGCCGTCGTAAAAGCCTTCGTTGGCGAGCGTGGTGATCCGCTCGACATGGCCCGGCGCGAGGTCGGGGCGCAGCTTGATCACCACGTCCTTGTTTTCGCCGTCGCCGGTATCGAGGGTGAAGGTCAGCTTGTCGGCCATGGATCGTTTCTCCTGTAATTCGATTGGCGCCTACATAGGGATTGTGGCCGCGGAGTCACCAGCCGAGTGACACCTGTTGCTTGCTTTATGCGCCGCCCTGCCTAGACCGCTCGCATGGTCGACGAGACGCCCCTCCACGAAGACGACGTCATGCTGGCGGAACCGTCGGTGGAGGAAGGCCGTCCCGACGACCGCATCGACGACGAGCGGATGGACGAGGAGAACAACCTCAAGCCCGAGTTCGTCCGCGCCGTGGCCGATGCGCTCGAGGACGAGGACGCACAGGCGGTCTACGACCTCGTCGAACCGCTGCACCCGGCCGACATCGCCGACCTCATCGAGCTGATGGACAAGGAGGACCGTGCGGTCCTCGCCGCCTCGATCACCGATCTGATGAGCGGCGAGGTGATCGCCGAGCTCAACGACCACGTCCGCGAGGACATGATGGAGGCGCTGCCCGCCGAGGCGGTGGCGCAGATCGTCGAGCAGCTCGAGACCGACGACGCGGTCCAGCTGATCGAGGACCTCGACGAGGCCGACCAGCGCGCCGTGCTCGCCGAGATCGAGCTCGAGGACCGGATCGCGATCCAGTCCGCCCTCGCCTATCCCGAGGAAACCGCCGGGCGCCTGATGAGCCGCGAGCTGGTGGCGGTGCCCGAGCACCTGACCGTCGGCGATCTCATCGACTACCTTCGCGACAGCAGCGACCTGCCCGACGAATTCTACGAGATCTTCGTGGTCGACGAGAAGCACCACCCGGTCGGTACCTGCGCGCTGAGCTGGATCATGCGCGCGCCGCGGGCGATCCCGCTGGCCGACGTGATGAAGCGCGACCAGACGCTGATCCCCGTCACGCTCGACCAGGAAGAGGTCGGCCTGATGTTCCAGAAGTACAATCTCATCAGCGCCGCCGTGGTCGACGAGAACGAGCGGCTGGTCGGCCAGATGACGGTCGACGACGTCGTCCACATCATCTCCGAAGAGGCCGGCGAGGACGCGCTGCTGATGAGCGGTGCGGGCGACGGCGACATCAACGAGCCGATCCGCGAGGCCTATTCGGCGCGCGTGCGCTGGCTGGTCGCCAATCTCGGCACCGCGCTGGTCGCCTCGCTGATCATCGCCATGTTCGGCGCCGCGATCGAGCAATTGGTCGCGCTCGCCGTGCTGATGCCGATCGTCGCCAGCATCGGCGGCAATGCCGGCACGCAGACCATGGCGGTGACCGTGCGCGCGATCGCCACCAACCAGCTGACCCGCAGCAACACGCGGCGCATATTGTGGCGCGAGATGCGCGTCGCGCTGCTCAACGGCGCGACCGTGGCGACGCTGGTAGGCATCGCCACCGCGCTGATCTTCACCCCGCAGCTGGGCGGGGTGATCGCGCTGGCCATGGTCATCAACGTGGCGATCGCCGGATCGGCCGGGGTGCTGGTGCCGGTGGGCTTCGACCGGCTCGGGCAGGACCCGGCGGTGGCCTCCTCGGTCTTCGTCACGATGATCACCGATTCGATGGGCTTCTTCGCCTTTCTCGGGCTCGCGGTGGCGAGCGGGATCGTCGGCTGATTTCCTACGACATGGACCGGGTGTTACACGGTCCAATGCGGAAAAACCTGCGGGCTGAAAATGCACCGCAAAGCCGCGGAAATGCGGGGTTTGGAAGGGCAGAGATGCGTGCATCGGTGCATCCTGCCACCGACGGTCCAATGTAGGAAAGCGGTGATTTTCCCACCCCTCTCCCGTCGCCCCGGACCTGATCCGGGGCGGTGCTTCTTCTTCGCCAGCGGTCCGGGATCCCATAGCCAGCCCCGACCCCGGCTCGGAGGCCGGGGTGACGCTGGAGTTGAGGTTTCGCAAGTATCCTCTACATCACCCCCATGCCGCTCAATCTGACCAAGATCGCCTTCGGCGCGCAAAGCTATGGCGATATCGAAAGCTGGTACGCGCAGCGGCGCAGCCCCAATCTCACCACGCGCTATCGCCCGACCAAGTGGGAGCAGTGCATCGGCGGCTCGCTCTACTGGATCCACCAGCACGCCATCGTCGCGCGAAGCGAGATCATCGGTTTCAGCGAGACGAAGGACGGGCGCTGGTCGATCGACCTCAAGCCCGAGCTGATCCGCGTCCACCCGCGCCCCAAGCGTGCGCACCAGGGCTGGCGCTATCTCAAGGGCGATCCGCCGCGCGATCTCGCCGAGGGCGAGGACATCGGCGACGCCCTGCCCGGCAAGCTGGCGGGCAAGCTCGAACGGCTCGGGCTTATCTAGCCGCCGCGCAGGCGGGCGATCACGTCGCGCACGTCCATGTCGTCGTCGACGCCATAGGCGGCATAGCTTTCGTGCAGCGCCTCGATGCGCTCGTCGATGCGCTTGAGGTTGCTCCGGTGGCTGACGACGAAACGCCTGCGGGCGAGGAGTTGCGGGACGACGATCGCGGCGTATTCGTCGACATCCATGCCGTGGCGCATGACTGCGGGATCGCCCAGCGGGGTGAAGACCCAGCCGGGGATGACCAGCCCGGCGTGGATGTGTTCGGGCAGGTCTTCGCGCAGGCTTTCGGTCATGCCGAGCACTGCGTGCTTCGCCGCAATATAGGCGGCGGTGTGAGGAACCGCGCAGAAGAGGCTGTTTTCACTTCCGGTATTGTAGATCGCGCCCGGAAGGTCCTGCGCGATCATGCGCGGTGCGAAGGCGCGGCAGCCGTGCCAGGCGCCCCAGAAATTGATGTCGAAATGGCGGCGCGCTTCGGCGGGATCGACCTCCCACAAGCGGCCGCGCGGCGCGCCGACCCCGGCATTGTTGAGCAGCAGTTCGACCGTGCCGAGCCGCTCGAAAGCCGCATCGGCGAGCGCTTCGACCTGGCCCGGCTCGGCGACGTCGCAGGGCTGCGCCAGCGCACCCTCGATTGAGGCTACCGCTTGATCGAGCCTCTCTCCGGGCAGGTCCGCCAGCATGACGCGGACGCCGCGGCCCGCGAGCAGCTTCGCGATGGCGAGGCCGATACCCGAGGCGCCGCCGGTGATGACGGCACTCGCGGGCAGCCACTCGCTCACGCGGGCACTTTCTCCGCCACCCGCCGCAGCGCGGTGGCATAGGCTTCGGGTGGCTGCGCGCCGGGGATCATGAATTTGTGTTCGACCACCATCGCGGGGACGCCCGTGATGTTGAGGTCCCAGGCGGCGCGCTCCTCGGTGCGGACCTTGTGCGCCCATTCCTCGCTCGCCAGCGCGGCTTCGGCTTCCCCGCGGTCGAGGCCGACGCCCGCCGCCACGTCGAGCAGCACACCCTCGTCGTCGATCTCCCGCCGGAGGTTGAAATGCGCCCGGAACAGCGCGAGCTTGAGCTCGGTCTGCTTCTCGGGCCCGAAAGTCTCGCCCGCCCAGGTCAGCAGCTTGTGCGCCTTGAAGGTGTTCCACATCCAGCGCTGCGGCTCGGGCGCGGGCCCCTCGTAATCGAGCGAGACACCGGCACCCTGCGCGGCTTCGCGCATGCGGCCCTGCACCGCCTTCGACTGTTCGGGGGTCGAGCCGTATTTGCGCGCGATATGCGCGGTGCTCTCCTCGCCCTCGCGCGGCATGTCGGGATTGAGTTCGAAGGCGTGCCAGCGGATGTCCGCCTCGATCTCGCCCTCGAGCTGTTCGAGGCCCTTCTGCAGATTGCCCCAGCCGACCAGGCACCACGGGCACATGACGTCGGACCAGATGTCGATCCGCAAGGTTCTCGGTTCGCTCATGTCTTCACCCACCACTGCATCAGGTGATGCGCTATAGCATGCGGCGGCGGGGCGACGAAGGGACCCTCGCCCGCGAGCGCGCTCTCGACCTCTGCGCGCGTGTAGAAGACCACCTCGGCCATTTCGGTCTCGTCGATCGTCAGATCGTCGCTGTCGGCATGCGAGTGGCAGCCGATCATCAGCTGACTCGGGAAAGGCCAGGGCTGGCTCGCGACATAGGTGACGTCGCGCACGACCACGCCCGCTTCCTCGAGCACTTCGCGGGCGACTGCCTCCTCGATGCTCTCGCCCGGTTCGACGAAGCCGGCGAGCGCGGAGAAGCGGCCCTCGGGCCAGCCGAGACCGCGCCCCAGCATCAGCCGCCCTTCATGCTCGACCAGCATGATCGTGACCGGGTCGGTGCGCGGGAAATGGCTCGCGCCGCAGGCGGTGCAGTCGCGCTGCCAGCCGCCCTTGGCGAGCTTTGTGTCACCCCCGCATTGCGCGCAGAAGCGGTGCCGCGCGTGCCAGTCGACAAGGCTGCGCGCACCGCCGTAGAGCGCGAGGTCGTCGGGCTTCAGCGTGGCCATCAGCGACCATAGCTGCGGGTTGGCCATGCGCGGGCTGGCATCGCCGCGTGGCGGGACCGCGGCGAAGCAGGCTTTCCCTTCGTCGAGCCCGAGGAAGCACAGTTCGGCATCCTCGGCGGCATCGGCGAGCGTGCCCCAGGCGAGCCGCCCCTCGTCGTCGAGCGCGGGCATCAGCCCGTCAAGCGCGAGCAGCCGCGCCTTCCAGTTCATGTAGCCGGCCAGCCGCTCGGGATCGGCCCGGACGTGGTCGGCGCGATCGAGGCGCGAGCCGGTAAAGGAGAGCACCGCTTAGCTCTTCGCTCCCTGCATCGCGGCGAGATCGGCCACCACCGCCTGGGGGAAGGCCTCGTGGATCGGATAGGCCTCGGACGGCATGTATTGCGTCATCAGATTGGCGCGCAGGCCGGCCTTGAAATTGACGAAGGCGACCGTGCCCGCCGCGCCGCCCCAGCCATAGGCGCCGTCGGTCACGCGGCCGCCGGCGCCGAAGCCCTGCCCTTCGACCCAGGTGCCCTGGGTGGTGGCGGTCTCGGGCAGCAGGTTCGAGGTGCCGACGCGCACCGCCAGTTCGCCCATCACGCGCTTGCCGTCGATCTTGCCGTAGCCGAGCAGCATGCGCAGGAAGCGGTCGTAGTCGCGCGGGCTCGAGACGAGCCCGGCCCCGCCCATCGGGAAGGGTGGCACGTCGAGATAGATCGAGGCCTTGGCCGGGTCGATCGGCAGCGGCACGCCATTGGCGATGCCGTAATTGGTGGTGAAACGATCGACCGCATTTTGCGGAACGGTGAAGAAGGTGCTGGTCATCCCCGCAGGTTCGAAGATGCGCTGCTTGAGGAAAGCGTCGAACTTCTGCCCGCTGGCGACCTCGATCACGCGGCCGAGCAGGTCGAGCCCGACCGAATAGCTCCACTTGGTGCCCGGCTGAAGCACGAGCGGCGCCCTGGCGAGACGCTCGGCAAACACGTCGAGGCCCTGGACCGCCACCGCGCGGCCGAGCCCGGGGATCGGCAGGCGACTGACCTGACCTGGGATCAGGCCCTGCTCTTCATAGAGCTTCTGGATCGGACCCTTCTGGACGATGCCGTAGCCGAGCCCCGCGGTATGCGTCATCAGCATGCGCACGGTTATCGGGCGCTCGGCCGGGACGAGATCGGTGATCGACCCGTCATAGGTCTTCTGCACCATCATCTTCGAATAGGCCGGGATCAGATCGGCAATCGGCTGGTCGAGCCCGAGCTTGCCCTCGTCGATCAGCATCATCGCGGCCATGCCGGTGATCGGCTTGGTCATCGAATAGACGCGATAGAGGCTGTCGGCATCGGCCTGCGCGGTGCCGCCAAGTGCCAGCGTCCCCTCGGCGATGGTCAGCGGATCGCGCTGGCCCCAGCCGAGCGTGGCGACCATGTTGGCGACCTTGCGCTCGGAGACGTATTTGTCGACCATGCTGCGGACATTGGTCCAGCCTGCCGGTGTCCCCTGGGCGAAGGCCATGCGCCCCATCGGGTGGCCCGCCAGCGCCGCCCCGGCGGTGAGCCAGGCACCCCCGCGCAGCAGCGCGCGGCGGGACATCTGCGGGGTGTCGAACTCGCGATAGGCCATTCTCGTCTCTCCGGATTTGCGATTGGCGGGGTTTTTGCGGGAGCGTCGGCGAAGCGTCAATTGCCAATTGAAACTGTTGCAATCGGCAAGTGTGCTATTCATATAGGACACATGCTCAACATCGTTTCGATCCTGATCGGCCTCGTCTGCCTGATCCTCGCGATCCCGCTCCAGCTGCCGATTCTCGGCCTCGGCCTTTGGCTCGTCCTGCCCGTCGCCGTGGTCGGTGCGGTGGTCGGCGGGCTGTCGTCGAAGAACGCGGGGCGCAACCTCAACCTGCTGGTGATCGGGATCATCGCCGTCCGCCTGTCGATCACCGGCGGCCTGTTCTAGGCCAGCGCCAGCCGCGCCGCCTTGGCGAAGAGCGTCGGCAGGCCCGCCTCCTCGATCCGCTCGAGCGGCCACCATTCGCCCGCGCCGTCCGGATCGCGTTCGACGCTTGCCGAGAGCACCGACAGCTCGAGCGCAAAGTGCGTGAAGCTGTGCCGCACCAGCCCGGCGCTATCCCATGACGCGTCGAGCGGAGCTTCGCCGGTGCCGTTGCCGCGCGCGCTCCAGCCGTCGTCGGGCAGCGCGCGCATGCCGCCGAGCATGCCCTGCCCGGCGCGTCGGACCAGCCACACCGCGCCCTCGCGCTCGATCCAGAAGGCCTGCCCCTGCCGCACGGGCTTCGGCTTCTTCGCGGCCTTGATCGGAAGCCGCGCCGGATCGCCTGCGGCCCGGCCCTCGCAGACCTCCGACAGCGGACACAGCAGGCACTTGGGATCGCGCGCGGTGCAGATGGTCGCGCCCAGATCCATCATCGCCTGCGCGAAGTCGCCCGCGCGGTCGTCAGGCGTCACCTCGTCGGCCCGCTGCCTGATCGCCTTGCGCGCGGCGGGCAGCGGCTCCTCGACCGCGAAGAGCCGCGCGACCACGCGTTCGACATTGGCATCGACAACCACCGCACGCTCACCGAAGGCGATCGCCGCGATCGCCGCGGCGGTATAGGCACCCAGCCCCGGCAGCTCGCGCAAGCCGGCCTCGGTTTCGGGAAAACCGCCCCGCTCGGCGACGGCAGCAGCGCATTTCACCAGATTGCGGGCGCGCGAGTAATATCCCAGCCCCGCCCATGCTGCCATGACGTCCGCCTCGGGCGCGGCGGCGAGCGCCTCGACACTCGGCCAACGTGTGGTGAAGGCCGCGAAATAGGGCTTCACCGCAGCAACCGTCGTCTGCTGCAGCATCACTTCGGAAAGCCACACGCGATAGGGGTCGGGCGCCGGCTCACCGGGCCGCGCACGCCATGGCAGATCGCGCGCATGGGCATCGTACCAGTCGAGAAGCAGGTCGGAGACGGTGGCGGCCACGGCCCGCCTATGGCATGAGCACTCGCACAATGGAACGCGACAAGACGAAATCGGGCAAGCCCGCGAAGGCCTACACCCGCCCGCGCGGCGGCGGTGCGCGGGCGATCAGCGACCTCATGCCGCAGATCGGGCGCAGCGCCTTTCGCCGCTTCGGCTTCGTCCAGTCGTCGGTGATCAGCCGCTGGCCCGAGATCGTCGGCGAAATCCATGCGCGCGTCTGCACCCCCGAAATGATCCGCTTTCCCCCCGGCGAGAAGTCCGAGGGAATCATGCACCTGGTGGTGAAGCCCGCGCACGCGCCGCTGGTCCAGCAGGTCATCCCCGAGATCGTCGAGCGGGTGAACCGCTTCTTCGGCTATCGCGCGGTCGCGCGGATCAAACTGCGGCAAGGCGCGGTTAAGCCGCCCCCGGGCAGGGACAAGCCCAAAGCGCCGCCGTCGCTCAAGCCGATTCCGATGGAATTGGGCGACAGTCTGCGCGATATTGGAGACCCCGAGCTGAGGACCGTGCTCGAATCGCTCGCACGCAGCCTCGGGTCGCAAGAAGACGGGAACGAGGACAGGTGACGATCAACACGGGAATCCTGAAGGCGCTGGCACTGGCGAGCGCAGTCCCCCTGGCCATCGCGGCGGGCGCGGCGGACAAGCCGATCCTGCCCGGCGGCAATTGGGCCGGCATGCTGACCGAAACCGAAGGCGGCCATCTGTTCGGCAATCCGCAGGCCAAGACCAAGCTGGTCGAATTCATGAGCTATACCTGTTCGCACTGCGCCCATTTCGCGCAGACCGGCGACGGCGCGATCAAGATCGCCTATGTCCCGACCGGCAGGATCAGCTACGAAATCCGCCACCTGATCCGCGATCCGGTGGACCTGACCGCCGCGCTGCTGACCCAGTGCGGCGATGCCAAGAAGTTCGGCGGCAATCACGATGCGATCATGTATCGCTACGACGAGTGGATCGAGAAGGCGCGCACCGCGACCCGGGCGCAGCAATCGCGCTGGCAGTTCGGTTCGCTGTCGGCGCGGTTGCAGGCGATCGCCAGTGATCTCGATTTCTACGACATCATGGAGAGGCGCGGTTACACCCGCGCTCAGCTCGACAAGTGCCTGTCGGACGAGGCCCAGGCCCGTGCCATCGCCGAGACCTCGGCCGCCGACGTCCGCAAATACGGCCTCACCGGCACGCCCAGCTTCATCCTCGACGGCACGCTGCTCGACGCGCATGACTGGAATTCGCTCGAGCCGCAGCTCAAGAAAGCGCTCTGAGGCCGCCAGTATCCGCCTTTTCGGGGGAAAGGCCTGTGGAAACGCCCAACCGCGCCTTCCCCTGCCCGCGCGCCCTGCCCTAGCCTAATCCGTCCAGACACGAGGAATCCGATGACCAAGACCCTGCGTTTCGCCCTTGCCGCCCCACTCGCCCTCGCACTGGCCGCCTGCGGCTCGTCGACGACTGAAGAGACCGGCGAAATCCAGGGCGACGCGATCGCCGCGATCCCCGCGCCCGAGGGCACCGAGTGGCGCACGACCGCAGCGATGACCGAAGACGGCGGCGTGCTGGTCGGCAATCCCGACGCCCCGCTCAAGCTCATCGAATACGGCTCGCTCACCTGCCCGACCTGCGCGCGCTTCTCGCTCGAAGGCAGCGAGCCGCTGCACGACTATATCGACACCGGCGTGGTCAGCTTCGAGCTGCGCCAGTATGCGATCCACGGCCCGATCGACCTGCTGCTCGGCCGGCTGACGCAATGCGGCCCAGTCGAGGCGGTCGTCCCGCTCTCGGACCAGGTGTGGCAGAATTACGAGACCATCATGGAGCCGATCCAGACCAACCAGGCGGTGTTCGAACAGGCGATGAGCCTGCCGATCGAGCAGCGCTTCGTGGCGGCAGCCGAGCAGCTCGGCTATCTCGACTTCTTTGCCGCACGCGGGATCAGCGAAGACCAGGGTCGCCAGTGCCTCGCGGATACCGCCAAGCTGACCGAGCAGGCCGATTTCACGCAGAAATACGGCAATGAATTCAACATCACCGGCACGCCGACCTTCAAGCTGAACGGCCGCGACGTCGATGCCAACACCTGGGCCGCGCTGGAACCCATCCTCCAGCGCGCCGGCGCCAGGTAAGGCGCAACGGGGGGCGCGGCGACGATGGAGATTTCGAAGCTCAAGCTGAGTGGCTTCAAGAGCTTCGTCGAACCCGCCACGCTGCATATCGAGCCGGGGCTGACGGGCGTCGTCGGCCCCAACGGCTGCGGCAAGTCAAATTTGCTCGAAGCGATCCGCTGGGTGATGGGCGAGAATTCGCCCAAATCGATGCGCTCGGGCGGGATGGAAGATGTCATCTTCGCCGGCACGCAGAGCCGCCCGCAGCGCGATTTCGCCGAGGTCGTGCTTCACGGCGCCGACGACGAGGGCGACGAGATGGAGGTCGTCCGCCGGATCGAGCGCGGCGCGGGCAGCGCCTACCGCCTCAACGGACGCGACGTGCGTGCCAAGGACGTCGCGCTGATCTTCGCCGATGCAGCCACCGGCGCGCACAGCCCGGCGCTGGTCAGCCAGGGCAAGATCGCGCAGGTCATCGCCGCCAAGCCGGTCGAACGGCGCCAGATGCTCGAAGAGGCGGCGGGGATCGCCGGCCTGCATGTCCGGCGCCGCGATGCGGAAAGCAAGCTGCGCCAGACCGAGACCAATCTCGAGCGGCTCGAGGACATCATGGCCGGGCTCGACAGCCAGATCGCCTCGCTTCGCCGGCAGGCCAAGCAGGCCGAGCGCTACAAGAAGCTGTCCGACGAGATCAGGACCGCCGAGGCACGGCTTGTGTTCGCCCGCTGGCGCGATGCAGCGACAGCCGCGGCGGAAGCTAAGCAGGCCGCATCGGCCGCAGAGGCCCGCGTGGTCGAGGCGCAGAAATCCGCCGACGAAGCGCAGAAGGCGCAGCGCGCGGCAGCCGAAGCGCTCGCCGAAGCACGCGAGGAACAGGCGGACCGGCGCGACGACGCCAGCGCGCACGGCCACCGCATGGCGGCGCTCACCAGCCAGCTCGAGGCCGCCGAACAGCGGCTCGCCGACCTCGACCGGCAGAAGGCGCGGCTGGAGGCCGATCGGGGCGATGCCGACCGGCTGACCAAGGATGCCGCCGAGGCGCTCTCGCGGCTCGAACGCGAACTGGCGCAGAGCGAGAAGGCGCTGGCGGGCGACGAGGAGGGGCGCCCCGCGCTCGAACGCGCACGCGAACAGGCCGAGCGCGACAGCCGCGCCGCCGAACTCGCGCTCGCCAAGGCGACTGCCGACAATGCCGGGGTCGAGGCCGAATGGCGCGTCGCCGAGGCCGAGGTCGCGCAGGCCAAGGCGCGGCTCGACCGCGTCGAAGCCGAGGGTCGGCGCATGGCCGACCAGCGCGCCGCGCTGGCGGGCGAGGATCCCGATGCCGATGTCGATGCGGCGAAGGCGGCCGCCGAGGAGGCAGGCGAGACGCTGACCGAGCTGCGGGCGAAACTGGAAGGCATGCAGGCGCGCAAGGCCGAGCTGCAGGCCGCGCGCGACGAGGCCTCTTCCGCGCTCGCCGAAGCCAAGGCCGAACTGTCGGGCGTGCAGCGCGAATGGGAGGCTCTCACGCGCGACCGCGAGGCGCGCGAACGCGCGGCGGCGAAACGCAGCGGGCGCCAACAGGCGATCGACGGCGTGCGCGCCGCCAAGGGCTACGAGCGTGCGGTCGCCGCGGCGCTGGGGCGCGACGGCAAGGCCTTGCTCGGCCTGCCTGACGGGGATGCCGAGGGCCGCTATTGGACCGGAGCCGAGGCGCCCTCGCCCGTGTCCGACAGCCTCTCCGATCATGTCGAGGCCTGCCCCGAGGAACTGCGCGCACTGCTCGCGCTGGTGCATGTCTCCGACGAGGATGACGGGCGCGCGCTCGCCCCGGGTCATGCGCTGGTCACGCTGGGCGGGCAGTTGCGCCGCTGGGACGGGCTCTTCGTGCGCGGCGAAGGCTCGGCGGAAGCAGCACGGCTCGAGGCAGAGAACCGCTTCGCCGAACTCGACGCGCGCCTCCCCGCGCTGCGCGAGGCCACCGAAACAGCGCAAGCCGCTCTCGACAGCGCGGGCGAGGAGCTGGCGCAAGTGCAGCGCGATCTCGTCGCGGCCGAGCGTGCGCTCGCAGGCGCAGCGGAGGCGGAGCGGCAGGCACTGCGCGCGCTCGACCAGGCCGAGGCGGCGCGCGAAAGGCTCGCGGCGCGGCTTGCCGAACTCGATCGCAGCGAGGCCGAGCACGCCGAACTCATCGCCGCGGCGCGTTCCGACCTTGCAGCAGCCGAAGGCAAGCGCGACGCCCTGCCCGACCCTGCCGCCGGGCGCGCCGCGCTCGAGGCCGCGCGAGCGAAGAACGAGGCCGCGCGCACCACGCTGCAGGCACGTGCCGCCGAGCTGGCGAGCCACGACCAGGCACTGGCGGTGGCGCGCGAACGCGCTTCGGCGCAGCGCAGCGACATCGCCAATTGGCAGGCACGCAGCGGCGACGCCGCGCGGCGCCTCTCCGAAATGGATATCCGTGCCGAGGAGATCGAGGAGGAGCGTGCGGTCACCACCGCCAAGCCCGAGGGGCTGATGCGCGAGATCGAACAGGGCGACCAGGTCCGCGAGCGGCTGACGCGCGATCTCGCTGCGGCGGAAAAGGCCGTCGCCGAGGCCAATGCGCAAGCGCAGGAAGCCGATCGCACGTTCGCCGCCGCCAATGAGGCGCTGGCCGAAGCGCGCGAAAGCCGCGCCGGCCTGACCGAGCGTGCCGAAAACCAGGACGGTCGGCGGATCGAGATGGCGCGCGTCTCTGGTGAGCGCTTCCAGTGCCCGCCCCCGCTGCTGCCAGAGCGCTTCGCCTTCGAGGAAGAGGCGATCCGCGCCGCCGAGGCGGAGAGCGCGGAGATGGACCGCCTCACAGCCAGCCGCGAGCGGATCGGCCCCGTCAATCTCGTCGCGGCGGAGGAACTCGAACGGATCGAGAGCGAGCACGGCTCGAACGCCGCCGAGCAGGAAGAGCTACGCGAGGCGGTCAGCCGCCTGCGCGGGTCGATCGGCAATCTCAACCGTGAAGGCCGGGAGCGGCTGCGCGCCGCCTTCGAGCAGGTCAACGATCACTTCAAGCGGCTCTTCACCCGCCTCTTCGAGGGCGGCGAGGCGCACCTTGCGCTGATCGACAGCGACGATCCGCTCGAGGCGGGGCTCGAGATCTTCGCCCAGCCGCCGGGCAAGAAGCTGCAGTCGCTCACGCTGCTCTCGGGGGGCGAGCAGGCGCTGACCGCGACCGCGCTGATCTTCGCGCTGTTCCTCACCAACCCCGCGCCGATCTGCGTGCTCGACGAGGTCGACGCACCGCTCGACGATGCCAATATCGACCGCTTCTGCGACCTGCTCGACGCGATGACGCGCGAGACCAGGACCCGCTATCTCATCGTCACGCACAATGCAGTGACCATGAGCAGGATGCATCGCCTGTTCGGCGTCACAATGATCGAAAGAGGCGTCAGCCGTCTGGTCAGCGTCGATCTGGGCGGAGCGGAAGAATTGCTGGCGGCGGAATAGCGCCCGCGCTTCGCCGGACCGTCTGGATACGGGCATCCGTCGCGTCGTCGGAAAAATATTAACCATTCTCCGATTAGGCGGACCGAATGTCTTCTTCGAGTCGCAACGAAACGGGCATGCTGGAAGAACAGAAAACGATAGCTAGTCCGGCACGGCTCTACACCAACCTCGAACTGCAAGCCCAGCGGTCGCTCGATCGCGTGGTGTCGCAGTGTGCCGAAGAGTTCGGCTGTCAGATGTCGCTCGTCACTGCGCTCGAACCCGACCGCCAATGCTTCCTGGCTACGCACGGAACCGACCTGCGCGAGACCCCACGAGGCCTTTCCTTCTGCCAATTCGCGCTCGAATCGCAGAGCCCCATGCTGGTCGGCGATGCGAGCAAGGACGACCGGTTGCGCGACAATCCGCTCGTAGCCGGCCCGCCCAATTTGCGTTCCTATCTCGGCATCCCGATTCGCCATTGCGACGGCGAGTTTCTAGGCGCGCTGTGCCTGATCGATCCGCGGCCAAACTTCTTCGAAGAGCGCCATATCGCTCAGTTGAAGCGCCATGCCGATGTCGTCGAGGACATCCTCAAGCTACATATGCTGCATCTCGAGGCGACCGAGCTCAACAGGCAGATCTCGCAGCAGAGCGAGGAGCTCAAGAAGTCGCTGCGCATCTGGCAACAGGCGGAAAGCATCGCCAAGATCGGCACGTGGGAACTGGACATCGAGACCAACGAGATCCACTGGTCCGACGGGGTCTACGCGATCCACGGTTTCACTGAGCTGCGGCCCGTCACAGTCGAGGAGGCGCTCGGGTACTATGATCCCGCGGACCGCCAATCCGTCTCGCGCCACGTTCAGAAGGCCGTGAGCGACCAGACATTGTTCTGCTACGACGCCACCCTTCACGCGCTTGACGGGACTATCAAGCGAGTCCGCTCGATGGGCGAAGGCTTCGACGTCGTCGACGGCAAGCCGCGCCGCGTCCTCGGCGTTTTCCAGGATATTTCCGAAGCCTATCGCGCCGAGCTGTCGTTGCGCCATGCAGCCGATCACGACGCGCTTACAAGCCTGCTCAACCGGGCTGCCTTCGACCGAGAGCTCAAGGCACGCATCGCTGCCGCCAAATGCGGTGACGGCAGCGTCCACCTGGTGCTGTTCGATCTCGACGGGTTCAAGGATCTCAACGACACCTTCGGACATGTCATGGGCGATCACGTGCTCAAGGACATCGCCCGGCGGATCACGAGGGCCGCACCGCCGCATTCCACGGTGGCCAGATGGGGCGGCGATGAATTCGCTGTCATCCTGCCGCGCGCCTCCGACGATGCCGCGGCGGAACATCAGGCAAACGCCATGCTCGACGGAATCCGTCATTGCACCGAGATCGGTGGCCGCACCTTCGAACTGAGCGCAACGGCCGGACTCGTCACCACCGACGGCGCGGTCGGGCCAAAGGAACTCGTGCGCCATGCCGACACGGCGCTCTATCACGGCAAGCGCACGAACCGGTCGTCGGTCCAGCGGTACACTTCGGAACTCGAACGCCAGAAGTCCGAGCGCCAGGCAGCGATCGACGAGGTCAACGAGGCGCTGCGGACCAACCGGGTCTTCGTCGGATACATGCCGATCGTCGACTTGCGAACCGGTGCGACCGTCGGTCTCGAAGCGCTGATGCGGCTGACGACAACCACCGGGCGGCGCATGACCGCGGCAGAAGTGGCGCCGGCGCTGGTCGATCCGCTACTTTCGCGCAAGGTCGACGAACGCATGATGAGCCTGATTGCGGAGGAAGCTCCAGCCCTCCTCGCCGCGCACCCGCAATTGCGGCGGATCAGCATCAATGCAACCGAGGGTGATCTGGTGTCGCGCGACTTCGTCGAGCGCTTCCTGGGCCAGTTTCGCGCGAACGGTGTCGATCCGTCGATGATCACGCTCGAAGTGACCGAGACCATGCTGCTGGTGGACCAGTCGGACCGCATTCAGGCCGTGCTGCGCGAACTGCGCGCGGCCGGCGTGCGCATCGCCCTCGACGACTTCGGAACCGGCTACTCCTCGCTCACGCATTTGCGTGACTTCCCGATCGATGCGGTCAAGCTCGACCTGTCCTTCGTGCAGGCGATGACCGAGGAGGACCAGTCGCGTTCGATCGTGCAGGCGATGATCGGCATGGCACGCAGTATGGGCATAACCGTGGTCGCCGAGGGCATCGAAAGCGAGGAGCAGCGCCGCATCCTGCAACTCATGAACTGCAGCTACGGCCAGGGATACCTGTTCGGCAAGGCGCGGCCGGTGCAGGAACTGGCGATCGAGGCGGGCGCCGAGAGCGGCGAGCGCAGGCGGAGCGCCTAGGCCGCTAGCGCCGCCTTCAGATCGTCGCGGATCGCCTTCAGCCGGCGAACCAGGTCGCCCGAAGGCGGAGCGGCGACAGGCTCCTGCACCGCGGCCTGCTGGTCAGGCGTCCCCAGGAGCGCGGCCTTGGCGCCCTTCAGCGTATAGCCCTCGCGATTGACCAGGCGGTCGATCCGCTCGATCAGTTCGATGTCTTCGGGGCGATAGTAGCGCCGTCCCCCGCTGCGAGTGAGCGGCTTGAGCATGGGGAACTGCTGTTCCCAATAGCGCAGCACATGCGCCTTGATCCCGGTCGCCTTGGCGACTTCGCCGATGGTGCGCAGCGCGCCCTTGTCCTTGCCGTCGTCGAAAACCGCCATGACGCTCCTCAGCCGTTCGCGATGCGCTCTTTGAGCAATTGGCTGGCGCGGAAGGTCATCACGCGACGCGGCGTGATCGGCACTTCGACACCGGTCTTGGGATTGCGGCCGACGCGTTCCTTCTTGTCGCGAAGCACGAAACTGCCGAAGCCGGAAATCTTGACGTTCTCGCCCTCGGCCAGCGCATCGCACATCTTGCCAAGGATCGCCTCGACCATCTCGAGCGACTCGGCCCGCGACAAGCCCATCTTGCGATTGATCGTTTCGGCCAGGTCGGCCCTGGTCAGCGTGCCCACGGAGCGCATCATATCCATATTTCCCTTCCCCCAGATACGACCCTGAGCGAATTGGCGACCCCGCTTGAAACCCTGCCGACCAATAGAGCTATTTGCTTGATTTCGCAATGGCATGGCCCGGTTTTCGGGCAAATACTACATCCGTGCGAGCGAGGCGCCCCAGGTGAAGCCGCCGCCCATCGCCTCGAACATCACGAGATCGCCCGGTTTGATGCGCCCGTCGCGCACCGCGGTGTCGAGCGCGAGCGGGACCGAGGCGGCCGAGGTATTGGCATGCTGGTCGACGGTGACGACGACCTTCTCGGCGGGCAGGTCGAGCTTGCGCGCCGTGGCATCGAGAATGCGGGCATTGGCCTGATGCGGCACGACCCAGTCGATATCGGCGGCGCTCTTGCCGGTTTCCTCGAGCACTTCCTTGAGCACGTCGGCGAGGTTGACGACCGCGTGACGGAACACTTCGCGTCCCTTCATCCGCAGCTTGCCCACCGTACCCGTGGTCGAGGGCCCGCCGTCGACATAGAGCAGGTCCTTGTGGCAGCCTTCGGCATGGAGGCGGCTGGCGAGAATGCCGGGGCCATCCTCGGAGACATCCTGCGCCTCGAGCACCACCGCGCCCGCGCCGTCACCGAAGAGGACGCAGGTCGTGCGATCCTCCCAGTCGAGGATGCGGCTGAAGGTTTCCGCGCCGATCACCAGCGCCTTCTTGGCCATGCCGGTGCGCAGCAAAGAATCGGCGGTGGCGAGCGCATAGAGGAAGCCCGAACACACTGCGGCGACGTCAAAGGCGACACCCCCACCGCAGCCGAGCGCGGCCTGCACCTGCGTCGCGGTGGCGGGGAAGGTATGGTCGGGCGTGGCCGTGGCGAGCACGATCAGGCCGATTTCGGAAGCCTCGATTCCGGCGGCTTCGAGCGCCTTGCGCGAGGCATCGATCGCGAGGGTCGAGGTGGTCTCGCCCTCGCCCGCGATATGGCGCTGGCGGATGCCGGTCCGCTCGACGATCCATTCGTCGGTCGTATCCACCCGCTGCGCCAGTTCGGCATTGGTCACGCAGTCGCGAGGAAGCGCCGATCCGGTGCCGGTGATGACCGAGCGGATCATTTGGCGGTCAGGCTCGCGGCGTCGATTTCGCCGAGGTCGTGCTTGATGCGGTTGGTGATATCGTCCTCCAGCAGGCGGGCCGCGACTTCGACGGCGTTGGCCACGCCCTTTGCATTGGCGCTGCCGTGGCTCTTCACCACCACGCCGTTCAGTCCGAGGAAGACGGCGCCATTGTGGTTGTTGGGGTCGAGATGGTGTCTCAGCAGCTCGGTCGCGGGGCGCGAGACGAGGAAGCCGATCTTCGAACGCAGCGAACTGGTAAAGGCCGTGCGCAGCAGGTCGGTGACGAAGCGCGCCGCGCCCTCGATCGCCTTCAGCGCGATATTGCCCGAGAACCCGTCGCATACGACGACGTCGCATTCGCCGCGGTTGATCTTGTCGGCTTCGACATAGCCTTCGAAATCCATCGCCAGGCCGGTGGCGGCGCGCAGTGCCTCGGCGGCGGCCTGGATGTCCTCGGTGCCCTTGGTTTCCTCGGTGCCGATATTGAGCAACCGCGTGCGCGGACGCTCGCGACCGGTCACGATGCGCGCATAGGCAGCGCCCATGATCGCGAACTGGACCAGATTGCGCGCGTCGCATTCGCGATTCGCGCCAAGGTCGAGCATGACGACATCGTTCTCGCCGAGCGTCGGCAGCAGGGCCGCCAGCGCGGGGCGATCGAGGCCCGGCATGGTGCGCAGCGCAAGCTTGCTCATCGCCATCAGCGCACCGGTATTCCCGGCCGAGACGGCGGCACCGGCCTCGCCCTGCTTCACCGCATTGACCGTCAGGCCCATGCTGGTGGTCTTGGCACGACGCAAGGCGCGGCTCGGCAGCTCTTCACCGCCGACCACGTCGTCGCAATGCAGGATTTCCGAAGCGCCCGCCATGCCGGGATGCGTTTCGAGCGCGGCCTTGATCCGCGTCTCGTCGCCCACCAGCAGGAACTTGAACTTGTCGTGACGGCGCCGCGCCATCGCGGCACCGTCGATCATCACGCGCACGCCTTCATCGCCGCCCATCGCATCAACGGCGATACGCGGCAGGCTCATGCGACGACTCCGGCTTTGCTTACGGTCTTAGAGACCGACGGCGATGATTTCGCGACCGTTGTAGTGACCGCAGTGCGGGCACAGGTTGTGCGGACGCTTGAGTTCACCGCAGTTCGAGCACTCGTGATGCGCTTCGACCTTGAGCGAATCATGCGCACGGCGATTGCCGCGACGGTGGGGCGATACTTTCCTCTTGGGGACGGCCATGGCGGCACCTGTTCCTCAAACAATTACAATCAATTTCGGTGGCCGCCCTAGGGGAAGGTCCGGCACCGCACAAGAGCGCGTGAACCCGAATATCCCGACCGTGGCGGTGAAGGCGCGCGCTATAGCGAAATTCTCGGGGGATGCAAGCCGTGTCGCCCGCAGGCCGGGATTGCGCGCCACAGGGCATCTCCCTAGCACTGCAGGTGGGTCGTGTTCATCGAAAACACAAGGGAGGGACGAGCATGGGCATTATCCTGCCGGTTACACTAACAGCAGCGGCCGCGGCGGCCATCATCAACCTGTGGCTGGCCGTTCGCGTCGGCCAGATGCGCGGCGCGACCAAGACCATCCATGGCGACGATGCCGGGGGCCCGCTGACCCGCCGGATGCGCGCGCAGCTCAATTTCGTCGAGAATACCGGCTTCGTACTCGTGCTGATCGCCGCCATCGAACTCTCGGGCAAGGGCGCGCCCTGGCTCGCCTGGGTGGCCGGCATCTACATGCTCGGTCGCGTGGCGCATGGCTTCGGCATGGACGCGGAAACCGGCACCAAGCCGCGCATGATCGGCACGCTGATCACCATGCTGACGCTGCTCGGGCTGGCGATCGTTGCGGTGCTGATCGTACTCGGGGTGATGTAGGGAAAGGTATTTGTTGCGTGCGGGAAGCGCCTCCGCGCTTCCCTTGCGGCTGCACCGGCCCACTTCCCCACCCGGGGTCATTGTCGCGTGCGTGCCAGACCTCCGTCCGGCCCTTAGCTGGCCTGCCCACTCCCCCTCCCGGCCACCCATAGCATGCCGTGCCGTGGGTGGCCGGGAGGGGGAGTGGGTGGGCCGGGCCGCGAGCTAACGACGGCAGTCGCTAGCGCACGCCTCAGGAAAGCGCGTAATCGCTTACGAAGGCGTTGGTCTTGCGCTCGTGACCGAAGGTGCTGGTCGGGCCGTGGCCGGGAATGAAGGTCACGTCGTTGCCGAGCGGCCAGAGCTTCTGCGTGATCGCGTCGATCAGGTCCTGGTGATTGCCCATCGGGAAATCGGTGCGCCCGATGCTGCCCTGGAACAGCACGTCGCCGACGACCGCGAATTTCGACGGCCGGTGGAAGAAGACGACGTGACCCGGCGTGTGCCCCGGACAGTGGATGACCTCGAGCGTCAGTTCGCCCACGGTCACCGTGTCGCCATCCTCGAGCCAGCGGTCGGGCTCGAACACCTGACCGTTGACGCCGTATTTGCGCCCGTCCTCGTCGAGCCGGCTGATCCAGAAGCGGTCGGCCTCGTGCGGCCCCTCGATCGGCAGGCCCAGTTCCTTGGCCAGCACGCCGGCCTCGCCGCAATGGTCGATATGGCCGTGGGTGATGAGGATCTTCTCGAGCTCCACGCCGGTCTGGGCGACCGCCGCCTTCAACTTGTGGAGGTCGCCGCCGGGATCGATCAGCGCGGCCTTGTTGGTCTTCGTACACCAGACCAGCGAGCAGTTCTGCTGCAGCGGGGTCACGGGAACGATGCCGGCCTTCATCGGCGGCAGGGCGGGCGTTTCTGCGGGTTTGTCCATCGCCGGGGAAAATGGTCGGCTTCGTGATCGAAAACAAGCCGCATCTCGGGCAAGCTGCTATGCAACCCGGAGAAGGAGCCGATCGATGAAGCATGTCGCAGCGATTCTCGCAGCCTCCCTGCCGCTGGCAGCCTGCCAGACCACAAGCGAGGCCGAACCGGCCCCGGCAGCCAGCCTGGTTGCCGCCAACGGCAGCGCGGCTCCGACCTATGTCACCGCGATCTGCGGTGAGTGCCATGCGGTCACCGCCGACGCGGTTTCGCCCGATCCGCAGGCGCCCAATTGGGTCGATATCGCCAACAGCCCGGGCCTGACGCGCGAGACGCTGGTCGCCTTCCTCTCCGACGCGCACAATTACCCGATGCAGATGGATGTCGACCTGGTCGATGAGGATATCGAAATCATCGCCGACTACATGATGACGCTGCAGACCGACGATTACGTCAGGCGGCCGGGGTAGGGCTTTCGTCGCTGTCCCGCAACTCGCTGGCTTCCTGGTGCTCCCTTAGTTGCTTCCACCAATCTCGCCATCCCAACGGGATTTGCCGGATTCCGAACTTGCCCTTCATACGGAGCCAATTGCGGAAAAACCGGGCTTGAGGGTGACCGGCATCGATCGCGCGTTCCAAGCATGGCTCTATCTGTCGTGCGGCGTCTCGCGACAAATCGCGCAGGTAGGCGTAGAACGACTTCCAGAACATTGCCGGCACGAAACCTCTTTCGGCAGCGGGTTCAAGGAGTTCCAAAGCCTCATCGATCCGCCCCTGCCCTCTCAATAGTTTTGCACAATCGATGGTCGCCCGCATCGATCCACTTCTGATCGCAATACGATAATTCTGTTCGGCCAAATCGGGGTTCTTGGAAACGGCACAGCCCTTGTCATAGTGCCAACCGACCATCCACATCGCCCAGACACTCCCGTCCTGGGCCGCTTTTCGGTATACTTCCAACGCACCTATCGGATCACTCTTTGCCAACCCTTCTGCCTGTTCCATTCGCGCTGGTTGGTCGGGGCACTCTGAATCCTTGTGATCCCACTCGAAGGTATAGCGATTTTCCCACGCCTTGGATGCGTCCCAGACTATGTTCGCCAGCGGTTTGTCCGGCTTCATAGCTTCCTCGAACCGCGCGAGAATTCTCGGCATGAGTTTTCGACGTAGTTCACGAAACATCACACCCGCCCCCCCTTCCACACTACCCGCCCGATCACCTCCACCTCCTCTCGCGCGAGGTCGATCGGGGCGTAGCTGTCGTTGGCGCTGATCAGCGTGATCCGGCCCGGGGCGCTGGCCTGGACCTGCTTGACGTGGAGCGCGTCGCCGATGCGGACGACGTGGATGCCCTCGCCCGCGCGCTTGTTGCGGTCGACGAAGATCTCGTCGCCGCTGCGCAGCGTGGGCTCCATGCTGTCCCCCTCGACGCGGATCGCGGTGAGATCGGCGCCCTCGAGCCCCATTTCGCGTAGCCAGCGACGCGAGAAGCGGAAGGTATCGAAGGAAATTTCCTCTGCCGAGAATGCCCCCGGCCCGGCCGAAGCATCGAGCGGGAGGCGCGGCACCTCGACCCAGTCGGCACGCTCACCCGCCACTTCATCGCTCGCCGCCGCCCCGCTCGGCCGAGTGGAAATGACGCGGCGCCCTACGCCGAGAAACTCGGCAATTTTCAGAAGGTCGGGCTCGTCGAGATGGCGCGGGCTGCCACGCGTCACATATTGCTGGAGATAGGCGGGATTGCGCCCGATCAGCCGCGACAGGGCAGCGAGGCTGACTCCCTGGTCCTTGGCCAGGTCCTGCAGCCTGCCCCGTGCGTGACGCTCGCTTCGCGGAATGCCTTCCATGATTTTTCCTATAGCATAGGATTTTTCCTAGACAAGTAGGATTTGGCCATTATCCCCTTGCGACAAGTAAGGGTTTGTGCTACATAATAGGCATGACAAAGGGACCTACGCTTCGCCAATTCCAAGACCGTTTTCCTACGGAAGACAGTTGCTTGGAGCACTTGAAGCTGGTTCGCTTCGGTGAGCGCCACGATTGCGAGGGCTGCGGCGTCGAGGCCAAGTTCTACAGGGTTAAGAAGCGGCGCTCGTATGCTTGCGAGCATTGCGGCCACCAGATTTATCCTACGGCGGGCACCCCGTTCCACAGGACGCGCACCAGCCTGCGGGACTGGTTCTATGTGATGTTCCTGTTCTGCACGAAGCGGAACGGCGTGAGCGCCAAGGAAGTCGAGCGCCAGATCGGCGTGACCTACAAGACCGCGTGGCGCATGTGCCATGAGATCCGCAAGTATATGGCTATCGCGGACGGTGACGAACCGCTTGGCGGCCCGTTCAAGACTGTCGAGATTGACGAAACCTACATGGGCGGTGAGCGCCCCGGCAAAGGGTCGGGCTACAAAGCGAACAAGACCATCGTAGTCGGCATGTATGAGCGCGGCGGCGACATTGTGGTTCGTGTCCTGCCCGACCGTCGCAAGATCACGATGAACCAAGTCATTCCGCTGCACGTGAAGCCGCATACGGAAGTGCACACCGATGAATTTGGAGGCTACGGCGACCTAGGCGTGCTGAACGGCTACTGGCACAAGCGGGTCAATCACTCGAAGGGCGAATACGTCTCGGCAACGGGCACTTCGACCAACGGCGTGGAAGGCTTCTGGGCGCAGCTAAAGCGCAGCATCCACGGGACGCATATTCACGTCAGTCAGAAGCATCTTTCGAAGTATCTTGGCGAGTTTGAGTTTCGTCACAATCGCCGGAATCGTCCCGAGACGATGCTTCCTGAATTGATGACTTCTTTCTAGAAGTAGGGGGTCCTCCTTCCGTCATCGCCTTTAGTAGGCGGTCAAAGCGGTCCTTTGGATTGTCCATCCTTTGATTATCGCGCATAAACTTCACCATGACAAATACGGTCTCATTAGCCGAGGGGGAGGGCGAGGGCCAAAACGAAGGCAGCGCTACCCAGAAGCAACCGTCCCCACCAGAAGTTGTGGCCACTGAAAGCGCCATAGAAGCCCCAAATTACGAGCACCCATGCGACTACCCCTACAGTCGCGAGGATAGCGATTTGTGCGCACAGTGGACCGCCGCCACTGCGGCGAGAGAGGCGGCAGATTGGCTTCCCTTTCAAGCCAAAATCGGAACCATAGAAGCGATCGGCATTCTCTTGTCGCTCATCATCTCTACGCTCTCGGCGCTGGCCGCGTTCAGGGCCCTGAGCAGCTCCAGGAACGCCGAAGAGCGACAGAACCGGGCCTATGTGTTCCCGGACCAAATTCAAGTTTCCTCCCGCAACGCCCCGGGCGTCAAAGCCTCCCTCCGCGGCATTCCTATGGCCGCGCTTGTCATAAAGAACTCTGGGCAAACGCCAGCTTACAACTTGGTTCATTGGACCGGATTTGAGTTGATTCCGGTGGAGGATGAAGCCTCCCTTACGGTTCCGAAGCTGGAGAGGGTCAGCGCCAACACCCTCCCCCCGGGAGGGGTTAACCACAAGCCCGTGTTTATGGACCGCAGGCTGACCAACGAGGAAAAGAAGTCGGTTAGGCGCGGAGCTATGGGTCTCTTTGTGTACGGGAGAATTGAGTTCGAAGACGCCTTCGGCATCGAGCGGTTCACCAACTACCGCCTCGTCTATACGGGGCAATGGCCGCCACCCGAAGGGGCCTCGTGCTTCTTCAGCACGGGCGGGAATAACAGCAACTAGCGCTGCCGCGATTAGGGCCACACACCATCTAAATCTCACTTACTTGTCCCAAGGGTATAATCCCCTAGGATTTCGATTGGAACATATGCGGAACATATCCAGCGAATCGCCCTTTCCGGCCATCATTTGGGGAGCCCGCCATGCTGATCCGCACAATCGAGACATTCCTCCGCCAGCACGAGATGGCGGCGACCAAATTCGGCCGCCTCGCCGCGCACGACCCGCGATTCGTACTCGACCTGCGCCTGGGCCGCGAACCGCGCGAGCGCACCGAGCAGCGGATTCGCGGCTTCATTGCCGGCTTCGAAGCCGCGCGCGCCATCGCCCTCGCACAGCAGGAGGTCGCCCATGTCGGCTGAACCGACCCCTCCCCGCGCCCGCCGCCCGCGCCGCACCGCCGCCGATCGCGTCCGCGCCGCGCTGGCCGACCTCCACGGCCATCACGGCAAGGTTCTGACGCATACCGAGAAAGCCTGGGCAAGCATCACCTTCGCCGGCACGCGCCATTGCCTCGCGCTGCTCTTTGCGGGCGAAGAGGCGGTCGAAGCGGGCGAGGCCTTCGTCGCCGAACTGCCCGATCACGAGTTCGCCATCCCCGGCCAACTGGTCGCCGACGCGGGCGTGACCGAGGTCGAGCACCGCCTCTTTCCCGAACCACGGCTGGTGGTGCGTTGCGAGTTGCTGCTCCTCGAGGAGAGCTGAGCGATTGACCCCCGACAAAGGCCCGCTAATCATTGTCGCCAAAGGGAGAATGGCCATGCAGAAGCTTGCGATCGCACTCGTGCTCGGAGCGATTTCCACGCCGACGATGGCGCAGGATCTGCAGAGCCAGGAAATCGTCGTGACCGCCTCGCGAATCGAGCAGGAAGACTATTCGGACCGCATGCCGGCCGTAGGCCTGCGCAGGCCCGCAGACTTTCTCGTCCAGGCAGTCGTCATCCGGGGCGACACACGGGACATGGAACAGCGGCGCCGCGAAATCCGTTCGATGCTGTCAGACGCCATTCGCAAGGCGCAGGCCGCAGGGGTGGAACTGGCCTATGGCGACTACATCCTGACGCCGCTGACCTTGGCGAATGTCGAGGATATCGATCTTAGAAACGACAATCGCCCCGACAGCGAAAGGGTGGTCTTCCTCGTGAAGGCCAAGCTTGGCGGGACCCAGTCGGGAGAAGCCGCCGAAGCGCAGATCGCCCGCTATATCGAATCCGTTCCGGGAGTAGGGCGGGCCGAAATGGACGAATGGGGGGACAGCACGCTGTCGATCGTCGGCCCGGACAGCTACCGTCCCCAGATCGCCGAGAAGATCGCCGAGGATTCGAACGCGATGGCCAGCCGGATGGGTCAGGGCTACGCGGTGGAGATCGAAGGCTTGAACATGCCGGTCCAATGGTCCCGCGCGGGCCCCGGCGAGGTTCTGCTCTACATCCCCTACCGGCTCGTGGTCGTTCCGCGCCCCTGATCAGTTCCGCCGGATGACGAGGTTCCTGATCTCGGTCATGTCTTCCATCGCGAACTTGATGCCCTCGCGGCCCAGTCCTGAGTCCTTCACGCCGCCATAGGGCATGTTGTCGACGCGGTAGCTGGGCACGTCGTTGATCACCACGCCGCCGACCTCGAGCCGGTCCCAGGCATCGAACATCTTGAACAGGTCGCGCGTGAAGATCCCAGCCTGCAGGCCGAAGGTGGAACGGTTCACTTCGGCCAGCGCCTCGTCGAAGTCGGAGAATTTCTGCAGGATCGCGAGCGGGCCGAAGGCTTCCTCGTTCAATGCCTTGGCGTCCTTGTGGACATGCTCGAGCAGCGTCGCCTGGAGCATGTTGCCCTCGCGCTCGCCGCCGCACAGCAGGCTCGCGCCGCCTTCGACCGCCTCGTCGATCCAGCCCTTGAGCCGTTTGGCTTCACCCTCGGAGATCATCGGGCCGATGAAGGTATCGCGGTCCTTGGGATCGCCCGCGACCAGGCCTTTCGTTTTCTCGACCAGCATCTCCCTGAAGCGGTCGTAGACCTCCTCGTGGATGATGATCCGCTGCACCCCGATGCAGCTCTGGCCGCTCTGGTAGAAGGCGCCGAAAATGATCCTCTCGAGCGCATCGTTGAGATCGGCGTCGCGGTCGACGACCACCGCCGCATTGCCGCCGAGTTCGAGCACCACCTTCTTCTTGCCGCAGCGTGCCTTCAAATCCCAGCCGACCGCGGGCGAGCCGGTGAAGCTGAGCAGCTTGAGCCGCTCGTCGACGGTGAAGAGGTCCGCCCCGTCGCGGCTCGCGGGCAGGATCGAGAAGGCGCCTTCGGGCAGGTCGGTTTCGGCCAGCACTTCGCCCATGATGATCGCGCCGAGCGGCGTCTTCGAGGCGGGCTTCATCACGAAGGGACAGCCGACCGCGATCGCCGGCGCAACCTTGTGCGCGGCGAGGTTGAGCGGAAAGTTGAACGGCGAGATGAAGCTGCACGGCCCGATCGGATAGCGCTTCCAGATCGACTGGTAGCCCTTCGCCCGCGCCGAGATGTCGAGCGGCATGACCTCGCCATACATGCGCACCGATTCCTCGGCCGCGATGCGGAAGGTGTCGATCAGCCGCGTGACCTCGCCCTCCGAGTCCTTGATCGGCTTTCCCGCCTCGACGCACAGCGCATAGGCGAGCTCGTCGAAACGCTCGGTGAAGCGGTCGACGCAGTGCTGCAGCACCGCCTGCCGCTCGTAGCTGGCGAGCCTCGCCATCGGCTCGGTCGCATGGACCGCGCCCACGATCGCCCGGTCGATGATCTCGGGCGTCGCCAGCGCGGTGCGGAAGGCGACCTCGCCGGTGAACTTGTCGGTGACCTCGAGATCGGTGTTGGGCTGCTGTGCCTTGTTGTTGAGGTAGAGCGGGTAAGTATCTTTGAGTGTGGGCAAGACGTCCTCCTGTAACCCGATCAACCTCAGAGCTTCTTGCTCAGTTCCTTGATATCCTTGTTCAGGATGCGGTCGTTCTCCGAATAGTCGACCGGGCAGTCGACCAGGTGGACGCCGGGCGTGTCGCGGCAATGGGCAAGCAGCTGGCGCAGGTGGTCGCTGCTCTCGACGCGATGGCCGGTCGCACCGTAGCTTTCGGCATAGGCGACGAAATCGGGATTGCCGTAGGCCAGACCGAAATCCTCGAACCCCATATTGGCCTGCTTCCAGCGGATCATGCCATAGGCGTCGTCACGCAGGATCAGCACGGTGAGGTCGAGCCCGAGGCGCACCGCGGTCTCCATCTCCTGGCTGTTCATCATGAAGCCGCCGTCGCCGCAGATCGCCATGACCTTGCGTGCCGGATAGAGCATCGCGCTCATCATCGCACTGGGCAGCCCCGCGCCCATGGTGGCGAGCGCATTGTCGAGCAGCACGGTGTTGGGGCGGTAGGCGGTGTAGCCGCGCGCGAACCAGATCTTGTAGACGCCGTTGTCGAGGCAGATGATCCCGTCCTCGGGCATGCAGTCGCGCACCTGCTGGACGAGATGCGGCGGGAAGATCGGGAAGCGCGTGTCTTCAGCCAGCTTGCCCGTATGGTCGAGCTCGGCCTGGTGATAGCGCTTGAGACCGGCGCTTTCCCAGTGATCCTGCCGCGCGATATCCTCCTTGATCTGCCAGATCGCGTTGGCGATGTCGCCGATCACCTCGATCTGCGGGAAATAGACCGGGTCGACCTCGGCGCTGCGATTGCTGACATGGATCACGGTAACGCCCTCGGGTTTCATGAAGAAGGGCGGCTTCTCGATCACGTCGTGGCCGATATTGACGATGCAGTCGGCCTCCTCGATCGCGCGGTGGCAGAAATCGCCCGCCGACAGCGCGGCGCAGCCGAGAAACAGCCGGTGCCGCTCGTCGAGCACGCCCTTGCCCATCTGCGTGGTGACGAAGGGGATGCCGGTCTTCTCGACGAATTCGGCGAGCATCTTGCCGGTCATCTTGCGGTTGGCGCCCGCCCCGATGACCAGGATCGGCTTTTTCGCGCGAGTAATGGCCGCGACCGCCTGGTCGACCGCCTTGGGCTCGGCGCTGGGCCGGCGGGCGATGCTGCGCGGGATCGGCCGTGCGCTGGTCGGCTCCTCGGCAATGTCCTCGGGCAGTTCGAGATGGACTGCGCCGGGTTTCTCCTCCTCGGCCAGACGATAGGCCTCGCGCACCCGGCTCGGCACGTTGTCCCCAGCGTGGAGCTGCCGCGTGTATTTGGTGATCGGGTCCATCATCGCGACCACGTCGAGGATCTGGAACTGGCCCTGCTTCGATTTCTTGATCGGCTTCTGCCCGGTGATCATCATCATCGGCATCCCGCCGAGCTGGGCATAGGCGGCGGCGGTGACGAAATTGGTCGCCCCCGGCCCCAGCGTGGCGATGCAGACGCCGGTCTTGCCAGTGTGGCGACCATAGGTCGCAGCCATGAAGCCCGCGCCCTGTTCGTGCCGCGTGAGCACCAGCCTGATCTGCTTCGACCGGCTGAGGCTGTCGAGGAAGTCGAGATTTTCCTCGCCCGGCACGCCGAAAATATATTCGCAGCCTTCGGCCTCGAGGCATTCGATGAACAGGTCGGATGCTTTCCTGGACTCGGTCATTCGCGATTTCCCCCTCCGCGGCCTGCCCCCTGCAAGCCCTTCTGGAATCGCGACCCGAGTTCTCCCGGTGTGTGCTTCGGGGGGCCTAACAGAGGCCCGCGCGCCTGTCAGTAGCCGAGGTCGAGATCGAGCTGCGGCTCGACCGGCTCGCCCTTGTGCCAGCGCTCGAGATTCTCGACGAAGCGGTCGGCGCTGCGCTGGAACATTTTGGTCTGTGCGCGGCCCGAGAGGTGCATGGTGACCTGCGCATTGTCGAGGCCCCACAGCGGATGGTCTTCGGGCAGCGGCTCGGGATCGGTGACGTCGAGCAGCGCCGCCTCGATCTTCTTCTCCTGCAGCGCCCCGACCAGCGCCTCCTGATCGACCACGTCACCGCGCGCGATGTTCACCAGCACGCCGTTGGGCCGCATCTGCGCCAGCTCCATCGCACCTATCATGTGCCGCGTTTCGGGGGTCGAGGGGACTGCGAGGACGATCCAGTCGAAATCGCCCAGCCTAGCGCGCCATTCGCCCGGCTTGAGCGCTCCTTCGGCGCCCGAGCGCCGCACCGGGACCACCTTCATGTCGAAAGCCTCCAACCGCGTCTTGATGAGCGATCCGATCGCGCCCATGCCGAGCAGCAGCACGCGCTCGCCCGCCAGCTCGCGCTTGCCCGGGCTGTCGAGCAGCCATTCGTGGCGATCCTGCGCGCGCACGACCTCGCGATAGCCCTTGGCATGCGCGAGCATCAGCATGACGACATATTCGGCGATGGTCAGGGCGTTGATGCCGACACCATTGGTCACGGTGACGCCGCGTTCCTTCAGCAGGTCGAGCGGCATGAAATCGAGACCCGCATAGATCGAGTTCATCCATTTGAGATTGGTCGCCGCCCTGGCGATCTCGATCATCGGCTCCTTCTCGTTGAGATCGAACCAGCCAATTTCGGCCTGCGGAGCGAATTCGAGCGCCTGTTCCTTGCTCGCGAACCACAGCGGCTCGACCCATTCGGGCAGGCGCGGTTCGACCAGCGGACGGATCAGGGCGGACAGCACGGCTTTGGTCATCGACTTCTCCTCGATGTCTCCATTGCCGTTCGGGCGCTATTTCGCAAACCGTTCCTTGCGGCGGCTGGCGATGTCGAGGATCGCGTCGGCGACTTCGCTGGCATTGCGCAGCACGTGGCTGGGCGGGACCTGCATGATGTCGACCCGATGGCGTTCCTGCCAGCGCTCGCGCGCGCCGTCGTCCTTGCGCCTGAAGGGATCGTCGTCGACCTCGATCGCGAGATGCGCCTCGGCGCAATAGAGCGGGAGGACGAAGCCCTCGGCCTCGTGGTCGCGGACGAACATCAGACCCTGCGGCGCATGCTCGAGATGCTGCCAGAGGAGGGTCTGTGGATCGGCCTTGGTCACACCTTCCATTCCCAACCAAGCGGGTCGCCGTCCATCACCTCGACATTTTTTTCCCCAAGGCTGTCGCGGATCGCGTCGGAGGTGGCGAAATCCTTCGTGGCGCGCGCCTCCTTGCGGCGCAGAAGTTCGGCCTCGATTTCCTCCTCAGTGACCTGCGCGTGCTTGGGACGGATGCGGAGGTCCGTGCGGGCTAGGCCGAAAAGATTCAGACCGAGAACGCGGTCCATTTCCTCGACCACCGCGCGTTTGACCCCGTCACCGACCTTCTTGACCGCGAGCGCCTCCTCGAGCGCGACCAGCGCGGTCGGGGTGTTGAGATCGTCCGACATGGCTGCGGCGAATTTTGCGCGCATCGGAGCGAATTTGGGATGTGCGGCGTCGGTTGCGCCCGCATCCCGCAGCCGTTCGACCGCCATCACGATCCGCTTCAGCCGGGTCAGCGCCGCCTGCAGCCCGTCCCACGAGAATTCCAGCTCGCTGCGGTAATGGGCCTGGAGGCACATCATGCGGTAGGCGAGCGGGTGGTAGCCCTTGTCGACCAGCAGTTGCAGCCGCAGGAACTCGCCCGCGCTCTTGCTCATCTTGCCGCTGCGCTCGACGAGGAAGTTGTTGTGCATCCAGATCTTCGCGCCCGAATGCGTCGCCACGTCGAGCCCGCCGCAGCCGCAGAAGGCCTGGTTCTGCGCGATCTCGTTGGGGTGGTGGATCTCGCGGTGGTCGATCCCGCCGGTGTGGATGTCGAAGGGGAAGCCGAGCAGCTTCTCGCCCATCACCGAGCATTCGAGATGCCAGCCGGGCGCGCCCCTGCCCCACGGGCTGTCCCATTCCATCTGCCGCGTCTCCCCCGCCGGTGTCTTGCGCCAGATGGCGAAATCGGCGGCGTTGCGCTTGCCCTCGACCGTCTCGATGCGGCCCTCGCCATCTTCGGTGACCGCGCGTGCGAGCTTACCGTAATCCTCGACGGTGGAAACGTCGAAATAGAGGCCGCTGTCGAGCTCGTAGCAATGCTCATCCGCAATGCTTTTCGCAAAGGCGATCATCTCGTCGATGTAGTCGGTGGCGACCGACCATTTAGCGGGCTCGCGGATGTTGAGCGCCTTCACGTCGGCCCAGAAGGCCTCGGTATAATGCTTCGCGATGTCCCAGATCGACTGCGCCTTGGCCGCCGCCATCTTCTCCATCTTGTCCTCGCCCGCATCGGCATCGTCGGTCAAATGGCCGACGTCGGTGATGTTGATGATATGGGTGAGGTCGTAGCCCTTCCAGCGCAGCGTGCGGCCGAGGATGTCGGCGAAAACATAGGCGCGCATATTGCCGATGTGCGGGTAGTTGTAGACCGTCGGCCCGCAGGTGTAGACGCGCGCCTCGCCGGGATGGACGGGCTCGAAGACCTCGAGCTGGCGGGTCAGCGAGTTGAACAGCTTGAGCGGCGTATCGGTCATGCGCGGCCAATGGCGCGGGTACGCGGGCTGGTCAACAATCAGTCATTGCAAGCGTAGCGAAGCAATCCATCATCCGACATCGCTATGGGCGGGAAGGTCCGTGATGGATTGCCGCGTCGCCTCCGGCTCCTCGCAATGACTGCGTTTTGGCTCACTGCCACCCCTCCCAGCGCACGCTCTCTTCGGGGGGCGCGCGCTGGACGGTGAAATTGTTCACCGCGGCCACTTCGTCGCGGTAGCCGATGGCGACGCCGCAGAAGAAGATATGGTCCTCGGGGATGTCGACCACCTCGCGGATCTGGGGTGAATAGACCGCCCAGGCTTCCTGGAAGCAGGTGTCGAGCCCTTCCTCGCGGGCGAGCAGGCCGATCGTCTGCAACCACATGCCGATATCGCTCCACTGCGGCGGCCCCATGTATTTGGGCGTGTGGACCAGCATCAGCACTGGCGCCCCGAAAGCCCGAAAATTGTTGGCGAACCACATCAGGCGCTTGCCTTTCTCCTCGCGGGAGATCTGGAGCGCGCCATACATGTCTTCGCCCACACCGCGGCGGCGCTGCTCATAGGCTCCGTCGAGTTCGGGCGGATAGACATGGTATTCCGGCGCGAAGGCCTCGCGCCCCCTGGGCAGGTCCTGGGCCACGCGATCGAACAGCCTCTGCATCGGTTCGCCGGTGAGGACGATCCCGTGCCACGGCTGGGTGTTGCCGCCCGAAGGCGCGCGCTGCGCCTTCTCGAGAATGCGGGTCAGGACCTCGCGCTCGACCGGCTGGTCGGTGAAGGCGCGGACGGAACGGCGGCTGGCGACGGCCTCGGAAACAGTCATGGTCATCGCCCGAACGCTAACGCGCCGGGGAAGAAGTGCAAGCACTCCCGCCCCGGCGCGCCGGTGTTTCAGCGATGTCGCGTGCGGATTACTCGGCGGCGGCTTCGGCAGTGGCGGCGACGCCCATTTCCTCGGGACGCAGCGCGCCCGGAGCCGGGCCCATGTCGTCGGCATCGACGAGCTTGACGCTCTTCATGCCGCGGAACTCGTCTTCCTTGGCGGGCGAGAGATCGGGACGGCCCACCATGATGCCCATCTTGATCTTGCACTTGGCGAACTGGGTTTCACCTTCCTCGACCTCGAGCGCGAGCACATCCTTGGCTTCGCTCTTGACGGTGAATTCATGACGGCCCGGCGTGGTGCGCAGGACGAAATAGCGGCCCGCGCCCAGCGAGCTGATCTTCTCGCCGTTCTCGTTGACCGAACAGCCGAGAGCGAAACCCGTGCCGCCGGGGCGGAAAAACACGATCTGGCCGGTGCCTTCGGGTGCCTCGGGAATGGCGATGTCCGCCCCGCTGACCTTCTCGCCGGCTAGGGCGGGCGTGCCGACGGTTGCGACCAGCAGCGATGCTGCCAGAACCTTGGTCATTCTCATTATTGCAGTCCTTCTTCGGTCTCGTCCGTTCCCCCCTCGGGAGCGGAAAGTTCGTGTGCGGGTGCCATCGCCGCGACCTCGGTGGCGGGGGCGATCTCGAACGGCGCGGCGAGCTTGGCCGAAGCCAGCGCGCCAGCGGGAATCTCGATATTCCCGCCGCCAATGAAATAGCCGATCAGCCCGATCGGGATGGGCGAGGCAGCCGAGGCGACATTGAGGGCATGGACGGTGCCCATGCGGTCCTTGCCTTCGGCGGTCTCGAGCAGCTCCATGCTGCGCAGTTTCAGCTCGCGTCCGTCGACGGTGAGGTAGCGCGCGGCGAGGACAAGCTCGCCTGCGGCGCCCATGCCGCCCGCTTTCTTGGCATGGACGACCTCGCCGATGCCCTCCGCACCTGCCGGCACCACTTCGGTTCCGTCGATCACGATCGGCTCGGCGAGGCGGATGCGGTAGCTGTCGAGCGACTTGCTGGTCTTGCTGCCGAGCGGCTCGAGGATTTCGATCACCACCGGCGTCAATTTTTCGACTACGATCCGCTCAGCCGGTGTTTCCATGACGGCGGGCTCGCGCGGCATTTCCGCTGTTGCAGCCGCACCCTCCGCTGCGACGGATTGTGCGCGCGCGGAAGCCGGCGCGACCAAGCCGGAGCCAACGACGAAGGCGACGGCCAGCAGGCCGACAGCACATCTTTTCATTTTGGAGGAGGTTCCCGATTCCCTGTTTCGCCCTGAAATACCACGGGCGAAAATCGCGGCAATACGGAAAAACGCTAATCCACCTCGAACAGATCGGCCAGTTGTTCGATGATCGTGCCGCCCAGTTGTTCGACATCCATGATCGTCACCGAACGTTTGTAGTAACGGGTGACGTCATGACCGATGCCGATCGCGGCGAGTTGCACCGGTGACTGCTTCTCGATCCAGTCGATCACCTTCCTGAGGTGCCCTTCGAGATAGCCCGCCTGGTTGACCGATAGCGTGCTGTCGTCGACCGGCGCGCCGTCGGAAATGACCATCAGGATGCGACGATCCTCTGGCCGGCGGAGCAAGCGGTCGTGCGCCCAGAGCAGCGCCTCGCCGTCGATATTTTCCTTGAGCAGACCCTCGCGCATCATCAGGCCGAGATTGCGGCGCGCGCGGCGCCAGGGCTCGTCGGCCTGCTTGTAGAGGATGTGCCTGAGGTCGTTGAGCCGACCGGGATTGGCCGGGCGGCCGTCGGCGAGCCACATCTCGCGGCTCTGCCCGCCCTTCCAGGCGCGGGTGGTGAAGCCGAGGATTTCGGTCTTCACCCCGCAGCGTTCGAGCGTGCGCGCGAGAATGTCGGCGCTGATCGCGGCGATGCTGATCGGCCGCCCGCGCATACTGCCCGAATTGTCGATCAGCAACGTGACCACCGTGTCCTTGAACTCGGTGTCGCGTTCGATCTTGTAGCTGAGCGCATGGCCCGGACTGACGACGACGCGGGTCAGCCGCGCGGCATCGAGCAGGCCCTCTTCCTGGTCGAAATCCCAGCTGCGGTTCTGCTGCGCCATGAGGCGGCGCTGGAGCCGGTTGGCGAGCCGCGTGACCACGCCCTGCAGCCCCGCCAGCTGGCTGTCGAGATAGGCGCGCAACCGATCGAGTTCTTCGTTGTCGCACAGCTCGGGCGCCTCGACGACCTCGTCGAACTTGGCCGTATAGGCTTTGTACTCGAAGGTTTCGGGCAGGTCGGTCCACGGGCGGTTGGGGCGGACCGGCTGCATGCCTTCCTCGCCCTCGTCCGAAGGATCGCCGTCGGCCATCTGCTGCTCGCCGTCGACCTCCTGGTCGGCATCGCCATCGGCCTCGCCGTCGGTCACCTCGCTGCGCGCGTCGGCGGCCTGCGGCTCGGCTGCGCCCTCGTCCTCCTCGTCGCTGTCCTGGTCCTCGGGGTTCTCGCCCTCGTCCTCCTCGCCATCCTCGGCATCGGTGGCCTCGGGATTGTCGGGCAGCGTCAGTTCGAGATGCCGCAGCATGTCGAGCGTCAGGTCCTGGAAAGCACGCTGGTCATCGAGCGCATCGGCGAGCCCGTCCATGTCGGTGCCGATCTTGGCGAGAATGTCGTCGCGCACCAGATCCACCCCGGCCCTTGCGCGGTCGGGAACCGCCTCGCCGGTCACCGCCTCGCGCAGCATCAGCGAGAGCGCGGTCGCGAGCGGTACCTGGCTCGCCTCGTCGGCACGCACGATCGCATCCGAAGCGGTGCGCAGTTCGACCGCGGAGTTCAGATTGTCGCGAATGCCCGCATAGCGATTCGACCCGATCGCCTCGTAACGGACCTGCTCGATCGCATCGTAGCAGGCGCGCGCGATCGGTTCGGGCGGCGCCCCCTTGGCATGGAGCTTCTCGTTATGGTGCCGCAGCCTCAGGGCGAAGCTGTCGGCGAAACCACGCGCCTCGGTCGCCTGCTCGCGGGGCAGATTGCGCCCCGGCAGCGGGACGCGGAAGTTCTTGCCGTTCTGCGCCGGCGCATCCGCGCTCCACGCGACCTCGACCTCGGGCTCGTGCGCGAGCGCGCGGGCCGCGCCGGTCAGCGCCTGCTTGAAGCGGTCGAGAGGGGTCTGGTCGGTCACTTAGGCGGTCGGGATGCTCTGGCCGGTGGTTTCCCAGTCCTTGAGGAAGCCCTCGATACCCTTGTCGGTCAGGACATGCTTGAACAGGCCCTTGATCACCGCGGGCGGCATGGTGGCGACGTCGGCACCGATGCGCGCGCTTTCGAGCACATGGACCGGGTTGCGCACGCTGGCGACGAGGATCTCGGTCGAGAACGCCGGATAGTTGTCGTAGATCAGGCGGATGTCTCGGATCAGCGCCATGCCGTCGAAGCCGTTGTCATCGTGGCGGCCGACAAAAGGCGACACGAAAGTCGCGCCCGCCTTGGCGGCGAGCAGCGCCTGGTTGGCCGAGAAGCACAGCGTCACATTGACCATGGTGCCGTCGCCGGTGAGCTTCTTGCAGGTCTTGAGACCGTCGATGGTCAGCGGCACCTTGATGCAGACATTGTCGGCGATCTTGCGCAGCGTTTCCGCCTCTTTCATCATTGTCTCGTGATCGAGCGCGACCACTTCGGCGCTGACCGGCCCATCGACGATGCCGCAGATCTCCTTGGTCACTTCCATGAAGTCGCGGCCCGACTTGGCAATCAGCGAAGGGTTGGTGGTGACGCCGTCGAGCAGGCCGGTCTCGGCCAGTTCCCTGATGTCGGCGATGTCTGCGGTGTCGACGAAGAATTTCATGATGGCTCCCGAATCCGGATAGGCGAAGTCTGCGCTCGCCCCTATGCGATTGGCATGTTCAGAACCAGTCGCTTCGTTGCAACCTTCCTTGCCGGTCTCGCGGCAGCATGGCAACCGGCTGCCGCGCATGCCGCCGAGGACGAGACGCAGCTCTGGCTGATGTTCGATAGCTCGATGCCGCTCGACGCGCATACCGACCTGTCCTTCCTCGTCATGCCGCGCTTCCGCGATGCCTCACGCGGGCAGGACCAGCTGATCCTCCGCATGGCGGTGGATCATGAGCTGTCCGATGCGGTCAGCCTCGGTGGCGGGCTGACCTATGTCATCGGCCCCGAGAGCTTCCGTCCCTATCAGCAGGTGCAGCTGTCGCATGGCGACGTCTCGCTGCGCTTTCGGCTCGAGGAGATCACCGGCGGCGGAGTCGACAGGATGGGCCTGCGCGAACGCGTGCAGCTCCGGTACCGGACCGACCTCGGCGGCGACACCAGCCTCAGCCTGTCGGGCGAGTGGATCGACGCGGTGCGCTCGGAAAATCGCGACACCCTGCCCGCGCGCGACCAATGGCGCACGGCAGCAAGTCTGAAGCATGACTTCGACCAGCATTTCCACGCCGGGTTCGGCTACACGCTGATCATCGCGCCCGCGCGCGAGGGATTGCCCACGCGGCACATCCATGCCCCGCTCCTTTCCGCGGGCTGGAGCTTCTAGAGGCGCGCGCCGGCGCCGAAGACGCCGATGATCAGCGGGTCGCGCGTCGCCTCGGGATCGGCGCGAATGCCGGCCTCCTCGGCGCCGATCTCGCGCCAGATCGTGTCGTCGATATTGGTCGCGAAGCGGCTGGTCGCGCCGGCCACGTCGACCCCGGTGAGGCCGCGCAGCAGCTCGCCGACCAGCGGATCGCTGGCGACGCGCATCGCGCTGCCGAGTTCGGGCACCATCGCTTCGACCAGCGTCGTTCCCATCGACCCGCGCAGGAAGCTGGTCGCCGCAGTTGGGCCGCCGCGCACGAGGTCGATGGCGTTCTGGATGCCGATCGTGCGTACCGCCTCGGTCACCAGCGGGGCGGCGCGTTCGGCACCTTCATAGGCGATGTCGCCGAAGGCGTTCTCCAGCCGGCTCTTGAACAGGGCAGAGGTGAGGATGCGGCTCAGCACGTCACCGCGCGTGCCGAGGAGGTTGCCGAGGCCCAGCTGGGCGACCTGCTGGTCCCAGAAACCGTCGCCCTGCAGCATGCGGGCAAAAGCGCGCTCGCTCGAAAGGAACAGGATCCGCTGCACCGCATCGACCAGGCCGAATCCGCCGAGGCCGGTGCAGCCGGGGAGCGCCAGCGCCGCGCTGCCGAGCGACAGTCCGCCCAGGAATGCGCGGCGGCCGGTGGGTCGTTCGAGAATTTGGGTCATATCGTTGCTCCTCACTGCATCCCACCCTTGTTTCCGCTGCCTCGCGCCGCCCATATGGCCGGGCCATGAACCGCGTGCGCTGCCTCATTCTCAATGCCGCCCTCGGCCCCTTGGACTACAAGGTGCCCGAAGGTGTGGCGGTCGAGCCCGGATCGGTGGTCGAATGCCCGCTGGGGCCGCGCACCGTGATCGGGATCGTCTGGGAAGCTGAACGGCTACCCGGGACCGAGGTTCCGGTCGAGAAGCTGCGGAATTTGCGCGCGGTTTTGCCCGTGCCGTCGCTCTCGGCGCCGCTGCGCCGCCTGATCGAGTGGACCGCCGACTATTACGTCGCACCGCTGGCGAGCGTGGCGCGCATGGCGCTGAGCTCGGGCGGCGCGCTCAAGGGCCCGGCGACGATGACCGAGTACCGCCTGACCGGCGGCCTGCCCGAGCGAATGACCCCGCAGCGGATGGCGGCGATCGAGGCGCTCGACGGCGAACAGGCCAATATCCGCGAGTTGGCGGGGATCGCGGGCGTGTCCGAAGGCGTGCTGCGCGGCCTCGTCAATCACGGCGTGCTCGAACCGGTCGAGGTCGATTGCGACCGGCCCTACGACCGCGCGCGACCCGATTTCGCGCATGTTGAACTCAGCGCCGCGCAGGCCGAGGCCTCGGCGACTTTTGCAGCCGCTGTGCGCGAGGCCGCATTCGCCCCCTTCCTGCTCGACGGGGTGACCGGCTCGGGCAAGACCGAGACCTATTTCGAACCCGTCGCCGAGGCGCTGCGGATGGGGCGCCAGGTGCTGGTGCTGCTGCCGGAAATCGCGCTGACCGAGAATTTCCTCCACCGCTTCGAGGAGCGCTTCGGCGCGGCGCCCGTGCTGTGGCACAGCTCGCTCAAGTCGACCGAGCGGCGGCGCGCCTGGCGCGCGGTGGCGCAAGGGACCGCGCAGGTCGTGGTCGGCGCGCGCTCGGCGCTGTTCCTGCCCTTCGCCAAGCTCGGGCTGATCGTGGTCGACGAGGCGCATGAGACCAGCTTCAAGCAGGAGGATGGCGTGCGCTACAATGCGCGCGACGTTGCGGTGATGCGCGGGTATTTCGAAGGCGTGCCGGTGGTGCTCGCCAGCGCCACCCCCGCGCTCGAGAGCCTGCAGATGGCCGAGAGCGGGGTCTATGCGAAGGTCGACCTGCCGAGCCGCTTCGGCGGCGCCGAACTGCCCGCCATCGACACGATCGACCTGACCGAGGAGAAGCCGCCGCACGGCATGTGGCTGGCGCAAAGGCTTGTCGACGGGATCGAGCAGCGGCTCGAACGCGGCGAGCAATCGCTGCTGTTCCTCAACCGCCGCGGCTACGCACCGCTGACTTTGTGCCGCAATTGCGGCTTCCGCTACCAATGCCCCAATTGCAGCGCCTGGCTGGTCGAGCACCGCTTCACCCGCCGGCTCGCCTGCCACCATTGCGGGCACGAGGCCCCGGCCCCGCAGGCCTGCACCGAATGCGGCGAGCCCGATTGCCTTGTTGCCTGCGGCCCCGGCGTGGAGCGAATAGCCGACGAGGTCGCCGAGCGACTGCCGCAGGCGCGCGTCTTCGTCGCCACCTCGGACACGCTCAATTCGCCGGGTCGCGCGGCCGAATTCATCGCCGCGGTCGAGGCGCGCGAGGTCGATGTCATTGTCGGCACGCAGCTCGTCACCAAGGGGTTCCACTTTCCCGAGCTGACGCTGGTCGGCGTGGTCGATGCCGATCTAGGGCTTGAAGGCGGCGATCTGCGCGCGGGCGAGCGGACCTACCAGCAGGTCGCGCAGGTCGCAGGGCGTGCGGGGCGCGGCTCGAAGCCGGGCGAAGTGCTGATCCAGACCCGCCACCCCGAAGCGCCGGTGATCGCGGCCTTGGCCGCCGGGGATCGCGATGCCTTCTATTCGGCCGAGACCGAGATGCGGCGTGAGGCGGGTGCGCCGCCCTTCGGCCGCTGGGCGGCGATCATCATCTCGTCGGAGGACGATGCCGAGGCGCGCGAAGCGGCCAACCGGCTGGGCGCCTTCCGCCCGCAGGTGGAGGAATGCCTGATCCTCGGCCCCGCCCCCGCGCCGATGGCGCTGCTGCGCGGCCGCTATCGATATCGCTTCCTCATCAACGCGCGCAGAAGCGTGCAATTACAGGAGGTTATTTGCGGTTGGCTGCGCCAGGTCGACCACCCGCCCGGCGTGCGCGTGGCGGTGGACGTCGACCCTTACAGCTTCGTCTAGTCCTGCTCGTAGAGGCTTGAATAGGGCCCGAAGCTCACCTCGACCCTGCGATTCTGCTCTTCGGGAACGCCTTCTGCCGTCGGAATGCGCAATCGCGACGCACCGAGATTCTGCATCCGTATGTCATCGCTCGGAATGCCTCTCGCCTCGAGATACGTCCGTACCGTTCGCAGTCGCTTGTCGGCTACGAGGGGACTCTCACTCGTGTCGGTGTGTCCTGCAAGAAAGGTCGCGCTGCCTCCGCAGTTGTGGGCGGATGCGATTGCGTTGTCGAGAACCATCCGGCCTTTGGCGTCAATGAAACCCCGATCATGGTCGAAGAAAACGAAGTAAGGTCCGGTCTCGCAGCTGAGAGCACGGATCGGTTGCGGCGTTCCCAAGGCAAAGCATCCTGCCAAGCCGACTGCCAACCCGAGAACCATTCTCATATTGTATACCCCCTTCACAATATCGGCATGGACCGGACTGCTCCATCCAACAAGGTGCTAGTCCTGCTCGCCGTCATAGACCGCGCGCGCGGCCTCGACCTTGCCGATATTGGCGATCGCCCAATTGCCCAGCCGCGCCACCGGGTCGCACAGCGACTTGCCGAGCGCGGTCAGCGCGTAGTCGACGCGCGGCGGGACACTGGGCGTCACCGCGCGGCTGACGAGGCCGTCGCGCTCCAGTCCGCGCAGCGTGCGCGTCAGCATGCGCTGCGAAATACCCGGTATCTCGCGCCGCAATTGATTGAACCGGCGCGAATCGTCGGTCAGCGCCATCACCACGCGCACCGACCATTTGTCGCCGACGCGGGCGAGGATGTCGTTCACCGCGGTGCATTGCGGGGCATCGTGAACCTCGAGGGTAACACCGGTGTTCCTATCGGACAGCAAAGTGCCTTCTTGCGCTGGTCGGGGTGCGGTTTCCATATGGCCTCCAGGTTATCGATAGTAACTATGGAGTTCCCCTCATGCAAATCCTGCGTATCGACTCTTCGACCACCGGCGAGCAATCGATCAGCCGCAAGCTGACCGACGAGCTGGTCGCGCATTTCACCGCCAAGCACCCCGAAGCAAAGGTGGTCACCCGCGACCTCGTCGCCGAACCGCTGGCGCATATCGACCCGATCACCACCAAGGCGATCCGCACCCCGCCCGAAACGCACGAGGAAGCGGTCAACGCCGCCTATCCGGCGGAACGTGCGGTGCTCGACGAATTCCTCGCCTCCGACATCGTGATCGTCGGCGCGCCGATGTACAATTTCTCGATCCCCAGCCAGCTCAAGGCCTGGCTTGACCGGCTCGGTGTGCCCGGCGTGACGTTCAAATATTCTGAGAAGGGTCCTGAGGGTCTCGCTGGCGGGCGCAAGGTGGTGGTCGCCTCGGCACGCGGCGGCGAATATTCGACCGACCAGATGGCCGAGAACCAGGAAAGCCTGCTGACCACCTTCTTCGGCTTCATCGGGGTCAACGACCTCCACTTCGTCCGCGTCGAGAAGGCGGGCTTCGGTCCCGATGCGATCGCCGCGGGCATGGAGGCCGCGAAGCAGGAAATCGCCAAGCTGTAAGGCACCAAGGCAGGGCCGGTGCATTGGAGACGCAATGCCCGGCCCTGTTCTCGTTCCCATCCTCGGCGACCAGTTGACCCGCGACCTCGCGGCGATCCGCGGACGGACCAAGGACGACACTATCATCCTGATGATGGAGGTGTGGGACGAGGCGACCTACGTCAAACACCACAAGCAGAAGATCGTCCTGATCTTCTCTGCCATGCGCCACTTCGCCGAAGAGCTCCGAGACGCGGGCTGGACGGTCGACTACGTCCGCCTCGACGATCCGGACAATGCGGGCAGCTTCACCGGCGAAGTCGCGCGCGCCATCGAACGCCACGAACCGCGCCTCCTCAGCGTGACCGAAGCCGGCGAATGGCGCGTGCGGCAGGATATGGAGCAATGGGCGGACAAGTTCGCCTGCGAGGTCGAGATCCTGCGCGACGACCGCTTCCTCTGCAGCCAGGCCGAGTTCGACGAATGGGCGGAGGACCGCAAGGAGCTCCGCATGGAATTCTTCTATCGCGAAATGCGGCGCAAGACCGGCCTGCTGATGGATGGCGACAAGCCCGAGGGCGGCGAGTGGAACTACGATAGCGCAAACCGCAGGCCGCCCAAGGAAGGGCTCGCCGCGCCCGAGCGGCCCAGGTTCGTGCCCGATGCCATCACGCAGGAATGCGTCGATCTCGTCGAAAAGCGTTTCGGCGATCACTTCGGTTCGCTCGAGCGCTTCGAATGGCCCGTGACACGCGAACAAGCCGAGGAAGCCGCCGACGCCTTCTTCGCCGAGCGGATCGAATGTTTCGGACCCTACCAGGACGCGATGGTCGCGGGCGAAGACGACCTCTTCCACTCGATGCTCTCGACCAGCATCAACCTCGGCCTGCTCGACCCGCTCGACCTCTGCCGCCGCGCGGAGCAGGCCTACCGCGACGGCAAGGCGCCGCTCAATTCGGTCGAGGGCTTCATCCGCCAGATCATCGGCTGGCGCGAATATGTCCGCGGTTTCTACTGGCACCAGATGCCGCACTTGCAGAAAGCCAATGCGCTCAATGCCCAGCGCGGCCTGCCCGAGTTCTACTGGACCGGCGAGACCGACATGGCCTGCATGGCCGACTGCATCCGCTCGACCCGCGACAATGCGCATGCGCACCACATCCAGCGGCTGATGGTGCTCGGCAATTTCGCGCTCCTCGCCGGCGTGAACCCGCGCGAAGTGCAGGACTGGTACCTCGTCGTCTATGCCGACGCCTATGAATGGGTCGAACTGCCCAATGTCGCGGCGATGATCCTCTACGCCGACGGCGGCAAGCTGGCGAGCAAGCCCTATGCCGCCAGCGGGAACTACATCAACAAGATGAGCAACTATTGCTCCGCCTGCCGCTACAGCGTGAGCAAGAAGACCGGCGAGGACGCCTGCCCCTTCAACCCGCTCTATTGGCACTTCATGCACCGCCACCGCGAGCGACTGGAGGCCAATCCGCGCATCGGGCGCATCTATGCGACCTGGGACCGCATGGGCGCGGATCGCCAGCAGGACTATCTCGACAGCGCCGAGGCATTTTTCGACTCGCTAGAACCGGCTGGCAAACACTGGGCACGAAGCAGCTGAGGGTCGCTTCACCGCAGATTGGGCTCCAGCCGACGACTCCTGCGGAGACAATCGGGAGGACGTTCATTGGGCTGTCAGGTCGGCGTCGACACGGGCACCGCCTCGCGGCCCTGCGTCGCGCCGATCGACTGACTTTGAAGAAGGGGGCTGGATTGTCCGCACACGCATAACGGAGGGAACGCCCGGGCCATTCGGTCCGGTCGACGCGTGTGCCGGTTCGACTTGAAGGAGTACCAATATGATTGCCATTTCCAAAAGTTCGAAGACCCTGGCCTTGTTCGCCGCGCTCGCCCTGCCCGCCACCGCCGGCGTCCACGCGCAGGAGCTGGGAGCGCAGGCAGGTTATGAGGCACAGGAAAACGACATCACCGTGACCGGCACCATGCCCAGCGACCTCACCGGCATGCCCGAAGGTCCGACCGTCGAGGGTGTCATCTCGGCACGCAAGGGCGACATGATGCAAGTGACGATGCCCGACGGCACGCGCACCGTCGTCGCCATCAGCTCGGCCACCGAAATCCGCAGCAGTGGAGGCTTCCTCGGCCTCGACAAGGACAAGCTCTCGTCGGCCGAGCTCCTGAACGGCCTGCCGGTCGAAGTGGACACCGTCGAATGGGCCAACCGCGGCCTGATCGCGACCAAGGTCGCGCTCAAGAGCAAGGACCTCAAGACCGCGCGGATGATTCACAATGGCACCGACCAGCGCTTCACCGCCAACGAGGCGGCCACCGAGGCGCTGCGCGGCCGCGTTGCCAATATCGACGAATACAACGTCAAGGGCACGACCAACGTCTATTTCGACACCGCCAAGTACAACCTCAGCGCCGAATCGCGCGCCCAGCTGTGCCAGACCGCACAGCAGGCCGAGGCGACCGACAACGCGCTGCTGCTGGTGGTCGGCTACACCGATTCGACCGGCGACTATGAATACAACCAGGAGCTGAGCGAGAAGCGCGCGACGCGCGTCGTGAACTTCCTGCAGCAGGAATGCGGCTGGAAGCCCTATCGCATGATGGTCCCGACCGGCATGGCCGAAGCCGATCCGGCTGCGGACAACACGACCGAGCAGGGCAAGGCGCAGAACCGCCGCGTGGCAGTCAACATCCTCGTCAGCAAGAGCGTCGACGGGATGGACAGCCAGCTCTAGGCGAGCCTTCGGCTACCGATACGGCGGGGCGGGCGGCGATGGTCGCCCGCCCCGCTTGCGTTTGGGCACACTGCGGAAGGCTGGGGGGCCGGTAGCGACGGAACGAACCGTTTCGCCCGAGTCGCTTGGGTTAGCCGTGACCTGCCGCAATCAACTCCGGTGTGGGTGATACACAGCTTCGGCCTGCGTCTTGAGCCAGTCCATCGCCGCCGCCCAGGGGCCGTGGCCATAGCTGATCCGCGCCACGCCGAGCGCGGCGAGTTCGGCCGTGGTCCCGCGGCCCGGTGCCCACAATATGTTGACCGGCAGCGGCGAGCTCTCGCAGATCGCGCGGACCGTCGGATGGTCGCCGAGAAAGGGGACGAACAGGCTCTTGGCACCCGCTTCGGCATAGGCCGTCGCGCGGGCCAGCACGTCGTCGACCAGCGCGGGCGTATAGTCTTCGGGTCGGCGCCCGAGATAGACGTCGGTGCGCGCATTGACGTGGATGCCGGTGCCTGCCGCCGCGGCGTAGCGCTCCGCGGCCTGCGCCACCGGAAGCAGTTCGCTTTCGCCCGGCATGCGGTCTTCCATGTTGATCCCCGCAGCGCCCAGTTCGAAGGCCCTGCCCACCGAAGCGGCGACTTCGGCCGGGGTGTCGCCATAGCCCGCTTCCATGTCGATCGTGACCGGGAGGTCGGTCACCGAGAGGATCCGCCTGAGGTTTTCGAGCACCATGTCGAGCGGCAGCGTTTCGCCATCCTTGAAGCCGTTGGCTTCGGCCACGCCGTAGCTGCCCGTCGCGATGGCCTTGGCCCCCGCCTCGGCCACGGCGCGCGCGCTGCCCGCATCCCAGATATTGTAGAGCACCAGCGGATCGCCCGGCACATGCAGGGCGGTGAATGCGGCAATCTTGTCCATCACTTGGCTTCCCTCTTTAGCAGTTCGCGCTTGATATCGAGGCCATAGGCATAGCCGCCGAGATCGCCTCCGGTGCGGATCACGCGGTGGCAGGGGATGAGTACGGCGACATTGTTACGCGCATTCGCGCTGCCTGCTGCACGAACTGCCCTGGGATTGCCCGCCGCGGCGGCGATTTCGGCATAAGTGCGCGTCTCGCCAGCGGGAATTTCGCGCAATGCCTTCCAGCAGGCCTCCTGGAAGGCGGTGCCCTTCACGTCGAGCGGGATATGCGCGAAATCGCCCGGCGCCTCGACGCTGGCGACCACCTCGGCGAGCAGTTTCTCGAACGCTGCCCCGCCCTCGACCAGCTCGGCCTTGGGAAAGCGGCGCGCCAGTTCGCTTGCGTCTTCGTTGAACGACAGGCGGCACACTCCCTTGTCGGTCGCGGCGACCAGCATCGCGCCCATGCTGGTGTCGACCACCGCCCAGTGGATGGTCACCCCCGCCCCGCCATTCGCCCAGGCACTCGCCGTCATCCCCAACCGTCCTTTCGTATTCTCGTAGAAGCGCGAGGCCGAGCCGTAGCCCGCCTCGTAGATCGCGCCGGTCACGTCGCCGCCGCCCGACAGGGCATCGCGCGCCCGTTCCTCGCGCAAAGCGCGGGCATAGGCGGCGGGCGAAAGGCCGATGGCGCGCTTGAACACGCGCTGGAAATGTGTCGGCGAATAGCCGGTGAGCTCTGCCAGCGCGGTGAGCGAGGGCGCGTCCTCGGCCTGGCGGATCTCGTCGATCGCCGCGAGCACGGCCGCTTCGTCGCGCCCGACATCATCGGGCAGACAGCGCTTGCAGGCGCGCAGACCCGCCGCGCGCGCGCCAGAGCCGTCGGCGAAGAAGCGGACATTGCCGCGCGCCGGGTGCCGCGCCGCGCAGGACGGGCGGCAATAGATGCCGGTGGTCAGCACGCCTGTGACGAAGCGCCCGTCGAAGGCGCGGTCGCGCCGCAGCACGGCGGCCCAGGCCGCATCGTCGGAAATGGCGTCAGTCATGGCTCACTCCATCATAGCGTTCGATCCGCGCAGCGAAACAGCCATGGCGGGCGTTATGTGCGTCGATATAGGCCACCGCCTCGTCCACCAGCAGCGTGCGGATGGCGGCGTCGACATCGTCCTCCACCGCTAGGGCGGCCTGGCGGAGGTCGCCCCCGGCATCGTAGCCGCGCAAGGCGATCGGGCGATGGCGCAGCACTGGGGGCAGCTCGTCGACATGGTCGGCCGCCACCGCACCCCGGCGCACGAAGATCGCGAAAGTATTGCGATAGGGCGTGTCGACCGCGTGATTGGTGTAGTTGGTCAGCACCAGCTCCTCGCCCGGATCGGCATCGCGCAGGCTGACCCGGCAGGGATAACGCCCCTCCCCGGCGACGACGCGCCGGCTGAGGCGCGCGGCGAGCCCCGCCTCGTCCATGGCGAAGAGCGAGGCGAACTGGCCGGGTTCGAGGCCGCGAATACGATAGGTCATGGCGAAAGGCTCCGTGTCGATTGCTTCACCCCGCTTCTGCCCGCGCCCGGCAGGGACCGCATCCCGCGGCTTGCGATCAAAGCCAATGATCGTCACAAGGCGCCGCGATGGTCCGCTTTCTCGCACGCATCGCTGCCCTCCTCGCCCTGCTCGCGCCTGCCCTGGCGCAGGCTGAACCCGCCGATATCAATGCCGCCGCGCGCGGCGTGGTGCGCGTGGTGATCATCGGCGAGGAGAATGACGAGCTGATCCCGATCAGCCACGGCACCGGCTTCGCGGTGGCGGGCGACAAGGTGGTGACCAATGCCCACGTCCTGCGCGACGCGCTGCGCGATTCTGACCTCAAGATCGGCATCATCCCCAGCGGCGGCGGCGAGGCGGTCTATGGCCAGCCGCTGGCGATCAGCCCGCGCAACGACCTCGCGCTGATCCGCATCACCGGCAGCCTGCGCCTGCCCCCGCTGGCGCTCGCCGGGGGGCCGCCGCCCGACAGCGGCGAGGTGACCAGCGTCGGCTATCCGATGAATGTCGACCGTGCGCAGGGCCTCGGCCTCAGCGACATCTTCCGCAGCCAGCCGCCGGTGAAGAGCCCGGGCTTCATCTCGGGCGCGCGGCCGAGCCGCCAGTTCGACACCATCCTCCACACCGCGCCGATCGCGCGCGGCAATTCGGGCGGTCCGCTGCTCGACCCCTGCGGCCGCGTGCTCGGGGTCAACAGCTTCGGTGCCGACAACGACGGCGGCGATGCCGAATTCTTCTTCGCCGTGTCGAACCGCGAACTGATCCCCTTCCTGCGCGCCAACGACGTCGAGCCGCGCGTCAATTCCTCGACCTGCCGCTCGATGGCCGACCTAGACGAGGCGGAACGCGAACGGCTGCAGCGCGAGCAGATGGCCGCGCGCGCCGATCTCGCCGAACGCGCCGAGGTGCAGCGCACCAGGCGCGATCGCGCGCAGATCGAGGCCGAACAGGGCGTCATCCGCGACCGCGAGGACCGCCTGTTCCTCGCCTTCGTCCTGCTGCTGGTCGCCTTCGGGCTCGGCCAGTGGGCGCTCACATTGTGGAATGCCGAGCCGCGCGACGAGAAGCGGCTGCGGATCGTCGGTGGCGCGACGGCGGCGATCGTGCTGGCGGCGCTGGCGGCCTATCTCACTCGCCCCGGCCTCGACGAGATCGACCGCCGCGTCGCCGCCGCGATGCAGGATGGCGACAAGGGCGCCGACACTGGTGACGGCAACGCCGCCTCGGGCGAACTGGCGCTGCTGTGCACGCTGGTGCCCGAACGCAGCCGGGTAACCAGCGCCGAGGTGAAGGATCTCGAATTCGACTGGCAGCCCGGCGGCTGCGTCAACGAGCGGACGCAGTACGGCTTCGCCGGCGGCACCTGGAGCCGGGTCTTCGTGCCCAATTCGGAAGATGCCGTCGCGGTCAACAGCTTCGACCCCGACCGGCGCATCTTCCGCATCGAGCGCTACCTCCTCCCGCGCAGCGCGATGAGCGAGGCGCGCGAAGCCCGCGGAAAATTCAAGGCGCCTGCCTGCGGTTCGGACGAAGCCGCGGCCAAGCTCGGTGAAATGCAGGCCGAGGTGCTCGGCAAGCTTCCGCGCCAGGCCAACGAGCGGCTGGTCTACGAGTGCAGCGCCAGCAAGTAGGTCCGGCAAGGTGAGGACCTAAGCCGCCAGCGGTTCTCCGGTCAGCGTGATGCGGTGCATCTCGCGTGCGTGGCCCTGATAATCGTTCATCGCATAATGCCAGGTCGTGCGGTTGTCCCAGATCGCCACCGCGCCCGGTTCCCACGCCACGCGGCAGGTGTTGTCCGCCGCGGTCGCCGCGGCATAGAGCTGCTGGAGCAGCGGCAGGCTCTCCTCGCGGCTGCGCCCGACGATGTTCACGGTGAAGGCGCTGTTGACGTAGAGCAGCCTGCGCCCGGTCTGCGGGTGGCGGATCACCACCGGATGGGTCGCGCCGGTCTTGAGCCCCTGCCCGCGCAGGTCGCCGCCCATGTCGGTCTTGGCGTAGAGCCCGCCCTCTTCATAGATATGGTCGGCGGTGTGATAGGCCTCTAGCCCCTCGATCTCCCGCTTCAGATCGTCGGGCAGCGCATCGTAGGCCGCGCCCATATGCGCCCAGAGCGTGTCCCCGCCCGTTGGAGGCAGCGTGCGCGCGACGAGGATCGAGCCCATCGCCGGCACCTGGTCGTAGGAATGGTCGGTGTGCCACCCGCCGCCTATATTGGTAACCTGGTCGGCGCGCTTCCTGACCACCGCGATCTCGGGATGGTCGTCGGTCAGCGGGAAGTAGTTGTTGATGTCGATGCCGCCCCAGCGCCGGGCGAAGGCGATATGCGCCTCTGGCGTGAAATCCTCCTGCCCGCGAAACAGCGCGACCCCGTGGGTGTAGATCGCCTGCCTGATCGCATCGAGCGTTTCGCCCTCCGCCTGCGCGAGGCTCACGCCCTTGATCTCGACCCCGCAATTGGGGGCCAGCGGCACCATCTCCATCGCCTCTCTCCCGCGCGAATGGTTGCTTTGTGCCACGCATTCTAAGCGCGTCTTTCCCCGAGTCCAGATTCACCGTCCCGAGTCGGCTTGCCATTGCGGGGGGGCTTTGCTAGGCGCGCGCCGACCTTGCCGGGGCGACTCCTGTCCGCCCGCAGCCGGCTTGGTTCGCACAGACTTTTCTTCCGGACCCGAGAGGACCTCAAGCGCGTGGATATTTCCGCCGGTATTCAGGCTAGCCTGGCAGGGCGTTACGCTTCGGCCCTGTTCGATCTCGCTAGCGAAAACGGAACCGTGACCGCGGTCGAATCGGACCTCGACAAGCTCGAGGTCGCGCTCGCCGAATCGCCCGAGCTCGCCGCTGTCACCACCAACCCCAAGGTCACTCGCGCCGACGCGCAGAAGGCGCTGTGGGGCGTTTCGGCCATCCTCGGCCTGTCCGAGCTGGCACAGAACTTCCTCGGCGTCCTGGCGCAGAACCGTCGCCTGTCGCAGCTGCCGCAGGTGATCCGCGCTTTCCGCTCGATCGCCGCCGCCCAGCGCGGAGAGGTCACTGCCGAAGTGACCAGCGCCCACGCGCTCACCGATGCGCAGCTCGATGCCCTCAAGGCCAAGCTGACCGCCCGCGAGGGCCGCACCGTGAAGCTTTCCACGAAGGTCGACCCCGATCTGCTCGGCGGCCTCGTCGTCACCATCGGTTCGAAGCGCATCGACGCCTCGATCCGCACCCGTCTCAATTCGCTCTCCCAGGCCATGAAGGCTTAAAGGACTTTACTCATGGATATCCGCGCCGCAGAAATCTCGAAGGTCATCAAGGACCAGATCGCCAATTTCGGCAGTGAAGCCGAAGTCAGCGAAGTCGGTACCGTGCTGTCGGTCGGTGACGGCATCGCCCGCATCCACGGCCTCGACAAGGTCCAGGCCGGCGAAATGATCGAATTCGCCAATGGCGTTCAGGGCATGGCGCTGAACCTCGAAAACGACAACGTCGGCGCGGTTATCTTCGGCTCGGACGCCGAGATCAAGGAAGGCGACAGCGTCAAGCGCACCCAGACCATCGTCGACGTCCCCGTCGGCAAGGGCCTGCTCGGCCGCGTGGTCGACGCGCTCGGCAACCCGATCGACGGCAAGGGCCCGATCGAATCGACCGAACGCCGCCTGGTCGAGCAGAAGGCTCCCGGCATCATCCCGCGTGAATCGGTCAGCGAGCCGGTGCAGTCGGGCCTCAAGGCCATCGACGCCCTCGTCCCCGTCGGTCGCGGCCAGCGCGAACTGATCATCGGCGACCGCCAGACCGGCAAGTCGGCCGTCGCCATCGACACCTTCATCAACCAGAAAGAGGTCAACGCCTCGGACGACGAAGGCAAGAAGCTCTATTGCATCTACGTCGCCGTCGGCCAGAAGCGCTCGACCGTCGCGCAGATCGTCAAGCAGCTCGAAGAAAACGGCGCGATGGAATACACCATCGTCGTCGCCGCGACCGCTTCGGAGCCCGCCCCGCTGCAGTATCTCGCGCCCTACACCGGCGCCGCGATGGGCGAATTCTTCCGCGACAACGGCATGCACGCCGTGATCGTCTACGACGACCTTTCGAAGCAGGCAGTTGCCTATCGCCAGATGTCGCTGCTGCTCCGTCGTCCTCCGGGCCGCGAAGCCTATCCGGGCGACGTGTTCTACCTCCACAGCCGCCTGCTCGAGCGCGCGGCGAAGATGAACAAGTCGGAAGGCGGCGGTTCGCTGACCGCGCTGCCGATCATCGAAACGCAGGCGGGCGACGTGTCGGCCTACATTCCGACCAACGTGATCTCGATCACCGACGGCCAGATCTTCCTCGAAACCGACTTGTTCTACCAGGGCATCCGCCCGGCCATCAACGTCGGCCTGTCGGTCAGCCGCGTCGGCGGTGCCGCGCAGACCAAGGCGATGAAGAAGGTTTCGGGCTCGATGAAGCTCGATCTCGCGCAGTATCGTGAAATGGCCGCCTTCGCGCAGTTCGGCTCGGACCTCGACGCCGCGACGCAGAAGCTGCTCAACCGCGGTGCACGCCTGACCGAGCTGCTCAAGCAGCCGCAGTTCAGCCCGATGCCGTTCGAAGAGCAGACCGTGTCGATCTTTGCCGGTACCAACGGCTACATCGACGAGGTCCCGGTCGACCGCGTGACCGACTACGAAGCCCAGATGCTGAGCTTCATGCGGTCGGAGCATGCCGACGTGCTGGAAGAAATCCGCACCACCGGCAAGTTCGAGGACGACACCAAGAACAAGGTCGTCGACGCGCTCAAGACCTTCGCCAAGCAGTTCGCCTGAGCCCCAGAGACACGAAGATAGGGAGCCGAAATGGCTAGCCTCAAGGAACTCAAGGGCCGGATCAACTCGGTCAAGTCGACCCAGAAGATCACCAAGGCCAAGCAGATGGTCGCAGCGGCCAAGCTGCGCCGTGCACAGGCCGCGGCCGAAGCTGCGCGCCCCTATGCCGAACGGCTGTCGGGCGTCATGGCTTCGCTCGCCGGCAAGGTCAGCGGCGACAGCGCCCCCAAGCTGCTCGCGGGCACCGGTGCCAACCAGCGCCACCTGCTGGTGGTGGTGAACACCGACAAGGGCCTGTGCGGCGGTCTCAACTCGAACATCGTCAAGGCCGCCAAGGTCAAGGCCCGCGCCCTGATCGCCGAAGGCAAGGACGTTAGCTTCTACCTCGTCGGCAAGAAGGGCCGCGCGCCGATCAAGCGCGACTATGCCGACCGGATCGAGAAGTGGTTCGACACCTCCGCCGTGCGCCAGCCCGGCTTCGAGGAAGCCGAGGCCATCGCCGACGAGCTGATCGAACGCTTCGAGAAGGGCGAATTCGACGTCGCCCACCTGGTCTATCCGATCTTCAAGTCGGCGCTGGCGCAGGATCCGACCGTCGACCAGCTGATCCCGGTTCCCTCGCCCGCCAAGGGTGACGGCGCCGCGGCCGGCGGCGATGCCGTGGTCGAATACGAGCCGGGCGAAGAGGAAATCCTCGAGGAGCTGCTGCCGCGCTACGTCCGCACGCAGCTGTTCGGCGCCCTGCTCGAACGCGAGGCCTCCGAACAGGGTGCCTCGATGACCGCGATGGACAACGCCACGCGCAACGCGGGCGACCTCATCAACAAGCTGACCATCCAGTACAACCGCAGCCGCCAGGCCGCGATCACCACCGAGCTGATCGAAATCATTGCCGGTGCGGAAGCACTCTAAGGATCATCACGTGAAGAACTTCGCCCTCCTCCTGCCCCTCGCCCTGCTCGCCGCCTGCGGCGAGGAACCCGCTGCCCAGACCGCGCCCGAACAGGTCGCGACGCCCGAGCCGGTGACCACCCTGCCCGCGCCCGACGAGGAAACCTTCAAGACCGCATTCGCCGACAGCTGCGAAGGGGCCGAACCGGTCAACGTCGCCATGTGCAAGCGTTCCATGGGCGCCGCCACGGTTTCGTGCGAATACGGCCTCGGCGAAGACGAATACATGCGTCACAAGGCGACGCTCGCCGCCAAGGAAGACAAGAGCGGCTGGGAACTCGCCGACGCCGCCACCATCTGCGCCGAACACGGCGCTCACCACAAAGCCTCCTGAGCCAGTAGGAACCTTTCATCATGGCCACCGCACCCAAGCTTAACCAGAGCCCCAACGGCACCATCAGCCAGGTCATCGGCGCCGTCGTCGACGTGCAGTTCGAAGGCGAATTGCCCGCCATCCTGACCGCGCTCGAAACGAAGAACGGCGCGAACACGCTGGTCCTCGAAGTCGCGCAGCACCTCGGCGAAAACACCGTCCGCACCATCGCGATGGACGGCACCGACGGTCTCGTCCGCGGCCAGGAAGTCGTCAACACCGGCGCGCAGATCTCGGTCCCCGTCGGCCCGAAGACGCTCGGCCGCATCATGAACGTCATCGGCGAGCCGATCGACGAACGCGGCCCGATCGGCGCCGATCAGACCATGCCGATCCACGCCGAAGCACCGCTGTTCATCGACCAGTCGACCGAAGCGGCCATCCTGGTCACCGGCATCAAGGTCATCGACCTGCTCGCGCCCTATGCGCGCGGCGGCAAGATCGGCCTGTTCGGCGGCGCTGGCGTGGGCAAGACCGTGCTCATCCAGGAACTCATCAACAACATCGCCAAGGGCCACGGCGGCGTGTCCGTCTTCGCCGGGGTCGGTGAGCGTACCCGCGAAGGCAACGACCTCTACCACGAATTCCTCGACGCCGGCGTCATCGCCAAGGACGCCGACGGCAATGCGATCTCGGACGGTTCGAAGGTGGCTCTCGTCTTCGGCCAGATGAACGAACCCCCGGGTGCCCGCGCCCGCGTCGCTCTGTCGGGCCTGACCATGGCGGAATACTTCCGCGACGTCGAAGGCCAGGACGTGCTGTTCTTCGTCGACAACATCTTCCGCTTCACGCAGGCGGGTTCGGAAGTGTCGGCGCTGCTCGGCCGTATTCCTTCGGCCGTGGGCTACCAGCCCACGCTGTCGACCGACATGGGCAACCTCCAGGAACGCATCACCTCGACCACCAAGGGTTCGATCACCTCGGTCCAGGCCATCTACGTTCCCGCCGACGACCTTACCGACCCGGCTCCGGCCACCTCGTTCGCCCACCTGGACGCGACGACCACGCTGAGCCGCGCGATTTCGGAGCTGGGCATCTACCCGGCAGTCGACCCGCTCGACTCGACCAGCCGCGTGCTCGAACCGCGCGTCGTCGGCCAGGAGCACTACGAAACCGCTCGTAAGGTCCAGGAGACACTGCAGAAGTACAAGAGCCTGCAGGACATCATCGCCATTCTCGGCATGGACGAACTGTCGGAAGAAGATAAGCTGACTGTGGCTCGCGCCCGCAAGATCCAGCGCTTCCTCTCGCAGCCGTTCCACGTCGCCGAGGTGTTCACCAACATCCCGGGCGTGTTCGTCCAGCTGGAAGACACGATCAAGTCGTTCAAGGCCGTCGTCGAAGGCGAATACGACCACCTGCCCGAAGCCGCCTTCTACATGGTCGGTGGCATCGACCAGGCGGTCGAGAAGGCCAAGAAGCTGGCCGAGGATTCGTAAGCACATGGCCCTCCACTTCGAACTCGTCACGCCGGCCAAGCTGGTCCGCTCCGAAGACGTCCACATGGTCGTCGTCCCCGGTGCGGAAGGCGAATTCGGCGTGCTCGAGGGCCATGCGCCCTTCATGTCGACGATCCGCGACGGCGCGGTGCAGGTCTTCAAGACCGAAGGCGGCGCCCCCGAGACCATCGAGGTCCGCGGCGGCTTTGCCGAAGTCGGCGAAAACGGGCTGACGGTCCTCGCCGAGCACGTCGAAGGCTGATTGCTTCCGACCCACCGGACATTCGAAGGGCGGCCCCGCGGGGTCGCCCTTTTCGATTCAGGCGGGCAGCGGTTGGCTGCGCCGTGCGAGCCGCGCGGTCACCCAGCGGCGCAGATCGCGACTGCGGTATTCGGTGATCCGCGCGATCGCGGCGCACAGGCCGACGATCCCCGCTGCCAGAGCGGCGAAGCCGAAAGGGTTGTCGCCCGCCCCTATCCCGCAGGCGGAGAGCACCGAGAGCATCGGCCAATGGAGGATATAGAGCGAGAAGGAAAAGCCCGCGAGCCAGCGGATGGGGCCGCGCTGCGCATGCAGCCGCGCATGACCCGCCTCGGCAAAGGGCCGTGCCGCCACGAACAGCAGCGCGATACCTGCCCCGAAGAGGTAGTCGGTGAGGAAGTAGTTGGAGTTCTTGAGCGGGTAGTCGACCTGCGCATGCACGACATACATCGCGAGCGATGCCACGTGGCCGAGATCGCTGGCAACGAACAGCGCGATCACCCCAGCCAGCGCCAGCTGCAACGCCTTGGTGCGGGTCGGCTGCCAGTCGCCGGCATAACGCGCCAGCGCCGCGCCCATCAGCCAGATCGGCAGCATCAGCAGGATACGCCAGCCGGCGACAAGCCCGAGCACGGCGAGCCAGGCCACGCGGCGGCGACCCTCGAGCCAATAGGCGGCGCCGAACAGCGCATAGAACCACACCTCGTAGGCGAGCGACCAATAGGGCGGATTCCACACCGGCCCCACGCCCTGCCAGCTCTCGCTGAGGAAGGCGGCAGGCAGCAGCACCGTTGCCGGCGAGAGCCGGTCATAGGGCGCGAGCTGGAGCGCCGGTTCTAGATCGAACGCAGTGACGATCGCGTAGATCGCCGTTCCGAAGCCCAGCGCGAACAGCGATACCGGCAGAATCCGCGTCGCGCGCGCAATGGCGTAGTCGCGCAGCGTCCCTCTGTGATCTGCGACCGAATGCGCGATCACCAATCCGGACAGGACGAAGAAGACGACCACCGCATTATGCTGCGCCAGCGGACCGAAGGGATAGGGACCGGTATAGATTCCCGTCTGGACCATGTGTCCGAGCAGCACCACGATCGCCGCCCCGCCGCGTACGGCGTCGAGCAGGATCGACATGGCCGGTGTGACGAAAGGCGCGCGCTCCATGTCGTGCTTCGTAGCGCAGCGAGGTTGGAAACCGGTTAATCGCGCGTTTCCGCCTCCGCGGAGGCGAGCCAGTCGGCGTAGTTGCGCGAAACCGGCGCGACGAAATGGACCCCGTCATAGGTGAAGCCGGGTGCCAATGGCGGCACCCCCAGCAGGTCCGCCTGGTGCCGCCGCGCGAGCTCGGCGAGGTGCCGATTGATCGCCTCGATCGCAGCGGAATCGTAGTCCGCGCCGGAGGGTTCGACACTGCTTTCGACCGGCCAGGCCTGCGCCAGTCGCAACTCGCGGCGCGCGCAATTGCGGGCGATCGCCTCGAAGGCCTCGCCCGTGGCCGCAAGATCGAGGCCGCGCCGCTTGGCATCGTTGACGCCGAGCGCGATCGTCACCCGCCCTTTCGCGATCGGACAGACGATGCGCGTCAGCCGTTCCAGGTGCTGGCTGGTCGCCCCGCCGAAACCGGCGAAGACCACGCCTTCGGGTGCCTCGGCGAACTGGACCCGGCTGTCGCCGATGACCAGCGACTTGGCGAAGGGCGCGCGCACCAGCGTCTCGGTGGTGGTCAGCACATCGAAGAACCCCGGCCCGAAGGGCGCGATAACCCATGCCGAGAAACCCAGCAGCAGGCCGGCGGTTGTCACGATCGACCAGCCGATAGTGTTGATCCATCTTCGCATGCCGCGCCCTCCCCCTTCCCAGCGCGGCGATTGATACGCGCCCGTCCTCCTCTGGCTAGGCTTCGACCAACTCTGCCGCTAGACCTCCCTTCGATGACGGGGCCGGCAATTTCAAGCGGAGGGGCGTGGCGGCGGGACCTCGCCGCGCTCGCAGTGATTCTGCTCGCGGTGCTGGTGGTGCGTGCGCCATGGATCGGCGATGCCAATGCTGACATAGACGAACAGCTCTACTCGCTGATCGGCAATGCCATGCTCCATGGTCAGCTGCCCTTCGTCGATCTGTGGGATCGCAAGCCCTTCGGCCTCTTCGCGCTCTTCGCCTTGGCGCATGCCGTGGGCGGTCCCGGTCCGGCCGCCTACCAGCTCCTCGCCGGCCTGTTCACGCTAGCCGGCGCGGCGATGACCTATGCCCTAGCCCGCTGGCTCGTCGACCGGATCACCGCGACGGGCGCAGGCCTGCTCTACGTCATGCTGATGTCGACCTATGGCAGCCATTCGGGCCAGACCGAGGCGTTCCACGTGCCGCTGATGCTGGCGATGGCGCTGCTGGTGCGCGATCCTGCGCATCCGCATGCCATCCGGCGCGCGCTCGCGGCGATGCTGCTTGGCGGGCTCGCGCTGCAGGTCAAATACACCGTCCTGCCGCAGTGCCTGTTCTTCGGCCTGTGGGCGCTGTGGGGGCAGCGCCAGCAGGGCGCGGATACGTCGCGGCTCCTGCACCTTGCCTTTGCTTTCGCGGTGCTGGGTCTGCTGCCGACCGCAGCGGTCGGCGCCTGCTACGCCGCGATCGGCGAGTGGGATGCCTTCGTCTTCGCCAATTTCACCTCCTTCTTCGACCGGCTCCCCGCCCGGGTGGGCCGCTTCAGTCCCGACCAGCGCGTGTTCCTGCTCCCGCTGGCGGTGCTTCTCCTGCTCGGTGCCTACGCCGCCGCGCGGATGAGCCCGCCACGCGATCGGCGGACCTATGGCTTCATCATGCTTTGGCTGCTCGCCTCTGCGGCGACGGTCTATCTCCCCGCCACGGTCTATCGCTATTACTACGCTGCGCTGGTGCCGAGCCTGGTGCTGTTCGCGCTGCCCCTCATCGACCGCAGGGGACCGGCGCGCTTCGTGCCGCTGGTTCTGGTTCTTGCCGGGGCGGCGACGATCCTGTTCCTCCCGCGACAATATGCGCAGTCGCAAGTGCAGCGCGCGACGATCGCGCGGCTCGCCTCTGCCATCGCGCCGCATGTCGATGCGCGGCATTGCCTGTGGATCTTCGACGGCCCGACCGCGCTCTACCGGATGACGGGCAGCTGCCTGCCGACGCGCTTCATCTATCCCGATCACCTCAACAATGCACTCGAACGCGATTCGCTCGGCGTCAAACAGGAGGCCGAGATCGCCCGGATTCTCGCCGCGCGCCCGCCGGTGATCGTCACCGCCGACACCGCACTGACGCCGCAGAACCCGCGCGCGCAGCGGCTCGTGACACAGGAAATCGCGGCGCATTACCGGCCGCTCGCACAGACGAGACTGCACGAGCGAAATATCCGGGCATGGCAGCGCGTCGAGTGAGCGGGACGCGGTTGTCATCGCGTCCTCGCCCCGCCAAGCTGGCTCTGTTGCGAATTCTTCCGGAGAGATGCCCTTGAAACTCGTATCCGCGCTGGCCATTGCCGCTGCCATGACGCTCGCACATGCAACGCCCGCCACCGCGCAGGACGGCCTGCCCGGCCCCGCGGAAGACAACTACATCTGGCTCGAGGAGGCGCGCAGCGACAAGGCGCTCGACTGGGTCCGCGCTGAAAACGAGCGGACCATGGGGCTGCTCGCGGGCGATCCGCGCTTCGAGACGATCAAGGGCGAGGCGCTGGCGATCTACGACAGCGAGGATCGCATTCCCTATGTCTCGATCCGCCCCGACGGGCTGTACAATTTCTGGCAGGACAAGGCGAACCCGCGCGGGCTGCTGCGGCGGACCACTCTAGCAAGCTATCGCAGCGAGGATCCCCAGTGGGAGACGGTGCTCGATGTCGACGCGCTGGCCGAAGCGGAAGGGCGCGAATGGGTTTACAAGGGCTATGATTGCCTGCCGCCCGAGGAACGGCTGTGCATGATCGCGCTGAGCGACGGGGGCGAGGACGCCACCGTGCTGCGCGAATTCGACATGGCGACCAGGAGCTTCGTCGAGAACGGCTTCGTGCTCGATCACAAGAGCCAGGGCGGGATCGAGTGGATCGACGCCGACACCATGCTGGTGAGCCGCGACTTCGGCGACGGCACGCTGACCGAGAGCCAGTATCCGCGCACCACGCGGATCTGGAAGCGCGGTACGCCGATTGACGATGCCGAGGAAATCTGGCGCGGCGAGGAAGCCGACGTGTGGTCGTCGGCGGCGCTGCTGCGCGACCACACGGGCGCGGTCCACAGCACCTACGCCTTCCGCGCGACGAGCTTCCACGAGACAGAATATTATTGGCAGAAGGACGGCGAGTGGGTTCGTCTCGACATGCCGCTCAAGGCCTCGCCCTACGGGCTGATCGACGGCCAGCTGCTGTTCTCGACCGATGTCGACTGGGAGGTGCAGGGCCAGACTTTCCCCGCCGACGCGCTGGTCTCGGTCGATCTCGAGGCGTTCAAGGCCGATCCCAACGGGGCCCCAAAGACGCTCGTCTGGGCGCCCGAAGACAAGCAGACCAAGCAGGGTGCCTCCAATACCGCCGAGAGCCTTTATGTCAGCCTGCTCGACAATGTCCGCGGGCGGGTGCTCAAGTTCGACCATGTCGATGGCGAATGGGTCTCGAGCGAGATCGCGCTGCCCGACAATGCCACCGTCGGCGTGCAGGCAGCCTCGGACTTCTCGGACGAGGTCATGTATTCGGTCACCGATTTCCTCACGCCCTCGACGCTCTATTATTCGGACGGCAGCGCCGCGCCCGAGGTCATCAAGACCTCGCCGAGCTATTTCGATGCGGCGGGCATGGCGGTCGAGCAGTTCGAGGCGACCAGTGCCGACGGGACCAAGATCCCCTATTTCCTCGTCAAGCCCAAGGGCATGGCGATGGACGGCACCAACCCGACGCTGCTCACCGGCTATGGCGGCTTCCAGGTCCCGCGCCTGCCCTCCTACCTCGGCTCGATCGGCAAGATCTGGCTCGAGCGCGGCGGCGCCTACATCCTCGGCAACATGCGCGGCGGCGGTGAGTTCGGCCCGGGCTGGCACCAGAGCGCCATTCGCGAGCACAAGCAGCGCACCTGGGACGATTTCATCGCCATTGCCGAAGACGCCATCGCGCGCGGCATCACCAGCCCCGACCATCTCGGCATCCAGGGCGGATCGCAGGGCGGGTTGCTGGTCGGCACCGCCTTCACCCAGCGTCCCGAGCTGTTCAACGGCGCGATCGTCCAGATCCCGCTGTTCGACATGCTGCGCTATCCGCTGATCGGCCGCGGCGCCTCGTGGGTCGGCGAATATGGCGATCCGCGCATCCCCGAACAGCGCGCCTGGATCGAACCCTATTCGCCCTATCAGAAGCTGCTCGAGGGCAAGGACTATCCCGCGCCCTTCTTCTGGGCCTCGACCGCCGACGACCGCACCCATCCCGCCCATGCGCGCAAGGGCGCCGCGCGGGTCAAGGAACTGGGGCAGGACTATTTCTACTTCGAGGACACCACGGGCGGCCATTCGGGCGGGGTCGACAACGAACAGCGCGCCAAGATTCAGGCGCTGCAGATGGTCTACCTGCTCCAGCGGCTGGCCGACTGATCAGCGCGGCCTGCGCGTCGGGGCGTGGAAATCGGGGGGCTTGTCGGCCACCCATTCCACGAACCGCGCCAGGGCTCCCTCCTCGATCAGCGCCGCGCGGTCGGCGCCGATCCGCAGCAGCTGCGCATTGGTGAAATTGGCATGGATCGCGCGGTGGCAGATCGGGTGGACCGGCACCGTCTCGCGCCCCTTCTTGGCCTTGGGCACGGGGTGATGCTGCTGGACCCTGCGCCCCAGCGGACGCTCGCACAGCCAGCAGGTGCGATCGTCGTTCATTGGCTTGGCATTGCCACGGCGCCCGCGTCGTCACGTAAGGACCGCGGATCGATCAGCCCTTCTTCTCCGCAGCCTTCTTCTTTTTCATCGCGTCGTGGAAGCGGTCGGCCCAGCCGGGTTTGACCACCTGTTCGCCGCGCACCATGCGCAGGTCCCCGTCGCCGACATCGCGACTGACCGCGCTGCCCGCCGCCACGATCGCATCGGCGCCGATCCGCACCGGGGCGATCAGCGCGCTGTTCGAACCGATGAAGGCGCGCTCGCCGATCACGGTCTTGTACTTGAAATAGCCGTCGTAATTGCAGGTGATCGTGCCCGCGCCGATATTGGCGCCCGCACCGACCTCGGCATCGCCGAGATAGGTCAGGTGGCTGGCCTTGGCGCCCTCGCCCAAGGTCGCCTTCTTCATCTCGACGAAATTGCCGACGAAGGCGCCCTTCTCCATCACCGCGCCGGGGCGCAGTCGGGCATAGGGCCCGACCGAGCAGTCCTCGCCCACGCTGGCGCCTTCGAGATGGCTGAAGGCGCGGATGCGCGCGCCAGCGGCCACGGTCACGCCGGGGCCGAAGACCACGTTGGGTTCGACCGTCACGTCGGCGGCGAGCTCGGTGTCCCAGCTGAAGAACACCGTTTCGGGAGCCTTGAGCGTGACGCCGTTTTCCATCGCTTCGGTGCGCTTCAACTCCTGCCATTGCGCCTCGGCCTGCGCCAGTTCGCGGCGGCTGTTGATCCCGGCGACCTCGTCGGGCCGGTCGGTGGTCACCGCGGCGCAGGTGCGCCCGTCCTTGACCGCGATGTTGACGATGTCGGGCAGGTAGTATTCGCCCTGCACATTGTCGTTGTCGAGTCGGTCGAGCAGGTCGAAGAGATCTTCCGCGCGCGCCGCCATCAGGCCCGAATTGCACAGCCGGCAGGCGCGTTCGGCTTCGTTGGCATCCTTGAACTCGACCATCTTCTCGATCGTGCTGTCGGCATGGGTGATGACACGGCCGTACTGCAGCGGGTCGTCGGGTTCGAAACCGAGCACCACCACCGCGGGCGCATCGGGCGAACGCAGCCGGTCGAGCATCTGCTGCATCGTCTCGGGCTTGATGAAGGGCGCATCGCCGAGCAGCATCAGCACGTCGCCGGCGAAGCCCGCCAGCGCGGCCTTGGCCTGCGCCACCGCGTGGCCGGTGCCGAGCTGCGGTTCCTGCACCACGCATTCGGCGCGGTCGCTGACCTGGTCCTCGACCTGCTTGCGCTCGTCGCCGACGATGACGATCGTGCGGCTGGGCGCGAGCGCCGCAACCGAGGCCATCAGATGCTCGATGATCGGCCGCCCGGCGATATTGTGGAGGACCTTGTGCAGCCCGCTCTTGAGGCGGGTACCCTTGCCGGCGGCGAGGATGACGGCGGCGAATTCGCGGTGTGTGCTCATGGCAAAGCGCCTTGCCACCATTCGCTTGCAGTTTGAAGGCGCATCCTGCACCGACCGCGCATGACCGACCTGCCCTTCGCCATCATCGGCTTCGATCTCGACGGCACGCTGCTCGAAACGCACCGCGACCTCGGCGCCGCGGTCAACCACGCGCTCGGGATCGGCGGCTTCGACCCGGTGCCGGCGGACCATGCGAGCGACCTGATCGGCGGCGGGGCGAAGATCATGCTGCAGCAGGCGGTGGACCAGCAGGGCGGCATGCCGGAGGAAGAATTCCGCAGGCTCTACAAGCAGATGCTCGCCTATTACTCGGAGAACAATGCGGTCCACACACGCCCCTATCCGCATGCGGCGGAGGTTCTGGCCGAACTCGACGGGCTCGGTATCGCGCTGGCGGTGGTGACCAACAAGTTCGAAAGCTTCGCCCGGCAGATCCTCGCCACGCTGGGCCTAGCCGATCACTTCGTTGCCATCATCGGCGGCGACACCATGGGCAAGGGCCGCGCCAAGCCTGCGCCGGACCCGATCTTCGAAGCGATCAGGCGCGGCGGCGGCGGACGCCTCGCCTTCGTCGGCGACAGCTCCTATGACGTCAGGGCGGCACGCGCGGCGGAGGTCCCGGTGATCGGTGCGCGCTACGGCTATTGCGACAAGCCGCGCGGGGAACTGGGCGCCGATGCGGAGATCGATTCGCTCGCCGAATTGATCCCGGCGCTCGCCAAGCTCGGCTGAACGGCCCGCCGCTACGGAATGGCGGCACGCCATCCCACCTGTTGCAAGTGCGAAGGGAACGTGCCACCCAGCCGCGCAATTGACCTTTACGTAAACGATAAAGCAGGAGCAGCCCCATGAGCATCGACTTCAAGGACAAGGTAGCCATCGTCACCGGCGCCGGCGGCGGTCTGGGCCGCGAATACGCGCTCGAACTCGCGCGCCGCGGCGCCAAGGTCGTGGTCAACGACCTCGGCGGTGCACGCGACGGCACCGGCCATTCGGACATGGCCCTGCAGGTGGTCGAGGAGATCGAGAAGGCCGGCGGCGAAGCCGTGTCGAACGGCGGCTCGGTCACCGAATTCGAGCAGATGGAAAAGATGGTCGCCGACGCCAAGCAGAAGTGGGGCGGCGTCCACATCGTGATCAACAATGCCGGCGTGCTGCGCGACAAGACCTTCGCCAAGATGACGATGGACGACTTCGAATTCGTCGTCGACGTCCACCTCAACGGCTCGGCCAACGTCACCAAGGCAGTGTGGGAAACCATGCGCGAGCAGGCCTATGGCCGCATCCTCATGACCGCTTCCTCGACCGGCCTGTTCGGCAATTTCGGCCAGGCGAACTACGGCGCGGCCAAGCTCGGCCTTGCCGGCCTGACCAAGACGCTCCAGCTCGAGGGCGCGAAGTACAACATCAAGGTCAACACGATCAGCCCGGTAGCGGGCACGCGCATGACCGAAGACCTCTTCCCCGAAGAGGCCTTCAAACTGTTCGACCCGGTCAACGTGGTCCCGGCCGCACTCTTCCTCGTCAGCGAGGATGCCCCGACCAACGCCATCGTCGGCGCGGGCGCGGGCGGCTTCCACTCGGCCTGGACCGTGATGAACGACGCGGTCTGGCTGAAGGACGAAGACCGCACGGTAGAAGGCTTCGCCGCCAACTGGGACAAGATCAGCGAATTCTCGAACCTCAAGGCTCCTCAGTCGGGCAGCGAGCAGTCGGGCGCGATCCTGACCGCGATGCAGAAGGTCACCGGAACCGGCCCGAGCAGCGCTCGCGGCTAAATCGCACTGTATTGACGGACTAATACACTAGGCCTATCTTCCCGCTGTAACGGCGGGAGGATAGGCCGATGTTCGAGTCAATATCGCACGCAGAACCGCTTCGCTTGGTCCTGAAGGCCATCATCCTGCTGCTGGCGGGACTGCTGATCTTCTATCATGCGACGATGCTCGTGGACCTCTTTCGCGGGCAAGGCCTCAGCAGCGATGCCCGATACAATGCGATCCAGGGCGTCCTGCGGCTGGCGATCATGGTCAGCCTGATCCTGGTCGTCGCAGGCAAGCGAGAGGCGCTTCCAGCGATGTGGATCAGCATCGCCGGGCTGGTCGCAACGCAATACTGGGCGCATTGGGGAAACCTGCCCGTCGACTTCACTGCCGGGCGGCACCCGCTGTCCTACCTGAAGGGCTTCATCTTTCCCTCGATCATCACCGCCGCGTTTCTCTACCGTGCGGCGTGAATCCGATCCGCGCCGCTATTCCCCGACGGTCTTGAGCAGGCGCCGCTCGATAGGAGCGATCACGCCGGGCAATTCGTGCCCGCGCTTGAGCACCTGGCCGTGCTCGCCGAACAGCGTCCACATGCCCTGCCTGTTGCGCAGGGCGGGCCGCTTCTCGATCCGCGCCTGCGGCCGTTCGGCGGCGCGGCGGAATGCGGAAAAGGCCGCGAAGTCCCTGGTGAAATCCATCGCATAGTCGCGCCACTGGCCGGCGGCGACCATTCGACCGTAAAGATCGAGGATACGGGTCAGTTCCTCGCGACTGAACCCGACCTGCAGCGGCTGGCGACCGGGGAAGGCAATGACGGTCTCGCCGAGGAAGCTCATCAATCGTCAGTGCCACTGCGCGGGGCGGGTTCGCGGTCGGACCGCAGCGCCTCGACCTCGGCGCGCAGCATCTTGAGTTCGGTCTCGAGCTTCTCGACGCAGTCTCGGCTCGGGGCGCAGGGGTCGTCGCAGGGGGTGCCGTAGGGGATGAATTCCTTGATCCACTGTTCGGCGGGCACCAGCGTGCTGCGTGCCTTGAGGCCGATCATGGTGGCGCCTTCGGGCACGTCGTCGGTCACCACTGCATTGGCCCCGATCCGCGCGCGGCGACCGATGGTGATCGGCCCGATGACCTGCGCTCCCGAGCCGATGATGACCTCGTCCTCGATCGTCGGATGGCGCTTGCCGGCCTTACCGTTGGTGGGATTGGTGCCACCCAGCGTGACGCATTGGTAGATCGTCACATTGTCGCCGATCTCGGCGGTTTCGCCGATCACCGAGAAGCCGTGATCGATGAAGAAGTTCTTCCCGATCGTCGCGCCCGGATGGATGTCGATCGCGGTCACCATCCGGCTCCAGTGATTGACCAGCCGAGCGAGGAAGAACAGTTCCGCCTCGAACAGCCAATGCGCGATGCGGTGGTAGAACAGCGCCCAGACGCCGGGGTAGGTAAGCACTTCCCAGCGGCTGCGGGGCGCAGGATCGCGTGCCTTCACGCTGTCGAGATAGGCGACAAGCCGTTCGAACATTGGCACTATTCTCCCACTCGCGGGCGGTTAAATCAAGCGGCCCTGCTCGGGCCCTTGTACCGCCTCCAGTGCGTCGCGCCATACAGATAGGGTTGGCGCGACCTGCCGTTCAAGGCTCAGCCGGTCGATTTCGGCGACGATTTTCTCGATAGCGGCATAGCTGCGCTCCATGCGCGGAACGAGATAGGCCGGTGCGCCCTCGCCCAGCGCCAGCCCGCGCTGCGCCGCGTAGGAGAGCATGAGGTCGCTCGCCAAGGAGTCATCGGGGGCTCCGATCTCGAGTTGCAGCGCGGCGCTCATCCGGCTGCGCAGGTCGGGCAGCGCGATCTCCCAGTTCTCGCCATCGACCACCAGCAGCAGTGGGAAGCCGTCCTCCTGCGCCCGGTTCCAGCGATGGAATACCTCGGTCTCGTCGAGCGATTCGACACCGTCGATCACGCCCCCGGCATGGCGGCTCGCGAACCAACGGGCGAAGAGCGACTTGCCCGAGCGCGGCGGCCCGTGGAGGATAGCGGTGCGAAAGGGCCAGGTTTCGGGCGCGGCCAATGCTTCAGCAACCGCGCGGTTGCCCGTTCCGAGAATGATGCTCGCCGGCTGTCCCGATGTGGCCGGAATCAGAGGTAGAGCGATCTGCGAGCTCATCGCCGGCGCTTCAGCGACTGATGGCGAGCGCGTTGCTGCCCTGGCTGACCTTGAAGCCGCGCGCGCGCAGCGCCTCGGCCAGTTGGCCGATCGAGCCGGAATAGCTCACCGTCATCACCGAGGTTCCGCCGATCGCCGTGCTGCGCACGCCCGTACTGCGCACGCCCGGAGCGCCCCTGACCGCGCTGACCGCACTGTCGAAAGCCGCAGCATCGGGGGTCGCGACCTGCACGGTGTAGAGCGCGACCGAACCTTCGGGCGGCGGCGTGCGGATCGGCGCTGCGGTGATCGCATCGCCGCTTTCGGCGGTGGGCTGCGATGCGGCGACAGCTGCCTGGTCGCGGGCGCGCATCGCGCGGCCGAGTTCGAGCAGGCGCTGGAGCGCCGGGCTGAGTTCGGGCGTGCCGATATTGAGCGTCGGATCGGGCCGTAGCTTGCCGTCGGCGAGCGCAAGTTCGAAGATCCGGTCGAAGCGCACCACTGCGCGCTCGAGCATGGCGGGCAGCTCTGCGGGCGAGGCGGCGGTCATGGCGAATCCGTCGAGATATTCGTTGTCGGGTCCGAAACGCGCGGTGAAGCTCCCCTCGATCGGGCCGCCGGGATAGGTGTAGCGGAGGTGCGCGATCGGCACGAGCACGTCGGCCGCGCCGAACTGGTCGAGCGCATTGCGCCACCAGGTGCGGCTGCGACGGCCCGTCTGGCCGTATGTCAGCAACAGCGAATCGCCACCCGAACCGGTCGGGCGGACATAGTCGATGCGACTCTGCCCCGCCTGGTATTCGGCCCAGGCGCGCTGCCACGGATTGCGCTGCTCATAGACCATCTGCGTGCCGGCGGAGACGGTCACCGGCAGGAGCAGCATCGGTGCGGAACGTGTCGCCTCGCTCTCGCTGCCGAGATAGCGCGAGGCGCGCTGGCGATCGAAGACGACGCCGAGCGTGGCGATGTAGCGCTTCGGGCCGAGCTGCTCGCGCTCGATCACGATCGCCGAGACCAGCCCCTCGATCTGCGAATCGCTCAGCTCGGGCCCGTCGAGCGTCTCCCACGCCTTGCGCTGCGCCTCGACCCAGGCCTTCGCGCGCGCTTCCGACCCGCTGGCCGCACTGACGTCGACCTCGACTCCCGAAACCTGGATATCGCTGGTCGAGGCCACGGCGGCGATTCCGCGCTCGCCGCCGACCTGCGCCCAGACCGCGACGCCGAGTGCACAGAGCACGGCGAGCGCCAGCACCAGCAAGGCGGGACGACGAAGGGCGGGCTGAAGGGAGATGGCATGGCTCATGGGGAAAACAGGGCGCCTTTTGCCGAAAGGCAACTGGAAATCCAAGCGCGAAAGCGTAAGGCGGGTGGCATGAGTGACAAACCGCACAATTCCGCGCCTTCCTATACCTACGAACAGGCGGGCGTTTCGATCGAAGCGGGCAATGCGCTGGTCAAGGCGATCGGTCCGCTGGTCAAGGCGACCATGCGCCCGGGTGCCGATGGCGAGATCGGCGGATTCGGCGGTTTCTTCGATCCCAAGGCGGCGGGCTACAAGGATCCGCTGCTGGTCGCAGGCAATGACGGCGTCGGCACCAAGCTCAAGCTAGCGATCGACAGCGACCGCCACGACACGGTGGGCGTCGACCTCGTCGCCATGTGCGTCAACGATCTGATCGTCCAGGGCGCCGAGCCGCTGTTCTTTCTCGACTATTTCGCCACCGGCAAGCTCGAGAACGGGGTTGCCGAACGCGTGATCGCGGGCATCGCCGACGGCTGCAAGCTGGCCGGCTGCGCGCTGATCGGCGGCGAGACCGCCGAGATGCCGGGCATGTATGCGGCGGGCGACTACGATCTAGCGGGGTTCTGCGTCGGCGCGGTCGAGCGCGGCGAGCAGCTGACCGGCGAACGCGTCGCGCCCGGTCATGTCCTGCTCGGCCTCGCCAGCTCGGGCGTCCATTCGAACGGCTATTCGCTCGTCCGCCGGCTGGCATCGGACAAGGGCTGGAAGCTCGACCGCCCCGCGCTGTTCGACGGCGACCGGCTGCTGATCGACGCGCTGATCGAGCCGACGCGCATCTATGTGAAAAGCCTGCTTCCCGTCGTGCGCGACGGGCTGGTCGATGCGCTGGCGCATATCACCGGCGGCGGGTTGCTCGAAAACATTCCGCGCGTGCTGCCCGCGGGCGCGCATGCCGAAGTCGATGCCGATGGCTGGGAGCAGCCAGGGTTGATGGCCTTCCTCCAGGCGCAGGGCAACATCGAGCCCGCGGAGATGGCGCGCACCTTCAACTGCGGCGTCGGCATGGTGCTGGCTGTCGATCCGGCCAATGCCGAAATCGTTCGCACCCGGCTCGAAGAGGCTGGCGAGACCGTGCTGGCGGTGGGCCGGATCGTCGATGGCGCCAAGGGCTGCACCGTGCGCGGATCGGCCGGAACCTGGGCGGCGCGCGAGGACTGGTCGGCGACGCATAATGCCTGAACACGCGTCCGGCAGGGCGAAGGTCGCGGTCTTCGCATCGGGCATGGGCACCAACATGGGCGCGCTGCTCTATGCCAGCCGCCTTCCCGATGCGGCCTATGACATCGTTCTCGTTGCATCGAACGATCCCGCAGCCGAGGCGCTGACGCTGGCCCAAGCCGAAGGCGTTGCCACCTTCGCGCTGTCGCACAAGGGCATGGCGCGCGCCGAACACGACGCAGCGATGGAACGGGCCGCGAAGGATGCCGGCGCGCAGTACATCGCGCTCGCCGGTTACATGCGCATCCTGACGCCCGAATTCGTCGAACGGTGGGATGGCCGGATACTCAATATCCACCCTTCGCTGCTGCCCAAATATCCCGGCCTCGACACCCACGCGCGCGCGATCGCAGCGGGCGACAGCCACGGGGGCGCGACCGTCCATCTGGTGACCGAGGATCTCGATGCGGGTGCCGCGCTGGGCCAGGTCGAGGTCGCGATCCTGGCCGGTGACACGCCCGATACGCTCGCCACCCGCGTGCGTTTGGCCGAACACCAGCTCTATCCTCGCGTGCTGTCGGACTACGTCTCGCGCGGCAACGATCCGCAATGGCTGCTCGAACGCGTACGCGAGCTGGCGCTCTCCCTGCCGCAAACGCATGAGCGCGAGAGCCACGGATCGCCGGGCTTTCGGGTGGGGAGCGAAAAGTCGGGCAAGTTCTTCGCCTATTTCGCCGACCAGCACCACGGCACGCCGCATGTCTCGCTGCTGGCGAAATGCGGGAGCATGGACGAGCTCGAGAGCCTCGTCGAAGCGCAGCCGCACGCCTATCACAAGCCCGCCTACTACGGCGCGAGCGGGTGGATCGGAGTGATCCTCAACCGCCCCGGCGTCGATTGGGACAATGTCGCCGACTGGCTCCAGCGCAGCTGGCGCCAGGTCGCCCCGAAGACGCTCACCCAATTGCTCGACGCGGCGGACGAATTCTGAAGCGATGGCCACCCGGTTCCGCCCCCACCCGCTAGCGAGGGCGCGCACGGCGGAATGGGCGGACCGCGCGGTGCAGGCGCTGTGGGACAGGGGCGTGACGCCCAAGCCGCCGCTCGATCCCGACTATCTTTGGCAGGTGGGCAGCCGGGGCTTCGGGGGCGAGGACGAGAGCTCGATCCGCAGCGCGGCAGAAGTCGCGGATTTCCGCCAGCGGCTAGAAATCCTGTGCCGCAGCCTGCGCGAAGAAGCCGGGCTGAACGCCCTCGGCCACACAATGGCCTATGGCCAGCTCACCTCGGCGATCCGCAAGCGCCACGCGCTGGGCCGGGTCTGGCGCGACGATGCGGCGCTGGCGAAGACCCCAATCGCCCCCCCGATCATCGTGGTCGGCCAGATGCGCGCGGGTACCACGCGCATCCATCGCCTGCTCGCCGCCGATCCGCGCAATTGCGGCACGCGTTTCTGCAACAGCCATTTTCCCGTCCCCACGACCCCCGACTTGCGCCCGCTCAAGGCCGGCGCGGCGCTCGCGCTCGCGCGGCGCTTCAACCCCTGGCTCGACACACTCCACCCGTTCGGAGCGACGCGGATCGACGAGGAGATCGGCTGGCTCGCCGGCGCGCTCTCGCCCGCGACCTTCGAGGCGCAGTGGTACGTGCCCGGCTTCGTCGCCTGGAGCGAGGAGCGCGACGCAGCGCCGATCTATGCCGAATTCGCGCGCATCTTGCGCACCGATGCCGCAACGATGAACAATGCCGCCCTGCCGCGCGTGCTCAAGTGCCCGCAGTTTTCGGAGGACCTGCCCGCGCTGCTGGACCAGTTTCCCGATTCGCGGCTGGTGGTTGCCCGGCGCGACGGCACGGAGCTTCTAGAGAGCTCCATCTCGCTGGTCGCGAGCCAGATGGCCTTCCAGAGCGACACGATCGACCTCGCCACGATCAAGGCCGAGTGGACGCGCAAGCTGGCGCTGCGCGAGGCGCGACTGGAAACCGCGCTGTCGCACTTCGCCGGACCGGTGGCGGAGATAGACTTCGCCTCCCTCGGCGTGGACTGGCGCGGCGAAATCACCAGTACCTACGCAGAACTGGGTATCGAACTGACCGCCGAGGCCATGGCCGCAATGGCCACCGAGCACGACCGTTCGGCGGCGGGCGCGCATCACGCGCACCGCAACCAGATCGCGCAATTCGCCGACGGCTAGGCCTTCTTGCCGATCCCCGGGATGAAGGCCCCCACAGAGCCGCGATAGGCAGCATACTCATCGCCAAACGCATCGAGCAGATCGCGCTCCTCATGCGCAATTCCGATCATGATGTAGACCGTCATGCCCACGGCGAAGAGCAGGTGGCCGTACGTCATCTCGGGGGTCGCCCAGAAGGCGATGAAGAAGCCCGTGTAGATCGGGTGTCGTACGAGCTTGTAGAATAGCGGAGTGCGCATCCTCGCGTCTGCCGGCGGCGTCCCGCGCAGATTTTGCCAGGCCTGCTGCAGGCCGAACAGTTCGAAATGGTTGAGCAGCCAGGTCGAGATGAACAGGATTGCCCAACCGAGAGCGAACAGCCCCCACAGGATCGCACGCCCGACGGGGTTCTCGACGGCCCACACAGCGCCTGTGATGGGGTGCCAGAATGCGAACAGCAGGACGAGGGCGATCACGGTTGCAAGACAGTAGATACTGCGTTCGAGCGCCGGCGACACCACACGCGTCCAGCCGGCCTTGAAGCCGGGTCGAGCCATGACCGAATGCTGGATGCCGAACAGGACGATCAACGCCAGATCGACCACCGCCGCCGTGGCGGGGCTGGCCACAAGTCCCTTGTCGAGATGCGTCGGCATGATGGCGAACCCGCCGACGAAACCGACGAGGTAAAGAAACGCGCCGAAGAATGCGAAATAGATGGCGATCGACGTCGCCATGACCAGATACCGTCCCATGGTGTCCTCCCCTCCGAGGCGCGACCCTTGGCAATACCAATCGAAGGGCTCAGGCTAGACCCTTAACGGCAATCTTACAAACCTGTGCGAGCTAGGAACGAAAACGGGCGCGTTCCGGCAAAGGAACGCGCCCGCTCGATGATCGAATGATGCTGAAATCAGCCGACGATTTCGTCTTCGTCGAAGAAGAAGTCGATTTCGATCCTGGCATTCTCGTCGCTGTCCGAACCATGGACCGAATTGGCTTCGATCGATTCGGCGAAAGCCTTGCGGATCGTGCCGTCGGCGGCGTCGGCCGGGTTGGTCGCGCCCATCACGTCGCGGTTGCGCTTGACCGCGTCTTCGCCTTCGAGAACCTGCACGACGACCGGGCCCGAGATCATGAAGTCGACCAGTTCGCCGAAGAAGGGGCGTTCCTTGTGGACCGCGTAGAAGCCTTCGGCCTGTTCCTTGGTCATCTGGATGCGCTTCGAAGCGACGACGCGCAGGCCGGCGTCTTCAAGCATCTTGGTGACGGCGCCGGTCAGGTTGCGACGCGTGGCGTCGGGCTTGATGATCGAAAAGGTGCGGGTAACCGCCATGGTGATGTTCCTTGCGTAACGATTTTATGGGGAGAGGCTTCTCGCGCGCGCCCCTAGCGCCGCGCACGCGCGCGGGCAAGATTCATTCGAGACCGCGGCCGACCGACAATTGCGCCTGGGTCACCTCGCCCTTGCGAGTGGCGGTGAAGGAGAAGCTCGTCCCGTCGGCACTCTCGCCGCCGATCATCGTCATCGGCCCGCTCTGCAGCGACGTGCCGACCTCGATCCCCGCAGCTTCAGCCTGCGTGCGGTAGAAGCGAGCGATGTCCTCGGGCATGGCCGCGCTCTCGAAATTGAGCAGGACCAGCAGGCCGTCGGCCTGCTCGACGCGCGTGTTGTTGGTCACCGTGGCGCCGGGATAAAGCGAAAAGCCCGCGGGCAATGCGACGGGCACCTTCTCGCCCGAACGCAGTGTGGTTGTCGTTCCGTCGGTATCGGTGTGGCGTGCGCTGGTTTCGCCCGTTTCGCTGTCGATGGCATAGGAACCCCGCGGCGCATCTTCGGGCTCGGCGCTTTCCTGCGTGACGGGCGAACCCTCACCGCTGCATCCCGCGAGGGCGACGGCTGCGGTGGCGAAGGCGGCGAGCCGGGTGAATTCGGTCATGCGGTGCATGCCAGATCGACCCACGAGCCGCCGGGAGGTTCCCTCACGCGCCTTCGCGCCAGGCACCGCTCTCGTCCTGCTTGTGGATCCGGTTGTCGACCCTGTCGTCCTTGGCGAAACGGCGCCAGAGGTTCGCGGCAGCGTCGCGCTGCGCCGCATCGAACAGCAGCAGCACGCGGTCGAAACCGAGCGCCTCCTCGCGCCAGGCGCCATCGGCGATCAACGCCATGCGCGCCTCGTTCGGGGCAGCGCAGGTCTCGGAGAGCAGGATCGGCTGGCGCGTCTCGTGCGGGCCGCCCGCCATCCCGTTGGCGAGAAAGGCCGCCCCGCCCTGCTCCCACAGGGTCTTCGCCAGATGGTCGCGCTGGCCCGGATCGCCACTCACCACCAGCAGCCGCTCGCCGGCCTGCAGGACCTTGCGCGCGAGCTTGGCGACGGTGACGTCGACCGGGTCGCGGCTGAGCTGGTAGAAGTCGACGCGGGTGGTCATCATTCCTGTCCCGATGCGGTGGTGCGAGAGGACGAGCTCACCCGGCGCCCCTTATTTCTCCAGCGTGTCACGCACGAAGCGGTCGACCAGGCGCACGCCGTAACCGGTCGCGCCCTTGCCCCAGGTACGGCCCGGCTTGTCCGCCCAGACCGTGCCGGCGATGTCGACATGCGCCCAGGGCGTGCCGTCGACGATGAAGCGCTGGAGGAACTGTGCCGCGGTGATCGAGCCTGCACCCTTGCCGCCGATGTTCTTCATGTCGGCGATCGGCGAGTCGATCAGCTTGTCGTAAGCCGGGCCGATCGGCATGCGCCAGTTGCGGTCGCCGGTGGCTTCGCCCGCCTCGTGAAGGTCCTTCGAAAGCTGGTCGTCATTCGAGAAGACGCCGGCATATTCATTGCCCAGCGCGACGATCATCGCACCGGTCAGCGTGGCGAAATCGACGATCCGCGCGGGTTTGAATTCGACCTGCGTCCAGTGCAGCGCATCGGCCAGCACCAGCCGGCCTTCGGCGTCGGTGTTGAGCACTTCGATGGTCTGGCCGCTCATGCTGGTGACCACGTCGCCGGGGCGCTGCGCCTTGCCGTCGGGCATGTTCTCGACGAGGCCGACCACGCCGACGACATTCACCTTGGCCTTGCGCGAGGCGAGCGTCAGCATCGAACCCGCAACGGCGCCCGCGCCGCCCATGTCCCACTTCATGTCTTCCATGCCGGGCCCGGGCTTGATCGAGATGCCGCCGGTGTCGAAGGTCACGCCCTTGCCCACCAGCGCGGTCGGCGCCTCGCCCGGCGTACCGCCATCCCAGCGGATCGCGAGGATGCGCGATTCCCTGTCCGAACCGAGCCCGACGCCGAGCAGCGAGCCCATGCCGAGCTTCTCCATCCGCGCCTCATCGAGCACGATAAGCTCGGCCCCGGTGCCGGCGAAGCGTTCCTGGCAGCGCGCGACGAAGCTCTCGGGATAGAGGATATTGGCCGGTTCGGTGACCAGTTCGCGGGTGAATTCGACGCCGGTCGCGACATGCGCCGTGTCGGCCCATGCCGCCTCGGCACCGTCGGGCGCGCCGAGCACGGTGATCGTGGCGAGCGTCACCTTCTGCTCGTCCTTCATCTTGGTGCGGTAGCGGTCGTAGCGCCAGTTGCGCAGACGCAGGCCGAGCAGGACATAGGCCGCCCCTTCGGCCGAAAGTCCGCCGGCGGACAGGTCGAGCACCAGATCGGTCTCGCCGCTCGCCTGATACTTGGCCGCGAGCGCGGCCCCGGCCTTTTCGCAATTGGCGAGACGCGCCTCGTCGTTCTTGTCTCCGAGGCCGGCGACGGCGAGGCGGAGCACCTGCCCGTCACGTTCGGCAAAGCCTTCGAAAACCTGCCCGGCAGCGCCCTTGAAGCGCGCTGCCTCCATTCCCTCGACCAGCGGTTTTTCGAGGCCAGCGGGAACCTTGCCCTTGTCGGTGACTTGCGCAACAAGGCGCGCATCCTGCGGGCGGGACTGGCTGAACTGAATGTGCATGGATACTCCGGAATCGATTTCTGGAAGGGAAGGCGTGGCTCGCACGCTTCCTGCGAGGATGGCGATTGCGATTAGGCGTGGCCGGTGCGATAGGCAAGCCATGCTCCCGCCAGCCGATCGTGCTCCGCCCGCCAGTCGGGAGGTCCTTCACGCCCTTACCCTGACGGCGTCCGCCTTCGCATTGTTTGCCGCTGCGCCGCTGGCCGCACAATCTGCGGCCGATGACGTCGGAACGGTGGTCGATCCCAGCGGGCAGCCGGGCGATCCGCAGCCCGACGCAGAACCCGTGACCGTCGATACCGCAGAGGATGTCGACGAACTGCTGGGCATTCCCGAGCCCAATGCCGGGCTCGATGCGCCGCCTCCGCCCACCGGAGACGACGGGGTCAACGCCGAGGGCAATCGCGAAATCGACTTCGAGGCCGATATCCTCGAATACCGGTCCGAAAGCGATATCGTCACCGCCCGGGGCAATGTGGTGCTGCGTAGCGGCGACCGTTCGCTGCGTGCCGATACGGTGAGCTGGAACGAGGGAACCGGCGAAATCGTCGCCGAGGGCCGGGTCCGCTTCGTCGACGAGAACGGCAACCAGCTGTTTTCGGAGCGCGTCGAGCTCACGGACAAGTTCGAGGCCGGGGCAATGGATAACCTCCTGCTGGCGCTGCGCCAGGGCGGACGGCTGGCGGCGAGGAAGGGCGTGCGCGAAAACGACGGGACGGTTGCTCTCGAAAATGCCGCCTACAGCGGCTGCGAGGTGGTCGATCCGGACGGCTGTCCGCGCGAGCCGAGCTGGCGCATCACCGCCGAGCGCGTGGTCTACAGTCCAGAACTCCAGCGGATCAAGTTCACCGGCGCCTATCTCGAGCTGTTCGGCGCTCGCATCCTGCCGCTGCCCGGCCTCACGGTGCGCACCGATGGCGGCGCCGTCTCGGGCTTCCTCGTCCCCGACCTGCGCTTCTCCGAAAGCAACGGCGTCGAGGTCTCGGGCAGCTACTACATCCGCTTCGCCGACAACCGCGACCTGACGCTGACCACGCATGTCTATACCGATGCGGCGCCGATGGTCGCCGCGCAGTGGCGCCATCTGACCGAGAGCGGCGCCTATCAGATCACCGGCTATGCGACGCATTCGCAGCGCATCTCCACGCTCACCGGCACTGCCGATAGCGCGGAGGAATTCCGCGGCTATGTATTCGCCAACGGCAGGTTCCAGCTCTCGCCCGACTGGAGCCTGACCGGATCGATCCGTCGGTCGACCGATCGCACCTTCCTGCGACGTTACGACATCAGCCGCGACGACCGGTTGCGCTCGACGGTGGAACTCGAGCGCATCGGCAAGAACACCTATGTCTCGCTTGCCGGCTGGGCGACGCAGACGCTCCGGCTCAACCAGCCGCAGGGCGAAGTACCGGTCGCCCTTCCTGTGTTCGACGCGCGCTGGCGCCCCGACACTCCGGTCCTCGGCGGACAGATCGAGCTGCAGGGCAATACGCTGTCGATCACGCGCAAGGACGGGCAGGACACGCAGCGCGCCTTTGCCCGGGCACAATGGGACCTAAGCCGTGTGACAGGGCTCGGCCAGGTGGTGACGCTGACCGGCATGCTGCGCGGCGACGTCTACCATTCGGACGAGAACCTTCTCACCGCCACCGCCAGCTATCGCGGCAATCCGGGTTGGGAATTCCGCGGCGTCGCGCTCGGCGCGATCGACGTGCAGTGGCCCTTCGTCGGCAATGCGCTGGGCGGCACGGTTGTCTGGACGCCGCGCGTCCAGCTCGTCGCGACGCCGCCGATCAAGAACCTCGCGATCCCCAACGAGGACGCGCGGGCGATCGACCTCGAGGATTCGAACCTCTTCGCGCTCAATCGCTTCCCCGGATACGACCGGGTCGAGGACGGCGCGCGCGTCACCTACGGCTTCGACTGGTCGCTGCGCATTCCCGACTGGGAGATCAAGACCAATGTCGGCCAATCCTACCGGCTCGACAGCGATCGCGACATCTTCCCGGTCGGCACCGGCCTGTCCGAGCGCTTTTCCGATTTCGTCGGCCGGACCGAGGTCCGCTACAAGAACTTCCTGCGGCTGACTCACCGCTTCCGGCTCGACAAGGACAATCTCGCGATCCGCCGCAACGAGGTCGATGCGACGGTCGGCTCCAACAAGACCTATGCCGAACTCGGCTATGTCCGCCTCAACCGCGACATCACCCAGGTCGAAGACTTGCAGGACCGCGAGGAATTGCGCGGGGCGGTGCGCGTGGCCTTCGCCAACTACTGGTCGATATTCGGCTCGGGCGTCTTCAACCTGACCGACCGCAACGAGGACCCGACGCTGATGTCGGACGGGTTCGATCCGATCCGCACGCGGCTCGGCGTCGCCTATCAGGACGACTGCCTCGAACTCGGCCTGACCTGGCGGCGCGACTACATTACCGCGGGTGATGCGGAGCGCGGCGATACCTTCCAGGTCTATTTCAGCTTGAGAAATCTGGGTTTCCGCTAGGCCGCGCTTATTGGCACCTCGGCCCAAACACGCTATCCGGCGCGCGATATCAGCTTCGGTTAAGCCGCGAGGCCGCAAGGGCTGTGGCATTTCCGGGCATTCATGCGATGCCGCAACACAGGTTCGACACGTGACTGCAAAGACGATTTCCCGACTGCTTTCGATAGCCGCCGCAGCCGGCCTTGCCGCCGCACCCGTCGCCGGACAGGCGCAGCAAGCCATCGATCAGGGCGACCTGCTCGGCCTGCCGAGCGATCTCAGCATGCTCAAGGAGTCCGATCCCAACCGACGTGTAGCCACCGCGGTGGTGAATGGTTTCGTGATCACCGAAACCGACATCAACCAGCGCGTCGCGCTGCTGCTGGCGGCCAATCAGCGCCCGGTGAGCGAGGAAGAAATGGTCCGCGTGCGCATGCAGGTGCTGCGCAATCTGATCGACGAGACGCTGCAGATCCAGGCGGCGATCGCGCAGGAGCTCGACATTTCGCGGGACGAAGTCGACCAGACTTACGCGCGCGTCGCGGCGCAGAACTTCGGGCAGGACCCCGGCAAGATGGACGAGTACCTGCGTTCGGTCGGGTCCTCCCCCGAGGCGCTCAAGCGCCAGATTACCGGCGAACTCGCATGGAACCGCCTGCTCCGTCGCAACATCGCGCCCTTCGTCAACGTCTCTGCCGAAGAGGTCAACGAGATGATCGCACGGCTCGAGGCGGATCGCGGAACCGAGGAATACCGGCTCGGTGAAATCTTCCTTTCGGCGACCCCGGAGACCGAGGCGGCGGTCGAGGCCAATGCCAACAAGATCGTCGAACAGCTGCGCCAGGGCGGCAGCTTCGTCGCCTATGCGCGCCAGTTCTCGCAGGCCTCGACCGCGGCGGTCGGCGGCGACCTCGGCTGGATCCAGCTGCCGCAGCTCAAGAACGCGCAGCTTGAAGCGGTCGCGCGCGAGATGAGCCCCGGCCAGCTGGTCGGCCCGGTCCGCATCGCCGGCGGTTTCTCGATCCTCTACCTGATCGACAAGCGCCAGGTCCTGATGGCCGATCCGCGCGACGCGTTGCTGAGTCTCAAGCAGATCCAGATCAATTTCGAACCGGGAATGTCGCAGGAAGCAGCGCAGCAGCGCGTGGCCGCCTTCACCGCAGGTGTCGAATCGATGCGCGGCTGCGGCGATGCGGAAAATGTCGCCGCCCGGCTCGGCGCGAATGTGGTGACTAACGACCAGATTCGCGTGCGGTCGCTGCCCGAAGCGCTGCAGAACATCATCCTCCAGCTCCAGGTCGGCCAGTCGACCCCGCCCTTCGGTTCGTTCGAAGAAGGCGTGCGCGTGCTGATGCTGTGCGGCCGCGACGACCCCAAGGTCGCCGCGGGGCCCAATTTCGACCAGATCATGAGCCAGCTCGAGGACGAGCGCATCGAAAAGCGCGCCCAGCGTTACCTGCGCGACCTGCGCAACGACGCCTTCATCGAGTACAACTGACGCCAATGCGCCCGCCCCTCGCCGTTTCGCTGGGCGATCCGGCGGGGATCGGGCCGGAGATCATCGTAGAAAGCTGGGCGCGGCGCCGCGAAACGGGGCTCGCGCCCTTCTTCGTGGTGGGCGGCGCCGGCGTTCTCGAAGCCGCTGCGGACTTGCTCGGCATCGACTCCCCGATCGTCCGGATTGGCGACAGCCGCGGGGCCATCGAGGCTTTCGATCGTGGCCTGCCCGTTCTCGGGGCTGAAGACTGCACCTACCGTCCGGGCGAGCCCGACGAGGAAGGCGCCGCGCTGGCATTGGGCTCGCTCGCCGAGGCGACGAGGATGGCACTGCTGGGCAAGGCCTCGGGCGTGGTGACCGCGCCGGTGGCCAAGTCGCAGCTTGCCAAGGTCGGCTTCGAATTTCCCGGCCAGACCGAATTCCTCGCCATAGCCTGCGGCGTGCCCGAGGATGCAGCGGTGATGATGCTCGCCGGGCCCAGTCTGCGCGCAGTCCCGGTGACGGTCCATTGCGCGCTGGCCGACGTGCCCGGACTGCTCGATACCGACGTGATCGCGAGCAAGGCGCGCGTGGTCGCACAGGCGCTGAAGACCGATTTCGGCATTGCCGAACCGCGCCTCGCCATCTGCGGACTCAACCCCCACGCCGGCGAGGGCGGCAAGTTCGGGTCGGAGGAACGCGATATCATCGAACCCGCGGTCGAGCTCCTGCGCGCCGAGGGGCTCGCGGCCACCGGACCGCATCCAGCGGACGCCCTGTTCACCTCGCGCGCGCGGCAGACCTACGACGCGGCGCTGGCGATGTATCACGACCAGGCGCTGGTGCCGTTGAAAGCGCTCGATTTCGACGAAGGCGTCAACGTCACGCTCGGCCTGCCGATCGTGCGCACCAGCCCCGATCATGGCACCGCCTTCGATATTGCCGGCAAGGGCATCGCCGATCCTGGAGCGATGATCGCGGCTCTGCGGATGGCGGGCGAGATCGCCGCGCGGAGGGCCGCGCATGGCTGACCTTCCTCCCCTGCGCGAGGTCATCGCCCGGCACGGCCTCAGCGCCTCGAAGGCGCTGGGGCAGAACTTCCTGTTCGACGAACAGCTGCTCGACCGCATCGCGGCGATACCGGGCGATCTGGCGGGCAAGCCGGTGCTCGAAGTGGGTCCCGGCCCGGGAGGGCTGACCCGCGCGCTGCTGCGCGCCGGCGCGCGCGTCACCGCGATCGAGATGGACCGGCGCTGCCTCCCCGCGCTCGCCGAACTGGGCGAGACCTTCCCCGGCCAGCTGCGTGTTGTCGGGGGCGATGCGCTCAAGCTGGACCATGCCGAGCTGATGGCCGGCGAGCCCTTCGCTGTGCTCTCCAACCTGCCCTACAATGTCGGCACCGCTCTGTTCGTGCGCTGGCTCGGCGGAGAAGAGTGGCCGCCGCAATGGACCAGCCTGACGCTGATGTTCCAGCAGGAAGTCGCCCAGCGGATCGTCGCGCAGCCGGGCGGCTCGGCCTATGGCCGGCTCGCGGTGCTCGCGCAGTGGCGTAGCGCGGCGAAGCTGGCCATGAAGGTCCATCGCAGCGCTTTCACCCCGCCGCCCAAGGTGATGAGCGCGATCGTCCATGTCGAGCCCGGCGAAATGCCCACGGGCGTCTCGGCGCGCGTGCTCGAGCGCCTGACCGAGGCAGCCTTCGGCCAGCGCCGCAAGATGCTCCGCCAGAGCCTCAAGGGCGTCCCCGGGGCGGTCGCGGCGCTCGAGGCGATCGGGATCGATCCGCAGCGCCGCGCGGAGACGATGACGGTCGAGGAATTCGTCGCCATCGCCCGCATACTGACACAGGGTTGCTGAGGCACCGCCGCAAGGCGAATCCGATTGCCCGCCGACCGTTGCGGTGCCAATCATCTCCCGCCAATCTTCGAGGGGGATCCACCATGCGCAAGTTCTGTACCGCCACCCTGCTGTGCGTCACCGCGGCAACCGCGCTGGCAACCGCGGCCATGGCCGAACCGGTCAAGAAGGAAGACCTGCTGGTCGCGCCCGAGGATGCGCGGCACTATGTGATCTTCTCGCAGTCGGGCCAGCACGGCGACATCTGGGCATGGCAGACCGCCGAAGGCGCCGCGGCCTATCGGATGTCGATGAACCTGCGCGGCTGGATCACCGAGACCGACCAGACGATCGTCACCGGTGCCGATGGCACGCCTGCGAGGATCGATATCCGCGGCTTCACCGATTCGGGCGATGCGAGCGAGACCTATTACGTCGACGCCGACGGGATGGCGCACTGGAAAACCGCGATCGACGAAGGCTCGGCGCCGCTCGCGGGCAAGCGCTATTCGACCTACGGCGGTCCGTGGCTCGCGGGCGAAGCCGATCTCAACGCGCTGATCGCGGCGGGCGAAGAGGGCATCGACATGCTGCCTTCGGGCCATGCCAGCGTGACCGTCGGCGAGGAAACCGAGATCACCGGACCCAACGGCCCCGAGACGGTCAAGCTTGCCTTCGTGAAGGGTTTCGGCTTCGCGCCGAGCCCCTTCTGGATCACCGAGGACAACAGGTTCTTCGGCTTTGCCGGCGGCATGTCTCTGCTTCCGGCGGGCTATGAGGCTAATGCGCCCAAGCTCAAGGAAATCTCGGACGCGGCAACCGCGGCGATGGTCAAGGATGTCGCGCACAGCTTCCTGAAGCCCGAAAACGCCACGCCCACGCTGGTCGAAAACGTGATGACCTTCGATTCGCTCGCCGGGACCTATCTGTCGGGCCAGTCCGTGCTGATCGCCGACGGCAAGATCGCCGCGGTCGGCGCCTCCGGAACGGTCGAGGCGCCGAGCGGCGCGATGGTGATCGACGGTACCGGCAAGACGCTCGTGCCCGGATTGTGGGACGCGCACCGCCATACCGGTGGCGACGACTGGAACCTGTTGCAGAATGTCGCGACGGGCATGACCAATTATCGCAGCCCCGGCTCGGAGATCGACGAGACCATCAGCCTCGTGACCCGGCGCGCGGCGGGCGACTTGCTGGCACCCGAAGGCGAGACCTCGGTCATCGTCGACCGCAAGGACCCGCTCGCGGCGCAGGGCTCGATCACCGTGTCCTCGCTGGAAGAGGCCATCGCCGCGGTCCACACTATCAAGGATGCGGGCCTGTGGGGGGTGAAGTTCTACACCTCGATGACCCCGGAGTGGATCGCCCCCGCAGCCGCCGAAGCGCACAAGCTGGGCCTCCATGTCCACGGCCATATCCCCGCAGGGATGCGTCCGCTCGAGGCCGTCCGCGCGGGCTACGACGAGATCACGCACATCAACTTCATCATGATGCAGGCCATGCCGAAGGAGGTGATCGACAAGTCGAACACCGCCGCGCGGCTCGAAGGGCCGGCGAAATACGGCAAGGACGTCGACCTCGATTCGCCCGAGATGACCGCCTTCTACAAGGAACTCGGCGAGCGCAGGACCTACATCGATCCGACACTGACCGTGTGGGAACCGCTGATGACGTCGGACGGCTCGGAGCTGGCCCCCGAATACGCCCCCTTCGCCAAGGTCGCCCCTCCGGGCGTCGCGCGCGGGTGGAAGATTTCGGGCTATCCGCTGTTCGACGGGCTGACCCGCGACGATTTCCGCCAGAGCTTCGACAAGATGGTCGGGCTGGTCGGAAAGCTGCACGAGGCGGGCGCCCCGATCGTGGCGGGCACCGATGGCTATGGGCTAGAACTCGTGCGCGAGCTCGAACTCTACGAAGAGGCCGGCCTCACCAATGCCGAAGCCTTGCAGACCGCCACGATCATCCCGGCGCGGCTGACCGGCATGGATGAAGACTTCGGCTCGATCACCGAAGGCAAGGTCGCCAACCTCGTCCTGGTCGACGGCGACGTGTCGCAGGACATCACCCGGTTGCGCCGGGTCGAGACCGTCTTCCTCGACGGCTATCGCCTCGATGCGCAGGAGCTTCGCGAGGCGAGCGGCCTTTCGGGCATGCCCGAGTAAGCGACCGGGCGGGAGGCGTTCAGCCCCCCGCCTTCTTGCGCCTCCGCCAGGCATGGAGCAGCGGTTCGGTATAGCCGCTCGGCTGCTCGACGCCCTTGAAGATCAGGTCCTTCGCCGCGCTGAAGGCCGCGCCGTCCTCGTTTTCGAGCAGCGGCTCGTAGAAGGGATCGCCCGCGTTCTGTTGGTCCACCTTGGCGGCCATGCGGCGCAGGCTCTCCATCACCTGGTCTTCGGTGATCACGCCGTGGAACAGCCAGTTGGCGATGTGCTGGCTCGAAATGCGTAGCGTCGCGCGATCTTCCATCAGCCCGACGTCGTTGATGTCGGGCACTTTCGAACAGCCGACGCCCTGGTCGATCCAACGCACGACGTAACCGAGCAGCCCCTGGCAATTGTTGTCGAGCTCCTCGCGAATCTCGTCCTCGGACCAGTTGGCGCCGTCGGCGAGCGGAATGGTGAGCAGCTCGTCCAGCCCCGGCACCTCTCCCAGCCCCTGCTGGATTTCGAACACGTCCTCGCGATGGTAGTGGATCGCGTGGAGCGTTGCCGCGGTGGGGCTCGGCACCCAGGCGGTGTTTGCGCCCGCGCGCAGGTGGCCGATCTTCTCGACCATCATCTGCCCCATGAGGTCGGGCGCCGCCCACATCCCCTTGCCGATCTGCGCGCGGCCCGAGAGGCCGTGGCGCAGGCCGATACCGACGTTGCGCGCCTCATAGGCCTTGAGCCAGGCCGCGTTCTTCATAGCCCCCTTGCGCATCATCGGGCCCGCCCGCATCGAGGTGTGGATCTCGTCGCCGGTACGATCGAGGAAACCGGTATTGATGAACACGATCCGGTCCCTCACCGCATGGATGCAGGCCCCAAGGTTCGCGCTGGTGCGGCGTTCCTCGTCCATCACGCCGACCTTGATCGTATCGCGCGGCAGGCCGAGCAGGTTCTCCACCGCATCGAACAGGTCGTTGGTGAAAGCACATTCCTCGGGTCCGTGCATCTTGGGCTTCACGATGTAGATCGAACCGCAGCGCGAATTTCCGTATTTCCCCAGTCCGGCAACGTCCTGCGCACCGATCGCCGAAGTGATCACGGCATCGAGAATCCCCTCGGGAATTTCCTCGCCGTCCCAACGCATCGCCGGATTGGTCATCAGGTGTCCGACATTGCGCACGAACATCAGGCTGCGGCCGGGCAGGCTGTGCTCGCCGCCTTCGGCGTCGGTGAAGCGCTTGTCGCCCGCGAGCGTGCGCGTCAGCGTCCGCCCGCCCTTGTCGAAGCTTTCCTCCAGATCGCCGCGGATCACGCCGAGCCAGTTGCGATAGGCGAGCAGCTTGTCCTCGGCGTCGACCGCCGCGACCGAATCCTCGCAATCGGCGATCGTCGTCAGCGCGGCTTCGAGGATGATATCGGCGATGTTGGCCGGGTCGGTACGACCCACCGGATGCTCGGCATCGAACACGACCTCGATATGCAGCCCGTTATTCCGGTAGAAGCACGAACCTTCGTTCCATCCCAAGCATTGCGCCGGGTCGGCGAGCGGGATGCCCTTGTCGTCCACATCCACCAGATCGGCCCATTTCTTGCCGTCCGCCAGCGGGACCGCGTCGTCCATGAAGCGCTTCGCCTCGGCCACCACCGCCGCGCCGCGCAACTCGTCATAGCCTCCCGGGGTCGCCGGTTGCGCGTCGAGCGCGTCGGTGCCGTAGAGCGCGTCGTAGAGGCTGCCCCAGCGTGCGTTTGCAGCGTTGAGCAGGAAGCGTGCATTGAGGATCGGCACCACCAGCTGCGGGCCCGCCATGGTGGCGATCTCTGGATCGACGTTTTCGGTGCCGATGGTGAAGGCTGCGGGCTCGGGCACGAGATAGCCGATCTCGCGCAGGAAGGCCTGATACTCGTCCTGATCCAGCGGCACGCCCTTGTGCGCCTCGTGCCAGGCGTCGATCTTGGCCTGCAGCTCCTCGCGCTTTTGCAGCAGCGCCGCATTGCGCGGGGCGAAGTGCGCGAGCAGATCCGCAAACCCCAGCCAGAACGCATCGACATCGCGGCCCAGCGGGCCGAGCACTTCGGCCTCGATGAATTGGGCAAGCTGCGGATCGGTCTCGATCCCGGCGCGCGTTACGTATTCGGTCATGAAACTCCTCGGATTCTGCAATCGTAGCAATGTGTAACCCGGGGAGGAGCGACAAGGTCTATGCCGTCAGCGGGTGATCAATGCAAGGCGCGGGGTAGACTTGGGGCCGCGCAGGCTTAAGGACGTTGCACATGAAACCGGATAGCGCCCCGCAAGCCCTGCTCGATGCGATCGATGCCGACGCGATGTTGCGCGAGGTGCAGGATTGGGCCGCGATCAACACCGGCACCGCGAACATCGCCGGGCTCGACACGATGGCAGGCATTCTCGCCGATGCCTTCAGCGCGCTCCCCGGCGAAGTCGAGCTGGTCGAACCGGCCACGGTTACCGCGATTTCGGGCGAAGGCCGCGAGTTCGAAAAGCCGCATGGCAGGCACATGGTGCTGCGCGTCCGCCCCGAGGCCGAACGGCGCTTCGTGCTGACCGGCCACATGGACACGGTCTTTCCCGCCGACCATCCGTTCCAGGAGGTCAGCTGGCTCGACGACGAGACCATCAACGGCCCCGGCACCGCCGATATGAAGGGCGGGCTCAATGTCATTCTCCACGCGCTCAAGACCTTCGAGACGATCGAAGGTGCGGAACGCGTAGGCTACGACGTGATGATCAATTCGGACGAGGAAACCGGCAGCCTCGCCAGCCGCGGGCTGATCGAGGAACTGGCGCGCGGGAAATATGCCGCGTTGACCTATGAACCCTCTGCCCTGCCCGACGGCACGCTGGCGCATGCGCGCGGCGGTACGGGCAATTACTCGATCACGATCCACGGTCGCTCCGCCCATGCCGGGCGCAATCCGCAGGACGGGCGCAACGCGATCGTCGCTGCTTCCGACCTCGTGCTGCGCATCGCCGCGCTGGCGGGCGACGACATCACCGTCAACCCGGCGAAGATCGAGGGCGGCAGCGCCAACAACGTCGTGCCCGACCTTGCTGTGCTGCGCTTCAACATCCGTCCGAAGTCCACCGAGGCGATGAACCGCTTCGACGGCGAACTCGATCGCGCCCTCGCCTCCATCAAGGCCGAACACGAGGTGGGCATCCACCGCCACGGCGGCGTCACCCGTCCGCCCAAGCCGGTCGATGCCAAGGCGCAGCGCCTGTTCGACCTCGTCAAGAGCTGCGGCGCCGAACTCGGCCAGACGATCGGCTGGCAACCGACCGGCGGCGTCTGCGACGGCAACAACATCGCCGCCACCGGCGTCCCCGTGGTCGACACCATGGGCGTGCGCGGCGGCGCGATCCATTCACCGGACGAGTTCATGATCGTCCCCAGCCTGCGCGAACGCGCAGCCCTGTCGGCGCGCGTACTCGCCAGGCTTTCCACCGGAGACCATTTGTGACCTTTCGCCTGCGCGCCGCGCATATCGATGACCTCGAGCACCTCTACGAGATGGCCAAGCTGACGGGCGGCGGGTTCACCAACCTCCCCGCCGATCGCGCCGCGCTGACCAAGAAGCTGGAACGCGCCGACGAGGCCTTTTCCAAGACCTACGAGGAACTCGGCGACGACCAGTTCACGCTGGTGCTCGAGAACACCGAGACCGGCCAGGTACGCGGGACCTGCCAGCTCTTCAGTCAGGTCGGCCAGCAATGGCCATTCTACAGCTACCGGCTCAACACGCTGACCCAGCACAGCCGCGAGCTCGACCGCACGGTGCGCGCCGAGCTGCTCAGCCTGACGACCGATCTCGAAGGCTGTTCCGAAGTCGGCGGGTTGTTCCTCCATCCGGGCGAGCGCGCCGGCGGGCTCGGCCTGCTGCTCGCGCGCAGCCGCTATCTCTTCGTCGCCATGCACCGGCCGCGCTTTGCCGACCGGATCCTTGCCGAATTGCGCGGGGTGATCGACGACCGCGGCGGATCGCCCTTCTGGGACGGCGTGGCGGGCCGCTTCTTCGGCATGACCTTCCAGGAAGCCGACTATTTCAACGCCATCAACGGCAACCAGTTCATCGCCGATCTGATGCCCAAGCATCCGGTCTATGTCGCCATGCTCGGCGACGAGGCGAAGAAGGTCATCGGCGTGCCCCACCCCACCGGCCGCGCCGCCATGCGGATGCTCGAGAACGAGGGCTTCTCCTTCGAAGGCTATGTCGACATCTTCGACGGCGGGCCAACGATGACCGCGCGCACCGACCAGGTGCGCAGCATAAGCCAGGCCGTCCCGGGCAAGCTTTCCGCGACCGATCTCGACATCGGCGAACGCGCACTGGTCGCCACCGGGACGCTGGGCACCTTCCGCAGCGCTTATGGCATGCGCGAGATCGCCGACGACGGCAGCGTCGCGATCGATGCCCTATGCGCCGAAACGCTCGGCGTCGGCGAGGGAGACGAGGTATGGAGCGTGGCGCGGTGAGCCGCCTGGTCGAGATCAATTTCGACGGCATCGTCGGGCCGAGCCACAATTACGCCGGGCTCAGCCTCGGCAATATCGCCAGCGCCAGCCACGGCGGCGATTCGTCATTCCCGCGCGCGGCGGCGCTGCAGGGCCTGGCGAAAATGCGCGGCAATATGGAACGCGGCCTGGTGCAGGGCTTCCTGCTGCCGTTGCCACGCCCGAATGGTAGCCTGCTCGCTCGGCTCGCGGTCGATGCCGAGTGCGATCGTGCGCTGCTCGCGGCGGCTTGGTCGGCCAGTTCCATGTGGACCGCCAATGCCGCCACGGTCAGCCCCGCCCCCGACACTGGCGACGGGCGCTGCCACCTGACACCCGCCAATCTCGTCACCATGCTCCACCGCGCGCAGGAATGGCCCGACACGCAGGCGCAGCTGAGGATCGCCTTCGGCGACGAACGCTATTTCAAGGTCCATGACGCCGTACTGCCGAGCTTCGGTGACGAAGGCGCGGCCAACCACATGCGCCTGACCGAAAGCCACGATTCCCCGGGGGTCGAGGTCTTCGTCTATGGCCGGCCGGGTGGTCGCTTCCCCGCGCGCCAGCACGAGCAGGCGAGCCGCGCCGTCGCACGGCTGCACGGGCTCGATCCCAAGCGCTGCGTCTTCCTCGAACAGAATCCCGCCGCGATCGAGGCAGGCGCTTTTCACAACGATGTGGTCGCGGTCGCCAACGAGACAGTCCTCTTCGCCCACGAACAGGCCTTCGCCGATCGCGAGGACGCCTATGAAGCGCTGCTCGCGGCCTTCCCCAAGCTCCATGCGATCGAGGTCCCGGCCAGCGCGGTCAGCCTCGAAGAGGCGATCCGGACCTATCTCTTCAACGCGCAGCTGGTGACGCAGCCCGACGGCGGCATGGCGCTGGTGGTGCCGGGCGAATGCTGGGAGAGCAAAAGCGTGCGGGGATGGTGCGAGGAGATGCTCGCCACCAACGGCCCGATCCGCGAGGTCATCCCGGTCGACGTGCGACAGTCGATGGCGAACGGCGGCGGCCCCGCTTGCCTACGCCTGCGCGTGGTGGCGGACCCGGCCACGGTCGACGCGCGCTTCCTGCTCGACGAAGCCAAGGCGCAGCGGATCGAGGCGGTCATCGCCGAGATGTGGCCCGAGCGAATCGATCCTGCAGACATCGGTAGCGAGCGCCTCGCCAGGACGGTCGTCGAAGCCCGCGAAGCGCTGCTTTCGGTACTCTCGCTCGACGAACTCGCGTGAGCAATCCCGCGAGGAGTTAACGGTCTTTACCGGCGCGTCGGTCAGTTTTACATTCGCTCTCGGGGTTAACCATCAAGATCCGCAGAATTCCGTCGCTGGCACGGCATTTGCTTGTTGCGGATTAACCAGAGGGACCGAGATAGAAGTGCTCAGGAAAGTGCAACGGCTGTTCGTGATCAAGACGCGCGTGGAAGCGTATCTGATCATCTTTGCCCTTGCCCTGGGCGCAATGACGCGCGGCGCACATTACACGCTGCAATACCCGGGAGTCGGAGGCTACCTGCTGTTCGCCGCGACCGGCGGCGCAGTCTTCCTCGGCGGGGCGAAGATCCTCGACGCGCTGCGCTACGAGCGCGAAGGGAAGAATGTCGAGGCCGAAAAGCTCCAGGGCGCCGCTTCGGAATAGGCAGGCCCGGTCCGGGCAATCCGCGCCCCGTCGGAAGACCATGATTGCACTGCGCCCCCTGCGCGAAAGCGAACTCGAAGCAGCCTCGCAGCTATGCCTGCAGTCGAAAGCACATTGGGGCTATGACGCGGACTTCATGCGTCGGTGCGAAGCGGAGCTTACCCTCGCCGCTGCGGATTTGACAGAGAGCGAGATCGTCGCCGCGATCGACGGCGATCGGTTGGTCGGGATCGCACAGGTGGCGCAAGCCATAGATGGATGCTTCCTCGAGAAGCTGTTCGTCGATCCGCTCGCCATGAATCTGGGAGTTGGGCGAAGACTGTTCGAATGGGCAGTCGAATGCGCACGCGGACTCGGCGTCTCACAGATGATCGTGGAAGCCGATCCGGATGCCGTTCCCTTCTACCGCAAGATGGGTTGCAAGAGCGCAGGCAGCGTCCCCTCGGGATCGATTCCCGACAGGCAGCTGCCGCGGCTCGTCTTCGATCTCGGATAATATGGGAACAGGGTGGGGGTTTCTGTTGCTAGCTACCCCCGGAGCCCCGGAATCCGCTTCTGTTGCCCGGTGGGTCCAACCGCGCTTTAGCTTTGTAAGATCAGGGCGTTAGCCCATCAGATTACGCAGCGAGAGCGAGTGCTTCGTTATCGTTGGCACTTGTGTGTTGTGAACAGTTTTACGGGTTACTCAGCCCGGGCGAAAACACTGTCTTTCAGCACACGTCGATCCTAGTTCGGCCCCGTCAAAACCCGCCAGATTCAGCGGTTTATGGTGGAGCCGCCGGGTACTGCCCCCGGGTCCGTTGTACCTATTGCACAGCGCAATTTATCGCCATAGCCGGCCGAAACCGGCGAAGCCCTATATAGGCGCTCGACGATTAATGTGAAGTGAGTGCCGCTTCACGGTCGCCCGCGCACCGGCCCGTCCCGATCGTCGCTAGCCCATCGGACCCTTCTCGGGTGCGTAGTCCGGGCGCGCGGCGCGCAGTTCGTCGCGAATTTCCTTGAGCAGGTCGATTTCGCTCGGTCCGGCAGGCGCCGCCTCCTCCTTCTCCTCGAACTCGGCCATCACCTTCTTGGCGTAGCGCACCAGCAGGAAGACGATGAAGGCCAGGATCAGGAAGTTGATCACCGCAGTGAGGAAGCTGCCGTAACCGATCATCGCGGCTCCCGCTTCCTGCAGGGCCGCGTAATCGTCCATCGGGCCTTCATAGCCCTCGGGCACGTCGAGGAGGATGAAATAGCGCGAGAAATCGGCCCCGCCGAAAAGCGCACCGACCACCGGCATGATGATCTCGTCGGTCAGCGATTTGACGATCGCGCTGAAGGCCGCGCCGATGATCACGGCAACGGCGAGATCCATCACATTGCCCTTGGCGATGAATGCCTTGAAATCTTTCAGCACCTGGAAAATCCCCTTAACCCTTGCATTTCCCCCTGTACTTGCCATGGCCCCCGAACGGTCACAAGCGCGCGTTAATCTTGAATGGCCGCCCCGGTGTGCTATCTAGGCAAGACACACTTACCAAAAGAGGGATGTTCCATGAACCGCTTGGCTGCCTTTCGCACCTCCGTCCTCGCTGCCGCCGCGCTGGTGCTCTCGGCTTGCGGAATCAACTCGGTCCCCGCGGCCGAGGAGAACGCCAAGGCCAAATGGGCCGATGTCGAAGCAGCGTTCCAGGAGCGCGCCAATCTGGTGCCCAATCTCGAACAGATCGTGATGAGTTCGGCAGAGCAGGAACGCGCCACGCTCGAGGCGGTGGTCCAGGCCCGGGCCTCGGCCACGCGTCCCGAAATCAAGCTCGACGGCGATGACCTGAGCGATCCCGCCAAGATGGAGCAGTACCAACAGGCGCAGAACACCTTCGGCGGCGCACTGTCGCGGCTGATGGCCAATGTCGAGGCCTATCCCGAGCTCAAGAGCCAGGAGAACTTCGGCCGCTTCATGACTCAGATCGAGGGGCAGGAGAACCGTATCCGCGTGGCGATCCGAGACTACAACGAGGCGGTGCGCCAGTATAACACCACGATCCGCACCTTCCCCGACACGATCGGCGCGAACATTATCCACGGCGCCGAGCCGATGGTCCCCTACGAAGCCGTGACCGAGGGTGCGGAAGTCGCCCCGACGCTCGACATGCGCGCGGATAGCGACACCGCGAACTGAGCTGCGCGGCGATGCGCATGCTGACCCGCATGATCCTGCCGCTGGCGGCGGTGCTGGGCCTCGCCCTGCCCGCCGCCGCGCAGGACTTCCCCGAGCGCGGGACCGCGCCGGTGGTCGATGCGGCGAATATCATCGACGACGCGACCGAAGCGGCGCTGACCGAGAAGCTCGATGCCTTCGAGGAGCGCAGCCAGCGGCAGTTCGTGATCGCGACGATCCCCGACCTGCAGGGCTACGACATTGCCGATTACGGCTATCGCCTGGGACGCGCATGGGCGCTGGGCGATGCCGAGCGCAATGACGGGATCATCCTCATCGTCGCGCCGAACGAGCGCAAGATGCGGGTCGAGGTCGGTTACGGGCTCGAGGGGACGATCCCCGATGGGCTCGCCTTCGAATATGTCGAAGGCATGAAGCCCTATTTCCGCGATGGCGACTATTCGGGCGGGATCGCCTGGGGCGCGGACCAGATCATCAATCAGCTCGAACTGCCGCCCGAGGAGGCCGCCAAGGTCGCCCAGCAGGCGAGCGAGCAGCGCGACAGCGAGGGCGGCTTCCCGGTCGGGGCGCTGATCTGGTTCGGCTTCGTCTTCTTCTTCTTCATCCTGCCGATGCTGAGCGGTCGCGGGCGCCGGCGGCGCTATCGCCGCGGGCCGTGGGGCAATGCCGCGCGCGACATCATTCTCTGGGAAGCCGGCAAGGCGATCGCCCGCGGCCTCTCCGACCATGATGGCGGCGGCTGGGGCGGCGGTGGCGGCTTCGGCGGGGGCGGCGGCTTCTCCGGCGGCGGAGGCAGTTTCGGGGGCGGCGGCGCCTCCGGGGGGTGGTAATGGGCTATCTGACCGAAGCGCAGCACGACATCGTCTCGCGGGCGGTGGCCGAGGCCGAAATGACGACCTCGGGCGAGATCGTCACCGTGCTAGCGGATCGCAGCGACGGCTATTCCGACGTCGCGCTGTGGTGGGCGATCGCCGCCAGCTTCACCGCGATGAGCCTCTTCGCCGCCTTTCCCCAGCTCTTCCTCGCCAGGCTCGACATGCTGATGGGTGGCTGGACGCATGACTGGACCCATGGCGAAGTGCTTTCGATTGCGCTCGGCTTGGGCCTGCTCAAGTTCTTCGGCGTTTTGCTGATCCAGCTGTGGCAGCCGCTCAAGTTCTGGCTGGTTCCCCCGGCGGTCAAGCGCGCGCGGGTGCGCGACGCCGCCGTCCGGCATTTCAAGGTCGGCGCCGAACGCCGCACGCATGGCCGCACCGGCGTGCTGCTCTATCTCTCGATGCGAGAACACCGCGCCGAAATCGTCGCGGACGAACCCATCGCCGAAAAGGTCCCCGCCGAAGTCTGGGGCGAGGCGATGGCCGACATGCTCGCCGAGATCAGCGAGGGCAGGTTGGCCGAGGGCCTCGCCGCCGGCGTGCGCGATGTCGGCAAGGTTCTGTCCGAGCATTTCCCGCGCGCGGACGACGACCAGAACGAACTGCCCGACCGGCTGATCGAGGTCTGACCTTGCCCGTCCCGGATCATGATGCGGACGAGCAGATCGTCTGGCAGGGCAAGTACATCACCGCCAAGAAGCGCGGTCGCTGGGAATATGTCGGCCGCCCGCGCAATATCCGCGCAGTGGTGATCCTGGCGGTGGACGAGCATGACCACGTGCTGCTGGTCGAACAGTACCGCGTGCCGCTGGGCAACCCGTGCCTCGAACTGCCCGCCGGACTGATCGGCGACGAGGACGCCTTCGATGGCGAGAACCCGCTCGCCGCGGCGGGGCGCGAACTCGAGGAGGAGACCGGCTATCGCGCCGCACGCCTCGACGACATGGGCTGCTTCTGGTCCTCGCCGGGCATGGTCAGCGAAAGCTTCACGCTGGTCCGCGCGCGCGAACTCACCCGAGTCGGCGACGGCGGCGGGGTCGGTGGAGAGAACATCACCGTCCACCGCGTTCCCCTGCCCGACATCGCCAGCTTTATCGCTGCCAAGCGCGCCGATGGTTGCGGGATCGACGTGCGCATGCTCTTGCTGCTGGGACAGGGATTACTGGCAGGAGAGTAGATGATGGCAGGACGGTGTGCGGGCAAGCTCGCTCTGGTGACGGGCGCGGCGCAGGGCCTGGGGCGCGCGCATGCGACGCGACTGGCCGAAGAAGGCGCGCGGGTGCTGTGCACCGACATCAATGGTGAGGGTGCGGCGGAAACCGCGGCGCTGATCAACGGCCAGCTGGGTGACGGCACCGCCGCCTCGATCCAGCACGACGTCACCGACCCGCATGCCTGGGAAGCCGCGGTCGATGCCGCGCGCGAGCAGATCGGCGGGCTCAACGTGCTGGTCAACAATGCCGGGATCGGCGTTGGCGGCAATATCGAGACCTGCGTGTTCGAGGACTGGAAGCGCTGCTTTTCGGTCAATGTCGATTCGATCTTCCACGGCTGCCAGAAGGCGCTTCCGCTGATGCGTGAGCACGCGCCGGGATCGATCGTGAACATCTCGAGCATCGCCGGTCTGATCGCCAGCGACACCATGCCGGCCTATAATTCGTCCAAGGCAGCGGTGTGGATGCTGTCGAAGTCGATCGCGCTGCACTGCGCGAAGAAGAATATGCAGATCCGCTGCAATTCGGTGCATCCGACCTTCGTCGACACGCCAATCCTCGATGGGACGGCGCGCAACCACAATCTCGACAAGGACGTGCTGATGGACAAGCTGGCGCGGCAGATCCCGCTCAAGTTCGTCGGCGAACCCAACGATATCGCCAATGCGGTGGTCTATCTTGCCAGCGACGAGAGCCGCTTCATGACCGGGGCCGAGCTCAAGCTCGATGGCGGCATCTCGGCGATGTGATGTTCGGGAGGGTAGAATCGTGAGAGGGGCCTTGCGGCCCCTCCCGGTTTTCTCTGATTGAGCCACGACCGGCACGAAAACCGGGACGGTTGGCGTAGGGCCGTGGTCAGTCTGCGATCAGTGCGATCGCGAGGTAGATCAGGATGAAGCTGCCGAAGCCGAGCAGCGCTCCTGCGACGAAGCCCAGGCGGACCCAGGTGGCGTCGATGCCGAAGTAGCGGGCGATGCCGGAGCAGACGCCCATCAGCTTGCCGTTGTTGCGGTCGAGCCCGAAGCTGCGGACCGGACGGACGGCGTGATCGTCTTCGCGGAACTTGAGCTCGTTCATGCGATCAGTCCATTGGGCGATGCGGGGACGATGGCCGCGGCGAAGAAGACCGCCGAGATCACCAGCGAGGAGGCTGCTGCGAAGAGCTTGCTGCCATTTTCCGAACTAAACATGTTTCCTTTCCTTTGCGGATTCGAGTGTGGGGTCGGCCGATCAGGCGACGAAGCCGGCGGGGCTGGCGGGGACGATGGCAGCAGCCATGAACATGGCCGAGACGCTCAGGGCGAAGACGGCGGCGAGGGCACGGTTGCTGGCATATTCGAAGACAGACATTTGTTAACTCCTTGATCCTTGGTTCGTTTTCACCCGGACCATCCGGGTTGCCCCATGTACTGCAACCGCCGTGCCAAACTTGGAAAACCGCAGAATTCCGCCATTCCTTACTGAACCGCGGGAATGCCATATGTTAATCAATCCGAAAGGTTGGGAAATTTTCCCAACAATTGGATTTGCGCCTTTCGAGTAGCGGCACGGCGTCCCGCGCGCTATCGCGCGAGCCGATCCATGGCGCTCGACCGCATCTCCCTCACCGGCTTCCGCAACCATGCTGCGAGCGACCTCGCGGGCACCACGCGGTTCAACCTGCTGGTAGGCGAGAACGGCGCAGGGAAGACCAATGTGCTTGAGGCGCTGTCGCTGCTGGCGCCCGGGCGCGGGCTGCGCCGCGCGGCGCTGGCCGAGATGGTTCGCGCCGGAAGCGAGACCGGTTTCGGCGTGGGTGCCAGCCTCGCGCAGGACGGCGAGGAGGTCCGCCTCGCCACCTATTCGGAGAGCGCCAATCCGGGCCGTCGCCGCGTGCGCATCAATGGCGCCGAGGCGAGCGCGACCTCACTGGGTGAATGGCTCGCCGTGACTTGGCTGACCCCGTCGATGGACGGCCTCTTTACCGGACCCGCCGGCGATCGACGCCGCTATATGGACCGTCTCGCACTGGCGCTCGATCCGCAGCACGCCAGCCACGCCGCGCGCTACGATGCCGCGCTCCGCGAACGCAATCGCCTGCTCACCGACCGGCGCGAGCCCGAGAGCGGCTGGCTCGACGCGATCGAGGCGCAGATGGTCCGGCACGGCTCCGCCCTGATGCAGGGCCGCGCGCGGCTGGTCGAAACGCTGGCGGTGCGGCTGGCGGAGATGCCCGCCGAGCCCTTCGCGCGCCCCGCCCTCACCTACAATCCGGGCGCGCCCGACCATGCCGATGGCCTGTCACAGGCGCTGTTCGATAATCGCAAGCGCGACCGCGCGGCGCAGCGCACGCTGGCGGGCCCGCATCGCGACGAGCTCGACGTCGTTCACGCCGCCAAGCGCGTTCCCGCGGCGCAGAGCTCGACCGGCGAACAGAAGGCCATGCTGGTGGCGATGACGCTCGCCCATGCCGGGCTTGCGGCGCAGGGCCGCGCGGGACTGCTGCTGCTCGACGAGGTCGCCGCGCATCTCGATCCGGTGCGCCGCGCAGCGCTGTTCGAGCAATTGCGCGGCAGCGGGGCGCAAGTGTGGATGACCGGGACCGAGCTTGCCCCGTTCGACAGCATTGCCGGCGAAGCGGCGGTGTGGCGCGTCAGCGGCGGAGAAGTCGCGCGCGCCTAGCCCTGCTTCGGGAGTGCCGCCTCGACCTCGTCCAGCGTATCCGCGACGAGCACATCGATGCCCCTGGTCGTCGGATGGATCTTGTCGTCCTGGAACAGCGAGGGGTCCTGATAGATTGCTTCGAGCCAGAAGGGGATGATCGCCACGCCAAAGCGCCGCGCCATCGTGCCGTAGATCGCGTCGAATTCCTGCTGGTACTCGGGGCCGTAATTGGGCGGCGCGCGCATGCCCATCAGCAGCACGGGAATCTCGCGCCGCTTCAGCTCCTCGAGCATGACCTCGAAATTGGCGCGCGTCGCCGCGGGCGGGATCGCGCGCAGCATGTCGTTGCCGCCCAGCTCGAGCATGACGAGGTCGGGCTTCTCTTCCTGAGCGTCGAGCGTGAACTTGAGCCGCTGCGCCCCCGCCCCGCTCGTTTCCCCCGAAATCCCGGCATTGGTGACCACCGCATTGATGCCCTGCTTGCGCAGCGCGGCTTCGAGCTTCGCCGGATAACTGTGCTCGCGCCCAACCCCGTAGCCGGCGAAGAGGCTGTCGCCGAAGGCGAGGATGCGCCGCTCGGGGCCCTCGACCGCGATGGGCGCGGCCGTCGCCTGTTCCGCCCGTGCGCCATCCGGGACGACCGCCGTATCGTCCGAACTGCCGCAGGCGGCCAGGGCGCAGGCGAGTACCACTATCGACAAATGCCGCAGACGCATCGGCGAGTATCCTTGTGCATGATTGAGGCGCATGCCATCGCAGGACGGTGACCACATCTCAACCCGCGATTTCCGCCCGCAATCTCACGCTCACCCTCGGTTCGGCCGCTGCACCGGTCGAAATCCTGCGCGGGATCGACCTCGACATCGCGCGCGGCTCGACCGTCGCGCTGCTCGGCCCCTCGGGCTCGGGCAAGAGCTCGCTGATGGCGGTGCTCTCGGGCCTCGAACGCGCGAGCGGCGGTGACCTGCAGGTCGCGAGTGCGGATTTCGCGACGCTGGACGAGGATGCGCTCGCGCATGCCCGCCGTGGGCGGATCGGCATCGTGCTCCAGGCCTTCCACCTCCTGCCGACCATGACCGCGCTCGAAAACGTCGCCACGCCGATGGAGCTGGCGGGAGAAGGCGACGCGCAGGCGCGGGCGCGCGCCGAACTTGAGGCGGTCGGGCTCGGTCACCGGCTCGACCACTACCCGCAGCAATTGTCTGGCGGCGAGCAGCAGCGCGTCGCCATCGCCCGCGCCATCGCACCGCGCCCCGAACTGATCTTCGCCGACGAGCCGACCGGTAATCTCGATGCCGCGACCGGGCACGAGATCGTCGAGCTGCTCTTCGCTCGCCGTGCCGAAACCGGCGCGACGCTGCTGGTCATCACGCACGATCCCGAGCTGGCCGAACACTGCGAACGCGTGCTCACGCTGGCAGACGGGCGGATCGCCAGCGACAGCGCCGCATGAGCTGGGCGACCGCCTGGCGGATCGCGCGGCGCGACCTGAATGCCCGCTTCCGCGGACTGCGCCTGCTGCTCGTTTGCCTCTTCCTCGGCACCGCCGCACTGGCCGCGATCGGCTCGCTGACCGCGGCGATCGAGCGCGAGATCGAAAGCAACGGCCGCACCTATCTCGGCGGGGACCTGCAGGTCGAGCTGTGGCAGCGCGGGCTGAACACCGAGGAGCGCGCCGCGCTCGAGAAAATGGGCACGATCTCCGCCGGCCTGCGCATGCAGGCGATGGCGCGGCATGCCGAAGAGGCCGCGCCAATCGAGCTGAAGGCGGTCGATGCCTTCTATCCGCTCTATGGCGAACTGAGGCTCGAGGATGGCCGCAGCGTCGGTCCGCCGTCCCCCGACGAGGCCTGGCTCTCGCCGGGGGCCGCAGATCGGCTGGGCGTGGCACCGGGCGACACGATCACTATCGGTACGCAGCAGCTGCGCGTCGGCGGGTTGATCGCCGACGAGCCCGACCGGCTGAGCGAAGGCTTCCAGCTCGGCCCGACCGTGATCGTGGCCGACGACCTGCCGCAGCGTGCCGGACTGGTGGCGCCGGGGTCGATGTACCAGACCAAGACCCGCGTGCGCTTTTCCGCGAGCCGCGACACCGAAGCTACCGCCGAGGCGCTGCAGAAGCGCTTTCCGCAGGCCGGCTTCGATATCGACACTGCCGACCGTGCGGCACCAGGGACCGACCGCTTCGTCGACCGGATGGGCGAATTCCTCACCCTCGTCGGGCTCGCCGCGCTGGTCATTGCCGGTATCGGTATCGGCGGCGGGGTGACCTCCTATCTCGATGCTCGGCGGCAGGGCATCGCAACACTCAAGATCCTCGGTGCCACGAGCCGCGACATCGCGCGCATCTATGCCTTGCAGATCACTGCAGCCGCGCTCGCCGGAAGCCTCGCGGGAATCGCCGTCGGCATCGCCATCGTCCCGCTGTTGGCACGCGCGCTCCAAGGCCTGCTGCCCGTCTCGAGCGGCTTCATCGTCGATCCCGGAGCGATCGCCCTGGCGCTCGCTTATGGCCTGCTGGTGGCGCTGGTCTTCGCCGCGCCGCCGCTGCTTCGGGCACGACATTTCCCCGCCATGGCGCTGATGCGCGCGCGCGTCGCCCCGCTGGCGCGCGATCGGCAGGCGCTGCTGCTGGTCGGCGGGGGGCTCGCCGCAATCGTCGCCCTCGCGCTGCTGACGGCGGACAACCCGTTGCTATCGGGCGGATTCCTCGCCGGAGCAGCCGCAATCCTCGGCCTTCTGGCCCTGCTCGGCCTCGGCATCCGCAGACTCACCGCCGCGCTGCCCCGCCCACGCAGCCCGATCGCACGCAACGCACTCGCCAATCTCCACCGTCCGGGCGCCTCGACGGGCGCGCTGGTCACCGCGCTCGGCTTCGGGCTGGCGGCCTTCGTCCTGCTTGCGGCGGTGCAGAGCGCGATCGACGGAAACATCGAGCGGCGCGTGCCCGACCGCGCGCCGGACTATTTCGTGCTCGACATCCCGCGCGACCGAGTGACCGAATTCGAAGCACTGGTGCAAGAGGCCGACCCCAAGGCGAATTATCGCACCGTGCCGGCACTGCGCGGTTCGGTGCTCGCCTTCGGACCCGAAGGCGCGATGACCCGGACCGCCGATCTGGAAGACATTCCCGAAGGTGCCTGGGCGCTACGCGGCGAACGCGGGCTGACTTATGCCGACCAGGTCCCGCAGGGCAACGAGCTGACTGCGGGCACCTGGTGGGGACCGTTCTATTCGGGCGAGCCCCTGGTGTCGGTGGACGAGGAATTTGCCGAGGCTGCGGGGCTGAAGATCGGCGACATGATCACCTTCGGCGTGCTCGGCGTCGAGCGTAGCGCGCGGATCGCCAATCTGCGCCGGATCGACTGGGAAAGCATGGGCTTCAACTACGTCTTCGTGCTCAGCCCCAATGCACTGCGCGACGCGCCGCACAATCTCGCCGCTACGATCGAGCTCAGCCCCGGCACACCGACCGGGCCGCTGCTGCGATCGCTCGTCGCGGCCTTTCCTTCCGCCTCGGTGATCGAGGTCGGCGGCGTTCTCGAACAGGCGCGCTCGGTGCTCAAACAGGTTGGCCTGGCGACGCTCGCCGCCGCCAGCGTGGCGGTGCTGGCAGGGCTCGCCGTGCTCCTCGGAGCGATCGCCGCGGCGCGCGCCGCGCGCACCTATGACACGGTCGTCCTGCGCGTGCTCGGCGCAGACCGGCGGCAGATCCTGGTGATGCAGCTGATCGAATATGCCGCGCTCACCGGCGCGCTCGCGCTGGTCGCGCTCGGGATCGGCAGCCTCGCAGCGTGGCTGGTGGTCACGCGCCTGTTCGAATTCGACTGGCTGCCCGACTGGGGCATGATCATCGGCGTTCTCGGCCTCGGCAGCGCAGCGGTACTGGCTTTCGCCCTCGCCGCCTCGCTCCCGCTCCTGCGCGCCAAGCCCGCGCAGGCATTGCGCGCCCTGTGAACGGGCGATGCCCGCTCGCCTCGATTCGTGAGGCGAGCGGGAACGCAGGTCAGTTGCGCGGGGGGAAAATCCCCTGGGTCACAACGCAATAGCGCATGCCAATATACGGATCGCGGATGCTGAAGGGCTGCGATCCGCCGTTCGGACGGATCTGGACCTCGTTGTCGCCCATCGTCACGTTGTCGTTGCCGGTGGTGTACTGGTTCGTACCTGAAGCGAAGGTCGCGAAGGTGTTGCCCGCCGGATTGTTGGTATTGGGTGCCTGGCTCGAGGCGCGTACGCGCGCATCGTGATTGTGACTTGGCATCTGGTTGATCGTGAGGGTGACGGTTTCCGTGCCGCTCCTCTCGCCCTGAACCACGGGTGTCAGCCCGGGACCCGAGCCTTGGCCGACCGGCGAGCGACCGCGAAGATCGGGAAGCGCGAAGGTCGTCCGCCCGTCGCCGCCGTAGGTCGTCCCCAGCAGGGAGAACAGGGCCGTGTTGCTAGCGATCGACAGGAGCTGGCCCTCTGCCGAGGCCGTATTGCGGGGACAGAAAGTGAAGCCGACCATGAAGACTTCGCCGAGATACTTGTCCTGTGCCCCGGCCGGAGCCGCCATCGTCATCATGGCAAGGCAAGATGTGCCGATAAGAAACCGTTTCATACCTGTTCACTCCCTTTAGAACCCCATGGATTTCGCCCAATCGAGATGCTTCCAGTCGCATCCCGCGGCAGCACGATGCCTGGTGCACGGCACAACAATTGGCGCATGAATTCCCCTCTCCAGCCATCGCAATACTGTCATTCGATTTGCCGACGACTCGCCCATCATGCCAGAATCAGTATCAATGGCAAATCTTCCTTTTTGGTCACGGAGTTAGGAGCGAACCACCGGCAACGAAAAAGGGGGCCGCGCAGGGCCCCCTTCCCGTTTCCGTCCTGAACCCGATCGCGTCAGAAGCGCATGCGTGCCGCCACGCCGTAGGTGCGTGGCTGGTTCGGGTAGCCCGAAACCGCCTTACCCTGTGCCACCGCCGGGAATACCGTGGTGAGGTAGCGATCGTCGAGCAGGTTGCGGCCCCACACGCTCAGTTCCAGACCCATGTCGAAGGCATAGGTGAGCGACGCGTTGAGGTTGTTGACCTCGCGAGTGTAGGCGCGCGCCGCATCGCGGGCGGGACCGAAGTCACGCGCGCCGGTCGCGGGATCGACGACGATGTAGTTGGTCAGACCGTCCGTGACCTGCACCGGCGACTGGTAGGAGAAGTCGCCACGCAGGATGATGTGGTCGCCGTTGGAGTTGATTTCCTTGTCGTACTGCGCGCCGAAGACGGCCGACAGTTCGGGGACGCCCGCAACCGGTTCGCCCGTCAGGTCGCCGACCGGCGAATTGGGGAAGCTGTCGTACGTCGCGTCGAGATAGGTCATCCCGAGGCTCAGTGTCAGCTCGTTGCTGGCATAGAACTGGCCGTCGAACTCGACTCCGAAGGTTTCCTGCTTGCCGGCATTCGACAGGATGAACGACGTCCCCGTGAAGGTGTTCGCCTGGAAATCCTCGATCGACTGGCGGAAGAAGGTCAGGTTGGCTGCAGCGCGGCTCCAGTTGCCCTTGATGCCCAGTTCGATGACTTCCGAATTCTCGGCGGCAGCAAAACGCGTACCCGGACGCAGGTTCACTACTCCCAGGCCTGCGGCCTGCAGGGCGGCGAAGTCGGTCGGAAGCGGACGGCTGTCGCGCGACAGGTTGAAGCTCGGTGCCTTGTAGCCGGTCGCCCAGCTGGCATAGACGTTGAGCGTCGGCGTGACTTCGTAGGCCAGGCGGACATTCCAGCTCCAGTCGTCGTCGTCGGTGGCGCAGTCCTCGATCGAGTTCGGGCAGTTCTGCATCGGCGGCAGGAACTGGAACGGCCGAAGCGCGAGAAGCGGATTGACGGCGGGATTGGCGTCGTTGGCGTCGGCAAATGCCTGTGCCGGACCGGCGATGAGCTGGTTGAACGCATCCAGCCCGATGATCCCGATCAGCGTCTGCACCTGGGCGGCGGTGGCCGGCGTGCCTGCCGGCAGGCCGAGCGCCTGCCCTGCACCCAGCGCGATGCCCTGCCGGGTGATCGCCGTATTGCCCGACTGGACGAGATCGATGTTCGAGAACACGTCGGTGCTGACCGAGTTGGTCACGATCTGCTTCTTGTCCTTGGTGTAGTTGGCACCAAGGGTCAGGACGAGGCGATCGGTGATCTCGAAATCGACATTGCCGAAGACCGAGAACGCCTCGTTATCCTGGACGATGTTGTTGAAGAAGCCCTGGCCGTTGGCGAAGAACTGGCCGGTGTAGTCGGTGCCGTTGAGCGCCGACAGCGTGGCTTCGAGCGTATCGACCGTCTGCGTACCGCCGGTCGCGCCCTGCAGCAGCAGGTTGGCATAGGGGCGGAACGCCGGGCCGAAGACGATGCTGTCGGACGTATCGACGCGTTCGTCGAAATAATATCCGCCGACCAGGAAATTGAACGGGCCGTCGAAGTCCGAGGCGAAGCGCAGTTCCTGAGTGAAGGTGTTGATGTCGGCATCGCCGATATTCGCGCCCGTCACCGCCGGAAGGCTGGTGAAGTCGACGTCTTGGTCGGCCGACAGATGCGTTTCGCGATAGGCGGTGATCGAGGTCATCGTGATCGGGCCGAATTCATAGTCGACCTGGCCCGAGATGCCGTAGTTCTCGATCTCGTTGATCGGGTCGACGTCGGTGTAGATCACGTCGCCGTCGGGATTGTTGCGGAAGTCGTTGACCTGGCCGCCGAGCAACTGGATCGCACCGAGTTCGGCCGAAGGAGCGACATTGAGCACACCGCAGCAGCGTTCCTTGATCTTGTCGTAATCGCCGATCACGCGAACGCGCAGCGGGCCGCCGTTGTCGAACAGCAGCTGGCCGCGGGTGAACCAGCGGTTGCGATCGTTGATGTCTTCGCCGTTGACGCCGTTGGTCAGGAAGCCGTCGCGCTTGTTGATCCCGGCGCCGACGCTGAAGGCGATCGAATCGCTGATCGGGCCGGTGACGAAGCCCTTGGCGACCATGGCGTCGTAATTGCCGTAGCTCGCCTCGACCATGCCGCCGAAGTCGAACTGCGGTTCCTTGGTGACGATCGAAATCACGCCCGCGCTCGCGTTCTTGCCGAACAGGGTCGACTGCGGGCCGCGCAGGACTTCGACGCGCTGGATGTCGGGAAGGTCGGAGATCTGCGAGATCGCGCGGCTGCGATAGACGCCGTCGACGAACATCGCGACCGAGGGTTCGAGGCCGATGTTGTTGCCGTCGGTGCCGAAGCCGCGGACCGAATAGCTGGTCGCGAAGGCGCTCTGGTTCTGGCTGACGCGCAGCGAGGGAACCACCGTGGCGAGGTCGGCGATGTCGCGGATCTGCGCGCGCTCGATGGTCTCGGCGCTGGTCACGCTGACCGCGACCGGAGTTTCCTGCAGGGTCTGTTCGCGCTTGGTCGCGGTGACGACGATGACATTGCCGTTCGCGGGTGCCGCGGTTTCGGTGTCCTCGCCATCGGTGTCCGCATCCTGGGCCTGGGCCGCAGCGGGCAGAACCAGCGCCGCAGCGCCGGTGAGCAGGGCAGTACGAACGGTCGCGGTGCGGCCGAATGCAGTGAATTTCATGAAAGGTCCTCTTCTCTCAAGACGTCTTTTCGGTCTGCTGCGCAGTCCCCAAAAACACGCAAGCGGCGGCGGGTTACCAGACCCGCTATGCCTCTCAAGCATTTAGCCGACCAATGTTGCACCTCACCCGACGTGTGTGCCTTTCGCGTTACACCGCAGCATCTTGCCGCAATGCAGCATCTAAGCTAGGGGCGCGCCCGAAACGCGTCTCCTCCTCATGCGTTGACGCTACGACACCCTAATCGAAAGCAGTTTTCTCATGTCCCGCGACCTTCGCAACGTGGCGATTATCGCCCACGTCGACCACGGCAAGACCACCCTCGTTGACCAGCTCTTCCGCCAGTCGGGCACCTTCCGCGAGAATCAGCGCGTCGAAGAACGCGCGATGGATTCGAACGACCTGGAGAAGGAACGCGGGATCACGATTCTCGCCAAGTGCACCAGCGTCGAATGGAATGGTACGCGCATCAACATCGTCGATACGCCGGGACACGCCGACTTCGGCGCCGAGGTCGAGCGCATCCTGAGCATGGTCGACGGCGTGATCCTGCTGGTCGATTCCGCCGAGGGCCCTATGCCACAGACCAAGTTCGTCACCGGCAAGGCGCTGGCGTTGGGCCTGCGCCCGATCGTGGTGGTCAACAAGATCGACCGCGGCGATGCACGCCCGCAGGAAGTGCTCGACGAAGTGTTCGATCTCTTCGCCAGCCTCGATGCGAATGACGACCAGCTCGACTTCCCGAGCCTGTGGGCTTCGGGCCGCGACGGCTATGCCAGCGAGGACGAGCACGCCCGCGACGGCAATCTCGAGCCGCTGTTCAAGCTGATCGTCGATCACGTGCCCGCACCGGGCCTCGACACCGAAGCGCCGTTCAGCTTCCTCGCCACGCTGCTCGACCGCGACAATTTCATGGGCCGCGTGCTCACCGGCCGCGTCCAGTCGGGCAAGCTCAACGTCAACGACCCGATCCACGCGCTCGACGCCAACGGCAATGTCATCGAAGTCGGCCGCGCGACCAAGCTGCTCAGCTTCGACGGGCTCGACCGTGTGCCGGTCGACCATGCCGAAGCGGGCGACATCATTGCGCTGGCTGGCCTCGAAAAGGCGACCGTCTCGAACACCATCGCCGACCCTTCGGTGAAGACGCCGATCGAAGCGCAGCCGATCGATCCACCGACGCTGGCGATGCAGTTCTCGGTCAACGACAGTCCGCTGGCCGGTCGCGAAGGCAGCAAGGTCACCAGCCGCATGATCCGCGACCGCCTCTACCGCGAAGCGGAGACCAACGTCGCCATTCGCATCACCGAGAGCGAGGACAAGGACAGCTTCGAGGTCGCCGGTCGCGGCGAGCTGCAGCTGGGCGTGCTCATCGAAACGATGCGCCGCGAAGGCTTCGAACTCGGCATCAGCCGCCCGCGCGTGCTGTTCCGCACCGAAAACGGCCAACGCATGGAGCCGTTCGAGACCGTCGTCATCGACGTCGATGACGAGCACTCGGGCACGGTCGTCGAGAAGATGCAGCGCCGCAAGGCCGAACTCACCGAAATGCGTCCCTCGGGCCAGGGCAAGACCCGCATTACCTTTTCCGCCCCCAGCCGCGGCCTGATTGGCTATCACGGCGAATTCCTGTCCGACACACGCGGCACGGGCATCATGAACCGCCTGTTCGAGAAGTACGATACCTATCGCGGCCCGATCGAAGGCCGCCAGAACGGCGTCCTGATCTCGATGGTCCCGGGCGAAGCCGTTCCCTACGCGCTCAATGCGCTGGAGGAACGCGGCGAACTGTTCATCCGCGGTGGCGCGAAGATCTACGAAGGCATGGTCATCGGCGAAAACGCCAAGCCCGACGATCTCGAAGTCAACCCGATGAAGTCGAAGCAGCTGACCAACTTCCGCTCGACCGGCAAGGACGACGCCATTCGCCTGACGCCGCCGCGCGTGATGACGCTGGAACAGGCGATCGCCTATATCGACGACGATGAGATGGTAGAAGTGACGCCCGAGAGCATCCGCCTGCGCAAGGCGATCCTCGATCCGCACGAGCGCAAGCGCGCCAAGCGCGCCGCGCAAGCCTGAGCCTAGGTAGCGTCGGCGGGGACCTTCCTCGCCGACGCCCGCCTCGCTGCGGGTCCGAAGCCGAAGTAGATCAGCGGCGCCAGCAAGAGCGACCCGAAGACGATCACCGGCACCGGCACGCCGATGTCGGGTGCAACGATGATCGTCGGCGCCATCACCATCTGCGCCATTGCCAGCGCCATGAACAGCCTGTGCCTGCCCAGCCGGTCCATGCGCGGAACCTTCGCCGCGCGCAGATAACGCCAGTCGAGCAGAGCGAACACGCCGATGATCGCGCACATCGCCAAGGGTGCCGGGAAGAAGGTCGATCCGCTCCGGTAGAGATTGACCGCAGTCGCCAGCATTCCGAGCATCACCATGCCGATCAGCGCAAGCAGTCCCCATTCCCACCTGCGCGCGCCCGCCCACTGCGGATTGACCGCGAGCAGGGCATTGCCGATTGCGTAGAGCGTCACCGTTGCCGACACCATCGCCAGCGGTAATGGCCGGTCGAACATGAACATCCACGCGGTCAGCGCCGAAACGACCATCCCGGCGACGAAGACCCAACCCGCACGGCGGTGCCATGGCCCTCCCTTGTACGATGCCAAGGCTACGACGGCCGCCCCCGCAGCGCCGAAGCCGAGCACCGCGTGCAGCAAGTGGGAAAAATCACCGGCCATCGCGCCACCCTCCCCCGCCGACGATCGAGCGATGTCGATATCATAGGGAGCTGAGGGCGCAAAATCGAGAGCGGGCGCCGGTGCCGATACCTTTGGTCACGCGCAAAAAAGGGCGACCCGAAGGGCCGCCCTTTTCCTGTGCCGGCTTGTTACCGGTCAGAAGCGGAAGTTGACCCCGGCACGGATCGACTGGACCATCAGGTCGTCGGCCGGCCTGATGTTGGTGCCACCCGAATCCAGCAGGAAGGGATTGGTGTCCGGTGCGGTGCCCTGGCCGACGGCGACGTAATAATCGTCGTGATCGTAGCGGGTGATCAGATACTCGACGTTGAACGAGAGATTGTCGGTGATGTAGAGTTCGCCGCCGGCACCCAGCTGCGTGCCGAAGACCCACTTGTCCTCGTTCATCGGAGTGAAGCTGTTGGCCGTGTTGGTGGTCGTGAAGCCGTGCTTCATCTTGCCATAGGTCGCGCCGCCGGTCGCATAGATCAGCCCGCGCCCGCTGCCCGGCGAGATGCCGAGGCGGCCACGCAGGGCCACCGAGTAGTCGACCTCGCGCGAGATCGAATAGGAGGCCGGCGTGGTGCTGAAGCCGGTCGCATAGTCGACCGCATTCGGCTTCGAGGCTTCGAAGACGAGCCCGGCGACCGCCGGTCCATCGACGCGAACGTCGTAGCCGATCTTGGCCTGATAGCCGAGCCCGGTGTCGTCGTCCACGCAGGCCGCGAAGGCGGGACCACCGGCCGGACGGCCGTTGCACAGGCCGGGCGAAAAGGCATTGGCGCCGGTCGTGGTGCGAACCCGGTCGTTGTAGTTGCCGTCCTGATCGGTATCGAAGACGATGGTGTCGGCCGGACCGTCGTCGACGGTTTCGGCGCTGATCGAACCGCCAACATAGAACCCATTGAAGAAGTCCGGATCGGCGTCCTGGGCGGCGGCGGGCGAAGCGAAAGCGACCGCGAAAGCCGCGGTGGCCAGTAGTGTCGAATTTCTCATGGAATACCTGTTGGTTGCGTGGACCCTGTTGCCCCTAGAGACGCCCGAGCCGTGACCTCGTTCCCGGTACTCAACTTGACCCCAAAAACCGATGCAAAACTGCAACACCCGCCCGGCGTATCCTTGATCTCCACAGCGCGCGATAGAGCTCCTCCGGTGAGGAAAAAGCCAAGGCCGCCAGCTTGATCGCCCCGAGAATGTTCTCCTTTATTGCGTCAATTCACTCGCTTGGAGGCCGTGGTGGCCAAACCCGGTTACGCTTGTTACGAGTGCGCGCATGCAGACCGGAACACTGATCTCCCTCGCCCTCTATTTCATCCTCATGATCGCCATCGGCCTCTGGGCCTGGAAGCGCTCGACCGACACCAGCGAGGGCTATCTCCTCGCCGGGCGCAACCTCCACCCGGCGGTTGCCGCGCTGTCGGCCGGCGCATCGGACATGAGCGGCTGGCTGCTGCTCGGCCTCCCCGGCGCGCTCTATGCAAGCGGGCTGGTCGAGGCTTGGATCGGTATCGGACTGTTCATCGGCGCGCTGGCCAACTGGTTCATCGTCGCGCCGCGACTGCGCGAGCAGACCGAAAGCTACGGCAACTCGCTGACGATCCCCGAATTCCTCGCCAACCGATTTCCCGACAAGGCGGTGGCACTGCGCGTCATCTCGGCGCTGATCGTGGTAGTGTTCTTCTCGGTCTACACCGCGGCGGGCCTCGTCGGCGGCGGCAAGCTGTTCGAAACCAGCTTCGCGGGCCTGTTCGGCGACATGGGCATGAGCGACTATTCGCTCGGCATCTGGCTGACCGCACTGGTGGTGCTCGCCTATACCATGGTCGGCGGCTTCCTCGCGGTCAGCCTGACCGACTTCGTGCAGGGCTGCATCATGGTGGTGGCGCTGGTCCTGATGCCGCTGGTCGTCATGTTCGGCTCGGGCGGCGAAGCGGGCGGATCGCTGACCGACGTGCCCGTGGAAGGCTTTCTCGACCTTACCCACGGGCTGACGCTGCTGGGCTTCGTCAGCGCGGTGACCTGGGGCCTGGGCTATTTCGGCCAGCCGCACATCATCGTGCGGTTCATGGCTATCGATACGGTCGAGAAGGTGAAGACCGCGCGCAATATCGGGATGACCTGGATGGGTGTGGCGCTGATCGGATCGATCGGCATCGGGCTCGCCGGTCGCGCCTACGTCGAACGCAACGGCATCGCGATCGAGGACCCCGAGACGATCTTCATCGTTCTCGCCAACCTGCTGTTCCACCCGCTGGTGACCGGCTTCCTGCTGGCGGCGCTGCTGGCCGCGATCATGTCGACCATCAGTTCGCAGCTGCTCGTCGCATCGAGTTCGCTGACCGAGGATTTCTACAAGCTGTTCTTCCGCAAGAGCGCAGGCGAGCGTGAGAGCGTCAACGTCGGGCGCGTCTGCGTCGCGCTGGTCGCCTTCGCCGCGATCATCATCGCGGGCGATCCCGACAGCAAGGTGCTCGGCCTCGTGTCCAATGCCTGGGCTGGCTTCGGCGCGGCTTTCGGGCCGCTGATCATCCTTTCGCTCACCTGGGACCGGATGACCGGTGCAGGCGCAGTTGCCGGGCTCGTCACGGGCGCGGGCGTCGTGATGGCGTGGATCGCACTCGGCTGGAACGCGGCGCTGCCCGGCATGGACCAGGGCCTCTACGAGATCGTCCCCGGCTTCATCGCCTCATGGCTCGCGATCTGGCTGGTAAGCAAGGCGACCGCCGGATCGACGGCACGCCCCTTGCCAGCCTGACGCTCATTCTGCACACCGTCCCGCGAGACCAGGAGACGATGATGCGAGCATTTCTGACGGGCGTTGCCGCCCTTGCCCTGACCACCGTGCCCGCCGCCGCGCAAGATGCGCAGGGCCTGCCGCCGGTCGAACAGCAGATCGGCGCCGGCGGGCGGCCTGTGGGGGCGAACTGGAGCCGCAGCCCGGTAATCGCGCAGCACGGCATGGCCGCCACCGCGCATCCGCTGGCGACGCAGGTCGCGCTCGACGTGCTCAAGGATGGCGGCAGCGCGGTCGACGCGGCGATCGCCGCCAATGCCGCGCTCGGGCTGATGGAACCGACCGGCAACGGCATCGGCGGCGATCTGTTCGCGATCATCTACGATCCCAAGACGCAGCAGCTCTACGGCATCAACGGATCGGGCCGCAGCCCCAAGGAGCAGACGCTAGACCAGCTCAAGGCCAAGCTGAACGGTGCCGATGCCCTGCCCCCCTTCGGCGCACTACCGATCACCATCCCGGGCACGGTCGATGCCTGGTTCGCCATGCACGAGAAATTCGGCCGTCGCAGCATGGCCGACAATCTCGCCCCGGCGGTGCGCTATGCCCGCGAAGGCCACCCGATCGCGCCGGTCATCGGCCGGTACCTGACCCTCAACCTCAAGCGGTTCGAGCAAAGCAGCGCGGAGTTCGATTTCGCCAATGCGCGCAAGCTCTGGTTCGCCGATGGCGCGCCGCCAGCAGCTGGCGAGATCTTCACCAATCCCGACCTCGCCAACACGCTCGAGACGATCGGACGCGAGGGGCGCGATGCCTATTACGACGGTTCACTGACCGACGGCATGGTCGCCTATCTGCAGGAACAGGGCAGCGCTTTCACGCGCGACGATTTCGCAGACCATCACAGCGAATGGGTCGAGCCCGCCTGCGTCGCCTACAAGAAGGGCTACGAGCTGTGCGAGCTGCCGCCCAACAGCCAGGGCTTCGCCGCGCTGCAGATGGTCAACATTCTCAAGAGCGTCGATCTCTCGCAATGGGAACGTGGCAGCCCCGAGGCGATGCACTATTTGGTCGAGGCCAAGCGCCTCGCCTATGCCGATGTCGCGCGCTTCTATGCCGATCCCGACTTCGCCAGCTTCCCGCAGGACCTGCTCACCGACGAATACGGTGCCGAACGCTTCAAGCTGATCGACCCGGCGAAGGCCACGCCCGAGTTCGGCCCCGGAGAGCCCAAGCTCGAGGGCGAAGGCGACACCACCTACATGACCGTGGTCGATGGCGACGGCATGATGGTCAGCCTGATCCAGTCGAACTATCGCGGCATGGGCAGCGGGCTGGTTGCGCCGGGCACGGGCTTCATGTTCCAGGACCGCGGCGAACTCTACAGCCTCGATCCCGCGCATCCCAACGCCTATGCGCCGGGCAAGCGCCCCTTCCACACGATCATCCCCGCCTTCGTGAAGAAGGACGGCAAGCCCTACATGACGCTCGGACTGATGGGTGGCGGCATGCAGCCGCAGGGCCATGTGCAGGTGCTGGTCAACCTGGTCGACTACGGGATGAACCTGCAGGAGGCGGGCGATGCAGCGCGCTTCAACCACGATGGCGGGCCGCAACCCACCGAGGAACTGGACGGCCCCTTCGCCGACCCCCTCGGTACGCTCTATGTCGAGCCGGGCATTCCCGCCGAGACGATCGCCGCGCTACGCGAGATGGGGCACACGGTCGAGGTGGTCGACGACGGCATGATGTTCGGCGGCTACCAAGCGATCGCACGCGACCCGGAAACGGGCGTGCTGACCGGTGCGACCGAGATGCGGAAGGACGGGCAGGCCAGCGGGTACTAGAGGACCCCGTCTAGGCGGTCTGGACTACGCCTGTCTCCTGAGGAGCCGTCGGTCGCTCACTCTCCCGCTTCGGGAAAGTGATAGTCGGGCAGCGAATGGAAGGCGCTCCTGAGTGCATCGCTCCAGCTCGTCGAAATCGCCTGGAAATAGGGATCGTCAAAGGTCACGCGTTGCTCGTGCGTGACGGCGAAGGCATCGCGTTCGATGACCTGCAGGTCGAGCGGCATGCCGACGGAGAGATTGGCCCTCAGCGTTGAATCGAAGCTGACCATGAGCAGCTTTATGGCATCTTCGGCCCGCATTGCCGGGTCGTAGGCGCGGAGGATGATCGGTCGACCGTATTTGGTCTCGCCGATCTGGAAGAAGGGCGTGTCCCCGCTCGCCTCGATGAAATTGCCTTCGGGATAGATCATGAAGAGGCGCGGTTCCATGCCGGCAATCTGGCCGGCAACGATGATCGAGGCCGAGAACCGCGAACGTTGCTTGTCGCCATTGGCGTCCTGCTGTTCGCGCACGATCGTGCGCAACAGCCTGCCGATCTCGGTCGCGACCTGGAACATGGTCGGCGATTTGAGGATGATGTTGTCGCGCTCGTCGGGGGCCTTCATGCGTTCTTCGAGCTGGCTGACCAGCGCCTGCGTGCTGGCCAAATTTCCCGCCGTCAGCAGGGTGAGCACGCGTTCTCCCGGCACGTTCCAAGTGAACATCTTGCGGAACACCGAGATATTGTCCACGCCGGAATTGGTGCGGGTGTCGCTCATCAGCACGAGGCCCATGTCGAGCATCATTCCCACGCAGTATGTCATCGCGATCGTCCTTCGGCAGTCTACTGCTGCACTTGTTGCTGTTCGACGGCGATATCGACTTCAAGTACGGTTGAAGTATTGCCGAAGCTGATACCCGTCACCGGAGCGGCATCGCGATAATCGCGCCCCGTTGCAACCCGGACATAGCGCGCATCGGGACTGATACCGTTCGAAATATCGAAGCCGACCCAGCGCAGTTCCTCCACATAGGCTTCGGCCCAGGCGTGGCCGGCCTCCTGTTCGACCCGGTCGTTCATCATCAGATATCCGCTGACGTAGCGTGCCGGAATCCCCAGCGACCGGCTGATCCCGATGAAGATATGGGCATGGTCCTGGCACACGCCGTTGGCGGCGGCATAGGCCTCTTCGGCGGTGGTCCGGGTATCGGTCTTGCCGGTCTCGTAGGCGACGCGCTCGAGCACGGCGGACGAGAGGCGATGCAGCAGGTCGATGCGATCCTCGCCCCGCCCTTCCATCTCCTGCGCCAGCTTGCGCATGCCCGAGCCAGGCCGCGTCAGCTCGGTCTGGCCGAGGAAGCTCCACAGTGGGAGATGCCCCGCATGGCGACCGATGACCCCAGCGTGGTCATGCGTATCGACCTTCCCGCTGCAAGTGACGGTGACCTCCTGCACGCCCTTGTCGACCGATACAAGCGTCACCGTATTGTGGTTCTGATCCTCATAGGTGAGTTCGGCATGCGCGTGGTCGTACTCCATTTCCCATTCGAGGATTTCCTGCCCCTGCGTCTCCTTCGGCGTCAGGCGCAGGCGCTGGAGCGCGTGGATCACCGGATTGTCGAAGCGATAGCGGGTGGTGTGGCGGATCGAGAGGCGCATCAGCTGAGGAACCGGTAGTCTTGGGCGATCGCGTTGCCGATCGCGGCGTTGGATTTCATGAAATCGACCAGGAACTGGTGCAGGCCCTGGTCGAAGACGTCGTCGATGGTGAGGTTGGCGAGGCGCGTATCGGCGTCGCGCATCAACACGTTGCTCTCCCCCTCCGCGCCGTGCAGTCGCGCCAGCGCGGCGAGATTGGCGCGCAGTTCGGAATGGCAGAAGGCAAGGCTCCGCGGGAAACAGTCGTCGAGGATCAGGAAGTCGCAGATCCCGCGCGCGTCGATCTGGCCGGCATTGAGCCACCGGAAGGCCCGATCGCCCGAGACCGACCGCAGAACCTGGTCCCACTGGCCCTTGTCGAGGCTCGATCCGACGTAGGAAAGCGAGGGCAGCAGGAGGTAGTATTTGATGTCGAGGATGCGCGCGACGCTGTCGCCGCGCTCGATGAAGGCCCCGGCCTGCGCAAAGTGATAGCCCGCTTCGCGCAGCATCGAGCCCTCCATCGCTCCGCGCGCCATCGTCCCCGCGCGGCGGATCGTCGCCACGGTTTCGAGCACGCGGTTCTCGCCGACGGGCTTGGCCAGCTGGTCCTTGATCTTGAGCCAGTTTTCGTTGACCGCCTCCCACAGCTCGCTGCTGATCGCGTTGCGGGCCAGCCGCGCGTTCTGGCGGACTTGGCCGAACATCGCGAGGATCGACGAGGAATTATCTTTCTCGCGCAGGATGAAGTTCCATGCCTGCTGCCCGGTATAGGTGCCATGCTTGGCCTCGTAGGCGGGGCGTTGCCCGGCGGTCGCGATGACCGAGCGCCATTCCTCTTCCGCGGTGACGATATCGCGGGTCAGCGCCATGCGCAGGCCGGCGTCGAGCAGGCGGGCGGTGTTCTCGGCCCGCTCGAGATAGCGGAACATCCAGAACAGGCCGTTGGCGGTCCGGCCTAACATGGGCGCATCCCGGCCATCAGTCCTTCAACACCCATGTATCCTTGGTCCCGCCACCCTGGCTGGAATTCACCACCAGCGACCCCTTCTTGAGCGCGACGCGGGTGAGACCGCCGGGAGTGATGTCGATCTTGTCGGGCGAAACCAGCACGAAAGGGCGAAGGTCCACGTGGCGCGGGGCGAGCCCGTTCTTGGTGAAGATGGGGCAGGTCGAAAGCGCCAGCGTCGGCTGCGCGATGTAGTTTTCGGGCTTGGCCGCGATCTTCTTGCGGAATTCCTCGATTTCCTTCTTCGAGGCCGTCGGGCCGATCAGCATGCCGTAACCGCCCGACCCGTGCACTTCCTTGACCACCAGTTCGGCGAGGTTGTCGAGCACGTATTTGCAGGAATCCTCGTCGGCGCAGCGATGCGTTTCGACATTTGGCAGCAGCGGCTTCTCGCCGGTGTAGAACTCGACGATCTCGGGCATGAAGGAATAGATCGCCTTGTCGTCGGCGACGCCGGTGCCCGGCGCGTTGGCGATGGTCACCCCGCCCGCGCGATAAACGTCCATGATGCCCGGCACGCCCAGCGCGCTGTCATCCCTGAAGGTCAGCGGGTCGAGGAAATCGTCGTCCACCCGGCGGTAGATCACGTCGACCGGCTCATAGCCTCTCGTCGTGCGCATGGCGACGCGCCCATTCGTCACGCGCAGGTCGCTGCCTTCTATGAGTTCCGCGCCCATTTGCTCGGCGAGAAAGGCATGCTCGAAATAGGCCGAATTGTAGATCCCCGGCGTGAGCACCGCGACCACGGGCTTGCCCTCGGTTCGCTGCGGTGCGCAGGCCGCCAGGCTCTTGGCCAGGCGGCGGGGATAGTCCGACACCTGCTCCACTGGAAGCCGCATGAACAGTTCGGGGAACATGGTCATCATCGTCTCGCGGTTCTCGAGCATGTAGCTCACGCCCGACGGCGTCCGCGCATTGTCTTCCAGCACGTAGAATTCATCGGGCCCGGTGCGCACCAGATCGATGCCGACTATATGCGTGTAGACCCCGCCGGGAGGGGTGAAGCCGACCATGTGCGGCAGCCAGGCGTCGTTGTTGCGGAACAGCCGTTCGGGGATGCGCCCGGCGCGGATGATCTCCTGACGGTGATAGAGATCATGCATGAAGGCGTTGAGCGCCGAAACCCGCTGTTCGATGCCGCGCGTCAGCTTGCGCCATTCCGCCGCGCTGATGATGCGCGGTACCATGTCGAACGGGATCAGCCGCTCCTCGGCCTCGTCCTCGCCATAGACATTGAAGGTAATCCCGGTCTTGCGGAAATTGGTTTCGGCTTCGGCATGCTTGCGCCGCAGGAGGCCGGTCTTCTGGTCGTCGAACCAACTGCAATAGCCCTGGTAGGCTTCGCGAACGCCGCCGTCCGGTTCGCGCATCTCGTCGAATTGATCTGCGCTGCCGCTCATGGTCCCCCGAAACTGGCTGCATCGACTGCCTAGCGTAGATGGCAGCGCAAGGGCAGAAAGCCCTCCTTCACCATAATAAAGGCCCGGTCGCGAAGGGGTTCCCCAAGTTTCGTTGCGATGCACCAATTCTCGCGTCGACGCCGATCGCTGCGAAGTGACCTCAAGGACAAGACGCCGGCCAATGGCATTCGGTCGAAGTCTGCTAAGCTTGAAGCAATTGCACGTCGCGAGTCGGCGGAACTTGGGGGGAAACGCGAAATGGCGAAAGTAACCGGCCTCGGCGGGGTGTTCTACGTGGTCAAGGATCCGGCCGCGACACGGGCGTGGTATCGCGACGTGCTGGGGATCGATGGCGAATACGGTCCGCAGCTCGACTGGGCGGAGGAAACGAGCGACAAACCCTATTCGCTGATCAGCCATTTCAAGGACGACGAATACATCAAGCCGGGGATCGGGGGTTTCATGATCAACCTGCGCGTCGACGATTGCGACGGGATGGTCGCCCAGCTCAAGGACAAGGGCGTCGAGGTGCTCGGCCATGTCGACGAAGGCTATGGCAAGTTCGCCTGGATCCTCGATCCCGACGGGGTGAAGATCGAACTGTGGGAACAGGTCGAGGCGCCCTGACGCTTGCAGCGCGCGGGCTGCGCGGCGACACCACCGATTATCGCGATGTTAACGATAATCGGTGCATGGTACCGGCCATGCGTTCGCATCCCGCCATCGTTCTTCCTCTCCTCCTGATCGTAGCGGGATGCGGCGCTATTCCCCAGTCGCAGCCGAGCGGACGCGTCGCGCGCGAAGCGGCAGCGCCAGCGGTCAGCCTCGCACGGCCCGAAGCGCGCCAGTGCCAGACCGAACTCGGCCAGACCGGATCGATGTTCGCGCCGCTGCCCGACAAGTTTTATGGCGCCGGCTGTTCGACCACCAACAGCGTCAAGCTCGACGGCATCGGCGGCGATCGCAGGCAGTTCACCGTGACCAACTTGGGCGTGGTCGCCTGCCCGCTGGCCAACAGTTTCGCCGGCTGGGCACGCTATGGCGTCGATCGCGCGGCGCAGCAGATCCTCGGCAGCCCGCTGGTGCGGATCGAGACCATGGGCAGCTATTCCTGCCGCAATGTCGCGGGTACCGGTCGGCTGAGCGCGCATTCGCGCGCCGAAGCGATCGATGTCGCCGCCTTCGTGCTGGCGGACGGGCGCCGTATCTCGGTCAAGTCCGGGTGGAACGCCGGGCGGGACGAACGTGAATTCCTGCGCACCATCCACACGAGCGCGTGCAAGCGCTTCGGCACCGTGCTCGGTCCCGATTACAACCAGGCCCACCAGGACCATTTCCATCTCGAATACGGCGCGGGGACCTACTGCCGCTGAGCGCTGCGGCTCTCGTCGAGCGCCCCGCAATCAGTCGCGGTCAAGCTCTACCAGCAGCGCGTCCACCGCCTCATGCGTCAGGACGAAGCCCATGTGCGAACAGCGCAGCGCCACCGAACGGTCGCGCTCACCGGGCTTGCCGCAGGCGGCACGCGGATGGACGATCCCGTCCCTCGGGCTCCAGAACGCGACGGTTTCGACCGGCGGCTTTTCGTGCACCACCGTGTCGATCTCGGGCTCGTCGACGCGGTGGCCGGCGATCGCCTGATAAGCGCGCCAGCCATTGTTCGCGCGCGGGCTGCCCGAAAAGGGCGAACCCATCGTCACCACCTTGGCGACCTTGTCGGGATGCGCCTTGGCCAATTCGCGCGCCATCACCCCGCCGAGACTCCAGCCGACCAGGTGGATTGGTTCACCCGTCCGGCGATAGATGTCCACCAGGCGCTTCTCGACCATGCGGAAGCGCGCTTCGGTGGCCCCCAGGTTGTAGCCGAGGCCCCACTTCTTGGTGGTGTGGCCCGCCGCCTCCAGCTTGCGCGCCATCCAGCGCATGCGAATGGGATGCGCACCGAAACCGGGCAGCAGCATGACAGTCTTGGGATGAGTGGCCCGCGCGATGTCGAGCGAAGCGCCGACCATCCGCCGAACCGGCTCGAGCGGCCACAGGAATTCGCGCAGCATGAGTTGCCAGCGCGGCCCACACGCATCGTCGGGCGACGGCTCGGCGGCCAAGGCCCAGCGGCGCGCCAACTCCTCACGGTCGATGAATGCGGTGTCTCTGAACGGTAATGTTGCCATCGCCGTGTAATAATGCGGGAGGTCCCCCTTGGCTCCCGAAATTGTCTTCGGTCGTCTAAGCGTCGCAGTCGCCGATGCGTTCCTGCGAACTCTTCATCGTCATCTTCATGGTCTGGCCGTTGGGAGCCTTGGCATCGACGGTCATGGTCATCTGCGAGGCGGTTTCGCTGCCCGTTCCGGTCATCGTCATGCGCGCCGCGCCCTGCCCATCGGCGTTGCAGTTCATGATCGCATCGATCCGGCCGCCTTCGGCGTCAAATTTCTCGAAACTGCAATCGCCGTCGTCCTCGCGCGCCTGCCGCGCCATTTCCTCGAAGCCCTTGTCGGCTTCCTCCTTGGTCAGGCAGTATTCGTGCGTCTGCGGCCCGCGGTCGAACATGCCCTTCATCATGTCCTGAACCTGCTTGGGTGCTCCGGGCATTTCCATGTTCACGAATTCGACCGTGGCGCGGTACTGGCCGGGCTGCGGCTTCACCATGTCCTTGGACTTGGCGGCGGCTTCCTTCATCGAGATCTCGCCATCGCCGTCGGTATCGGCGCTGGTGCCACCCCCGCAGGCGGCAAGGGTCAGACTGGCGGCGGCGGCAATCGCGATACGGCGCATGAAAGGTCTCCCGGATAGTCGGGGCGAGGCTAGCAGCCGCGCCGCCTGAGGCAAGCACCGTTGCACGCCGCGCCTTTGTTCCCCATATGTGCGCGCATGAGCGAACTCGTCATCCGCCGCGGCCTCGAAGAACCCGACACCACCGGCGAATTCGTCCCCCACAAGCCCGCACGCCCCGAAAAATCGATGGGCGGCAGGAAGTTCAAGCTGGTCAGCGACTACACGCCCAGCGGCGACCAGCCGACCGCGATCGCCGAGCTGACCGGGGCGGCCAAGGAGGGCGAACAGACGCAGGTGCTGCTCGGCGTCACTGGATCGGGCAAGACCTTCACCATGGCCAAGGTGATCGAGGAATTGCAGCGCCCGGCGCTGATCCTCGCCCCCAACAAGATCCTCGCCGCCCAGCTCTATGGCGAGTTCAAGAGCTTCTTCCCCGAGAACGCGGTCGAGTATTTCGTTTCCTATTACGACTACTACCAACCCGAGGCCTACGTCCCGCGGTCCGACACTTACATCGAGAAGGAAAGCTCGGTGAACGAGGCGATCGACCGGATGCGCCACTCGGCCACCCGCGCGCTGCTCGAACGCGACGACGTGATCATCGTCGCCTCGGTCTCCTGCCTCTACGGCATCGGTTCGGTCGAGACCTATTCGGCGATGATCTTCGACATCAAGAAGGACACGCAGGTCGACCAGCGCGAGCTGATCCGCAAGCTCGTCGCGCTGCAGTACAAGCGCAACGATGCGGCCTTCGCGCGCGGCAATTTCCGCGTCCGCGGCGACAATCTGGAGATCTTCCCGAGCCACTACGAGGACATGGCCTGGCGGATCAGCTTCTTCGGCGACGAGATCGAGGAAATCAGCGAATTCGACCCGCTGACGGGCAAGAAGGGCGCGAGCCTCGACAAGGTTCGCGTCTATGCCAATTCGCACTACGTCACGCCCGGTCCGACGATGAAACAGGCCAGCGAGGCGATCAAGTTCGAGCTGCAGGAACGCTTGAAGGAACTGCATGAGGAAGGCCGGTTGCTAGAGGCGCAGCGGCTCGAGCAGCGCACCAATTTCGACCTTGAGATGATCGCCGCGACCGGCTCCTGCGCAGGGATCGAGAACTATTCGCGCTTCCTCACCGGGCGCCTGCCGGGCGAACCGCCGCCCACGCTGTTCGAATACCTCCCCGAAAACGCGCTGCTATTCGTCGACGAAAGCCACCAGACGGTGCCGCAGATTGGCGCGATGGCGCGCGGCGACCACCGCCGCAAGATCACGCTGGCCGAATACGGCTTCCGCCTCCCCTCCTGTATCGACAACCGCCCCTTGCGCTTCAACGAATGGGACGCGATGCGCCCGCAGACCTTCGCGGTCTCGGCGACGCCGGGGACCTGGGAAATGGAGCAGACCGGCGGGGTCTTCGCCGAACAGGTCATCCGCCCCACCGGGCTGATCGACCCGCCGGTCGAGATCAAGCCGGTCGAGGACCAGGTCCAGGACTGCATCGAGGAGTGCAAGGCCACCGCCGCCAAGGGCTATCGCACGCTCGTCACCACGCTGACCAAGCGGATGGCCGAAGACCTCACCGAATTCATGCACGAGGCGGGCGTCAGGGTCCGCTACATGCACTCCGACGTCGAGACGCTCGAGCGCATCGAGCTGATCCGCGACCTGCGGCTCGGCGTCTACGACGTGCTCGTCGGCATCAACCTGCTGCGCGAAGGGCTCGACATTCCCGAATGCGGGCTCGTCTGTATCCTCGATGCCGACAAGGAAGGCTTCCTGCGCAGCGAGACCTCGCTGATCCAGACCATCGGCCGCGCCGCGCGCAATGTCGACGGGCGGGTGATCCTCTATGCCGACCGCATCACCGGCAGCATGGAACGCGCGATGGCGGAGACCGAACGCCGCCGCGAAAAACAGCGCGAATACAACGAGAAGCACGGCATCACGCCGCAGACGATCAAGCGCCAGATCGCCGACATCGTCGCGCATACCGCGGCGCAGGACGGCGTCACCGTCGACACAGGCGACGACGAGCGCAACAATCTCGTCGGCCACAATCTGCGCGCCTATATCGAGGACCTCGAGAAACGCATGCGCGCCGCGGCCGCCGATCTCGAATTCGAAGAAGCGGGACGCCTGCGCGACGAGATCCGTCGGCTCGAGAACGACGAACTTGGGCTTGGCGAGGAGGAGAAGAAGGCCCCGCGCGTCGGCCGCAGCGACGCCGGTCGCCCGGGCACGCGCAAGACCCGCTACGGCAAGACGCAGCGCAAGTGGAAACCCTAACCGCGAACCTCAGCTCGCGGCGGTGAACAGCTTCGCCAACGGCGCCGCGAAGGGCAACGCATCCATCGCCCCGTGGACAACAACGACCAGCAGGAGGCTGCGGGTGCGATGCCAAAGCACTCCGAAGAAGAGCCCCACGGGCGAGAGCACGGCGATCGAGTAGGCCACGACCTGCAGGACATCGGGCGAATGGCCGAAGGTCTCCGCGTCACCGCGCAGATAGAGCCCCGGAGCATGGACCAGGCCGAACAGCAGCGAGGCTAGTGCAATCGCCAGCATCGCCGAGCCGGACCATGCCGCCAGCCGCGTCTGCAACAGGCCGCGGAAGAGGTATTCCTCGCACAGGCCGGCCACCAGGCTCATCCATATCCACGACAGCGCGATCCAGCCGATCTGCGCACCGAGGTCGGGACGCACCTCCGCCAGCCTTGCGAGCGAGGGGCTGACCACCGCGTTGAGCGCCATCAGGGCGGCGCTGAAGAGCAGCAGGCACAGTAACACGCGGCCGCGCCCAACCCTTGTCTGCCACAGCGAGGCGAGCGAGCCGCGCATGGCATAAATCAGCGCCGAAGGCAGCGCGACATGCACCAGCAGCTTGAACAGGAACAGCGCCCCCTCTTCGGTCTGCCCGTCGGGCAGTGCATCCTTGAGCCAGCCGTAGACCGGGCCGAAGATCACGAAGGCATAGAAGGCTATGTAACCGAGCAGGACGAGGCTTTCCCCGCGGGGCTTGCGCACATCGCCGGCGATCGCGGAGCGATTGCGCGTCAGCAGCAGCGCGACTGGACTGAGAATCAGGCCGAAGATGGCGAGGATCGCTGCCGCGAGCGCCCATTCGGCACCCGCATAAGCGAGATAGGCAGTGCTCGCGCCCCAGCACGCGGCATAGATGGCAATTGCAACCTTGTGCATCGATCGGACTCTCCACGTTTCGAGGCGCTGTATTATTACTGCAATACAGCACGCGCAAGCCGTTCTGCGTCATTCCCATCGCATCAGGCGGGTTTTCGTCGTCCGGCAATCGGTGTTCGTCGAGCGATGACGCGCCCGCGCTTGCCGCGCTCCGACCGATCGTCGTAGTTTCCGGATCGAAGGGGGACAGATCATGCGCCGATTCTCATTTGCACTGGCCGGAGCGATTGCGCTCGCCGCCATTGGCCCGAACGTGCTCGCTCATGAAGCGGGTGCCGAAGAGCACGCCGCAACCGATCCGGTCGCAGCCATTGCAGCAGCCGTGGCGGCACCCGACCGCCCGACCGATGCGCGCGAGCTCGACGAAAGCCGCAAGCCCGCCGAAGTGCTCGCCTTCCTCGGCCTGGAACCCGGCATGACCGCAGCCGACCTGCTCACCGGCACCGGATATTGGGCCGAGATCATGGCCCATGTGGTCGGACTGGAGGGCAAGGTAGTCGCCTACCAGCCGAGCCAGTTCTACACCGACGGAGACAGCAAGGCCGCGTGGAGCGCGCTTGAGGCGCGTGCTCCCGAAGTCAGCGAATCGCGCTATCCCTTCGATGAATTCGCACCGCCCGCCGAGACGCTCGATTTCGCGATCATCAACCTGTCCTACCACGACATCTACTGGACCTCGGAGCGCTACAAGATCCCGACCACCAACCCGGCGGCCTATGTCACCGCGCTCTATGCCGGGATGAAGCCCGGCGGCGTGGTCGGGGTGATCGACCATGTCGGCGAAGGCAGCGAAACGCGCGAACTCGTCGATGCTCTCCACCGTATCGATCCGGCGGTGGTTCGTGCCGATTTCGAAGCTGCGGGTTTCGTGCTCGAGGACACGAGCGATCTCCTCGCCAATCCCGAGGACGACCACACCAAGCTGGTCTTCGATCCCACGATCCGCGGCAAGACGGACCGCTTCCTGTTCAAGTTCGTCAAGCCGCGTTGACGCGTACCGCCGCGGCCTACATGGTCGGGCAAACAAGGGGTAATCCATGATCCATCGCACTCTCGCCGCGCTGGCGGCCGGCGCCATACTCGCTGTCGCGCCCGCCCAGGCACAGGACAAGGCAAAGGACGACAAGCCCGCCGCCGTCACCGACTACGAGCCGAAATCGGCCTCGAAGCGCTTGACTGGCACTTTCGGCGGGCGCAGCGTGACCTATTCGGCGACCGTCGCCGAACAGGTGCTCAAGGACGACAAGGGCGCGCCCAAGGCCGCGATCGTCACCACCGCCTATGTCGCCGAGCCGCGCGATTCCAGGCGCCCGGTGACCTTCCTCTTCAACGGCGGCCCGGGTTCGGGCTCGGTATGGCTGCAGATGGGCGCCTTCGGGCCGAAACGCGTCGCCATCCCCTCCAATGCGCAGGACGACGGCGGTCCGCCCTACCCCATCCTCGACAATCCGGATTCGCTGCTCGACGTCACCGACCTCGTCTTCATCGACCCGGTCGGCACCGGCTGGAGCCACGCGATCGGCGATACCGATCCGAAGGATTACTGGGGCGTGACCAAGGACGCCCAGTCGGTGGCGCAGGTGATCCGCCAGTGGCTGAGCGAGAACGGCCGCTGGAACAGCCCCAAATACCTCGGCGGCGAAAGCTACGGCACCACGCGCAGCGCAGCGGTCGTGAACGAGCTCGAGGGCGGCTACAACGACGTCGCGCTCAACGGCGTCATCCTGATTTCCACCGTGCTCGACTTCGCCGCCGGGGCGGAGACCGAGGGCGCCGAGCTCGGCTATATCACCACGCTTCCCTCCTTCGCAGCGACCGCGCTCTACCACGGCAAGGCCAGCGCGCCTTCGGTCGAGCAATTCGTCGAGGACGCCCGGCAGTTCGCCATCGGGCCCTATGCCGCCTTCCTGATCAAGGGACAGAAGGCGAGCTCCGCAGAACGCGCCTCGGTCCGCCGCGAGCTCGCCCGCTTTACCGGCCTCGGCGAGACCTTCCTCGAGAACGCCGACCTGCGAGTGACCTCGGGCCGCTTCTACAAGGAACTGCTCCGCGATCGCGGGCTGACGGTGGGCCGGCTCGACAGCCGCTACACTGGGCGCGACTACGACAATGCCGGCGAGTATCCCGACAACGATCCCAGCTTCTACGGCATCGACGGCGGCTACACCGCGGCGGTCAACGCCTATCTGCGCGACACGGTTGGCTACGACACCGAACGGCAATACGTCACCATCGGCGGCGTGCGCGACTGGGACTGGAACATCCGTGGCGGGCGCGACACCAACGCCTATCTCAATGTCACCCCCTACCTCGCCAAAGCGCTGCGCGAAAATTCGGCCATGCGGATCTTCGTCGGCCAGGGGTGGTACGATTTCGCGACGCCCTTCTTCGCCGCCGAATATGCGCTGAGCCGCACGGGCATCCCGCAGGACCGCATTGGCTTCCACTATTACGACGCGGGGCACATGATGTATGTCCGCGACGAGGACCGGACGAAGCTGTCGCAGGATATCCGCGCCTTCATCCGCAGTCGTTGAGGATAGAAGGCGCGCCGCGCTTGAATGCCGTCACGCCTGTGTCATAGCGCGGACGATGCGTCGCACCCTCTCCCTCGTTCCGCTGGTCCTGCTGGCGGCCTGCAAGCCCCCGGCCTCTGACGACTATGTCGAGCGGACGCGGATCGAAAGCCCGGCCGAGGGGCCGTCCGAACCCATCGATTCGCCCGATACCGAGGGTGCGATCTGGGCTCCGGCCGAACGCGATACGCGGTTGCTCTACGGCAAGCCGGGCGAACATCCGCTCTTCGCGCTCGAATGCCTCAGCGACGGTCAGGGCCCGGAATTGGGCTATACCCGCTTCGCCAAGGCCGATCCGGCTGCGCAGGCGATCCTCGCGCTGATCGGCAACGGCCATGTCTCGCGGCTCAAGATCGATGCCGCGCAGGTCGGCGATGCCTGGCGCTGGGAAGGCGCCGTTGCAGCCGCCGATCCGCGGCTCGATGTCCTGACCGGCGCGCGCGAGGTCGAGGCGACCGTGCCCGGGGCGGGCAGCGTGATCCTCAATGCGAGCAACCTGCCGGGCGAACTGGTCGAACGCTGCCGTGCGCTGGACGAACCGCTCAGCGAGGAGACCGCGTCGCCCGAGCCTTCTGCAGCAGCAGATCCGGCGTAAGCACCTGCGGCAATTGCTCGGCCTCGCCGCCGGGCGCGTACCACAGATAGAGCGGGACCCCCGCAGCGCCCTGCTGCGTGAGCATGCGGCTGATTTCCTCGTTGGGCTGCGTCCAGTCGCCGCGCATGGCGATCACGCCCGCATCCTCGAACGCCGCGCGCGTCGCCTCGCGTTCGATCGCAACGCTCTCGTTGACCTTGCAGGTGACGCACCAGTCGGCGGTGAACCAGACGAAGACCGGGCGGCCCGAAGCGCGCGCCTCGGCCAGCGCGGCCTCGCTGTAATCGATCGGATCGAGCAGGCTTTCCGCCGTCCCAGCCGCCGTCTGCGGCTGCGGTAGCAGCGCGGTGCCCAGCGCCAGCACGGCGAAAAGGCCGGCGAAGACCGCAAGCGCACCGCTATGGGCGCGACGCTGAACCCTGCCGGCCAGCAGCAATCCGCCGAGCGCGATCGCGGCGAGCAAGAGCACGAGCGCAAGATAGTCCCATCCGCCGATCCGCCAGACGAGCCAGCCCAGCGCGAGCGCCGTGAGCCCCATCGGCAGCGCCATCCAGCGACGGAAGCGCTCCATCCAGGCGCCCGGCCGCGGCAGGCGACGGCGGATCGCGGGGACGAAACCGACGAGCAGGAAAGGCAGCGCGAGGCCGAGGCCGAGAGCGACGAAAACCAGCAATCCATTAAGCGGCTCGATGACCAGCGCCGCGCCCAGCGCGAGCGCCATGAAGGGCCCCGTGCAGGGCGTGGCGACGAAGGCCGCGAGCAGTCCGGTCGAGAAGGAGCCGCCGCGCGAGGGTGCGCCGCCCGCAATCGCCAGCCCCGGAACCTCGAACAGGCCGAGGAAATTGGCGGTGATCGCCAGCGCCAGCAGGAACAGGCCCACCACCACGGCGGGCTCCTGCAGCTGGAAGGCCCAGCCGATCTGCTGGCCCGCCGAGCGCAGCAGCAGGATCGTCGCGCCCAGCGCGGTGCAGGCGACCACGACGCCCGCCGTATAGGCCAGTGCATCGCGGCGAGCGGCACGCTCCTCGCCGCCGGCCTTGGCCAGCGCGAGCGCCTTGAGGCTGAGGATCGGGAAGACGCAGGGCATCACGTTGAGCAGCAATCCGCCGGCGAGCGCGGCGAGCAGCAGCTGCCACAGCGCGGGCTCCGTGCCGCCGCCGCTGATCGGATCGACGCCTTCGAGCGGGACATCGCCCGCCACCGCGCTAAACCGAACGCCCCGCCCCTCGCCGAAATCGAGAATGCCGGTGATCGTCTCGGGCCGCGGGAAGGCAGTCAGTTCGACATTGTCGGGCACGGCGATCTGCTCGATCGGCACTTCGGCCACCAGCAGGTCGCCTTCGCGGACAAAGGTCTGCGTGGCGGTGTAGAGCGGTCTGTCGCCCTCGCCGAGTTCGGCGGTGCCGAGGAACAGGTGTGGTTCGCCCAGCTTCGTCGATCCGGGCAGCGGAATGCCGATCCGCAGCCGGGTGGCGGTGAATTCGAACTGCCCCGGGCTGTCGAGCTGCGGCACGATCTTAGCCTGCCACTCGCCGAAGCGGGGGTCGGCCACGGCGCGCGCGGGGTCGAGCTTCAGTCGCGCTTGCTGGGGCACGCAGATCGTGTCGGTGCAGGCGAGGTAGCGCGCCGTCAGCTTCAACGGCGCGACATTCGCCACTGCCGCCCCCTCGGGCACGGTGATCGGCACGAGCACCGCATAGTCGCCTTCGTAGACATGGTTCATCAGCCCGCCGACGACGAGCCGGTGCGGCAGCGGATAGAGCGGCTCGCCCGCTTCCCAGCCCTCGGGCAGCTCCCACTCGAGCTCCATGCCCAGACCGGCATCGCCGGGGTTCGACCAGTAGCCGTGCCATTCGCGCGACACGGGCGTGAAATGCAGCGCCACCATCCAGCGCTCGCCCGGCTGCGGCGCGCCCTCGGCGATCAGCTCGGCAGGCATGCGATCGCTCCCCGGCCCCTGAGCGGCGAGTGGCGCCGCGGCCGGCCCGGCCAGGGCCAGCGCCAGCAGCAGAAACAGCGCGGCGACCCGCTCCAATATCCTTGCCTCGATCACGCAGGCCGCTCTAGGGACACACCCCATGACAGACAAGCGAGACCTGCTGATCCTGGGCGGCGGCCTGGTGGGCATGACCCTGGCGCTGGCCGCGGCGAAGAAGGGCTTTTCGAGCCATCTGGTCGATCGCGCCGATCCGGCCAGCCTGACCGCCGAGGGCTTCGACGGCCGCGCCTCGGCGATCTCGACCGCGAGTTGGCGGCTGTTCCGCCACATCGGGCTCGAGGACGTGCTCGAACCCCATGGCTGCGACATCGCCGCCATCGCAGTGCTCGACCAAATGAAGCCCGGCCGGCTCGATTTCCGCCCCGAACCGCACGAAGGCACACTGGGGCGTATGTTCGCCAATCGCCAGCTACGCCTCGCGCTGCACGAGGCCGCGGCGCAGCAGCCGCTGATCGAATGGCACGCGCCGGTCGAGGTCGTCTCGCGCGAGCGCGGCGAATTCGGCGTCTCGGCGACGCTCGGCGACGGCCGCGTGCTCGAAGCCGCGCTGATGGTCGGCGCGGAAGGGCGCGGCTCGCCCAGTCGCGAGGAAGCCGGCTTCAAGATGGCGAGCTGGGACTACAGCCACCGCGCGATGATCGTCGGGCTCGACCACACCAAGCCGCACGAGAACGTCGCCTGGGAAATCTTCTATCCCGACGGTCCCTTCGCGCTCCTGCCGATGCTCGACGGGCCCGAAGGGCAGCATCGCAGCGCGCTGGTGTGGACGGTCGACGAGAAGGACGCCGCAGGCGTGCTCAAGCTGTCCGAACGCGCCTTCCTCGCCGAGGTGTACAAGCGCATGGGCGACCTGCTCGGCGAGCTCTCGCTCAACAGCAAGGTGTCTTCCTTCCCGCTGACCTTCCAGCACACCGCGAAGATCGTCGAGCAGCGCCTCGCACTCGTCGGCGACAGCGCGCATGGCATGCACCCGATCGCGGGCCAGGGGCTCAACCTCGGCCTGCGCGACGTCGGCGCGCTGGTCGAGGTGCTCGACGAGGCGGCGCGGCTCGGGCTCGACCTCGGCGACGCGCAGGTGCTCGCGAAATACGAGAAGTGGCGCGCGCTCGATTCGCTCATGGTGATGGGCGCGACCGACAGCCTGACGCGGATCTTCGGCCTGCGCGGCAAGACCGCGAGCGCGGTGCGCCGCTTCGGCATGGCCGGGATCCAGCGCTCGGGCTGGCTCAAGCGCTTCTTCATGGACGAGGCGCGCGGCATCTCGGGCGACCTGCCCGAACTGCTCAAGGCCTAGGCGGTCAGTTCTCTTCTACCGGGCTCGGCTGCTCGATGCGGTTGCCCCCCCCGTCGCGCAGGCGACGCGGTTCGAGTACGGCGGCAGTTTCGATCAGGTCGAGCGCGCGCTGCAGCGCGGCATAGCGCTCGGCATCGCGGATCCAGCCGGTCGCCTGCTGGGCGCCGGGCAGGTTGCGCACCTCGGCGATCGCCGATTCGGTCCGCCCGCTCTCGAGGAACAGCCGTGCACGGTCGAGGCGGCGCTCCGGCTGCGGCGACGGCGCGCTTTCGCGGCGGATCACGAACAATTGCGCCAGCTCTTCGCCGAAGCGTTGGAAGCCGGTCCTGTCGTTCGGCTTGGCGAGCTTGGGCGAGAGGCCTTCGAGCCGCGCGATCAGCTGGTCGAGCGTGATCGGGTCGCGGCTGGTGCTGATGATCGTGTCGACCGCATTGGGCATGGCGTCGCCGAAGCGCAGCCGCAGTTGGTCGGCAAGATAACCCAGCTCCGCGCCCTTCTCGAGCGCGCGGCGGGTGGCGAAGGCGATCAGCAGGCCTTCGGCGCGTGCGGTGTTGCCCGCCGCAGCCTGCGCCTGCAGGTCGAGCCGGGCGAGGCGCTGTTCGGCTGCCGCCAGCCGCTGGTCGATGCCGCCCTGCTGTTCGGCCACGCGTTCGACCGCCTTTTGCGCCGCCTGGCTCGCCGTGACGCTCGGGGTAGGCGAAGGGTCCGCGGTGGCGGGGTCGGCGGCAGTCCGGGGTTCGGATGCGGCGCTCGCGTCGACCGGAGTCTCGCGGTCGATCATGGTGTAGACCGCGTATCCCGCCACCGCTCCCCCAAGGAGGAAGCTGGCAAGCACGGCGACCAGGACCGGCCTCGCCGAAGGTCCCTTGCGCCGGGTGCTGGGTGTTGTGTTCATCAAAATCCGTTCCGCGACCCCATCGGCCCCTCTCGCGGGAACCCTTCTATCCATCCCCGCCGGTCTGGCACAAGCTCTGCGCCAAGGCCAGTAGCTCGCTGTCCCCGGGCGCTTCGGCCGTATGGACCGATCCCCAGCTCTCGCCAGCGAGCTCGGCGACCCGCGGGCCGATCGCAGCGATGTCGATTCGCGTCCGATCGAGCTCGTGGCGATCGCATTCGACCTTGAAGCGTTCGGCCGCCGCGCCCGAATGCAGCGCCACCACCCCACCGTCGCGCAGCAGCGCGATATCTTCCTCGGCCAGGCTCCCGGGTTCGGCGCGGTAGAGAGTGCGGGTATCGATCGCGATCCCGTCGGGCACGCGCAGCGTCACGCGGTCCTCGCCCGCCAACCGCAACAGATGCAGTTCGCGCCCGGCGAGATCGTCGAGCAGGTTCTGCAGCCCCCCGCGTCCCGTCCGTCCAATCAGGAATCCTGCCGCACGGGCCGCATCGGCGGTCGCTTCGCCCACCGCATGGACGGGCAGTTTGGTGAGCTTTTCGAGCCGCTTGCCACCGTGACGAAAGACATTGGCGCTGCCCACTAGCAGGCCGTCATAGGCCTTCGCCGGCGGCACCTCCCATTCGACCGGCTCGATGTCGAACAGCGGCCGGCCATGGACATCGAGCCCCATGTCGCGCGCCATCTGTGCACTGACCGACCAGCCCGGCTCGGGCCGGAGGAGGAACAGTGGCTTCACGCGGCCTGTCGGAAATGCGCGGCGACCGCGGGCGGCGCCTGGTCGAGCAGGCGGCGCGCAAGATCGAGCGGGGCGCTCTGGTCCCCCGCAACGAAGCTCGCGCTGTCGGCGATCCGGATTGTGCCGTCCGGACTGAAGATCGCCGCCGTCAGGGCGATACTGCCTTCCGCGCTGCGCGAGAGGGCCGCGATAGGGCTGTGGCACGATCCGCCGAGCCCTTCGAGCAGGCGGCGTTCGGCCGACACTTCGGCGTGGCTTTCGGCATGGTCGATCGCGCCCAGCAACTCGCGCACCCGCGCATCGTCGCCGCGGCATTCGATCCCGATCGCCGCCTGCGCGGGCGCAGGAAGCCATTCTTCGGGATCGAGCCCGACGCCGACCGCGTCCTCGCCCAGCCGGTCGAGCCCGGCAGCAGCGAGGAAGGTCGCGTCGGCCTCGCCCGCCTCGAGCTTGGCCATGCGCGTGGCGACATTGCCGCGAATGCCGACGACGGTGAGGTCCGGCCTAAGGTGGAGCAATTGCGCCGCGCGGCGCGGGGCACTGGTGCCGACACGCGCGCCGGCGGGAATGGCCGCGATCGAGGCGGCGCCGAGCAGCCGGTCGGCCTTGTCGGCACGCGGAAGGATGGCGGCGATGGCGAAGGCTCCCGGGCGGAGCGTCTCGACATCCTTCATCGAATGGACCGCAGCGTCGATGCGGCCTTCGACGAGCCACTGGTCGAGCTCGCGGGTCCACAGCGCCTTGCCGCCGATCTCGGCGAGCGGGCGATCCTGCACCTTGTCGCCGCTGGCGACCACGGGGACCAGTTCGACCGCCGATTCGTCCCACCCATGCGCCGCGCAGAGCCGCGCGCGCGCCTCGTGCGCCTGCGCCATGGCAAGCGGTGAGCGGCGGGTCCCGAGGCGGAGAATGGGCTGGGTCGACATAGGGTGCGCTTGCCCTAGCGAGCCATGCCGCTAAGGGAAAGCGGGATGGCACTGGTTCTCGGCATAGAAAGCTCCTGCGACGAAACCGCGGTCGCACTGGTCGACAGCGAACGGCACATCGTCGCGCAGCGCATCGCCTCGCAGGACGAAGACCACGCACCCTTCGGCGGCGTGGTGCCCGAGATCGCCGCGCGCGCGCATGCCGAACGGCTCGCCCCGATGATCGCCGGGGTACTCGAGGATGCCGGGATAGCGCTCAGCGAGTGCGATGCGATCGCCGCCACCGCCGGGCCGGGCCTCATCGGCGGGGTCATGGTCGGGCTGGTCAGCGCCAAGGCGCTGGCGATGGCGACCGACACGCCGCTGATCGCGATCAACCATCTCGAAGGCCATGCGCTGAGCCCGCGCCTCGCCGACGAAAGCATTGCCTTTCCCTATGCGCTGCTGCTCGTCTCGGGCGGGCATTGCCAGATCCTCCGCGTCGACGGCGTGGGCGAATACCGCCGCCTCGCGACGACGATCGACGATGCGCTGGGCGAGGCCTTCGACAAGACCGCCAAGATCCTCGGGCTCGGCTTTCCGGGTGGCCCGGCGGTCGAACGCGCGGCGCTGGAAGGCGATGCGCGTGCCGTCCCCCTGCCCCGACCGATGGTCGGCAGCGGCGAGCCGCACTTTTCTTTCGCCGGCCTCAAGAGCGCGGTGCTGCGCGCGCATGAGAGCGGCCAATACGAGACCGCCGACATCGCCGCGAGCTTCCAGCAGGCGGCCGTCGATTGCGTAACCGACCGGTTGCGTATCGCGCTCGCCGAGATGGACGATGTCGACACGTTGGTGGTCGCGGGCGGGGTCGCGGCCAATGCCACCGTGCGCGCGGCGCTGGAGCAATTGGCGGTAGACCACGACATGCGCTTCGCCGCGCCGCCGCCGAAACTCTGCACCGACAATGCCGCGATGATCGCATGGGCGGGCATAGAGCGCCTCGGCCAGTCCGACCCGCTCGACATTTCCGCTCGTCCGCGCTGGCCACTCGATCCGGAAGCCGAACCGGTGCGCGGCGCGGGAGTGAAGGCATGACCAAGGTCGGAGTACTCGGTGCCGGTGCCTGGGGCACCGCGCTCGCGCAGATGCTCGCAAGCGACGGACGCGAAGTGCTCGTCTGGGCACGCGAGGAAGAACTGGTCGAGGAGATCAATTCCGCCCGCACGAACTCGCTGTTCCTGCCTTCTGCACAGCTGGCCCAAACCATCCGCGCCACGGGCGACCTCTCCGAAATGGCCGCGCTCGACACACTGCTGGTGGTCACTCCGGCGCAGCATATGGGCAGCGTGCTCGCCGCCATGCCGTCGCATCCGCGCGACCTCGTGCTGTGCTCGAAGGGCATCGAGGCGGGCAGCGGCCGCCTCATGAACCATGTCGCCAGCGATGCCGCGCCCGGCAGCGCGATCGCAGTCCTCTCGGGCCCGACCTTCGCGCATGAGGTCGCCGCCGGCCTCCCGACCGCGGTCACGCTCGCCTGCGCGGGCGGCGAGGATCAATGGGATCGGATCGCCCCGGTGATCGCGCGCCAGGCTTTCCGGCCCTATTATTCGGACGACGTCACCGGCGCCGAGATCGGCGGGTCGGTCAAGAACGTGCTCGCCATCGCCTGCGGCGTGGTCGACGGGCTCGGCCTCGGCCAGAACGCCCGCGCCGCGCTGATCGCGCGCGGATATGCCGAGATGCTCCGCTTCGGCGAGGCGCTCGGGGCGCGCGCCGAGACCCTCGCGGGACTGTGCGGCCTCGGCGACCTCGTGCTCACCTGCTCGTCCACCTCGAGCCGCAATTTCTCGCTTGGCAAGGCGCTCGGCGAAGGCGCCAGCGCGCAGGAACTGATGGCCGACCGCCGTACCGTGGCCGAAGGCGCGCATACCGCGCCCGTGCTGGTCGAACTGGCCGCGAGGCACGGCGTCGCCATGCCCATCGTCACTTCGGTGTACGATCTTCTCAAGGGCGATGCACCCGGTGAAGTCGTCACGGCACTGCTCGCGCGTCCGTTACGCGCCGAACAGGAAGCCGCCGGGTGAGCGAAGAAAAGCCAGACGAAGACCTCTCCGCGCTGGCCAAGGGCGGACGGCAGAACTTCTTCGGCTTCCTCCTGCGGCTCGTCGCGCGGCTGCCCTTCCTGTTCATCGCCGGGCGGCTCTACGGCCCCGATGCGCTGGGCCGCTTCGCCTCGGCGCTGGTGGTGGTCGAACTGGTTGCGCTGGTCTGCGCCATGGGCGAGAAACGCGGGCTCGCGCAGCGCCTGGCCGAGGACGAGGAGGCGCATCCGGCGAACCTCGTTTACGACGGCATGCTGCTCGCGCTGCTGTTCTCGTTGGTCGCGGCGGCCTTCTTCTGGCTGGTCCCCGCCCCGCTGTTCCCGAGCGGCGAGTTCACCGCGCTCGACCGCTTCATCGTGCTCGCCATCCCCGGCTATGCGCTGACCGAGATCGTCCTCGCCGCACAGGCCTACAGATACGATATCGCCACCACCGTTCGCGCCCGCGCGGTGGTCGAACCCTGGACCATCTCGATCATGGCGGGCGCGTTCTACTACTTCCCGGCGACTTCGGAATCCGGACTGGCGATGGCCTATCTCGCCTCGATCTATGCAGGGCTGGCGACGGGCTTGTGGTCCTTTTTCCGCAGCTACGGGCCACCCAGGGGATGGCGCCCGCACCCGGTCTACATGGGTCGCATGACGGTTCGCGCGCTGCCTCTGGCCACCGCAGACGCGATCGAATGGGGCACCCGCCGGCTCGACATCTTCATCCTCGGCCTGTTCGCCGCGCCGACCGCGGTCGGGGTCTATTATATCGCGCAGCAGGTCGCGAGCCTGCCGCAGAAGCTCAAGACCAGCTTCGAACCGATCCTCGGGCCGGTCATCACCAAGAACCTCAAGACGAAGAATTACGAGGCGATCGCCAGACAGGTCTGCCAGGTCGGCTTCTGGATCGTCGCCATGCAGGCGGGCATCGCGCTGGCGCTGGGCGTGCCGGGCGAAGCGGTCATGGGCCTCGTCGGGCCCGAATTCGTCGGCGGCACGGGCGCGCTTGCCTTCCTGCTCGCGGCGGAAGTGGTCGCCGCCACCGCGGTCGTCTCCGAAGCCGTGCTGATCTACGTCGCGCGGGTTAAGAACCTGTGGATCTCGATCGGCACCATCGCGCTGCAGGGCGTGCTGACCGTGGTGCTGATCGAGGCAATGGTCGCGGGCGGATACGGCGAGCCCTACAAGGCTGCAGCCGCCGCGATCGCGTTGATGGTGGCGCTGGGCACCGCCAGCCTCGTCAAGGCCGTGCTGCTGGGCAAATACCTCGACCAGAGCATCAACACCTTCCGCTGGCCGCTTGTCTGGGCGGCGGCCCCCGCCGTGGTCGTCGGCTGGCTGGCGACGCAATTGCCCGAATGGGCCGAACTGATCGTCGGCATTCCCGCGATCCTCGCAGTCTATGGCTTCGTAATCTGGACGCGCGGCTTCGGGCCCGAGGACCGCGTCCTGTTCCGTCGCAATCTCGACAAGGACGAAGCCCCGGCCGGGTGACCTCAATACGTCGGCGGGCGCACGTTCAGTCGGCATTCACCCCGCGGCGATGTAACTCTATATCACCGAAATTCGGGGAGGACTGCCAATGCGTTACACCCAGATGCTGGGCGCCTGCGCGCTCGCCGCGCTGATCGCCGGATGCACCACGCCGTCGGGCGGCGACGAGATCATCGTTACCGGGGCGAAAGCCGACACCGCTAGCCAGAGGCGTGCCCCGCCGCCCCCTCCGCCGCCGCCCCCACCCGCAGCGTCGCCGGACTATGCGCCTCCGCAGGCGGTCGTCGTTACCGGTTCGCGCATGCGGAACGGAGCGGTCATGGAATCGGCTTCGCCAGTGACGGTCGTGACGTCGGACGAGGTCATCGACTCCCAGAGCGGCACGGTCGTCGTCGATCCGGGCTATCGCTATTTCCCGCCGGTTTTCGTGCCGACCCCGCCCAGCCGCGACCAGTATGACGGCGAGGAAGTGTCCCCGGTCAAGCTGGTCTCCGGCGAGCCGGTCTCGACCTTTTCGGTCGATGTCGACACCGGCGCCTATGCCAATGCGCGACGGTTCATTTCCGAAGGGCAGATGCCGCCAAAGGGAGCGGTGCGGACCGAGGAGTTCATCAACTACTTCCGCTACGACTACCCCCGCCCCGGCAGCCCGGCACAACCCTTCACGGTCAACACCGACGTCGCGGCCAGCCCGTGGAACACCGATGCCCGGCTGCTGCGGATCGGCCTGTCCGGTTACGACATGCCCGCGCAGGAGCGGCCGCCGGCCAATCTCGTCTTCCTGCTCGACGTTTCGGGTTCGATGGCGAGCCCCGACAAGCTGCCGCTGGTAAAGACCGCGATGCGTCAGCTGGCCGGACAGCTCTCCGCGAAGGACCGCGTCGCGATCGTCGTCTATGCCGGCGCGGCGGGCCTGGTGCTCGAACCCACCAACGACGAGCGCAAGATCAGGGATGCGCTCGAGCAACTCGAGGCCGGCGGTTCGACCGCAGGCGGCGCGGGGATCGAACTCGCCTATCGCATTGCCGAGAGCAGCCGCATCGCGGGCGGCGTCAACCGCGTGATCCTCGCCACCGACGGCGATTTCAATGTCGGCACCTCCGACCGCGATGCGCTGGTCGAGCTGATCGAAAAGAAGCGCGAGAGCGGCGTTTCGCTGTCGGTGCTCGGCTTCGGGCGCGGCAATCTCAACGACGCGATGATGGAGCAGGTCGCCGACGCCGGGAACGGCAATTATTCCTACATCGACAGCGCTCTCGAGGCGCGCAAGGTGCTCGGCGACGAGATGGGTGCAACGCTCTTCACCATCGCCAAGGACGTGAAGATCCAGGTCGAGTTCAACCCCGCCGTGGTCGGCCAGTACCGCCTGCTCGGATACGAGAACCGCGCGCTGCGCGAAGAAGATTTCGACAATGACGCGGTCGACGCCGGCGATATCGGCGCCGGCCACCAGGTGACCGCAATCTACGAGATCGTGCCCGCCGGTGCGAAGGGCTGGATCCCCGCCCGCCGCTACGAGGACGAGCCCGATGCGCGCGCGAGCGACCTTGCGGCGGAGGCCGCCTTCGTCAAGCTGCGCTACAAGCGCCCCGACGGCGACACCTCGCAGCTGCTGAGCCACGTCGTGCCCGCTTCGGCGCTGCGGAGTGCGCAGGCGCCGCGCGGAGACTTCGCCTTCGCCACCGCGGTCGCGGCCTTCGGCCAGAAGCTGCGCGGCGACGCCCTGCTGGGAAGCTATTCCTATCCGCAGATCGTCGCGCTGGCAGGCCCGCAGCGCGACTTCTGGCGGCAGGAGTTCCTCCAGCTGGTGAAGACCGCCGATACACTCGAATAGGCCGCTTGGCAGGCGGGGCGGATGATGGCTAAAGCGAGCGCCATGCCGATCCGCCCCGTCATTGTCATTCTGGCCGGAGCCCTGCTGACGGGCACGAGCGCCTATTTGCTGGCCGAACCGATGGCGCCGCACTTCATCGACCGGCTCGAGGACCAGGCTTCGCAGGCGATCGCCGAGGCCGGCGGCAGTGCCGTGACTGCGCGCTTCGCCAACGGTGTCGGATCGCTCTCGCGCCACCCGCTGCTCTCGGGCGGCGAGAAGCTCGACGAGGAGACCCGTGCCGAAGTGGCCCGGGCAGTCGCATCGATCCCCGGCGTTGGCGGGGTGACCTGGTCGGATGGCACGCTGCGCGCCGAAAGCGACGAGCCCGCCTACCAGCCGCTCCATTGCCAGGAGGACGTCGAGGGACTGCTCCGCACCCGATCGATCCGCTTCGAGGAAGCGAGTAGCGCGCTGCTGCCCGCGAGCCGAATGCTGCTCGACGAGGTCGCCGAGGCGCTGCGCCCCTGCCTCGGCTCGATCGTGGCGATCACCGGTCATACCGACGATCAGGGTTCGGAACCGGGCAATATCGCGCTCAGCATGCAGCGCGCGCGGGTGGTGCGCGAAGCGCTGGTCCGCCGCGGCATCCCGCGCGATGGCCTTCGCGCCAGCGGGGTCGGCTCGAGCCATCCGGTCGAGGGCCTTGCGCCGAGCGATCCAGCCAATCGCCGGATCGAATTCTCGGTCATCCGCACCGAGCCGCTCCACCCGACCCCGGTCGACACGCCGGGAGCGCGCTGATGCCGCTGTGGTTCGAACTCGCCGCGCTGATGGTTGCCGCCTATGGTGCCGGGGTCGGCATAGGCTGGGCCCTGTGGGGCCGCCAGGAACATGAGGAGGACTAGCCCGTGAACGAATTGCTGCAGACCTACTGGCCCCTGATCGTCGCCGCGCTGGTCGTCGGCATCGCCATCGCCTGGTATGTGTTCCACGCCTCGCGCCGGACGCGCGTGACCGGCACCAGCCGCGACGTGCTCGATGAAGGCGCGGCACCGGCGGAACGCAACCGCGCGCTGATCGACAGCGCCCCCGCGGCAACGCCGATGGAGCCGCCCGCCGGTGTGGCGCCCACTGCGCCCTCGGCAGGGACCGACGATTTGACGCGGATCAAGGGCCTCGGCCCCAAGCTCGCCGCAACGCTTCATGGGCTGGGCGTCACGAGTTTCGCGCAGATCGCCTCATGGGACGAAAACGAGATCGACCGGATCGATGCCGAGCTCGGCCGTTTCCAGGGTCGAATCCGCCGCGACGACTGGGTCGGCCAGGCGAAGTTTCTGGCCCAAGGCGACGATACCGGCTTCGCCGAACGTTACGGAAAGCTGAGCTGACGGCGGAACAATATCTCTCCTTCGGCATTCGAGTCCATTGGGTCGGTATGCGAGGAGAGCGAATATGGGTCAGCAACTACGCGTGCTCGTCGCCGAGGATGAACTCATCGTCGGCTACGACCTGTGCGATACGGTCGCCGAAGCCGGTTACGACGTCGAAGGGCCGTTCGAGGATTTGTCCTCGGCCATGCTCGCCTATCAGCGGTCCAAGCCCGACATCGCCATTCTCGACGTCCAACTGGGCGACGGAATCGTCTATCCGCTCGCCGAGCAGATGATGGCCGAAGACGTGAAGGTGATCTTCCACTCCGGCCAGTTGACCCCCGGCGAGGTCTCGCAACGCTTCCCCAACGCGCAGGCCTTGAGCAAGCCGTGCCCGCCTGCCGCGGTGATCGACAGCATTCAGCGCGCGGCCGACGCGGCCTGACGGTTCCGTTCCGGGGCTGCCGGAACGTCGGGACGGCATCATCCATTCTCCAGGCAGAACCCATGCTCTGTCAGGAAAGGAAGCCGCATGTCGCTCCCCAAGATGATCGCCGCCCACCCGCAAGTGAAGAACGAGACCGAAGAACTCGTCCTCGCCGCGCGGCACGCCATGCTCTGTTCGCTGTTCTGCACCAGCTGCGCCGACGCCTGCGTGGCTGAGGACATGGACATGGCGCAGTGCATCCGCAATTGCCTCGACTGCGCCGATGTCTGCGCCGCGACCGCGCGGCTCGCCACGCGTCGGACGGCGCAGAATATCGAGGTGCTGCGAGCGCAGATCGAAGCCTGCATCACGGCCTGCGAGACCTGCGCGGAGGAATGCGCGGGCCACGACAACCCGCACTGCAAGCTTTGCGCCGAAATGTGCCGCGAATGCGCGGAGGATTGCCGAAAGGCGTTGCCGCTGGTGAAGTGAGTGATCCCAAGCCTGCGCGGGTCTTGCCCCGCGCGGGCAACCCTGCCAGTGGCACGGTTGAAACAGAGGAGACCACATGGCCGGTATGGTGCCTTTCGCCTGGGACGATCCCTTCAACCTCGACGACCAGCTGACCGAGGACGAGCGGATGATCCGCGACGCCGCCCACGCCTTCGCGCAGGGCGAGCTGCAGCCGCGGGTGATCGAGAACTTCTCGAACGAAGTCGACGATCCCGAACTCTTCCCGATGATGGGCGAAGCCGGCCTTCTCGGCGCCACCGTGCCCGAGGAATATGGCGGCGCGGGCGCCAGCTACGTCGCCTACGGCCTGATCGCGCGCGAGATCGAACGCGTCGATTCGGGCTACCGCTCGATGGCCAGCGTCCAGTCGAGCCTCGTGATGTACCCGATCCATGCCTATGGGTCGGAGGAACAGCGCAAGAAATACCTGCCCGGTCTCGCCAGCGGAAAGCTGATCGGCTGCTTCGGCCTGACCGAGCCCGACGCCGGCAGCGACCCTGCAGGCATGAAGACCGTCGCGAAGAAGGTCGACGGCGGCTACGTCATCTCGGGTTCGAAGACCTGGATCTCGAACTCGCCCTTCGCCGATGTCTTCGTCGTCTGGGCGAAGAGCGAGGCGCATGGCGGCGGAATCCGCGGCTTCGTGCTCGAAAAGGGGATGAAGGGGCTCTCCGCCCCCAAGATCAAGGGCAAGCTGAGCCTCCGCGCCTCGACCACCGGCATGATCGTGATGGACGAGGTCGAGGTCGGCGAAGATGCCCTGCTTCCCGAGGTGCAGGGCCTGAAGGGCCCGTTCGGCTGCCTCAACCGCGCGCGCTACGGCATCAGCTGGGGCGCGATGGGCGCCGCCGAATTCTGCATGCATGCCGCGCGGCAATACGGGCTGGACCGGCACCAGTTCGGCGTCCCGCTCGCCAGCAAGCAGCTCTACCAGTTGAAGCTCGCCGATATGATGACCGAGATATCACTTGGACTTCAATCGAGCTTGAGGGTTGGCCGCTTGATGGACGAGGGCAAGTTTGCGCCAGAGATGATCTCGATCGTCAAGCGCAACAATGTCGGCAAGGCGCTCGATATCGCGCGCAAATCGCGCGACATGCACGGCGGCAACGGCATTTCGGAGGAATACCAGGTGATCCGCCACATGGTGAACCTCGAGACGGTCAACACCTACGAGGGCACGCATGACGTCCATGCGCTGATCCTCGGCCGCGCCATCACGGGGATCGCTGCGTTTTGATCAGGCTTCACGGATATTATCGCAGCTCGACCTCCTACCGCCTGCGCATCGCGCTGGAGCTGAAGCGGCTCGAATACGAATATGTCCCGGTAAACCTGCTTACCTCCGAACAGAAGGGCGAAGCCTTCACCAGCCGCAACCCGTTCGGCTCGGTCCCGCTGCTCGAGGTCGACGGCAGGGACTACGTCCAGTCGATGGCGCAGATCGAGTGGCTCGACGAGGCCTTTCCCGAGCGCCCGCTGCTGCCCGAGGCCATCGAGGACCGCTACGTCGCGCGCGAACTGGCCTATGCCATCGCCACCGAGCTGCATGCACCGCTCAACCTGCCGGTACTCAAGTATCTCGCCAACGAATACGGCAAGTCGCAGGACGAGATCGGCGCCTGGTATCGCCACTGGCTCGCCCGGACGCTCGATCCGCTCGAGGCGCGCCTCGCGCAGCTCGACACGGGCGAATTCCTGTTCGACGCCCCCGGCTTCTTCGAGGTCTGCCTGCTGCCGCAGGTCTATAATGCGCGGCGCTTCGAGTTCGATTTCGGCGACAAGCCGCATATCGAGCGGATCGAAAAGGCCTGCCTCGCATTGCCTGAATTCCAGCGCGCCCATCCCGACGCGCAGCCCGACAACCCAGAAAACCAGTAAGAGAGGCCAACCATGAAGCTCGCCACACTCAAGGACGGAACCCGCGACGGCAAGCTGGTGGTCGTGTCGAAGGACCTCACCCGCTATTGCGCCGCCGACAACATCGCGCCGACGCTGCAGGCCGCACTCGACAATTGGGAAGAGATCGCGCCGAAGCTCGAGGCGCTCTACACTGACGTCGAGCATCAGGCCGTGCCGTGCGAGCGCTTCCACGAGCGCGAGGCGCATTCGCCGCTGCCGCGCGCTTACCAGTGGGCCGACGGCTCGGCCTACATCAACCACGTCGAACTGGTGCGCAAGGCACGCGGCGCCGAGGTGCCGGAGAGCTTCTATCACGACCCGCTGATGTATCAGGGCGGCAGCGACACCTTCCTCGCCCCGCGCGACGACATCCCGCTCAAGGACACCAGCTGGGGCTGCGACATGGAAGGTGAGATCGCGGTCATCACCGACGACGTGCCGATGGGCGTGTCGAAGGAGGATGCGGCGGGCCACATCAAGCTGGTCATGCTGGTCAACGACGTTTCGCTGCGCGGGCTGATCCCGGACGAGCTGGCCAAGGGCTTCGGCTTTTTCCAGTCGAAACCCGCCAGCGCCTTCAGCCCCGTCGCGGTGACCCCCGACGAGCTTGGCGATGCCTGGCAGGGCAGCGTCATCCACCTGCCGTTGATGGTCGACTACAACGGCCAGCCCTTCGGCCGGGCCAATGCCGGGGTCGATGCGACCTTCAGCCTCGCCGACCTCGTCGCGCATGCCGCCAAGACACGCGATCTCGGCGCTGGGACGATCATCGGTTCGGGCACCGTCTCCAACCAGGGCCCCGACGGCGATCCCGGCAAGCCAGTGGCAGAGGGCGGTCTCGGCTACAGCTGCATCGCCGAAATCCGCATGATCGAGACCATCGCCCAGGGCGAAGCCAAGACGCGCTTCATGGCGCCGGGCGACACCGTCCGCGTCGAGATGAAGGACGCCGAAGGGCATTCGATCTTCGGCGCGATCGAGCAGGTGGTCGTCCAGGCCTGATGCGAAAAGGGCGGCTAGCCGGCCGCCCTTCCCACTCGGCTGCTCGCTTCGCCTACATCGAGCGGGCGATCAGCATCTTCATGACCTCGTTCGAACCGCCGAAGATGCGCGCGATGCGCGTGTCGCGATACATGCGCGCGATCGGGTATTCGTTGATATAGCCCGCCCCGCCGTGGAGCTGGAGGCACTTGTCGACCACCTCGCTCTGCAGCTCGGTGACCCAGTACTTGGCCATCGCCGCGGTCGCCACATCGAGCTCGCCCTTGAGCAGCTTGGCGATGCAATCGTTGACGAACACGCGCGCCGCGGTGCCGCGCGCCTTGAGGTCGGCGAGCACGAACTGGGTGTTCTGGAAATCCCAGATCGTCTGCCCGAAAGCCTTGCGGTTCTTGACGTAGTCGAGCGTGACTTCGAGCGCCTTCTCGATCCCCGTCGCCGCGCCCATGGCGATCACCAGGCGCTCCTGCGCAAGCTCGCCCATCAGCTGGTAGAAGCCCTTGCCCTCGACCCCACCGAGCACGTTTTCCGCCGGGACGAAGACATTGTCGAAGAACAGCTCGGAGGTATCCGCCGCGTCGAGCCCGACCTTGTCGAGCTTCTTGCCGCGCTGGAAGCCTTCCGCCCCCTCGGTCTCGAGCAGCATCAGCGAGATGCCCTTGGCGCGCTCGTTGGGATCGGTCTTGGCCACGACGATGATGAAATCGGCGGTCTGGCCGTTCGAGATATAGGTCTTGGACCCGTTGATACGGTAGCCGTTGCCATCCTTGAGCGCGGTGGTGGTGATGCTCTGGAGGTCGCTGCCGACGCCCGGTTCGGTCATGGCGATGGCGCTGACCAGTTCGCCGGTGACCAGCTTGGGCAGGTATTTCTGCTTCTGCTCCTCGGTCCCGTGGCGCACCAGATAAGGAAGAATGATGGTATTGTGCAGGCTCGCAGCGAAGCCTTCGACGCCGTGCTTGGCCTGCTGGTCGATCACCACCATGTCGTGGCGGAAGTCGCCGCCATGGCCGCCGTATTCCTCGGGGACCGAGACGCCGAGCAGGCCCGCCGCCCCCGCCTCGTTCCAGAACTCGCGTTCGACCTGGCCGTCCTCGCGCCATTTCATGATCCGCTTCTGCGGCGCGTGCTGCTGGTAGAACTTGCCCACGGCATCGGCGAAGATGGCGATCTCCTCGTCTTCCATGAACTCGGGCTGGGGTACGTCGATTACGGGCATCTCTCTGGTCCTCTCGGGTGTTCTCGTGTCGCGCTGAAGGGTCTTACTTGCCCTTCCAGTTCGGCGCGCGTTTCTCGGCAAATGCGGCGGCGCCCTCGCGTGCGTCCTCGGAAACGAAGACCGGCGCGATCAGCTGCGTCTGACGGGTGTAACGCTCGTCCATCGGCCAGCCGCGCGACTGCTTGATGACCTGCTTGGAGACGCGCACCGCGAGCGGGCCGTTGGCGACGATGCTCTTGGCAAGGTCCTTCGCGCCGGCCAGCGCATCGTCGGTCACGCGGTTGATCAGGCCGAGTTCGTAGGCGCGCGCGGCGGTGATGAAATCGCCGGTCAGCGCCAGCTCCATCGCGATCCGTTCGGGAATCTGGTCGGGCAGCATCATCACCCCGCCCGCCGCCGCGACGAGGCCGCGCTTGACCTCGGGAATGCCGAATTTCGCGCCCGCATCGGCGACCACGAGGTCACAGGCGATCATCAGTTCGAGCCCACCGGCGAGCGCATAGCCCTCGACCGCGGCGATCAGCGGCTTTTCGGGTGGCTTCTGTACGATGCCGCCGAAGCCGCGTCCCTCGATGCTGGGCGACTCGCCGCGCAGGAAGCCCTTGAGGTCCATGCCCGAGCAGAAGGTGCCGCCCGCGCCGGTCAGGATGCCGACCCGCAGGCTATCGTCGCTGTCGAGCCGGTCCATCGCCGCGGCGATGCCTTCCGCCGCGGCCTTGGTCATCGCGTTCTTGGCTTCGGGACGGTTGATCGTGACGACCAGGATGCCGTCCTCCTCGCTCGTCAGTACCTCTTCGCTCACACCTCTCTCCCATTGCAATTTGAAACTTGCCTTGCGCCATTGCTGGGCTACGCTTACGCAAACGTCAACCGTTATCAGAGCTGAGAGGAAGAGCCATGGCCGAAGCCTATATCATCGACGCAGTCCGGACGCCGCGCGGCATCGGCAAGCCCGGCAAGGGCGCGCTGTCGCACCTCCATCCGCAGCATCTCGCGGCCACCGTGCTCGGCGCCTTGCGCGAGCGCAACGACCTCGACACGACGACGGTCGACGACATCATCTGGTCGACCAGCAGCCAGAACGGCAAGCAGGGCGGTGACCTCGGCCGCATGGCTGCGCTCGCGGCGGGCTATGACATCAGCGCCAGCGGCACCACGCTCGACCGCTTCTGCGGCGGCGGCATCACCTCGGTGAACCTCGCTGCTGCAACGGTGATGAGCGGCATGGAAGACTGCGTCATCGCCGGCGGCACCGAGATGATGAGCTACACCGCCGCCTTCGCCGCCGAACAGGCCAATGCCGGCCTGCCCCCCCGGCTGATGGGATCGGGCAACGAAGCGCTCGACGTGCTCCACCCGCAGAGCCACCAGGGCGTCTGCGGCGACGCGATCGCCAGCATGGAAGGCATCGACCGTGAGGCGCTCGACGCGCTCGCGCTGGTCAGCCAGCAGCGCGCCAAGCGCGCGATCGACGAGGGCCGCTTCGACAAGTCGGTAGTGCCCGTGCTCAACGAAGACGGCAGTGTAGCGCTCGACCACGAGGAATTCCCGCGCCCCGAAACCACCGCGGAAGGCCTGGCCGCGCTCAATCCGAGCTTCGCCAAGCTCGCCGATTTCGAGATCGGCGGCACGACTTTCCGCAAGCAGATCAACCGCAAGTATCCCGATCTCGAGATCGAGCACTTCCACCATGCCGGCAACAGCTCGGGCGTGGTCGACGGCGCGGCGGCGCTGCTGATCACCTCGGAAGGCTACGCGAAAGAACACGGCCTCAAGCCGCGCGGTCGCATCGTCGCCTACGCCAACCAGGGCGACTGCCCGACGCTGATGCTCAACGCCCCCGTCCCGGCGGCGAAGAAGGTGCTCGAAAAGGCGGGCATGACCAAGGATGACATCGACGTCTGGGAAATCAACGAGGCCTTCTCGGTCGTCGCCGAAAAGTTCATCCGCGACCTCGATCTCGACCGCGAGAAGGTCAACATCAACGGCGGGGCGATGGCATTGGGCCATCCGATCGGCGCGACGGGCTCGATCCTCATCGGCACCGCGCTCGACGAACTCGAGCGTTCGGGCGGCCGGTACGGCCTCGTCACCATGTGCGCCGCAGGCGGCATGGCACCGGCGATCATCGTTGAGCGGGTCGACGATTTCGTCGGTTGACGCCGCATGAGCATGCGCGCCCTCGCCTAAGCAAGCGAAAGCGGCTAGAGGGCGCGCCATGCATTTCCTAGACCAGGCCAAGATCTACTTGAAGTCGGGTGCCGGCGGCCCCGGCGCTGTCAGTTTCCGGCGCGAAAAATACATCGAATACGGCGGCCCCGACGGCGGCAATGGCGGCAAGGGCGGCGACATCGTCTTCGAAGCCGTCCAGGGCCTCAACACGCTGATCGACTTCCGTTACGCGCAGCACTTCAAGGCGAAGCGCGGCGAGCACGGCCAGGGCAAGGACCGGACCGGTGCGGGCGCGCCCGACCTCGTGATCAAGGTCCCCGTCGGGACGCAGGTGCTGAGCGAGGACAAGGAAGAGGTGCTCGCCGACTTCACCGAGGTCGGCCAGCAGGTCGTCTTCCTCGAAGGCGGCATGGGGGGCCGGGGCAACGCCAGCTACAAGACCAGCACCAACCGCGCCCCGCGCCAGCACCAGCCGGGCGAACCGGGCGAGGAGATGTGGGTCTGGCTGCGGCTCAAGCTGCTCGCCGATGTCGGCCTGCTGGGCCTCCCCAATGCGGGCAAGTCGACCTTCATCAACCAGGTCTCCAACGCCAAGGCCAAGGTCGGCCATTACGCCTTCACCACGCTGGTGCCCAAGCTCGGCGTGGTTACGCACAAGGGCCGCGAATTCGTCCTTGCCGACATTCCCGGCCTGATCGAGGGTGCCGCCGACGGCGCGGGCATCGGCGATCGCTTCCTCGGCCATATCGAACGCTGCCGCGTGCTGATCCACCTGATCGACATCTCGGGCGACGATCCAGCCGAGGCTTACAAGACCGTCAACGCCGAGCTCGAGGCCTATGGCAGCGGGCTGGCCGACAAGCCGCAACTCGTCGCGCTCAACAAGCTCGACCTCGCCGACGAGGAACTGGGCCAGGGTTTCGCCGAGGAACTGCTCGCCGCGGGGGCAGACAAGGTCTTCAACATCTCGGGCGCGACCGGCGCCGGCATTTCGGAATTGCTCGACGGAGTTCTCGCCTACCTGCCCGATCGCACCTCGACCGAGACCCACGCCGAAGAGGTCGAGGACGAGGGCGAGGAACCCGACTGGTCGCCGATCTAGCCTGCCACTCGCCCGAGCGGGCTTGATCGGACCATCCGCAAATTCCCGCTTCGCTTGCCCAAAGCGATCCCGGCTTTCGCAGGGGTCGCGCTTTGGTTAGGGCTGGATACGTGACCTCGATCGCCACCCTTGCCGATTTGCGCAGCGCGTGCCGCCTGGTGATCAAGGTCGGTTCGGCTTTGCTGGTCGAACGCGGCGCGCCGCGTGCCGATTGGCTCGCCACGCTCGCGGCCGAAATCGCGGAATTGCGCCAGCACGCGGAGGTGATCGTCGTCTCCTCGGGCGCGATCGCGCTCGGCGCGGCCCGCCTCCGCCTCGCGAAAGGTGGGCGCGGCAGCCTCGCCGATGCGCAGGCTTCGGCTTCGGTCGGCCAGGTCGAACTCGCACGCCTGTGGTCCGACGCGCTGGGCCTGCACGGCATCACCGCGGCACAGATGCTGGTGACCTTGGGCGATCTCGAGGATCGGCGGCGCTATCTCAACGCCTCGGCCACGCTCGCGCGGCTGCTCGAAGCCGGCGCAGTGCCGGTGGTCAACGAGAACGACAGCGTCGCCACCGAGGAAATCCGCTTCGGCGACAACGACCGCCTCGCCGCCCGCGTCGCGCAGGCGGCGGGGGCCGATGCGGTGCTGCTGCTCTCGGACGTCGACGGCCTCTACGACCGCGATCCGCGCGAGGCCGGCGCGGTGCTGCTCGAGCGAGTCGACGGCGTCACGCCCGAAATCATGGCCATGGCCAGCGGCGCATCCTCCTCGGGGCTCGGATCGGGCGGGATGCGCGCCAAGCTGCAGGCAGCGCAGATCGCCGAACGCGCGGGGATCGCCCTCGTCATCGCCAACGGCACCCACCCCTCCCCGCTCACGCGCGCACTCGACCAGGGGATCGGCACGCTGTTCCTCCCACAGGCCGATGCCAGCGCGCGCAAGGCCTGGCTCGGCGGTCGCCTCGCGCCCGCGGGCGTGCTCTCGGTCGATGCCGGCTGTATGAACGCGCTCGATCAGGGCGCCAGCGTGCTGGCCGCCGGTATCATCGAGGTCGAGGGCGATTTCGCCCGCGGCGACCTCGTCGCGGTCCACGGGCCCAAGGGCGAACGCCTGGGCCAGGGGCTGGTCGAATATACCGCGAGCGAATGCCGTGCGATCCTCGGCCTGCGGCAGGAGCAGCAGGCCGACCGGCTCGGCTATGCCCCGCGCGCCGCGGTGATCCACCGCGACCACATGGTGCGCGCATGACGATCGCGCTGACCGGGGCCACCGGCTTCGTCGGGCAGGCGGTACTCGATGCCTGCCGCCGCGCAGGCGAGCCCGTCTGCGCGCTGACCCGGCGGCCGCAGGAGGCCTGCGAGCATGTCACATGGGTCGAAGGCGATTTGGCCAGCGCCGGCGGCCTCGGCCTGCTGTGCCGCGATGCCGACGCGATCGTCCATGTCGCCGGCCTCACCAATACGCCCGACCCGGCCGAGTTCGAAGAGGCCAATGTCGGCGGGACCGAGCGGCTGATCGGCGTCGCCAGGGAAGCCAGGCTGAAGCGCTTCATCTTCGTGTCCTCGCTCTCCGCGCGCGAACCCGGCCTGTCGGCCTATGGCGCCTCCAAGGCGCGCGCCGAAAAGCTGGTCGAGGCGAGCGGGCTCGACTGGACGATCGTCCGCCCGCCGGGCGTCTACGGACCGCGCGATATCGACTATTTCGAGATGTTCCGCAGCGCGAAATACGGCTTCGTGCCGCTGCCTCCCGGCGGAGCCAGCTCGATCATCCATGTCGACGACCTCGCGCGGCTCCTGCTCGCGCTGGTCGATGCCCCGCCCGCGCTCGTGCGCCACCGCATCTTCGAACCCGACGACGGGCGCGAAGGCGGCTGGGCGCACAAGGAACTCGCGCGCGCGATCGGCAAGGCGGTGGGCCGCCCCGTCTTCGCGCCGCACCTTCCGCGCCCCGTGCTCGAAGCTGCCGCCCGGTTCGACCGGCTGCTGCGCGGCGACAAGGCGCGGCTGACCGCCGACCGGGTCGGTTACATGACCCACCCCAACTGGGTGGCGCGCTCGGCCTACACGGTCCCGGCCGCCGTGTGGCAACCGCGTATCGAGGGCGAAGAGGGGCTCGCCGCCACTGCCGATTGGTACCGCGCGGAAGGCTGGCTCTGAAAGTCTGGACTTTCGCGCGCGATTGCACGAAAGGCGCGGGACGCCATGGGCCGGCTTAGCTCAGTTGGTAGAGCACCTGATTTGTAATCAGGGGGCCGCGGGTTCGAATCCTGCAGCCGGCACCATCGGATCCCGATCGCTGGCCCGCGCTAGAGGAAGGGTTCCTCGCCCGGCTTGTGGATGCCGCATTCGACCTTGTCCCAGCCCGACCAGCGACCTGCGCGGGGATCTTCGCCCTCGCCCACCTGGCGGGTGCAGGGCGAGCAGCCGATGCTGGGGAAGCCACGTTCGACCAGCGGGTGGCGCGGCAGGTCGTGCGCTTCGAAATAGGCGGCGATATCCTCCGCCGACCAGTCGATCAGCGGATTGATCTTGAGCCGGCCCTGCGCGTCGGAAGTGTCGATCTCGAAGCGCGGCAGGTTCGCCCGTGTCGAGGACTGGAAGGCCTTGCGTCCGGTGAAGCTCGCGTCGAAGCCCGCGAGCGCTTTCGCCAGCGGCTTGACCTTGCGCAGGTCGCAGCAGCCGTCGGGGTCGTAGGACCAGCGCAGCCCGCTCGCGTCGCGCGTTTCGAGATCGGCAATCTCGGGATAGAGGTCGATGCGGTTGAGCCCCAGCCGCTCGGTCAGCTCGTCGCGATAGGCGAGCGTCTCGGGGAAATGCTTGCCGGTCTCGAGGAACAGCACCGGCACCGTAGGATCGACCTGCGCGATCAGGTGCAGCAGCACCGCGCTCTCGGCGCCGAAGCTAGACACCACCGCCATGTCCCCCACCAGGTTGCCCTCGATCACCGCGCGCAGCCACTCCTCAGTCTCGCTCCCGCGGAACATGCGGTTGAGGCGGATGGCGTCCTGCTCGGTGAAGCGGGGCCCCGTGTCGAGCCGGTCGATGGCGCGCAACTCGTTCATGCGTGGCGCTTGGCCCAGATCGGCGTGCGCGCGTCGGCGGCGGTCTGGTAGACTTCGGGCCAGCGCGCGAAGGCCGCGTCGACATCGTCCATGTCGAGCTGCTGGTCGGGCTCGAAGGCGTCGAAGCCGCAGCGGCGCATATAGGCGAGCTGGTCGACCAGCACGTCGCCCACCGCGCGCAGCTCGCCGTCATAGCCGGCTTCGCGCAGGATACGGGCGGAGGAATAGCCGCGCCCGTCGCCGAAGGCGGGGAAGTTCACCTCGACCAGCGCCAGCCGTTCGAGATGCGGCAGCAGCGCGCGGGCATCGTCGCCCGGCTCGATCCGCACCGCGGAGGCATTCGACTGGTCGAGAAAGGAATCGACGGTCACCGCCGGATGGTCGACGGGCTCGTCGTCGCGATAGCGCAGCGTCTCAGCCATAGAGCGCCTCCTTGAAGGGGTTCATGCCGATGCGGCGATAGGTGTCGAGGAAGCGCTCGCCGTCCTGGCGCTCGCGTTCGTAGACGCTGGTGACGGTCTCGACCGCATCGACGATGCCGTTCTCGTCGAAGCCGGGTCCGGTGATCTTGGCGAGGCTGACGTCCTCCGCCTCGCTGCCGCCGAGCAGGAGCTGGTAGTTCTCCACCCCCTTCCGGTCGACGCCGAGGATACCGATATGGCCCGCATGGTGGTGGCCGCAGGCATTGATGCAGCCCGAGATCTTGAGCTTGAGCTGCCCCAGCGTGGCGGTCTTGCCGGTCTCGGCAAAGCGCTCGGAGATCTTCTGCGCGATCGGGATCGAGCGGGCATTTGCGAGGCTGCAATAATCGAGCCCCGGGCAAGCGATGATGTCCTCGATCGTATCGAGATTGGGGCTGCCCAGCCCGGCCTCGTCGAGCGCGGTCCACAGCGCGTGGAGATCGGCCTTGCGGACATGCGGCAGGACCACGTTCTGCGTGTGCATCACGCGCAGCTCGTCGAAGCTGTAATCCTTGGCGAGGTCGGCCATTAGCCGCATCTGCTCCGCCGTGGCGTCGCCGGGGATGCCGCCGACCGGCTTGAGGCTGATCACCGCCGCGACATAGCCGGCTTCCTTGTGCGGCACGGTGTTGCGGTCGACCCACAGCGCGAAATCGGGATCGCTGCGATCGATCGTCTCGGGGGTACCCGCCTCGAACAGCGGGTCCTCGAAATAGGCCTTGATCCGCTCGAGCTCGGCCAGCGGCGGTTCGACGCCCTGGTCGAGCAGATGCGCGAATTCCTCCTCGACTTGGCGCGTGTATTCCTCGGCGCCCAGTTCGTGGACGAGGATCTTGATCCGCGCCTTGTACTTGTTGTCGCGCCGACCGTAGCGGTTGTAGACGCGCAGGCAGGCTTCCGAATAGGTCACCAACTGGTCGAGCGGGACGAAGGAATTGATGCAGGGCGCGATCATCGGGGTGCGCCCCATGCCGCCGCCGACATAGAAGGCCGCGCCCAGCTCGCCCGCCTCGTTCTGCACGATCTGGATGCCGATGTCATGCAACCGCATGGCTGCACGATCGGTGTCGCTGGCGATCACCGCGATCTTGAACTTGCGCGGCAGATAGCTGAATTCGGGGTGGAAACTCGACCATTGGCGCAGAAGTTCGGCATAGGGGCGCGGATCCGCGACCTCGTCCGCCGCGGCGCCCGCGAAATGGTCCGAGCTGATGTTGCGGATGCAATTGCCGCTGGTCTGGATGGCATGCATCTCGACCTTCGCGAGATCGGCGAGGATATCGGCCGCTTCCTCCAGCCTTATCCAGTTGTACTGGATGTTCTGGCGGGTCGTGAAATGGCCGTAACCGCGGTCGTATTTCTCGGCGATGTCGGCCAGCGCATGCATCTGGCGGCTGTCGAGCGTGCCATAGGGGATGGCGACGCGCAGCATGTAGGCGTGGAGCTGGAGGTAGAGGCCGTTCATCAGCCGCAGCGGCTTGAACTGGTCCTCGGTAAGCTTGCCTTCGAGGCGGCGTCGCGCCTGGTCGCGGAATTCCTCGACGCGAGCATCGACCATCGCCTGGTCGTAGCTATCGTATTTGTACATCAGATCACCCAATTACCGATATCGGGATCGGCAGGCTTGAGGGTCAGGTCGGGGCGAACGGTCGGGCCGAGCGCGCGGACGCGCTCCTTGATGTGCGACGGCCGGGGGGAGCCCTCGTGCATTTCGGCATCGACCGCATAGGGCGAGTTAACCCGGCGCGCGGCTTCCTCGCGGCGGGCGATCTCGTCCTCGCCACCGGTCACGTCGGCGGCGTCCTCGACATGGATCGACCAGTCGCTGCCGGTCCACCAAGTGACCGCCCCGGTCTTGAGGTCGTTGCCGGTGAGTAGCCTCATCGTGCAGCCTCCTGCGCCTGGCGCGCGAGCGCCGCGGCATTGCGTGCTGTCACCTCGCCGATCACGATCAGCGCCGGGCTGACGACCGCCTCGCGCTCGACCAGCTCGGGCAGGCCCGCGAGTAATCCGCGCAGCACGCGCATTTCGGGCCGCGTGCCGTTCTCGATCACCGCCACGGGCATGTCGGGCGCGAGCCCGTCCTCGATCAGTTTCTCGGCGATCTGCGGCGCGGTCTTGACGCCCATGTAGATCACCAGCGTACGGCCCTTGCCCGCAAGGCCGGCCCAGTCCTGGTCTTTCAGCCCCTTGCACTGGCCGGCGACGAAGCTGACGATGGAGGACGCCTCGCGATGCGTCAGCGCGATCTGCGCCGCCGCCGCGGCGCCATTGGCCGCGCTGATGCCGGGGACGACTTCGACCGGCACGCCGGACTGGTGCGCGACCTCGGCTTCTTCGCCGCCGCGCCCGAAGATGAAGGGATCGCCCCCCTTCAGGCGGACGACGTCCTCGCCCGAGCGCGCGATGCGCACCAGGAGGTCGCTGATTTCCTGCTGCGGCAGGGTGTGGTGCGAACGGCGTTTGGCGACCGAGATCAGCTCGGCATCCTTGCGCGCCAGGGCGAGGATCGCCGGGTCGACGAGACCGTCATGGACGATGACGCGCGCGCGTTCGATCAGCCGCGCGGCGCGGATTGTCAGGAGGTCGGGATCGCCCGGCCCTGCGCCAACGAGAAAGATGGTTCCGGTATTTGACATGGCCGCAAGATGCGGATCGCGGCCAATTGGCGCCAATCACAATGCGTGTTCGGTGTGGAAGCCGAGATTTTGAAACCGGCGCTGTGCGCCCGGCAACCTATTCTTTCGCGGTCGAAGCCCCGCCCTTGCCCTGCGCCATGATGTCGATCAGCCGGTCGAACTGGTCGCTCGAGCGGATGTGAAGGTCGCGCTGCGGGAAGGGAATTTCGACGCCGTTCTCCTTGAACAGCCACCACAGTTTCTTGAGCACTGCGCTGCGCACATTGCCCACGCCCTCCTCCGGATCCTGGATCCAGCAGTGGATGATGAAATTGACCGAACTGTCGCCGTACTCGCTCATCCACACGGTCGGCGGGGGAGCCTTGAGGATCCGGTCGCAGCTCTTCGCCGCTTCGAGCATCAGCTCTTCGGCGAGCTTCATGTCGGCTTCGTAGCTGACCCCGACGGGCACCTGCATGCGCACGTTCTTCGACGAGTAGGACCAGTTTTCGACCTGGTTGATCATCAGATTTTCATTGGGGATCAGATATTCGCGCTGGTCGCGCGTGGTAACCGAGACCGCGCGTATGCCGATCTTGCGGATCTGGCCGAAACTCTCGTTGCCCGCCATGTCGGTCACCGCAATGACGTCGCCCGGCTTGATCGAGCGGTCCATCAGCAGGATGATCCCCGCGATCAGATTGCCGAAGGTCTTCTGCAGACCGAAACCGATCGCCAGACCGAAGGCGCCCGAGAACACCGCCAGCGCCGTGAGGTCGATCCCGAGCAGGTCGATCCCGAGGAAGAAGGCCGCCGCCCAGACGAGGATCGTGACGATCTTCTCGGCCAGCAATTGCTGCGCCTCGTCGAGCCGGGTCATCCGGCGCATCAGGCGCCGCCCCATCTTGCTGACGAACCAGGCGAAGACGAGAACGCCGACGATCACCGCGCTGACGATCAGCACGTCGAACAGCGAGATACGGAAGGATCCGAACGACAAGGCCACGGCGTCGAGCGTGTCGATCACCGAGCCGACCGTCTCGCTCTTCGAGCTCAGCGCCTCCTTGGCGCCTTCGGCGGCGGCGACGGCGCTCTCCTCCCTGACCGGCTCGGCCAGGCTCCAGGCCTGTTCAACCGGAGGAGCGGAGGCGGTACTGGCCACGCTGGTCGGGGTTTCGCCCTGCACGTCTATCCTTCGTTCATCGCCGCGAAGCCCTGCGCGAGGTCGGCGATCAGATCGTCCTTGTCTTCGAGTCCGATCGATAGCCGGATGGCATGGCGATCCTCAAGCCCCCATCCCGGCGGGGGCCAGGACATGACGCTGCGCACCGGCTCGACATCGAAGGGGAGCGCGAGGCTCTCGAATCCGCCCCAGCTGTAACCGATGCCGAACAGGCGCAGCGCATCGACCAACCGGCAGCGCGCGGCGTCGTCGCGACCCTTGAGCACGAAGCTGAAGAGGCCGCAGCCGCCGGTAAAGTCGCGTTGCCAGATCGCATGGCCAGGCGTGCCCGGGAGCATGGGCGAGAGGACGTGCGCCACATCGTCGCGCGCGTCGAGCCATTCGGCGATGGCGAGCGCGGTCGCGCTCTGGCGGTCGAGCCGCACGCCCATGGTCCGCAATCCGCGCAGGGCCAGCGCGGCATCGTCGGGCGACACCACATGGCCCAGCTGCTGCGCGCCCAATCGCAATCGGCGATACCAGCGCTCGCCCGCGCTGGCGGCACCCATCATCACGTCCGAATGACCACCGACATGCTTGGTCAGCGCAGTGATCGATATATCGCAGCCGTGCTGGAGCGCCTGGAAGCCGAGCGCTGTCGCCCAGGTATTGTCGACCAGGCTCACCGCGCCCTTTTCGCGGGCGATGCGCGCCAATGCCGGGATGTCGCAGACTTCCATCGTCAGGCTGCCCGGCACCTCGAGCATCACCGCGCGCGTGCGCTCGCAAAAAGCCGCTTCGTAGGCCTCAAGGTCGAGCGGGTCGAAGAAACGGTGCTCGATGCCAAGGCCCTTCAGCAGGCCCGTCGCGGCGTTGCGCGTCGGGTCATAGGAATTGTCCGCCACCAGCAGCACGTCGCCGCTGCGCAGCGCCGCCAGCAGGGCACCGACCAGCGCGGCAAGGCCGCTGGGATAGAGCACGGTTCCCGCCGCGCCCGGCTCGAGCGCGGTCAGCGCCTCGGACAGCGCCCATTGCGTCGGCGCGCCGCGGCGGCCGTAGAAGAACTGCCCGTCCGCATTGTGCGCCTTGCGCTCCCTCAGCTCGGTGCAATCGGCATAGAGATGCGTGCTCGCGCGCCAGACCGGCGGATTGACGACATGCTGCGCGAAATCGCCCGAGCGCCCCCCTGTGACGAGGCGTGTCGCGCGCCGGTCATTGGCATCGTCTCCCCCCGCCATGGTCAGCGCGACGCCCCCTTTCCCTTTGGCGTGCCCGGATCGCCGCCCCATTCGAGCCAGCTGCCGTCGTAGAGTGCGACGTCGTCCCTGCCCGCAAGATGCAGGCCGAAGGCGAGGACGCAGGCGGTCATCCCGCTGTTGCAGGAGGTGACGACGGGCTTGTCCGGATCGACACCGGCATCGGCGAACAGCGCGGCAATTTCGCCGGGTGCGCGATAGGTGCCGTCCTCGGCGAAGAGCTGCGGAAAATGCAGGTTTGCCGCGCCGGGAATATGACCTTCGGATCCGCTGGCCTCCTCGCCTGCGAAGCGCGCGGCATCGCGCGCGTCGACGACCTGCTCCGCGCAAGCCTCGCAGTTGGCGAGCATCTCGGCCTTGGTGCGGACTTCGCGGACCGGGCTCGGCAGGGGAAAGTCGGTCTGGGCGCAGACTGCGGGGCCCTCGTCGAGGCTCCGACCTTCGGCCTTCCACTTGGCGAGGCCTCCGTCGAGAATGGCGACGTTCTCGAAGCCGTAGAGCCGGAAGATGAACCAGGCGCGCGCGGCGCTCCGGATCTGGCTGTCGTCATAGAGGACCACCCGGTCGCCGGGCGCGATCCCCAGCCTGCCCAGCCGGTCGGCGAACTGCCTCGCGCTGGGCAGCGCTTTGGGCACGTCCGATGCCGGATCGACGAAGGTGAACAAGTCGAGGAAACGGGCGCCCGGGATATGCGCCGTGTCGAAATCGGCGGCGGCGTTGCGGGGCGAGTCGGGCAGATGCAGCGTGGCATCGAGCACGACGAGGCCGTCCGCCCCGAGCCGGTCGGCAAGCCATTGGGTCGAAACGAGACTATCCATCTCCGCCCGGTTAGCGGGCGCAGCGGGCGAAGTCGAGCTAGGCAAGCTCGCGCTGGGCGATCGGGGCGTAGCTGCGCGGTCCCTCGTCGAGGTTGAACGGCTGGACGCGCGAGCCGCCGGGAACGCCCTGTCCGACAACGAAGGTCTTGACCAGCGCCTCTTCGCCCGGGCCGTCGATCCGCACGCGCAACAAGGGCACGAGCAGCGGGTGGCGGCCCTGGCGGATGACATGCGCCTGCGCGAGCGGCAATTGCACCTGTCCCTCGATCGTGGCGCTCTGGTGCGGCCCGATGCGCGCGATCTCGTGGCGCCGCTCGAGGGCGGTCGCGGCGGTGGCGAGCTGCTGCTCGACCGGCAGCGCGGCATGCGCCGATACGAGGTCGAGCCCCACCGCCAGTTGGGTCAACGGCGCGCCGGTGCGGTTGGCGAGCGTCATGCGATACTTGAGCGTCGCGAAGGCGGCGCTGCGGATGAGCTTCTCGTGCTCGATCGACACCGCGAGGGCATCGGGCAGCGACGCGGCGGGCGTCGCGCCGGCGCTGGCGACGACCGGGCGCTCGATTTCGGGCACCACGGCCTCGCGCCGGCGCTGCCAGGCGACGAAGCCCGCGCCGAGCAGCGCGAGGAGGCCCGCGACCGCAGCGACGGGCAGCCACCAGGGAAACTCCTCGCCCGGCGCCTCGGTCTGCGGCGTGGCCGTTGCGGTGGTTGCCGGAAGAGGGTCCGCGGGAGTCGGAAGTGCTCGCGGCGCTGTCGTTTCGGGCGCGGTATCGGCCTGCGGCGGCGGCGCGGAGGCCTGCGGCTGCGCCGGGCTGGTCGCCACCGCTCGCTGCGTCACCGTCGGGAGCGGGCTCGGCACCGGCGTCGGCCCGGCGGTCGGGACCCGCGTCGGCTGCGCGGCCGGCGTCGCGCTCGGCTGCGGCGTCGGGGTCGCCGCAGGGGTCGGGGTCGGCGTGTTCACGGCGCGCGGCGCGATGGGGACGCCGGCGCGAGTGTCGGCGGGCCCCTGCGCCTGCGGGCTCGCCGTGGGCGTCGGTGCGGGCTGGAGCGAGAAATCGCTCGCCGACTGCGCTTGCGCCATGGACGGCAGTGCGGCGGCAAGGGCGAGCAGGGAAAGGCGGGTCGAAAGGTGCTTCACGGGGGATCGTTTCGCAGGAAAAGGCGCACAGTGCGGAGCCGCGCTGAATAGGTACTGAAGCGCGCGCTTCCAAGCCCCGGCTTGCGCTGGCGAGCGCTTCGCGGCAGGAGCGCGGCATGAGCGACACACCTGCCCCCAAGTTCCTCGGCGCGAATACCGCGCTGCCCGCCTCGCCCGACGAGGCCGAGCTCGACTACGTCCCCAACCCGCGCCGGGGCCAGCTCTACATGGTCCGCTTCGCCGCGCCCGAATTCACCTCGCTGTGCCCGGTCACCGGCCAGCCCGACTTCGCGCACCTCGTGATCGACTACGCCCCCGGCGAGACGATCGTCGAATCGAAGAGCCTCAAGCTGTTCCTCGGATCGTTCCGCAACCATTGCGGCTTCCACGAGGACGTGACCGTCGGCATCGGCCAGCGGCTGTTCGACGAGATGCGGCCGCAGTGGCTGCGCATCGGCGGCTATTGGTACCCGCGCGGCGGCATCCCGATCGACGTCTTCTGGCAGAGCGGCGCCCCGCCCGCAGGCCTGTGGCTGCCCGACCAGGGCGTTTCCTCCTATCGCGGACGCGGCTGACGGATGAGCGGCGCGCCGGCGCGAATCCCGCTGCCCGAACGCCTCGAGCGCGATCCGGGCGCGCTGGCCGAGGAACTGCGCGCGGTCGTCGCGCGCGATCCGCGCAACATTGGCGCCTGGCGCTGGCTCGGCCGCGCGCTGCGCAGGGTCGGCGAGGAGGACGCGGCGGGCGAGGCCGAGATGGCCGCGATCCGCGCTACCGCGCTCGAACCGCAAATGGTCTCGATCGCCGCGGCAATGCTCGACAACGACCTGCAGACCGCCGAACGACTGCTGCGCCAGCGGCTGCGCGACCAGCCGACCGATGCCGCGGCGATCAGGCTGATGGCCGAACTCGCCGCGCGGATCGGCCGGCTCGGCGATTCGGAGACACTGCTGCGCCGCGCGCTCGAACTCGCCCCCGGCTTCACCGCCGCACGCGCCAACCTCGCCAACGTCCTTTACAAGCAGAGCCGCTACGAAGAGGCCGCCGCGGTGCTCGACGAGGTCATCCTGCGCGACCCCGCCAACCCCGGCAACCGCAACCTCATGGCCGCGACGCTCGGGCGGATCGGCGATTACGACGAGGCGCTCAGGCTCTATGCCGAGCTGGTCGAGACCTTCCCCGACCACGCCAAGCTGCAGATGAGCTACGGCCACATGCTCAAGACGGTCGGGCGGCAGGAGGACGGCGTCGCCGCCTATCGCGCGGCGCTGGCGGTGCAGCCCGATCTCGGCGAGGTCTGGTGGAGCCTCGCCAATCTCAAGACCGTGAAGTTCACCGACGAGGACGTCGCCGCGATGGAGGCCGCGCTGGCGGGCGATCCGGGCCACGAGGATGCGCTCCACCTCCATTTCGCGCTCGGCAAGGCCTATGCCGACCGGCACGAGGCCGAGGCGAGCTTTCGCCACTACGATCGCGGCAATGCGCTGCGCAGCGAGGAGCTGGGCTACGAGCCCGGGACGATCACCGCGCTGGTCGACCGGACGATCGAGGTCCTCACCCCCGATTTCCTCGCCGCGCACGAGGGCGTCGGCGATCCGAACCCGGACCCGATTTTCATTCTCGGCCTGCCGCGCGCGGGTTCGACGCTGCTCGAACAGATCCTCGCCAGCCACAGCCAGGTCGAAGGCACGATGGAACTGCCCGACATCCCCGCCATCGCCATGCGCGAGGCGAAGAAGGCCGGCGGCGAGCTGCGCGACTGGCCCGATGCGGTGGTCGAGCTGCCGCGCGAGCGCTTTGCCGAGCTGGGCGAGGAATTCCTCGCCCGTACCCGCGTCCAGCGCAAGAGCGGCAAGCCCTTCTACATCGACAAGCTGCCCAACAACTGGAGCTATGCCGGTTTCATCCACCTGATCCTGCCCCATGCGAAGATCGTCGACGCGCGCCGCCATCCGCTGGATTGCTGCTTCTCGAACTTCCGCCAGCATTTCGCCAAGGGCCAGGGCTTTTCCTATTCGCTCGACCACATCGGCCGCTACTACGCCGACTACGTGCGCGCGATGGACCATTACGATGCGGTCCTGCCCGGCCGTATCCACCGCGTGATCCACGAGCGCCTGCTCGACGATCCCGAGACCGAGGTGCGCGCGATGCTCGCCTATCTCGGCCTCCCCTTCGAGGAGGCCTGCCTCGCCTTCCACGAGACCGACCGCGCGGTGCGCACCGCCTCGTCCGAACAGGTCCGGCGTCCGATCAACCGCGACGGCGTGGGCCAGTGGCAGCCCTTTCGTGCGTGGCTGGGCCCGCTGGAAGCGGCCTTGGGCGATCTTCCGCAAACCTACGCGCGCTAGCAATTTCCTTGCGCCCGGCCACGGCTTTGCGTGGCAATTGTGCCATACAATCGACAGAAAGCTGTGTGCAATCGACCGAGGGGGGCCCGTCGGGCTTGGCAAACCGCCTGAAAAATGGCGGTTATGTGACTGGGTCGTATTTAGGGAGGTAAACATGCCATTCGAGCCTTCGACGCGTCGCCTGTCTCTTGCCGCGAGCCTGCTCGCCGGGACGGCCCTGTCGATTTCCACGCCGGTCCTCGCGCAGGACACCGGGGACACCGCGGCGACGGCACCGACCGACCGCAACGTCATCATCGTCACCGCCAACAAGCGCGAACAGGATTTGCAGGACGTTCCCGCCTCGATCACGGCATTCGGGACCGAGAAGCTCGACCAGCTCCAGGTCAACGAGCTGCAGGATGCAGTCAAGTTCCTCCCCTCGGTCACCATCCAGACCGCCGCGCCGGGCTTCAGCCAGATCTATTTCCGCGGTGTCGCGAGCGGCGAGAACGCCAACCACTCGGCCTCGCTGCCGACCGTCGGCACCTATCTCGACGAAATGCCGATCACGACCATCCAGGGCGCGCTCGACATCCATGCCTATGACCTCGCGCGGGTCGAGGCGCTCGCCGGGCCGCAGGGCACGCTCTACGGCGCCAGCTCGATGGCGGGCACGATCAAGATGGTCACCAACCAGCCCGACTATGGCGACAGCTACGGGGCGATCGACCTCGAGGGCAACATGGTCGCCCATGGCGACCTGGGCGGGACGATCGAAGGCTTCTACAACTTCGCCCTGTCCGACCGCGCCGCGCTGCGCGTGGTCGGCTGGTATCGCCACGACGGCGGCTACATCGACAACATCCCCGGCAGCCGCACCTACCCGACCTCGGGCATCACGCAGAACAATTCGGCTTTTGTCGAGGACGACTACAACGACGTCGACACCTATGGCGGCCGCATCGCGCTCGGCATCGAACTCGACGACAACTGGACGATCCGCCCGACCGTGATGGGCCAGGTCCAGACCGCGCATGGCAGCTTCGCACAGGAACGCTCGACCGCGGTCAACGACGATTTGCAGACCGTGCAGTACAATCCCGAATATTCGAAGGACAAATGGCTGCAGGCGGCGCTGACCGTCGAGGGCAAGATCGGCAATTGGGACCTGGTGGCGACCGGCGGCGGGTTGTGGCGCAAGGACCGGGTCGAATCCGACTATTCGGACTACGCCTATTTCTACGATGCTCTCTATGGCTACGGGGCCTATTTCTACGACAACAATTACGACCTCGTCAGCCCCAACCAGTACATTCAGGGCGGCGACAAATACCGCCGCGCCTTCGGCGAAATCCGCATTTCGAGCCCGCAGGATGCGCCCGTGCGCTTCATCGGCGGCCTGTTCGCGCAGCGCCAGAAGCACGAGATCACGCAGAACTACATCGTCGACGGCATCGCCGACATCAATGTGGTGCCCGGCACCGGCAGCGATATCTGGCTGACCCGGCAGGATCGCACCGACCGCGACTATGCGGCCTTCGGCGAGATCAGCTTCGACGTTACCGACGCGCTGACGCTGACCGGCGGCGCGCGCCTCTACAAATACAAGAACTCGCTGATCGGCTTCTTCGGCTATGCGCAGAACTTCTCCTCGCGCACGGGCGTTTCGGCCTGCTTCACCACCGACGGACCGCCGCTCAACGAAAATCCCGGCGGGACGCTGGCCGCGCCGGTGGTCGACGGCACGCCCTGTACCAATCTCGACAAGACCACGTCCGATACCGACGCGATCTACAAGCTCAACGCGACCTACACGATCAATCCCGACGTGCTGGTCTATGCCACCTGGTCGCAGGGCTTCCGCCCGGGCGGCATCAACCGGCGCGGGACGCTGCCGCCCTATGGCCCGGACTCGCTCGACAATTACGAGTTCGGCTGGAAGACCCGTTTCGGCGACGTCACCTTCAACGGCGCGATCTACCAGGAGGACTGGAGCGACATCCAGCTGTCCTTCCTCGGCGAAAACGGCCTCACCGAAATCCGCAATGCCGGGATCGCCCGCATCCGCGGGATCGAAGCCGATTTCACCTATGCCGCGAACGGCCTCACCCTGTCGCTTTCGGGCAGCCTGAACGATGCGGAGATCCGCCGCGATTTCTGTCGTATCGCCAACCCGGATTTCGATTGCACCTTCGATCCGGGCGATGGTCGGACCAACGCGCTGCTCGCTTCGGCGGGCACCGCCCTGCCGGTGACCGCCAAGTTCAAGGGCAATGCGCTGGCGCGCTACGAATTCCCGCTCGGATCGTGGGATGCGCATGTTCAGGGGGCGGTTGCCCACATCGGCAAGCGTCGCAGCGACCTGCGCGACTTCGAGAACGCGCTCAAGGGCTTTTTCGACCCCTACACCACGGTCGATCTGAGCTTCGGGGTGAAGAAGGACGGCATGCGGTTCGAACTCTTCGCCACCAACCTGTTCGACGAACGCGGGGTGATCAACAGCGGGGTCCAGTGCCTCGAAACCACCTGCGGCGATCCCGACGGGCTCAGCACGACGGGCGGCGTCTTCTACGATGTCGTGATCAAGCCGCGGATCGTCGGGCTCAAGGCCGGGTTCGATTTCTGATCCGGTGACCACGCCGAACGACACCACGGAAAGGCCGGGCCGCAAGCTCGGCCTTTTCGCTGCCATCGCGCTGGTCGTCGGCAACATGATCGGATCGGGCGTGTTCCTGCTGCCCGCCAGCCTCGCCCCCTTCGGCTGGAACGCCGTTTTCGGCTGGCTGGTGACCATTGCCGGGACGCTGGTGCTGGCCTGGCTGCTGGCAGTGCTGACCAAGGCGCTGCCCGCGGCGCGCGACCCGATGGGTTTCGTCGAGGAGGGCTTCGGCGAGGTGGCCGCCTTCCTCGTCGCCTGGATCTACTGGGTCTCGGTGTGGACCGCGGTGGTCTCCATCGCGGTGGCGGCGATCAGCTATCTCTCGGCCTTCGTCCCCTGGATCGGCGCGACGCCGATGGCGCCCGCGCTGTGTTCGATCGCGCTCGTCTGGGCGATGACGCTGATCAATCTGCGCGGGGTGCATGCGGCGGGCAATTTCCAGATCCTGACGGTCGTACTCAAGACGCTGCCGCTGCTCGCGGTGATCGTCGTCGCGGCGATCGTGCTCGGCAATGGCAGTGCCGAAATCCGGCCCTACGAGGCCGCGACGATCAACGGCACCGATTTGCGCGGTGCGGCGACGCTGACGCTGTTCGCGCTGCTCGGCTTCGAATGCGCCAGCCTCGCCGCGGCGCAGGTCGAGAACCCCGAGGTCAACGTGCCGCGCGCGACCATGTGGGGCACGGCGCTGACCGGCCTCATCTACCTGCTGGTGTGCTCGGCGGTCGCGCTGATGCTGCCCGAGGCGGAGGCGGTGGCCTCGCCCGCCCCGCTGGCGAGCTTCGTCGCGCGTTACTGGTCGGAAGAGGCGGCATCGCTGGTGACCGTCTTCGCCATCATCAGCTGCGTCGGCGCGATCAACGGCTGGGTGCTGATGCAGGGCGAACTGCCGCGCAACATGGCGATGCGCCGGATGCTGCCCACGTGGTTCGCACGGACCGACGCGCGCGGCACGCCGCTGCAGGCGCTGATCGCCTCGAGCGTGATCGCGACGCTCTGCCTGCTGCTCAACGCCAGCCGCTCGATGCAGGCGATCTACGAATTCGTGCTGCTGCTTTCGACCAGCGCCGCGCTGTGGCTCTATCTCGCCTGCGCGCTCGCCGCGTGGCGGCTGCGCATCGCGCGCATGGTCGCGCTGCCGGGCGCCGTCTACGCGGTCTGGACCTTGTGGGGTGCGGGCTGGGAAGCGAGCGGCTGGAGCCTGGTGCTGATGCTCGCGGGCCTGCCGCTCTACTGGTGGGCGCGGCGCCGCTAAGCCGCCAGCGTATCGAGCCAGCGCGCGGCCAGCTCGCCCGCCTGCTCGGCGCTGAAGGGCGCGCCGCCGAGCGACAGTTCGAGCCACAGCCCGTCGATCAGCGCGGTCAGCGCGATCGCGGTCAGCGCCGGGTCGGCGAGCTGCGGGCACCATGCGACGAGCAATTGCTCGAGCCCCTCGCGGAAGTCGCCATAGACCTCGGCCCGCACCGCCGCGACGGCGGCATCGCTGCGCGTCAGGCTCCAGAACGCCACGTAGCTCGCGAGCAGCTCGGGCGAGGCGATCGGCGGGCGGAAGCTGGCGGTGAGATAGGCGAGCACGCGCGCGCGCGGGTCCCCTCCCGCCTCGGCGACCGCCTCGGCCAGCGCCTGCTCGATGCGCGCGCCAGTCCAGCGATAGGTTTCGGCGATCGCCTCGGATACGCCCGCGAAATAATGCCGCAGCAGGCCGGGGGAGACCCCCGCCTCGGCGCAGATCGCGCGCACCGAGACTCCCGCCGCACCCCTCGCGGCGAGCACGCGTCCGGTCGCCTCGATCAGGCTCTGGCGGCGCGCATCGGGAGCGGCGCGGGTAAAGGCCGGTTGTGTGGTCATGGCAAGCTTGTTATACGAACGTATAGCAAGGAGGGCGCGATGGCAACGCAGGCGGATGTACTTGGTCAACCAGACCCGCTCGACGGCTGGAGTCTCCCGGCCTGGACCTATCACGACGAGGAATTCCACCGCCTCGAACTCGACCGCATCTTCCGCCCCAGCTGGCAGGTCGTCTGCCACGTCAGCGATATTCCGAGCCAAGGCGACTGGCACACGCTCGATCATTGCGGCGAAAGCGTCATCGTCGTGCGCGGCAAGGACGACGTTCTACGCGCTTTCACCAATGTCTGCCGCCATCGCGGCTCGCGGCTGGTCGACGGCGCCGCCGGCTGTGCGAAGAAGCTCGTGTGCCCCTACCATGCCTGGACCTACGATCTCGACGGCCGGTTGACCGGCGTTCCCGACAGCGCCAGCTACCCCACGCTCGACAAGACCCGCGCCGGACTGGTTCCGGTCGAACTCGAGAGCTGGCGCGGCTTCGTCTTCGTCCGGCTGGAAGACGACGGTGGCCCGTCCGTGGCGCAGATGATGGCGCCCTACGAAGCCATGATCGAACCCTATCGCTTCGAGGACCTCGGCGCGCTCGGCCGGGTCACTCTGCGCCCGCGCGACGTCAACTGGAAGAACGTCGGCGACAATTATTCGGACGGTCTCCACATCCCCGTAGCCCACCCGGGTCTCACCCGTCTGTTCGGGAAGAGCTACGGCGTCGAGGCCGAGGCGAATGTCGATCGCATGTGGGGCGACATGGTCGAGCGCGAGAGCGCCAACCTGTCCGAACGCATGTACCAGAGGCTGCTGCCGCCGGTCCCGCACCTGCCCAAGGAAAGCCAGCGCCACTGGCTCTACTTCAAGCTGTGGCCCAACGTCGCCTTCGACATCTACCCCGACCAGGTCGACTTCATGCAATGGCTGCCGACCGGGCCGACCACCTGCCTGATCCGCGAGATCAGCTATGTCCTGCCCGACGACAGGCGCGAAATGCGCGCCGCGCGCTACTGCAATTGGCGGATCAACCGCCAGGTCAATGCCGAGGACACAGCGCTGATCACCCGCGTGCAGGGTGGCATGGCCTCGCGCAGCTTCTCGATGGGCCCGCTATCCGACAGGGAAGTCTGTCTCAAGCACTTCTGCAAGCGCATGCGCGACATCATTCCCGAAGCGCGCCTCGAGCGCCAACCCGCTGCCGGCTGGAGCCATACATGACCAAGCAATACGACGCCGTGATCATCGGCGCAGGCCATAACGGCCTCGTCTGCGCCTTCTACCTCGCGCAGGCGGGCCTCAAGGTGCGGATCGTCGAGCGGCGAGATGTCGTCGGCGGAGCAGCGGTGACTGAGGAATTCCATCCGGGCTTCCGCAATTCGGTGGCGAGCTACACCGTCAGCCTGCTCCAGCCCAAGGTCATCCGCGACATGCGGCTCCACGACCACGGCTACCGCGTGATCGAGCGCCCGATCTCGAACTTCCTGCCGCAGGAGGATGGCGGCTACCTCAAGCTCGGTGGCGGGCTCGAACGGACGCAGGCCGAATTCCGCAAGTTCTCCGATGCCGATGCCGAGGCACTGCCCGCCTACTACGATGCGCTCGAGGGCGTGGCCGAAGTTCTCCGCGACCTCGCGCTCAAGAGCCCGCCCAATGTCGGCGAAGGTCTCCGCACGCTGCTTTCGGGCGCGGCGCAAGGCTGGGGCATGGCCAAGCTCGGGCTCGAAGCGAAACGCGACATTCTCGACCTCTTCACCAAGTCGGCGACCAGCTTCCTCGGCCAGTGGTTCGAGAGCGAGGCGGTCAAGGCAGCCTTCGGCTTCGATGCGGTGGTCGGCAACTATGCGAGCCCCGATACGCCGGGCAGCGCCTACGTCCTGCTCCACCACGTCTTCGGTGAGGTCAACGGCAAGAAAGGCGCCTGGGGCCACTCGGTCGGCGGGATGGGCACGATCACGCAGATCATGGCCGATGTCTGCCGGAAATGCGGGGTCGAGATCAGCCTCGAAGCGCCGGTCGCCGAGGTTCTGGTCGACGGCGATGCAGTTGCCGGCGTCCGCCTCGAAAGCGGCGAGGAGATCGCGGCGAAGCGGGTCATCGCCAATGTCGGACCGAAGCTGCTCTACGGCAAGATGCTAGCGGAGGGCCACCAGCCCGAGGATTTCCGCCGCCGTATGCGCGGCTTCAAGGCGGGTGGCGGCACCTTCCGCATGAATGTCGCGCTCAGCGAACTGCCCCGGTTCACCGCCCTCCCCCAACCCGGCGAGCACCACCAGTCGGGCATCATCCTCGCCCCGACGCTCGAATACATGGACAAGGCCTTCCTCGACGCGAAGGCGCATGGCTGGTCGAAGAAACCGATCGTGGAAATGCTGATCCCGAGCACGGTCGACGACAGCCTCGCCCCTCCCGGACAGCACGTCGCCAGTCTGTTCTGCCAGCAATTCGCACCCGAACTCCCGGACGGACGGAACTGGGACGAAGAGGAAGACGCAGCCGCCGACACCATCATCGACACGGTCGAAGCGGTCGCGCCCGGCTTCCGCGCCTCGATCCTCGGGCGGCAGGTGCTCAGCCCCAAGGGTCTCTACGACAAGTTCGGCCTCGTCGGCGGCGACATCATGCATGGCCATATGAGCCTCGACCAGCTGTGGTCGGCGCGGCCTGTGCTCGGCAACGGCGCCTATCGCGGACCGGTGAAGGGCCTCTACATGTGCGGCGCTGGCACCCACCCGGGCGGCGGTGTCACCGGCGCGCCGGGCCACAATTGCGCGCGCGAGGTCATTTTCGACCGCGGCAACTGGCGGAGGTTTTCGGCGATTTGACCGCTCCCCGAGCGGTGCTACGCCTGTGCGAAATCCAGAAAGGAATTGTCCGAATGCGTGCCAGCCTGATTGCCGCGAGCCTGCTCGCCCTTGCCGCCGCTCCCGCCTCCGCGAAGAGCACCCCGGCCGCCGTGCAAGAGGTCGTCGACCTCTCGAAACAAGCGATCGGGATCCGCTCGGTGCGCGGCGACGGCAACGAGACCGGCAAGGTCGCGGAACTCTTCCGCGACACGCTGCTCAAGGGTGGATGGTCGGCCGACGACATCGAAATCGTCCCAGTCGACGATACTGCCTACCTGATCGCGACCTGGCCCGGCAGCGATCCCTCGCTCGGCCCGATCGTCATTTCCGCGCATATGGACGTAGTCGAGGCCAAGCCCGAGGACTGGGAGCGCGATCCCTTCACCGCCGTGGTCGAAAACGGGATGCTCTATGGCCGCGGTTCGAGCGACACCAAGTTCGACGCGGTCCAGGCGATGGTCGCCACGATCCTGCTGCGCCAGCAGGGCTTCAAGCCGAAGCGCAGCATCGTCATCGCCTATTCGGGCGATGAAGAGACGACGATGATCACCTCCAAGATGATCGCCGAGAAGCTCAGGGACGCCAAGCTGGTGCTCAATGTCGATGGCAATTCGGGCGTCCTCGACGAGACGACCGGCAAGCCCGCATACTGGGTCTGGCAGGGCGCCGAGAAGACCTATGGCGACTTCAAGCTCGAGGTCACCAATCCCGGCGGCCACAGCTCGGCGCCCACCGACACCAATGCTATCGCCCAGCTTTCTGCTGCGCTGGCGCGGATCGGCGCCTATCGCTTCACCCCCGAGGTGAACGACATCACCCGCGACTATTTCACCAAGGCGGCCGATTTCGAGGGCGATCCGCTGCTCGCCGCCGCCATGCGCGCCTTCGCCAAGGACCCCGAAGACAAGGCTGCGATCGCTGTATTGCGCGCCAACCCGGCCACAATTGGTTCAATCGGCACCACCTGCGTGCCAACGATGATCGAAGGCGGGCATGCGCTCAATGCACTGCCGCAGCGCGCCACCGGCTACGTCAATTGCCGCATCTTCCCGGGGCACTCGAAAGCCTCGATCATCGCCGAGCTGAAGGACGTCGCCGACGAACCCGCGCTGACGATCGAGGAGATCAATCCGGAGTATGTCACCGAGGCCGATGCCTCGCCCTACGACAAGACCTTCGTCGATGCCGCGACCAAGGCGATCCGCGCCTCCTTCGGCAATGTCCCGATCATCGCCTCGCAATCCTCGGGCGCGTCGGACTCGATGTGGTACCGTGCGCTCGGCGTGCCGAGCTACGGCGCGAGCGGCACCTTCATGAAGGACAGCGACGGCTATGCGCACGGGCTCAACGAGCGCGTGCCGATCACCAATATCGCCAAGAGCATCGACTACTATCACGTGCTGCTGACCGAACTGGCGTCGAAGTGAGGGCGCTCGCCCTCGCCGCCGCGCTGATCGCCGCGCCCGCCTCGGCGGGGTCGCTCTATGTCGAGACCGGCGGGCTGCTCGATGTCGCAAGCGGCACAATTGCGGCGGGGCAATGCATCCTCGTCGAAGGCGAACGCATCGCGCGCGTGGAGGCCTGCGGGACCACCCCCGAAGGAGCCGAGCGGATCGACTGGTCGGCCTTTACCGTCCTCCCCGGCCTCATCGACCTGCACACGCACCTCGCCGATGCGGGGCAGGACGCCGACCTCGCGCTGCCGCTCAAGACTTCGCCGCAGCTGACCGCGCTGACCGGGGCGCACAATGCCAAGGTTACGCTCGAGGCCGGCTTCACCACCGTGCGCGACGTCGGGACCTATCGCGGGCTGACCGACGTCGCCTTGCGCGATGCGATCGATCGCGGGCTCGTCCCCGGGCCGCGCATGTTCGTGGCGGGCGCTTATCTCACGCATCCGGGCGGGGGCGGCGAATTGAACGGCGTGGTCCCCAACGACCAGCTGCCCGCCGACATGCGGCTGGGCGTGCTGACAACCGCAGAGGACGCGCGCGAAAGGGCCGAATTCCTGTTCGACCACGGCGTCGACTTTCTCAAGATCATCGCCACCGGCGCGGTGCTCGCCATCGGCACCGAGCCCGGCGAGCCCGAGGTGACCGAGGAGGAGATGCGCGCCGCGATCGCCGTGGCCGAGGCGCATGGCAGCTATGCGACCGCGCATGCGCATGGCGCCGAGGGAATCAAGAACGCCATCCGCGCCGGCGTCCGCAGCATCGAGCACGCCAGCCTGATCGACGAGGAAGGCCTTGCCATGGCCGAGGCGCAGGGTGTCTGGCTGGTGATGGACGTCTTCAACGGCGACTGGATCGACGAGGTGGGCACGCGCGAGGGCTGGCCCGAGGAATATCTGCGCAAGAATCGCGAGACCACGCAGATCCAGCGCGACAATTTCCGCCGCGCGGTCGAGATGGGCGTGCCGCTCGCCTTCGGCAGCGACGCCGGCGTCTATCCGCATGGCATCAATGCGCGCCAGTTCGCCTATATGGTCGCAAACGGCATGACTCCGGCGCAGGCGATCCGCGCGGCAACGCTGAGCGCCGCAACGGTGATCGGGCACGAGGACGAGCTGGGATCGATCGCGCCGGGCAAATATGCCGACCTTATCGCGGTCGCAGCCGATCCGCTGGACGATGTCACCACGCTAGAAGACGTCGCCCATGTAATGAAAGGCGGCGCGCTGGTGCGCTAAGGGGAAAGATCGGTAGAACCGATGGCGGAGAGGGATGGATTGGCCTTCGTTTCGCTTCGGCCCTCTGCGGCGCTTTCGCGCCTCCGAGTCCGACCCTGAGGGTTCTCAGCCGCTCGCGTATCCGCCCCGGCCCATGCCTGGCGGCATAGGCCCGTGGCGGTGCGGTCAGTCTGGTCGCAACTTGTCTCCAATTGAAGCAGATATCCCAAAAGCCAACAATCTCAGTCCATGAGCCTCTTTGCCATTCGACTGTGCGACATAGCGGCGGGGCTAGCGGACTGCCTATCGCGAGGCCTCCGACAGTTGTGCCCTCATTACCCTCACCGGCAGGTGCATTTGCTTTAACAAGGCCGCTGGGAACGAACGGGCGAGAGGCCCATTCTCTTTAAGTCGGGATGGCTCGCGTCAGTTTAGCTGCCAGCGCTGTCAGCCGCCTCGAAGACCAGACGTGGCTCAAGGAGAAGGAGCGTGGGGCCAAACTCGTTGGCGCGCTCGACACCAAAGCGTTCAGACGCATCATTTTCCCGCCATAGTAGGTGGTCACTTGCGCTTTTGGCCGGATGTATCTTGCTTTCAGGGTGCGATACGACATCCGAGACACCTGACGGAAGCAGACAGGCTTCCAAGGCTGTGCCGCATGGCACCTTCAACCCGGCGCCACGCAAGTCGTCCGGCGATTGGACGAGCCAAGCTGGAGATTTCGCCAACAGCCGATACAGCGAACTTTCCGATATCAACGAGAAGAACGTCGACCAGTTGAAAGTGGCTTGGACCTTCTCCGACGGTGCTCTCTACGGTCACGAAGGCGCTCCGCTCGTTCAGGGAGACACTATGTATGTTGTCTCTCCATTCCCCAACCGCTCTTATGCACTCGACCTGACGAAGCCGGGCGCTCCGATCAAGTGGATGTATTCACCCAACCCGTCGCCTATGGCAATCGGCAAGGCGTGTTGCGATGCGGTCTTGCGCGGCTGGGCGATCGGCGACGGCAAGCTTGTCTACAGCCTGCTCGATGCGCACGTCGTTGCGGTCGATCTCAAAACCGGCAAAGAAGTGTGGCGCACCGAGATGGCGGACGTCTCGAAGGGCGTGACCATGACGAGTTCGGCATTCATCGCTGATGGCAAAGTTTTTGTCGGAAACTCGGGCGGGGAACTCGGCGTGTCCGGGTGGGCCGCGGCGCTGGACCTCGCAACGGGCAAGGAATTATGGCGCGCCTATTCGGTAGGTGACGACGAGCACACTCTGATTGGTGACAGGTACAAGCCTTTCTACCCGCACCTCAAAGGCGAGGACCTTGGGCTCAAGACTTGGCCCAAGGGAATGGCCCAGCACGGGGCGGGAGCAGTTTGGGGCTTCTTCAGCTACGATCCCGAAACCAACCTAATTTTTTACGGAACGTCCAATCCTGGCCCTCGCGTTCCGGTCCAGCGCCCGGGAGACAACCTGTTCTCGAGCGCTGTCTTCGCCCGTGATGCAGATACGGGCGAGGCAGTCTGGGCCTATCAGTTCACACCACACGATCAGTGGGACTACGACGGCGTCAACGAGATGATGCTGCTCGATCTTCCGATTAACGGAAAAATGCGGAAGACGATCGTGCACTTTGATCGGAACACCTACGCGTATGTCCTCGATCGCGAGACCGGTGAGGTGCTCAAGGCTGACAATTTCGCTTACCAGAACTGGTCGACCGGTTTCGATTATGAGACGGGTCGACCCATCGTTGATCCGGCGATGGAACCCAAGCCGGAAAAGACGCTCGACCGTATTTGCCCGCCAGACATCGGTCAAAAAGACTGGGAGCCCCCCGCCTACAGCCCGCAGACCGGGCTAGTCTACTTGGGTGCATTCAACATCTGCATGAAGTTGACCAACCACAAGGTCAGCTACATCGCTGGCACGCCCTATGACGGGATGGAGATGGAACGGTTCAGTGTCGACGGCCCCGACGGCGACTGGGGTCAGTTCATCGCCTGGGATCCAATCGAGGGACATGCTGCCTGGCGCATCCCAGAAAAATTCATGGTGATGTCGGGAGCACTGGCGACCGCGGGTCATCTCGTTTTCTATGGCACAAGTGATGGCTGGTTCCGTGCGGTCGACGCGCGCAACGGGAAAGTGCTCTGGCAGCAGAAGCTATCGAGCGGAATTATCGGCCAACCGATGACTTACCGGGGACCCGACGGCGTCCAGTATATCGCCATCGCCAGTGGCGTAGGCGGCGCGGCAGGTGTGCAAGCCGGGCGCGACGGTTACCCGCCGCGGGGCTCCACGCTCTACGTCTTCTCGCTGAACGGAAAACAGGTCGAAGGCACGCATAGTAGCGCGGCGCACCCCGAAGGCGAAGCACCCCAGCAGGGCGCTCCCGGGAGCCGCGGATGATGCGTACAGCTGGGATCATCGCCGTTGCAATCGCGTCCGCCGCATTCGGTGCAGCGACCACGGGATGGGCAGTGCACACCGGCCGCGGGACCGGGCTCAGCCCGGCAGTTTTGAGTAACACCGGCTACGATGGTCCCGCGGCGGTCCCGCTCGGCGATCTGGCGGGTGGCGCAGTCCCCCGCGGACCGATCGAGATGAAGAACCCGCTTGGCAGCGGCCCCGGCGTGATCGCCGAGGGCAAGAAGATGTTCAACGCGATGAACTGTTCCGGCTGTCACGGCTATACCGGCGGCGGAGGCATGGGCCCCCCGCTCAACGATGGCTACTGGCGATATGGCGGGGCCCCCGCGCAGGTCTACAAGTCAATCTTCGAAGGCCGGCCACAAGGCATGCCGGCTTGGGGCGTTGCCCTGCCACCGGAAGAGATTTGGCAGCTTACCGCCTTCGTCGAATCGCTGGGGGGTTCGGTAAAGCCTGGCCAAGCGTACGACTCTCGTTTGGGCGATGACCATGAGGGCAGTACCTCCAAGGCAGGCTCGCCCATCTTGGAAGGCCAATGATCGGGAAGGCTCCGCTCAGCTACATGGCCGACGGTGGAAGTCGCAGCGCCCTCGCGCTTCAGTCGCTTGCCTGGGGCTTTACTGCCATCTCGGTGGCGGTGATCATCATCATCGCAGTTCTAATTGCTTTGGCTATCCGCCGTTCGCGCGCGCGGGCGAAGACCGCCCTTTTGCAAGACGTAGCCCGCGATGGTGATGGTCTTGCGCTGATCTGGTGGGGTGTCGGGCTCTCGCTCCCGGTCCTCGTGGCCATGGCGATATGGAACTTTCTAACCACTCGCCTTCTTGCGGAGCAGCCGAGCGACCCGGCCTTGACGGTCCAGGTAACAGGGCATCGGTGGTGGTGGGACATTCGCTATCAGTTGGATGGCTTGGAGATCGCGACGGCCAACGAGCTGGTAATCCCGGTCGGCACTCCAGTCCTCTTGCAGCTTTCGAGCGGCGACGTAATCCATGACTTCTGGGTGCCCAAGCTGGGTCCCAAGATGGACATGATCCCCGGCCGTACCAACCAGACATGGTTGCAGGCCGACGTGGCGGGAACCTATCTCGGTCAATGCGCAGAATATTGCGGGCTCGAGCATGCGCGGATGGCCTTTACCGTACACGCAGTTCCCCCTGGACAGTTTCGCGAATGGGTGGCTCGCGAAGTCCTGCCGGCCGCCGGAACCACAGCAGCATTCGACAATGCCGCTCCATCGAATGCCGCGGCTGCATCTCAATCGTCCACTCCGGCTTCGGAAAATCCTGATGCGCTTCTCGCCGCGCAAACCGCGCAAGCGCTTTTCGAAAGTCGTTGTGGCGCCTGTCACACCGCACGCGGCACCGCAGCCGGCGGCATCATCGGTCCGGATCTAACTCACTTTGCGTCACGTCGAACGATCGCCGCCGGATGGATGCCGAATACCCCAGCCAATCTCGACCGGTGGCTCACAAACCCTCAGGCGATCAAGCCAGGTGTCGATATGCCGCGCGTCCAACTGACCCCCAACGAGCGAAAGCGCATTGTTACCTGGCTGGAGGGTCTCGAATGAGCACCGCCTACGACGACGCTGCAACCCAACTGGGCCGCGCACATTCCGCTGAACCCGTCGACCAGCGAGAACCGGCCTCGCCGATTCCCGCCGAGATCGCCCAGACCCTCGAGCTTGCCTGGGCCGAAGCTGCGGGGCTCAAAGGATGGCTTGGGTCAGTCGATCACAAGGTGATCGGCATACGATACCTCGTCACGGCATTCGCGTTTCTGGTCATCGGTGGACTGGAGGCGCTAACCATGCGGGTCCAGCTGGCCGGACCAAACAGCGACCTACTTTCGCCCGAACAGTACAACCAGCTGTTTTCCATGCACGGCGTGACGATGATCTTCCTCTACGCACTGCCGATCCTATCAGGCTTCTCGAATTACCTCTGGCCACTGATGTTGGGGAACCGCGACATGGCGTTTCCCCGGCTCAATGCGCTCAGCTACTGGCTATTCCTGGCGGCGGGAGCTTTTCTCTACGTGAGCTTTCCGTTGGGTGCAGCCCCGAACAGCGGCTGGTTCGACTACGTTCCCCAGGCGTCGGCCGAGTTCAATCCGGGACCCAATATCGATGTGTACTGCGCCGGACTGATCTTTCTCGGAATTTCGACGACGGTGGGCTCGGCGAATTTCATCGTGACCCTCTTGCGTATGCGCGCGCCGGGCATGAGCATCAACCGGCTACCGATCATCGTATGGGGCACCCTGACTGCGTCAGTCGCCAACTTGTTCGCCATACCGGCTGTCAGCCTTGCTTGCCTAATGCTGTTCATGGACCGCAACCTTGGCACACATTTCTTCGAGATAGGCGGAGGGGGGCAGCCGCTACTGTGGCAGCACCTGTTCTGGATGTTCGGCCACCCCTGGGTTTATGCAATTGTGCTGCCAGCGATGGGGATGGTTTCAGACGCGCTGCCGGTTCATTGTCGGCGTCCGCTGGTGGGCTACACGCTCGTTGCAATGGCAACGGTAGCCACGATGGTCGTCGGCTTCGGCGTCTGGGTCCATCACATGTTCGCCACCGGGCTGCCGACGCTGGCGATGAGCTTTTTTTCAGCCGCGAGCTTCGTAATTGCCATTCCCAGTGCGATCTCGGTCTTCGCGTGGATCGCAACTATCGGGACCGGTCGCGCGCGCATAACGACACCGTTCCTGTTCTTCACATCGGTCATCTTGCTGTTCGTTATCGGCGGGGTTTCGGGGGTCATGACGGCAAGTCTCGCCCTCGACTGGCAACTGACCGATACCTACTTCGTCGTCGCCCACCTTCACTATGTCCTGATTGGCATCAACCTCTTCGCGGTAGTGGGCGCGATCTATCACTGGTTCCCCAAGATGACCGGGCGGATGATGGACGAACGGACGGGCAAATGGATCTTTGCGCTCATGTTCAGTGGGTTCAACATAGCGTTCCTGCCCATGCACCTTCTCGGCCTTCTGGGCATGCCACGCCGGGTCTATACCTATGGCGCCGGGATGGGTTTTTCAGGCACCAATCTGGTCATCACGATCGGAGCCTTCCTCTTCGCCCTCGCCCTCTTGTGGTTCTTTATCGAGATTGCTCGCGCACGCGTTTCGGGCCGGTTTGCCGGACCCAATCCCTGGGATGGTCCGACACTGGAATGGGCCACGACATCGCCGCCGCCCGTTTACAATTTCGGGATCATTCCGCTCGTCGCCTCGCGCCATCCACTCTGGGAGGAGCGGCTCGATGAAAGCAATTCGGACCGGTCCCTATTCGCCGAGGGTTTCCTGCTCGATCGAGACAAGGAGACCATTGCCGTTACACCGCTTGATGGTGAGCCCGATGTGATCCTGAAGATGCCTTGCGATAGCTGGCTGCCAGCCGCCCTTGCCCTTGCACTACTCGTGTTGTTCGGGGGCATGCTGCTGATGTCGCCGTGGATCGGCGGAGTGGGGCTGTTGGGGGTGTTGGTCATCCTTGCCTTGTGGTTCCAACCGCATTCCGCGCCTGCAGACGAAGAAGAGGTTCGCGTCTATGGCTGAGCCGCGTACGCTTGAGCAGACCTTGCCAGTTCACGGACAGGGCCTCGTCGGTACACCGTGGTGGGGAATGCTGTGCGTGATCGCGACCGAAGGGGTCCTGTTCGCCTATTTGATCTTTTCCTACGCCTATTTGGCGACCCAAGGCCCTGCAGCCCACTGGCCGCCTACCGGAGGTCCGCCATCCTTGGCCATCGCGATTCCGGCGACAATCGTGTTGCTTGCTTCTAGCGGTACCGCAGAGTGGGGGAAACGCGCGGCCCGCGCTCGCAGGGTCCTTACCGCGAGGCTAGCCTATGGCCTCACGATCATTCTCGGCCTCCTGTTCATCGCTCTCAGCATGAAAGAATGGTCCGACAAGCCGTTCGGGCTGAACGAGAACAGCTACAGTTCTATCTATTTCCTGCTTACCGGCACTCACCTGACGCACGTGGCTGCTGGCATCGTGGCCCTGGTCGTGGCGCTCGTGTGGAGCCTGCAGGGCAGGATCCATGCTGGGCATGAACAGCATCGCACGCTGGTGACGTTGTACTGGCACTTTATCGACGCAGTGTGGCTATTCGTCTTTGCAACGATCTACCTCGGACCCAGGTTGGCATGAGCGACCTGCCCCCTCTCGTTAATGCCGTCTCGCACCCTGCGCCGCTCAGGAATGACCTCCCTCGTTGGCGGATCGTGCTTGGTCTCGTGCTTGCCCCGTCAGCCTTCGCTCTGCAGGTCGTGGTCAGCTATGCGCTGGCAGCGGACGCCTGCGGCGAAGGAGGCGCATCTCTGATTGGGTTGGCAGCGATCAATCTCGTCGCACTGGCTCTGATCATTGTCGGTCTAGGCACATCGATCGCCAACTACCGCCGCACCCGAAGCGAGGGTGAGGGGAGCCACCGCGCGGTACAGTCACAAGGCGATGGCAGATCACGCTTCCTGGCCTATTTCGGGCTTTGCACGAGCGGGGTCTTCGCACTCGCAGTGCTAGTCCAACTCACCTCGATCCTCGTAATGCATCAATGTCTCGGCTTACCCACTCTACCCTGACCCTCGCATTCTTGGTCGAAGCCGCACCCGCCCTAGCCCATGGCGACGAGAGCCAAACTGGCTGGAGCATCGAGCCGGTCGCTCTCAGCCTGCTTTTGCTGTCCGTGACACTCTACGCAAAGGGATGCCGGCGAATGAGCGGGCGCCAACGTGACGCGATCGCTCCGCCCTGGCGCGTGATCGCCTATGTGGGCGCGGTCGTCACTCTGGTGTTGGCGCTGTTCTCGCCAGTAGACAGGCTCGCGGACCAGAGCTTCGCCTGGCATATGGCTCAGCATTTGTCGCTGATGCTTGTCGCTGGCCCTCTCTTGGCGCTGGGAAATGCGCATCTGGTGGCATTGCTGGCACTTCCGCTCGGGCCACGTCGGAAGGTGGGGCGGTCTATCAATAGCGCTCCTGTGGCCAGATCGGCTGCGGGCAGCCCGTTCTCTCCGCCAGTCGCAGCGCTCGTTTTCGCCGCAGGCCTTTGGCTTTGGCACGCGCCAAGTATGTTCGAAGCCGCTCTGGCCGACCCTATCCTGCACACAGTCGAGCACCTGACCTTCCTCGTCACCTCAGCGGTGTTCTGGAGGATGGTCTCGACTGCCGGCGACCGCAGGATGAGCGGGATGAGTGCGCTCGTTCTGGTCACGCTGGTGTGCTTGCAAGGGAACTTGCTCGCCGCGCTGCTTACCTTGGCACCGCAACCGATTTACCAGACTTATGCTGCCAACAGGCTAGCCGATCAACAGCTCGCCGGCCTCCTGATGTGGTTGCCTGCTGGCCTTATCTATCTCGTCAGCAGCCTCTGGGCACTTCGATCGCTATTCGCGCCCCGGGCCCGGACAGGTCCCTGAGATGGCAAAGCCCAACTATTTTCGCGAGAACCTCGTTCTATTTGGAGCCCTAGCGGCCAATCTCGGTATCGCAGTTGCGAAATTCATCGCTGCCGGGATCACCGGATCTTCGGCAATGTTGTCTGAAGGATTTCACTCAGTAGTCGACAGCTTGAACCAGGTCCTCCTGCTATATGGCAAGCACAGGTCGGGTAAGCCGCCCAATCGCAAGCACCCGTTTGGCTATGGTCGCGAATTGTATTTCTGGGCGTTCGTGGTGGCGATTCTCGTCTTTGCCGTTGGCGCGGGGCTCTCCTTCTACGAAGGCCTGACGCACTGGCGTCGCCCCGAACCCCTGCGCGATCCGACGGTCAACTACATCGTCCTGGGCATTGCCATCATCCTTGAAGGAACCAGCTGGACAATAGCCCTGCGCGAATTTCTGGCTGCCAAAGGAGATCAAGGCATCTGGAGCGAGTTTAGGCGGTCGAAAGATCCATCCGTGTTTGTGGTCCTTTTTGAGGATACGGCGGCGCTTGCGGGGCTAATAGTGGCAGCCGTGGGTGTCTGGGCGAGCCACGTCTTCGATGCTCCAAGGATCGACGGAATGGCATCCATGGTGATTGGTGGAATTCTCGCGATGGTTGCCGCGCTCTTGGCGCGTGAGGCCAAAAGCCTTCTGATTGGTGAAAGCGCCGATACTGAGCTGGTGGGCAAGATCAGAGATCTTGTCGAGGCAAAGGATTGGGTTACCGGTGTCAATCATGTTCGAACAATCCACACTTCTCCTCGCGAGATCTTTGTTGCCATCAGCGCAGACCTCGAAGATCATATAACAATCGGCGAAGGCGAAAAATTCATCGAAGCGCTTGAGACTGAGCTGCGTACAGAGATACCCGAGCTCTCATCGATTTATGTCCGCCCCGAAGCACGAGAAGATGCAGCGCGGTTGACGAGCGACTGAACAGGCTTGGGTATCAAGCGGCGCGCGCTCATATCATTGTCGGGTGAAGTCAATTTTGGTGGGCGCTTGCCTCCGCTTACGGCAAATCCGTGAGACCCGAGGGTATATCGAAACAGCCGGTGCCTGTGTCCGGATCATCTGTAAACTCGGCAAAGTCGCTTAAAGCCCTTCTTTCCCGGTGGGTGTGTAAGACACACGGCGCAGCCGCCAAGAAGGAACGTCATCTGGTAGTGTTTCGTGTGCAGAAATGCCCTTCGGGATTGCGACTCCATCGACGGCAGCAACGATATATCGCCCGGACTCTCGCAATCGGATCTTTGCGTCGGGCCAGGACTCCTGGAGCCTGTCCTCCACTTTCTTCGCTTCTTTTGAGAGGCCGCTGCCTTCCAACTCCCTTGGGTAGCCATCGAGAAGCTCGGCGGATGCACTCCGAGTAGCGCTCACTCCATCGAGCACGATGGAAACGGCGATGATTAGCGCCGCCAGACTATCTGCCCACCATAAACCCAGCCCGATACCGGCAATGCCCGCAATCCCCGCCAAGCCGGTCTGCCAGTCGGCCTTCTGCATAAGTGAATCTGTGTAGAGCACCTTATCCCGCAACCTTTTGGCGATCGGTTGCTTTTTTCGACCTAGTATTACCGGGGGTATGACGGAATACGCCAGCGCTGCGATCATGAGCCAGCCAAGCCAGAATGTCTCGCCAAAAAAAGTTACTGCCCCGATTGTCGGATGCTCCGCTTTCATCAGCCCTGAGCCGTTGGTGAAGACGAGATAGAGACCTAGGAAGGTCAGAACGACCGCTGACGCGAAGAAGGCAAGGGTATTAGCCTTGAAATAACCGAAAGGAAATTTTCTAGTGGGAATGCGGGGCTCCAGATGCGCTGCCACCAGGAAGGTAATGGCTGGAATTAGTCCGAGCATATCTTCAAAAAAGGCTGTCTTCATGGCCTGACTGGCACCCATGGTCAGATACATTACGACTACAACCGTGCTCATCCATCCAAGCGTCATCCACTCAAGGCGCTTGGCCTTTTTCATGTCTTCCCTAAGGCTCTCAGGTATCTCCGTCATTTGCTCGCCTTCTCGATGAGCATAATCCAACCATTCTCTCCGTTCATCATCGCAAATCTTGGCACCTTCAGATCTTTGGGCGGCTTGCCCAGCCGTCCTTGGGCAGAACCAAAGTGCACAGCCTTCTTCCAAGGAGAGGATCGTGGAAATTCGCCGAAAACCAGATCAAGCTTGCCCTGCTCGATCTGTGAAAGCAGGTCCTCGCTATCTCCGCGAGACAGCTGCACTTTTGCGCCTGTCTTCTTGAGGACACGCTGAAGAGTCCGACGACTGGGTTCGTCCATCTTGGAGCCTATGACGACCCCCAATCTGAGCGTGTGCGTTCGTTCGACACGGTCCGTTGTTCCCGAAGGATCGCGCGGCATGGAGCACGCGCAGGCCAGCGAAGCAGCGATGGGAATAGAGATGAAGCGGAAAATTGATTTTGAGCGTTGGTGGTGCAAACTCACCTCTCGGAATTCAGCATTTGTCGTAATGGTGCCGCACCGAATTAATGCTCAAATCCATGCTTGAGTTCCGCCACAGGCGGCCACCATAAGGCATATCGTGTGGCAAGTGGCGAGCGCCGCACCTTATGCGAGCAGACCTCAACTTGGATGCATAAATTAGAAGTGCCCTCGCAGTGCGATTCTGAACTGGCCTGAACCGTTCTGCATTTCGTCGCATGAGGACCACGGTCCACACCACCTAAGAAACATCGCCGGTCCGCCACCATTGTCTTGTTAAGTGGCGAGTCCTTTCCGCGGGCAGCCGACCCGAGACGACAAGGAAGGTGCGTATCGAATGCGACAGTCTCAATCATTCCAACCCGCGATACATGAAGAGCCTCGCATGCCTGGCACAGAGGACAAGATGGCGGACAAGCCCGATTGGCGTCCGCGGTATCCAGGCTCGGGGCGCCTAGTCGGCAAGGTAGCCTTGGTGACGGGCGGGGATAGCGGCATCGGCCGTGCGGTCGCGGCTTTGTTCGCACGCGAGGGTGCCGATGTTGCGATCATCTATATGGCCAACGAGGAGCGCAAAGATGCCGAGCATACGATGGCGATCATCGAAAGCGAGGGTCGCGAGGGTCTTTGCCTTCAAGGCGATGTTGGCTGCCGCCAATTCGCGGAAGAGGCGGTGACAGAAACTGTCGAAACGCTGGGCCGGCTTGACATATTGGCCAATATTGCAGGCGAGCAGCATCCCGACGACGAGGTGACGGACATCACCGAAGCGCAGCTCCGCCGGACCTTTCAAACCAACATCTATTCCATGTTTTTTCTCGTACAGGCGGCGCGACCGCACCTCAGGAAGGGCAGCGCTATTATCAACTGCACCAGCGTGACCATGTACGAGGGCTCAAGGAACTTGCTGGACTATTCCTCAACCAAGGGCGCAATCACCGCTTTCACGCGCTCGCTATCGAAAAGCTTGGCAGAAGACGGCATCCGCGTAAATGCCGTCGCGCCGGGCCCAATCTGGACGCCGCTCAACCCCTACGGCGGACAGCCTCCCGAGGAAATGGAGGATTTTGGCAAGAATACACCAATGGGCCGGCCTGGCCAACCAAACGAGGTGGCCCCGGCCTTCCTGTTCCTCGCATGCGAAGACGCGAGTTATATGTCGGGACAGGTTCTACACCCCAACGGGGGCAGCATAGTCGGAAGCTAACCGATAAGGAGAGAATAGGTGCCAGCAGAATCCAAAGCTCAACAGAAGGCGGCAGGTGCCGCACTCAGCGCGAAACGGGGGGACACCGACAAAAGTGATCTTCAGGGCGCATCCCAAGAGATGTATGACTCGATGACCGAAAGCGAGCTTGAGGAATTGGCCAGTACGAAGCGGGAAGGCAAACCTGAACACACCTCCAAGTGAGCCATTACGATCACGGCTCTGCGCTCTCTTGAGACACACCATCCAGCAACCAGAGCCCGCTGCGGTCGCGCGTTATTTCGGCAATCATCTCGCCCTTGGTCCAAAGCTCGACGTGCCGGGCATCTGTTTCGGTGGCGAGAACATTAAAAGCGGCTGCAGCGTTGTTGCCCTCGAACTCAATCTTCTTGGGTTCCCCAAGACCATCAGCTTTGAAGATCAGTTTGTAGCTCGGCATACGCTAGACCTTACTCAGGTTCAGTTGGCTTTATGAAGCGCAGAGGGTTTAGGGTTACTGCATGGGCAGTGGGCAATTCGGCTTACCTTGAAATGCGGCGCTGGCACACAATCCGTCAGATGGCAGAATAAGTCCGTCGTTTGAGACTTTAGCAAAAGCAGAGATCGATAGCCAGATAAGAAGGCCGGTCGCGAAGGGACAGAGCAGCAGGACATTTGAGAATTAGAGCTTCTCTCGGAATAAATCGCCAGATTCTGCGGCGCGGCCGCACATTACTTCGGTCGCGCACCCAATCTCGTCGAGCACTGGCTGTTCGCAAGGCCCCGCGTGATGTCGGCTATCGGTCAGCGGGTACCGGCGATGATGTGCCAATCACGCTCACGGCAAGTCGCACTAGGAGAGCCATCATATGTCAAATCGATTTCCGCTTATGACGTCGCTAGACGCGATTCCCGTCGCTTCGGAGAAGGGTTATGGCGCTTTATTCCCTACACTACACGCTTTCCGGAGAGCCGAAAGTCGATGCGCGCATGGAGTACAACTCCGACGACTTAGAAGGGATTTTTTCCAAGCTGGAACGCATTCAAGGGCTCTCGACGGCGGTGCTGTACGAGGACGACAAACAACTCGGCGTTGTACGGCGAAACGCGGCAGGTATATGGGAAATTGGGTGACAGCAGGCCTGCTTGATGTCTGATACGTCCGACTGGCTCATTTCGTGGGGAGAAATCCTCGACACCGCGCTAAGCGCGCTGCTCTTCTATGTATTGATAGTGGCGATGGTGCGCTTGGTGGGCAAACGCGCGACCGCGCAGCTCAACAACTTCGACTGGATTGTAAATATTACCGTCGGCAGCCTGGCAGCATCGGGCATCCTGCTAAAGACGGTCCCGGCATTGCGCGCGGTCGTAGCAATTGCCGTAATAGCTCTTCTTCAAGTGCTCATTACGGTCCTAGCGAGACGGGTTTCCTGGGTGTCGCAACTGGTAAAAGCAGAGCCTACGCTCCTCGTTGACCGAGGCACATATTTGCAGTCTGCACTACGCAAGACACGCATCGCGGAGGAAGAAGTTTGTGCCGCCTTGCGAGCGCATGGGCTGGCTCAGGTTGATGATGCGAATTGGGTCATCCTGGAGACCGACGGCCAGATGAGTGTCATTCCGAAAACGAGTACCGAAATCGATGAAGCGAGCACAATGGGTGACGTAGACCGCAATTGCGGCGCCCAGGAGGCTGAAAACGGCTGATAAATGTTACATGAAGGGATCGAGGCCTGACGCTCGGCGTAGATTGCCCATGCAATCTTACTCCGACCCCTCGTCCCTCTTCATTTCGGTGGACCCCGCTAAGCTTGAACGAGCATTGAGGGATCACGTCGATGCGCCCGACTTTCCCTGCGTCGGAGCAAAATCGGCGATGGCGCGGGGGACCCTGAAGATGGTCTCAGCTTGGTCGATGACCAGCGCTTGGGACGATATGCGTATCCACCACGAACTGCTCGAATGGAGTGAAAGATACCGCAGCGACCCGGATGGACTACGTAGCTTGGCGGTCGTCTTCTCTGGTCCCAATGATCTTAGCGAAGAGGAATTCGAGGCAGCGATGTGGGAGCGACTTCAATCCTTGGCTCATAAGGATGCGTGGCTCGGTCAGCCATATGACCCACGAGTGAGTGCCTCCCCCGATAGCCCGCACTTTTCGCTGAGCTTCGGCAAGGAAGCCTACTTCGTAGTTGGCCTCCATCCGGGCGCTTCACGCCCCGCTCGACGCACGGTCTATCCAACTATGGTCTTCAACCTGCACGATCAGTTTGAGAAATTGCGAGAGCAAGGACAATACGAGCGCATGCGGGAACGCATTCTCGCCCGTGACGTCGATCTATGCGGCTCGATCAACCCGATGCTTGCCCGTCACGGAGATGGCAGCGAGGCACGACAATACAGCGGTCGGCCGGTAGACCAGGACTGGAAATGCCCCTTCAAGGACCCCCGGACGAATGACGACCCGAATTCCGCCGCGTAGCGGTGTAGCATTTACCCTCGACACGGATCAGGAGCTCGTGGTGATCGACCCCGAGGGCGGGCAGGTGAGCGACCTGCTTGCCTACGGCAGGGAAGATCCTCGCGAGGTAATCTCCAATGGGCGTACCTTCGACTACGAAGAGACAACGCGCCTCACTTCCGGCAACGCGCTATGGTCCAACCGATCAGAGCGATTGTTGGAGATCGTCGAGGACACCGTTGGTGAGCACGACTTTCTGCTGACGCCCTGTTCGACAGATACCTTTCGCCACTTCTATCCCGACAAGCCTGTCCACCCCGGCTGTTTCGGGAATCTAGCTCGCGCGCTCGGGCCCTTCGGCATAGAGGAACACACCATTCCTACGGCTTTCAATGTCTTCATGAATGTCCCGGTCGATCAGGAAACGGGACGTTTGTCCGTCCAGCCGCCGCAAACGACCCCGGGAGATTTCATCCGCTTCCGAGCCTGCAAACCGCTGATTGTGGGCCTAACAGCTTGCTCGGCCTATGCGTCAAACGGGGGAAGCTTCAAGCCGATCGACTACAGGATCGAATAGTGCGGCACCGTCCCAGCGAGTGCGATGCCTGCTTTGACGGCAGTGCCTGCGGCCAGTAGCGAGCACCTCCAACGGGAGTTCGTTATGCTGATGAACCGATTTCTTCGCGGCCGATTGCGCCACGATCTGAGCGAGGTGGAGCTCACTGCGCTCGAGAACGCAGTTTCCCGCACGGTCGCACTTGGTCCGAGAGAAACGCTGGTGGAGCGCGGAGATCGCCTTGAGCACAGCTATTATCTCATCGAGGGCGTCATGCTACGCCACCTCGATGATCGACTGGGACAGCGCCAGCTGCTGGAGGTAAACATCCCGGGAGACTTCGTCGATTTGCATGGCTATGCAATGAAGCGTCTGGATCACAGCGTGCAATCGCTCACAGCCGTCAGATTGGCAGAAGTCCCCCACACGGAGCTTAGCCGGCTTGTGGCGACGATGCCTCACCTTGCCCGGGCACTCTGGTTCTCCACTCTTCTCGACGCGGCAATGCACAGGGAATGGATCTTTAGGCTCGGTCGGCTCAATGCCGAGGGCCGCATCGCTCACCTTATCGTCGAACTCGCAGAACGATTGCGACTAGTTGGCCTCTTCGAGGAGGGCGAACTTCCCATTCCTCTTCTGCAACGGGACTACGCCGAAGCCTGCGGGATCTCTCCTGTGCATGCCAATCGCAGCTTCAGAACCCTCAAAGAGCGCGGAGCGATAATGATGAAGGGAGAGGCCCGATTGCGGATTCTCGACGAAAAGCAACTACGCGATCTGGCGCAGTTCGACAGCTCCTACCTTTACGGGACCGGGCTGTTGGGCCTGGAAGCGCTCGTGGATCGCAACGAGCGTGCCGACCGCTGAAGAAATTACGACTTGCATCATAACCGGGCCACCGCATCTTACAATTGAGGTCCCGAACAAAGAACCAAGCCTTCACCTTCAGACGGTGTGTGTATTGGAACGGGGTATGAACCTTAAACGTTTGTGAAGGAGCGCGAGATGTTCTCGCGCCGGGTGGTCTGGCGTCCTTGTCCCAACCCCGGACCCGCAGGCCGCCCGTTAATCCGTGTCCTACGGCCGGCAGCGCAAGGCGTTGCGGTCTCAACAATCCCAAGTTTCCGAATGCGAGCAAGCGATGGCCAAAGAAGACCTGGACAAATCCGATCTCCCAAAAAGCGAGAACCCAAGCAAAAATAGCGAACTTGCGGATTCTATTCGGAATCAGTCGACCGTTGAGCCCGATGATTATCCTTCGGAAAAGGGGAGGGAAACGCCGGCCAATCCCGAGCGGTAGACGGCCGAATCTCGGTCCCCTTGTCGCGGGGTCCCGCAACTTCGTGAGAATTCCTATTGATCGGCCAACTGCTCGCCCCGAAAGGCATCACGCCATTCACCTTGATGATGAAAGGAGGGCTATGAGCGACACGCGCACCGAATCCGACTCCATCGGGCCGATCGAAGTTCCGATAGGCGCATATTGGGGAGCGCAAACCCAGCGCAGCCTACAGAACTTCCCCTTCCCCATACACCAGCGGATGCCGATCCAGATAGTTCACGCCCAAGCAGCGGTGAAGCTGGCGGCCGCACAGGTCAATCGGAAGCATGGCCTTGATGTGGTGCTCGCCGATGCAATTGAAGCAGCGGCCAAGGTCGTGATTGCGGGTCGGTATGACGACCAGTTTCCGCTGACCATCTTCCAGACGGGCAGCGGCACGCAGACCAATATGAACGTGAACGAGGTCATCGCGGGAATCGCCAACGAGAATCTCGCCGGCACGCGTGGTGGCAAGACTCCGGTGCACCCCAATGACCACGTGAACAAGTCGCAAAGCTCCAACGATAGCTTTCCCACGGCACTGCACGTTGCGACGGTGCTGACGTCGCGGCACCAACTGCTGCCTGCCATGCATGCCCTTCAGTCGGCGCTCGACCGCAAGGCCTGCGCCTTTGCCGACATCGTAAAAATTGGACGCACCCATACGCAGGATGCAACGCCCCTGACGCTGGGACAGGAATTCTCGGGCTACTCCGCACAGATTGCCAGTTGCCGAGAGCGCATCGAAGCGTCGATCGAGCGTGATCTCCGTGTCCTCGCAATCGGCGGGACGGCGGTCGGGACGGGACTAAATGCGCCGGAGGGGTGGCGCAGCGAAATGGTGGCGGCGATTTCCGAGATCACCGGCGAGCAGTTCCACGAGGCCGACAACTCCTTTGAACAGCTCGCGGCCAAGGACGGCCTCGTTTCCTTTTCGGGCGCACTCAACACCCTCGCTGTAGCCCTGAACAAAATCGCCAACGACATTCGTCTGCTCGCCTCCGGCCCGCGATCGGGCCTCGGCGAACTGACGCTGCCAGCAAACGAGCCGGGGAGTTCGATCATGCCGGGCAAGGTCAATCCGACACAGGTCGAAATGCTGACGATGGTGTCGGCACAAGTCATTGGTAATCATCAGGCAACAACCGTCGGGGGGATGCAGGGCCAGTTCGAACTGAACACCTTCATGCCCTTGATCGGATCGAACGTTCTGCGTTCGATCGAGTTGCTGGCCATCGGAATGGCCAGCTTCGCAGAGCGCTGTGTCGAGGGCATCGAAGCCAATGAGGAGCGCATCGCGGAATTGGTCGATCGCTCGCTGATGCTGGTTACCGCGCTGGCCCCCGAGATCGGCTACGACAACGCTGCTGCCATTGCAGAGCACGCGCTAGTCAACGGCCAGACCCTCAGAGAGGCAGGCATGGAACTCGGCATTGTCGATGCCGAAACCTTCGACCGCCTCGTGCGGCCGAGCAAGATGGTTTAGAAATTCGTTTCGTCACGGTCGCGTGACGCGAGAACTGCGAACTTAGGTTTCAAGCGCTTGTGTATCCAGCTGCTACAGGGTCGGGCGAATTGCCCATCATTTCTCCGAGACGCACCGACCTTTCGGGCTTCCAGCTTTCGTTGAAGACGATGCTGTTCTGTTGGAACAAGAGAATCACGGTAGAACCCAGAAGGAAACGGCCCATTTCCTGTCCCTTCTCCAATACGATCGGTTGAGATGCATAATCCCAGGCGGAGACCTCACCGGTTCGCTTTGGGTTGACGATACCATGCCAGACGGTTTCCATGCTCCCGACGATTGTCGCTCCGACGAGCACCATCACGAAGGCCCCGTGCTCGCCCGAGTCAAACACGCACACAACGCGCTCGTTACGGGCGAACAGGTTCCGCACTCCGCGAGCAGTTGCTGGGTTCACCGAAAACAAGGAGCCAGGCACGTAGACCATCCGGGTCAGCCGGCCAGTACAGGGCATGTGCAGCCGATGATAATCCTTCGGCGACAGGTAGAGGTTTGCAAAACTGCCGTGGCGGAACTGGGCCGACAAGGCAGCGTCTCCGCCGAGCAGGTCGGTAGTCGTGAATCGATGTCCCTTGGCCTGCAGGATATGATGGTCGTCGATTGCCCCTATCTGGCTGATCGCACCGTCGACCGGACTTACAAAATCGGCCTCTGCCAATGGCCGGGCACCGGCTCTCAAGGGTCGGCCAAAGAAATCGTTGAAGGTCTTGTAGCTCTCAAGATCGGCGCTTTCGGCCTCGTTCATATCGACGCCATATTTCCGAGCGAACCAGCGGATAAAGCTGGATGTCATCCGACCCTTTTTTGCACGAGCGACGCTGCCGGCGAGTTCGGTCAAACGCTGTTTTGGCAGCAGATACTGAATCAGGACACCAAAGCGATCAAACATTCCAACCTTCGAGAAGAGAGTAACGATAACAAAGCGACCGCAGATCACTCTGCCCGCAACCCGGTCATTCTGCCAACGGCCCGAGTTCGCCAGCAATCGTAAACCTACGCTCCGTCACCAGTTTTGAACTGGTCATTTTTCGACCAGCGTGGCTTATTCTGCGGCGCTGCCATCCTCAATTTGCGTAGTGACCGCTTCGTCGCATGGCAATCATTCGCGAGCGCTAACTAGTAGTCGGAGATACGAGACCGTGAGCTAGTCTCGTTGGAGCGAAGATGGCCCACTCGCTGCGTGTTCGATATAAAGATCTGCTCGCCAATCCACATCGAGCAGCAAGCCATGATCCCTCGGCTCGATCATGGATGAATTTGGGAGATCCAGATTGCGGGCTCCTCGATCACCCGTCAGCTTGAGCAGCTCTGCGAAGGTTTTGCGCTCGAAGCCTGCAGGGCATCCGGCATTGCCGTCTTCATATCGAGTGTAAGTAGTGCCTTTGCCTGATGCTATCTGTCGCAGGTGCATTGCGCTCATTATCGGCATATCGGCGAGGCCGATGACGACACGATCGTGGCGCATTGCGGCAGCTACACCCGCGGCGATGGATGTTCCCATGCCCTTTAAGGCATCAGCATTTACGACTTCCTCCCAACCGGCCGGCACGCGGACAGACGAGTGCTCGCCGATCACCAGGAACCGCTCGTGAAAGCCCGCTTGCTCTGCCGCGTCGGCGGCCCAACGCCACAGGGGCTTGCCCTTGTAAGGACTGCTAAGCTTGTCGCCGCCAAATCGCTCACTGCGACCGGCTGCGAGCAGGATGAATGCGATCGTCCGGTCAGGCACCGGTACACAGCCGTTCATATTGCGCGACCACTTCGGCCAGCGCGGACAGCGCCATCGCCGCGGGGGTCTTGCATGAAGGGATAAGGCCAACCGGGCTGCGGATGCGCGCAATCTGCTCTTCAGGTACGCCGCGACCGGTCAGGCTGAGCGAGCGGACCTCACGCGCTCTTTCCCCGCCCTGGGCGCCCACGAAGAACACATCGCTCGCAAGCACTTGTTCGAGCAGCGCCATTTCCCATTCATGGTCGTGAAACAGAAAGAGCGCCGCGGTCCATCGATCGAGCAGACAATTCGGTGCCGGTTTGTCGAGCGACAGGTGGGTCTTGTTGTAGGTCGTCACATCCAGCCGCAAGGTTGTGGCCAGTTCCTCCACATACTCCAACTCCGGTCCCTCGCCGAAAACCGCCAATCGCAGGGAGGGCAGGTAGCGGCGTATCGCAAGTCGTGATTTGCACGGAAGGGTAAGATCGGCGGGGGTGCGCTTCGCCAACTGGCTCCTAGCCATACGACAGGCCGTCCGGTCCGGGAATGGATCGAGCAGGATGTCGAGCCCTCCACCGCATGGCAGCCGGAAGTCGATCTTTCCCGATCCCGCACCATAACGGATCACCCGCGGCTCGGCACAATCGAGGAGGTCCGATGCGAGCTGCGCTTCGAGGCAGCCATCGGAGAGACTTCCGACCGTCGACCCATCGGCCTTTACAGCCAGTTGAGCACCCAGCCGCCGTGAGAAGCTGCCCTCGATACCGACGATGGTGCACAAGCCGACGCCCGGCTCGCAGGCCGCGGTAAGCGCCTCATGGTCCTCGTCGATGACCTCGGTCGCATCCAGCTGCCCCAGCATCAGTCGGGCATCGCTGCCAGGACGCGCTCGGGCGTCATCGGGTAATCGAAAATGCGCGCCCCACAGGCATTGTAGATCGCATTCACGATCGCCGCCGCCCCGCCGCACATTCCGAGTTCGCCAATGCCCTTGGCCTGGATCGGGCTCGCCGCAGGATCGCGCTCCTCGACCAGGAGAACCTCGAGGTCGGGCACGTCGCGATTCACGGGCACGTGGTATTCGGCGAGGTCGCAATTGACGAGATGCCCGTCGCGCGGATCGAATTCGAGCGCCTCGGTAAGCGCGACACCGATGCTCCACGTGATGCCGCCCAGGCATTGCGATCGCGCTGTCTTGTGGTTGAGTACGCGGCCGAAACCGAACGCGCCGAGCATTCGATCGACCCTCGTCTCCCCGGTGAAGCGATTGACGCGTACCTGCGCGAAAAACGCCCCGAAACCGGAGGCGGTGTAGTCGTCCTCGATGTCGCCTGGCTCATAATGACCCTCGCGAACGATATCCTTTCCATCGAGCAAGTCGACCAACGCCTCGCCCGAAGCGGCCGTGCCGTGCGCAAGATCGAGGTCGGTTTCTTGCACCCCCAGCTTGTCCGCGATTTCCTCGCGAATGGCCTTGCATGCGACATAGACCGCCGAACCGGTGGAAGCGGCGCCCCAGCTGCCGCCAGAGCCCGGTCCTCGCGGATGGCGGGTGTCGCCCAGGTCGACGAGGATGCTGTCGGGCGCGAGGCCGAGCATTTCTCCCGCGAGCTGGGCCAGGATGGTATAGGTGCCGGTGCCGATATCGGTCATGTCGGTTTCGACCAGCGCGGTCCCGTCGGCCTTCAGGGTAACGCGGGCTCTCGCTTCGGCGATATTGTGCACTCGCGCCGCGCTGGCCATGCCGGTGCCGACCCACCATTCACCATCCCGCGAATGGCGCGGCTTGCGCAGTCCGCTGTCCCAACCGAACGCCTCCGCACCCTGCTTCAAGCACTCCGCGAGCTTGTGCGAGGAGAACGGCAGGTCTTCCTCCGGGTTCTGGTCCGGGATGTTTCTGAGGCGCAATTCGACCGCATCGATACCCACCTTTTCGGCCAGCACGTCCATCGCGCTTTCGAGTGCGGGCATGCCCACCGCCTCGCCGGGAGCGCGCACCGAACCCGCGGTCATCCGATGGACACGGGCAACCTCGAGCATCAGTTCGCGATTTTCGCCACCGTAGAGGAAGTGCGAGGATTGCAGGACCGGTTCGACGAAGGTTTCGCCCGGTAGGTTCGACGCCAGCGCATAATGGCCGAAGCCTATCAGCCTGCCGTCCTCCCCCGCTGCAAGCCGCAAGCGCTGTGTCGTTTCGGAGCGCCGCATGATGCATTGGAAGACCTGCTGTCGGGAAAGGGCGACCCTGACCGGTCGCCCCAGTTCCTTGGCTGCTATCGCCGCCGCGACGACTTCTTCGCTGATCCCGAGCTTGGAGCCGAACCCTCCGCCGACGAAGCGCGAGATCAGGCGAATGTCCACCTCCTCCATGTTCAGCGCGTCGGCCAGCTCGCTGATATTGTAGTTGAGCATCTGCAGCGACGCGTGAACCGTCAGCTTGTCGCCATCCCACCGGGCGATGGCGGCGTGCGGCTCCATTGCCGCCGAGGCGTGACCCTTGGTCGTATAGGTGACATCGACGGTATGAGCGGCCTTGGCCATCGCATGGGCGAGGTCGCCCTGCCGGACGGTCTCGTCTTCCTGTTCTTCCGGCTCGACAGCCTGGGGATCGAGAGGAACCCCCTCCTCTTCGCGGTACTCTACGGCGAGATGTTTCGCCGCGTCGCGGGCCTGCTCGAAGGTTTCTGCCACCACGAGGGCAATGGGCTGGCCCCAGTAGCAGACCGTTTTCGGCCCCTGTTGGGGAGCTTCGTCGGCCGTACCTTGCGCCGCGCGGGTAATGAGTTTGGGATCGTCGATGACTGCGATGACGCCCGGCATGCCCAGGACGGCATCCTTGTTGATGCTCAGAACCTTTCCGCACGTAATGGTTGATGTCGCCAGCACGCCCTCGGCACAGCCATCCACGGCGTATTCGGCGGCATAGGGAGCTGTTCCGGTGACCTTCGCCAAGCCTTCGATGCGAGGAATGGCCTTGCCAAGCACCCCCTGCTTCATCGCGTCGAGACGGTTGGACCGGTCCGGCTTGTCCTGTTTCATATGGGCGGTCATCCCGCGCCCTCCGCTGCGGGTTCGAGGACGGCGTGAAGCGCGCGCCGGGCGAGCGGGATCTTGAAATCGTTTTCGCCAAAGCCCCGCGCATCTGCGAGAAGGATGTCGGCAGCGCGATCGATCGTTTCGCTTGTCGGCGGCTGGCCGATCAAGGCTTCGCCGACACGCGGATCGTGCCAGGGCTTGTGCGCCAAACCGCCGAAAGCAAGGTCCGCCCGCGTGAACAGACCGTCTTCCATCTCGACGATGGCGGCGACCGAGACCAAGGCAAAGGCATAAGACGACCGCTCGCGCACCTTGCGGTAAATCTGGGTGCCCCCCACCGGAGGCGGCAGGGTGATAGCCGTAATGATTTCGCCCTCTTCGAGGACGTTCTCACGCCAGGGCGTATCGCCCGGCAGGCAATGGAACTCGCGGACCGGTACCGTCCGCTTCTCCCCATTGGCCGTCGCAATATCGACGCTGGCGTCCAGGGCGCTCAGCGCGACCGCCATGTCTCCGGGATAGGTCGCGATACATTGCTCGCTCGTGCCAAGGATGGCGTGCAATTTCGCGACCCCATCGATCGCGCCGCAGCCGCTGCCCGGATCGCGCTTGTTGCAGGGCTGATCGACATTGGTGAAGTAGAAGCACCGCGTTCGCTGACACAGGTTCCCCCCGTTCGTCGCCTTGTTGCGGAGTTGCTGCGTCGCGCCGGAAAGAATTGCGCGTGCCAGGACCGGATAATCGGCACGAACGCGGGGATGGACGGCGGTGGCGGTGTTTGTTGCCAAGGCTCCGAGAGAAAGTCCGCCAGCCTGCGTGTCCTCGATCTCGCCGAAACCGATCCGATTAATGTCCGCGAGCTTTTCCGGCGTTTCGACCTGCAGCTTCATCAGGTCGAGGAGGTTGGTGCCCCCGGCGATCGCCATCGCGCCGTCGTCTGCGACGACGCGGGTCGCCTCCTCAATCGTCCGCGGCCTGCCATAAGCGAAGGGTCTCATGCGCTCTTCTCCGCCACTTCGCGGATTGCGGCGACTATATTGGCATAGGCCCCGCAGCGGCACAGATTGCCGCTCATGCGCTCGCGTATCTCTTCGCCGGTCAATTGCGGAGGGCCTTCGAGGTCTTCGCTGGCATCGCTTGGCCAGTCGTTTGCAATCTCCTGCAACATGGCGGTGGCCGAACATATCTGGCCCGGGGTGCAATACCCGCACTGGAAGCCATCATGTTCGAGAAAAGCCTTTTGCAGGTCGGACGGCCGGTCAGGCGTGCCCAGCCCCTCGATCGTAGTCACCTCGTCGCCGTCGTGCATGGCAGCCAGCGTCAGGCAGCTGTTGATGCGGATTCCGTTCACGATCACCGTACAAGCCCCGCACTGGCCATGGTCGCAGCCCTTCTTCGTGCCGGTGAGGCCGATGTGCTGCCGCAGGAAATCGAGCAGCGATGTACGCGGATCGTCGGGCAACCGCTGCGGGGTACCGTTGACGGAAATGATATCGGACAAGAGCGCCTCCTCTATCCAACAACAAACAGAAGGGCGAAGGTGTCCTCAGCCCTCAAAATTGCCAGCGACCAGGCTATCAAGATCGGCGCCCCTCGCGATCTGGAGAAAAAGATCATGCCTTGGCGGGTCAGTTTCTTCATGCCGAAGTGCGGCGAGAATCTTCGCAACATCACGCTCCTTTGGTTACGGGGCTGGCGAAGATTCCGTCCTTTTTACGCGCTGCGGTTTTGGGGCCGATAGCGGACCGTCCGCTCTTGGCTTCACCTTCGGCAATATAGACATCCACGGGCCCATACGTCGTTGCGAGACGTTACCGTTCCATGACCATGCACTACACGCGCACGGGGCGCGGAAAACCCCTCCTCCTTGTCCACGGACTGGGGGCGACCTGCGGCTCGTGGGACACGATCTCGCCTGCGCTTTCTCAAGTCAGGGAGGTAATTGCCGTAGACCTGCCCGGCCATGGGCAGACACCCGAAGTGGCCGATAGCGGCACGTTCGGCGGACTCGCGCGCAGTCTGGACGACTGGCTCGGAGCCGAAAATCTCATCGGGGTCGATATGGTGGGCAGTTCGATGGGCGCTCGCCTGGTGCTCGAGATGGCGCGGCGCGGCCAAGCGGGCGCGGTCGTCGCACTGGATCCGGGCGGCTTCTGGCAGGGGTGGGAGCGCACCTTCTTCAAGGCCACTATAACGCCATCGGTTGCTCTGGTTCGCGCGCTGCGACCGGCGCTTTCTGCCATCACCGGAAATGTCGCAGGCCGGACCGCGCTCATGGCACAGCTCTCTGCAAGGCCGTGGGCGCTCGATCCGGCGTTCGTTGCGCGTGAGCTAAAGTCATTGGCCAATACGCGCACCGTCAATCCGCTTGTGAAGGACCTCGCCAACGGCGCGATGCAAAAGGGCCCTGCGGCAACGGATGCGCCCGTTGTCATCGGCTGGGGACGCAAGGATCGGCTATGTCTTCCGCAGCAGGCGGATCGCGCGATGCAAGCCTTTCCTGAAGCGATGCTGCACTGGTTCGAACGTAGCGGACACTTCCCAATGTGGGATCAGCCAGAGGAGACCGTTCGCGTGATACTGGATGCAACGAGCATCTAGCACTCGAAATAATACTGCAACTGGGTGATTAGCAAAACGGGGGCCTATGCAGGGGCTGGTCCCATTGCAAAGTCCTTTGTTGGTCCGCTAGCGGACCGTCTGCTTTCGTCCGTCGATCTTCAAATTCGGCCGAACGGATTGCCGATCAATTCTGAGTTTCGCGGTGACTACAAGGGCGCGTCAAGATTGGTCCATCGTCGACGGCTAGGCCCTCATAACTTTCTGCTTGTGCGGGCGGCGCTGCTGCAAATTCGATTACCCTGTGGCCTCTCTCGCGGCGAAACAGGGCTGCTCGAAAAGCTCTTGTATGGCGTATGCGGGGAGAGGTTTGCTGAAGAGGTAACCCTGTACGAAACCACATCCCTCATCGCGCAATATCTGGCATTGTTCTTGGCTTTCCACCCCTTCAGCGAGCGTGTCCATCCCGAGCGCCTCGGCCAAAGTGGTGATGGCGCGGATTACCGCGTTGGCGTTGGTTCCCTTTGCGGTAAGGTCCCGCACGAAGCTCTGATCGATCTTGACCTTGTCGAATGGGAAGCTGCGCAAGTAGCTAAGCGATGAATATCCCGTTCCGAAATCATCGAGGGCGATCCGCACGCCAAGCTCGCGAAGGCTGTGAAGCATGCCGAGCGTCCGTTCGACATCCACGATGAAGACGCTCTCCGTAATCTCGAGCTCGAGGCGGTTGGGCTGGAGCCCTGAGTTCGTAAGGGCTTGGAGAATCGTGGACGCAAGTCCGGGAGCGGAGAACTGTTTCGGTGAAATATTGACAGCGACCGTCAAATGGTCTGGCCACTCGCATGCCGCGCGACAGGCTTCGCGCACAACCCAGTCACCTATCTGGAGGATCAAGCCTGTTTCCTCGGCGAGCGGGATGAATTCGGTTGGACTGATCAAGCCCCGCTTTGGGTGGTTCCAGCGTATCAGTGCCTCGAAGCCCTCGAGCCGTTCCTTTCTTAGGCAATAGAGCGGTTGGAAATAGAGCTCGAATCCACCGTCCTTGATCGCCAAGCGAAGGTCCAGCTCCATCTCTCGCCGCCGACGCGCCTGTTCGTCGAGCGAGGGCTCGAAGAAATGAAAATCCGACTTTCCTTCCTTCTTCGCGCGATAGAGCGCGAGGTCGGCGTGTTTCAGCAAATCGACGCCGTTTTCGGCATCCATCGGGGCTACGGCGACGCCCACGCTGGCCGAACAGTCAGCCGTCTGCCCATCGATCTTGATCTGTCGCTCGAAGCATTCCTGCACACGCTGTGCGATGGGAAGCAGGCTCTCCTCCTCGTCCTCGACAACCATGAGGACTGCGAACTCGTCGCCACCCAGTCGGGCGACTTGGGCCTCTGCGAGTTCATCGACGAGGCACTGCGCCACGAACCGCAGCAGCGCGTCGCCGGCAGGATGGCCGAGCGTGTCGTTCACGACCTTGAAGTCATCGAGGTCGCAATAGGCCACCAGCACTCGCTCGTTCCCCTTGCGACGGATCAATGCCTGGTCGAGCTGTTCGATGAAGAGTTTGCGATTGGGCAGATTGGTTAACCCATCGTGCAGGCCGACATGAATGATCCGCCGCTCACGCTCCTCGATTGCCTCCACCATAGCATTGAAGCTCGACGCCAGTCGTCCGACTTCATCGTCGGTCTCGACCTGGACGATGATGTCTTCGCCCCGACCGAAGCGGCGGACCGCATCGTCGAGTGCTGACAAGGGACGGGTGATACCTCGCGCAATACGCCAGCCCAATGCCACGACCAGTACCAATCCGGTCGTTCCGACCAGTGCAAGCAGGTATTTCAAGACTGCATATTCCGCGAGTGCCTTGGCGAGCGAGTGTCGCAAGACGAGGCGCGGTGCGAGCCCATCCTGCAGGCTTGGCAGGCTGCTCACCCAATAGAGATTGCGCGCGGCATCGTTCGCCTCGACTACAGTCCCCGGCGGTCCCGACGTCGCGATAGCGGGAAGTTCTTCCTGGAGCTGGACGCTGGCTCCGAAATCGACAGCGGCGAGTTCGGCCAAACGGGCCATGGCTGCCTTGTCCAAGGGTGAAGCAAGCACGAGCCAGCCGGCAAGATCGGGGACCTCGATCGGAGATGCAGTCGCCAGCGCCAATTTGCCGCCGAGTTCGATCACGCCCTTGTTCTTGCCGGAATCGAGTTCGCCCCAGATGTCCTCTACCGGGGGCAGGCGGCTAGACCCGTCGCTGATGATGGTTCCATCGAGGCCGACCACGAACGCGCTCGCGGCCTGCGACCGGTCCCGCAGGTTTCGCAGGGCGCTTGAAAGCGTTGGCTCGTCTCCGGTCGCGAGTGCCTCGCGGAAGCCGAAGTCGCGCGCCAACACGTCGGTTGCTGCGCGCATCTGCCTTGCCCGCAGATCGACAATTTCGTCGAAGACACGAGCGCTGGCAGCCATGTCGCGGCTGGCGGAACTCTCGCCGAACCGCTCTATGCTGGCGTTCACTACGACCATGACCACGGCGAGGACAGCGGCGAAGAGCCCCGCATAAAGCACGGCTATGCGCAGCTTGAGCGAAGAGAAACTCGGCAGGGCAAGGCGCGGAAAGACGGTTCTCACCGCAAGCGCACCGAAATCTTCTGGTCCGTTGCGCCATTCACCTGCTTTACGACCTCACCGGAAGGCGTACGGATACGGGGATGCCAGACGGTTAGCCTCGCGGTTCCCGCCGGCACTCCCGAAAGCGTTACATAGCCATTCGCGTCGGTCTTGCCGGCAAATGGGGTGTCGACGACGCGAATATAGCCACGCATCTTGTCGTGAATATTGCATCCCAGAGCCACGGATCCGCTGACGGGGAAAGTGTGCGTGCGCGACTGGTCACGACCATAGAGATCGATTTCGAACCGCGCAGGCTTTGAGAAACTGTAGATCGAGTGACGCACCCGATCGAGGTTCGGGAAGGCTACGGTACTGCCGCGAGCGACCACGAGCGTACCGGGTACGAAGGCTTCGTCCTTCTGGGCCATGGCCATCCGCCAGGGAAAAGTGATCCGCGTGTTCCTAGCCGACGGACTGTCAAGTTCTATGACGGCGTCACGCACCGGAACGCCTCTTTCGTCGACCACCTGCACCTTGATGGACCCAGCAGAGGCTGCGCCTGCGATCGAGGCGGGCACGGCTAGCAAAGCGGCGAGTAAGGCGAATGCGCGTAAGGACACCACCTGCGCATACACAGAAGCCGGTTAATAAAACGTCCGCAGAGGGTTAACCGCTTTTCCATCATATGTTGCAAGAAGCTACCGCTATGAATCAGCTCCTGAGATATGCGACGTTACCGGTGGCGCTGGCTATCTCCCATGCACCAGTGGCCGCGCAAGACGCTCTGCCTGAGAAGGAGGCGGTGCCTCAGCCTTCGTCGATCGGATCCTTCACGGATTACAACGCCAAGCTGTTGCTCACCAACGGGGTCAGCGCGATTGACGGCGCCAGCGGCGGTGGAATCTCCGATTGGGCCACAATCGCCGGCCGGCAGGAAAGCCGTGGTGTGGGCTTTCAGGCGCATGTCACGGCAGTCCTCTTGCCCGACTATCTTTACCAGTCGCACGGCCTCTCGGTGGGCATCGCCGACCGGCTCGAACTATCCTATGCGCGGCAGAATTTTGACACGCGGGAGGTCGGGGCCGCACTTGGGCTCGGCCGAGGCTACACGTTCAATCAGGATATCTTCGGCGCCAAGGTCCGGCTCTTCGGCGATGTCGTTTACGGTGATGAACTGCTTCCGCAGGTATCCGCCGGAGCGCAATACAAGCGCAGCCTCGATGGCCCCATCGTAAACGCAGTGGGCGCTGCGCATGACAACGGCCTCGATTTCACCCTCAGTGCGACCAAGCTGTTCCTCAGTAGGAGCATATTGGTCAACACGACTGCAAGGCTGACAAAATCGAACCAGAACGGATTGCTCGGCTTCGGCAGCCACGCAAACGATGGCTATGCGCTGCACTTTGAAGGAGCGGTTGCCTATCAGTTTTCGCGACGGTTCGTCTTGGGGGGTGAATTCCGCAGCAAGCCCGATAATCTCGGCCTTGGGGAGGATGACTGGTTGGACATCTTTGCCGCCTACGCGCCAACCGACAATCTGACACTGACGGCTGCCTATGCCGATCTGGGATCGATCGCGACCTTCGGCGGTCAGCGCGGCGCTTTCCTGCAAGCGCAAATTGCCTTCTGACGGAGAGATCGATGTTGTGTAGCGCCATCCTTGCCCTGTTTTTCATGCAACAGCCCCCCGCGGACACTATCGACTGGGACGAGGAGTTCAGTGTCGAAACGGTGGAGCGCGATCCGTCCACTGGCGAGGTGCCAACCGACCCTTACGACCAGAGCAACGCCAATGCCGGGGCTGTTCCCTTCGAGGGTGAGTCGATGGCTGCACGGTTTGGAGGTCAGGACGGCATCCGGCGTATCGTCGAGCGCTTCGTCGATTTGAACTTCGCCGACCCGCGGATCGCCGCGATCTTCGAGGGCCATGACGAAGTGCGATTGCGCCGAACGCTGTTCGAGCAATTCTGCTACATTCTCAATGCGGGTTGCGACTATACCGGCCGCGACATGCGCAGTTCGCACGAGGGGCTCGGCAGCCGCAAGGCGGATCTCAACGCCGTCGTTGAGAACCTCCAGCAGGCGATGCACGAAGAAGGCGTGCCATTTGCGGCGCAAAATCGCTTGCTCGCGAAGCTTGCGCCGATGAAGGGTGACGTCGTCGAGCGCTGAAAGGCCCTGATTTCAATTCTGCAGTGGCAAGATCGGCCGGACGAGCGGACTGGCTGTTCTCAGGCATTTCTGATCAGTGGACGAACGTCCAGTCTGAGGGCGCAAAGCAGTCATTGGCCGAAGCAACTCCACCATTCCGGCCAGCTCACCTTCCGCGGCGTCCGCGTCGCGTTCCAGACAGTCTTCTGCTCCGCCACTGAGAGCTGTCGGTCGCCAAGGCGATTGAGAGCTTTCTCCACGATCCACGGATTGATTTCCCATCGAACGCGATCTTTGTCCGTCGGGTATTTCTTGATGGCAATGCCGAGCGGTTCGAGGATGGCATCCATACCAAGCCCGACGCAGTTAAGAACGATAAGCTTGAGCCTGTCCTGATCATCACCACGGCTAGATCGCGCCTTCTCGATTGCCTCGAGAGATGATCGAGCAGCGGCGCTGTCCCCGGCGAGGCCCTTCTGAGTGAGTTGAAGCAGAAAGGCTTCGGCCGCAGTGACACGACGTTTGCGTCCATCCTCGCGTATCGTGACCATCTGTCCGAGCACGACATCATGCGGGATACCGCGATGGCGATTGGGGGGGCGCCCGCGGGGATTGCCGGATTGGCCTTTCTTAAAACGGGTGGAGCTTGGCGGCCTACCGTAGCCGATCGATTCCCCCGTTCTCATTGGCCGGTCCTCTTTGGCCAGCGCAGAGTGTCGGAATCGGCAGTGAAGAATTTTGTGCCTTCGATTTCCTTTTTCTCGAACTTACGACGTCCCGGGCGGCTGAGCGCCGCCTGCGTCGCCCAGGCCTCGAGAAACCACCGCTTGCCCTCCATTCCAGGATCCGGACGGGCGATATTGAGAATGCGCAAAGCCTCGTTGGCATTGTCCGAAGTGTGGTGAGCCTCGGTCCTGATCTTGTGAAGCACTTGCGGAGCTTTCCTGGCGAGCGCCGCCTCTCGCCCTTCGATCATCTTCAAGACCTTGCGGATCGCCATGCGGCTGCCCCCTAGTGCTGCCTGGTAGGTCTGCCACTCCAGCGCTTCATCGACGGTCAGCTCGCGCTCCACACCGTTCTGGGTGACGCTCAGCGACTTGTCGAAGATGATATCGAAGGCCGAGACATGGGGCCGCCGCGCCTTGGGGCGCCCTTTTGGATTGCCCGACTGGCCCTTCTTGAAGCGACCATTCTCTGCCCTGCTCATTCGGCTGCCTCCATCCGGGCCTTACGGTGGATGAGTTCGGGCTGTTTGCCGGTAATCTCCCTCCAGCGCGTCATCGCCAGATCGACATAGACGGGATCGATATCGACGCCTCTGAACCTGCGCCCCACTCGCTCCGCAGCGATCAGGCTGGTGCCAGAGCCGAGGAAGATGTCGAGCACCAGCTCTCCCTGCTTCGTCACGTCGCAGATCGCATCGGCGACCATCGCTACCGGCTTGACGGTCGGATGAAGCGCCAGGTCCTCACGGCGTGAGCCCTTCATCGAGTTAACACTAGGATAGTCCCAGACGTTGGTGCGATTGCGGCCGTGCTTTCCGAGCTCCACGCAGTTCGTGTGCGGTGCATCGCCGACCCGATAGGCGAACACCATCTCGTGCTTCGAACGATAGAGAGAGCCCATGCCGGCATTGCTTTTGTTCCACACGCAGATGTTGAGCAGCGTGTCGTAGATGTCGCTGACAGAGGCGGTCACATCGTCCATGTGGCGCCAGTCCATGCAGACGAAATGAACCGCTCCGTCTCGCGAGACCTTGGCGCAAGCTCCGAGCGTGTCCGCAAGGAAGGTGCGGAATTCGTCCTCGCTCATCTCGCCTGATGCCATCGCGAACTCGCGGTGCCGGCCTTTGGCATTGGCATGGCCATTGATCTTCACATTGTAGGGCGGATCGAGAAAGGCGCAGTCGATCGCCGTGTCCTCGCCGATCACGCTGCGAAGGAAGTAGACATCGCGGCCATCGCCGCAGCCGATCCGGTGCTCGCCGAGCTGCCAGATATCTCCTGTCTGGACCCGCGGCTGGAGCGGTATCGCAGGAATGACCTCGTCATCGGGATCCTCGCTCTCGGAAAGGACCACGTCGATCTCGCCGGCCGAGAACCCGGTCAGGGACAGGTCCAGGTCGATGTCCGGGAGCGAGAGATCGGCCAGCTCGAGCTTGAGTATCTCCAGGTCCCAACCCGCATCCAATGCGATCTTGTTGTCGGCAAGCCGCAGCGCCTTTTTCTGGGCTTCGCTCAGACCATCGAGGTCGATGACCGGCACCTGCTCGAGCCCCATCTCCTTTGCCGCGCGTAGGCGCCCGTGTCCGGCGATGAGATTGCCTTGCGGATCGGCGAGGATGGGATTGGTGAACCCGAAGGCACGGATCGAAGCGACGATCTGCTCGATCTGCCGCCTTGGGTGCGTACGCGCATTGCGCGTATCGGGGACGAGGCTCGCGGTCGGCGCATAGCGCACTTCGAGCCGGCGGTCGGCAGTCGGGGCTGCCGTCATGGGGTCGGTTGCCATGGCAGGAACAATACAGGAACGAAAATTGCGGGCCAAGGTCGCGTATGCGTTTTCTCCGGGGAATCTCTGTGGACAGATTTCGACTGGACTGTCCCGCGAAGCCGAGCATTGCTGTCTCCCACGCCCGGCGAGCCGGGCTCGTGCCGGTAGCGGCGGGATAATTCACGCCGCACAACCGGAGAACCAAGATGACCAAGCAAAACCCGACCAAGCTCGACCAGCTCGAGAAGATGATCCTGCGCAAGAACGGCGCGAGCATCGCCGAGATGATGAAGGCGACCGGCTGGAAGCAGCACTCGGTTCGAGGCGCTCTTGCCGGGGCACTAAAGAAGCGCGGGCTTACGATTATCTCCCAGAAGCTGGACGGAACCCGCCGCTACAGTGTCGAGAAGTCGGCATGAGTGAGAACCTCGATCACGTCGTTGCCGAGATCGGTCTCATGGATCTCGAAGACCTACGCGCAGAATGGAGGCGGCGCTATGGCGCCCCTCCCCCGCTGCGTTCGATGTCGCTGCTTCGCCGCTTGCTCTCCTGGCGAATTCAATCCGAGGTGCTTGGGGTCTCGACGCAGCTACGCGCAAGGCGCTTCGACGCTCTGGCCCGGTCGAAGCCGAAGGTCGGCAATTCGGAGTCGGCGCGCGACTGAGCCGAACCTGGAAAGGCCGTGAGGTTGTCGTGGTCGTCGAGGAAGATGGCTTCAGCTGGAACGATCAGCGCTTTTCCAGCTTGTCGGCAGCAGCCACAGCGATTGCTGGCACGCGCTGGAACGGTCCGCGCTTCTTTGGCCTGAGGGACAGCTGATGGCCGAGCGGACCAAGCCTCTGCGCTGTGCGATCTATACGCGCAAGAGTTCGGAAGAAGGTCTCGACCAGGATTTCAACAGCCTCGATGCGCAGCGCGCCGCTAGCGAAGCCTACGTCCTAAGCCAGACAAGCGAAGGGTGGACGCTTCTTCCCAAGCATTATGACGACGGCGGCTATTCGGGCGGCACCATGGAACGACCCGGATTGCAGGCTCTGCTTGAGGACATCGCTGCAGGGAAGATCGATGTGGTGGTCGTTTACAAGATCGACCGCCTGACCCGATCGCTCAGCGACTTCTCCAGGATCGTCGAGATATTCGAGAAGGCCGATTGCAGCTTCGTCTCGGTGACCCAGTCGTTCAACACCACCAACTCGATGGGGCGGCTGATGCTCAACGTGCTGCTGTCCTTCGCGCAGTTCGAACGCGAGGTCACCGGCGAGCGCATCCGCGACAAGATTGCTGCATCGAAGGCGCGCGGCATGTGGATGGGTGGTCGGCCGCCGCTCGGCTATGACCTGCCCAATGATGGGAGCCGAACTCTTCGCGTGAACGATGCAGAAGCAGAGATGGTGCGCGAGATATTCGAACGCTATCTATTGCTTGGCTCGGTGCACGCGCTTCGTCGCGAGCTCTGCGATCGAGGGATGATCTCCAAGGTGCACGTGACGCGCACAGGAAAGAGATTGGGCGGCCTGCCCTTCAGCCGCGGCGCATTGTTCCACCTACTTCGCAATCGCATCTATCGCGGGGAGATCGTCCACAAGGACCAGGTCTACCAAGGAGAGCATGCGGCGATAATCGATCTCGACCTATTCGAGCGTGTCCAACGCAGCCTCGCTGCCAATGCGCGTCGGCATCGCGGGAAGAGTGACCGACGCATGGCGAAGGCACCGCTTACGGCAAAACTGTTTGATGCCGCCGGCGAGCCGATGAGCCCGACCTTTTCACAAGGAAAATCGGGCAAGGCCTATCGATACTATGTATCGACCTCGCTTCAGCAAGGTGTCGCGGCATCCGGTTCCGATCGCGTCAGGCGTATTCCGGCAGCAGCTATTGAGCGGCTCTTGCGATTGGCCGTGGAGCGGTGGACCGATAGAGAGGCAGACACCTTCCGAACCGTCCGTGAAACACGTATCTGCGATCAGGGCCTGGCGGTCAGGCTGCAAGAGGTTGATCCGGCCCACATTGCACTTCGCCTGTCAGGCGACGAGCGCATCCTCAACTCCGGCAAGACATCCTGTATGGTATTACTGCCGGTACGATTTCCGCTGCGCGGCGGTAGCCGGCAAATTCAGCAGGGCAAGAGAAGTTGTTCGCCCGACCCCATCCTTATCGCCGCGTTGCGTCGCGCGCATCGGATGATCGAGCGTGAGCGAGGGCTTCCCGCGCTGAGCGCAGCTCCCTCCTCACCCTATGATCGCTTTATCCTGCAACTCGCGCTGCTCGCACCTTCGATCCAGCGCGACATCCTCGAGGGCCGACAGCCCGTCGATCTCAGTCTCGAAAAGCTCAGGCGCATCACCGTTCCCCTGGCCTGGTCGGCGCAACCCGCAGCGCTGGGATACCCGGCCCGCGAAGATGCCTGATATGGCGAATGCGCCCCCTGTTCAGGTCGATTGAGCTCCCTGTTCCGGCGAACTAATACCCTGTTACGGCGAGTAACAGGGAAACGGGAATTTGAGCCCACTAAGGCACTGATTTAGCAATATTTTCTACCGGAGAGGCCGCAAAATTATACCGGAATCAGCCTGTTTTGGACCCCAAACCGATGTTTTTCCCTGTTCCTGCCTGATAAACAGGGAAACCGAACCGATGGCGGTCAGGCGAGAGACGGTCGACGCAATTCGACCCTGATACGGCCTGGGAGACGCCCCGAATGATTGGGCGAGTTCGGATTGAGGCGCGCAAACGCGCCTATTCTGCGGCCTTGGAAATCGACCCTGCAAACAGAGACTAGTGCTGGGGGTGACTGGCGGAGAGGGAGGGATTCGAACCCTCGATACGGTTGCCCGTATACCGCATTTCGAGTGCGGCGCATTCGACCACTCTGCCACCTCTCCGCTCTGTCGGGTGCGCTTGCGGGCCAGAGGCCCCGGTCGAAGCGAGGCGCGCCGATTAGCCGAGCACCCCTGCCTTGCCAAGCCCCTTTTCGCGAGAATTCGGGGGAACATCGCCCTGCGCCCATTGTAAGCGCGGCCCCACGCCCCATATCCTTGCTTCCCATGGATCGAGCACAGTATTTCTCAGCCCAGGCCGGTCGCACCATCGATGCCCCCCGCCGAGTCAAGAGCCGCTTCGCCATCGGCGACGTGGTCAAACACCGTGTGTTCGACTTCCGCGGGGTGATCTTCGACATCGATCCGGTCTTCGCCAATAGCGACGAATGGTACGAGGCGATCCCCGAAGACATCCGGCCCGACCGCAACCAGCCCTTCTACCATCTGCTCGCCGAGAGCGACGAGAGCGATTACGTCGCCTATGTCAGCCAGCAGAACCTGGTGACGGACTCGATTTCAGGCCCCGTCTCGCACCCCGACGTGCACCAGTATTTCGAGCATTTCGAGAACGGCCGCTATCGCTTGCGGCGGAGCATGACGCACTGAGCGCCGCGTCCGCTCAGTTCTTGATCTTCCAGCCGGACTTGAGCAGCGCATAGGCGCCGAGAGCGATCAGCGCGTTGAGCGCCAGCAGGCCCGCGCCGGCCAGCGCCACCGCGCCGGCGCCCCCGTCACCGATATCGCTTTGACCGAGGAAGCCGTAGCGGAAGCCCGATATCACGTAGAAGAACGGGTTTGCATGGCTGATCGCCTGAAAGAGGGGCGCGAGCCGGTCGATCACGTAGAAGGTGCCCGAGAGCATCGCCAGCGGCGCGATGACGAAATTGGTGACCGCGGCGTTGTGATCGAACTTTTCCGCCCAGATCGATGCCAGCAGACCGAGCAGCGACAGCATGGCGGCGCCCATCAGCCCGAACCACGCGACAGCCCAGGGATGCGCCATGGCCAGGCTGATCCCGGGATAGAGCAGCATGGCCCCGGCCACGACGAAGCCGACCGCCACCGCGCGCGTCATCGCCGCACCGACGATACCCGCCATCAACTCGCCTTCCGACAGCGGCGGCATCAGCAGGTCGATGATCGTGCCCTGGATCTTGCCCGAGAGCAGCGAGAAGCTGGAATTGGCGAAGGCGTTCTGCATCATCGCCATTGCGATCAGCCCCGGGGCGACGAAGGTCGGGAAGCCGACTCCCAGCACTTCGCGCCCGCCGCGCCCGAGCGCGACCGAGAAGATCACAAGAAAAAGCAGCGTAGTGACCGCCGGAGCCCAGATTGTCTGCGTCTGGACCTTGAGAAACCGGCGTACCTCCTTCATATAGAGGCTCCACAGGCCAATCCCGTTGATCCCACGGATCACCGGGCGTCCCCGCGGCGGAAACCGGCCCTTCCCTCCGGCATTTTCTTCGATGAAGGATGCGTCCGGGTGATCGCTTCCGGGCGACGCGGGCTGGGCTTGATCGACCATGGGGGCGCGACTAGGCCCTAGCGCCGCGGCATGCAAGCCGTGGCGTCGAGACACGACTAACAGGACTGCGCAATGAGCTGGACCGACGAACGGATCGCAACGCTGAAGAAGATGTGGGAGGGCGGCTCGACCGCCAGCCAGATCGCCGACGAACTGGGCGGCGTCAGCCGCAATGCCGTGATCGGCAAGGCGCATCGCCTCGGCCTCAAGTCGCGTCCCTCGCCGGTCAAGGCGAACGAGAAAAAGCCCGCGCCCAAGCCCAAGCCCGCCGCGCCCAAGCCGGCGGCCAAGAAGGTCGCGAAGCCCGCCGCCAAGACACCCGCTCCGGCGCCGGCAAAGCCCGCCGCGGCGACCGCGCCCAAGGCCGATGCCGCGATCCCCTCGCAGCCGCTGCCCAACAAGAACGCCGATCTGCCCAAGATCGTCTCGGTCGGCCCGGGCGGCTTCCTGCGCCAGGGTCCGGGCGACCAGCAGGCGCCGATCCCGCCCGCGCCGCCGCGCCGCCTGGTGCCGGCCAAGCCGAGCCCCGAGATTGCCGACAAGACGAGCCTGCTCGACTTGTCGGACAAGGTCTGCCGCTGGCCGATGGGCCACCCGGGCGAACCCGATTTCCATTTCTGTGGCGAGGCCGTGAACCCCGGCTTCCCCTATTGCGTCGAACATTGCGGCCGGGCCTATCAGGCACAGCTGCCGCGCGGCGCGCGCCGTCCCCCTCCGCCGCTGCCCTTCGGCGGCCCGCGGGTACGCTGATCAAGGTTTAAAGTCCCTTTGGATCGCTCCAGCCTCCAGCAAGATATTGCGGCGGCAGCATTGCTAGATACGACGGCAGGCCCTGCGGATTCGCGGGGCCGCCATTGTTGTGGGGGAACGGCCTCGACCGAGGCCGCGAAGAGGGGTGTGGGCGAAACATGGACTGGACGAGCATCACCTTCGGGGCCTTCCTGGCGCTCGTCGTGGTCTTTGCCGCCTCGTCGCTATCGCTGGCCATCATCATGCGACAGCAATTCCTGCTGTGGATGGCGGCGCGCTGCCTCACGATCGGTTTGCTCGCCCTGACCTTCGAGCCCGCTGCGGGGGCACTCTACGACAATCCGGTCCAGTGGCATGCAGCCCGCGTCTTCGCCACCGACCTCATGGTGTCGATCACCGGCCCGCTTCTCGCGACTTACATCGGCGCCGAGCTCGGGCTGAAGAAGACCCGGATCCTGCTGTGGTCGATGCTCCCGATCGGCGTCTTCATTTCGCTGTTCGCGGGCCCGATAGCCGACTCGCGGGCACTCGACTGGCTGCACGACCTCATCCTTGCCAGCCTGGTCCTCGCGCTGGTCGTGGGGCTTACCAATGCTGTTCGCGCCGGGAGCCGGCGTGCGGCGTTCCAGGCTGGCGCCTGGGCACCATCGCTGGCGATCGGTTTCGTCGCCTTTTATTTCGAACTGGTCCGGATGGAGGCCATGCCCTTCTACGCCCAGGCGATGCTGATTGCTTTCTCCATCGAATTCGTCGTCACCTCTGCGGGTATCGGCGACGGCCTCGTCCGCATCGAGCAGGAGCGCGACGAGGCCCGCGCGGGCATGCGGGCGGCAGTCAAGGCCAACGCGCTCGACCCGCTGACGCAGATCGCCAACCGGCGCGGGCTGGTCGATACCTTCGCCAATCCGAAGCGGGACAGGCCCCGAGGACTGGCGGTCATCGACTGCGACCATTTCAAGCGCATCAACGACATGTTCGGCCACGACGTCGGGGATGAGGTTCTATGCGCGGTCGCACAGGGACTGAAGCACGAAGACGTGTTCGTTGCGAGGCACGGCGGTGAAGAGTTCGTCGCCCTGCTCTATGGCCCGAACTGGCTCAACCTCGCGGAAAACATCCGCCGCCGGATTTCGATCTCCGTGCTCGAACAGGTGCCCAAGCTGCCCTTCCCGATTACTGCCAGTTCGGGCGTCGCTGAGGTGACCGAAGACGACACGCTCGATTCGGCGATCAAGCGCGCCGATATCGCGCTCTATGCCGCCAAGGATGCGGGGCGTGACACGCTGCTGGTGCATTCGCCCTGCGGGACGGTGGGCCCGCACCTGCTCCGAACCGCCTGAGCGCCGGGCGAACCGGGTATTTGCTCTGGCAAGCGCGCGCCGGCAAGCTATGTCGGAACCGAGACACCGAGGGAGGAACCCGATGCCACTGTCACTTCACGCCGCCTATGTCCCGAGCGCGCTGCAGATGCTCGGCACCGCCAATCACCTGATCGATACGGCGGAAAAATGGTGCGCCGAGCACGGCGCCGAACACGCCGATTTCATCGGCGCCCGCGTCTACGAGGACATGCTGCCCTGGTGCTACCAGATCAAATGCGTGGCCGAACACACGCAGGGCTCGATCGAGGGCGTGCGCAAGGGCGTCTACTCGCCCGATCTCAACCCGCCCCCGACGAGCTTCGACGACCTGCGTGCCAAGCTGGGCGGCGCGGTGGCGGCGATGGAAGCGCTGACCGAAGAGGAGATGGAAGGCTTCATCGGCCAGCCCATGCGCTTCGAATTCAAGGATTCGCGCATGGATTTCACCGCCGAGGATTTCCTGCTCAGCTTCAGCCAGCCCAATTTCTATTTCCACTGCGCAACCGCCTACGACATCCTGCGGATGAAAGGCGTGCCGGTGGGCAAGCGCGACTTCATGGGGCGCCTGCGGATCAAGCCCTGACGCCGGCTGCCTAGCGCTTGCGGGCGAACCAGATCGTGTGGCGTGGCCCCTTGTTGTTGGGCCGCGCGCGCACTTCGCGCACCTCGACGTCGAAGCCGCTTTCCTTCAGCCGCACGGTGAACTTGTGGTCCGGCGCCGCCGACCACACGGCGAGGATGCCGCCGGGCTTCAGCGCGTCGCGCGCCTTGCCGAGGCCGGTCTTCGAATAGATGCGGTAGTTGGCGTCGCGCACGATTCCGTCGGGGCCGTTGTCGACGTCGAGCAGGATCGCGTCGTATTTGGCGGTAGTGCCGTCATTGGCATCGTCGATCAGCGCCGCGACGTCGCAGATGACGACCTCTCCGCGCGGATCGGCGAGGCTGTCTCCCGTGAGGTGGGCGAGCGGACCCTCCGCCCATTCGAGAATCTCGGGGACGATCTCCGCCACGGTCACCGAGCCGCCCTCGGGCAGATTGGCGAGCGCAGCGCGATAGGTGAAGCCCATGCCATAGCCGCCGATCAGCACGCGCGGGCGCGGCGCATCGAGCTCGGCCAGCGTCAGGATCGCGAGCTGCTCTTCGGAAAACTGCATGCGTGTGCCCATCAGCTCGTCACGGCCGAGCATGATGATGAAATCGCGCCCGTGGCTGACGAGCGTCAACGTCTCTCCGTCGGGTACTTCGGCAGTGGCAAGCGTTTCGCGGGGCAGCATTGCATGGTCTCCAAAGCAAAGGGGCCGCAGGCGGACCTGCGACCCCTCCGTTATTGATTAGCGAAGGATCAGTCCTTCAGGAAGTCGGGCACGTGGGCTTCGCCACCACCGTCGCGGTCGCCACGGTCGCGGCGCGGGCCACGATCGCGGTCGCCACCACGGCCACCACGGCCGCCACGGCGGTCGCCGCCACGGTCGCCACGCGGGCCACGGTCACCGCGCGGTTCGCGCGGCGGACGGGTGTCTTCCAGCTCTTCGCCGGTTTCCTGGTCGACCACACGCATCGACAGGCGGACCTTGCCGCGCTGGTCGATCTCGAGGACCTTGACCTTAACTTCCTGGCCTTCCGACACGACGTCGGTCGGCTTCTCGACGCGCTCGTTCTTCATTTCGCTGACGTGGACGAGACCGTCCTTGCCGCCCATGAAGTTCACGAAGGCACCGAAGTCGACGATGTTGACGACCTTGCCGTTGTAGATCTTGCCGACCTCGGGCTCTTCGACGATGCCTTGGATCCAGGCCTTGGCGGCTTCGATCTGGGCGCTGTCGGACGAGCTGATCTTGATCACGCCTTCGTCGTCGATGTCGACCTTGGCGCCGGTTTCGGCGACGATCTCGCGGATCACCTTGCCACCGGTCCCGATGACGTCGCGGATCTTCGACTTGTCGATCTGGATCGTCTCGATGCGCGGAGCGTGCTTGGAAACCTCGGTGCGCGAACCGGTCAGAGCCTTGTTCATCTCACCCAGGATGTGCGCGCGGCCGGCCTTCGCCTGTTCGAGCGCCTTCTGCATGATTTCCTGCGTGATCCCGGCGACCTTGATGTCCATCTGCATCGTGGTGATGCCGGCCTCGGTGCCTGCGACCTTGAAGTCCATGTCGCCGAGGTGGTCCTCGTCGCCGAGGATGTCCGACAGGACCGCGAAGTCGCTGCCTTCCAGGATCAGGCCCATGGCGATGCCCGACACCGGGCGTTCGATCGGAACGCCGGCGTCCATCATCGACAGACAGCCACCGCAGATCGTCGCCATCGAGCTCGAGCCGTTCGACTCGGTGATGTCCGACAGCACGCGGATGGTGTAGGGGAAGTCCTCATGCGTCGGCAGCACGTTGTGCAGCGCGCGCCAGGCGAGCTTGCCGTGGCCGGTGTCGCGGCGCGAGGGCGCACCGAAACGGCCCACTTCACCGACCGAATAGGGCGGGAAGTTGTAGTGCAGCATGAAGCGTTCGTACGACAGGCCTTCGAGGCCGTCGATCATCTGCTCGCTGTCCTTGGTGCCGAGCGTGGTCGAGCACAGCGCCTGCGTTTCACCGCGGGTGAAGAGCGAGGAGCCATGCGCACGCGGGAGCACGCCGACCATCGCCTCGATCGGGCGAACCTGGTCGAGCTTGCGGCCGTCGATGCGGGTACCGTCCTTGAGGATGGCGCCGCGGACGATTTCGGCTTCGAGCTTCTTGGTCAGCTTGATCGCGGTCATGCGCGCCTGGCCGTCGAATTCCTCGCTGGCGTAGTGCGCCTTGACCTTGTCGCGCGCGGCGTTGAGCGCGTCCGAGCGGGCCGACTTGTCGGTCAGCTTGTAGGCTTCGGCGATGTCCTTGCCGATCATCGCCTTGATGGCCGACTTCATGTCGTCGTTGCCGTCCTGCGAGGCGACGTCCCAAGGTTCCTTGGCGGCCTGTTCGGCGAGATCGATGATCGCGTTGACGACCGGGCGGATGTTGTCGTGGGCGAAGGCGACCGCGCCGAGCATTTCGGCTTCGGTCAGTTCCTTGGCTTCCGATTCCACCATCATCACGGCGTCGCCGGTGGCGGCGACGACGAGGTCGAGGCGGCCGTCATCGGCCAGCGCGGTGGTCTGCTTCGGGTTGAGGATGTACTCGCCATCCTTGAAGCCGACGCGGCAGGCGCCGATCGGGCCCATGAAGGGAACGCCCGAAATGGTCAGCGCGGCCGAGGCGGCGATCATCGCCAGCACGTCGGGCTCGCACTCGCCGTCATAGCTGAAGACCTGCGCGATTACGTTGATTTCGTTGTAGAAACCTTCGGGGAAAAGCGGGCGGACCGGACGGTCGATCAGGCGGCTGGTCAGCGTTTCCTTTTCGGTCGCACCGCGCTCGCGCTTGAAGAAGCCGCCAGGGATGCGGCCGGCCGAGGAGAATTTTTCCTGATAGTGGACGGTCAGCGGGAAGAAGTCCTGACCTTCCTTGACGCTCTTGGCGGCTGTGACCGCACACAGAACGACGGTTTCGCCATAAGTGGCGAGGACCGCGCCGTCAGCCTGACGGGCAATGCGGCCGGTTTCCAGAGTGAGGGTCTTTCCGCCCCACTCCAGCGATACGGTTTTCGTGTCGAACATGAAGTTTCCTTATGAACCCGCCGGGCCTGATTGCCGGGCGGGGCCTACAGTGCCGGGTATGCCGTCCCGGTCCGGTTCGAGGCGTTTCTCGCCTCCATTTTCCGCTTCCGCGCCGGATTGCGCGGATGCCGGATAAACGAAGGGGCGACCTGAGCCGCCCCTTCGAGAAACTCTTATTTGCGAAGACCCAGCTTCTGGATCAGCGCGTTGTACCGCTCGACGTCTGTCTTCTTGAGATAGGCGAGCAGGTTGCGACGCTTGTTGACCATCATCAGGAGGCCCCGGCGCGAGTGGTTGTCCTTGTGGTTGGACTTGAAGTGCTCGGTCAGGTTGCGAATGCGCTCGGTGAGGATTGCGACCTGGACTTCGGGCGAGCCGGTGTCGCCCTTGGCGACGGCATTGTCCTTGATGATTTCAGCTTTACGCTCGGCGGTAACCGACATGTATTCTACTCCGCGACATCCGGTAGGTTGAAACCCCGCACGACCTTGGCCGTGCCTCCGCTGAGTTCCATCAGGGCCACCGGCACATCGTCCAGCGTCGCAAGGTGGAGCCCGTCGGCATGGGGCAGCCCCGACAATACCCGGCCCTGGCGGACCGCCTGCGCGCTGTCGGGATCGAGTTGCAAGGCCGGGATGTCGTCCAGCCCCGCCTCGAGCGGCAGGAGGAGGTTTTCGATGGCCGCGCCCTTAGCGATTTCCTCCAGCTTGTCCAGCGAAATCGCCTGTCCCTCGCGGAACGGGCCAGCCTTGATGCGCCTGAGATAGGTGACGTGGCCCGCGGTCCCAAGGGCATGTGCGATATCCCGTGCGAGGCTTCGGATGTAGGTACCCTTCGACACATGCGCGACCAGCGTGACGCTGTCGGCCATTTCGAGCGGTGTCTGCGGATCGTAGGGATCGGGACGTCCGGCCGTGGTGGCGAAGGCCGAGCGCAGTTCGGCGTCCTCGCGTTCGCCCGCGAAACCAAGCGAATGGATGGTCACGGCGCGGGTCTTCATGGCGACTTCCTCGCCTGCCCTCGCTCGATCATAGGCCCGCTTGCCGTCGACCTTCACGGCCGAGTAGGCCGGCGGGACCTGCTCGATCTCGCCGGTGAAATGCTCGAGCATCGCCGCAACCGCAGCCATGGGCGGTCGCCGGTCGCTGCGCTCGATCACCTCCCCTTCGGTATCGAGCGTATCGGTTTCCTCACCGAACTGGATGGTGAAAGCGTAGATCTTGTCGCTGTCGAGCATGCGCCCGGCGAGCTTGGTAGCCTCGCCCAGCGCGATCGGCAGCACGCCTTCGGCGAGCGGATCGAGCGTGCCGCCGTGGCCGACCTTGGTCTTGGCATAGCTGCCCTGGCGCAGCACGCGCTTGACCGCCGACACCGCTTGCGTCGAGCCGAGCCCGCGCGGCTTGTCGAGGATCAGCCAGCCGTGGGGCGCGGGTTTCGGATCGCTCATCCGGCGATCCAATCGACGATCAAAAAGTAGCGTTCAAGCAGCCAGTAGACCGGGGGCATGACTACGTGTTCCACCAGTCCGCTGTTCGGGAACGCCCAAGTTGCTGCGATGAGAACAATGAAAAACAGCATGCCGAGAGATTGCAGCTTCTGCCAGCTAGCCGCCCATTTGCGCGGCAAGAGGCCGCCGACGATGTGCGATCCGTCGAATGGCGGGATCGGAAGGAGATTGAAAAGCGCCAGGAAGGAGTTGAGCAAAACGAAGAACAGCATCGCTGTTGGCAGGATTGTCAGATCACCAACGCTATTCAACACAATGGGTAAGCCTGCCGAGCTAGCGGAACTCTGGCCCGCATCTGGCCAGCTTAAGCCCAACACAACGGATCCAACCAGCGCGAGCAGGAGATTGGTCCCCGGCCCCGCTGCCGCGACCGCGACCATGCCGAAACGTGGATCGCGAAGGCGGTCGAACCGCACCGGCACGGGCTTGGCCCAGCCGAACACCGGTCCGCCGAACAGCGCCAAAGCGCCGGGCACCAGCAGTGTACCGACAGGGTCGACGTGACGCAGCGGGTTGAGCGACAGGCGGCGCTGTTCCTTCGCTGTCGGATCGCCGAGGGCGAGCGCGGTCCAGCCATGCGCGACTTCGTGGAAGACGATGGCGACGATCAGGCACGGGATCAGGATCACCGCGAGGAGGAGCGTTTCGGTCATGGCGGCTAGATAGGGGGCGCGGCCTCAGCCCGCCAGCGCTTCGCGGAAATGCTTGCGGCACATGGCGACATAGCGATCATTGCCGCCGATCTCGGTCTGCGCACCTTCGCTCACTGCCTTGCCGTCGGCATCGACGCGCAGGTTCATCGTCGCCTTGCGCCCGCAGTCGCATACGGCCTTCATCTCGACCAGCGAGTCGGCAATGCCGAGCAGCGCGGCCGATCCGGGGAAGAGCTCGCCCTGGAAATCGGTCCTCAGGCCATAACAGAGCACGGGGATGCCCGCATCGTCGGCCAGCCGCGCCAGTTGCCAGACCTGCTCGTCGGTGAGGAACTGAGCCTCGTCGACGAGCACGCAGGCGATGGGGTCCTCGGCATGGTCGGCCAGCACGCGCGCCTCGATGTCGGTGTCCTGCTCGTAGCGATGCGCATCGCTGGACAGGCCGATGCGGCTCGAGATCGCGCCGAAGCCGGGCCGGTCGTCTAGCGCGGCGGTCCAGAGCGACACGCGCATGCCGCGCTCACCGTAATTGAAGGCGGTCTGCAGCAGCGTGGTGCTCTTCCCCGCATTCATGCTGGCATAGTAGAAGTAGAGCTTGGCCATGCGACAAGCGTTAGCCGCACCCGCACGCATGTGGGAGAGCCCCGTCCCGCCAATCCCAAGGTTTGACGACTGTTCGTGAAAGGAGGACAATGCGTTTCGGGGCATGGAGAATGGCCATGGGTCGATACCTTTTTGCGCTGCCCGCCCTGATCCTGCTCGCGGCTGCGCCCTTGAGCGAGCGCTACCTGTTGCAAAGCGAGGATAGCGACGTCTCCGCCAAGGTCGCCTTCTTCGGCCTGGCGAGCAAGACCGCCCGTTTTCCCAAGATCAGCGGCACCGCGCTCATTCCCGCGGGCGATCCCGCGAACATGACGCTCGACGTCACCATCGATGCGCGGGCGCTCGAAGCCCCCGACAGGGTGACGCTGTCGCGCCTGCGTGGGCCGAAGTTCTTCTGGGTCGAGAAATATCCGACGGTGACCTTCAGCGGTCAGGGCCTGACCATGCGGGACGCGCGGGCCGGCAAGGTCTCGGGCAACCTCACTGCGCGCGGGGTGACGCGGCCGGTGGAACTCGAGGTCGTGTTCGACGATCCGCCGGCGCTGGCGAAATCGGGCGAAACGCTGGGGCTGACCGCGACCACGCGGATCAACCGCCGGGATTTCGGGATGAAATCGTACTCACTGATCGTCGGGAAGATGGTCGACATCAAGATCAGGAGCCGGATGCGACCCGGCTGATCACGCCTCGTCGTCGAGATCGCGCGCGACCTTGGGATCGTTGAGCAGGCGCTCGATCCGGTCGGCCTCGTCGAAGCTCTCGTCGGGCTGGAAGCTCAGTCGCGGCGCGAATTTGAGGCCGAGCCGCTGCGCGACCTCCTTCTGGAAGAAGGCGGTATTTGTCCGCAGCGCCTTAAGCACCACATTCTCGTCCTCGCCCAGCAGCGGCTTCACATAGGCCTTCGCATTGCGCAGGTCGGGGGTCATGCGCACTTCGGTGACCGCGATATTGCTCGCCGATAGGACCTCGTCATGCGCCTCGCCGCGCGCGAGCAGCTCGGACAGGATATGGCGCACGCGCTCGCCGACCTTGAGGACGCGAACCGATTGCTGTTCGGGGGTGGATTGCTGGTGCTTGGCCATCAGGAAAGCTTCTCGATAATTCTCTTGAGCGAACGAACGTTGCGCGCGGTTCCTTTGCACCCCAGACGACGCTCGATGAAGGGACCGGTGAGCTTGCTGTTTCCCACGCCCGATACGTAATCGATGTGCAGCGCGCGGCTGCCCGGAGCAAGCTTTTCCGGGCCGCGGCCTTCGTGATCGGCTATCAGCGCGTCGAACTGCGCCTTCGACGGCTGGCGGGTGAGGAAGTGGACATGCACGAACTTGTCCTCGCCTTTGCCGGCAAAGGGGCTCTCCGCCAATGCGGCCTCGAGTTCAGCCCGGGTCCGGACCGCAGCGAAGGTGTCTATTCCGAAATCCGCCTTGACGAGCTCCGCGATCATGTCCTGCAACTCGGCGTCGGGCGCACGATCATGATCGAACAGGACATTGCCGCTGGCGACGACCGTCTCGACATTGGCGAACCCGCGTTTCTCCATCGCCGCGACGAGATCGGCCATCTTGAGCCGATTTCCGCCGACGTTGATCGAGCCCAGCAGCGCGGCGTAGCGCGCCACTATTTCGCCACCGGGCGCGGTGTCGGGAGGGCTGTGCTCGTCGAACGCGCGAGCAGATTGCCCGCCTCGTCGAACAGCTCGCCCTCGAGAAAGATGACTTTGCGCCCGCGGCGCACCACGCGCCCCTTGCCCACCAGCGGACCGGCGAGAACGGGCTTCAGGAGGCTCATCGAGATCTCGAGGTTGAGCGGTGCCTCGGCCTGGTCGGTAGCCCAGACATGCGCCCAGCCCATCACCTCGTCGAGGAAGCCCGCAACCAGCCCGCCCTGCACGCTCCCGCGCGGGGTGATGAAGGCATCGGGGGCATGGAAGCGCAAGGTGATTTCCTCGCGGCCCCGGTCGAAGCTCTCGAACTTAACGCCCATCAGATCGGCATGGGCATGACCAAGAGCATGGGTGGTGGGATCACTCATTTCATCGGCTCGCCAGCAGCATCATGGGCACAAGAACTGCGGCTACCAGAGGCAGGCATCCCCCAAGAAAAATCAAAACCGCATCCGCTCAATTTGTCGAATGCCTTGAAGTCCTCGGGTTCGCCTTCCTCCGATTGCTCGCTCACAGCGTGCGCTCACGCTCCTCGACTTCGAAGACCTCGAGCTGGTCGCCCGGCTGGATGTCGTTCGTATCGGCGAGGACCACACCGCATTCGAGACCCGCGCGGACCTCGTCCACGTCGTCCTTGAAGCGACGCAGGCTGGCGATGGTGGTGGCCGAGACGATGACGTCGTCGCGCGTGAGACGGGCGTGCAGCCCCTTGCGGATGACGCCTTCCTCGACCAGCAGGCCGGCGGCCTTGTCCTTCTTGCCCGAGCGGAACACTTCCTTGACCGCGGCACGGCCGACGACGTGTTCGATCCGTTCCGGACCCAGCTCGCCCGCCATCTCCTTCGCGATTTCCTCGGTCAGGTGGTAGATGACGTCGTAATACTTCATCTCCACGCCGTCGCGCTTGACCAGCTCGCGCGCCTTGGCGTTGGGGCGGACGTTGAAGCCGATGATCGGCGCCTTCGAGGCCGAGGCCAGCTGGACGTCGCTTTCGGTGATCGCACCCACGCCAGCATGCAGCACGCGGACCTTGATGTCGTCGTTCGACAGGTTGTGCAGCGCGGTGGTGATCGCTTCGACCGACCCCTGGACGTCGGCCTTCACGAGGACCGGGAATTCGATGACGTTCGACGCAAGGTTGTTGAACATCGTATCGAAGCTGGTCGGCGCGAGCGCGGTGCGCTTCTCGGTCGCCTTTTCCTGACGGTAGGAGGCGACTTCGCGGGCGCGCTGCTCGTTTTCGACCACGGTCAGCGTGTCGCCGGCACTCGGCACGCCGCCGAGACCGAGGACCTCGACCGGCATCGACGGGCCCGCTTCCTTGATCTGCTTGCCCTGGTCGTTGACCACCGCACGGACACGGCCGCTCTCGGTCCCGACGACGAAGGTGTCGCCGCGCTTGAGCGTGCCGCGCGTGACGAGCACGGTCGCGACGGGGCCGCGGCCCTTGTCGAGCTGCGCCTCGATCACGGTCGCTTCGGCCATCCGGTCGGGATTGGCCTTCAGCTCGAGCAGTTCTGCCTGCAGCGCGATCTTGTCGAGCAGGTCGTCGAGCCCGGCCTTGGTCTTGGCCGAGATTTCGACGTCCTGCACGTCGCCCGACATCTTCTCGACGATGATCTCGTGTTCGAGCAGGCGCGTGCGGATATTGTCCGGATCGGCCTCGGGCTTGTCCATCTTGTTGATCGCCACGATCATCGGGACGCCCGCCGCCTTGGTGTGATTGATGGCCTCGATCGTCTGCGGCATGATGCCGTCGTCGGCCGCGACCACCAGCACCACGATATCGGTGACGTTGGCACCCCGCTGGCGCATCTGCGTGAAGGCGGCGTGGCCCGGCGTGTCGAGGAAGGTGATCGTGTCACCGCCCTTGGTCTTCACCTGGTAGCTGCCGATGTGCTGGGTGATGCCACCGGCTTCGCCCTTGACGACATTGGCACCGCGCAGCGCGTCGAGCAGGCTGGTCTTGCCGTGGTCGACATGGCCCATGATCGTGACCACGGGGGGACGCGGCTTGAGCGTCTCTTCGGGATCGACATCCTGTTCGGCCGAGATATCGACGTCGGCTTCGGACACCTTCTGGATATTGTGGCCGAACTGCTCGACGAGCAGCTCCGCCGTATCCTGGTCGATCGTCTGGTTGACGGTGACCATCATGTCGAGATTGAAGAGTTCCTTGACCAGGTCGGCGCCCTTCTCGCCCATGCGCTTGGCCAGTTCGCCAACGGTGATCGCCTCGGGCACCACGACGTCGCGTACCTGCTTCTCACGCGGCTTGTTCGAACCGCCGCCCTGCAGGCGCCGTTCCTTTTCGCGCGCACGCTTCAGGGCCGCGAGGCTGCGGGCACGACGGCCTTCGTCCTCGTTGAGCGCCTTCTTCACCGAGAGCTTGCCCGAACGGCGCTTGTCTGGAGTTTCCGCACCGCGCGCGGGCTTTTCTTCCTTCTTCTTGCGCTCGGGCTTCTTGGGCTCGGGACGCGCGACAGGCGTGAAGCGACGCGGCGCGGGCGCGGGCGTGGCGCTGTCGGTATCTTCGGCAGGAGGAGCTTCCTCAGCGGGCGCTTCCGCGGCCTGCTTGGCCTCTTCCTTGGCCTTCTGGGCAGCCTCGGCTTCGGCCTTCTTGTTGTCCTCGGCGCGCTTCTTCTCGTCCTCGGCAGCCTGCTTGGCTTGCTCTTCCTCGCGCTTGCGCGCTTCCTCGGCCTGCCGCAGGCGATCTTCCTCGGCCTCGCGCTGGAGGCGAGCAACGCGTTCCTGCGGGGTTTCCCCGGCGGGCGCGGCCTTCTTGGGCGCGGCAGGCTTGGGCGCGGGCGCAGGCGCCGGAGCAGGCGCGGCCTCCACCACGGGTGCAGGAGGGGGCGGAGGCGGAGGCGCCTCGCCGGGCTTCACGAGCTTGCGGCGGCGCTTCACCTCGACCGCGACCTTGTTGGTGCGGCCGTGGCTGAAGGTCTGCTTGACCTCGCCCGGCTGCGCGCCCTTCAGGGTCAGCGGTTTGCGGGCTGGTTTCTTGTCGTCGTCGCTCATTCTTGCTCGTTTCTCTTCTTCGTATCGTTCAATTCGTCATCCGGCCCGCGCACAAGCGCGGCCATCCTTGGTCGGCTAAGCCTGCCCCAGATAGTGCATGAGGCGCGTCATGGGTTTCATCACCCTCGCGGCCGCAGCATCATCGGCCCCGGAGCCCGCAACGGCCAGATGGACGACATTGTCGCGGCCCAATGCCACAGACAAAGCGTTCCGGTCCAGAGGCAGTTCGAGCCCGCGTTCGCCCGATCCTTCCGCCTCGCGCCCCACGCGCCAGGCCTGATCGAGCTTCTTGCGGCCGTCTTCGCTCGCGTCGCGGGCATGCAGCAGGAGCGCCACGGCTCCGCCGCGCGCCGCTTCGGCGATGCGCTGCGTCCCCAAGATAAGGCTTCCGACGCGCATTTCGAGCCCCAGCCGGTCGAGCAGCACGCGGGTCAGCGCGTCCTCGACCATCTGCGGCAGGTTTTCCGGCACTTCGAGTTCGCCGGTCTTGAAGGCCCGCGCGAGTGCGCCCTTCAGCTTGCCCTTGGCCTGCGCCTCGGCCAGTTCGTCGCGCGTGACGCCGATCCAGGCACCGCGGCCGGGCGCCTTTTCCTGTGCATCGGGCAGCACGAGGCCTGCGGGCGAGGCTACCAGCCGCACGAGCATCTCGCGCGGGGCCGTCTCACCCGAAAGAATGCAGCGCCGTTCGGGCTCGGAAGCTTTCCGTGCCTTGGGCGGGTCAGCGATGTCGGACGTCAGGCGCTCATTGGGTGGAGTCCGCATCGGCGGCCTCCTGCGTGTCGGTCGTCTCGGCGGGGGCCGGAGCTTCCTCTTCGTCGTCGAACCAATGTGCACGAGCAGCCATGATGATCTCGTTGCCCTGCTCTTCGGTCAACCCGTACTCGCCCAGCACGCCGCCCTTGTCCTGCTCGCGCATCGAGGGGCGCCGCATCGGCGGGCCATCGGCATTGTTGCGGCGACGCGGAGCTTCGCGCTTCTTCTGGATGAGCTCGTCGGTCGCGAGATCGGCAAGATCGTCGAGCGTCTTGATGCCCGCCTTGCCCAGCGTAACCAGCATGGCTTCGGTGAGATGCGGCAGCTCGGCGAGATCGTCCTCGACACCCAGTTCGCGGCGCGCCTCGCGGTGCGCGGCTTCCTGGCGGTCGATCGCTTCCTGCGCACGGCTCTGGAGTTCCTCGGCGAGTTCCTCGTCGAAGCCCTCGATGCCGGCGAGCTCGTCGAGCTCGACATAAGCGACTTCCTCAAGCTCGGCGAAGCCTTCGGCGACGAGGAGCTGCGACAGCGTTTCGTCGACGTCGAGCTCTTCTTCGAACATCTTCGAGCGCTCGGCGAATTCCTTCTGGCGCTTCTCCGAGGCTTCTTCCTCGGTCATGATGTCGATCTGGTTGCCGGTCAGCTGGCTGGCGAGACGCACGTTCTGGCCGCGGCGGCCGATGGCGAGCGACAGCTGATCGTCGGGAACGACGACTTCGATGCGGCCATCTTCCTCGTCGAGCACGACGCGGCTGACGGTGGCCGGCTGGAGCGCATTGACGATGAAGGTCGCGCCGTCTTCCGACCAGGGGATGATGTCGATCTTCTCGCCCTGCAGTTCCTGCACGACGGCCTGGACGCGGCTGCCCTTCATGCCGACGCAGGCGCCGACCGGGTCGATGCTGCTGTCGTGGCTGATGACGCCGATCTTGGCGCGGCTGCCCGGGTCGCGGGCGGCGGCCTTGATCTCGATGATGCCGTCGTAGATTTCAGGTACTTCCTGCGCGAACAGCTTCTTCATGAAGTCGGGGTGTGCGCGGCTGAGGAAGATCTGCGGGCCGCGGTTGTTGCGCTCGACCTTGGTGATCAGCGCACGCACACGCTCGCCGACGCGGGCGGCTTCGCGCGGGATCTGCTGGTCGCGGCGGATGACGCCCTCGGCGCGGCCGAGGTTGACGATCACGTGACCGAATTCGACCGACTTGATCACGCCGGTGATGACCTCGCCCGCGCGGTCCTTGAATTCTTCGTACTGGCGCTCGCGCTCGGCATCGCGGACCTTCTGGAAGATCACCTGCTTGGCGCTCTGCGCGTCGATGCGGCCGAGATCGACCGGCGGCAGCGGGTCGACGATGAAGTCGCCGACCTTGGCATTGGCGTCGAGCTTGGCGGCAGCCTTGAGGTCGACCTGCTTGAAGTAGTCCTCGACTTCCTCGACCACTTCGACGACGCGCCACAGGCGCAGGTCGCCGGTCTGCGGGTCGAGCTTGGCGCGGATGTCGTTTTCCGCACCGTAGCGGTTGCGGGCGGACTTCTGGATCGCCTCTTCCATCGCCTCGATGACGATGGCCTTGTCGATCATCTTTTCCGAAGCGACCGAATTGGCGATCGCGAGGAGTTCTGCCTTGTTGGCGGAAATGGCACTGGCCATCAGTCGTCTGCCTTTTCTTCAGTTTCGACGATTTCGTCGGCACCGCTCGTATCGAGCGGCTGGGTGGCGGCGATCAGTTCGTCGGTGAGGACAAGCTGTGCCGAATGAATCTGGTCGCGGGGAACGGATACTTCACCCGCCTTGCGGTCCTCGATGGTGACCATATCGCCATCGATGCCCTTGAGAAGTCCCCGCAGGTTGCGCTGGCCGTCCCAGCCCTTGGTCATCGCAATCTTCGTCTCGTGGCCCGCCCAGTCGGCGAAGTCCTTGGCGCGGGTCAGCGGGCGGTCGATGCCGGGCGAGCTGACCTCGAGGTGGTAGGCGCCGTCGATCAGCACCTCACCCTGCTCTTCCAGCGCGTCGATGCGGTCCGAGACGCGGCGCGAGAGCGCGGCGCACTGGTCGATGACCAGCTGCCCCGTCGCCGGGTCCTCGGCCATGATCTGCAAGGCCTGCCCGCCGTCGCCGGCTTCGGAGGGCATCATCTTGACGCGCACGAGCTCGAATCCGAGCGCCTGCGCCTCGGGTTCGATCACTTCGGTCAAGCGTGCAAGATCGGCCATTCGGTCTCCAAATACAGGTCCCATGCGACACTGCGATTGCGACAGGTCTTTGTGGCCGGCCCCTCGCGGCGCCAGCCCCTCCAGTGTCGCGACAATGTCGGGATGGAGAGCCAGATAGGCGCGAGTCCCGAGAAAGGCAAGAGGGCATAGCCGCCCCTATCCCCGGACAGATCACTCGTCGTCGGTCAGGGCATGCTTCTTGATGCAGTGGCGCAGCTGGTCGTAGGTCAGTCCCAGCGCCTTGGCGGTCTGGCGCTGGTTCCAGCGATGCTTGCCGAGGGCGAATTCGACGATCGAGCGCTCATGCGCATCGACCGCGGCGCGCAGGTCGTCGACGCTCTCGAAATCGGGCCCTTGCGGAGCCACTGCGGCACGAGGCGCGGGCGCGTCGGCCTGGCGCGAGGGCAGGTCGGCCGGCTTCCACGGACTGTCGAAGGGATCGAAGACGACATGGCCGATCGGCTGGCTCCAGTCGTCCCAGCGGTAGATCGCGCGCTCGACGACATTGCGCAGTTCGCGGACATTGCCCGGCCAGTCGTGCTTCTCGAGCTGTTCGGCGACATGCGCGGCGAAACCCGGCCAGCCTTCCCAGCCGAGTTCGGCGGCCATGCGGCGACCGAAATAGTCGGACAGGACCTGCACGTCGCCCTCGCGCACGCGCAAGGGCGGGAGAGTGATGACCTCGAAACTCAGCCGGTCGAGCAGGTCGGCGCGGAAATCGCCGCGATCGGCCTTGGCCGGCAGGTCCTCGTTCGTGGCCGCGACGATGCGGACGTCGACGCGGATCGGGCGACTCGCCCCGATGCGCGTGACCTCGCCATATTCGACCGCGCGCAGCAGGCGCTCCTGCGCGCCCATCGACAAAGTGCCCAGTTCGTCGAGAAAAAGCGTCCCCTTGTCGGCTTCCTCGAACCTTCCGACCCTTTGTTTGGTAGCGCCTGTGAACGCGCCGGCTTCATGCCCGAAGAGTTCGGCCTCGATCAGCGTTTCGGGCAGCGCGGCGCAGTTCATGATCACCAGGGGTTCGTCCCAGCGGGTGGAGAGACGATGGAGGCGTTCGGCGATCAGTTCCTTGCCGGTCCCGCGCTCGCCTATGACCAATACCGGGCGGCGCATCGGCGCGGCGCGGCTAGCCCGCTCGACCGCGTCGAGGAAGGCCCCGGACTGACCGATGAACTGGTTTTCCCGCTCCATGACCAAGAGATAGGAATTTTCCCCGATACTTGGCAATAGAAACCAACATGTCGTTGGTCGAATAGCCTGGGACCCCAGCTTTTCTCCCGTTTTTCGGGTTTGGCATGGCGCTTGCTGAACAGGAGACAACAGCAATCGGCCGGATGGCCCCCAGGGAGGTAACCCAGATGTACAACCGCAGTTTCTTCCGAAGCCAGCTCGGACAGGCCGCCATCGCCAGCATCGCCGCGATGGTCACTTTCGTCCTGCTGAGCACGCAGATCGCGGTGACCGCCCCCAGCCCGGCGCTGGCCGCCTATGAACAGGTCGAGATCGCATGACCCTGCCTCCCGACCACGATCCCCTTGGGCCGGAGCGCCGCTCCCCCGACAGTCCCCGCGGCAGCGATGCCGAAGGCGCTTCGGCCCGCCCCCGCTTGTCGCGGATAGAGGAAGAGGTAGAACGGTTGCGCCGCTCGCCGACTCCGACCCGCGACGGCGGTCGGCCCAAGGGATCGGACTTTTTTGCCAACGGAGCACCTTTAATGGGCATTTTCAGCCGCACCCGCGACATCATCGCCGCCAATTTCAACGACATGCTCGACAAGGCGGACGACCCCCAGAAGATGATCCGCATGATCATCCTCGAGATGGAGGAGACGCTGGTCGAAGTCCGCGCAAGCGCGGCGCGCACCATCGCCGACCAGAAGGAAATGCACCGCCACACGGTCAAGCTCGACAAGCTCCAGGCCGACTGGAACGAGAAGGCGCAGCTCGCGCTGTCGAAGGATCGCGAGGACCTCGCCCGCGCCGCGCTGGTCGAAAAGAAGAAGGCGGCCGACATGAGCGATCAGCTCAAGCAGGAAATCGCGGTGCTCGACGATGCGCTGCGCGCCTATGAGCAGGACATCCAGAAGCTGCAGAACCGCCTGCGCGAAGCGCGCAGCCGCCAGACCGCCATCGCCGCCCGGCTCGAAAGCGCGGAGAACCGCGTCAAGCTGCGCAGCCTGATGACCAACGAGCGCGTCGATGATGCGCTGACCCGCTTCGACCAGCTCGAGCGCCGTGTCGACTATGCCGAGGGGCGCGCCGATGCGCTGAGCATCGCCGACCAATCGGACAAGCCGAGCCTGGCCGACGAGATCGCCGCGCTCGAAGGCGCCGATGCGATCGACGACGAACTTGAACAAATGAAAAAGGCGCTCGGAATGGGCAGCGCCGACAAGGAGGACTGACACCCATGGAAGAGATCATCATCATCCCCGCGATCTTCATCGGGCTTCCATGGCTGATCCTCCACTACATCACCAAGTGGAAGACCTCGGCGACGATCACCACCGACGATGAAGTCCTGCTCGAGGAACTCTACAACCTCGCCAAGCGCCTCGACGACCGGATGGATACGGTCGAGCGCCTGGTTGCCAGCGACAACCCCGAATTCCGCCCCGCCCGCCTTGTCCACGACAGCGAGCAGGACAACCAGCAGCTCCGCGAACTCGAACAGCTGCTCGCCGAGAAGAAAGGAGCCGCCAAGTGAACACGCCCCGCACCACGCTTTACCGCGACAAGCAGAATGCCAAGCTCATGGGCGTTTGCTCGGGCATCGCCGACTATACCGGCGTCGATGTCCTGTGGGTCCGCCTTGCGCTGATCATCCTGGTCTTCGCCACCGGCTTCGCGCTTCCGGCCTATTTCGTCGCCGGTATCCTGCTCAACAAGAAGCCGCCGCATCTCTACGTCGATCATGACGAGACGCGCTACTGGCAAGGCGTACGACAGAACCCGAAGCGCACGGCGCGCGAGATCCGCGCCAAGATGAAGGATGTCGATCGCCGTCTGGCCGAAGTCGAGACCTTCTACGTCAGCAGCAATCCGCGCCTGAACGCCGAAATCGAACGCCTGCGCTGAGCCGGCGCACAACGAAGGGGGAAGACGACCATGTTCGACTGGGCTTATCTCATCCCGCTGGCGCCGTTCATGATCGGCGGCCTGGCGATCTGGACCCGGCACCAGCACAAGATGGCCGAGATGCAGCTGAATGCGACCGCCGAGAGCACCGCCGAAAAGGCCGCGCAATACGCCAGTCGCGTCGGCGATTTGGAAGACCGGGTTCGCGTTCTCGAACGCATCGTCACCGACAGCGGCTACAATGTCGCCACCCAGATCGAGGCGCTGCGCGACCAGCGCACCGTCGAGGGAAGCGACAGCGGCACACCGCTCAACATCAAGCAGGGGGAGACGGCGCAATGAATTTCGGCAGCCCTGAATTCGTGCTCGCCATCGTCGCGCTGAGCACCGGCGGCTGGCTGGTCAACAACTGGATCCGCGCCCGACACGGCTACTCGCTCGAAGACGAGTGGGGCGGCAAGACCGAGCGCAGCGACAGCGCCGAAACCAAGGCTCTGAAAGCGGAGAACCGCGAGTTGCACGACAAGCTCGACACAATGCAAGACCGCATGGTGGTACTCGAGAAGATCGTCACCGATCGCGGCTACTCACTGCGCGACGAGATCGAGGCGCTGCGCGACAAGCCGACCGCCAGCGAAGCCGGCACGCCGCTGAACATCAAGGACCGGGAGCGTATCTGACATGGAAAAGATCGTACTGGTCGAGGCTCTCGCCCCCCTCCTCGCCGTCGGCGTCGTCTCGATATCGATTGCCTGGGTCACAACCACCTGGATGCGGATCAAGAACGGATACCCGCTCGAAAACAGCTGGGGCAAAGCGGTCTATCCCCGGAACGACCAGGCGGTCGAACGGGTCAAGCTGCTGACGCAGGAGAATGCCGAACTGCGCGCCGAACTCGGCTCGCTCAAGGATCGGCTCGGCAATGTCGAGCGGATCGTCACCGACAGTGGCTATCATCTCACGAACGAGATCGATCGCCTGCGCGACGCGAAGGAGGCCAACTGATGGATCCGGACCTTCTGCTGATCTTCGGCTTCATCCTGACGATCCTGATGATCGTCATGCCGATGGCCTACCTGTTCCAGAAGCGTGCCGCCGAGCATGAAGAGCGCAAGCTGGAACTGCTGGCGCGCAAGGCCGAAGCGGAGGCAGCGATGGGCAGCCGCGGCAGCGCCGACTACCGCAAGTTCGAGGACCGCCTGCGCGTACTCGAGCGGATCGCGACCGACGGCAACCACAACCTCGCCCTGCAGATCGAGCAATTGCGCGACCTGCAGGAGATCGAGAACACCGCCGCCCAAGGGGAGCGTGCGCTATGAGTTTCTGGACCGCCATCGTCCTGCTGGTGCTGATCGGATCGGTCACCAAAGTGCTGACCGCCCGCTATCGCGCACAGCACGGCATCACAGCCGACCGGCATGGCAACGAGAATTACGTCAGCCGCACGGATCCGGGCGCCCAGCGCGAGATCGAGGATCTGCGCGAGAGGATCAAGGTGCTCGAAAGGATCGCCACCGACGGCAATTCGCTCGATGCGCGCGAAACAAAGCGGATCGCCGCCGAAATCGAAGCCCTGCGCGACAAGCAGGCCGACTGAAGGCGGCAAGGTTCAAGGAGGACATGGAATTATGTTCGAACCGACAGTGATCATAGCAGGCGCAGCGCTGGTCGGACTGACCATCGTCGCAACGGCGCTGCTGCGGGCCTGGCACGGCTGGCTGGCACTGAAGCGGCAAGAGCTCGAACGGCACCATGGTGCTGAAACGCAGGAAGCCGGCTCTCCCATGGGAGCGGCGCGGATCGAGCTCGCCGACCTCAAGGAACGGATCAAGAAGCTCGAAGCGATCGCCAGCGGGGTCGACCTGTGACCGCGGCGCGGACCGACGCCGCCCGCGCCGGGATCGGTCTCGGCAGTGCGATCGCAGTCGCCATCAGCTGGAGTCTGCACAAGTCGATCGTCTGGGCAGCCATCCAGGGCTTCTTCGGCTGGTTCTATGTCATCTACTACGCCTTCACCCGCCCCGGCGGCTTGGCGGGCTGAGCCCGATGGACGCCCGCCGGCCCGCCCGCTAAGGGCGCGGCATGCGCACACTTTCCGACATTGCCGAAGAATATGAATTCCTCGAGGGCGACGAACGCTATCGCCTGCTGATCGAACTGGGTCGCGAACTCGAGGAGATGCCGCAGGCGCTGAAGACCGACGCCACGCTGGTGCGCGGCTGCAGCGCGCAGGTCTGGGTATATCCCACCACCGATGCGGATCGGCTGCATTTTCTCGCCGACAGCAATGCCGCGATCACCAAGGGCATCGTCGCGCTCGTCATCGCCGCGGTGCAGGACAAGCCAGCGAGTGAAGTGGCTGACATGGATATAGCGGCCGCGCTCGAACCCTTCGATCTCAAGAACCAGCTTTCGAGCAACCGCACGCAGGGCGTTCCCAACATGATTGCGCTGGTCCGCGAACATGCCGCGCGGATCGCGGCGGGATAGCCCAAATGAAGCGCCCGCTCTATTCCGCGCTTGGCCTCCTCAGCGTGGCCCTCGGCGCGGTCGGTGCCTTCCTGCCGATCATGCCCACGGTCCCCTTCCTGTTGCTGGCGGTCTATTTCTTCGCCCGCAGCAATCCCGAGTGGGAACAGAAGATCCTCGACCATCCGCATTGGGGGCCGCAGGTCCATGACTGGCGCGAGCGCCGCGCGATCAGCCGCCGGGCCAAGACCATGGCGATCGGTGCCATGACAACCGGCGTGGTCTTCACCTGGTACACGCTAGGCCATCCCTGGTACTGGATTTCGCTGGCAATTCTCGTCACTTGCGGCAGCTGGATCGCGACCCGCAACGAGTGAATTTCGGAACGGCCCTAGCCCCGACGCGTTGGATTATCGAACGACGGGAGGGCAGACCAAAGGAATTCTCGATGCCGATTCTCATCCTCATCGCCACCGTACTGCTTCCGCCGCTGGGCGTTGCCGCCAAGCATGGCCTGGGCGGTACCGCCCTGCTCAATCTCGTGCTCACGCTGCTGGGCTACATCCCCGGCCTCATCCACGGGCTCTCTGTGAACTACGCCAAGTAGCGTTCCCGCGACGCACAATCGAAGCGCCGGGGCCTCAGGCTCCGGCGCTTTCGCGTACCACCGCGATGCCCGCCTCGCGCTGGCGCCTGAGTTCGGCCTTCAGCTTCGCCGGGTCGCGCGCGAAGACGAAGCCGAAGCTGACCCCGCCCTCCTTGCCGATCGTCGCATGATGGAGCTTGTGGGCCTGCACCAGCCGCTTGGCATAACCGCGCTTCGGCACCCATTTGAAATAGCGCTGGTGGACCAGGCCGTCGTGTACCAGCGTGTAGATGATGCCATAGAACAGGATGCCGAGGCCGATCCATGTGGCGGGCCACCAGGCACCATCACCCAAGATCATCGGGCTGCCGATAAGGAACATCGAGATGCTCGCCGCGGCGCCGACCAGCGCATAAAGGTCGTTGCGCTCGAGCAGATTGTCATGCGGCTCGTGATGGTCGCGGTGCCACCCCCAACCGAAACCATGCATGATGTACTTGTGGCTCGACCACGCGACCAGTTCCATCGCGACGACGGTGGCGAGCACGATCAATGCGGGAAGCAGGAAATCCATGGTTCGAATATAGGCCCGCTAGCAGCGCAGGCAAAGCCCGCTGTCCTCCCGATCACTCGCCAGTGTAGCGTTCCTGCTTGCGCGGAAGGCCGAAGAAATTCTCGGCCACGTCACGGCTGATGCGGGCCGGACGCAGGCTTTCCGCGTCGATGCAGCACCACATGCTCTTGACCTCGGCCAGAACCTCTTCGCCGCGGCGGATCACCGTGTTGTAGAAGCTGCGCGCGCCGGCGATCTTCTCTAGCACCGTCTCGGCGATCACGTCGTCATGGAGAAAGGCCGGGCGGCGATAGGTGATCTCGTGCTTGAGCGCGACCCAGGCCTTGCTCGCCACCTCTTCCGCCGGGGCCAGCTTGCGCCAGTGCGCGAGCACCGTGTCCTGCACCCAATTAAGGTAGCGTGCGTTGTTGACGTGGCCCATGAAATCGATGTCGTCGGGCAGGACTGTGATCGGAAAGGAAAACGGCTTTGCTGACATGAGTGTCAATAAAGCAGAGAAAGGTTAAGTTTGGAAGACTCTGCATTTGCCTTTTTGCCGAAGCCCGAAAGCTGCCGCAGACATGGCCGCCATGGCTAGCAAACCGCGCACGCTTTACGAGAAGATCTGGGACACCCATGTGGTCGAGCGCCGCGAGGACGGCACCTGCCTCCTCTACATCGACCGGCACCTGGTGCACGAGGTCACCAGCCCGCAGGCCTTCGAGGCGCTGCGACTTGCCGGACGCAAGGTGCGGCGCCCCGACCTGACGCTGGCGGTGCCCGATCATAATTTGCCGACCACGCCCAGGCTCGGGCCCGACGGGTCGCGGCTGCCGATCGCCGATCCGCAGAGCGCGCAGCAGCTTGCCGCGCTCGAACGCAATGCGCCCGAATTCGGCGTTGCCTATATCGACGCGGTCGCGCCCGAGCAGGGGATCGTCCATGTCGTCGGGCCCGAACAGGGTTTCTCGCTGCCCGGCGCCACGATCGTCTGCGGCGACAGCCACACCGCCGCACATGGCGGGATCGGCGCACTCGCCTTCGGCATCGGCACCAGCGAGGTCGAGCATGTGTTGGCGACGCAGACGCTGCAGTTGCGACGCTCGAAGACGATGGAAGTCCGCGTTGACGGCGCGCTCGGCCCCGGGGTCACGCCCAAGGACCTGATCCTCCACATCATCGGCGTGATCGGCACCGCCGGTGGCACCGGCCACGTGATCGAATATCGCGGGCGGGTGTTCGAGGAGATGAGCGTCGAAGGCCGTCTCACCGTCTGCAACATGAGCATCGAGGGCGGGGCACGCGCGGGCATCATCGCGCCCGACGACAAGGTCTTCGCCTATCTCGAAGGCCGTCGCTACGCGCCGAAGGGCGAGGACTGGGATCGCGCGGTGAAATGGTGGCGATCGCTGTCCACCGACGAAGGCGCGATGTTCGACAAGTCGGTCGTGATCGACGCCGCCGATATCGAGCCCACGGTGAGCTGGGGAACCAGCCCGGAAGACGTCGTCCCTGTGGGTGGTGCCGTCCCCGCGCCCGAAAGCTTCGCCGACCCCTCCAAGCGGGAAGCGGCAAGGAAGAGCCTCGACTACATGGGCCTCGCACCCGGCACCCCCATCGAGGAGATCGAGGTCGAGAACGTCTTCATCGGCAGTTGCACCAATTCGCGGATAGAAGACCTGCGCGCCGCGGCCGCTGTGCTGCAGGGACGCACTAAGGCAGCCAATGTGCGCTGGGCGATCGCCGTGCCCGGCTCGGGGCTCGTCAAGCGACAGGCCGAGGCCGAAGGGCTAGACCGCATCTTCACCGATGCCGGCTTCGAATGGCGCGAACCGGGCTGTTCGGCCTGCCTCGCGATGAACCCCGACAAGGTCCCTCCCGGCGAACGCTGCGCATCGACCAGCAACCGCAATTTCGTCGGCCGCCAGGGGCCCGGCGCGCGCACGCATCTGGTCAGCCCGGCCATGGCGGCGGCCGCCGCAGTGACCGGGCGCCTGACCGACGTCCGCAAGCTCGCCCCTTGCCAAGCGGGCGGGGGCTGACCATTGAGAGGGCATGACCAAGAAGCTTTCCGGAAAAGCCGCCATCGCCGGGGCGATCGGCTCCGCCGCCATCGCCGCCGCCATGCTTTATGCGAACAAGCGCCGCGAGAAGAAGAAGGGGCCCGCGCAGCCTGGCCCGATTCCTTCGGGAGAGAAGCCCGAAACCGACTAGGATCGCATGCCACTGGGGGAGAGTACGCATGAGATTTCACCTGACGATTGCCGCAGCGGCGCTCGCCGCAGCGCCCGCGGTCGCGCAGGATGCGCCGGCAATCGAGCTGTGGCGCCTCGACTGCGGCACGCTGCAGCTGAGCGACAGCGAATCCTTCTCCGACACCCATCTCTACGACGGGCAACCGCGCGAGATGACCGACAGCTGCTATGTCATCCGCGACGGGGACAAGTACCTCCTGTGGGACACCGGCCTGCCGGGCGATTTCGTCGGTCGCACCCAGACCTCGGGGGTCTATACGGTGAGCGTCGCGCGCTCGATCGAGGACCAGCTGGGCGATCTCGGCCTGACCCCCGCGGACATCGACTACGTCGGCGTCAGCCACTATCATTTCGACCATATCGGGCAACTGGCCGGCTTCGGCGATGCCACACTGCTGATCGGACAGGGCGATTTCGACGCGGTGAAGGCCGCCGACGGTACTGGCAATGTCGATCCGAGGCCCTTCGCGCACTGGCTCAACGATGGCGGCAAGGTCGAAACCGTGGCAGGGGACAGGGACGTCTTCGGTGACGGCAAGGTGATTATGGTCTCCATGCCCGGACACACTCCGGGCCACCGTTCGCTCGTGGTCAGGCTGCCACGCATGGGCACGATGATGCTGACCGGCGATCTCTATCATTTCGAGGAGCAGATCGAGAACCGCGGCGTGCCGCAGTTCAACACCGATCGTGCCGATACGCTCGCCTCGTTCCACCGCTTCAACCAAATGGCCGACAATCTCGACGCCACGATCGTGATCCAGCACGATCCGCGTCACATCGGTCGCCTCCCTGCCTTTCCCGAAAGCGCCAAATAATGAGACCCGTGTCTACCATCGAGGGACGCGCCATCCCGCTGGGCCTCAAGAACGTCGATACCGACGTCATCATTCCCGCGCACTGGCTCAAGACGATCAGCCGCGAGGGTCTCGGCAAGGGCGCTTTCGAGACGATCCGGCAGACGCCCGGCAACCCCTTCGACGTCGAGGATTTCGCCGATGCGCCAATCCTGATTGCGGGCGACAATTTCGGCTGCGGCTCGAGCCGTGAGCACGCCGCCTGGGCGCTGCTCGACATGGGCGTGACCGCGGTGATCGCCCCGAGCTTCTCCGACATTTTCGCCGGCAACGCCTTCAAGAACGGGATCCTCGCGGTCGAATTGCCGCAGGAGCAGGTCGACCGCTTGCTGGAGGTGGCGCAGGAAGCCCCGATCACGATCGACCTCGAAAACCAGGTCGTCACCACCCCGTTCCAGGACCGGTTCGAGTTTCCCATCGATCCGTTCCGCAAGCGCTGCCTGCTCGAGGGGCTCGACGAGATTGGCCTGACACTCGGGAGCGAAAGCGCGATTGCGACCCACGAACAGATGCGCGAGGGCACTCTGCCCTGGCTCGACAAACCCAACAGGAGAGCAGCAGCGTGAAGGCAGTCCTTTCGAAGGAAACCGGTGGCCCCGAAACCCTCGTCGTCGAGGATATCGACGAGCCCACCCCGGGCAAGGGCGAAGTACTGGTCAAGGTCGCCGCCTGCGCGATCAACTTCCCCGACACGCTGATCATCCGCGACATGTACCAGTTCAAGCCGCCCCGCCCCTTCGCGCCGGGCGGCGAGATCTCGGGCACGATCGAGGCACTGGGCGAAGGCGTCACCGGTTTCGCGGTCGGCGACCGCGTGATGTGCGGGGTCGGCAATGGCGGGCTGCAGGAGAAGGTGGCCGTGGCCGCCGCGCGGCTGTTCAAGGTGCCCGAAGGGATCGACCTGGTGAAGGCCAGCGCGCTGCTGATGACCTATGGCACCACGATCCACGGCCTCAAGGATCGCGGCGACATCAAGGAAGGCGAGACCGTGCTGGTATTGGGCGCAGCAGGCGGCGTCGGCCTCTCCGCGGTCGAACTCGCCAAGGCCTATGGCTGCCGCGTGGTCGCCGCCGTCTCGACCGAGGAAAAGGGCGAAGTCGCGAAGAAGCACGGTGCCGACGAGGTCGTGATCTACCCCCGTGCGCCCTTCGACAAGGATACCTCCAAGCAGCTGGCGAATGATTTCAAGGCGGCGGTCGGCCCCGATGGCGCGGACATCGTCTACGACATCGTCGGCGGCGACTATTCCGAACCCGCGCTGCGTGCGATCGCCTGGGAAGGTCGCTTCCTGGTGATCGGCTTCCCGGCTGGGATCGCCAAGATGCCGCTCAACCTCACGCTCCTGAAGAGCTGCGACATCCGCGGCGTCTTCTGGGGCGCCTTCACTGCACGCGAACCCGAGCGCAACCAGAAGAACATCGAAGAGCTGTTCGACCTGTGGAAGGCGGGCAAGATCGATCCGCTGGTCAGCGAGACCTATCCGATCGAACGGGCGCACGAAGCGATCGCCAAGCTCGAAAACCGCGGGGCCATCGGCAAGCTCGTCGTAGTGATGGAATAAGCAGCCTTGCAGGGCTTGGGGGCCGCGCCTATTCCGGCTCCCGAGATTCCATCCCGAGAGGACTGACATGACCGATTTCAAGGATCGCGAACGGGCCGAAGAAGCCAAGTTCGCTTTCGACGAGGAAAACGCCTTCAAGATCGCCGCGCGCCGCAACCGGCTGGTCGGCGAATGGGCCGCCGATCTCATGGGCCTGACCAATGAGGAAACCGACGCCTACAAGAAGGCCGTCGTGCAGGCCGACTTCGAGGAAGCGGGCGACGAGGACGTGATCCGCAAGCTGCTCGGCGACCTCACAGCGGCCGAATGCGATGTTAGCGAAGCAGACATCCGCGCCAAGCTGGAAGAATGCGGCGTCGAGGCACGGCGCCAGTTCATGAGCGACCAGGCCTGATCCATGCCGATGCAAGCCGAAGACATCGTGGGCATGATCGAGGCGGCGCTTCCGGGTGCCGAAGTCGAGATGCGCGACCTCGCCGGCGACAACGATCACTGGGCGGCCAAGGTCACCGCGCCGCAATTCGCGGGGCTCAGCCGGGTGCAGCAGCACAAGCTGGTCTACGAGGCGCTCGGCGGGCGCATGGGCGACGAACTGCACGCCTTGCAACTGACCACCCAAGCCCCCACCTGATCTCTCGCAAACCGAATTCTGACAAAGGACGGGCCGTTATGTCCGATACCAACCAGCGCATCGCCGATATCGTCGGCGGCAACGACGTCGTGCTCTTCATGAAGGGCACCCCCCTCTTCCCGCAATGCGGCTTTTCGAGCCGGGCGGTTGCCATTCTCGACCATTGCGGCGTCGCTTATGACAGCGTCGACGTGCTGCAGGACATGGAAATCCGACAGGGGATCAAGGCCTATTCGGACTGGCCGACAATCCCTCAGCTCTACGTAAAGGGCGAATTCGTCGGCGGCAGCGACATCATGATGGAAATGTTCGAGGCCGGCGAATTGCAGCAGATGATGGACGAGAAACAGGTCGCCAAGGCGGCTTCGTAGATCCTTTCCGGTCGCCTCGCGGGGCGTACCGGAACATCTGTCCAGAACGGGTAAGGCCCGCCAGGCGACAAACCTGGCGGGCCTTTGTTCGTCTGGGGGCCGGAACCGGGAGACCTTGGTCCGACTCCCGTTGAAGACTTGAACGGGACGCAGCCTTATCTGCATGCGCCGTGCCAAACGACTATCGTTCCATGGATTTCTGCCACTACGATGGTTAACGGCAACTTCGTCGTATCGCTTAGTGTAAAAATTCCCGACGGCGCGACGCCGCCTTTGCGCTTGGCAAGCCCCTTGCCCCTCGGCACAAAGCATCAATGAACGAATTCTCCGACAAAGGCGCCGACGGCATACCCGCCGCCACCGTGGTCATCTTCCGCAACGCGCCGCAGGGTGGACCGCCTGAAATCCTGATGACGATCCGCTCGCGCGAGATGGTATTCGCCGGCGGCATGGCAGTGTTTCCGGGGGGACGGGTCGATCCGGCAGATTTCGAGCTGGGCGCAAGCATGGGCGGACCGCTCGATCCCGATGAAGCGGCGCATCAGGTGGCGGTCGTGCGCGAAACGCTCGAGGAGACGGGGCTCGCCATCGGCCTGTCGGGCGATATCGATGCCGACCGCGCGCGCGCCGCACGCGCCTTCCTCCAGCAGACCGGCGAGCTTGCCCCCGTACTCGACCATTTCGGCTGGGAGCTCGATCTAGGCCAGCTCGTCCCCTTCGCCCGCTGGTTCCCGAAGAACGAGCGCATCCCGCGCGTTTACGACACGCGCTTCTATCTCGCCGATCTGGGCACGGGTGCGGTCGAGATCGAAGCCGATCTGTCCGAAAACACGCATCTGTTCTGGACCACCGCTCAAGGCGCGCTCGACGCCGCGGAACAAGGCGACATCAAGGTCATTTTCCCGACGCGCCGCAACCTCGAAAGGCTCGCGCTGTTCGGCAGCTTCGCCGAGGCCAAGGCGCAGGCCGAGGCAATACCCGTGCGCACGATTACGCCGTTCATGGGCGAACGCAGCGGCAAGACCTGGCTCGAGATCGGTGAGGATCTGGGTTATCCCGTCACCGGCGAACCGCTGGAGAGCGTCGCGCGCGGCTAGCCACGGAGGCCTTCCACTGCGGGGATCGACCGGCCGAGATGCTCGCGTGCGCGGTGAGCGGGATCGGTCTTGGGGAACCGGTGGCAGGATTCGCCGCGCCCATTGGCGAGGCGACCTGTTGCAGCCGGACCGCATCCTCGGGCGACAATCCGAGATCTTCGGCGGCTGCTCGCGCGGACCGAGCTGACGCGAATCGCTGCCGGTAACGCCGATGAAGGCAGTCAGCGCCTCTGGCGCCGTATGCAGATTGTCTGCCTTTAGTCCGGAAAGGTTTCGAAGCAGTCGGTCAGCGCATGGCTCCGCGCGAGGCGAATTCGTAATTTCGGTTCACGCGACCCCGATTTCCAACGATTTCGCGCAAGCGGAAGCCAAGGCCTTCGGGTCGATTGGCTTGTGCACGAGCAACACGTCTTTCAAATCGCTTAGTCGCTCGTCGGCGATGTTGCCCGTTATCAGCACCTTGCCCATACGAGGGGCTGCAATTTGCAGGCTCTCGAGCGTTTCCATACCGTTGAGACCGGGCATGGCGAAATCCGAGATTACGACATCATAGCTTCGTCCTTCGTCGACCGCCTCGATTATGTCAGTGCCCCTTTCGAACTCTTCCACAAGAGCGCCCGCATCGCGCAGTTGCTCCGAGAGTACGATGCGGACGCCTTCATCATCATCGACCAGTGCGATTTTCCTGCCCTTGAACCACGAGAGTTCGCGCGCCCTGCGAGAATTATCCATTTCGGCAGACGGCAGGCGGGCGGGCAGCAAGATTTCGACCCTCGTGCCTTTGCCAACGACGCTCGTGATCTGAAGCTCACCGCCAGACTGATCGACGAAACCGGCGACCATCGACAGCCCTAGCCCGGTGCCTTTTCCGGCGCTCTTGGTCGTGAAGAAAGGTTCGGTTACCTTCTTCAGCACCTTCTCGGTCATGCCGTGGCCGGTGTCGCTGACCACGATCCTCAGGCGCTGATCGCCCTTAGCGGTCGTATCGGCAACATCGATCGAAACGTCGATCTTGCCGCCTTCGGGCATAGCATCACGGGCATTGATCACGAGGTTCATGATCGCGAGCTGCAACTGGTTGCGGTCGGCGTAGATGTGGAGCCCGGTATCGGCGCAGTTCCAGGAGGTCGACACGCCATCGCCAAGCGCATGATCGGCGAGGCCGGAGACCGCATCGCAAAGCTCTTGTGGATTGATGCTGGCGGGCGTGAGGTCCTGTTTGCGCGCGAACGCCGTCATGCGCTTGACGAGGTCGGCGCCCTGTTCTGCCGCGTAGCGCATCTGGTCTATGACGCGTTTCTCAGACGCGCCGAGTTCCAGCCTTCGGTCGAGCACGTTGATGCCTCCGAGCATGGCAGCGAGCAGGTTGTTGAAGTCGTGCGCGACGCCTCCGGTCAACTGGCCGAGGGCGTCGAGCTTGCCTGCGTGGACTAGACGTTCCTCGAGTTCACGACGTTCGGTTACGTCGAGGATCGTGCCGACCCATTGCGGATCATCGTCCTTCCCGACCAGCTTGATACGCTGGTCGAGCAGGTGACGCTTGCGACCATCGGGTCCCACGAAGCGGTATTCAATCGTCACCGCATCCGAATCATCGCCTTCACTGGTCTCGTAGGACGAAAGATCTTCCGGATGCACCCATTCGTCGAAGCGACGAACGCCCGCGATCACGTCCGCCGCATTCTCGCCGATGAAGTAGCCCAGGTCGCCGCCAACGAAGCGGCGCTCCATCCGGCCCTTACCGCTCCGGCTTTCGTATATCGCCATCGGAAGCGTCGCGAGGATCGATGCCTGGCGGCGTTCGCTGCGTTCGAGTTCGCGCTCCACCGCAATCCTGTCGAGTTGTTCGCGCAAATGCGCTTCGCGCAGGCTGCTCTCAAGCTTCGCTTGCTCCTCCATGCGCTGACGCGTTTCGAACAGATCCACAAAGACGCCGACCTTGGTCTTCAGCACCACCGGATCGACAGGTTTGAATACGTAGTCGACCGCGCCCATCTCGTAGCCCCGCATCAAGTGCGACGTTTCCTTGTTCACCGCCGACAGGAAGATGATCGGAACTTGCGAGGTTTTCTTGCGCTCCCTGATGATCGCGGCAGTTTCGTATCCGTCCATCTCGGGCATGTAGACGTCGAGCAGAATGACCGCGAATTCATCCTGCAGCAATTCGCGCAAGGCCTCCTTGCCTGACGAAACGCAGGTGACCTCGGCAAGCGACTTCAACGTTTCCGAAAGCGCGAGAAGATTGCGCTCGTCATCATCGACGATGAGAATGCGTCCTCGCCCAGCTTCTCCATTTTCTTCCTTGTCGATCATTTGACGGCCTCGACATCTGCCGCTTCGGCGGGCTGTCTTGCAGCGCGATCAAAGGCAACCCTGAGAACCGCCATCAGGAGTTCTATGTCGACCGGCTTGGAGATATAGTCGTCCGCGCCGGCTTCGAGACATTTCAGCCGGTCTCCCCGCATCGCTTTCGCGGTAACGGCGATGAGCGGGGTACCGGCCAGGTCATCGTCCTGGCGAATGCGCTGCATTGTCTCATATCCGTCCATTTCAGGCATCATGATGTCGATGAGCGCGGCGTCGATGCTGGACTTCGCCCGCAGCATCTCGATACCGTCGGCGCCTCGCTCGGCATAGACCACCGAGGCGCCGCGCGATTCGAGCACGCTGGCGAGCGAGAAGATATTGCGGATATCGTCGTCGACGATGAGGATGTGCCGGCCGTCAAGCGTCCATTCGTCACTGCAATCGACGCTGGTCTGATTGCCGGCTTCGTCAATTCCCCGCTTCAGCTTGCGGAACGCTTCCGGTGCCTCGCCACGCGGGCTCGTGAGAACATTCGACCTTGAATGCAGGCTGACATGCCGCCCGTCCTCATTGCCGCTCTCTTCGATTATCCAAATCGGGCGGTGGGCGCACCCTTCCTGGTTGGCCAGCATATCAACCAGGACCATTGCATCCATGTCGTCCAGGGTAGTGTCGACGGCCACAGCCACAGGCGGCGTGCGTCGCGCGGTCGAAATGGCCGCGGCGCCGCTGTTCGCAACGCTGGTGGCCATTCCCTGCGCCAGCGCTTCCTCCGTCAAGCGGTCGGCAAGTTCCGAATCGCCCGTGACAACGAGGACGAATGGCTCGGCCGATGGCGCCAGTTGGTCGTGCTCACGATCGAGGTGGAGGGGGCGATGGCTAGACTGGCCGCGTGTCGAGGTATCGTCGGATGACTTGTCGACCTTCGGAGGGTCGAGCGGGAGATAGAGAGTAAAGGTTGATCCCTTGCCATAGGTGGAGGAGACCTGAAGCTCGCCGCCAAGCAGCCCTGCGATTTCGCGGCTGATCGAAAGGCCGAGGCCGGTGCCGCCGTACTTGCGGCTCGTCGTCCCATCGGCCTGCTGGAAAGCCTCGAAGATGAGCTTCTGCTTGTCCTCGGGAATGCCGATCCCGGTGTCCGTGACCGAAATGGCCAGCGCGCGGCTGGCGTCGGACAGTTGTGGATGCTCGCGGTTCCACCCCGACGTCGCCATGCGCACATCGAGCGAGACCTTGCCTTCGGAAGTAAACTTGAAGGCATTGGACAGGAGGTTGAGCAGGATCTGTTGCAACCGCTGTTCGTCGGTTCGCAACGTCTTGGGTAGGTCGCTCGCAAATTCGACCTCGAAGCCGAGGCCCTTTTGCGAAGCCAACTGGCGGAAGGTACGCTCCACGTGCTTGCTGAGCGAGGACAGGCGCATGTCGTCGAGTTCGATCGAGACGGTACCGGATTCGATCTTCGAGAGGTCGAGGATGTCGTTGATGAGGTTCAGCAGGTCCGAACCGGCGGAATGGATCGTCTTGGCGAATTCGGTCTGTTTCTGGCTGAGATTGCCTTCCTCGTTGTCGTTGAGGACCTTGGACAGGATCAGCAATGAATTGAGCGGCGTGCGCAGTTCGTGGCTCATGTTGGCAAGGAACTCGCTCTTGTACTTCGAAGTGAGGGCAAGCTGTTCGGCCTTCTCCTCGATCGCGCGGCGGGCCATGTCGATTTCAAGGTTCTTCGCTTCGACCTGGCGCTTCTCGTATTCGAGCAGTTGTGCCTTTTCCTGCAGCTCTTCGTTGGTCTGGGCGAGCTCTTTCTGCTTGGTCGTCAGCTCGGTCTGGCGCGCCTGCAATTCCTGTGTAAGCGTCTGCGATTCCTTGAGCAGCTCCTCGGTCCGCATGGTTGAGGCAATCGTGTTAAGAACGATGCCGATTGTTTCCATTAGCTGGATCAGGAAGCCGTGATGCGTATCGCTGAAGCCCTCGAAGCTGCCGAGTTCGAGGACTGCCTTGACCTCGTCTTCGAACAGGGCGGGAAGGATGAAGAGATGCGCGGGCTTGGCATCGCCGAGGCCTGAGCTAACGCGAAGATAGCCATCGGGCACCTTGTCCAGCCGGATTGGAGACTTGTCGGCTGCCGCCTGACCGATGAGGCCTTCGCGCAGCACGAAGCGCGGCTTCATTTCCTGCGGATTACCCGCTCCATAGCTGGCGACGAGATCGAGCGTGGCGTCTTGACCCTCGTTCTCCTTGGCGACGTAGAACACGCCATATTGCGCGTTCACCAGCGGGGCGAGCTCGCTCATGATGAGGTTCGAGATCGTGGCGAGGTCGCGTTCGCCCTGCAGCATCCGGGCGAAGCGTGCGAGGTTGGTTTTCAGCCAGTCCTGCTCGGCGTTCTTGAGCGTCTGATCCTTCAGATTGCGGATCATCTCGTTGATGTTGTCTTTCAGCGAGGCCATTTCGCCCGAGGCCTCGACGGAGATCGAGCGGGTAAGATCGCCCTTGGTCACGGCGGTCGCCACGTCGGCGATCGAGCGCACCTGGTTGGTAAGGTTCTCGGCCAGCTGGTTCACGTTGTCGGTGAGGTCGCGCCACAGGCCCGCAGCACCTGGTACGCGTGCCTGTCCCCCCAGCTTACCCTCGACGCCCACTTCACGGGCCATGTTGGTGACCTGGTCGCCGAAGGTGGAGAGCGTCTCGATCATGCCGTTGATCGTTTCCGCCAGTGCCGCGATCTCGCCCTTGGCCTCAAGCGTCAACTTGCGGTTGAGATTGCCCTGCGCCACCGCCGTAACGACATCGGCGATGCCGCGCACCTGGTTGGTGAGGTTTGTCGCCATCAGGTTCACATTGTCGGTGAGGTCGGCCCATGTGCCGCCAACGCCCGGCACCATGGCCTGTCCGCCCAGCTTGCCCTCGGTGCCCACTTCACGGGCCACGCGGGTCACTTCCGAGGCGAATCCGTTGAGCTGGTCCACCATGGTGTTCACGGTGTTCTTAAGCTCGGCGATTTCCCCTTTCACATCCACGGTGACTTTCTTGGATAGGTCTCCGCGCGCGACGGCGGTGGTCACTTCGGCGATATTGCGCACCTGACCGGTAAGATTGTCGGCCATGAGGTTCACGTTCTCGGTAAGGTCCTGCCACGTGCCTGCGACACCCGGTACGCGGGCCTGTCCGCCCAATTTTCCTTCGGTGCCGACTTCGCGGGCCACACGCGTCACTTCCGACGCAAAGGAGTTGAGCTGGTCGACCATGGTGTTGATCGTGTTCTTCAGCTCCGCAATCTCTCCCTTCACATCGACGGTGATCTTCTTCGACAAGTCGCCCGACGCGACGGCAGTGGTGACTTCCGCGATATTACGCACCTGACCGGTCAGATTGGCCGCCAGCTCGTTCACATTGTCCGTCAGGTCGGCCCATGTCCCGGCGACGCCTTCAACCTTGGCCTGACCGCCGAGCTTGCCTTCGGTGCCCACTTCGCGCGCCACGCGGGTCACTTCCGACGCGAAGGAGCCGAGCTGGTCGACCATGGTGTTGATCGTGTTCTTCAGCTCGGCGATCTCGCCCTTCACGTCGACGGTGATCTTCTTCGAAAGGTCGCCCGATGCCACGGCCGTCGTGACTTCCGCGATGTTGCGCACCTGACCGGTGAGATTGGCCGCCAGCTCGTTCACGTTGTCGGTCAGATCCTTCCAGATGCCCGCGACGCCGTCGACTTTCGCCTGACCGCCGAGGCGTCCCTCGGTGCCCACTTCGCGCGCCACGCGCGACACTTCCGATGCGAAGCTGGAAAGCTGGTCCACCATGACGTTGATGGTGTTCTTCAGCTCGAGGATTTCGCCGCGCACTTCCACGGTAATCTTCTTCGAAAGATCACCGCGGGCCACGGCGGTCGTCACCTCGGCGATGTTACGCACCTGGCCGGTGAGATTGTCGGCCATCAGGTTCACGTTGTCGGTCAGGTCAGCCCAGGTGCCGGCAACCCCGGGCACTTCGGCCTGACCACCGAGCTTGCCTTCCGTACCCACTTCGCGCGCCACACGCGTCACTTCGGAGGCGAACCCGTTGAGCTGGTCGACCATGGTGTTGATCGTGTCCTTCAGCTCGAGGATTTCTCCCTTCACATCGACGGTAATCTTCTTCGAGAGGTCGCCGCGGGCCACTGCGGTTGTCACTTCGGCGATGTTGCGCACCTGGCCGGTGAGATTGTCGGCCATCAGGTTCACATTGTCCGTCAGGTCCTTCCAAGTGCCGGCAACACCCTTCACGCGGGCCTGGCCACCAAGCTTGCCCTCGGTACCGACCTCGCGCGCAACTCGCGTCACTTCGGAGGCGAAGGAGCCGAGCTGGTCGACCATGGTATTCACCACCTTGCCAATGCGCAGGAACTCGCCCTTCAGCTGGCGACCGTCGATCTCGGTTGCCATGTGCTGTGACAGGTCGCCTTTGGCGACCGCGCCGATGACTCGCGCAACTTCTGTGGTCGGTTGAACCATGTCGTCGACCAGTTCGTTGACCGCGTCGAGCTTGGCTTGCCAGCCGCCCGAAGCCCCTTTCACACCAGCGCGATAGGCTATTTTGCCCTCCTTACCCACGGTCTGGGAAAGGCGACCGAATTCGCCGGTAATGTTCTCGGTGAGCGAGACGACCTCGTTGAAAAGATCGGCAATGTGGCGGTCGGCAGGATGTTTGGAGTCCAGTTTGAGCCGCGCGGAAAAATCCCCGTCACGCAGTTTTGTCAGCGCATCGATCAGGCCTTCCCGAAGCGTATCACATTCATTGTTCTGTTCTTTTGCCACTGGCTGCCTCTCTGCGGCTTGAGGTGCGACACCGGGCGTCTCGAATAGTTCCAAAACCACCCCCTCCCGGCGAAATCATTTCCCGCACTGAAGGTTCCGGCCCAATTCATTCGCTGGGAAGGTGTGGCATTTTTGAGGGTTTGCTTGCTCGGAAAACCCCTTCTAAGGCATGCGCGGACGGGTAAGCGGGAGCACAAGGTCGAGGATGGCGACCGACGAAGATATCGAACAATTCATTTGCGACAGTTTCACGTCGATCTGGGACCTGGAGTTGCTCGCCACGGTGATCGCCATGCCGCAAGAAGGCCTCACCGCGGTTGAACTGGTCGAGCGGATGAGGGCCAGCGAACTGGTCGTGCAACAGGGTGTTGCATCGCTCGTAGCCGCCGGCATCGCGTCGCTGGACCATGACGGGCGGTTGCAATTCCGCCCAGTCAATGAAGACGTCGAACGTAGTGCGATGCGCGCCAACAATTTTTACCAGAGATTCCCGGGCCGCGCCCGAAGGCTGATGATCTCCCGCCAGGCACCGGGCCTCAACGCTTTCGCCGACGCTTTCCGTTTGCGAAAGGACTGAGCATGGCTGGCTTGATACCCGATCTTGTCTATTTGCTGTGTTTCCTCACCAGCGCGCTATGCGCCGGCTTGCTGCTGCGCCAGTATGGCAGGGTGGCATCCCCCGTGCTGCTGTGGAGCAGCGCCTGTTTCGTGTTCTTGGCGCTGGCCAATCTGCTGGTCGTCATCGACCAGATCGTTTTCCCCGATATCAATCTAAAGCTGGCGCGGCTGATGCTGACGCTGCTCGCGGTGTCGGTGTTGCTGTTCGGCTTCATCTGGGAAGGGGAGAAGGACTGATGATCGAGCAATTCCTGTCCGGGGCCGTGGTCATGGCCTTTGCCATCGCCTGCCTGCTCTTCCTCAAGTATTATCGTCGTACTCGCGAGAAGCTCTTTATCACCTTCGCCGCCAGCTTCCTGCTTCTGTCGATCAACTACGCTTGGCTGGCGCTGACTCAGATCCCGGTGGAAGAGCGGAGCCCGTTGTTTCTCGTGCGACTGCTGGCGTTCTCGCTGATCATCTATGCGATCTTCCAGTCGAACCGCGATAGGGCCTCGCACTGAATTTCGTGGCCGAGACCGCGTTCGTCAACATTGTGACGATGCCGCGATGACCGAAATGGGGCTCAAGGCAGCTCTACTGGTCTCGGGGACGTAAATGAGAACGCTTTGCCTCACGCGGTGCTTGGATAAGGTCACATCAAGGTTGCGATGGGGTCACGGTAAGGTTGTCCCAACACCATGGCGCGGGAATTGGCGCGCCCGGCAGGACTCGAACCTGCAACTCCAAGCTTAGAAGGCTCGTGCTCTATCCAGTTGAACTACGGGCGCGCTCCGTGCCCGCCATAACGTGCCTTTTCCGGTGGGCCAATCGGCAGTAACCCTCTTAGCGATGGAAAACGCACCGCAGACCGCAGCCGAGCATCGCTTCCGCTATTACGACCTGGTGATGGCGGCATTCGTCACCATCCTGCTGCTGTCGAACCTGATCGGAGCCTCCAAGCCCAGCTACGTGACGCTTCCCGGGATCGGTGAATGGTCCTTCGGGGCGGGCGTCCTGTTCTTCCCGGTGAGCTATATCATCGGCGACGTGCTGACCGAGGTCTACGGCTATGCCCGCGCCCGGCGGGTGATCTGGACCGGCTTTGCCGCGTTGCTGTTCATGGCCTTCATGGCCTGGGTGGTCGTGCATCTGCCGCCGGCGGCGGGTTGGCCCGGACAGGAGGCCTACGAGTTCGTGTTCGGCAATTCCTGGCGCATCGTGTTCGCCTCGATGATTGCCTTCTGGGCGGGCGAATTCGCCAATAGCTACGTCCTCGCTAAGATGAAGGTGTGGACCGAAGGGCGCCACCTGTGGATGCGCACGATCGGTTCGACCGTGATCGGCCAGGGGCTCGACAGCCTGATTTTCTACCCGCTCGCCTTTTGGGGGCTCGCCGGCTGGCCGGTCGAACTGCTGTGGCAAGTCGTACTGTCGCAATGGGCGATCAAGACCGCCTGGGAAGCCCTGCTGACCCCGGTGACCTATGCCGTGGTCGGTACGCTGAAACGCGCAGAGGGCATCGATCTCTTCGACACGGAGACCGATTTTTCGCCCTTCGCCTCGACCAGGGACTGAAGGCACGGAAAAAGGGGCGACCCGACGGGCCGCCCCTCCCCCTCTCCCCATCTGAGTGGGTCTATTGCTTAGAACTTCGCTCCCACCGCGATGCCGTAGCGCCGCGGGTCGAGCGTGAAGATGTTGGTGAACAGGCCCGACGATGCGTCGGTGACGTAGAGCCCCGTGACCGAGTCGCTGTCGAAGATGTTCTGCACGAAGCCCCGGACGAACCAGCGATCATCGGTGCCGTTCAACTGGATCGACGCATTCGCCTGGACGAACGGAGCGACGCGGTTGACGCGGCCGTTGAACACGTTGCCGTACTGTTCACCGGTAAAGGCCAGATCGAAGCGCGGGACAAGGCTCATGCCGTTGCCGAACTCGGCCGTGTACTGGACACCGATCGAGGCCTTGAACTCGGGCGCCTGCGGCAGCTTGTTGCCCTTCAGATTGACCTCGACCCCCGGGCTGAGGACTTGGATCCCGCCGAAGGCCTGGCCGAGCGTCACGCCGGGCGCGGCCGGAGCCGCAGTCAGGGCATCGAGCGCGCCGCAAATGCTGAAGGCGCCATTCGAAGCGATGCCGCCATCGCTCGGGAACGGTGCCGGGGCCTGGAGGTTTGCACCGGGCTGGAGACCCGGAACAAGGCCCGCGTTGATCAGGTTGTTGACCTGGGCAACGTAGCCATTGGCATTGCCGCCGGTCACCGCGCACAGCGCACCATTGGTGATGTCCTTGATGATCACCGCCGTCGGATCGCCGCCACCCGGGTCACGCGGGTTGCTGAAGAACTGATCCCCGGCGACCTTCGCATTGAGGTAGCTGAGGTTCATGTTGATCAGCCAGTTGTCCGAGGGACGCATGATCGATTCGAGTTCGAGGCCCCAGATCTTGGCATCGATCGTATCGTTGACCGAAGTCCGCGCGATGATGCGGCTGAGCTGGAGGCTCGAGTAGTCGTAGTAGAAGCCGGTCAGGTTGACCTGCAGACCACCGTTGAAGAAGGTATTCTTCGAACCGATTTCGAACGCGTTCAGCGCTTCGGGACCGAAGCTCTCCGACACGGAGAAGACCGGCGACAGCGGCGGATTGATGCCGCCCGACTTGTAGCCGCGCGAATAGGATGCGTAGAGCAAATTGTCAGGCGAGAGCTCGAAGTCGAGCACCACGCGGCCGGTAATCTTGTCGAAACCGACCTGGCGGGCCTGGAACAGCTGGTTCCCGGCGGTACCCGGATCGGCATCGAAGCTGCCGACGAACGGAGAATCGAAGGGATCGCCGTTGTTGCTGTAGGGATTGAGGAAGTTGGCGAGCGTGGTCCGCGCGGTCAGTGCCTTCTTGTCGTTGTTGTAGCGGATGCCGGCGGTCAGCTTGAGCCGGTCGGAAACGTCGAAATAGACTTCCCCGAACAGGCCGTAGCTCTTCAGTTTGAAGTAGTCGGTGTTGTTCCGGTAGAACGAGGTCGCCAGATAGGATGGCGGAAGATCGTTGGTCGGATCCGCATCCACGGTTGAGCCGAAGCTCGTGAACGACCCCAGGATACCGGTGATGTAGTCGATCGCGAAAGCGTTGACGTAGTAGTCGGTATTGAAGGCCTCGGCCTCGGCATAGATGCCGCCGATCAGGAAGTTGAACGGGCCGTCGAAGTCGCTCGACAGGATCGCTTCACCCGACCATGATTTACCGTTCGAACGCGACCGGTCGAACGCGCCGGGCAGATCAGAGCAAATCGACTGCCCTTCGAAGGCGCCCTGATTGCTCAGCAGGGTATCCGAAGTACACAGCGTTCCGTTCGGCCCATTGGGCGTCAGGGCGTTGTATACCGGCGAGAAATAGGCCGACGAACCCGGCACGAAAGCAGGGAAAGGAGCCGGCAGGCCCGTCGGAACGCCATTCGCGGCAAAGAACGCAAGACTGTTCAGGGCCGTCTGGAACTGGACCGAGTTGCGGCCGGGAATACCAAGGTTGTAATCCTGGCGCGAATCGACCGAGGTTTCCTGGTACATCCCCGTCAGCGACAGGTTCATGTTGCCGAAACGCTGGTCGAGGTGAGCCTGAACCTGCAGTTCGTCGGCGAAATATTCCGGCGTGAACGAAGTCCCGACGGTGCGGACGTCATCGGGCTCATCGAAGGTCGAATAGAGGTCCGGGCCGTAGAGGCTGTTGAGACCGAACGAATTGCCCAGGGCGGCGCCCAGCTGCGTGGTCAGGAATTCGACCGAACCGAGCGTCCCGGTGAAGGTCGAGTTGGTATTGGTATTGTCGAAGTCGCGGCGGTTGTTGAGACAGCCGAGCACGCCCGTGGGATCGCGCTGACACTGCTGCTTCTGGATACGCATGCGCTTGTCGTCTTCACGGAAGTAGTATCCCATGATGTCGAGCGTGGTGTTGGCCGTCGGCTCCCAGCGCAGCGAACCGCGGATCGCATACATGTCGCGATCGTCGAGGTCATTGCCGTCGTAGATGTTGGTCGTGTAGCCGTCGCGGTTGAGGTAGAAGCCCGCCGCGCGCAGGGCCAGCGTGTCACCGATGGGCACGTTGATCATGCCCTTCGCCTTGATGCTGTTGAAATTGCCGTATTCGAACTCGCCCGAGGCACCGAAGATGCCGAGTTCGGGCTTGTGCGTGACGACGTTGACGACGCCCGACGTGGCGTTGCGGCCGAACAGCGTGCCTTGCGGTCCGCGCAGCACCTCAACACGCTCAAGATCGAAATATTCGGTTTCGAACAGGCGGGTACCGAACAGCGGCGAGCCGTTGGTGTGGATGCCCGTGGCCGCGTCGCACGAGGTCCCGACGCACAGGTCGCCGATGCCGCGAATGGTGAAGCTCGAACCGGTGAAGTTCGATTTGGTGAAGGAGACGTTGGGCAGCGTCAGCTGGAGATCGCTGGCATTCTCGATCTGCTGGGCTTCGAGCGCTTCGGCGTCGAAGGCGCTGACCGCGATCGGAACTTCCTGCAGCGACTGGTTCTGACGCTGGGCGGTAACGATGATTACATTGCCGCCAAGCCGCGGCTGGTCGTCTTCGGTTTCCTGAGCAAACGCCGGAAACGCAATCGCGCTCGCGCAGATACCCGCGAGCAGGGAAGCCCTCACCCTCATTAACCCTCTCCTCTCCATGTGGCCGTCTTTGCGGCCTATCCTCCATTGCTAACACACATTCGTATGCACGCAAGGGATTGCGCATGATTGTTGCGCAAAAGACGGGCGAATTTTGGCATGTGTTGTTCCGCGGACGCATTCGCCCGCGGGATTGACGCTACGGAATGCTGCCGTTCGCGGATTGCGGCATATTTACCGCAGTTAGACGAGCGTGTGGCTTTCGGCGATCTGGGTTATGCCGCGCTTGCCCGAAACATCGCGTCCGAGTTGTACCAGCACGTCAATGACGCTGGCTGCATAGGCGATCGTGTCGCTGCGCGTGAGGCCGATTCCCGTCTGCATCACCATCAGCGAAAGCTGCTCGAGCGCCCCGTGCAGGCTGTTCGCATGGATGGTCGAGAAACTGCCCGGATGGCCGGTGTTGATGGCACGCAGGAAGCTGACGCTTTCCGCACCGCGCAATTCGCCGAGCACGATGCGATCGGGGCGCAGGCGAAGGGCCGCCTGGAGTAGCTCGTTGGCGGTAACCTTGGCCTCGCCCAACTCGCCCTTGACCGCGACGAGGCCGACACCGTTCTCACCGGGCAGCTTGAGTTCGGGCGTGTCCTCGACCAGCACCACGCGTTCGTGCTTCGGAATTTCACCGAGCATGGCGTTGAGAAAGGTGGTCTTGCCGGTGCTGGTACCGCCCGAGACGAGGATGGTGCGCCGCTGGCGGATAGCCTCGCGCAGGAAGGCCACCGGCTCGGCCTGCGCATCGGGCATGGCGCCGTGCTGCGGCGGGGTAAGCGGACCGGTGTCGTAGGCATCGAGCGGCAGGTCGAGGCGTCGGTGGCGGCGGATCGCCATGGCCCAGTGCTTGCGTGCCGCTGGCGGCCCGCAGAACTGGACACGCGCCCCGCCAGGCAGCGTCGCGCCGAGCAGCGGATGCTCGCGATTGATCCCCTGGTGGCTGACGCGGGCGACCTGTTCGGCCAGTCGCTGGACCAGCCGGTCGTCGATTTCGGGACGCAGGACCTTCTGCATGCCGCCGGCGGCGGCATCCTCGATCCAGACCTCGCCAGGCCGGTTGACGAGGATCTCGGTCACCGTATCGCGCTCGAGCCATTCACGGAACGGGGCGAGATAGGCGTCGAGATAGACGCTGCGCTCGCCGTGGAGATCCACGTTCGGCGCGTCCGTTTCCGGATGGGTATCCGGCTGGAAGGGATGGATGTCTGCGCTCACGGTATCGTTCCGCCTCAGCTGACCGAGGAGAAATCCAGGTCGCGCGCGGTGAAGATACGGATCGGTTCGCCTTGCCGCACACGCACGGTGGGGCCGCGCTGGCCGTCCTGCTGCGCCGCGGTCGCGGCCGCGGAGGAACTGGCACCGCCGATGAGGACGCCAGCTGCGCCACCCGTCGCAAGCGAACCGACACCGCCGACGACCGAGAGCAGCATGGCCGAGCCGAACCGTTTGAAGAAGCTGTTGCCCGAAACCTTGCCGGCGAGGCCGGTGGTCCCGTCGAAGCCGATTGCGGGCGAGGCGAGATTGACCGAGGCACCATCGGGCCGGATCAGGCGCGTCCAGATGACATAGGCGCGCTTCTGCCCGTTCTGCAGGCCCGACTGGTACTGGCCGATCAGCCGGCTCGAGCGCGGGACGAGGATCTTGGTCCCGTCGAAGCTGCGCACGTCCTGGCTCACCACCGCGCGGACATAGCCCGGCACATTGGTGTCGATCGCGGTTTCGAGGATTGCCGGGATCAGCGTGCCCTGGGTCACCGTGGTCGCGGGATTGACCATCGCCTTGGCCTGCGCCGGCGCGCCACCGACGCCGCCGATGCGGCTGGCGAAATCATTAGCCGAATTGCCCGACGATCCGGCGCTTGCCGCCTCCACGGCGCCCGGCTCGGCAATCGCGAGCGTGGCGGGAGATGCCCCGGAATCGAACACCACCGTGGGATTGGCATAGGGATTGGCAGAAAGACCCGGCTGCGGCTGCGCAGCGAGCACCGGCTGCGGCGCGGGGTCCGGGCGCGCCGCCGGGGCGGCGACCTGGGCGGGAGCAGGAGGCGTAATCGCCGCGGCAGGTACGGGCGGAGCCACCTCGACCGGCGCCTGCTTGCCGCCGACCCCTTCGGGCGGGGTGATCCGGGCCGAATTCATGCTCCACAGAGTCACGAGACCGAGACCGGCGACGATTGCAATACCTGCAACCATGCCGAGCGCATCGGACTTGCCCGCAGGCCGCGCGACGGCGGGGAAGGCGTTGCGCTGCGCGAGGTCGATCACCTCGGCATCGGTTTCATCGCGCGGATCGACATCGTTCGCGATCCCTGCATCGCCCGGCTTCTTTTCGGGCAGTCGCATGGCGAGACGCATAATTACCTCCCCTTCGAGGCGAGAGCGGCCTTGCCGCTCGCATTGGTAGCGGGCCGTTCGGGCCCCGTATTGACCAGCTGGGCACTATCCTTGCCCGAACGCAGGACGATCGTGCGCGGCACCCCGTCGACGACGATGGTATCCCCGCGCACGGTGAAGTTGACGGGCCCTTCGGTACCCTCGCTATTGGTTACGAGGATGGCGGGCACATCCTTGCCGCGTGGCCAGGTGAGGAAGGTCGCGGTGCCGTCGTCATAGGTGTTCTCGGGCAGAAGTTCAGGGTCACCCGACGCGTTCCATGCAAAATTGAGATCGGTCGGATCGACCACCGCATAGGGATCGTTTGCGGCCTGGCGTTCGACGGCATTCGGAGCCGCCGCCATCTGCACCTCTTCCTCCTCGGGCTCATCCGGATAGGCGAAGCGCATCAGGTAGAGCGGCTTGGCGCTGGGGTTGGCGACGAGGTCGAACAGATAGGTGCGCTTGCTGGTGATCACTGTGAGATTGGTCGCGGCGCGCGCCTCGAGCGGCTTCACGAACAGGATGTTCGCCCGCTTGTTGGGCGTCACCTGCCAGCTCGAGCTGTCGCCGATGGCGACATTCTCGATCACTTCGTCCTCGCCGAACATGATGCTGGCCTGCACCGTGACGCGGCCTTCGACGCGGACCACCTTGGCCTCGTCGTACATCACCTCGACGAGGCGTGAATCCTGTGCCGCAACCGGCGCGGCCAGCAGGGCGAGAGCGAGCGCGGGAATGAGGGCGCGGGTCATGCGTGTTTCTCCATGGAACGGTCGAGGGCCTTGGGCGTCGCGGACTTGAACCGGCTACCGATGCCGGAGCCGCGGATGCGGGCCTTGCTGGAAGGGGATTGCGAAGCCGACGTCGAAGACGTGGCGTAGACCTTGGTCACCCGGGTCCCGCCACTACCGCCCGCTGCGCCGCTGTCGTTGGCGGCATAGGCGGTGGGAACGGCGGAAACATCGATCCGGCGCGCCTGCGAACTCACCTGGTTGGCGGCCTGCGCCTGGGCAAGCGCCATGGCGGGAACCGCCGGTTGCGGCGTAGCTGCAGGCGCGGCCCGCTCGTCCTTGTCCGAAACCAGGCCGAACACGCTCCAGCCCGAGACCATCGTCCCGGCGACCTTGAGCACCAGCACCATCAGCGCGACATGCACCGCGCCGATCATGAAGAAGGCCATGCCGGCCTGCGGGTCGACCTGTCCGGGGGTCGCAGTGAGCGCGCCGAGGATCGGCACCGCGAGTTCGAGCATCACGCTGCCGCCGAGCACCGCGAAGAGCGGCGCGAGCGCGCATAGGGTCACGCCCTTGACCCAGCCGGTGAACAGGCCGCGTGTCCCGTTGAACAGCGCCATGACCACAAAGATCGGCCCGAGCGCAACAAGCACGCCCAGCGCGATCTTGGTCGTCACCAGCAAGCCGACCGTGCCGAGCATGAACAGCATGGCGCCGAGCCACATCATGCCCTCGGGCGAGAATGCGGAGAAGTCCTCGCTGCCACCGCTTGCTTCCTGAATGGCGAGGAAGACCACGTCGATCTTCTGCGCGAACGTATCGGTAGCCGAGCCCTGCGTCCCCGTAAGGATGCCGGCGAGATAATCGGGCGTCGCGACCGCGAGATTCCAGACCACGCTCTGGTAGGCGATCCAGCTGGTCGCGAAGGTCAGGACCAGCCCCAGCGTCATCATGCGCGGGACGAGATTGCGCACGCCGACATTGGTCCGCCCAGTCAGCAGAGCGAAGGCGAACAGCGCGATGAACAGCGTGAGGACGAGCGTGAGCACCATGCCGAGCGAGCCGCCCGGCGCGAACAGACGCCCGAACGCCGCGGCGCTCGCTTCGCCGGCGATGCAATCCACCCCGTGCAGCGCGGCCGCGACACCATTGCCGACGCCGGCAGCAGCCTGTTCGCAGTTCGCGCTCATTCCGCGGCAAGGCCGAGGGCTTCGACCCCAGCCCCCCCTTCATCGTTCGCGCCGCCGGGCCATTTGCTGCCGGTAAGCGCGGGGAACCAGTCAGCTGGCGCGTCGCCCAGCGCTTCGCGCAGCAGGTCGAGCCGACGTACCGAGCTCTCGCGACCCGAAAGCAGCGTCAGCACTTCGGGCGCACCAGAGAGATCGAGGCGCACCACGACGCTGGCGTCGGGCTGGCGGACGAGGAAGCAGCGGCTGTGCGCCGGCAGCGTGCGGATCAGCGCGAGCTCGTGCTCGGTCAGGCCGAAGCCGTCGCAATAATCCTCGGGCCGCGCGCGGCTGTTGGGCATGAACACCATGGTCGCCGTCTGCTCGACCAATGCGGTCGAAATGCGGCTTTCGAGGGCATCGCGCGCCGACTGGGTGGCGAAACCGACCAGGGCGTTGCGTTTGCGCAACGTCTTGAGCCAGTCCCGGATACGCGCGGCGAAGACTTCGTCGTCGAGCGCCTTCCAGCCCTCGTCGATCAGGATCATGGTCGGCATACCGTCCAGCCGTTCCTCGATCCGGTGGAAGAGGTACATCATGGTCGGCGTGCGCAGCTTCGGATTCTCCAGCAGCGCGGTCATGTCGAAGCCAAGCACGCGGGCGGTCAGGTCGAGCCGGTCCTCGGCATTGTCGAACAGCCAGGCATGTTCGCCCCCTTGACCATCATTGGCGCCGATCCAGGCACCGAGACGGTCGGCGAGATCGCCCGGCTGCGGGCGACGGCTGCCCGAAAGCAGCTCCTTGAAATGGCGCAGGCGGCGCAGCGACGCGTCATTGGCATAGGCCGCATCGACCGCACCCGCGATTGTCTGTTCCTCCTCGGGCCCTTCAGCCTTGAGCAGGACACCCAGCCAGTCGCGCAGGAAGGCCTTGTTGCCCGGTGTATCGGGCAGCGCGAGCGGATTGAAGCCGGTCGGCTCACCCGCGCGAATGCTGTCGTAACGCCCGCCGATGCCGCGCACGAACAGCTCGGCACCGCGATCCTTGTCGAATAGGATCGTGCGCGGGCTGAACTTCTGCGCCTGCGCGGCTAGGAAGTTCATCACCACGGTCTTGCCCGAGCCCGACGGCCCGATAACCGAGAAATTGCCCAAGTCTCCGTGGTGGAAATTGAAGAAGAAGGGCGTCGCGCTGGTGGTTTCCAGCAGAGTCACCGCCTCGCCCCAGTGGTTGCCCTGCGCCTGCCCGAGTGCGAAGCCATGCAGGCTGCCGAAACTCGCCATATTGGCCGACGAGATCAGCGCGCGGCGGACGAGATAGCCCTCGTTGCCCGGGAACTGGCCCCAGAAGGCGGGTTCGCAATTGGTATCCTCGCGCACCGCGATCGCGCCCGTGTCGGCAAGTGCGGCGGCACAGGCGGCCATGGCATCGTCCAGGCGGCCGAGGTCGCGCTCCTTGACCATGACGGTGAGGTGATGGTCGCCGAAGCCGACCGCGCCATTGCCCAGTGCATCGCGCGCAGCCATCATGTCGGCACGCTCGGCGGCGGCTTCCTCGTCGGCCGACTTCAGTCGGCGGATGGCAAGGTCCATGCGCTCGCGCGCGGTCTGGCGTTCGGTCGGGGCGTAGCTTTCGCTGACCACCATTTCGAAGGGCAGCCGCAGCAGGCTGTCGAGCAGGCCCGGGCTGGTCGCTTCGGGATAGTCCTTGAGGCCGAGGATAGCGGCGAAATCGGGTGAGCCCGAGCCGCGCATCTCGATCGCATCGAGCCCGAAGCTGACGCGGCGATAGGGGAGCATATGGCCAAGATCGACATCATCGGTCGGCTTCCTGACCGGACGCATCTCGCCATTGTAGAGCGCCGAAAGCAGCTCGAGCATTTCGGAATTGGTATTGCCCTGCGGTCCTACGTAATCGCCCAGCGGCGTTGCGCCGTAGGCCTGCAGTGCGGCAACCAGTCCCTGCGAGGCGGCGCGGAGGGTGCGCAGGTCCTTGGGATCGGCTTCAAGCCGGTCGTCACCGCCCCTGCGGCGGAATTTCTTGCCCACACGCTCGGCTAGACCCGCCTTGCCGCGCGCAGGGCGACGGATCAGCGTGATGAACTGGTCGTTGACGAACAGCTGGCCAGAGCCGAGCCGCTCGCGCCAGCGGGTGTCGATATGGCGGCTGATCGGATCGGGAAACTCGGCTTCGAGCTCGACCGAAACGCGCCGGCGGATGACGTGGTGATAGAGCACGAAACGCGCGTCGAGCGTCGAGCGCAGCACCACTTCGCGGGTCGCCGCATGCGCGTTTAGCGCCTCGCTATCCTCGGTTTCGAAAAGGAGGCCGGGAACCTGGATCGCGGTCATCACCGAACCGTCGCGCAGCAGCAGCGTGCTCTCGTCGATCAGGCGCAGATACGGCAGGCGATCGCCGGCGCGTGCTTCCTTGGCGCTCCAGGCGGCGGCACCTATCCATTTTGCGTTACGCGGCATAGGAGTTGCACCCCCAGCGCTTGTAGTTTTTCACCCGCGGGCACTTGCTGACCTTGGTGATCCACAGGTCGAAGATGCGCGGTTCGCGCAGGCAGGCGAAATAGCCCACGCCGTGCATCACGGCGAAGACGAGTAGTGCCAGCCAGCTGCCGGTGATGAGGAAGGCCTCGGTGGTCACCATCCCGTTGATGATGAAATAGTTATATGTCACTCCCGCGAACATCTGCGGGCGCGTCAGGGCGCGGTGAACGGGATGGCGGACCAGCGCGGTCATGTCAGCCAGCCACGCCCTGGATGCCGGCGACGATCGAAGCGGCGCCGAACAGGATGAAGACGCCGATGATCACGGTCGCCCCGAAACGCCAGTTGAGGCGGCCGGTCAGCATCATGAAGCCGACGGCGGCGACCGCCATCACCGCGACCGCGGTGGCGACATTGCCGAGCAGCGTGCCCTGGAGCCAGCCGAGCGCAGCGACGATCGGTCCCGAGCCGGCGGGGTCGGCGGCCTGCGCGAATGCTGAGGTGGGCGAGAATAGCGCGGCCAGAGCTGCCGGAACAGTGAACTTGCGACTCAAGTAATTTACTCCCGTGAATGATCGGACAGGCGACCCATGATCGCTGCCACATAGGTCTGCGTTTCGCGAATGCGGGGAATGCCCCCAGCCTGAAGGACACGCCCCGGACCCGCGTTATAGGCGGCCAGGGCTTTTTCGAGATCGCCGTCGAAGCGGTCGAGCTGTTCGCGCAGATAGCGCGCCCCGCCTTCGAGGTTGGCGAAAGGATCGTCGGGGTCGACGCCCAGATCGCGCGCGGTGCCGGGCATCAGCTGCGCCAACCCGCGCGCACCGACGGGTGAAACGGCGTTCGCGCGCCAGCGGCTTTCCTGCCACACCAAGGCCTCGATCAGCGTCGGGCTGAGATCGAAGCGCGCGGCGAGTTCGGCGACCTTGGTCTTGTAACCTTCAGGAACCAGCCGTGCATGCGCATCGGGATCGGCAACGGCGATGTCGGGAACGAAAATCTCCGGCGGGACTTCTGCAAAGGGTTCGGCAGGAGCAAGATCGGTCGGGGCGGCAGCTAGTGCGGTGCCTCCGCCGGCAACCCAGCGCGCTCCGTCCACGTCGATCTCCATGACATCCGCCTTCACCGGGAAGGCAGTCAGCGCTGCACAGGACAACCCCGTTACCAGCGCCAAGCGTGCGAGAATCATTGCACCCTCCGTGCGGTCCCATTGGGCATACTACATGACAGGCGGGTGACAAAAAGCTGAATACAGTAAGAAACTGTCGCAACGCGATACAAAACGGCCCGCCGCCCGAAGAAAGGGAGACGGGCCGGCTCGGCTCGGCCTTCTCGCGGAGAACTAGCGGAGCGAAAGTGCGTAGTAGCGAGAGAACTCGCCCCGATCGAGCATCGCCAGCCCTTTGCGGGCAAGGCGGCGTGAATCGACCCAGGCCCCCGTCGCGGTCTCGAGTTCGACGCTCGTGCGCGCCTCGGCGACGGTGGTGAAGGCTGCACGCGCCGCGTCATACTCTCCCGTGCGCGCGAGCGCGATGGCGTGATTGATGAGGCGGGCGGGATCGTCCTGCGCCAGTTCGTCGCAAGCCTCGATCGCCTTGCGCGCCTCGGCGTCCCGGTGGGCGACCAGCTCTTCATAGCCGACGTCGTATTCCGCCTGGGGCCCAGGAACCGCCGCAACCGGCGCTTGCGCGAGGATGGCCAGCGCAACGCTCGTAAGAATGGTCATGACTGCTCTCCCTTATCTGTTTCTAGCGGGAGAATGCGCCGCGCCGCCGCGAACTGCAACAAAACCGTAACATTGTCACAAATCTGCAATCTGATGCATTTCGGCACCACTTTTTCATTGTGCCGCAGTTCGTCGTATTAGCTGTCGAAACTGCAACATAACGGTCATGCGCCGACAAAAACTGTCACGAACGGTCCCTAGCGGACGAGTCGCGATCAACGAATTCGCAACTCGATTCATTCCGGTTTTTGAGGGGACCGTTACCCGTGACCAATTTCCATCGTTCGCTCGTCCTCGGCTGCTCCGCTCTGGCTCTCGCCAGCTGCGGTGCCGACGAAATCGTCTCGCCGGGCACCGGCGGGGACATCATCATCAACCCGCCGGCCACCCCGGCGCCCACTCCGACCCCGACGCCCACTCCGACCTCGTCGCTTGTGACGCCGGCCGCAGGCTGCCCGACCATTTCGGACCCCGTCGGCCTGACCGACAGCAACACCATCTCGGGCCCGACCGGCACCTATCGCGTTTGCACTCTGCCTGCGGTCTTCGCGGCGTCGTCGACGCTGCCCTACATCGAAGGTCTCGTGTATCGCATCAACGGCCGCGTCGATGTCGGCACCGACGGCGGTCCGACGGCGTCGGGCGCCGACACGAATGTCGAACTGACCATCGAACCGGGCGTGATCCTGTTCTCGCAGGGTTCGGGCTGGCTCAACGTCAACCGCGGCAACACGATCCAGGCAAACGGCACCGCCGACCGTCCGATCGTCTTCACCAGCCGCGACAACGTCCAGGGCCTGAACACCGGCAATTCGTCGGGCCAGTGGGGCGGCGTCGTCCTGTCGGGCCGCGCACCGGTGACCGACTGTATCGCTCCGGGCGCAACGCCGGGCACCGCCGCCTGCGAGCGCCAGGTCGAAGGCGCCGCCCAGCCGGCACTCTTCGGCGGCGCGACGCCAGGCGACAGCTCGGGCAGCATGAGCTACGTCCAGATCCGCTATTCGGGCTTCGTCCTGTCGGGCGACAACGAACTACAGTCGCTGACCACCGGCGGCGTCGGCTCGGGCACCTCGCTGAGAAATATCATGAGCTTCAACAGCTCGGATGACGGCGTCGAGTTCTTCGGCGGCCGCTTCAACGTCCGCAATCTGATCGTGGTCGGCGCCGAAGACGACGGCCTCGACACCGACACCGGCGTCAAGGTCAACATGCAGAACGTCATCGTGGCCCAGCGCCCCGGTGTCGGCGACACCATCATCGAAGCCGACTCCTCGAACGGTCTCGAAGAAAACACCCCGCGCCAGAACACGAAGATCTCGAACGCGACCTTCCTCGCCAACAGCGGCGTGGGCGACCAGGCAATCCGCATCCGCGGTTTTGCCGATTACACGATCGTCAACTCGATCCTGGTCGACCAGTCGGGTTCGACGCCATGCCTGCGCATCGACAACACCGAAACGCTCGACCGCGCCGCCGATGCCAGCATCGACGAAGCCGGTCCGGTGGTGTTCAACTCCTTCGTGCTCGACTGTGCGGTCGACTTCCGCGACAGTTCGGGCGGCGTGACCGCCGCGGCGATCGAATCGCGCTTCAGTGCCGGTTCGAACAATAATGCGGCCTTCACCAACACGCTGACGATGACCTTCGTCAACGGCACGAACGAGAATGCGGTCGCGGTGTTCGACCCCACTGCCCTGTCTTCGTTCTTCACGCTGCCGACCAATATCGGCGCCGTCTATGCCGGCAACGATACCTGGGTTCAGGGCTGGACCTGCAACTCGGCGGCAGTGACCTTCGACAGCGCAGTGACCGACTGCACCACCCTGCCGGTCTACTAATCGGACAGCGGGGCCGCGGGGCGTGCGCAGAATGCGCGTCCCGCGGCCCCCTCGCTTTTTCGCCCGGGAGCCAACGCAGGGCTCCACCACAGTTTTTAAGGCCTGATCATGAGGGGGTCTCGAACCATGTCGACCGGCAAGCAGCTTACAGCGCTGCTCCTGCTCACCACCGCGCTCACCGTTCCCGGGGCCGCATTCGCCCAGGATGCGGGAGTTGGCACCGGCGCCGAAGGCGTCCCCGCCCAAGAAGATCCCGCGACCGATGCCGCAACGACGCAGCAGGTCGAAGGCATCGACGAAATGCCTGCGGAAGAAGAGTATGAGGAGCCCGAAATCTCGGTTCCGGGCGGCGCGATCGTCGTCACCGGCCGTCGCCGGCAGGACGTCACCCGCGCATCCTCGCAGGTCGTCTCGGTTCTCGACAGCGCCAGCATCGCGCGCACCGGCGAAGGCGACATCGCCGGCGCCTTGACCCGCGTCACCGGCCTCTCGACCGTCGGCAACGGCCTCGTCTACGTCCGCGGCCTCGGCGATCGCTATTCGCTCGCCCTCCTCAACGGTCTTCCGCTGCCCTCGCCGCAGCCGCTCAGCCGCGTCGTGCCACTCGACATCTTCCCGACCAGCATCATCGCCTCGAGCCTGGTGCAGAAGACCTATTCGGCCAACTTCCCCGGTGAGTTCGGCGGCGGCGTGATCAACCTCACGACCCGCGCCGTGCCCGAGGAAAGCTTCCTCAAGGTCAGCGCCGGCATCTCGGGCGATACCGAGACCACCTTCGGCACCGGCTACACCTATTACGGTTCGGACTACGACTGGTTCGGCTTCGACGACGGACGCCGCGAACCCGGCCCCGCGCTGCAGTCGTTCCTCGACAGCGGCCAGGCGATGACCGATCCGGGCGTCGACCAGCAGGCGATCCTGACGGAACTGGGCGATCCCAACCTGATCCTGCTGCAGAGCATCGACAAGCTGCCTGCAAACTGGTCGGCGGGCATCACCGCGGGCACGAGCTTCGACGTCTTCTCCGACGGCCGGTTCGGTGTGATCGCGACCGCCTCGCTCAGCAACAAGTACCGCAACCGCTTCATCACCCGCCAGTCGGCGCTGAACGGCGATCTCGATCTCGACCAGACCGGTTCGCAGTTCCAGACCGACCAGCGCATTCTCGCCAATGCGATGCTCGGCTTGGGTCTCGAAGTGGGCGAGCACCGCTTCCGCCTGACCAACCTCTTCATCCGCGACTCGCTCAAGCGTTCATCGCTCGCCCAGATCGACGACCTCACCGACGACGACGACGATCTGTTCCAGAATACCGGCTGGTACGAACGCCAGCTCATCGACTCGCAGTTCGTCGGCGAACTCGAATTCGGCGACCTCTCGATCGACATGCGCGCCGGCTACGCCCAGACGCAGCGTGAAGCGCCGAACGAGTGGGAATTCGTCTACTCGCGCGACATCAATCCGTCGGGCGGCCTCGACGGTGTCTATCTGAACCTCCAGAACGGCGGACAGCGCGGTCGGACGACGGTTGCCTTCTCCGACCTCACCGAGGATCTCTATTACGGCGGCCTCGACGTCAGCTATCAGCTGGCCAACTGGCTCGGCGTGACCGTGGGAGGTGCCTATACGGACACCAGCCGCCTGTCGCGTCGTCGTGAATTCGACATCCGCACGACCGGTTCCTATCCGCTCGTGTTCGGTGCATTCCGCCCCGACAATCTGCTCGGCGATGCGCTGATCGCGCTCGGCTACGATAGCGCCGCACAGGCGGCGGCCGGGATCGGCCCGTTCTCTTACACGATCATCGAAACGACTGCTGCCGACCCGGCCTTCTCGGCCGGTCTCGAGATCAAGGCCGGCTACGCCCAGGCCCGGATCGAACCGGTCACCGATATCTCGCTCGATCTCGGCGTGCGTTATGAGGATGCCCAACAGGAAGTCGTGCCCCTGGGGCTCGACGGACTGCCCAGCGGTTCGGCCAATGCGACGCTGCTGAACAACGACTACTGGTTGCCGGCAGCGACGATGACGATCCAGATATCGGACAGCCTCCAGGCCCGCCTGAACGCGTCGAAGACCATCGCTCGGCCGCAGTTCCGCGAACTGATCCTGCAGACCTACTACGATCCCGAAACCAACCGCCAGTTTACCGGCAACCCGGGCCTCGTCGACAGCGAACTGACCAATTACGAAGCCCGCTTCGAATATTACTGGGGTTCGGGCAGCAAGCTGAGCGCCGCCGGCTTCTTCAAGGACATCAAGAACCCGATCGAGGTCTTCTCGAGCTTCAACGACAACTCGGTGATCAGCCGGTTCGCCAATGCGCCGTCGGCCATGCTCTACGGGGCCGAGGTCGAGGTGCAGTGGAACAAGGACCTCTACGATCTCGGCGAATGGTGGGACAGCAAGCGCTTCGTGGCGATTGCCAACTACACCTACACCCAGTCGGACATCAGCGTGCAGTCGGGCGACCTGGTCAATGTCCCCGAACTGGGCGGCCTGCAGGCGGCGACCAACTTCTTCGCCGACGGCACTTCGCTGACCGGCCAGTCGGATCACATCGCCAACGTGCAGCTGGGCCTGGAAGACCTCGACCGGGTCAGCCAGTTCACCTTCCTGTTCAACTACGGCAGCAAGCGGGTGATCAGCCGCAGCACGCTGTCGCGTCCCGACATCCTCGAGAACCCCGGCCTGACGATCGACTTCGTCGCGCGGCAGGGCTTCACGCTGGCCGGGGCCGATCTCGAAGTGAAGTTCGAGGCGCGCAACCTGACCGGACGCGACCACTTCGAATACCAGACGACCGGCACGACCCGGATCGAGAACAACAGCTACGACGTGGGCCGCAGCTTCAGCCTGTCGGTCTCGGCCGAGTTCTGAGACGTCTCAGCCCCACCATCCTAAGGGCCGCCTCCGGGCGGCCCTCTTTTGTCTGGCCGGCAATGCTCAGTCGTAGCTGTCGTAGACATACCCCAGCGAGCGGACGGTGCGGACGCGTTCGCCCGCCCCCACCATGCGCAGCGCGCGGCGGAGGCGTCCGATCCAGACGTCGACCGTGCGTTCGTCGATCGGCGGTTCCTGCTTGCCCAGCGCCGCGATCAGATCGCCGCGCGAAAGCACGCGGTCTGGGTTCTGCGCGAGGAAATGGAGCAGGCGAAACTCGTTCGGCCTGAGGTCGAGCGCCCTGCCGCCCCAGCGCGCCTGCAGGGCGGCGAGATCGACCAGCAGGTTGCCGAGTTCGAGCCGCTCGTTGATGCGCGCCTGCCCGGCCTCGGCCTGGAGCGCCATGACCCGGTCGAGGATCGCATTGCGGTCGAGCGGGCCGATGACGTAGTCGTCGGCCCCGGCGCGCAGGACCCTGCGCTTGTCCTCGGCATCGTCTTCCTCGAGCACGATCGCGATATGCGCCTCGACCATGCGCGGATCGGACCGCAGGCGGCGGCACATCTCCAGCCCCGAAAGATCGTTCATGACCCAGTCGATGAAGGCATAGACCGGGCCTTCAACCAGCCGCCGCGGGCCATCGGGATAGAGGCGGGCGAAGGCATAGCGCAGATCGCCATTGTCGAAATCGGCGAGCTCGCCGGCAATCGGGTCCGTCAGAAAAATGTTGATCGTACGCACGCGGCTGTCACCCCACCCTGTCGGGGGAAGCGTTGCCGCAGCCATGTGACTTGTTTGTGACCCGTTCTCCGCGTTTGTAACACTTCGCGCCGAAAGGCGAATTTTCCTATTCCCCGGTCACCGAAAGCGTCCAGTTGCGCGGCGCGGTCGAGGCGATCCCGACGGGTGCCTTCGGCACATAGGGGTCTTCGAGGCGCGCCACTTCGTCGGCGCTCAGTTCCAGGTCGAGCGCGGCCATGGCGGCGGCGATATGCCCCGGCTTGGTCGCCCCGATGATCGGCGCGGTCACGCCCTTGGCGAAGTGCCAGGCGAGCGCGACCGTGGCGCGCGCGACGCCGCGGTCCTCGGCGATCGCCCCGACCGCCTCGACGATCGCGCGATCGGCCTCTTCCTGCTGGCGGTAGAGCGTCTTGCCGAAGCCGTCGGTTTCGCTGCGCACGGTTGCCTCGTCCCACGCCCGCGCGAGCTTGCCGCGCGCCAGCGGGCTCCACGGGATTACCCCCACCCCCTGATCTTCGCAGAGCGGCAGCATCTCGCGCTCTTCCTCGCGGTAGAGCAGATTGACGTGGTTCTGCATCGAGATGAAGCGCGTCCAGCCATTGGAGCGGGCCACTTCCTGCGCCTTGGCGAACTGCCAGGCCCACATCGAGGACGCGCCGATGTAGCGCGCCTTGCCGGCCTTCACGATGTCGTGAAGCGCCTCCATGGTCTCCTCGATCGGCGTGAAATCGTCCCAGCGATGGATCTGGAACAGGTCGACATAGTCCATCTTCAGGCGGACGAGGCTGTCGTCCACCGCCTGCATCAGGCTCTTGCGCGAATTGCCGCCGGCGTTGGGCGCCTGCCGCCAGGGGAGGAAGGCCTTGGTCGCGAGCACGATCTCGTCGCGCCTCGCGAATTCGCGCAGCAGCTTGCCGACCACCTCTTCCGAAGCACCGAGCGAATACATGTTCGCCGTGTCGAAGAAGTTGATCCCCGCCTCCAGCGCCTCGCGGATGAAGGGCCGGCTTTCGTCCTCGGACAGGACCCAGTCGCCATGCCAGCCGCGGGTGGTGTCGCCGTAGCTCATGCAGCCGAGGCAGAGGCGCGAAACCTTGAGGCCGCTGGGGCCGAGATTGACGTAGTCCATGGCTAGGTCCTTCCTGTGCGACGGCCCGATTTCATTCCCGGTCCGGGTGACAAAGGTGACAGCGCGTCACCTTCAAATCGTCGCCAACTTACTGTTTACATTACCATTCCGAAAAAGTGACACGAGGTGTGCGCGGCAAAATCCCTGAGTCCCCCCGATCCATGTGCTCCTCATCGCAGACGCCTGTGGAGTAGGAAAGTTCGGCACCTGCGCTCACGAGAGCGTCATGCCGCCATCGACGCGGATGGTCTGGCCGACGACGTAATCGGCGAGCGGCGAGGCGAGGAACAGCGCCGCGCCGGCCATGTCCTGCGGCGTGCCCATGCGGCCTGCCGGGATCCGCGCCACCGCCCCGGCGGCGCGCTGTTCGTTTTCGGTCGTCACCCTGGTGAGCTTGGTCGGGACCAGTCCCGGGGCAATGCCATTGACCCGGATACCCTCGCCCGCCCAGGCCTGCGCGAGCGATCCGACGAGGCTGACTGCGCCCGCCTTGCTGGCAGCATAGGCCGGATTGCCGATCATCGCGTGATAGGCGCCGACCGAGCTGACGACGATCAGCGAACCGCCTTGCTCCGCCAGTTTCGGCCGCACCGCGCGGGCGCAATCCATCAGCGAGTTGAGGTTGACCTCCATGACGGCGTCCCAGCCCTCGCGGTCGAATTCCTCACGTCGATAGCGCACCGTGCCCTGGCAGAGGACCACCACGTCGAGCCTGTCGGGCAGCACAATAGATTCAATCGCGCCCGCCCGCGCCACATCGAGCGTATGGAAGTGCAATCCGGCAAGATCGCTGCCTTCTTCCAGGGTGTAATCGTCCGCCGACCCGCGTGTCCCCGTCACATGGACGAATGCCCCATGCTCGCGGAAGCCGTGCGCGATGCCATTGCCGATACCGCTCGTGCCACCGACGACGAGGACGGTCTGGCCGGAAAAGTCGAGCGGATCGGTCATCGCTGCGGCCTCCTCAGATCGAACGCGAAATCACTTCCTTCATGATCTCGTTGGTGCCGCCGAAGATGCGGGTGACGCGCGCGTCGCGCCACAGGCGGGCGATGGCGTATTCGTTCATGTAGCCCGCGCCGCCATGCAGCTGCAGCGCCTTGTCGCAGGCTTCCCACTGGAGGTCGGTGTGCCACAGCTTGGCGGCGCTGGCCTCGTCGGTGGTGAGCTCGCCGGCGAGATGCTTCTTGATCGCCCAGTCGAGATGCGCCCAGCCGACCTGGAGCTTGGCCTTGAGGTCGGCGAGGACGAATTTGGTGTTCTGGAATTCGAACACCGTCTTGCCGAAGGCCTTGCGGTCCTTGGTGAACTTGACCGCCTCGTCGAAGGCGCGCTGCGCCGCCGCCTGCGCGCCCACGGCGATGCCGAGCCGTTCCTGCGGCAGCTCTTCCATCAGATGGATGAAGCCGCGCCCCTCGCCGCCGAGGATATTGGTCATCGGCACGCGGCAATCGTTGAAGAACAGTTCGGAGGTATCGGCCGAGTGCTGCCCGATCTTGTCGAGATTGCGCCCGCGCTCGAAGCCTTCGGTGTCGGCATCGACCAGCACCAGCGTGGTGCCCTTTGCGCCCTGCGAGGGATCGGTCTTGGCGACGACGATGATGACGTCGGCGTTCTGGCCGTTGGTGATGTAGGTCTTCGACCCGTTCACCACGAGATGGTTGCCGTCCTTGATCGCGGTGGTGCGGATGCCCTGCAGGTCGCTGCCCGCGCCGGGCTCGGTCATGGCGATGGCCGAGATGACGTCGCCCGAGACCATGCCTGGGAGGTATTTCTGCCGCTGTTCCTCGGTCCCGAGCCGCTCGATATAATTGGCGGTGATGTCGTTCTGCAGCGTGAAGCCGGCCGAGCTGCCGAGATAGGACAGCTCTTCGCACAGCACGCAGTTGAAGCCGAAATCGAGGCCGAGGCCGCCGTTCTCTTCCTTGACCGTCGGGCACAGCATGCCCGCCTCGCCCAGCGCCTTCCATGCGCTGCGCGGGACGATGCCCTCCTCCTCGTGCTGGTCGAGATAGGGGGTCATGTGCTCGGCGAAGACCTTGCGCACCGTGTCGCGGAAGGCCTCGTGGTCCTCGTTATAGGCGAAGCGCTGGCTGGTATCGAGCATGGTCGCGTCCTTCAGTTCAGGAAGCCGGTCAGGCGGCCGCGGATTATTTCCTCCGCCTCGCTCATGATCCGGTCGATCAGTTCCTTGCAGGTCGGAATGTCGTTGATGAGCCCCGCGACCATGCCGCAGGACCAGGCGCCCGCATCCATCTCGCCCTCGGTCATGATCCGCGGGTAGACGCCCGCGACTTCCTCGATGATGTCCTCGAACTTGAGGTCGGGGCCGAGCTTTCGCTCCTTTTCGAGCAGGCGTTCGACCGCGTCGTTGGTCATGACGCGCTCGGTGTTGCGCAGTGGGCGCATGACGAGGCGGGTATCGAGTTCGCTTGCCGCGACGATCGCCTTCTTCACGTTCTCGTGCACCGGCGCTTCCTTGGTGGCGATGAAGCGCGTGCCCATGTTCATGCCGTCGGCGCCCATCGCGAGGCTGGCGACGAGGCTGCGGGCGTCGGCCTGACCGCCGCTGGCGACGAATGGGATCTCGAGCTCGTCCGCCGCGCGCGGCAGCAGGATCATGTTGGGGACATCGTCCTCGCCCGGATGGCCGCCGCATTCGAAGCCGTCGACGCTGACCGCGTCGCAGCCGATCGACTGCGCCTTGAGGCTGTGGCGCACGCTGGTGCATTTGTGGATCACCTTGATCCCGGCATCCTTGAGATAGGGCAGCACGGCCTGCGGGTTGTTGCCCGCGGTCTCCACCGCCTTGACGCCGCCTTCGATGATCACGCGCACCAACCCCGGATAATCGGGCGCGTTGACGCTGGGCAGGAAGGTCAGGTTCACGCCGAAGGGCTTGTCGGTCATGTCCTTGCACCTGGCGATCTCGTCGGCGAGCTTTTCGGGCGTGCCGAGGGTGAGGCCGGTGATGATGCCGAGGCCGCCGGCATTGGAGACCGCCGCCGCCATTTCCGCGAAGCCGACATAATGCATGCCGCCCTGGATGATCGGATGCTCGATACCGAACATTTCGGTGATACGGGTCTTCATGCCTGGCCTCTCCCTAGTTGCTTTTCGCAACGGGTATCGGCCCGTGGGCGCCGAGTCTAGCGCTTCGCCACGCTCTCGAGCGCGGCGAGCAGTTCGGCCCCGCTCGCCGTAAGGGAAAGCGCCGAACCGGTGCGTTCTGCCAGTCCTTCGCGCTCCAGGTCCTCGCCCGTCGGGCTGCGCATGATCCTGCCGTAGCGGCCGCCGTGGTAGATCAGCGGTTCGACCTCGCGGCGGTCGAAATCGGTGACCTCGCCGAGGAAAATGGCATGGTCCCCGCCCTCGTATTCGAAGCGCGCGGTGCAGCCGAAGCGCGCGGCATAGCCGGGAATCAGCGGTGCACCCTCGGGCCCGTCGACGTCGTCGAGTTCGGCGAACTTGTCCGCCCCGGCGCGCGCGAAGCGATCCGACATCGATTGCTGGTTCGCCGCCAGGACATGCACCGCCCAGGCCTCTGCATCGCGGAACACCGGCAGCGAGCCCGACTGCAGCGAGAGGCTCCACAGCACCATCGGCGGGTCGAGGCTGACCGAGTTGAAGCTGTTCGCGGTCAGTCCGAAGGGGCGCCCCGCCGCGTCGCGCGCGGTCACGATGGTGACGCCGGTGACAAAGCTGCCGAGCGCGTCGCGAAAAGCATGGGGGTCGAACATCGTCGCTCCAGCTAGTCATGCGCCGCCGTTTGGGCAACCGTGCCGGTTTGCCCGCGCGTTCGCCAGCCATCGCCTTGACGCAAAAATCGCAACATTCTTGCCACACACGTGCATTTTTGTGACGAATCCTGCGCTCGCTCGATTGACCAAGTGAACGTTATCAAATAGGTGAACGTTCACATTTGGATTGTCATGCGCACTAAGTGCATGTCTCTGGGAGGAGAATCACCAATGAAGTGGAAGAGCAAGCCTTCGCTCATCAAATTCATGGCGGGCGCGTCGGTCGTTGCCATGGGCGCAACGGCCACGGCCGCGATGGCGCAGGACGCGACGGCGAACGAGGAAGCAGCCGAAGAGGTCCTCCAGGACGACGGCAATGTGATCGTCGTTTCGGGTATCCGCGCCAGTCTGCGTGAATCGATGAACATCAAGCGCGAAGGCCAGGGTGTCGTCGATGCGATCTCGTCCGAAGACATCGGCAAGTTCCCCGACACCAACCTTGCGGAATCGCTCCAGCGCATCACCGGCGTCTCGATCGAGCGCACCAACGGCGAAGGCACCAATGTGACCGTTCGCGGTTTCGGCGCCGACTACAACCTCGTCACGCTCAATGGCCGCCAGATGCCGACCTCGACGCTCGGCGACGGCGCCAGCGCGCCCTCCTCGCGCTCGTTCGACTTCGGCAATCTCGCTTCGGAAGCGGTCGCAGCGGTCGAGGTCTACAAGACCGGCCGCGCCACGATCCCCTCGGGCGGGATCGGTTCGACCATCAACATCCGCACGCCGCGCCCGCTCGACGATCCGGGCTTCAAGGGCAGCATCGGCATCAAGGGCGTCTATGACGATTCGCAGAACGGCGATGTCGACATCACACCCGAAGTCTCGGGCATCCTTTCGTCCACCTTCATGGACGACCGCATCGGCATCGCGCTGACCGGCAGCTACCAGAAGCGCAATTCCAGCTTCAACCAGTTCTTCAGCGAGTTCCGCGACGGCTACCTCGGCTGCGGTTCGGGCTTCGAGAACGAATGGGGCGCGATCCCCTGCGATCCGAACAACGACTGGCGCGGCAACTACAACCTCCAGGAAAACCGCCCGGGCGCCGATGACGTCTACGCCGTTCCGCAGAACGGTTCGTACAACATCACCGACGTCTCGCGCGAGCGCATCAACGGCCAGGCCGTGCTCCAGTACGAAGTCGTCGACGGCCTGACCGCGACGGTGGACTACACCTTCTCGCAGAACACCGTCGAAGCGCGCCAGAGCTCGGTCGGCATCTGGTTCAACCACGTGACCACCGCCAGCTCCTACACCGACGGTCCGGTCACTTCGCCGAACTTCTATTCGGAAAACTTCGGCGGCGCCCCCTCGGACCTCTCCTACAGCGGCTCGCTGACCGCCAACCGGTCGATCAACAAGTCGCTCGGCTTCAACCTCGAATGGGAAGCCCCGGGCGACCTGACCTGGGTCTTCGACTACCACAATTCGAGCGCCGAATCGAAGCCGACCAACCAGTACGGCTCGAGCATGTCGGTCGGCACTGCGGTCTACGGCCTGCAGGAACAGAAGATCGATTACACGACCTACCTGCCGGTGATTTCTTACGTGAACGCGCCCGGGTTCGATTCGAACGATCCCGCGCAACGCTTCGCCACCGGCAACTCGTTCCGCAACGCCTACTTCCGCGACGATATCGAGCAGGCGCAACTGAGCGGCCACTGGGAGGCCGACCTCGGCTTCCTCGAAAGCCTCGATTTCGGTGTGGCCTATACGGAAAACAAGGTGAAATCGGCCTACGGCTTCATCCAGAACGATACCTGGGGCGGCGTGGGTACGGCGGCCGACATCCCCGACGACATCTTCTATCCCATCAGCATCACCGAAGCGTTCCGCGGCATGGAAGGCGTGGATAATCCCGACATCATCCAGAGCTTCTACGGTTTCGACCTCGAGCGGATGGTCACGCTGCTGGAGGACCAGTTCGGTATCTGTTCGAACCCGGCCACGGGCACCTCGATCTCCGGAACCTGTCTCGCAGTCCAGGACACCGATCGCCGCATCACGGAAAAGACGCTCGCTCCCTATATGGAAGCGACCTTCGGCTTCGATCTCGGTGCTGGCGAAGCGAGCCTGATCACGGGCCTTCGCTACGAAACCACCACGGTGGATTCGAGCGCGCTGGTTCCGATCCCGACCGGCACCCAGTGGGTCGCGGCGAACGAATTCAACCTGACCTATGCGCCGGGTGCCTTCGCTCGCCAGAAGGGAGACTACGACTTCTGGCTGCCGAATATCGACCTCAAGGTCGAGCCGGTGAACGACGTCATCGTCCGTGCGTCCTACAGCCACACGATCGCGCGCCCGACCTATGCCCAGCTGCAGGGCGGACGCACCTTCGACGCGCTCTTCCGTGTCGGTGGCGGCACCGCCAACCAGGGTAACCCCGGCCTGCTGCCGTACAAGTCGGAGAACTTCGACGTTTCGGCGGAATGGTACTACGGTCCGGAGAGCTATCTGTCGGTCGGCTACTTCCGCAAGAACGTGAAGAACTTCATCGGCAGCGTGACGTCCACCGTCGTGGTCGACGGCAACGAGACGCCCTTCACCAATCCGCTTTACGATCCGTACAACGGTCCGCGGGCCGATGCGGCACGGGCGGCACTGGGTCAGGATGCCCCGCTCGACGATATCCGGGCGTACATCATCGCCAACTATCCCGACACGGTGGTCGACCTGGGCAACGGCCAGTTCGGCATTGTCGGCCTGCCCGAGGATGCCCTGGTCCCGTTCCAGCTGACCACGCCGATCAACAACGACCAGACCGGCACGATCCAGGGCTGGGAGTTCGCTCTCCAGCACAACTTCTGGGATACCGGCTTCGGCGTCATCCTGAACTACACCATCGTCAACGGTGACGCGACCTACGACAACACGCTGCCCTATACGGCAACCCAGTTCGCGCTGGTCGGCCTGTCCGACAGCGCCAATGCGGTGCTGTTCTACGACAAGGGCGGCCTCCAGGCCCGCGCCGCGTGGAACTGGCGTGACGAATACCTCGCAGGTTACGGCAACAACCCGTTCTATCGCGACGAATACTGGCAGATCGACGCCAGCATCTCGTACGAGTTCGACATGGGGCTGACCGTCTTCGCCGAGGGCATCAACCTCACCGGCGAGAACCTCAAGGGACATCGCCGCGGAGACAACACGACCTTCTTCTCGTACCGCGGTGCTCCGCGCTACGCGGCGGGCGTTCGCTTCTCCTTCTGACATGGCAGGGGCCGCTGCGGCGGCCCCCGCCACGCGACAGAGAGAGCCGCGCTGCCCGGGCAGTGCGGCTCTCTTTTTTGTCTCGCGTGCGTAGAGAGGGTATGGGACCGGGGATAATGGCTGGCGAATTCAACAGGCTGGTGATCGTGGGCGGCGGCACGGCGGGCTGGCTGACCGCCTGCGTGCTCGCGGCGCGCCGACCCGAACTGGATGTGACGCTGGTCGAGGCCCCCGACATCCCGACGATCGGCGTCGGCGAAGGCAGTTGGCCGACGCTGCGCGATACGCTCGCCACCATCGGGATCGACGAGGCAGACTTCCTCGAGGCCTGCGATGCGTCCTTCAAGCAGGGCTCGCGCTTCGACGGCTGGGTCGATGGCGCGCCCTCCGACAGCTATTACCACCCCTTCACCCCGCCGGTCGCAGGACCGATGGCGGAGGTGCTCGGCGCCTGGGCCCAGCGCGGCGACGGCACCTCCTTCGCCGCGGCTGTCAGCCCGCAGGCCGCGATCTGCGAGCGCGACCTCGCCCCGCGCCAACGCGCCATGCCCGCCTATGCCGGGGCATTGAACTACGGCTACCACCTCGACGCGGGCAAGCTCGCCGCGCTGCTGGCGGGCCATGCGGTTGACAGGCTCGGCGTGAAGCATGTGCACGCCCAAGTGACCGGCGTGGAACGCGATGTGGACGGCCTGCTGACGCAGCTAGACCTGCGGGACGCGGAGCCGCTTGCCGGCGACTTCTTCGTCGATTGCACCGGCATGGCGGCGCGGTTGATCTCCGGGGAACTGGGTGTCGGCTGGGTCGATCGCTCCGACGTTTCGTTCAACGACCGCGCGCTCGCGGTGCAGATACCGGTCGAGCCCGGTAGCGCGATCGCCTCGCAGACCATCGGCACCGCACACGAGGCGGGCTGGCTGTGGGACATCGCGCTGCCCACGCGTCGCGGGATCGGCTGCGTCTATTCCTCGCGCTTCCTCGACGACGCCGGGGCCGAGCAAGTGCTCGCCGATTACGTCGCCGCGCAGGTCCCGGGTGCCGATATGGCCGCTCTCGCCCCGCGCAAGCTGCAATTCGCGACCGGGCATCGGGAAAGGTTCTGGGAGGGCAATTGCCTCTCCGTCGGGCTTTCGGCCGGCTTCATCGAGCCGCTCGAAGCCTCGGCCATCGTGCTGATCGAACTGTCGGCCAAGGCGCTTGCCGATGGCTACCCGCACAGCCGCGCCGCGCTTCCGCATCTTGCCGACCGCTTCAACGCGCTGTTCCGCTATCGCTGGGACCGGATCGTCGATTTCCTCAAGCTGCATTACGTCCTCAGCCGGCGCGAGGAACCCTATTGGCGGGCGCAGCGCGGTGCGGCGAGTGTACCCGCCTCGCTGGCGGCGCAGCTCGAACTTTGGCGCGACCATCCGCCCGCGCCAGCCGACTTCCCCCAGGTGGACGAGATCTTCTCCGCCGCCAGCCAGCAATATGTCCTCTACGGCATGGGCTTTCCGCTCCCCGCCGAATGCAACGGCGCAGCGTCCGATGGCGCCGCCAAGCGGCTGGCCGAGATCGCCGAACGCAGCCGCGCCCTCGCCGCCGCGCTGCCTTCCAACCGAACCTATCTCGATGCATTGATCGCGAGCGCCCACAGCCGCGCCGCGCAAGGAGAAAACGCCTGACAATGAGCAATCACCAGATCCTCAACACCGCCGATCACGCGCAATTGCGGGTCCATACCGGTGCCGGTGCGCAATTCGGCGACGCCGCCATGGCGGCGCTGGTCGTGCCCGACGAGTTCCGGCAGTTGCAGGCGCATTATCCGATCGTATTCCGGCGCGACAACGAGAGCGGCAAGTTCACCGCGCTCGCCCTGTTCGGCTTCGAGAATGGCGAGAACCTGTTCCTCGACGGTAATGAATGGACCGCGCGCTACCGTCCGCTCTCGATCGCGGTCCAGCCCTTCCTCGTCGGCCAGGCGCCCGGCGGCGAAAGCGAAGGCCAGGTCCATATCGACATGGACCATCCGCGTGTCGCCAATGATGGCGAAGGCACGCTGCTGTTCGACGAGACCGGCAAGGCGACGCCCTTCCTCGAGGATATCTCGGGCAAGCTCGGCGTGCTCCATGCCGGGTATCAGGCCAGCGCCGATTTCTACGAAGCGCTGGCACGCTACGAACTGCTCGAACCCTTTACCTTCGAAGTGCCGCTGTCGAACGGCTCGAAGCATTCGCTGGTCGGCTTCCACATGATCGACGAGGACAAGCTGCGCGCGCTCGACGGCGACGCGCTCGGCGCGCTCCATGCCGAGGGTCACCTGCTGCCGATCTTCATGGCCGTCGCCTCGTTGTCGAACCTTTCCACCCTCGTCGAACGCAAGGATGCGAAGGAGAGCCGTGGCTGAAGCCGATCCCTCGATCTTCGCGCAGATGAAGCAGGTGGAAGTGCGCGATGTGGCCGATGCGGCTGCCCTGTCGGACGTGCTCGACGGCCATCCGCAGCCCTTCGTCGTGCGCGGCCTCGTCAAGGACTGGCCGCTGGTCCGGGCGGGGCTCGAATCCCCGCGTGCCGCGCGGCAATATTTGCTCGAGCGATCGCGGCCGGTGCCCTTCACCGTCACCATCGGCCAGCCCGGTCGCGACGGGCGGCTGTTCTACGACGACGATTTCGGGATGAATTTCCGCGAAGCGCGCGGCAAGCTGGGCGACATCTTCCGCGGCTTCGACGACAACGAAGGTCGCGCCGATGCCCCGGCGATCTATCTCACCTCGGTCGACATGAAGCTGTTCTTCGACGGGCTCGTCGAAGACAACCCCTCTCCAGTCGGCGATCGCGATCCGCTCCAGAGCATCTGGATCGGCACTTCGACCCGCGTCGCCGCGCACAATGATTTCCCGCGCAACCTCGCCTGCTGCGCGGTGGGCCGGCGGCGCTTCACCATCTTCCCGCCCGAGCAGTTCGAAAACCTCTATATCGGCCCGCTCGAAAACACCCCGGCGGGCCGTGCGGTCAGCATGGTCGATTTCCACGAGCCCGATTTCGAAACCTATCCCCGCTTCGCCGAGGCGCTCGACCATGCGCAGGTGGTCGAACTCGAACCAGGCGATGCGGTCTATATCCCGTCGATGTGGTGGCACCATGTGGAGGGGCTGTCCGCCTTCAACGTGCTGGTGAACTACTGGTGGCGCGACACGCCCGCCTTTCTCGGTCAGCCGCAGGAGGCGCTCAACCACGCCATCCTGGCGATCCGCGACCTGCCCGCCGAGGAGCGCGCGCTGTGGCGCAAGCTGTTCGATCACTATGTGTTCGAAAACCCGCCCGGCGTCGCCGAGCACATTCCCGAGCAGGCGCGCGGCGTGCTCGCCCCACTGACGGCCAAGACCGCGGGCCAGCTCCGCGCCTTCCTCCTGAGGACACTGAACCGATGAGTAGCGACTACAAGCCCCGCAGGATCGTGGTGGCGGGCGGCGGCACCGCCGGCTGGATGGCCGCCGCCGCACTGGCCAAGACCATGGGCGACGCGATCGAGCTGACGCTGGTCGAAAGCGACGCGATCGGCACGGTCGGCGTGGGCGAGGCGACGATCCCGCCGCTGATCGCCTTCAACAAGCTGCTCGGCATCAACGAAGCCGAGTTCATGCGCGAGACGCAGGCGACCTTCAAGCTCGGTATCGAGTTCGAGAACTGGAAGGTCGAAGGCGAGAAATACTTCCATTCCTTCGGTTCGACCGGGCGCGATCACTGGTCGGCCGGCTTCCAGCATTTCTGGGGCGAAGGCCTGCAGAGGGGCCACACGCAGAGCTATGACGACTATTGCCTCGAACTGCTCGCCGCCTATGCCGGCAAGTTCGCGCACCTGCCCGAGAACCGGCTGAACTACGCCTTCCATCTCAACGCCACCGCCTATGCCACCTTCCTGCGAAGGATCGCCGAGGCGGCGGGTGCCACCCGCGTCGAAGGCAAGATCGCGCAGGTCGAACTCGATGCCGAGAAGGGCAATATCGCCGCGATCCGGCTCGAGGACGGCCAGCGGCTCGAAGGCGATTTGTTCGTCGACTGCACGGGCTTTCGCGCGCTGCTGATCGAGGGCGCGCTGCACGTCGGTTACGACGACTGGACGCACCATCTGCCCTGCGACAGCGCGATCGCGGTGCAGACCGAGCTGGCCGGGCCGCCCCTCCCCTATACCCGCGCCATCGCGCATGATGCGGGCTGGCAATGGCGGATCCCGCTGCAGCATCGCGGCGGGAACGGCATCGTCTATTGCAGCCGCTACCTGTCGAAGGATGCGGCGCAGGATCGGCTGATGTCGACGCTCGAAGGCAAGCCGATCAGCGAGCCGCGCGCGATCCCCTTCACCACCGGCGCGCGGCGCAAGCAGTGGCACCGCAACTGTATCGCCATCGGGCTGTCGTCGGGCTTCCTCGAGCCGCTCGAATCGACCAGCATCCACCTGATCCAGCGCGCCGTTATCCGGCTGCTCAGGATGATGCCCGCGGGCGAGGTCAGCGAGCGCGACGTGGCCGAATTCAACGACCAGCAGCTGACCGACATGGTCCAGGTGCGCGACTTCCTGATCCTGCACTACAAGGCCACCGAACGGAGCGACAGCCCGTTCTGGCGCCAGTGCGCGACGATGGACATACCCGACAGCCTGACCCAGAAGATCGAGCTGTTCCGCGAGACCGGGCGGGTGTTCCGCAAGAACGAGGAACTCTTCGTCGAGAACAGCTGGGTCCAGGTCATGCTTGGCCAGGGTATCATGCCGCGCGCCTTCCACCCGGTGGCCAAGAAGATGAGCGACGACGAGCTCGCGCTGTTCCTCAAGACACTGCGCGAGAATGTTGCGCGAACGGTGGCGAGCCTGCCCGACCACCACGCCTATGTGGCGCAATATTGCGGGGCAAAAGCGGCGCAGGCCGCATAGGCCGGGGTTCTCAGCTCGGCAGGTTCCTATTAGCGAAACGGGTAGTACGGGGGATTAGTCACACTCATGGGACGGCGGCGCCAGTCAGTCACCATCAAGCATGTTGCAGCCGATGCGGGGGTTTCCCTGCAGACGGTCAGCCGCGTGATCAACAACGAGCCCAATGTGCGGCCGGCAATGAAGGCCAAGGTCCAGGCGAGCATCGACAAGCTCGGCTACGTCCCCTCGATCGCGGCCCGGCGGATGAGCGGTTCGCGCTCCTACCTGATCCTCGCGATCAACGACCGCGACCGCACGATTGCCGACTGGCAGGCGCGCGATGGGCGCGACTGGGTCGACCAGATGCTGCTCGGCGGGATGCTGACCGCGGCGGAGCGCGGCTATCGCATGATCTTCGAACTGGTCGACACGCATAGCGACCATGTCGAACGCGAGCTCGGCGCGGCGATCGCCGCGCTGCAGCCCGACGGCGTCATCGTGACCCCGCCGCATTCGGAAAACCCGCAGATCACCGGCTTCCTCGCCGAAAGCGGCATCCCCTTCGCGCGGATCGGTTCGACCGAGGAAGGCCCCGGCATCCGCATGACGATGGGCGACGAATTGCTGGCGGGCAAGGCGACCGACCATCTCATCGAACTCGGCCACACGCGGATCGGCTTCATCGCCGGTCCCGACGAATACAGCCTTGCCGGCTGGCGCGTCGACGGATGGCGCGAAGCGATGGAGAATGCCGAGCTCGATTGCGAGGGCCTGCTCGAAAAGGGGGATTTCAGCTTCGAGAGCGGGCTGCCCGCGGCCCGCGCCCTGCTCGACCGGGCCACGCCGCCGACCGCGATCATCGCCAGCAGCGACCAGATGGCGCTCGCGACGCTCGACGTGGCCAAGGAGCGGGGCCTTCGCGTGCCGCAGGATCTTTCGATCGTCAGCTTCGACAATACGCCCGTGGTGCGCTTCTGCACCCCCGCCCTTACCGCGCTCGACCAGCCCATCGCGCGGACCGCGGCGCGCGCGGTCGAACTGCTCATCGACCTGCGCAACAACGGTATTCCGGAGGCACCGGTGGTGGTCGAAGGCGAATTGATCGTCCGCGGCTCGACCGCGCGGGCGCCGAGCGAACGCAAGAACTGAGCACATCCGAGCCGCATCCGGTGCCCGATTTCCTGCGGCGCCCCCCTCCGCCCTACGCCGGGTGCGACGGCAACAAGCAAGAGCGTTGATCCACCGCTTGATTTTCCTCCGATTGCATGGCACCCCTCACGATTGATAACGTTCTCATTCAAATCGGGGACGCTGAGGGGATTATTGGAATGAAAGCGTTTCTGACGTCGACGGCTGCGGCCATCTGCCTTGCCGGGTGTACCACGGCCCCGGCCGAATTGCGGGATGCGCCGGCGGTGCAGGCGCCGCAGTCCACCGAGGATGCGCGCGTCGCCGATCTCATTTCGCGCATGAGCCTCGAGCGCAAGGTCGCGCAGCTGATCCAGCCGCAGATCAATTCCTTCACCGCCGCCGACATGGAACGCTACCGCTTCGGGAGCTATCTCAACGGCGGCAACGGCGGCCCCTATGGCGACGAATACGCGCCCGCGAGCGAGTGGCTGCGGCTGGCCGACGAAATGTATCTCGCCTCGGTCAAGCCGCTCCCCGGCGACGAGCCGGCGATCCCGACCATGTGGGGCACCGATGCCGTCCACGGCCACACCAATGTCGTTGGCGCGACCATCTTCCCGCACAACATCGCGCTCGGCGCGACGCGCGATGCCGACTTGGTCCGCCGGATCGGCGAAGCGACCGCGGTCGAGATCGAAGTGACCGGGATCGACTGGAATTTCTCGCCCACGGTTGCGGTCGCGCAGGACGACCGCTGGGGCCGGACCTACGAGAGCTATTCGGAAGATCCGCGGATCGTCGCTCCGCTGGGCGCGGCGCTGGTCGAAGGGCTCCAGGGCCGCAAGGGCGATCCCGACCGCCTCGGCGCCGGCCATGTCATCGCCACCGCCAAGCATTTCTTCGGCGACGGTGGCACCGACCAGGGCGTCGACCAGGGCGAGGTCACCGGCGATATCGAGGCGCTGAAGACAATCCACGCCGCCCCCTACCCCGCCGCGATCGGCGCCGGTGTCGAGGCCATCATGGCCAGCTTCAATTCGATCAACGGCAAGAAGATGCACGGCAACAAGTCACTGCTGACCGACGTGCTGCGCGGCGAACTGGGCTTCGACGGCCTCGTCGTGGGCGACTGGAACGGACACGGCCAGGTGGCCGGCTGCACCAATACCGATTGCCCGCAATCGCTGCTCGCCGGGCTCGACATCTACATGGTGCCCGACGACTGGAAGGGCCTGCTCGAAACACTGGTCGGGCAGGTCGAAGACGGAACGATCCCGATGGCAACGCTCGACGAGGCCGTCACTCGCATCCTGCGCGTCAAGCTGCGAGCCGGGCTGCTTGACGGCGCCGTGAAGCCTTCCGATCGCCCCAATGCCGGCCAGCTTGAACTGCTCGGTTCGCCCGAGCATCGCGCGATCGCGCGCGAGGCGGTGGCGAAATCGCAGGTGCTGCTCAAGAACAACGGTGTCCTGCCGCTGCAGGCAGGCGCGAACATCCTCGTCGCGGGCACTGCCGCCGACGACATCGCGCAGGCATCGGGCGGCTGGACGCTGACCTGGCAGGGCGGCGGCGACCTCGACAACAGCTATTTCCCGGGGGCGACCTCGATCTGGAGCGGCCTCAAGGCGGCGACCGAGGAAAGCGGCGGCAAGGCGACGCTCTCGGCCGACGGCAGCTATGGCGAGAAGCCCGACGTCGCGATCGTCGTCTTCGGCGAAAAGCCCTATGCCGAATTCGCCGGCGACCGGAAGCATCTCGGCTTCACCGACGAGGAAGGGCTCGACCTGCTGCGCAAGTTCAAGGTTGAGGGAATCCCGACCGTCGCCGTGTTCCTTTCGGGCCGGCCGATGTGGGTCAATCGCGAACTCAACGCCGCCGATGCCTTCGTCGCCTCGTGGCTGCCGGGTAGCGAGGGCGAAGGGATCGCCGACGCGCTGACCGGCGCGCGGCCCGCGACCGGCAAGCTCGGTTTCAGCTGGCCTGCGACCTGCGACTTCGGCCCGTTGAACGGTCCGCAGGGTGCGCTCTTCCCCGTCGGATACGGCCGCTCGCTCGAGGATACGTCCGCCACGCCGCAGCTCGACGAGACCTGCGCCCCGCTGCTCGAAGGACCCTCGCGCGCACTGTTCGAATCCGGGCGGCTCGCCGATGGCGCAATCGCTTTCGTCACCAAGCCCAACATCACCGGCGAAGGCGAGCTGCTCGCGCAGATGCGCGGCGACATCACCGATGCTGGCGTGAGCGTTCGCAGCGTGGACCGGAATGCGCAGGAGGACGCGCGCGAGGTTTCGATGCGTGCCGGATCGCGCTTCGGCCTCGCGCAGGATCGCGACAGCGGCGGCGCCTATCGTATCGCCTACGAGGTGATGACGCGACCGACGGCGCCGATCGCCCTGCGGGTCGGCGAGGACGCCGTGGTGGACCTGACCGACAAGTTCGCGCTCGCCCACGGCAAAGGTTGGCGCGAGATGCTGATCACCGAGGCCTGCGCGCCGGGTCTGGGCCAGCGCATCCGCTTCGAGACAGAAGGCGACATAAGTTTCCGGATTTCCAGCGTAACGCGCGAGGACGTGCCAGAGGGCACCGCCTGCTCGTTCTGAACGAATGCATTCGTATTCGTCTTGTGACGCGGTTATGGCGTGTCACACGACGCACAAAGAAATACGGCCCGGGCACCCATAAATCGCACCGGCTCCAGGGAGGAATTCTGACATGGCACTCGCACCCGATGTTGCGACGAGCACCGATCCTTATCCGGTCGAGGACGAAGGCACCCATGTGAATGCGCCGGGTCTGCAATATTTCGTTTTCGCGCTGTTCTTCATCTTCGGCGGCATCACCTCGCTCAACGACGTGATCCTGCCCAAGCTGAAGGAGCTGTTCACGCTCAACTACACGCAGGCGATGCTGGTGCAGTTCTGCTTCTTTACCGCCTACCTGCTGATCGGCATTCCCGGCGCGCAACTGGTCAAGAAGATCGGATACATGCGCGGCGCAGTGGCCGGCCTTTTGACCATGATGGCGGGCTGCCTGCTGTTCATCCCGGCGAGCCAGACGGCGACCTACGGCCTGTTCCTCGGCGCACTGTTCATCCTCGCCAGCGGCGTGGTGATCGTCCAGGTCGTGACCAACCCGCTGATCAGCCTGCTCGGTCCACAGAAGACTGTCCACAGTCGACTGACCTTCGCGCAGGCGTTCAACAGCCTCGGCACGACCGTTTTCCCGCGCGTCGGCTCGGCCTTGATCCTTGGCAGCATCGCTGGCGTCTCCGCCGCCGAACTTTCGGGTGCCGAACTCGACGCCTATCGCACCGCCGAGAGCGCGGCGATCGTCTCGACCTATATCGGCCTGGCCGTCGCGCTCGCCGTGATCGCGCTGGTGGTCTGGATCAATCGCAACAAGCTGCCGCACGACACGACCTCGATGGAGGGCGCCGCGCTGACCACCCCGCTGCGCTATCTCGCGGGGATCGTGCTGATCGCGATCGGCGGCTGGCTGGTCATCAACGGCAGCGAAATCCCCGGCATCGTCCTGCTGGTGGCCGCCCCGGCGATCTGGCTGTGGGGCAACAGCCTGCTCAGCCGCACGCGCTTCTCCTTCGGCGCGGCCTGTATCTTCCTCTATGTCGGTGCCGAAGTCGCCATCGGCTCGCTCATCGTCAACTACCTGATGCAGGAAGGCGTCTTGGGGCTGAGCGAACAGGCGGCAGGCAACATGATCTGGATGTACTGGGGTGGTGCCCTCGTCGGCCGGATCATCGGCTCGCTGGTGCTGCGCTTCGTCAGCCCCGGGCTCGTCCTGATGGGCGTGGCGCTGGGCGCGATCTCGCTGGTGCTGATCTCGACCAACACCACGGGCACGGTCTCAGCCTACAGCCTGCTAGCGGTCGGCCTGATGAACTCGATCATGTTCCCGACGATCTTCTCGCTCGCCTGCGAAAAGCTCGGACTCAAGGCAGCCGACGGGTCGGGGATCATCAACATCGCGATCTTCGGCGGTGCGGTGATCCCGCTGCTCACCGGTATGCTGGCCGACGCCAGCGGCAGCCTGGGCACGGCGCTGATCCTCCCCATCGTCTGCTATGCGATCATCGCGGCATTCGGCATCTACGCGCGCAGGCCCGCCACCGCCTGATTTCGCACCTGCAACAATTCGGGGGTTCGCAAGGCGGCTGCGGTCTGCCATGCGAACCCCCAAGCATTTGGACACCGGGGACAATACCAGCATGACCGACGCCGAACTCGCCGCCCACCTCGCCGACGTGGCGGGCCGGATCCTGATCGAGGTCCGCGAGAGCGGCATGTTCGAAGGCAAGGCGCTAGGCAAGGCGGGCGACCAGACCGCCAACCAGTTCCTCGTCCACGCGCTGCGCGAACAGCGGCCCGAGGACGGCCTGCTGTCCGAGGAAAGCAAGGATACCGACGAGCGCCTGTCGAAGGAGCGCGTGTGGATCGTCGACCCGGTCGACGGCACGCGCGAATATGGCGAGGCGCGGACCGACTGGGCGGTGCATGTCGCGCTCTGCGTCAACGGCAGGCCCGAGATCGGTGCGGTCGCCCTGCCTGGCCTCGGCGTCGTCCTGCGCACCGACGCACCGATCGACATGCGCGCGAGCGCCGCCAAGCCGCGCATGGTTGTCAGCCGTACGCGCCCGGCAGCCGAAGCGGTCGCCGTCTCCGAAGCGATCGGCGCCGAGCTGGTCGGTATGGGCTCGGCCGGCGCCAAATCCATGGCGGTGGTCCGCGGCGAAGCCGAAATCTACCTCCACACGGGTGGACAGTACGAATGGGACAGCGCCGCGCCCGCAGCCGTCGCGCTGGCGCACGGCCTGCACGCCAGCCGCATCGACGGCAGCCCGCTCATCTACAACAATGCCGACACCTACATGCCCGACCTGCTCATCTGCCGCCCCGAATGGGCCGAGCGGGTACTGGCGGAGGTCGCGAAACTCTCGGCCTGAGCTAGCCCTCGACCTGCGCCAGCAACTGGTGCGCGCGGGAGAGATGCGGTCGGTCGAGCATGCCGCCCTTCCAGCCGATCGTCCCCGCACCGGGATTGGCCTCGAACAGATCGACGATCTCGCGCGCTTCGGCGATCTCTTCCTCGCTCGGCGTGAAGGCCTCGTTGATCACGGGGACCTGCGCCGGGTGGATCGCGAGCATGCCCCGATAGCCCTGGCGGCGAACGTCGATCGCGCGGTGGCGCAGCGCCTCGAGATCGCGGAAATTTGTGTCGATGGTCTCGATCGGAACGACCTCGGCCGCTGCCGCGCCGAGCAGGCACAGGCTGCGCGCGAGCTTGTAGGTGAAAGCGAAGTCGCCTTCGAAATCCTTGTTGCTCTGCGCGCCGATCGAATCCGCGAGGTCCTCCGCGCCCCAGGTCATTGCCGCCAGCCGCGGGGCCCCGCCATAGTCCCCTGTGGTGAACATCGCCGCCGCGGTTTCGGTCACCAGCGCGATCACCGGGGTCGAGCCGGGCTCGATTCCGTTCTCCACTTCGAGGGCGGTCATCTGGCGATCGAGTTCCTCGACGTCATGGCGTCCGCGCGATTTGGGCAGCATGATTCCGCCGGGCCGTGCGGGCATGATTACCGCCAGATCGTCGGCGGTCCACGCCCCGTCGAGCGGGTTCACACGGACCCACAGCCGGGCACGTTCGGCCTCGCTCTTGCCCTGGAGGATTTGCGCGATCGCCGTGCGGGCATCGGACTTGCCGCTCTCGACCACCGAATCCTCGAGATCGAAGATGACGATATCGGCCTCGCCCTCGGCGGCCTTGGTCATCTTCTTCTCGCTGTCGCCCGGCGCGAACAGCCAGCTGCGCATGCGGATCTGGGGCTTGGATGTCTCGTTCATCCGCGTGCTTGAGGCGAATGCGGTCGTCCGCGTCAAGGGCAAAGCGCGATGCCGTAACGTCGACATGCTTGCGCTTGCCCACTTTCGGTTGTGCGGTATGCTACCCACCGCCCGCAGAGCATGCGATTCCCCAAAATGGCCGAACGCATGGGGCAAGAGAGGAGGGTGACTGGGTGCAACACTGGCCCCGGCATGCGATCATCGCCGTGCGATCGGCTTTTCCGAACATCGGGTATCCCAGCCGGGAGCATCTGCGGTGAACCGCGCCGATCCCCTGCCTGTGAATGCGCCGCCAAAGCTCTCCACCGCAACCCGTATCGCCTACGGCACCGGCGCAATCGCCGACGGGATCAAGAATGCGGCGTTCTCCACCTATCTGCTACTCTATTTCAACCAGGTGCTCGGCGTGCCTGCGGCAATCGTTTCGACCGCGATTGCGCTGACGCTGGCGGTGGACGCGGTGGTCGACCCGCTGATCGGCCGGATATCGGACCTCACCCGTTCGCGCTGGGGCAGGCGCCATCCCTACATTGTCGGCGCTGCGATCCCGACCGCCGTGTGCTTCGCGCTGACCTGGTTTCCGCCCTCCGGCCTCACCGACTTCCAGATGGGCATCTGGATCTTCGCCTTCGCTTCGCTCACCCGCGCCTGCATCAGCACCTACCAGGTGCCTGCCAACGCAATGGGGACCGAGCTGACGCAGGACTATACCGAGCGCACCCGGATCTACGGCCTGAGATATTGGTTCGGCTATGCCGGCACCTTCGCCTTCGCCGCTTTCGCGCTGTCGGTATTCTTCCGCGCGACGCCCGAATATCCGCAAGGCCAGCTGAACCCGGCGGGCTACACACCCTTCGCCCTCAGTGCGGCAGCGGTGATCCTCGTTACGATCCTCATCTGCGGCTTCGGCACTGCCAGCCGAATTCCGCATTTGCGTCAGACGGAAGAGCGCGAAGAGGCGGCAGGTGTGCTCACCCACCTGAAGGAGATGGGTGCCGCCTTCACCCATCGCGCCTTCCTGACGCTGTTCGGATTCTCGGTACTCAAATGGACCGCGATCGGGCTCTACGGGGCGACCTCGCTCTATTTCGGGACCTATGTCTATCGTCTCACCGCGCTCGAGCTCGCACTGCTTACGCTCGACGGGTTCCTCGCGGTATGCATCGCCCTCCCCCTCGCGCCGCGCTTCACCCGTTGGTGGGGCAAGCGCAGGTCGGCGATGTTCATGGCCTTCTTCGGCGTCACGCTCGGCACGGCCCCCTTGTGGCTCACCTATCTCGACCTGTTCTTCGAACCCGGCCATCCTCTGCTCGTGCCGACCCTGCTGGTCATCAACGCGATCTATGGCGCGATGGTGGCGATCAGCCTGATGACGACCTCGTCGATGCTCGCCGACGTGGTCGAGGACGACGCGGTCAAATCGGGCCGCCACAATGCCGGAATCTATTTCGCGGCGAACAGCTTCGCCGTGCAATGCGCGGCCGGTCTGGGCATCCTCGCGGCAGGTATCGTGCTCGAAACCTCGCGCTTCCCGGTCGGCCTCAAGCCCGAGGCGGTGACCCGCGCGATGACCGACAGCCTGATCGCGCATTACGTACCCATGGTGATGGCGCTGTGGGGGATTGGCTGCCTTGTCCTGTGGTTCTATCCCATTACCGAAGCGAAGCACCTGGAGAATGTCGAGAAGCTGCGCGCCCGCGAGGCGGAGGCGAACGCCCGCGTGCAGAGTAACAATCCCGTAAGCGGCGCCAGCCGCTAGGACCCGAATGACTTTAAGGAGAGGCCCATGGCAACCCAGCTAGAACCCGATGTCCGGGCGGACGAGGATGCATTCCGCACCGAAGTACAGCAATTCCTCGCCGACCATTTCCCCACCGAGCTCAAGAACAAGGGTAGCGCCCTTGCCGGCGTCGACGGGCCGACCAATGAAACGCCGGCGCAGAAGGCCTGGCGCGAGGCGGTGGGCGAGCGCGGCTGGGGAACGCCGACATGGCCCAAACAATATGGCGGCGGCGGGCTGACCAAGGCGCAAGCCCGGATCATCGAGCAGGAATTCGCCAAGGCGGGCGCCTACAATCCGATCGGCGGCATGGGTGTGATGATGTTCGGCCCGACGCTGCTCGAATACGGCAGCGAAGAGCAGAAGAACGAGCACATCCCGCCGATCTGCCGCGGCGAGATCCGCTGGTGCCAGGGCTATTCGGAACCTAATGCCGGCTCCGACCTCGCCAATCTGCAGACCTTCGCCGAGGACAAGGGCGACCACTATCTCGTCAATGGCCAGAAGACCTGGACCAGCGGTGGCCAGTGGGCCGACAAGTGCTTCGCCATCGTCCGCACCGACAAGAGCGACAAGCACAAGGGCATCAGCTTCATGCTGATCGACATGGACGCGCCCGGAGTGGAGGTGCGCCCGATCACCATGATCAGTGGCACCAGCCCCTTCTGCGAAACCTTCTTCACCGATGTGAAGGTGCCGAAGGAGAATCTCGTCGGCGAGGAAGGCCAGGGCTGGACCATCGGCAAGCGCCTGCTCCAGCACGAGCGCACCAATATCTCGGGCGGCGGACGCCTGGCGAGCATGATGGGCCAGAGCCTCGGCGATATCGCCAAGAAATATGGCACGACCGACGCCGATGGCGAACTCGCCGACAAGGTGCTGCGCGACAAGATCGCCGATTTCGAGATCCGCTGGAACAGCTTCCTGCTCACCGCGCGCCGCGCGGTCGAGGAGAGCAAGGCGCAGGGCGGCGTCTCCGAAATCAGCTCTGTGCTGAAGAAGGTCGGCACCAAGCTGAGCCAGGAACGCAGCGAGCTGCTGATCGAGATCCGCGGGCTGCAGGGCCTCGGCTGGGAAGGCAAGGAGTTCACCGACGGCGAACTCGAGGCCGTGCGCGGCTGGCTCTTCGGCAAGGCCACGACGATCTATGGCGGATCGACCGAAATCCAGAACAACATCATCGCCAAGCGCGTGCTCGGCATGCTCGACCACCAGTAAGAGAGGGGAGCACTCAGACATGGCAGTTCTCAACGAAGAACAGGAAATGCTGCGCGACATGGCGCGCGAATGGGCGACCAACGAGAGCCCGGTCACCGAATTCCGCAAGGTCCGCGCGGCCGGCGAGCCGCAGGCCTACGATACGACCGCCTATGCCACGATGGCCGAAATGGGCTGGGCCGGGGTGATCGTGCCCGAAGAGCACGGCGGGTCGGACTTCGGCTTCATGTCGGCCGGCCTCGTGATCGAGGAACTCGGCAAGACGCTGACCGCCAGCCCGCTGGTCGCCACGACCGTCGCGGCGAGCGCGATCATCCTCGGCGGCAGCGACGAACAGAAGGCCAAGTGGCTGCCCAGGCTGGCCAGCGGCGAGACCGTCGCCACGCTCGCGGTCGACGAAGGCGCGCATCATGATCCCTCAGTGATCGAGACCAGCGTCTCGGACGGCAAGCTGAGCGGCAAGAAGGCCTTCGTCCACGAGGCACATGGCGCGGACCTGTTCGTCGTCGCGGCCAAGGACGGGCTCTATCTGGTCGAGAAGGGTGACGGGGTCACGCTCACCACGCGCAAGCTGACCGACCAGCGCAGCCATGCCGACATCGCCTTCGACGGCGCTGCCGCGGACAAGCTCGCAGGCGGCGGCGAGTCCTTGCTCGACGATGTGCTCGACCGCGCGCGTGTACTGACCGCGGCCGAGATGCTCGGCATGGCGCAGCAGGTCTTCGACACCACGCTCGACTATCTGAAGCAGCGCGTGCAGTTCAACCAGGTGCTCGCCACCTTCCAGGCGCTACAACACCGCATGGCCGACCTCTTCGCCGACCTCGCGCAGATGCGCAGCGCAGTCGAGGCGGGCCTGCAGGCGGTCGATGGCGGCTTCGGCGTCGCCCGCGCCGCGACCATCGCCAAGGCGGAAGCCAACCGCGTGCTGCACACGATCAGCAACCAGGGCATCCAGCTCCACGGCGGCATCGGCATGACCGACGAATACGACGTCGGCTTCTACCTCAAGCGCGCCCGCGTGCTCGAAGCGGCCTGGGGCTCGTCGAGCTATCTCAAGGACCGTTTCGCCAAGCTCGGCAGCTATTGAGCGAAGCGCTCGCCTCATCGGGCGAGGACGATGCGGGGCCCCCGGACGGCGATGTCTGGGGGCGCCATCGCGCCTTCATGGAGGCGAACCTCCGGCGCAATTACGCGACCAATCTGACGCATGGCGTCTTCGGCATGACGGGCTTCCGCCTGATCTATGCCCCGACCATCATTCCCGCCTATCTCTACCTGCTGACCGGCAGCGCCGCCGCGGTCGGGCTCGGCACCGCGCTGCTGCAGCTGGGCGGAACGGTCTCGCCCATATTGTCGGGCGCGCAGGTCGAGAGCCGCAAGCGCATCCTGCCCTATGCGATCGCCGTCGGCTCGATGATGCGGGTGATGGTGCTCGCGCTGGCGATCGCCGCCTGGACGCTCGAGGGCACCACGCTGCTGGTCGTCACGCTCGCCAGCTTCCTCCTGCTCGGCTTCTTCAGCGGGGCGCAGCGCGTCGCCTTCCAGATGCTGATGGCGAAGCTCATCCCGATCGACCGCCGCGGACGGCTGCAGGGCATCCGCAACATGGCCGGCGGACTGATCGCCGCCGGGCTCGCCTGGGTGGCGGGGCATTATTTCATCGAGCAGAAATGGTTCGGCAACGGCTATGCGACGACCTTCCTGCTCGCCTTCCTGCTGACCTCGGTCGGCCTGTTCGTGCTGCGGCTGGGCATCCGCGAACCCGATGCGCCGCGATTGCGTCCGGTGATGCCCTTACGCGAACGGGTCGGGCAGTTCGGCGAATTGCTCCAGCACCGCGATTTTCGAGCCTTCCTCTTCGCGCACGGACTTGCCGCGATCGCCCGGGTCGGCCTGCCCTTCTGGACGCTCTATGTCGGTGACCGGCTGGGCCTCGACGGCGCGCTGATCGGATCGCTCAGCCTCGCCTTCCTGGCCGCCGACACAATGTCCAACCTCGTGTGGGGCTCGCTCGGCGACCGGATGGGCTTCCGCGCAGTCTATCTCGGCGCGCTGGCCAGCAGCCTTGCGGGCATGCTGCTGCTGGTCTTCGGCGACGGCTGGCTGCTTTACGCCAGCTTCGCCTTCCTCGGCTTCGGCTTCTCTGGCTGGATGATGGCCGCGGTCACACTGGTGCTCGAATTCGGCGAGCACGAGGACATCCCGATGCGGCTCGCGCTGACCACCACGGTCGAGGGCGGTGTGTCCTCGATCGGGCCGGTCCTGGTGGGGCTGAGCATCGCGGCGCTGGGTTACGCCCCACTGATCGTCGCCGCCTTCGCCTCGCTGCTCGCCAGCCTCGCGTTGATGCTTTGGCGCGTGCGCGAACCGCGCGGTTCAGCCTGACGGCGCGAGCAGCCCTTCGGACATGGCCGAGAGATAGGTCCGGATGGCCTCGCCCGGCGGATCGAAGCGCGCCGCCCAGTGCCGCGCCTCATAGGCCGAATTGACCGTCGACATGATCACCTGCCCGGCGACCAGCGGGTCGATCGCACGGACCGATCCGTCGGCGATCCCGTCGATCAGCATGCCGGCAAAGCGCCGGGCGAGCCGGTTCGAACGCGTTACCACATCGACCTTGTGCTCTGCATCGAGGGCTTGCAGCGCCGTGGTTCGCAGGAGCGGCGTCGGATCGAAGAACTGCAGGTCTACCAGTTCGGCGAGCACACTCGACAGGCGGGTCCAGTAATCGGTGCCGATCTCGCGTCCGGCGATCTGCGCCGATGACAGGCGGTCGTAGCTCTGCTGGAAACAGGCCAGCACCAGATCGTCCTTCGCCTGGTGGTGGTGATAAAAGCTGCCCTTGGTGACGTTGAGGCTCTCGGCGATGCGATTGACCGAGGCGCCGCGATAGCCGAGCCGGTTGATCATCACCGTCGCGGCGCGCAGGAAGGCCTCGATCTGGCCTGGTTCCTCGGCATCGGGCGTACGCCAGTTGCCGATAAGCTGTTGCGGTTCGAAGGCCCCACGCCGGGCCGGCAGGCCATTGGCGAGGATGTCGAACAGGCGCTCTTCGATACGGTCGAAATCGAGCACCGAATAGCGCAGCGACCAGATCGGCCACCACATCATCGCCTCGAGCAATATGTGCGCGCGAGCGGAAAACAGCGCGCGTTGCGCATTGTTGTGCCACTCGCCGAAGAAGCGGCGGACGATGTCGACGACGCGCAAATAGTGCGCCATCAGCGGTTCCTGCACTTCGGGTTCGAGCGTGCGGATTTCCGACAGGGCAGTGGTAAGCCCGCGTTCGCCGGCGCGGATGCGCTTGCGCAGCGCGATATGTGCGGCGATGAAATGGCGCAGCCGTGCGGCCGGATCGGCCTGCTCCAGCGCCTCCTCCGCCATCGCCTCCATCAGCGTCAGGGTCTGATCGTAGACCGCCACGACCAGCTGGTCCTTGCGCGGAAAGTAATAGGTCACGCTCGTCGCATTGAGCCCGATCGCCTTCGCCACCTCGGCCAGAGTGGTCGCCTGCACCCCGACCTCGTTGATCAGCACCGAAGCGGCATGAATGATTTCCTCGCGTTTCTCGCCAAACTTGCGGGTGGCGGCGGGGCGGCTCATGCGAAGAAGGCCGCCAGATCCTTCTTGAGGATCTTGCCATTGGCGTTGCGGGGCAGCGTATCCTTCACGAAGGCCACGCGCACCGGCACCTTGAACTTCGCCAGCCGCTCCGCGACCCAGGCGCGCAGTTCCTCCTCGCTCGCCGACATTCCCGGAGCGAGGTGGACGACCGCCGCGGGCTCTTCGCCCAGCGTCTTGTGCGGAATGCCGATCAGCGCCGCGTCGGTCACCGCCGGGTGGTCGTAGAGGACGTTCTCGACTTCGGAGGAATAGATGTTCTCGCCGCCACGGATGATCATGTCCTTCGCCCGGTCGGCAATGTAGCAGAACCCTTCCTCGTCGAGGCGGGCCAGGTCGCCGGTGCGAACCCAGCCGTCGACGAAGGTCTCGGCCGTTGCCTCGGGGCGGTTCCAATAGCCCTTCACCACCATCGGGCCGCGCGCCCAGAGCTCGCCAACTTCGCCGACGGGCAGTTCGGTCTTCCCGTCTTCGGACATGATCTTCACGTCTGCGGTGGCTACCGGCGGGCCGCAACTGTCGGGGCGGTTGAGGTAATCCTCGCTGGAATGGCTGGTGACCGTCGCCATCGTCTCGGTCATGCCCCAGCCGTTGCCGGGCAGCGCGCCGAACACCTCGTTTATCTTCCGCACGAGTTCGGGTGCCGAAGGCGCGCCCCCATAGGCGATCGCTTCCAGACTGGAGAGGTCGTAATTCTCGCGCTCGGGATGTTCGATCAGCTGCCAGGCGATGGTGGGCACGCCGCCGGTCATGTTGACCTTCTCGCGCTCGATCAGCTCGAACGCCTTCACCGGGTCCCACTTGTGCATGAACACCATGGTGTGCCCGGCGACGACATAGCCCATCAACCCGGCCGAACAGGCGGTGACGTGGAACAGGGGAATGACTGTGAGGCCGACCTTCTGCACCGGCTCGGGCGGTTGTTCGCCCCGGCGCAGCGCGGCGCAGGCGGCGCTGTATCCGCTGGAAAGGATATTGGTGCACAGATTGCGATGCGTCCCGAGCGCGCCCTTGGGCTCGCCGGTGGTCCCGCTGGTGTAGAAAATGGTGGCATCGTCGTCGGGTGCGATGTCGCAGTCGGGCAATTCGCCTTCGGGAAGCGCGGCATAGTCGTTCGGTTTCCCGATGATCTCTTCGAGCCGCTCGGCACCATCGGGATCGCTATCGCATCGCGATACGAACACGGTTTCCAGCTCGGGAAATTCGGCCCGATGGGGTGCCATGCGGTCCCAGCGCTCATCGTCGCAGACGAGTAGTTTCGCGCCCGAATTGGCCAGCCCGAAGGCCAGCTCCTGCCCCGTCCACCAAGCATTGAGCGGAACGCAGATCGCCCCGATCGTCACCGCGGCGAAGAAGGCGACCGGCCATTCGGGCAGATTGCGCATCGCCAGCGCCACGCGGTCGCCCTTATCCACGCCGCGGGCGCGGAATTCGGCGGCCAGCCGGGCCACCGCCCGGAACCAGGCATCGTAGGTGACGCGCTCGTCCTCGTAGATGGTGAACAGCCGGTCGCCGTGGGCACGGCCCGCCATGGCAACCAGCCGCAGATTGGCCGGGGCGTTCTTCCACACCCGCGTCGATATGCCGCCGATATCGACCATTTCCATCTCGAAGCGTTCGCCCGGCGCGGTCAGCCGTGCGGCGCATTCGGTACGCGACATCGCCGGCCAGTTTGCCGGCGGCACGAACCCGATCGCCCGTGCGAGGTCGTTCATTGTCAGTCCCCCAATCCGCAGCCGCTCGTCCCGGCGACTCTCTCCACCGGCGATCTAACCCTGCTTTCGCCTTCCGCGCAAGCCGCCTTCGAAGCTGAGGTATGAGGGTGGCAAGAACAGATGAAATCGCTATTCGTGCAAAACCGAAGCATAGGTATGCGCGGGAGAGGAGAGAGGAATGTTCGAGCTGGCAGAGGCCGCGACCCAGGGATTCGACGCCGACCGACTGGCGCGGATCGCCCCCTTCCTGGCCGAGACCTATATCGACAGCGGCCGCCTGCCCAATGCGCAACTGGTGGTCGCGCGCGACGGTCAGCCGGTGCATTACACGCGGCTCGGCAGCATGGGCGACGACAAGCGCGAGCTGCGCGACGACGCCCTGTTCCGCATCGCCAGCATGACCAAGCCGGTGACCTCGGTCGCCTTCATGCAGCTGGTCGAACAGTGCAAGGTCGCGCTGGAGGAACCGGTCACGCGCGTCTTCCCCGAATTCGCCGACCTCAAGATCTATGCCGGCGGCGGCGGCTCGATCCCCTTCGCGCCGGGCAAGGCGGCGCACCCGATGCGCTTCGTCGATCTGCTCACCCACATGTCGGGCCTCACCTACGGGCTGCAGAACCGCAACAACATCGATGCGGTCTATCGCGAGCACAATTTCGATTTCGCCCGCGACCATCTCGACAGCGACGAGTTCATCGCCAAGCTGTCGAAACTACCGCTCGAATTCGCGCCCGGCGAGGGCTGGAACTACTCGGTTTCAACCGATGTCCTCGGCATCGCGGTCGAGCGGATCAGCGGGATGCGGCTGGGCGATTACTTCGAGAAGCACATCTTCGCCCCATTGGGCATGACCGACACGCGATTCGGCGTCGCCGAAGGCCAGAGCGAGCGGCTGGTCGATGCCTATGCCTATCGGCCGGGCCAGGCCCCGCGGATGATCAATGCCGGCGCGACCAGCAAGCTCAACCAGAAGGGCACATTCGACAGCGGCGGCGGCGGGCTGGTCGGGACGATCGCCGACTACCATCGCTTCGCGACCATGCTGCTCAACGGCGGCGAGCTCGACGGCGCGCGCATCCTCAGCCCCAAGACCGTCCGGCTGATGCGCACCAACCATTTGCCGAACAATGCGGACCTCACCGAGATGTCGAGCAGCCTGTTCTCCGAGGCCAACAATGCCGGGACCGGCTTCGGCCTCGGCTTCGCCATGGTGATCGATCCGGCGAAGACGCTGATGCCGTCGAGCCTCGGCGAATTCTACTGGGGCGGCGCCTATTCGACCGCCTTCTTCGTCGATCCCGTCGAACGCATCACCATGGCCTTCATGACGCAGGTCTATCCCTCGTCGACCTATCCGATCCGGCGCCAGCTGAAGACGCTGATCTATTCCGCCCTCACCGAAACCTACGCCTGAGGAAAATCCCATGACCTCCCCCATCCGCACCGAACGCCACGACAACGTCCTCGTCGTCATTTCCGACAACCCGCCGGTCAATGCGCTGGGCCAGGCCGTTCGCGCCGGGCTCAAGGACGCGATCGAACAGGCACTGTCCGACGATGCGATCGAGGCGGTGGTGATCCGCTGCGACGGACAGACCTTCTTCGCCGGCGCCGACATCACCGAATTCGGCAAGCCGCCGGTCGGCCCCAACCTGCCCGAAACGCTCGACGCGATGGAAGCCAGCGACAAGCCGGTGGTCGCCGCGATCCACGGCACCGCGCTGGGCGGCGGCTGCGAGGTCGCACTCGCCTGCCACTACCGCGTCGCCGTGCCCTCGGCCAAGATGGGTCTGCCCGAGGTGAAGCTGGGCCTGATCCCGGGCGCCGCGGGCACGCAGCGCCTGCCGCGCCTCGTGGGGGCGGAAGCCGCCCTCCCCCTCGTCGTCGGCGGCAATCCGATCCCGGCCAAGAAGGCCGAGGCGATCGGGCTGGTCGATGCGCTGGTGGGCGAGGACAGCCTCGAGGCCGACGCCATCGCTTTCGCCAGATCGAAGATCGGCCAGCCGGTTCCGCGCGCCTCGGAAGGCAAGGCCAATGAGGACGGCGTGCGCGATCCCGACCTGTTCGACCGCTTCCGCGCGTCGCAGGCTCGCCGTATCCATGGATTCGATGCGCCCAATGCCGCGATCGAGGCGGTCAAGGCGGCGGGCGAGCTGTCCTATGCGGACGGCGTGAAGAAGGAGCGCGAGCTGTTCATGAAGCTGATGAGCGGCACGCAGAGCGCGGCCATGCGCCACTATTTCTTCGCCGAACGCGCCGCCAACAAGATCGACGACGTGCCCAGGGACACGCCGCTGATCCCGGTCAGGAAGGTCGGGGTGATCGGCGCCGGCACCATGGGCGGCGGCATCTCGATGAACTTCCTGTCCGCCGGGATCCCGGTGACCATTCTCGAGATGCAGCAGGATGCTCTCGATCGCGGCACCGGCGTCATGCGCAAGAATTACGAGAACACCGCCAAGAAGGGGCGCATGAGTGCCGAACAGGTCGAACAGGCGATGGGCCTGCTCACCCCGACGCTGTCCTATGACGACCTCGCCGATTGCGACCTCGTGATCGAAGCGGTCTACGAGAACATGGACGTCAAGAAGGAGGTCTTCGCCAGGCTCGACGAAGTCGTGAAGCAGGGCGCGATCCTCGCCTCGAACACCAGCTATCTCGACGTCGACGAGATCGCCACCGCGACCAAGCGGCCGGGCTATGTGCTCGGCATGCACTTCTTCTCGCCCGCCAATGTGATGAAGCTGCTCGAGGTCGTGCGCGGCAAGGAAACGCGCGACGACGTGCTCGCCACGGTGATGAAGCTGTCCAAGACAATCGGCAAGGTCGCGGCGGTGTCGGGCGTCTGTCCGGGCTTCATCGGCAACCGCATGCTGTCCAAGCGGCAGGAACAAGCCAATGCGCTGATCATGGAAGGCGCAAACTACTGGGAGGTCGACGAGGTGCTGCTCGACTTCGGTTTCCCCATGGGCCCGTTCCAGATGGGAGATCTCGCGGGCATCGACATAGGCTGGCACCGCGACCCGACCAAGGTCACCACGATCCGCGAAGCGCTCTGCGCGGTCGGCCGCTTCGGCCAGAAGGCCGGCAAGGGTTTCTATGATTACGACGCGGCGCGCCAGCGCACGCCATCGGACGAGGTCAAGCAGATCATCGCCGACTTCGCCGCCAAGGAAGGCAAGCAGCAGCGCGACATCTCGAAAGACGAGATCCGCGAGCGCCTGCTCTACCCGATGGTCAACGAGGGCGCGAAGATTCTCGAGGAAGGGATGGCCCAGCGCGCCAGCGACATCGATGTCGTCTGGATCAACGGCTACGGCTGGCCGCTCTATACCGGCGGGCCGATGTTCTGGGCGCAGACGATCGGTCTCGACACCGTCGTCGCCGGCCTTGAGAAACACGATCTGCCGGTCAGCAACTATCTACGGGGGAAGGCCGAGGGCAGCGGCAAGTTTGACTAGCAAGGACCCCGATCTGCGACATTTTTGAAACGCCGGTACGTAAATCGGTCGACTGTGGAAGTCGTTCGTCTGGCTACGCTTGACTTGGGTCGGGCAGGCCGCTTGTGACGCATTTAAATGGGCCCGGCATGAGCCGGGGCCAGGATGAGAGGAGAAACTATGAGAAAGTTCGGTCTACGCCACCAATGCGCCTTCGGTGCGCTCGCGATCTCGCTTGCCATCGCGCCCGCAGCGGCTCAGGCGCAGGATACGACAGGCGCGGATGCCGAGGAAGCTCAATCGGTTGACAACACCGAAGCGGACACCGGCAACGTCATCATCGTTCGCGCCCAGGGCCGCGACCAGGCTCTGGCCGACGTGCCCGTCGCCGTCTCGGCCGTGTCGGGCGAGATGCTCGAGAAATCGGGTGTCTCCGACATTCGCGACCTGACCCAGGTCGCCCCCTCGCTGCTGGTCTCCTCGACCGGCAACGAAGCCAATGGTTCGGCCCGTATTCGTGGCATCGGTACGGTCGGCGACAACCCCGGCCTCGAAAGCTCGGTCGCGGTCTTCGTCGATGGCGTTTACCGTTCGCGCTCGGGCAATGCGCTGTCCGAACTCGGTCCGCTCGACCGCGTCGAAATCCTCCGCGGCCCGCAGGGCACGCTCGGCGGCCGCAACTCCTCGGCCGGCCTGATCAACATCTACACCGCCCCGCCCGAGTTCGAATTCTCGGGCTACGGCGCCTTCACCTACGGCAATTACGACGCGATCAAGGTCGAAGGCGGCGTCAACGCCCCGCTCGGCGAGACCGTCGCAGCGCGTATCGACGGCGTCTATTTCCAGCGCGACGGCTTCTACAACGACGTGGTCAACGACGTGAAGGTCAACGACCGCGATCGCTACCTCGTCCGCGCGCAGCTGCTGTTCGAACCGACGAGCGACCTCAGCTTCCGCTTGGTCGGCGACTATTCGAAGAAGGACGAGGCCTGCTGCGCCGCCACCTTCGTGCAGCCCGACTTCGCCCCGCTGGCCCGCGTATCGCCCGGGCTGGACCCGTTCACCCGCCCCGATGGCGGCCCGGCGCTGACCAGCACGAGCAACCCGATCGTTCCGATCCTGCTCGGCCTCGGCCAGGATCCGCGCGCTCTGACGCAGTCGACCTTCAATCGCGACATCTACGTCACCCCCGGCCGCACCTATGCCGGCGAGACCGAGGACTGGGGTATCTCGGGCGAACTCAACTGGGACTTCGGCAATGTCACGCTGACCTCGATCACCGGCTATCGCCAGTATTCGAACAACCAGGCCTCGGACACCGACTACACGCAGGTCGATATCCTCTATCGCGCACCGGGCGAGAATGCCGGCGCGCGCGAGTTCAAGACCTTCACGCAGGAGCTGCGCCTCAACGGAACGGCCTTCGATGACCGGCTCGACTGGCTCGTGGGCGCCTATTACGCCAACGAGAAGCTCCAGACCCGCGACAACCTGCGCTTCGGCGACGACTACGGCACGTTCGCCAACTGCCGCATCGCCCTGGCGATCAATCCGGCGCTGGCCAATCCGTCGGCGGACAACTGCCTCGGCGCCAATGTCGCGGCGCTCGACGGGACGCTGACCGGCACGCCGGCCTTCGGCGCGGCAACCCCGCTGATCCTTGCAGGCATCAACAACCTTGCGCAGATCCGCGATATCGGCGGCACAGGCGACGTGTACAACCAGACAAGCGAGAACTTCGCCCTCTTCACCCACAACATCGTCCACATCACCGATACCATCGATCTGACGCTCGGCCTTCGTTACACCAACGAAACGAAGGATTTCGATGCCACCTTCGGCAACGACAACGTGTATTGTCCGGCGAACCGCACGCTGCTCTCGCCGCTGCTGGTTCCCTCGGTCGATACCGATGGCGACGGTACTCCCGACCTTGCGCCGCTGGCCGGCCTTGCGGGTGGCCTCATCGCGCTGTCGTGCCAGGGCAATTCGACCTCGGAGCTCGATGGCGTTTCGGTCGCTGATAGCCGCGACGAGGACGAATTCACCGGTACGGCCATCCTGAGCTGGAAGCCCAATCCCGACTGGCTGGTCTACGGCTCCTATTCGAAGGGCTACAAGGCCGGCGGCTTCAACCTCGACCGTTCGGCGCTGGCGAACCCGCTTGCGCTCAATCCGGCCAACCTCGACACGGCGAACCTCCAGTTCGATGCGGAAACCGTCGACGCCTATGAAATCGGCGTCAAATACGCCGCACGCAAATGGGGCTTCAGCGTCGCCGCCTTCCGTCAGGAGTTCAGCAACTTCCAGCTGAACACCTTCAACGGCTCGGTCTTCCTGGTCCAGAACGTCAACGGCTGCGATACCGACCTCGGAGGGGCCGACCGCGACGCCAGTGCCGCAACCGGAGCCTGTGCCGCGGACAACGTCGCACCTGGCGTCGTCGCGCAGGGTTTCGAATTCGAAACCTCGCTCAGCCCGATCCGCGACCTGACCGTGACCATGGGGATCACCTATTCGGACACCAGCTACGAGAGCAATCTCGTCGGTCGGGATGACGGTTCGCCGCTCGACCCCGCGCTGCGCCTGCTGCCGGGTGACAATCTGTCGAACGCACCCGAACTGGCGGCAACCGCTTCGCTCAGCTGGACCCCGCCGATCGGCAATTCTGGTCTGTCGGGCCTGTTCTTCGTCAACGCCCGCACCACCGGTGACTACAACACCGGCTCGGACCTGCTCTACGGCAAGGAGCAGGACGGCTACACGATCGTGAACGGCCGTATCGGCATCACCGGTCCCGACCGCCGTTGGGGCGTCGAACTGTGGGCGAACAACCTGTTCGACGTGGACTATACCCAGGTCGCATTCAACACGCCGTTCGTGGCGCCGCAGCAGACCTATTCGGCCTTCCTCGCCGAGCCGCGGACTTACGGGGTCACCGTTCGCGCTGGCTTCTAACGACGCATTGCCAACGACCGATTGGGGGCCCGGCATCGACGATGCCGGGCCCTTTTTTCTTGCCGTTCGCCGCCCGCGCGATGGATGACGCCCCCTTCCCTCCCCGGCTCAACGGGACTGCATCATTCGAACTGGCGGTACGAATTCACACGCAAGTAACGAACAAAATGCCCCCGAAAGCTTGACATAAAGCGCAAGAGGGCATTGAATTTCGATTGGAGGGTACGCGCCGAGACGTGCTCCCGAGGGAGAGAGAACCATGACCAGATTGACTTTACGTCACAGTTGCGCCCTTGGCGCACTCGCGATCGCCGCCCTGTCCGCGGCTCCGGCCTTCGCTCAGGACGAGGGAGTCGATGCCGCGGCGCAGGAAGATAACCGCATCGTTGTGACCGGCTCCTACATTCGCGGCACGCCCGAAGATGCGGCGCTGCCGGTCGACGTGCTGTCGACCGAGGAGCTCCAGAACAAGGGCATCACCTCACCGCTCGAACTGATCAAGGAACTGCCCTCGGTCGGATCGGTGCTGGGTGACACCAACCAGTTTTCCACCGCGGCGCAGGGGTTCCAGGGCAATGGCTCGATCAACCTGCGCGGCCTCGGCCAGACGCGCACGCTGGTGCTGCTCAACGGCAAGCGCATGATCCAGGCTCCCGGTGACGGCTTTACCGACACCAATTTCATCCCGCTCTTCGCGCTGCAGCGCGTGGAAATCCTCAAGGATGGCGCCGCCGCCACCTATGGCTCGGATGCGATCGCGGGGGTCGCCAACTTCATCACCCGGACCAATTTCGATGGCGTGGAAGTCGCCGGCGACTGGACCTTCATCGACGGGTCGGACGGCAATTACAGCATCAGCGGCCTGATCGGGAAGAACTTCGGCGACGTCAACGTGATGATCGGGGCCGGCTGGCAGCACCGCTCGGAACTCGCCACCACTGCCCGCGACTACACCTCGCAGACCTACGATGTGAACGCATCGGGCTATTCGGCGCTCGCTACCCCGGGCCTGTTCGCGGTGACCTATCTCGGAGCCGGCGGCCTCAACACGGTGTTCGCACCCGACCAGGGCTGTAACGAGCTCGGCGGCTTCTATACCGCACCGGTCTGCCGCTTCACCTACATCCCCTTCGACAACATTACCGAAGATGAGGACCGCTATCAGGTCTATGCCCAGGTCGAGGCCGACCTGTCCGACACCGTCCGCTGGCACGCCGGCGCGCTGTGGGCCAAGACCGATCTCGAAAGCCTCAACTATTCGCCGGCCTTCCCGCCGACGCAGGGCCCCAACGGATCGGGCTTCGTTTCGGCCTTCACGACATCGCCCGCCAACCCGGCGGTCGCCGCGTTCCTCGCGCAGCAGGGGCTGCCGCCGTCGGGCGGCGTCAATGGCCCTGTCGTTCGGGTGACGAATGTCTATTACCGCCCGTTCGGCTTCATCGGCAATCCGCTCGATCCGGAACGCGGCTCGGGCACCGGCCTCGCCAAGAACAACGCCTGGCGCGTTTCGACCGGTCTCGAATTCGACCTCAGCGAAAATCTCGTGTTGAACGTCGACGGCACCTATTGGCGCTCGGCGCGCACCGCCTATGCCCCGGGCATCGTCGGTTCGCGCCTGCAGGCGGCACTCAACGGCTTGGGCGGAGCCAATTGCACCGGCACCACGCCGGGCGCCAATGGCTGCCAGTTCTTCAACCCCTTCGTCCTTGCCGGTCCGAGCAACCCGACGCTCGGCATCACCAATCCCTATTACGTGCCTGGCTTCGAGAACGATCCGGAACTGGTTTCGTGGTTGCAGATCCCCAATGGCACCTTCCAGAGGGAAGAACAGTGGGTCGGCGACATCGTCCTGTCCGGTGGAACCGGGTGGGAGCTTGGCGGTGGTGAAGTGGCCTTCGCGTTGGGCGCACAGTTCCGCAAGAACAACTTCATGAGCCGTCCGCTCCGCGACGAGTCGAACCTCGATATCAACCCCTGCTTCATCGAAGGCGATCTGAGCTGCGTCGGCACCGCAACCGAAGGTGTCGGCCCGTTCATCTTCCTTGGCGGCACGCGTCCCGTATCGCTCGACCAGAGCGTCTACGCGCTGTTCGGCGAAGTGCAGCTGCCGATCCTCGACAATCTCGAGCTGACCGCAGCGGTGCGCTTCGAGGATTACGGCAGTCCGATCGGCTCCACGATCAACCCCAAGGCCGCGGTCCGTTTCGAGGCAACCGACTGGCTGACGCTGCGCGGCTCGATCGGCACGACCTTCCGCGGGCCGCTGGCCAGCAATGTCGACTCCAACTTCGTCACCGCGCTCCAGGGGCTCACGGCGGCCGGGGGCAACTACAAGTCGGTCGATATCTACGGCAATCCCAACCTCGATCCCGAAACCGCGCTGACCTACAATCTGGGTTTCATCGTCGAGACCGGCGGCTTCACCTTCAGCGCCGACTACTGGACCTATGATTTCAAGGACCAGATCGTCATCACCCCGGCCGACGCGATCGCATCGTCGGTTGCCACCGGGGCGCTGACTGCCAACGGGACCCAGCTGATCGACTGCAATGCCGCGCTGATCGGGCTGATCACGCTGTCGGGCAATGCCTGCACGGCAACCTCCACCGGGCTCGACATCGCCCGCGTGCGGACGCAGTTCGTCAATGGCCCCGACGTCAAGGTCCGCGGCATCGACTTTGCCACGAACTACGACATCGAGGCGGGCTTCGGCGTGATCTCGATCGGCGCCAATGCCACCTGGAACCTGGCCTACAAGACCGACGATTTCTTCGTGAACGACGTGCTGGTCAGCTCGGCCTACGATGCAGTCGGCTTCGGCAACTACTTCCGCGATCCGGGCACACTGCCCGAATGGCGCGCCAACGGCTACGTCAACCTGCGCACCGGTGGTCTCAACGCCCGCTATTCGATCAACTATATCGATGGCGTCACCGACGAACGGTGCTTCGATGCATCGGGCGCCCGGATCGACCCGTGCTTCACCATCGCCGGTGTTCCGGCAGGGAGCAATTACGGCGTCGAAAGCGGCAGCTATACCCAGCACGATCTGGTGTTGAACTACACGCTGCCGGTGCAGTTCGCCGAGGTCCAGCTGACCGCGGCGGTGCTCAATATCTTCGACGAGGAACCGGCCCAGGCCTATCTGCCGCTGGGATACAATCCCTTCATCGGCAATGGCATCGGGCGCAACTTCCGCCTCGGCCTGCGCACCCGCTTCTAGGGGCAGCGGAGCCAACACCAAACGGGGGGGCCCGGGGCGCAAGCTTCGGGCCCTCGTCATTGAACCAGGGGAAACAGCCATGTCGTCATTCGATCTGACCGGAAAGGTCGCCATCGTCACCGGATCGAGCCGCGGGATCGGCCGCGCCATTGCCGAGGAGCTTGCCGCGCAGGGCGCGCGCGTGGTCATCTCGAGCCGCAAGCAGGATGCCTGCGAGGAGGTCGCCGCCGCGATCAATGCTGAACATGGCGAAGGCAGCGCCGTGGCGATTGCCGCCAGCATTTCCGAGAAGGCACAGCTCGAGGACCTCTTCGCGCAGACAAAGGCCGCGCTCGGCCCCGTCGACATCCTCGTCTGCAATGCCGCGAGCAATCCCTATTACGGATCGATGGACGGGATCGCCGACGAGCAGTTCCGCAAGATCCTCGACAACAATGTCATCTCGAACCACTGGCTGATCCAGCTCGCCCTGCCCGACATGCGCGCCAAGGGCGACGGGGCGGTGGTGGTGATCAGCTCGATCGGGGGGCTGCGCGCCTCGACCACGATCGGCGCCTATTGCATTTCCAAGGCGGCCGATTTCCAGCTTGTGCGCAACTACGCCGCGGAGAACGGCAAGCATGGTATCCGTATCAACGGCATCGCGCCGGGCCTGGTGAAGACCGATTTCGCCAAGGCGCTGTGGGACAATCCGCAGGCGCTCGCAGCAACCGAGAAGGCGCTTGCCATGCGCCGGATCGGCGAGCCCGAGGATATCGCCGGGGCGGCGGTCTATCTCGCCTCGCCCGCGGCGAAATGGACCACGGGCCAGACCATCGTGGTCGACGGCGGAGCGACGATCTAGGCGTGCAGCTCAGGGAAGCTCGCTCCCGCCCAACGCCTGCCACAGCAGCACGCGTGCCCGCCGTGCCCGTCCCAGCGCCGCCGCAGCGCGCTCGCCGCTGGCATCGGCAGCGCGACGCGCCTCGAGCACGGTGAGGAAATCGGCGAGGCCGGCCTGATAGCGCGTGTCCGCCAGCCGCGCGGCACGCTGGAGGTTGGCCGCCTCGCTCGCCGCGGCCGCAGCCTCGGCATCGGCGGCAGAGACGAGGCCGTAGCCCGCCTCCGCATCCCCCAGCGCCGTATAGACGGCGCCGCGATAGGCCTCGAAAGCGGCCTTCTTCTCGGCCGCCGCGCCGTCGATCTCGGCGGCGATCCGCCCGAAGTCGAGCAGCGGCCCGGCGATGCCGGCGGCGAGCGATCCGACCAGCGAGTCGCCGTCGAACAAATCGCCCAGGCCGAAGGCCAGCAAGCCGATCGCGCCCGACAGGCTGAAAGTGGGGAAGCGCTGGCGCGCGGTTGCCGCGAGCTGCGCATCGGCTGCGGCGAGCGAGGCCGCTGCGGCAAGCACGTCGGGGCGGTTGGCGAGCAGCGTGGATGGCAGGGTCGCGGGCGGCGCGGGGATCTCGCCGGTCGTGGCACCCGTTGCCAGCGCGGCGCGGACATCGGTGCCGCCCTGCGCGGTCAGCGTCACGAGGCGGCCCAGCAACCGCGTCCGCTCGCTCTCGAGCGCCGCCAGCCGGCTGCGCGAACTCGCCGCCGAGCTTTCGGCACGGACGCGGTCGAACCCCGGAGCCAGCCCTGCGCGTTCGCGGACGCCGGCGAGCCGCGCCAGCTCTTCGGCCGCGGTCAGATCGCTGCGGATTTCACGCTCGCGCTCCTCGAGGGTGCGCCAGTCGATGACGCTCGCGGCGATTTCGGACAGCAGCGCAATCCGCACCGCCTGCGCCTGCGCACTGGCGGCATCGACCTTGGCCAGCGCAGCGCGCTCGCTCGCCTTGAGGCGTCCGAAAAGATCCAGGTCCCAGCGCGCTGTGAGATTGGCGGCATAGGACACGCGTTCGGCCTCGAAGGCGATGCCCGCGGGCAGGTTCCCGCCGAAGGAGTTGGGGTTGGTCCGCTGCCCGGTCACCGAGGCATTGGCGCCGATCGACGGAAGGAGCTCGGCCCCGGCCCGGTCAGCACCCGCGCGGGCCTGCTCGACGCGCGCGGCCGCCTCGCCCAGCGTGGGGGAGGATGCGAGCGCTTGTCTCGCAAGCGCGGCGAAACCCGCATCTTCGGTCGGCATGAGCCGGGCCAGCGACGTCCCGGTCCCGGCATCGGGCGCGAAGAGGAAGCTTTCGGGCAGCTCCGGCAACGGCGTCGCCACCTCGGGCGGCGGGCCCGCCGTGCAGGCGGCGAGCACCAGCGCGCTGGCGGCCGGGAGCAGAGCGCGCCGCCTCACTCTTCGTCACCCTTCGCGGGGATATAGGCATCGACCTGCTGGCCGACGCGGAACAGCCCGTTCGTTTCGGGCAGCTGGTAGATCACCTGCAGGACGCGCACATCGACGCGTTCGGCCGCGCTGTTGGTGAGCGAGCGCTTGGGCACCACCTGCGGCTCCGCGCGAACGAAGACCGCCTCGACCTGCCGGTCCGCCGCGCCGCGCGGGCTGACAGTGGCCGGGGCGCCCAGCCTGAGCCTTGGAGCCTGTTCCTCGTCGATGTCGATCCGGACATGCAGCGGGCTCGTCTGGCCCATTTCGATAAAGGGCTGCGATCCACCCCCGCCCATGGTGCTGACGAATTCGCCCTTGCGGATGTTCACTGCCAGGATCTCGCCCGCCATCGGCGCGCGGATCGACAGGCGATCGATTTCGGTCCGTGCCGATCCGGCGCGCGCCTCGGCCGCCTGCAGACGTGCCTGCGCCAGCCGCAGGCGTTCGCTCGCCGCATTGGCATCGCCCTCGGCGCGGATCACTTCGGCGCGGCTGACCGCGGCGGGATCCTCGACTTGGCGGTAGAGCGCGAGCTGGCGGCCGGCCGTGGCGCGCGCGCTCTGCGCCTCGGCGATCGCAGCGCGGGCCTCGAGGATCGCGGCCTGCGCCTCGCGCAGCTGCGCGCGGACGGCACGGTCGTCGAGCGCGAACAGCAGCTGGCCCTCGCCGACGCGGTCGCCAGGCTCGACCAGGAGGCGGGTCACGAGGCCCGAGAGCGGCGAGCCGATCTGGACGGTCTCGCTCGACGGTTCGACCACGCCCGAGCCTGCCACGCGAGGCTGCGCGGCCAGATCGGCAGGCGCGTGCGGCGGCTCGCGCGCAGGGTCCGACAGCGTGCGGTCGGGCAGGCCCGCAAGGATGAAGGCCGCCGCACCGAGCAGTCCGACCACGGCGATCGTCGGGAGAATCTGGCGCGGGAAGCTGAGGTTTTTCCAGTCGAGGGCCATGTCAGTGTCCTTCGGGCATTTCTCTGCCGTCATGGGTGATCCGGCCGTCCTCGAGTACGAGGATGCGGTCGGCGAGATCGAAGATGCGGTTGTCGTGCGTCACGATGATGCAGGCACGGTTTTCGGCCACGGCCACCTCGCGCAGCAGGTCCATCACCCGCCGGCCAGAGGAAGCGTCCAGGGCCGCGGTGGGTTCGTCGCAGACCACCAGCCGCGGTTCGTGCACCAGCGCGCGGGCGATGGCGACGCGCTGCTGCTGGCCGCCCGACAGCTGGCTCGGCAGCTTGTTCGCCTGATCGCCGATATTGAGCTTTTCGAGCATGGCGACGGCGCGCGTCCGTGCCTCGTGGCGTTCCATCCCCTGCGCGATCAGCGGCACTGCAGCATTGCTGGCAGCATCGATCGAGGGGATGAGATTGTACTGCTGGAAGATGAAGCCGATATTGGCGAGGCGGAACTCGACCAGTTCGCTGTCGCCGAGGTCGTAGATGTCGGTCCCGAAGACCTTCACCTCGCCCAGCGTCGGCCAGAGAATTCCGCACATGATCGAGATCAGCGTGGTCTTGCCCGAGCCGCTTTCGCCGACGAGGAAGGTCATCTCCCCCGCGCGAATGTCGAGGTCGATGCCGTGGAGCACGGTGATCGTCTGCTGCCCCGCCTGGAAATCGCGCGTCACGCCGCGCGTGCAGATCGCCGCTTCGGGATTGCAGCCGCCGATGGCGCTGGTGTCGAGCAAAGTTCCCATCAACGGAACACCGATGCGGGTTCGGTCCGGAGTACGTTGCGTAGGGCCAGCCAGCCGGTCAGCGCCAGGATCAGCGCCACCGAAGCCAGGCTGATCAGCGGAATTTGCCAGGGAATGTAGAAGCCCTTGAAGGTCGGATTGCTGGCGAAGCCCCAGATGAAGAGGATCGTGCCGAGAACGCCCAGGCCGTAGCCGATCAGCCCGACCAGCCCCGCCTGGACCGCCACCATCCGGCGGATCTTGGCATTGGTGACCCCGATCGCCTTGAGCGCGCCGAACTGCTTGATGTTGTCGCGGATGAACAGGCTGAAGGTCAGTCCGACGATCGCCACGCCGACGATAAAGCCGAGCGCCACGGTAATCCCGAAATTGAACGGGATGCCGGTGTTCTCGATGATGAAATCGATCCCGTCCTTGGCGAATTCGTCGCGTGTTTGCGCCTTCAACCCGGTCTCGTGTTCGATCCGCTCGGACAACGCCTTGGCTTGAGCGGGCTCTTCTGCTCCCACCAGCACGAAGGACAGGCGGTTGCGCGTACCGGGCACATAGTTCAGCGCCTGGCTGTATTTGGTGTAGAGCACCACGGTGCTGGTGAAGCTGGGAATGGCATCGGCGATCCCGCGGATGACTGCGCGCTGATCGTTGAGTTCGAGCCGCTCGCCGATTGGCGACTGGTCGGGGAACATGCGCGTCGCACCGACATCGTCGATGATGACGCTGTCGGGCTGCTCCAGCACCTCGGTCGATCCTTCGAGCATGCGCTTGGGCAGGCCGATCAGCGTCGCATCGTCGACCCCGATCACGGCCACGCCCTCGAGATCGCCGTCTCCGGTGCGGACGCTGGCCTGCGCGCGGATATGCGGCACCGCCCAGGCAACACCTTCAACGCTGCGCACCTTGTCGAGCGCGGTCGCGGGCATGGCATAGGCGATGTCGGTGGTGCGGCTGACCGGGTCCATCACCCAGATATCGGCGCTCGAGACATTGTAGACGCCACTGGCGCCGCGCTCGATCAGGTTGACGAAAATGGTCAGCTGCTGTGTGATCAGGAGCGTCGAGAAGGCAATTCCGAATACGAGCCCGTAGAACTTCTGGGCATCGCCGGTGAGCATCCTGATCGCGATCCAGAGCACGTGCGCTTGCCTTGTTCCCTCGACTCGTTCATTATTGAACGATGCAGTTCACATGAACGGAGGCGTTCAGATTGTCAAGCAGCGCGCCCAAACGCAGTGGCCGCCCGACGGACGAGGCCAAGCGCGAGGCGATCCTGGCAGCCGCGGCGGCGAGCTTTTTCGAGCACGGCTTCGCGGCCAGCTCGATCGAACAGATCGCCGCGGACGCCGGGGTTTCCAAGGTCACCATCTACAATCGCTTCGGCGACAAGCGCGCGCTGTTCACCGCCGCCGTGGAGCAGGAATGCGCGCAATTGCGCGGTAGCCTCGAAGTGCCGGAGATCGCCTCGGGCAGCCTGCGTGACCGCCTAACCGCGATCGGCGAGGCGATGGTCGCCTTCCTCTCGCGCCCCCGGATGGTCCAGTTCGAACGGCGTATCGCGGCCGAGACCGAGCACGAGCCGGCGGTCGGCCAAGCCTTCCTCGCTGCCGGCCCGTTGCGGATGAAGAAGGCCTTTTCAGCCCTGCTCGCGGCGATGCACGATGCGGGCGACATCGAGATCGACGATGCCGAGCTGGCCGCCGAACAATTCGCCAGCATGTGCAAGGGCATGGGCGACCTAGAACGGCGCTTCGGGGTTCCCGACGATCCCCTGCGAAACCGCGAGCGGATCGCCGGGGCGGTCGAGGTCTTCTGTCGCGCCTACGCCCGACGCTGAGCGCTGCTCAGCGCTCAAGCGTGATCGAAATCCGGCGGTTGCGCGGATCGGACGGATCGTTCGCAATCAGCGGTTCGGTATCGGCGACGCCTTCGATCCGGCGGAAGCGAGTGCGAGCGATCCCGTGACGGATGAGCATCTGGCGCGTGGTCTCCGCACGTCCCGCCGACAGCGACCAGTTGTTGACGCGGGCCGGATCGCGATACTGGAGCGCGTCGGTGTGGCCGCGCACGGTAATCTTGCCGCCTTCCGGACCGATGGCCTCGGCGATGAGATCGAGCAGGTCGCGCGCATCGGTGGTCAGGACGGTAGTCCCCAGCGAGAACATCGAGAAATCCGCGTCATCGACGAGGTCGATCCTGATACCCGTGGTGGTGTCGACCATGCGCACCTGCCGCATCAAGCGCTTGAGGCGCTCTTCGTCGGCGATCGCAGCGGTAACCCGTCGCTCGATCTGCTTGATGCGGGCAGCGCCTTCCTTCGGCCCGCCGGTCGCATCGCGCGGCACCGTCAGCGTCTGCGTGCCCGTCTGCCCCGCCGCATGCGGATAGCTGTCGACATCGACCAGCGACGAGCCGCCGAGCACGCCGTCCGCGCCCGCGCTCTGTTCCTTGGTCTTGACCAGCGTCGGCGTGAAATAGTCGGCCAGCCCCTTGCGTTGGTCCTCGGTCGTCGAACCGAGCAACCACAGCAGCAGGAAGAAGGCCATCATCGCGGTGACGAAGTCGGCATAGGCGACCTTCCAGGCACCGCCATGGTGGCCGGCAGCGACCACGGTGACCTTCTTGACGATGATCGGAGCGGGTGGCTCGTTGCGGCCCGCCGCCTTGCTGGCCATCTTACCGACCCCTGAGAGCGTCGAGCAGCTCGTTCAGGCCCGGGCGAACCGTGTGGCCGAGGCCCGAGCGGGCGCTTTCGACCACCAGTGGCTGCGGGTGGCCGTAGAGCGAGGCGATGATCACTTGCTTGACGGCGTGAAAGATCTGTTCGTCCTGTTCGAGCACCTGCTTGAGGCGACTGGCGAGCGGGCCGACGATGCCATAGGCGAGCAGCACGCCGAGGAAGGTTCCGACCAGCGCCGACCCGATCATGCCGCCGAGAATCTCGGGTGGCTTGTCGATCGACCCCATGGTTTTCACCACGCCGAGCACGGCCGCGACGATGCCCAGCGCAGGCAGCGCATCCGCAAGCGACTGGAGCGTGTGCTGCGGCTCGTGGAGCTCGTGGAAATGCGTCTTCATCGAATTGTCCATCACTTCCTCGACCGCATGCGTCTCGAGCGTGCCCGAGGACACAACCAGTAGCGTCAGCGTATCGCAGATCAGGCCGATCAGCGGCTCGTTCTGAAGCAGGTTGGGGTAGGCGCTGAAGATCGTCGAATCCTGCGGGTTCTCGACATGGCTTTCGAGCGCGACCGGCCCTTCGTTCTTGAGCAGTTTCATGCACTGCGCGGTCAGGGCGATCGCATCGATATGGTCCTGCTTCGTATGCTGCGGGCCCTTGAAGATGACCTTGAAGGACTTGCCGATAGCCTTGAGACCATCCATCGAATTGCCCGCCACCAGCGCGCCGACCGCGGCGCCGCCGATGATCAGCATTTCGTGCGGTACGGCTTCCATGACGGGGCCGAGCGCGCCGCCGGTCAGGGCAAAGCCGCCGAACACCATGACGAGCAGTATGACTATTCCGATTGCGGCGAACACGATTGAATCCCCTGTATTTTCAGGCCGCGATCAGCGCAGCATCGAGAAGAGTGAAAGATTGGCGAGCCGTACGAAGCTGGCCTGACTCGCTTCGAGTACGGTGAGTGTTTCCTGCAGCCGGCTCATCGTCACTGCGATATCGGCACCTCCGACATTCGAACGTTCGTCGGCCACGCGTTCGGCATTGGCCTCGCGCCGCTCGGTCATGAGATCGATCCAGTTGAGCCGCGCGCCAACCACGGTCTGCGCGGTGGTCACCTTCTCCAAGCCGGCGTCGAGGTCCGCCAGCGAGGCGGCGGCGGTTTCGGCCGCGCCCTGGCCGCCGGCCTTGAGGACGGCAACAAGATCGCCCAGCACGGTGAACAGGTCGGTCGAGCCATTGGCGGTATCGAACTGAAAGACCTCGGGACCGGTCAGGCCCGGAACCACCGTCTGGCCGTCGCCTATTTCAAGCGGCGTGATCTCGGTCGTGCCGACGAACTGGATCGTACCGCCATTGTCGGCATAGGCCGCGCCTGAGGTCTGTCCGCCAAGCAGAGAATGGCCGGCGATGTTCCGGCCGTTCGCAAGCAGGACGAGGTTTTCGCGCAAGCCGGCGATTTCCACGCCAATCGCGGCGCGCTGATCGTCGCTGAGCGTGCTGTTCGTGGCTTGCACCGCCAGTTCGCGCACCCGCACGACCAGGTCGGCAACCGAACTGAGGGTCTGGTCGGTCAGCGAAAGATCGGCCTCGGCCAGCTGCGAGTTGCGTGTGTCGACATTGGCGATCCGCTCGTTGCGGCTGAGCATGCGCAGGCGCGCCGCCGCAACCGGATCGTCCGAGGAGCGTTCGAGGCGCTCGCCCGTGCCGATTTGCTGCTGCAGCGATTCCGCCTGCGAGCGCAAGCTGCTGATCTGCCGCGTTCCACGCTCGTAGAATGCCCCGGTGCTGAGATTGATCATCGGCCGATCCCCAGAAGAGTGTCGAAAATGTCGCTGGCGGCCTGCATGGCCCTACCCGAGGCCTGGAACGCCTGCTGGAAGCGGATCAGATTGGCCGCTTCGGCATCGAGATCGACGCCCGATTGCTGCTCGAGCGAGACGCGTGCCGACGAGGCGATCGTCTCGAGCGCGCTCTGCGTGACGTTGCGGCCGGCGACCTTGCTCGACACGTCGAACAGCACCCCGCTGAGCTGCTGCGCGGGATCGAGACTGGCCAGCGACTGGCGCAGCGCATTGAGATTGGCGTCGTCGCGGCTACCCGCCACGGCACCCGCAGGCGCCGTCGCCAATCCCTTGCCATCGGTCATCACGACGCGCAGCGTGCCCGCCGTGTTGCCGGCAAAGATCGGCTGACCCTGCGTGCCATCGAGCGCGACACCGGCAGCCTGGGCGTTGTTCACCGCATCGGCCAGACCGGCGGCGATCGTGTCGAGCCTCCCGCGAACCGACGCCAGTTCGGTCAGCGCGAGCGAGGCGCCGGCGAGCGCGCCCGAGCCGGGCGTCATGGCTTGGCCGTCGACCGCGAAGCTCATCGTCCCGTCGGCGGCGGTCGCCGAAGTCAGAGTGGAGGAGGCGCCACCCTGCACGAAGCTGCGAGCAGGATTGCTGCCGAGCGAAACCGCGACCGTCCCGTCGCTCGCGAAGGTGGTCGAAATCGACGTGAAGCCGGCCAGGCGTTCGAGCAGCTGGTCGCGCTGGTCGAGCAGGGCCGCACGGTCGCTGCTGCCGGTTCCGGCACGGGTCAGGCGCAGGTTCACCCGCGCCAGTTCGCCGCCGACGATATTGGCATCCGAAACCTGCGATTCCGCTTCGAAACGCAGGCCTGCGCCGACCGAGTCGAAACCCGAGGCGGTGATGTTGAACTTGTTGGCCAGCGTATCCGCCTCGGCGACCACGGCAGCGCGACGCGAGGGGTCGATGGGGTCGCCGGCGAGCTGCTGGAGCACCGCTTCGAATTCGACGATGGCGGTAAAGACGCCCGACTGTTCGAGCGCACTTTCCATGTTGCGCAGGCCCGACAGCTCGGTATTGGCGCGCTGCAGGTCGCCCGAAGTGCGCCGGACCTCGCTCTGGAGGAAGGAGTCCGCGTTGCGGCGGATTTCCGCGATCCGCGCACCCGACAGCGAGATGTCGCCGATCCGGCCGGCCCCTCCCGAAGCGGAAACCTCCTCGATCCGCAGGCTGCGACGGACGTATCCGTCGCTCGACGCGTTGGCGATGTTCTGCGCCGTGACGTCGAGCGCGCCGCGCGCCGCGCGGGCGCCGCTGGCGGCGATCGAGAGAAGGTCCGAAGCCATCAGCTCTCACCCTGCGGCAGGAAGCGCGACAGCTGCTGTTCGATCGCGGCGGCGAAGCCGAGCTGACCCGATTGCGCGGTCACCTCGGCAAAGCGCGCATCGCGCATCTCGCGGAAGGTGTCCTCGCCCTCACCGCTGATCAGGTCATTGCCGCCAAAATCGGTGTTCCGCGCGCTGGCGAGCATCTGGCGCAGCAGGATCGCCTCGAATTGCTGCGCCGCCTGGCGCAGTTCGGTGCGTTCCGGCGAAGCCTCGCGTTCGGCAAGTGGCTTCGCGCCGGTCATGGAGATCGGAAAGGCCGTCATATAATCACGAGCTCCGCAGTGAGCGATCCAGCCTGCTTGAGACCTTCGAGGATCGCGACCAGATCGGCCGGGGTGGCGCCGAGCGCGTTGAGCGCATCGACCACTTCAGCGAGCGAGGCGCCGGGCCCGACGCGCGAGACGACATTGTCCTGCTGGCGCGCGGTGATCGTGCTGTTCTGCTCGACCGCGGTGCGTCCGCGCGAGAACGGCTCGGGCTGGACCACGGTGGGGTTCTCGTCGATCCGCACGACCAGGCTGCCGTGGCTGATCGCCGCGGGCGCGAGGCGCACGGCGCTGGAGATGACGATTGTGCCGGTGCGGCTGTTGATCACCACCTTGGCAGCGCGTTCGGCGGGGTCGACATCAAGCATTTCGATCTGCGCCATGATCTCGGCGCGGGTGTTGGCACCCGGCGGGAGCATCAACGCCAAGGTCACCCCGTCCTCGACCTGCGCCATGCCCGGATAGGCGGCGTTGATCGCGTCGCGGACGCGCGAGATGGTCAGGAAGTCGGCTTGGTAGAGGTTCCAGCGCAGCACTTCGGAAAAGTCGAAATTGCTGGCCACCGCCTGTTCGACGGTCGCGCCGTCGGCGATCCGGCCCACCGTCGGCACATTGACGGTCAGTTTCGAGCCGTCCTTGCCCGAGACGCCGAGCCCGCCGACAGCGAGGTTGCCCTGCGCCATCGCGTAGATCTGGCCATCGGCACCGTAGAGCGGGGTCATCACCAGCGCGCCGCCGCGCAGCGACTTGGCCTTGCCCATGGTCGACACGGTAACGTCGATCCGCTGGCCGGGCTTGGCGAAAGCAGGCAGTTCGGCGGTGATGATCACCGCGGCCGCGTTCTTGAGAGCCGGGTTGACGCCCGGCGGCAGCTGCAGGCCGAGCCGGCCCGACACGCCGCGCATAGCCTGCGTGGCATAGGCGAAATTGTCATCGCCCGATCCGTCGAGGCCGACGACGACGCCATAGCCGGTCAGCTGGTTCGAGCGGACGGACTGGAACTGGCCAAGATCACGCACCCGCTCGGCCGCTGCCGGAACCGGCAGCGACGCGAGCAGCGCGACGAAGAGGAGAGCGAGGCGACGGATCATGATCGGCATCCTCAGAAGGGCGAAATCGCGCCGAAGAACTTGGACAGCCAGCCTTCGCGGCTCGCACGCTGGACCGAGCCCGCGCCCGAGTAGGAAATCCGCGCATCGGCCACACGGATCGAGGGGATGCGGTTGTCCTGGTCGATGTCCGAGAGGCGAATAATGCCCGAGAGCTGGACCCATTCTTCGCCCTGGCTGAGTTGCATCACCTTTTCCCCGCGTACGAGCGCCGTCCCGTTCGGCCGGACCTCGGCAATGGTCACGGTCAGGTCGGCACGGATCGAACTGGCCTGGGAAGCATCGCCCGATCCTTTGAACGACGAACCACCCGAAGCATTAAGGTCGCTGTCGTCGATTCCGACGAAGGCGGGAAGCGACAGGCCGATGCTGCCGTCGCGTTTGGTCGACCCACTGGTCGATTTCGAGGTCTGCGTCCGTTCGACCAGAACGATGGTGACGATATCGCCGACCTTCGCCGCGCGATTGCCGTAATAGAGCGGCGCATAGCCCTGGCTGGCCTGGTAGATCGCGCCATCCTGATGGCGGACTTGCGCGGTCTGCGGTGCGGGCGGAAGCGCGGCGGCAAAGCCTTCGGGCCGCGCGGAACCACCGCCACAGGCGGCAAGTCCGAGCGCCAGGGGCAGAATGCAGATAGCGGGTTTCATCGCAGAAGTCCTCACAGCGTCTGGTTGGCGTTGCGGAGCATTTCGTCGACGGCCGAAACCATCTTCGAGCTGATTTCGTAGGCGCGCTGACATTCGATCATTTCGACCAGTTCCTCGACGATGTTGACGTTCGAGGCTTCGAGCATGCCCTGGCGGATATTGCCCCGCCCGTTCTCTCCGCCCGGCGCGAGCTCGGCGGCACCGCTGGCGGCGGTTTCGACGAGGAAGTTGTCGCCGATCGCCTGCAGGCCGGCAGGGTTGGTGAAGCGCGCCACCTGGATCTGGCCCAGTTCGGTCGCTTCGGCCTCGCCCGGCACGGTCGCCGAGACGGTACCGTCGGGCGACACCGAGATCGAGGTCGCTCCCTCGGGCACAGTGATCGCCGGCTGAACGGAATAGCCCTGCTGCGTCACCAGCTGCCCTTCGGCGGACACGGTGAAATTGCCTGCACGGGTGTAGCCGGTGCGGCCACCGGGCATTTCGATCTGGAAGTAGCCGTCGCCGTCGAGCGCGAGGTCGAAGGCATTGCCGGTGGTGTTCAGCGCACCCTGCGTCATGATCTGGCTGGTCGACTGGACCGCGACGCCGGTGCCGAGGTTGAGCCCGGTGGCATAGGCAGTTTCACCCGACGAGCGCTGGCCCGCGACGCGTGCGTCCTGATAGGCGAGCGTGGCGAAGTTGGCGCGGTCGCGCTTGAAGCCGGTGGTGCCGACGTTGGCGAGGTTGTTGGCAATGACGCGCATCCGCGCATCCTGCGCCTCGAGCCCGGTACGAGCGACCTGAAGGGCTGAAGTGGGCATGGTGGTGTTCCTTTTCCCTGATTAGCTGAGGCGCATGAGCTGCGCGCCGCTTTCGTCGACTTCGCGTGCGGTGGAGATGAGCTTGCTGCGCATGGCGAAAAGGCGCTGCGCGTCGATCATCTCGACCAGGACTTCGGTGGTTTTGACGTTGGACTGTTCGAGCGCGCCCGTCTGGACCTTCGCCGCCTCGTCGGTCGGCAAAACGCCGCCGCCCTCGACCCGGAAGAGGCCGTCGAGCCCCTTGCTGACCGGCGAACCAGCCCATGTCGCCAGCTTGATCCGGCCGATTTCGGCCGGGGGCTGGTCGGGCGTCGTGGGGTCGGTGATCGTCACCGTCCCGTCGGGCGCGATCCCGGGGATGCCGACCGGCGGGATGGTGATCGGACCGGTGTCGCCGAGCACCGGCCGCCCGTCGCCATTGACGAGCAGGCCGGTAGCCGAAATCGACAGGTCGCCGCGGCGCGTATACGCCTCGGTGCCGTCTTCCGCCTGGACCGCCATGAGCGCATCGGTCGCGACCGCGATGTCGAGATCGCGTCCGGTTTCGATGATTTCGCCCGCCGCCATATCCGCTCCGCGGACCGCGGTGGTCTGCATCGCGCGGGCCTCGTTGGGCTGGCCCTCGATCGTGACCGGGCGCTGGTCGAGCAGTTCGGCGCGGAACCCGAGCGTATTGGCATTGGCCATATTGCTCGCGATGACGCGCTGGCTGTCCATCGACGCCCGCATGCCCGAAAGAGCGGTATAGATGAGGCGGTCCATGAGAATCAGGTCCGCAGGTTGATGACGGTCTGCGAGATCTGGGTCGCGGTGTCGATCGCCTTGGCATTGGCCTGGAAGTTGCGCTGGGCGGTGATCAGCCCGACGAGTTCCTCGGCAATGTCGACGTTCGAGCGTTCGAGCGCACCCGAGAGCAGCGAACCATAGGCGCCCGAGCCGGGCGAACCGTAAGTGGCGGGACCTGAAAGGCCAGTGCCTTCCCAATTCGCCGAACCGACCTTCTTGAGCCCGGTCGGCGAAATGAAGCTGGCCAGCGCCACGGCGCCGATCGGCTCGACCGAACCATCGGCATAGGAAGCCTGGACGAGGCCTTCGCGGGTGATCGTTACACCTGCGAACTCGGCTCCCGCCGCGTTCTGAGCGGGGATCTGGGCGTCGGAAATGGTGTTGCCGGTGACCACGCCGTTGGCATCGACCGGGAACACCTGCAGGCGGTTGCCGTCGCTGTCGGCGATGTTGCCCGTCTCGGACATGGTGAAAGAGCCCGCGCGGGTATAGAGCGTCTTGCCGTCGACCGCCGAACGCGTGGTGAAGAAGCCGTCACCGGTGATCGCTAGGTCGAGTGCCGAGCCGGTCTGTTCGACGGGGCCGAGCGCGAAGTTCTGCGTGATCGACGACACCGAGGCACCGATGCCCTGGATCATGCGCGGGTTGGTCAGCGCCGAACCGGCGACGATTTCGGAGAATTCGGTGCGGCTACGCTTAAAGCCGTAGGTTTCCGAGTTCGAGATATTGTGCGCGATCACCCCGAGCGAGGTCTGCGCGTTCTTCATGCCGTTGAGCGAAGTGTAGAAGGACATGGGGTGTCTCCTTGGGTCAGAGTTCGGATGCGGACTGGGTGGTTTCGATCAGCTGGTCGAGCTTGTCCGCTATCCGCTCGAGCATGGCATTGGTTTCGGAAACCCCGGCGAGCGAGGAGAACTGCGCCATCTGGGCGAGCATTTCCTTGTTATCGACTGGATCGAAGGGATCCTGCTGCTGCATCTGGACGGTCAGCAGGCGGAGAAAGTCGCCCTGCCCGAGTGCGTCCATGCCGCGGCCCGAAACGGGGCCGGTGGTGCTGGTGGCGGTGGCCACCTGATTGGTCGTCGAAGTGATCATTTCATTCTCATCGTTTCGAGCATGAGTTGCTTGGCGGTCGACATCGCTTCGACCATGTTGCGGTACTGGCGCGAGGCTTCGAGCATCTCGACCATCTCGGAATTCTCATCGACCGGGGCTTCCCAGACATCGCCGTTCTCATCGGCGAGCGGGTGACCCGGATCGTGGCGACGGATCGGCGCGACATCCTCGCGGACCACGCCGCCCACGCGGACCGACGAAAGGCCGCTGGCACGATCGAGCTCCTGCTCGAACACGGTGCGCATCGGGCGATATGCCTCTTCCTCGCTGCCGGCGACTGAGCCGGCGTTGGCGAGGTTGGACGCCGCCGTGTTCATCCGCGTAAGCTGGGCGGACATGGCGCGATGGCCGATTTCGAAGAAGGTCGGGCCGGCCATCGTTATTCGCCCCGGATCGCGCGGGTGACGGTCTCGACCCGTCCGCGCAGGAAGTTGAGCGTCGCCGTATAGGCGACCGCATTCTCGGCGAAGGCCGTCTGTTCGGTCGCCATTTCGACGGTGTTGCCGTCGAGGCTGGCCATGGTCGGGATGCGGTACTGCATTGCGCCTTCGCTGGCGCGATCACTGTCGGCGCCGCCCAGGCGGGCCTGCAGCGCTGCGGCGAAGTCGACGTCGCGCGCCTTGTAGCCGGGGGTGGCGGCATTGGCGATATTCGAGCCGAGCACGCTCATGCGCTGCGACCGGATCTCCAGTGCCGCCCCGTGAATGCCGAACAAACCTTCGCTCATGTGAGCCTCCGCGAAAAATTACGGAAGATGTTCAGCAAGGGGCGTGCCAAAATCGAATTGCCGTCTCGAAACGGGCCAAACCGGCAAGGCATGGCAAGGCTTTGCCGGATAGCGGCAAAGTTCGTCCGCCGGATAAAACTGCCGTTGCCGCTGCCGTTCTAAGCCGCAAGGAGTAGCTACCCCATGCTTGAAACCTGGATCGATCCCGCCGCGATCGCCATCGTCCTTGTTGGAACGCTCGTCGCGACCGCCATGCGCTGCGGTCTTGCCGACAGCCGAACCGCGCTCGGTGCCGTACGCGGCCTGTTCGAGCGGTCGTTCCACCCGACCCGCGCCAAGGCCGAGCTTTCGCTGCAGATCCGCACGATCGCCGACGACGGCTTCGTCCGCGCGGAGGTCCGCCGCTTCGGCGACAAGGAATTCGACAGCCTCTCCGACCTGATCATCAGCCAGCGTTCGATCCAGTCGCTGCACAGCGAACACCTCAAGTTCAAGGAAGCGCGCCTCGCCCGCGCCCAGACCGCCACCCGCGTGCTCGAATGCGCCGCAGACCTCGCGCCGGTCTTCGGGCTTGCCGGGACACTGATCGCACTGGGCCAGGCGCAGGGGCCCTCCTCGCAGGACACCGGGCTCGTCGGCGCGATCGCCATGGCGGTCGTCACGACGCTCTACGGACTGGTCGCGGCCAACTTCCTTTTCGCCCCGCTGGCGAGTGCCATCACCCGCAAGTCGCGGCAGGAAGAAAGCGACCGCGACGAAGTGCTCGAATGGCTGGAGCACGGTATCCGTCAGACCGGTGTCCGAAACGTCTCGCCATTGCCCCAAAGGGAAGCGGCATGATCATTCGCGCCGCCTCGGGCTGGCAGACCGCGACGGCCGACCTTGCGCTGATCCTGTTCCTCATTACTGCGCAGGCGGTGCGCGAGGAGCAGCCGGTGCCGGCAGTCGCCGCCGAGAGCAAGACACCCGCGCCAGTCGCCTCCTCTGCGCTTGCGCTGCACAAGCCTGCGCCGGACGAAAGCGTCCGCAAATGGCTTCTCGCCACCGTCACCGACGAGCGGCAGGTCGCCACCATCACCGTCAGCTATACGCCCGAAGGGCGCGCAAGGGCCCTTGTCGAGGGCGAACGCCTGCTCGAGGAAGCCGAAGCTGCAGGAGTGGCCGCACGGTTGGTCGCCATGCCCGATGCACAGGACGATACGGTGATCTCGGTCGACTATCTCCGTGAAGAAGGAGATGGCACGAACCTTGCTCGCTAGCGTGACAAAGCCCCCTCGGGGTCAACACGCCAACCAGAGCCAGGATCGACCATGCGCCATCTCTTTGTAGGACCCCTTGCCGCTTCGCTGCTCGCGACTGCTGCCGCAGCCGCCACGCCGATGGATCTGTCGATGATCGATCGTGCCGTCGCCGATTTCACCGGTGCCGAGATCGGCCAGCCGGGCGGTGCCAAGCTGCCCGTCGACCGTCGCCTGCGCCTCGCCAGCTGCCAGACCCCGCTCGACCTGCAATGGTTCGGGCGCGACCAGCGCTCGGTCCAGATCGCCTGTCCGAGCGCGGGATGGCGCATCTATGTCGCGGTCGACAATGGCGGCGGCGGCGCCATGCATGGCGCACCAGCCTATGGCGAAACGCTCGTCCACCGCGGCGAGGCCGTCAGCATCCAGGTACGCGGCGGGGGCTTCACACTCACCCGGCAGGGTTCTGCCATGGAAGACGGCGCGCAAGGCGAATGGATCAAGGTGCGCGCCACGGGCGAACGCACCGAAACGCTCCGTGCCATGGTCATCCGCCCGGGCCAGGTCGGCATCGAATTGCCGTAGGCGGCACATTTTATTGCCGGGGAGTTAAACTCGCCAATTCCTAGCCGTTCTGTGGAGCAACCAGCCAATGGAGCGGAACGATGCGAATTGTCGGATTGCCGGAATTCTCGGGAGCGGTAGTGCGTTCGAGCACCGCCGTTTCGGCAGCGGGAAAGATTTCGCCCTCACAGAAGACCGCGGCCGAATCCCATCAGGCCGACGCTCCCATTGCCACCTCGCGCCTGTCGGCGGGTGCGCAGGCTCCGGTCGATAACGACCGCGTGGCCGAGATCCGCAAGGCGATCGAATCCGATACCTATCCGCTGATCCCCTTCGAGATCGCCGACGCGATCATCGCAGCGGGCCTTTATGGGAAGATCGCGAAATGAGCCGCAAACAGGAAACGCTGGCGACCCTGCAACAGATGCTCGCACTTTTGCAGGGTGAGCGGCAGGCGCTTGCCGCTCTCGACCTCGAACGGATCGTCACCTGCACCACCGGCAAGATGGATCTGTGCGCCAAGCTGGAGGCCGTCGAACAGAGCAGCCTCGACGAGGAATGCCTCGGCGTGCTTGACGCGGTTCGTCGTCTCAACGAGATCAACCGCCGCCTGCGCAACCTCATCGCGACGAACGTGCAGAACCGCCTCGGCGCGCTGAGCGGTAGCAGCCAGCCCTATTCAGCCCTGCCCCGCCAGGGAATGAGTGTCGCGCTCGCCTGAGTCCTTCATCCGGTCGTACGGATAAATTTGGCACGGACCTTGCTCAACCACCGGGAAAGCAATTCCCGGAGGTTTCGTGCCCACCATCAGTCCAATCCAGACCGCCGAAGTGCAGGGCGCCATCGCCCGCGCTGCGCAGCGGACGGGAGTCGACTTCGATTACCTGCTGGCACAGGCACGGCTTGAATCAGGCCTCGATCCCAACGCCAAGGCAGGCACGTCGAGCGCGACGGGCCTCTACCAGTTCATCGACTCGACCTGGCTGCGTACGCTCGACCGGCACGGTGCCAAGCACGGCATGGACTGGGCCGATGCGGCGATCGGGTCCAACGGCCGCGTCGCCGATCGCGCCACCCGCGATCACCTGCTGGCACTGCGTTACGATGCCGACACCTCGTCGCTCATGGCGGCCGAGCTGACCCGCGAGAACGCCGACGGTCTGCGCACCACCCTGGGGCGCGAGCCGGAACCGGCCGAACTCTATCTCGCCCATTTCCTCGGCCTCGGCGGTGCGCAACAATTCCTCGGAGCGCTCGGAAGCAATCCGGGCCAGTCCGCCGCTGCTCTCATGCCCCAGGCGGCCCGTGCCAATCGGCCGATCTTCTACGATGGCGGCTCGCCGCGTTCGGTCGGCGAAGTCATGTCGCTGATGCGCGACAAGGTCGCCTCGGCCTACGGTACCGGTCAGGTGCCGGGCGGCGGCAACCGCATCGAATACGACTTCGCAGGCTTCGCGGCGCGACCGGCCTTCCGCCAGACCACGCACAGCCGCAGCAACCTCGCCGTTCCCTCGCTTCCCGCAGCGGGCGGGCCGCGCCCTTCGATGGCGGACACGTTGCGCTCGACCTTCGGCGACGGCAACGGCGCCACTAGCCGCGCGAACGACCACATCGCCGCCGCCTATGGCAAGTTCAAGGCGTTCGGCCTGTGAGCGCGCGCCAGATACTCAACCCGGGCCTCGCACTTCCGGTCGGCATCCTGACGATCATCCTGCTGATGGTCGTGCCGATCCCGGCGATGCTGCTCGACGTCTTCTTCGTGCTCAACATCGCGCTGTCGGTCTCGGTACTGATGGCAGCAATGAATGCGAAGAAGCCGCTCGACTTCTCGTCCTTTCCTTCGGTTCTGCTTTTCGCAACCTTGCTGCGGCTCGCGCTCAACGTCGCATCGACGCGTATCGTGCTGCTCAACGGCCACGAAGGCGGTGAAGCGGCGGGCAAGGTGATCGAGGCCTTCGGCGCCTTCCTGATCGGCGGCAATTTCGCCGTCGGTATTTTCGTCTTCCTGATCCTCATGGTCATCAACCTCATGGTTGTGACCAAAGGCGCCGGACGCGTGTCCGAAGTCTCGGCCCGCTTCACCCTCGACGCCCTGCCCGGCAAGCAGATGGCGATCGACGCCGACCTCGCCGCCGGCCTGATGACAGCAGACGAAGCCAAGGCACGCCGGCGAGAGATCGCCACCGAAGCCGATTTCTATGGCTCGATGGACGGTGCCAGCAAGTTCGTGAAGGGCGACGCCGTCGCCGCGCTGCTGATCCTCGGCATCAACGTGATCGCCGGCCTCGTTCTCGGCATCACCACTCACGACCTCTCGGCAGGCGACGCGGCCCAGTTTTACATCACTCTCGCCGTCGGCGACGCGCTGGTCGCCTCGGTTCCGGCCCTGCTGCTGTCGATCGCCGCCGCCGTCATCGTCACCCGCGTGTCCGATGCCCGCGACCTCACCGGACAGATCGGCGGCCAGTTGTCCGATCCCAAGATCTGGCTGCCGGTAGGCTGCATCCTCACCGTGATCGGCTGTATCCCGGCGATGCCGCAATCGATCATCTTGCCCCTGGCCGGAGGCGCCTTCTGGCTGTGGAACCAGTTGCGCAAGCGACAGGAAGCCGCGCAATTCCAGCCAGAGCCGGAAGTCGTCGTCGACCCTGCGAGGATCGCGATCGAGGAAGTGACCGACCAGACGCTGGTTACCATCCAGCTCGGCTACGGCCTGATCCACATGACTGACGAGAAGCGCGGCGCAACGCTGGTCGCCCGGCTGACCGGCCTGCGCAAGCAGATGTGCCAGACCTTCGGCTTCATCGTCCCCCAATTCCGGATCGAGGACAGTTTCGAAGTCGAACCCGACAGTTATCGCATCACGTTGGGCGGGGCGATGATCGGCGGGGGCAGGATCAAGCCTGACCACCTGCTGGCCATCGACACCGGCGAAGTCATGAACTCCCAGCCGATCCCCGGCGAATCCACCGTGGACCCGAGCTTCGGCTGTCCGGCGCTGTGGATCGATCCGGGCACGCGCGACCTGGCGGTTGCCGAGGGCTACCTTGCGGTCGACCCAGAAAGCGTCATCGCCACCCAAATCCACCAGCTGCTCGCGGCGCGGGCGCAGGATCTGCTCGGTCCCGACCAGGTCCGCGACCTGATCGACCACCTGCGCGCACGCCATGGCCAGCTGATCGAGACGATCACTCCGCAACCGCTCACGCTTGCGGCCGTGACCCGCCTCCTGCGAGCGCTGCTCGCGGACGGAATCTCTCTGCGTCATTCGCTGCGTGTCTTCTCGAGCATTTCGCTCGCCGCACAGCAGACTGCCGAACACGATCGCCTGATCGACCTCGTTCGGGCCGATCTGGGGGCAATGATCGTCGCGGAGGCCTGTCCGCCCGATGCGAAGTTGCCGGTCATTACCCTGGCCGCACGGCTCGAGGAAATGGTCGTGGGTGGCCTGCAGGATCCCGCCTCCGGCGAGATCGTGATCGAACCCGACCTCGCCCGCTCGATCGGGGAGCGCATCGGCGCCATCGTCGCCCAGCGCGACCCTGCCGCCGCGCGCCCCGCCCTGATCGTCCAGCCGCGCGCACGCCGTGCCCTGACCGCTCTCCTGCGCCTGCGGGCCCCGCAGTGCCTGGTGCTCTCGATCAACGAATTGCCCGCCGCCCAGCCGATCGAAGTGATCGCGGTCGTCGGCGACGAACAGCACGAACAACCCGCCCAACTCGGCCATGAAACGGAGGCCCTTGCGGCATGAAGTACGACCACTCCAATTTCAACGCCCAGCGCGCCTATTCGAGCGAGATCAACGATCGGATAGGTCGGTTCCTGCCGATGGTTCGCAAGCTGGCGTGGTACTATGAGGCCAGCTGCGGGGCGTCGGTCGATATCGACGACCTGATGCAGGCCGGAATGATCGCCCTCACCGAATGCGCGCAGAAGCACGATCGGCCCGGCGAGGACGGATTTGCCGCCTATGCCAAGATGCGCGTGCGCGGGGCGATGATCGACCTGCTGCGCTCGCAATCCCCGCAAGCGCGCGGCGCGGCTTCGCAACGTCGCATGATCGATGCCGCAGTCGACGAACTGCGCAGCAAGCTCGGCCGCGATCCTTCGGCGGCGGAAATCGCCCGCGCACTCGAAATCTCGGTCGAGGAGTATCACGACATGCGCACGCAGCTCTCGACCCGGGTGGTCGATCTCGAGGACTGCTATTCGGATTCCAACTCGGCCTTCCAATCCGCAGAGCCCGATGCGGAAACGCAGCTGCTCGAAGCCGGCGACCGCGTCGCGCTGGCCCAAGCCATTGCCGAACTTCCCGAGCGCCTCCAGCTCGTGATCAAACTGCATTTCATTGAAGAACTGAATCTCACCGAAATCGCTGCGGTTCTGGATGTCAGTGTTCCGCGAGTGCATCAGCTCAAATCATCGGCGCTTTCGAAACTCAAGCTTGCAATTGTCGAACGCGAAGACGCTTGAACATTACACACGCGTGTACGGAAATGTCAAAAATTCGCGGGTGATAGTCACGGCTTGGTGGATGGTATCGATCAGTGGCGGAGTGTAACTTTACCACAATGCCCCTTTTCAGGCAGGTCCTCTAGGGATGCATTTCGAATGTCTCCATGGGAATCCAGATTGCTGACCTTCGTCGACGAATGTTCGATCGATGGTTTCGAGACGGCTTCCGCTGCCATTCTGGGCATGGCCGAGATCCTTGAAGAGGCCCCCGAACACATCGCCCCCCTGATCACGCCGCGCGCCGATCCTGCGCGGATAGCCGCGCTGCTCGAGGTCGATGCGCATGTCACGGCTGCGATCGAACTGATCGGTCCGCTTTGCGGGCTCCTCATCTCGCGCTCTGCTATCGGATCGTCCTCGGGCCTGGTCAAAATCGTCGAGGAGGTCGAGGAAGGCAATTTCTTCGCCGCCGATCCCGCGATCGCACTGCTGGGCGCCTATGGGACGGCCTTGGTCGCCGTGATCGCGCATATGAAAGACGGTGCCGCGCCCGAACCCTGACGCACTTTCCCCGGCCATGGCGAGTGGCAAATTTCCCATGCCTCGGCGCGAGGCATGGCGAATGCGGGACTGGAGCTACTGCAGTATCGGTAGGGCGATCCGTGCATCGCGAGACCGATCGAAGGCCTGAAGGTGCAGCGCTGCGGGAGTCGCGTAGGCCTCACCCTCGATCGCCAGCCGGATAGCCTGCGAGGCAATGGGCACATCGAGCCGCGCCATCGGTTTGGCCCGATGCGCCTCGACCGTACGCGGACTGATCCCGAGCGGCCGGGCGATCTGCTTGCCGGTCCCGTGATCGAGCATGCAGCCGGGAATTTCGCGCTCGCGCTTGCTCAGCGTGTCGAGCACTTTCCCACCGAACCAAGTCTCTCGAAATACCTTCTCAAGTATTGCCTACGTCGAGACATCCCAAACTGTCCGAGATTGAGATTTTCCCGGCGAACGTGTCGTTCTCCGTTTCGGAAACCGCCTGGCTCCGCGGTCAGGCTGCCGCAGTGGCGAGCTTCGCCGCGCGGAAGGCTGCAGCGATTTCGCGCAGATCCCCGCGCAATTGCTCGATTTGCGGGAGGTCGATAGCGCGGATCGAGTCCAACAGCAGGCCCTTGGCGGCGCCATAGAACTGCATCAGGCTCGATGCCAGTTCTGCCTCGCGGTCGATACCCATTTCCAAAGCGGTCAACGCCGTGACGCAGCGAGTCAGCGTGCGGCTGCGCGACGCACGGTCGCCACGTGATTCGGTGATCTGGAGCACGCCCAGGTTTTCGATAAGATCGTCGAGGCAGATCAGGACGAGGTCGTCGCGTCCGCTGGCCTTCAGGCGCACGTCGAAATTGCTTTCCCGGTAAGCATCGCCGGGTCGAGCGCGGGCCAACATGTCAATTCCTCTGCGCGTTCCAGATATCGATCTGGGACTGGAGGAAGGACAGGGTCGACTTGGACGCTGAGACTTGGCTGTCGGCCTTCGCGAAGCGCGCAACCATGGTTGCGCGGAGCGCTTCCTGCTGATCCGCGAGCTTTTCCAGCTCGCGATTCACCTGCTGCGACTGAGACTGGTAACGAGCTACCGAGCCGGCTAGCGAGCCGGGGTCGCTCGAAGTGCTGGTCGAGCGCGCCATCCGGTCGATCGTCGAATAGATGCCGTTGATGCCGGTGGTGAACATCGCGGCCACCGCCGACGGATCGCGGTTCATGGCCTCGGTCAGCGTCGCGGTGTCGAAACGGAAGCTGCCGTCTCGCTCGATCGCAAGGCCTAGCTCGGTCAGCGTCCGGGGAGCGCCGTCGGGCGCGTTGGGCATGATGACCTTGGAGCCGAGCGCCGAAAGCTCGCGGCGGAGTGCCCGGGCTCCGCTATCGCGCGCAAGATCGCCTGTCATCGGGTCGATCGCGCCGCGCAACTCGCTGACGATTTCGTTCAGAGCGCCGGTGATATCCTGCATGACGCTGGAAATCGCGCTGCTCGGGTTGGCAAAGGTGATGGTCGCCGGGTTTCCGACATTGGTGCCAGTCAGGTTCAGCGAAAGTCCCGGGGCAACGCTGTCGATCTTGTTCGACGTGCTGGTGCGGGCGATCCCGTCGAGTGTGTATTCTGCGTCCGCCGAGGTCTTGATCAGGCGCGCAGGATCGCCGCCAGGTTGCCACGCAAGCGCGGAGAGGCCCGGATTCGCCCCATCCTCGACGGCCTCGATGGTGAAGCCGTTCTGTAGACCCTCGGCTCCCTTGATTACCAGCTGGGCTCCCGACGATGTCTGCGCGACATAGGCATTGAGGCCGGCATTTTTGGCGTTGATGGCGGACGCCACACTGCTCAACGTGGCACCGGCAGCAATGTCGATCGACAGCGCGGCATGCCCCGTGTCCTCGGTAAAGGCTGCGTTGGTCGTCTCGCCGAAGCGGATCGTAAGTGTCCCTGCTCCGACGGTATCGCTGGCACTGGCGTAGGTCGGGCCCCGGAGCACCTGGTTGCTCGCCAGCTTGGTCACTTCGAGCGAATAGCTTCCCTTCCCTACCGAACCCACGGGGGATGAAACCGCCGCGACTGACGTGTTGGTGATCGAGGGCAGAGGCGCAATATCGCCACTGCGCAGACGATCGCCCAGCGCGCTGGCGAAGGTGGAGAAACTGCTGCGGATCGAACCGGCGAGCGATATGCGTCGCTCGAGCGTCTCCGCCTTGAGCGTCAGCCGCTCGTTGCGCCCGGCGAATTGAGCCACGGCGAGCTGCTCGGCGATGCCGGTCATGTCCACGCCGCTGCCAATGCCGAGCGATGTGGCGATCGAGGAGGCGGAAATACTCATCGCTCTGATAACGGCTCGGAAGTCGCGGGATTAACCGGCAACCGCCCATCGACATCGAATTGCAGCGCGGCCGGCACCTGGACGTTGGGCAGCGGCGGCGTTTCACCGCGTTTGAGCGAGAAGACATAGGCGAGCACCGATGCGACCGCGCTGTAGAGATCCTCGCAGATCACCTGCCGTTCTCGCGTGGTGTAGTAGAGCGAACGCGCGAGCTGCGGAATCTCGAGCGCCGGCAGGTCGTTCTCGCGCGCCAGTTCCTTCATCGCCATGGCCTTGTCACCCCGCCCCTTGGCGAGGACGATTGGCGCCGAGGCCTTGGAGGGGTCGTAGGTCATGGCAACGGCGAAATGGGTCGGGTTGGTGACTACGAACTGCGCCTCGCGCATCGCACCCGCAACCGAGCCAGTGGCGATATCGCGCTGCCGCTGACGCCGCGCGGCCTTCATCTCGGGCGAGCCTTCGGCTTCCTTGTTTTCGTCGCGCATCTCCTGGTGGCTCATCTTCAGGCGCTTCTGCTGGCGCATCCACTGAATCGGGAAATCGACGAAGGCGATGATCACCAGTCCGGCGGCCAATGCGAAGATGAGCGAGACGATGGCGTGCCAGGCGGCGGTAAGCTGGGCCGAGAGGTTGCCCCGGCCGAGACCGACGATGGTCTCCATGCTGTTCCACCACCAGACCATGGCAATGCTGCCGAGCAAAGTGACCTTGAGAATGCCCTTGCCCATCTCGACCAGCCCCTGCGGACCGAACATGCGCTTGAGACCCGACAGCGGGTTGATCCGTTGTCCCTTGGCCTTGAGATTGTCGGCCACCCAGCGACCGCGCCCGAAACCCAGCTGGGTGACCAGCGTGACGATGATCACCGGCACGGCAAGCGTGAGAATTGCGGGGACCCCCAGTAGCAGACCCTGCATCAGCAGGTCGTCGACCCCGAAATCGCGAATATCGCGCGTATCGAAGCGGAAAGCTTCGCGCGCCAGATTTGCGAGGCCCTCGAGCAACCACGGCCCGGCGAAGGCCAGCCATGCTCCGCCGAACAGCATGACCGCGGCCGTCCCGGCATCCTTCGAGCGGAGGACGTCGCCCTTCTTGGCGGCATCGGCCAACCGCTTTTCGGTCGGCGCGAATGTCTTCTCACCAGCGGTTTCCTCGCTCATGGTGCCAGTACGCTTTCGGTATGGTCGAGCGCCTCGCCCACGATCCCCGCGAACTGGTCGTAGATCAGCGGCGCGGAAATGATCAGCGCGGCCATGCCTGCCAGTACGCCCGCAGGCAGGCCGAGAGCGAAGAGGTTGAGCGAAGGCGCCGAACGGCTGAGTATCCCGGTCAGCACCTGCACCAGCAGCAGGATAACGGTGACCGGCAGCGCGATCCGCACCGCGGTTTCGAACATGAAACTCCCGAAGCCGGCAATCGCCGCAAGCCGATCCGCGCCGAGCCAGGTCTGCCCCGGTGGGAAAGCGCGATAGCTTTCTGTCACCAGCGCAACCCAGTGCAGGTGGGCGCCCGTAGCGAGGAAAATGAGCGTCAGCACGATCACGAAATACTGGCCGAAGGAAGTCGTGGTCCCTCCGCCCATGGCATCCTGCGAGACCGCCATGCTCATCCCCATGCCACCGCTGATGACTTCCGCAGCCACAGTTGGTGCGGCGAAGGCCAGCTGCAGCACGAAACCGAGCGCGAGCCCGACGAGCGCTTCCCCTGCGATGGCGAGGAGGCCCGCCAGCGAGAGCAGCGCATCGGGCGTCTGGATTTCAGGCATCCAGATCGACACGAAGATCGCCAGCGCGCCGGTGATCGACACGCGCACCGACATTGGGACGGCGGTTGCCCCGAAGAAGGGCGCGGCAAGCAGCGCGGCACCGAGCCGGGTCATCAGGAAGACGACCCGCCACATGTCCTGCTCCAGCGCCCCGAATCCGAGATCGAGCCCGTTCACCGCTAGTCCCTCAGTGGCCTATCCGCGCGATTTCGGCGAAGATGTCCTGCGAGAAATCGACCACCAGCGCCATCATCGATGCGCCAAGGATGACCAGCACGAAGGCCACGGCCGCGAGCTTGGGGACGAAGGTCAGCGTCTGCTCGTTGACCGAAGTGGCGGCCTGCACGAGGCCGATGACGAGGCCGATGGCGAGACTCGCGATGAGGATGGGCGCTGCGACCAGCGCGGCGATCCACAACATGCGGTCGGCCATGGAAAGGAGGATGACGCTTTCGTCCATGGGTCTATCCGAAACTTGAGGCGAGCGAGCCCATCAGCAGCGCCCAGCCGTCCACCAAGACGAAGAGCAGGAGCTTGAAGGGGAGCGAAACGATCATCGGGCTCATCATCATCATGCCGAGGCTCATCAGCACGCTGGAGACGACAAGGTCGATGACCAGAAACGGCAGGAACAGCATGAAGCCGATCTGGAAAGCGGTTTTCAGTTCGCTGGTGACGAAAGCGGGCAGCAGGATCGAGAAGGGCACGTCCTGCGGGCTGGCGAACTTGCCAGCCTTGGCGATGTCGGCGAACATTTCGAGGTCGTATTCGCGCGTCTGACGGATCATGAAGCCATGGAACTGGTCGCCGGCGCGTTCGATCGCGACCTCGGCCCCGATCGTACCCGCCGAATAGGGCGCGATGGCGGTCTCGTTCACCTTTTCCAGCGTCGGCGCCATGATGAACAGCGAGAGGAACAGGCTGATCCCGATCAGCACCTGGTTGGGCGGCGACTGCTGCAGCCCCAGCGCCTGGCGCAGGATCGCCAGCACCACGATGATGCGAGTGAAACTGGTCATCATCAACAGCAAGGCCGGCAGGATCGTCAGCAGGCCCATCACCAGCAGCAGCTGGAGCGACAGGCTTAGCGGCTCGCCCCCGGCGCCGGCCATCTGGCCGAAGGCACGGTCGAGCGCACCCGAGACCGCGGCGTCGCCAGTCTGCGCGGCGGCCAGCGTGGGATAGGTCAGCGCGGCCAGGGTGGCCGCAAGCTTGGTCAGGCGTGCAATCACTGGACGGCTTCCTCGACCAGCGGGCGCGCGGGAGCCTCGGCCAGCCGCGTAAGGCCGGTGCGCGAGGTCGACACGAGGATTTCGCGACCGTGGAATTCGATCACGGCGAGCCGCAGCGTCGGCGACAGCATGGTCGTCTCGACGATGCGCACCGCCTTGCTGCCACCTGCCGGGGCGCCGAACTGGCCCTGCATCTTTTTGGCCAGCTTGAGGCTGCCCCAGATCATCGCGCCGATCAGCGGCAGCAGGATCAGCAGTTTGAGGACGTACCAGAACATCAGGCGAGCTCACCTGCACCGGTCGAGGACACGGTGAGCGGCGGCGCGCGGCGATCGAGCGACGCGTCGCTCGAGGTGGCACCGACGATCTCGAGGACGCGGATCGCGAAGCGGCTGCCCTGGGCAATCACTTCGCCCCGCGCGATCAGCTTGCCGTTGACGAACATGTCGAGCGGTTCGTCGGTCAGCCGATCGAGCTCGATGACGCTCGACTCGCCGAGCGCGAGCACATCGCGCAGGCGCATCGACTTGCGGCCGAGTTCGACGGTGAGGCGGACATCGATGTCCTGAATGAGGCCGAAGCCGTCTGCGTGCGAAGCCATTGGTATTACTCCGAAAGGAAAGTCTGGGTGAGTTCGAGAGCGACACGGTCGTCGAGTTCGCCGACGCAGCCATGCGCAAGAGTGAGATTGCCGGTCAGCAGCGGGACGTTGCGGTTCACCGCAACGGGGATCACCGATCCCGGAGCCAGGCTGGCGAGCTGTGCGATCGACATCGGCACGTCGACCAGCACCGCGCGCAGCGGCAGGTCGACATCGGCGATCGCCGAACCGTCGAGACCGCGTGCGCCAATGGTGCGGCCGGTCGCGGGGGAAACCGCGCGCGTGCCCACGATTTCTGCGATCATCGGACGGCAGACCGCAAGGCGGACCGTCCAGGAGCACGCCGCCTTGATGCTGCTGACTTCGAGCGTGATGGTCCACACGCGATCGCCGGCGGCGAAAGGCGCGACCTGCTCGACCTCTTCGCCATTGGCGCTCGCAGCGATCTCGCGCCGATCGCTCGTGCGACGCAGAGCCTCTGCCATGCGGTCTTCGAACTGCTGGGCGAAGCGCTTGGCCGAGGCCGGCAGGACGGTACAGCCCTCGTCGACTTCGCCCGTGCCGCCGAGGATGCGCTCGAATTGCGCGACCAGTTCCCCAATCCGGACAGAAACCAGAATGCCGCGGCTTTCCTGGCCCATGGAATAGTAGCTGTGGCGGTTCGCCGTGCCGACCTTGGCGTACCAATCGCTTACCGGCAGCAGTTCGGTTTCGACGAGTTCGGTCAGGAGACCGCGATCGTCGCACAGCGCCGACAGCTGAGTCCGAGCCTGCTCAGCGAAGCCACGGGCAAAGCGCGCGAACTCGAGGTCGAGATCGGGTGGGGTCGCCGCACGGCTCAGGAGCTCGTCGCAGTGACGCGCTGCCCGGCCGCTGGGTTCGGGGAGGGACGAAGAGATCATTGGACGATGAACGACCGGAAGTAGACGTTGTCGACGCCGCCGAAGCCCTCGCGCTCCTCGAGCGTCTGGTTGATCGCCTTGGTCAGGCGCTTCTGCAGCTCTTCCTTGCCCTTGATGCTGGCGAGGTCGGCTTCGCTCGTCGCCGCGAGTTCGGCGAGGATGCGCGAGCGGATGGCGGTTTCATGCTCGTCGAGCCACATCAGCACGCGGCCATCGTAGTGGGTCGAAGCAGCAAGGCTGACCTGGACCAGCGCGGCACCGTCGGCCAGGTTCGAGGTGAATTGGTCGGTGAAGTCGTAATAGGCGGTGCGATACTCGCCGCCCCCGGCACCGTGAACCATCGGTGCCCCTTCACCTTCCTTTGCCTCGCCGCCCACCGGATAGGGATCCTCCTCACCCTTGCGGACGAGCTTGGGGTTCTTGTCTTCTTTCTGGCTGCCATGCGCGCCCAGCATGCCGCTGGCGAATGCCGCATAGGTGCCGCCGCCGCCGGCGCCGAGAAGGACAAGCGCAAGCAGCAGCAGCTTGAGCATTCCGCCCTTTTTCTTCTTCGGCGCGGTTTCGGTAGTGGGGTCTTCGTTCGACATCGTATTATCCTGGCTGGATCTGGAAATTATCGCTTAGGCGTAGAGCGCATCGTCGGACGACGAGGGCTTGCCATGCTGGGAAGTGGTGGTCGACTGGGCGCTGGCGCGACCGCGTTGCTCGCTCTGCTGTTGGCGCTGTTCGCCGGCCGCGGCACCCTGGCCGAAACCGGTACCCGCCTGCCCCGAATTGGCTCCGCGTTCGGCGCCCGCATGGGCGGTCTGGGTCGAACCAGGAGCCGCCTGACCGGCCATCTCCTGCTGGCGGACGGGGCCGCGATCCTGCGCCATGGCAGCCGCGAGCGCGCGATGGGATTCGCCATCTTCGGCGGCGATGCGGATATTCATGCCGTCGTTCGAGGAATCGAACGTGACCGTGAGATCGCCGAATTCCTTGTGCGCAACGGCGATCGTCGCAGCCTTGGCGAAATCGACATGGCGCGCAGCCATGATCTGGTCGACGATGCGCTCGACCTGCGCGAACTGGTCGTTGACGACCGGTCGGGGCGATGCCGAGACCGGGCCGACAGCGGACGCGCCGTCTTCAATGCGCGCGGCGGCGTGGACCGGGCTCTTCGGTCCGTCGATCGGCGAAGCGACGCGCGAGGCGATTTCGGCGGTCTCGGTGCCGACAGGCTTGAGCTTGCCCTTGCGCTCGACTGCCGATGCCAGTTCGCCGGCACGCTCGTTGCGGGCACCTTCCGCGGCCTGACGCGAATTGTCGTCGTTCGAGGTAGTGGCTACCTTGGAAGTGGACGCGCGCTCCACTTTCGTTGCTACTTCGGTTTCGCCAGCAACCAGCTTGGAAGCGAGCATCGGCTCGCCCTCCGCGACCGGCTTGGCGGCACCGCGAGTACCGGGAACTCCCTTGAAGAGTTCGCCCGTCCCGCGGATCGGACGCGGCGCAGTCGCGCGCGCGGAAGCCGTGCCAATGGCGAAAGCGCCTTGCGTCTCGACCGGCGGCTTGGCCGTTACCTGAGCTGCAGCTTCTGCCACGGGCAGTTCCATCTTGACCCTGCCGCCTTCGGCAACCGCGATCATCGCGGGGGCCTTGGGCATGCCGGGGTCCTTGGCAACCGCAATGCGCACCTCCAGCCCCTTGCTCGTCTGTTCGCCAGCCGCCTGGTCCCCGATCGGTAGACCGACTGCCTTGTCGGCGGTGATCGCCTCGGGCATGGCGGCCTTGGGAAGTTCGGTTGCGGGCATCAGCTCGAGACTGAGACGGGGTGCCGAGACGCCTCCGGCAGGTGCTTCGAGCGCCAGCACCGGCGCGGCGATCGGCGAAGCCATGAAAGGTACGATGGCGGAGACGGGCGCAGCCTCATCCGCTTCATCCGTACTCACCATTTCAGGCAGCATGACCGGCAACCCAAGGTCGGCAACCGGCAAGGAATTGCCGGTTGGCAAATCGCCGGTTTGCCGGTCGGTCGCTGCCTTGTCTTCGCTGGCTCCCTCGCCCCGCACCGGAGGGATTACGGACGCCAGCTGGTTGAGCAGCTCGGCAAAACCGTCACCGCCCTGCGAAGTCGCGGATTTCCGCCCGTTCTCGCCCTCGAAAGCGGCGACGGGAAGGAGGCTATCCAACGATTTCGGCAAAGCGAGTGAAAAAGTCATGGCAAGTCCGTTTGTTGTTTGCGGACTTACTATCAAGAAGCGTGCCAAAACGCGTTTCGGGTCAAGCCATTCCCAAGCCCGCGACGATCGTGCGGACGAGCTCGCGCGTGCCTTCCTCCGCCTTGCGGAGGCGCAGGTCCGACTGGGCGAAGTCTTCGCGCCGCGCCTGCGATTGCAGTTCGGCCTCTTGCGCCTGCCGCTCGCTCAGTTCGGAAAGTTTCTGCAATTGATCTTGCATGGCCTTCCCGCTGCGCAAATCGGCCCCGACCAGGTCATCGCCGCGGTTGGCATAGTGCGCGGCCAGGCTGCGCGTGCGTTCGGCCACCCCCGAAAGCCGCATACGGTTGGCCTCGGCTTCGCTGGCCGCGGCCGCCGATTGCATCCGCTCCACTGTCCTGATCCGCTGGATCAGTTGGGCCCGTTTGAGCTTCTTGCGCTCAGGCGCCATTGCCGACGAGCTCGGTCATCTGGGCAAAGGCTGTGGCGACATCGATGCGTTCGGCCCAGCCCTGAGAAAGGAACGCGGACATGCGCGGGTGCAGCGCAATTGCCTCGTCGAGCAGCGGGTCGGCGCCCTGGCGATAGGCGCCCATCATGACCAGGTCGCGATTGGCCTCGTAGGTCGCGCTCAGCGCCCGGAACCTGCGTGCAGCGACGGCGCATTCAGGCGGGATGATATCGTTCATCACGCGACTGAGCGAGGCCCCTACGTCTACGGCGGGATACTGGCCGCGCTGGGCGATTTCTCGCGACAGCACGATATGCCCGTCGAGGATGGCGCGAGCCGTGTCGACAACCGGATCGTTCTGGTCGTCGCCATCGGCGAGCACGGTGTACACGCCGGTGATAGACCCGCCCGATTCCGCGGAATTTCCGGCGCGCTCGATAAGCTTGGTAATCGTGGCCAACGCCGAGGGCGGATAGCCGCGCGCAGCGCCGGGCTCGCCCAGAAGGATACCTATCTCGCGCGCCGCATGGGCCACGCGGGTGAGGCTGTCGAGGATCAGCAGGACGCGCTTGCCCTTCGAGCGCAGGTGCTCTGCAATCGAGGTGGCCAGCATCGCGCCCCGCAGTCGCAGGTTCGCGGCGTGGTCGGCGGGAACCGCGACGATCGCGGTTTTGGCGGCGCGCTCGCCCGCCATGTGACGGGTGACGAAATCGGAGACTTCGCGCGCGCGTTCGCCGATCAGTCCGACGACGACCGCATCGGCCTGGGCCCCGTCGACGATCATGTCCATCAACACCGATTTGCCGACGCCCGAACCCGCCATGATGCCGATACGCTGTCCGACACCGAACGTAGTGAGTGCGTTGAGCGAGCGGATTCCGCTATCGAAGACCTGGGTGACGCGCGAACGATCGAGCGCGCCGACGCGATAGCCACCGGCCGGCCAGCTGGTGGTCGCGCCGATCGGCCCTCGCCCGTCAATGGGTTCGCCCGATCCATCGACCGCGCGGCCGAGGAATTCGGGGCCGACATGCAGCATGCCGGGGCGCCCCTCGGGACGGACGATCGCACCGGGCCGCAACAACACGGTGTCGCCGAGCATCATCATCATCGTGTGGCCGTTGCGGAAGCCAATGGTCTCCGCACGGTGTTCGGTCGAAGCGCCCTGGGCAATGCTGCAGATCGTGCCGATGGGCACGCCGAGACCGGAGACCTCGATCAACCCGCCATCGCAGGCAACCACACGGCCGAAGCGGCGCGGCGCCAGATCGAGCGAGGCCGAAGCGAATCCCGCCAGCGTTTTGTCGATCAGGTCCTGCATGGATCGAAGATTTCTGCGAGCGCGCGACGCCACTGGTGCGGGCCGTCCTCGACCCCGCCGTCTTCGGTTTCGACGCGCAGCCCGCCCCGATCGACACTGCCATCGGGCACCAGTTCGAGATCGGCCGCAACGTTGTCGCGAACCAACTCGAGATCATCGGGGTGGATATGGATGACGCGGCGATCGTGCTTGCGCTTGAGCATCGCGGCGGCGGCATCGATCCGCCGGGCAAGCCCCTCGGCATCGAGCGCCAACGGCAGAACGGCCTCTTCGCACAGCGCATGCACGGTGGCGAGCAGGCCGTCGCGAAGATTGCGTTCGCTCTCGGCATCGAAGCGGGCGAAGGCCAGTTCGATGGCCGCGCGTTCCGCCCGTTCCGCCTTCAACTGTGCATCGAAATCCGCGCGCGCCGAAATCTGCCCGTCTTCATAGCCGGCCCGGTATGCCTTTTCGGCTGCGTCCTCGACTTCGACAGGCGGTGCCGCGGGAACTTCGGGCGTGGTGAAGCGGCTGTTGCGCGAGAAGCTCCCGCGCCTGCCCAGTGCGGAGTAGGCGACTCTAGACATAGTCCTCGTCGCCCTCGCCCATGATCAGGTCGCCCTGCGCGATCAGGCGCTTGGCAATCGCAACGACTTCCTTCTGCGCGGTTTCGACATCGGCCTTCTTGACCCTGCCGCGCATCTCGATCTCGTCGCGCAAGCCATCGGCCGCGCGCGACGACATGGCGCCGAAGAACTGTTCGCGCTGATCTTCCTCGATGCCCTTGAGCGCCAGAATCAGCGTATCGCTTTCGATTTCACGGAGCAGCACCCCGGTCATCTTGGTGTCGAGCGCGAAGAGATGCTCGAACTTGAACATCTCGTTCTCGAGCTCCTTGGCGAGCTTCTTGTCGATCTTGTTGATCGTCGGCAACACGCGCTTCTCGAGGCTGCGGTGCGAGCGGTTGATGATGTCCGCCGCATGCTTGATCCCGCCCATGGTCAGCGGGATCGTGCCGTGGAGCTTCTCGATCTTGGCGTTGAGCGTCTGCTCGAGGATTTCGATCGCCTGCCGCGACACGGGACCCAGACGGGCGACCCGGTGCAGCACCGGAGTATGCAGCTCTTCGGGAAGTGCGGCGAGGGCGGCCGCCGCGACATCGGTATCGAGCTGGAGCAGCAGAACCGCAATCGCCTGCGGATGTTCGTCGGCAAGGATTTCGCCGATGATCTTCGGATCGAGCCAGCGCAACAGACCGAGCGCGGGCAGGTTTGCCTCTTCATGCTCGGGCGCCACCTGGCGCATCAGGTTTTCGGTCTTGACCTCGCCCACTGCGCCGCTGAGGATCTTGCGCACGCTGTCGACCCGACCATGACCGGAAAGACCGTTCTGCTGGGTCGACCGCGAAAAACCGGCAATCGCATCGGCGATCGCATGTGGCTGGACATCGCCGATGCTGCACATGGTGCCGGCGAGCTGGCGCAATTCGTCGGGCGTCAGCTGGCCAAGTATGCGCGAGGCATCTTCCTCGGCCAGCAGCATGACCATGATGGCTGCCTTGTCGGTGCCGCCGAGCAGCTGGGTAGCGGACGCGGTCATGCCGATGCTCCCTGGTGGGCGTCTTCGGCGAGCAGGCGGCGCAGCGCCAGCACGGCGTCGTCGGGATTTTCACGCGCGATGCGCTGGGCCAGTTCGATCTGCCCGTCGAGCGCCTCGCGGTCATAGGGCGATACGGCGCCGTAGGACGGACCGCCGAGCGCGGGTGTTCCCCCGTCCCCCTGGAGATCCGCACGACTGCCGCCTTTCAACCCGTTACGCAGGGCGTTGATTGCCGGACGCACAGCGAGGAGCAGCACCAGCAGCACGCCGAGTATGGCCACGCCGTTGCGAACGGCCATGCCGAACCAGCTGGTCTCGTAGAAGGGCACGCCTTCGGCCTCGACCTTTTCGAACGCCCTCATGACCACGGTCACCTGGTCACCGCGATCGGCGCGTGCACCGACGGCAGCCGACACGAGTTCCTTGACCTTGGTGATGTCGGCAGCGCTGGCCTTGGCGAGCGCTGCCTGGTCGATCGCGACCGCAACCGAGAGATATTTGATCGATCCGGGCGAGAGGTTCGAGACCGAAACCTCGCGGCCCAGTTCATAGACCCGCGTTGCGCTGCTTTCGCCCGCACCGCCGGCCTGCGCCGCGTTCTGGGTATCCTGCGGGGCACCCGGACGCGCCTCGGGATCGGCAGGCGGAGTATTCGCGAGCACGCCGGGAATCCCGCCGGCCGGAGCCGTGCTTGTCTGCGACTGCTGCGTCGTCTCGCGACGGACGGTGCCGTCCTTGTCGTAGCTTTCGCGTGCAGAGGTGACTTCGTTCATGTCGAGTTCGACCTGCACCTGCGCGGTGAAGGCATCGCTGCCGAACATGGGCGCGAGAAGGCGGCCAACCTGTGCATTGAGCTTGGCTTCCATCTGCGCCTGCAGATCGATGAGGCCGCTCTTGGGATCGCGCTCCTGCGTCAGCAGCTTGCCGTGCTGGTCGACGACCTTGACGGCGTCGATCCCCAGCCCCGGCACCGAAGCCGCGACGAGGTTGGCGATCGCCATGACCTGGCCATCACTCAGCTGGCGGCCACGCGCCATACGCACCATGATCGAGGCCGACGGAGCGATGTCCTCGCGCACGAAAACCGAGCGTTCGGCCTTGGCAATATGGACGCGGACCGCCTCGACGCCGTCGATCTCCATGATCGTCAGCGTAAGTTCGCGCTCCTGTGCGGCGCGCAGTCGGTCGCCCTCGAGCGTCCGGCTGGCCCCCATGGGAAGGTTCTCGATCAGGTCGGTCCCGCTTTCGGGAGCCGCCAGCGAGCCGTCGGACGCCACCAGCATGCGGGCGCGATAGACATCGTCCTCGCCCACGGTCAGCGTGCCGGTGTTGTTGTCGATCGCATAATCGATGCCCGCCTGATCGAGCGTCGCGGCAACGCTAGCGCGCTCCGCGTCAGCCAGGGAGGAATAGAGCGTGCGTTGCGGCGCCGGGGATAGCGTTGCCCATGTCAGGGCAAGCAGGCCGAGGCCGGCCGTACCGGCAAACCAGGGCAGGACCTTCTTGACCGGCGGCTGTACGACGAACGCACTCAGCCGCTGGCCGAACGAACCCGACCCGCTGGTAAGCGGGGCCAGCACCCCCTGCGGGGCGTTATTGGCAGGAACCAGACCGCTCATGGATTAGACCCCCATCCGCATGGTCTCCTGATACGCAGCAAGCAGCTTGTTGCGGACCTGGAGTGTGGCTTCGAAGGCGACCCCGGCTTCCTGCCGGGCGAGCATCACCTTGGCGATATCGGTTTCCTCGCCGCGTTCGTATGCGGCGGTTATCCGGCCGGATTCGGCCTGAACCGAATTGACGTTGTCGAGCGCCGTACGCAACGAATCGCCGAAACTCGGCGCGGTCGGCGCGGTTTCGGTCGGTGCAGCCGGCTTGGGTTGGTGCAGCTCCTGGAGGACCTTGGAGCGATCGATGATCTGTTGGCGCAGGGCGATGATCTGGTCGATCGAGCCGCCGCCGCCAATTCCGCCTACCGGGTTCATCGGCCTGCTCCCACGGCGATACCGGCTTCACGGAAGGAGGCCAGTCGATAGCGCAACGTCCGCTCGCTGATACCCAGCGCGCGGGCCGCATTGGCACGGTGGCCGCCGACGGCGTCGAGCGCTTCCATGATCGCACGCGCTTCGGAGATCTGGACGATCTTCGACAGCTTGGCGGGACCCTTGCTCTCGCCAATCTGCACGACTTCAGCGGGCTTCTCGACCGCCCGGGCGGTCATATCGAAGATGATGTGTTCGGCGTCGATCACGCTCTTGCCCTGCGAGAGCAGCAGCGCGCGGCGCATGACGTTTTCCAGCTCGCGGACGTTGCCGGGCCAGGCGTAGTCGATCAGTTCCGCCATGGCGGCATCGCTGATCCAGGGCACGCTGTCGCCCTTGGCGGCGTGACGCAGCAGCATGGCGAAGGCCAGCGGTGCGATGTCCGCACGGCGTTCGCGCAGCGCCAGCATTTCGATCGGGAAGACGTTGAGGCGATAATAGAGGTCGGCGCGGAAGCGCCCTTCGGCCACTTCATGCGGCAGGTCGCGGTTGGCGCAGGCGATGATGCGCACGTCGACCTTGACCGGACGGGTCGCACCGATCGGCACCACTTCGCCTTCCTGCAGCGCGCGCAGCAGCTTCGCCTGCAGAGAAAGCGGCATCTCGGCGATTTCGTCGAGCAGCAGCGTGCCACCATCGGCGGCGCGGAAGAAACCCTCGCCCGCGGCGTTGGCGCCGGTGAACGAGCCCTTCTCGTGACCGAAGAGCATGGCTTCGAGCATGGTTTCGGGGATCGCGGCGCAGTTCACCGCGATGAAGGGCTTGTCCGCACGATCGCTGCGGCGATGAATGAAAGTGGAGAGGACTTCCTTGCCGGTTCCCGTCGGGCCATTGATCAGCACCGGGATCTCGGTCCGCGCGAGCCGGTCGGCCAGCGCGATGATCGACAACGACGCGGGATCCGCGGCCACCGGACCCTGGCCGGCATAGGTCAGCGCCACCAGCGCGGCGATGCTGCTTTCGGCAATCGGGTCGCTGTAGGTCAGCGTTCCGCCAGTGCCGCTCGGCATGATCGCCGGCTCGTCGCCGCGCGTAAGAGTGATGGTGCGCGCGTCGCGGTTGGCCGCAAGGTCGCTCTCATCAGCCAGCGTGACCGGCCGTTCCATAAACAGAGACGACGCGATTCCCGCCATCCGGGCCTCGATGGTCCCGTGTGCACGCGAAAAATTCGCAGTCTTTGTAATCCCGTCCATTTGTGCCCCCACATGGCAAGTCTTATCGACGAACCGGGAAATGCCACCCCCACGTCCAAAGATTGGATAATTTTAGGGTTGGTAGATTTACGAGGTTGGTTAACGGGCCGGCAGCGAACTTTCGCCAGCCCACTTAATCCCGGAACATTTCTGCCGGTCTGGTTCTCGGCTGCCGCATCCTGACCGGGGGGCAGTGATCGTAGACCAAAGGGAACTGAGCCATGAACGTCATCAACACCAACATCAGCGCCATGAAGGCGTCGAATGCTTCGAACTCTGCCGGCAAGGCACTGGGCACCGCCATGGAACGCCTGTCGACCGGCAAGCGCATCAACTCCGCCAAGGACGACGCCGCCGGCCTCGCCATCGCCACCTCGATGACTTCGCAGGTGCGTGGCATGAGCCAGGGCATCCGCAACGCCAACGACGGCATTTCGATGGCGCAGACCGCAGAAGGTGCGCTGAGCGAAGTCACCAACATGCTGCAGCGCCAGCGTGAACTGACCGTGCAGGCGTCGAACGACACCTACTCGGCCGACGACCTCGCCAACCTGAAGTCGGAAATGGATGCTCTCAACACGCAGATCTCGAGCGTTCTCACGAACACCGAATTCAACGGCCAGAAGCTGTTCGACGCAACGGCAGGTACCGCCGGTGTCGTGTCGATCCAGGCCGGTGCGAACGCAGCAGATGCGGTGACCATCGACCTCTCGACCGCCCTCTCGGGCCACGCCGATCTGACCGCGACTGCTGCTGTCGACGTGACCGCGCTGGCCGGCGGCGAAATCGCGCTCTTCGACACCGCGATCAAGACGGTTTCGACGACCCGCGCAAGCCTCGGTGCCTCGCAGAACCAGCTCGAATCGGCTGTCGCCAACCTCGGCAACAACATCACCAACCTGTCCGACGCGCGTTCGCGGATCGAAGATACCGACTATTCGGCTGAAACGACCGCTCTCGCCAAGGCCCAGATCCTGAGCCAGGCTTCGGGTGCGATGCTTGCCCAGGCCAACCAGAGCCAGCAGAACGTCCTCTCGCTGCTCCGCTAAGCCTCCACAAGCCTAGCAACGAGAAGATGGCCCGTCGCTCGCAAGAGCGGCGGGCCTCACTCGTTACGGCGCCGGCTGGCCTTTGCTGTACGGGCGGGAGGTTTTCTCGTAGATTTACCTAGTCGATCGATGAGGCAATCTTGCCGAACATCGGGCATGCAGGCTATTGGAATTCGACATGTTCACAACAGCGTACGATACACCGGAAGCTTTCCCCGATTGCGCCCGTTCGGAGCCGCGAACCAATATGTTCGTCATGGCGGCACTGGTGACCAACACCTCGCGCGAAACGGCCAAGGTACGCAACATGTCGAGCGGCGGCGCGCTGGTCGAGGCCGCGCACCTCCCTGACCCCGGCACGCCATGCCTCCTCCATCGTGGAGAGATCTCGCTCGATGCGACGGTCGTCTGGAAGGGGCACGGCAAGGCGGGAATCCGTTTTCATCACCCAGCAGACGTCGGGATGTGGCTCCCGTCGGGCCGGCGAACCCAGTCCGAAGTCGACGTCGCAATCAAGATGGCCAAGGCCGAGCTGGTCTCGGCACCCGCGGCCAAGGTCGCAGCGCCGCTGTTCTCGACCGAATTGAGCCGCGAGGACATCATCCATACGGCCGCGGCCATGGAGGCGCTGTCCGACGAGCTGGCCGACGATCCGGCCGTCGTCGCGCGCTTCATGACCAAGCTCCAGACGCTGGACATCGCCGCGCAGACCCTCCGCAAACTCGCCGGGCAGATGCCCTGATAACGAGTTGGCGCGCTTGGCAGGTTGCCGAGCGTCCGACGATCTGTACCGTGGACCGCAATGAGCGGAACCTGGCGTTGCGATCACCGGCACTTTTGCCATTCACCTTGACGATCGCGATAGCCTGAGCGCCGGCTCGGTTGCGTTTGCGACACGCAAGCGGGACGTGATCGGACTTCCTCAGAGCAGCCTATATGCTGGCCCGAGTGCGGTTTCCCTCTGAGCGCGAGCAGCCGCCCGTGGGGGGCGGCTTTGGTGTGTGGTTTGAGATGTTGGTTGCGGGGGTTGGATTTGAACCAACGACCTTCAGGTTATGAGCCTGACGAGCTACCGGACTGCTCCACCCCGCGGCACCGTTCTATTCGCATCGGCCACAGGGGCCAGAGACGAAAAAGCCGCCGCTCGAGTGTCCCCGGCAGCGGCTTTTGAAATCGTGAATGGGTTTGTACCGCGTCCGTCTGCTGTAATGCCTGGCGACGACCTACTCTTCCAGTGCTTAGGCACTAGTACCATCGGCGCTGTCCGGTTTCACGGCCGAGTTCGAGATGGGATCGGGTGGGTCACAGACGCTATAGCCACCAAGCAATAGAGCAGGCGGACTGGCCGCCCGCAGGTTTATCCTGCGGGGACCAATACGGTTTTTCAAATCGATGCTGCCCAAGCTTTTTGGGCTTATCCGGCTGGAATTTCCTCCTCATCGCGGACAGCTTTCAGGGCTGTCGTTGATGGTATGGATCCTACAAGCGCGAAAAGAACTATTAGGACCGGTTAGCTCCACGCATTACTGCGCTTCCACACCCGGCCTATCAACGTCATGGTCTATGACGGTTCGAAGATTGCTTATCTCAAGGGAGGCTTCCCGCTTAGATGCTTTCAGCGGTTATCCCGTCCGTACATAGCTACCCTGCGGCACCCTTGGCAGGATGACAGGTACACCAGAGGTACGTTCACCCCGGTCCTCTCGTACTAGGGGCAACTCCTTTCAACAATCGACGCCCACGGCAGATAGGGACCAAACTGTCTCGCGACGTTCTGAACCCAGCTCACGTACCACTTTAATTGGCGAACAGCCAAACCCTTGGGACCTGCTCCAGCCCCAGGATGTGATGAGCCGACATCGAGGTGCCAAACGATTCCGTCGATATGAGCTCTTGGGAATCATCAGCCTGTTATCCCCGGCGTACCTTTTATCCGTTGAGCGATGGCCCTTCCACGAGGGACCACCGGATCACTATGACCGACTTTCGTCTCTGCTCGACTCGTCAGTCTCGCAGTCAGGCAGGCTTATGCCATTGCACTCTTGCAGACGGTTTCCAACCGTCCTGAGCCTACCATCGCGCGCCTCCGTTACTCTTTAGGAGGCGACCGCCCCAGTCAAACTACCCGCCACAGAGGGTCCCAACACCGGCTAACGGTGCGTGGTTAGACATCAGAAAATCACAGGGTGGTATTTCACCTATGGCTCCACGACAGCTGGCGCCGTCGCTTCAAAGCCTCCCACCTATGCTACACAGTAATTTCCTAATGCCACTCTGAAGCTGCAGTAAAGGTGCACGGGGTCTTTCCGTCTAACCGCGGGTACTCCGCATCTTCACGGAGAATTCAATTTCGCTGAGCATATCCTGGAGACAGTGGGGAAGTCGTTACGCCATTCGTGCAGGTCGGAACTTACCCGACAAGGAATTTCGCTACCTTAGGACCGTTATAGTTACGGCCGCCGTTTACTCGGGCTTCAATTCGGAGCTTGCACTCCTCCTCTTAACCTTCGAGCACCGGGCAGGCGTCACACCCTATACGTCGTCTTGAAGCCGACTTAGCAGAGTGCTGTGTTTTTGCTAAACAGTCGCTACCCCCTGGCCTGTGCCCCCCACCAAAACTTGCGTTAAGATGGGGCCTCCTTCTTCCGAAGGTACGGAGGCAATTTGCCGAGTTCCTTCAGGATACTTCTCTCAAGCGCCTTGGTATACTCTACCTGACCACCTGTGTCGGTTTCGGGTACGGTCTATAGTGAAGAGGCTATTTCCTGGAACCGCTTGGCTGCCCTCTCAATCCAATAAGAGAAAACAACTTCCACGATCCGTCACACATCTTCAGGCCCACGAATATTTACGTGGTTCCCATCGACTACCCCCTTCGGGCTCGTCTTAGGGGCCGGCTAACCCTGCGCCGATTAGCGTTGCGCAGGAACCCTTGGTCTTTCGGCGAGAGGGCATCTCACCCTCTTTGTCGCTACTCATGTCAGCATTCGCACTTCCGATACGTCCAGCGTCGGTTACCCTTCGCCTTCACTCGCTTACGGAACGCTCCGCTACCGCTCAGAATAAATTCTGAACCCTAAGCTTCGGTGCATATCTTTAGCCCCGTTACATCTTCGCCGCAGGAACCCTTATTTAGACCAGTGAGCTGTTACGCTTTCTTTAAAGGATGGCTGCTTCTAAGCCAACCTCCTGGTTGTTTTGGGATTCCCACATGCTTTCCCACTTAGATATGACTTGGGGACCTTAGCTGTAGGTTAGGGCTGTTTCCCTTTTGACGACGGACCTTAGCACCCGCCGTCTGTCTGCCGGATAAGACTCGATGGTATTCGGAGTTTGGTTAGGTTTGGTACCGCTCGCGCAGCCCTAGCCCATCCAGTGCTCTACCCCCATCGGCATACATCCGACGCTCTACCTCAATAGATTTCGCGGAGAACCAGCTATTTCCCGGCTTGATTGGCCTTTCACCCCTAAACACAGCTCATCCGAGAATTTTTCAACATTCACCGGTTCGGTCCTCCAGTGCGTGTTACCGCACCTTCAACCTGGCCATGCCTAGATCGCCGGGGTTCGGGTCTAATTCATCGAACTCAGTCGCCCTATTCAGACTCGCTTTCGCTGCGCCTACACCTAACGGCTTAAGCTTGCTCGATAAATTAAGTCACTGACCCATTATGCAAGAGGTACGCTGTCACCCCCTATGGGGCTCCAACTGCTTGTAAGCATCCGGTTTCAGGTACTGTTTCACTCCCCTAATCGGGGTGCTTTTCACCTTTCCCTCACGGTACTGTGTTCGCTATCGGTCATGTGCGAGTATTTAGGCTTGGAGGGTGGTCCCCCCATGTTCAGACAGGATTTCACGTGTCCCGCCCTA
>NZ_JAIGNU010000001.1:770000-772500 GCF_019711655.1 Qipengyuania mesophila
CATTACTGCGCTTCCACACCCGGCCTATCAACGTCATGGTCTATGACGGTTCGAAGATTGCTTATCTCAAGGGAGGCTTCCCGCTTAGATGCTTTCAGCGGTTATCCCGTCCGTACATAGCTACCCTGCGGCACCCTTGGCAGGATGACAGGTACACCAGAGGTACGTTCACCCCGGTCCTCTCGTACTAGGGGCAACTCCTTTCAACAATCGACGCCCACGGCAGATAGGGACCAAACTGTCTCGCGACGTTCTGAACCCAGCTCACGTACCACTTTAATTGGCGAACAGCCAAACCCTTGGGACCTGCTCCAGCCCCAGGATGTGATGAGCCGACATCGAGGTGCCAAACGATTCCGTCGATATGAGCTCTTGGGAATCATCAGCCTGTTATCCCCGGCGTACCTTTTATCCGTTGAGCGATGGCCCTTCCACGAGGGACCACCGGATCACTATGACCGACTTTCGTCTCTGCTCGACTCGTCAGTCTCGCAGTCAGGCAGGCTTATGCCATTGCACTCTTGCAGACGGTTTCCAACCGTCCTGAGCCTACCATCGCGCGCCTCCGTTACTCTTTAGGAGGCGACCGCCCCAGTCAAACTACCCGCCACAGAGGGTCCCAACACCGGCTAACGGTGCGTGGTTAGACATCAGAAAATCACAGGGTGGTATTTCACCTATGGCTCCACGACAGCTGGCGCCGTCGCTTCAAAGCCTCCCACCTATGCTACACAGTAATTTCCTAATGCCACTCTGAAGCTGCAGTAAAGGTGCACGGGGTCTTTCCGTCTAACCGCGGGTACTCCGCATCTTCACGGAGAATTCAATTTCGCTGAGCATATCCTGGAGACAGTGGGGAAGTCGTTACGCCATTCGTGCAGGTCGGAACTTACCCGACAAGGAATTTCGCTACCTTAGGACCGTTATAGTTACGGCCGCCGTTTACTCGGGCTTCAATTCGGAGCTTGCACTCCTCCTCTTAACCTTCGAGCACCGGGCAGGCGTCACACCCTATACGTCGTCTTGAAGCCGACTTAGCAGAGTGCTGTGTTTTTGCTAAACAGTCGCTACCCCCTGGCCTGTGCCCCCCACCAAAACTTGCGTTAAGATGGGGCCTCCTTCTTCCGAAGGTACGGAGGCAATTTGCCGAGTTCCTTCAGGATACTTCTCTCAAGCGCCTTGGTATACTCTACCTGACCACCTGTGTCGGTTTCGGGTACGGTCTATAGTGAAGAGGCTATTTCCTGGAACCGCTTGGCTGCCCTCTCAATCCAATAAGAGAAAACAACTTCCACGATCCGTCACACATCTTCAGGCCCACGAATATTTACGTGGTTCCCATCGACTACCCCCTTCGGGCTCGTCTTAGGGGCCGGCTAACCCTGCGCCGATTAGCGTTGCGCAGGAACCCTTGGTCTTTCGGCGAGAGGGCATCTCACCCTCTTTGTCGCTACTCATGTCAGCATTCGCACTTCCGATACGTCCAGCGTCGGTTACCCTTCGCCTTCACTCGCTTACGGAACGCTCCGCTACCGCTCAGAATAAATTCTGAACCCTAAGCTTCGGTGCATATCTTTAGCCCCGTTACATCTTCGCCGCAGGAACCCTTATTTAGACCAGTGAGCTGTTACGCTTTCTTTAAAGGATGGCTGCTTCTAAGCCAACCTCCTGGTTGTTTTGGGATTCCCACATGCTTTCCCACTTAGATATGACTTGGGGACCTTAGCTGTAGGTTAGGGCTGTTTCCCTTTTGACGACGGACCTTAGCACCCGCCGTCTGTCTGCCGGATAAGACTCGATGGTATTCGGAGTTTGGTTAGGTTTGGTACCGCTCGCGCAGCCCTAGCCCATCCAGTGCTCTACCCCCATCGGCATACATCCGACGCTCTACCTCAATAGATTTCGCGGAGAACCAGCTATTTCCCGGCTTGATTGGCCTTTCACCCCTAAACACAGCTCATCCGAGAATTTTTCAACATTCACCGGTTCGGTCCTCCAGTGCGTGTTACCGCACCTTCAACCTGGCCATGCCTAGATCGCCGGGGTTCGGGTCTAATTCATCGAACTCAGTCGCCCTATTCAGACTCGCTTTCGCTGCGCCTACACCTAACGGCTTAAGCTTGCTCGATAAATTAAGTCACTGACCCATTATGCAAGAGGTACGCTGTCACCCCCTATGGGGCTCCAACTGCTTGTAAGCATCCGGTTTCAGGTACTGTTTCACTCCCCTAATCGGGGTGCTTTTCACCTTTCCCTCACGGTACTGTGTTCGCTATCGGTCATGTGCGAGTATTTAGGCTTGGAGGGTGGTCCCCCCATGTTCAGACAGGATTTCACGTGTCCCGCCCTACTCGAGTCCTTCATCATCACTTTCGCATACGGGGCTGTCACCCACTATGGCCACTCTTTCCAAAGTGTTTTGCTAGTTGAAATGAAGGCACTGGCCTGGTCCCGGTTCGCTCGCCACTACTACGGGAATCTCTGTTGATGTCTTTTCCTC
>NZ_JAIGNU010000001.1:777500-1905267 GCF_019711655.1 Qipengyuania mesophila
TTCGGCATCTCCATCCACGAAGACATAGGTGGCGGCTCGCGGACCCGCATCGATCATGAAGCGGTTCCAGCTGCGCGACTTGCCGCCCTCTGCATACTCGACCAGCTCGACTCCGCGCTCGCGATAGCCGCGCACGATGTCGGCGGTGGCATCGCTGCTGCCATTGACCACGACCGCGACGCGCACATCGCTTTCGCCCAGCGGAAGGCTGTCGAGGCAGGCGGCGATCCGTCGCTCTTCATTATGGGCCAGGACCGTGACAAGGACCCGGCAGCTGTCGTCGGTCATAGGATGTCCGCGCAATCTCGACTTGCCGAGAATATAGGGCGACGACGGCCAGCCGCAATCATCCACGCCAGGTTTTGTCCGACCGCCGGGTCGTGGTAAGCTGGCCACGGTCCCTTGGGATGGATGGAATGATCCGAAGTGCGCTCTTCCGCTTGACTCCGATCGCCGCATGCCTGGCGTTGACGGCAGCCGCCTCTGCGCAGGGGCCTCCCCTGGTCGATGAGGGCGCAGAGGGGGTGGTCGCCGACCACGCCCTCGATCGCGACCGCTACGAGCGGCTGACGGTGCCGGTGACCATTGGCGGCAACGGCCCCTATCGCTTTCTGGTCGATACGGGGGCGCAGGCGACGGTGGTGTCGCACGATATCGCCGAAGAGCTCGCGCTGCCACGACGCGGGCAGGCCATGCTCGTCGCCATGGGGAGCGCGCAACGCGTCGATATGGTCGAGGTCGACGAGTTGAGCTTTGCCGACCGCTCGATCACCAGGCTGCTCTCGCCGCTCCTGCATGCCGGCAATATCGGCGCCGACGGGATCCTCGGGCTCGACAGCCTGCAAGACCTGCGCGTGCTGATCGATTTTCGCGAAGAGCGGATGCGGGTGGCGGACGCGGCGAGCCTGGGCGGGAATTCGGGGTACGAGATCATCGTCCGCGCGCGCAGGAAGCTCGGCCAGATGGTGATCACCGACGCAACCGTCGACGACATAAGGATTTCAGTGATCATCGACACCGGCGCGCAGGGGAGCACGGGCAATCGCGCGCTGCTGCGCAAGCTGCGAACCCGCGCCCAGGGTGAAATCAGCGCGACCGACGTCCATGGCGTGCGCGTGTTGAGCGATCTGTCCTATGTGCGCCAGCTTGAGATCGGGGGGATGACGATGGGCAATGTCCCTATCGGCTTCACCGACAGCCCGACGTTCCACGCGCTCGGCCTCGACCGCCGCCCGGCGCTGATCCTGGGCATCGGCAACATGCGAGTCTTCGACCGGGTCGCAATCGACTTTGCGCGGCGGCAGGTGCTGTTCGACATCCCGGGCAAGACCGATCCATCGCGGGCGCGGGCGATGTTTACCGGACGTCAGCCGGGGAGTTAGCTTCCCTGCCGCCGCGCACAGGGCCAGTCAGTTCGGGTTGTAATAGGCGTAGCACCAGTTCTCACACTGGCGCACGATCGCCTGGTCCGGCTGCCAGTCCTGGCAGTCGATCATGCACTGGATGAAATCGTCGTCGTTCGACATCTGCGCCTGCAGCGGTGCGGTAGAGGTGACGATCACGAATGCGGCGGCAGCCGTCCGTGCGATGAGCCTGTTCATAGGATTCTCCCTATAAGTGTGCTGCGCGACGATGCGCACACCCATGAGCGCATCTGCCCGGAAACTGGCCACCCGCTCTGGGTCCAAGGTGGAGCATCGGGCAGACGAAACGGCTGCTTCGAGCCCGCCCCGCGGGCAGTTTTCGAGCGGACTGCGATCATCGGCAAGTCCAATCCACTTCGGAGGTAATTTCCCCACCGCCTTGCGCGCCGCACGATGCTCCCCCAGATCATGGGCCGCATGCCACCCGACACAGGACCCTCCACCCAGAGCGCCGATCCCGAAGGCTGGGTGACCATCCGTCGCTTCCTTCCCTATCTCTGGCCCGCCGACAAACCGCAGCTCAAGCGGCGGATCGTCGGCGCGATGGGTTTCGTCCTGCTCGCCAAGTCGACCACGCTGGCGCTCCCCTTCGCCTACAAGCGGGCGATAGATTCGATGACCACGCCCGCCAACGAGGCGGCGATGGTCGCGCTGGCCTTCGTCATCGCCTATGCCGCCGGGCGCCTCGCCGCGGTGACTTTCGACAATCTGCGCAACATCACCTTCGAGCGGGTCGGGCAGGATGCGACGCGCCAGCTGGCCGAGGATACCTTCACCCGGCTCCACCGGCTCTCGCTGCGGTTCCACCTGTCGCGACGCACCGGGGAGGTCACCAAGACCATCGATCGCGGGACCAAGAGCATCGACGTGATGCTCTATTTCCTGCTCTTCAACATCGCCCCGACCGCGCTCGAACTGACCGCCGTGGGGGTGATCTTCTATCTCAACTTCGGCTGGGAACTGGTCGCCGCCACCGCGCTGACCGTTGGCTCCTATATCTATGTGACGCGCAAGATAACCGAGTGGCGCAACGATTTGCGGCGGCGGATGAACGAGCTCGACGGCACCGCCCTCGCCCGCTCGGTCGACAGCCTGCTCAATTACGAGACGGTCAAATATTTCGGCGCCGAGGCGCGCGAACGCGAGCGTTACGCCGATACCGCGCGCGCCTTCGCCGAGGCGGCGGTCAAGAGCGAGAATTCGCTCGGCCTGCTCAACATCAGCCAGGCGCTGATCATGAACCTGCTGATGGGCGGCGCGATGGGCTTCACCGTGTGGCAGTGGAGCAAGGGCGTGCTAACCACCGGCGATTTGGTGCTGGTCAACACCTACCTCACCCAGCTCTTCCGCCCGCTCGACATGCTCGGCATGGTCTATCGCACGGTGCGCCAGGGGCTGATCGACATGGCCGAGATGTTCCGCCTGATCGATACCGAGGCCGAGGTGAAGGACGCGCCGGGCGCCCCGGTGCTCGTCGTTCGCCGCCCGACGCTGGCCTTCGAGGACGTACGCTTCGGTTACGAAGAGGACCGCGAAATTCTCCACGGGCTGAGCTTCGAAGTGCCCGCGGGCGCGCATGTCGCCATCGTCGGCCCTTCGGGCGCGGGCAAGAGCACGATCGGGCGGTTGCTGTTCCGCTTCTACGACCCATGGGCCGGACGCATCACGATCGACGGGCAGGACATTGCGCAGGTCACGCAGGAAAGCCTGCGCGCGGCGATCGGCATCGTCCCGCAGGACAGCGTGCTGTTCAACGACACGATCGGCTACAATATCGCCTATGGCCGCGACTGCGCTACACGCGACGACGTGATCGCCGCCGCGCGCGATGCCGCGATCCTGCCCTTCATCGAACGCCTCCCCGAAGGCTTCGACACCGAAGTGGGCGAGCGTGGCCTCAAGCTGTCGGGCGGCGAGAAGCAGCGCGTCGCGATCGCCCGGACGCTGGTCAAGGATCCGCCGATCCTGCTGCTCGACGAAGCGACCAGCGCCCTGGACAGCCGCACCGAACAGGCGATCCTCGCGACGCTGCGCCGAGTTTCGGAGCACCGCACCACGCTGGCGATCGCGCACCGCCTGTCGACCATTGCCGATGCCGACCGCATCCTCGTGCTCGAGCAGGGCCGCCTCGCAGAAAGTGGGACGCATCGCGAATTGCTCGCAGGCCGCGGGCTCTACGCGGAGATGTGGGCGCGGCAGCAGGCGGAGGACCGCGAGGAGGCGTAGGGACGGTCGCGCAGGCGGGCTCCCTTGTGCTGCGCTGCAACATGGGCCATAGGCGGCACCGCTTCTCAGCGCGCCCGCGCGCGCTCCCCGAACCTTGCAGGACATGACCATGCTCGACCGCAGCGCGATCCACCGCGACTGGTTTTCCAACATCCGCGCCGACATGCTGGCGGGCCTCGTCGTCGCGCTGGCGCTGATCCCCGAAGCCATCGGCTTCTCGATCATCGCCGGGGTCGATCCGCGGGTCGGCCTCTATGCCTCGGTCGCGATCGCGATGGTCGTGGCCTTCACCGGCGGGCGCCCGGGCATGATCTCCGCCGCGACCGCCGCGGTGGCCGTGGTCGTGGTGCCGCTCGTGCGCGACCACGGGGTCGAATACCTTTTCGCAGCAACGATCCTGATGGGCGTGTTCCAGGGCATCGCCGCCTTCCTGCGGCTCGACCTGCTGATGCAGTTCGTCTCGCGTTCGGTCATCACCGGCTTCGTCAACGCGCTCGCGATCCTGATCTTCATGGCGCAGCTCCCGCAGCTCACCAATGTCGGATGGGAAACCTACGCCATGGTCGCCGCCGCGCTGGCGATCATCTATCTCTTCCCCAAGCTCACCACCGCGGTGCCCAGCCCGCTGGTCGCGATCATCGTGCTGACCGCGCTGTCGATCTGGATCCATGCGCCGGTCAATACCGTCGCCGACATGGGCGAGCTGCCCGAAGGCCTGCCCTATTTCGCGCTGCCCGACGTGCCCTTGAACTGGGAAACGCTCGCCATCATCGCTCCCTATTCGGCGACCATGGCGGCGGTCGGCCTGCTCGAAAGCCTGCTCACCGCGCAGATCGTCGACGACATGACGCATACCGGCAGCAACAAGCGCCGCGAGAGCGCGGGCCAGGGCGTGGCCAACGTGGTCGCGGCCTTCTTCGGCGGCATGGGCGGCTGCGCGATGATCGGCCAGTCGGTGATCAATGTGACCAGCGGGGGTCGCGGTCGGCTGTCGACCTTCACCGCGGGCGCGGCGTTGCTGATCCTGCTCGCGCTGCTCGGCGACCTCGTCGGCCAGGTGCCGATGCCCGCGCTGGTTGCGATCATGATCATGGTCTCGATCGGGACCTTCAGCTGGAATTCCATCCCCAACATGGCGCGCCATCCGTGGCAGTCCTCGGTTGTGATGGTCACCACCGTGGTCGTGGTGGTCGCGACGCACAATCTCGCCCTGGGCGTGCTCGCCGGGGTGATCCTGTCGGGCGTGTTCTTCACCCACAAGGTGATGACCATGTTCGAGGTCGTGCGCGAGCGCGAGGACGAGACCGCGATCTACCGCGCCAAGGGCCAGATCTTCTACGCCAGCGTCGAGCGGTTCGAAGCCGCGCTCGGCCCCGAAAGCACCCAGCCCGACCCGGCGGACCACGTCATCATAGACGTTTCGAAAGCGCATTTCTGGGACATCAGCGCGGTCGGCGCACTCGACAAGGTGGTCGAGCGCATGCGCCGCAACGGCCGTAGCGTGCGGGTCCGCGGGTTGAACCGCGCCAGTTCCGACCTGGTCGACAAGTTCGCGCTCACCGACAAAACCGGCGTCGAGATCGGGCTAGCGCCTCACCCCTGAGCGGCGGCCAGCCGCTCGAGAAGAACGAGCGTCTCCTCGGCTCGGTCCGCGGGCACGAAGACATGATCGTGGTTCAGCGCCGCGACCATGTTGCAGGCGATGCCCGCTTCGGCGAGCGCACTTGCAACCGCCGCGGTAAGGCCGACGCTCTCGAGGTCGGAGAAGACTTCGAGCACGATCCGCGCGAATACCGGGGTGCCCTCTGGCGCGAGTTCGGGCGGTACAATTGCCGAAACGCCCTCGTCCTCGCGGAAGGTGCCGAGGGCCGCGCCAAGCAGTTCGGGAGCCCGGTCCGGCGTGACCGAGACGAAGCACCAGCGCCGCTCGTCAAGCCGCGGGCTCATCTGCGCGATCATCGCCCGCCCGTCGCTCACCGCGCCCGTCATCAGAGGATATACTTGCTGAGGTCGGCGTCGCCGGCCAGGGTTTCGAGCCGCTCGCGGACGTAGGCGGCGTCGATCGTGATCGTCTCGCCCCTGTGGTCCTCGGCCTCGAAGCTGATTTCCTCGAGCAGGCGCTCCATCACGGTCTGCAGGCGTCGGGCGCCGATGTTCTCGACCGTCTCGTTCACCCGCGCGGCGAGCTTGGCGACCTCGGCGATCGCATCCTCGGTGAAGTCGAGCGTCACCTCTTCGGTGCCGATCAGCGCCTTGTACTGCTCGATGAGATTGGCACGCGTTTCCTTGAGGATGCGTACGAAATCTTCCTCGGTGAGCGCGCGCAGCTCGACGCGGATCGGCAGGCGGCCCTGCAATTCGGGCAACATGTCCGAAGGCTTGGCGACGTGGAACGCGCCGCTGGCGATGAAGAGCACGTGGTCGGTCTTCATCGGCCCATATTTGGTCGCGACGGTGGTGCCTTCGATCAGCGGCAGCAGGTCACGCTGCACGCCCTCGCGGCTGACGCTGCCGCCGCGTACGTCGGACACGGCGATCTTGTCGATCTCGTCGAGGAAGACGATGCCGTTGGTCTCCGCGTTCTCCAGCGCCACGCGGTTGACGTCGTCCTGGTCCATGCGCTTGTCGGCCTCTTCGTCGACCAGCCGGTCCCAGGCATCGGGCACTTTCAGCTTGCGGCGCTTCATGTTCGACTTGCCCATCGCCTTGCCGAGCATGTCGCTGAGGTCGATCATGCCGACCCCGCCGGGCATTCCGGGAATATCCATCTGCTGGCTGGGCTGCTCGCGCAACTCGATCTCGACCTCGGTATCGTTCATCGCGTTCTCGACGATGCGCTGGCGGAAGGCCTCGCGCGTCGCCTCGCTGGCATTGTCGCCGACCAGTGCGCTCAGCAGGCGGTCCATCGCCGCATGGCTGGCCGCCTCGCGCACCGCCTCGCGGCGCCGCTCCTTCTCTAGCCGGATCGCTTCTTCGGCAAGGTCGCGGGCGATCTGGTCGACGTCGCGGCCGACATAGCCGACCTCGGTGAACTTGGTCGCCTCGATCTTGATGAAGGGCGCCTCGGCGAGCTTCGCCAGCCGGCGGCTGATCTCGGTCTTGCCGCAGCCGGTGGGGCCGATCATCAGGATGTTCTTGGGCGTCACCTCGTCGCGCAACTCGGGGCCGAGCCGTTGGCGGCGCCAGCGATTGCGCAGCGCCACGGCGACGGCGCGCTTGGCATCCTTCTGGCCGATGATGTGCTCGTCAAGCGCAGCGACGATCGCCTTGGGAGTCAGATTGTCCATAAATTCCTCGGTCCGATGAGCCTAGACGGTCTCAAGGGTCACATTGCCATTGGTGAAGACGCAGACGTCGGCGGCGACGGCCATGGCCTTGCGCGCGATCGTTTCGGGATCGTCTTCGTAGTCGACCAGCGCCTTGGCGGCGGAGAGCGCGTAATTGCCGCCCGACCCGATCGCGGCGATTCCGCCCTCGGGTTCGAGCACGTCGCCATTGCCGGTGAGGACGAGGAGGTTTTCCTTGTCCGCCACGATCATCAGCGCTTCGAGATTGCGCAGGTACTTGTCCATGCGCCAGTCCTTGGTCAGTTCGACCGCGGCGCGCAGGAGCTGGCCATTATGCTGTTCGAGCTTGCGCTCGAGCCGTTCGAACAGGGTGAAGGCATCGGCGGTGGCCCCGGCGAACCCGGCGACGACCTTGCCGCCCTCCCCGATCCGGCGAACCTTCTTCGCATTGGGCTTCATCACCGTATTGCCCATGGAGACCTGTCCGTCCCCGGCAATCACGGTTTTATCGCCGCGCTTGACGCCGATGATGGTGGTGGAATGCCACTGGGTCAGCCCGTGGCGATTGTCTCTATCGTCCATGCCGCGCGATATGGGGCGCGGCGCCAGCGGGTCAAGCTGTCGGCTGCGAAGCGCCCTATTGCCCAGGTCCGACGCCCGGCTGGGTGACCGCACCGATATTGCCGAACAGGTCCTCGAGGAAGGTGCGCTCGCGGCCCAGCGTCGGCGTCGCGTCGCCATCGGGGCTGAGATAGACGACCTTGTCGATGCCCGACTGCTCGGTCGACACGACATTGCCGGCCTGGTCGAACTTCACCGCGAGCACCGAGTGCTGCTGGATCCGCGGGCGGACGAACGGCTTGCGGCCGCTGGTGCTCGACACGTAGTACCAGGTCTTCTCGCCATACTGGCTTTCGAAGGTCGGGCGCCCCAGCGTGCCGACGACGCTCTGCTCGTTGTCGATGCCGGGCTGGACCGACTGCAGCAGCGTGGCATCGACGATGTAACCGCTCGGTTCGCGGATCGAGGCACAGCCGCTCAAGGCGATGGCGCCTGCGCCGACAATGGCAAGGCCCAGAATTTTCGACCTGTTCATGGGAACAGCAAATCTCCGTCTTTCGGCAGGCGCTTGGCCGCGGGCCGTCCCCTGCCTATATGCTCGGCCAACGCCTTAATCCGAAAGCGTCGGCCCATGCAACTCGGCAATGGGAAGCGCTTGGGGATCGCGGCCTGTATTGCCGCTGAACGGAGTAGTACGTGTCCTTCCTGTCCCGCCTTTTCGGCACCCAGCCCGACCCGCGCGAAGAATGGCGCGCCCTGTGGCACAGAACGGTCGCGGAGGCGCGCGACCCCGACTGGTACCGCATGTGCGGCGTCGCCGATTCCATCGAGGGTCGCTACGACATGATCACGCTGGTGCTGACGCTGGTCATGCTGCGGCTCGAGGACGAAGGCGGCCAGGGCCCCGCCACCGCACGGCTGACCGAATTTTTCGTCGAGGACATGGAAGGGCAGATGCGCGAGGCGGGGATCGGCGATCCCACCGTGGGCAAGAAGATCAACGCGCTGATGGAAAGCATGAACGGGCGCATCGGCGCCTATCGCGAGGGCCTGCGCAGCGATCCCAAGGTGCTGGTAGAGGCCGTCCGCCGCAATGTCACCATGGCGCAGCCCGACGAGGCCGAGGCGCTGGTCCAGCGCATGGCGGCGCTGCATGCACGGCTCGCGCGTACCACGCTCGAGCAGCTTCAGGCAGGCGAGATCGCGGCATGAGCGCGCCCGAACTCAGCCGCTTGATCAAGACCCGCGCGCTGCCTGCCGAACCGATGGTGATCGAGGCGAGCGAGGAAGAACGCGCCGCGCTGGCGAAGCGATTCGCAGTCACCTCGATTCCCGCGCTAACCGCCAAGGTCGAGTTCGGCACCAAGGACGAGGCCGTGCTCGCCAATGGCACGCTGACCGCGACGATCGAACAGCCCTGCGCGGTGACGCGCGAGGACCTGTCCTACGACGTCGAAGAGCCGCTCGCGCTGCGCTTCGTGCCTGCCGGTTCGCTACCCGAACACACGCCCGACGAGGAGATCGAGCTCGACAGCGAGGACCTTGACGAGATCGAATACGAGGGTGACAGCTTCGACCTCGGCGAAGCGATCGCGCAGACGCTGGCGCTCGCCATCGATCCCTACCGCGAAGGCCCCGGCGCCGACGAAGCGCGCAGGAAAGCTGGCATCACCAGCGACGAGGAACAGGCCTCGAGCGGCCCGCTGGCGGAGGCGCTCAAGGGGCTGAAGAAATAAACCCCGCCATGCGTACGCACGCTACCTCTGTGCGCCCATAAATGGCGAGCATCAGCCTTCGTCGGAAACGACGAGCAAGTCTTCGGCTCGCTCCAGGCGGATATGGGTCTGATAATAATACTTATCCGTTCGACCACCGGTGAAGTAGAAATAGATCTTCACTCTCTCGGCAACCCCATGGACACGGATGGTCTTACCCTTAAGCGCCGCAATCAGATCGTCGCCCAGGACCTTTCGCAGCTCTGCTTGTACCTTCGGCGACAATTCGATCGTCAGGCAACGTTGGTCACGATAATCTTCCTCTGAATTCAGGAAGATCCTACCGTTCTCCTGTCCGGTAGCCACGACCGTCATTTGGTAATTTGCAATTATGCCACTGGGTGCAGCATCGGCAGCCTTTTCCACGGCTTCGCGTGGAGTCAGGACAACCAGTTGCGGTTCCGCTCGGGCAGAAACAGCCTGCGGGGAATCGGCGGGTACCACTGCCATGCTTGCCGTGCTCATCACGGCGCTGAGAAGGGCTAAGGCTACGAGACTGTTTTTTACCATGCGGTTCCTCGATCAAGATTTCCCGAACACAGGCGGGCACCTTTGGAGCAGCTGTTGGAAGCCAGGGTAAAACTCAATGGCGCGCGGCTCGGTGTCACAATCGGGACACCGGACGCCATGGGCCGAGCGCGGTGGATCACACAAGCTGCACGGAATATCCTAGAACGGAATGTCGTCGTCGAGATCGTCGTAGTTCGAACCGCCGCCCGAACCGCCCGAGCTTCCGCCCGACGAACCGCCGCCGCCCTGGTTCCAGCCGCCGCCCGAGCCGCCGCCCGACGAGCCCCCACCCTGGTCCCACGAGCCGCCGCCGCGTTGGCCGCCGCCGCCGCCGCCCGAACCGCCCTGCGCGCCGTCGAGCATCGTCAGCGTGCCGTTCATGCCGCGGATCACGACCTCGGTGCTGTAGCGATCGTTGCCCGACTGGTCTTGCCACTTGCGGGTCTGCAGCTGGCCTTCGATGTAGACCTTGCTGCCCTTGCGCAGGAAGCGTTCGACCACGCCGACGAGGCCTTCGGAGAAGATCGCCACGGTGTGCCACTCGGTGCGTTCCTGGCGCTCGCCGGTGTTGCGGTCCTTCCAGGTCTCGCTCGTCGCGATGCGCAGGTTCGCGACCTTGCCGCCGTTCTGGAAGCTGCGGATTTCGGGGTCTGCGCCCAGATTCCCGATCAGCATGACTTTGTTGAGGCTACCGGCCATCGAATCGTCCCTTCGTATCTGTTGCGAAGGGCCTAACCGAGGGCGCGAGTCGCTTCTAGGGCTGCGGGCGAGTTTCCACCGGAGCGGACCCAGTTGGCGCTACAGCCCCAGCGCGGTCGCGATCCAGAAGGTCAGCCCGGCGAAGACATAGGCCAGCGCGAAGAGGTAGCCGACCATGAAGGCGGGCCATTTCCAGCCATTGGTCTCGCGTCGCGCGACCGCGATGGTCGAGATGCATTGCGGCGCGAAGACGAACCAGGCGAGGAAGGCGAGTGCGGTCGGCAGGCTCCACAGGGCGGCGATCTTGTCGGTCACGCCGGCGGCGGCGACGTCCTCATCCTCGGCACCGACGGCATAGGTCGTTGCGAGCGCCGATACGGCGACTTCGCGCGCGGCCATGGCGGGCACCAGCGCGAGGCTCATCTCGCGGTTGAAGCCGATCGGCTCGAGCACGGGATGCAACCCGTCGGCGACCATGCCGGCAATGCTCGCATCGACCTGGCTCTCGCCCGGCTCTGCCTTGGGAAAGCTCAGCATCAGCCACAGGACGATGGTGACGGTGAAGATGATCGTGCCCGCGCGGCGCAGGAACACCCAGGCGCGCTGCCACAGCCCGATGGCGAGGTCCTTCACCCGCGGCAGCTGGTAGCGCGGCATTTCCATGATGAAACCGCTCGCCGCGCCGCTGGTCACCGTGTGGCGCAGCACCAGCGCTACCACCATCGCGCCGACGATCCCCGCGAGATAGAGCGCGAAGAGCACCAGGCCCTGCAGCCCGATGCCGGGACCGACGCTCGTCTGCGGAATGACCGCGGCGATGATCACCGCATAGACCGGCAGGCGCGCCGAACAGGTCATCAGCGGGGCGACGAGGATCGTGGTCAGCCGGTCCTTGGGATCGGGAATGCTGCGCGTCGCCATGATGCCGGGGATCGCGCAGGCGAAGCTGGAGAGCAGGGGAATGAAGCTCTTCCCCGAGAGGCCCACGCCCGCCATCAGCCGGTCCATGAGGAAGGCGGCGCGCGCCATGTAGCCGCTCGCCTCCATCACGAGGATGAAGAAGAACAGGATCACGATCTGCGGCAGGAAGACCACCACCGAACCGACGCCGGCGAGTACGCCTTCGGTGAGGAAATCGCGGACGATGCCGGGCGGCAGGGTGTCCGTCACGAGGCTCGAAATCGCGCCGACTCCGGCTTCGAGCGCATCGGCGAAGGGCGTCGCCCAGGCGAACACAGCCTGGAAGATTACGAACAGCAGTCCGAACAGGATCACCGGCCCGATCCACGGGTTGAGCAGGACGCGGTCGACGCCGTTCTCGATCGTGTGGCGGGTCGATTTGGAGAGGATCGCGCCGCGCGCCATCATCTTGGCCGACAGCCGCCGCTCGGGCAGGGTCAGGTGCCAGCGCTTGTGTGCTTCCTCGTCGGCATGGCTCTCGGCCTCGGCAATCGCGGCGGAAAGCTCGGCGAGCCCCTTGCGGCGCACCGCAACGGTCGGGACCACCGGCACGCCGAGCGCCTCGGACAGCGCGGCCGGATCGAGCACGAGCCCGTCGCGCTCGGCGAGGTCGATCATGTTGAGCGCGACCACCGTCGGGCGGCCCAGCTCGAGCACTTCCTGCGCGAAGACCAGATGCTGTTCGAGATTGGCGGCGTCGAGCACGAGGATGATCACCTCGGGCAGCGATTCGCCTTCGAATTCGCCGTGGACGACCTGACGCGTCACCTCCTCGTCGGGGCTCGCCGCATCGAAGCTGTAGGACCCGGGCAGGTCGATCAATTCGACCGGTTCGCCGCTCGGCAGCACCAGCCGCCCGGCCTTCCGCTCGACCGTGACGCCGGGGTAGTTGGCGATCTTCTGCCGCGCCCCGGTGAGCGCGTTGAACAGCGCCGACTTGCCCGAATTCGGATTGCCGACGAGCGCCGCGGTGCGTTTGCGGCTCATGCGGGCTCGACCTCGATCGCGAGTGCGTGCGACCGGCGCAGCGCGATGGTCATGCGGCCGATTCGGATGGCGAGCGGATCGCGCGTGCCGAAGATGCCGCGATGGATCACCGCGACTTCGGCGCCCTCGTCCACGCCCAGCGCCTTGAGGCGCTTGCCTTCGTCCTCGGCCAGGATGGCCCAGTCCACCGCCACGATCCTGGCGGCCTTCTCATGTTCGAACCCGTCGAGCGTCATGCTGCCGCCCTGTCAGATGTGCCCGCTTGTTGCAACTGGTTATCAATAGCGCGCTAGCGCGCCGGGTACCGCAGACGTCCGAGAAAGCGCGCCATGCTGAAATGCTCGCGCTCGGGATTGAGCCACTTGGCCTTGATCCGCTCGAAGGTCATCACGCCTTCGACGCGGCGGTCGAGGAAGGCCCTCGTCTCGGCCTTGCCCTCGCTTTCGTCTGCGACGAAGACGGACAGCGTCGCGCCGTAGATCGACGCGAGGATCGCGCGCTTGGTGTAGTGATTGTAATCGGTCGCCGTATCTCCCGCGAGCCGCCACATGACATCGGCGCTGTTCCAGCCGGTCTTGAGCGCGCGCGCGGCGTTCTGCGGCATGGCCATGATCGCGAGCGCGCGGCGCAGTGCCTCTTCCTGGCCCGCCACGGCATCTAGGCGATACTGGACGAGGCTGCGGATCCGCTCGCGGATCTTCATCGTCGCGAGCTTTTGGGGCGGGAGGTCGAGCATCATCTGCCGGTCGATCGTTTCGATCCAAGCGCAGATCATGCCCATCGCCCCATCATCCTTGAACGCCAGGCGGGCGACGTCGCGATCGGCGCCAAGCTGGTCGGCCGCCATGTCGAGCGCTGCGTCGCTCCAGCCGTCGAACACCGCCGCTTCGGCTATGCCGGGTGCGAGCGCGAGACGCAGTTCGTCGAGCGTGAGGTCGGCTACGTCCATCGCTCAGCTGGGCCCGTAGGTCTCGGTCTTTTCGCCGCGCTCCGCCTCGGCGCGCTCGATCTCCGCGAGCATGTCCGAGCGCGCGCCCATCAGCACAGCATAGTCGCGCGCGGTGCGGCCCGAATTGTCCGCCCGGTCGGCGCTCGCGCCTTTCGAGATGAGCAGGCGGACCAGGCCGCTGTCGCGCCGGTGGACCGCCGAGATGAGCGGCGTCTCGCCCGTGCTGTTGGGTACGTCCACCGCAGCCCCGCGCTCGGCAAGAATCTCGACGCCCTCGGTAAAACCGAGCTGCGCGGCAAGCTGCAAGGGGGTGGTGCCGTTCTTGTCGGCGATATTCGGATTGGCTCCCTTCGAGAGGAGGAAGTTCAGCCAGACGGCATCGCGCCGCTGGGTGACGATGTGCAGCGCGGTCTCACCACTGGAGATGTCGCGCGTGTTGACCAGGATGCTGCCGGGCTCTTCGATCATCTGGGTGACGTCGTCGCCCTGGCGCTTCTTGACCGCCTCGAGGAACTTGTATCCCTCGCGCTGCATTTGTGCCTGCGCCGGAGGTGCGAGCAGCGTCCCCGCAAGTGCGACCAGAAGGAAGTTTTTCGCGAAACGCTTCACCGTGTGAAAGCCCCTGTTATCCTCAATCGAATGGCTGACTCGCCCTTGAAGATGGGCGGTTAGCAGACCATGAACCGTCAGACCATGCTCCGCAACCTTACCCCGCTTTTCGCCGCCCTGCTCGCCCTTTCCGCCTGCAGCGATTCCGCGCCCGCGGAACCACCGCTGGCCGGCGCCGCGATCGGCGGCGATTTCACGCTGACGGGCGAGGACGGTGATCCGGTCAGCTGGGGCGACTTCGCAGGCCAGTACCGCACGGTCTATTTCGGCTATGCCTATTGCCCCGATGTCTGCCCTAGGGACACTGGAAACGCCATGTTGGGGCTGAAGGCCTTCGAGAAGGATCATCCCCAACTCGGCGCCAAGATCCAGCCGCTTTTCATCAGCGTCGACCCGGAGCGCGATACGCCCGCAGTGCTCAAGGAATTCACCGCCAATTTCCATCGGCGGCTGCTCGGGCTGACGGGCACCAAGGAACAGCTCGACGCGGTCACGAAGGAATTCGCCGCGACCTATTCGATCGGCGAGAAGCAGGACGGCGGCGGTTATCTCGTCGGCCATACCAACATCACCTATCTGTTCGGTCCCGAGGGCAAGCCGCTGGCGATGCTGCCGACCGACGAAGGCCCCGCAGCGGTGGCCGCGGAACTGGAAAAATGGGTGCACTGAGGGACCGCTTCTGGGAGCGGCCGCTGGCCGATCTCACGACCGAGGAATGGGAAGCGCTGTGCGACGGCTGCGGACGCTGCTGCCTGCACAAGGTCGAGTATGAGGAAACGGGCGAGATCGAGCACACCAATGTGGCGTGCAAGCTGCTCGACACGCAGACCGCGCGCTGCACCGATTACAAGCATCGCAAGGCCTTCGTGCCCGATTGCCTGCGGCTGACGCTGAAGATCGTCGACGACGTCTCCTGGTTGCCGCCCACCTGCGCCTACCGTCGCCGCGCCGACGGGGATCCGCTGCCGCGCTGGCATTATCTGCTCACCGGCGATCGCGAGGACGTGATCCGTGCCGGGGTTTCGGTCGCCGGCCGGGTGGTGAGCGAGCACGAGGCGGGCCCGCTCGAACACCATATCGTCGAGTGGGACGACGAGGATTTCGACGAGGGGGAGGAGGCGGCGTGATCGACTGGCTCCGCCGCGAAGCGCTGGAGCCGGTGATCGAACTGGGCACACGCACGCTGCCGATCGAGATCACCCGCAACCGCCGCGCCAAGAGGTTGACGCTGCGGCTCGCGCCCGATGGCAACGCGGTGCGGATCACGCTGCCCCACTGGTGCCGCAGCGCCGAAGCCATCGCCTTCGCCCATGCCCGGCGCGACTGGCTCGCCGCCCAGCTCGCCAAGGTGCCCGACAGGCGCGATCCGGCGCGCGAGGGGGCCCTGCTCTATCGTGGCAGCGAGATTGCGCTCGACTGGCGCGAGGATGCTCCCCGCAAGCCGGCCCTGTCGGTCGATACTCTCCGCATCGGTGGTCCGCAGGATACGCTCGGAAATCGCTTGCAGCGCTGGCTCGAAGCCGAGGCCTTGCGCCTATTCGCCGAGGATGCGGCGGAGTACTGCAATCGCGCCGAGCTTGCCGCGTCGGAGGTTCGCCTGACCCGCGCGCGGCGCCGCTGGGGCAGCTGCTCGTCGGAGGGCACGCTCCGCCTCAACTGGCGTCTCGTCCAGGCACCCGACCACGTCCGCCGCTCGGTCGTCGCGCACGAAGTCGCGCATCTGGTGCACTTCGACCATTCGCCTGCCTTCCACGCGCTGCTCGACCGGCTCTACGAAGACGATATCGACGAGGCCAATCGCTGGCTCAGCCAGCATGGTCGCACGCTCTACGCGGCCTTCGGCTAAGCTTGACTGGCGCGCACCGGCGAAAGCTCCTATCTTGGCGGTCATGCGCCTCAAGACACGCTTCAATGCCAAGGCCGGCCTCGCCGACCTGTGGGATTACCTCCGCGAACCGCGGCCCTACAGGTGGCCGTTGCTGGCGCTGTCCTTCGCCATTCCGCTGAGCGGGCTGGCGATGCTGACACGCGAATCGCACTTCCGGCCGCCCGATGCCCCCAAAGTCACCTTCATCTCGACGCTCGCGGAAGGCCGCAGCGACGAGGAAATCCGTCGCTCGAACCTGGAAAACCAGAAGCGCAAGGAGGCCCGCGAGGCAGAACTCGCCGAACTGCGCGAAAAGAAGGTCGAGGCCTACAAGACGCTCGGTCGCGCAACGGGGCTCGACGTCGACAAGATGGAACGCGAGGCGCAGATCGAAAACGCGCGCGAAAAGGCCGCGGCGGAAGCCCGTCAACGCGAGCTCTACCAGGCAGGTTCGGGCGGTTGAGCGCAGCGGCGAGCGACGCGCGCTGGCTTTCCGCTGCCGCGCGGCTGGCGAGCCGTGCGCGCCCGGCGAGCTATCCCAATCCCGGCGTCGGCTGCATACTGATCAAAGACGGCGTGGTCGTCGGCCGGGGATGGACCGCGCCGGGCGGCCGCCCACATGCCGAGTGTGCCGCACTGGCTGAGGCTGGCGAAAGCGCGCGCGGCGCGATTGCCTATGTCACTCTCGAGCCCTGCGCCCACCGCTCCGAACGCGGCCCGGCGTGCAGCGATTTGCTTGTCGAGGCGGGCGTGGCGCGCGTGGTCGCAGGTGTCGAGGATCCCGATCCGCGCACGGCGGGCGACGGCTTTGCTCGCCTTCGCGAGGCCGGGATCGAGGCCCAGCTGCTGCCCTCCCCCGATGCGACTGCTAGCCTCGCGGGTTATCTCACCCGCGCCCACAGCGCCCGCCCCCATGTAACGCTCAAGCTCGCCATGTCGCTCGATGGCTGTACTGCCATGGCCGACGGCACAAGCCAGTGGATCACCGGCAAGGCGGCGCGCGCGCATGTCCATGCCCGCCGCGCGCAGGCCGATGCGATCTTGGTCGGCGGCGGCACTTGGCGCGCGGACAAGCCCCGACTCGACGTCCGGCTACCGGGCCTCGAGGATCGCAGTCCGCAGCGCGTCATGCTGACCCGCGGGGTCGCACCCGATGGCGTGAAGGTCATCAATCGGCCCGACCAGATCGCCTCGCTCGATGCGCTCTATCTCTATGTCGAAGCGGGCTCGAACATCGCCGCGAGCCTGCTCGGTACCGACCTCGTCGACCGGCTCGAACTCTACCGCGCGCCGATCGTCATCGGCGGCGGGCGCGGCGCGATCGGCGACCTCGGCCTTGCCAACCTTGCCGACGCGCATGGCCGCTGGACGCTCGTCGAACGTCGCCAGCTTGGCAGCGACAGCTTCGAAGCCTACAGCCGCCGACGGTAATCAGGAGCACGCATGTTCACCGGGATCGTCACCGCCATAGGCACCATCACGAGCATCGAGGACAACGGCGACCTGCGCGTCGTCATCGCCTGCCCCTGGGATCCGGCGGGCATCGATATCGGCGCGTCGATCGCCTGTTCGGGCGTCTGCCTGACGGTGGTCGGAAAGGGTGGCACGGAAGGCGACGCCTGGTTCGCGGTCGACGTGTCGGGAGAGACGACCAGCCGCACGGCGCAAGACCAGTGGCGTGCGGATCGCCGGCTCAATCTCGAGCCGGCGCTGCGGCTGGGCGACGAACTGGGCGGGCACCTCGTGACCGGCCATGTCGACGCGGTCGGCCGCGTGGCGCTGGCGGAGGACATCGGCGGCTCGACCCGCCTCGAGATTCTCGCGGGTGAGGACATCGCCCCCTATGTAGCCGAAAAGGGCTCGATCACCGTCGATGGCGTTTCGCTGACGGTCAACGAGGTCGAGGACGAGGACAACGGCGACGTCCGCTTTGCGCTCAACATCATTCCGCACACCGCTGAAGTCACCACGCTGGGCGATTTGTCCGAAGGCGATGCGGTCAATCTCGAGATCGACGTGCTGGCACGTTATTTGCGCAGAATGGAAAGCCTGCGCGCTCAATAAAGCTGGTTACGTTCGTCTAGCTGACGTCGATATTGCCTTCCAAGGCGTTTGCACGATAGTAATGCCCCGTGGGGACGCATGACGACGGGGGGAAGATTATGCGAAACAAGCTATTGGCTTTGTTCGGCGTGACGTGTCTGGCCTTCCCGCTCCATGCACAGGAAGTGTCCGAATTCGATGCGCTGGTCGAAGTAATGCGCGATCCAATAGTCGAGCAATTCGGCGCAATTGCCTTCAAGACCGAACCTGCCAGCATCTACGACAAGCCCTATCTGGCCGACGATACCGCGTGGGAACGCACTGCCCGCACAGACTGGTATGCGGCGCAATTGCCCGAGAATTTCTCGTTCTCGGAGAATGTCTCGGTGCTCTATCTCGAACGTTGCGAGCCCAAGGTCCCGTGGGACGACGTCTTTCGGGATGCGGAGCGCGATGACGATTTCTATCGTGCGGCCGACCGCGTCATCATCCTCGCAAGCCTGGCAGCAAACGGGATCGGCGGGGTGGATCTCTCGCCTCTCGAGGCAAGGGCGGGTTGGGGTCGCACCGAGCCGCTGGCCGGGATCCGCACGGTGAATGCGGAACTTCAGCGGATGTTCGAAAAGGGCGAAATTGAGAAGCGGACGGCGATTTTCGAACCGTTCTGCCCGCAATCCCAAAGGGGCAGCTACGAACAGTGGGTCGAAAATGGACGGAAGGGGCCACCGCCACCTCCTCCCCCGCCTCCCCCTCCCCCACCGCCGCCGCCTATGCCCGACCCGATCGATTTCATCCTTCCCGCCGGGGCGAAGGTGTGGGTGACAAGCGAACTCAAGTCGCGGATCTGCAAGGTAAGGACCGGCTCCTATTACACCCCTTCCTGCGCCTGGACCGAGATGCTCGGCTCGTCGCTGTTCCTGCGCGGCCGGTACTACCGCTTCCGTATTTCCCAACCGGGCGGCGCAGTCCGCACGGGCCAGTTGGACCTCAACATCCAGCCCGATCCGATCGATCTGACTCAATAGGAAACCCTCGATGTCGATGCTGGACGATTTCAAGAAGACCGTAGAGGATTTCGGCTGGATCGGCGGGCTGGTAATCTCGGGATCGGTCTTTGCTCCGCTTATCGCAGCCGGCTCGGGCCTGGCTCCGCCGTGGCCCGAAAACCTCGAATTCGTGGGAATGGTCGCGATCCTCGTCTCGCTGATCCTGGTCTTTCAATTCCTCCCCCGCAGGAAAGGGCGGTATCGCCTGTTCCTGGCGCTGTCGGCAATCGGACTCGTCCTCTCTATGGCCACGCAGTTCGTTTTGCATTTGCGTTTCGTAAAGGCGCTTCCCGGGACCGATACCGAAGCCATTCTCGGTTGCGGCTGGACCGGCGAACTGCAGGCAGTCGCGCGCGCCGATCCTATGATCGATGCGTCAGCGCAATGCCCCGGCGAATATCACAAGCTGCTCGAGATGGCCGAGAATGATCCGCTACAGGTCTGGACCTCCTCCAGCATCGACAACATCGCGCTCCTGCTCTCGGCGAGCTGGGTGCTGATGTTTGCGCTGTTCACCGTGGTACTCGCCGCCTTCGTGATCTTCAATTCGCGGCAGAAATCGCAGCGAGCCGCCCGGGAGGTCGCTGTTCAAGCGGCCGAATAGCGCCTCAGGCAATCAGCTCAGCGGGCCGCTGGCGAAGCTTTCGCGGGTGATCTCGTACACCAGGTGGACGACGCGCTTGCCCTGGTATTTCTCCAGCTCGTATCGATCGGTCCGCACCGCCCCGATGGCCTCCAGCGCATTGCGCGAGCGGTAGTTGGTGTCGCCGACGCGGAATTCGACCAAAGCGACATGGGCGAAGGCATGCGCCAGCATCGCGCGTTTCATCTCGTGGTTCACGCCCTTGCCCCAGTGGCGCGGAGCGAGGAAGGTCCAGCCGATCTCGACCACGCCGCCTTCCTCGGGGTCGTATTTGTCGTAGCGGGTGGAGCCGAGGATGGCACCGGTGGTCTTGTCGGTCACCGCCAGCGCGCCGCCGCTCGCCAGCCCATCATCGAAGAAGGCGTCGAACACGTCGCGCCGCCAGCGGTCGTGGATCGGGTGCTGCTCCCACACGGCGGGATCGCCCGCCACAGCATAGAGCGGTTCGCGGTCGGCTTCGGCGAGCGGGCGAAGGACCAGCCGCTCGGTCTCGAGGGTCGGCTGGCGATCCATCCTTGCCTAGCCCTCGATCACATCCGCCAGTGCGGCGATGAACTTGTCGGTATTGCCTGCGTGCAGGCCCGCCACGTTGATCCGACCCGATCCGGCCATGTAGATCGCGTGATCCTCGCGCAGGCTGGCGATCTGGTCCTTGGTCAGCGGGAGCATGGCGAAGAGGCCGTTCTGTTCACCCAGAGCGGCAAGGTTGAGTCCCGGCGCCTCGTTGTCAGCAGCGGCCAGACGAGCACGCACGCGGCGCATGCGCGCGCGCATCTCGTCGAGTTCGTCGAGCCACTGCTTGGTCAGGTCCCCGTCGCGCAGCACGGTGCGCACCGCCGCGCCGCCGTGATCGGGCGGCATCGACCAGTTGGCTCGCGCCAGCGCATTGGCGTTGGAAGTGATCGCGGGAAGGTCCGATGGCTGCTTGGCGATCATGTAGAAGGCGCCCACGCGGTCGCGGTAGAGACCGAAATTCTTGTCGCAGCTATAGGCCACCAGCGCCTCGGGCACCTTGGCGAGGACCTTGCGCACGCCGGCGACGTCTTCTTCCAGACCGCGGCCGAGACCGTGATAGGCGACATCGAGGATCGGGAGGATGCCCTTGGCGGCAAAGGCTTCGGCGATCTGCTCCCACTGCTCGTCGGTGTAATCGACGCCGGTCGGGTTGTGGCAGCAGCCGTGCAACAACACCGCGTCGGTCGGTTCGGCCGCCTCGATGGTCTCGATCAGCGCGTCGATGTCGGCCGTGCCGTCGGCCTTGGCGTGATGGAAGGTGCAGGTCACGACACCGACGTCCTGCAGGATCTGCGCGTGGTTGGGCCAGCTCGGCACACCGAGGTGGACACGCTTGACCCCGGCTGCCTTGGCGAGCGCCACCGCGAGGCGCACCGCGCCCGTGCCGCCGGGGGTCTGCATGCCCTCGAGCCTGCCGCCCATCGACGCGTCCTTGCCGAAGATATAGGGCTTGAGCGCATCGACGAAGCCGGTGTCGCCCTCGGGCCCGAGATAGCTCTTCGAATCCTGCGTATCGACCAGCCGCTGTTCCGCCGCCTTGATCGAGCGGAACACCGGCGTTGCGCCGTCATTGGTACGATAGACGCCCACGCCGAGGTCGATCTTGTCCTCGCGCGGATCCTCCGCGTGCATCTTGATGAGCGCGAGCAGCGCGTCGGGGGCCTGGGCTTCGAGTTGGTCAAGCATGGGGGCCTCATCGCCGGATATGGAAAGGGCCGCAACAGGAAATCCTGCCGCGGCCCCGGAGCCATCCGGATTTATGGTTGGGCGACCCGAAGGGCTCCTTTTTCCCGGCCGTCAGAACGGCAGCCAACGGTGCTTTTTCGAGAACTTCATATAGCCCGCGTTGATGCCGAGCCGCAGCCCGGCGCCCATACGGATCGGGATGAGCACGACGTCGCCCTTGCGCAGATAGCTCGCCGTGAGGCCGCCGATGACATAGGCCTGCCCTTCGCCCGCCGGATAGCGCTCGTAGAGCTCCTCGCTGTCGTAGAGATTGTAGACCAGCACGAAGGTGCTACCGGCATTGGCACCGGCGTCGAAGCCGATCGAGGGACCGGTCCAGTAAACCGGCAGCTCGCCCTCGACCTTGTGGTAGAGCGTGCCCGAACCGTAGCGCGCGCCGACGATGAAGGCGCCGCTCGCCTCGCGCCCGACGATATAGGCATCGGGCTCGCCCTGATCCTTGAGCAGCTTGCGGATCATCTTGGCGACACCTTCGGCACCCTTGCCGAAGACGCCTTCGGCCGCACCGATCAGATCGTCCTCACGGTAAGTTGTCGAAGGATCGTCGACCGCAGCGCCGGCGAGCGCGTCGCTCGCGGCCTCCTCGGCGGCCTGTTCGGACCATTGCTGCTGCTCGGTCGCGCCGTCGGTCTCGGGCGGCGTGGTAGCCTCAACCTCGGGAGCGTAGGTGGAGGTGTCGCCCGGCTCGGCATAGACGGGCTGGTCGCCCGGCTGTTCGACGAGGTCGCCGTCGATCGCGGCGTCCGGGTCGATCGTCTCGACCTGGGCGGCGAGCGGAGTCGCGGCCATGCCGAAAGCGGCGAGCGCCAGGCCGAGGCGTGGCAAGATATGTGTGAATTTGGTCATCGATCCCTCCGTGTCGGCGGCATAGGCGCAGACAGCTGCGCGGTGAGAAGAATCCCCTTTGAGCGGTGCGGCAATGAAACGGCGATGAACCGAATCCAAAATGCGGCGAAGCGAGTCGCAGCGGGGGTCGAGAGGTTGGTGCGCGATAAGCGCAAAACTCCCCTTGATGGTATGCGGGGCCGTGGCTATAGCGCGCCCCTCGCATCCGGCCCGCCCGGCGCTGCGACATGCGGAGACGTGGGTGAGTGGCTGAAACCAGCTCCCTGCTAAGGAGCCATACCTGGTAACGGGTATCGAGGGTTCGAATCCCTCCGTCTCCGCCACCGGCCTTCAGTCGGATCAAGCGACCCTTCCGATAGATTTCGCCGTTAAGTCATTCCCCACACGGAATTGACCAAGCCGCCCCACAACGGCGAAGCGGCTATCGCTGATGGACGTTACTGCCGCCTTCGGGTCACCGGCAGGTGATCCTGCCGCCGACCAATCAGCCTCTGCCCCCCTGACAACGTGATTTGAGCTCGGCCGGACGGTCTTCGACCTCACGGACTAGCTGGGCCTCAGCCGAGTAAGAACCAACTACCAACGAACCCAATTCAACAACTCGTTTCGCTTGCAATCCAAACCCATAGGGTCGCCGTCCCGACGAAGGAAACGAGGGGACCCATGCGCGACCATGAGCTCCGCAAGGTAGCTTTCTCGGAAATGCATCTGCGGAGATGGCCTGCAGTCGAAGTTCCCGGCACAATCGTGCGGACGAACTCGCGTCGATCGAGGCGAGGTCGGACCTCCAAGATAGCGCCTTCGGGACCGCTAGCTCGCATCGCTTGCGCGTGGGCCCTGATCGTTCCCGAGGCCCAAGACCGCGCCAATTACAACCTTGGCGCCAGACCGCACCAGCCTACGCCGTATCGATCAGCCCAGTCGTGCGAATGTGGCGACGCCGGCCGAAGGGCGACGCGGCGGGCGCGCTCGCTCGACGGTCACACCGGCGATGCCCCCCAGCATCGAAGACATGGCGGCGAGTTTCGCGGCATCGAGGCGGTAGAAAACGAGCTTGGCCTGCTTGCGCGTGGCGACGAGCCCGGCATTGCGCAGCACCGCCAGCTGCTGCGACAGCGTCGGCTGCCCGATCTGTGCCGCATCGTCGATTTCACCGACATTTCGCTCACCCCCGGCAAGCGTTTGCAGAATGCGCAAGCGGACCGGGTGAGCGACCGCCTTGAGGGCATCGACCAGATCTTCCTCGGTCACCGACCTGCACCCTCGCCGCTTTGCTGCAGGAACCAGTCGGCCTGACCCTCCGCTGCGAAGACATCGTCCAGGCTGGCGCTGGGTTGGCGCAGCAAGCTTTCGCCCGGCTGCCAATTCGCCGGTGCCAGCCCTCTCCCGTCATCGACGGCCTGAAGCGCGTCGAGCGTGCGGATCATCTCGGGCGTCGAGCGACCGACATTGGCCGGGTAGCAGCTCATCGCGCGGATCGCGCCTTGCGGATCGATGAAGAAGATCGTCCGCACCGTCGCGCTGTCATTATCCTGCGGAGCGACCATGCCATAGGCCTGAGCGATCACCAGCGTCGGATCCTCGATTATCGGGAAGCGGACTTCGACCCCGAAGCGATCGCGGATCATCCTGAGCCAGGCGAAGTGCGAAAACAGGCTGTCGACCGACAGCGCCATCAGCGCACAATCGCGCCGCTCGAACTCCTCCGCGGCCCGGGCAAGAGCGACGAATTCGGTCGTGCAGACGGGCGTGAAATCGGCCGGATGCGAGAAGAGCACCAGCCAGCGCCCCCGGAAGTCGGACAGGCGGATATCGCCGGTCGTGCTGCGCGCCGAGAAATCGGGCGCCTGATCCCCGATACGGAGGCCGGCGCAGGGCGCGTCGCGTTCAGTGCTATCGCGAAGGGCGTGGTTCGTCATTCGGAATACATACCACTTGACTTCGACAATGCAATACATATACACACTTTATGTAATTTAATGGAGCAAGTCTCATGGCGAACGACAACGCGGTTCAGCAGGCCGCCGAACAGATTGCCCGCGCCCGCGAAGACAAGACCCTACGCCCTTCGATCGCAGGGTTCTTCGACGAGGCAACCAACACCGTCTCCTACGTGGTCCACGATCCCAAGACGAACGAGGCGGCGATCATCGACTCGGTCCTCGACTACGAAGCCGCCTCCGGGCGGACCTCCTACGGGTCGGCCGACCTTATCGTGGAATATGTCACTTCGAACAATTTGAAAGTGTCTTGGCTGATCGAGACCCATGCCCATGCCGACCATATCTCGGCAGCGCCTTATCTGCAGGAAAAGTTCGGCGGCAAGCTAGCCATCGGGCGCGAGATCGTGCGCGTGCAAGAGGTTTTCGGCAAGCTGTTCAACGCAGGCACCGATTTCGAGCGCGACGGATCGCAGTTCGACAAGCTGTTCGAGGACGGCGAGACCTTCCGCCTTGGTGAGATCGAAGGCATCGCCCTCCATGTTCCGGGCCACACGCCGGCCGATATGGCCTTCATCATCGGCGACGCCGCCTTTGTGGGCGACACCATCTTCATGCCCGACTTCGGCACCGCACGGGCCGATTTCCCGGGCGGCGATGCGCGCCAGCTGTTCCGCTCGATCCGCCGCCTGCTCTCGCTTCCCAAGGAGACGCGCCTGTTCCTGTGCCACGATTACAAGGCGCCGGGCCGCGACGAATATGCGTGGGAGACCACCGTCCGGCAGCAGCGCGAGGGCAATGTCCACGTCAAGGATGGTGTCACCGAGGACGAGTTCGTCGAGATGCGCACCGCACGCGACAAGACTCTGGCGATGCCCAATCTGATCATGCCCTCTGTCCAGGTGAACATCCGCGGTGGCCGCCTGCCAGCCCCCGAAGACAATGGGGTCAGCTACATCAAGATCCCGGTGAACGCCGTATGATGCTCCCAGGGTTTCCCGATGCCGCGCCGCTCGCGGGGGTGGCGGGTGGCGTGCTCATCGGCCTTGCCGCTGCCGTCATGCTGCTCGGGCTTGGCCGGATCGCGGGGGTCTCCGGGCTCGCCGCCAAAACCATCGGGCTCGGCGGTAGCGGCATCGCCCGCAGTGGCGCGTGGATGTTCGTGCTCGGCCTGCCGCTCGGCGCTCTGGTCGTGTCGCTGCTGGCGGGCGGGACCGAGCCGCGCTTCGCCGGTCCACTCACCCTCGCCGTGGCCGGCCTGCTGGTCGGTATCGGCACGCGGCTCGGCAGCGGCTGCACCAGCGGCCACGGCGTCTGCGGCGTCAGCCGACTCTCCCCCCGCTCGCTCGTCGCGACGCTCACCTTCATGGCCGCGGGAATCGCGACGGTGGCCATCATGAATGCCATGGGCCTGGAGGTGCTGTCATGAGAATCGCAGCGCCCAGCCTGGTTTCGGGCACGCTGTTCGGTGCCGGGCTCGCGCTCGGCGGGATGACCGACCCGGCGCGCGTGCGCGGCTTCCTCGATCTCTTCGGTGACTGGGATCCGACGCTGGCCTTCGTCATGGGCGGGGCAGTCATCGTCATGGCGATCGTCTGGCGCGTGGTTCCGCGCATGGCCGCGCCGCTGTTCGAGGAACAATTCCACTTCCCCACGCGCAAAGACTTCGACGCTCGGTTGATCGGCGGCGCCGCCCTTTTCGGCATTGGCTGGGGGATTGCCGGCCTGTGTCCCGGCCCGGGCATCGCCGCCCTGGTGATCGCGCCGCAGGCGGCAGCGATCTTCGTCCTGGCCATGCTGGCCGGCATGGCGATCGTTCGCCTCTTCGAGGGAGAGAGCAGATGACGATCGCACCGGTATCAAACCGCTTCGCGGTCGCCCCACAGCTCCGGCCGGAAGGCCTGCCCGCACTGGCGGAGGCGGGCTACCGCACGCTCATCTGCAATCGCCCCGATGGCGAGGAAAACGGCCAACCGGAGGCCACCGAGATGGCGGTCGCGGCCGAAGCCGCCGGCATGGCCTTCCACCACATCCCCGTATCCGGCGGGGAATTTCCCGTCGCCGCAATCGAGGCCTTCGGGCGCGTGCGCAGCGAAGCCGAGGGCAAGGTGCTCGCCTACTGCCGCACGGGCACGCGCTCGATCACACTCGATGCCCTCGCGAACTGCGACCGGCTCGAGGGCGACGCGCTGATCGCGCGCGCGCGCGAGGCCGGCTACGATCTGTCCGCACTCCGCCCCCGGCTCGGCAAGTAACCCGGCGCCAATCCCAAAGGATCTCGCATGGCCCAGAAGCTCACTCACGAGGTGGTCATCGTCGGCGGAGGAACCGCCGGCATCGCCACCGCAGCATCGATGCTGAAGCGCCGCCCCTCGCTCGATATCGCCATCATCGAGCCAAGCGAGACACATTCCTACCAGCCCGGCTGGACGATGGTCGGCGGCGGCGTTTTCGACGCAGCGGTCACGCGCCGTCCCATGGCGAGCGTGATGCCTCGCCGCGCCTACTGGATCCGCCAGGCTGCGGCCAGCTTCCAGCCCGGAAGCAATCAGGTCACGCTCACCGATGGCACCACGGTCACCTACAAGCTGTTGATTGTGGCTCCCGGTATCCGGCTCGCCTGGGAGAAGATCGCCGGCCTCGAGGATACGCTCGGACGTAACGGCGTCACCTCCAACTACCGCTACGATCTGGCTCCGTACACGTGGGAACTGGTGCAAAATCTCAAGTCGGGCCGGGCCATTTTCAGCCAGCCGCCCATGCCGATCAAATGCGCCGGGGCGCCGCAGAAGGCCATGTATCTCTCCTGCGATGCCTGGCTCGAACGCGGTGCCCTCGACCAGATCGACGTCGAGTTCCGCAACGCCGGAGGCGTGCTGTTCGGGGTCAAGGAATACGTTCCGGCACTGATGGAATATGTCGAGAAGTACGGCATTGCGCTGAAGCTCGAACAGAACCTGATCGCGGTCGACGGGCCGGGCAAAACCGCCACGTTCAAGACCCCGGCGGGCGAGGAAACGGTCGATTTCGACATGCTTCATGTCGGGCCTCCGCAGGTCGCACCGCAATTCGTCGCCGACAGTCCGCTCGCTCATCCCGAAAGCGGCTTCGTCGATATCGACAAATTTACCCTGCGCCACGTCCGCTATCCCAATGTCTTCGCCGTCGGCGATGCGGGATCGGCTCCCAACGCCAAGACGGCGGCCGCAGCGCGCAAGCAGGCCCCGATCGTCGCGGTCAACGCGCTCGCCGTACTCGACGGGAATGAGCCGGTCTCCGACTACGATGGCTACGGCTCCTGCCCGCTCACCGTCGAGCGCGGAAAGATCGTGCTCGCCGAATTCGGTTATGACGGAAAGCTCCTGCCAAGCTTTCCCAAGTGGCTGATCGACGGCACCCGGCCACGCAAGCTGAGCTGGCTGCTCAAATCCGAAGTCCTGCCCTGGGTCTATTGGAACGGGATGCTCAAGGGCCACGAATGGCTCGTGAAGCCCGAAACGAGGCCACAGGCTGGGGTCGCGGCATGATCGACACGCTTCACCTGCTTCTGGGCGCGCTTTCCGGCGGGCTCGTGGGATTTTCGCTCGGCCTCGTGGGCGGCGGTGGATCGATCCTCGCGGTTCCGCTGATGGTCTATCTCGTCGGCGTGCCCAACCCGCACGTGGCCATCGGAACCAGCGCCTTCGCGGTGGCAGCCAACGCCGCAACCGGGCTGATCCAGCATGCGCGGGATCACAATGTCCGCTGGCGCTGCGGCCTGATGTACGCCGGCGCAGGGGTGATCGGCGCCTTTGGCGGTTCGACGCTGGGCAAGAATTTCGACGGCCAGAAACTGCTCTTCCTCTTCGCGATCCTGATGCTCGTGGTGGGCGCACTGATGCTCCGGTCGAGGAAGGCCATGGGCACTCCGGGTGCAGCCTGCAATCGGCGGAACGCCCCCAAGGTCCTTGGCTTCGGGCTTGGAACGGGGGCGTTCAGTGGCTTCTTCGGTATCGGCGGCGGCTTCCTGATCGTCCCCGGACTGATCGCGTCGACCGACATGCTGATGATCAATGCCGTCGGCACCAGCCTTGTCGCAGTCACTGCGTTCGGCCTGACCACCGCGGCGAATTACGCAGTCTCCGGCCTCGTCGACTGGGTGCTCGCGGCCGTCTTCATTCTCGGCGGCGTGGCCGGCGGATTCTTCGGCACGCAACTGGCCAAGCGGCTTTCGGGAGGCGGCCAGCTGAAGACTGTTTTCGCTGCGCTCATTTTCGTGGTCGCGCTGTATATGCTGTGGAAGAGCTGGATGGCCTTGTAACCGGATCCTCGACAATGAAACGGATTCGAATGGGTCACCGCGAGTGCAGCGTTGATCGGAATTGAATCTGGTTCATAGCCAGCGAGACTACGAAACGACTGCTCCGCCCGCCCAAGAAGACAAGATCGGTCACACGCCCAGCCTTCGCGTAGCTTTGCCTTTTGAAGGAGTTAGTGGTAGCGGAACCGGTCTCACCTTCGGGAGCAAAGATGGATCGGGCCAATCTATCGAAGCAGGAGCGCCGGGCTGGTTCGGTCATCCGCATGCGTCGACGCGTCGGCCTGAGCTAGGGTCGAGGGCCGGTGACCTTGGACTCCACGCAGCTCTCCGCCTCCGACCAAGCGAAGTCCCGGGTCGCAATTGTCGACGACGAATCCGACGTAAGGCAGGCGCTCGTACGGGGACTCGAACGGCACGGCTTCCTCTGCCGCCCCTTCCGCAGCGGCGCGGATTTTCTGGACAGCCTGGAGTTCGAGCTACCCGATTGCATTGTGCTCGATACGCGGATGCCCGAAATGGATGGGCTGGCCGTCCTCGGCAAGCTCCCGACCGAAACCTTGGCCATTCCGGTCATCATGCTGACCTCTCAAGGCGAGATCGGCCTTGCCGCAAAGGCCATGAGAGGCGGCGCAGCCGACTTTGTCGAGAAACCGGTCTCGATCAAACAGTTTGCAGAGAAGGTCGGCGAGCATGTCGCCCACTCGGCAGAGCTGCGGCGCCATCTCGCCGAGATCGAGCAGAGCAAATCGCTGATGGCCCGCCTGACACCGCGCGAAAGCGAGATCGCCGCCTTGGTCGTGGACGGGAGCAGCAACAAGGAAATCGCGCGTGACCTCGGAATCAGCCCGCGCACCGTGGAAGTCCACCGGGCCAATATCTTCAAGAAGCTGGACGTCCGCAACGCGGTCGAATTCGCCCTCATCTTCGAGAAGGCACAACTTTCGGCCCGATCATTCGTGCGCTGATGCCAGCCGCGCCTAGCCTTGACTGCGCGCCAGTTCCCTCTGCCCAGCGCCATCGAGCCATTCCAGCTGTTCCAGAATGACCGGCGTCACGTCGCGGTGCGCATTGTGGCCGATAAACAGATCCATGTGGCCATAACCCGGTACGATCCGCTGCTGGTAGAGCTCGCTACCGTTCTTGCCTTGCAGCCAGACGCGCGTGCGCTGCCCGCTTTCCGGGTAGAATATCTGGTTGGTCGCACCCGAGAGGAAGCTGATCGGCAATGCCAGACGGCGCGCCGCAGCGTCTGACGTGTAGATCGCCTTCCCTTCTGCATCGACCGCCAGGCCCTTGTGCATGACCTGCTGCAACTGCTCGAAGGGCTTGAGCGAGACGCGGCTGAACATGCTGCCAAGCGCTAGGTGGGTATCGTGACCCAGCTGGTTGTGATCCCAGCTCGGCCCGAACACGCCGAACACGCGCCGGCAGGTCGGGTTCTTGCAGGCCTGCCCCTCCGGCATGGGGATCTGATAGGCGATCGCGTCGATCTCATAGTCGGCGTCGGTCCCCTGGCTAACGAAGTCGAGATGCCCGTCGAGCAGGGATATCTGTCCGAGCGCCCCGGCGACGCCGAGATCGGACTTCATGTAGTTGAGCCAGTCGGTCACCGGATGCAGAGTGAGCTGCGAGGAGATCAGCGAGCGCACGCCCGAGACCCAGCCTGCGCCGATCCCCATCAGGAGGCTCATCGACCCCACGCAATGCGCCATGGCCTGAACGCTCTCTGCACCCGATGCCGCGCGGATCTTGGCAATGGCGGCGGGCCAGTCGTGACGGGCAATGTCGTCGATGGTGAATTTTGGGGGATGTTCGGTGTCGTTGCCAGCATCCGCACTGGCGCGATAGTCGAACAGCCACACGTCGTAGCCCCGCGCCACGAGGCTCTCGGCGAGGTTCTCCTCGACCGTCGGCGTCGCGAAGCTCGATGCGCGGACCGAGAAGCCGGGCGCGAGCACCAGTGGCCCGCGCGAGCCGCCGCGATAGCGCGTGAGGCCGATGTTCACGCCGTCTCCCGTCGGGACGACATGGCGTTCCGCCGGCGGCAGGTGCAAGTCTCGTGCCACCAGCTTGGCCGCCTCCTTGCCCGCGAAATCGTTGAGCGTCGCCAGCATCCCGCCATAGGCGCGGAACACGGTCATGGCGAAGAAGCCCGCGTATTTGGCGGTGAAATAGGCTTCGATCGCCTTCTTCGCGCGCGGGATCAAATTGACCACATGGCCGACCAGCGTATCGCTATCGTGGACGGTGATCGTGGTCAGCTGACGCATGAATTCGTCGATGCCGAGCTTGAGCACACCGCGACCGATCAGTTCGCCGCGCTCGTCCTCGCCATGGCGCAGTGTGACGAACAGCGTGGTGAGATCGGTCCACGGGTCCGACTTGCCGCGCTGCTCGAGCGTCTTGAAGCCGTGGAAATGGATCGGGCCCTCGGGGCCTTCCAGCACCATATCGTAGAGCATTTTCCAGCTCTCGGCCTTGTTCGGATCGGCCACGAGCAGGCGGAAGGTGCCCTCGCGCACGGGTAGCGGATCGGGCGAGATCGCGCTGAGGCTCACCGTGCCGGTGATGCGCGAGCGGTGCTCCTTCTCCTCGATCATGCGGTGGAGGTTGTCGGTGGTGACCGTCAGCAGGAAGCTGCAGGCGCTGCCTTCGGTGCGGCCCCATGCCTCACCATTGGCGTAATCGTCGCGGATGCGCTCGACATGGCCGCAAGGGCGGTGATGGCAGCCGGTCGCGCTGATGTGGCCCGCCATGGTCTCGGTAAAGGCGAGGCCGGGGCTCATCGCCTCGGGATGGTCCTTGACCAGCTGGCGGATCGCCGCCTTGCCCTTGTCCACCGCGCCGCCTTCGAAATGCGAGGCGGCCTCCTCGATCCCGCGCGAGACCGGATCGATCGCGTGGCCCGCGACCCATTTGGCGATGCTCAGGCGCAGCGCGTCGCCGCGCGTGGCGAGCACGGGTTCGGGCGCGGGTTCTTCGGCGGGTTCGGGTGCGGGAAGCGGACCCTCCGCGCCGAGCGTGTAGTCGATGCTCCACCCCTGACGCTGCGCCAGCTTCTCGATCGCGCGCTCGGCCACCGCGGTGATGGTCAGAAGCGGGTTGACGCCGACTGCGCCCGGAAGCGCGGCTCCGTCGCAGACGTAGAGCCCCTCGTACACCTCTCCGCCATCGCGGCCAGTGAACACGCGGCAGATATCGTCGACCACGCCACGCGAAGCATCGTCGCCCATGGCGCAGCCTCCGATCGGGTGGACGGTGATAAGCTTCTTGCCGAAGGGATCGCCCCACAATGGATCCGAGAAATATTGCGCGTCGATCGCCTGCGCGGCCTCGCGCATCTTGTCGTCGTCGCGGCGGAAGGTGCGCTGCTTGCCTGCGGTGGGCCAGTGGATCGCGAGACGGTCGCCTTCAAGGGCAAGTTGCCCTCCGGAATCGTCGACGCTCATCACGAGATAGGTCTGCGTCCGCGCCATCGGGCCCTTGTAGGCCCATTCTGCGATGCTGCCGGGATCGGTCTGCACCGCCTCGCCCATGGCCTTGGCATCCATCAGCCTTGGCTTGACCTGGTCCATGCCGAAGCGGGTGAAGCCATCGGCCAGCGCTTCGCCGAAGAAGAAGGCAGGGGCGAGCGCGGTGGCGATGATTCCGGGGGCGACGCCTTCCTCGATCACCAGCCCCCTGGTCGCGTCTTCGGTGGATCGCATGTCGATTACGCCGGTGATGCAGGGCCCGGGATAAGCGTCCTTGGCGACCTCCGATGCGCCGACGCCGATGGCGTAAAGCGGCTTTGCGGTCAGCTCGTCGCCCTGCTTCTCGGCTTTGAGATAGCTGTCGTAGGCGAAACCCAGCGCGTCGCCATTGCCCGAGAAATTTGCGCCCAACCGGTCGGAGAGCGCCAAGCCCTTTTCGCGCGAGCGCAGCAGGATCTCGGTCGACCCGAGCGCGCCGGCGCCGAGGATGACATGATCGGCGGTGATGCTCGACGGGCCTTGCGGCGCATCCTTGCCGTTGGGCTCGAGATGGACCCGCCAGGCCTCACCCTTGCGTTCGATCCACAGCGCCTTGGCCTGCGTGAATATCTCCGCGCCATGGTTCGCGGCATCGGGGAGATAGTTCATCAGCGTGGTGTTCTTCGCGCCGACATTGCAGCCCGAAACGCAATCACCGCAATTGGTGCAGGCGAGCTGCGGCACGCCGAACTTGTTGAGCTTGTCCTCGAAATTGACGTTGATCGGTGTCTTGTAGAAGCGCTGCCCCATCGCCTTTGCCGAATGTTCGAGCGCCTCCAGCTTGCCCAGGGCTGGATAGCTGTCGGGATAGGGATTGGGCGCGAGCATTTCGCGCGCGCGTTCGTAATAGGCGTCGATCTCGGCCGGATGGTCGCGGAACGCCATCGGCCAGTGCGCCTGGTCGAGCAGGCGTTTGTCGAGTTCGAGCGAGACGTTGGCGTTGATAAGCGAGGTCCCGCCGAGGCCGCAGCCGACGAGCGCGTACTGGTCGTCGTTCACATGCACCTCGAACAGCGCATCGGGCTCGCCGATGCGTCCGCCCTTCGCATTGATCTGCATCGCACCCTGCGCGTCGGCGAGCTTGTTCGGATATTCGCCAGGCAGTAGCTCCTTGCCGCGTTCGAGCACGCAGACATCCTGACCCGCGCGTGCCAGCCGCGAGGCCGCGACGCCCGCGCCATAGCCCGAGCCGATGACGAGGACGGTATAATGCGATTTGGCCTGGTCGAGGCCCTTTGCGATGCGTTTCTGCATGGTCATTCTGCCGCCTCCCGCAGGGCTTCGTTGGAGCGGTCGAGCATCTTGCGGACCTTCACATCGGCTTCGTGCTGGATGCGACCCTGAACGATGGTGGAGAAATCGGCCCAGACGTCGGCGGCGCGTTCGACCGCTTCGCCCGCCTCCTCGGCAAGCCGTGAGATGCGCCCGCTACCCTCGACGCGGACCGGCGCCATGGTGCCGTCGGTCGGATCGTTGAACAGCCGCAACGAGGCGACTTCGAGTTCGTGGGAGACGAGCATCGCCGCGCAGCCCTGCACCGGCATCAGCGTCGGCTCGTCGAGCACCCAGCCGCCGGTGTTGAAGACGCCGACCGGCAGATCGTAGCCCTCGACCATGAGCTCGTCCTGGAACGGCTTGTGCGTATGGCCGAAGACGAAGTTCATCTCGCGCGGCAGCTCGCCGAGTTCCTCGCGCAATTGCGCGGCCATGGGTGTGCCCACGTACCAGCCGATATCGTCGATTTCCGCTGCACCGAGCACATGGCCATAGCCATCGCGCTGGCGTTCCGCGCCGCGCCCGGCGGTTGCGTCGACGCCCGCGCGGATGAGGTTGTCGAGCGTGATGCCGTATTTGAGCTGCATCTTGGGATTGATGCCGAGCCTGGAGTTCAGGCCGCCTGTGATGCGCCGCGCGATACTCTCGGCGAAATCGTGGCTCGCACCCGCGCTCAGCATGGTTTCGTAGAGCGATCCCGCCTCGCCGCCGATCTCGCCCGCGCTGCCGAGGTCGGACCACAGGAAATCGATCCACGGGCCGTTCTCTGCCTCGAGCTGCTGCATGGTAGCAGGGCGCGCCTCGCCGTTCTCTAGGAAGCCGCGCAGATTGGACAATGCGCGGTACATGCCATCGAGGTAATGCCCATGATGCATCACCACCGCACGGCCGGTATCCTTGTTCGCCAGCCCCCAGTTGGGATAGGCGATCCGCACGCTCGCACCCGCAAGATGCGGGCGGTGCGCGATGAGCGATTCCATCAGTCGGCAGGTGTGCGCCGGACGCCCAATGATCGGGGTGATGTGTTCGAGATCGCGTTGGATCTCGCCCGCCTGCAGCGCGCTAATGAAGCCGTGATCCTGCGCCATGCGCCATAAATGATGATCGTGATTCCCGGCGACATAGACGATCTCGCGGCTGAACAACTCGCGACCGTCCTCGGGGAAAAAGGCGTCGAGCAGCTGGAGGAAGCTGTTCGAGACGTCGCCGAATGGCGAAAGGCCGAGGTCGAGCGCATCGCCGAGCAACACGAGTTGCGGCTTCTCGTCCTCACGCAAGGTGGCGCGTAGGCCCTCGGCGAAAGCGGACAGCACCCGCGACGGACCTTCGATGATCTCGCTCGCAGCGTTGACATGCGTCAGCAGGCTGTCGCGCGCGCCGAGGTGGAGGTCCGACAGGACGATCTGGGCAATGCTCATGAAATGGTCTCCACGCAGGCGTAGAAGGCGTCGCGCACGATTTTCTCGCGCGGATCGTCCCATTTTCCGGTGCCGAGCTGGTTGGTGATCCAGGCGTAGGCGACCCCGTCTTCGGGATCGGCGAAGGCGAGCGAGCCGCCCACTGCGAAGCTGCCGAAAGCGCTACGCTTGCGGGCGTATCCCCACTCTGCGAAAGGCTTCTCGAAGCCGAAGGAGTAGTACATGTCGGCGGTGAGGATCTGGTCCTTGAGGCCCTTACGAGGATAGGCATGGCCCTGCGACAGTGTGGCCATCGCCTCCGGGGAAATGTCAAGCTTCTCCCCGCCGTCCGCGAAGGCCTGATAGAGCGCCGCGAGGCCGCGCGCCGAGGCCATTCCGCCCGCCGCGCCCTGCCCCGCGCGCCAGAACTCTTCGCAATCGAGCGCACCCGGCCCTTCGAGGATCAGCGGATTGTTGAGCGTGCGGAAGGCGAGCGTACCCGGCAGGCACATCTTGAAGGTGAGCGGCCAGGGCATGGTGGTGTGGTGGATGAAGAGGTCCTGCAATCCGAACCCATCGATCCGCGCGATGCGGCTGCGATCGAAGCTGTCGGGCAGCCCGATGAAGACGTCCGCGCCGAGCGGTCCCGCCACTTCCTCGGCGAAGAACTGCGGCAGGCGGCGCCCCTGCGGATCGCGGCGGTGGATCAGCTCGCTGGCGATCCAGCCGAGCGTATAGGCGTGGTTGCCGCTGTGATCTCCCGGCATCCAGTTGGGCTTCTGCGCGGCGATGGCGGCGCAGATCGCGTCCTCGTCGGCGAGATTGTCGAGCGTCAGCTTGAAATCGATGGCGGCGAGCCCCGCCTGTTCGGACAGCGCCTCGCCCACGGTCACAGCATGCTTTCCATGGGCGGCGAACTCGGGCCAGATGTCGGCGACCGGCTCGTCATAGGCAAAGAGGCCGCGCGACACCGCCACCGCGGCGGCCATGCCGGTGAGGCCCTTGGTGAGCGAGTAGACCAGCGCGATGTCGTCACCCTGCCACTCGCTGGTCCGGGCCTTGTCCTGCCAGCCGCCTTGGAGGTCGACCACGGTTTCGCCGCGATGGATGATGGTGCACGCCGCACCAAGTGCCGCACCCGACTGGATTGCCGCGGCAAAGGCATGCTTCACCGGTTCGAAACCCCGAGCGACGCTGCCGCGCACACTTTGTCCGGGACCGGAAACCTCCGGAAGATCATTCACGAGTCGATAGTGTGCATTCCGCATTCGCGCCCCCAAGCCCTGCGGCGGCCGCTGCCGCGCGCCCCGGGGTCACGGGCTAGAGAAGAATGGTTAAGATCGAATTGGGAAGGCCACCGAACCCTCGACGTCTCGCGCGCGCCAACCTCCATCAAGCGGAGGCTGATTTGATCTTCGCCGTCGCCCATGCGAAGCGCGGCGCATGAGTGGAGCAGCGAAACCGGGCGCGTGGCGCTTTGCCGTCGATCGCGGCGGAACCTTCACCGACGTGGTTGCCGTCACCCCCGCCGGGCAGCTGGTGACCGACAAATTGCTGTCGGAAAATCCCGAGCACTATTTCGATGCCGCCAGCGAGGCGGTTCGCCGCCTGATAGAGCGCCACGGCCGCGGTCCGATCGCCGAAATGCGGATCGGGACCACGGTCGCGACCAATGCCCTGCTCGAGCGCAAGGGCGAGCGGCTCGCACTCGTCATCACGCGCGGGTTCGGCGATGCGCTGCGCATCGGTAACCAGGCACGGCCCGACATCTTCGCGCGCCATATCGTGCTGCCCGAACAGCTTCCCTCGATGGTGGTCGAGATCGACGAGCGCGTGGGCGCCGACGGGACGCTCCTTGAGCCGCTCGACGAAGTCCGCGCCAAAGCACAACTCGCAGCCTTGCGCGACGAAGGCTTCGATGCGCTCGCCATCGTGCTGATGCATGGCTGGAAATATCGCGATCACGAGGAGCGCCTCGCCGCCATGGCACGCGACCTTGGCTTCGCACAGGTGAGCGTCAGCCACGAGGTCGCCCCGCTCATCCGGCTCGTCCCGCGTGGCGATACGACGGTGGTAGATGCCTATCTCTCGCCGGTGCTGAAACGCTACACCGATACGCTACAGGCGAGCCTGCCCGAGGTGGCGAGCCTGCGTTTCATGCAGTCCAACGGCGGGCTTGCTGAAGTCGGCGCCTTCCGCGGCAAGGATGCGATCCTCTCGGGACCCGCAGGCGGCGTGGTCGGCATGGTCGCGGCGAGCACGGCGCTGGGTCACGAGCGGCTGATCGGCTTCGACATGGGCGGGACGAGCACGGATGTCGCGCATTACGCCGGAGCCTACGAGCTGACCGGCGACAGCGTGGTCGCGGGCGTGCGCGTCGCCGCGCCGATGATGCAGATCCACACGGTGGCCGCGGGGGGCGGGTCGGTCTGCCACTACGATGCAGGGCGCTTCCGCGTTGGCCCCGACAGCGCGGGCGCGAACCCGGGCCCGGCCTGCTATCGCAAGGGTGGCCCGCTGACGGTGACCGACTGCAATCTCTTCCTCGGCAGGATCGATCCTGCCTTCTTCCCCAGCGTGTTCGGCCCCGACGGCGACCAACCACTCGACCCCGAGGCCGCGCGCGCGCGGTTGGCCGAAATCGCCGAGGCGCTGCCCGAAGCCAAGCCGCTTGAAGAGATCGCCGAGGGGTTCCTCGCCATCGCGATCGACAGCATGGCCAATGCCATCCGCAAGATCAGCGTCGCACGCGGTCACGACGTAACGACCTACGCCCTCGCCTGTTTCGGCGGGGCGGGAGGCCAACACGCCTGCCGTGTCGCCGACGCGCTGGGCATCGAAACCGTGCTGGTCCACCCGCTTGCGGGCATCCTGTCCGCCTATGGCATCGGGCTCGCCCCGGTGAAGGCCATCCGCGAAGTCAGCCTCGTGCGCCCCCTGTCGCAAGGCTTTGCCGCCGAACTGGAGCTGCTGGCTGACGAGGCGCTGGAGGCCTTGCGCGAGCAGGGCATTCCCGAGGACGGGATTTCCATCGAGCGACGCGCGCGCCTGCGGTTCGAGGGTAGCGACAGCCTGCTCACGCTCGACTGCGACGACCACAGCACGATGGACGAGGCCTTCCGCACACTACACCGCCGAAACTTCGGTTATTCCGACGATGCGGCACCGATCATCGTCGAGGCGCTGAGCGTAGAGGCGAGCGGATCATCGGGAGGGCTCGGACAATGCGAAGTCGCGCCGCTCGCCGCGAGTGGTGAGGCCTCGGGAAGCTGGCAAACGGTGGAACGCCCGGCGATCGCCGAGGATGCGGCCGTGAGCGGTCCCGTGCTGGTCATCGATCCGGCATCGACGACTGTGGTCGAGGCGGGGTGGCAGGCAGATTTGGCCGAGGACGGCAGCCTCGTCCTCACCCGCAGCGAAGCGATCACCCGCGACCGGGCCGCGGGAACCGAGGTCGACCCGGTGCGGCTCGAGATCTTCAACAACCTTTTCATGGCGATCGCCGAGGAAATGGGTGTCGTCCTTCAGTCGACCGCGACATCGGTCAACATCAAGGAGCGGCTCGATTTCTCCTGCGCGCTGTTCGACGCCGGCGGCGCGCTGATCGCCAACGCCCCGCATATTCCCGTGCATCTCGGGAGCATGGGCGAGAGCATAGCGCGGGTCATCGAGGCGCGCGGCGAGGCGCGCGACGGACGCGGGTTCCTGCGCGGCGACACCTATGTGCTCAACGATCCCTATCGCGGCGGCACGCACCTCCCCGACATCACCGTCATCGTGCCGGTCTTCTTCGGCGAGGAAGGCGACGAACCCGATGCCTTCGTCGCTGCGCGTGGTCACCATTCGGATATCGGCGGCATCGCGCCGGGCTCGATGCCACCCGAAAGCCGCACGATCGAAGAAGAAGGCGTCCTCATCGACAATGTGCTTCTCGTCGACGAGGGGCGGTTCCGCGAGGCGGAGATCCGCGATCTGCTTGCCTCGGCGCGCTATCCCGCACGCAATCCCGATCGGAACATATCGGACCTGCGCGCGCAGCTTGCCGCCTGCACGCGCGGGGCCGAGCTCCTCCACTCGGCCGCGCGGGACCAGGGTGCCAAGGTGGTGACCGCCTATATGGATCACGTGCTCGCCAATGCCGAAGAGAGCGTGCGGCGTCTGCTCGACCGGCTCGACGATGGCAAATTCGCCTATCCGATGGACAATGGCGCGGTGGTCAAGGTCGCTATCCGGGTAGACCGCGAGACCCGCTCGGCCGTGTTCGACTTCACCGGCACGAGCGACCAGCTACCCGATAATTTCAACGCACCGCGATCGATCACCCGCGCCGCCGCGCTCTATGTCGTGCGCACGCTGATCGACGATGCCATCCCGATGAACGACGGCTGCCTGCGCCCGGTCGAGCTGGTGGTGCCCGAAGGGTCGATGCTCAACCCGCGCCCAGGTGCGGCCGTCGTCGCCGGCAATGTCGAGACAAGCCAGGTGGTCACCGACGCCCTGTTCGCCGCGACCGGACGGCTCGCGCCGAGCCAGGGGACGATGAACAATTTCACCTTCGGCGACGGGACCGACCAGTATTACGAGACGATCTGCGGCGGATCGGGCGCAGGAATGGACCATCCCGGCACCAGCGCGGTGCAGACGCACATGACCAATTCAAGGCTGACCGACCCGGAAATTCTCGAAACGCGCCTGCCCGTTCGGCTCGATCGTTTCGCCATCAGGCAGGGCTCGGGTGGCGCAGGCGAGTTCCGCGGCGGCGACGGCGTGGAGCGCCGCGTCACCTTCCTCCAGCCGATGCGCGCCAATATGCTCGCCAACCGGCGCGCGGTCGCACCGAAGGGCATCTGCGGCGGAGGCGATGCGCAGCCGGGACGCAACTGGGTGGAGAGAGCCGACGGCTCCCGCGAGGAACTGGGTGCGACCGGATCGGCCGAGATGCAGCCCGGCGATGCTTTCGTGATCCTCACTCCGGGCGGAGGGGGCTTCGGCCCGCCCCGCCCGGGCTAGGAGGTTCGATCAGACCGCGGCGTCGCGCTTGACCGTGATCACCTGCGGATAGGTGAATTCCTTCAGCCCATCGACGCCGTATTCGGCACCGAAACCGGACTGCTTGTGCCCGCCGAAGGGTGCGAAGGGCGACAACTGCATGAATTCGTTGATCCACACCGTGCCGGTTTCGAGCTGTTCGGCTATCTCGACGCCCTTGTCGGTGTCCTTGGTCCAGACCGCGCCGGCGAGGCCGTATTCCGAATTGTTGGCGCGTTCGATCACCTCGTCGATCGTGTCGAACTTGAGCAGCGGCATGACTGGGCCGAACTGTTCCTCGGCCACGATCCGCGCGTCCTCGGGCGGATTGTCGAGGATGGTGATCGGCACGTAGTAGCCGGTCCCCGAGGGATCCTTGTCGCCGCCGGTAAGGAACTTGTAGCCATTGTCCTTGGCGTCCTGGATCAGCTCGAGCACGCGCTCGTACTGCTTCTTGTTCTGGATCGGACCGACGCCCGTGCCCTGCTGCGAACCGTCACCCACGACCACGGTCTTGGCGTATTCGGCGATCGCCTTGCTCAGATCGTCGTAGATGTCCTTGTGGATGTAGACGCGCTTGGCCGCGATGCAGACCTGGCCGGCATTGGAGAAGCTCGACCAGAACAGCTGTTCGGCGACCTTCTCGACGTCGGCATCGGGCAGCACGATCGAGGCGTCGTTGCCGCCGAGTTCGAGCGTGATGCGCTTGAGGTCGCCGCTGGCGCCTTCCATGATCTTCTTGCCCGTCGCGGTCGAGCCGGTGAAGGTGATCTTGTCGATGTCGGGATGTTCGGTGATCATCGGGCCGAGGTGGTCCTCGCCGGTGATGATGTTGACCGTGCCGGCGGGTACAACGTCCTTGATCAACTCTGCAATCCGCAGCGTGGTCAGCGGCGTGAAGGGCGACGGTTTGAGCACGATGGTGCAGCCCGCGACCAGCGCCGGGACGATCTTCTGGATCGCCATCATCACGGGGAAGTTCCACGGCACGATGCCGCCGACCACGCCCACCGGCACGCGGCGGGTGCGCGACAGGCGGGTGTCGTCGTCCTGGTTGATCACGTCGTCGAGCGTCAGCGTCGACTGCGCGGCGGCGAGGCCGGCAGCACCGTAGATCTCCTGCTGCGCCTGCTGGTGCGGCTTGCCCTGCTCGGTGGTCAGCAGGCGGTACAGTTCGTCGGCATTGTCCTTGATCGCGGCGGCGATCCCCTGGACAACCTGCTGGCGTTCTTCCTGACTCGTTTTCTTCCACGTCTTGAACGCCCGCCGCGCGGCGGCGACCGCGCGGTCGAGTTCGTCCTTGCCGCAGGCGGGGACGCGGCCGACGACCTGCTCGTTGGCCGGGTTCAGCACATCGAGCCACTCGCCATTGTCGACCATCTCGCCGTCGATCAGGTTCTTGTAGTCGGTCATCGTCTCTCTCCTCCGGGGGATTCGCCTCTGCTGCACACACTGTCGAGATTCGTTGCTCGATGCAACGGGCCTTGCGGTACGGCGGTAAATTGGTGAGAGAGGCAGCGAGAGGAGAGCACGTGCAGACTTTCGTCACCGAAGCCGTCGACTGGCCGGACAGCGCCCCGGCGCTGCGCGAGCAGGTGTGCGCGCTGGTGGTGGAGCATGGCGAGCGCGACCCGGTGAAACGCGCGAACAGCTGGACCAAGGCCGATCCCGGATTCAGCCGCAAGCTCGGCGAAGCGGGCCTGCTCGGCATGACCTGGCCCGCGGAATATGGTGGCCACGAGCGCAGCCAGCTCGAACGCTATGTGGTGATCGAGGAACTGCTCGCGGCGGGCGCTCCGGTGGGCGCGCACTGGATCGCAGATCGCCAGAGCGGGCCGCTGCTGCTCCGGCTCGGAAATGAAGAGCTGAAGCGCCGCTGGGTGCCCGCCATCGCGCGTGGCGAAGCCTTCGCCTGCATCGGCCTGAGCGAGCCCGGTTCGGGATCGGACCTCGCCTCGGTCCGCACTTCTGCGCGGCGCGATGGCGATGGATGGGTGATCAGCGGCCAGAAGGTCTGGACCACCGGTGCGCATGTCAGTCATTTCATGATCGCGCTGGTGCGCTCGGAAGCTGGCAGCGAGCGGCAGCAGGGCCTCTCGCAATTCGTGATCCCGATGGACACACCCGGCGTCACCGTGAAACCGATCATCGACCTCACCGGGGCGCATGAATTCAACGAGGTGTTCTTCGAGGACGTGCGCCTGCCCGCCTCCGCGCTACTCGGCACCGAGGGCGAAGGCTGGAAGCAGGCGACGGCCGAGCTCTCGCTCGAACGATCCGGACCCGAGCGGTATCTTTCGTCGATGGTGCTGTTCCTCGAATTGGTGCGCCATGCCGAGGGCAAGGACGACCCAGCGCTCATGGAAATGGTCGGCCGCCTGGCCGCGGAGGCCTGGACGCTGCGGCTGATGAGCGCCTCGGTGGCGGCCAAGCTGGCACGCGGCGAAGACCCGGCCCTGGAGGCGACTATCGTCAAGGATCTGGGTAATTCCTACGAGCAGGCGATCCCACAATTGGTTCAATCGGCCATCGATTTCGACGACGCCGATGCCGAGATATTGCGCGCGGTCTGTTTCTACCTGCTGCAGGTCAGCCCGAGCTTTTCGCTGCGCGGCGGGACGCGCGAGATCATCCGGGGGATCATCGCCCGGGGGCTGGGCCTGAGATGAGCGATACCCGCCGCATGCTGGCCGAGATGGCCGATCCGCTGTTCGCCGATCTGGGTCCCGGCGCCAGTGAAGATTGCGACCTGTCGCGGCTCGAGGAACTGGGCCTGCCGCTGCTGTTGGTATCGGAGGACGAGGGCGGCTTCGGCGGCGACTGGCTCGATGCGCTGACCGTGTTCCGCCTCGCGGGATATCACGCGCTGGGGATCGACCTTCCCGCACTGATAGTGGCTCGGGTCGCCGAAGGCGAACGTCGCCATGAGCTGATGGCCTTTGCTCGTACCGCGCAGATCGCGGGCGCGCTCGATGCAGCGCTCGCGCTGTCGGTCGGCTATGTCAACGAGCGGCAGCAGTTCGACCGCGCGCTGGGCAAGTTCCAGGCGGTCCAGCAGTCGCTGGCGAGCTTCGCCTGCGAGGCGGCGGCGGCGAACTGCGCGGCGATGGGCGCGGCGCAGGCGCTCGGGCGCGGATCGGCCCAATTCGAGATCGCGGCGGCCAAGCTGCGCGCCAATCGCGCGGTCGAGATCGGCACCACCGTGGCGCACCAGGTCCACGGCGCGATCGGCTTCACGCAGGAATATGCGCTCCACCAGCTGACCCGGCGGCTGTGGCAGTGGCGCAGCGAATACGGCAACGATGCGTTTTGGAGCCGTCGCCTTGGCAAGGCGGTGATCGCGCGCGGGGCCGACTCCTTCTGGCCCGACCTCACCGCGCGGACCGACTAGGCGAGCGCCAGCACGCCGGTGAGGATGTTGCGCACGAGGTCGACCTGCCCGCGCGCGCCGGTCTTGGCGTAGATCCGCTTCGAGTAGTAACGCGCCGTCTCGACCGTCAGGCCATGCTCTTCCGCCGCCTCGGCGATCGACAATCCCTGCGCCAATGACCACGCCAGCCGCGCCTCGGCCGGGGTCAGGTCGAACAGGTCGACGAGCTGCTCGTGGCGGTCGGCGGAGGAGGAGCGGTCGCCGCGCAAATAAATCACCGCCACCGCCTTGCTATCCCCGGCAAGCGCCTCGACCCGCATCGGCGCGACGAGGATGTCGATCCACGGATCGTGGCTGAGATTGATCGCGCGCGGGCGGTGGCGGCGGTCGCCGGCCATGGCCTTGACGATGGCGGTCAGCTGGCGGTCGATGGCGGGGGCTGAGGGGAAGAGGCGATCGTAGGGACCGCGTCGCAGCGCGCCAGAACGCTCGAGGAAGCGCTCTGCCTGCGCATCGAGATCGACGATCCGGCAGCGCTCATCGACCGCGATCCAGCCGAAATTCATCCGTCGGGCGGCCTCGGCACTGACCGAGGCGCGACCGCGCTCGCGCTCGATCGCGGCGAGTACCTGCAGCGCTACCTTCAAATGCGGGACCAGTGCCGAGAGGAGGCTGGCGATCTCCGCGCCGGGGATTTGCGGCGCCATCACCGCCATGGTGAGATCCAGTCCGCTCCCACCGATACGTACGGCGCGCAGCCCGCCCGCGGCCCCGTCGAGCTCCTCGCCCGCATAGACGCGCCCTTCGCGCATCGCTGCCTCGGGCATGGCCAATGGCACGCCCTCGCCGAGTGCGATCCGCCCGCCCTGGTCGGCGCTGTCGAGCACGATCGCAACGCCTTCCGCCTCGCACACGCGCAGCAGCTGGCGCAGGAAGGTCCGCCACATCGGCTGCTCGAACATCCCCGAATGGAGCGGCACGAGCAGCTCCGCCTCGCCGAGATTCGGAATCCGCATGCAAGTTCTTCTATCACCTCCCATTTGGGAGGTCCATCGGCGCCGCGCGCACCTATGTCTCGGCGAATACTTGCGGAGCCCATCGATGACCGACGCCAAGACCCTCACCCATCTCCAGCGCCTCGAGGCCGAGAGCATCCACATCATGCGCGAAGTCGCCGCCGAGGCCGACAAGCCGGTGATGCTCTATTCGATCGGCAAGGACAGCGCGGTGATGCTGCACCTCGCCAAGAAGGCCTTCTATCCTTCGCCCCCGCCCTTCCCGCTGATGCATGTCGACACGACCTGGAAGTTCCAGGACATGTATGCGCTGCGCGAGAAGGCGGCGAAGGATGCCGGGATGGAACTGTTGGTCCACCAGAACCCCGAGGCGGCCGAACGCGGGATCAACCCGTTCGACCACGGCCCGCTGCACACCGACATGTGGAAGACCGAGGGGCTCAAGCAGGCGCTCGACAAATACGGCTTCGACGCGGCCTTCGGCGGCGCGCGCCGCGACGAGGAGAAGAGCCGCGCCAAGGAGCGCATCTTCTCCTTCCGCACCGCGACGCATGGCTGGGACCCGAAGAACCAGCGCCCCGAGCTGTGGAACCTCTACAACGCGCGCAAGAAGAAGGGCGAGAGCATCCGCGTCTTCCCGCTGTCCAACTGGACCGAGCTCGACATCTGGCAGTACATCATGGCCGAGAACATCGAGATCGTGCCGCTCTATTTCAGCGCCCCGCGGCCGACCTACGAATATGAGGGCGGCCTGTTCATGGCCGACGATATCGACCGGCTCGAGAAGGTCATGGGCTATCGCCCGGAGATCACCGAGCGCTCGATCCGCTTCCGCACGCTGGGCTGCTTTCCGCTGACCGGCGCGGTCGAGAGCGAGGCAGCGACGCTGCAGGAAGTCGTCCAGGAAATGCTCCTCACCACCACCAGCGAGCGGCAGGGCCGCGTGATCGACAAGGACGCGGGCGACGCGTCGATGGAGAAGAAGAAGCAGGAGGGCTACTTCTGATGACCGACCCTATCTACAAGACCGACGCGCTCATCGCCGAGGACATCGAGGCCTATCTCGAGCAGCACCAGAACAAGTCGATGCTGCGTTTCATCACCTGCGGCAGCGTGGACGACGGCAAGTCGACCCTGATCGGACGCCTGCTCTACGATTCGAAGATGATTTTCGAGGACCAGCTGGCCGCGCTCGAGAACGACAGCAAGAAGGTCGGCACGCAGGGGCAGGAGATCGACTTCGCTCTGCTGGTCGACGGGCTTGCCGCCGAACGCGAACAGGGCATCACGATCGACGTCGCCTATCGCTTTTTCGCGACCGAGAAGCGCAAGTTCATCGTCGCCGACTGCCCCGGCCACGAGCAGTACACGCGCAACATGGTGACCGGCGCGTCGACCGCCGATTGTGCGGTGATCCTGATCGATGCGCGCAAGGGCGTGCTGGTGCAGACCAAGCGCCATAGCTTCCTGTGTCACCAGCTCGGCATCAGGAATCTGGTGCTGGCGGTGAACAAGATGGACCTGATCGATTACGATCAGGCGAAGTTCGATGCGATCGTCGCCGATTACGAGCACTTTGCCGAGAGCATCGGCATCGAGACATTCACGGCGATCCCGATGTCGGGCCTCGCCGGCGACAATATCACCACCCGTTCGGACGATACTCCCTGGTACCACGGCCCGGTGTTGATCGACCATCTCGAACAGCTCGAGGTGAACAACACCGCCAACCAGGCGAAGCCGTTCCGGATGCCGGTCCAGTGGGTCAACCGCCCCAATCTCGACTTCCGCGGTTTCTCGGGCCAGATCGCCACCGGCACGGTCAAGCCCGGCGACGAGCTGCGCTCACTGCCCTCGGGCAAGACCAGCAAGGTGAAGTCGATCGTCACCATGGATGGCGATCTCGACGAGGCGGTCGCCGGCCAGTCGGTCACCATCACGCTCGAGGACGAGATCGACTGCTCGCGTGGCGACGTGCTGGCCACGGCCGACGCGCCGCCCGAGGTGGCCGACCAGTTCGAGAGCACGATCGTGTGGATGGACGACGAACCGCTCGTCGTCGGCCGCGCCTACTGGCTCAAGCTGGGTACGCAGATGGTCAGCGTGACCATCGCCCATCCGAAGTTCGAGATCGACGTCAACACGATGGAGCACCTTGCGTCGCAGACGCTCCATCTCAACCAGATCGGGGTATGCGAGATCACCACCGACAAGCGCGTGGTGTTCGATCCCTACACGGAGAACCGCGCGCTGGGCGGGTTCATCCTGATCGACAAGATCACCAACCACACGGTGGGTGCGGGGATGCTGCATTTCAGCCTGCGCCGCAGCCAGAACGTCCATTGGCAGCCGACCGACATCACGCGCGACCATCACGCCGGGATGAAGAACCAGACACCGCGCGTGCTGTGGTTCACCGGCCTGTCGGGCTCGGGCAAGTCGACCATCGCCAATGAGGTCGAGAAGAAGCTGGCGATCATGAACCGCCACACCTTCCTGCTCGACGGCGACAATGTCCGCCACGGGCTCAACAAGGACCTCGGCTTCACCGAGAGCGACCGGATCGAGAACATCCGCCGCGTCGGCGAGGTCTGCAAGCTGATGACCGACGCGGGCCTGATCGTGCTCACCGCCTTCATCAGCCCCTTCCGGGCCGACCGCCAGCTGGTGCGCGAGATGATCGATGCGGGCGAGTTTATCGAGATCCATGTCGACACGCCGCTGGAGGTTGCCGAGGCGCGCGACGTCAAGGGCCTCTACAAGAAGGCACGCGAGGGAAAGCTGAAGAACTTCACCGGCATCGACAGCCCCTACGAAGCGCCGGAGAATCCGGAAATCCGCGTCAACACGGTCGAAATGACCCCGCAGCAGGCTGCGGACTACATCATCGGCCAGATCCTCCCGCTGAAATAGGAAAACAGGGGCGCGCCGAGGCGCGCCCCTGTCACTCCGCCCCCGGCGCCTCGAATTACTCGCGCAGCGGCGCGCCGCCGTCGCCGACGATGGCGAAGGCCGACCAGTAGAAGGGATGCGAGGTTTCCTTGCTGTCCATCAGCCGCGCCTGCGACCTCCGCATCGCTTCGGCCAGTTCGACACCCTCACCCGCGGCGAAGAAGCCGTCGATCAGCCGGTTGGTGGCGTCGTAATCGTCGGGGATCGGCCAGTGGCTCGCCACCACGGTCCTCCCGCCCGCACCGACGAAGGCGCGAACCAGCCCGTCGAGCGCGAAGCCGCCACCCGACACGCCCGCCTCGCGCGTGGCGCCGAGCGTGGCCGCGCCCGCGGTGTCGCAGGCCGACAGGATCACCAAATCGGCGTCGATCTTGAGGTCGAAGATTTCGGCAAAGGACAGCAGGCCGTCGGACTGGTCGTCTCCGAAGGAGGTGAGCAGCGCGGGGCGCGGCGGGCATTCGGGCTGCGGTGCGGTGACCAGCCCATGGGTCGCGAAGTGGAGGATGCGGTACTGGTTGAGGTCCTCCATCCCGAGCACGGCCGTATCGGTAAACGTATCGCCGGTGACGATCCTTTCCTCCGTGGCCTTCGCCCCGAGGCTGCGCGACGCGGTGTAGAGCTCGTCTGCCTTGATCGGATAGTCCCAGACCGCCGGCGCCCAGAGGCAGTCCTCGCCCCCGGCGAGCGCCGAGCGCGTGCCGAGCGTGCCCCGGTCTGCGCTGATCGGCGTGTTTTCGCCGAAGCCGATATATTCGCGCGTCGCGCCCGATCGCGGCGCCTTGCGGACGTCGCGGAACGCCGAGGGCGAGACCGTCGTGGTGATGTTGACCTGTCGACCGAGCCAGCTGGTTCCGCTGAAGTCGTACTCGTCGCCCTCGCGCGCGACGCGCTCGACATAGCGTTCGACGCTGTCGTCGTCGGTTACCAGCAGGTTTGCCGGGAGGCGCAGCATCGCCCCGTCGGGTTCGAACACCAGGTGCTTCAGCGCCTTCACCTCGGCATCGACCGGATCGAGCAGTGCCTTGTAGAGCGCGCGCGACTTCTCGATGTCGAAGGGGAAGGTCAGCGTCTCGCCATTCTCGACATAGGCGATCGTCGCGCGCAGATCGTCGACCTCGGCCTCGAGCGCGTTCGGATCGATCCCCACGCGATAGGCGCGCGCCATGTCGGGTGTGGCGAAGACGGCGAAGGTGGCGCCGTCGAGCGTCGCCAGCTTGAGATAGCCCTCGCCCGGCCGGAGCGTTTCCTGCAGTTCACCGAGCGTGACGCGCCCGTCGGACACCGCGCGGAAACGCGGGTATTCGCCGAGCTTGTTCTGGATCGACAATTGCTCGGCTTCGAGCTTTTCGAGCGTCGCCTGCTGCGCGGCGAGGCGTTCCGCCACCAGCGGATCGCCCGCGGCCTGGCCCTCGAGCAGGGCGATGCGATTGCGCACCTGCTCGACCGAGCGGCCGATGTTGACCGCCTTGCGGAACAGTTGCGAGGCCTCGTCGCTACCGCCCGACAGCTCGCGGGCAAGCACCGCCTGCGTCTGCGCGAGTCCCGGCCGCTGGAGCAGCTGGCTGGCGAGGAACATGTCGCCCGCAGCCTCGCTCTCGGCCAGCCCGGCTTCGCCGAGGAGGTCGAAATAGGGCACCAGAAGGCGACGCAAGGCAGGGGCGGGCTTGCCCTGTGCCTTGTCGACCAGGTCGCGATAGGTGGCGAGCGCCTCGTCCTTGCGACCGCTGCGCGCGAGGAAGCCGGCCAGCTGCGCCTTGCTGCTGAGCAGCGCGGGTGAATCCGGGTAGTTCACCTCGAGCAGGCCGATCGCCTGGCCGTGGTAGGCCTGGGCAGCGGTAGTATCGCCCTTGCGCTCCGCGAGATCGGCGAGTTCGCCGAGCACCTGCGCGCGCAGCCACAGGATCGAGCGGACCGATCCGTTGCGGACCCCGCCGAGCGTGCTGTCAGCCGCGGTCAGATGGCTCTCTGCTTCGGCTCCTCTTCCGAGCAGGCGCAGCGCCGTTGCCTTGAGATATTCGGTCTGGCCATCGAGCAGGTCGGCGCGCTCGAGCGGGGTCAGCCCGCCGATGCTGTCGAGTGCGCTCGCCTGCTCGGCCGAGAGGCGCGCCGCCAGCGCATCCGAAATCTCGAGCCCGGCCAGCGCGTCACGCGAACCGGTGCCCGCGGGCAGGGGCCGCTCAAGAATGTCGAGCGCGGTCTGCGGCGCGCCCGCATTGAGCGCGTCGATCGCCTCGTAATTGCGCAGCATGCGCGCCATGACGGGATCGCCGGCGACTTGCCCGCGCACGCTCGAAAAGCCGCGCGCCGCCTCGGCGTAGTTGCCCAGGTTCGACTGCAGCAGCGCGGCGTTGAGGCGCGCCTCGAGGGCATTGCCGCCCTCTCCGGTCGCAGCCGTCTCGGCGAAGAATTCCGCCGCCTCGGCAAAATCCCCGCTGTTGCTGCGCCGATAGGCCTCGGCGATCACCGCATCGGCGGCGAGCGCCCGCGCCTGCGCCCGGGCGAAGGCGGCGGCGTCGCCGGTCTCGGTGAGCGGAATCTCGACATCGCCCTGGACCGGGTGGTCGTTGACCAGCGTCGCCAGCCCCAGCCGCACCGCGTCGGCATAGGCAGCGATCGCCTCGCCGGCATAGAGCTTGCCGCCCAGCTGGCCCGCCACCAGCACCCGGCGCGTGCCGAGATCCTCGTCGGTACAGGAATAGCTGGCGCTGCCCGCGAGCGCGTCGGGCACCGCGCCCGCATCGCCTGCATTGCAGCTGGCCGAGGGGAGGAAGCGCGCGGTGGCATCGCCCGATGGCAGGTCGCGCAGGACCCACAGCGTGCCGACCGGCGCCGCCGCGTCGCGGCAAACGATGGTATAGCCGCGGTCGAACAGGCCCCCGCCCGGCTGCGGCGGCAGGATCTGCGCCTCGCACAGCCCGTTGGCCCCGATGGCGAAGGTATCGGCGTAGCTGACTGGACGGTCCTGTCCCTGTGCGGACAGGCTCTGCAGCGGAAGCGCGAGGAGTGCCGCGAAGGCGGCCAGGGATTTTCTGCGCATCATTCGTCTCCCTCTTCCTCGTCATCTTCGCCCGGGTCTTCCTCGCCCGAACCGTAGAGCGCGATATCGCCGCCGCTGGTCACCGGATCGTCGATCGCGTCCTCCTGGACGACCAGCGAGGCGCTCAGCAGCGCGGGGAAATCCGATCCGAATTCGACATTGCTGTCCTGTTCGCTCTGCTCTACCGGAGCGGCGGCGATCGGCTCGGTGGTGGTCACCGCCGCGGCGGGTGCTTCCTCATCGATCTCTTCGAGGACCTCCTCGCGCTCGTCCGGCACCTCCGGTTCTTCGGGCTGCTCGATCACAGCGCATTCGCCGGAATTGATGCCGCAATTGTTGAACTGCGCATTATCGTCATAGGTCACCGGGTCCTGGGGGTCGGCATCCTCTCCACCGGTGAAATCGATCAGTTCGAAAAAGGCCTCTCCGGTCGTGAAGGATCCGTCGGAATTCTGCCTGCGGCCGTAGGCAAAGGCATCTATCGGGAATTCGACCCCGTCGCCGTCGATCGTCAGCGTACCGGTCACGGTGATCCCGCCCGGCGCTGCGGCCGTGCCGGTGTTGCGAACAAGGAAGGTTTCCTCGATGTCGATCAAGACGTCTCCCGCCCGCAGATATCCCAGCGGATCGTCGCTGCCCGTAGCTGCCGTGGCCAGCAGGTCGTTGCGGCCGTCGAAGGCGACATCATCCCGCAGACGGGCAATCGTATCGGCATCGGCCATCCAGAAATTGCCGCCCTCGAACTCGAAGGTGCCCGTCAGGTTGCCGCTCGGATCGAGGATCTGGATGCCCCCGGGAGTGACGATTTCGAGCCGGTCCGCGAAGATGCCGAAATAGTCGGTCGCGGCGGCTTCGCGATAGGTCACCATGCCTTCGACACGGACCACGCGCGCTTCGATCGACAGATCGGACACGCCGTCGTCGAGCGACCCGAATATGGTCGTATCGCGGAACAGCAGGTCGTCCGAAGCCATCCCGTCGAATGAGGTCGAGAAGCTCGCCGCGCCGGCCTCAATGCGACCGAGCTCGGCCTGGGTCAGCGTATATCCGGGCGTATCCGTGTTGCCGCCGATGACCGTGATGTTGTCATTGCCGAATACGCTCAGCCCCAGAAATTGCGCCCCGATCCGCGCGCCGTCGAGGATGTCCAGCTCGTTGGATGTGATGAACAGCTCGCGACCGCCGAAACTGATCTGGTCGTCGTTGTCGCCATCGATCCTGACGGTGCCCGGCGTCTGGATGAAGATGGTCGCGGTGGGGTTCGCGACCGACGGGCCGCCGACGAGCCCGCCATTGGAGGTGTTGATGTTGAGATCGCCCGTAAGGATGAACTGGGCATAGTCGCTGATCGGCACACTCCCTCCATTGGCGACGATCCGCGACAGCCCGCCAGCACTCGCACCGGTCGCTTGGATATAAGCATTTTCGATGCCGAGCGTGCCGCCATTGGCGAACATCTCGAAATAGCCGGCCACGTCCGCGCCGTCCGCATCGATCTCGAGAGTGCCGAGCTGGATTTCGGACTGTCCACGGGAAACGAGGTTGGCCAGGCCACCGCTCGCGGTCCCGGTACCGGCTGCTTCGGCCGAGGCATCCATTTGCAGCAGGCCGATTCCGACATTCGCATTGTCCGCCGCCGTCAATCCGAGCGTGCCAGCCGTGGCAGTCCCGGTTCCCGTGGTTGCACGCGCATTCAGCACGATCGAGGGCGCCGTGACCGATCCGCCACGCACGAACCACTGGACCGCGCCGCCGGTCGCATCGCCATCGCCATTGCTGCCGGTCCCCGCGGTGGCATTGGCATCGACCGTCAGCAGGGACAGGCCGCTGGGCGCACCGTAGACATCGAGCGCAGTGCCCTCGAATATATTGAACGCGCTCATCCCGCCGATCGCCGAACCGCCGACAAGGCCGCTGCCGCCGAATGCCGAGGTGGAAATCTCGCTCCCGGTACCGAGCAGGACCTGCGAGTTCTGCGTGAGCATCGAGAAACTGCCGCCGCGGGCATCGCCACCGGTTCCGTTGCTGGCTCCCCCGCCAAAGGCATCGGTATTGACCAGAAGCTGGCCGTCGAAGGTCGAATTGCTGATCCCCAGAGTCACCTGGTCGCCCCTGGCAGCGCCGCCGCGCTCGGTACCTTCGCCACCGATGGCAGAAGTGCCAAGCCCGAGATAGGCGTTGCCCTCGGCATCCGGGACCACATTCACGCTGGCGCCGTTGGCGAGCGAGACATAGACGTTGCCGCCGGTGGCATCGCCGCCGATGCGCCCCGAACCACCCGAGGCGCCGGCGAAGAACAGGCCCCTTCCAACAAAGGTGACGTCGGCATTGTCGACGACCAGGAAAGCCGAACCACCGGTTGCATCGCCACCGATGCCGGTTCCCGAACCATTGCCGCCGACAGCGCCTGCGCCCCCGCCGATCATGTTCACTCTCATCGACCCGCCGTTGCTGGCCGAGAAAATGCGCGTTCCCCCGAACGCATTGCCGCCGGAGATGTTGAGGGCGCTGTTCAGGCTGTTGCCGCCCTGCCCGAAGACACTCGCCAGCATCTCGCCCGAGGTGAAGGTCCCGCCGTTGGCGAGCACCTCGATCGTGCCGCTCATGCCGTCGCCGCCCCTACCGCCGTTTACGGACGAGCCGCCGCCGTAACCGCGCGCGATTATGGAGGTAAAGCCGACCGAGTCGGGGTTTGTCGGGTCGACTGTCGAGGGTAGCGCGATCGTGCTCCCTGCACCCGCTAGGATGTAGACTTCGCCACCGGTCCCAAGGCCGCCGGCACCGCTGCCCCCGTTGGCGTTTCCGCCGATCCCGTTGGCGGCGAACATGCCGCCACGATTTATGGTGTCGAAACGGCGCAAGCTGCGCTCGTTGAGCACGTCGATGCGGCTGCCATTGTCCATGGCGGTCACTGCCACGATGCCGCCGAAACCGTCACCGCCTTCGGCAGTTGAACCCGTTCCGCCCAAACCACCGGCAGACGCCTGGATCGACCAGAAACTGAGCGAACCGCCGCCGGACGCGGAAATGTCGATCGCACCGCCCCGGCCGCTGCCGCCCTTGCCCGTACCGTCGATGACGGCGCCACCGACCCCCTGTGCCTGCATGTAGAGCAGCTCGTTGAACGTGATGGTGCCACCGCGGCTCTCCACGGTGATCGTACCGCCCTGAGCGTCGGCGGCGTCGCCGATGATGGCTGAGCCTCCGGTGGCGCCGGCTTGCCAGAAGCTTTCGCGTTCGACCAAGAGGTTGCCACCCGTGCCGACGAGGATCGAAGCGTCGCCGCCGGTTGCCGCGCCGGCGACCGCGCCATTGCCGCCTCTCCCGCCGGCATCACCGTAAAGACTACCTGCGGTCAGCGCGCTGACACCGCGCAAGTCGAGTTCCGCGGTCCCGCCTTGTCCGCCTCCGCCATCGCCTCCAGACCCTCCGACCGCAAAGGCGTTGAGCGAAAGAGTCCCCCCGACCGTCGAGGTCGCCGAGCCGGTCGAGGTGAACCGCGCCAGCCCGCCCGTGCCGAATCCGCCCAGCCCAGTCGAACTCGAGCCGCCGTAGCCGAGGGCATTGAGACTCATGTTGCCGGTGACGTTCAGTGTCCCATCGCTGTCGATCGAGACCTCGCCGCCGATGCCGTCGCCGGCATCGCCCGCTGTCGCTCCGCCGCCAGTTCCCGTGGCGCTGCCGTAGAAGCTGGACGCATTGAGCGTACCGGAGACTACGCCGATGCCGGCGTTACCGCCGATGCCGACTCCACCGGTCGCGCCAGAGCCGCCCGTCCCATTCGCAATCGTCGAAATATCCGTGGCAGTGACCTGCGACTGGATGGCGAAAGTCCCCGCAAAGCCGCCCGTGCCATCACCCCCTGCGCCAAGGCCGCCGCCTCCCGAACCACCTTGGCCGCCGGTGCCGTTCGCCGCGAGGTAAAGCGCGTTGAAACTCGCTTGGCCATTGCCAAGCGAACCATCGCCACGCCCGCTGAAGGTACCAGCCTGGGTTGTCCCGCCGTTTCCGTCACCGCCGCGGCCGCCCGCCTGGCCGGTTCCCCCCGTACCGCCGGTGCCGCCGAAGCCCAGGGCGTCGAGGACGGTCGATCCGCCAATACTCAGCGTCGCATTGTCCCGGCCGGCTAGAGCGAATGCACCGCCTGTTCCCGGTGCACCCTGATAGGTTCCTCCCGTGCCATCGCCACCGTCACCGGCCGCGATCGAGCCGCCATCGCCCGCGCCGCCGGTGCCGCCGTATCCGCCCGCATAGGCGGAGGCATTGCCGCCGATCGTGACGCTGGCAGACAGCGTTTGCGAGCCGTCCGCCTGGACATAGGACGTCCCGCCAAGCGCGTTGCCGCCATTGCCGCCGAACCCGACCGTGGCGTCGCCGCCGAAGGCCTGGGTGGAGAGATAGGCGTCTCCGTCGACAACGATATTACCGAATATCGCATAGACCCCGGCATTGCCGCCTATGGCATCACCGCCGGTGTGGCCATCGCCCCCGAAACTGTTGGCCTGCATATTGGCATCGCCGGTCAGGTGGATGGCGCCGGTGTCCTGGGTGATGATGATCGACCGACCGCCCTGGCCGTCGCCACCGCGACCGCTCGCGCCGAGGCCGCCGCCGGCCAATCCATGGGCAGAGCCAGACACGCTCGTGAGGTCGATGGTTCCGGTCCCGCGCGCAAACACCTGCGCGATCCCTCCCGAGCCATTACCGCCGGAAGCGCCCTGACCGCCGAAGCCGCGAACGAAAAGGCTCGACTGCCCGGCTATGGTAATGTTCCCGTCGGTCGACTGGATGTTCCCCAGCCCCCCTACACCGGCACCCCCGAAATCGCCGCCGCTGCCAAATCCGAAGGCGGCAGCACCCTCGCCGCCGTAACCTTCGGCGGAAATCAGGACATCGCTGCCGAAATTGAGCGTTCCGCCGGTCGCCAGGAGCTGAACCGTACCGCCCATCCCCAAGCCGCCGTCGAAAACGCCCAGCGTACCATCGGCATCTCCGCCATAGCCAGAGGCGCGCAAGGTTGCCGTCCCAGCGACATCTACCCGGCCGCCGCTCTGGGCGACGACTTCGCTGGTACCGCCGATACCCCTTCGCCCGCCCCGGCCATTGCCGAAGGCAAGCGCGTCCATCAGGAGGGTACCGCCCAGGCTGATCGTCCCTGCGTTGTTCGCGAGCAGGCGAGTGGTTCCGCCAAAACTGTCGCCGAGCGTACCGCTGGCGAAATGGTCGTTGCCCTCCGCCCGCAGCCAGACGTCACCATCGATGGTCAGCGTGCCACCATCCGCCTTGAGTTGAACCTTGCCGCCCGTAGTGTCGCCATTGTTCTGGGTTGGCGTCGCATCGGCGAAGAGGCCGCCGGAAATCGAGAGCGCGGCGCCATCGCGCGCAAGCAGATCGATCGTGCCCCCTACGACATCGCCCGTGCCAAGGATGGTGCCCTCGGCTTCGAGGTCGACATCGCCGGTGATGGTCACGTCGTTGCCGCTCTTGGCGATGAGCGAAACCGATCGCGCGCCGCGTGCGATCAGCCCGTCGGCGAAATCGACCGCGCCGGCATTCGAATTGACCGAGAAGGAACCGGTCGCCCCGGCAAGGACGCTCGAGGAGAAATTCGCGGAGCCGAGGATCGAGATCGATTCCTCGAGCGCACTGCTGTTGACCGCGCCGGTGGAGACCGAGCGACCGAAGACGTCGTAGCCGGCCGACAGGATGATATCGCCATTGTCGATCCCGGCGCTCGCCGCCGTGTCGAAGCCGAGGTTGCCGCGCAGCAGCATGGTGATCGGATCGGTGGTCGCCTTGGCGACCGCGTAGATCAGGTGGTTGTCGCCCGATCCCGTGCTCGACGGTCCGCCCGTCGTGCCGCTGTGGTCGATCGGATTGGCCACACTGGTCCCGACGGGAATCTGGATGTTGAACAGCCCGTTGGCGTAGGACAAATTGACCTGCTCGCCGGCGACATAGGCGGTCGAGCCGTTGATGTAGGCATTGCCGCGCATGGCGATCTGCGGCGCGGCCACGGCGAAATAGCTGCCTTCGCCGGGGGCACCGATCTGTGCCCCGCTGGCGATCGTGACACCGGCGGTTGCACCCGATGCGCCAGTCAACTGCAGCGTTCCCCCCGCTGCATAGCTGTCGAAACTGTTGAGATCGGGATCGAGCGTGGTCAGCAGGAGCTGCCCGACATCGAACACGGCATTGGCCCCAACGATGATCCCGGTGGGTGAATAGAAGGCGACCATCCCGCCATTCGAAAAATTGCCGCTCGCATCCTGCAGGCGCGAGATCACCGAGCCCTGGAAGACGACCACGTTGCCATTGGTGGAGGGCAGGATGCGGTTGAGCACGGCGAAGCCGCCCTGGCCCGGACCGTCCTGGAAATAGGCCGTGTTCCCGTTCGGCAGGAAGGTCAGCGCATTGCCGAAGCCGTCTTCGTAGATGGTCCAGTCGAGCACCGCGCTGGACGAGGTGATCGTGATGGTGTCGATGTTGGAGACCGAGCGATCGACATTCCCGCTCCCGCGGACGAACACCGGCGTGCCGTTGAAGGCGTCGGCCCGTGCGGGTGTGGGGAGCGCGAGCGCGGCAGCCATCGCAAGGCCCGCCCCACCAAGGAGCAGCGAGGCGCGGCGGTTGATCGAACGGACCATGTCAGAACCTCCAGGGAAGCAGGCGCGTGGTGAGCGAGAAGAGCACGCGCACATCGCCGCGCTCCGCGGCGAAATCAGGTTTTTCGAGCGGCACTGCGACCGCCACATCGGCTTGCAGCGCGCTGCCATAGGCGAAGCGCAGGCCCGCACCGGCCGACCACAGGCGGTCGGGATTGAGCGGCGAACGGCTCGGATCCTCGTTCCAGGCCCAGGCCATGTCGGTGAACAGATAGCCTTCCCACGCCGTTTCGTTCGGTCCCGAGGGCGCCGTCGAGCCATAGCCGACCTCGAAGGAGAGCGCGTAGCCATTGTCGCCCAGAACACTGCCCGGATCGTAGCCGCGACCGATCGAATAATTGCCGGCGGCGAATTCCTCGAAGGCGGGCAGCGGATCGCCGGTGAACTGCGCGCTCATCCCGAGCGAGAAGCGCAGATCGGGGATCGGCCGATAATCGGCCTCCCCTTCGATCCGGACCAGCAGCGGGGTCGGATCCGCCTCGATCCGGTTGGGCGCGACGCCCGCAGCGATGCAGGCCAGCGCTGCGGTGCGGCAGTCGGGAGTGGCATCGAAGATGTCGATGCCCTGGCGCAGCTCGACCGAACTGCGCGCGGCAAGTTGCGGAGCGAAGGCGCTATAGCCGCCCGTGCCCGCGATGCTCGCGGGATCGACATAGTCCGATTCCAGCCGCAGGAAGGCGGTCCGGACCCGGTCGCGGGTCAGCCGCAAATCGTTCACGGTCAGGTCCTGGTCGACGTAGTCGAGCCCGCCGCTCAGGACATGCGTGGCGCTCCGGCTGCGCTGGATCGGATAGGAGAGCCCCGCCGTGGCGAACAACGTCTCCGATTTCACGTCGAGCCCGGGCAGGTCGAGATCGGGATCGGTCCAGCTGTAGGTGAACTGGCCGAACATCCGCAGCCCGTCGCTGCCCAGCGCGAAGTCGTGGCCCAGTTGGATCGTCTGCTGCTCGTCGAAATCGATGGTCGAGAACAGCGCCAGGCTCGTGCGGTCGCCGAGCCCCGTCAGGTCGTAGACCTCGCCGCGCAGCAGCCCGCCGAACCGGCCGAGCGATTTCGAACCGAGGTTCTGGACGTTGAAATCGAGCGCACCGCGACGCCGGACGACCGCGATGTCCCCCACCAGGTCTCCCGGTTCGCCACCCGAGGCGGGACGCAGCGAGAGGCGCACGTCGACCCCGGGTAGATCGTCGGCGAGCAAGAGGTAGCGTTCGGCCCTGTGGGTGTTGAAGACCTCGTCCTGCGTCAGCGGCTCGAGATAGCCCGCCACCAGCTGTTCCGAAGGGCCCGCATCGCCGCGCACGCGCAGCGCCGTGACCCGCCCGAAGACGATGCGCATTTCGGCATCGCCGTTCGACAGGCGTTGCGCCGGGATTTCGACGGTCGCGAGATAGCCTGCCTGCTGCAGCCGCTGGTTGGCGGCGGCGCGGACGTCGCACAGCACCGAGATCGGTAGTTCGCGTCCGAGATAGTCCTGATAGGCCCCGGCCAGCGCCACGTCGGGTGCCTTCTCAGCCCCGACGAAGCGCACCGAGCTGAGCGTTACCTTGATCTCGGCGAGGTCGGGCGCATCGAGCGCACAGGGCGCACGCTCCATCCCCCCGTCGATCGTCAGCGTGGTGGCGGGCCGCGCCGGCTCGCGCGCCTGCGGCGGCGCGAGTTCACTGCGGCTGGGCACCGACTGGGCCTGCGCCGCAGCGGGAAGCGCCAGTGCAGCAGCCCCAGCGAGAAAGCCCGACCGCAGCGCGCGCGATACGGCGCCATGGCTGCGGATAAAATGCGTGTTGATTCGTTGGCCCAAGCCCATGCAGATCGCCCCCTCAACAACGCGCTATTGCGCGCTTGCCGACTATTTCTGCGATCCGGCGAACCCGTAAAATCGGGTTTCTTCTCAATTGCTAGAAGCTTGCCTAACACCGTCTTGAGGACGTTGTCATGTATATTTCCGCCTCCGGCCGTAAAATCTCGCTCCCCGGGCCCGGGGCTGGGTGAGAATCGGCTGCTCGATCACTCCTCGTCGGGGGCCTGCGCGGTCGGCACGTTGGAGGTGCCGATCTGGATCGTGCCCCCATCTTCGACGATGTCATAAGAGCCGGCGCTCGTCGTTCCGCTTACATCGACGGTGAGATCGCCGATATCGATCAGGGCGCCCGAGCGCGCAACGAGGCTGGCGGATCCGCCTTCAGCTGTGCCCGACCCCGTGTTGACGGCGCTCGCATCGAGCACGAGCGAGACCGCGCTGGCCGTGCCGCCATTCAGCGCCTCGACCGAGGCAGTGCCCCCGGTTGCACTGCCGCCATAAGAGGTGGCATCGGCAAGAAATTCGGCGGCCTGCATCGCAACGGTAGCATTGTCGACCAGCAACGAGACCTCTCCGCCCGCAGCATCGCCGCCGCCGGTCGGGCCTCCCTTGCCCGTCGCACCGGCGTCGAGGCTCGTCGAGCCGGCAATCGAGAGCCGACCCGTATCGCTCACGGTCACATCGATCGATCCCCCGTTTGCAGCCCCACCCGATGCATCGCGCGAATCTCCACCGCTCGCGGTCGCCGTCACGTCAAGGTCACCCGGGCTTGAGCTGTTGCCGATCGTGAAACTGTCTGCCGAACGGATGGCCACCGTCCCGCCCGTGGCGTTCCCGCCATTTCCGGTGGTACCATATGCGCCCGATCCATTCGCGTAGATCAAGGCGGAGCTGGCATCGAGAGAGCCGGAAAGGACATCGATGGTCGCGCTTCCGCCCGTGCCGTCGCCCCCGGAGGCGCCTCGATTGCCGGATCCGGTAGCGCGGATCTCGATCGCTCCGGCGTCGACGTGGCCTCCGTCGACCACAAGCTGGGCCGTGCCGCCGATACCCGTTCCGCCTCGCTCGATTTCACTGTCCCGAAAGCCGGAGCCGTTGACGTTGATGGAGGTGAGGCCCGTTGAGAGTTCGCCATTGCCAAGCGAGCCATCGCCCAGCCCTGCAAAGGTGCCTACGATCGCTGTTCCGCCGGTTCCGGTACCGTTGAAACCTTCGCCGCGAGCAGAGGTGTATATTTTCCGTGCGCTGATCGTCCCGGTATCGCGATCAGCGAGCACCTTGGCCGTCCCACCCGTCGCGTTGCGTCCCAAGGCATCGGCGTATACCTGGGCATCAATGCCGATCGTGATCGTCGCAGGGTTGGTCAGGGAACCGTCCGTCTGGATAAAGGCAGTCCCGGCTTGTGCCTCGCCCCATTTGGCCATTTCTTCGGCCCTGCAGCATGCGCGCGGCTGAGCGCTTGCCAGAAGGGTGACCCGATCATCGACCTCGATCGTTCCACCGAAAGCGTGGAGGCCCGCTCCCACCGAGGTGGCCAAGCCCCCATTCGTGCCGACACCGCCATATCCTTGCGAATCCATGTAGAAATTTGTCGCATGGATCAGCGCGGTTTCATACGTCGCGACCAGAGCTTCGCCACCGGCGCCGGTGCCACCGAAACCTCCGGCCCGGACAGCTTCACCACCGAAAGCCCAGTTTTCCATGCTTCCTCCTCCGAGAGTAAGCACGCTCGCCCCGGAACCCATGATCGTGGCCTTGCCGCCAAAGGCGTCTCCTCCATCGGCACCATTTCCGGCAACCGCGTATGTATTGATGTCGAAGACGAAGGATATCGACCCGTCGTGCGCGGTAACAAGTACCGTCCCTCCTCGTGCGGTTCCGCCGCGATCGATGGGATTGCCTGCGACGTAGCCATCTTTCTGGCTGACGCCGCTGCCGCTCGTAGCCTCCGCCCACAGCCTCACCGTGTCGCCGGCAGCAATAGAGCCTCCGTTGGCCTCTACCCTGATGTACCCGCCGATGCCGTTACGTCCGTCGAGAAGCCCGAGATCCCGGCTCCCGCTGCTGCCAGATCCGCTAGCAGAGGCGCTGATCAACTCCGCGACATCGATCATGCCGCCACTTTCGGCCGCAATGATTATGCTCCCTCCCAGCCCATCGCGGGCGCGTCCGTTCCTGGCTGAGCCTTGCGCCCTAAGAAAAAGATCCGTGCCCACATCGATCGTGCCGGAATTTTTCGCCGAGACCTTGGCGAAGCCGCCGTAGCTGTGCCCGCCATCGACCACATACAGTCCGCCGGCACCGTAAATGAAATTGGCATCGGCCTGTAGCTCTACCCCCTTTTCGGTCTGGAAAGTGCCGCCATCCGCGATGATGATTGCGCTCCCGCCGGTCGTATCGCCCGTGCGGTAGAGTGGAACCGCGCTTACGTCGTAACTGCCCGCCACGGAAATGGTAGCGCCGCTTCGCGCGACGGAGCGTACGATCCCCCCGAAGCTGTTTCCGTCCGCGTCGACATAGCCATAGGAAGTGAGGTCCGGACTGCCGCCGATCAGCAGGTCTTTGCCGTCCTGCGCCAGCAGCCCGATGCCCCGAGCGCCCCAGGCGTCGAGGCCGCCGCGGAAGTTGATCGAGCCATGGTTGGTATTCGCGGTGAACCATCCCGTCGCGGCAATGTCCGTGCGCGATTTGAACAGCGTCTTGCGCACGACCCGGATCGTCTCTTCGGGCGCGTCATGGGCGACCGGGCCCACGTTCATTGTCCGACCATGCACGTCGTAGCCTGCCGACAGGATGACTTCGCCGTTGTAGACGCCGGCGGTCACCACCGGGTCGAAGCCCAGATTGCCGCCAAACAGCATCGTGATCGGATTGCCCTGCCCCTTGCCGACGGCGTAGATCATGTGGTTCTCGCCGGTCGTGGTGCGCGCCGGGCCGCCGGTCGAACCTGTGTGCCACATTGCTGTGTCCACCGTGGTTCCAACAGGGATCTCGATGTCGAACAGGCCATTGTCATAGCTGATATTGACCTGCTCGCCTGCGATATAGGCGGTCGAGCCGTTCACATAGGCCGTGCCGTTCATCGCCACGCGGGGAGCGGCGACGACGAAGGAACTGTCCTTGCGCGGAGCGGTGATCTGCGCACCGCCCGCGATGCGCACGCCCGCCGTCTGTCCGGACGAGCCGGTCAGTTGCAGGGTGCCGCCGTCGAGGTAGCTGTCGAAACTGTCGAGGTCGGGCGCCAGCGTCGTGAGCAGGAGGTGCCCGACGTCGAACACGGCCGAATTGCCGATCAGCAAGCCATTGGGCGAATAGAAGGCAACGGTTCCGCCACGCGAGCTATCGCCGGCACCGGGACCGAAATTGTAGTTCACCCTCGAAATGACCGTGCCGTCGATGATCGCGACGTCGCCATTGCTCGACGGCAGGATGCGATTGAGCACGGCGAAATCGGTGGTCCCCGACGCGGAGCGCAGGTTCTGGAAGATCGCCGTAGTGCCCCGCGGAAGGAACGTCTTGGCCTTGCCCGACCCATCCTCGAACGGAGTCCAGTCGATCACGGTGGTCCTTGTCGAGACGGTGATCGTGTCGGTCTTGGCCACCGAACGGTCGATCGTCGCGCTGCCGCGAACCACTGAGGGCGTACCGTTGAAAGCCTGCGCCTGCGCAGCCGAGGGCATGAGAAGCGCACTCGCCATCGCAAGGCCGCCGCCCGATAACAGCAGGGCATGATAGCGGGTGGCTGCGCGGGTCATTTCATTTCTCCCATCTGCGATCGGGTTGATGCGGCTTCTAGCAAGTTCCTGCATTCACGTTGCAATCGTTGAATTGCGAGCCGTCGGTATAAGTAACGGGCGGATCGCCCACGCCGCGGCCGGCGTTGAAATCGACGAGATCGTAGAAGGCCGAGCCGGTCACGAAAGTGCCGTCACCGTTCCGCTTGCGGCCGTAGGCGAACAGATCCACCGGATCGCTGCCCCCGCCGATGCCGAGCGTGCCCGTCACGGTGATGCCTCCGGGTGCCACCGCCGTGCCCGTATTGCGTACCAGGAGGGTGCCGTCGGTGATCAGCGTCGCATCGCCCGTGCGCAGATAGCCGAGCGGTGAGTCACTGCCCGACGCCGCCGTGGCGAGCAGGGCGTTGCGGCCATCGAAAGTCGGGTCGGCCGCCAGTTGCGCGATGGTATCGGCATCGGCCATCCAGAAATCGGAGCCCTCGAAGGTGAATTGACCCGCATAGGTGGCATCCGGCGCGGTCAGCCGGATGCTGCCGGGCGTCACGATCTCGAGCCGGTCAGCGGTCACGTTGAATGCATCGGTAGACGCGACATCGTGATAGGCCATGGTGCCCTCGGCCCGCACCGTCCCTCCGGCGGTGATGTCGACCGAGGCGCTACCCGCCTCGTAATGTCCGGGAAACAGCGAACCCAGGGAGCCCGCAGCCGAAATATCGCGAAGAACCAGGTCGCCGGCCGTCGAAACCGAATGCCAATTGCCTATCGCAAAGCTTCCGCCGAGCCCGCCGAGCCGTGACGTCGCGCCGGCCGACGACCCTGTCGCGGAGGCGGTGAAATGGCCGAACTCCAACGTTCCACCATAGCTGGAGACATCGAATGAGCCCGCCGTCGTCGCACCGTTGGCAAGCAGATCGACAAGATAGGCCCTTATCGACGATCCCGACTGAATTTCCACTTCGACGGTACCGCCGGTCGCAGTCCCGGTCCCCGTCTTGGTTGCGGACGCATCCAGCTCGAAGATCGGAACCGTGACCACTGCGCCATTTAGGGCCTTGAAGATGACGGCCCCACCTTCCGCCGTTCCCTCTTTCGTACGCGCTGCAGCGCTTAGCTCGATGAAATTCTCCGTATATTCGTTGCCTTCCGGCAGGGATAGCGTCCCCCCGTCGACGATGATGCGCGCGATGCCTGCAGTCGCGTTGCCATTGCCGAGGTAGCCGGGACCGAAATTGCCGTTGGCAAAGATACGGGGGCTTAGGTGCCTACTGGACAATGTCAGGCTGCCGCCGTTGCCAATGAGAACCTGGCTCGTTCCGGCAGTTCCATTGCCTCCGAACCCGTTGCTCGACAGTCCGCCGGAGCCGTTGGAGATCACGTTCAATTCACCGAAAAACGTGGCATCTCCGAGAATCCGCAAAGTGGCATCGCCGCCAAATCCGTTGCCTGCTTGCCCAGTGGTCGACTGGCCACCGGATGCCTGCGCCTTCACCCAGACGTCACCCTCTTCATATTGCGTCGAAGCGCCGATTTCGAAGAGCACCGACCCGCCGAAACCATCACCGCCGACTTCGCCGCTACCGCCACTCCCGTTCGCATAGAAATAGGACCTGCTGCCGTATCCATAGGGACCTCCTCCGACGATGACCTGCACCAATCCGCCATACCCGGCCCCGCCAGTCCCCTCATCACTCCTGCCACCTCCGGTGCCGCTGGCCACAACGCTGAAACTAGCGCCCGTCGTGCGGCCATTGTCGATCGACCCATCGCCCCCGCCGGCGAATCGTCCGATGTGAATCGTCCCGCCCCTGCCTGTTCCGCCAATTCCGTCGGCCTGACCAGCGCCGCCCAATCCCCCGGCCCCGCCGGTGCCGAGATTGGAGTAAAGGGCAAGGTTTTGGACGCTGGCATTGTCCCGCCCGACGAGAACATAGACCCCGCCGTGTCCGACGGTTCCATCGAACAGCGCGCCCGTACCGTTTCCACCATTGCCCGCACCAATCGAGGCGCCGTCGCCTGGGCCGCCATCCCCGCCTTGCGCTTCAGCGTTAATCTGCCCTCCTCCAGTGATCCGAGCGAACTCTTCCAACGATCCATCGGCCTGGAGGAACGCGGAGCCGGCAGTCGCATTGCCTCCGCTGCCACCATAGCCGACCGTTGCATTTCCGCCTGTCGCGTTCGTCTCGATGTGGGTGGTGGCGCTTTTCGTACCCGTGTGGACGTGGATACCTACAGTACCCCCAACGGCGTTGCCCCCGCTGTTCCCGTTCCCGCCGACCGCATTGGCGTTCAGCTGGTCTAATGAATAGACGACAGCTGTGTCATAGGTCTCGATCAGTACGGAGCCAGCGGCGGCCCGGCCTCCCGATCCGATCGTCGAAAATCCGCGGCCGCCGGTCGCGCCGACATCGGCGTCGAGACGGGACATATGGATGGTCGAAGCTCCCTTGGCCGAAATCAGCAGACGACCGCCCGCTGCACCTCCGCCCGATCCTCCCTGACCACCAAAGCCATGGGCAGACATGTCCGTGACAACGTACATGCCAATGCTACCGTCATTCGCGACCAAGCGGCTGACCCCGCCCCGGGCGAAGCCACCGGTATCGGTGCTTGGACCGTCCACATTGGTGCCGGCGCCAGAGCTGCCGCGAGCCGAAACATCGAGATCAAACTTATTGGTCGCAGATCCACTAATGCGATGGAATTCGATCGTTCCTCCATCGGCGAGCAGTTGCGCAGTGCCACCTTGCGCGGAAAAGCCATCTTCGACCTGGACCACACCTGCTGCAGTCCCGGCCTGAGCCGATGCATAGATACCACCGGAATTACCCGCCGAGATCGACCCCCCGCTCAAAGCGCGAATAAGCCCATCACCGCCGATCGCGCTACGCCCGCGCCCGCTTTCACCGACCCCTTTCACGCTCAGGTTCAGCCTGGCGCCAACCGTAACGGACCCGCCGTTGCGGGCCTCCACAAGCGCCGTTCCACCGAAGCTGCGCCCGAAATATACGGGCTGGCTGCTGTCGTAGATGTTCGAATCTGCCGTAAGGGTCGCACTGATGCCGATCGAAATCGCGCCGCCGTCGCCGACAAGCGAAACATTGCCCCCAGTGGAGTTCCCGCTGTCCAGGTCCGGCACGGCATTCGCCCGCAGATGTCCGGCGACCGAAAGAGTCGCATCTTCAGTCGCAGCAAGCCTCACGGTTCCGCCGAACACATCGCCATCTGCATTGACGTAACCCGCCGACCTCAGGTCGGGATTGCCAGCAATCGCAAGGTCGTTTCCATTGGCTGCCAGAAGGCCGATTCCGCGGGCAGCCCGGGCCCGCAATCCCTCGGCAAAGTCGATTGCGCCATTGGCCGAATTTGCAGTGAACCACCCGGTCGCGGCCACATCGACGCTGGACGTGAAATTCGTTCCGCGTACGATCCGGATCGTTTCTTCCGCAGCACCCTCTGAGACCATGCCCGGGTTGCTCTGCCCATCGCTCACGTCATAGCCTGCGGACAGGACGATATCGCCATTGTCGATGCTGGCGCTCGATGCCGCAGCGAAGCCGATGTTCCCGCCAAGCAGCATCGCGACAGGGTTGCCCTGGCCCTTGGCGACGAAATGGATCTTGTGCGGACGGCTCGCGCTCGTGCTGGCCGCCCCGGTGGTAGTGCCCGTGTGCCAGATCGCCGGATCGACAGAAGTCCCGACCGGAACCTCGATATCGAACAGGCCGCCGTTGAAGCGCAGGTTGACCTGTTCGCCTGCGACATAGGCGACCGAGCCGTCGACATCGACAGTGCCGTTCATGGCGATCCTTGGCGCGGCGATCGCTACGTAGTCGCTTGCGGAGATCTGTGCGCCGCTGGCCACGCGAACCCCTGCGGTCTGGCCCGGCGCGCCCGTCATCCGCAAATATCCATCCGAGGATGGGAAATCGTCGGGGTCGAGCGCCAAGGTCGTCAAAAGCAACTGCCCGACATCGAAGACGGCCGAATTGCCGACGACGATGCCATTTGGCGAATAGAAGGCGATGAAACCACCGCTCTGCGAGGTCCCCGACGTATAGTCCTTGATCCGTCCGATAACCGTCCCGTCGATGATCGCGACATCCCCGTTTGTCGAGGGCAGGATGCGGTTGAGGACCGAGAAGTCCGAACTGAGTTTCGAATTCTGGAATATCGCGGTGTTGCCGTGCGGCAGGAAGGTCTTGGCCCTTCCCGACCCGTCCTCATAGGGGGTCCAGTCGATGATCGTGCCCTGAGTATGGATCGTCAGCAGGTCTCGATTGCGCACCGACCGGTCGATGTCCGCAGCGCCCTGAACGACGGACGGCGTAGCGTTGAACGCCTGCGCCTGCGCAGCCGAAGGCATGAGAAGCGCAGCCGCCATGGCGAGGCCGGCGCCCGATAGCAGCAGCGAGTTGGAGCGGGTCATAATGTGTTCTCCGTGGCGACAAACGGATGGGAATGGACGAGAGGACGGGAGTAACCTCGTGGCCGCGGTGTGGGCCCGATTTGCCAATATTCGCCCGAAAAGACCGGACCGCCCATTCGAATCAACCTCCCGCCCGCGCAGCGCGCGGCCGTCCAATCGACGATTTCCTGCGATCCGGAGAACCCGTTCTGTCGGGCTTCTTCCCAATACTTGGGCGTAGGCCTAACACTTTGAAAAGCGGAAGGCCATCACATAGGTTAAGGATCAAAAAGTGAGTGCGTGACACAGTCTTGAGTGAACCGGTATCTCCCTGGCTTCGCTGTTTCGCAGGGAAACTACAGGGAAAGCGGTTGTTTTCGAGTAACCCGCAGCCTTGCGAGAGCCCTCGAAAACCCCAGATTCTCGCCATTTTCAGAGCCAAGTTCCCTGTCCGCGGGACAGGGAAAGGGTCACAACAAAGTTGCGCTACAAACAAATTCAACTTCTGGATCTTGCAGGTTTCGATCGCTTTCAGGCGATCTTGAGGCCAAGCCGATGACCGATTGCCCCTGTGCGGTTCAGTCGGACCACCGGTCTACTTCGAGCCGCTCTCGGTTTGTTGCGCGAGGTCCTCTGGAAACCGACTCCTCGCCTTCCGAGAAATCGATAGGCTGGGTAACGAACGCGACAACCGTCGTTCCGGCAGGGACGGTGATGCGCCGAGAAGGTTGCTCGGAAGCGATCTGAGGCGTTGGGATTGCGCCTCCGACATAGACGGTGCTGGATGTAGCCCGGTTGATGAGACCGAATGTCGCCGCATTCAGGACCGATTGGAGGAACGAGCCCGCGAACCGGGTCAAGCCGTTGCCGTGCGCCTTCCCCTCCACCCCGGCAGTCCCGAACTTGTCCGTGGCAGGAAAGGTCATGTCGACCACCCGGCCGTCCGGAAGGTGCAACCTTTCCCAGGTGATCAGGACACGCTTGCCGGCGGCCTCCGCTCCGGCAGGATAGGTCCCACTCAGGGTCGCCCCCTTCGGAACGACTACCTCGCGCCCATCCTGGCCGCGCACATCATTCGTCACAAGCGCGCGCACCGGTCCACCACGCGAAGTATCTACCCCGGTCTGCAACACGGCCGGAATTGTCGAACCCGAGGGGAGGAGAAAGGGCCCTCGGAGTGCCGGTCGCGGGGTCAGGATCCGATCGGAGGCATCCTCCGGTGACGCCTGACCCTGCGCCATCGAATTCACCACCGGGCCTTGGGATAGCTTCGCGGGAGTTCGAGCGATCCCATGATCGAAAATCAATGCACGGGGCAATTCGCGACGGCTTGAGAACCCGGCGTCCGCATTTTGCGGGCCTCCCATCGGCGCAAAGGAGGATGGGGCCCGAAATTCTTCCGACTGGTCCAGCGGACGCGGAGCACGCTCGGGATAGGCGATCACCGCCGGCCGCGATTGGGGGGCAAAGGTGATTGGGGGGGCATTTTCGAACGCCTCGGGAGGAAGACTCCGCGGCTGAACACCAAAGTCCCGGCGATCGACCTGAAGAGGTGGGGGAGAGGCGATCGGGCTGCTTTCTCCCTTTGCAAAGAGCGAAAGTTCCCGATCACTCGTTCGTTCACTCGACAAGAACAAGAAGAGCAGGAGCCCCAGGAAAACCGCGCATGCCACAATGGCCCAATCGGGGAGGCCCTGACGCGGCCTGCGAACGGTGGAGACGCGACCGATATCCGTCCCGCCTGCGGCCCCAAGGTCCCGCGCGGTCATGGCCGACCCTCGCCCGCTATCCGGGTGGCGGTTGCCTTCTGCTTGCCGCTACGAAAAACCAGCTGCGGATGAACCCCTTCGAGGATGAGCCCGTCCCCGGCAGCACGATGTTCCGCTGCGACTTCATCTCCCTCATCGTCAATGGTGAATACCGCGGGAAAGGGCACGTCGGGGCTCCAGTAGATCGATGTCGTTCGACCGTTGTCGGTAATCAGGCGTGGTCTCAGCGATCGGCTCCCCCGAAACCGATAGGATGCACCCGCTTCGGCACTGGAACGGGTTTCGGGCCCGTACCGGAATTTGAGAAGGAACGTATCCGCTCCGCCCATGGCATCGAGCGTGAACGCATAGCTTCGCTTCGTCGTCAGGAGGATCATGTTCGTTCGCCGGGCGCCTTGCACCGGCTTGACGACCACCCTGTCGGCGCTGGCCGTCGCTTCGACCAGCCAGCCGTCGGCATCCCCTACGACGATGCTTTCTACAGCCTCGCCTCTTTCGAGTTGGATCACCGTGGCATTGCCCTGGGATATCGAGACGGCATAGACGAGATCGGGGTCATAGGCCTCCTCGACGATCCGAGGATCGCCCTGCGCATGCGCAGGCGAAACGAGAACAAGCGTGAGAAGGGTCAGCAAGCGGCAGATCATCCTTGCGCGTCCTCGAATCCGCGGTCTGCAGCGATCGCTGCCCCACCCCCCGCTCCGGATTGCTCAGTGGGTCGCTCCGCGTCCCGACGATACATCGTGACCTGAAGGCCGAGCGGGTTGAGGAGGCGATCTTCGAAACTCATCGCGCCGTCGGAAAAGTGGAATTCGATGAGCGAAATCCATGAACCGAATGGTTCTCGGCGCCCGTCCGGCGCATCGAGAAAGGTATCGAACCGCACGAGAGCCCGATCCCTATCGATCTTAGTCACGCTCTTCACCTCGACTGCCACGCTCTGGCCCTGGGGGAAGCGATTGAATGGGCTAGACGGGCTACTCGACGCCATCTCCGCGACGTAGGCACGGCGCGCGCTGCCTGCCGACCACAGCGACGCTTTCCGGTAGTCGTCCTGGACGCTGGCGCGATCGAAGCGTTCTCGCGCCGTGACATATTGCGCCAGCATCGACTGGAGCAGCGTTTCATCGGCTCGAACCAGCGAGGCGTCAGCGGGATCGATGCGCTGAACATAGCCCGTGTTTCGATCGACCAGCATCATGACCGTCTCGGTGGTCTTGAGAGGTATTAGCGCGAACAACGCCAACCCCTCGACCAACGCCACGACCGCAGCAACACCGGCAACCAGCCATGCAAGCCTCGAACTCTTGCGCTCTCGTTCGTCGTTCTCGACCGCCCAGCTGCGGGCGAGTTCGAAATATTCGTCGGGCTTGTGATGGGTCACGCTCGGCCATCCCTCTTGATCGTGCTGCGGTGACGTCGGCCCAAAGGGGTGCGACTGCGGGTGTAGCTCGAGGCGTGTCTGGTCCCAGCCGTTTCGTGGCCCGCCTTACCGGTCGACGTCATGAAGGGGCCAACGACACTCCCACCCCCGGCCGCGTCGTTCTCGCGTCGGATTGTGCGCTCGAATGCCTCGCTGACTGCGACTGGCCTTGCAACACCGCCGCGTGAGGCTGCCTCCTGTCCGGCTCGGTCAACACTCGCCATTGGTAGCGATGCTTGTTCGCTATGCCCCTGCTCTCGCACCACGCTTGTTCCCGCGGTTGCCGGCAGGCGCCAAGCCACCACCGTAATCCCGCTGGCGAGTTTGGAGCTTGCGAAGAGGATGAGCGTACCGACGAGCAGGAATGTCACGACGATTGCCAGCGGTGCCTGCTCATCGATCGCGCGCCAGCTCGCGAGGCCCAGGGCCTGCATTCGCGAGAGTTCCGCCTCCACTGCCAGCAGGCCCAGCGAAGACGACAACGCCAGGCCGGTCGTGGCGAAGACGGTGGTCAGCAGAGCACGGACCCACCCCAGGAACAGTCCGGCTCCGGGACCAGCCAACAACGCCATGATCGGGAAAGGGGCTATGGCGAGAAGGAACGCGGCTGCGAGGCGAACCGCACCCGCCAATCCGACGGTCGATACGAAGAACAGAGTCGCGGTCGTCGGAAGTGGCCGCTGCGCATAGTAATTGCCGCCCTCCTCACCCGATGGCTGGAAGCCTTCCAGCCCCACACGCAAAGCATCATAGGCTCGTTGTGCACGCGCGCCGGCGGGATCCTCCAACATACCGCTGGACTCGCCGATCCGGCTGGCTAGCTCGCTCGGCCATGCAATGGCGACGTCGTAAAAGAGCGTCTGGAATGCAGTCCAACCCGTCAGAAGGGCCAACACGATCCCCACCCGCACCGCCCAGCCGACTCCGTCGGACAGGTCGATCTCGCGATTGAGGATCAGGCGATAGCCGATCAGCGCAACGAAAATCGTCAGCAAGGCGGTCAGAATGCCGCTGTCGAGGCTGTATCCCGCGAGACCGAGAAAGCCGTCGCGGCCGATCGTTTCGGCCTGGCAATCGAGCCACACGGAATAGCGCTGGATCGTGCCGAGCGTCGCAACGGGCGCACCGCAACTCATCAGGCTGCCGCCCGCTCAATCACGCGCGGAAGCCAGTCTTCGGGCAAGCGTCCCTTGTCGTCGCGCAGTTCGTCGAGAATGCGGATCGTCGTCTCGCGCCCCGACAGGATCGTGATGATGTCGGGCTCGTTGGACAGGTCCAGCCTCACGACCACACTGTGCTGGCCGTGCTTGACGAGAAACGCACGTGACGTGTCGGGCAGGGTCCGCACGATCTGGTATTCGTGCTCGGTCAGGCCGAAGCCATCCATGTAGGCTGCCGCCGGAGCTTTCGGATTGGCCATGAATATCTGCGTTGCGGCCTGTTCTACGATCGCCGAGGCGATGCGGCTGTCGAGCGCATCCTCAGCGCTCTGCGTGGCGAAGCCGACGATCCCGTTGCGCTTGCGGATGGTCTTTTCCCAGTCGCGGATGCGGCTGGTGAAGGCCTCGTCGTCGAGCGCCTTCCAGCCCTCGTCCACCACGATGATCGTCGGCGTCCCGTCGAGCCGCTCCTCGATACGGTGGAACAGGTACATCATAGTCGGCGTGCGCAGGGTCGGATCGTCGAGCAGGCGCGTCATGTCGAAGCCGACCACCTTCTGGTCGAGGTCGACGAGATCGTGCTCGTTGTCGAACAGCCAGGCCCGGTCGCCATTCCCCCACCATGGGGCGAGGCGCGCGCCGAGATCGCCCGGATGCGGCCGCGCGCTGCCCTGGAGCAGCTGCGAGAAATAGGCGAGCCGGCGGAACTCTGCGGGAGCCTCCATGCTCGCGTCGACCGCCGCGCGAATGCGCGAACGCTCCTCGGGGAGCAGGGCGATGTCGGGCTGGCTGACGAGTTGCCCGATCCATTCGGCGATGAACTGGCGGTTGGTCGGCGTGTCGGGCAGCTTGAGCGGATTGAACCCGCTCGGCACGCCCGTCCGCAGCTCGTCATAGCGCCCGCCGGTGGCGCGCAGGAACAGCTCGGCGCCGCGATCCTTGTCGAAGAAGACGATGCGCGGATCGTATTTGCGCGCCTGGGCGAGCAGGAAATTGAGCACCACGGTCTTGCCCGAGCCCGACGGACCGATGACGGTGAAATTGCCCAGGTCGCCGTGGTGGAAGTTGAAGTGATAGGGGCCCGCGGCGCTGGTCTCGAGCACCGATACGGCGGGGCCCCAGTGGTTGTCGGCGGCGCGTCCGGTGGGGAAGTTATGCAGGCTGGCAAGGCTCGCGAAATTCTGGCTCGAGATCAGCGCGCGCCGGGCGATATACTTGAAATTGCCCGGAAACTGCGCCCAGAATGCGGGCTCGAGCGCCATATCCTCGCGGGTCGAGACGATGCCGATATCGGCGAGCGAGGCCTGCACTTCGGAGACATGGCTCGCCAATTCCCCCTCGCTGCTGCCGAAGACGGTCACGGTGAGGTGGTGCTCGCCGAAGATCGTGTGGCCGGAGGCGACCGCGTCGCGCGCCTCGGCCAACTGGTTGCGCAGCGTGATCGCCTCGTCGTCCGCTGCGCGCATGCGGCGCAATGACAGGTTGATGCGCGAACTCGCGCTCTGCCGCTCGACGATGGCGAAGCTCTGCGACAGCTGCAGCTCGAAGGGCAGCCGCATGAGATCGTCGAGCATGCCCGCGGAAGTGTAGGCCGGATAATCCTTGATCGAGACGATCGCGGCGAAACGCGGCGGTAGCGCGCCGTCGCTCGACAGCTCGGCGCTTTCGGCCCCGAAGGTAATCCGGCGGCGCGGGATGTAGTGACCCAGATCGCCCTCGGTCAGCGCCATCGGCCGCGCGGGCCCATCGAGCAGCATCGAGAGGAATTCGAGCTGTTCGGAATAGAGCCCGCCCTTGTGCGTGTAGCTTTCGAGCACGCGCGCGCCATAGGCGCCGAGCGAGGCTTCGAGTGCCTCGACCGCGGCATCGAGCTGACGCAGATCGTCGCTCAGCATGGCCTCGCGCTCGGAGCGGGTGGTGCTGCGCAGCAGCCGCCCGATCCCGCTGACCTTGCCGCCCTTGCCCTGCAGTGGGCGCAGGACGACGGTGATGAAGAGCTGGTTCGAATAGAGCGCCTTACGTTCGAGCCGGGCGCGCCAGCGGCGGTCCAGCCCCGCGGAGAATTCGTCCGGAAAGCTGCCGTCGAGCGATGGCTCGACCTGGCGGCGGACGATGTGCTGGTAGATGGCGAAGCGCGAGGAGCCGAGCGCCTGGAGCATGCCGTCGCGCAAGGTCTCGCGATATTCGATATCCTCGGTATCGAGCGTCTCGAAGGCGAGCCCCTCGAGCTCGATCACCTGCATCAGCCGCCCGTCGCGCAGGCGGATCGTACGCCGGTCGATCTGCGCGGCATAGGGCAGGTGCCGGCCGACCGCCGCCTCGCGACTCCAGTCGCTGTTTCCGCCCCCCGCGTCCATATTCAAAGACTTCTCTCGCGAAGACATTGTGGGGTCAAGCGCGATCTAGCTCTCAGGAACGTCATTACTCTCCAAGCAAGCAAGTATGAATTCGGCAATGGAACTCGGCGCCCAGATCACGGTTCGACCGAAAAATGCCGATGGCACACCGAACGCTAGCAGACGACCATCCGGCCTGTGTGTTTCTGGCAGCGCACTTCATCGCGGCATCAGGAGTCCATGGCATCGTTAAATGTCAACGAGCCCAAGTGTGTTTGTGTTCGCCCATGGACCGGGCCAAGGGTCCGCTCGTCAGTTTGGCTTGAAGCCAAGGCACGCCACTCCGGCAATGCTAGATGCGCGGAAATGCAGACCTCACGAAGCAACCGTTCGGGCACAATGTAATGCCCCCCGCTCACTTAAGGCGTCTTCCGATTCGAGATGGTCAACGCACGCCACCCTCGCCGACGGATGATGTGGCATCCGGTATCGCGGCCCCGGGATAAAGGTCATTTCGACGATCACCTGTATCAGGCGCGGCAAATAGAGGTGGTTGATCGACCGACGTCCGCGAAATTACGGGTTCAGTCTGATAGTCGGCCAATCCCGACAGTCCTTCGGCGACAAACCGAGCGCCAAAAACTATGAAACACCCAATGACGACCATCGCGCCCCTTTGATAGGGGACGCGCCCTCTCAGCATGGAAATACCGGTGAAGGCCACGGCAAGGGTTGCGATCGAAACCGCGACCGCACCCGTCAGGAGTTCCGAAATCCAAAGGAGCGCTTCGACCATCTCTGAGATATGCCACCCAGGGCGATACGCCGTCTAGTATCCATGGCAAGCTTTGTTCTTCCGCGATACAAATCAAACTCATCATTGGCGACGGAACAACGGCGCATCGTGATGAGACGCTGGTGTCCCTATTGCGCGAAGCGACGGCGTTCAGGGAGGAAGTACTGTCAGCAACAAATCTGTCCATCGCGAAGGTCGCCGCATCCAGCTCGCTGCCGCAAGCGGATGAGCCGACTGTTCCGTCTCTCGGGGATCGCGTAGGCCTCGCCTGACTGGAGGATGCATCGCGCGAAGTTCCCACCGCCAAGGTTGAACCTGAGCTTCTGCGGTTGCTGTCCCGGTGGAACGTGCAATCATTCGTCGAGCGGTCCGAAAAGAGCGATACGAGACCGGGTGACCTTCACGCCTTCGCGAATGAAATAGTGCTCTTGCGACATGATGACTTCCTCTTCGACTCGGATCAGAGGTCATTACGCATTCCGCTCTTGCTGCACTTTGATCGCCGTCACGCCGTATAAAATATACTGCCACACGCGGGCAGACTGTCACCCCGGACCGTGTCTTGTCCGGGGCTTTCGCCCTTCGCTCGGACTTGGTCAGGAGGTCCTGTGGCGCGGGTCGAGACGATTTCGGCCACCACGTTCAATTTGCATTTCTTGCTCGCTCCTGACTACTGTGCCGGTAAGGATCGAAATCTATGCCGACTGTCTCCGCTGTCGCGAAGTTTGTTGCGATCCCACTCCAATGACCGCGCTGGACCGCGATCGTCATCTTTGCTTCTTCCGCCATGGAAGCACTCCCCATCCGGACGCCGGTCACAAGAGAGAAGGCCTGATATGGATGAAGCGGAACGACTGAGCGCCTTATCATCGTTCTTCGCGTGCAGCGCGGCCGAGGCAAAGCGTCTCGACGACGCGATGAGGTTTGTGGTCTATCGCCACAATCAGGCCTTGATTCATCAGGGCGATCTCGGCGCCAAGGTGTGGATCGTCCTCGAGGGCCAGGCTCAGCTGAAAGTCATCGGTAGCGACGGACAGGTCCAACTGCTGATGGCGCACGGCCCTGGAGAACTTTTCGGCGCGTTGCCCAACGAACGGGTGTTCGTGTCAGACGTTATTGCCCGTGATGATATTGCCGTGCTTGAAATCTCCTCCAAGGATCTCGGTGCGCTGGTCCAAGAGGAGACACGGATCGGGAGCGGGCTCGCAATGATTCTCGCCCGACAATATCATGCCGCGCTCGATCGAATGGCGGCTCGCATCACTCTGTCGGCCACCGGCCGGGTCTGCGCAGAACTCCTTAACGCGGCAGGAAGTGGCGATTGTATCTCGCCGCCGCCGGTCGTCGCAGCATTGGGGCTGATGGCGCAGACGACCCGCGAGACTGCGTCACGGACCGTCAATGGCCTCGAACGTCGCGGCATCGTCCAGCGCGAAGCAGACAAGCTGACCATCGTGTCGCGCCGCATGCTCGAAGAGCTGATCGTCTAGCCAATACTCCAGATCGGCTCGCGGCCGGACGGCAGAAGCAGCTCGCCCAGCTCTTCGATCGTCCCGCCCCACCCAGCCCGGATCAACGCCATGGCCGTGGCTTCATCGGCAACGACCGTTCCGGGGGTCGCCACGGCGGCGAGACCCGCGGCGCGCTGCAACACGGGAGCGGAGGGATCATTCGGGTTGCATGGAGCGAGGACGATCGCAACCTGCGCGCCATCGCCGCCATCGGCCAGGTCCTTCGCCAGCTTTCCTGCCTCGGCGAGGTCGTCATGGAGGGACCAGTGCCCACCCAAATACCCATGCCGTTGCACGTCGCGCCGCGCGGGCGGCGTTCCTGCCGGCCCGTCGGCGTCGCGTGCCCAGACCAGTATCTGCAGCCGCTGGTGGGTCGGCGCCGACCTGAGCACTGTCTCGCCAGCACGGACGCCTTCGATGATCGTGAGTGGGCGGCCGCGGCCGCGCCACGATGCCAGTTGCGGGCGCAAACTCTCGCCTTTGCCCACCACGGTGATCGCGCCGGCCCGGCTCTCGAGCACTCGCGCGTTGCGGACCGCTCTTCCCATCGCGACCAGATCGGCATATTCGACCGCGAGCGGTAGCTCCGGATCGTCCAGCCCGTAAACCGTTGCGCTGGTTGCCTGCGCCAGCGCTGCGTCGAACCGCTCCAGCCAGTGATCGCCGAAAGCCGCTACCGAAAGCCGGCGGAACTGATCGATGGGAAGCGGCAGCACGACGTGCAGTTCAGCCGCGGGGCAATCGGCATCGCGCCAGGCGATGAAAGCCTCGGCGAACAGCAGGTCCGACCCGGCTGCGAGGGCGCCGTAGGCAAAGCCCGGTCTCTCGCTGGCGATGTAATGCTCGATTGCCTCGGAGACCGCGCGCGTATCGGGCGCGAGCCGGGCAATGCCGCTGAAATGAACGCTGGGCGGCGGGCGGTGCGCATCGAGCCAATTTGCACCCAGGCCCTTTTCGGCCAGGATCAGTTCGAATTGCGCGAGCGTTGCAGCATGATCTTCCCATGCCTGCGGCTGCCTTGCGATAGCCTCGCGCAGCGCTGCACGCGCTTCCTCCTCCCGATCGAGCAGCAGCAGCGCCTCGCTTCGCGTGGCCGCGCGCCAATAGGGGGTTTCGCCTTCCTCGGGGTCGGACTCGATCAGGTCGAGCACTTGTCGGGCGAACCGTTGCGCCTGCGCCGGCTTGCCGGCGAAGAGCGAAAGCGATGCGGCGTTGATCAGCGGATAGCTCGCTCCGGAAAGGCCCGCGGCCTTGGCGTAGAGTTGCGCCGACTGATCGAACAGCCGTGCGCGCTCCGCCCCAGTGGTCGCGCGTTTGGCCCGATCCTTGACCAGTCGCGCCTGCAAGCTGAGCGCTTTGTCATCGCTGTCGGAATCGAGCAGGCCGTGCTGCGCCATCAACGACCACGCCCGCTCGGGCGAACCGGAGCGGGCGAGGCGCAGGAGCTGTGTATACGGGCTGAGCAAGGTACTAGCGGCCAAGCGTCAGGCCACCAGGATCAGGCTGGAACCCGATGGCGGATGGATGCCACCGTGGTTCTTATCGTCCGTCAGGTGGTTGGCTCGTTCGCGATGCCGACGTTCTTGTTTGCGAACCGCTTCCTTTCGCTTGTGACGCGGATCCTTGAAAACAGGCGAAACACCGTCGGTATCGACGAAATCGAACATGATCGGCAATCGCGCGATTGCATGGTGATTATTGGCTCCGCCGATATCGGCAACTGCATCTGGGATATTGATTTCAAAGGAGCAAATGAGACCCGCCACACCATTGTTAGGATGGAGCTTGCATGCCCTGACGATCTTCTTGGAACCGTTGCGCTTTACGTTGAGATCGACAACCTTCTTATCGCCAAACACAGTTACCGGATTCGTGATGGGCAGTCGAACGAATACCAATCCTTCCGTGTTGGGCGCGAAGAGCATGTTGAAGTTTTCTCTAGCATGCATCTTGGTAACATCCTCCCATTCTTGTGTATTTGGCCCTTTTTCGATTTCAGCTGCTGCGGCTGACCGACTCATCGGATCACCCCGGAATTTGTAGACGTAGCCGAACACCGCAAAGCCATCTGCAGGTTGCTCCACCTGGAATAGATAGATGTTGTCGTATGTCTTTTCTGCCTTGCTCATCTCTCACTCCTCCAGCTTGGTGCGATAGTTCTCGAGGCTCGATCGCCAGTCCGCATGGTCGGGATCGAGGCGCGTCAGTTGCCGGGCGATGTCCATCGCCGTCGTCAGCATCGCGCGGCGGGTCGGGGGCGCTTCGAACGAGGCGAGATAGCCGTAAATTTCCATCCGCTGCGCCGTGATCTTGCGGTTATCCGGGTTTTGTGCCGCCAGTCGGTCGGTCAGTTGCAGCGTTTCGCGCCGCACGCCTTGCGCCTCGTCGCGCCGCCCCGCCTGTTCCAGCGCGACGCTGTGCCACATGAGGTTGAAGGCCAGGTCGTAGGGCGTACGTGATGCGACATCGTCCCGCTTCGCAAGCGCCTGCCCCAATTCGATAGCAATCCGACACTTGGTGAGCGTCTCTTCGTCGACTGCCTTGTTCAGGACATCGATCGCGCAGAGATTTCCGGCGACCAGCGTCGTCGTGCGCTGCCATTCGGTGTTTCGACTCTTCCACGCCTGCACCTTCGATAACAGCGTCCAGCTCTTCCGAAGATCGATCTCCGCTTGCTCGCCATTCCCTTCAGCCTGCGAGAGAACCGCCAGGCGATTGAGGCTCAACGCATGATCGAACTGACGCCCGGGATCGGTCGGGTCTTCGTCGAGCAGGCCGAGCGTCGTACGCGCCCGCTCCTCGAGATTGCGCCGCGCCAGGCCGAAGTCCTTGCGGGACATGGCGTCTTCGCCGAGCCTGCCAATTACCCGTGCCCGGCGCTCGAGGCTTTCGGGTGACAGCGATTCCAGGCTTTGCTGGTCCTCGTAATACGACAGCGCGCGCTTGTTCACGCGGGACATCACCGCAACCCCGGCCGCTCCGTCGAGATCCTCGCGCAGGTCGGTCAGCATGTATTCGATCAGCCCTTCGGCCTCGGCCTGCTGCCGCTGCGCTTCGCCGCGCGCCTTGAATGCGATTATCGTCATCACACCCATGGCTAGGGCAACCGCCGCGACCAGGCCCGTGACGGCCATCACGCGTCTCACCTGCCTTTGGCTGTCGCGCTGCACCAGCGCGTCGAGCGGGACACCTACCAAGCCGGCTACGACCTTGAGAAAACCGAGCCGCGCTCCATCCCCATTCTTGCGAAGGTCCGCCGCCAGCGGCTCTCCGCTGGCGCGCAGCGAAGCGGGCAAGGCCTCCTCCGGCTCACCGCGCAACAGCGCCGCCAGGATCGGCCGGTCGGGGTGCAGTTCGCGAAACAGTTCGATCTCGCGCGCAACCCAGCGTGAGAGTTTGGCATCGGGCGAACACAGAACGATCAGGGCCTGCGACGCGGCCAGCGCCTGCCGCACGACGGCCGAAAGATCCGTCGCCGCGGGAAGATCCTCGCGGTCGCGAAAAACCTTGCCGATCCGTCCATCCCGCATTCCTCCCTCAGAGGGCTGCCGCAAATGCCTTGGCAGGCGATAGTTTTCGAGTCGGCGATGCAGCCGCTGCGCCGCTAACTTGTCGGCGTGGCAATAGCTGAGGAAAGCTCGAAACGACGGCGTGGCGGAACTGGTTCCCTCGCTGGACCGCACTTGTTGGCCTCCGCGTACCGCTCAACATCCTTAGGTAGGCAAGCGCAAACTATAGTATCTCTAATCTGAATGCCATGGCCGTTCATTTGGCCGATGGACAATCTGTTGCTGGAGCAGCTTTATGCCTGACGTGAGAAGCCTTGGCTCTCGACGGGTTTTTAGTTCCCATTCGGTGCCGCTTCTGGCCATTGCGAATAGGCGGATATCAGAATCCACGAACTCCCCTTCACATAATCCACGATCTCTGATTTCTTGGAAAAGACGCCGTGATATTGATCATGAGCAGAAGATTCATCTTGTGTTGAAAATCAGATCGAATGGTCTCACGTCGTCTGAGGACGTAGGTGAGTTCTGACCGGTTGATTCTTGAGAGACAGCTCGATGCGTCCCAAACAGGACCCAAGCGCGCGAACAGCCGAACAGCCTTTCCGCAGTGAGTGTCGATTCTTGCTTCTGGAAGTGGTGGTGCCGCTTACAGGACTCGAACCTGTGACCCCATCATTACGAATGATGTGCTCTACCAACTGAGCTAAAGCGGCACTCGTCGCTGACAAGCGAGAAGTGGAGGCCCGAGCCTCCCCCAAACCGAAAGTTCGGAAGCCCCTGAATAGCCAGAGAGAATCACGAAACTAGCGGGTTGAGGCACGGCCCCTCCCCCTCCATCCGCCCCTCCGCCGGTATGGCTAAGGACGAAGGCCGGGGCTGAACCAGCGCCGCGCCCTATAGGCAGGATCGATGGTCGGGGCAAGCTGAGATGTGTTGAAGCATCGAGAGCGGACCCACCCGACTTATCCCCAAGCTGATAACGCCTTTCATGCCATCTCAATCTTGATCTGCGTTCCATATTCGTTCTTGATGTATTTATAGACCGGGTGAAGGTTTGATATGAGATTTACTGAAGAACAATTTAAACGCTTCGCAGCACCTCCATCGCAAACGGAACGCGACAAGATGCAGAATGCGGAGAGGGCGATTAAGAACGCTATTGCAGCAAGTGACAAATTGAAGGCCCGAAGCGTGCGCGTTTTCGCTCAGGGTTCATATCGCAATCGCGTCAATGTGCGCGCCGATAGCGATGTTGATATCGCGGTGGTCTGTAGCAACACCTTCTTTTGGGACGGACCTGATGGCTCAACTCGCGAAACCTTCGGCATTGTGCCCGCCACATACGACTTCGAAACTTTCCGGGCAGAGTTGGGCCAAGCCTTGATAGATTACTTCGGGCAAAGCGCAGTCGATGCTGGGGACAAGGCCTTCGATATAAAGGCCAACACGTATCGAGTTGATGCCGACGCGGCTCCATTCTTCGATCATCGCAGATACGACGACAGCGGACGATTCTTGGAAGGTGTCGAAATGCGAACCCGAAAGGGGAGGCGAATCATTAATTGGCCCGACCAGCATTACGATAATGGCGTGGCGAAGAACGACCGCACCGGAAGATCCTACAAAGGCTGCGTTAGAATTCTCAAGACCCTTCGCTATGCCATGCTCGCTGACGAAATTCCCTCAGCTGACGGCACCTCAAGCTTCTTGATGGAGTGTCTTATTTGGAATGTGCCGGACCAGTATCTAACCTATGGCTCTTGGTCTCAGTCTATGCGTGAGGCACTCGCCTACCTTTTCAACAACACTATGACTTACGAAAAGTGCGAGGAGTGGGGGGAGGTTAGTGAACTCAAGTATCTCTTCCGTGGCTCCCAAGCTTGGACTTGGGAGAGCGCGCATAAATTTCTTTCTGACTGTTGGGACTATGTAGGTTTCGAGTGATGATGACACGGCCGCAAATAACTGCGTTTCTGACGTTGTCCGTCACCTTCTGGGTAGGGCTACTGGCGCTCAAAGGAACTCCTTTGAGTTGGGAGATGCTCGCGCCATTCGGAACCGTTGTTGGGGCCGTATCTGGTGTCATGCTTCTCTTTGACGCGTGGGCATGGAAGCTACCGATCTTTAGAGGTTGGCTTATCAAGCGCCCCTATGTCCACGGAACATGGAAGGTCGAACTGCAGAGCGACTGGGTGAACCCGGAAACGAACGAAGGTGTTCCAACCATCCATTGCTTCTTAGTCGTGCGACAAACAGCTTCGCAGATAAGCCTTAGGCTAATTACGGAAGAGTCGAGTTCGGAGACTGTCTCAGCGGGTGTAGAAGCGTGCTCTGATGGAACATTCGAGATAAGCTGCGCCTATCGAAACAAGCCCAAATCGATGTATCGCTATCGTAGCCAAATCCACTACGGCGCGATGCTTTTAAGCGTGGAAAGCGCAACACCCACACGCCTCGAAGGAGAATATTGGACTGACCGAAAAACGACTGGATCAGTCACTCTCACGGATAGGAAATCAAAGACGCCGATGACATTCAACGAAGCGCAGGCGCTCTACCAGTCTTAGTGCGGCTAGAAACGTGAAGAAGCCCCGCCAGTAGGAGATTACCGGCGGGGCTTCTAGTTTCCCTCTGCATCGATCCTACGGGCTTAGACCGGGATGCGGAGGAGCCGGATAGCGTTCGGGTCGAGAACGCCCCCGCCCACGCGCTTGGTAGCGTAGAAATGGACGAAGGGCTTGTTGGTGAAGGGATCGCGCAGCAGCCGCAGCGAACTGTAACGATCATTCACCAAATACCCGGCCCGGAAGTCACCGAAGGCAATCGCGATATTGCCAGCCGTCGGCCCCGGCATACCTTCATCGATCTCAACCGGGCGGCCCAGCAGGGTGGCCGGTTGGCCAACGATAAGGCTTTCGCGCCAGATCAGATTGCCATCAGCGTCCTTGAGGCGGGTTAGCGCCGCAGCCGTAAGGCTAGAAAGAACCCAGGTGGCGTTCTGTCTATAAGGAGCGCCCAAGCCATACATGAAGTCGATGAGGGCATCGACCGCAACAGCTTCCTCGACCACTGTGAGGTTGCCGCCGGGGTGCGTCCCATCGTTCGCGCCGCCGGTGACGTAGGTCAGCAGACCGGCGGGCTGGTTGACCCCCGACCCGGAAAGGAAGGCGATGTTTTCCTGCCGGTTGAACTCGATACGAAGTGCATCAACAAGCCACGCACCGATGTCGATCGCAGCATCATCGAGGATGCGCTGCGTTGCAGCCGGGTTGGCGTAGATTTCGCCAGCCGCGAAGGTGATCGGATCGAAGGTGGGGTTCGAGGTCTGCGGACGGGCCGCAGTCTCGCCTACCCAACCGCTGCCCGGATTGCCCGACTGCCAGAGAGTGGTGAATGCGCCCACGGAGGTCGTCATAACCTTGGCGAGCTTCCGCATGGGCGAGGTCGTCACCTGCTGCTTGGAAATCTCCCGGTCCCACTCGATAGGTGCAAGCAAGCCGCCATTCGCGTCGGAGCCGACTGAAAGCGCCGCTTGGATCGCAGCGCGGTCGCCCGCACTCTGAAGCTCGGACAGCTTCGCTTCGCCGTCGCCCTTGCGGATGAAGCTGGCGAACGCCTTGGTGTAGTCCGGCTCGACCGGAAGCATGGCGCTGGCACCGGGGGTCGACAAGACATTGCGGTCGAGTTGGCCCTGCATCGCATTCATTGCAGTGGACAGGTTATCGACGTGCTCGCGAACATCGTTGATGTTGTCGTCATGCCGCTGGCGAAGGTCGCCAATCGCGCCGTTGATCTGCGCAAAAAGCTGCTGAGGGGTTTCCTCAGCGCGAACCGCGCCACGCAGGGCGCGAGGTAGGTTGAAATGTTGCATCGGTAGCTCCGAAAACGAATGTGGTGAGGGGATCGAGGCCGGATGCCTCAACCCGTTTTCGGCAGCGTCGCGTCTTGCCTGATCTCGCGCTCTCCCCGGCAGCGTCAGAGCTTGGCGGGCAAGGCGTTCGATCTAGGGTGAGGTTCGGTTGTATATAGTTCAAAGAGAAGCAATAAGTCGGAGCCTGAAGCCTATTTACGGGGGACCAATGGATTACAATTTAGAGCGCAAGTTGCGGTTCAACGCCAAGACTGAAACTGGATTATATCCATGGGCGATCCGAGAGGTTTCTGAAGATGGAAAGGAAGGCCGGGACAAAATACCATGGACCTTCTCACACTCTTTCGTGGCAACTGAATTATCTCTTCACGAACGGAGCGCAGTGGAGAGCAAATTTGACGATGGCGGTTCATGGATACGTGCTGCCCTCGAACCGGAAAGCGTCAGGCGATATGGAAAACCCAAGTATTCGATGTTTGGGACTTCACGGCCCATTGAAGACATCTTCTTGGTCATTCGGCCCATCGCCGACAATGCAGAAGCAGATGTTGGAGCACGCGCAGCGAGCGCCTCGGCGTGGCCTAGCAGGACTGATACCGATCCGATGTGGGGACAAGAGTTCTCCGATATGATCCAGTTCGACCTAGCTGTTCCTAAGGCTGAATTCGATTTGATCTCCCAGAGGATTGCAGCTGATCAAATCGGCGCGGCTCGTTTCGATTGCCACGCACGTGGGTTCTATGCGGAGTGGACGCCTGACATAGACGCGGACGAATACAAGGTACTTTGCTCGGAACAACGCGGCCAAGACATTGAGATGCCCGAAGACAGCGACATCGATTTGCCTAGGGTGGGGAAGGTTTGGGATGCCACGTTTTCGATCAGCAAGGCGGTCAAGCCCCACTCAATAATCGAACGGATGCAAAAGGAAGTCGTATCAGAGGACGAAGTCTATGACTCCGATTGGGGTGGATCTGATTTGCCGGCCCCTACTCCCGATCCTCGATGGGTCGCGCCATTTTACAAAGAGCTCAAAGACCTCAAGATGCTTGTCGGAGCAATGATTGTGCTACTGATGCTAATCCTGTTTTTTGCTTGAGGCTGGTTGAGATCCGATCGCGATTATCGGGAGCTTCTTGAGGGATAGGGTGAGCGCCTTGGCCTCCCGTCTCGTATAGCCGGAGCGGGTCAGTGCTTTTTCGATTTCGCGCGGGGGAAGCGGGGCGCTGAGTTCGTCCAATAGCTCTAGCACCCGGCGGCGGACCTTAAACGGCTCGGCTTGGAGGCGGTCCCCTATCGAGAGGTTGGGCCGGGTCATTGGATCGTCTCTGCTACAAGGGGCTGACCGGCTTCAATCACATCGAGTGCGGCCCGGAGCCACCCGATCCCCGCATCCTTGTTGCCGGACATGAGGATGGTCGAAGCGTCCAACGCACCATAGAGCGCGGCGATAGCTACATCTTCGTTGTCTGCGCCCGGTTCGATCCGGCACTTCTCGGCCAGCGAGAGATGCAGGCCGTGGATCATGGCGATTACCTCCCCGCGCGTGGCGAGGGCTTCGGGTTCAATCATCATCGTCAGTCTCCTGTGGCTTGGGGAAGTTGATGAGGTTGGTGTCGTAGTTTTCGCGGTCGGCTTCATTGGCCTTGTTGTGTGCGCGACGGACAGCGGCTTTCTGGTTGCTCCCGCCTTCCAAGGCGCGGGTGTGGATGCCGAGTGAGCGGCGCATCGAAAGGATCGAATTGTGCAGCCCGGTCGTCACTTTGACGCGGGGGTTCGGGTAAGCGTTGCCGTGGCTGTTCACGAGCACGGAGCCTTCCCGCGCGATGGCCTTCTGTTCGTTGTCGAGGGCGATCAGATTGCGGGCGAGCGAGACAAGCAAACGGATGCGATGGCTGGTCAGTTCGCTCTTGCTGTGTTCTTCGCAAAGCTCGACGAAAACGCGCCGCTCGGCGGCGGTCAGGGTCAGGCCAGCGGGCAAGGTGATTTTCTTCCCACCGGCCACCATCGCGGCAGCAACTCCGGCTTGACTATCCACGCGAGTGCGACGGGGCTTTTTGGGCTTATCGGTCATGGTCTTCTCCTCAAAATTCGTGATGTTTCTGCACCCTTGCGAGTTTCTTCGTGATCGCCGCCGGTCTTGGGGTGGGCCGTGCTTAGACTTCCCTGACCCCCCTCCCGGTCACCGGGCTGGCGCACCCGATACTTGCGAGCGAGGGGGTTCCAGATGAGGTCCGGGTGGCGGGCTGCGGCCTGACGCAGATTGTGGGGAAGCTCGCGCGCAAAAGCTCGAACCGCCTCCTCCTTCACCTCATCGCCTCGCAGTCGATGCCACGGTTTCTCCCACCCTGCTGGATCGAGGGGGATGGAGGGGCCAAGGCCTTTCCAGTCCCGCACTGTCATGCCGGGATGGCGGCGCAGGAAGGCTTCTAGATTGGAGCGATCCGGCTCACCCCTGCCCGCAATGAGGGAAGCGATATGCTCCTCAAAATCAGCAATGTCGTTCATGGAATGTTCCACATCTCTTTCCTCTGTTTCGGGGGCGTTCCCCGTTCCCCGATTAGGGGGGCGTTTCTAATTAGCTCGGCTCTATCCCCTTCTCCCTTCTCTCCCGTTCTCCTCGCGTAAATTATTTCGGGGGGTATATCGGGGAACGGGGAACGCCTTCGTGGTAGTCGTTTCCTTCTACATTGGAGGCTCGAAACCCAGCTCCTTCAGTGTCTTAAGTCGATCCTCCAGTTGGCCCCACGTCGCCCCCGGCTCCGGCACGAAGTTGAACACAACCGTCGCCTTCTCTCCGCGCCGCCCTCCGATCTTGGGCCGCGCATCGCCTTTCCAGATAGTCAGTCCCTCGACCGCCTCCAGTTCATCGATAATCAGGCGCTCTTTTTCGAGGTTCGCATGGCCCAGATCGATGCCGCGCTTGCCGGCGATCCAAGCGCGAATATCGCTCACGCGGCAGACCGTTGGATCCATGTCCGCGAACTCCTCACCGAAGTCGCGCGCGAACAATCGCCCTTCCGACTTATTCTCAGCGACAATCGCTCGCTTCGCAGCGGTGGCCGGGGGACGCTCGCCTTTCTTCACGGCATGGTCGCGAGCAAATTCTTCGGCCCACGCCCGGATGATCCCTAGACCCCCGGCATTGAGCCATGCGTAGAGGTCACCCCAGTCGGCCCGGTCACGAAGCTCCTCCGTCACCGTAGGCACGAGCCAGCGCCGATCCTCATCGGGCAGGAACAGCGCCTTCCTTGAGTTCGAACAGGCGGCGATCACCGACCAATTCTTGATCCGGTATGGTCGCACGTGCTTCTCGTTGATCTCGATTTCATCATCAGTGATGAAATTCTTGAGGTGGTCGTAAACCTTCGCATTTCCGTTCGTGTATATCTCGTTGACGAATACCAGGAGCCGCCCGTTCGCCCACGAGTTGAACTGGCTCTCGAATGCGTTCTGGCCGGGGAAGGCGACGTTGCCCTCGCCCAATAGGCCGGAGAGGATCACGCCCAAGGTCGATTTGCCGACGCCCTGCGTCTTGGAAATCAGGAGCAGCGAATAGTGCATCCGAATGTCCCGGCGCGCGATTAGCGTGGCTATCCAGCGCATGACCTCGAACCGCTCACCCTCGATAGGGAACAGGTGCTCTAGGTAAGCGAAAAACGGTGCAGGATCGCCAGCGGTCGCCGCGATGGGGGAAGGCTCATAGGCGTTCCAAACCATCCTCCCGCCATCGGTTAGCGGCCCCGGAGGCCGGTCGGGGCTATATATCCGCGCATCGCAAACGCACTGCGGCTGCTGCGTGATAAGGCTATAGGTGTCGGGCGTGTCAGAGCGCGGCCTGACGCTATCGTTGAACGGCTTCTTATCCATCGCGCGTGCTGGGTGCGATCGATGGAAAACTTGCTGCGTCTCGGTCACGACCGCGATGCTTTCGATGAACGCTTGTCGCAGGACCGGGACGGAGCGCATCCGCCCTTCCCGATCTGGCATTCGAACTAGGTCAGTCGCTCGATCATAGGAGTGAAGGCAATCCGCATAAGACGGGCCGATGTAATTGCCCTCTTCATCCATTAGGCTAGGCGGTGTCGGATCGCCGCAATCGAAGCGCGCCGGGTGATCTTCCCCGAAGCGGAGCATGAAGGTTGGGCAGGTGAAGAAGCGCGAGGCTTGAGCCGCGACGCGCACCCCGCCCCCATCGTTATCCGCGACCACGATCACCGTGCTCCAGCCCATCTTTGCGAGGCCTTCCCAATCGGATCGATTGAGCGCCCAGATGCCGCCGATCCAGCCGATGTGGTGGCCGTATCGCATTTCCTCGAACCACGGGAACGTGTCCGAAGGGATCGCGCCTGCAATCATGCGCTGCATCCGCTTCGCTGCCTTCGCGCCTTCGTGAATGTAGAGAACGGCTTTGTCCTTCGCGCCGAGGATACCCCAGAACGGCATGACCTCCGGCTCGATCTTGCGCCACTGACCATCGGACCAGCGTGTCCAAGGTATGAAGCCCTTGCCCCCGTCCTTCGTTTCGTAACGCTGATGAACCAACACAATCTGGCCCTTGAGGTTGTGACAGATGAAGGTGTTCGGATCGGACATCACGACACCGGGCGGATTATCCGGGAGCGCCAGCATCGCAGTAGGCTTCGGCAGGTTCGCCTCGGCAAGCGCCTCGGTTATCTGCTCGGCCAGCTTTTCCTCCGGCGCTTCGGCCACGCCCCAAGCGGAGATGCCCTTGGCCGAGAACTTGTAGCCGCCGACCGGCTTGGGATAGCCTTCCACTTCACGCGAGATGGACGCGCTTCCTAGGTTCGTGACCTCTGCACCCGCGTCTCGCAGGAATTTGAGTAGGACGGAAGGCAGCAGCCCGTTGTCGCTCGTTTCCTTCTGAATCGGATCGGCCGCAAAAGGGGGCTGGCTTCGGTGAGCTGCGCCCTCTGACCCCTCCCCCGGGTCAGGGGGCGTTTCATTCTTACTCGCCATCATCCGGCTCCCCCACGACTGCTGCCGCATCCTCGATCATGCGAGCGATCCGCGCCCGGAGGTTGCGAACGTCGATGATGATGGCTTCCCGGATCATCGATCCCGAGCAGTAGCCGGTGGTCAGGTCGAACTCGTCAAAGTTGACCGCGAACCGATTGCCGTTGTCGAGCGTCACCAGTGCGAGGCGTTCGGCTTCCGGGTTGGCGACGATGCCGCGATGAAGCCGGGTGGCCCGGTCGCCAGCGAGCCGCACGGAGTAGCCTTCGGCCTTCAGCGATTGCTGGTGATCGAGGGCGATAAGCTCCGGCTCACCGTAGCGAAGCTGGCCAGCAAACGGGTCCGGGCGGAAACCTCCCGCTGCCGCCTGATCGCTCTCGGCCTGACGGTCGAATGAGGGGTGGCCCTGCTTCACGATATTGCAGGCGGCTTTGCGATAGAATTGGGTCATATTTCGCTCCTTTCGAGCGTCCTTATTTTGCCTAAGCACTTCAATTCGAAGCACTAATTCCGAAGAATTTTTGCCTAGGCTCTCGGCCCGACTTTCGGATTGGTGAGGTCGCGCACCGGGAGGCGGAATTGCTGCGCCCATGCGAGCATTTGCCCCCAAGCGACGCTCTTGCAGGAATAGGATCGCGGCTCCCCGGCCCCGGCTAGGCGAGGCTCGATAGCGAACACGTAGAAAACACCATCCCGGCTGATTTCGCAGAAGGGGCCATCGTATGGCGGGTGTGCCTCTTCCTCACTCTGCATCGCAATACTTGAGGTTGCCGACGCGGCGCGAAACGCCATCGGGCCGGGCATTGGTTAGGCGGTCGATGTAGGCATCAATCGAAGCGACCACGAACAGGCGCTTGTTGTCGAGGAACACACCCTCAATCTCACCACGATTGAAGAGGTCATAGAGCTTGCTATCGCCAATGTTCCCGAGCAATTCGCGCGCTTTGTGGCGGTCAACTAGCCGGGGTCTGAAATCATCCATTTGTCGTGTCCTTTCGTTGGAACGACAGACGAATTGCGCCAGCGGAGAGGGAGATTAGCGGCTAATCACCCTGAAAAAGTTAGCGCGCCTTGGGTTTGGGCTTCAGATAGTCCTCAAAGGTTGCGTAGCTGATCGAGTTGGCGATGCCGGTTGCATCTTCCACACAAACAATCCGATCATCGGGATCGCGAAAGAGGAGCCACTTTCCGTTAAGCAGGGAAAGCGGCTCCTCGCACGGTCCCTCCTCATCGAGCGAACGCTTGCGTGGAAGGCTGCGAAACTTGGCTAGCTTTGTTTTCGGGCCGTGCTCTTGAAGGTGCGCGGCAAGCTCTCGCTGCCAGTTCACCCCCGGCTCAGTGGTCTTGCGGCGCTTCTTGCTCGCATTCCGGCGCGAGGCATCAGCATACTCGTGAAGCAAATCCATCAGCGCCATCAGCAACGGCTCGTCTGCCTCGCGCCCCAATTCGCGCAATCGCTCCTGACCATCGGGATGCCAGATGAATTCTTCCAGCCACTCTTTGCGTATCGTGTGACCGGCTCGTGACGCTTGGTAGAGTTCTTCCATCAACTCATCTTCGGTCACTGTCCGCGCCCTTTCCTAATCGGCACTACGTCCGCGCCATCACTTCCGTCGCAGAACGATCCCCACGCCTCCATCATCTCCCGGCGCTTGTCGAAGAAGGTTGTGCGCCGATAGGCGGCTTCAACGGCATTGGGGACAGCGTGCGCCAGCGCGGCTTCCGCAATCTCACCCGGCATCGACATTTGCTCCGCAGCCCAATCGCGGAAACTGGACCGCATACCGTGGACGGTGAACGGCTCCTTCATGTCCCGCAAAATCTTCGTCAGCGTCATGTCGCTTAGGGGCTTGCCTGTCGCGCCGGGGAACACGAGGCTATCGGCTTTCAGGTCAGCCTTCGGCATTACGCGCGCCGCCTTCAAAACCGCTATGGCCTCCGGCGATAGGGGGATGCGATGCGGGCGCTTCATCTTCATTCGCTCGGCTGGGACCGTCCAAACTCCCGCCTTGAAGTCAATCTCCCGCCACGTGGCCCCGCGCGTTTCACCGGAGCGCGTGGCCGTAAGGATCACCGTCTGCAATGCGAGCGATCCCATTGTCTTCTTCTGAGTGAGCTTCGCCATGAACTCCGGCACCTGGGTGTAGGGCATCGCCGCGAAGTTCTTGTTGCGGGGCTGCGCCGGAAGGCGGTCGGTGATCGCTCGGGCGAGTGTCGTTTCCAGCAGCGCACCGTCCGGGCGAGCAAAGCGCAACGTTCGCAGGATCAAATCGCGCGTTCGCACCGCTGTCTCCGGCTTCGTGGTCCAGATCGGGCGCAGCGCCTCGGCAATATTGTCGGCATCGACCGATTGCACCTGTAGCTTACCAAGGCTGGGGAATGCATATTTCTCCAACCGGCTAATCGCTTGCTGCCGCGACTTTCCGCTGATCTCTCGCTGTTCGATGAATTCGAGAGCGACTTCATTGAAGAAGCGAGCCATCGGAGGGGATGGCTTCCAAAGCGTCAGAGGATCGCGGCCCTCGGCAATCGCAAGTCGCACCTCTCTGCACCGCTCACGCGCTTTCGCCAGCGAGATGACGCTGGCACTTCCCAGTCCGATGTCCCGGCGCTTCCCGTTATGGCGCACTCTCGCCAACCACGAGCGCGATCCGGTCTTGCGGACCTCCAAGAGCAGACAATCACCATCGTGATGCCTCCCCGGCCCTAGCGCCTGAACCGCCTTCGCTGTGAGCTTACCCATACCGCTCGCCTCCGTGTTCTAAGAGGAGATCGCCCCCCTCCATCTCCCCCTCCTTATCGCGCAGTAAGGGAGAAAAGGGAACAAAAGATTTCAGGCACACGAATGGCGGAAACCCGCGTATTTGCGTGTCAAAATCGGAAGAATACGAAAGGGAGAAAAAGGGGAAATGGAGGCCCGAGCCGGAATCGAACCGGCGTGCAAGGATTTGCAGTCCTCTGCGTAACCACTCCGCCATCGGGCCTCGCCCGCCCTCTCAGACGGGAAGCGGCGCACTAGCGATTCTCCGGAACAAAGGCAATCGCCTCGTGACGTCTTCCGTAACGTCAGTCTGGACGCATGACCGCAGAGCGGCAATGACCCGTTGCATGAGCATTGCCAATCTCCTCGATCCGATCACCGCAGATGGCGGCCAGACGCGCTTTTCGGGCCTCGACGCCTGGATGCAGGGACGGACCCTCTACGGCGGCGCCTCGGCACTGATTGCCTATACCGCCGCTGTTCGCGCCTTCCCCGACCTGCCGCCGCTGCGCGCCGCGCAAGTCGCCTTCGTTGCGCCGACCGGGCCCGAGGCCGAGTTGCGGCGCGAGATCGTCCGCCAGGGTCGCAATGTTGCGCAGGTGCGCAGCGAGATCTGGTGCGAGGGTGCGTGCACACTGACCGCCTTCTGGCTCTTCGGGACCGAGCGCGAGGCCAATGCCGAGCACGAGGCCGCGCCGGTATCCGACTGGCCCGGCGGCCCCGAGCAGGCCGAACCCGCGATGCACGGCAAGGGCCCGGCCTTCATCCAGAGCAATTTCGAGCTCCGCCGCGCGCAGGAACTGCAGGGGCCCGGCGAGCCGGTCGTGCGTCGCTGGGCACGGCTGGCCGAGCGCGAGGGGCTCAATCCGGTCAGCGAGCTCATCCTGCTCGGCGACGTGCTGCCGCCCGGCGCGATGCGCGCGATGAAGCGGCAGGGTCCGATCAGCTCGATCAACTGGAGTTTCAACCTGCTCGAGCCCGAACCGCAGACGCGCGACGGCTGGTGGCTGTCGGAAAATGCCAGCCAGCACGCCGCGCATGGTTATTCGAGCGAACGCCTGCGGTTGTGGAACGCCGAAGGCAAGCAGGTGCTCGACGGCATGCAATGCGTCGCGGTGTTCGGCTGACGGGTGGCCGTGTGATCGATGTGTGAAATCGGCCGGACGGGAGCACCGGACAGGAAATCTTAATCGTAACGGGTTACCGCGAACGCGCATGAAGCTGATGATCGATAACAGGTTGGCGATCGGGTGGCCTGGCGCTCTCCTGTTCGCAATCGCCTACGGCATCCTTGCCGCGATCTCGCTGATCTACACGCAGACCAACGACGGGATCGCGATCATCTGGCCCTCGAGCGGCGTCTTCGTCGCAGGGCTGCTCATGCTGAGGCCCAAGCCCCGGACACTTCTGATTGCGCTCGTCGCGCCGATAAGCATCGGCATCAACCTGGCCTTTGGCGCCAGCATCGGGATCGCCTGCGCCTTTACCGTGGCCAATCTCCTCGAAGGCTTCATCGCCGCCAAGATTGCCTGCGAAAATCGTGGATGCGGACGTTTCGACAACCCCCGATGGGTGATGCGATTCTCCGGAGCAGCCCTGGCCGCAGCCTCGACAAGCGCGGCGATCGCCTCGGTCACCACTGGTCACGCTGGCGACATTGTCTTCGTCCTGTCCTGGTTTACCACCGTACTGCTGGGTATCCTGATCGTGGCGCCGGCGATCGTCACCTCCCTGCGCATCGTCGCGGGCGAGGAACCGGTTGCCGGTGGTAAGGGGCGGATTGCCTTGGTCGCCGGATTCTGTGCGGTCACGATCGGCCTCACCTTCTTCCAGAAAGAATATCCGCTGCTGTTCCTGCCCTTGGCGGGAACGGTACTAGCCACCTACATGCTGGGCGTAACCGGCGCGCTGGCCATGGTGTTTACCATCGCCGCCGTCGGCACCTTCGCCGTTTCGGCCGGAACCAGCCCTATCGCATTCGTCGGCGATCCGATCGCGGAAATATACTTCTTCCAGTTCTACCTGCTCACGATGTTCGCCTCGGCCCTGCCCCTCGCCACACTGCTCGCAAAATCGCGCGGGCAGATGAACGAGATCGCCCGTAGAAAAGCGCAACATGTAGCGGCCCAGACCTTCGCCCATGTAGGCCATTGGCGCTATTGCCTCAGGAACCGGACGAGCGACTGGTCCGACGGCATGTTCCATATCTACGGGCTCGATCCGAAAAGGGACCGGGCAATGAACCTGGAGCATGGATCGATCATTTCCGAGGACAATGAGAAGGTTCGACAGGTACTGGCGAAGGCCGTCGTCCAGCAGGAAAAGTTCATCCTGAAAGCGCGCATCAAGCGTTCGGATGGCGCCATTCGCCATGTCGAATCCTTGGGCGACATCGAATTCGAAGACGGAGTTCCCGTCGCGATTTTTGGCGTGCTCAAGGACGTCACCGAGCATGTCCGCGCAGCCAAGGAACTCGAGCGCCAGAAGGCGCGCGCCGAGCAACTGGCCCGCGAAGCGGTGCTACTTGCGGAAACCGACCAACTGACCCACGTCGCCAACCGGCGCAAACTGCTCGCGCGGCTAGGCGAAGAAATCGCCCGTGCGGAACGTGCGGGGCGCGATCTCGCCGTGATGATGATCGATGTCGACCACTTCAAATCGGTCAACGACATCCATGGCCACGCGGTGGGCGACCAGGTCTTGTGCGAGATCGCGGCGCTCGGCGAGCGCGCCTTGCGCAAGGGCGACCTGTTCGGCCGACTGGGTGGCGAGGAGTTCCTTGCGATCCTGCCCGAAACCTCGGGAGAAGTCGCGGCCATGATCGGCGAACGGCTGCGGATCGCCTGCCACGAACTGGACTGGGCCGCCCTCGAAGGCCCCCGCAGCATCTCGATCAGCCTGGGGGTCGCCGTTCACCAGAAGGGCGCCGATGAAACCTTCCTCCTGCAAGCTGCCGACACAGCGCTCTACCAGTCGAAGAACGAGGGCCGCAACCGGCTGACGATCGCGGCCTAACCGAAGCCGGCTTGTGAAGCGCTCAGCTGTCCTTGAACGCCGGCGCGCGTTTCTGCATCTCGGCCATCACCGCCTCGACCTGGTTGGGCGTGCGGATGATGCCGTCCTGCTCGACGCTCTCGGCCAGCAGGATTGCGTCCTCGCCCTCTTCATGCATCACACGGAACAGACGCTTGGCGCCGCGGATGGCATCGGGGTTCTTTTGGACGATCGTCTCCGCGATGGCAGTGGCGCGGGCGAGCGGATCCTCCTCCACCATGGTAGCGAAGCCAAGGCCTAACGCTTGCTCGCCAGAGAATTCGCGGTTGGTATAGGTCAGCTCGCGCAGTGTATCGTCGCGCACCAGGCCGCGCCACAGCGCATAGCCGCCCATGTCGGGGACCAGCCCCCATTTCATCTCCATCACCGCCATGCGGGTCTGCGGGTGGACCACGCGGATATCGGCGCCGCTGGCGATCTGCAGGCCGCCGCCGAAGCAGACGCCGTGCACCGCGGCAATCACCGGGACAGGGCATTTGCGCCAGGTCATCGCGGCTTCCTGCGCGCGGTTGGCATTGCCATGGGTGCGCTCGGCGAGCTTGGCCTGCGGCGAGGACCCGCCCGCCGCCATGCTCGACAAATCGAGCCCGGCGCAGAAGGCGCGCCCCTCGCCCGAAAGCACCGCGACCCGCAGCCCCTGCATCGCGCGCAGCGCCTCGCCCGCTTCGAGGATCGCCTCGAACTGCGCCGGGTCGAGCGCGTTCATCTTGTCGCCGCGGGTGAAGCGTACCTGCGCGACGCCGTTGTCGCCCAGATCGATGGAAACGCGGTCGTTGAAATTCATGGAACTGCCTCTCGCCCAGGGGATGCGTTGTCCCCTTCGTAGCTCACGGGCGTGACAAGTCCAGTTGCTCCGCCGCCTAGCTCATGCGGCCGGCGGGATGCAGCGAGGCGGTAGCCGCCGAGCGGATCGGTCGCGACCAGCCAGGCGCAGCGCGCGACATGCAGCTTGGCGCGTAGGCGCGAGACATGGACATCGAGCGAGTTGGTTTCGGGAACGTGATCGAGCCGCCACACGTCACGCAGCAGCTGCCTTCGCCCCACCCTGACGCCCGGAGTTTCGGCAAGCCGCCAGAGAAGCGCGAATTCGCGCGGGTGAAGGCCAAGCCAGCGCCCAGCTACGCGCCCGTCGCGATGGAACAGGTCGAGCGTGACTGGTCCGGCATCGAGACGGCGAGGCAAAGCGCGGGTGCGGGAGGCAAGTCGGGCCATGCGCGCGCCGAGTTCGACGAAGCCGACCCGGCTCCCAAGCGCATCGCCCAGCCCCTGGTCGAGCAGCCGGGCCCGCTCACGCGCGTCGTCGACTCCGACAGCCACGATCCGCCCACGACGCTGCAGTTCGCGCCAGTCGGCCGGCCGGCTCGCGGCGCGCCAGTCGAGCATCCCCGGGAGGCCGTGGATCGCGCCCGCTGCAGCCGGGGCGTGCCGCATCGACCAGTCGGCCAAGCGGAGATCCCACCGGATTGGAACATCCGGGCTGTTGGATAGCCACAGGAACTCCGCTTCTCCCAACGAATCACCCCCGGTGCTGCGCAGTTTCACCGAGAGTAAGTGAAGGGAATCGTTTGGAAACCGTATCGGCGGGAGATGCCACCGATGTGGACGCAATTCGCCCGCTAGCCGCCTGCGTGCTCGGCGAGGAAGCGTTTGACGTTGCGCGCCGCCTGGCGGATGCGCTGCTCGTTCTCGACCATGGCGATGCGGACGAAGCCCTCGCCCTCCTCGCCGAAGCCGACCCCCGCCGCCACCGCGACACCGGCGTGTTCGAGCAACTGCTTGGAGAACTCCAGGCTGCCCATCTCCTCGAACCCGGGCGGGAGCTTGGCCCAAGTGAACATGCTGGCGGGCGGATTTGGAATCGGCCACCCGGCGCGGGTGAAGCTTTCGACCATCACGTCGCGACGGTTCTGGTAGCGCAGACGGTTCTGCTCGACCACGTCCTGCTGACCGTTCAGGGCGGCGCAGGCGGCCGCCTGGATCGGGGTGAAGGCGCCGTAGTCGAGATAGGATTTCACCCGCGTCAGCGCGGCGACCAGTTCCCTGTTGCCGACACAGAAACCGATGCGCCAGCCGGCCATCGAGAAGGTCTTGGACATCGAGGTGAATTCGACCGCCACGTCCTTGGCGCCCGGCACTTCGAGAATCGAGCGGGTCGGCTTGCCGTCGTAATAGAGTTCGGAATAGGCGAGGTCGGACAGGACCCAGACCTTGTTCTCGCGCGCCCAGTCGACCAGCCGTTCGTAGAAGGCGAGATCGACCGTCTCGGCAGTGGGATTGCTCGGATAGTTGACCACCAGTACCGTCGGACGCGGGACGGTATAGGCCATCGCGTTGTCGAGCGCTTTCCAGTAGCGCTCGTCGGGCGTGGTCGGCACCGAGCGGATCGTGGCGCCCGCAATGATGAAGCCGTAGGTGTGGATCGGATAGGCGGGGCTGGGCGCGAGGATGACGTCGCCTGGCGCGCTGATCGCGGTCGCCATCGACGACAAGCCTTCCTTCGAGCCCATCGTCACCACAACTTCGCGCTCGGGATCGAGATCGACGTTGAAGCGGCGACCGTAGTAATTGGCCTGCGCCTTGCGGAGGCCGGGAATGCCCTTCGACTGCGAATAGCCGTGCGCCGTCGGCTTGGCGGCGACTTCGCAAAGCTTGTCGATGACATGCTGCGGCGGCGGCTGGTCGGGATTGCCCATGCCGAGGTCGATGATGTCGCGCCCCGCCTGCCGCGCGGCATGCCGCATCGCGTTGACTTCGGCGATGACATAGGGAGGCATGCGCTTGATACGGTAGAATTCGTCGGACATTCGCTCTCTTTCGGGCGTTGGATGAGTCACACTGATTACCCATTCACCGTGCAGGTGCCAACGGGACGGATGCATCGGGACACGCAATATCCTATTGTCTCCCCAACAGGTGCTTGGCACCAAGCAGGAGCGATGATGACCGACGACGGCCCCGACCCCTTCACCAACATGTTCGAAGCGCCGGCTAAGCTTGCGCGCACGCTATTCGCGCCGCTGGCCGAAGCGACTGCGGGCACGCCGCTGTCGACCGAAGACATGCGCCACTGGACCGAAGTCGGGGCGAAGCTGCAGGGCATGTGGCTGCAATACCAGACGGAACAGTTGGCCGATCCGCAGACGCTGGCGCCGTGGTTCGATCCGACGCGCTGGATGCAGCTGGCACAGGACTGGTATCGGCAGATGCCGCTGGCCGATCCCGCGCAGCAGCAGGCGTTGGTGCAGGATGGCGTGGCGCTGTGGCAGCAGGTGATGAATCAGTATACGCTCGGCCCAGATGGTCAGCCGGGCGCGAAAGACGAAGCCGAATTGCCGCGCCGTGACCGCCGCTTCGCCGATCCGCGCTGGCGCGCGCATCCCGCCTATGCGCTGATCCACCAGACCTACCTCTTCCTCGCCGAACGCGTCGCCGAGATGGTCGACCGGATGGAGGGCCTGTCGGACGACAAGCGCGAGCAACTGCGCTTCACCACGCGCACCGTCACCGAAGCAGCGAGCCCGGCGAATTTCCCGTTGCTCAACCCTGTCGTGATGGAGCGCACTCTCGAGACCAGGGGCGAGAACCTCGTCAAGGGCATGGAGCACCTGCTGGCCGACCTCCGGCGCGGGCAGTTGAGCCATACCGACGCGAGTGCCTTTACGCTGGGCGTGAATATCGCGGTGACGCCTGGCAAGGTGGTCCACGAAACGCCGCTCTACCAGCTTATCCAGTATTCGCCCTCGACCGAGGAGGTGATGGAGACGCCGCTGGTGATCTTCCCGCCCTGGATCAACCGCTTCTACATTCTCGACCTCAACCCGAAGAAGAGCTTCGTCAAATGGGCGGTCGCGCAGGGCGTCACCGTGTTCATGGTCAGTTGGAAATCGGCCGACGCGACCATGCGGGACGTGGTGTGGGACGATTACGTCCGCGCGCAGATCGATGCGATCGACCATATCCGCGCGCGGCTCGACGTGCCGAGCGTGCATGCGATCGGCTATTGCGTCGCGGGGACCACGCTCGCCGCCACGCTCGCACTGCTCCACCGCCGCGGCGATCAGGACAAGGTCAAGAGCGCGACCTTCTTCACCGCGCAGATCGATTTCGAGAAGGCGGGCGACCTGCTCAATTTCGTCGACGACGGGCAGCTCGGCATGGTCAAGGCGCTGAGTGCCGACGGTTATCTCGACGGGCGCTACATGGCAGCGACCTTCAACCTGCTCCGCGGCACCGACCTGATCTGGAACTATGTCGTCAACAACTACCTGCTGGGCGAGGACTATCCCGCCTTCGACCTGCTCCACTGGAACGGCGACGTTACCAACCTGCCCGCGAAGTGGCACGAGCAATATCTGCGCGACCTCTACCGCGACAACCGGCTGGTCGAAGCGGACGCGCTGAGCGTCGACAACACCCCGATCGATCTCGGCCTCGTCGAGACGCCGACCTATGTCCAGGCGGGCAAGGAGGACCATATCGCGCCGGCCGAAAGCGTGTGGAAGATCCGCGATCACTTCAAGGGCCCGATCAAATTCGTGCTGGCGGGCTCGGGCCACATCGCCGGCGTGGTCAATCCGCCCGATGCGAACAAATACCAGTACTGGCTCAACGATGGCGAGGTCCATACGCTGGCCCAGTTCCGCGAGGGCGCCGTCGAGCATCCGGGCAGCTGGTGGCCCGACTGGATCGAGTGGCTGCGCGCCCAGGACGGCGCGCGTGTCTCCGCCACGGGCAAGCGCAAGCCCGGCGGGAAAGGCGATAGAACGATCGAGGACGCTCCCGGCCGCTACGTCGCCACGCGCTGACACGCCTGTTGGAGAAATGCATGAAAATTCGCCGAGCCACGATGCTTGCCGTCGCCGGCATTCTGATCGCTGCCACCACCGCCCGGGCGGACGAGATCGAACTGCGCGATAGCGTGTTCTTGGAGTTCGAATTCGAAGCGCGGATGACCGCCGATATCGCGTTGGCGGATGTCGACGGAGACGGCGATCTCGATGTGCTCGCCGCGAACGGACGCCACTGGGCGCAGCCGGATTTCGTATACCTCAACAATGGCGACGGCCGGCTGCTCGAAGCCCTCCCGATCGGGCGCGGCCCGTCGGCGAGTTATCGTGTCCAGCCGGGCGATTACGACGGCGATGGCGACATCGACATCGTGGTCGTGCGCGACCTGCTTGCGGCGGTCGTTCTGGTCAATGACGGCAAGGGGAATTTCGCCGAGGCCGGCACACTCGAGGGCAGCGGAGGCTCCGCGCGCAATGCGGTCGGCCTCGATGCCAATGGCGATGACCGTTCTGACATCGCCATTGCGCGACGCCGGGGCCCGGACCTGTTGTTCCTTGGCCTCGGGGACATGCGGTTTTCGCCCGCGATTGAACTGCCGGGCACCGACGGTCCCTCGACCGGGATGGCCACCGGCGATTTCGACGGTGACGGCGATACCGACCTTGCGATCGCCCGGCGCGAGGGTGCGGCGAGCCTGGTCCTGCTTAACGATGGGATGGGGAACTTCTCCGCCACCCCTCTCTCGGGGACCGAAGGCGACAATCGCCAGCTCGTCGCCGCTGACATGGATGGCGACGGCGATGCCGACATCATGCTCGGCCGCGACGATGGGTCGGTCGCCCTTCTCGCCAATCGGGGCGACGGGAGCTTCGCCGCCCCGCGCGCCATCGCCGCGGGCACGCAACCCGTGCAGTCGATGGCGGCGGTGGATTTCGACGGCGACGGCCTGGTCGATCTCGCGCTCGGTACCGAAGGTCGCAATGCCATCCTGCACAATCGCGGCAAGGCTGAATTCGTCTATACCGAGCTCGAGGAGGAGCTCGCCGATACCTACGGCATCGCGGCGGGCGATATCGACGGCGATGGCCTCCCCGATCTCGTGATCGCCAATTCCGAGGCAGCCAACAAGATCATGCTCAATCGCACGGAAGGCGAGGAGCGCTGACCCTCAAGCCATTGGCTAGATGAGGGTTTTCCGCTTATTGTGCACTGCACAAAAATCGCTTGACTTCGCAATTGCAATGCCTATTTTGTGCACTGCAACAAATCGAGGTTTCCGATGTCCGAGAACCAGAGCAAGATCGACGCCGCCGCCGAGAAGGCTTTCGCCGAGGCAGCGGAAAAGAAGACCGCCGAGGCGGTGAGCGCGAAGAAGGTCGAACAGGCCGTCGAAGCGGACACCACAGCTCCGGTGAAGGCCGAGACCGTCGCGAAGGCGGTCGCCGCGGAACCGAAGAAGGCTCCGGCCAAGAAGGCCGCGCCGAAGAAGGCCCTCGCGAAGAAAGCTGCACCGGCCACCAAGCCGACTGTCGCGAAAAAGACCAAGGCGGCCCCCAAGAAGGCCGCTCCGACCAAGGCGGAAGCCGCCAAGACCACTCCGATTTCCCAGTTGAAGGATACCATCATGGCCACTGCCAAGAAGACCGCAACCACCGATTACACTGCCAAGGCCAAGGAAATGGCTGCCGACATGCAGACCCGCGCCAAGGCCGCCTATGACAAGGGCACCGAAATGACCAAGGACGCCGTCGAATTCCAGAAGGGCAATCTCGAAGCCCTCGTCGCTTCGGGCAAGATCCTCGCCGCCGGCATGCAGGACATGGGCCGCACCTATGTCGAGGAAGCCAAGTCGGCTGCCGAAACCGTCCAGGAAGACGTCAAGAAGTTCACCGCGATCAAGTCGCCGACCGAACTGTTCCAGCTGCAGGGCGAAATCGCCCGCCGCAACTTCGACGCGCTGGTCGCGACCACCTCGAAGAACACGGAAGCCATGCTCAAGCTGGCGAACGAAGCCTTCGCACCGGTGTCAACCCGCATGAGCCTCGCCGCCGAAAAGGTCCGCAAGGCCGCCTAAGGCGAATTACAGCTTCAATTCTGTCGGGCACTCTCTCCTCTCTCCCTCGCCCGGCGAATTGGACACCGTGGGTCGGATGGTCTCGTGCCATCCGACCCTTTTTTCGTCTTCCCACGAGGTCACCGCTCGAGTGCGTGTTGCTGGTGCCTTGCGATTTGGCCGAGCGATACGATAATGGCCCCTGAAATGTCCCAGATTCCGACTCCCCTCCCGATCCGCGCCACCGATGGCGATGACGATGCGCGCGATGGCGAAGGCCAGGTCGGCATTGCCACCAAGACCCGCGCCAAGCCGAAGAAGCCAAGCCAGTACAAGGTGCTGCTCCTGAACGACGACTACACTCCGATGGAATTCGTGGTGATCGTGCTCAAGCGCTTCTTCCGCATGGACATGGAGGAAGCGACGCGGGTGATGCTCCACGTCCACCAGAAGGGCGTCGGCGTCTGCGGCATCTTCCCCTACGAAGTCGCGGAGACCAAGGTCCACCAGGTGATGGACTTCGCCCGCCAGAACCAGCACCCGCTGCAGTGCACGCTGGAAAAGGCCTGAGCGCCTGCCCCTGAGCCGCAACCACAAGGGGCATGACCTGCGCCGAAAAGCGCGCTAGGGGCAGCGGCGGAGACAATCGACCGGCGGCACCTTGTTCAAGTTCATTCCCAGCATCGATCGGTATATCTTCCGGCTCGTGATCGTGCCGATGCTGGCCGTGTTCGCGATCGCCGCTTCGCTGCTGGTACTCGACAAGATGCTGCGACTGTTCGATTTCGTCGCGGTCGAAGGCGGCCCCGTGGGCGTCGTCTTCAAGATGCTGATGGCACTGATCCCCGAATACGCCAGCCTCGCCATTCCGCTCGGCCTGCTGCTCGGCATATTGCTCGCCTTCCGCAAGCTCGCCACCACCAGCGAGCTCGACGTGTTCCGCGCGGTCGGGCTCGGCTACGGGCGGCTCCTGCGCGTCCCCTTCGCAATCACCGCCGTGTTGATGGTGATCAATGTCGCGCTGGTGTTCTTCATCCAGCCGATCAGCCGTTACTACTACGAGCAAATGGAATACGAGCTGCGCTCGGGCGCGCTCGGCGCGTCGATCAAGGTCGGCGAGTTCACCACGCTGGCCGATCGCATGGCGTTGAGGATCGAAGAGAGTGAGGACGACGGGCGGCGCCTCAAGGGCATTTTCGCGCGTGTTTCCAACGATAAGGGCCAGGTGCTGTCGATTTCGGCCAAGGAAGGCGCCTTTCTTGCAACGACCGACAATCCCGACACGATCATCCTGCGGCTCACCGATGGGACGATCGTTCAGGATACCGGCAGCCAGACCCCGCGCGTGCTCACCTTCACTCGCCACGACCTGCCGATCGACCTTCCCAAGATCGAACAATTCCGCGCCCGCGGCGATGCCGAGCGCGAGTACATCCTGCCCGAACTGCTGCGTATCGGCTGGAGCGCCACCCAGCCCGACGAAAAGCGCGACGCCAGCCAGGCCAGCTTCAACTTCCGCCTCGTCGAAGTGGTGATGATGGCGCTGATGCCGCTGCTGGCAGTGGCGTTGGGGATCCCACCGAAGCGGTCAACCAGCGCATTGGGCGTGTTCCTTTCGATCGTGATGGTGGTCGCCTATCACAAGGTCAATCAGTACGGGGAAGACATCGCCGCGCTCGGTCGGCTCGACGCAATCGTCGCTCTGTGGGGACCATTCCTGCTGTTCGCCGCGTTGATCATATGGATGTACTGGCGCGTCGCTCACGTCCCTGGCGGGCAGGCGATCGGTGCGCTGGAAATCTGGTTCGGCAAAATGAGCAAGCGGGTTGGCAAGCTGTTCCGCCGCCGGCGACTGACGATCGACCTTGCGGCGGCCGAATAACGGGAACTCCATGCAGCTCGACTTCTTCCCCTCGCGCACGCTGACGCTCTATCTAGCCAAGCTCTTCGCAGCGCGGATCGCGGCCATGCTGTTCGTCCTCGTGCTCGTGCTGCTGATGCTCGACCTGCTCTCGACCAGCGGCGAAATCCTCGCCGTTCCGGGCAATGGACAGGGCGAACTGCTGACCTATGCAGGGCTCCGCATCCCGCAGCTGATCGCGCGCTTCATGCCCTATTCGGTGCTGCTGGCGACGCTTATCACGCTGGTCACGCTCAACCAGAACAGCGAGGTCATCGCGATGAAGGCGGCGGGGCTTTCCGCACACCAGGTGCTGGCGCCGCTGCTGCTGACCGCAGGGCTCGTCTCGCTCGCCAGCTTCGGCTTCAACGAGCGCGTCGTTACCCGCGCCACCGAAACGCTCAAGGCCTGGGACGCGGTCGAATACGGCCCGATACCGACCGAAAGCCGCGTGCGCACGAACATCTATCTGAGCGACGACGGCAACATCCTCACCGCCGCCTACCTCGCCGGCACGGGCGAGGCGATCGCCATGCGCAAGGTCACCTGGTACCGCCGCAATGCTGATGGGATGATCGTCGAGCAGATCGCCGCCGACAGCGCGCGCTACGCCAATCCCGGCTGGCGGCTGGAGGGGATCACCCGTTTCAGCGTCCAAAGCGCGGTTACTGACAAGCCCCGCTCGCTCGTAGTGGGCGAGGCGCTGACCCCCGACCAGATCGACCTCGCCAAGATCGATCCCGATTCCGAGCCCTTCTGGACGCTCACCGGCTCGATCGCCGAGTTCGAACGCGCCGGCCGCCGCACGGCGGAACTCCGGGCGAAATGGTGGCACAAGATCTCCGGGCCGCTATCGGCCTTCCTAATGCCCCTACTCGGTGCGGTGGCAGCCTTCGGCCTCGCACGTTCGGGCCAGCTGTTCGTTCGCGCAGTCATCGGGATGGCCTTGGGCTTCGCCTATTTTGTAGTCGACAACGCAGCGCTCGCGATGGGCAGCTTCGGGGGCTACCCGCCGTTCCTCGCCGCCTGGGCCCCGTTCTTCCTGTTCCTGCTCATCGGCGAGACGGTGCTGATCCGCACCGAGGAATGAGCCACTTCTCGATCCGTCTCGCACGAGTGGAGGATGCCCGGCACCTCCCCGCCATCGAACTCGCCGCAGGGCAGTTGTTTCGTGAAATCGAAGGACTCGCCGGCGTGGCGGGCATGCATGCCATCCCCGCAGAAGAGCAGGCAGCCCTCATCCGCAAGGGCCATTCGCTGGTCGCAGAATCGCAAGGCCGGCTGGTCGGGTTCATCTCGACCGAACCGTTCCGCCGCGAACTGCATATCCGCGAGCTTTCGGTACATCCCGACATGCAGCGGCAGGGCGTGGGGTCGGTCCTCCTGCGCGCGCTCGGCATCGATGCGCGCAACAGCGGCTTCGCCGCGCTCACCCTCACCACTTTCGCCGACGTGCCGTGGAATGCGCCCTTCTATGCGAGGCACGGCTTCGAGATGGTGGCAGACCTCGATGTCTACCCGCGGCTCAAGGCCGATATCGAGCAGGAGGTCGCGCATGGCCTGCCGCGCGAGCGGCGCTGGGCGATGATCCGCTTCCTCGACTGAACCATTTTCCGGGAACCTCCCGCGACACAGGCTGTTCTTGCCACAATGTTGCCACAAAGGAGACGTGACATGACCAAACTCGCCATTCCCGCGCTCGCCGCCGCTCTCGCGCTCGCCGCCTGCGGCGAGGCCGATGCGCCCGAAACCGCCGACACCGCAGCGACTGACACCGCCGACACCACTGTGATCACCCCGACCGCGACCGAAACCGTCGTTGCCGACCCGGTCGAGACCGAAGAAGGCTCGAGCCTGACGATCGATGGCGAAGATGTCGATGCGACCGTCAGCGAAGACGGCGTCAAGGCCGACATCAACGTCGACTGAGATTGATCGCTTTGCCCGGCCTAATACCGGGTGAAATGCGAAAGGCCGCTCCCACCCACCGAGGGGAGCGGCCTTTTTGCCGTTCCGGAGACGGGATTAGCCGCGCGGACGCATGGTGCTTCGCGCGATCCGCGCGACGAGCACCGCCATCCCCGCATGGTTGGCCCCGTGATAGCTCGACTCCGCCGCCAGTTCGGCGACCAGCCGGCGATGCGCCTCGGGCAGCGAATGATAGGGCATCGAGGGCATCAAATGGTGCAGTGCGTGATAACGCAGCCCCACCGGCGCCCACAGTTCCGCGATGCGGCCGGGCGGCGGGACATTGACGCTGTCGAGGAATTGCGCGGTGACGGTCATCGCCTCGCCCTCGTTCTCCCACAGATGCGCGACCAGAGTGCGCAGCTGGTTGAGCAGCGCGACTACCGAGGCGACCGCGAGCGCGACGAGCAGTGGCTTCCAGCCGAAGGCGAAGACGCTGCCGATCAGCGCCCAGCTCCACAGCATGCCGCCGAGCTCCTGCAGCAGGACGCGCCGCGTCAGATCGCCTTCGGGCGGGCGGCGACGGAATTCGGGATTGATCGCCAACGCACTCAGCCGCTGCCAGGTGAGGCGGCGGATCGGCGGGATGATGGTCCCGAGCGGGACCAGCACGGCGAAGCGAAGCAGCAGCGCAGCCGGCGCGAGCAGCGCGATCAGCACGAAGGCGGGTAGGCTCCACGGCTTCATCAAGGCCAACGGAAGATATTCGGGGTCCTCGATGGTCCCGTATTGCGTGCGCTTGTGGTGCAGCGTGTGGACCTGTTCGTACATGAAGGATGGGGTCAACATGGGAATGCCGACAAACGCGTTCCATGCAGCGCGAAAGCCCGGCAGCGCGCCGTTCCGGAAATGCGAGATCTCGTGGATGAACAGCAGCGCGCGATAGAGCGCGAGCACCGAAAGCACCCCCAGCGCGACTGCCACCGGAACGCTCTTGACGAAAATCGCGCCCGCCAGCGCGGCGTAACCGACCAGCGCCGAACCGATCATGTCGGGCCAATAGATGTCCGCGCGATGCGCCGCGATATCCTTGGTCAGGTCGCGCGCAGCACGGAGCATCGCCTTGTCGTCGGGGATCTGGGCATGCCAGCCCGAACCCGCGTTACGACGCGAGACGATGTCGGCAGCCGGAATCGGTGTCTGTTGCACATTCATGGTCGAATTTCCTGGGAGGCCCCTAGCCGAAAACATGCGCGCGATACAGCGCGCGCTGTCGATCATAGTGATCGCGGTCCCGCGTTTCCTTGACAAAGATCAGCTAGCGCACACAGGGCTAACCCAAACTGAACGAAGGTAATGCGCGAATGTCCGAAGCAAATGTGGTGGTCGAGCCCGTCCGGGGCAAGAAGGGGCGCGCCGAATTCGTCGACCTCGGCCGCACCTTCGCCGCGCGCGAGCCCCATTGGGTGCCGCAGCTGCGCTCCGAACAGCTCGAACTGGTCGATCCCGACCGCAATCCCTTCTTCGGTCACGCATCGCACCAGCTCTTCATCGCCCGCCGCGACGGCAAGGCGGTGGGCAGAATCTCGGCCCACATCGACCATCTCGCGCTCGAATTGCCGAAGGAGCAAGGCTTCGGCCCAGGCGCGGGCATGTTCGGCTATTTCGATGCCGAGGACGAGAGCGTCGCACATGCCCTGCTCGCGAAGGCCGAGGAATGGCTCAGCGGCCAGGGCATGACCCGCGCGATCGGCCCGATTTCGATGTCGATCTGGGAAGAACCGGGCCTCCTGGTAAAGGGTCAGGACCACGATCCGATGATCATGATGGGGCACCACCCGGCAGCCTACCAAGGCTGGATCGAAAGCGCAGGCTATGAGCGTGCCAAGACACTGCTCACCTACGACCTCGACGTCACCCATGATTTCCCGCCGCTGATCCGCCGCATCGTGCAATCGGGACAGCGCAACGAACGGATCAAGGTGCGGCCGGTGGACAAGCGCCGCTGGGACGAAGAGGTCGAGGTGATCCTGACCATCCTCAACGATGCGTGGTCGAACAATTGGGGCTTCGTGCCCTTCACGCCGCAGGAAATCGCCTATGCGGGGAAGAAACTGAAGCCGATTATTCACGAGGAGATCAACCTCGTCGCCGAGCTTGACGGCCGTCCGGTCGCCTTCATGCTGACCTTTCCCGACATTAACGGCGTGCTGCGCAAGGTCGATGGCAAGCTGCTACCCTTCGGCTGGTTCCACCTGTTGCGTTGGATGCGCAAGCCGGTGGGTACCGATATGCGCGTGCCCTTGATGGGCGTGCTCAAGGAACTGCACAATTCGCGCCTCGCCAGCCAGCTCGCCTTCATGATGATCAGTCAGATTCGCGACACCGCCACGCGCCTCTACGGCACGCAACGCGCGGAAATCGGATGGATTCTCGACGACAATCAGGGGATGAAGGCCATCGCAGACGCGATCGAGAGCGAGGTCAATCGCGAATACGCGATCTACGAAAGGCGGCTAGCGCAGGCCTGACCCGAGCGGGCTGTCGCAATTCGGCCACGCCGCGCAGACGAAGCGCGCGGGGCGGGAACTGCGGCGGCGGCCGCCCCGTTGGCAAGTGAGACGGCGGGTTGTTCGCCGGGGCCTCGCGAGAATCTATGACGCAGCATCCAAAATCCACCGCGCGCGCGCAATTGCCTGCCCATGTGCTCGTGGTGGAGGACGATGCCGTTCTCGGTCTGACCATCGAGCAGGCGCTGCTCGACGCCGGCGTCGCCCGCGTCGCTCTGTCGCCCTCGACTGAGGAGGCATTGCGCCATCTGCGCGAAGAGCAGCCCGAGGCGATTGTGCTCGACGTCCATCTCGCCGATCGCGACGATGGCTGGGCGATAGCCGAACTGGTCCGCACACTCGGCCCCGACAGCCCGCGGATCATCTTCTCCACCGGCGCGCCGCAGGATATCCCCGAGGACATCGCGGCGCTCGGCTACATCCTCGAAAAGCCCTATGACGCAGCGGTCCTGATCGATCTTCTGCGACAGCCAAGGCGTCGCGGGATCATGTCGCGGTTGCGCGGCGCGCTCCGCTAGGCACAGCAGCAAAATCCCCGATCAGGGCGCTTCCGCCCCCCTTCAATTCCCGCGCACTCACTCTGCGAGGCACAGAAAAAAGGCCTCCGTTGCGGAGCAACGGAGGCCTTTCGGGATCGTATCACCAGCCGCTTGGACGGGAGGGGGGGTCTCGGCGGTGACATAGGGAATACGCGCCGCAAGAAATAGGGTTCCCAAGGGGTCGAACTTTTTTAGCGCCCGCCACAAACTTCATTTAAATGAATGGCCTACATCTGTCTGCTTGGCGATCGAACTGCGCGTAGTCGGCGGCGCGCGCGAGGTCCGGCACGTGGATCGCGCGCGATTTCCACTCGACCAGCCCCTCGCGCTCGAGCTGGCGCAGCGTGCGGTTGGTATGGACTAGCGACAGGCCGAGCATGTCGGCGATCTGCGCCTGGGTTATCGGCAGTGACACAACGTTCTGCTCATCGGCGAGACAGGTCGCCTGCGCACGATCGAGCAACCACACCGCAAGATAGGCGACCCGCTCGCGCGCGCTGCGCTGGCCAAGCGAGACGATATGCCCCTCGAGCGCGGTTTCCTCCTTGGCCGCCAGCCAGGTGATGTCGTAGCCCAGGCGCGGATGGGTCGAGATGAGTTCTACGAAATCATTGCGCCGGAAACGGCACAGGCGAGCGTCGATCAGCGCCTCGACCGCATGGCTCGACGGCTCGTCGAATGCCCCCTGCAGGCCAACAAGATCGCCGGGAAACATGAAGTTGACTATCTGCCGCCGTCCGTCGTCAAGCGAACGCGACCGGATCAGAACGCCGTCGAGCACGGTATAGAGCCGCTCGTGCGCGGCGCCTTCGTCGATCAACACATCGCCCCGTTCGAGCCCCAATTCGCCATCCTTGAAGGTCTGCATATAGGCCAGCTGGCGCTCCTCGAGCGAACGCAAGCCCGGACATCCCTGCAACGGGCAGTTGGCACAGGCGATCGGATCGTCAATTTCGTACAAGGCTGTCCCCCTCGGCAGAAGGCGGGGATGCGCTCGAAAAGGCGCGCTTGTCAAACGCTTCGCTTGCGGCGGCGCAGATTGGAACCTAACCCCTCCGGGGACGTTAGAAGCGCGCACCTTAAGGAAGGGGTCTCAATGTCGCTTGGTGATCAAATTGCCCGTAACCTGCCGTATTTGCGCCGCTATGCGCGCGCGCTGACCGGTTCGCAGGCTACGGGAGACGCATTCGTCCGTGCCACGCTCGAAGCCGCACTGGCGGATAGCGAACTCAAACAGTCTCTCGAGGGCGGCCGGGTGCCGCTCTACCGCGCCTTCAACAAGGTCTGGTCGAGTGCCTATATGGACATTCCCGAAACCGTGGGCGGCGACGGCCACGAGAGCGCGGCGCACGACCGCCTGAAATCGGTCACTCCGCTCAACCGCCAGGCACTGCTGCTGACTACGCTCGAAGATTTTACCTCCGATCAGGCGGGCGAGATCATGGACATGTCGGCCGATGACATCGAGCAGCTGGCTCAGGAAGCGGTGGCCGAGATCGACAAGGAATCGGCGACCAGCGTGCTCATCATCGAGGACGAGCCGCTGATTTCGATGCAGCTCGAAGACCTCGTCACCTCGCTGGGCCACGACGTCTGCGGCACTGCCGCCACGCGCACCCAAGCGCAGGAGGTGGTCGCCGACAAGACCCCCGGCCTCGTGCTTGCCGATATCCAGCTGGCCGACGGCTCTTCCGGCCTCGACGCGGTCGACGATATCCTGGCAATCAGCAGCGTTCCGGTGATCTTCATCACCGCCTATCCCGAAAGGCTGCTGACCGGCGACCGTCCCGAGCCGACCTATCTCGTGACCAAGCCGTTCCAGGAACAGACCGTGCGCGCGGCGATCAGCCAGGCGCTGTTCTTCGGTTCGAGCCGCCCGCTCGGCTGAGTTCGGTCCGGCATTCTCGGAAAGGAACGACCCGGGCCGCAAGGCTCGGGTCTTTTCTTGCCCGCGCCGTCAGTGGCCGCGGCCGCCGGGACCCTTGCGGCGCAGCTCGAACTCGCTCGGCTGGCGTACCGGAACCAGCAGGATGCAGCGCACGCCCTCGGGCAGGAAGTCGAGCTCGACCGGGTGCCGCAATTCGTGCGCGACGATCTTTTCGATCAGGTCGGTTCCGAAACCGCGCCGCTGAGGCTTGGTGACGGCGGGTCCACCACTCTCGATCCATTCGATCCGGGCGAGCGTATCGTTGACCTGGGTCCAGCTCACCGCGACGCTTCCCCCCGGCACGCTGAGCGAGCCGTATTTCGCGGCATTGGTCGAGAGTTCGTGGATCGCGAGGCCGAGCGACAGCGCATCGTTGGGGGCGAGTTCGGTGTGCGGACCGATCATCTCGAGCGTGTGCGCGTCATCGCTGGCATAAGGGGACAATTCGACCTCAACCACCGAGCGGATCGGCGTGGTTCCCCAGTCCGATTGCGTCAGCAGGTCATGCGTGGCGGAAAGGGCGCGGATACGACCGTCGAGACCCTCTGCGAATTCGTCGAGGCTGTCGGACCGGCGGCGCGTCAGCGAAACGATCGAGAGCACATTGGCGAGCGTGTTCTTGACCCTGTGGTTGAGTTCGCGAGTCAGCGAGTTGCGGATCGAATTCTGTTCCTCAAACCAGCTGATCGCCCTCCGGTCTTCGAGCGACTGCTGGGTCAAGAGTCGCGCGACCAGCATCAGGAGGCTGGCCACCGCGAGTCCGAACAGCAGAGTGATCATCGACATCGACGACAACCCTTCGGCACGCGCCGATTGCACCTCGAGGATCATCCGGCGGTTGGCGAGCTGGAGTTCGCGCCTGACCGCAGATCGTCCCTCGACCCACCCATCGCTCTTGGCCAGGATCGATTGCGGGGTTGCCTCACCATCGATGAGCCGTGCCCCGACGACGTCGTAACTGACCAGTTCGCCTGCCGAGGCGAGAAACTGCGAGGCATTGAACGGGCTGTAGACGAACCCTTTGAGGCTGCGCGTGCGACTGAGGCCTTCATAGACCGGCATGTAGATGAGAAAGCCCGCTGAATTGCCACCGCCTTCCTGCATCAGGACGACCGGGCCGCTCGCCGTCGGCCGGTCATCACTGGCCGCAAGATCCATCGCCGCGCGGCGGACCGGCTCGGAGTACATGTCGTAGCCGAGTGCACGCCGGTTGCGGACCGTGTCGGGCTGCAAATAGAGGATCGGCGCCAGCGTATCGCGGGGCTCTTCGGCGAGGCTGGGGGTGACCTGCTTATTCTCGACCCGCCCCTCGCCGAGACGCGCCTCGAACGCGTCGATTTCGTCGGCTGGAATAATCGGAGCCCAGCCGATCCCCTCGGCCCCTCGGTAATTGGCGTCGAGCCGCAATTCGGAAACGAACCGGCGGAACAGGTCGGGCGTTACCTCGTCCTGCGTTGCCAGCAGCGCCGCACCGGCGCGCAGATAGGCGGAGCTGGTATAGGCACGGCGCTCGATGGCAGAGGTCATGGACTGCGCCTTGCGCGCGACATCCGCCGCATCTCGCTGCTCTTCGCCGCGTTCGATGGCGAAGACGCTGAGCACGGTGATCGCGCTGACCAAGACGAATATCAGCACCGGAATTCCGCGCGGATAATCGATCAACCAACGCCTGCGGCGCCCTTTGCGTTGGAGTTTTTCGCTTTCCAGCTTCTTGCCCCTGACGATTTGCCCGCCTCGTGGTATGCCATACTATGCCGCGCACCCGATTTGGTTCCGATCCGCGAAGGCGGGAACTGCATCGCAACCCACGCGTTGTGCAGAGCACATTCCGGGATCGATCTTCTCGTCAGCGGGCCCGAGGCCTTTGGCGAGAAACCTAAAAGGGTACCATTTTTCAAGCCATGAATTCCGACACGCCGAAAAAACCGCAGCGGTCGACCGCCGGCGGCCCGCCCCCAGCTTCCGCAACACAAGGCAAAGGGGGCGAGCCGGAGTGGGCAAACGGACTGCGGCAGCTCTACGATTCCGTGGTCGACGAACCGCTCCCCGACACGTTCCGCAGCCTGCTCGCGCAGCTGGATTCCAAAGACTGATGTCGGACGAGAAGCGGACGGCCACCGAGAAGGCCGATTTCAAACGCGAGTTGACCGAGGTGGTCCCGCATCTGCGCGCCTTCGCGCGCGGGCTCTGCGGGCGCGCCGACATGGCCGACGACCTGGTCCAGGAAACGCTGCTCAAGGCGTGGGCGGCGCAGGATCGGTTCCAGCCCGGGACGAGCATGCGCGCCTGGACCTTCGTCATCCTGCGCAACGCCTATCTCACCGACATGCGTCGCAACCGCTTCCGCGGTGAATATGACGAGACGGTCGCCGAGCGCGTTCTCACCGCGCCCGCAGGTCAGGAAGAACCGATCCACCTTTCGGACATGCATCGCGCGCTGCTGACGCTGCCGCCCGAGCGGCGCGAGGCACTGTTGCTGGTGGGCGCCGGCGGCTTTTCGTACGAGGAAGCGGCGACGATCTGCGGCTGCGCCGTGGGGACAATCAAGAGCCGCGTCGGTCGCGCCAGGGCGGCGCTCAACACGATGCTGTCCGAAGGCAACATCCCGCAGCGCTCGATCGACGATCACGCCGCGCATCGCGCCATCCTCGAGGAGCTCGACGAGGTGGCCGCTGGCCAGGGTGGCGGCCGGAGGTAGAAATTCTACGCCCCGGCACCGCTTGTCTCGTTTCGCCGCGCAGGGCAGATAGACGCTGATGAGCGATCCCGAGCCACCTATCCAGAGCACCCCGCGGCAGCCCAAGCGGCGATCGAACCGGCTCGCCTTCGCCGAGCAGGAATTGCGGCTCATTTCCTCGCTTGTGCTGCTGATCGGGCTCGGGTTGTTCTTCGCCCTGCCCTTCGTCCTGTCGATCGGTTCGGTGGTATTCCTGCCGGTCGTGACCGCGGTCGTGCTGACGGTGATCCTCTCTCCGCTGGCGGACAAGCTCAACGGCTGGGGTCTGCCCAACGCTCTTGCCTCGATCGCCGCGCTGCTGTTCTTCTTCGCCGTGCTGCTGCTCGCGCTCGCGCTTATCCTCCAGCCGGCGATCGCTCTGTTCGACGACGTGCCGACGATGGTGCGCCAGGTCACGCAGCGTTTCGGCGAGGTCCGCGCGCAATTCGCCTGGATTGCCGCGATCAACGAACAGCTCGCGACGCTGATGAAGAACGACGGCACGCGCGAAGTGGTGCTCGCCGCGCCGAGCCTGCTCGAACAGGTGGCCTTCGCAACGCCGAGCGTGATCCTCGAAGTCGTGCTCACGCTGCTGATGGCCTATTTCATGATCGAGGCACGCGTACGGCTGCGCCAGCGGCTGCTGTTCGGCCGTGCCAGCTTCGGCACCAGCATCAAGGCCGCGCGGGTGATCCGCGAGGTTCAGGACCGTGTCGCCGCCTATATTCTCACCGTCGGTTGGATCAACGCGCTGGTAGGCGTGGTGGTCGCCTTCGGCGCATGGGCTCTGGGAGTGGATGCGCCGATCATGTGGGGCGGGCTCGCCGCCCTGCTCAATTTCCTGCCCTATGTCGGCCCCATCGTCATGATCGCCCTGCTCGGACTGTTCGGTATCGGAACCGCCGACACAATTCTTATCGGCCTTATCCCCGCGCTGGCCTATCTCGCGTTGCACACGATCGAGGCGAACCTCGTCACCCCCTCGATCCTCGGCGCGCGGTTCACCATGAACCCGGTCATGATCCTCATCGCGCTATCCTATTTCACCTGGATCTGGGGCGTCTTCGGGGCGCTGCTTTCGGTGCCGATCCTGCTCATGCTGACCGCGCTGTTCGATCATGTCGGGCGACCCAATCTGGTCGGTTTCGTGTTCGGCGAACCGCTATTCGCAACCAATCCCTTCGACGACCCGGTCGACCCGCAGGCGGGTGCATAGAAGACCCGCCGCCATCGCTGGCGACGGGTCTTCGAATGCTAGCCCGAACGCTGGTTAGGCCGGATACGCCCAGGTAGTGCCGCGAGCGAGGTTTTCGCTGGCAAACTTCCAGTTGAGCTTGCCGTTGACCGCATCGAGATAGGCCGGGCGCGCATTCTGGTGATCGAGGTAATAGGCGTGCTCCCACAAATCGATCACGAGCAGAGGGTTCACTCCGTCCTGATCGGCCAGCGTATCGCCGTCGTGGGTTTCGGCGATCACAAGTTCGCCATCCTTGACCGCGAGCCAGACCCATCCGCTGGCGAAGTGGCCGGCGCCGCTTTCAGCCAGCTTCTTCTTGAGCCCGTCGGCAGAACCGAAGGCGCTCTCGATCATGCTCTTGAGTTCGTCGGAGGCGCCGGTTTCCTCGGGTGCCATCGAGTGCCAGTAGAAGCCGTGGTTCCAGCTCTGCGCCGAGTTGTTGAATAGGCCCTGGTTGCTGCCGCGCGCCGCTGCGATGACCTCTTCCAGGCTCTTGTCCGCGAGATCGGTGCCTTCGATCGCGGCATTGGTCTTGTCGATATAGGCCTTGTGGTGCTTGCCGTGGTGGAAGGACAGCGTCTTCGCCGACACGGCCGGTTCGAGCGCGGTGTCGTCGTAAGGCAGGTCGATCAGCTCAAAAGCCATGGATAGTCCCCTCTGGGTTGGTGTGAAAAATTCCGTACTCGCGTCCCTAACGCCCTTGCGGACGCGTAGTTGCACATAGCGGCGATATTGTGCGCGAAAAGGGGGGCGACCGGTCTTTTATTCGCCGCCCATCCACGCCATGGGTGTGGCGCGCAATCAGGAGACGATCCACCCATGGCTCGCAAATTCTTCGGCACCGACGGCATTCGCGGACGCACGAACGAGGGCGTGATGACTGCCGCCACCGCGATGCGCGTCGGCCAGGCCGCCGGAACGCATTTCCTGCGCGGAGGCCATCGTCACCGGGTCGTGATCGGCAAGGATACACGCCTGTCGGGCTATATGATGGAAAGTGCGCTGGTTGCGGGCTTCACCAGCGTCGGCATGGACGTGGTCATGACCGGTCCGCTGCCGACGCCGGCGATCGCGTTGCTCACGCGCGAGATGCGCGCTGATCTGGGGGTGATGATCTCGGCCAGCCACAACCCGTTCGAGGATAATGGCATCAAGCTGTTCGGTCCCGATGGCTTCAAGCTCTCGGACGAAGCCGAGGCGGCGATCGAGCTGTTGCTCGAACAGGAGCCCCTGCTGGTGCAGGCCGACCGGATCGGCCGCGCGCGCCGGATCGACGATGCGCGCGGGCGCTACATCCACGCGGTCAAGCAGTCGGTCGCATCGGATATCCGTTTCGACGGGCTCAAGGTGGTGGTCGACTGCGCCAATGGCGCGGCCTACCAGGTCGCCCCCAGCGCGGTCTGGGAATTGGGCGCCGAAGTCATCGCCATGGGCGTCGAGCCGAACGGCACCAATATCAACGACGGCGTCGGTTCAACCTCACTCGACGCGATCAAGTCGCGCGTAGTCGGGGAGGGGGCTGACATCGGTATCGCGCTCGACGGCGATGCCGACCGGCTGATCGTGATCGACGAAAAAGGCGAGACGGTCGATGGCGACCAGATCATGGCGGTCATTGCCAGCCGACTTCATGCCCGCGGCGACCTCAAGGGCGGCGGCGTGGTCGCCACGGTCATGTCGAACCTCGGCCTCGAACGCTATTTGCAGGGCATCGGCCTCACGCTCGAACGGGCCCAGGTCGGCGACCGCTACGTGCTCGAGCGGATGAAGGAAGGCGGTTTCAACGTCGGCGGCGAGCAGTCGGGGCACATGATCCTGCTCGACCATGCGACGACCGGTGACGGCACCGTTGCGGCCCTGCGCATCCTCGCCAGCCTCGTGCGCTTCGGCAAGCCCGCGAGCGAATTGCTGCACGCGTTCGACCCGGTCCCTCAATTGCTCAAGAACGTACGCTATTCAGGCGGGAAGCCGCTCGAGAACGCTACGGTCAAGCAGGTCATCACCGATGCCGAAGGCGAGCTGGAGGGCAAGGGCCGCCTGGTGATCCGCCCCTCGGGCACCGAGCCCGTCATCCGGGTCATGGCCGAGGGTGACGATGCCGCTCAGGTCGAAGCGGTCGTCGACCGGATTTGCGATGCCGTGAAGGGAGCCGCCTGATGCTCGAGATGCGCCCCGACTGCGAACGATGCGGGACCGACCTGCCGGCCGAGGCGCCGGGGGCCTTCATTTGCAGCTTCGAATGCACCTTCTGCGCGAGCTGCGCCGAGCGCCTCGACGACATCTGCCCCAATTGCGGCGGCGAGTTGATGGACCGCCCGACGCGGACGAGAAAGCTGCAGGAAAAGTTCCCGCCGAGCACCACGCGGAAATTCAAGGGGTGAGCGACACCCCACCCCCGCCCCGCATCCTTTCCATCGCCGGCTCGGACAGCTCGGGCGGCGCAGGCATCCAGGCCGACATCAAGACCGTCACCATGCTCGGCGGCTACGCCATGACGGCGATCACCGCAGTCACGGCGCAGAACACGCGCGGGGTTCAGGGGGTGGAGGCGCTCAGTCCGCAATTCGTAATCGACCAGGTCGACAGCTGCCTGTCGGACATCGGCGCCGATGCGATCAAGATCGGCATGCTCGGGTCGAGCAAGACGGCGCAAATGCTGGCGGAGAGACTCGACACCTTCGCCGGCCCCATCGTGTTCGATCCCGTGATGGTCGCCACCAGCGGGTCGGTGCTCGCGGATGCGGAGACCGTCGCGGGTTTCGCCGCGCTCATGCGGATCGCCACCATCGTCACTCCCAACCTGCCCGAACTCGAAGCGCTCACCGGACGCGAGGGTCTGGTAGACGAGGATGTCTTCGCAGCAGCACAGGAACTGGCCGAACGGCACGCGGTCCAGGTGCTCGCCAAGGGCGGACATGCGGGCGATGAAACGCAGGTCGTCGACCGGGTGGTTTCACCCAGCGGCCGGCTCGGCAGTTTCGCCCATGCGCGGATCGCCACGCAGCACACGCACGGTACCGGCTGCACGCTTTCGGCGGCGCTGGCGACGCTGCTCGGTCATCGCCAGCCCATGACGCACGCGATCCGCATTGCACGCGCCTTCACCTTCGCGGCGATAGAAAACGCCCCGGGCTTCGGAGAAGGCTCGGGGCCGCTCGGGCACCAGGCCGTGCGGCGGCTGGAGCCTGCCGAAGAGAGCTAGCGTTCGAGCTCGTAGAAGGCGCTGATGTGCTCCCAGGCTTCCTCGGCGGTCTCACACCAGCGGAAGAGCTCGAGATCCCTCCTCGAGATCGTGCCTTCGTCGGCCAATGCATCGAAGTCGATCACCCGCGTCCAGAACTCCTTGCCGAACAGCAGGATCGGCATGGGCTTCATCTTGCCAGTCTGGATCAGCGTCAGCAGTTCGAAGAATTCGTCGAAGGTCCCGAAGCCGCCCGGGAAAACCGCCACCGCCCGTGCGCGCAAGAGGAAGTGCATCTTGCGCAGCGCGAAATAGTGAAAGTTGAGCGACAGATAGGGCGTCACATACTGGTTGGGCGCCTGCTCGTGCGGCAGGATGATGTTGAGCCCGATGCTTTCGGCACCCGAATCGCTGGCGCCCTTGTTGGCGGCTTCCATGATCGACGGGCCGCCGCCCGAGCAGACCACGAACTGGCGCTTGCCGTCCTCGATGATCGATTTCTCACTGGCGATCTTCGCCAGCTTGTAGGCTTCGGTGTAATACTTGCTCTTCTTGACGAGGTTCTCGACCACGCGCCGCTCGTCCTCGGGCAGGTCCTGTGCGCCCGCCATCGCGGTCTCGGCCGATTCGGGTGGGGGAATGCGCGCCGAGCCGTAGACCACCAGCGTCGAGCCGACGCCGGCCTCGTCGAGCAGCATTTCGGGTTTGAGCAGTTCGAGCTGGAAACGCACCGGGCGCAGTTCGTCGCGCAGCAGGAAATCGGTGTCCTGGTAGGCCAGCTTGTAGGCCGGATGCGCGGTCTGCGGGGTCTGGTGCGGGAAGATTTTTTCGAATTCGGCCTCTTGGTCGGCCGGGTAGAACTTGCGATCAGAAAGGTCGCGTTCGCTTTTCTTGTCGGTCATGCCCGCCCGATAGGGCCGGCGCGAGCGGCGCACAAGCGCCCACAGAAAAGGAAATGGCAGGGGTGACAGGATTCGAACCCGTGGCCCTCGGTTTTGGAGACCGATGCTCTACCAGCTGAGCTACACCCCTGCAGGAGGGCGCGCATTAGTATGGCCGCCCGCGCTTGGCAAGGCGCATATCGCTCCGCCCGATCAAGTGATATATCGCGACCCCGATGCATGCCCCCGCAACCTCCCGCATTCCGGTGGACCTATTGCTCCGCGCCTATCGCGGCGGCGTTTTCCCCATGGCCGACCATCGCAGCGATCCCGAGGTCTACTGGGTCGAGCCGCGCGAACGCGCGATTATCCCGCTCGACGGTTTCCGTCTCTCGAAAAGCCTGACGAAGGTGCTGCGGCAGGACCGGTTCCGCGTCACCTGCGATACCGCTTTCGCAGGCGTGATCGCCGAATGCGCCGCCCCTCGCGAAGAGCATGCCGAAAGCTGGATCAGCCATCGCATCGAGGCAAGTTATCTCGCGCTCCATCAGGCGGGGCACGCGCACTCGATCGAGTGCTGGCAGGGAAGTGAGCTGGTCGGCGGGCTTTACGGCGTCGCCTTCGACCGGGTTTTTTGCGGCGAGAGCATGTTCAGCCGCACCACCGATGCGAGCAAGGTCGCGCTAGCCTGGCTCGTCGCTGCAATGCGCAGCGGGGGATATGCGCTGCTCGACTGCCAGTTCATGACCGATCACCTGGCGCGGATGGGGGCGGTGGCAATTCCGCAGGCCCGCTACCTGGACCTGCTCAGCGCTGCCGGCGGCTATCCTGCGGCGTCACTACCCGAAGCGGTGGCGCGATTCGGCGCGTCTTCCTCTCCCGGGAAGTCCATTGCGCAGTCCTTGACCCAGACATCGTAGATCGGGTGCTCGACCACGTTGAGGCTGGGCGAGTTCTTGAACAGCCAGCCCGAGAAGACCTTGCGGAACGTGTCCTCGATCCCGCGCTCCTTGACCAGCAATTGCACGAAAGCACCGGTTTCCTTGGGCATCTCCCACGGCGCTGTGCGCTCGCAGGCCTGAAGGCGGACGATCACGTCGCCGACACGCTGCTGTTCGCCCGGTTTGAGCTCGATATCCTGGCTGACGTTGTTGCGCTTGTTGAGAAGGCCCAGCGTCGCGATCCGCTCGGCCATCGGCGTGCCAAGACCTGCCTCGGCGGCAGGCTGCGCGGGCAGTGCGGATTGCTGCAGGTCTTCCGGAATCGCGGTGGCCACCGCGTCGGCGGGCTCGTCGGCCTCCCTCTCGCACGCTGCGAGCAGCGCCAACGGAACGAGGAGGGCGAGCGCCCCGCGCATCGTCACGCCTCGGGCGACCAGGCTTCGTAATCGCCCGTCGCACGGGCGCGTCGGCCGCCGCGTTCGAGCGCGCCGGCGGGGCGATAGGCGCCAGCCGTGCCGGTGGCGTTCGGCGTGTAGTCGACTTCCCAGATGCGCGCGGGCGGAAGGTGGCTTTCGGGAACGTCGTCGAAAGCACCGTGCAGCCAGCCATGCCATTCGCTCGGCACGCGGCTGGCGTCGTTGGCACCCTCGTAGATCACCCAGCGCCGCTCGCGACCGTCGCCGGTCTTCTTCTTGGAGCGGTAGTACTTGTTGCCCTGCGCGTCGGTGCCGACATGCTCGCCATTGCGCGAGGACCACAGGAGCGTGCCGATCGTGGCGCCGTCCCACCAGGTGAAAATCTTGCCGAGGAAGCTCATGGCCGCGCGGTTAGCGGATTCGTGCGCGCGGGCCAAGACCGTTCGACACTTACCATTCGACGTGATCGCCCGGTTCGATGCCCAGCTCCTCAGCTCGGCCGCCGCGCAGTTCGAGCACACCGAGCACATTCCCCACCGAATAGACCGGGTCGAGCGAATAGGGCTCCGTCATCGCGGCGATATTGCTGATCTTTTTGTCCGGCCCGATGAAGATGATGTCGAGCGGCAAGGGCGTGTTCCGCATCCAGAAGCTCTGCGCGGTGGTTCCGTCGTAAGGGAAGATCATCCCCTCGAAATCGCCCAGCTCGGTGCGGAACATTAGTCCGCGCGCCTGCGCTTCGCGGGTCTCGGCCACTTCGACGTGGAAACCGATCCTTTCGGTGTCGCTGATCACGGTCAGAGGAATGATCCTGAGGCCGGAGACAGGGTGCACGTCCGGAGCGACGGCTTCGGCGGTTCTGACCGATTGTCCGGCGGGCGACTCGGCCTGGGTTTGCGGAGAACAGGCGAGCAATGCCGCCAGTCCGGCGAGCGCGCCGATGCCCTTCAGAGCGATTCGTCCGGTGTTTCTGCGACCCATTCCTCGAGCTCCTCGATAGTGCGCGCTTCGAGAACGCGCCTGGCGTGGTCGAACTCATGGCCCGCGCGGACCATGGCGGCAAGCCGCTTTTCCTTGAGCTTGCGCACCTCGTCGGGCGCCCCGCCCAGCGGCTGCCCGAACGGGCCGAAGCGGCGCTTGCGCGCGAGCACCAGCGCGGCCTGGCGCCTCACCCCCTCCCCGGGTTCGAGATCGTGGCGCAGATCCTCGCCGATCCCGGCCGCGCGCAGACTTTGTTCGACGCGCCGCGCGCCATAGCCACGGGCAGTCAGTTCGGATGCCCGTGCGCGACCATAGGCCTCATCATCGACATAACCCTTCTCAGCGTATCGGGAGACCAGCTCCTCGACATCCGCCTCTTCCCCCTCGACGTAGCCGCGCTCGCGCAATTTTCGCTGCAGATAGGCCCTGAGTTTCCCCGAACTGGTCGCGAAACGCGCGACGTAGGCCAGCGCCAGTTCTTCCAGCCGCGTGCGGTCGAGCGGTTTTGCCCGGCGACGAGTGCGCCCAGATGTTGCACGTTCATCATCCATCGGCCATATTCCTGCCACAGTCCTTTAAGAATGGGAAACGCGGGAGAGCGCGCGACGTTACGGTTCGCGTGACAGATCGAGCAATGAGGGAGGCCACAGAGCCCCTGCTATTCACGGGTATCGCCGAACATTATGACCGACGCCGTATTGACGCCGACGCCGAACGATTGCGACCTACCTCGTCGCCGCTCGGACTTCGCGACCTTTAACGAAGCCATCGACTACGCTGCGCGCAGCGCCAAGGGGCTCAACTTCCACGATATGCGCGGGATGCTCGAACGCGTCTATCCCTATGCCCAAATGCGCGAGGACGCGCTCGATGCGGCTCGTCGGCTCGTGGCGATGGGCATCGAAAAAGAAGACCGCGTTGCGCTGGTCGCCGATACAAGTCCCGAATTTGCCGCGCTTTTCTGCGGCTGCACCTTGATGGGCGCCTGGCCCGTTCCGCTGCCGCTGCCGACCACCTTCGGCGGCAAGGAAAGCTATATCGATCAGCTTTCGGTGCAGCTGCAGAGTTCGGATCCGAAGATCCTCATCTACCCGGGCGAGATCGCCGAGATGGCCAAGGCCGCTGCCGACCGGCAGGGTTGCGGCGGCGAAAGCTGGGACGAATTCGCCGAACGTCCCGCTCCCGATTGCGACCTGCCCGAAGCCCGGCCGGACGACATCTGCTACCTGCAATATTCGAGCGGCTCGACTCGCTTCCCGACCGGTGTGGCGGTGACGCACGAGGCGCTGCTGCACAATCTGCGCGGTCATGCCGAATCGATGAACATCGGCATGAACGACCGCGTGATCAGCTGGCTGCCGTGGTATCACGACATGGGGCTGGTCGGCTGCTTCCTCTCGCTGATCGCCAACCAGGTTTCGGTCGACTATCTCAAGACCGAGCATTTCGCGCGCCGCCCGCTCGCCTGGCTCGACCTCATCAGCCGCAACAAGGGCACCACGCTCAGTTATTCGCCGACCTTCGGCTACGATATCTGCGCGCGCCGCATCTCCAGCCAGAGCCATGTCGCCGACCGCTTCGACCTGTCGCGCTGGCGCGTCGCGGGCAATGGCGCGGACATGATCCGGCCCGACGTGATGCAGAATTTCGTCAATGCTTTCGCCGATGCCGGCTTCCAGGCGAGCAGCTTCAACCCCAGCTACGGCCTCGCCGAAGCGACGCTGGCGGTGACCGTCATGCCCCCGGGCGAAGGAATTCGCGTCGAACTGGTCGAGGAGGAGCGTCTGTCGGGTCGTCCGCGCGACTTGTCGAAGCCCGCGCGCTATCGCGCCATTGTCAATTGCGGTAAGCCGATCCCAGGCATGGAAGTCGAAATCCGCGGCGAAAACGGCGTGCTCAAGGGCGATCACCAGATCGGCAAGGTCTGGTGTCGGGGCAAGAGCGTGATGCATTCCTACTTCCGCAACCAGGAAGCAACCGACGACTGCCTCGTCGACGGATGGCTGGACACGGGTGACATGGGTTACATGGGCGATGGCTACCTCTTCATCGTCGGCCGTGCCAAGGACATGATCATCATCAACGGCAAGAACCTGTGGCCGCAGGACATTGAATGGGCGGTCGAACAGTTGCCCGGCTTCAATCACGGCGACATCGCGGCCTTCTCGATCGATACGGAGAGCGGCGAGGAAGCCCCGGCGGTGCTCGTCCACTGCCGTGTATCCGATCCTGAAGAGCGCATCCGCCTGCGCGACCAGATCGCCGACAAGGTTCGCGGCGTAACCGGCATGAGCTGTGTGGTCGAGCTGGTCCCGCCGCGCACGCTGCCGCGCACCAGTTCGGGCAAGCTGAGCCGCGCGAAGGCCAAGAAGCTCTACCTCGCTGGCGAAATTCAGCCGTTGGATCTTGCCGCCTGACCGCAACCGCCGGCTTTCCGGTGCGAAAGACAGCGCGAGCGAAACGCCACCGTTCGCCGCAGGATTTCAGAGGGTTCGTCGATTTCCACGGAACCGGAGCTGGCTTCGTGAATTTCACGAAAGGTCGTGCGGGTCGCTACCCAGGCTGAATCGTAGATAGAGAGATGTCGCACACACTCCCTGGAAAGCGTGTCCTGATTGTCGAAGACAATCCGATCATCGCGTATGATATCAGCGATTTGGTCGAAGACACCGGCGCCGAGCCGGTGGGTCCCGCGCTCGATCTCGCGTCGGGCATGCGCCTTGTCGTAGAGAACCATCTCGATGCCGCACTGCTCGATATCGATCTGGGTGGCGAGTATGTTTGGCCGATCGCCGAGGCACTCGATCGCAACGCGGTGCCCTACGCTTTCGTCAGCGCGCAGTGCAACGCCGACCCGATGCCCGAAACGTTCCGTTCGCGCCCCTGTATCTACAAGCCGGCCAAGCCAAACGACATCATCAATGCCTTGATCGGGCTCGCCGGGAAGCCGAAGGCCGCAGGATAGCCCCGGTGGAGCGCCGGATCGGTATCAGGCTCAAAAGTCCCAAGCTGTTATCGTCGCTACCAATGTCTGGGAGATGACGGCTCGCAAGCGCCGATAATTGCCTTGCCCCGAGCACTGTCCAAGCGGCATGATCGTCCGATAGGACGACACCGTGCTTGAAGATCGTGTATTGCAACCCTAATACAGGATCAGAACCGCCTGGAGAGACAGCCACCCATGAGCGAAACCAAAACGCAGACCGCTACCGAGACCGCCCTCGATCTCACCCCGCCTGATCCGGTGCCCGAGGTGAAGCCCGAGAAGGCCGCGGGCCTGGTGCCCGTGTCGGACGAGGTGAAGAGCAAGCTCGAAACCAAGGTCGACGGTTTCGTCGCCGATCTGATCGCCGAGGATGCAAATTCGCCCGAATTCGGCAAGAAGGTCGACCAGCTGACGAATATGGGCCGCAAGGAAATCATGGCCGCGGCGGGCATGTCGAACCGTTTCCTCGACCGCCCAGTGCGCGCAATGGACAAGGATGAAGGCGTCGGCGCCAATCTTGCCGAGCTGCGCCGCGTGGTCGAGGATCTCGACCCTGGCAAGCGCGGCAAGCTGTCGGGTACGCGCAAGTTCCTCGGCATCATTCCCTTCGGCAATAAGCTGACCAATTACTTCCGCAGCTATCAGAGCGCCCAGACGCACATCCAGTCGATCCTCAACAACCTCGCCAGTGGCAAGGACGAGCTGATCATGGACAATGCCGCGATCGACGTGGAGCGGCAGAAGCTGTGGGAGGCGATGGGCAATCTCGAGCAGATGATCCACATCTCCAACACGCTCGACGCCAAGCTCGAGGACAAAGCCGCCGAGCTCGACGCGACCGACCCGGCCAAGGCCAAGGCGGTGCGCGAGACCGCGTTGTTCTACGTCCGCCAGCGGACCCAGGACCTGCTGACACAGATGGCGGTGAGCGTGCAGGGCTATCTCGCTCTCGACCTCGTCAAGAAAAACAATGTCGAACTGGTGAAGGGTGTCGACCGCGCCAGCACGACCACGGTGGGCGCGCTGCGTACCGCGGTGACCGTGGCTGAGGCGATGACGAATCAGCGGCTCGTGCTGGGCCAGATCACCGCGCTCAACGAAACGACGGCAGGGATCATCGATTCGACCAGCACGCTGCTGCGCGACCAGACCGGCAAGATCCACGAACAGGCCGCGGCCTCGACCATCCCGCTCGAAACGCTCCAGCGCGCCTTCCAGAACATCTACGATACCATGGACGAGGTCGACAATTTCAAGCTGCGCGCTCTCGACAGCATGAAGCAGACGGTCACTCTGCTCAGCAGCGAGGTCGAAAAGTCGAAGGGCTATATCGCTCGCGCCGAGGGCCAGTCGCAGGCGCAAAAGCAGGTTTCCGAATCGAGCCTGCTGAGCATCGAGGGCTGAGGGTAACCGCGTGAACGACCTCACCCGAGACAGCGACCGCATCCTCGCCGAGAGCAAAGCGCTCGTGCGCGACAACCGCGAAGGCGGTCGTCATCGCCGTGCGCCCTCCATCGGGGCGGGCTCGGCCAAGGTGAAGCGCGAGCATCTGATGAAGAAGGTCCGCAACGTGGCAATCGCGCTGTTCGCGTTATGGGTCGGCATGGGGGTACTCGGCATCATTGTCGACGGAATCGGCTTCGTCGGGATCATGGCGCTGGTCGTGGCCAGCGTGGTCGCGATCGGCGTCCTCGGGAATTATCCGAAGATGCGCACCCCCAGGCGCGCCGACATCAACAAAGGCAATGTCCAGCAGATGGTAAGCCGGACCGAACTGTGGCTCGAAGCGCAGCGCCCCGCCCTGCCCGCGCCCGCCGCCAGGATCGTCGGCGACATGGGCGTTCAACTCGATGCGCTCGGCCTGCAACTCGAAGGCCTCGACCAAGACCATCCGAAGGCGCGCGAGGTGCGCAGCCTGGTGGGCGAGCAGCTGCCAGAGATGATCGACAGCTACCGCCGCATCCCGGCGCATCTGCGCAAGGAAGAGCGTGCCGGTTCGACCCCCGATCAGCAACTCACCGACAGTCTCGACAAGATCAGCGGCGAGATCGATTCGATCACGCGCCAGCTCGCCGAAGGCTCGCTCGACGACCTGGCGATCAAGCATCGCTATCTCGACTACAAATTCGGCAGTGGCGCCGAAACCAGTCCGCAACTGGAGCACAAGAGCTGATGCGCGTTCCCATTCCCCACGATCTCGAAAAGGAAGAGGTGCGTCGCCGCCTCCGCGAGCACAGCCACGAGATCGGCCAGTTCGTTCCGGGAGGGCTCGCCGACGTGACCACACATTGGCCCAATGAGGATCGCATGGATCTGTCGGTCAGGGCCATCGGCCAGGGCGTCGACGGGTGCGTTCTTGTCGAGGATGGACAGGTCGTGTTCGAGGTGAACCTGCCGCCGGCGCTGTCCTTCGTCGAGCCGATGGTCGCCGGCGCGATCCGCCAGCAGGGCCAGAAGCTGATCGCCAAAAAGTAGGTCAGCGCTACCCGCTGGCAAGAGAATTTCCTGTTTCAGGAACGAACTCGCGCTTGGGGCGCTGGAAAGGGAAGTACGCCGTCGGTGGGGCCGATCGGCGGACATTCGGCCTTCCGAGGCAGGACGGTAGGGAAAGCGAGGCCGAACGAATGCCGGCAGACGATGGGGTGGGTCGCACCATCCGGAATTATCTCAGGAGCGAGACCTCGGCAGAACACACCCGGCTTGACGAGCGGCTTGGCGCGCTCGTAACCGGCGACGTCGAGGACTACGCCGCATTCCTCGCCATTCAGTATCGCGCCCGGAAGGGTATCGAGCGTTGGCTGGAACAGCATTGCATTGCAAATGCGCCTCCGCCGCAAACCGGGCTGATTGCGCGCGACCTGGGCGAGCTTGGCCACCCGCTTCCCTTCGACACGCCCGACTTTGTCGCCGCTGATGAGGCACAGAGCCTCGGCATTTGTTGGGTGCTCGCTGGCTCGGCGCTCGGCAACCGGGCCATCCTTGCGCGGATGGCCAAGCTGGATGCGTCGCGGCCAGTGGCCTTCCTGTCGGATTCCGCGATGGGGGATTACTGGCGCGGGCTGCTTCCGACGCTGCAGCGCCCGAATGCGGAGAGCGACATGCGCGGCCCGCGCGATGGCGCGCGGGCCGCTTTTGCCCATTTCAACGCGGTGGCTGCAGAGAGCCTCGCCCTCGAGGCAGCGTGATGCAGCCGCACGACGTCAACCTCACCAATTGTGATCGCGAACCGATCCACCAACTCGGTCGGATCCAGGATTTCGGCGCGCTGATCGCGGTCAATTCCGATTGGTTCGTTTCGCATCGTTCGACCAACCTCGAGGATATCCTTGGTGAGGGCCGCGATCTCCAGCTCGGTGACGGGCTCGACGGATTCTTTGCGCCGGTCGCGTTGTCGGAGCTGCGCAGTTCCGCTGCGACCCTCGGTATCGATGACCAGGTCGAGCGCATGTTCGGCATGCAATTGTTTGGCACCGACGAACTGTTCGATTGCGCTCTGCATACCTCGGGCCCGAACACGATCATCGAGATCGAACGCCACGTTGCGGGCGATCTCAACCGGCAGCTCGGCAATCTGCGGCCGATCATGACCCGGCTCGAGAAGCGCACCGACGTGGAAAGCCTGGTCGGAGAGGCCGCCCGCCAACTGCGACATGCGCTCAAGATCGACCGGGTGATGGTCTATCGCTTCCACGACGACCTGTCGGGCGAGGTCATTGCCGAAGCCGCGCGCGAGGATCTCGAGAAATTCTACGGCCTGCGCTATCCCAAGACCGACATCCCGGTCCAGGCCCGCGCGCTCTATCTGCGCAACCGGTTCCGTATCATCGCCGATGTCGAGGCTGAGCCGGTGCCGATCGAGCCAGAGGTTTCGTTGACCGGAGAGCCGCTCGACCTCAGCATGAGCTCGCTGCGGGCGGTCTCGCCGATCCATATCGAATATCTCAAGAACATGGGCGTGGGCGCCTCGCTGTCGATCTCGATCATCGTCGGCGGGAAGCTCTGGGGGCTGTTCGCCTGCCACCACTACGGCCCCAAGCTGCTGCCCTATTCGAGCCGGACGGCAGCCGAGCTGTTCTCGGACTACTTCTCGCTCATGCTCGACCGGACCATGGCCCGCGAGGCATCCGAACGGAAGGAGCGCGCACGCGAGATCCATACCAGGCTGATGCGCGACATTGCCGGGGGTGCCCCGCTTCCGAGCAGCCTGCCGATGATCGAACCGGTCATCCAGCAGGTGATACCGCACGACGGGGCGAGCATCTTCGTCGACGGCGTCTACGATGCGCGCGGGGCAGCGCCCAACGAGGAGGAATTCCGCGCCATAATCCCCAATCTCAAGGGTGGAGCGACAAGCCGGATCCTAGCCAGCGAATCCATCTCCGACCACCTGCCCCTGGCGGAACGCTTTGCCGATCGCGCAGCCGGCGCGCTGGTCATTCCGGTGTCGCGCACTCCGCGGGATTATCTGATCCTCTGGCGCAAGCCGCTGGTGCGTACGGTGACATGGGCGGGCAATCCCGAGAAACCGGTCGAGACCGGTCCGAATGGGGACCGGCTGACGCCGCGCAAGAGCTTCGAAGCGTGGCAGGAGACGGTCGAGGGTCGGGCCGAGAGCTGGTCCCCCGCCGAGCTCGACATCGCCGAAAGCCTGCGTGTCACTCTGCTCGAGATCATCCTGCGCCTCACCGACGAGGCAGTAACCGAACGCAGCAAGGCGCAGCGTCAGCAGGAACTGCTGATCGCCGAGCTCAATCACCGCGTGCGCAACATCCTCAACCTGATCCGCGGATTGATAAGCCAATCGAAGGGCGACGCGCGCGACATCGAAAGCTTCGTCGACATCGTCGGCGGGCGCATCTCGTCGCTCGCCTCGGCGCATGACAACATCACGCGTGGAAACTGGTCGTCCGCGCCCTTCTCCGAACTGCTGGAGACAGAAGCGGATGCCTATCTCGCGGGGAAGAAGGACCGGCTCGACCTCTCGGGCCCCGAGGCGATGATCGCACCCGAAGCCTATACCGTGCTTGCCCTCGTCATCCACGAGATGATCACCAATTCGGCAAAATACGGATCGCTCAGCGATCAGGCGGGGAGGCTGGCCGTCGAAGTCAGCGAGAATCCGGAAGGCAATTTCTGCCTCGACTGGCGCGAAACCGGCGGTCCGCCGGTCAAGCCACCCAAGCGCCGCGGGTTCGGCAGCGCGATTATCGAGCGTTCTATCCCTTACGAATTGGGCGGGACGGCCGAGATCGACTATCGCCTGGAAGGCGTCGTCGCTCGATTTTGCATTCCGGGACGCAATGTCGAATGGGGCACGCGCGAGGGCGAAGGCTTCACCGCCCTCAAGAAACGGAAGGAAGGCCATTTGGAAAACCCGCCCGCGAGTGTCCTGCTGGTCGAGGACAGCATGATCATCGCACTCGACGCCGAGGACTGTCTCAAGGAGTTGGGGGTCGAGACGGTGCGTACCGAGAGCTCGGTCGTGGCGGCACTCGATGCTCTGTCGAAGACGCGCCCTGCCCTCGCCATTCTCGACTACAATCTCGGCAAGGAAAACAGCGAGCCGGTGGCCGAGAGACTCCGCGAGATGGGCGTGCCCTTCTGGCTCGCGACGGGCTATGGCGAGATGGCCGACCGGCTCGAAAGGCTCGGCGCTCTCGGCCTGCTCACCAAGCCCTATGGCAAGGACGAGCTCGAGCAGGTCCTGGCGAGCTACACCCCGGAATAAGCCGGCGCAGGCAAGGCGCGATCAGTTGAAGAAGCGCTGCTGATAATAGAAGGTCGCCGCGACCGGCGTACCGCGGCTATCACGCGCGGGCTCGAAACGGATCTGCTCGTAAGCCAGCCGGCACACCACGGCATCGGTTTCCGGGAACGGGCTGGGACGATAGACGCTGCACCCTGTCACCCGCCCCGCGGCGGAGACCGACAGCTTGACGATTACCGACTTGCCGATCCGCACCTGCCGCCCGCCCGGCGGCACCGGAAAGGCGCTCGCATCGGTGATCGCCTGCACCAACACCGGCTTGGTCGCTGCCCCGCCGCCTTGGCCGCCGCCACCCTCTCCGCTCCCGGTACCCTCCCCCTGCCCGGAACGGCCGGTTCCCTGACCCTGGTCGGTGGCCCCGGCACTGTTCGCGGTTCCGGTGGACGAGGCGCGCGGCGCGGGGGGATCCTCGCGCATCCGGCGCTTGGGCTCGGGCGCAGTCACCGCGTCGGGTACCGCTTCGCGACCCGGATCGCCCTGCGCGCCCTCGGGTTCGGGAGCGGTCGGCTCTGGTTCGTCTTCGGGAGCGGAGACGGTGACGGTGAAGGCCGACACGACTGTGCGCTCGACACCCGCCACCGCACTCGGCGCGAGTGCCCGGACGAGGACGTAGAACAGGGCGATATGGATCAGCACGATGAGCGCGAGCACCCATGGGTTGGGCCGCGGTTTCGTCTGGCTGTAACGGGTGACCTGCTGATCCATTCCGGTTCAACGGGAATCCACGCCTGCCTGTTCCGGTGGGTCGGTCGGAAGACATGAAAGAGGGCGGCCCTCAGCGAAGAGGACCGCCCCTAGGTTGATCACGTTCCGGAGTCTCCTCCGGAACTTCTTATGATCAGAAGCCCCAGACGAGCGACGCGGTGATCGCGCGCGGCGGGCCGATGTTCACGAAACCGCCCGAGGTCGTCAGGCCGGTCGAAGCCGAGCCGATGTAGACCTCGTCGAAGAGGTTAGTGATGTTGACCTGGAAGTAGGCCTTGTCGAAGTCTTCGTCGAAGTAACCCAGCGACAGGCGCGCATCGAGATCGGCAACGGTGTAACCCGGAAGCTCGACCGTGTTGATGTCGTTGAGGTAACGCATGCCCGTACGCTTGACTTGCGCACCAAGTTCGACCGGTCCGAGATCGGCCTGGACGCGGGCACCGAGGGTGTACTTCGGGGCACCGGCTTCGCGCTTGCCTGCGGTTTCGGCGAACGAGGTCGCACCCGTCTGGACGTCGTCCTTGATGTCCGACTTCAGGTACGAACCGAAGAGGTAGATCAGGAACGGGTCGGCCGGCTTCCACGAGATGCTGCCGTCGATGCCATACTTGTCGACAGTACCGAGGTTGCGGGTAACCGTGCGGTCGAGAACCGGATCGTAGGCCGATGCGAGACGGTTGTTGTAGCGGTTGAACCAACCCGAAACCTGGGCCTGGATGTTGCCGCTCTGGTAACGCAGACCAAGGTCGAACGAGTCCGACGTTTCCGGGGTCGGCGCGACACCGGCCAGCAGCGAACCGTAGAGAGTGTCCGTTCCCGGAACCGACAGGTTCTTGGCGTAGCTTGCGAAGACGCTGGCATCACCAAAGGTGTAGGTGAGACCGACGTTCGGAAGCAGCTTGTCGTACTTGTACTTCGCCGAAGTCGGAGCGAGGTAGCCAGGGTTGGCAGCAACATAGTCTGCAATGTCGGTGGCACCGTTGATGCAGTTCACGTTGCCCGAGGTGTCGGTCGTCACGCAGTACTGGTTGAGGTCGCGGGTGAAGAACGGCGCGCGAACACCGATCTGGGCCACGAGGTCGCCGAACTCGCCACGGTACTCGGCCGAAACCTGGTTGAGCGTAGCGTAGGAGAGACGGTCACGCTTCTGCGGGGCAACACCGTTGATGTCGAGCAGCGGGTCGTTGATCGGGAAGACGTCGAACGGCTCGCCGTTGAGCTGCAGGCTGCCTGCCGTACCGGTCTGGCGGTGACGCGCGCGGTCGAAGGTGTAGGCCAGACGCACGCGGTTGTTGTCGTCGATGTCGTAGATCAGGTTGGCGATCACGCCATAGCGACGGGTCTGCGTGTGGCTGGGCGACAGGATGTTGACGTAATCCAGCGTATCGCCGTCACCGTTGAGGTCGACGCCACCGAAGAAGTAGTACTGCGTCGAGCGGCTGTTGCGCTGCGGGTTACGCGGATCGGTCTGGAAGATGCCGCCGGTGTAACCATCGGGCGAGAAGCCTTCGAAGCCGATCGAGGTGCCGCCGCCATTGGCCTTCACGTACTGGAAGCTCGGATCGACCGTCAGGGTCAGCGAGTCGCCAAGAGTGAAGCGCGAGTTGCCGCGGATGTTGCCGGTGTTCGACGGATTGTAACGACGCTCGAACGGAGTGCCGCAGCTATTGTACTCGTCCTGAACGCCCGCTTGCGGGACGTCGACCGTGCACGGCGTGCCGTCGAACAGATCGTAGAAGCGATCTTCCGGTTCCTGAATCGAGTAGGTTTCGATCCCGCCGAAGAAGGCCGGCGAGCCGTTGAAATTGTTGCGGTTCTGGTTGTAGTGACCGGCGATCGAAACGAAGTCGCCATTGTCGCCCAGCGGCTGGAAGATCTTGGCGTTGTACTGCTGCTTGTCGACGCCGCCGTAGTTCGAGAAGACCGAATCGTTCTCGGTGCGCGAGGCGGTGAAGTAGGCCTTGAGGCCGCCAGCGGTGATTTCGCCGGTCTCGATCTTGCCGAAGAAGCGATACATCATGCGGTCGCCCGGATTGCCGCGCGCGATGATGTTGCCGTAGGTCATGCTGGTCAGCACGCCGAATTCGTCGTCGGGAACCTTCGAACGGATGTTGATGGTGCCGCCGGCGGCCGAAGCGGTCGGGCTGTCGACGTCGGTCGAGCCGAGGCTGACGGTCGCATACTCGATGATTTCGGGGTCGAGCATCTGGTTGGTGTACAGCGCGTAGTTACCCGAGTCGTTCAGCGGAACGCCGTCGAAGGTCTGCGAGATACGGTCCGACGAGAAGCCGCGGATGGTGAAGCTGCCACCCAGCGAACCGAAGGGGTCGTTGTTGGTAAAACTGACGCCCGGGACAAGGTTCAGCGTGTCGTTGATGGTCTGGCCGGGGTTCTGGCGGCTGATCAGCTCGGAGCCGATCTGGACCTTCGCCTTGGGCGATTCGGGAATATCGACACCGCCGACATCGGTCGAGCGGGCGCCCGAAACGATGATGACGTTTTCGTTGTCGAAGTCGGCCGAACCGGTCGACTGTGCGGCGGCCGGAGCAGCGACCATCGCGCTGGCGGTGCTGACCACCGAGGCGGCCAAGAGGTATTTGAACTTCATCGAGATGATCCCTTCGGTCTCGTTAAAGGTTGCCTGGAATTGGAGAGCCCACTCCCAATGGCGGGAGGACGCTGAGCCCAAGCGACCTTTTTGTGACAAGATCAAGACGTATGTTGCAGGCGCGAGACGCACCTGCAGCGAACACAAGAAAGTTGCTGTTTTTTAGGAGAAAATTTGCGTTGCAAAATAGCAACTAGTCCGAAAAATCGGGTCCCGCGCACGAAACCCGATCTATCGGCGTCGTCGATCGTCAGGCGAGGTTGATTTCGCGCAGCCGCTGGAGAAGGAAATCGTGGCTGCTGATCGGCGCCGGATGATCCTCGGGGTGTGCGGGATCGATGCAGGAGGGAAGCGTCTCGATCACGTAGTCGGGCCGGAAGTGAAGGAAGAAGGGCATCGAATAACGCGCACGATAAGCCGCCTCGCCGCGCGGGTTGACCACGCGATGCTGGGTCGACTTGAGGCGATGGTTGGTCAGACGGTCGAGCATATCACCGATATTGACCACCAGCGCCCCTTCGGGCGGCGCCACCGCCTTCCACTCACCCTGCGCGGTCAGCAGTTCGAGACCGGCCTCTTCCGCGCCGAGCAGCAGGGTGATGGTGTTGATGTCGCCATGCGCGGCAGCGCGGATCGCGCCTTCGGCCTCCTGGCCCTCGAGCGGCGGGTAGCGCAGCAGGCGCATGACCGAATTGCCGTCTTCGACTGTAGGCGCGAAGAAATCGCGATCGAGACCGAGGTGGAGCGCGATGCCTTCGAGCACCCGGCTACCGGCGGTTTCGAATGCAGAATAGAGCTCGGAGAAGATCTCGCGGAAGCCTTCGACTTCGCTCGGCCAGACATTGTCGGCCATATATTCGGCGAGCGGGTGGCCTTCGGGAAGTTCACGTCCGACGTGCCAGAATTCCTTGAGATCGTGGACCTTGGCGTCTTTGGCCTTCTCCGTCCCGAAGGGCGTGTAGCCGCGGGCACCGCCGCCGCCGGGGATGTGATAGGCCTTCTTGACCTCGTCGGGCAGCGCGAAGAAGGTCTTCGCCAGCGTCTCCGCGCGGTCGATCAGCTCCTGCGGAATGCCGTGGTCGCGGATGACGGCAAAGCCGTATTCCTCGAAGCTGCGGCCCAGCTCGTCGGCAATGCTCTCAAGCGGCTGTGCCAGCGACACAACCGCAATATCGGTGTTCGAATCGGTCATAATGGGTGCGCCCTTTAGTACGGGAGGAAGAGTCCCGCCAGCGCCGCGCTCATCAGATTGGCGAGGCTGCCCGCGGCCAGCGCGCGGATACCCAGCTTGGCGATCACAGGTCTTTGATTTGGCGCAAGTCCGCCGGTGACGGCCATCTGGATGGCGATCGAGCTGAAATTGGCGAAGCCGCACAGCGCGAAGGTGATGATCGCGCGGCTGCGGTCGGACAGTGTGCTCGCATCCATGGCACCGAGATCGATGAAGGCGACGAATTCGTTGAGCACGATCTTGGTGCCGAACAACCCGCCCGCCGCACCCGCCTGCTCCCAGGGAATGCCGATCAGATACATCACCGGCGCGAAGACGAAGCCGAGCAGCTGCTGGAAGCTGATATCCGGATAGCCGAACCAGCCGCCGATGCCGCCGAGGATGCCGTTGGCGAGAGCGACGAGCGCGACGAAAACCATCACCATGGCGCCGACGGCTACCGCCAGCCTGATGCCGGTCTGCGTGCCCTGCGCGGCGGCCTCGATCACATTGGCGGGGCGATGCCCTTCCTCGAAGGTCTCGGCGACCTCGACCTCATGCGGCTTGCCGCTCTCGGTCAGCGCCGCCGGCCCCTCCGCACTGATGCGCGAAGTCGGCAAGACGATCTCTCCTTCGGGATCGATCCCGGCCATCTCAGCTGCATCTCGGGCCAAAAGGCTCTCGTCGTCGGGCATGATGATCTTGGCCATCAGGATCCCGCCTGGTGCCGACATGAACGCGGCTGCGAGCAGGAAAGGGACCGCCTCGGCCCCGATGAAGCTGGCATAGGCGGCGAGAATGGTCCCCGCGACGCCCGCCATGCCCACGCTCATCAGCGTAAACAGCCGGCTCGGCGTCAGCGCGGCGAGATAGGGCCGCACCACCAGCGGGCTTTCGGACTGCCCGACGAAGATGTTCGCTGCGCTGCCCAGTGCCTCGACCTTGCTAATGCCGGTGATCCAGCCGATCGCCCCGCCGACCCAGCGCACCAGCCGCTGCATGATGCCCCAGTGATAGAGGATCGAAACGATCGCCGCGAAGAACACGATCACCGGCAGTGCGGCGATGACGAAAGTGTTGGTGAAGGGATTGGCATCCATTGGCCCGAAGACCGATTCGATGCCGACTCTCGAATAGGAAAGCAGCGCGATCACTCCGCTTGAGAGCGCCTGGATCAGCTCGACGCCCCACGGGGTGCGCAGCACCAGAAGTGCCATCAGTGCCTGCAGCGCGAAGGCTGCACCGACCACGCGCAGCTTGATGCGGCGCTTGCCGGTCGACAGCAGGAAGGCAATCAGCAAGATCGCCAGCACGCCGACGAGATTGATCAGGATGGGCGGCATCGGCTTCCCTTCGGAGGCTACAAGTTGCGGATGAAATCAGCCGCTGTCTTGCTTGCGCCGCCCCATTAGTCAATTTTCACCGCAAGCCGACGGCCCAGCCGTCCCCGAATTGTACGAGACCGATCCATGACACAACCCGCCAACGAGACCCGGCTCGCCGCCGCAGCCATGCCGCTGGGCCTGTTCGTATACACGCTGCTCTATGGCGGAATGACCGTTCTGGCGGGCGTGCTGGCCTACAAACAGGTGCAACTCTGGCCGACCGAACTGGCGGTCGAGTCGGGCATTTTCGCCTTTCTGCTGCTGGTGGTGATCTCGAGCACGCTTGCCCAGCTCTACGGCGAAAAGATTGCCAACCGGATGGTCTGGTTCGGCTTCGTGCCGCTGCTCGTCGCCTCACTGCTGATGCAGCTCGTGCTCAAGCTGCCCGCCTCGGTCGAGATGGTCGAATTCCGCGGCGAGGACCTCGCCGCATTCGAGCATGTCCATGCGACGCTGTGGCGCGTGTGGATGGCGGGCCCTGCCGCCTATATCGTCTCGCTGCTGCTCAATGTGTGGATCTTCTCGCGGCTGCGAGGATCGTCCGACGGCGCCTCGACGCTGTCGCTGATGGCGCGCGGCGCAATTGCCTCGGCGCTGAGCCAGGCGATCGATTCGGTGATCTTCATCACGCTCGCCTTCTATGGCCAGTTCGACATCACCAATCTGCTGATCGGCCAGGTCATCGCCAAGGTCGCGCTGAGCTTGGTGCTGGTACCGTTCCTGATCACCGGCGGGGTCGCAATCGCCCGCTGGCTCGACCGGCGCTAGAGCTCCTTTACGTTTTCGATCACGATCTCGTCGAGACCATCGCCGTGCAGCACCGAGACGTCGCCGGTAGTCTCGAGCACGACCGCGCGCACGCACGACAGGTCGAGCGCATTGGCCTCGCGCAGTTTGGCGATGAGATCACTTTTCGCCACGCGGGTCTTGTCGAGCGCATCGTCGAGGAACTTGCCGTCGCGCATGAGGAAGACCGGCTCGTTTTGCATGACATCTTCCGCGGCGTCTGAAGCCTTGCGGATCCGCGCCGCGAGGAACTGGACGAGGAACAGCCCCCCCATCGCCATCAGTGTCTGCCCGAACTCCTTCCAGTCGCTCGCCTGCGCCGCGCCGGCGACGAGGCTGCCCAGGGCCACGGTCATGACGAAATCGAAATTCGTCATCTTCGACAGCGAGCGCAGCCCGTTGATGCGGATCAGCAGCACGATCCAGACGATCGCGGCAGCGGACAGAAGCACGCCGCGGAGGGCGATATCGAGCCAGGTGTTGTCGACGAACATGGGGCATCAACGCACGAGCACCGCGCGTCTTTCCCAGGCGAGCTTCTGGTCTAGCGCTTCAGGCGCTCCGCATGCCAAGCGACATGCTCGGCGAGGAAGGTCGAGATGAAGTAGTAGGAATGGTCGTAACCCGGCTGCATGCGGATTTCGCCGGGGATGCCGGCGCTTTCGCAGGCTTGGACCAGGAGCTCTGTCTTGAGCTGGTCCTCGAGGAAATTGTCTCCCGTGCCCTGATCGACGAGCAGCCCGTCGATCCGCGCGCCGTCCTCGATCAGCGCGCAGGCGTCGTATTCACGCCACGCCTCGCGGTCGGTGCCGAGATAGCCGCCCAGCGCCTTTTCACCCCACGGACAATTGAGCGGGCTGACGATCGGCGAGAAGGCACTGACCGAGCGGAACCGGTCGGGGTTGCGCAACCCCACGGTGAGCGCGCCATGTCCACCCATCGAATGGCCGGTGATGCCCTGCCTGTCCATGTCGACTGGGAAGTGCTCCGCCAGCAGCGCGGGCAATTCCTGCTCGACATAGTTGCGCATACGGAAATGCTTGGCCCAGGGCGCCTGCGTCGCATCGACGTAGAAGCCCGCACCCTGCCCGAAATCATAGGCCTCGTGGTCGGGCACGTCCTCGCCGCGGGGAGAGGTGTCGGGAGCGACGAAGATCACCCCGTGCTCGGCGCAGGCGGCGCGATACTCGCCCTTTTCGGTGACGTTCGCATGCGTGCAGGTGAGGCCCGAGAGGAACCACAGCACGGGCAGCCTGGCGCCCTCCGCATGCTCGGGCACGAAGACCGAGAAGATCATCTCCGTGCCGGTGCTGGACGAGGCGTGGCGATAGACGCCCTGCACGCCGCCGTGGCTGCGATGCTCCTCGACCGTCTCCAGCGCCACTGCCATGTTCAGAGCGCGATCTCGTAGGCAGCGGTGGTCTTTTCGGCCACCTCCTCGGTCGTCACGCCCGGTGCCAGCTCGATCAAGCGGAACGGGCTGTCGTGGTCGGGGCGGTGGAACACTGCGAGATCGGTGATGATCATGTCGACCACGTTCTGTCCCGTCAGCGGCAGCGTGCATTCGGGGATGAACTTGGGGCTGCCGTCCTTGGCGGTGTGTTCCATCACCACGATGATCTTCTTCACGCCGGCGACGAGGTCCATGGCGCCGCCCATGCCCTTGATCATCTTGCCCGGGATCATCCAGTTGGCGATGTCGCCATTCTGCGCGACTTCCATGGCGCCGAGCACGGTCAGGTCGATATGTCCGCCCCGGATCATCGCGAAGCTCGCCGCGCTGTCGAAATAGGCGCTGTGCGGCAGTTCGCTGATGGTCTGCTTGCCCGCGTTGATCAGGTCGGCGTCGACCTCGTCGGGATAGGGAAACGGCCCGATGCCGAGCATGCCGTTCTCGCTCTGCAGCGTGACATGCATGCCTTCTGGAATGTGGTTGGCGACCAACGTCGGGATGCCGATGCCGAGATTGACGTAATAGCCGTCTTCCAGCTCCTTGGCCGCGCGGGCGGCCATCTGGTTGCGATCCCAGCTCATTATGCCGCCTCCCTTTCGCGGGTCGTCGTGAATTCGATCTTCTTGTCGTAGGGCGCGCCAACGATCATCCGCTGGACGTAGACGCCCGGCAGGTGGATGCAGTCGGGATCGAGGCTGCCGGTGGGCACGATCTCTTCCACCTCGACCACGCAGACCTTGCCGCAGGTCGCGGCGGGCAGGTTGAAATTGCGCGCGGTCTTGCGGAACACGAGGTTACCCGTCTCGTCGGCCTTCCACGCCTTGACGATGGCGAGGTCGGCGAAGATGCCGCGTTCGAGGATGTAGGTCTCCATAACCCCGTCTCGATTGGCGAACTCCTTGTGCTCCTTGCCTTCGGCGACCTGCGTGCCGACGCCCGTCTTGGTATAGAAGCCGGGAATGCCCGCGCCGCCCGCGCGCATGCGCTCGGCGAGCGTGCCCTGCGGGCAGAACTCGACCTCGAGCTCGCCGGACAAGAACTGGCGTTCGAATTCCTTGTTCTCGCCGACATAGGAAGAGATCATCTTCTTCACCTGCTGCGTGCGCAACAGCATGCCGATGCCTTCGTTGTCGATCCCGGCATTGTTGCTGGCGAAGGTCAGGCCCTTCACGCCGCTGTCGCGGATCGCGGTGAGCAGGCGCTCGGGAATGCCGCAGAGGCCGAAACCGCCGCTGGCGATCAACATGTCGTCGCGCAGCACGCCTTCGAGCGCGGCGGCGGCATCGGGATAGAGTTTGCCCGCCATCAGAACACCACCACGCTGCGGATGCTTTCGCCTGCATGCATAAGGTCGAACCCCTTGTTGATTTCTTCCAGGCTGAGAACATGGGTGATCATCGGGTCGATCTCGATCTTCCCGTCCATGTACCAGTCGACGATCTTGGGCACGTCGGTCCGGCCCTTGGCCCCGCCAAAGGCCGTGCCCCGCCAGTTACGACCGGTCACCAGCTGAAAGGGCCGCGTCGCGATTTCCTTGCCCGCTTCGGCCACGCCGATGATGATGCTCGTGCCCCAGCCGCGGTGACAGGCCTCGAGCGCGGTACGCATGACTTCGGTGTTGCCCGTGCAATCGAAGGTATAGTCCGCCCCGCCATCGGTCATCTCGACCACCTTGGCGACCACCTCGTCGCGGCTCATGCCCTTGGTGTTGAGAAAGTGGGTCATGCCGAACTTGCGGCCCCATTCCTCGCGATCCGGGTTGATGTCGATGCCGACGATCATGTTCGCACCGGCGAGCCGCGCGCCCTGGATGACGTTGAGGCCGATGCCGCCGAGGCCGAAGACCACGACATTGTCGCCGACTTGCACCTTGGCGGTGTTGGTCACCGCGCCGACCCCGGTGGTGACGCCGCAGCCGATATAGCAGCTGGTCTGGAAGGGCGCGTCCTCGCGGATCTTGGCGACCGCGATTTCGGGCAGGACGGTGAAGTTCGAGAAGGTCGAGCAACCCATGTAATGGAAGATCGGCTCGCCCTTGTAGGAAAAGCGCGTGGTCCCGTCGGGCATCAGTCCCTTGCCCTGTGTCGCCCTGATGGCGGTGCACAGGTTGGTCTTGCCGCTGAGGCACGACTTACACTGGCGGCATTCGGGGGTGTAGAGCGGGATCACGTGGTCGCCGGGTTTCACGCTGGTGACGCCTGCGCCGACTTCACGGACGATTCCGGCGCCTTCGTGGCCGAGCACGCTGGGGAAAATGCCCTCGCTGTCGAGCCCGTCGAGCGTATAGGCGTCGGTGTGGCAGATGCCGGTGGCCATGATCTCGACCAGCACTTCGCCCGCCTTGGGCCCTTCGAGGTCGAGCTCGACGATTTCGAGCGGCTGTTTCGGGGCGAAGGCGACGGCGGCGCGGGTCTTCATGGGCAATGCTCCGGACGGTGGGTGCCGGCGCACCGGCCTCGGGGCGAAAAAGGTGGTGGTGAGCCGTGCTGGGTTCGAACCAGCGACCTACTGATTAAAAGTCAGTTGCTCTACCGACTGAGCTAACGGCCCGACCACGGCGTGCCACCTAGGGGCGCCGTCGCGGGTGGTCAAGCGGCTGTTGCGGCTATCCCGTCATGCACGCCGTTCGGCCCGCCGCCACAGCTGGCGCACGGTCAATCGCGTCACCGGATCGTGCCAGTGCGGGGCGATCTGCGCAGCCGGACGGAGCACGAAATCGCGCTCGCGGAATGCCGGGTGCGGGATCGCCAGCTCCGGCGAATGCCACGCCCCGCCGCTCCACAGCACGATGTCGAGATCGAGCGTGCGCGAGCGCCAGCGCTGCCCCCGCCGCTCGCGTCCAAACGCCTGCTCGATCGCCTTGAGGCTTTCCAGCGTCTCGGGCGGATCGAGATCTCCCGCGATCAGCGCGGCGCCATTGGCATAGCGGCGCAGAGATGGACCGAGCGGTCGGCTGTCGATCCAGCGCGAGACTGCCTCGACCTGCCAGCCCTCTTCCGCCAGCGCCGCGACCGCCGCATCGAGCACCGCGCGCGGGTTTCCCACGCCCGGCAGCCGCCGGTTCGAGCCCAGTGCGATCAGGTAGCGATGCGTGCTTGCCTCGGTCATGCCCCCGCCCTAGCCTCCGCACGACAAACAGCCAAACGGGAGCGGCGGGGCATGAAGGTGAAGGCAATTCTGCTGGCGGGTGCGCTGGCGATAACGGGACAGGCAGCGGCGCAGGATACCGCGACGCGAGACCTCACCCCGCACGAGCAGCGCGTACGCGACATCTACCGCGACATCATCGCTTTCCGCAGCGCCGCAGGTCAGGAACAGGTCGACGACGAAGTCGCCTATCTCAAGGGGCGGCTGGCCGAGGCGGGTTTCGCCGAGGAAGACCTGATGGTCACCGACTACGACAGCAATGGCAATGCCACGCAGGGGTTGATCGTGCGCTATCGCGGCGACGGCTCCTCGGGCGAGAAGCCGATCGTCCTGCTCGCGCATATGGATGTGGTCGACGCGCTGCCCGAAGACTGGGAGCGCGATCCCTTCACGCTGGTCGAGGAGGACGGCTATTTCTTCGGTCGCGGGACGCAGGACAACAAATACGGTGTCGCCAATCTCACCGGCACCTTCATCCGGCTGAAGGAGGAAGGCTGGATGCCCAACCGCGATCTCTATCTCGCCTTCTCGGGCGACGAAGAGACCGGGATGATCTCGACCCGCGCGCAGGCCAAGTGGGTCGCCGAGAATGTCGACCCGGCCTATGTCCTCAATTCGGATGCGGGAGGGATCGGGCTCGCCGATGATTTCTCGCCCATCGCGCAGCAGGTCCAGCTGGCCGAAAAGACCTATGTCACCTTCGACATCACTGCGGCCAATCCGGGCGGCCATTCCTCGCGCCCGCGCCCCGACAATGCGATCTACGATCTCGCCGCAGCGCTGACGCGGATCTCACAGCATGCCTTTCCGGTGCGCGAGAGCGAGCTGACGCGCAGCTATTTCGCCGCCATGGGCCAGAGCATTCCCGGAGAGCTCGGCGCGGCGATGCGCGCCTTTGCCGCCGATCCCGCCGATGCTGCGGCTATCGCGACGATCAGCGCCGATCCGGGCTTCGTCGGCACGCTGCGCACGACCTGCGTCGCGACAATGCTGAAGGCCGGCCATGCCGAGAACGCCCTGCCGCAATCGGCCACAGCCACGGTCAATTGCCGCGTCTTCCCCGGCGAGGGGGTCGAGAGCGTTAAGGCCGCGCTCGAACAGGCGATCGGCAATGAGGCGATCAGCGTGACGCAGCGCGCCGAGGCGACCGAAAGCGCCATGAGCAGCTTCCCCGATGAGGTCCGCGAGGCGCTCGCCAAATCGCTGGCCGCGCGCTTCGGCAGGCCCATCCCTATGGTCCCGACGATGTCCTCTGGCGGGACCGACGGCATGCATTACCGGGCGCTGGGCTATGACACCATCGCCATCGGCGCGGGCGCCAGCCGCTCGCAGGATATCTACGCCCACGGGCTCAACGAGCGTATGCGGGTCGACGCCTTCTATGCCGGGCTCGACCACTGGAGCATCGTGCTCAAGGAACTGGCCGGAGACTAGAATATCTCGTTGGGCGCCGGTCGGACGATGAAGGCGCCCAGCGATAGCTGGCGTTTGCGCGCCAGGAAGCCGCTGGTTTCCATGCCGTAGGGGGCGAAGACGTTCGCGGAGTAATTGGTCGCGCGCAGCTGCACTTCGACCATGTCTTCGGTCTGGCGGTGGACGACGATCGCGGCAGCGGCGACCAGCCCTTCGGCAATGCGCGACCGCAGCACTTCGGCGAACCGGTCTAGCACGGTCTGCTGGCCGTCGATGGCACCGCTCTCGAGCACGGCGACATTCTGGATCGAGCCGGTCACGCGCAGCTCGAACAGCAGCGGGAAGAAGGTCCCGTCCTTCTCGATCCGGGCGACTGCCGCCTCGAGCGCGGCGGTAAAGAGGGCGTCGAGCTGGTTCTGATCGATGCCCCCTGCCAAGCTCAGAAATCCTCGGCGATGCGCCCGTAGAGCTGCGGCCGGCGATCGCGGAAGAAGCCCATCCCCGCGCGGTGCTTGGCCGCGCGGTCGAGATCGAGCGTCGCGATCAGCGCGCCGCTGTCCGAGGCGCCGAATTCCTCGGTCAGGTCGCCCCATTCGTCCGAGATGAAGCTGTGCCCGTAGAAGCTCTGCTGCCGGTCGGCCGGCCCTTCATGGCCGATCCGGTTGGCGGCGCAGACGGGCATGCAGTTCGACACCGCATGGCCGATCATCGCGCGGCGCCACATGCGGCTGGTGTCGAGATCGGCGTCATAGGGCTCGGAGCCGATCGCGGTCGGATAGAACAGCACTTCGGCGCCCTGCAAAGCCATCACGCGCGCGCATTCGGGGTACCACTGGTCCCAGCAGATACCGACGCCGATGCGCGCGCCGAAGACATCCCATACCTTGAACCCGTCGTTGCCCGGGCGGAAGTAGTACTTCTCTTCGTAGCCCGGACCGTCGGGAATGTGGCTCTTGCGATAGGTGCCCATCAGTTCGCCATCGGGTCCGACCATGGCGAGCGTGTTGTAGTAGTGGTGTCCGTCGCGCTCGAAGAAGCTGGTCGGTATCGCCACGCCGAGCTTCTTCGCGAGGTCCTGCATCGCCTGCACACTCGGGCTGTCGGCTGTCGGGTGCGCCAAAGAGAAGAGGTCCTCCTCCTCCTCGCGGCAGAAGTATTCGCCCGCGAAGAGTTCGGGCGGCAGGATGACCTGCGCACCCTTCCCGGCAGCCTCTTCGACGAGTGCGGAAACGGCCGCGATATTGTCCGCCGCCTCCTTGCGGGCGAGCGACAGCTGCAGAACGGCTACGGTCAGGTCTCTCATGCGCTCCGCACTATTTCTCCCGCAGGGCGAAGTCCACCTGGATATAGACGTCGCTGCGCGTGGTCCCGACCATCATCGAGGGCGAGCCCTGTTCGGGCATGGGCATGCTGACGGGCGGCGGAGGCGGCGCCACCGCCTGCGTCCGGATCGCCGCGCTTTCGTTCATTGCATCGGCGCCGCGCAACCAGGTCTGGCCCTGCTGCCCCCCGGCGTCGCGGATGTAGAGCACCCGGCTTACTTCCATTCCCGCGGCTTCGGCATAGACCTCGGCCCGCTTCCGCGCCGCCTTGTAAGCGTCGGCATAGGCGAGGTTGGCGGTCGCCTCGGGATCGGTCATCGACAGGTTCGGGCCCGACACGATGTTGGCCCCGGCTTCGGTGACCGCGGTCACCGCAGCACCGGCCCTGGCCGGATCGCGCATCGTCACCTCGACGACGTTGCCGGCCTGGAACTGGCCCTTGCGGTCGCCCCAGTTGATTCGCTGGACGCTGACCGCGCGGGTCTGGATGTCCTTTTCCTCGACGCCCAGTTCGCGCAGCGCCACGACGATCTCGGCGATCTTGTCCTGATTGGCCTTGCTCGCTTCCCTGGCCGATCGGGCCCAGGTTTCGACTCCCGCCTGGAACTGGGCGCGGTCGGGGCGGCTTTCGGCCTGCCCACTGGCGCTGACCGAGAGCAGCGTCTCGCCGTGGTCGACCCCGCGCGCCTCGTCGGCACGGTCGGTGCAGGCCGCGAGCGCGAGCGGCGCGACGAGAAGGAGATAGACAGGTTTCATCGAGCATTCCCTCTATGTGATAGTGTTACATCGAGGGAATGCTCACCGGGGCATGAACGCTGGCTGACGGATCAGCGCTTGCGGAAGAGCAGCGTCATCCGGTCGGATTCGCCCAGATCGCGCGTGCGCGCGTCCATGGCATCGTCTCCGCTCAGGCCGGGAGGCATCACCCAGACGCCGCCTTCCCAGTTCGCCGGATCGCGCGGATTGGAATTGATCGTGCTGCTGTCGACGAGTTCGAACCCGTGCGCGCGCATCAGCGCGATGACATCCGTTTCGCGCAGATAGCCGTTCCCGCCCAGCGTGTAATCGGCGGGAGCACTCTCCTTGGCGCGATGCTGGACGATGCCGACCATCCCGTCGGGTTTGAGCAGGCCGCGGATGCGCGAGAGTTCTGTGTACATCGCGCCGGAGCGGAGCAGATTGTGCATCTCGCGGAAGATCAGCACGCGATCAACCTGGCCCTTCAGTTCCTCCGGCAGGTCCTGCGAGCCATAGACCGCCATCGGCGCGCCGGTCAGGCCCCATCCGGGCGCGGCTTCGCGGAACTTCCCCGGAAGGCCGCCGAAATAGGTCTCGAACCGCTCTGCGTCGGCGGCGGCGGGATCGGGGGTGAGGCCGATGTAGAGGCCCTGCGAACCGAGATAGGGGACGAGTACACGCGTGTACCAGCCGCTCGCCGGCATGTAGTCGACCACGGTCTGGCCGGGCTGAACCCGGAAGAAGCCGAGCGTTTCGGCGGGGTGACGCCACTCGTCGCGTGCCCGGTCCTCGTTGCGGGTCGGGGCGGCAAGCACCTGGTCCATCGACACCGGGGCGACGACGGGCGCCGCTGCATCGTCGGGTTGGGCCTGTTCGTCGGGTCCCAGGATGACATCGAGAATGCGGCCGAGCACCTGGCGGGTCGAATTGCCCTCCTGCGCGACAGCGGGTGTTGCCATGGTGGCAAGCGCTGCGCCAGCCAACGCGGCGGTAATCGATCTACGCATTGATTTCTCCCCTGTTTGTACCCTGACAGCAATAGTTGCGCGGGCACGCATGACAAGGACGAAGCGGCTCCCTATCTGTTCCGCGCAAAGGAGATCGAGTGACATGGCTAAACAGCAGGCGATCGTTGCCGGCGGGTGCTTCTGGTGCACCGAGGCGGTGATGAAGGACGTGATCGGCGTCGACGGCGTCGAGAGCGGCTATATCGGCGGGCACAAGGCGCACCCGACCTACAAGGAGGTCTGCACCGGCGACACCGGCCATGCTGAGGGCGTGCGCGTGACCTTCGACGACGAGCGGATCAGCCTCGCCCAGCTCTACGACGTCTTCATGGGCACGCACGATCCGACCCAGTTGAACCGGCAGGGCAACGACGTCGGCACGCAATACCGCAGCGCGATCTTCCCGCTCGAAGGGCAGGAAGCGGAGGCGAAGGCCGCCATCGCGCGCTGGAACGACGAGCATCCGGGTCAGGAAGCGGTGACCACCGTCGAAACCGGCGAATGGTATCCGGCCGAGGATTACCACCAGGAGTATTGGGAAGGCGAAGGCCAGCGCAATCCCTACTGCCTCGCGGTCATCCCTCCCAAGCTGATGAAGCTGCGCAAGAGCTTCCAGAAATACCTCAAGGACGACGCCTGATTCGGCTTCCGCCGGTGCAGGAGAGGGGAAGGATTTCCCCTCGACAGTCCATGCACATGGACCGCCTGTTACACGGTCCATTGCGAAAAAAGAGCCGGGCCCGCACGCAACCTCCTGATGGAGAGGCAGCGGGTGTGCGGATCGACCATGCGGCATGGCGCAAATATCGCACGGCGGTGCCATTGTAGGAAAGCGCGTGCTCTGCAATTCTCGCGCGCATGCCGGGAGCACACCGCAAGGCCTTCACATCCGACCATGTCGTCCATGGCGACGGCAGGGTCGAGTTCGCCTGTTCGCAGGACACGCAGGCCTGGCCGTGGACGGCGATCGGCCCGCACCATCCCGGCGCGATCCAGGCGGCGAGCTACTGGCTGAGCGTCGAAAGCGCCATGGCGCTGGGCGGCTGGGACCCGGACAAATGGTCCGCGCTGACCTGGACCCGCTGGGCCTGTGGCGATCCGGGGGTCGGCCGCATGGCGAGGGGGCGTTACGAGCGCGTGCGGATCGAGGGGAAGGAAAGCTTCTCGGTCCATCTCTTCGATGCAGAGGATGCGCTCGTCTGTCGCCTCGACGGGCGCGGCGTGGTGTTCCGCACGCGCGATTTCGAAAAGTGGCGCAGCGAGGCGAAGGGGGCGTCGGCTAAGATCGCGTCGGCCAACTTTGACTATGCCGATCCCGAAGTGCTCGGCCTCGACGACGGCGAATTCGCCTTCCTCGGCCCACTCGACGGAGCCCGGGCGACCGGCCTGCTCGATGCCGAGAACGCCATGCCACCCGCCCATCCCTGGCTCGACGGTTCGGGCGACCATGTGAACTCGGCGCACCTTGCCGAGGTCGCCCGGCAGTTCGTCAGCCTGCTGCGCGGCGGCGCCCCCTTCCGCGTGACCAAGGCCGAGATGCGCTTCGATCGCTATGTCGAACTGGGCGTGCCGTTCGAGATCGAACGGACAGGTGGCGAGAACGACTTCGTCTCGATGCAATTGCGTCAGTCTGGCCGAGACTGCACGCGGATCGACTATCGAATAGAACCAAGACCGCCAAATAGTTGAAGTCGGTCCGGAAAAATGGCTTGTAATCGCGGCCCTACTTGTCAAGAACAGAAGTTCAAACGGGGGGTCGTTCCATGAAAATCATCTTTGCCGCCGCACTGCTGTGGGCAAGTTCGCTATCTGCACAGGAAACCGCGGAAGCGGAACAGTTCTATGACGCGGAATCGAAGAGTGGCGAGGAGTTGAAGGCGAAGGTCGGGGACAAGGACGATCCCTGGCTCGAACGACCCTGCGAGCTCGGCGTGCCACTATTCGGAGAGCTGGCAAGGCGCTTGCCCGAAAACCCGTTCTTCATTCGTGGTGAACTCTTGTCGGGCGCGTTCTGCGACGATGTCGAGGGCGAATACGAAGCAGGGCTCGTCAAGCTCAAGCAGCTAGAAAACCACTGGCCCGAGAACGACTTCAGCAATCTCGGCTTCTATTTCGCATTCCGCTCCAATGATGCGACCGAATATCTTTCGCGCCTGCGCGCGCTCGACGACAAGCAACTCAGCGAGTTCGATCCAGAACGATTCTGGCAGGGCGCGAGGATGATCAACACTCAGGGCGCGAGTGACGCCTTCGACGACCTGATGCTCGAATGGATCGACAGCCGTCGCTTGAGCATTCTCCCCGCCGACCTTCAAGGTGGGGTGTCGAGAAACGCGCTTGAGGCAGCGATCAGACAGGGTCGTACCGATATGGCCCCGCAGCTGCTGGCGACGATCCGATATCCGTCGACTTACGTCGACCTCCTCGCCAGCCGCAAGTACGAACCGGTCTGGCCGCTCGTGGCCGAACGCGCCGGCCCTCATCTCGACCGGATCACCGACGAATATGCATTCTGGGCGCTGGGCCGGCTGGAAAACCATTCCGAGGATCGCGACCGCTTCTCCGACGCGGCGCATGCCCTGCACTTTGCCGGCCGGTTCGAGGAAGCGATCGCGCTCGCCCAGCAATGGCGAGAGCGCGAAGGGGCCATGGAGTCGATCGAAGAAGGGGACGGCTGGGCCCTGAACATCGAAGCCTACGCGAACGACGCGCTTGGTCGCCGCAAGAAGGCAGACGCGATATTCGACCAACTCGCCGAGCTCGATCCCGAAGAGCATCCGTGGGTGGTCAATTTCGTGATCAATCGCGCCTCACGCCTGGTCGGGCAGGAACGGTGGGAGGAAGGGCTCGAGGCTGCCGGGCTGGCCCGCACAGTCGCGGCGAAGTGGGGATCCCCCTATGCCCGCATGATCGTGGCACGCGATCATGTCTGCGCCCTGATGGCCCTTGGCCGGAGCGATGAGATCGCCCCCGACCTCGCCTATCTGCGCGAGAACGCGGCAGAGTTCTACCCGCTCGCCGCACAAGCCCTGCAATGTGCCGGCGCGCCAGGCGAAGCGACCGCGTTGCTTCTCGAAGGCATCCGCGACGAGCGGTACCGCGCGGGGGTGGTCAGTGCCCTGCAACCGAGCGCCTTCGACTTGTTCTATACACCCTCGCAGCTGCCGGAGCAGCGGGACCTGCTCGACACGAGTGCCGAACTGAGAGCCGCCTTCGAACGATATGCACGGCTCGTGCCCGAGGAATTCATCCCGACGGCTTCGATCCGCGCCAAACGCTGATTATCCGGCTGCGGGCTCCTTCTTCCAGCGCGCGATGAAGAAGCCGTCGAGCCCACCCGGTTCGGCGAGCATGCCGGGGTCGGTGCGCAGCCAGCCCTCGGGCGTGGGGGCGAGGCCCTGCGGCAGTTCGCCGGGCAGGACCGGCGCGACGGGAAGCTCGATGGCAGCGGCCTGGTCCTCGCCCTCTTCGCGCTCCAGCGAGCAGGTGGCGTAGACCAGGGTCCCGCCGGGCTTCAGCCAACCAGCCGCGCGTTCAAGCAGCGCCGCCTGCAGCTCGGCCATGTCCTCTATCTGGCGCGCGCCGATGCGGTGGAGCACGTCGGGATGGCGGCGTGCGGTGCCCGTGGCGGTACAGGGCGCGTCGAGCAGGATCGCATCGAACTGGTGTTTCGGCTCCCATTTGAGAGCGTCGGCGCGGACCGTTCCGGCCTTCAATCCTGTACGTTTGAGATTGGCCTTGAGCAGGTCGAGGCGGCGCTTGGAAATGTCGAGCGCGGTGACTTGCCAGCCCTGCGCAGCCAATTGCAGCGTCTTGCCGCCGGGCGCGGCGCAGAGGTCGAGCACGTGGCGTCCCTCGCCTGGTCCCAGCAGGCGCGCGGGCAGCGAAGCCGCGAGATCCTGTACCCACCAAGCACCCTCGACGAATCCCGGCAGCGTCTCGACATTCGCGCCGCGCGGCAGGCGCAGGTGGCCTTGCATCAGGCTATCGGCGGAGAGCTGGACCTGCCAGTGCTCGGTTTCGGACGGGTCGCGGAGCGTGAGATCGAGCGGCGGCGGTTCGGCGAGGCCCGCGGCGATCACCGGAGCATGACCGCCCCAGCGCGCCGCGACCTCGGCCGGCAGGTTCGGCACCTCGGGCAGCGCAACCTCGCGCTTCGTCAGTGTCGAGAACACGCCATGCGCAAGTCTGCGCGGACCACCCGCGAGCAGGTCGAGCCCGGTCGCAACCACCGCATGCGGCGGCGTGCCGAGGCGCAGCCATTGCGCCAGCATCATCCGCAGTACCTGCCGCGCCTTGGCATCGGCGGGCAGCGGCTTCCTCGTCGCGCTATCGATCAGTGCATCGAGATCGACCAGCCAGCGCAATACCTCGCTGGCGATGGCGCGGGCGAGCGCCTTGTCCTCGAACTTGCGCACGTCCTTGGTCGCACCGGCGAAGCCGATGTCGAGCGTCTCGCCGCGGCGGAGGACCGCATCGAGCAGGCGCAGCGCCGCCCGGCGCGCGTGGATACCTTGGGGTTGGGCCATTGGCCGCGCGCCTTACCCGCCCTTGCGCAAAGCCGCCAGCGCCATCATCTTGGCTGCATGACCGAGCGCGCGACCAAACGCCCCCAGGGCTTCGACAAGCCTTCGCATTGGACCAACGATCCTCCGCCCGAGCCGAGGAAGAGCGAGGACGAGGAAGAACTCAGCCCGACCCGCTACGGCGACTGGGTGAGGGACGGCATCGCGGTGGATTTCTAGGCGAGTCCTGTTTGCGCCCTCAAACGCCGGGCGCCGCACATCCGTGCGGCTTGGCTTCCTCGCATAGGCTCGGGCGACCGGTCGGCCTTGCCTCACCTTCGGTTCGGTCTTTCTAGAGCGGCTTGAGCGCGATCTTCAGCCCGTCCCTGGGCTTGGGGATCGGCCAGGCCTGCCATTCGGGATCGCCGTCGACCAGCTCGACCCGGTAGCGCGGCAGGAGCTGCGCCATCAGGATCTTCACCTGCATGTAGGCGAAGTGCAGGCCGAGGCACATATGCGCGCCGCCGCCGAAAGGGACCCAGGCGTATTTGTGCCGCGCCTTCACCTTGTCGGGGGTGAAGCGCAGCGGATCGAACTTTTCGGGCTCGTCCCAATATTCGTCGCTGTGGTGGGTCCAGTGGATGTTGATGCCGACCGGCGTGCCCGCGGGAATCCGATAGCCGCCGAATTCGAAATCGCGCAGCGCGCGGCGCGGCATCGAGGGCACCGGCGGGATGAAGCGCAAGGCCTCCTTGAAAGCCATTTCGGTGAGCTCGAGCTTGCCGAGGTCCTCATAGGCGAGATCGCGCGGCTTGCCCTGTGAATCGGCGCCGCCGGTGACCGCGTCGACCTCGTCGCGCAGCCTTTCCTGCCACTCGGGATGCTTGGCGAGCAGCCACAGCAGCGAGGTGGCGGAGGAGGTGATGGTGTCGTGCGCCGCCATCATCAGGAAGTTCATGTGATCGACCACCTCGTCGACCGGCATCAGGCTACCGTCGTCATATTCGGCGGTGGCGAACTGGCTGAACATGTCCTGCCCGCCGCCCTCGGCGCGGCGGCGATGCGTTTCCTGCGTGAAATAGTCGACCAGGAAGGCGCGCCCGTCGACGCCCTTTTTCATCTGGGTGAAGGGCAGCGGCTTGCGCACCGGGGCGACGCTGGCCTGGACCATGTCGACGAAGGCGCGGTTGATCTTGTCCGCCTCGGGCCCCCAGGGGATGCCGATGAAACTGTCCGCGGCGAGGTCGAGCGTCAGTGCCTTGATCGCCGGATAGAAGCGCATCTCGCCCGCGCCCCATTGCTCGACCTGCCGGGCGATCCCGCGGTTGAGCGCGTCGGCATAGTGCCGCATCGGGCCCGGCTTGAAGGCGATCGACAGCGCGCGGCGGTCGGCGCGGTGATGGTCGAAATCCATCAGCATCAGCCCGCGCGGGAAGAGCTGGTCGAGGATCGGCCCCCAGCCCTGTTCGGAGGAGAACAGCTTCTCGCGGTCGAACAGCACGAGCTCGTTGGCATCGGCGCCGATCAGGGCGACGTTCCAGCCGCCGAAGGCCCGGTTCTTGTAGACCTTGCCGTATTTCTCGACCATCGCCCTGGCCATGCCATGCGGATCGGCGAGCATCCTGAAAGTGTTGCCGACCAGCGGCCAGCCCTTCTCGCCCGGGATATGCGCCAGCGCATCCGCGTCGGGATTGCCCTCGGTCCAGTGGGTGGGCAAGGTTTCGGTCGGCTGGTGGGCGGCAAGCGTGGCCATCGGTAGCTCCTGACAACTTACCGCAGTGTAAGTAATTCCTAGCCCGGAATCCAGCCTGCCAATTCGCGCCGCAGAAGCGTCTCCAGCATCGCGAGGCCGGCGTCCGATGTGTTGAGGCAGGACAGTGCGGCGAAATGCTCGCCCCCTGCCTCGGTGAACTGCTCGCGGCCCTGGATCGCCAGCTCCTCGAGCGTCTCGAGGCAGTCGGCAGAAAAGCCCGGCGCGGCGATGGCCAGGCGTTTCGTGCCGGCCTTTGCTTCCTCCTCGATCACCGCATCGGTCGCCGGCTCGAGCCATTTGGCGCGGCCGAAGCGCGACTGGAAGCTGGTGCGCAGCCGCAGACCGGGGCGCGCAAGCCTTTCCTCGACCAGCCGCGCGGTCTTGCGGCAGTGGCAATGGTAGGGATCGCCGAGATGCAGCGTGCGCTCGGGCATGCCGTGGAAGCTCAGCAGCAGCAGCTCGGGGGTGAAGCTAAGCGCATCGAGCTGGCGCGCGAGATCCTCCGCCAGCGCGTCGATATAGGCGGGGTCGTCGTGATATTGCGGCAGCGTGCGCAGCGCGGGTTGCCAACGCATTGTCCGCAGCTTGTCCGCAGCCTTGTCCACAACGGTGGCGGTCGTCGCCGCGCTGTATTGCGGGTAGAGCGGGGCGAGCAGGATGCGCTCGCACCCGGCGTCCATCAGTGTCTGGATCCGCTCGGGGATCGACGGTGTGCCATAGCGCATCGCCCAGTCGACCATGACCTCGGTCCCGAGACGCGCCTGCATCGCCTCGGCCTGCGCGCGCGTGATCGCCGCCAGCGGCGAGCCCTGCTCGGTCCACACCTGGCTGTAGGCATGCGCGCTTTGCTTCGGGCGCGTATTGAGGATGATGCCGCGCAGGATCGGCTGCCACAGCAGCGGCGGCAGTTCGACCACCCGGCGATCCGACAGGAATTCGGCGAGATAGCGCTTCACCGGCCCCGGCTCGGGCGCGTCGGGCGTGCCGAGATTGACGATCAGCACGCCGACGCGCCCCGATGCCACTAGTGGGTGGTCGGTCGGTGGATTCTGCGTCTGCCAGGTCATAGGCCCTCCGAAAGCAATGGCAGGCGGCGAAAGCGCACGCCGGTGGCAGAGTAAAGAGCATTCGCGATTGCCGGCGCGGCGACGGCCACTCCGAGCTCTCCAGGATCGCAAGGCTCTGCCTCGCTCGGGAGGAATTCGATCACCATCTCGGGACAGTCGGCGAGCGTCGGCAGCGACAGGCCGGCCAGCGTGTTGGGTACGGGCTTGCCGTCTTCGTAAGCGATACTCGATCCGGTCGCGAGCGAAAGGCCGAAGATCAGCCCGCCCTCGATCTGCTGACGCGCGATGTCGTGATTGACGATCCGTCCGATATCGACCGCTGCATGCAGTTTTGTCACGCGCACCCCGCCCTCGGCCAGCGTCGCCTGCGCAACACAGGCGATCCTCCCGCCATCGTCGCGGGACCCGACACGAACCATCGCGAGGCCCTGCCCGGTCCCACGGCGGCCACCGTCCCAGCCTGCCAGCCGCGTCGCGCGACGCAGGCAATCGGCCATGCGTGGGCTCTTGCCGAGCATTTCCATGCGATAGAGGAAGGGGTCTCGACCGGCGCGCTCGGCCAGTTCGTCGATGAAGCTCTCGATGAAGAAGGCGGTGTAGGCCAGGGCATTGCCGCGCAGCCGCCCGCTCGGGATGGGTATGCTCACGGGTACGTGATCGATCGCCACATTGGCGATGGCATAGGGTGGTACCGCGCCCTCGCAGGCGAGCGCATCGGCGCCGCCCGCGGCATGCTCGATCGCCGCCTGCGGTGTCTTGTTGTCGAACAGGCGGAGGCCAAATTCGCGCATGGCTGACGGCATGGCCAGCCGCGCGCGCCAAGCCGCGATCCGCCCGCCACTCGCCGGTTCGAAACCCGCTTCCAGCCGGGCGCTGATCGCCGGGCGTACCGGGAGCGACTGGAATTCCTGGACGCGCGGCCAGGTCAGCTGGACCGGTCGCCCGACCTCGCTGGCGATCTGCGCCACCTCGATCGCATGACGCCGTTCGAGCCGAGCGTCGAAGCTGCCGCCCGCCGCGGTGGGATAGAGCACCACGTCTTGCGGCGCGATGCCAATCGCCTTGGCCGCCGCGCGGCGCGTCAGTTCGGGTGCCTGCGCCGCGATCCACAGCTCCAGCTTGCCGCCGTCGAAACGCGCGGTGGCAGAGGCGGTCTCGATCGTGGCATGGACGGCCGGGGCGACCGCATAGTCCTGGGCATAGTCGGGCCGCGCAAGCAGGTCGTCGGCATCGCCTTCATCGACAATGCGTTCGGCCTCGCCCTCGTCGAGTGCCGCGTCGAGCGCCTGCAGTGCTCCGGCGCTCTCGACCACCTTCGGGCCGACAAAGGTCGGGCGCATCGCCTTGAGCGCCTGTTCGGCGATCCACCAGCTTTCCCCCACCGCGGCGAGGTAGCGGCGCGATTTCACTACCGCGACGAGCCCGTTCAGCCCGGCGACCGCTGCGGCATCGAAACGGGCAAGGTCGGGCTGGCCCAGGGGCCCGTGGCGGATCGAAGCATAGACCATGTTCGGCAGGCGGATGTCGGCGGCGAACAGGAAACTGCCGTCGACCTTGGCCGGCAGGTCGAGCCGCGGAAAGGCCGGCGCGAGTTCTGCCGCCGCGGGGGACGCCTCTTCGCTCGCCGGCACGACTCTCAACGGCGGCGGGTCGGGCGGATCGAGCTCGGCAGCCTCTTCGACCAGAGCCCCGAAGCCAAGTTGACGGTCGCCATGGCGGACCAGCCCCTGCTCGACCTCGCATTCCTCCCAATCAACCTCCCAGCGCGCCGCGGCCGCCATCGCCAGCAGCGCGCGCGCGCTCGCCGCCGCTTCGCGCATCGGCGTCTCGTAGGCGACGAGCGAGGTGCCGTCGGCGGTGGCCGCGAAGGCATTCGAACGGGCGAAACTTTCCGCCAGCCGGCTATCCGGATCACCCGCCAGAGCCGGAAGACGCGACCATAGCGGGGCCCATTTCGCGGCCAGCGGGATGTTGGCGTAGAGACCGGCTGGGGGCACCGGTTCGACGCCGACCTGGCGCCAGTCGGCACCCAGTTCGACTGCCGCGACCTGCGCGAGCACGGTGGTCACCCCCTGCCCCATCTCGAGCTGCGGTACCGCCACCGTCACCACGCCGTCGGTCCCGATGGTGATCCAGCCGCCGAAATCGCGATCGTTCGGCCCCGGCGCGAGCGGGCTGGCATAATGGCGCGGCCAGAGCCACCAGGCGACCGCGAGGCCGCCACCGACCGCCGCGCCCGCGATGATCTGGCGCCGCGTGACGGGAAGCTGGTCTAGCTGTTCTCGCCAATCCATGCGTCGACCTTGGCGGCGATTTCGTGGAAAGGCGAGCCCAGCGCGCCCTCATCCGCGGCGGGCGGTTTGCCCCTGTCGCTCCCCTCGCGGATGGCGAGGTCGAGGGGAATGCGCCCGAGGAAGGGCAGATCGAGACGCGCGGCGGCCGTTTCCACTCCGCCCTTGCCGAAGGGGTCCGACAGCTCGCCGCAATGCGGGCAGGCATAGCCCGCCATGTTCTCGACCAGACCGATCACCGGCACGCCCGCCTGATCGAACAATTGCCCCGCACGCGCAGCATCGATCAGCGCGAGATCCTGCGGCGTCGAGACCAGGACCGCGCCGATGGGCTTGAAGCGCTGGAGCATGGTCAGCTGGACGTCGCCCGTCCCCGGCGGGAGGTCGACCAGCAGCGTGTCGACGTCGCCCCAATGCGCATCGACCAGTTGCGACAGCGCATTGCCCGCCATCGGACCGCGCCAGGCGAGCGCACGTCCCGGTTCGACCAGATGGCCCATCGACAGGACCGGGATGCCGAAAGCACTCTCGACCGGGACGAGTTTCTCGTCGCGCGCGACCGGTTTGCTGCCCTGATTGCCGAGGATGACTGGCTGCGAGGGGCCGTAGATGTCGGCATCGACCAGCCCGACCTTGCGCCCGCGACCGGCCAGCGCGATCGCGAGGTTGGCGGTCAGGGTCGACTTGCCGACCCCGCCCTTGCCGCTGCCGACCGCGATCAGCCGGCGCTGCACGCGCTCGGCGGTCATCGCCACATGGACCTGCGAAATCTCGTCGCGCGCCGAAAGGATATCGGTCACCGCGCGTTCGATTTCGGCGCGCTCGCTGTCGCCGAGACCCGCCGCATCGATCACGGCGATGGCCCGGCCCTCCTTCACGGTGAGCGCGGAAACGCGGGCGGCGATGCTGGCGGGCAGAAGCGATTTCGGATCGATCGAACTCATGGGGCGCGCTGCTGTAGCATCGAAAAGCGCGCGGCAACCCCTGTTTTTCCGAAGAACGACACCTATAAGGGATGACATGAGAATTTTCGACGGGTTCGGACAGAGGATATCGCTGGCGATGGCGGGCAAGAAAAGCCCCTGGGGCGGCTCGGGCAATGACGGCGAGGGCGACAAGCCCGGCAGTTCTGAGAGCGGTGACAAGCCCAAGGGCCCGCGTAACCCCTGGCTGCCGCCGGGTGGCGGTGACGGCGGGCGCCGCGCGCCCAATATCGAGGACATCTTCAAGAGCCGCGGCCCCGAAGGCCCGCGCCGCAGCGGCGGCGGCGGACCGGGCGGTCCCGGTTTCCGCTTTCCGCAGCGCCCCGGCGGCAAGAGCTGGTTCCCGGTTGCATTGGCAGGAATCGTCGTCTTCGGCCTGTTCGCGTCGAGCGTCCATCTGGTCGAGGCGCAGGAAAAGGCGGTGGTCAAAACGCTCGGCAATTTCACCCGGACGATGGAGCCGGGCCTCAATTTCTCCGCGCCCTTCCCGATCGAGACGGTCGATGTGGAAGACGTCGAAGGCGTGCGCACCGTCCGTATTCCTGGCAGCAACAGCCAGGCCAAGCTGATCCTGACGGGCGACCAGAACCTGGTCGACCTCAGCTATATCGTGCGGTGGAACATCAAGGATCTGGCGGGCTTCAAGTTCCGTGTGGTCGACCCTATCGAGACGGTCAACGACGCCGCTGAAGCCGCCATGCGCGCATCTGTAGCCGAGACCGAGCTCGACGAGACCTTCTCGGGCCAGGGCCGCGCGGCGATCGAACTGGACGTGCGCGAACGGATGCAGCGCACGCTCGACGGCTATCAGGCGGGCATCCGCGTGCTTGGTGTCGAGATCGAGAAGGCCGACCCGCCGGCGCAGGTGGTCGACGCCTTCCGCGACGTCCAGGTGGCCGAACAGAACGCCGATGCGGCGCGCAACCAGGCGCGCGGCTATGCCCAGCAGGTGCTGGCTCAGGCCGAGGGCGAGGCCGAGGCTTTCGACAAGGTCTACGAACAGTACCGCCTGGCGCCGCAGGTGACGCGCCAGCGGCTCTATTACGAAACCATGGAGCGCGTCCTGAGCCAGACCGACAAGACTATCGTCGAGACCAACAACGTGACCCCCTATCTCCCGCTGCCGGAAATCAAGCGTCGGGCGCAAAGGAGCGCTCCCGCGACCACAGTGACCGCGCCGGAGGGCCAGTGAGATGAGCGATTTTCTGCAGAAGTACCGCACCGCGGTGATCGCGCTCGCCGTGGCAGTGATCGGTTTCATGATGAGCGCCTTCGTCGTGCCCGAGGAAGAGCAGGTGGTGATCATCCGCACCGGCAATCCCGTCGGCACGGTCAACACGCCGGATGGCAAGACCGGTGCCGGCCTCTATTTCCGCGTGCCGTTGATCGAGAGCGTCAATCGCGTCGAGAAGCGCCTGCTCGATCTTGAAATGAAGGACGAGGAAGTCCTGTCGGCCGACCAGCAGCGCCTGCTGGTCAATGCCTATGCCCGCTTCCGGATCACCGATCCGGTGCGCATGGTCGAACGCGCCGGCTCGACCGATGGCGTGCGCAACGCGCTCGAGCCGATCCTCAATTCGGTGCTGCGCCAGGAACTCGGCCGGCGCACATTCCAGGCCATGTTGACCGCCGAACGCGGCAATGCGCTGGCCAATGTCCGGGCCAACCTCGACCGCCAGGCGCGCCAGTACGGTGCCGAGGTGGTCGATGTGAAGATCATGCGCACCGACCTGCCCGAGGCGCCGCTGCAATCGGCCTTCCGGCGGATGGAATCGGACCGCGAGCGCGAGGCGCGCACGATCCGCGCACAGGGCGGCCGCGACGCTCGCATCATCCGCGCCGAGGCCGACGCCCAGGCCGCCAAGATCTATGCCGACAGCTTCGGCAAGGACGCCGAGTTCTACGATTTCTACCGCGCGATGCAGAGCTATGACGCGACCTTCTCCAACGCCGAGAACAGTTCGGAGAGCAGCATCATCCTGTCGCCGGACAACGAATATCTGCGACAGTTCCGCGGGCGGCGTTGATCGTTCGTCGAGCTGGCGCCGTGCCGTTCAATCGGCATTCAGCGGCGGGCGAGACAGTGCCCGCCTGACCGCAGGGCAAATGGCGTGCTAGCGATTAGCCTGACCAGGAGCCCGGCCAAGTAGAGAAGAGGACGAAAAGGACGTGAAGCCCGTGCGATACGCATATTCCGTGACGAGTGCGCTGCTGGTGGGCGGCGCCGCCATCTCGCTTGCGACCGGCTATCCGGCCGGCGCCCAGGTCGCCCAGAACGACGACAGCCACATGGAGCGCGTCGTTCCGCGCGCCGGCGCACCGGCCAGCTTCGCCGATCTCACCGCGCAATTGCAGCCGGCGGTGGTCAATATCTCCACCCGCCAGCGGATCGAAGTTGCCAACAACGGGGGCAATCCCTTCGCCGGGACCCCGTTCGAAGGGCTTTTCGGTCGTCGCGGCGGCGGCCAGCAGCAGGAGCCGCAGTTCCGCGAGGGCCAGTCGCTCGGCAGCGGATTCATCATCTCGGCCGACGGCTACATCGTCACCAACAACCACGTCGTCAGCCCGACGGGACGCGGGACGGTGGAGGAAATCACCGTCACCATGCCGGACGGGACCGACTATCCCGCCGAGCTCGTCGGGACCGATGCGCAGAGCGACCTCGCGGTGCTCAAGATCAGCCGCCGCGCAGCCTTCCCCTTCGTCGAGTTCGGCGACAGCGCCCAGACACGCCCGGGCGACTGGGTGGTCGCGATCGGCAATCCCTTCGGCCTCGGCGGCACGGTGACCTCGGGCATCGTCTCGGCGGTCTATCGCAACACCGGCCAGGGCGGCGCCTACGACCGCTACATCCAGACCGACGCGGCGATCAACCGCGGCAATTCGGGCGGTCCGCTGTTCGACATGCAGGGCAATGTCATCGGCATCAACAACGCCATTTTCTCGCCATCGGGCGGCAGCGTGGGCATCGGCTTCGCCATCCCCGCCGAAATCGCCGCTCCGATCGTGCAGAAGCTGCGCGACGGGGTCGAGATCGAGCGCGGCTATCTCGGCGTACAGATTCAGCCGGTCTCCGACGACCTCGCCGATTCGCTCGGCGTGGCTCAGAATCGCGGCGAATTCATCCAGTCGGTCCAGCCGGGCGAACCGGCCGACAAGGCGGGCATCCGCGCGGGCGACATCGTCACCAAGGTCAACGGCCAGGATGTCACCCCCGACCAGACGCTGTCCTATCTCGTTGCCAACATCGCGCCCGGCAAGACCATCCCGGTCGAGCTGATCCGCGACGGCGAGAGCCGACGGGTCAACGTCACGGTCGGCAAGCGCCCGAGCGAGGAAGAACTGCGCCAGCAGCAGCAGTTCAACCCCGATGCCGAAGACGAGGATCCGATGGAGCCGGACGAGAACGCGGTGATCGAGCAGAAGCTCGGCCTGCAGGTCCTGCCCCTGACGCCGCAGATCGCCCGCCAGCTCGGAGCTGGCGAAGACACGAAGGGTCTCGTCGTTGCGGGCGTCGACCAGAACGCCGACGCGGCGCGCAAGGGCCTGCAGCGCGGCGACATCATCCTCACCGCGAACTATCGCGCAGTGACCACGCTCGACGATCTCGAGAACACGATCCGTACCGCGCAGGGCGAAAACCGCGAGGCAGTGCTGCTGCGGGTCCAGCGGCGCGGTCGCCCGCCGGCCTATGTCGCCGTTCGGCTGCGCTGATAGCCAACTGGACATAGTGGATAGAGAAGGGACGGCTTCCTCGATGCGAGGGAGCCGCCCTTTTCCATTGCAGGTTCGCTATTCGATCGGTCGGGAGGTCGGCCGCGGAGTGGGCTGCGGCCGCGGTTCGCGCCGCGCGCCGGTCGCCTCGTTGAGGAAGTCGTCGCCGACCGCCTGCGGCGCGCCATCGGCACCGCGCGGGGCGGGTGGCGGAACCCGCTGGCCGTTGGGGCCCGGCGGAGGCGCCCGGCCGGGATCGAGTGTGCGATCGAACTCGTCGCCGAAGGGATCCTGGCGCTGCCGGTCGGACGTGCCCGGCTCGATCAGATTGCCCTGCTCGTCGATGAAATAGTAATCCTCGGGGTCACCGAGCATGTACTCGTCGTCGGGCTCCAGTTGCCATTCCGGAAGCTGCAGGTCGGTGTCGAATTCCTCCACGGGGCGATCCTTCACCGCATAGCGCATGTAGGCGGCGAAGGCGCGCGCCGGGGCGGTACCGCCGGCAAGTCCGCCGACGCGGGCATTGTCGTCGCGCCCCATCCACACGCCGGTGGTGATGCCCGACGAAAAGCCGACGAAATAGCCATCCTTGTTCGAGCTGGTGGTGCCGGTCTTGCCCGCCACCGGGCGCCCGATCTGCGCTGCGCGACCCGTCCCCGTGGCGACTGCCGTCTGCAGCAGATCGGTGATCCCGGCGGCGACGTAATCGGGGACCAGCTGCGCGCTGCGCGCCTGTTCGTGCTGGTAGAGCAGGTCGCCCTCCGCTGTTTCGACCTTCAGGATGCCGTAGGGTTCGACCGAATTGCCGCCCGCCGACACCGCTGCGAAGGCGCGGGTCATGTCGATCAGCCGGACCTCGTTCGACCCCAGCACCATGGCGGGATAGGTGTTGATCTCGGTGCTGATGCCGAAGCGCCGCGCCATCGACGCGACCGTACCGAATCCCACCTCGTTGCCGAGCTGCGCCGCGACGGTGTTGATCGAATAAGCGAAAGCGGTTCTCAGATCGATCTCGCCGACGTTGCGTCCGGAGGAATTGCGCGGGCTCCAGCCATTGATCGTCACCGGCGTATCGACCACGCGATCGTCGGGCGTATAACCCGCCTCGAGCGCGGCGAGATAGACGAACAGCTTCCACGCCGAGCCGGGCTGGCGCAGCGCATCGGTGGCACGATTGTAGTTGGTTTGGACATAATCGGTGCCGCCGACGAGCGCGAGCACGGCGCCGTCGCGGTCCATGCTGACCAGCGCGCCCTGCGCGCCCTTGGGCGTGTTCGACTTGATCGACGCGGTCGCCGCGCGCTGCATGCCGACGTCGAGCGTGGTCCAGACCTCGATCGGCTCGGTCGTGTCGGGCAACAGCAGGTCGAGCTGCGGAAGCGCCCAGTCGGTGAAGTAGCGGACCGAATTCTGACCCGATTCCTCCTTCAGCTTCACCGCACTTGGATCGACGGTGACGTCCGGCGCAATCCGGCCCTGCTCCTTCATCAGCCGCAGCACGACGCTGGCGCGGCCGACCGCGGCATCGACATCGGCGGTAGGCGAATAACGACTCGGTGCTTTGACGAGGCCGGCGATGATCGCCGCCTCGGCGACCGACAGCTCGTTGGCGGGATGGCTGAAGAACTTCCGGCTGGCCGAATCGATGCCATAGGCCCCGCCGCCGAAATAGACCTTGTTGAGATAGAGCTCGAGGATCTGTTCCTTGGAGAACTTCGCCTCCAGCGCCATCGCCAGCACCGCCTCGCGCAGCTTGCGATCGAGCGAGCGGTTGTTGTTGAGGAAGACGTTGCGCGCAAGCTGCTGGGTGATGGTCGAAGTCCCGCCGACGCGCTCGCGCGAGCCCGTGATCCCTTCGATGATCGCCCCGCCGGTACGCCAGGGATCGATGCCGAGATGCGAGTAGAACCGCCGGTCCTCGACCGAGACCATCGCATCCTTCATCAATTGCGGGATTTCATCGGCATCCAACCATTTGCCAAAGCTCGGTCCAAGCTCGACGATCTCGGTCCCGTCGCGCGCGCGCACGACGATAGTCTGCCCGGTCTGCGTTGCTTTGAGCTGGTAGTAATTGGGCATCGAACGCGCCGCGAAGGCGACAGCGAGACCCAGGAACAGCGCCGCCAGCAGCGCGAAGGCCCCGCCCCAGATGACCAGGCGGCGGGTCCACAGCTTGAGGCGGCTTTGCGGTGTGTCCGCAGCGGCCCGTTGAGCGCGCTCCTGGCGCGTCGAGCGCTTGCGGCGACTCCCTCTCTTATCCATATTTTACGCAGGCATCCTTGTTGTTCGCCGCCCTATAGTTGCCACAATCTTGCATGGCGAGGTCTAACGCGGCGTGAACGCCGCACTGCGCATCACACCCGATCAATCCTCGGGCTCGAAGTCGAGCGCCGCGGAATTGATGCAATAGCGCAGCCCCCCGCGATCGGGTGGCCCGTCGGGGAATACGTGGCCCAGGTGACCGCCGCAATTGGCGCAGGTTACCTCGGTGCGGATCATGCCGTGCGAGGTGTCGCGATGCTCGTCGACGGCCTCGCCCTCGGCGGGTGCGGTGAACGCCGGCCAGCCGCAGCCGCTGTTGTACTTGGCGTCGCTCTCGAACAACTTCTGCCCGCAGCCGGCGCAGTAATACTCGCCCTCGGCGTAATGCTTGTCGTACCGGCCGGTAAAGGCCCGCTCGGTGCCCGCCTCGCGGAGCACGTGATACTGTTCGGGCGTGAGCTTCTCGCGCCATTCGGCATCGCTCAGTTCGGGCTTGTCGGGCAAAGCTTGTCCTTTCCTGTCACGCCCCCATATAGCGGCAACCGGAGCCAGTGCCCACGGTTCCGCCAGCGAGCGACGATTTGCTTGACGATTCGGGAGGGCGCCGCTAAGTGCGCCGCTTTCCGGCGGCCCGTGCCGCCCTTTCGCACGCATTGTACAAGATTTCCGCCGCGCACGCCGTGCGGCCTGACGAGGACAGACATGGCCAATACGCCGCAAGCCAAGAAGCGCATCCGCCGCAACGAGAAGCGCGCCGAAATCAACGGCGCCCGCATGAGCCGCATCCGCAACTTCCTCAAGAAGGTGGAAGTCGCGATCGAAGGCGGCGACAAGGATAGCGCCCAGGCTGCGCTCAAGACCGCCCAGCCCGAACTGGCTCGCGGTGTCGCTCGCGGCGTGCTGCACAAGAACACTGCAGCGCGCAAGATGAGCCGCCTGACGAAGCGCGTCTCCGCTCTCTGATCTCACGCCGGTCGCAGACCGGTCTGACCATCATGCAAGGGGCTGCCGGTCGAACCGGCGGCCCCTTTGTCGTATTCCAGTTGCGTTCCGATACCGACCCGAAATGGCGGCGTAACATAAACCCAAGGAATCCCGCGATTCGCGAGGTCAAATTGGGTGAATTTAAATGAATCCATAGGCTTGAACGGGGGCCTGCGGCTTACACCCGAGTCAACAACTATATTTCATATTTTTTGCAGTTATCCCCCTTGCGACTCATCCGGCGGGCGACTTACACAATCGATCTCAGCCCGAGACGGGACAGCTTGGGCTCTTGGACATTCGATGATTGGGGACCTCTGGGGAACGCCGTTTTCCGGAGTGGGCGGAGCTGTGCCCGGCCTTACCAGTGATGAAAAAAATTAGCGTCGGGATCGTGAACCGGCCGGGGGTGATTGTGAATGCGTAGAATGACAGACAGCGGCGCGCAGAAGGCACAGGACGATTTGATGGAAGATCAGGAAGCGGTGAACCTCGCAGCGGACTGGGCTGACATCAGCCAGGGCCTGCGGAAAGATCTCGGTCACCAGCTTCACAGCCAATGGATCAAGCCGATCCAGGTCGGCGGGATCGACAAGTCCACCGGCACGCTCGACCTGTTCCTCCCGACAGAATTCAGCGCCAACTGGGTCAAGGACCGCTTCGCCGACCGGCTGAGCCTGGCGTGGAAGATCGCCCGCAGCGAGGTGCGCGACGTGCGCATCCAGGTGCACCCCGGCCGCCGCCAGGTCGCCGACCTGCGCCTGCACTCCGACGGACGCCGCCCGGCCAATGACGGTGCCGACACCTCGATGATGGCGATCGGCGCAGACACGCTCGGCGACACCGGTTTCACCAGCTCGGTCGGTCTCGACCCGAGCCTGACCTTCGCCGCCTTCATCACCGGCGAAGCCAATGTGCTCGCCTTCAACGCCGCGCAGCGCATGGGCGCGACCGAGAAGCCGCAATTCTCGCCGCTCTACCTCAAGGCCGCGACCGGCCAGGGCAAGACGCATCTGCTCCACGCGATCGGCCACAGCTTCCTGCAGGCGCATCCGCGCAGCCGCATCTTCTACTGCAGCGCCGAGCGCTTCATGGTCGAATTCGTCCAGGCGCTGAAGGCCAACCAGATGCTCGAGTTCAAGGCTCGCCTGCGCAGCTTCGACCTGCTGCTGGTCGACGACATCCAGTTCATCATCGGCAAGGCGTCGGCGCAGGAAGAACTCCTTTACACGATCGACGCGCTGCTGGCCGAGGGCAAGCGGCTGGTCTTCGCCGCCGACCGTGCGCCGCAGGCGCTCGACGGAGTCGAACCGCGCCTCCTCTCGCGCCTGTCGATGGGCCTCGTCGCCGACATCCAGGCGGCGGATATCGAACTGCGCAAGAAGATCCTCACCTCCAAGCTGGCGCGCTTCGCCCCGCTCGAAGTGCCCGGCGACGTGCTCGAATTCCTCGCTCGCACGATCACGCGCAACGTTCGCGAGCTGGTCGGCGGCCTCAACAAGCTGATCGCCTATGCCCAGCTGACGGGGCAGGAAGTCTCGCTGCAACTGGCCGAGGAACAGCTCACCGACATCCTATCGGCCAACCGCCGCCGGATCACGATCGACGAGATCCAGCGCACCGTGTGCCAGTTCTACCGCATCGACCGCAGCGAGATGAGCAGCAAGCGCCGCGCGCGTGCCGTCGTCCGCCCGCGCCAGGTGGCGATGTACCTCTCGAAGGTCCTGACCCCGCGCAGCTATCCCGAGATCGGGCGCAAGTTCGGCGGGCGCGACCATTCGACCGTGATCCACGCGGTCCGCCTGATCGAGGACCTGCGCCAGCGCGACGCCGACATGGACGGCGATGTGCGCAGCCTGTTGAGACAGCTCGAAAGCTGACGGGAAAACTCCGCAGCCCTTCGGGTCCGCTCCACAATCCATTCACCGCCCGCCGACAGGTCCATGCACAGACCTGTCGACAGGCGGCGTGCGAGGCGTCAAAGAGCCTCGCGTCATGCACAAACTCCAAAACCCGCCACGCAGCGATGTGGCGCTGCCCCCTTCCTTCGGCGCCGCGCTGCTGCGCGGGGCGCGCTGCCGCTGCCCGCGCTGCGGCGAGGGCCGGCTGTTCCGCGCATGGCTCAAGCCGGTCGATACCTGTCCGGTCTGCGCGCTCGACATCTCGGGGCAGCGGGCGGACGATTTCCCCGCCTATGTCTCGATCTTCGTTACCGGCCACCTGCTCGCCCCGGTGCTGATCATGCTGGTCAGTGATTTCGCGTTGTCGACCATGGCGATCATCGCCATCATCCTGCCGCTCGCCGTGATCTTCATGCTGCTGACGCTGCAGCCCGCCAAGGGCGGCGTGATCGCGCTGCAATGGTGGCACGGCATGCACGGCTTCCGCCGCGAACGCCTGTCCCAAAGCGGGGACGGGACCGAATGAGCCTCGAGCCCGAGCGCCTCGAACGCTTCGCGCGCCACATCGTGCTGCCCGAAATCGGTGGTGCGGGGCAGGTCGCGCTGGCGGGCAAGCATCTGGTGCTGGTCGGCCTCGGCGGGATCGGCAGCCCCGCGCTGCAATATCTCGCGGGCGCGGGAATCGGGAAGCTGACGCTGGTCGACGACGACCGCGTCGATGCGAGCAACCTCCAGCGCCAGACGCTCTACAACAGCCGCGACGTCGGCCATGGCAAGGCGGTGATCGCCAAGCGCTGGGTGACCGGTTTCGACCCCGCGCTAGACGTCGCGATCAGCGACCGGCGGATCACCGCCGAGAATGCGCACGAGCTGGTAGTGGGAGCCGATCTGGTGCTCGACGGGACCGACAATTTCGCCACCCGCCTCGCGGTCTCCGATGCCTGCGTGGCCGAACGTGTCCCGCTGCTCTCGGCTGCGGTGGGGCGCTTCCAGGGACAGGTCGGTGCGTTCGCCGGGCACTTACCCGACCAGGCATGCTACCGCTGCTTCGTCGGCGACGCTTTCGATGCCGAGGATTGCGATACCTGCGCCGAAGATGGCATGCTCGGCGCGATGGCGGGCTGGGTCGCGACCTTCGCCGCGCTCCAAGCGGTGCGCATCCTGTTGAAGGACGTCAGCGCGCTGGGCGAGGCCGACTGGGGCCGCGTCCACCTGCTCGACGGCCTCGCTCCGGCCATGCGCAGCTTCACCATCGCCAAGGACCCGGAGTGCCGGGCCTGCGGGTCAGCCGGCTAGGACCTCGTCGACCCACTGAGGCACGATTTGCGTTGCCGGGCCGTGGCGCGAGTCGTGGAACCAGCGCGAGCCCATGCTCGCCTCCAAATTGAGCTCGAGCGTGCGGACGCGCAGCGAGCGCGCATCCTGGACGAAGCCCGCGGCGGGATAGACCGCGCCCGAGGTGCCGATCGAGACGAACAGATCCGCCTGCCGCAGCGCGGCATAGATGCGGTCCATCTCGTAAGGCATCTCGCCGAACCAGACGACGTCGGGGCGCAGCGCGGGCGTGCCGCAGACGGGGCATCCGGGGCGGTCGATCAGCGTGCCGGTCCAGCGCGAGCGCGTGTCGCAGGCGGTGCACCAGGCATTGAGGTGCGTGCCGTGCATGTGCAGCACGCGGCTGGCCCCGGCCCGCTCGTGCAGATCGTCGACATTCTGCGTGACGATCAGCAAATCGCCGTCCCACGCGGCATCGAGCCGGGCGAGCGCCTCGTGCGCGGCATTGGGCTCTTTCGTCTGGATCGCCTCGCGCCGCTGGTCGTAGAAGCGCAGCACGAGGTCAGGATCGCGCGCGAAAGCCTCGGGCGTGGCGACGTCCTCCACCCTGTGCCGTTCCCACAGGCCCCCGGCGTCGCGGAAGGTGTCGATCCCGCTTTCGGCGGAAATCCCCGCCCCGGTGAGGATCACGATGTTGCGCATCTCGCTCATTTGCCTTCAAGTAGCGATGCGGTAGGGCATGTCAAAGACCGGCAGGGATCGCAGCCGGCAGGGAGACAGAATGGCGCGGATCGGGATAATCGGCAGCGAGGGCGCCATGGGTCACGCCCTCGCCCAAGTGATCGCCGCTACAGGGCACGAATTGTCGGGCGGCATCGACCGCGGCGGCTGTGCCGAGAAGCTGGCCGATGCGAGCGAGGTACTGGTCGATTTCAGCGCCCCCGCCGCGCTCTGCACCAATCTTCACGCGGCGATCGGCGCGGGCATCCCGATCGTCGTCGGCACCACCGGGCTCGAGGAGAAGCATCACCGCGCGATCGATGAGGCGGCGCGCGTGGTCCCCGTGCTGCAGACAGGCAATACCTCGCTCGGCGTGACATTGCTCGCGCATCTGGTGCGCGAGGCCGCGGCGCGTCTCGGCCCCGAGTGGGACATCGAGATCCTCGAGATGCACCACCGCCGCAAGGTAGATGCCCCGAGCGGCACCGCGCTGCTGCTGGGCGAAGCGGCGGCAAAGGGGCGCGGGATCGATCTCGCCGACAAGTCCGAACGCGGACGCGACGGCCATACCGGCGCGCGCAAGGAGGGCGCTATCGGCTTCGCCAGCCTGCGCGGCGGGACGGTGGCGGGCGAGCACAGCGTCATCCTGGCGGGCGAGGACGAGCGCATCACGCTGTCGCACAGCGCCGAAAACCGCAGCATCTTCGCACGCGGCGCGGTGCGCGCGGCCGAGTGGCTGGTCGGCAAGCCCGCAGGACGTTACACGATGGACGAGGTGCTGGGGCTGTGACCGCGCTGTCCGCCGCGACCTGCCGCTGGCACGAAGAGGGCGGCGGCGAAGCGACGGCGCAGCGATGCATCGCCTTTATCGAGGGCGTCGGCATCCCGGTGCGTGCGCGGGGCAAAGGCGAGCCGATGACCCAGCCCATCGAGGGGCTGGCGATCAGCAATGGCGCCATCGTGATCGATCCCGAAGTGCCGCTGTGGCCGGGCGACGTGCTCCACGAGGCGGGCCATATCGCGGTGACCGAGGCGGAGCGCCGCGCCACGCTGTGCAACCTCGAACCCGATCGTGGCGAGGAGCTGATGGCCATCGCCTGGTCCTATGCCGCGGCGCGGCAATGCGATCTGAACCTGCGCCAGCTGTTCCATCCGGAAGGCTACAAGGGCGGCTATGAATTCGCGGCTACTTGCTATGCAACCGGCCAGTTCATCGGCGCCGACGGGCTCGCCGAGCTCGGCATGACGATGATCGACCTGCGCAGCGCGCTGGCGGCGGGCGCGCCGACCTATCCCAACATGATCCGCTGGTTGCGCTGAGACGCTTCGCCGCATAGCCTGAGGCCGGGGAACCGGTAGGTTGGGGACAGCGAGTGGCGGGACTGCGCAAGACATTGCACGACCAGCTCTTCGTCGGGGCGCATCCCGACGGGCGGCTGACGCTGCTCAACCGCCTGCTGATCCTCGTCATCGTCGCCGCCGTCATCTCCGCCGCGCTCTCCACCGAGCCGACGCTGCCGCCGCAATGGCACCGCGGGCTGGTGCTGGGCGAGCTCGTATTCGGGGCGATCTTCCTGCTCGAATATTGCGCGCGCATCTATGCCGCGGCGGAGGAGCCGGGTGACGCAAGCAACTGGGCCAAGCGCTGGGCCTTCATCCGCTCGCCGCTCGGGCTGATCGACCTCTTCGTGGTCGTCTCCACTCTGCTTCCGCTGGTCACCGCCGACGCCGCCATGCTGCGTACGATCCGCCTGCTGCGCGTCTTCGCGGTGATGAAGTTCGGCCGCTTCAGCCGCGCGATCAAGGAGGTGTGGGGCGCCATCGCCGACCGCGCCGACGACCTGATCGTGACCGTCGCGCTGGCCTTCGTCTTCGTGCTGGTCGGCGCGACCGCGCTCTACATGATCGAGGGGCATATCCAGCCCGAGGTCTTCGGCTCGATTCCGCGCGCGCTGTGGTGGGCGGTGATCACGCTGACCACGGTCGGCTATGGCGATGCCTATCCGGTGACCGCGCTGGGCAAGGTCTTCGGCAGTATCCTGGCGCTGTCGGGCATCGCCTTCGTCGCCATGCCGACCGGGATCATCGCCTCGGCCTTTTCGGAAGCGATGCAGCGCCGCCGCGACCAGAAGATCGAGGAGATGCGCGCGCACCTTGCCAGACTCGACGAGATCGACGAGGCGGTCGAAGCCAAGCTCGCCGCACTCGAGAGGACAAGCAAGCCGCACCCATGACCAAGGACCAGATTTTCGAATTCTTCCGCCGGCTGGCGGAGGACAATCCCGCGCCCGAAACCGAGCTCGAATACGGCAATGCCTACCAGCTGGTGGTGGCGGTCGCGCTGAGCGCGCAGGCCACCGATGTGGGGGTCAACAAGGCCACCAGGGCGCTGTTTCGCGAGGTCCAAACGCCCGCACAAATGATTCAATTGGGCGAGGATGGGCTGAAGGAGCACATCAAGACGATCGGCCTGTTCAATTCCAAGGCCAAGAACGTCATCGCGCTCAGCCAGATCCTGGTCGACGAATACGACGGCGAGGTGCCCGACAGCCGCGAGGAGCTGGTCAAGCTGCCCGGCGTCGGCCGCAAGACCGCCAATGTCGTGCTCAACTGCTGGTTCGGGCAGGAGACATTCGCGGTCGACACGCATATCTTCCGCGTGGGAAATCGCACCGGGCTTGCCAAGGGCAAGACGCCCGAGCAGGTCGAGGCGAAGCTGGAAAAGCGCGTCCCCCAGCCTTTCCGCCTCGGCGCGCATCACTGGCTGATCCTGCATGGCCGCTATGTGTGCAAGGCGCGCACGCCCGAGTGCTGGCGGTGCCCGGTGGTAGACTTGTGCAGCTACCGGAAGAAGATGCTGGAGAAGCCGAAGGGGCGGTGAATCAGAAGCAGCCGTACTGGCATGCGAGCGCAATCATGAATCCCAATATCGCCGCTCCGCCGACGGGCACGTACAAGGCCGTCAGAACCGCCTTGGTCCATCGTCGGACTGGAATAATTTCGATGCCAATGAGGCCTGGTAAGAAATACGCGATGAAAATCAAAAGCGACGGAACTCTAGCAGAGCTATCGTAGTCTGGTGGACCGCTCTGCAAATAGACGATGGCGAATGGAACCACCAACGCGAGAAGCGCTCCCACGAACCAACGTTCTCGGCGAAATCTCGTAGGATAATCCTGATCAAACATCGTCCGCCGAGATCATCTCGGCGGTATCGATCTCGCCGGTCATCACCGCCACCGTCGTCGCCACCGCGGCGTCGCCGCTGACATTGGTGGTGGTGCGCATCATGTCCATGATCCGGTCCACCCCGGCGACGAAGGCGATCGTTTCGAGCGGGACGCCGACCGCGCCGAAGACCAGCGCCATCATGATGAGCCCTGCGCCCGGAATGCCCGCCGCGCCGACCGCGCCGAGCGTGGCGAGGATCGAGATCAGGAAATACTGCCCGAGCGACAGGTCCACTCCGAAGATCTGCGCCCCGAACAAAGTGGCGAGGCCGAGATACATCGCGGTGCCGTTCATGTTTATCGTCGCGCCGAGGCTGATGACGAAGCTCGCCACCGAATTCGAGACGCCGAGATTGCGCTCGGCACAGCGCAGCGTCACGGGCAGCGTCGCGTTGGAGCTGGCGGTCGAATAGCTCACCGCCATCGCATCGATGATACCGCGGAAGAAGTCGCGCACCGGCAGCCTGGCGAGGAATTTTATCATCGCCGAATACATCACGAAGATGATCAGCAGGCAGCCCGCATAGTTGAGCGCAACCAGCTTCGACAGCGCGATCAGCGCGTCGATGCCCAGAGTGCCCGCGACCCAGGCCATAAGCGCGAAGACGCCGAACGGTGTCAGCTCCATCACGATCATGGTGACCTTCTGCATGATCACGGCGCCGCTATCGAAGACCTTCTGGACGGGCTCGCCCTCTTCCTTGGCCATCAATATGCCGATGCCCACCAGCATGGAGAAGACGATCAGCGGCAGCACCGCGACGTCGGCCATCACCTGCACCGGGCTTTCGGGCACGATCGAGAGGATCATGTCGACCGCGGTGGTGGGGTTTGGTTCGGGCGTGGCGCCCATCTGGATCGCGCTGGTATCGACTCCCGCCCCCGGCTGCACGAAGGTGCCGAGCGCGAGGCCGAGCCAGACCGCGATCTGGCCGGTGACGACGAAGAGCAGCATCGCCCTGCCCCCGACCGCGCCGAGTTTCCTGAGATCGCCGATCGCCGCGACACCCGAGACGAGGCTGAAGAAGATCAGCGGGACGACCAGCATCTTGATCGACTTGATGAAGAAATCGCCGATCCACTTGATGCTTTCGGCCTCGGGGCCCCAGGCCCAGCCGGTGAGCACGCCAAGGATGAGCGCGGTGATGACGCGCTGCCACAGCGGAATTTCGAACCAGGTTTTCAGCATGCGGTGTCGTCTCCCTCGTTGGCGCATGGCTAGGGCAGTCGGCGCGAGTTGGGAAGGTCCACCTGCGTCAAACTCACAGCGTCGCCCCGGCCCCCGAGCCGGGGCCGTGCTTTCTTGCCGCTATGAGCCAGGCACAGGAAAGCACTGGCCCGGATCGAGTCCGGGCCGACGGAAGGTCAGGTGATGAGGCAATCGCGGGCAATCCGCGCGTAGATGCGGCTTAGCGTCGAAAGGTCCTCGATGGCCACCGCCTCATCGCGCTTGTGCATGGTTGCGTTGCACAGGCCGAATTCGATCACCGGGCAGACGGCGCGCAGGAAACGCGCGTCGGAGGTGCCGCCGGTGGTCGAGGGTTCGGGGTCGAGCCCGGTCTCCGCCTTCACTGCCGCGGCGATGATGCCCGAGAACTCGCCCGGCGGCGTCAGGAAGGGCTCGCCCGAGACGATCGGCAGGGCCGAGCCGCCGTGCTTTTCGGCGATCGCGATGACCTTGTCCGACAGCGAGGCGCCCGAGTGGCAATCGTTGAAGCGGATCGAGATGCGCGCCTTCGCCTTCTCGGGAATGACGTTGTGCGCCGGGTTGCCGACCTCGATCTCGGTAATCTCGAGGTTCGAGGGCTGGAACCAGTCGGTGCCCTCGTCGAGCACCAGCGCGTCGAGCTCGGCGAGCATGGCCACCAGCTTGGGGATCGGATTGTCGGCGAGGTGCGGATAGGCGACGTGGCCCTGCGTGCCCTCGACCTCGAGCCAGATATTGACCGAGCCGCGGCGGCCGATTTTCATCATGTCGCCGAGGCGGTGGACGCTGGTCGGCTCGCCGACGAGGCACAAATCGGGCCGGTGACCGTGTTCGCGCATGAAGTCGATCAGCGCGCGCGTGCCGTGAAGCGCGGGGCCTTCCTCGTCGCCAGTGATGATGAAGCTCACCGTCCCGGCATCCTCCGGCACATCCGCCACCGCATCGACCATGCAGGCGATCGATCCCTTCATGTCGACCGCGCCGCGCCCATAGAGCAACTCGCCGCGTTCTTCGGGATCGAAGGGCTCGGAAGCCCAGCCGCCGCCCGGCGGGACCACGTCGAGATGTCCTGCGAAGGCGAAATGCTTCGATCCCTCGGGTCCGCGCCGGATCGCGAAGAGATTCTCGACCGGCTCTTCAGGCGTGCCCTTCTCGCCCTCGCCGCGCGTGAAGCGCGTGACCTCGAAGCCGAGCGGGGCGAGCATCGCCTCCATTGCGTCGAACACCGGCCCCCTGGCCGGGGTGATGCTTTCGGCAGCCATCAGCCGCTTGGCGAGATCGAGAACATCGGTCATTCTGCACCCGCTAGCAGGAGTGCGCGACAATGCCCAAGCTCGATCTCGACGCCATCCCCCAGACCAATACGACCGGCTATCCCGCGCCCTTCGATGCCGAGGTAGAGGGACGCTGGTATCGCCGCCTCGCGCCCGCGGCGGGGCTCACGCAAATGGGGGCGAGCCATGTGACGCTGAAGCCGGGTGCCTATTCCTCGCAGCGCCACTGGCACCGGCTCGAGGACGAGCTGCTGGTGATGATCGCGGGCGAGGCGGTGCTGATCGAAGACGGCGGCGAAACCGTAGTCCGCGCCGGCGACGTGCTGGCTTGGGCGGCGGGGGTCGAGAACGGCCACCGGCTGCACAACCGATCGGACGAGGATTGCGTCTTCGTGGCGATCAGCGCGGGCGATGCGGACCGGGATTCGGGCGAATATCCCGATATCGACATGGTCTTCGATCCCGACGGCTACGCGCGCAAGGACGGCACACGCTACCCGACCGATCGCATTCCCTAATTCGCCTCGGGCTCGGGCAGCGGCCCCGGCTCGAAGGCGCGGTCGAGATATTCGGCCATGCGCAGGCCCGCCTGCAGCACGCGGCGCCGCGCGATCGGCGCCGAGCGCACGATCAGTTCCTGCGACAGCGCGGTCTCGCGCGGCAGCTCGCCTTCGCAGGGATCGCAGCCGAAGGTTTCGGGATAGACGAAGCTGCGCGCGATCTCCCAGCTCTCGCGGCCCCAGTCGGCGGCATGGCCGCCCGCCAGCTCGGCGCGTTCTGCCGCCGAATAGCGGCGCGCGATGGGCGGGTCGCCGCTGATCGCGCGCTCGGCGAGCGGGCCGTCCCAGATCCAGTGGAGATTGAGGCCCGGCACGATGCCGTAGTCGGCCTTGCGGTCGTTGCCGCCGCGATCGTCGAGATCGCCCGAGTGGAGCGGCATGTGGATGTCGCCGATGAAATGGACGAGGAAGGCGAGCGCCTCGACACGGACATTGTCGGGCAGGCTCTCGTCGGCAAGAATTCGCTCGTTGCGCTCGATCTGTGCGCTGACGCAATTGAGCCCCGAGCAGTTCTTGCGGGCGTCGTAGTCCTCGGTCACCGGCTCGGTCTGGTAATGCCACGCGAAGGTATGGCCCCAGCGCCAATATTGCCCGCGCAGGCAGTCGGGCCAGACGGCGGCGTCCTCGAGCGTGGCGAGCGCGCAATCGGGCGTGCCGAGCATGGGCGAAGCCTTGAGCAGGCGCGCGATCCTGGCCCGCGTGTCGGGGCGCACGTTCTCGAGCGCGATATCGGCGGTGACCGTATGCGCGTAGAAGCCCCAGGCCTGCGCCTGCGCGGGAAGCAGCAATGTTGCGAGCGCGGCGAGCGCCGCCAGTGCGTTCAGGCGATGGTTTCGTATTGTTCGATGACCCATTCTTCGTTTTCCGATGCCTCGATCCAGGTCTGCAGCCACTCGTGCTCCCACACCGCCTGCATATAGGCGGCGGCAAAGCCGGGGACCGGGATCTGATAGCTGATGAAGCGTGACACGACGGGGGCAAAGAACACGTCCGCCGCGCCGAAAGTGCCGAACAGGAAGGGGCCGCCGCTGCCGAAGCGGCTGCGTGCCTCCGCCCACAGGCCGAGAATGCGGAGAATGTCGCCGCGGCAGGCCTCGCTCGCTTCGAAACCGTCGAAGCGCTTGCGCACGTTCATCGGGCATTCGCTGCGCAGCGCCTGGTAGGAGGAGTGCATTTCCGCGACCATCGAGCGCGCCATGCCGCGTGCCACCGGGTCCTTGGGCCAGAAGCGGTCCCTACCGACCTTGTCGGCGAGATATTCGAGAATCGCGAGACTGTCCCACACCACCGCCTCCTCGTCCCACAGGATCGGCACCTTGCCCGAGGAAGGCTGCGTGCCGCCGTCGTTCGACTTGAGCTCGTCCCACGCCTCGCCGAACATCGGCACGGTGATCTCCTCGAACGAGACCCCCGACTGCTTGGCCGCGAGCCAGCCGCGCAGCGACCAGCTCGAATAGTTCTTGTTGCCGATGATCAGTTTCATGCCCGTGCCCACCTTTCGTGGGGCGCGGTAGAGGTTCAGCTTGGCGCTGTCGAGGCTGAACGGAGAGGCTAGGCGACGAACGACGGCTGGGCTAGACCAACGCCATGAGCCTGCGCCCCTTCCACCTCGCCTTTCCCGTCGACGACCTTGCCAAGGCCCGCGCGTTCTATGGCGAGGCGATGGGCTGCCGCGAGGGCCGCTCTTCCGACGAATGGATCGACTTCGATTTCTATGGCCACCAGATCGTCGCGCATCTCGCGCCGGGCCAGGCGGGTGACCGGGCAGCCAACCATGTCGACGGCCACGGCGTGCCGGTACCGCATTTCGGCATCGTGCTGGCGCTGGAGGACTGGCAGGAGCTCGCCGAGCGGCTGACTGCGGCGGGCGTCGAATTCGCGATTCCGCCGACCATCCGGTTCAAGGGGCAGCCCGGCGAACAGGCGACGATGTTCTTCCGCGATCCCAGCGGCAATGCGCTGGAGATGAAGGCATTTGCCGATGACGCGATGCTATTTGCGACCTGAAGTTCAGTCGACGACAGGGATGCCCGGCGGAGTATGGGTTATCTCGAAGCGGATGCCGTCCGGGTCCTTCATGAACAATGCGGTCGCGCCGCGCAGGTGCTGAATCTCGGGTACTTCGAAACCCGCCTCGGCCATCTGCTCGCGCACCATCTCGACCGTTGCGACATCGGGTGCCGCGAAACCGAGGTGGTTCATACCAGGTCCGTAGCGCTCGTAGTCGCTCGTATTTCCTTTGGCCTGCATGAACTGGAAGAAGAATCCTTCGCCATCGGTCCAGACGTGATCCTTGGGTTTGGAGAACCCGAGCAGCGGCAGAAGCGCATCATAATAGGGCATGCTCGCGCTCAGCGACCGCACCAGAACGGTGACGTGATCGATCTTCAGACTCATCAATTTCCTTCTAAACCCCCGCGTCCCCCAGCACCGCCGCGCGCAGTTCGCCGATGCCCATGCCCTTTTCCGCGCTGGTGACGTGGATTTCAGGATAGGCGGCGACGTGCTTGCGTGCCTCGGCCTCGGTCGCCTCGATGACCTTGGCGAGCTCGCTCGCCTTCATCTTGTCGGCCTTGGTCAGCACGACGCGGTAGCCCACGGCCGCCTCGTCGAGCATCTTCATCATCTCGCGGTCGACGTCCTTGGGACCGTGGCGCCCGTCGACCAGCACCAGCGTGCGCGCCAGCACGGGGCGGCCGCGGAGGTAGGTCTTCACGAGGGTCTTCCACTTCTCGACGACCTTCACCGGAGCCTTGGCGAAGCCGTAGCCGGGCATGTCGACGAGGCGGAACAGCGTCGGGTCGCCGACCTCGAAGAAGTTGAGTTCCTGCGTGCGGCCCGGCGTCACCGAGGCGCGCGCGATCGCCTTGCGCCCGGTGAGCGCGTTGAGGAGCGAGCTCTTGCCGACGTTCGAACGTCCGCAAAAGGCGATCTCGGGCACGGTCGGTTCGGGCAGGAACTTGAGCTGCGGGGCCGAGAGGAGGAAATCCACCCGCCCCGAGAACAGTCTGTTCGCCCGCCGCTCGAGCTCGGCCCGTGCGGCGGCTTCTTCCTCGGTCATCATCCGGCCTTCGCCGCGGCTTCGGCCGCCTTCTTCGCCTTCTCTTCCTCGATCATCGCGCGCATCTGCGGATGCTTCGAATAGAGATATTTCTGCTGCGCCAGCGTGAGCACGTTGGAGGTCACCCAGTAGAGCAGCAGGCCCGCGGCAAACGGCGCCATGACGAACATCAGGATCCACGGCATGATGTTGAAGATCTGCTGCTGCATCGGGTCCATCGCGCTGGGGTTGAGCTTGAAGGTCAGCCACATGGTGAAGCCGAGCATGACGGCGAGCACGCCGAGACCGAAGACGATCATCAGGAACTGCGGCACCTGGATGCCGACCAGCGACAGCGCATTGGCGAGGTTGGCCGGATCGGGCGCGGCGAGGTCCTTGATCCACAGGAATTCGCGGTGGCGCATCTCTATGCCGAGCACGAGCACCTTGTAGAGCGCAAAGAAGACCGGGATCTGCAGCAGCATGGGCAGGCAGCCCGCGACCGGGTTGACCTTCTCGGTCTTGTACAGCTCCATGATCTTCTGCTGCTGGAGCTGCTTGTCGTCCTTGTGCTTCTCCTGGATGGCCTTCATCTTCGGCTGGATCGCCTTCATCGAAGCCATGCTCGCGAAGCCCTTCTGGGCGACCGGGAACATCGCCCCGCGCACGATCAGCGTCAGGATCATGATCGCAATGCCGAAATTGCCGACCAGTTCGTAGATATTGCGGAGCAGCCAGAGGAACGGCTTTTCGAACCAGCGGAACCAGCCCCAGTCGATCGCGAGACCGAATTTCTGCAGACCCGCATCTTCATAGCTGTCGAGCACCACGCTTTCCTTGGCCCCGGCGTAGAGGCGCGAGGTGCGCGTCATCGCCTGGCCCGGCGCGATGGTTTCGGGCTGGTAGATCATGTCGGCGCGATAGGTCTCGTCGCCCAGCGCACGGAAGGTGGTCTCGGGCGCGGTCGCATCCTGCGGGACCAATGCGGCGAGCCAGTAGATGTCGGTGAAGCCTGCCCAGCTGGTACGGCCTTCGGGGGTGACCCGGCCCGCCTCGTCGACATCGTCGTAATCGACATCGTAATCGGCCGCGTCGCCGAACACGCCGATCGGGCCCGAATGCGCGATCCACAGGTCCTGGCTGGCGGTGCGGCTAGTGCGGTTGACGAGGCCGAAGGGCTGGAGGACGACCGGGTTGGCGCCGGTGTTCGCGACCGACTGGGTCGCAGTGAACATGTAATTGTCGTCGATCGCATAGCGGATGCGGAAGACCAGGCCTTCGCCATTGTCCCAGCTCAGCGTCACCGGCGTGGTGACGGTCAGCGCCTTGCCGTCGGCCTGCCACAGCGTGTCGGGGCCGGGAACCTTGAGGTTCGAACCGACCCAGCCGAACTGCGCGAATTGCTGCGCCGGCGTGCCGTTGGGCGAAAACAGGCGGACCGGCTGGCTGTCCTTGCCGGTGCCTTCCATGTGATCCTTGAGCACGACGTCGTCGAGCACGCCACCCTTGAGGTTGATCGAGCCGGCGACGCGCGGGCCGTCGATCGGCAGGCGGTCGGCGCTGGCGAGCGCGGTCTTCAGGTCGGCCTTTTCGAGCGCCCGCAGTTCGGGATCGACGAGCCCGCCGGTGCGCGTGTGCTGGGTCGCCTCGGCCTGGGACGCATCGTCGGCAGTCGCCGCCTGCTCGGTCGGCGTGTCGACCTTGCCCGCGGCCGGCGCATCGGGCTGCGGGTAGAAATAGTCCATCGCCGAGTTCCAGCCCACCAGCAGCAGGAAGGAGAGCGCTATAGCGACGATCAAATTGCGATGGTTGTCCAAGGTCGGTCCCGTCTTTGTCCGGTCGAAATCATGAATGTGGGGTGGTGTCTTAGCCTGTCAAGACAGCACTAGGGCACCGGGTCGTGGCCGTGGCCGCCCCAGGGTTGGCAGCGCATTATACGCTTGAGCGCCATCCATCCACCCTTGATCGCGCCGTATTTTCCTAGCGCCTCGATGGCGTATTGGCTGCACGAGGGGTGATAGCGGCAGGTGGGCGGCAGGATCCGGCTCGGGCCGAGCTGCCACAGGCGCGCGATCCAGATCAGCGGATACTTCATGCGCGCCGGCTCCGCTGGTGGCGCGGGTTGCGCGGTCGGTCGCCCTTGCCCTGGGCTGCACGCGAAAGCGCGGCGGCAAGTTCTGCGCGCAGCAGCGCGAAATCGCGCTCCACCCCGCCGTCACGGCCGATCAGGATATGGTCGTGATCGGGCAGACCCGCTTCGGGCAGGGCCGCCCACAGCAATTCGCGGAAGCGCCGCTTCATGCGGTTGCGCACCACGGCATTGCCGATCTTCTTGGTCACGGTGATGCCGTAGCGCTTGCCCTTCCCGTCATTGGGCCGGGCGAGCAGCACGAAGCCCGGGCGCGCCACGCGCAGCCCGCGATTCGCCGCGAGGAAATCGCTGCGCTTGCGGATCACGGAGAGCGAAGGGTGCATGGATGGCAGATACGCAAAACGGGCCCCCATTGGGAGCCCGCTTGCATCGTCGTGATTGTCGCCGTGCCGCCAGGCCCGGCGGATCACATTACGCGCAGAGCTTCTTGCGGCCACGGGCGCGGCGGGCGCGCAGGACCTTGCGGCCACCGGGGGTAGCCTTGCGAGCGAAGAAACCGTGGCGGCGGGCGCGCACGAGGTTCGAGGGCTGGAATGTCCGCTTCATCGGATCGTCCTTACAAAAATTGGTTGGCTGCCGGCACACACGAATCGCGCCAACAAAAAGGGCCGCCCCTGCGAGCGACCGCCTTACAGGGCCGCGCGCCTAGGCGAATGTGCCTTGCCCGTCAAGAAAAAGTGACGTTGGCATAGGCGAGCGTCGGGGCCGGCTTCGCCACGCTGCGGCGCGCGGGAGTCTTGGCCTGCTGCGGACGGCCCGACCAGCGGCGCATGTCGTTCGCCGCGAGCCACAGCGCCCGGCGGTGCGGCACCGAATTGGTGAAGTCGTAGAAGGCGCGGGCCTGCTCGGCGGTCATGCCCATCTCGCGGTAATAGTCGAGATACTGGCGGTTTTCGGGCGCATCCATGGAAAAGTCGGCAGCCTCGCGGCCATAGGGGTCCATCCAGCTGTGCACGGCGAATTCGGCGCCCTCGGCAATGTCGCGTTCGACGCCGGCGAGGAAGAGTTCGACCGCACCCGAACGGACCGAGCCGATCGCGGGGACATGGGTGACGAGACCCGCGTCGCGGATCATCCGGCCGACCCTGAGGTTGGCGCGGTCGTCCTGCGTCCCGGGGCATTCGACCATGTCGAGCTGCTCGAGGGCGGGGAAATCGCGCAGCATCGCGCGGAAGTAACCCGGGGTCGAGGCATCGGTTTCGCCGACCAGCGCGACGCGGCGTTCGTCGATCACGCGGAACGGGCCGTATTGCGCGATGCCGCGGTTGTAATCGCGGAAACGGCGGTCGATGAAGGGCGGCGCCTTCCACACCGGCAGCGCGGCCGGCTGATAGGTCTGCGGGCGGACCGCGGCCAGTTCCTGGCGCTCTTCCAGCGGCATCGCCGGACGCACCGCGGCGGTGGGTGCGACCTTGCGCCCCTGGTGCGTCTGCTGGACCACCGGGTTCGACACATAGACGACCGGAAGGCTGACCATCGTCAGCGACTGGGCGGAGGCCGGGACCGCGATCAGCGCGGCGAAAGCGGAGATGAGGAGGGCTGCGATTCTGGACATGGCAGGTTTTTGCCGCCCCACCGCTTTCCAGCCGCTCAAGACCTATGGCTAACCCGCTGTTAAGCATAATTCTTCAGCTCCGATCCGGAGGTGCTTTGCCCTCGACAAGCCGGGCCTTTCGCGCCATCGTCTAGGCGCGAACACGGAGGCGGGGGTTAACGCTGGTCGCACTGGTCAAAACCGTGGCCTATCTGGGGCTCGAAGCGCGCGGCGTCGAAGTGCAGTGTTCTGTCGCGCCCGGCCTGCCCAAGTTCAACATCGTCGGCCTGGCCGACAAGGCGGTGGGCGAAAGCAAGGAACGGGTACGCGCCGCGCTCGCCAGCATGGGGCTCGCGCTGCCGCCCAAGCGGATCACCATCAACCTCTCGCCGGCCGACCTGCCCAAGGAAGGTTCGCATTACGACCTCCCGATCGCGCTGGCGCTGCTCGCGGCGATGGGTGTGACCGACGCCGAACAGCTGGGCGACTGGATCGCGGTGGGCGAATTGGCGCTCGATGCGCGGATCGTCCCCTCGCCCGGCGTGCTGCTGGCGGCGATCCATGCCGGTGCGGAGGATCTCGGGCTGATCTGCCCAAGGGCGCAGGGCGCCGAGGCGCGCTGGGCGAGCGAGGTGCCGGTCTGCGCCGCACCCGACCTTGCCAGCCTGCTCAACCACCTCAAGGGCACGCAGCGCTTGCCCGATCCCGAGCCGGGCGTGGTCGAGAGCGAGGCGTCGGGCGGCGATCTCAAGCAGGTCAAGGGACAGGAAACCGCCAAGCGCGCGTTGGAGATCGCCGCTGCGGGCGCGCACAATTTGCTGATGATCGGGCCGCCAGGCGCGGGAAAGTCGCTGCTCGCCAGCTGCCTGCCGGGCATCCTGCCGCCGCTCTCGCCCGCCGAGGCGCTCGAGGTCAGCATGGTGCAATCGGTCGCCGGCACGCTCGAGGAAGGCCGCATCAGCCGCACCCGCCCGTTTCGCGCGCCGCATCATTCCGCGAGCATGGCGGCGCTCACCGGCGGCGGGCTGCGCGTGAAGCCGGGCGAAGTCAGCCTCGCGCATCTGGGCGTGCTGTTCCTCGACGAACTGCCCGAATTCCAGCGCGCGGTGCTCGATTCGCTGCGCCAGCCGCTCGAAACGGGCAAGGTCGACGTCGCGCGCGCCAATGCGCATGTGACCTTTCCCGCCAATGTCCAGCTGGTGGCGGCGATGAACCCGTGCCGCTGCGGCCATCTGGGCGACGCCGCGCTCGCCTGCAGTCGCGCGCCGCGCTGCGCTGCCGATTACCAGAGCAAGGTCTCGGGTCCGATGCTCGACCGGATCGACCTGCATGTCGAAGTCGACCCGGTCTGCGCCGCCGACCTCGCCCTGCCCCCGCCCGCCGAGGGCAGCGAGCAGGTCGCGGCGCGCGTCGCCAGGGCGCGTCGGCGCCAGACCGACCGCTCGGAGACTACGGGCGCGCGGACCAATGCCGAGCTCGACGGCGATGCGCTGGAGGAATTCGCGACACCCGACGAGGCGGGCCGCCAGCTGCTGATGCAGGCCGCCACCGCGATGCGGCTTTCGGCGAGGAGTTATACGCGGATGCTGCGCGTCGCGCGGACGATCGCCGATCTCGCGGGAGTCGAGCAGGTCGGCCGTATGCATATCGCCGAAGCGCTGAGCTATCGCAGGCAGCCGCCAAGATCTTGATCCCTCAATCTTTGCCGCAATACACTGTTCTCTAACATTCTACGTCACAGCGGGATCGTCACCAATACAATGCATCGAGGGTCACCATGCTGATACGTTCGTCAATTTTCACAGCCTTGTCTGCGGCAACTGTCGCCGCCAGCAGCCCAGCGAGCGCGACGACCTATGCAACACAGAAGTTCGAGTGCCCAGTCGGGGGCGAGAAATTCAAAGCAGATGTGGTCTTGAGCAACATCACCTTCGGCCAAAGGGCCGATGGAAAGCCCTACAGTCCGCTCCCGGTGCCACCCATCGTTGAATGTCCGGAAAATGGCCTCCTTCTGATCGACGAAGAATTTAGCGATGCGGATTTGCTTGTTCTCGGAAACGCAGTCCATTCCGAAGAATATCAGGCCATGAGGGGGACGGAGACCCCGCATTTCCGTGCTTTCTGGCTGAAGAAGCAACTCGGACGAGATCCTACCTCGCAACTGAGTTCGCTATTGCAGGCGACTTGGGAAACCGATGAAAACTACGATCGGAAGGTCCGGTATCAGGCGAGGTTCATCGCGGAAGCAACGGGCTGGAAAGCCAGCGGGGACGATCAGGAGGCATGGTTCTGGTTTAACGTTCGAGCCGTTAATGCCCTGCGTGAACTGGGCTATTTCACCAAGGCGGAAGAGCACCTGAAACTTGTAGCCTTGCCCGAAAACCTTCCTGAGTCTCCCGAGGCAGCCCAGAACGGCAAGGAATTCATCGATCGCTTGAGTGCTTTGCTGAAGGACAAGAACCCGCTGGCCGAGCCTGCCAACCTGGTTCCCTCCGAAGTTGCGATGTTTCGATGCGTCGATCCGCAACCTCCTCTGACACCCGCCGAAACGTCGGTGTGCGCGCAAGAGAATATCCAGAATCTCATTCGCGAGTTTGAATTCAAGCCGAAAGGCGGCAAGATGTTGCAAGGCGCAACTGCAGTGAGGGCGGCGAACACCGAACTTCGGAAGCAAGACTAGCCCAAACGAGCGTACAGGCTCCTCAGTCGGCCTCGCTCAGGTCGAGATTCAGCTTGACCGTTTCGTGCTCGGCCTCGCCCTCGAACTTCTTGAGGAAGTCCTCGATCGGCACCTGCTGCCCCTTGTCGACCAGCGGAGTGGCCTCGCCACCGAGGCCGCCGCGCATCTCGTCGGGGGTCATGCGGACATGGACATAGGGGACCCAGACCTCGCCGAATTCGGCCTGCTGGTACCACACGTCGAGGATATCGTAGGAGGCCCACTGCCCGCTCGGTTCGCGCAGCCGGATGCCCTCGCCGATGCGCGGCACGGTCAGCGCCTTGATGCGATGCACGCTCTGGTGCGTTTCGTTCTGGACTTCGATTTCGATCACTAGGCAGGTCCGGCGGAAAGCGGTGGAATCGGTGGTGCATGCGCTTATCGCAGCGACGGGTTGAGATCGTTTTAACGATGACGTCACGGGGCCACGGGGTCGTTACGGCAGATCGGGCGCGCAGGCGCCGCTTGTCACGGTAGCGGAAATCGCCCATGCGGGCCGGTGTGGGGCATGCATCGAAAACCGGCCATGCCGGTGGACCGCCGAGACTCAACCGCAAATTCTCCATCCAGCCGTGACCGCCCCCGCCAATCCGCCCACCCATCCGGTCGCCGCGCTGCGCCAGCGCTATGCCGAGCTGCCCCCCGGCGTGCGCGACCGGCTGCCGGCGATCGTGCTCACGGTGGTTATCGAAGTGCTGCTGGTGCTGGCGCTGATGTCGCTCGGTTCGGTGAAGCGCGAGATCGTGGCGATGACCGATACGCTGGTCGCCTTCACCACCCCTGCGGCGAAGGAGGAGGCGGAGGCCGAGGATACGCCTGCCCCCGCGCCTGCCGAACAGTCGCAAGCGGTCGAGACCGAGCCGACGCCGCTGCAGCCGCAACCGGCAGCAGAGGCGTCGCGCCAACCGCTGTCACCGCCGCTCCCGGCTCCGCGACCGATCCTGCGCAACAGCTTCTCGCTCGAAAGCGTGCCGCAGACCGCTCCGCCCGCGCCCGGGGCCAAGCCGCAGGCCTATGGCCCCGCCTTCACGCCCTCGGTCGGCGACACGCCGCGAATCGCGGGCAGCGGCCCGCATGGCGAGCCGCTCTACGCCGCGCGCTGGTACCGCCGCCCCTATGACGACGAACTGGCGGGCTATCTCTCGACCACGCAGGGACCCGGCTGGGGGCTGATCGATTGCCGTACCGTGGCCGACTATCGCGTAGAGGATTGCGAGGTGGTGGCCGAATCGCCGCAGGGATCGGGCATCGGCAAGGCGGTCCAGGCGGCGGCGTGGCAGTTCAAGGTTCGCCCCCCGCAACGCGGCGGACGCCCGATGGTCGGCGAGTGGGTGCGAATCCGGATCTATTACGAGATCGATCCGGGCGAGGCGGCGCGGCAACGGTTCCGGTTTGGCAGCGACTAGGCGGCCGTACCCTCCCTGCCGCGTGTCAGGCTGCGCTCTGCGCCTTGCGCATGCTGGCGATGTCGATCACCTGGCCGCGCTCGATCGCAGCACCGGCTTCGGCCTTGCTGCCGTCGGCGCGAATGCCGAGGCGGTCGCGCTCGACGAGGTAGAGATCTGCCGGGCCGAGAATGCGTCCGTCATGGCTGAGGATCGAGGTCGGGCCGATCGGCAGGCGATCGCGTTCGTCGACCAGGACCGGATTTTCCACAACTTCGGCACCGTATTTCTGGCCCCACTGGCGCAGCGCGACCATCGCGGGGAGCAAATCGAATCCCTTGTCGGTCAGCCGATATTCGATCTTGCGCTTGTCGTCGGCGCAGGGATCGCGCTTGAGAATGCCGTGGCTGACCAGCTTGGCGAGCCGGTTGGAGAGGATGTTGCGGGCAATGCCGAGCTCGCTGAGGAATTCCTCGAAATGATGCAAGCCATTGAAACTGGCTCGCAAAATCATGAAGGACCATCGCTCGCCCATGACTTCGAGCGCTTGCGGCAGGCCGCATTCGGTCAGTTCGCGGAGCGGTTCGCGGAGGTCACCCATAAAATCAGTCCTCTTTCGGCAACCTATCCTCTCTAGCGCAAAAACGGCGTTTGCCAAATTTTTCAAAATATGGGTTGCATCGCGAAACTCATCATCCTAGAGGGTTTCGCAGCATTAAGTTGCGATTTGCAACTGAATTGCAGAAACCTCAATCTCCGTTGAGATAATTGCAACTCGGAAGGACTCCCCCATGACCTCCATCCTCTCCCGCGCAAGCCATGTCGGCGTCTTCGCCGCTGCCCTCGCCTACACCGGCCTGACCTTCGGCGCCCTCGCACCGACCGCCGCCGAAGCCAAGTCGAACGGCTATTTCTACACCGTCGAGCTGGCCCAGCCGGTCGACGCGCCGACCACCACCGTCGCCGGTGGCGTCGCCTGGGCCTGCAAGGGCACCACCTGCGTCGCCAACAAGGGCAGCTCGCGCCCGCTGCGCATGTGCCGCGAACTGCAGCGCGAGCACGGCGCGATCACCGCTTTCACCGCCAATGAAGAAGCGCTCGACGCCGACAAGCTGGCGCAGTGCAACGGCTGATCACAGATCACCCCCACCCCTCTCCATCGGGTGGCTGACTACGGGCTCCGGCGAACCATCGCCGGGGCCCTTTTTCTTAGATGAGACCCCGGTCCGCGAGATCGGCCTCGAGCCCTTCGGCCCCGGCGAAATGGTGGACATGCCAGCCGCGCGCCGCCGCCGCGTCCGCATTGGCGCGGTTGTCGTCGATGAACAGCATCGCCGAAGCGGGCAGGCCGAAGCGCCGCTCGGCCAGCGCGAAGATCGCCGGATCGGGCTTGGCCAACTTCTCCTCGCCCGACACCACGATGTCGCGGAAGCGGTCAAAGATCGGCGCAGTCGGGCGGAAGCCGGCCCAGAATTCGGCCCCGAAATTGGTGATCGCGAAGAGCGGAACCCCCGCTTCGTCGAGCCGCTCCACCAGCGCAAGGCTGCCCGGCACGGGCCCGGGAACGGTTTCGTTGAAGCGCGTCGCATAGGCGCGAATCTCGGTTTCGAAGTCGGGATAGAGCGCGATGCGCTCGGGCACCATGGCAGCCAGCGGCCGTCCGCGATCATGCTCGAAGTGCCATTCCTCGGTCACGACCTCGCCGAGCAGCTTCTCCAGCCGCGCCTCGTCGGCGACGATCTTCGCGAAGAGGTGCCGGAGCTGCCACTGGTAGAGGACGCGGCCCACGTCGAACACGACGGCTTCGATGGTCATCGGTATGTCCTCGCCGACCGGGCGGCGGCAGATGCTGCGTTACACGGCACCACTGCGCATGCCCCAAACACGAACGGCCCGCACTCCTCGTCGGAGCCGGGCCGGTCGAACAACGCTTCCGCCCGCAAGCGAGCGGAGCCGCGAATTAGCCCTGGCGGGCCTTGAAGCGACGGTTGGTCTTGTTGATGACGTAGGTGCGCCCGCGGCGGCGGATGACGCGGCAATCGCGATGGCGGCCCTTGAGCGACTTGAGGCTGTTGCGAATCTTCATGGTGTCTCTCGTCAAATAAATACGCGCCGGAAATGGGGTCCCGACGCGCGAAATCAAGCGCGCCGTTAACTGCCCCGGGGGATTCGGTCAAGGACAGAGTGAGTCTTTGCCGGGTGCGCCGACGACGTCCGTCGCCGACTTTCGGCTGCACCGCCCCACTCCCCCACCCGGCCACCCATAGAATACCGTATAGAATACCGTGCCGTGGGTGGCCGGGTGGGGGAAGTGGGCCGGTGCCGAAGGTCAGGACGGAGGTCCTGACCGCACGCAGCAAATAGCTCGCCTCTTACCCACGCTTCCAGATCATCGGGCCGAGCGGCTGCCCGCCGAAGATGTGGACGTGAAGATGCGGCACTTCCTGCCCGCCGTGCATGCCCACATTGGCCATCATCCGGTAACCGGGTTCGACCAGCCCCTTGTCGCGCGCGACCTTGCCCACCGCGCGGACGAAGCCGGCGATCTCCTCCGCGCTTCCCCGCGCGCTGAAATCGTCCCAGCTGACATAGCGCCCCTTGGGCACCACCAGCGTGTGCACCTCGGCCTGCGGGTTGATGTCCTCGAAGGCATAGGCCCATTCGTCCTCATAGACCCTGGTCGAAGGAATTTCGCCGCGCAGGATCTTCGCGAAGATGTTGTCGTCGTCATAGGGCAGCGTCGGATCGATCGGCATCTACTGGGTCCTCCCGGCTTTTTCCTCGAGCCCCGATGTCCCCTCGCGCCGGTCGAGCTCGGCCAGCACCTCGGCGAAGGGGATGTCGCGCGCATCGAGCGCCACGAGCAGGTGGAAGAGAATGTCCGCCGCCTCGCCCGTGAGTTCGGCTTCGCTACCCGAGAGCGTGGCTATCGCGGCTTCGACCCCTTCCTCGCCCAGCTTGCGCGCGATCTGCGGCAGGCCCTTGGCGTGGAGGGTGGCGACATAGCTTTGCGAAGGGTCGGCCCGGCGCCGCTCGGCGATGGTCCTCTCGAGGCGGGATAGCGTGTCCATGGCCCGCGCTATGCACGGGGCCCGCGCACAGCGTCAATCTCCGTTGCGGCTCACCAGGAAGCGGCCGATCAATACGCCCGCCAGTCCGACCGCGACCAGCGTCAGCGCGCTCGGCTCGACCAGCCTCGCGGCAATGCCCGCCGGGCCGCCGAGATCCGCGAATTGCGCGGCCAGGGAGATGAACTGGCTGCTCATGGACGCTGCTTATCATTTGACGGGAGATGCCGCATGAACGGCGAGCGTGCCGTCCCGTGGCGAGACGGTCAGCCGCGCGCGGGCAGGCCCGCCGCGCGCAGGGCGGCATGCGCCTCGGCGATGGTGTGCTCGCCGAAATGGAAGATCGAGGCGGCAAGCACCGCGCTGGCATGGCCGCGCGTCACCCCTTCGACGAGGTGGTCGAGCGAACCGACCCCGCCGCTGGCGATGACCGGCACCGAAACCGCGTCGGCGATCGCGCGGGTCAGTTCGACGTCGTAACCCGCCTTGGTGCCGTCGCCGTCCATCGAGGTGACGAGCAATTCGCCCGCCCCCAGCTCCGCAAGGCGGATGGCATGTTCGACCGCGTCGATCCCGGTCGGCTTGCGCCCGCCATGCGTGTAGATTTCCCAGCCGCGCGCCTGCCCGCTGGTCGAGGCGCGCGCGTCGACGCTGGCGACGACGCACTGGCTGCCGAACTTCTCGGCAATCTCGCGCACCAGTTCGGGTCGCGACACGGCGGCCGAATTGACCGCCACCTTGTCCGCACCCGCGAGCAGCAGCGCGCGGGCGTCCTCGACGCTGCGCACCCCGCCGCCGACGGTCAGCGGCATGAAACAGACCTTGGCGGTGCGCTCGACCATGTCGAGCAGTGTCCCGCGCCCTTCGTGGCTCGCCGAAATGTCGAGGAAGCAGAGCTCGTCCGCCCCGGCGGCGTCATAGGCCTTGGCCTGCTCGACCGGATCGCCCGCATCCTTGAGATCGATGAAATTGACGCCCTTGACCACGCGCCCGTCGCGCACGTCGAGGCAGGGGATGACGCGGATACGGACGGTCATCGGGTCACCATCACGACTGCCCCTATGAAATACCAGCTGACGAAAAGGAAAAGGAGGATATCGATGCCGACCATCAGCCAGTATTTTCGCGCATTTCCGGACCGCGCATAGGTGAAGCGCCCCCACCCAGCCTCAAGATTCTTGAAATCGCGGACAAGGACGCGGCCCTGACCCAGCCAGAGGGCGACGATGAAGGCGCCATAAATGATTGCCAGCGCCTTGCTCACGCCCGTGCCGCCACGCGCAGCGCCGCGGCCAGATCGAGGCGGCCATCGTAGAGCGCGCGCCCGGTGATCACACCTTCGATCCCCTGAGGTGCGAATTGCGCCAGGAGGTCGATATCGATCAGGCCCTTGACCCCGCCGCTGGCGATCACCGGTATGTCCACCTGCCGCGCCAGCCCCACAGTGGCATCGATATTGACCCCCGTGAGCAGCCCGTCGCGGCCGATGTCGGTGAACAGCAGCGCGGCAACGCCCGCATCCTCGAACCGCCGGGCAAGGTCGATCACCGGCACGTCTGAGACCTCCGCCCAGCCCTCGGTCGCGACCATGCCGTCGCGCGCATCGACCGCGACCACCACGGCGCCGGGGTGCTCGCGCGCCATGTCCTTGACGAATTCGGGGTCCTTGAGCGCGGCGGAGCCCATCACCACGCGGGCGACGCCTGCCGCGAACCAGCCCTCGACATCGGCGCGCGTGCGGATGCCGCCGCCGAGCTGGACCCGACCAGGAAAGGCCGCGACGATAGCCTCGACCGCGCCGCGATTCTGCGCCTCGCCTTTGAACGATCCGTCGAGATCGACGACGTGGAGATGCGTCGCCCCGGCCTCGGCGAACTGCCGTGCCTGCGCCGCCGGATCGTCACCATAGACGGTCGCGCGGTCCATATCGCCTTCGGCGAGGCGCACCACCGCGCCGGCCTTGAGATCGATCGCGGGAAATACGATCACGGCTTCCACTCCAGAAACTTGCTCATCAGGTCGAGGCCATAGGCCTGGCTTTTCTCGGGATGGAACTGCACCCCCGCGATATTGTCGCGTCCGACCGCGGCGACCAGACCGCCGCCATGGTCGGTCATGGCCAGCACATCCTCGTGGTGGCGCGCCCGGAAATGGAAGGAATGGAGGAAATAGGCCTCGCCGGCGGCGATGACCTCGTGCCCGCGCGCATGCGGCAGCGGGGCGACATCGTTCCAGCCCATGTGCGGGACCTTCACGCTGGTGTCGGTCGGCTCGATCAGCCGCACCGTGCCTTCGATCCAGCCGAGCCCGCTGGTTTCGCCATGCTCGAGCCCGCGCGTCGCGAGCAATTGCATGCCCACGCAGATGCCGAGGAAGGGCGCGCCGCCGACGAAGACGCGTTCGTGCATCGCCTCGATCACGCCCGCTTCGGCGCGCAGCCCCTCGGCGCAGGCCTTGAACGAGCCGACCCCGGGCAGGACGATCCGGTCGGCCGCGCGCACCACGTCGGGATCTGCGGTGACCCGGACCTCGGCGCCGACCTTGCGCAGCGCATTCTCGACCGAGTGCAGGTTCCCCGCGCCGTAATCGACGAGGGCGACGATCTCAGCCACCGAGCTGCCCCTTCGTGCTCGGGATCGCACCGCCCTTGCGCGGGTCGATTTCGACCGCGGCGCGCATGGCGCGGGCGAAACCCTTGTAGATCGCTTCGCAGATGTGGTGGTTGTTGGTGCCGTAGAGCACCTCGACATGCAGCGTCAGCCCGCAGGTCTGCGCGACAGAATGGAACCAGTGCTCGATCAGCTCGGTGTCCCATTCGCCGAGCCTTTCCTGGCTGAACCCCGCGCGCCAGACGAGGTAGGGCCGCCCCGAAATGTCGAGCGCGACTCGCGCCAGCGTTTCGTCCATCGGCGAATAGGCGCTGCCGTAGCGCGCGATACCGCCCTTGTCGCCGAGCGCGGCGGCGAGCGCCTGGCCCAGCGCCAGCGCGCTGTCCTCGGTCGTGTGGTGCTGGTCGACATGGAGATCGCCGTCGACCTTCATCGTCACGTCGATCAGCGAATGCTTGGCGAATTGTTCGACCATGTGATCGAGAAAGCCGATGCCGGTGGCGACCTCGTAGCGTCCCGACCCGTCGAGATCGACCTCGACGAGAATCCTGGTTTCCGCAGTGTTGCGTTCGATCCGTCCTGTGCGCATGCGGATCGCGCTAGAGCGACGCGCAGCACTGCGCAAGAAAATGCGCCCTTGTGCGGGGCACAGAGCCGCTAAAACGGCTTGACCATGCCCGCCGCCCACTCCACCTAAAAGGGCATGAGCGACGACACGCCCGACAGCATGATCCCCTATGATTCCATCGTGCAGGAAGCCCTGCGCGCAGTGGTCGGCCGCGTGCTCGGCGAAATCGAGCAGGGCGGCAGCGAGCTGCCCGGCGCGCACCATTTCTACATCACCTTCAAGACACATGCCCCGGGCGTCTCGATACCGGCGAATTTGCGCGAGCGGTTCCCCGACGAAATGACGATCGTGCTGCAGAACAAGTTCTGGAACCTCAACGTGCGCGAAGACGGCTTCGCCGTTGGCCTGTCTTTCAACCAGGTACCCGCGGAACTCGACATCCCCTATGCCGCGATCACCCAGTTCGTCGATCCGGCGGTTGATTTCGGGCTCCAGTTCCAGGCCACCGTCGCCGACATGGCACCCGCGCAGACCGAGCATCCCGACAATGACGGATCGGAACAGGGCGGTGACGAGGCCGTTAAAGGGGCGGACGACGGTTCCAACGTCGTGACGGTCGATTTCGGCCGCAAGAAATAGGCGCCGGACCAATCCCGGCGAAGCGGGGCAGGACATGGCGAAACGCGGGCCGAGCGGCAAAGGCAAAACACAGCATCTGACCGATACGATGGGCGAGGCGCTCGAGCGGATCACCGACGAGCAACCGTCAATGCCCGATCCGGTCCCCGGTCCGAGTCCGAACCCTGCCACCAATCTGATCATCCACGACATCATGCTCCGCAGTGCCGGACGCCTGTCGCGCATGGCGGTCGAGAAGGCGGTGCTCGGCAAGCAATACGGCAAGCAGTTCGCCAAGGACGCGGTCGAAAACCGCAGCGTGCTGCACACGCTCGCTGCCTATGGCGTGACCAAGGTCGCGACCCGATCGGTACCCGGCGCAGTGGTGGTGGGCACCGGCCTGGTCCTCAAGGTGCTGTTCGACCGCAGCCAGTCGCGGCGCGAAGCGCGCCGCCAGGGCGATCGGCAGTTGCGCAAGCAGGCGAGGCGCGCTGACAAGAAGTGACGGCATCGCGGGCGAAGGGGTTGATTTGCCGCCCCGCGATGCGGCAACAGCGCGCATGGCCGATTCCACCAACCGTTCCGACAAACTCGCCCGCCGCGGGCTGATGTTCATCCTTTCCTCGCCCAGCGGGGCGGGCAAGACCACCATATCGCGGATGCTGCTCGACGCGGACGACGAGATCAAGCTGTCGGTCAGCGTCACCACGCGTCCGCCGCGCCCGGGCGAGAAGGACGGGGTGCATTACTATTTCGTCGACGACGCCGAGTTCGACCGGATGGTCGAGGAAGACGATTTCTACGAATGGGCGCCGGTCTTCGGCCATCGCTACGGCACGCCCAAGGGCCGCATCCGCAACGCCCTGAAGGAAGGGCAGGACTTCCTCTTCGACATCGACTGGCAGGGTACGCAGCAGCTCTACCAGAAGGACCAGCAGGATGTGGTCCGCGTGTTCATCCTGCCGCCGAGCATCGCCGAGCTCGAGCGCCGGCTGCGCGGGCGCGGGACCGATACCGACGAGGTGATCGCGGCGCGCATGGAGCGCGCCCGCGCCGAGATCAGCCACTGGGACGCCTATGACTATGTCGTGATCAACGAAGACGTCGACAGCTGCTTCGCCAAGGTCCGTGAAATCCTCGACGCCGAACGCACCAAACGCCAGCGGCAGACCGGGCTGATCCCCTTCGTGCGCGAATTGATGGCCTGAGAAGAGCCGGATATCCTGATTGCGAGGCTTGTCCTGGATGCGAATTGTCAATCTTTACGCGTTAGCGCTAGACCGGCACCGCGCCGGCAAGCGCATTAACGAGGTTTTGGGAATACAGGGTAGCCATGTCCGCGACGGAGTTTGACGAAGGCGCGAAGACCTTGGCTTTTCTCAAGAGCCATCGCCTGCCGCCGACCCCCCAGAACTATACGCTGGCCTATATCGCGCTGCATGATCGCGGCTCGCCGATCGCGCTGGCGATCAAGGCGATCACCGACGAGGGGTTCCGCATCAAGCAGGACGAAGTCGACACCATCTTCGAGCGGCATGGCGGCCTCGCCATCTTCGGCCTGCAGGAACGCGCCAACATCTCGCTCGCCACCCAGCTGCGCCACCAGACGCTCAAGATCAGCGAGCTGACCTCGTCAGCTGCCGATGCGACGGGCGCCTTCGCCCGCGAGCTCAGCGAAGAGGCCGACGCCTTTTCGGGCGACAATGCGAACGCGCTGTCGATCATGACCAAGATGGTCGAGCATTCGCTGCAGGCGCAAAGCCGCCTGACCGCCGCGGTGCAGGAAGTGAAATCCCTGCGCGAGGAGCTGGAGGCGGCGCGCAACGACGCGCATCGCGACGAGCTGACCGGCCTCGCCAATCGCCGCGCGATCGACGCGCTGCTCGTCGAATTGGCGGACAAGGGCGAGGCACGCGTCATCGGGTTGTGCGACATCGACAATTTCAAGTCGGTCAACGATCGTTACGGCCACAGCGTCGGCGACCGCGTGATCAAGCTGGTCGCCAAGACGCTGGAAGAAACCTGCGCGCCGCACTTCGTCGGTCGCTGGGGCGGCGAGGAATTCATCGTCATCATGCGCTCGCGCGACTTCAAGGGCGGCGCGAAGCTGCTCGACAAGGCTCGCTTCGAACTCGCCGAAAAGGAATTCAAGCTGCGCGAGACCGACGAGCCGATGGGGCTCCTCTCCTTCTCGGGCGGCGTCGCGCTGGCCACGGGTGGGCGCGAAGCGAACGCCGCCACGCTCAAGGCGGCCGACGAGGCGCTCTACCGGGCGAAGTCCTCGGGCCGCAATTGCGTCATCTGCACCGAGGAATTCTAACGCCCGATAGCGTCGGGTCGACCGCAGCTACCTGCCGGCGATCAGCGAGCCGATGAATTCCGCGCCGTCTTCATCGAGCACGTCGAAGATCAGGAAGGCTTCTTCGCGATTGGGGCCAGCCAGCGTGCCGGCGAAACGCCCCTTGAACCCGTAGATCGTGTCGTCCGATTCCCCGCTAAAAAATCCGCTCGAACCAACCGTCGCCGAGAACGGCAGTGCCGCGCGCTCGACCTGAGAACCGTTGACCGTCTCGAAGATACGGATCGTCCCGGTGATCTTCTTGTCGCTCGCCGTCACCACGAGGTCGGTCGCCGACGCGAAATAGACGCCCGCCGCAGTCGTGCCGGAGGTGCCGCCGGTCACCTGCGCGGTCCCGGTATAGGTCAGGTTGGTAGAGATCGCGTCGGTTGTGGTCACCGGATTGAAAAAGAGCGCGTAGCGGAAGCTGCGCAGCGTGCCCGGAACCGTGTCGAGGACATAGGATTGCGAATGCTCGTAGGACACGCGCATGACGTGCGTGAACGGCAGTTCCATCCGCAGGACGTCGCTGCCCTTGCGATAGACGCGCAGGACATCCGAAGCGCTGTCGAGATCGGCGGCGACGAAACTCGGAATATCGAACGGATCGGGCCAATCGTAGGCCACGCTCTCAGGCGCGACAGCGTAGACGATCTCGCTCGTCCCGTCGCGACGCGAGCCCTCGCTCCAGGTTTCGCTACCCGAGGTCGGCTTGAAATAGGCGAAGACGTAGGACGCATTCGTGACCTGCGTGGTGAACGCCTTGGTGAAGTCGAACTCCACCGGTGACTGCGTCGGCGTCGGGGTGGGTGTCGGGGTCGCCGTGCTGGTGGGCGTGGGGGTGGGCGTCGGGGAGGAGTCGCCGCCGCCGCAGGCCGAGATCAGGAGGCAGCCGAACGCCGCACTGGCGAGAAGAATGGATTTGCGATGCATGAAACGGGACCCTCTACCGCAAGCCGTGGCCTGCATGTGCACACTTGCCGGATGATTAGCGTCGAGGATCGGCGCTCGCCAAGTGCTTTCCCCACCGAACCCCAGAAAAATCCGATCAGTTGCGTGCCGTAGCCGCGCAGTCAGGGCCGCCCGGCGCGCGGAGCATCGACATCGCAGGCATAGATCCGACCGGCCTTTTCGGCGCTGGCAACCTCGCGGTGCGAACTCGGCGCGACGAGCATGAACAGCGTTCGCCCGTCGGCACCCCCGAGCATGCAAGCGTAGCAATTGAGCCCCCCGGTCTCGATCGTTTCGAGCACCTCGCCGCCCTCCGCGATGCGCACGCAGCGCGGGCTGAGCGGATCGGCGATCCAGATCGCGCCGTCGGCATCGAGACAGATGCCATCGGGAACATGCGGTGCGGTGCTCGCCCAGACACGGCGGTTCGACAGCGTGCCGTCTTCACCGATGTCGAAGGCGGTCAACCGCGCCGCCAGGGTTTCGCCGACCACCAGCGTCTTGCCGTCGGGCGTGATGACCGTGCCATTGGGAAAGCCGAACCGCTCCTCGCCGGCCGCGGAACGGACCGATCCATCTGCGTCGACGAGGGCGATCGGCGTCGTCGGGTGATCGGCCAGCACACTTTCGGGCCCGCGCGCGGAGAGCTCCGCATCGAGATCGAAGCCGAAATTGCCGACATAGGCGCGTCCCGCCGCATCGACGACCATGTCGTTGCACCAGAAGGTCGCGAGGGCCGACAGGTCGGCATGGCGTTCCAGCCTGCCATCGGACCAGCGACGCCAGACCTCCTGCGCCTGCATCTTGACGAAGAGCAGCGAGCCGTCGGGCATCCAGCCGAGGCCCGAGGACTGCTCCTCGCCCTCGAGCCCGAGCTCGACCCGCATGTCGCCCCCGCCCTCGCCGACCGAATAGATCCGATGGGCGTAGAAATCGGAGAACCACAACCTGCCCCCATGCCAGCGCGGGCCTTCGGCGAAATGGATACCGTCGGCTACGAGACGCAGGGTGCGGGCCATGGGCTTACTCCATCAGGGCTGCGCGAAATGGCTCGGCAGCAGGGCGTTGACGATACCGCCATCGACGGTGAGCGTTTCGCCGATCGTGTAGTCGCCCGCGCGGCTGGCGAGGTAGACCGCGGTGCCGCCCATGTCGAACTTGTCGCCGACCCGCTTGCTCGGGATACCGGCAGCCGATTGCTCCTCGTGGTCGCGCGCCGCCCGGTTCATATTCGAGGGGAAGGCCCCCGGTGCGAGGCTGGTGACATAGACGTGGTCCTTGACCAGCCGCGCGGCCATACGCCGCGTCAGGTGGATCAGCGCGGCCTTCGAAGCCTGGTAGCTGTAGGTCTCCCACGGATTGACGCGCTGGCCGTCGATCGAGGTGATGTTGATCACCTTGGCCGGCTTGTCGGCGCTGGCGGCGGCGGTCAGCAGAGTGTGCAGCTTCTGCGTCAGGAAGAAGGGCGTCTTGACGTTTAGGTCCATGACCTTGTCCCAGCCGCTCTCGGGGAATTCGAGATAGTCGACACCCCAGGCCGCGCCGGCATTGTTGACGAGGATGTCGAGCTTGTCCTCCTTGGCGGAGATTTCGGCGACCAGTTCGTCGATCCCCTCGATGGTCGAGATATCGCCCTGGATCGGGATCACCCGCTCGCCCAGTTCCTCGGCGGTTTCATGCAGTTCGCCGCCCTTGCGCGCGGTAATGTAGACGCGCTCGATCCCGGCGGCGAGGAAACCCTCGACGATCATCCGGCCGATGCCGCGGCTGCCGCCGGTGACGAGCGCGACGCGCCCCTTGAGGCTGAACAGGTCTTCGAGGGTCATTCGCTCTATCCTCTCTCAATTCGTCATTGCGAGCGGAGCGAAGCAATCCATGGCCCCGCCCCCTCGTTCATCGCGACCATTCGCGCCCCGCAAGGCCGAACCATGGATTGCCGCGTCGCCTTCGGCTCCTCGCAATGACGAGGAGCGTTGACGTCAATATCCGCTCAGTTCCGCAACGCGCCCGGCGTGGTAGTACTGGTCGCCGAGGAACTCCTGCAGCGCACGGTCGCGCTTCATGTAAAGCCCGATGTCGTATTCGTCGGTCATGCCGATGCCGCCGTGCATCTGCACGCCTTCGCGCACCGCGAGGCCGGCAACCTTGGCGACCTTGGCCTTGGCGACCGAGGCCATGAGGTCGGCCTTTTCGCTGCCCGCATCGAGCAGCTGCGCCGCCTTGATGGTGACCGCACGGGCGATCTCGACTTCCGAATAGAGGTGAGAAGCGCGGTGCTGCAGCGCCTGGAATTCGCCGATCACCTTGCCGAACTGCTTGCGCTGCTTGAGGTAATCGACGGTCATGTCCATCGCGCCGCGGGCTACGCCAACGCCCTCTGCCGCCGAGCCGACACGCCCCGCCATGAGCATGGCGTTGAGCACGTCGCGCCCGCCATCGACCTCGCCGATCACCGCATCGCCGTCGAGCTCGACCCCGTCGAAGGTGATGTGGCTTGCCATCGAGCTGTCGACGAGGCGCACGCTGTCGTGGCTCATGCCCGCGGCATCCTGCGGCACCGCGAACAGCGTCACGCCGTCCGTGTCGCTATCGCTGCCCGATGTGCGAGCGGCGACGACGATCATCTCGCTGCTCGCGCCGTAGACCACGAAGTCCTTCTTGCCCGACAGCCTGAAGCCGTTGCCCGAGCGCTCGGCCTTGCAGGCGATCCGCTCGGGGCGGTGCTTGCGACCTTCGTCCACGGCGACGGCATAGACCATCTCGCCCGCGATCAGGTCGGGCAGCCAGCGGCCCTTCACATCGTTGCTGCCGTGCTTGAGCGCGGTCGCGGCGAGCACGGAAGAGGACAGGAAGGGCGACGGCGTCAGGTTGCGACCGATTTCCTCGAGCACGATGTTCGCCTCGACCTGGCCCATGCCGAGCCCGCCGTCGTCCTCGTCCACCAGCATGCCGGTGAAGCCCATCTCGGCGAACTGCTTCCACAATCCGTGGCCGAAGCCGTCCTTGCAATTGCGGTCGCGCCAGTGGCGCAGCTGGTTCTTGATCGAACCCTCTTCGCCCATGAACTGGCTGGCGGTTTCGGCCAGCATCGTCTGGTCGTCGTCGTAATAGAGAGGCATCGATCAGGCTCCCGGCAGGTCGAGAATACGCTTGGAAATGACGTTCAGCATGACTTCGGAGGTGCCTCCTTCGATGCTGTTCGCCTTGGTCCGCAGCCAGTTGCGCGACGGCTTGCCGCCGCCGGTGTCCTCGCTCTCCCATTCGAGCGCGTGGCTGCCGCCAGCGGCCATGATCAGCTCGTGGCGGCGCTTGTTCAGTTCGGTGCCGGCGTATTTCATCATGTTCGGCTGCGCGGGATGCGCCTTGCCGACCTTGATCTCGTCTAGGAACTTCTCGCCCATCGCCGAATAGGCCAGCGCATCGACGTCGAACTGCGCCAGCTCGGCACGCAGCACCGGGTCGATCTCGCCATTGGCGCGGGTCAGCGCCGCGCCGATCGCGCTGGTGCGGTCGCCGCCATCGGCGCCCGAGATCATCTCGCGCTCGTGGCCGAGCAGGTACTTGGCCACGTCCCAGCCGCGATTGACCTCGCCGACATAGGCGGGAACGTCCTCGCCATAGCTCTTGGGCACGCTCACATCGTCGAAGAAGGTCTCGCAGAAGGGGCTGTTGCCGCTGATCAGCAGGATCGGCTTGGTCGACACGCCTTCGCTGGCCATGTCGTAGAGCATGAAGGTGATGCCCTGGTACTTGTTCGCCTTGTCGGTGCGGACGAGGCAGAAGATCCAGTCGGCCTTGTCGGCATAGGAGGTCCAGATCTTCTGGCCGTTGACCACCCAGTGGTCGCCCTTGTCTTCGCCGAAGGTCTGCAGGCTCACGAGGTCCGAACCCGAGCCCGGCTCCGAATAGCCCTGGCACCAGCGGATTTCGCCGCGCGCGATCTCGTTGAGGAAGCGCTGCTTCTGGCCTTCGGTGCCGAAGTGGAGCAGTGCCGGGCCGAGCATCCAGATACCGAAGCTGGAAAGCGGCGGACGCGCGCCGATGCGGCTCATTTCCTCGCGCAGCACCTTGGCCTGCGCCGGGGTGAGGCCGGCGCCGCCATAGTCCTTGGGCCATGCGGGCACGGTGTAGCCCTTGTCGCGGCAGGCCTCGAACCAGGCCTTCTGCGCGTCGTTCTTGAAGCTGGCGTTGCGGCCGCCCCAATAGATGTCGTCCTCGTCACGGACGGGCTCGCGCATTTCGGGCGGGCAATGGGCGTCGAGCCAGGCGCGCGTCTCGGCGCGGAAGGCCTCCAGGTCGCTGTCGGACATTGGCCGAATCCTCTCTTCTAAAGCAGCGGTATGTTGACGCTTACGTTAGGGTGATTCGCCCTATCCATGCAAGGGCACTGGCGGGAGCCGCCGTTGCCGTAACGTCAGCCGGATTTCGTTGACGCGACCCCCTGCTCCCCTAAGCTGGCGGCGGAGAAATTCGGGGAGAGAGTAGGCATGCGATTCTCGGGCAAGACCGTGGTCGTGACGGGTGCGGCATCGGGTATCGGTGCGGCAGCGACCGCGCTGTTCGCGCGTGAGGGCGCCGTGGTTTTCGCCAGCGACATCGACGTCGAAGGCGGCGAGAAGCTGGCGCGCGAGACCGAGGGCGATGTCCGCTACCTTGCCTGCGACGTGTGCGATCCGGCCGCGATCAAGGCGCTGATGGATCGCGCCGCCGAGGAAACCGGCGGGATCGATACCGTGTTCAACAATGCCGGCGCGGGCGGCGCGCGCCCGAATATCGCCGAGATCGAGCCCGACGAATGGGACCGCACGATGGACCTGCTGCTGCGCTCGGTAGCGATGGGCATCCGCTACGCCGTGCCGCACATGAAGGGTCGCCCCAGCACCAAGAGTGGCGGGGCGAGCATCGTCAATGTCTCGAGCGTCGCCGCGGTCGGCCCGGGCTATTCGCCGACCGCCTATGCGGTGGCCAAGGCGGGCGTGCTGCATCTCACCAAATGTGCCGCCACAGACCTAGCCCAGCACGGCATCCGCGTAAACGCGGTCCAGCCGGGCTTCATCAACACCAACATCTTCACCGCCTCGCTCGAGATTCCGGACGAGGTGAAAACTCAGGCCAAGGCGATGATCGCGCAGATGTCGTCCAATGCGCAGCCGGTAGCGCGCGGCGGCCAACCGGACGACATCGCCAATGCGGTCGCCTTCCTCGCCAGCGAGGAGGCCGGCTTCATGACCGGCGCATCGCTGATCGTCGACGGCGGGCTGACGCTCGGGCCGCGGCATAGCTGGGACCCCGAGGAAGGTGGCGCCTTCGAAGCGCTGATCGCGCTCGAGGAGCAAATGAAGGCGGCGCAGCAGACCGCCTGATGCCCTTCGTCACCGGTCCCCTTCCCCAGCGCCTCAAGCTGATCCACGGCTTCGGCGCGGTCGCCTTCGGGGTCAAGGATTCGGGCTTCAGCTTCTTCCTGCTGATCTTCTACAATCAGGCGCTAGGCATGGACGCGGGCACCGTCAGCCTCGCGCTAGCGCTGGCGCTGGTGGTCGATGCCTTCATCGACCCGCTGCTCGGCAATCTGTCCGACCGCACATGGTCGCGCTGGGGCCGGCGCCTGCCCTGGCTCTATGCCGCGCCGATCCCGCTCGCCTTCGCCTGGGTCTTCCTGTGGCACCCGCCCGGCGGCAATACGCCGGCTTTCTGGGAGCTGCTCGCGGTCGCGATCTCGGTGCGCGTGCTGCTGTCGGCCTGCGAGGTCCCTTCGGTGAGCCTGCTGCCCGAGATCACTGCCGATTACGACGAGCGCACCACGCTGTTCCGCTATCGCTACCTGTTTGGCTGGTGCGGCGGGCTGGTGATGATGTTCCTCGCCTATTTCGTCTTCATGCCCGGCCCCCAAGGGCTGCTGCAGCCGGATGGCTATTTCTGGTTCGGCCTCGTCGGCGCGATGCTGATGGTCGTCTCGGTGCTCGGCTCCGCGCTCGGCCAGCACAGGCTCGTCGCGGGCTATCCCGAGACCAAGGCCCCGCCCTTCAGCTGGCGCGGCGCCTTCGGCGAGATCGTCGACGCCTTCAGCGAGCGGGCGTTCCTGATTTTCGCCGCGGGCGCGCTCGCCGCCTATGTCAGCCAGGGGCTTACCTTTTCGCTGACTAACTATCTCAACATCTTCGTCTGGCAGTTCGATACGGCCGAGCTGCGGATCTTCCCGATCATCCTGTTCCTGTCGGTGGTACTGATGTTCTTCATCGTCGGGCCGATGCATCGCCGCTGGGGCAAGCCCAAGAGCGCGGTGATCGGCGCGCTCGGCTCGCTCGGCGTGATCCTCGTTCCCTTCGCGCTCTACCTGAGCGGCTACTGGCCGACCGTCGGATCGACCACCAGCGCCGCGCTGTTCTACTGCTTCCTGCTGGTATCGAACACGCTGGGCGTGGTCGTGATGATCTCGGGCAGCTCGATGATTGCCGAGATCGTCGAGGCTTATCAGGAGCGCACCGGACGCCGCGCGGAAGGCAGTTTCTATTCGGGCAACTGGTTCGTCCAGAAATGCGCCACCGGCGGCGGCATCCTGCTCGGCGGCCAGGTGATCGCGCTTTCGAATCTGCCCGCCAAGGCCGCGCCCGCGAACGTGGCGCCCGAGGTCGTGACGCAGATGATCCTGCTCTATTGCGGCGCGATCACCGTCCTCGGGCTGATCGCCGCCTATTGGCTCGGACGCTTCCCGATCGATCGAGAGCAGCACGAGGCGCGGCTCGCCGCACTCGACGCCGCGGCCCGAGCGGATGTCGACGCGGCGGTCACCCCGCCCTGATTAACCCTTGGCGCGGCGCCGCTGTCGTGCCAGTTTCCTAAAGCAACGGAATCGAGAGAGAAGAGGACAGGAACGATGGATTTCGAACCGACAGAACGGCAAGCATACTGGCGCGACCGGGTGAAGAACTTCATCGACGACCACATCCGTCCCGCCGTCCCTACCTACAAGAAGCAGGATGCCGAAGGCGATCGCTGGAAGGTCATTCCGGTGGTCGAGGAGCTCAAGGCCAAGGCCAAGGCCGAGGGCATCTGGAACCTCTTCATGCCGCCGCGCAACGACGGCCACCACCACGTCGACGAGAGCTATGAATTCGAGGGCCCCGGCCTGACCAATCTCGAATACGCGCTGTGCGCCGAAGAAATGGGCCGCGTCGGCTTCGCCTCCGAAGTGTTCAACTGCTCGGCCCCCGACACCGGCAACATGGAAGTGTTCCATCGCTACGGGACACGCGCGCAGAAGGACAAGTGGCTCACCCCGATCATGAACGGCGAGATCCGCTCCGCCTTCCTCATGACCGAGCCCTTCACCGCCTCGTCCGACGCGACCAACATCGAAACCCGGATCGATCGTGACGGCGACGAATACGTCATCAACGGTCGCAAATGGTGGTCCTCGGGTCTCGGCGATCCGCGCTGCAAGGTCGCCATCGTGATGGGCAAGACCGACTTCAGCGCCGGGCGCCACGCGGCGCAGTCGATGCTGCTCATGCCGCTCGAAGATACACCAGGCGTCAACATCCTGCGCCACCTGCCCGTCTTCGGTTACGACGATGCGCCGCACGGCCATATGGAAGTCGAGATGAAGGACGTTCGCGTCCCGGTCGACAACATGCTGCTTGGCGAAGGGCGGGGCTTCGAGATCGCCCAGGGCCGCCTCGGCCCGGGCCGCATCCACCACTGCATGCGCACCATCGGCATCGCCGAGGAAGCGCTCGCCAAGATGTGCAAGCGCCTCCAGGAGCGCGAGGCCTTCGGCAAGCCGATCTACAAGCATTCGGTGTGGGAAGAACGCGTGGCGCGGGCGCGTATCGACATCGATATGACGCGCCTGCTCTGCCTCAAGGCAGCCGACATGATGGACAAGGTCGGCAACAAGGCGGCCAAGCAGGAAATCGCCATGATCAAGGTCCAGGCGCCCAACATGGCGCTGAAGATCATCGACGATGCCATCCAGGCGCATGGCGGCGGCGGCGTGAGCGAGGACTACGGCCTCGCCAGCGCCTATGCCCACCAGCGCACCTTGCGTCTCGCCGATGGTCCGGACGAGGTCCACGCCCGTTCGATCGCGCGCATGGAATTCGCCAAGCACCTGCCGGAGAAGGGCCCCACCGCCAACGCGCTCCGCGAAGGCGCGGCCCCGACCTCGGGCAATGACAATCTCAGCTCGGGCGACATGGGGGCGACGCGCTGATGGCCAAGGCTGCAATCCTCGAACAAGTCGGTTCGCTCACGATCGGCGAGGTCGAACTCGCCGATCCGGGCCCGCACGAGGTCCTGATCGACACCAAGGCCTGCGGCCTGTGCCATTCGGACCTCCACTTCATCGACGGCGCCTATCCGCACCCGCTGCCGGCCATTCCCGGGCATGAGGCGGCGGGCGTGGTCCGCGCCGTCGGCAGCGAGGTGAAGACGGTCAAGCCGGGCGACCACGTGGTTTCCTGCCTGTCCGCCTTCTGCGGGCACTGCGAGTTCTGCGTCACCGGGCGCATGGCGCTGTGCATGGGGGCGGACACCCGCCGCGACCCGGCTGCCAAGCCACGCATCATGCGCGCCGACGGCAGCGGACCGGTCGCGCAGATGCTCAACCTCTCGGCCTTCGCCGAGCAAATGCTGATCCACGAGCATGCCTGCGTCGCCATCGACAAGGACATGCCCTTGGACCGCGCCGCGGTAATCGGCTGCGCGGTGACGACGGGCGCGGGCACGATCTTCAATGCGTGTTCGGTCGTCCCGGGCGAGACCGTGGCCGTGGTCGGCTGCGGCGGCGTGGGTCTTGCGGCGATCAACGCCGCAAAGATCGCTGGTGCGGGCAAGGTCATCGCCATCGACCCGATCAAGGAAAAGCGCGATCTCGCCGAAGTACTCGGCGCGACGCACACGGTCGACGCCATGGCCGACAATGCGGTCGAGGAAGTCATGAAGATTTCGGGCGGCGGCGTGCATCATGCGATCGAGGCCGTGGGTCGTCAGGCCAGTGCCGATCTCGCGGTCAAGATCCTGCGCCGCGGCGGCACTGCGACGATCCTCGGCATGATGCCGCTCGACTGCAAGGTCGGGCTCGGCGCGATGGACCTGCTTTCGGGCAAGAAGCTGCAGGGCGCGATCATGGGAATGAACCACTTCCCGGTCGACCTGCCGCGACTGGTCGATTTCTACATGCGCGGCCTGCTCGATCTCGACACGATCATCGCCGAGCGCATCCCGCTCGAGAAGATCAACGAGGGCTTCGAGAAGATGAAGGGCGGCCACTCCGCCCGCAGCGTCGTGGTGTTCGACTGATGGCCGACGACAAGCCGATCGATTTCGACAAGGAGATGGTCGGCACGGTCGAGGTGGCCGATGCCGACAAGATGGATCTCGATGCCCTTACTGCGTGGTTCGAAGCCCATGTCGAGGGTTTCGAGGGTCCGATCGCCTATTCGAAGTTCAAGGGCGGCCAGTCGAACCCGACTTATCGCATCGATACCCCGAACCGGTCCTACGTGCTGCGCCGCCAGCCCTTCGGCAAGCTGCTGCCCAGCGCGCATGCGGTAGACCGCGAATACAGGGCGATGCACGCGCTGGGGCCCACGGGCTTCCCCGTGCCCAAGACATACGGCCTGTGTGAAGACCCCGAGGTCATCGGCAGCAAGTTCTTCGTCATGGGCCTCGCCGACGGGCGCAGCCTGTGGAACGGCTCTCTGCCGAACAACACGCCTGCCGAGCGCCGCGAAATCTACAATTCGATGATCGACACTTTCGCCGATCTCCACACCAAGGATCCGGAGGCCATCGGCCTGGGCGATTTCGGGAAGCCGACCGATTATTGCGCGCGCCAGATCAGCCGCTGGTCGAAGCAGTACAAGCTCTCCGAAACCGAGCACATGCCCAAGATGGAGCGGATGATCGAATGGCTGCCGCAGACCATCCCGCCGCAGCATGAAAGCTCGGTCGTCCATGGCGACTACCGGCTCGACAACATGATCTTCATGCGTGACGAGAACCGCGTGCTCGCGGTGCTGGACTGGGAGCTGTCGACGCTCGGGGATCCGATCGCCGATTTCAGCTATCTCATGCTCAACTGGCACAATCCGCATGACGGGCGCGCCGGGCTCGAAGGGCTGGACCTAAAGGAACTCGGCATCCCCTCGCAGGAAGAAGCGGTCGAGCGCTACGTCGCGCGCACCGGATACCCGGTCCCACCGATGGACTGGTACTTCGCCTACAACCTCTTCCGGCTCGCCGGGATCATGCAGGGGATCAAGAAGCGCGTCATCGACGGCACCGCCTCCTCGGCGCATGCCAAGTCGATGTCCGAACGCGTCGCGCCGCTGGTCGACCGGGCCTATGATTTCGCCCTTGCCGCAGGGATGTCCGCCTAGAACTGCCTCGACCAGTTCACGGCTACACCGGTATCGGCAGGTGCATTGGCGATGTGGCCGGGCTGGTGGCGGTAGAAGACACTGGCCCCGGCCTGGCCCGCAAGCAATGGACCGGACCAGCGCAATTCGCCGACGATCTCGCGACCCGTCGGAGAAAGCGTGAGCGTCCGCACGCCGTATCCCGCGCTTTCGGTCGCGTAATCGTAGCTGACGGGCAATCCGAGTTTGAGCCCGCCACCGGACACGCGCAAAGGCTGCGCGATACGCAGACCGATCCTGTCTCCGCGCTCGAATACACCCGCCCGCGCGATATCGAAGGCCCAGCCAGTGCTGGTGAAATCCGACCCATCCGCGACGAAACCCGTCCGCCGGGCCCTCGTGTACCCCTGGCGCAGCGTCGTGCCGAAGCTCCAGGCACCGGCCGGAACAGTCGCACTCGCATCGATGAACAGGCTGTCCGCACCGCTTCCCCCCAGACTTTCGCTGAAGAAACCGCCGAGCATGGTCCGGTCTTCCTGCATCCAGGTGAGCGCCAGCGTGGAGGCGACGAGGCCGAACTTTCGATCTGCCGCAATCGAGAAGCTCCGTGTGTCGAAACGTTCGCGCTGGTCAGACGGCAGGTCGTGAGCAAAGCGGACATTGCCGAGCCAGGCCTGTCCCGTTTCAGCGCTCAATGTGAGCCCGAGGCGACCGTACTGGCGGCGCAGTGCCACGGCCATGTCGGCGGATGCGGCGAAGCCCTTGTCGCCACTGACGTCGCTAGCGATCAGGAACGCAGGACGCGCAGCGCCCTGCATTTGCGCCACCAGGCCATGGCTGCCTTCGCTGAACGCAATTCCAATGGAGGTGTCCGGCGCAAGGCGCGCAGCAATTCGTCCGGCAAGCACCCTCGCGCCATCCGCCTCTTCAGGACTCAGGCGTAGCTGACCGGCCCAGCGCGTCCGACCCTCTCTTTCCGGATCGGAGATCGTGAACGCCATCGAGACGTCCTCCGAGCCTGCTTCATGGTATCGGCCGTGCGGGGTGAGAGCTGCCCCAAGTTTCGACTGGACGACCGAAGATTTGAAACCGCCGGACAGATCGTAAACGTAGGCGCGATCGTATTTGTCGGTGATGACGCTCTCTAACGCCTGGCTGGTCAAGGCATCGCCCATCGCCGGCGAGGCGACTGCAGTATCGTCGCCAAGATGTACGACGCTGGTGCTCCCGGCAATTGTCGTCGTTCCGGCCGGTTGCATGGCGCGCGCGATATCGAGCAGACCGCGGCCGTAAGTCGAATCGGTACCGCTCGCACCGAGATCCGCTGCGCTCTCGAGGAGAATCTGCACGATCTCGGCACCGGTAAGGTTTGGAAAGGCTTGCCGAAGCAGCGCAACGGCACCGCTGACTTGAGGGGCCGCGAAGCTGGTCCCCGAAAGAACGAGAGTATACTGGCCGCTGCCATCGTTTCCGATGAATATCTCGCCGTTCTCATAGACGCAGCAGACCTGCTCGCCCCGAGCGGAAAGGAACCAGGCCGCATCCGCACCGGCGCGATTGCTGAAATCGGAAATGACATTCGATTCACCGACCGAGCCGACGATGATGACATTGTTCCCGCCTGCCTTGCGAAGCTCGCTCGCGAAAGCATCGGGCATCGACTCACCGTCGTTGCCTGAAGCGATGACGACAACGACACCTGCAGCCGACGCGCTGGCGACAGCCGCCAGCATCGATCGGGAGGGCGCTCCACCGCCGAGGCTCAGGTTGATGACCGTCGCGCCCTTGGAGACAGCGTAATCGACCCCCTTCGCGATGTCCGAATTGAGAAAGGAACACCCCTGGGTCGTATCGCTCGTGGTATCCCCGGCGCAGCTACCCGGTTCGTCTGCCCGGATCGCGAGCACCTGTGCCTCCCAGGCGATTCCCATGATTCCCTTGCCGTCGCGCGCGGCCGCCGCGACCATGGAAACATTGGTACCGTGGTCGTCTTCCGAGGCGTTGGGCCCCCGGTTTCCCGCGATATCGACGGAATCGGCATGGATCCGGCCCGCGAATTCGGGGCTGTCGATATCGATTCCGGAATCGACCACGGCAATTATGGCTCCCGACCCCGCAATCCCCGTCGACCAGGCCGCGACGGCATTGTGCTGATCGGGCCCGTCCGACCGTCGGTATTCGGCCGTGTCGAAGGACGATATCGGAGTGGGAGTTGGCGTGGGACTCGGTGCGGGTGCCGGTGCAGGTGCGGGCGTCGGGGTTGGCGCCGGTGTCGGTGATGGGCTCGGTGCCGCAGTGGGTGGCGGTGGAACGCTGCGCGTTCCTCCCCCTCCGCCGCAAGCGACCAAGGCGAGCGCAAATGCGAGGCTCGACGTCAGGCGCAGCTGACGCGATAGATGAGAGTTTCGATTCATATACGACCCCTATGAACCGGCTCTCCATAGCGCACCGGGCCTAACCAAGCGGTGAACGGCCTTGAGCGGAGCGCGGCTGCGCCCTAACAGCGCGCGAAACGGAATTCGGAGAAACTGATGAGTGCCGAGCTGGAAACCCGCATTGAAGCCGCGTGGGACGACCGCGCCAACGTCACGCCGCAGAACGCGGACGTGCGCGAGGCGGTCGAAGCTGCGCTGAAGATGCTCGACAGCGGCACCGGCCGTGTGGCCGAGCCCGACGGCAAGGGTGGCTGGAGGGTCAACCAGTGGCTCAAGAAGGCGGTGCTTCTCAGCTTCCGCCTCAACGACAACCGCGTGATGGAAGGCGGAAGCGCCGGCCATCCGGCCTTCGACAAGGTGCCGAGCAAGTTCGCCGGCTGGGACGATGCACGTTTCCGCGAGGCGGGCTTCCGCGTGGTCCCCGGCGCGGTCGCGCGCGAGGGTGCCTATATCGCCCCCGGCTGCGTGCTGATGCCGAGCTTCGTCAACATCGGCGCCTATGTCGGCAAGGGCACGATGGTCGATACCTGGGCGAGCATCGGCAGCTGCGCGCAGATCGGCGCAAACTGCCATATCTCGGCAGGCGCAGGCATCGGCGGCGTGCTCGAACCGATGCAGGCGAACCCGACGATCATCGGCGACAATTGCTTCATCGGCGCGCGCAGCGAGATCGTCGAGGGCGTGATCGTCGGCGAAGGCAGCGTGGTCGCCATGGGCGTCTTCATCACCCAATCGACCAAGATCGTCTATCGCGACACCGGCGAGGTGATCCGCGGCCATATCCCGCCCTATTCGGTGGTCGTCCCCGGTTCGATGCCCGGCAAGGACGGCGGCCCCGGCCTCGCCTGCGCGGTGATCGTGAAGACGGTCGACGCGCAGACGCGCGACAAGACCGGCATCAACGAGCTCCTGCGCGACTGAGCAACAGGAACATTCGCCCTACGAGTGCGTAAAACTCCCTGAAACGCGCGTGTTCGCGTTAATTGAGGGAGTAGTGCCATGCACAAGGACGGCGACGAAATCCATCTGGACGATACCGAGGCGAGTGGTGGCTCGAAGGAAGGCGTCGTGCGCTGGGTGCTGGCCGGCGGCCTGTTGCTGGCGATCATCCTGCTCTCGATTACCTGGATCATCCCCGCGCTGAGCACGGGAGACGTCGAGGAGGAAGGCACCGTCAGCGGCCAGATCTCCTCGATGGAGGACGATGGCGACGATACCGACAGCATCGTCACCGATCTCGGCGACGACCAGGCCGCCACCAGCGACGATCAGACGACCATGGAGGATGGCGTCGAGGTCATCGAGAACTGAGCGCGACCGGAGATTGGCGAATGAGTACATCGAATAGCTTCCGAACCCGCCAGCATGTCGAATGGGATTGGGGTGGCGGCAAGGGCAAGGGACAGGTCAAGGAGCGCTTCGAGCGCGAAGTCACCCGCACCCTGCAAGGGAGCGAGATCACCCGCAACGGTAACGCCGACAATCCCGCCTATCTCGTCACTCAGGACGACGGCGACCAAGTGCTGAAGCTCGGCTCCGAGCTTTCCGCCCAAGACTGATGCCGGCGAAGTCGAAAGCCCAGCAGCGCGCGGCCGGGGCCGCGCTTGCCGCCAAGCGCGGCGAGACGAAGGTCGGCGACCTTCAGGGTGCCGCGCGCGACATGTACGACAGCATGAGCGAGGATGAGCTCGAGGATTACGCCTCGACCGCGCTCGATGGCCTCCCCGACCATGTCGACGACGACTGAAAAAGCCTGCTTCGACCATTTCCTGAAGGCGCAGGGGGGTGGCGTCTACGACCGCGCGCTCGACGAAATTCGCGAGGGCGCCAAGACCAGTCACTGGATGTGGTTCGTGTTCCCGCAGATCGCCGGTCTGGGAACGAGCGCCACGGCGCGCAAATTTGCGCTGGCGAACGCGGCGGAGGCGCGCAGCTATTGCACGCACGAGGAGCTTGGACCGCGACTGTTCGAGGCGACCGAAGCCATGCTCGACTGGGCGGGGACGATGAGTGCCGAGGATATCCTCGGCCCCGTCGACGCAATGAAATTCCGCAGTTCGATGACCCTGTTCGAGGCCGCCTGCTCCGACGAGGACGCGCAGGTCTTCGCCGATGCGCTCGAGCAGTTCTTCGACGGCGAACGCGATCCGCTGACGCTCAAACGGCTCTGAGGCGCGCCCGAGCCCGCCGCGGCCCTATTCCTCGGGCAGCGGGGTCTCGATCGGCGGCATGTCGCGGACGCTCGCCGCATAGGTCTCGGCGGCGCGCAACACGCGCATCACATTGCCGCTCGCGATCTTCTGCAGGTCGGCCTTGCTGTAGCCGCGGCGTGCCAGCTCAACGAACAGCGCCGGATAGCCGGTGACGTCCTCCATCCCGACCGGCCCGCTGTCCATCCCGTCGTAATCGCCGCCGAGGCCGATATGGTCGACCCCGGCAACCTTGCGGATGTGGTCGATATGATCGGCCATGTCCGAGGCCGAGGCGGTGGGCATGGTGTGGGCCGCATCCCATTCCGCGAGGGCGGCGTCGACCGCGTCGGGCTGGCCGCGCCACAGCGATTCGAGCCGCGCTTTCTCCCCCTCGCGGTTGGCATACCACTGGCGCTGCGCCTCGCTGAGATAGCCCGGCAGCGCCACGACCATCACCACGCCCCCGTTCTTCGGCAGCCGCGCCAGCACGCTGTCGGGCACGTTCCGCGCATGGCCGTTGATCGCGCGTGCGCCCGAGTGGCTGAAGATCACCGGCGCCTTCGCGACGTCGAGCGCGTCCATCATCGTCGCCTCGCTGACATGGCTCAAGTCGACCAGCATGCCGAGCCTATTCATCTCGCGTACGACCTGTTCGCCGAAGGGGGTCAGCCCGTCGTGCTCGGGGGTGTCGGTGGCGCTGTCGGCCCAGGACATCTTCATCGAATGCGTCAGCGTCATGTAGCGTGCGCCGAGCGCGTAGAACTGGCGCAGCACTGCCAGGCTGTCGGAAATGGCGTAGCCGCCCTCCATCCCAAGCAGCGAGGCGATCTTGCCGCTCTTCATCGCCGCGGCGACTTGGTCGGAGTTCGTGGCGAAGGCGAGGTCTTCGGGATAGCGCGCGATGACCCGCTTCATCACGTCGATCTGCTCGAGTACGGCCACCGTGGCGTCGGCATCGGGCAAATTGGCCGAGACATAGACCGACCAGAACTGCGCCCCAACATGCCCCTTGCGCAGGCGCGGGATGTCGGTGTGCATCCCGCCCTCGCTCCACCCATTGGAAGGCGCCTTTGCTGTGTCGGTAAAGTCGAAATCGGCAAGCATGTTGCGATAGCGGTCGCGCAGCTGCTCGGGCACGTCGTTGTGACCGTCCCAAACCGGCGCCGCCTCGAGCGCGGCCTCTGCCACCTGCTCGGGTGTCTCCGCGAGCGCGGGCGTGGCACAGGCGAAGGCGGCGGTGGCGAGCAGGAAATGGCGCATGATCTGGAACCCCTTGATGTCTTGCGGGCTGTCCTAGCAAAGAGGACCCGCAAGGAAAGGCCCAATCATGACGATCACCGCCCGCTGGAACGGCGAGACCCTGGCCCGGAGCGACGATACGGTCGTCGTCGAAGGCAACCACTATTTCCCCGCCGGCGACGTCGCCCGCGGCGTGCTGGTCCCGAGCGAGACGACGAGCCACTGCCCGTGGAAGGGCACGGCGAGCTACTACTCGATCAACGCCGGCGGTGCGATCAATGCCGACGCCGCCTGGTACTATCCCGAGCCCAAGGATGCGGCTGCCGAAATCAGGGACCGCGTCGCCTTCTGGAAGGGCGTCGAGGTGGCCGAGGAGTGACCTCGGCCCGCGCGATCATCAAACGGCTCGGGCTCGAACCGCATCCGGAAGGAGGGTGGTACCGCGAGACATGGCGCGCGCCGGCCGCGGAGGGTGAGCGCGCTGCTGCCACCGCAATACATTTCCTGCTCGAGCACGGCCAGGCCTCGCATTGGCACCGCGTCGATGCCTCCGAAATCTGGCTGTGGCACACGGGCGATGCGCTTGAGCTGTCGCTGGCCGAAACCGACCATTCTCCGGTCGAGACGATCACGCTCGGCCCCGATCTCATAGGCGGCCAGGCGGTGCAGCATGTCATCGCTCCGCATTGGTGGCAGGCCGCGCGGCCCGCCGCGGGCGCGCATGGCTATGTGCTGGTGTCCTGCGTCGTGGCGCCCGCGTTCGAATTCGCCGGTTTCGAACTCGCGCCGGCGGGATGGGAACCGGGCGCGTGATCCGTGCTGGCCTGCGCTGGCTGCTGGCGCTGTTCTATGCCTTGGCCGGATACATGCATCTGGCAGATCCGGCGCCCTTCCTGGCGATCATGCCGGGTTGGGTCCCTGCGCCCGAGGCGGTGATCTGGTGGACCGGAATTGCCGAACTGCTCGGAGCGGTCGCGCTCGCCCAGCCCTTCAGCCAGCCGCTGCGCCATGCGGGCGCCATGGGCCTCGCGCTGTATGCGATCTGCGTCTTTCCGGCGAATATCCATCACTTCGCGCTCGACATGGCGCGCCCCGATGGTGGGTGGGGTCTCGGCTATCACCTGCCGAGGATGGTCGCGCAGCCGCTCCTCGTGTGGCTCGCGCTGTGGACCGGCGGCGCGACGGACTGGCCGCTGCGCCGCCGGTAAGCTGGATCAGCTCATGTGCTTCGAGACGGCGCCCGTCATCTTGAACATGGAGATCTGTTCCTTGCCGATCACCGCGCCGAGCTTGTCGTCGGGGTTGATCATGCGCTTGTCCTTGGAATCCTGCAGGTTGTTCGCCTTGATGTGATCCCACACCTTCGACGTTACCTGGGCGCGGGTCATGGGACCCTTGCCGACCACGTTTTCCAGTTCCGGCGACAGGTTCACCGGCTTCTGCAGTGCGTTGTTCTTGCCAGCCATGACTAATCCTTTCCTTGGCTATGCTTCAATCTACGTCGTCGAGATCGTCGACATCCAGTTCCTCGACCTCATGGCCTTCGAACCGGGCTGTCAGGACCGCGGCGGCGGTTACATGTCCGTCAAGATTGCGGACGAGTTCGTCATGCGTCGCCCCCGGCATCAGCGTGAGCGGGAGGTCGATCGCGAAAAGCTGGAAGACGTAACGGTGCTCTTCGCCCAGCGGCGGATCGGGCAGCAGCCATTCCGAATTGCCATGGGCGTTCTTGCCGGTGCGCGGCGGGGTTTCGCCTTCCATCAGCTGGCCCTTCTGCGGCGCGAGGCCCCAGACGGTCCAGTGGACGTGGCCCCTGTCGACATCCTCGGCGACCAGCACCAGTTCCTGCGCACCGGGGGGCGGCGCGGTCCATTCGAGCGGCGGAGCGACGGCATCTTCCTCGATAGCGGTGAAGGAGGGATCGAGCTCGCCGCCATGGCGGAAGGCCGCGCTGGTCAGCGAGAAGCCGCCGCGACCGAGCACACGCTCGTCGGCTACTTTTTCGAGAGTCAGGACATGCCCGACAGGCTCTCCACCAACCGCATTCTGAACCCAGGGCGCACCACCGCCAGCCATGAAATCTCCTCTTTCCGCGCCCCAAGGGCGTCTTCAGCGGCGCCTTTAAGGCATAGCTGGAGGCGACAAACCATCCCATGCGACGAAATTTGCACCGTTTTCGGGGGGAAACGGGCCTTGCCAGCGATCATCAGCGGCCTTGCCCCACCCCGATTTACCCGTCATGGATCGGGCTCGGCCCCGGCAAGGGCTTTTCACGATGGCTGCACGGGAGCAGGCGCATGGGACTGGGTCGCACCTTTATCTCCGCCACTTTGGCATTCTCGCTGGTCGCCTGCGGCGGCGGTGGCGGGACTTCGGGAGGCGGAAATACCGGGGGCGGCAGTGGTTCCGGCGGAGGCGGCACGAGCGACACCTGCTCGCTAGCCAGCCGGCAGGACTGGGCCCTGGGCCAGCTCGACGAATGGTATCTCTTCCCCAGCCTGCTCGACAAATCGGTCAACGGGGCGGGCTACAACTCGCTCCAGGCCTATATCGATGCGGTCGTCGCACCCGCCCGCGCGCAGAACCGCGATCGCTATTTCACCTACATCACCTCGATCGAGGAAGAAAACGACCTCATCAACAACGGCTCCAACGCCGGTTTCGGAGTGCGTCTGAGCTATGACGTCGCCGCCGGCCGCGTCTTCGTGGTCGAGGCGTTCGAGAATGCTCCGGCCTTCGCCGAGGGTATCGACCGCGGGAGCGAGATCCTGGCGGTGAACGGTCAGAGCGTCAGCGGGCTGATGGCGAGCGGCGGCGCGCAGGCAGTGGTCAATGCCCTGGGGCCGAGCGACCCGGGCGTTACCCGCACACTTACGATCAAGCAGCCAGACGGCAGCCAGAGCGATATCTCGGTGACCAAGGCCGACTATGCACTCGATCCGATTTCCAACCGCTACGGCGCGAAGATCCTCGACAATGGCGGGACCAAGGTCGGCTATCTCAACCTGCGCACCTTCATCATCGACAGCGCCAAGCAACAGTTGCGCCAGGCGTTCTCGAGCTTCCGCGCGCAAGGCGTTACGCACGTAATCCTCGACCTGCGCTACAATGGCGGCGGGCTCGTCTCGGTAGCCGAAGTCCTGGGCGACCTTCTGGCGGCGGACAAGACCGGGCAGGTCTTCAGCCGGACGCAATTCCGCGATTCGCAAAGCGCCTACAACGAGGTCCGCAACTTCACCGCCGAAACGCAGGCGATTGCCGCGACGAGGATCGCGGTGATCGGGACCGAGGGGACCGCCTCGGCGAGCGAGCTCGTGACCAATGCCTTCATTCCCTATCTCGGCGCGAATATCGCGCTGGTGGGGACGGATACCTATGGCAAGCCGGTGGGCCAGATCGCCCGCGACCGGTCGGCTTGCGACGACCGCTTGCGCGTGGTCGCCTTCCGCACGGTGAATTCCGACGGCGGCGGTGACTATTACAGCGGCCTCGCCGGCGTGATGCCACGCACCTGCCGTTCGGCAGACGATATCCTCAAGCCGCTCGGCGATCCGCAGGAAGCCTCGATCTCAACCGCGCTCGATTTCCTCGCCGGGCGCAGCTGCACCGCGATCGGCGCTGTTCCCGGCAGCACCGCCGCGACCGGCACCGCCCCGACCAGGCGCGAGCTGATGATGCCCGAAGCGCCCAGCCCGGCGCAGCTCGAGATCCCGGGGCTACAGTGAGCGCGGAACGCTACACCACCTTCGCTGCGTTCTGGCCCTTCTACCTACGCGAACATGCGCGCCCCGGCACGCGCGCGCTGCATTACGTCGGGACCACCCTGGTGGTGGCGCTCGGCATCACCGCGCTCGCGACCGGGAAGTTCCTGCTCTTCGCCGCCATGCCGGTGGCGGGATATCTCTTCGCCTGGGTGGCGCATTTCACGCATGAGAAGAACCGCCCGGCGACCTTCACCTATCCGCTGTGGAGCCTGCGCGCCGATTTCCGCATGTGGTGGTTGTGGCTGACCCGGCGGCTGGGCCCCGAGCTCGACGCTGCCGGGGTCGCGCGGCGCTAGGCGAGCGCGGCGGCGAGCGTCAGCAGGCCAAGGCCGAGCGAGAGCGGTACGCGTAGGGCCATCCACCAGCGCGGCGCCAACGCGCCCAGTCGCGCATCGACGCCTAGGCTGACCAGCAGCGCCCCGGCAAGCATGACCAGCGAAGGCTCGGGCCATTGCCAGCCGAGCGCCCAGGGCAGAAAGCAGGCCAGCGCGACGAGGCTCGGCACCACGGCGGCGATCCACAGCCAGCCGAGCGCGTTGCGCCTCTCGGCCGCAGGCGCTGCGGCGGCGATGCCCCACCAGGCCCCGCCGAGGAAGGAGAGGATGAGCGCGGCATAGGCGAAGGCCAGCGCCAGCGCGGCAGCGCGCCATTCGGCGGGGCCCGCATAGAGCACCACGACGCAGCCGAGCTGCGGCAGCAGACCGGCGAGGCCGAGCCAGCGCGGGAGGGCCGGAACTCTAGCCACGCCGGCGCAGCACGATCAGGAAAACCGCAAATCCCAGCGCGAACAGGAGGTCGCCCGCGACGATCGCGCCGATCGCCGGGTTACCGCCGCCGCTCCAGTTGAGCGGACCGAGCATGAGCACGACCATTGCCTTGCCGAGGATACCCGCAAGCAGCACCGGAGCGAAGCGCCTGGGCTCGCGCGCAACCAGCGCATAGAGGATGCCGAAGGCGAAGATCAGCACGCCATTGATCGCTTCGGGCGAACCCCATGCGGCATCGAGGAAGGCACCGAGACCGATGACCAGATTGTAGGCTGCGGCGATCCAGAATAAGAGGCGCCAGCCGTTGATCCGGCGCCGCGCCATCATGGCGCCTCCGGCCCGCTGAAAGGCTGGCTGTCGGTCCAGGCGCAGCCCCGCCGTTGTTCGCCGCCGATCATCAGCGTCGCGGTGTAGGGATAGGTCCGGTCGCTCATTCCGTCGGAGCATTCGCCCGGCGTGATCGTCATGTCGAAGGACGTGCCGTTCAGCCTCCCGCTGAATCCGATCCCGTTGTTGCCGGAAAAGCGCTCGACCGGGAATTCGCTGCCCCCCGGATTGTCCGGCGTCTCATAGGTCGCCATGCCGCCCGCCGCGGCCCCGCCCCAGAAGGGCTCTGTGCCGGTATAGTGGACCGTCTCGCCCGCTTCGATCCCGTCGAAGGATCCGGTGGCGGCCGCGCCGGGCGCATCGCCGGGGCCGCCGCTGCACGCCGTGACGCATGCCAGCGCAAGGAGGATCGAACAGTGGCGAGGGGTCATGCGGCTTTCCTGTGTTCGCGGATGAACTCGACCGTCTCGGCGCGAGCCTGCATCGCCTCGGGCACCGGCAGCAGCATCCAGACGTGAAACATGTCGGCATACTCGCGATAGATGTGATCGGGCATGCCCGGCTCGGCGAGTCTTTGCGCCAGTCGCCGCCCGTCGACCAGCAGAATGTCCGCCGTGCCCGAAAAGATCGCCATCGGGGGTAGCCCGGCGAGATCGCCGAACAGCGGGCTGACCCTGGGATCCTCGACTGCCAGATCGCCCCGATACATAGCGCCGCAGGCCTCAAGACCGCTGACCGCGAGCATGCGGTCGCGCGGCTCGATCGCGCGCTGCCCCTCGGCCTTTCCGGTCGCATCGAGCCAGGGCGAATAGAGTACCAGACTGGCCGGCAGCGCTGCGCCCTCGTCGCGCAGCATCTGCGCCAGCGCCAGCGTCATCCCCCCGCCCGCGCTGTCGCCCATGACGGTGAGATTGTCCGCACCGTAGCGCTCGGCCAGTTCGAGGTAGAGCGCGCGCATCTGGTCGAGCGTGCCCGCCGCCTTGGCCTCTGGGGCGAGCGGATAGAGCGGCACCGTGGCCGAGGCGCCGAGCCGCTCGCACAGATCCATCACCGTGTCCCAGTGGAGCGCGGCGATATCCATCACATAGCCGCCGCCGTGGAGATAGAGCAGGTGCGGCGCGCCGGGCTTCGCACCGGCCTTCGGTTCGATGGTCACCACAGGATAGCCTCGGCTGGCGAATTCGTGGATGGCAAAGCGCTGGTGCCATTTCGCCCGCGGACGGACGGGCTTCTGGCGGCGCAGCTTGGCGATGCGCGCGTCGAGCCTGTCGGGCTGCGAGAAGAAGCGTCTGATGCCGAGTAGCGGCAGCGCAAGATTGACGAGGCGTGCGCGGATGCTGGCCATGTGTCGCTCCTCAGCCCGGATTGGTTTCGAAGGCGGGCACCGCGCCGGTATCGACCCAGCACTGCTTGCTCCGCGTCCAGATATGCGCGGCGGGGGTGAAGCTGCTCGCATCGTCGAGCGTCCCCGCCTTGACCCACAGCATGCCGGGGGCGACCTCGACCTTCGAAAACAGCGGCGATCCGCAGGTGCCGCAGAACAGCCGATCGACGCTCTTCCCGCTCTCGCCGCTGTCACGATAGGTCGCCGGTTCACCGGTGATCGCGACCTGCCCCTCGGGCACGCCGAGGATCGTCGAGAAGGCGCTGCCCGACTGTTTCTGGCAATGCGTGCAGTGGCACACCATTGCTGCCGCGGCCTCGCCCTCGATCCGGTAGCGGATCGCCCCGCACAGGCAGCCGCCCTCGCCTTTCGTCATGACCACTCTCCCATCTGCGGGAGGAAGACTAGTCCAAAGGCGCGGCGTGTCCAGCGCTCGCGGGTGTCAAGGCTGGAACAGGGCCCCGCGTCCAGGCGTTGGCAGGGGAGGAGAGAGTTCGACTGACCATGCCATCCCATCGCCATCCTCGATCGACCGGGCCCCGAAGAGGCGATCCGCGCTGGCTGGCGGCGCCGCTGCTGGTCGCCGTCGCGGCGGCAGGCGCGCTCAGCGGGAAGGCGATCGGTTCGATCTCGATGCTGCGACCGAGCGAGGACCGGCTGGCCGTCTCCGCACCCGAACCTGCCCCCTTCGCCTCCGATCAGTCGAGCCAGGAGCAGCTCCCCGACCACTACCCGCTGGTCACCCCGACCGGCACCGTGCCGGTGGTCGCGCTTTCGCTCCACGGTCGCCTGCGACGGACGAGCGAACGGTGGTCCGACGTGCCCGACCGGGTGCCGCTCGAGGCCGAGGCCGAGTGGGAATTGAGCGAGGCCGAGATCGACCACCTCGCACAGTGGCAACCGGCCCGTACTGCGCCGCCCAAGCTGGCTCCCGAACGGGCCGGCATCCCGGCAAGCGCTCCGGCGGGTGCCATCCCGAAAACGCCCTCAAGAGCTCCCCGCGGCAACGCCACTGGCGTCCCCACGAAAGCTCAGACCGACACCGTCGCCATCGCAACCGAGGCCGCCACCCCACCCGCCGCGCCCGCGCCCGGACTGTAACGCCGCGGGAGCTCGCGGCGCTCAGCCCTTGCCCGGCCAGTCGTGGCTCAGCAGCTTGACCGTCACCCGCCCGGTGGCGACGAGCGTGCCTGCCGCATCGTGCATCGGCACTTCGGCGATGTAGCCCGCGCTGCCCTTGCGCACGAGATCGGCGTGGAGCCCGGCGATCTGCTCCTCGGACAAGGTATACTCGCCGGTCACGTCGCTCGCCGCCATGCGGTGGAAGTCGACCGCGATGTCCTTGATGATCGGGAAATGCGTCGCGGTGTCGATCACCGAGATCCCCGGCCCCGCGGCGACCGCCTCGGCGAGCACGCAGAAGGCGCCGAGATACATGACGTCGACGTGGTTGGCATTGCCCTCGAGCGGCATCAGCAGCTTCGAATGCCCGCGCGCCTCCTCGATCCGCCGCATGCCGGTGCGCTCGACGAAAGGCACGCGGTAGACGGGCTTCGCTGCAGTCTCGCTCATTCTTCTCTCCTCCCCTTGCAGCGGGGAGGCTAGCGCGCCCGCGCGGCGGCGCAAGAGCCGTCAGGCGCAGCCTTCGACATAGCCGAGCTCGGGCATCACCCCGACATGGACGATCGTGACCGTGCCGTCGGGATCGGTCTCGAAGCGCAGCCGCGGATCGGTGCCCGGCTGGGTGAGATACTTGCCCTCCGTGTATTTGTGCGGCGTCTCGCGGAAGCCGGGGAAAGCCGCGCGGACATCCTCGATGCTCGAACCCGGGCCGACGCCTTCCTCCAGCGTCACCCCGCTGCCGTCGGAGACCGAGATGCGCTTGACCACGCCGCCGGTGCGCATGGCGTAGACGCCGGGCCAGTCGGGCGAGGACAGCGTTTCGCAGCCATTGCCGATCTGCCCCTCGCCCGCGGTGAAGCTGCTGCCCGCGGGCACCGGCTTGCCGATCGTCAGCCCGCCGAGCCCGTCGAGCGTCAGCGTCTTCGCCGAAGCCTGCGCAGGCGTGGCGGAGGGCGTCGGCGTCGCATCGGTCGCGGCATCGGCGGCGATATCGCCATCCTCGGGCGCCGCTGCCTCGTCGGAGGGCGAGGAACAGGCGGCGAGCAGCGCGAGTGCGGACATCGGGGCGAGCAGGATGGGGATGGTCTTCATGCCCAAGACAGCGCTTGGACGCGCGCGGCGTTCCCGCGAGCCGCCGCACGGTCGGACCCGCCTACGCCCCCGGCGCGGCATGGGTGACGAAGGTGACAGCGTGTCACTTTCGCTCATCCTCCTCAAACGCCTGTAATGCCGCGATCAATTCCGCATCGGAGAGCGCGGACGGACAGGGGTACGCGGCGAGAAACGCGGGATCGGCGCTGGTCCCGGCGCGAATCCGTTCGAGCTCGCTGGGATCGCCGGGCCCCGGCAGGCCGGTGGCGGGGGGATCGCCCGCCTCGATCCGCCCCAGCAGCGCCTCGAAATCGCGCGCATGGCGCTCGGCCAGCGGCCCCAGCCGCCCGAGCACGGGATTGCCGCCCAGCGTCGAGCGGCCGAGCAGCGCCACCGTCAGCCGCTCGTCGTAGCGGCGATAGCTGCCGACCTGCTCGCCCTGGTAGAAGACCGGCACCTCGACCCCGTTGAGCGCGCGTTCGAGCGCGGCATGCGCGAGCACGTCGTAGGAATGGTGGAAGGCGACCTCCCAGGCGAGATCGAAGGCCTGCCCCTTCAGGCGGCTGCGCAGCCGATAGGCCGATTGCCGCGCCATGCCGACGGCCTTCGCCGCCTCGGTCACCGAATGCGTGGCGGACAGCGCGCGCAGGAAGCCGACCTGCCTGGCGTGCGACCAGCCGTCGTGACGGTCCTTGGGTGAGGCAACGGGTGCGGCGTTGGAGGGCTCGGGAGCGGCGGGCGGGATGGGGCTGTGGTGGGTCATCCCGCAGGATAAGGCACAAAACGCGCGTGTAGGAAAGTTTACTCGCCGTTTACGTGCCCCGGCCGGCTGCGCTAGCGGGCACGCATGAGCGCGCCCACCATCCTCGTCGACGCCGATGCCTGCCCGGTGAAGGAAGAAATCTACCGCGTCGCCGAGCGCTACAAGGCGCAGGTCCGCGTGGTCAGCAACAGCGCCTTCCGCGTGCCGGTGAGCGAGCGAGTCCAGCGCGTAGTGGTTTCGGAGGGCTTCGACGCGGCGGACGACTGGATCGCCGAGCACGCCGACGAACGCAGCGTGGTCGTGACCGCCGACATATTGCTCGCCGAACGCTGCCTCAAGGCGGGCGCGACCGTCCTCGCGCATAACGGCAAGCCCTTCGACGCCGCGAGCATCGGCAGCGCCGTGGCCACGCGCGCGATCATGGAGGATTTGCGCGCGGGGATGGACGGCATGGGAGGCGGGCCGCCGCCGTTCAACAAGGCGGACCGGTCGAATTTCCTGCAGGCGCTGGACCGGGTGCTGGTCAAGCTCGCGCGCCGCTGAGCCGGTGCTAGGAACGGCGGGGACGGTTTCGCTATCTATTTGCGCCGATCGGCCCATAACGCGGCCGGGGCATTCAGCCCCGATTGGAAAAGACCATGGCCAAGGGCCAAGCCAAGAAGAGCCGCGAGAACCGCAAACCCAAGAAGGAACAGCCACCCAAGCAGAACGCCTCCAACCCCAGCACCAAGCCCGGTGCGATCAGGGGCTTGGAGAATATGAAGAACAGCTAGGGCCTAGCCCTCCTCGCGCTCGACCGGCGGCTGCGGCTTCTTCGCCTTGTGCTCCGCCAGCAGCCGGTCGATCTCGGCAATCCGCAGCCGCTCGGGCGTATCGCGCTTCAATCCCTTGAGACGGCAGGTCGCCCACAGCTGGCGGCGTTCGGATTCGAGGTTCTTGAGATAGAGATCGGCCATGCGGGCGCCTATGCGCGCTTGGGCCGGCGCTGGCCAGCACCATCGCGGCGGGGCACCCCGCGCGTGTGGGGAAAGCCTGCGCGGACCGGCGCGGCGTCAGTCGCTGCAACCGGTGACGAAGACGCGCGCGGTCTCGGCGGGGACGGGCGGCAGCGGGCCGATATCCTGCGCCCCGTAATTCACCGCGACGCCTTGCTTGCCGGTGAGCATCGTGAGGAGCGCAGCCGGAACGGGCCCCTCGCCGCTCACCCCGCCGCGCAGCCTGTCTCCTGCGGGATTGGCCACCAGCGTCACGACTTCGCCGCCCGAGCCGAAGCTCATCCGCTCCTCGCTGCCGATCGGCCGGAAGGCGTTGACGTTGACGAGCATGCCGCCCCCCGCCGGGCAGAAGATATGCACACGGCCCGGCTCGCCCTCGGTGACGCCGAAGAACAAGCCGTCGCCTTCGCCGCTGGAGGTCATGTCCCAGCGGCCCGAGGGGAAGGTCTTGCCCGCATCGGTATGCGGCATGGGGGCGGGATTAGTGGTTGGGGTGGCGCTGGCGATGTCGTTGGGGAGCGTCGGTTCGTTGGGCGACGGCTTTTCGGCGGGTTCGGGGGCGCATGCGGCGAGCAGGAGCATGGTCGAAGCCGCGAAAAACAGGGGCAGCTGAATCATAGGCCTAACTCGACAACGACTTGGCGATACTCGGATCAAGGCTTCACCATCACCCCGCTTCCTAAGCTTCCAGCTCCAGCGGATATTCATCAAAAGTCTGACCATGCAATTCTCTGCCGGCAGCCTTCTTGTTTCGACCGCCCCATTGCTTGAAGAAGAACGCTACGTCGTCGCGACGGCAAATCTCCAATAGGCGCTCCACCCACGCCTCTTCCATCGGCCGCGAGCGAGGCCCTGACTCTCCGCCTACAATGGCCCAATGGATGCCCCGCAGATCGATCTCTTGGATCTCACCGATCAACGGCTCGAAGGATATGAAAAGTGTCGCACCTGAAATGGAAGCAAGGTGCTTCACACGATCTGCAACCTCGTCGCTTTCGACCGATGTTCCCACCCATATATGGTCCCTAGCTTCGATCACACCGCTATCGAAAAGGCGCGCCATTCGATCAGGCCGCTTGGTGAGAATCTGAAAATGGTGCTGCGGACAGGCGATCATCGTTTGCCAAACTCGAATGACAAACTCGTCAGGCACATCCGGATGGAAGAGATCAGACATCGAATTGACGAAAATGCGCTTCGGTTTTCGCCATTCCAGCGGAGCTGAAAGACTGCTCTCATCGACATTCACCCGACCAGTCCACACATATCGTCCACCACTCTTTCGGGTGGTACCCGCATATTTGCGATGGCCCATCGCTTGGAGCCGGGCGGCCATCCTCATCGCATAGCAATTGGTGCAACCGCTTGATGCAATCGTGCAACCAGCGACCGGGTTCCAGGTGACGTCCGTCCACTCAATTTCGGAAGAACCTGCCACTACGCCAATACCGCCCTTGCCAGCTTGGCGGCCAGCTTAGCTTTTTCCCGAGGATTGGCCCATGCAAACATCAAAGAAAATTCCTGAATGCCATTCCGGCCAAGCGGCATCGTTTCATCCAGTATGCGTCCGCCGAAGGCAGCCCCGATACGCTCCTTGGCAACAGCTTCAAACCAAGCGACGTCCACAGCCCGCTTGGGCCGAAGGTGTGGCTGATCAAAAAGGCCGCCCAACTCTTCCTCTTCAACGACCGCGACGTCTCGCCAACTGGTTGTGCCTAGCGCTGCGTCAACGCGAGGGCCGCCATCCGGATTTATTTCGCCCGAACCAGAGATCTGACGATACATCGCAAAAACCGGAACTAGATACCAAACATCGACGGCTTCGGTCATCGCGAGAATTTGCAAGGTTTCGTAGTCAATCTGCAAACCAAATGGGTCTAAGAATACAACCGCACGGGTCGCAGACCAATCGCATTTCGAACAAATCCCGCGAAGCATCTCATTCGCGTCCAAACGCGTAAATTCGATACGATCAATGAGATGAGGAAATTCGCCCTCAACTGTCTCACGCAGAGCGTCCACATTGGACTTTTTTGTATCATTAAATAGATACCGAGCAAACGGTGGATCGACCCCCAACGCTCGAATAGCCGAGCCCACGATGAGTTCATCAGTGTCGGCAACCGGGCTAACCAAGCCTTCAAGCTCAGTTTGCCGAAACTCTTCCTCGTCCCGAAAAGCAGACTTGGGAACGGATGATCCAGAGCCAGCGCAGGCATCGATATAGATCAATTCAAAGGGCTGAAACTTCAACGCAGTCGCATAGGCTTGGAGATAACGCTGGACGACGCCCAACTTCTGAACGGTGTGACTATCTCCAAACGCCTGCGCTGACATGACGGCCCCTCGCTTCGCGGGAACATATAGTGAACAGTGTATCAATCATCAAGTCAAAACCTTCCAGCAAATCAGCGCGCTGCTTTCCCACGCCCCACCTACAGCGTCATCACCCCCTGCCGCGGCTCCTTGAGCGCGTAGCTGGTCGCGCTCAGCGGGGCGCCTGCTTGCTCGAGCGCGGCGCGGCGGCCGGCGGGGTTGGTCGATAGCTGGGCGGCTTCCCAGCGGTTCGTCGCGGCGAAGCACTCATGTGCGAGGCAACGCGCGACGAAGCCCGCGGTGCGCGGCCAGCGCGCGGCATCGACCTCGAAGCCGGCATAGCGCGCATTGGGGAAGAAGCTGGCCACGGCCACGTCCGCCAGGCCGATGTCGCCGAACAGGAAGCCGTCCTCGGGTAGCTCCCCCTCCAGATAGTCGAGCACCATGGGCATGTCGGTTTCGAGCGTCGCGGCGATCCGTGCCTCGTCGCCCGGCTGTTTCCACACCAGCGGGTGGACCACCTTCTGGTAGAACAGGCCCCAGATGAAGACATCGCCCATGCGCGTGTCGGCGAATTCCTCGAGCCAGCGCGCGCGGGCGCGGTCGGCGGGCGAGGCGGGCAGCAGCGGGTGCGTATCGGGATGGGCCTCGTCGAGCCAGGCGCAGATCACCGAGCTGTCGGACAGCGCGAGATCGCCCTGCACCAGCACCGGGATACGGCGCAGCGGCGAGAGGCGGGTGAAGTCGTCATTGCCGTAGAAGGGGGTGATCGGGTCGATCGTGTAGGCGAGCCGCTTGAGCGCGAGGCAGGCGAGGACCTTGCGCACATAGGGGCTGACGAAGCTGCCGATGATGAGGATGTCGTCGCTGTCGGCCATGGTGGCGCCTCTCCCTAGCTGCCGTGTGCGCCGGCAGGTGTCGGCGCGGGAGCGGGGTTACAGCATGGCGGAAAGCGTCGGCCAAACGCTATTTCGCGAAGGTCGGGTATCTGGCAGGGGCCGCGTGCCTATTGAGGGCTATAGGCCCAGCATTCCATCTCCACCCGCGCGCCGAGCGCGAGGCCGCTCACGCCCATGGCCGAGCGGGCGGGATAGCGGCCCTTCTCGAAATAGGTCGCGTAGATCGCGTTGAAGGCGGGCCATTCGCCCATGTCGGCGAGGTAGACGGTGCATTTGAAGACGTCGTCGAAGCCGAGCCCGTGCTGCGCCAGCGTGGCGCCGATCCGCTCGAACATGCGGCGCGTCTCGGGCTCGATGCCGCCGGGGACGACCGCGCTGCCGCTCTCGTCGACGCCGATGTCGCCCGAGAGGTAGAGCACGTCGCCGACCTGCACCGCGGTGGAGAAGGGATAGGGCAGCGTGGAGGGGGTGAAGACGGGTGCGCCCGGCGCCGGGGCGTGCGTGGTTCCGGGATCCGCCCCGTCGCCGGCGGCGAGTGGCGCGGCGCCCGCCAGCAGGGCGAGCGCGAGGATCGGGCGGATGGCGGGCATGGCGGGGTTCCTCTCAGGGTCGTTGCAAGGGGATCGGGGGCGCGGTTCGGGCGGTCCGGAATGCGAGCGTCGCGCCACGCTAGTCGTCGGCCCGGCGCAGGAGGCGTTCGGCCATGTAGCCGCGGACCTCGGGGCAATAGCGCCAGAAGCGGTGGTCGATGCCGGTCGCATCGGGGGTCTGGCGGCCGCAGCGCACGAAGCTGCCGTGCTCGAGCCGCCCGAGCATCTCGCTCGACACGGTCGCCCGCGCGCGGATCGCCACCCAGCCGTCGCTCGGCGAGCTGACGCGGAACATCCGCACATCGGGATGCGCCGGTGCGGGCTCGTTCGCCGCGAGCGGCGCCGCCGTGGCGGTGGGCGAGGCCATGGCGCTCGGAGCGGGTGCGGGTGCGGGTGTCGGCGCTTGCGTGGCCGCCCCGGTCGGGTTTTCGAGCGGGCGCGGCTCGGTCTTCTCCTCGCCCTCCCCGCCGGCCTTGCCACCGAACAGGCCGACATTGCCGAGCACGGTGATCAGCCCGGCGAGCGCGACGACGAGCCCGCTGACCGCGGTGATCACGCCCCGGATCGAGCCCCAGAAGTGCTTGCCGTCCTCCGCGCCGTCGTCGGTTGCGGGGGCCTCCCCCGCACCGGCGGCATTGCCGATGTCCGTCTCGCTCATAGCCAATTCCCACCCTGGCCCTGCGCGACGATCATGCCATTTCGCGCCCGCGAAGTAAATTCACGCGCCTCCCGCGTGACCGGTCACCCCTCGACCCTTACGCCCTCCTCGGCCCAGTCCGCGTCGACATCGACGCCCTGGCTCGCCCAGCGGGCGCGGGTCCAGCAGACCACGCGCTCGACGCGGGTGCCGGTGGCGGGCTCGACCCTCATGCAGTAGCGGGTGTCGGCGTCGCCGGTCGGCGCGGCGGCGGGGCGGGTCTCCTCGCTCGCGGCGAGCGGGGCGGCGCCCGCCAGCAGGGCCAGCGCGAGAAACGGGTGGAATGCGGGCATGGCGGGTCTCCTCTCGAGGGCAATCCGAGGTGCAGGATACCACGGATCGCGCCACGCGGCGAAGGCCGGATTGCGCCAGCCTGCGCCGCGAGAATTTGACCCAAGTCAATGACGCGGACGCCGCACCGGTGCATCATGCGCCCCGGCCGAGAGAGGAGCCGGACCATGATCGACATCGACCTATCGCACGAGGAATACGTCGTCCTCCGCCCGCAGGGGGCGCTGGCAAAGGCGGATTTCGACCGGCTCGCCGAGACGATCGACAGGCGCATCAACGAAACCGACCGCGTGCCCAATCTCGTCATCTGCCTCGACGGCCTGCCGCACTGGGACAGCCTCGGCGCGCTCACAAGGCATTTCCACTTCGTGAAGGAACACCAGAAGATCGTGAAGAAGGTCGCGGTGGTGGGGGATGCCGCGCTGCTGGCGCTCGCCCCCGAGATCGCCAACCATTTCGTCGCGGCGACGATCCGCCGCTTCCCGTCGCGCAAGCTCGAGGATGCCAAGGCCTGGGCGCGGGCGACCGAGGACGATCCCGGACGCTTCGAAGTGATCGAGGGGTTGCCGCGCGACGTGGTCGCGGTGCGCGCGGTCGGGATCATCACCGCGCAGGACTATCGCGACACGCTGATCCCGCTGGTCGAGGCAAAGCTGGAGGAGCACGACAGGCTGAAGCTGCTGTTCGTGATGGGCGAGGATTACACCACCTTCTCGGGCGATGCGGCGTGGGAGGACACCAAGTTCGACCTCAAGCACCTGCGCGATTTTGCGCGCATCGCGCTGGTGACCGACATGACCTGGCTGGCGCGCACGGCGAAGCTCTTCATCCCGATCGTGCCCTATAAATTCAAGGTTTTCCCGATGGCCGAACTCGACGAGGCGAAAGGCTGGATCAAGCGCTAGGCGCGCTGCAGCCCCGCGCCCGTCGCTTCGCCCTCGCCGTCGAAGGTCTCGACCTCCACCCCCTCGATCGCGCGCTCGGTTGCGCAGCAGACGGCAAAGCCGCCAACGCGATATCCTCGATCAAGGCGCCTGCCCGCTCGCGCGCCAGCTCCCACGCGCGGGCGAAGGCCCCCGCATGCGCCGCCCGCCGCAAGCGATAGGCGCTCGCCCGGCTCATCCCGACCTCCTTGCACGCCGCGCCGACCAGCCCGGTATCGGCGAGCACCTCGATAAACCGCCGCTGCTTCTCCTTGGTCCATCCGTCATGCCGCGGACGGCGGCGGACGGGCACCCAGCGATATTCGGCGGGGTCGTATGTTGGCGGGGCGAAGCCGAAACCGTCCTCGGCGGGAGTGCTATCGCCGGTCGGTGCAGGCAGGCGCTGAGGGTCGGACTGGGTCATCCGACAGGATAAGGCACAGGCGGGTGTGTGTAGGAAAGTGTTTTGCGTTTGTTCCGCAGGCTCGCGCGCGTTTTGCCATTAGGGATCGATTGAGGCATGCTCCATCGGCGGGCAGATGGGGGGCAACATGCCTAAAGACGACGACGTGACATGGCGCGCTGCCGGCCGGCACTCGATCCAGCGATGGATCTACGGCCTTTGGTATCCGGCACTTCTCGGGTCGCTAGGCATCCTCACCTTGTTGGGCCGCCATGAGTCCGCTCCATCATCGATGCTACCTTGGGAATGGCTAGTTATCGTCTATCTGACGATCCAGTTCGGGGAGGGGTCGGACCCGGAGCGGCATTATGATCGACCGGCGATCGCGCACGATGCTCTGGAGATCGGAGCCATGGCGGCATTCTTTGTTTCCCTTCTCTATTTCACCGGTCCGCTTGATGACCATCACTGGATGAAACCGCTGCAAACTGATTGGGGCACCAGACTTAGTCTCGCGGTCCTGTTTGCCGTGCCCGTGGTCTTTCGAATTTATCGAATCTGCGTCGCGAGAGCACGAGGAGAGCTGCGACAGCTCTACAAGAACCATTGGGTCTTCTATCTGGCGCTCACTCTTGCCTCGTCAGTCTCCTTCGTGCTCGTTTTGTTGTGGCCTCGATCGTGGTGCGCGTTTGGCGTCGTTTGCGCCCTGCTGTTGCTCTACTTGGTAATCTTCGTTCTCTTCAATCACGCGTTCGCTCAAGGGCCGGATAGGCCTTGGGCCCGTCCGACGTCAGCGAAGATCGATACGGCGCGAAGCGCGGACGACTAGTAGACTGCCGCGCCCTAACCGGGCAAAGTCCAATCAGGTCCGAAAGCGGCGGTGCCCCCGTAGCGAGAGAAGAGCTCGACGGAAGCGGCGAAGCTGGCCGCAGCGAAGAAGACGGAGGAAGCGAAGTCCAAGGACGCGAGCGACTGAGTGCTCGCCAAACGCTGCCTCAAGGCAGGCGCCAGCGTGCTGCCGCACGACCGCAAGAGCTTCGACGCCGCCAGCATCGGCAGCGCCATCGCCACGCGGGCGATCATGGAAGACCTGCGTGCCGGAATGGACGGTATCGGTGGCGGCCCGCCGCCGTTCGGCAAGGCGGGAGTCGGAGCCGCAGACCGAGACGGTCAAAGGCCACCTTCACAGTCGAATTCCCAAAAGGTGCTGGTGAGGATGGGGCGGTAGTAGAGTTGGCTAAAGCAACGAGCGAGTTCCCTACACAGCGAATAATTCGCCAGTAGATCACATCGCGATAGGCTATTCCGGTTGGACCAGACCAGTAAGGATGTACTCGATCTTTTCGCGCCCATCAGGCCTGCGTACAATCCTAACCCTTACGGAAGCTCGCCAAGGCCTGCCGATGAATTGCTCATCGTTCTCGATCCGCTCAAGAAAGTCCGCGCTTAGACGGGCATCGATAGGACCTGTTATAATCTCCTCGGTTCCATCAAGATTGAATTCGAACCTCCTTGCAACAGGCATCACTCCCACCAACGTGCCGCTTATGAAATCCTCATTCTCGATAACCTCGGTACGCTCTACGCGCTGATAGGCCCTCTCGACCTTGGCGTCGTCGAGTTCGATTTCTTCTTCGTCGTCAACCAGCTTGAACTTGGCTTCCTCATTTCGCAGCAGCTGAATAAAGGCCTTTACGGAGAGGAATGTGCGACCATCGATATCCTCAATGGCCTGCTCAAATACTGCATCGGAAGGGTCAGAGAAATCGTGGATAATTTTGGAGATAGCAGTCACTGCATCACGGAGTGACGTATCAAACATCTGGGCTTCTTCGTTGTCCTCCTCAAGTCGAAACCCAAAGGATCCGTGGACGACATCAACAATATTCATTCGGGACAGACTCCGCTCGGGAACTGGCCCTCTCCGACCGAGCGCTCTGCCAGTCAGGGAATTCATGTGCTTCGAAAGCGCTGACTGATATGATTGCAGAGCTTTGCCTGCAAATTCTGCGTCAATTCCCCGTGAGCCATCTACCGGCTTGCCATAAAACAGAAGCGTTACATCAGCATGATGTTTATCTTCGTCGAGCTCAGCCAAGTCCTCTTCGATCCGTTCAAGTCGCTGACGAAGAGACAATGTACCCAACGGGTCGGATTCCGCGGCCTCGGCAATTAGGGCTTGAAGGCTGGCTCGTTCGCTCTCCAGCGCCGCGCGTTGAAGCTTACTCATCTTCACCACCTCCCGCGAGCGCGGCGATCGCGTCGGTATCGTCAGTGTGAAGCGGCAGAGCTAACATGCCCTTCCATTGAAATGTGTTTCTCTGATGAGAGAACAAGGCCGTCCAGTAAGCGGCCTGTCGAGCGACGATGTGCGGCACGGTGTTCAAATCCACAAAGAACGTATCGCATGTGAAGCGTTCACGATTCCGATCTCTATCGAAAATGCCGCCCGTGCCTTGATCTGCTACGAATTCGGTCCACCCTTGCAAGTTCAAGGCTAGCCCTTCTGGACGATATGCCAACGTCACAACATCAATATCATTTGGTTCACGGCCATCAGACTCAACGTCTTCAGTGAAGCTCCCATCCAACCACTGAAAGCCGGAGACAATTCCGCTCTCGCGCAGGCTCGCACGGAACTGGAAAAGCCCCTCCAACAAACTGCGCCGATGCTCGGACGTGGAGAACCGTTCCACCAGTTCGACACTCGTACAAGAATATGGAGACGAGAAAGCAATTTGAGCGCCTGGCGTCGCTCCAATAAAGGGCGGCAAAACGCCATTCAGATTGAATGGTGGTATCAAATTTCTCTCCCCTTCCCGCATCAAGGCGGAAATTGGGCAGCAAATCAAGGAAGTTAAGCTTCCTTACTCCGGCAAATACAACTTGTCGCCCTTCTCCCGGTACACCTCGCTCATCTTCTCCATCCCCTCTTCGGCTCCCTCGACCGGCGCAGTGGCCGCGAGGTAGCTGTCCGAATTCTGCTTGGCGGCGAAGTCGCGCACTTCCTGGGTGATCTTCATCGAGCAGAATTTCGGCCCGCACATGCTGCAGAAGTGGGCCGTCTTGGCGCCTTCGGCGGGGAGGGTCTGGTCGTGGTATTGCTCGGCCGTGTCGGGGTCGAGGCTGAGATTGAACTGGTCGCGCCAGCGGAATTCGAAGCGGGCTTTCGACAGCGCGTCGTCGCGAACCTTGGCGGCCGGGTGGCCCTTGGCGAGGTCGGCGGCGTGGGCGGCGAGCTTGTAGGTCACAACGCCCACCTTCACGTCGTCGCGGTCGGGCAGGCCGAGGTGCTCCTTGGGCGTGACGTAGCAGAGCATCGCGGTGCCGTACCAGCCGATCTGCGCCGCGCCGATGCCGCTGGTGATGTGGTCGTAGCCGGGCGCGATGTCGGTGACGAGCGGGCCGAGCGTGTAGAAGGGCGCTTCGCCGCAGGCCTCGAGCTGCTTGTCCATATTCTCCTTGATCTTGTGCATCGGCACGTGGCCGGGGCCTTCGATCATCACCTGGACGTCTTGCTCCCAGGCGCGCTTGGTCAGCTCGCCCAGCGTGTAGAGCTCGGCGAATTGCGCCTCGTCATTGGCGTCGGCGATGCTGCCGGGGCGGAGGCCATCGCCCAGCGAATAGGCGATGTCATAGGCCTTCATGATCTCGGTGATCTCGTCGAAACGCTCGTAGAGGAAGCTCTCCTTGTGATGCGCGAGGCACCATTTCGCCATGATGCTGCCGCCGCGGCTGACGATGCCGGTGACGCGCTTGGCGGTCATCGGGACATAGGGCAGGCGCACCCCGGCATGGATGGTGAAATAGTCGACGCCCTGTTCGGCCTGTTCGATCAGCGTGTCGCGGAAGATCTCCCAGGTGAGGTCCTCGGCAATGCCGCCGACCTTTTCCAGCGCCTGGTAGATCGGCACGGTGCCGATGGGGACGGGGCTGTTGCGGATGATCCACTCGCGCGTGTCGTGGATGTTGCGGCCCGTCGAGAGGTCCATGACGGTGTCGGCGCCCCAGCGGATCGACCAGACCATCTTGTCGACCTCGCTCGCCACGTCCGACGCGACCGCGGAATTGCCGATATTGGCGTTGATCTTGACGAGGAAGTTGCGCCCGATCGCCATCGGCTCGGTTTCGGGATGGTTGATGTTGGACGGGATGATCGCGCGGCCGCGCGCCACTTCGTCGCGGACGAATTCGGGGGTGACGTAATCGGGCAGCTCGGCGCCCCAGGGCTGGCCGTCGTTGCGCGCGGTGAGGCGGGCCGCCTCGTCACGCAGCATCTCGCGGCCCAGGTTCTCGCGCTCGGCGACATATTCCATCTCGGGCGTGATGATGCCGCGACGGGCATAGTGCATCTGGCTGACGTTCATGCCGGGCTTGGCGCGCAGCACCTTGCGCGCGACATTGGGGAAGCCGGGGACGCCGCCCGAGCGGTCGGGGCCGAGCTGGCCGTTGTCTTCGGGCTTCACCTCGCGCGCGTCGTATTCCTCGACATCGCCGCGCGCGATGATCCATTCGCGGCGCTTCTGTTCCAGCCCGGCGCGGATATCGATCGTCGCGTCGGGATCGGTGTAGGGGCCGCTGGTGTCATAGACGCGCACGCTGGGCTCGCCGCCCTCGAGATCGATCTCGCGCATGGCGACGCGCACACCGCTGCCGCTCTTGGCGCCGACATGGACCTTGCGGCTGCCGCGGATCGGGCCGGTGGTGACGCCGATGTCGAATTTGGAATTGATGTCGGCCATGCGAAGTCTCTCCTCAGGACGGAAGGCGGACTTCTGGCGGATACCAGCCCACTCCCTCCGCCGATGCTAATCGGTTCAGGTTCGACGGGTCGGACGGCGCTTATCCCGTCCCTCTCAGCCACAAGCTGGCTCCCCGGGGATGGCAGCGGTTTAGGCGCATGGCGGCGTTCCCGCAACCGTGGATGCGGACGGGGAGGCTCCACAAGCTCCTGTGAGAATGATTATCATTATCCTTGACTCTTGCGATTGACTCGCATTAGCGGGCGCTCAAGTTCAGACGAGGAAATCATCATGCATATCGCTTCCCCCGCCGCGCGGCTGCTCGCCTGCAGCGCGCTCGCCCCCGCCCTGTTTGCCGCTGCGCCCGCGCTGGCGGAGGAGGCGATGGACGGCGCCGGGGACGCGCCCGGCATCATCGTGCGCGGCCAGCGACAGGACGATCCGCCGCGCAGCGCGACCAAGCTGCCGCTCGAAGTGGTCGACACGCCGCAATCGGTCTCGGTCATCGGCGCGGATCTGATCGAGGATTTCGGCTTCGACGCAATCAACGATGCGCTGGCGGTGGTCCCCGGCGTGCAGGTCGAGCAGGTCGAGACCGACCGCACCTATTACACCGCGCGCGGCTTCGACATCAGCTGGCTGATGGTCGACGGGCTGGCGACGCCCAATGTCTACGGCCCCACCAGCGGCTCGCTCGACACGGTGTTCTACAGCCAGGTCGAGGTGGTGCGCGGCGCCAATGCGCTGCTGTCGGGCATCGGCAATCCCGCAGGCACGATCAACTTCATCCGCCGCCGTCCGGGCGGCGAGACCGGCGGCTCGGCCGCACTCAGCTACGGCTCGTGGGACACCTTCCGCGGCGAGGCCGATCTCGACCTGGCGCTCGACGACAGCGGCAACTGGGGCCTGCGCGCGACCGGCGCGATCACCAGTGGGGATTCGTACCTGCGCGACTACACGTCCGACCGCTATGCCGGGCAGCTCATCCTCGCCGGCGAGCTCGCCCCGACCGTCTCGGTCGCGCTCGGCTATTCGCACGAGCAGAACAATGCCGACAACGTGCTGTGGGGCGCGCTGCCGCTGATCGCCACCGACGGGTCGCCGACCGATTACCCGGTCGGCACCTCGACCACGCAGGACTGGACCTTCTGGGACACGACCAACACCAGCGGCTTCGCCGAAGTGGCGCTCGCGCTCGCCGAGGACTGGACGCTCAAGACCGTCCTCACGCGGCAGGACACTTCGAGCGATTCCGAGCTGTTCTATGTCTACGGCACGCCCGACCCGGTGACCGGGCTCGGCCTGTTCGGCTATCCGGGCGCCTATAATTACGACACCGGCGGCTGGATCTGGGACTCGGAGCTGACCGGGAAGTTCACGGCCTTCGGGCGCGAGCACGACCTGTCGGTGGGGGTGCAGTACAGCGACACCGATTTCCACTATCTCGGCCGCTCGGTCCCCTTCACCGATCCGGCCTGGGGCGCGCTCCCCGCGCTGCCCGACTGGACCGGGCAGGAGGTCGGCCGCCCCGCCTACGATCCGCCCATGGAGCAGGCCGATTTCGATTTCCTCATGTGGCGCGCCTATGCCGCCACGCGGCTCGAGCTGACCGACCGGCTGAGCCTGATCGGCGGCGCCAACTTCATCGACGTCTCGTCCGACGGGACGAGCTTCGGGGTCGACTTCGGGCGCAAGGAGAGCGCGCTCAGCCCCTTCGCCGGGGTGACCTTCGAAGCCTTCGACGGCCTCAATCTCTACGCCAGCTATTCGGACATCTTCCTCCCGCAGCACGAGACCGGCACCGACCTCACCCCGCTCGGCGCGGCCAAGGGCGAGAGCATGGAAGTGGGCCTCAAGGCGCAGACCCCCGACGGCGCACTGCTCGGCACGGTGGCGCTGTTCCGCGCCGAACAGTCGAACCTCGCCGAATCCGTCGGACTCGACCCCGCCACCGGACAGACGCTCTACACCGGGATCGACGTCTTCAGTGAGGGCGTCGAGGCCGAGATCACCGGCCGGATTGCCGAAGGCCTGTTCGTCCAGGCGGGACTGACGCATCTCTCGCTCGACGATGGCGCGGGCACCGAGGTGCGCAGCTACGTGCCGCGGACCACAGCCGATGTCGCGCTGCGCTGGCAGCCGACCGAGCGCCTGTCGCTCGGCGCGGTGCTCGCCTGGCAGGACGACGTCCATGTCGACACCGCCTACGGCCGGATCGAGCAGGATGCCTATGCCACGCTGCAGCTACAGGCCGGCTACCAGCTGACCGACAATCTCGAACTGCAGGCGAACATCGCCAACGTCACCGACGAGAAATACGTCGCGAGCCTCTATTGGGAGCAGGCCTATTACGCCAAGCCGCGCAATTATACGCTGACGCTGCGGGGCAATTTCTGATGTCCGACGGCACGCTGTGGCTCGGCTGTGCCCTCGCGGCGGGCAGCGTCGCGGTGCTGCGCCTGTCCTGGGACCGCCCGCGCCGCGATCGCGGCCTCAATGCGCTGGGATGGGCCGGGCTGGCGGGAGCGACGCTGCTGGCGGGCCTTGCCGAGGGCGCCTGGGGCGTGGCGATAGCGATACTCGTCGCCACCGGTGCGGCGTGCCTGCTGCTCGTCCATGCCGGTTTCGAGAAGCCGCATGCAACGCGGCGCTTCGCCCTCGCACCCCGGGTCGCCGCGCCCGCCGCGCACGCTGGCCGCTGGACCCGCGGCCTGACGACCTTCGTGCTCACGGGCCCGCTGGCGCTGGCGGTAGCGGTCGCAGTCGCGCTCGCCATGCGCACCGCCGCGATGCGCTGGCCGGTTGCCGAGGCCGACGGCAATGTCATGGTGCTCGCGCTGGTGCCGCTGCTCTGGCCGCTGCTCACCTTCGCCATGCTGATGACCGAGCGCCGCCGTGCGCAACTCGCCATGCTGCTGGTTCCGCTCGCCGGTGCCGCCGCCCCGCTGCTGTTGCTGGGAGGCTCCGCATGAGCGCGCTGCTGTCGAAGGACACCGTGCGCCGCGGCGTCGCCGCGCATTCGGCGATCGGCCTGGTCTGCTGCGCGCTGCTCTATCTCATCTGCGTCAGCGGCTCGGCGATCGTGCTCTACGAGGAATTCCAGCGGCTCGAACAGCTCGATGCGCCCGAGATGGAGAGCATCGCGCCGCAGGCGGTCGACCGGGCGGTGGCGGCGGTCGTCGCCTCCGAAGCCGGAGAGCCGCCGACCACGCATCTCTATGTCCACATGCCGACCGAGGCGCTGCCGCGCACCACGATCACCACCGACACGCAGGCGGTGCATGTCGACGCGGATGGCGCGATCGCGGCGCCCGAGGAGAACGCCTGGTCCGAATTCCTTCTCGCGCTGCATTACCGGCTCAACCTGCCGCCCGTCTGGGGCATGACGCTGGTCGGAATGTTCGGGGCGATGATCGTCGCGCTGGGCGTGTCCGGGGTGGTCGCGCATCCGCGCATCTTCCGCGACGCCTTCCGCCTGCGCGCGCGGCGCAAGGACGAGGTCGCGACGCTAGACTGGCACAACAGGCTGGCGGTGTGGACGCTGCCCTTCGCGCTCGCCATCGCGCTGACGGGGACGATGATCGGGCTGTTCTACGTTGCGGGCTTCTCGCTCGCCGCGAGTGCCTATGACGGCGACAGCGAAGCGGCGCTGGCGCCCGTCTTCGGCGCGGAGGGCGAGGCCGACCCGGCCCCCGCGCCGGTGCCGCGCGTCGCCCCCGTCCTCGCCCATATGGCGCGCGACTATCCCGCGGTGCGCGTCTCCTACGTCATTCTCCACGACCCGGGCACCCGCGGGCAGCATGTGCAGGTAATCGGCGAGCATCACCGGCGGCTGGTCTTCGGCGAATATTATCACTTCGCGCCCGACGGCAGCTTCGAGGGGACCACCGGGCTCGCCGATGGCGCCATGGGCCAACAGTTCGCCGCCTCGATCTACAATCTGCATTTCGGCAATTACGGCGGGCTGCCGGTCAAGATCGCCTATATCGTCTTCGGAGTGGCGCTGAGCGTGGTGGTCGCCACCGGCACCTTCATCTGGCTCGACAAGCAGGCGCGCAAGGGCCGCCCGCGCCCGCTGGTCCATGCCGGCTGGTGGGGCGTGACGCTGGGCGTGCCGCTGGCGATCCTCGCCACGCTGCTGGCGCGGCTGGCGCTGGGCAACGGTGAGCCCTTCGTCGCGATCTTCTGGGCGGTGACGCTGGCCGCCGTGGGCTTGGCCATCGCGCAGCGGCGGCCCTGGGCCAAGCGGAGACTGCCCCCCGCCAACCCCGAATACGCGCGCTGAGCGTTTCGAACGGAGACAAGAGAGGGGCCGCGCGACATGGCATCGCGCGGCCCCTTTCTCCTTGTCCGATCGAGAAACCTATTTCCCGCCGGCAGCGATCCAGGCGTCGATCTTGGCCTCGAGCACGGCGAGCGGGATATTGCCCGAATTGAGCACCTCGTCGTGGAAGCGGCGGATGTCGAACTTGTCGCCCAGCGCGGTCTCGGCACGCGTGCGCAGTTCCTTGATCTTCAACTCGCCGACCTTGTAGCCGAGCGCCTGGCCCGGCATCGCGATGTAGCGGGCGATCTCGTTCTCGGCATAGTCGCGCGGATTGCCGTTCTCGACCATGTATTCGACCGCCTTCTCGCGGCTCCAGCCGAAGGCGTGCATGCCGGTATCGACCACCAGCCGCACCGCGCGCTTCAATTCGCCGTCCTCGAGCGCCTGCAGCCGGTCGACCGGATCGTCGTAGAGACCCAACTCGTAGCCGAGGCTCTCGGCATAGAGCGCCCAGCCTTCGCCGAAGGCGGTGAACCAGCCGTGCCGCAGCGTGTCGGGCAGGCTCTCGTCCTCGATCGCGAACATGGTCTGGAAATGGTGCCCCGGATTGCCTTCGTGCATGTACAGCCGGACCGAGGGGCTGAGCTCGCGTTCGGCGGCGTTCCAGCCGCTGAAATAGAAGGTGCCGGGGCGCGATCCGTCCTCGGCGCCCGGCTGGTAGGAGGCGGCGAGCTGGAACTGCTCGCGATAGGGTTCGTAGGGCTTGATCTGCAGCTCGGCCTCGGGTTGGCGCAGGAACATCGGCCCGATCGCGGCGTCGACCTTCTTGCCGACCTCGTACCACGCCTCGGTCAGCGCCTCCTTGGTCTTGTAGACCTGCGGACGCCGGTCGCCGCGCGCGGCGATGGTCTCCATGCGCGCCTTCGAGATCCGTGCCACCTCGGACAGGCCGAGTTCGTGGACCTGTTTTGCGGTCAGCGGGAGCGTGGTGTTCTGCGCGATGAGGTAGTCGTAATAGGCCTCGCCGCCCGGGTTGTCGGTCGCCCCGATGCTCGCCCGCGCCTTGGGCAGGTAGGTCTCGGCGAGATAGGTCCGCAGGCGGCGCATCGCGGGATTGAGCGTGTCGGCGACCGCCGCGTGCAATTGCGTGCGCGCGGTGTCCTTCTCGGCCTCGGTGAAGCTGTCGGGCAGGCTGCGCAGCGGAGCGAAATAGGGGTTGGTGTCCTCGGGCGCGTCGAGCTGGATATCCAGCTGCTCGATCATCAGTTCGACCGTGAGCCGCGGTAGCGTGATGCCTTGCGCCAGCCCCTTGTCGAAGCGCGCGATCACATCGTCGACCATCTGCGCATAGGCATGGTGGCGCGCGATATTGTTGGCGTAGTCCTCCGGCGTCTTGAACGGCATCACCCCGTCGGGGGCTGACAGGCTCGGATAATCGCCCTGGATCCCGCGGAAATGGTCGAGCGGCAGCGCCAGCTCGACCGCGAGGATCTCGGGCGCGAAGCCCGCCAGTGTGCGCCGGTTGGCATATTCGAAGGTGTCGTAGGCGATCCGGTCGCCCGCATCGAGCGCGGCGCGGTCGATCGTGGCCAGCGCGGCGAGGTCGGCCTCGGCGGCTGTGCGTTCGGCCTCGAAACTGGCCGCAGACCAGTCGCCCAGCTTGTCGGCATTGGTGAAGTCGCCGCGATAGAAGGCGCCGATGGGGTGCCGCACCAGCGCTGCGGCCTCGCTTTGAGCGAGCAGCGCGCGCAGCCGCTGTCCCTCGGTCTGCGGGGCCGCCGTTTCGGCCTGGTCCCGGGCATGGGCGGCGGGTGCGGCGAGCACGCCGGTGGCGATGGCCAGCGCCGAAGCGAGGCGCAGTGCAGTGCGGTTCATCATCGTGTTTCCTTCGCTGCGGGGGCAGGCCTTACTGGCCGCCACCCGCGATCCAGGCGTCGATCTTGGCTTCGAGCACGGGCAGCGGGATATCGCCCGTGTTGAGCACCTGCTCGTGGAACTTGCGGACGTCGAAATCGTCGCCCAGCGCGGCTTGCGCCTTGGCGCGCAGTTCCTTGATCTTCAATTCGCCCGTCTTGTAGGCGAGCGCCTGCGCGGGCATCACGATGTAGCGCGCGGTCTCGCTCTCGGCGAAGTCGCGCGGCTGGCCGTTGGCGACCATGTATTCGATCGCCTTCTCGCGGCTCCAGCCGAGCGCATGCATGCCCGTGTCGACGACCAGCCGGACGGCGCGCAGCAATTCGCCGCCCTGCAGCGCTTCGAGCCGGTGGACGGGATCGTCGTAGAGCCCGAGCTCATAGCCGAGGCTCTCGGCATAGAGGCCCCAGCCCTCGCTGAAGGCGGTGAAGCCGCCGTAGCGCATGAATTCGGGCAGATCCTCGTTCTCGATCGCGAACATCGACTGGAAATGGTGCCCCGGATTGCCTTCGTGCATGTAGAGGTTGATCGAGGTCCCGAGCTTGCGTTCGGCGACGTTGTAGCCGCTGAAATAGAATATGCCCGGACGCGTGCCGTCGGCCTTGCCCGACATGTAGCTGGCGGCGAGGTTGAACTTCTCGCGATAGGGTTCGTAGGGCTCGATCTTCAGTTCGGTCTTCGGCTGGCGCAGGAAGACCTTTTCCATCAGCGGATCGACCTGTTCGGCGACATCGTACCACGCCTGCTGGAGGTCAGCCTTGGTGGTGTAGGTTTCGGCGGTGCGGCCGTTGGCCTCGGCCTTGGCGGCATCGATCGCCGCATTGATGCGCGCCACTTCGGAGAGGCCGGTCTGGTGGACCTCCGCCGCGGTCAGCGGCAGCGTGGTCATCTCGGCGATGCGATAGGAATAGTAATCATCGCCGCCCGGATTGGCGGTCGCCGCGATCGTCTCGCGCGCCTGCGAGAGATAGTCGTTGGCGAGGTAATCGCGCAGCTTCTGCAGCGCGGGGAACAGCGTGTCGGTCAGCACCGCACGATGCTCTTCGGTCAGCGCAGCGCGGTCGGCCTCGGCGATGGAGTCGGGGAAATTTGCCACCGGCGCCCAGTAGGGACTCGCCTCGGGACCTGCCGAAAGTTGCGTATCGAGCTGCTGGATCATCAGCTCGACCGACATGCGCGGCAGGGTGATCCCCGCGCCCGCGCCGGTGCGGAAGCGGTCGATCACCTGGTCGACGATCTTCGCGAATTCGCGGTGACGGGCGAAATTGTTGCGGTAGTCCTCGGCCGTGTCGAAGGGCATCAGCGCGCCCGGCGCGGAGAGGCGCGGGTAGAAGACGTGCAGCCCGCGGAAATGGTCCATCGGCAGCGCGAGCACGGTCGGGAACACGTTGGGCGCGGTCTGGACGAGCTGGCGCTGCTGCGTGTATTCGAAGGTGTCGTAGGCGATCTTGTCGGTCGCGCCGAGCACTTCGCGGTCGATCCCGGCGAGCGCGGCGAGGTTGGCCTTCGCCGCCTCGGTTTCCTCGACATAGGATGCGGCGGAATAGTCGCCGAGCTTGTCGGCATCGGTGAAATCGCCGCGGAAGAAGGCGGCGAAGGGATTGCGCTTGAGATAGGCCGCCTCGCTCGCCTCGAACAGGGCGTGGAGCTGGTGGGTGGCGTGTTCGCCGGCGGACATGCTCGCGTGATGCTCGGCATGGTCCTGCGCGAAGGCGGCTGGCGCGGAGACGGTGGCACAGGCGATGGCGATCGCCGAAGCGAAGCGAGTGAGTTTAGTGGTCATGTGAATCTACCCCAAGCAAATCAGGGCGCGAGGCTAGCGGGGGCGGAGCCTGCGGCAAAGCCCCTTCGACCAACCGTCCAACAGGGTCCGCGAACGGCGTTCAGCCGAACTCGAGTCCTTCGAAGGTGCCCGATCTGCGCCACTGGTCGATATGGCTGAAGAACCCCATCGCGCCGGCGGGATGGCCCATGGCGAAGCGCTCCTGCTCGCCATAGCCCTGTCCCTCGTTATTGTAATAGCCGGGGGTACATTCGGTGCTGCCGAGCCGCGCGCCCGGACCGGTCAGCAGGAATTCGATCCACTTGCTCTCGGCCTCCGCGCTCGGCTCGACCGTGGCGTGGCCCTTGTCCTCGGCATGTTTGACCACGCAGGCGACGGTGTCGGCATGGTCGACGAGATTGTGGGGGTAATTGGCGATGAAGGCCGCCGCCTGGTTCTGCTGGACGAAGAACATGTTGGGGAAGCCGTGGACGTGGAGGCCGTGGAAGCTCTTCATCCCGCCCGCCCAATAGTCCGACAGCTTCTGCCCGCCGCGTCCGGTGACGTCGTAACCCGCGCGCTCGGTGAAATCGGTGCCGACCTCGAAGCCTGACGCGTAGACGATGCAGTCGACCTCGTATTCCTTGCCGTTCGCCACAACACCTTTCGCGGTGATCCGCTCGACCCCCTTGCCGTCGGTGTCGACCAGATGGGTGTTGGGGCGGGTGAAGGCCTGCAGATATTCGTCGTGGAAGCACGGGCGCTTGCACAGCTGGCGGTACCAGGCCTTGAGCTTCTCGCCCGCCTCGCCGCCCACGATGGCCTCGGCGCGCGCGCGGATCTCGCTCATCTTCTCGTTATCGGCATCCTCGAAGGCGGCCATGATCCCCTCTGGCGTGCGCTGTTCGGGCGGCATGTCGATGACCTGCGCACGGATACGCTTGCCGAGATCGGTCCAGCCGTCGTCGACGAGGTCTTCGGCGGGGAAGCCGACGCCGAGATTGGCGACGAAATTCTCCTGCCACGCCTTCTGCCAGCCGGGACCGGTGACGCTGTCGAACCAGTCGCGTTCGAGCGGGCGGTTGTTGCGCTCGTCGACCGAGGACGGGGTGCGCTGGAAGACGAACAGCTCCTGCGCATCGCGCGCGACGTTGGGCACGACCTGGACCGCGGTGGCGCCAGTACCGATGATGGCCACGCGCTTGTCGGCCAGCCCGGTCATCGGATCGCCTTCGGGCGTCCCGCCGGTATAGCCATAGTCCCAGCGGCTGGTGTGGAAGCTCTTGCCTTCGAACAGTTCGATCCCCGGCAGTCCGGGGAGCTTGGCGACATGCAGCGGACCGGTGCCCATGCCGACGTATTTGGCGGTGAATGCGTCGCCGCGGTCGGTGCGCACGATCCAGACCTTGCGCGCCTCGTCCCATTCGAGGTCCGTCACCTGCGTATGGAACAGGGCGTTGCCGTAGAGACCGTATTGCCGGCCGATGCGGCTGCAATGGTCGCGGATCTCGGGGGCGTGGGCGTATTTCTCGCTCGGCATGTGCCCGGTTTCCTCGAGCAGCGGCAAGTAGATCATGCTCGCCGTGTCGCATTGCGCGCCGGGATAGCGGTTCCAGTACCAGGTGCCGCCGAAATCGCCGCCCTTCTCGACAATGCGATAGTCGGTGATCCCGGCTTCCTTCAGCCGCGCGCCAACCACGAGGCCGGCAAAGCCGCCGCCGATGAAGGCGAAGGTGACGTGATCGGTCACCGGATCGCGCTCCACGCGCGGGGTATAGGGATCGGTGGCGAGGTCGGAGAACTCGCGTTCGAGCCGGACGTATTGCGCCGAACCGTCGGCGCGCAGGCGCTTGTCGCGCTCCTCGGCATATTTGCGCCGCAGCGCGTCCTTGTCGATTGCCGGTGCCGTAGTTGCCATCCTGCCTCTCCTCCCTCGATTTCAGAGTGACACATTCGTTGTACTATGCAACCTTTCTCCGCAGGAGAGGAGAAGGCTATGGCTACGCTGGCCGATCGCCCGGTCACGCATGTCGACCTCGGTGACAACGCACTCTACACCGAGGACAGGTGGCGCGAGCCCTTCGCCAGGCTGCGCGAGGAGGCACCGCTGAGCTGGCGTGCGGACAGTCCCTTCGGCGCCTATTGGTCGGTGGTGACACATGGCCTCGTCCAGGAGGTCGAGCTCGACTGGGAGACCTTCTCCTCGAGCTGGGACCGCGGCAACATCACCATCGCCGACGACGTCAACGACAGCGCCTTCCCCAATTTCATCGCGCAGGACCCGCCGATCCACACCGCACAGCGCAAGGTGATCGCGCCCGCCTTCTCGCCGAGCCACATGAACGAGAGGGAAGTGCAGGTCCGCGAACGCTGCGCCATGCTGCTCGACGGGCTGCCCATGGGCGAGACCTTCGACTGGGTCGAACAGGTCTCGATCCCGATGACCATCGGCATGCTGCTGATCCTGTTCGACATGCCCTATGACGAATGGCGCGACATCAAGCGGTGGTCGGACTGGGCGAGCGGGGTTTCGGCGGACAATCTCAACGAGGAGTATTTCGCCGAGTTCATGACCCAGATGGGCCAGATGCTCGCGCGATTCGACGTGGAACTCGAGGACCGCCGGGCCAAGCCACCCGCCGACGATTTGCTCAGCCGCATGGTCCATTCGGAAGCCATGGGGAACATGGAGCCGATGGAGCGCATCGCCAATATCGCGCTGCTGATCGTCGGCGGCAACGACACCACGCGCAATTCGATGAGCGGGCTGGTCCATGCGCTCGACCTCTATCCCGAGCAGCTCGACGTGCTCCACGGCAACCTCTCGCTGGTGCCCAATGCCGCGCAGGAGATCATCCGCTGGCAATCGCCCGTCACCCACATGCGCCGCACCGCCACGCGCGATACCGTGCTCGCCGGGCAGGAAATCCGCGAGGGCGAGAAGGTCGTGATGTGGTATATCTCGGCCAATCGCGACGAGAGCGTGTTCGCCGATGCCGAGCGCTTCGACGTGACCCGCGCCAATGCCCGCCGCCACCTCGCCTTCGGCCACGGCATCCATCGCTGCGTCGGGGCGCGCCTGGCCGAAATCCAGATCGGCACGCTGATCGAGGAGGTGGTCGCCCGGGGCTGGCGCATCATGCGGCAGGGCGAACCGGTCCGGCTCGCCAGCCCGTTCCTCCACGGCTTCACCGAAATGCCGGTCAGGATCGAGGCGCGCGGCTGAGATGTATTCGCTCTACGGCGCCCTCGCCTCGCCCTATTCGATGAAGATGCGCAGCCTGCTACGCTACCGCCGGATCCCCTTCGAATGGGTCGACGGCGCCGCGGCGCGCGAGGCGCTGGCGCGTGTGAAGGCCCCGGTCATCCCCGTGCTCGCCTTTCCCGACGGGCGCTATGCCAACGATTCCACGCCGCTGATCTACGAGCTCGAACGGCTGCATGCCGGGCGCAGCGTGGTGCCGGACGATCGCGCCATCGCCTTCCTCGCGCATCTGCTCGAGGACTTCGCCGACGAATGGATGACCAAGCCGATGTTCGGCTATCGCTGGCTGGAGGATGTCGACCAGGTCCAGATGAGCCGCTGGCTCGCCTTCGACAATCTCCATGGCGGCGGGGTCGAAACCTCGCAGGCCGCGGCGGAGGCCTTTCGCCAGCGGCAGGTCGGACGGATGGCAATGGTGGGCTGCACGCGGGAGAATTTCCCGCTGATCGAAGCCTCGACCCGCGCGGTGCTCGAAGTCCTCGAGAAGCACGTCACGAACGCCTTTTTCCTCTTCGGCAGCCGCCCGAGCCTCGCCGAGTTCGGGCTCTACGGCCAGCTGTCGCAGCTCGGCGTCGATCCCACGCCGCAAGCGATGATGCGCGCCGACTACCCCTATGCCTACCGCTGGCTGTCGCACATGGACGACCTCTCGGGCGTGGTCGGCAGCTGGGCGGAGGAGCCCTGCGATGCGGCGCTCGCGCTGGCGAGGCTGTCGGGCGAGATCTACGCGCCTTTCCTCGCGGCCAATGCGGCGGCGCTCGAGGCGGGCGAGGAGAGCTTCGGCTTCCGCGCCATGGGTCACGAGTATCGGCAGGGCACGTTCAAGTACCAGGCCAAGTGCCTCGCCGATCTGCGCCATCGCTACGGCGCGCTCGACGAGGGCCAGCGCGCGCGTGTGGACGGCTGGATCAGGCCGGCGTGGCGCGACCTACTCGCCCAGGATCGCGGGTAGCCGCAGCCCCTTCTCGCGCGCGCAGTCCACGGCGTCCTCGTAGCCGGCGTCGGCGTGGCGCATGACGCCGGTGGCGGGGTCGTTCCACAGCACGCGTTCGAGCCGCCGCGCCGCGTCCTCGGTCCCGTCGGCGACGATCACCATTCCGGCGTGCTGGCTGAAGCCCATGCCGACGCCGCCGCCATGGTGGAGGCTGACCCAGGTCGCGCCGCTGGCGGTGTTGAGCAGGGCATTGAGCAGCGGCCAGTCGCTTACCGCGTCGCTGCCGTCCTTCATCGCCTCGGTCTCGCGGTTGGGGCTGGCGACCGATCCGCTGTCGAGATGGTCGCGTCCGATCACCACCGGCGCCTTCAACTCGCCGCTCGCGACCATTTCGTTGAACGCCATGCCGAGCCGGTGGCGGTCGCCCAGCCCGACCCAGCAGATTCGCGCGGGGAGGCCCTGGAAGGCGATCCGTTCGCGCGCCATGTCGAGCCAGTTGTGGAGGTGATGGTTGTCGGGCAACAGCTCCTTCACCTTGGCGTCGGTCTTGTAGATGTCCTCCGGATCGCCCGAGAGCGCGGCCCAGCGGAACGGACCCACGCCGCGACAGAACAGCGGGCGGATATAGGCGGGGACGAAACCGGGGAAGGCGAAGGCATTCTCGAGCCCTTCCTCGAGCGCGACCTGGCGGATGTTGTTGCCATAGTCGAGCGTCGGCACGCCCGCATCCCAGAAGGCGAGCATGGCCTCGACCTGCTTGCGCATCGAGGCACGCGCGGCCTTCTCCACCGCCTTGGGGTCGCTCTCGCGCTTGGCACGCCATTCGCCCATGGTCCACCCTTCGGGGAGGTAGCCGTTGACCGGGTCGTGCGCACTGGTCTGGTCGGTGACCACATCGGGGCGCACGCCGCGCCTGACCAGCTCGGGGAAGACTTCGGCGGCATTGCCGAGCAGGCCGACCGACTTGGCCTCGCCCGCGGCGGTCCATTTCGCGATAAGGGCGAGCGCCTCGTCCACGGTCTCAGCCTTCTCGTCGAGATAGCGCGTGCGCAGGCGGAAATCGATGCTCTCAGGATTGCATTCGACCGCGAGGCAGCAGGCCCCCGCCATGACCGCGGCGAGCGGCTGCGCGCCGCCCATCCCGCCGAGCCCGCCGGTGAGGATCCACTTGCCGGTGAGGTCGCCGCCGTAGTGCTTGCGCCCGGCCTCGACGAAGGTCTCGTAGGTCCCCTGCACGATGCCCTGCGTGCCGATGTAGATCCAGCTGCCCGCGGTCATCTGGCCGTACATCATCAGGCCCTTGCGATCGAGTTCGCTGAAGTGGTCCCAGTTCGCCCAGTGCGGGACGATGTTGGAATTGGCGATGAGCACGCGCGGCGCATCGCTATGCGTGCGGAAGACGCCGACGGGTTTGCCCGACTGGACCAGCAGCGTCTCCTCGTCCGACAGCGTCCTGAGGCTCGACAGGATCGCCTCGAAATCGCTCCAGCTCCGCGCCGCGCGGCCGATGCCCCCATAGACGACCAGTTCGTCGGGGTTCTCGGCCACCGCGCGGTCGAGATTGTTCTGGATCATGCGGAACGGCGCCTCGGTCTGCCAGCTGCCGCAGGTGAGGTCGGGCCCGGTGGGCGCCTTGATCTCGCGGGCGTTGCGGCGGTCGATACTCATGCAAACTCTCCGAAGGTGCTCTCGATACCGGCGAAGACCTCGGCGAGCGTGTCGCGCAGGTCGGCGGCGGTGTCGGGGCAGTAGGCGAAGGGCGGTTCTTCCGCCTTCAGATAGGTCTTCTGCGCGATCTCCATCTGGACCGCGTGGATGTTTTCGGCCGGGCGGCCGTAGTGCCGCGTCGTCCAGCCGCCGCGGAAGCGCCCGTTGAGGACGTGGCTGTAGGGGCCGTTGAGGCAGGCCATCGCCACGGCGCGTTCGATCGCGGGCGCGCAGGTGGCGCCATTGTTCGTGCCGATATTGAGGTCGGGCAGCGTGCCGTCGAACAGGAATGGCAAGTGCGACTGGATGGAATGGCAGTCGTAAAGCACCGCGAAGCCATGCGCCGCGCGCACCCGCTCGAGCTCGGCCTGCAGCGCCGCGTGATAGGGCGCGTGGAACAGCTCGCGGCGACGCGCGATCTCGGCCTCGTCGGGCTCCTCGTGCCAGATCGGCCGGTTCTCGAAATCGACCATGGGCACGAGCCCGGTGGTGTTCTGCCCCGGATAGAGGCTTGCCCCGTCGGGCGGGCGATTGGCATCGATCACGTAGCGATTGAACTCGGCGCGGACCACGCTCGCCTCGGGCGCGAGCCCTTCGTAGAGCTGCGGGATATGCCAGTCGGTGTCGGCGAGCATGGCGCCGCGCTCGGTCAGATTGGCGCGGATATCCTCGGGCACGAAACTCCCCGAATGCGGCTGCGCGAGCACGAGCGGCGAGCTGCCGCGAACGACGGTCACCGGGTTCACGGTGCGAAATCCGCAATGGTCTCGGCGGCGATCCCCTCCGCCAGCACCTGCCCGCCCAGCAGATCGGCCATGGCAGCGATGTCGGGCTCCATCAGGCGATCGCCGGTGAGCGCGGGCGAGGCGGCGCGGATGCGCTCCATCGTCGCCTGGAGCGTCGCGCTGGTTTCCAGGGGGGCGCGGCATTCGATGCCCTGTGCGGCGGTCATCGCCTCGATCCCGAGGATGGCGGCGAGATTGGCGTTCATCTCGAACAGGCGGCGCGCGCCGTGGCAGGCCATCGAGACATGGTCTTCCTGATTGGCCGAGGTCGGCGTCGAGTCGACCACGCGCGGGTTGGCGAGCGCCTTGTTCTCGCTCATCAGCGCGGCGCTGGTGACCTCGGCGATCATCAGCCCCGACTGCAGCCCCGGCGACGGCGCGAGGAAGGCGGGCAAGCCGAAGCTCAATGCCGGATCGACCAGCAGCGCAATGCGGCGCTGCGCGATCGCGCCGATCTCGGACACGGCGATGGCGATGCCGTCGGCCGCCATGCCGACCGGCTCGGCGTGGAAATTGCCGCCCGAGACGATCGCCCCGTCGCTGAGCACCAGCGGGTTGTCGGTCGCGGCATTGGCCTCGACCCGCAGCACATTGCCCGCGTGGGCGAGCTGGTCGAGGCAGGCGCCGATCACCTGCGGCGCGCAGCGCAGGCAATAGGGATCCTGCACGCGCAGATCGTCCTCGAGGTGGCTCTCGCGGATCTGCGAACCGGCGAGCAACGCACGGATCGTGCGCGCCGAGACGATCTGGCCGCGATGGCCGCGCAAGGTATGGATTTCGTCGCGGAAGGGCGCGGTCGAGCCCATCGCCGCGTCGAGCGAGAGCGCGGTGGTGACCAGCGAATTGACCGCCAGCCGCCAGCTGTCGAACAGCGCCGCGAGCGCGAGGCCGGTCGAGACCTGCGTGCCGTTGAGCAGCGCGAGACCCTCCTTCGCTTCGAGCACGAGCGGTTCGAGCCCGGCGCGCTGGAGCGCTGCACCCGCCGCCATCCGCTCGCCCTTGTAGAAGGCGTCGCCCTCGCCGATCAGCGTCGCGGCGACATGCGCCAGCGGAGCGAGGTCGCCCGAAGCGCCGACCGAGCCCTTTTCGGGCACCACGGGGATGATATCGGCTTCGACCAGCTGCTGCAGCCGTTCGACCACGACGGGGCGCACGCCCGAGGCGCCGCGCCCGAGCGAAAGGCATTTGAGCGCGATGATGAAACGGACGATTTCGGGCGCGAGCGGTTCGCCGAAGCCGGCGCTGTGCGAGAGCACCAGATTGCGCTGGAGCGTGCCGAGGTCGGTCGCGCCGATGCGCACGCTGGCAAGCTTGCCGAAGCCGGTATTGACCCCGTAGATCGCCTCGCCCGACCCGAGCGCCGCGGTTAGCCGCTCGGCGGAAGCCGCGACATCCGCCATTGCCGCGTCATCGATCCGGAAGGCGCCGGTCGAGCGATAGAGCGCTTCGAGTTCGGCCAGCCCGAGCGATCCGGGCGCAAGGTCATGCATCGTGATAGTGTCCTGCGGTGATCCGGCCGCGCAGCAGGCGCCCGCCGATCCAGTAGCTGAGAAAATCGGGATGCTCGGTGTCCCACACGGCGAGATCGGCGCGCTTGCCCGGCTCGATCGTGCCGTATTCAGCCTCGAGACCCAGCGCCTTCGCGCCGTTGCGCGTCGCGCCGGCAAGCGCCTCCTCGGCGGTCATGCGGAACAGCGTGCAACCCATGTTCATGGCGAGGCGGAGCGAGGACAGCGGCGAGCTGCCGGGGTTGCAATCGGTCGCCAGCGCCATCGCCACGCCGGCCTCGCGGAGCGCATCCATCGGCGGCAGCCGCGTTTCACGCAGCGCGTAGAAGGCGCCGGGGAGCAGCACGGCGACGACGCCCTTCTCGGCCAGCAGCGGCGCATCCCCGGGCGCGAGCCATTCGAGATGGTCGGCCGAGAGCGCATCGTATTCGGCGGCGAGGACCGCCCCCTTGAGGTCGCTCAATTGCTCGGCGTGGAGCTTCACCCTTATGCCCAATTCGCGGGCCGTGTCGAAGACGCGGCGGATCTGCGCGGGCGAGAAGCCGATCCCTTCGCAAAAGCCGTCGACCGCATCGACCAGCCCTTCGGCGGCGGCGGTCTCGAGCCCGGGGATGGCCACCTCGTCGATATAGCGGTCCGCCTCGCCCTCGAATTCGGGCGGCAGCGCATGCGCGGCGAGCCAGCTTGTGCGGATGTGCACCGGGCGCTCGCCTTCGATCGCGCGCGCGACGCGGAGCATGCGCAATTCGTGCGCGATGCTGAGGCCGTAGCCAGACTTGACCTCGACCACCGCGACCCCGTCGGCGAGCAGGTCGTCGACCCGGCGCAGCGCCTCGGCGAGCAGCTCGTCGTCGCTGGCGTCGCGCGTGGCGGAGACCGTCGAGCGGATACCGCCCCCGGCGCGCGCGATCTCCTCGTAGCTGGCACCTTCGAGCCGCAGCGCGAATTCACGGCTCCGGTCGCCGCCGAAGACGAGATGCGTATGGCAATCGACCAGCGCCGGGGTGACCAGCGCACCGCCGAGATCGACCTGTTCCCAAACCGCATGATCGACAGGCAGGTCGCCGCGCGCTCCGATCCAGGCGATCCGGCCTTCCGCCACCACGACCGCTGCATCCTCGACCAAGCCATAGCCGCGCTCGCCCTCGACCAGGGTCGCAGCGCTGCAATGGGTGAAGACTCGGCCGGTCATGCTCTTGCGTGGCTCCTCTCTGTGTGATTATGTATGCACATAATATGCGAAAGGCGCAACGGCCAATGGGCAGCATCATCTCGGCGCGGCAGGTTCTCACGCCATCGGGCTGGCTCGCCGACCAGGCGATCCATATCGACGATGCGGGCACGATCAGCGAGGTCTCGCCGCGCGGCTTCGATGCGGCGCAGGCGGTCGGCACCGCCCTGCCCGGGCTCGCCAATGTCCATACGCACAGCTTCCAGCGCGCCATGGCGGGGCTGGCCGAAGCGCGCGGACCGGCAGGCGCGGACGATTTCTGGGCCTGGCGGCAGGTCATGTACCGCTTCCTCGACGTGCTCACCCCCGAGCATATCGAGGCGATCGCCGCGCTGGTGCAGCTCGAAATGGCCGAGGCCGGATACAGCGCCTCGGCCGAGTTCCACTATCTCCATCATCGCGTCGGCGGCGGGCATTTCGACGACATGGCCGAAACCTCGCGCGCGATCTTCGCCGCGAGCGAGGCGAGCGGCATCGGACTCACCCACCTCCCCGTGCTCTACAGCCATGGCGGGCTCGACGGGCGCGAACTGAAGGGCGGGCAATTGCGCTTCGGCTGTACCGTGGGCGAATTCGAGACGCTCTATACGCGCATCGCCGAAGCCGCGCGCGGACTGCCCGCTGACTTCCGCCTCGGGATCGCCCCGCACTCGCTGCGCGCGGTCGACCGCGCCGGGCTCGACGCCTGCCTCGCACTTTGTCCCTCCGGCCCGACCCACATCCACGCCGCCGAGCAGGTCAAGGAAGTCGAGGAGGTCGAGGCACATCTCGGCGCGCGCCCCGTGCGCTGGCTGCTCGACAATCTGACCATCGACGAACGCTGGTGCCTGATCCATGCGACGCATTGCGACGCGGGCGAGGTCGCCGGCCTCGCGGCTTCCGGGGCGGTCGCCGGCCTGTGCCCGACCACCGAAGCCAATCTCGGCGACGGCATCTTTCCCGCGCGCGACTATCTCGCGGCGGGCGGGCGCTTCGGGGTGGGATCGGATTCGAACATCCGCATCGCGGTGGCCGAGGAACTGCGCATGCTCGAGGTCTCGCAGCGGCTGGCGCACCGTCAGCGTGCGGTGCTGAGCGACGATGCCACGCGCTCGACCGGACGCTATCTCTACGAACGCGCCGCGCGCGGCGGCGCGCAGGCGATCGGGCGCAATGCCGGGGCGATCGAGGCCGGTAGGCTGGCAGACGTTGTTGCATTGCGCGACGATCTGCCCTTCCTCGACTGGCCGCAGCCCGACCAGCGGCTCGATGCTTGGATCTTCGGCGTCGAGGGCCGCGCGGTCAGCGACGTCTGGTCCGCCGGGCGCCACATCGTGCGCGGCGGGGAGCATGTCCGTGCGGACGAAATTCGAACGCGCTTCGCACGCGTAATCCGCGAGCTGGGCGCGGCGCTGTGAACGCCCGGACGCATCGCGGCATCCGCGAGGCGATCCGCGCGCGCATCGTCGCGGGCGAATGGCAATTGGGCGAGCTGATCCCCGGCGAGGTCGAATTCGCCGAGGAATACGCCTGCTCGCGAACCACGGTGAACCGCGCGCTGCAGGCGCTCGCCGAAGAAGGCATGGTCGAGCGCAAGCGCAAGGGCGGTACGCGCGTGCGCCCGCTGCCCCTGCCGCAGGCGCAGCTCCGCATTCCCTTGCTGCGCGAGCAGGTCGAGGACGCCGGTGGGGCCTATCGCTGCGAGGTCGTCGACCGCCGGATCGCGCGCGCGCCGGATGCAATCGCCGAACGGCTCGACACGGGAGAGGCCAAGGCGGCCTATCTCGAGACGCTCCACCTCGCCGACGAGCGCCCCTTCGCTTTCGAGACGCGGTGGATCAACCTCGCCGCCGTGCCACAATTCGCCGAGGCCGATCTCGGCGAGTTGAGCGCCAACGAATGGCTGGTGCGCACGGTCCCCTTCACCCGCGGTGAGGTCGCGCTTTCGGCGGCGACCGCCGAGGGGCGGATCGCCGACCTGCTGGGGACCGAGGAAGGGGCAGCGCTGTTCACCATGGATCGCACAACCTGGCTCGACGACCATCCGGTCACCACCATGCGGCTGCATTACCCGCCGGGCTACAGGCTCGAATTCGCGATCTAGTCCAGCGGGCTCAAGCCTCGTCGTCCTCGGCTGCCCCCGCCAGCAAATCGCCGAAATTGCGCGCGGCCTCGCGTTCCGCCTCGGTCTTGAAAGCGACATCGAGGTCGGGTGCCGCGTCGAAGAGGTGCAGCAGCGCCCATAGGGCAAAGCGCTTGCCCGGATCCTTCTCGAGCCCGAGGTCGACGCGGCAGTGCTCGATCCCGGCGGCAAGCGCGTCGGGCGAGATGGCAGTGAGGTCGTCCGAAGCGAAGTAGCGGCGCAGGAGATCGTCGAGATGCATGGCGCGCAAGATAGGCGGTCGCGCGGGCGCGGCAAGGCGCCGATCGTGCTTTCCCGGCGAAGTTTGCGGCTGCGCTACCGCCAGGCAGTGTTGCCGGGCAGGCGGAGGCGGAGCGCCGCGCGATAGGCGGGGGAGGCGGGGTCGACCTTCCGATCGGCCATCTTGCCGAACAGCTTCACCAGCAGGCGCTCGCGCAGCGAGAGGTCCCACTCGCGGCCCAGTTCGAGCTTGCGGCGGACGATCGGCGGCAGGATGTCGACCGCGGCGCGCGCCAGCGCACGGTGGATGAAGCGCGGGATTTCTGGGCGCGCCCTGCCCGAGGCGATGATCTCAAGGAATTCGAGATTGATCGGATGCGGCTCGAAGCGCGGCAGCAGCCGCTCCATCATGGCGAAGAACTCGGCTTCCGAATGGGGGATCTCGGTGACGCCATACAGGCGCGGGATCTCGTCCCCACCATTCCAGTAGGCGTGTTTCTCCGCCTCGGAGAGGCGGTGGACGAAACGGTCGTAGGCGGTCAGGAAGCCATATTGCGCGGTCGCCGAAACCCAGTCGAGCAGTTCGGGATCCTGCGCCGAATAGGCCTCTCCCCTGGGCGTCACGCCCGCGACCTTTGCATGCATCCGGTTGACCCCGCCGATGACCCGACGCGCTACGCTTTTCGGCCCGTAGACGCCGACCATGGCGGCCATGCCGGTGCGCTGCGAACGCCCGATCGGGTCGACCGGATAGACCGAATGATCCCACACGCCCGAGCGGATGCGCGCATCGGCGAATTCGAGCAGGACCGCGGCCACCCCGCCGACCGCCAGCGCGATCTCGTTCTTGAAGATGCGCCAATGCATCGAGTCGGGCGCGTAATAGGCCTCCTCACCCGCCGGCCTGGTGAAGTCGATTTCGGTCGGCGTCGGGCTCTGCCGGGGTGCCTCACCCCCGGCGGCGCTCAGAGTTGCGTGCTCGTTCATCATCTTCCCCACCCTGAAACATTGACGGCCAAGGCCGAGCTGTTATCAGGCCTGATAATCATCGGCAAATGGATAGGGCATGAATCTCGACTGGTCTCCCCAAGAGAAGGCTTTCGCGGCCGAGATCGCGGATTTCTGCGCTCGCGAACTGACCGACGACATCCGCGACGCGGGACGCCATACAACCAGCGTCTATCCCGATCACGAAGCCTCGATGGCGTGGCAGGCGAAGCTCCACGCCGCCGGGCTGGCGGCACCGCACTGGCCGGAAGAGCATGGCGGACGCGACTGGTCGGTGGCGCAGCATTATCTCTTCGCCAATGCCATGGCCCAAGCGCGCGCGCCGTCGCTCTCGCCGATGGGCATCCACATGGTCGCGCATGTCATCGCCGCCTTCGGCACGCCGGAGCAGCGCGCATATTTCCTCCCGCGCATCCTTACCGGCGAGATATTCTTCTGCCAGGGCTATTCCGAACCCAATGCCGGATCGGACCTCGCCGCATTGCGGATGAGCGCAGTCCCCGATGGCGGTGATTTCATCCTCGACGGATCGAAGATCTGGACCACGCATGCGCAAGAGGCGAACTGGATGTTCTGCCTCGTGCGCACCAGCAACGACGGCCGCAAGCAGGAGGGCATCACCTTCCTCCTCGTGCCGATGGACCAGGACGGGGTGACCGTGCGTCCGCTGACGATGCTGTCGGGCGAGACGGTGCAGAACCAGGTCTTCTTCGATGATGTCCGGGTGGCGCAGGCAAACGTCATCGGCGAGGTCGATCGCGGCTGGCAGGTCGCCAAATATCTGCTCGAATTCGAACGCGGGGGCGGCGCCTATTCGGCTGGGCTCAAGATCAGGGCGCAGGCCATCGCCGACAATACGCGCGCGCAGGAGGTGGGCGGCCATTCGCTGCTCGACCATGGCGATTTCGGCCAGCGATTGGCGCGCGCCATGATCCGCATCGACGTGCTCGAAGTGCTCGAACTGAAGCTGCTGTCCTCTGCGGGGCGGGGCGAGAGCGTCGGCCCGATGGCCTCGCTGATGAAGATCATGGGCACCGAGCTGGCGCAGCACCTGACAGAACTCGCACTCGAGGCGGCGGGACCGAGCGGTACCGTCTTCCAGCCGCATCCGACACGACCCGGGGCGGAGATTCCCGGCTACGAGCCGCCAGAGGACGGTTACGTCTCGGGCGAGCCGTGGCAGGCGATCGCGCCGCTGCGCTATCTCAACGAGCGCGCCGCTTCGATCTATGCCGGGTCGAACGAAATCCAGCGCAACATCCTTGCACGGCACGTCCTCGGGCTTTAACGCCCTCAGGCCGAAAGCCGCCGCTCGCGATAGCGCTCGACGTGGGCCGCCGCGCTGCCGAGCCGGTGCTCGATCACCGTGGCGCGTTTGAAATAATGGCCGACGCGCAGCTCCTCGGTCAGCCCCATCGCGCCATGCAGTTGCAATGCCTCCTGCCCGATCTTGCGCAGGCCGTCCGATACGGTTGCCATCGCGGCCGAAACCGCGTCGGGTTGGTCGGGCTTGAGCGTCGCCAGCAGCGCTGCCGCCTCGATCTCCTGCGACTTGGCCCACATGTCGACCATGCGGTGCTGCAGCGCCTGGAAAGAGGCTATGGCGACGCCGAATTGTTCGCGCTCCTTGGCGTAGGCGACGGTATCGGCGACCATCACCGCGGCGATCCCGGCAGCCTCGGCACAGGTCGCGGCGCGCGCACGGTCGACGGCGGCGGATAACGCGGCGAGCACGCCCTCCCCCTGTGCGATGCAGCGATCGTCTTCGAGTTCGAGCCCGTCGAGCAGCAGGTCGGCCGAGGGCGTGTCGTCGATCAGTGCAAAGGGCTTCAGGCCATCGCGGAAACGCGCGGGCTCGACGGTGAAGAGCGCCAGCCCCTCCCCATCGATCAGGGCGGGAACGAGGACGATATCCGCCTGCGCTGCGAAGTCGACCACTAGCTTCGTGCCCGACAACCGCCAACCGCCCTCTATGCGATCGGCCTGCGCGGCGACGCGCGCGACCTCGCCCCGCGTCTGCGGTTCCTCGATTGCGGTGACGACCAGCATGTCCCCGGTTGCGATCCGGCGCACGAGATCGTCGCAGCCCAGGTTCGCGAGCAATGCGGCAGAGAGGACGTGGCAGGGCACATAGGGCGTCACCGCAAGCGCGCGGCCGAGCGCACCGGCAACGATCATCTCGCTTTCGGGGCCTCCACCGAACCCGCCGAGATCTTCGGCCAGGCCCGCCACGCCCACGCCGAGTTCGTCGTCCAGACCCTCCCAGAAATCGAGGAAGGCCTCGCCCTCGCATTGCGTGCGGCGTGCCTCGAAAGTCAGGTGCTTCGCGAGGTAGCGGTCGAGCGACTGGCGCAGCAATTCCTGCTGCTGGTCGAGTTGGAGATCCATGCCGCGACTATGCCTCGCGGCGAGTAATTATCAAGGCTGATAATCAGGCAAGCAGGCCCGCCATCAGCGTTTCGACCGTGTGTGCCTTGTAGCGTTCATGGAGCGCATCGTCGGCACCCGGGATTCCGCCGAACACCGCCGAAAGGGTGAAACGGTTGGAATAGAGCCCGTCGGCCGAGCCGATGGTGTTGAAATAGAACAGCTTGGGATCGACCTTGCGGAACTCGCCCGCCGCGATGCCCTCCTGGATGATCGAGTGCTGCGCCTGGGCGATCGGCTTGAGAAGCTCTTCGGCGATGTGGTGGACGCGCTCGGGCGAGGCATCGCGGACCATCGCCTGAATCAGACGGTTGAGATAGGGAATCCGGTAGTAGGTCTCGAGGATGCCTTCGAGATGGATGCGCATCTTCTCGGTCGGCGTGGCGTCCATCCGCAGGAGCGCGCCGAGCTGGCGGATGCGCACGCCCACATCGCGGTCGAGCAGCGCGAGAAGCATGCCTTCCTTGCTGCCGAAATAGTAGCGGATCATCCCATGATTGACCTCCGCGCGCGCGGCGATGTCGAGGATGCCGACTTCGATCGTGTCGAGTTCGCGCATCAGCGAGCTGGCGGCCTCGAGCAGCGTGTCGCGGATCGTGCCCTTGGCAGGCTGCTTTTCGGCCATGTGGGATCGTCCGCGCTTCATGCCCGACTCCATGGGCATTTCGCCCGGTCAAAGCAATCTCCGGGCGGCAGTTACCAGACGTGACGAAGCCTGTCGCGCTGACGCGCCAGCGGCCTGCCAACGACAAGAGCGGCCGGGCCGCGCTGACCCGACCGCCCTATCCTGCCGCGTCGCGGCGCTCGGCGTTACTCGGCGGTATCGTCGGCTGGCTTCGACGCCGCGCCCGAAGCAGAGCCTTCGCCCATCACCAGCGCGTTGCCGCTGACTGCGAGATCGGCTGCAGGAACCGCGAATTTGCGTCCCTTGGCTTCGACCACGACCTGCTCGACGCGGCCGCGCGAGTCGCTGACGAGCTGGCGTACCTTGCCCACCGGCGCGCCCTGCGGCGAAAGCACCGGCATGTCCGGGCTCACGGCGAAGGCGCCATCACCCGCGGCTGCCCCGCTGCCCGCGGCGGCAAGCATGCCGTTGCCGAGACCGGTCGAGCCATTGCCCGAGGCCGCGCCACTGCCCGATCCCATGGCCGAGAGATTTCCGGCCTGCGACGTCAGGTTCCCGGCGCGATCGCGCGCCGCACCGACTGCGGGCGTCGCCAGATTGCGGGCGGTCGAGACGCCGTCACGCGCCCGGCCCACGCCCCGACCCGCGAGGTCACGCACCGCATCGGTGCCGACGAGCTGCGCATCGGCGCTGCCCGAACCCGAGGCCTGGCCGCTGCCCGAGGCGGACCCCGAAGCCGAACCCAGCGGAGAACCGATAACCTGGTCGGTCGTCGCGGCCGCCCCGGTGTCGAGCGAGCGGTCGAGCGATACTTCGCCCGAACGGCGATCGACATTCTGACTACCGCTCGTGCGGGCATTGCCGCGCAGCGTACCGCGCGTCGCCGAACGCAGCGTGCCGGTCGTGCTCTGGGTGATCGGACCGACGCGGCCGGTCACCTGGCCGAGACCCGAGCCCGAGAGGAGCTGGGCATGCGCCTGCGGCGCCGCGGCGAGTGCGGTCATGGTCGCTGCTGCGAGGAAGAGCTTTTTCATGATGAGGTCCTTTCTGCCGCAGGGCGCCGGGAGGGGGGCGCCTGCTTCGGAAAGGAAACGAACCGGCTCGGCGGCTTAATCCGCGCCTATGCAAATTTTTTCAGCGCCCCCTGCAATCCCCGCACAGCAGGCCACGCCCGTAGACCGGGTCGACGCCCTTCTTGCCGAGGTCCTCGGCTTCGCCGTCGAGCGCGCTGCGCCAGTCGCGGCCGCGGTCGAGCGCCCGGGCGAGCCGCGCGGCGACCAGCGGGGTCGCGAAAGAGGTGCCGCGCAGGCCGATGCGCTTGCCCTTCGCGTTGATCCCGCGAATGTCCGCACCGGGTGCGGCATAGTCCAGATGCAGCGCATGACCCGCCTCGATCAGCGCGCGGCGCTTGCCGTCGACGGCGGTGACCGCGATCACGCCGTCATAGCTCGCGGGATAGGCGGGCGGCGCGGCCGGCCCGTCATTGCCGACTGCTGCGACGACCACAACGCCGCGCTTGCGGGCGCCCGCGATGGCGCGTTCGAGCACCGCGTTCCGCGGACCGACGAGACTGATGGTCACGACCTTGCTGCCCTGCCCCACCAGCCAGCCGAGCCCGCGGGCGATGGCGAGCGCATTGCCGCCCGCGCTGTCGGTGCCATAGACATCGGCGACACGGATCGGCCCCGGATGCTCCGAAGCGAGCAGCGAGGCCACCGCGCTGCCGTGATTGCTCGGATAGGGCGCACCCTCGGCGAAACCGCGCGTGGCGACAACGGGCACGGATTTGCCCGGCGCACCGTCGATCATGCCCACCGGCGTGCTGCCCGCACCGCTCCCCGCCGCGGCGAGAGCGAGCGGAACCGGGCCCGCGCTTCCCGACTGGAAATGGAGATTGTCGGGCGCGATTGTGACCGAGGGGAGGATCCGCTCGAGCGCGTGTTCGGCCTCGCCAAGCTCCAGCCCCGCGGGCACGCGCAGACGGCTGACGCGCATCCCGAGGTCCGCCAGGTCGACCGTCTCGAGCAGGACGAAACCCTCTGCCCCCGCCTTGGCGAGCGCGTCCGCGCTTGCGTCGAGCAGCAGCACTTCGCCGCGCCGCGCGGGCTCGCCACGTGAGTCGAGTGCGATCGTGTCGCCATTGCGGCGCACCAGCCGGTCGATCGTGCGCAGCCGGTCGCGAGCAAGGTCGCGCGCGGTCCGGCTGGTACTCTCGAGCGTATTGTCGGCCAGATCGCCGACCTGCTCGAGCACGCCCCCCACACGCGGCAGTTGGACGCCCGACAGGCCGACCTGGGCGGCGAGCGGTGTCGCGAGCGCCGCCAGAACGAGGGAAATCGGGGAAATTCGGGGCATCGGTTGCGTTCTTTGGTCCAATTCGCATTAAGCATGGATGAAACGGGTGGGGTCATCCGTTTAATCCACGGAAGGCAGAAACCTCTGAACCCATCGTTCGAGCAGGACTTGCTGGCAATGCTGCCCCGGCTGCGTCGTTTCGCTGCCGGCCTTTGCGGCAATCCGGCCGACGGTGACGACCTCTGCCAGATGAGCATCGAGCGCGCGCTCGCCAATCGCGACAAGTGGCAGGACGGCACGCGGCTCGACAGTTGGATGTATCGGATCATGCGCAATCTCTGGATCGACGAAGGCCGGGCAAGTTCCCGCCGCCGCGAAACTTTCGTCGCGGAGGAAGCAGGCCTGTCGGTCGGCGGCGATGGCGCGCAGGAATCGGCGGTCGAGCTGTCGATGGTCGATCGTGCCATGCAGCAATTGCCCGAGGAACAGCGCGAGGCGGTGTTGCTGGTGATGGTGGAAGGCTATGCCTACAAGGAGGCCGCGGCAATCGTCGGCTGCCCCGTGGGCACGCTCAATTCGCGGCTCGTGCGCGGGCGCGACGCGCTTCTCGAAATCCTGGGAGAAAAGGCATGACCATCGCGCGCGAGGACATTGCCGCCTTTGCCGACGGCCAGCTGACGGGGGAACGCGAAGCCGAAGTGGCCGCAGCGATCGCCGCCGATCCGGACCTGCAGCGCGAGGTCGAGGCGCATCGCGCGCTCAGGGCCCGGCTCGCGGGACACTTCGCGCCGATCGCGGAAGAACCGGCGCCCGACGCGCTGGCCGCCATGCTCGCACCCAGGCCCGCCGAGGTGGTCGATCTGGCCGCCGCCCGCGAACAGCGCGAGATGAAGCGCAGCCTGCCGCGCTGGAGCTGGGTCGCCGGGCCGGCAATCGCCGCCGCGCTGGCGCTGGCACTGTTCCTTCCGCGCGGCGGCGCGCCCGAGGGCTATGCCGACACCCAGCTCGCCGCCGTGCTCGACAGCCAGCTGGTTGCCGAGCAGGCCGCGGATTCCGACACGCGCGTTCTCCTCAGTTTTCGCGATCGCGACGGCGACTTCTGCCGCGCCTTCAGCCGCGATGCGGGGAGCGGGATTGCCTGCCGCGATGCGCATGGATGGAAACTCGAAGCACGCGGCGACGGCGCGCGGCAGGCGGACACCGACTACCGCATGGCGAGCGCCAGCAATGCCGAGATCCTCGCCCGCGCGCAGGCGATGGCCGACGGCCCTGCTCTCGACGCCGAGGCCGAAGCCCGCGCCCGCGCCGACGGCTGGCGCTGACTTTCCGACAGCGCGCGCAAAAGAAGGACCGGCACTGGGCCGGTCCTTCGGGGATCGGCGATCGCCCGGGGGGTAGGGACGGAAGCGATCGCCAGGGAGATGCGGGCGGTCAGTCGAGGAGATGGACCGTGCCCTGGCGATAGCCGCGCTTCGCCATGTCGTGGACGTAGTCCTCGCGTTCGTGCTTGAGTTCGTGGGCATATTCCTCCCACGCGTCGCGCCGGTCCTCGAGATCGCTCGCCCGGCGCAGGTCGCTCGACAGCTCCTTCTGCGTCTCGGCGACATCGATCCGGTAGTCGAACCACAGACTGTTCTCGATTCCCGCGATCGGGTGGGTGAGGATCAAGCGCTCCTCGGCACGCGCAAGCTTCTCTTCGTGCAGCATGGGCACGGCAGCGCTCGCCGCGCCGGCCAGACCCAGGGCGATCAGCGAAAGCATGGCGTTGGTTCTCATGTCGGTTCTCCTTCGTGGTGCAGGCGGTGCGAGGCCTGCTCGAAGGGGAAACGGCCCAGCTGCCGGGCTTAATCCATCGATGGAGAATTCTTGTGCTGGAGAAGCGGCAGACGGGCTGCGTTCGCGCACCGACCACGGTCGCGAGACGTCGGAATCCGGCTGTTCTCAGCAAAGATCGAGAGATGGTGCGGAAGAGGCACCGCATCCAGCGGCCTAAAGAACTGAATTTACTGTGATTATCGGGTCTGCAGTCTCGCAAGGCCGCAATTGAGCCCGCATTAAGCGGTAACACTTTGATTTACTTTTGTTTTTGGTAGATTCTGGCAAGGGGCCATCGTGTGCAGATCGCAAACTTATGGCCGCTTCGCGCCCGCTCTGCGACCGGAGAATACAGGATGCGCCACCTCAAAAAGTTCATGCGAAGATGCGCCGAGACGTGTGGATGCTGGACTAAAGTTGGTGCATTGTCGTCTAACAGTGAATCACACGCCGCCTTCGTTCAAATACTCAAGCCACTGCATCGTCATCGCATGCGGGGGACAAGGCACTCGCATGGGCGGCGACAAGCCGTGGCGCGCACTGGGGGGAAAAGCGCTGGTAGAACGGGTGGCCGACTGGGCTTTGGCGCAAAGCGATTGCGTGGCGCTCGCCCTGCGCGATAGACACCAGGCTCCGGCGCTCGAGCTGCCAGTCGTGCTCGACAGACATAGCGGAATCGGGCCCATCACCGCATTGGCAAGCGCTTTCGATTTTGCTGAAACCAAAGCTTGCGATTACGTCCTAATGGTCGGTTGCGACCAACCCTTCCTGCCAACGGATCTTCTATCTCATCTCGGGTCGGAGATCGGTAATGCGGCCGCGGCCGTCCCGGTGAGCAATGGGCGGGAACAACCAATGGCCACGCTCTGGCGAACGGATTCAGAATCGCTCGCGAAGTACATCGACGACGGCGGCCAGTCTCTCCGTCGCTTCGCCAAAGATGTCGGTGCCAAATTCGTCGATTGGGACGCGGATGAGGACCCGTTCTTCAATGCCAATGATCAGCATGCGTTGGCTTTGGCCGAGCGTCGGCTCAAAAGCGCAGTGCGGTAACCATGGCACCGGGCGCGAGCGCGGCCTGATCAGGCGGGCAGCGGATCAACCAGTCAGCCTGAAGCAGCGCCGCCTGCGCCCCGCTGTCCTGATTGTCGAGCGGGATCAGTCCGTCTTCGTCCCACCGCGCGCGGGTGAAGGTTTCGCGCGTGCCGGTGGCTTTCAGGCCAGCTGCGAGGGGCAGGCAGCGCCAGGGATGCGCCTTCGCCTCGCCCAGCAGCCGCGCCAGGATCGGGCGCAGGAACAGTGCGCCAGTGACCATGGCCGAGGTCGGGTTGCCGGGCAGGCCGAGCACGACTGTGCCCCTTGCCTGACCCAGCCACACCGGCTTGCCCGGTTTCATTGCGACCTTGTCGAACCACAGGTCGAGGCCGTGCGGGGCAAACATCGGTTTGGCGAAGTCGCGGTCGCCGACCGAGGCGCCGCCGGTGACGATGACCAGGTCTGCTTCATCCAGCGCGGCGTCTGCAGCTGCGATCAGCGCGTCCAGTTCGTCCGCTCCCGTGCGACGCGAGACGACCGTGCCGCCCTCCTGCGCGACCATGGCGGCGACACCGAAGCTGACGCTTTCGGGGATCGCATCGGGCCGAAGATGCGCGAAGCCGGGCGGTGCGAGTTCATCACCGGTGGCGAAGGTCGCCACGCGGGGGCGCCGAGCAACGCAGACCTCGGAAACGTCTGCCGCCGCCGCCGCGACCATGGCCCGCGCACCAAGCCGCGTACCGGCGGGGACCAGTTCCGCTCCCTTTGCAAAATCGCTGGCCACCGCGCGGACATGCGGTGCAGGGCCATAGCCTTCGGTGAAAGTCACATGATCCCCGTCGCGCGAGGCATATTCCTGCATGACGACGTAATCCGCGCCGTCCGGCAGGCGCGCGCCGGTGAATATCCGCACGGCCTGGCCCGGTTGGACGGTTCCTGCGAAGCCTCGTCCGGCGCGCGATTCTCCGATGAGCTCGAGCCGTTTGCCGGCTGCGGTCGTCCGTTCGAGGACGGCGTAGCCGTCCATCGCCGAAAGCGGCTGGCGCGGGGCATCGCAGCGCGCGATCAGCGGCTCGGCCAGAGTGCGCCCCGCGGCATCGGCCAGCGCTATCGTCTCACTTCCCAACGGGCCGACCTTTGCGGCGATCAATGACAGCGCTTCATCGACGGTTATCATTCGCTGCTCCACGAGCCGGATTGCCCGCCTTCCTTGGCGGTCACGCGGATCGCGCCGATCGCCATGCCCTTATCGACCGCCTTGAGCATGTCGAACAAGGTCAGGCAGGCAACGGACACCGCGGTCAGCGCCTCCATCTCCACCCCGGTGCGCCCCTCGGACCTCACCGTCGCGCGCACTGCAAAGCCCGGCAGTGCTTCGTCCATGGCGATCTCCACTGCTACTTTCGACAGTGCCAGAGTGTGGCACAAGGGGATGAGGTCCGCAGTGCGCTTGGCCGCCATCACTCCGGCAAGTTCGGCCGTGGCCAACACGCTGCCCTTCGGGGTCTTGCCCGTCCTGACCAGTTCCAGCGTCGCGGGGGCGCACACCAGCTCTCCTCTTGCTTCTGCGCGCCGCGACGTCACCGCCTTGTCGCCGACGTCGACCATCCGTGCGCGCCCGTCCGCATCGAGATGGGTTAGCTTGCTCACGCGCAAACCTCGCGCAGGCGCGGCAATTGCCCGGCAATCGAACAGGGGCGATACCGGCTGTCGCATTCGTATTGCAGCACCAGATCCCAGGCGTCGCGGCACGCCCCGGTGGACCCGGGCACGCAGAAGATAAAACTGTCGCCCGCCTGCCCCGCAAAGGCGCGCGATTGCAGGGTTGAGACGCCAATGGTGCCCATGCTGATCTGATGGAACACCACGCTGAACCCGTCCATCACGCGGCGCAGCAGCGGCATGACCGCTTCGGGCGTAACATCGCGCGGGGTGAAGCCGGTGCCGCCAGTGGTGAGGACGATCTCGACCTCGGGATCGTCGACCCACGCCTGCACCTGCGTGCGGATGGCCTCGACATCGTCCTTGACGATGGCGCGCGCGGCGAGGTCATGCCCCGCCTCCTGCAGGCGGGAGGCAAGCAGTTCTCCCGAGGTGTCGGTTTCCATCGTGCGCGTGTCCGAGATCGTCAGAACCGCGATCTTCAGAGGGTGAAAGGGTAAATTCTCGTTTATTCCGGGCATTGTCCGTCCTGTTCACTCCTGCCAACGCTGGGCATCGGCATGGTCGCCGCTGGTGGGTTCGATCCAGCGTTTGCGATCGGGGCTTTCCTCGCGCTTCCAGAATACCGCCTCGGTCTTGAGCCGGTCCATGATGAAATCGGCTGCCTCAAAGGCTGCGCGGCGATGGGCCGATGCGGTGGCGACGAAGACGATGGCTTCGCCGGGCGCGATGCGGCCCGTGCGGTGCACCACGCGGCAACGCGATATGTCGAAGCGCGCCATGGCATCGGCGGCGATGGCCTTCATCGAGGCGAGCGTTACGCCGCGATAGCTTTCGAGCACCAAAGCCTCGATTGCCGCGCCATCCTTCGCCGCGCCGCGCGCATGGCCGGTGAAGCTGACCACCGCCCCCTCCCCACCCAACCCGTGGGTAAAGGCGCCGAGTAGTTCGGCCGGGTCGAACTCCTTCGTCGCAAGAGTGACCTCTGCGCTCATCCGCCCGAAACCGGCGGGAACAGCGCCACCTCGTCTCCCGCCATTACCCGTGCATCGGGCGTCACGATCGTCTCGTTCACGCACGCCCTAACCCGGCCACTGACGAGCGGATGGGCGAGCGCCGGATGCTGCTGCGCGATCAGCCCGAACAGCTCGGCAACGCTGCAGCCATTCTCGGGGATGGCGATTTGCGCCAAGGCCCCGCCGACATCGGCGAGCCTCCCGCACAACTCGATTTCGAGCATGACCCGTGTTTCCTCCAACGTTGTCACCTCACCCCCCTATCGATGCGAGATGCGGCGTCGCCCCGCTGTCGCCGTCGTGCAGCCGATGCGCCGGGGCTTTGGTCCTGGTCAGCGCGACGATCCGCGCGACCAGCTCGTCATGCTGATCGTCGTGCTGGAGGAGGGGTCGCAGATCGAACCCGCCATCGCCGAACAGGCACAGATGGAATTTGCCGTCCGAGCCGAGCCGCAGGCGGTTGCAGCTGGCGCAGAAATCCTTCGCATAAGGGGCGATGATGCCGATCCGACCACGAGCCTTGGCATGGCCGAATTCCACTGCAGGCCCCGCGCCCGCCTCACGCGCGAGACGCTGCCAGCCGGCGGCTTCGAGCCGTCGTGCGACGCTTTCGCCCGAGACGTGCCGCGCGGCGAAGAACTCCGCATTATCATTCGTGCGCATGACCTCGATGAAACGCAGCGACAGGTCGCGCGTTGCGACAAAACGGGTCATCGCCTCCAACTCATCGTCGTTTACCCCGCGCATCAGTACGGCGTTGAGCTTGATGCTTGAAAACCCGGCCTCGCGCGCGGCGTCGATCCCGGCGAGAACTTCGGCCAGCCGGTCGTGGCCGGTGATCGCCGCGAACCGCGCCGGATCGAGCGAATCGACACTGATATTGAGCGCATCGACACCGGCATCGCGCCAGCTTTGCGCCCGTTCGGCCAAGCGATAGCCATTAGTGGTCATCGCCACCCGGCGAATACCGGGCACTGTGGACACCGCGCGCGCCACATCTTCAAAATCGTGCCGGATGGTCGGCTCGCCGCCGGTCAGGCGCACCTTCCACAGACCCAGGGCGGCGAAGGCCCGCACCGCCCGCTCGATCTCTGTGAGGGACAATACGGAGGGCTGACCGCAGCGTTTGCGATAGCCATCGGGCAGGCAGTAGGTGCAGCGAAAGTTGCACACTTCGGTGAGCGACAGGCGCAGATATTCGAACCGGCGTCCCAGGCCATCGCGCAAGCGTGGACCAAGGGGCCCGGAAACAGGCAGGTAATCAACTAGGCGATCGACGATCATTGCACGAGCGGCCCTTCGCTTGCAGGAAGCATGATCCCCTCTACCTCTACCCTGGATGCAAGGATCGCAAGATATTGCGCAGTGGCACGACGAAGCGAGGCTTCTTCCAGATAGGCGCGGATCGAGGCATCGACCGCCTCGAAGGGAAGCTGGCGTGCCTCCACCTTGCGACCGGCGCGCACCACATGGACGCCGTAGTGCGTGCGGACAGGTTCGGCGCACAGCTCGCCCGCGCCAAGCGCGAATAGCGCCTGTTCGAATTCGGGCACGGTCTGGCCGGGGCCGATCTGGCCCAGATTGCCGCCTTGCTCGCGCGAGGGGCATGCGGAATGGCTGCGAGCCAGTTCCGCGAAGCTGGCGGGCGTGGCGCGTATCTGACGGATCAGGCCGCGCGCATCGCTCAACGCCATGTTCCAGGCGATGGTATCCTCGGGTGAGGCAGACAGAAGGATATGCTCCGCCTCGACGAGCGGTTCGCTGGTGAAACGATCGGGGTGCGTATCGTAGAACCGGCGGGCTTCCGCTTCGGTCGCGACCGGCACGGTGACCTCGCGCTCCATAAGCACTTCGATCAAGGCATCTTCCTCGGTCAGCTTGCGGCCCAGATCGTCCCTCGTATCGTTCGGCGCGATCCCTAGCCGCCGCGCTTCGCCGAGCAGCAGTTCACGCACCACCAGCGCGCGTGCCGCCGCTTCCCATGCCTCGTCTGCGTCCCTGGCCGGGTGATTCTGCATCTCCGCGGCGATTCGCTCCTCGCCGATCTCGACCGCGCCCACGCGGACCTTTTCGCGCTCCATCAGCTCAGCCATTGATCAGGCTCCGCCGGGTGCGCACGATCTGGTATCCGCCGCGCCAGATATACCGCACCGGGACCGACAGCATGTGCGGCAGGCGGGTGAAGGGGAACAGCAGGAAGATCGTCAGCCCCAGGAAGATGTGAACCCGGAAGATCCAGTGCGAACCGTCGAGCCAGAGCGAGGCGGTGGGGTTGAAGGTGAAGATGCCGTTGGCCCAGGCCATGAACTTCACCATCTGCTCGCCATTCATATGGCTGAGCGAGATCGGCACGGTGGCAAGGCCGAGTGCGAGCTGTGCCCACAGAAGCAGCAATATGCCGGTGTCCGCAAACGCCGAATTCGCGCGGATCCGGGGATCGAAAAGGCGGCGATGCAGCAGCATGGTCGCGCCGATGAAGGAGACCATCCCGGCAAAACCGCCGCCGAACACCGCCAGCGCCTGCTTCCATTCATGCTTCACGGCAAGCGAATCGAAGACCCAGATCGGCACCAGCAGGCCGACGATATGGCCGAACAGCACGAACAACACGCCAAGATGAAACAGGATCGAGCCCCAGACGAGCTGTTTACACCGGAGCAACTGGCTCGACCCGGCGCGCCAGGAATAAGGCTCGCGCTCGAAGCGGATGATGGTGCCGACCACCAGCGTGGCGAGCGCGATATAGGGATAGATGCCGAACAGCAGATGGTTGAGATAGGTGTTCATCGCTCAGTTCCTTTCGCTTCCGGCAGGAATGTGATCCTCGATCATGCGGCGCAGCATGGCGCTCGCCTGCGGGCAGGCCGCGCCCGGATCGGGCAGCTCGCTGGTGAAGCGGATTTCCTCTTCCTCCCATTCGGCATCCAGCTCTGCGAGCGTTTCCGGATCCTCGGGCGGAGGCAGCGAATTGGCCGCTTCCTCGTCCATTTCGACCCCGGCGATATCGCACAGCAGCGCGAGCACGGGGGCATAGTCGGAGCCGCGATCCGCCAGGCGCGAGGCCAGCGCGACGAGGACCAGCCCCGGCTCCGCCAGCATGGCACGCGCCGCCGCCTCCGGCAGGGTCGAGCAATAGTCGAGGAACAGCGGAAGGTAATCCGGCAGTTCGTTCGCCACCGAGTCGAGCCCCGCCGCCACGTAGCGTTCGCGCAGGTCGACCATAGCCTGCCCGCGGTCTCGGCTTTCGCCGTGGACGTGCTCGAACAGGTGCAGGCTGAGCGCCCGGCCACGATCGAACAATTCGACATAGGTCTCCTGCGCCGCGTAGATATCCTGCGCGGACAGCCGGTCGATCAGCGGAGCAAGCCGCTCCGCCGTGTCGGCTGGCAGCGTTTTGTCGGCCGCCAGCCGGTCGCGCAATTCGCCGAGCGCACCGGCCAGTTCGAGCGTGGGATATTGCAGCAGCAGCGAAAGCAGATGCAGGCTGTCCATCAGAACACCTCCGTCGGTGTCTGGAGTTTCTTGCGCGGATTGGTACCGAACAGGTTGGCCGGCGTGCTGCCGCCCGAACAGCCGTTGCCGAAGGAGAAGCCGCAGGCGCCACGCTCGTCGTACATATCCTCGGCGTCCTCGCGGTGGCCCGTGGGGATGACGAAACGGTCCTCGTAGTCCGCCAGCGCCATTACCTTGTACATCTCCTCGATCTGCACGCCGGTGAGCCCCACCTTCGCCGCGATCGCTTCTTCGGTGACGCCCTCGATCGTCTTCGCCCGCATGTAGGCGCGCATGGCGAGCATGCGCTCGAGGCAGTCGGCGACGGGCTCCTCGTCGCCGGCTGTCAGCAGGTTGGCGAGATATTTGAGCGGGATGCGCAGCGAGCGGATGTCGGGCATGCCATTATTGGTGGCGATATCCCCTGCTTCGGCGGCCGCGCTGATGGGCGAGAGCGGCGGCACGTACCAGACCATCGGCAGGGTGCGGTATTCAGGGTGGAGCGGGAAGGCGACCTTCCATTCCATCGCCATCTTCCAGATCGGCGAATGGCGCGCCGCCTCCAGCCAGTTTTCCGGCACGCCATCCTTGCGGGCCTGTTCGATCACCGCAGGATCGTTAGGGTCGAGGAAGATGTCGAGCTGGGCCTGATAGAGGTCTTCGACATTCTCCGCGCTCGCCGCTTCCTCGATACGGTCGGCATCATAGAGCATCACGCCAAGATAGCGGATGCGCCCGACGCAGGTTTCGCTGCACACGGTCGGCTGACCCGCCTCGATGCGCGGATAGCAGAAGATGCACTTCTCGCTCTTGCCGGTTTTCCAGTTGTAATAGATCTTCTTATACGGACAGCCCGACACGCACATGCGCCAGCCACGGCAGGATTCCTGATCGATCAGGACGATGCCGTCTTCCTCGCGCTTGTAGATCGCACCCGAGGGGCAGGCCGCAACGCAGGTCGGGTTGAGGCAGTGCTCGCACAAACGCGGCAGATACATCATGAAGGTGTTTTCGAACTGGCCGTAAATCTCCTTCTGGACGCCTTCGAAGTTGTAGTCCCTCGACCGCTTGGAGAACTCACCCCCCAGGATTTCCTCCCAGTTCGGCCCCCATTCGATCTTTTCCATCCGCTCTCCCGAAATCAGGCTGCGCGGGCGCGCGGTGGGGAATGCCTTGCTCTCGCCCCCTTTTTGGAGATGGGCGTAATCGTAAGTGAAGGGTTCGTAATAATCGTCGATCTCGGGCAGGTCGGGATTGGCGAAAATATTCGCCAGCACCCGCCACTTGCCGCCCATTTTGGGGCGGATCGAGCCGGAGGGGGTGCGGACCCAGCCGCCGTTCCAGCGGTCCTGGTTCTCCCAATCCTTGGGATATCCAATTCCCGGCTTCGTCTCGACATTGTTGAACCAGGCGTATTCCATCCCTTCGCGGCTGGTCCACACGTTCTTGCACGTTACCGAGCAGGTATGGCAGCCGATGCATTTGTCGAGGTTCAGAACCTTGCCGATCTGTGCGCGGATCTTCATGCTGCATTCTCCCCTTCGGGAAGGGCCTCTTCGAGCCAGTCGACCTTCGATAGCTTGCGGACGATGACATATTCGTCGCGGTTCGAACCGACCGTGCCGTAGTAGTTGAAGCCGTAGGCGAGCTGGACGTAGCCGCCGATCATGTGGGTGGGTTTGAGGATCGCGCGGGTCACACTGTTGTGAATGCCCCCGCGCTGCCCGGTGAGCGGCGAGCCCGGGACGTTCACAATCTTCTCCTGCGCATGATACATGAACAGCGTCCCCTCCTTCATGCGCTGCGAGACGACCGTGCGCGCGACCAGCGCACCGTTGGAGTTGAAGACCTCGACCCAGTCGTTGTCGACCAGCCCTGCCTTCCCGGCATCGACTTCGGAAATCCACACGATCGGCCCGCCGCGCGACAGCGTGAGCATCAGCAGATTCTCGGTATAGGTCGAGTGAATGCCCCATTTCTGGTGCGGCGTGATGAAGTTCAGCACCACGTGCTTCTCATCCTTCGCCGCGTCGATCATCGGGTTGACCGCCCGCGTGTCGATCGGCGGGCGATAGACGCACAGACCTTCGCCGAACGCGCGCATCCACAGATGGTCCTGATAGAGCTGCTGGCGCCCGGTCAGCGTGCGCCAGGGGATCAGTTCATGGACGTTGGTGTAGCCGGCGTTGTAGCAGACATGCTCGCTTTCCAGCCCCGACCAAGTCGGCGAGGAAATGATCTTGCGCGGTTGGGCGACCACGTCGCGGAAGCGGATCTTCTCCTCTTCCTTGGGTAATGCCAGATGGCGATGGTCGCGCCCGGTGTTCTGCGACAGCGCCTCCCACGCCTTGACCGCGACTTCACCATTGGTTTCGGGCGCCAGGCTCAGGATCACCTCGCAGGCATCGATCGCGCTGTCGATCCGGGCGAGGCCCTTGGTCGGGCCCTCCTCGATCACCGTACCGTTGAGTCTGCGCAGCAGCTCGACTTCGTGATCGGTATTCCAGCCGATCCCCTTGCCGCCATTGCCGAGCTTTTCCATCAGCGGGCCGAGCGAGGAGAAGCGCTTGTAGAGATTGGGATAGTCCCGTTCCACCACCGCGACATTGGCCATAGTTATGCCAGGGACAGGCTCAGCCTGCCCCTGGCCCCAGTCTGCAACCCCGAAGGGCTGGGCAATTTCATTGGGGCTGTCGTGCTGGATCGGGACGAGGACGATGTCTTCCTCCACGCCGAGCACTTCGGGCGCGACCTCGGAAAACTTCCTCGCGAGGCCCTTGTAGATGTCCCAGTCGCTGCGCGATTCCCACACCGGATCCACCGCCGCCGTCAGCGGGTGGATGAAGGGATGCATGTCGGAGGTGTTGAGGTCGTCCTTCTCGTACCAGCTCGCGGTGGGCAGGACGATGTCCGAATAGACACAGGTGGTCGACATGCGGAAGTCGAGCGTGACCAGCAGGTCGAGCTTCCCCTGCGGCGCCTCGTCGTGCCAACGCACTTCCTTGGGCTTGCTGCGGCCTGTCTCGCCCAGATCCTTGCCCTGTACGCCATGCGCGGTGCCGAGCAGGTGCTTGAGGAAATATTCGTGACCCTTGCCCGACGAACCAAGCAAGTTCGAACGCCAGACGAACATGTTGCGCGGCCAGTTGGCCGGATCGTCAGGATCGAAGCAGGACATCTCGAGATCGCCCGATTTCAGCTTTGCCGCGACATAATCCTTCGGCTCCATCCCCGCCGCGCGCGCGGCCTTGGCCACTTCCAGCGGGTTGGTCTTGAGCTGCGGCGCGGATGGTAACCAGCCCATGCGTTCGGCGCGGGCATTGTAGTCGATCAGGCTCGCATCCCACTCACCCTCGGGTGCGGTGGGCGAGAGGATGTCCTCGACATCCAGCGTCTCGTACCGCCACTGGTCGGTATGGGCGTAGAAGAAGCTGGTCGAGTTCATCTGGCGCGGCGGACGGCTCCAGTCGAGCCCGAAGGCGAGCGGCAGCCAGCCGGTCTGCGGGCGCAGCTTTTCCTGCCCGACATAATGCGACCAACCCCCACCCGACTGGCCGACACAGCCGCACATCACCAACAGGTTGATGATGCCGCGATAGTTCATGTCCATGTGGTACCAGTGGTTGAGACCGGCCCCCAGGATCACCATCGACTTGCCGTTGGTCTTCTCTGCGTTAGACGCGAACTCGCGTGCGACGGTGATGATTTGCTCGGCAGGAACACTGGTGATCTTCTCTGCCCAGGCTGGGGTGTAAGGCACGTTATCGACGTAATCCCGCGCCACATGTTCACCACCCAGCCCGCGATCGAGACCGTAATTGGCGCAGAACAGGTCGAACACCGAAGCAACCAGGGCCTTGCCGTCGGCCAGCTCTATCTCACGCACGGGCACATTGCGTGACAGTACGCTTGGATGGTCGGTGCCTTCAAAATGGTCGTGTTCGCGATTACCGAAATAGGGAAAGTCGACCGGAACCACCCGGTCATGGTGATCATCCATAATCGCGGTCAGCCGCAGCTGGACTTGCTTGCCCGCGCCGGTCTTCTCCTCGAGGTTCCACTTGCCCTTCTCACCCCAGCGGAACCCAGCCGAGCCGAGTGGGACGACAGGTTCGCCGGTCACATCGTCGATCGCGACGGTCTTCCATTCGGGATTATTTTCCTCGCCCAGCGATCCGGCGATATCGCTCGCGCGGAGCAGGCGTTCGGGCACATAGCCATCACCCTGCGGCACCAGCCGCACCAGCATCGGCATGTCCGAATATTTGCGGCAGTAATCCTCGAAATAGCTTGCCTGCCGGTCGAGGTGGAATTCGCGCAGGATGACATGGCCCATTGCCAATGCCAGCGCCGCATCGGTGCCCTGCTTGGGATTGAGCCAGATATCGCCGAACTTGGTTGCCTCGGCATAGTCGGGGCTGACCACAGCGACCTTGGTCCCGCGATAGCGCGCCTCGGTCATGAAATGCGCGTCCGGCGTGCGCGTCTGCGGCACGTTCGAACCCCACATCATCAGAAAGCCCGCATTGTACCAGTCGGCGCTTTCGGGAACATCGGTCTGCTCACCCCATGTTTGCGGGCTGGAGGGCGGCAGGTCGCAATACCAGTCATAGAACGACATGCAGGTGCCGCCGAGCAGCGAGAGATAGCGCGAACCCGCCGCATAGCTGACCATCGACATCGCCGGGATCGGGCTGAAGCCAATCACCCGGTCGGGGCCATAGGTCTTGGCGGTATAGGCATTGGCCGAAGCGATAATCTCGTTCACCTCGTCCCAGGTCGAACGGACGAAACCGCCGTGGCCACGGATTGCGGTATAGCTCTTGCGCTTGGCGGAATCTTCCACAATCGAGGCCCAGGCAGCAACCGGCGTCCGCACTGCCCTCGCCTCGCGCCAAAGCTTCAGCAGGCGGGAGCGGACCATCGGGTACTTCAGTCGCTGCGCCGAATAGAGATACCAGCTGTAGCTCGCTCCGCGCGGGCAGCCGCGTGGTTCGTGATTGGGCAAGCCGGGCCGGGTGCGCGGATAGTCGGTCTGCTGGGTTTCCCAGGTGATGATCCCGTTCTTAACGTAGATCTTCCAGCTGCACGATCCGGTGCAGTTCACCCCGTGGGTGGAGCGGACGACCTTGTCGTGCTGCCACCGCTTGCGATAGCCATCTTCCCACGCGCGCGATTGCTCGGTGGTGACGCCATGGCCACCGGAAAAATCCTGCTTGGCCTGGCGGAAGAAGGTCAGGCGGTCGAGAATGTAGCTCATCTCAGGCCTCTTTCAGAACATGGGGAATGGATGCGGGGGCGGGGGCCTGACCGCGCTCGATGGCGTGGAGCAGGCCGCCCCGGCGGGTGTAGGCCCACCAGGTCAGCGCCGCGCAGCTGGCGTAGAAGATGAAGAAGCCCCACAGCGCCATCAGCGGCGATCCGGTTGCCTCGATCGAACTGCCGAAGCTCTTGGGGATGAAGAAGGCGCCATAGGCCGCGACTGCCGAGGTGAAGCCGACGATCGCCGCCGATTCCTTTTCCGCCTGCCGCGTCAATTCGGCGCCCTGCAGTTCGGGCATCAGCCGGGGCACTTGCTGACGCATGATGATCGGGATCATCTGGAAGGTGGATGCATTTCCCACGCCGGTCAGGAAAAACATCGCGATGAACATGCCGAGGAAGCCCCACCAGCTGCCCGCTTCGAGAAAATAGACCACCCCGACCACGGCCAGCATCATCCCCACGAACACCCAGAAAGTGACGCGCCCACCGCCCCAGCGGTCCGAAATCCACCCCGTGGCGGCACGGCTCAATGCGCCAACCAGCGGGCCGAGGAAGACGTATTTGAGCACGTCGACATCGGGAAACTGATGCTTGGCCAGCAGCGGCAACCCGGCAGAAAAGCCGATGAAGCTGCCGAACGTGCCGGTGTAGAGCCAGCTCATCAGCCAGTTGTGCTTGCGCTGGAAGATCACCGCCTGTTCGGCGAAGCTGGCCTTGGCGTCGGCGATGTCATTCATGCCGAACCACGCGAGGAGCGTGGAAGCGATGATGAAGGGCACCCAGATGAAGCCAGCATTCTGCAACCACAGCTGGCCGCCCTCAGCGGTCTGCTGCGGCATCCCGCCCAGCGTACCAAACACGCCTGCCGCGATCACCAGCGGGACGGAGAACTGCATCACCGACACGCCGAGATTGCCGAGCCCCGCATTGAGCGCCAGCGCATTGCCCTTCTGCGCCTTGGGGAAGAAGAAGCTGATATTCGCCATCGACGAGGCGAAATTGCCCCCGCCGAAGCCGCACAGCAGCGCAAGCACCAGGAAGATCAGATAGGGCGTATCCGGGTTCTGGACCGCATAGCCGATGCCGAAGGCCGGGATCAGCAGCGATGCGGTGCTTAGCGTGGTCCACAGCCGCCCACCGAAGATCGGCACCATGAAGCTGTAGAATATCCGCAGCGTCGCGCCCGACAGGCCCGGCAACGCCGCCAGCCAGAACAGCTGGTTGGTGCTGTAATCGAAGCCGATGGAGGGCAGCTTGGCCACGACGACCGACCACACCATCCACACGCAAAAGGCGAGCAGCAATGCGGGGATCGAGATATAGAGGTTGCGTCGGGCAATGCGTTCACCGGTGCTGTCCCAGAATGCGGCATCCTCAGGCCGCCAGTCGTTAAGCACATTTCCGTCTGCCGCATGGGCATGGGGGAGGTGTTTCGCGTCCTGATGCAGATCCGCCATCTCGGGGAACTCGGGCAGCGTGCGCCCCGTTTTCCCGGCAGCCTTCTGCTCCATCTGGCGCACCGCGATATGCATCCATACCATTGCCGCTGCGACCAGCGCGAACAGGACCATGAAACAGCTGGTCCAGATGCCCGTCAGGTCGCTCACCGCGCCGAAAACAATCGGCAGGATGAAGCCTCCCAGCCCGCCGACCAAGCCGACCATCCCGCCAACAGAGCCGACATGGTCGGGATAATAGACTGGGATATGCTTGTAGACCGCCGCCTTGCCCAGCGACATAAAGAATCCCAGCACGAAGGTGGTGATTACGAAGGGCACTAGCCCCATCTCGGTCGAGAAGGCGATATCCCCCTTCGCGCCGTGAATGATGTAATCGGTCGAAGGATAGGACAGCATGAACAGGCAGATGAGCGAAACGCCGAAAGTGGCGTACATCACCTTACGCGCGCCGTAGCGGTCCGACAGGATGCCGCCATAGGCGCGGAACACGCTGGCCGAGAGCGAGAAGACCGCTGCAAGCGTTCCCGCCAGCTTTACGTCGACGCCATAAACGCCGATCAAATATTTCGGCAGCCACAGCGCCAGCGCCACGAAGGCGCCGAAGACGAAGAAGTAGTAGAGCGAGAAGCGCCAGACCTGCTCCTTGCGCAGCGGCTCGAGCTGTTCGCGCAACGTCCTGGGCCGGGCACCGCTGGCCTTGCGCGCGGCGAGTTCGGGGTCATCCTTGGCGAAGAGGAAGAAGATCACAGCCATCACCGCCGCGACAGTCGCCCAGATCTGCGCCACCGCCTGCCAGCCGAGCGCCACCATGACCCAGGGCGCGGCGAATTTGGTCACTGCCGCGCCGACATTACCCATGCCGAAAAAGCCGAGCGCGGAACCCTGCTTCTCCGCCGGATACCATTTCGACACATAAGCTACGCCGACGGCGAAGGTGCCGCCCGCCACGCCCAGCCCGAGCGCCGCCAGCAGCGTCAGCGTGTAACTATCCGCGAAGGAGAGGAGATAGGTGGCGATAGCCGAGGCGATCATCGTCAACGGAAAGACGATCCGTCCGCCATACTGGTCGGTCCACACGCCCAAGAACAGGCGGGTCAGCGACCCGGTCAGGATCGGCGTGCCCACCAGCAGGCCGAACTGCGTGTCGCTCAGCTCCAGTTCGCCTTTGATCTCGATTCCGATGATTGCGAAGATCGTCCAGACCGCGAAACAGATGGTGAAGGCGACTGTGCTGAGTCCGAGTGCACGGTTCTGTTCGCCTTCACTCGCTGTAGAGCGCAACTGCATTCCAGCCTCCTCTGGCTAAGGTCCATGCCTCGTCAGAAAGGAGCACGTCCGAAGTTCCTTTGATCGAAATCAAGAACCGCGGATGCCTTTTGAAAACCTGTGGCCAGCCTGATCTTTGTCGTTTACTGAAATGTCTCAGGTCAAATCATGACTTGATATTCAGCAATTCCAATGACTACAGGAGCCAGAACCTGCGCCCCGCCGAAAAGCCCGAAATTGCTAAGCTGCCCCTATTCCGCGAAATGCGCGAGGATGAGCGGGAACGGATTTTCTCGGGGTCTTTCCTTCAGGTCTTCCCGCCCCAACTGGTGCTCTTCGAAGTCGGCCAGCACGCCGATTTCCTGCATATCCTGGTCGATGGCCTGGCCGAACTCTATACCTCGGTCGGGGATCGCGACACGACCATGCGGATCGTCCAGCCGGTCCGCAGCTTCATCCTGGCAGCCGTGGTCACGGATCTGCCTTATCTGATGTCGGCGCGCACGCTCGAATCCTCGCGCGTCATGCTGGTGCCCGCCGCGCTGATGCGCGAGGTCGTGCGCAAGGACACGGCGCTGATGGAAGCGACCATGCGCGAACTCGCCTTTGGCTATCGGGATCTGGTTCTGGCGTTGGCCGACATGAAGCTGCGCCAGTCCGCCGAACGGCTGGCGCATTTCATCCTGCAGCAGCACGACGAGCAAGAGTGGTCGGGGCAGACCCAGCTTCCGGCTGAGAAGCGCGTGCTTGCATCGCTGCTTGGCATGACGCCGGAGAACCTCTCACGTGCCTTCGGCCTGCTCCGTAAGCACGGGGTCAGCATCAAGGGAAGCACGGTAAATGTGTCGGATCGCGCGATGCTGGAAGTCTTCGCACGACCCGACAGGGTTCCTCGCTAGCCCGGAAGAGAGTGGCTGCAGGGTTCAGAACTTCGCTTCGAGTGTGAACCAAGCCTTGGTCCGATCGGTCGCGAAGCCATCCGAATTGTAATGGGCGAGCTTCGCCGAAATGCCGATCTGTCTGGTCAGCGGGTAGGCGATGAGTGCGTCGAACTCCTGCCCATAATCGAGATCGCCTACGGTCGAATCGAAGTCGTGATAGGCGACGCGCAGCAGCAGGCCCTTCGCCGGGCCGTCGGCGAATTTGTAGGCCGCATCCGCATAGAGGTCGCGCAACCCACTGGCCGGTGTGGTCAAGAAAACGTCCGCCCAGCCATTGAAGGCGTGCAGCGTCGCGAGCGGGGTTTGCAGCGCGACCGCGCCATTGCCCTCCAGCTGTTCGTAACCGGCCTTCAGAGTCAGTCCCTTGAAGGCAACGCCCGGCTCGAGCGCGAGATAATCGAGGCCGAAATTCGCGGAATTGGGCGAGAAATCACTCTGGTGGGCATATTCGGCGGCGTAAAGCAGCTTGACCCCCTCTGCCACCGGGTGCTGCCCGGCCAGCCGCGCGCCCAAGGTGCGCGAACTCGCCGCCGGTGCCTGGGGAATACCGAGCCAATAGCCATAACCGGTCAGCGTCCCCGCCTCGCCTAGCTTGTAGCTGATATTGACCGCATTGATCGCGGAGTCGCGCCAGACGCCCTGCGGAGAATCAGGGCCAAAGATGCGGTTGACGCGCCAGCTATGGATATATTGCGCGGTCAGCCCGTCGACCGGCGTGACACTGACCCGGCCCGCATCGAAGGTCTGGTCGTTCTGGCGCCAGCCGACCGATCCGATCCAGCGTTGATTGTCGAGATTGATGACCTGACGCCCAGCGACCGCGTCCACCGTCTTGCCGGGATTGAAGCGCACATAGAATTGGTTGAGCAGCACGTCGGTCGGATCGGCGACCACTGGATAGCGGGTCAGACCGTTGGTGGTGTCGTTATAGTGCCGGGGGCCGACGCGCATGATCGCCTCGCCTTCGACCAGCGCGCTCAAGCCGTGCCATGATCCTGTCTTTACACCCGCTTTTACTCGCAGCGTCGATGCCGTGGCGTCTTCAGCCACACCGTCCTGATCCACAAGCTCGAGCCGGTAGCGGATGTCGGCAAAGGGGGTGACGACAGGATCTTCAGCCGCTTGCGCATGAAGAACCGCGGGCGAGAGCGACACCGCGAGAAGCGGTGCAGCGAGGAGTGTGGCTTGCTTCATATCGCCGAGGTACGCGCTTAATCGCCAGTGTAATTGATATTAGTCAAAGAAAGCGGGCAAATGATACGCGAGATAGTGGACATGCCTGACGATACCCTCCCGCAGCTTTCCCCCGATGAGGCGCTGGCCCTCCTGAAAGACGGCAACCGGCGCTTTCTCGACGATGCGACGTATCAGCCTCCGATGGACCGGGTGCGCAGGCTGCATCTCGCCGTGGCGCAGCGGCCCTTCGCCGCCTATCTGTCCTGTTCGGATTCGCGGGTGCCGCCAGAACTGCTGTTCGAACGGGGGCTGGGCGAGCTGTTCATCGTCCGCAATGCCGGCAACACGCTGTGCGCCAGCGCGCTCGGCAGCCTGGAATTCGCGGTGACGCAGCTCGGCGTTCCGCTAGTCGTGGTCATGGGCCACGAGGCTTGCGGAGCCCTGCGCGCGGCGGTCGCGGTGACGCGCGAGCAACGCCAGTTTTCAGGCAATGTCAGCAAGGTGCTTCAATCGCTGCTTCCCGCCGTGCTGGAGGCCAACCCTTGGGCCGAGAATCTCATCGACGCGGCGGCGCTGTGCAATGTGCGCAAGGTGGTGCGCGAATTGCAGCAGGAGGCTTCGCCCGCCCTGCTCGAACCGCAGCGTAGCGGGGCTTTGCGCGTGGTCGGAGCCTATTACCACCTCGATACCGGTCGGGTCGATTTTCTGGACGGGGAGCGATGATGGGCGGAACGCTCGACAATCGCGACCGGCTCGAATTGCGCCGCCGCCGGATGGAACAGGCCCCGCCGGTGCTACGCGGCGGATTTCGGCCGTTCTTTCTGGGTGCGGGCATTTGGGCCGCCATCGCCATCGCGATCTGGCTGTGGGCCTTTACTGTCGGCGTGCAGCAACTGGGCGCGCTCGATCCGCTGGCCTGGCATCGCCACGAAATGCTGTTCGGCTTTGTCGGGGCAGCCATAGCGGGTTTCGCACTGACCGCGGTTCCCAACTGGACCGGCCGCCTGCCGATTGCGGGCGCGCCGCTGGCCGCGCTGGCGCTGTGGTGGGTCGCCGCCCGCATCCTGCCCTTCGTCGCTCCCGAGCTGCCGCTGGCGCTGCTGGCGCTGATCGATGGCGGGTTCTACCTCGCCCTTGCAGCGCTCATTCTGCGCGAGATCGTGCTGGCGAAGAACCGCAACCTGCCCGTAGCGCTGGCGATCGCACTGTTCGGTATTGCCGATCTGCTGGACTTTGCCGGATCGGCGGGCCTGATCGGAAATGATATCGGCCACCGCGCAGGCATCGCGCTGGCCGTGACGCTGGTTTCGCTGATCGGCGGCCGGATCGTCCCCTCCTTCACCCGCAACTGGATGCAGCGTGAAGGGCTGATTGGCGGCCTGCCCTCGCAACCGACCCGGTTCGATATCGCAGTGGTGCTGGCGACCGTCATCGCACTGGCTGCGTGGATGGTAGCCGGTGCGGTCCCCCCGGTCGGTGTGGCGCTGGTGTTTGCGGGAAGCATCCAGTTGGTCCGCCTCGTGCGGTGGCGGGGATGGCGCACGCTTGCCTCGCCGATCGTGCTGGTGCTCCATCTCGGCTATGTCTGGATACCCCTCGGACTGCTGTTGCTTGGCGCGACCGGGCTTGGCGCACCCATCCCGTCAAGCGCGGGGGTCCACGCGCTGACCGTGGGTGCGCTGGCAGGCATGATCCTGGCGGTGATGACCCGCGCCACACTGGGTCACACGGGCCGCGCGCTCCATGCAGGGCCGGCGACACGGGCGAGTTATGTGGCGCTCCATCTCGCCGTTCTGGTGCGTGTAGCAGCCTCGCTCGTCCCGGAGCATTACCAGTCACTGCTGCATCTTGCCGGAGGGCTGTGGATCGCCGCCTTCGCGCTGTTCGTGCTCGCCTATGCCCCCGTGATGCTGCGCCCCCGCCCGAGCGAATGATTGCGGCGGGCGGAGTTATTTGCCCCAGGTCAAAGCGGATTCGGCTTCAGTCCCTACGGTCGATGGCAAACAGCGGAATCGCAGGAGAACAGGATGGATTTCACACTCTCACCCGGGCAGATCGCATGGCGCGACCGTGTGCGCGCCTTCATGCGGGACCATGTCTATCGTGCAGAGGATGCCTATCACGCCCACGCCCGGCAGGAAGGCGCAGCACGGTGGCAGATCCCTCCGGTGATCGAGGAACTGAAGGCACGCGCCTATCAGGAAGGGCTGTGGAACCTGTTCCTGCCCCCATCCGAACAGGATACCGAAGACTTTCGCGGCGCAGGGCTGAGCAATCTCGAATATGCGCTGTGCGCCGAGGAAATGGGGCGCGTCAGCTTCGCGTCCGAGGCGTTCAACTGTTCGGCTCCCGATACCGGCAACATGGAGGTCCTGCACCGCTATGGCACGCCCGACCAGAGGGCGCGCTGGCTCAGGCCGTTGATGGATGGCGCGATCCGCTCGGCATTCCTGATGACCGAACCCGACGTCGCTTCCTCCGATGCGACGAATATCCAGACCTCGATCCGGCGCGAGGGTGACGAATATGTCATCAACGGGCGCAAATGGTGGTCTTCGGGCGTTGGCGACCCTCGCTGCGCGCTGGCGATCGTCATGGGCAAGACCGATCCCGAGGCCGAGCGGCACCGGCAGCAATCGCAGGTGCTGGTCCCGCTCGACACGCCCGGGGTGGAGATCGTGCGGTTGCTTCCGGTCCTCGGCTTCGATGGCGCCCCTCACGGCCATGGCGAAGTGGTGCTGCGCAATGTTCGGGTGCCGGTGGACAATATGATCCTGGGCGAAGGGCGCGGATTCGAGATCGCGCAGGGCCGGTTGGGTCCAGGGCGCATCCACCATTGCATGCGAGCCATCGGCGCGGCGGAACGGGCAATCGACAAGATGTCCGAACGGCTGCAGGCGCGTATCGCCTTCGGCAAGCGCCTGTCGGACCGGTCGGTCTGGGAGCAGCGCTTGGGCGAAGCCCGGCTTGACATCGAAATGACGCGCCTTTTGTGCCTCAAGGCTGCCGACATGATGGACAGGACCGACAACAAGGCCGCGCGCTTGGAAATCGCCATGATCAAGGTCGCCGCGCCGCGGACCGCGCTGCGGGTGGTCGATCACGCGATCCAGGCGCATGGCGCGGGCGGTCTGTCGGACGATTTCGGGCTCGCTGAAGTCTATGCCGGTATGCGCGCCCTTCGGATCGCGGACGGTCCCGACGAGGTTCACCTGCGCTCCATCGCGCGCATGGAGCTGGGCCGGGCGAAGGATCGGCTCGCAGACTGGCGCCACACGGGAAGCCGATCGCTTTGAGGATGACGAAGGACGCTGCCGATCCCTTCGCCACCTTCGCCGTCTGGTATCGCGAAGCGCAGGATCAGGCCGATATTGCCGATGCCTCCGCCGTCAATCTGGCCACTGCGTCACCCAGCGGCGCGCCCTCCAACAGAATGGTCCTCATCAAGGAATTCGGCCCGGCGGGGTTCGTGTTCTATACAAATCTGTCCAGCCGCAAGGCGGGGGAACTGAAGGCCAATCCCCTGGCCTCGCTGTGCTTCTATTGGGCTCCGCTCGGCCGGCAGGTGCGGATCGAGGGGGCGGTAACGCAGGTCGGGGACAGCGCGGCGGACAGCTATTTCGCCACGCGCCCGATCGAGAGCAGGATCGGGGCCTGGGCCTCGCGCCAGTCGGAAGAGCTCGCAAGCCGCACCGAACTGGCGGGCCGGATAGCGCGAACGGCAGCCCGCTTTGCCGCGGGAGAGGTCCACCGCCCGCCCTTCTGGTCTGGTTTCCGGCTGGAGCCCACGCGGATGGAATTCTGGACCAACAAGTCGGGCCGCCTCCACGACCGTATCGGGTTCGAAAGGATCGATGCGGATCGCTGGCGGCGATTCCTGATCTACCCTTGATCCTGGCCCTGACCCTGACGCGCCGCTACTCGTCCTTCAGCACCGATAGCTGGCGCATTGCCGCGGAATAGCGGCACAGCGAGCGCGAGGTTTTTCCACGTGGAAGCATGACCTCGATCAGCTGGAAGCTGCGACCATCCCTGTACGCGGCTGCCAGCGCATCCTTCAACTGCGCCCGCGTTTCGACCCGCACGCCTTCGCCGCCCAGCGGCACAGCCATTTGCGCGAAATGCCAGTCGTCGAGATCATGATAGGGCTGGTCCGGCTGGAAGCAGCGTAGCATCTCCCAGCTGCGATTGTTGAGGACGAGCACGATCGGCGCCCAGCCGTATCTGCGGCAATTGCCCAGTTCCCAGCCAGTCATCTGAAACGCGCCATCGCCCACCAGAACCACCGGGCGGCGCCCGGTGGCGGTGCAGATCGCCAGTCCGGCGGGTACGCCCATGCCCATCGAGGCGTAATAGCCCGGCGCGACCAGATCGGTTTCGCACACCTCCAACCCGACGAACAGACTGTCACCGACATCGGCGGCTATCGGCATAACCCCGGAAGTGGCGAACAGATCGTTCAGCGCGGTCGCCACATCGGATGGCTCGAGGGGCGTGTCATCGTAAACCAAACCGGTGGTGTAGCGTGGCGAAGGTGCAGCAGCAGCACTTCCAATCGGCTCGGCAATTTCCGCCAGCGCATCGACCAGCGCTTCCAGGAGGATACCGGGGTAATTGTGGTGCGAGAACGCCACCGCGCCATCGAAGGCCCGGATCGATGCACGCAGGTCGATATTGCGATAGGACACGCCGAAATTGGTATCGCTCAGGATGACGCCCAGCATCAGCAGGCAATCGGCCCCCTCGACCGCTTCCGCAACGTCCGGCTCGCCCGCCGACCCGAGATAGGTACCGAGCAATGGCAGGATCTCGCCCGCAAACAGGCCGCGCCCCATGAAGGTGGTCGCCACTGGCACGCCCAGCGCCCGGCACAGTGCTGCGAGCTTGCCTTCCAGACCATAGCGGCGCGCCTCCACCCCGATCAGGATCGCCGGGCGCTCTGCGGCGCGCAGCCGATCGAGAATTTCGCGGGCACAGGCGCGGGCTGCCGTCGCATCGGCCTGTGGCAGCGCAAGGCGCGGCACGCGCGGACACGGCCGGTCGACCAGATCGCGCGGTATTTCGAGATAGACAGGGCGCGACATGCTGAGCGCGGTGTCTAGCACTCTGGCAATCTCAAACGGCGCGGTGTCGGGATCATTCAGGATTGCCTGCGCGCAGGTCACCTCGCGGAAAATCTCGAACTGCGAATTTAGCGATTTGACCTGGTGGTGCAGCCCCAGCCCCATCCGCGCTTCTTCCGCCCCCGGACCGCCCGAAATGACGACCACGGGCGATTTCTCGGCATAGGCCTGGGCTACCGCGTTGACCATGTTGAGCGCACCCGCACCATAGGTGACGACCGCCACGCCCAGCGTGCTGCCCAGCCGCGCCGCGGCATCGGCGGCATAGCCCACCGATGGTTCGTGGCTGAGAGTGTAGAGCGGCAGGATCGCGCTTTCCTGCACCGCCCGGAAGAATGGCAGGACGAAATCGCCCGGCAGGCCGAAGACCTGCCGCGCGCCGCGATCCTTCAGCGCGTCGAGCAGGGCGGTCGCCAGCGTCCTGCCATTCGTCCGGCGACTTTCCACGGCCGCGCCCGGTGCAAAATCCTGCAATGCTCTGTCTCCATCCGCCGGAATGACGATGCTCACCCGTCCAACTCGATGGCATCGGCGGACAGGAGAGCACGCGATGGCACCTAATCGAAAAAGAATTGCTGTCCTTGATATTTATCAAATCCGTGACACCAGATGAGGTATATACGCAGATTCATCATACCATATGTTGAGTTCGCTCCGGTCCGATCGACGGCAACTCACAATCACGGGAGTTCGCCATGACCATGACCGCCAAGCAGTTTCCGATGGACCACGCCGCTCCGGGGGCCGCGTCGGTCCCGGCTTCTGGCCTTCCTCTCGACACGCCATTTTCCGGACGGTCGATCGACTGTTCGCAAACGGTCGGCGAGTATATTTCCGGCGCCGACTGGCGCATCAAAGCCAACGCCAATGTCGGCTATTCGCATGCGGGCCTGGTCAGCAATGTCGCGGGCAAGGTGATCGCCAATTTCTGGCTCGACGAGATCTATTCGCGCGCAGAGGGCAATGCCCACCGCCAGGCCGACATCCACATCCACGATCTCGATTGCCTGACCGGTTATTGCGCGGGCTGGTCACTGCGCGCGCTGCTGAACGATGGCTTCAACGGCGTTCCGGGCCGCGTATCCTCGCGCCCGCCACGCCATTTTCGCGAGGCGTTGGGCCAGATGAGCAATTTCCTCGGCATCCTGCAATCGGAATGGGCCGGCGCACAGGCCTTCTCCAGCTTCGACACCTATCTCGCGCCCTATGTCTTCAATGACGGACTGAACTTCGCCGAGGTCAAGAAGGCGATCCGCCAGTTCGTTTACAATCTAAACGTGCCCGCGCGCTGGGGGCAGTCGCCCTTCACCAACATCACGCTCGACATCGTCGTGCCCGAAGACCTGCGCAACCTCTATCCCACCTATCGTGACCGGCATCTGTTCGACGGCGTCGAAGACGATGCCCTGCTCGCCCGTGCGCAGGCCCGCGACCTGGGTGTCCGTACGCTCGACGATCTGCGCTTTTCCCATTTCGCACCCGAGATGGAGATGATCAACATCGCCTATTACGAAGTGATGACCGAGGGTGATGCCCGGGGCCAGCCCTTCACCTTCCCCATTCCCACGGTCAATATCACCGAGGATTTCGACTGGGACAGCAAGGTCGCCACCGCTATCTTCGACAATGCGGCCAAGGTCGGCTCGTCCTATTTCCAGAACTTCATCGGCAGCCAGTTCATCGTCGATCCCGAAACGGGCGATCGGAGGCGCAACCCGGAAGCCTATGCCCCCGGCGCAGTCCGGTCGATGTGTTGCCGTTTGCAGCTCGATCTGCGCGAACTGCTCAAGCGCGGCAACGGCCTGTTCGGCTCGGCGGAAATGACGGGATCGCTTGGCGTGGTGACGATCAACATGGCCGCGCTCGGATACCGCTTCAAAGGCGATCTGCCCGGCCTGATGGACGAGCTCGACCGGCTGATGGATCTCGCCAGTTCGACGCTGGAGAAGAAGCGCGCCTTCGTGCAGCAGATGTACGATCGAGGGCTATACCCCTACTCCGCGCGCTACCTCCCGTTCCTGCGCAACCATTTCTCGACCATCGGGGTCAACGGGATGAACGAGATGGTGCGCAATTTCACGGATGATGCGTCCGACCTCGCAGATGAACGCGGCATCGCCTTGGCGCTCGACCTGCTGGAGCATATGCGCCAGCGCCTGGTCGGCTATCAGGAGCGTACCGGCAATCTCTACAACCTCGAAGCCACGCCCGCCGAAGGCACGACCTATCGTTTTGCCAAAGAGGATGTGAAGCGCTTCCCCGACATCCTCCAGGCGGGCAGTGGCGACAATATCTACTACACCAATTCCTCGCAGATCCCGGTCGATCTGACCGACGATCCGTTCGAGGCGCTGGACCTGCAGAACGACCTGCAATGCAAATATACCGGCGGCACGGTGCTGCACCTCTATATGAGCGAAAAGCTGTCGAGCGCGGATGCGGCGCGGTCTTTTCTCAGGAAGGTGCTGACCAATTATCGCCTGCCCTATGTCACGCTGACCCCTGTGTTCTCGGTCTGCGACACGCATGGCTATCTCGATGGCGAGCAGCCCGAATGCCCCACCTGCCGAGAGCGCACCAAGGTCTGGACCCGGGTGATGGGCTATTTCCGCCCGGTCGACAGCTTCAACAAGGGCAAGCAGGGCGAACATCGCGCGCGTCGCCACTTCACCGAGGATGCGGCCACTGTCGGCGACCTCTTCGCCGGGATAGGGTGAGACGACGATGGCGCGTTGTGCCACGGCGCAGGACGAAAGAGCGGGCGCGGGACGAGCCACGCCCCCCTTCCACGCGATCACGCCTTTCACCATGCTCGACTATCCGGGCCGCATCGCCTGCATATTGTGGGTCGCCGGGTGCAATATGCGCTGCCTCTATTGCCACAATCCGCAGATCGTCGCCGGCAAGGGCGCAATCGGCGAGGAGCAGGCGCTGGCATTCCTGCGCAAGCGTAAGGGCCTGCTCGAAGGCGTGGTCTTTTCGGGCGGGGAGGCCACCACCTGGCCTGGCCTCGCAGCATTCATGGCCAGGGTTAAGGCGCTGGGTTACGCGATCAAGCTCGACACCAATGGCCTGAGGCCGGACGTCATCGCGCGCCTGCTCGAGGGGGACCTGCTCGACCGTGTGGCGCTCGACTACAAGGCTCCCTTGCATAAATTCCGCACGGTCACCGGGACGAGCGTCTTTGCCCGCTTCGCCCGCTCGCTCGACCTGCTGTGCTGGCAGCACCGGATTTCGGTCGAAGTGCGCAGCACGATCCATGCCGATCTGCTGGGCGAAGAAGATATCCTCGAGATGGCCCACGACCTTTCCCGGCGCGGATATCGCGGAACCTATGCCCTGCAACGGGCGGTGGCCGGGCCGGACCGGCCTACACTGGGCGACCTGCCCGCCGATACCCGCCCTTTCGACGCCGTACGCTTGGCCCGGCTCAGCCCGCTTGAGCTCGCCGTGCGCTAAACTCGATTCAAGACAAGGATATGCACCCATGACCCAATCCGTGCTGATCGTCGGCGCAGGTCCGGCAGGACTTGCTCTCGCCATCGGGCTCGCCAAGGCGGGGATCGCCGTGACCCTGGTGGAACGACAGGCGGAAGACGAGCTTGCCGAACCCGCCTTCGACGGGCGCGAGATTGCCCTGACACATGCCTCGATTTCGGCGCTGAAACGGCTCGGCGCGTGGGACCGGATTGGCGCGGACGCGATCCACCCGCTGGCCGAAGCCCGGGTGTTCAACGGCGCATCGCCGCTCGCCCTGTCCTTCGCTCCAGGCAGATCGGGCATGCTGCAGCTCGGCTCGCTGGTGTCCAATTGCGACATCCGCCGCGCCCTGTTCGCGGCGGCGCGCGAGTACCCCTGCATCGAGCTGGTCAGTGGAACCGGCGTCAAGCGGGTCGCCACCTGCGAGAACGAGGCGCGCATATGGCTGGACGATGGCAGCGACCGGGCCGCCTCGCTTCTCGTTGCTGCGGATTCGCGCTTTTCGGCCATTCGCGGGCAGCTCGGCATTTCGGCACGTATGAACCGGCTGGGCAAGTCCATGCTGGTCGGGCGCTTGGCGATCGAGCGCGATCACGGGCACGTCGCCACCGAATGGTTCGACCACGGGCAGACGCTGGCCTTGCTGCCCCTGGGTGAGGGACAGGCGTCGGCGGTGGTCACTCTCGCGGACGGGCAGGCACAGCGGCTTGCCGGACTGGATGAGGATGCGATGGGCGCGGAGCTGACCCGCCGCTTCGCAAGGCGCTTTGGCGAGATGCGGATGCTGGCGCCGCCGCATCTCTATCCGCTCACCACGACCTACGCCCACCGCTTCGTCACCCAGCGCGCCGCGCTGATAGGCGATGCGGCGGTTGGCATGCACCCCGTTACTGCGCATGGCTTCAATCTCGGCCTGGCGGGAACCGAGCGGCTTGCCCTCCTCGCCGCGTCGGCCTGGGAGAGAGGAATGGACCTTGGCAGCCCGCACCTCCTGCGCCGCTACCAGGCCGGACACCGCACCGCGACCTGGCCGCTTTACGCCGCCACGAATGCCATCGTCGGCCTCTACACCGATGAGCGGCGCCCCGGACGTCTGGCCCGCCGGATTGGCCTTCGGGCTGCTCGCCTTGTGCCGGTACGCCACAAGGTGACGAAAATGCTGATGCAGGGGGCATAGATCGCCCGCCGTCTCCGCGAGTATCCTCTCGCCACAAGAGTCGGGACGGGCCAAGAGCAAGCACCGGCCAGGACGCAGCGCAAGGCATTCCCATGGTTCTGTGCATCGCACGGGCTTTTGAGGCGGGCAAGGAACAGCAAAGATGGGGCTGTGAGCCCTTCGACCTTCTCCGAGTGCCCGCAGGAAGGCCCACAAAAATGCGAGGCTGGGATGTTTCGAGGCGAGTCGAAACTTATCGGATCGGGTCGCGGAAGCACAGAAAGAGAAAGGGAAAGTCGACGCGAGACGACCGTTTGAAATTCCGATGCGGATCCTCACATGATGGAATTTTATATCTATATTTCAATGTTTTAGAGAAATGGTGCCCAGAAGAGGCATCACATTCGAACTTCTTTTCCGTTTAATTTCTGATGTTTAGATATTTCGGTCAAGCTGAAAAGCCCGCAAAAGGCCCGCAAAATCCCTCTAATGTATTGGTTCGATGCCTTTTTTAGGACTCGGAATTTCAATTTCAAACTTGACCGCGGAGTAGGTCGTTATCCGCTTTGCGCTCCAATCTCCGCTATTCTACGGGCTGCGCGCTCTGCCCGGAAGCAGTCATCCGTTCGGTTTACTTTAAATCATCGATATTCGTTCCAGCTTCTCTTCTTTTTGGCCGATAGTCTGGGAGGGGAGGATTTGATGTAATTCCCTCAACCTGAATATCTTCGATTTTTTCACTGAGAGGAGCAAGTTCGCGACTAAGCTCGCGAAGGTCCGTTTCACCTTCAACCAAAGAATCTTCGACCGCCGGAATGCCACTCCTTATCTGGGAAAGTTTGTTTTCAGCGTTCTGCACGCCCTCCCTGAATTGGCGAAGGCGTCGTTGCGCGATAGCAGAAGCGCTCCGCCCTGAGATCCGCCGATCTGCATCTCGAAGATTATTTCCCCATCCACCAACCCTGTGCCCTAAGTCTAACAATCTTCCTTTTGTTGAGGCCAATCGTTCGTCCCAACCTTCGGCGTCCGATGCGAGTGCGGCCGTCGTGACTCGAAGCCGGACAAGATCGGAGGTGATCACCCGTTGCTTTTCTGGCTCCAGTCCTTCGTTCAGAGCGCGAATGCTATTTGCCACGGTCTCTACAGTGGCGGTCGCATCCCTCCCCAATAGTCCGGTTTCGTCCGCGGCGGGAATGATCTTTTTTCCTGACTTGTCGGTGTAAATGCCCTGACGACCCCGTCGGCCCTCGAGCACGAGCGCAGCCTCTCCAGTTATCAGATCCGTGCTGATTGTCGCTTCAAGGCCGTGGACTTTCGCCGCAGAAGGATCGAGAGTCAGAACAACGACCACGTTTTCCGGTTCATTTTCCGCCAGACGGACCGATGTTACCTGTCCCACAGGGACTCCCGATAGTGTTACAGTCGATCCCGACTGAAGGCCTTCCACGGAGCGATCAAACTTGATCTGATATGTTTCCTGATTTGGTCTGGGATCGATTAGCCACATCGCGAAAGCGATGGTCGTAAGCATCAGAATGCCAACGATCCACGCCACTAGGGAGAAGTTTGCGTTAGTTTCCATCTAGCACGCCGCCAGCGGTTTGTTCGTCCGGCAGAGGGCCGGTGCAATGAAAGTTCGCGTCCCGCATGCTCCATTCGGTTGTCCGCTATAGAACATGACCGAGGTTCGTCCCCTGGCGCAATCGCCACGAGCGGGGCATCCGGGCGCGTCGAATGTGTTTTGGTTTTGAGATCGGCCTAGTCCCAACACGGGCGTGATGCCGCCCCGCCCGTGGCGACCGAATATTGCTATGACTTGCGCAAGCCGCGTCCGGTCACTCAAGCGCGAAGGCGTCATGTCTTCCAGGCCGCTGCTGGAGGATGTGATTTCAAGTCTCCTGGCGATGTCCGTCTGGTTCAGGGCAGGAGCTCTGATCAACTGCGCCAACACACGCCACTGCGTACGATTGAGGCTCAGCGGCTGTGCTCGGTCATCGAATGCCTTGCGCGCGGCGCGGCTGATCTGGTCCATCATGAAGATCGCTCGATCATCGTGGGTGATGACATTGTCGAGTGCGAGAGTGCCCTCATCTTCTGGCATGAGACATTCCTATCGATCGGAGAAAAATAGTAAAGGACTTTCGCATTTTGTTTTGGCCGCTATATCGCTCGCGCAGCGGCTCAAACGATGGCGAGGAGCGAAATAATCATGGCGGACGAGACAGCAGGGGCTAGCGATGAAGGCGCACGTCCGACGGGGTTGTCCAGTCTGCGGGTCCGGCTGGGTCTGCTGATCGCCGGCATTCTGGTCCTGCTCGCCGGGAGCTACTGGTATTACAATCATCAGACGTACGGCAGATTCCAGCAGTCCACCGACAACGCTTATATTGCCGCCGACAGCGTCATCATCTCCCCCAAAATTGCGGGCTACGTCGAGCGCGTATTAGTGACGGAGAATCAAACGGTCGCGTCGGGCGATGCGCTTGTCCAGCTGGACGTGCGAGATTATCGTGCCCAAACGAACCAGGTCGAAGCCCAGATCGCCGCGTCGCTCGCCGGAGCAGATACGGTACGCGCCCAGCAACAAGAGCAGGACGCGGCAATTGCCCAGGCCCGTGCACAGCTCGCAGCGGCATCTGCACAGGCTGGTCTCGCTGCTGAGCAGGTTGTCCGGTACCGCCCCCTTGCCGCTTCGGGAGCGGAGCCGCGCGAGAGGCTCGATCAGCTGGAGGCCCAGGCCAGAGAAGCGCAGGCTCAAGTCGCGGCAGCGCGCGCCGCGCTCACGGCGGCACAGCGCCGACAGAACACGCTTAGCGAGCAGATAGACCAGGCCAATTCGCAAGCCAACGCCGCTCGTGCGCAACTCGAGGCCGCCCGTCTGAACCTGTCATCGACCACGCTCCAGGCCAGTATTTCCGGGCGGGTGGGTGACCTCACGGTCCGACCTGGACAATTTGTCCAGCCTGGCCAACGCCTTATGAGCCTCGTACCGACCGACCGCCTCTACGTGACAGCAAATTTCAAGGAAACGCAGCTCGGACTTGTCCGCCCGGGGCAACCCGTCACCTTGGAAATCGACGCGCTGCCGGACCTCGAGCTATCAGGAAGAGTGCAGAGCATCGCGCCGGGTACCGGGGCAGAATTCTCAATCCTTCCGCCACAGAACGCGACGGGTAATTTCACCAAGATCGTTCAGCGCGTCCCGGTGCGCATATCCATTCAGGCTTCGCCCGAGATCCTGCGTCTGCTGGTGCCGGGCATGTCTGTTGTCGCGAGTGTCGATACGCGCGCCGCTAGAGACCAACTCGATTCGATCCGCAACGCGGCCGGAGACTGACCGATGGCAGGCGCCGCTGCAGCGGTTTCGCCGCCGGTCGAAAAGGCCGATGCTACGGCCTGGATCGCCGTAGCCGCCGGTGCGCTGGGGGCGATGCTGGCAACGCTTGACATCTCGATCGTCAATTCGGCGCTGCCGACGATCCAGGGGGAAATCGGCGCGACCGGAACCGAAGGCACCTGGATCGCGACAGCCTTCCTTGTTGCCGAGATCATCATCATCCCTCTGAGCGCGTGGCTGGAAAGACTGCTCGGCCTTCGCACGCTGCTCATCGTCGCGGTTTCTGCCTTCACGGCCTTTTCGGTGTTGTGCGGCATTGCCACCGATCTGACGACGATGATCATCGGTCGCACCGGTCAAGGGTTCATGGGCGGCGCGCTTATTCCAACCGCCATGACCATCGTCGCAAAGCGACTGCCTCCATCGCAACAGCCGATTGGCATGGCGCTCTTCGGAATGACCGTGGTTCTTGGGCCGGTAATGGGCCCGTTGGTGGGGGGCTGGCTTACCGAGAACCTGAGCTGGCACTACGCCTTCTTCGTCAACGTGCCCGTCTGCGCGTTGCTCCTTGCTTTACTATTCATCGGGCTACCCCATGAAAAGCCCGACTGGGTTTACCTGCGCGAGGCTGATTGGGCGGGAATAGCTGGTATGATCCTTGGGTTGGGTGGGCTGACCATCGTTCTGGAAGAAGGCCACCGTGAGGAGTGGTTCGATTCCACGCTGATCGTCCAGCTCACACTGATGACGGTCGTGGGTTTTGCACTTCTGACCTACGGACAGCTTTACGCGCGCAAACCCGTGCTCAAATTGCGCCTGATGCTCAGCAGGCAGTTTGCCAGCGTCGTGGTGATGGCACTGGCGCTTGGCATGGTCATGTATGGCTCGACCTACGTGATCCCGCAATTTCTCGCGATAATTTCCGATTATAATGCCTTGCAGACCGGACTTGTGATCTTCTGGATGGGCGTTCCGGCTTTCCTGTTGATGCCCGTTCTCCCGTTCATGATCCGCAGGATTCACATCCGCATTGCGGTCGGCGCGGGCATGTTCATCATGGCGCTAAGCTGTTTCGTCAGCATAAATCTGACAGCGGAATCGGGAGGTGGAGTGTTCACCGAAAGCCAGTTCCTGCGTGGCATCGGCATGATCCTCACGATGATGTTCCTCAACCAGGCGACGGTAGCTTCGGTTGCCAAGGAGGATGCCGGCGATGCTTCCGGGATCTTCAACGCGGCGCGAAACCTCGGGGGCTCGTTCGCGCTCGCGGGGCTTGCCTCGTTCCAGGATCAGCGCCTGTGGCATCATAGTCGACGCATGGAAGAAACCCTCAACGCCAACAGCCCCCGGCTACAGGAATACCTGGACGGCATGACGGCGTCGCTGGGCAGCCCACAGGCCGCGCTGGAGATGCTTTCCGGCATCATTCAGCGCGATGCGTTCGTGATGACCTACAACGATGTCTTTTTCGCCATGGGCGCGATTACCCTGGTCACGGTGCCGCTGGTACTGTTCCTCAAGCCTCTCCCGAAGAACTTATCCCTTTCGATGCACTGAGAACTCTATGCGCAAGACCCTAACCCTCCTCGCTCCCATGGCGCTCCTCGCGGGTTGCATGTCCGGTCCCGACTATGCCGGTCCCCCGCAACTTGCGACCGCCGCAGGCAATGCGTTCGTACGCGCCGGCCCCGAAATCGATCCGTTTGCGCCGATTGCCGGCGACTGGTGGACGCTGCTCGGCGATCCGGTTCTCAATGAACTGGAGGCGCGCGCGCTGGTCGGCAATCCGGGCGTGGCCGCGGCGCGCGCTCGCATCGAACAGGCAAGGGCTTCTCTCCGCCAGGAGCGCGCCAACCGGCTACCCGCCGTGGCTGCGCAGGCGACTGCGGTCCAGGCGAATATCCCAGGGCTAGATATCGGCAGCGGCCCGCCCCCGGGATCGCCCGGCGCTCCTGCAGACACCGAAGAGCAGGACAGCCTCAGCGTCTACAACGTCGGGCTCAATGCAAACTGGGAGATCGATTTCGCTGGGGGGCAGGCACGGCGTGTCGAGGCCATTAACGCTCAGGCTGCGGCCTCGGTGGCGAACGCCGAGGATGCGAAAGTCCAGCTCGCCGCCGAAATCGCGCGGGCGTATGTGAGCCTGCGAGAAGCGCAAGGGCGGCTCGAGCTTGTCCAGCGAGAGCGCGACTTGCAGCAGCAAATTCTCGAATTGACCTATCAGCGCTATACACAGGGCGCTCTCGCGCTGTTCCCGGTCGGTAACGCGAACGCCGAGCTCGAACTGCTCAAGTCGCAGATCGCGGAAGCTCAAGCGGACATCGATGTATTCAAAGACACGCTCGCGGTGCTGACGGGCGAAGCGCCCGGCGCACTCGACGGGCTCCTGGCGGCTCAGGCCGAAATTCCGCTTCCCCCCGAACGGGTCGCGGTGGGCGATCCCGCAGCGCTAATAGCGCGGCGGCCGGATGTTCGAGCCGCCGAACGCATGCTGGCCGCGGCGAATGCGCGCATTGGCGTGGCAGAGGCTGCTCGCTTCCCCAAGATTTCCTTCATGGGGATTCTCGGTTTGGGCGGATCGGAGCCCGACGACATCCTGGACCCGGGCAACTTATCGGCAATCGCTTTGCCGCGGCTGCAGTGGAACCTGCTTGATTCCGGCCGCACGGCAGCATCGATCGATCAGGCCGAGAGTGCGCGCGACGAGGCCGAAGCGCGCTATCTTGAAGTGGTCCTGGGCGCACTACGCGACGCCGAACAATCGCTTGCTCGGTTCGGGCAACAAAGAGCCAACGTAGCCGCGCTGGCGCAGATCAGTCGGCAGGCCGACACGGCTGCGGAGCTTAACGAGCAACGCCGCGCCGCGGGGGTAATCTCGCAAGGCGAACTCGACACTTCGATCCGCAAGCGCGAACAGGCCAGAGCAAATCTCGATCGGGCGATCGCCGCCATGACAAATGGCTGGATCGCGATCCAGAAGTCGCTTGGGTTGGGATGGGTCGAATTGTCTCGCGACAATCGCACGTCGGTTGAGCCAGCTCCGGTCGATCGAAAATCAGTTATGAAACCTGAACAGAGTTAGGATAAGTTTTCTCAGAAGTCTGCCCCGCAGCCCCTTCCAACTTTTCCTAACGCGTCAGCACCTCGTGCACTGCGACCCAATCTTGGATCATAGGGGTCAGCATGTTTCCGCCTTTCGCAGAGTGCGTTTGCCAGTATCACCATCGGATATCCCGATTGCACTATTCGGTGACTCTTCATTGTCGTTTCTATGTAAGGCCTTAAGCTTTCCGCGAGCATCTCGTAGCGACATCAACGAGCGATCGTACAGGCATTTCGAGTGCAGCTCGCATTTGGCCGGTTCGATGACCGCCTCGTCGGTAGGCTTACGAGGCGGTCATCGAGCATTACGCCGCTCTGGAAAAGCTATAAAGTCATGGGTCGAAATACGAACTAGCTGGCACTGTCCTTTCGGGTCGTTGGGAGGACCACCGATCTCCCCGCCAACACGATCTGGACCTGTTAGAAACTGAACCCCAAAGCAACACCATATCTACGAGGATCCAAAGTGTAGATATTGGTAAAATTCCCCGAGGATGCGTCGGTCAAGTACAATCCTGTCACCGAGCTGCTGTCGAAAATGTTCTGAACAAATCCGCGCACGAACCAACGCTCATCCGCACTGTTCAACTGCACGATCGCGTTGGCTTGCACGAATGGCTCGATCCGGTTGACCCTGCCGTTAAAGATATTGCCGTATTGCTCACCAGTCAGCGCTACGTCCACGCGAGGAACCAGAGTCATGCCATTGTCGAAAGTGGCGGTGTACTGCACACCCATCGAAACCTTCATTTCGGGGGCCTGCGGCAACTTGTTCCCTTTTATGTTGACCTCTACGCCAGGGCTTAATACCGCAAGGCCGCTGCCCGCCGGAACGGCTCCGGCCAAGACATCGCAAATGCTGAATGCGCCGCTTGACGCAAGATTGCCGTCATTAGGAAATTCTTCGGGACCACGAAGACCCAGAGCTGCGTTCACTCCGGCGACGAATGCGTCGGCCACGCCGGGGGCTGGCCCGGTTACGGCACAATTAGCACCGTTGCTGATATCCTTGATGATGACGGCATCAGGATCGCCGCCACCCGGGTCGCGCGGATTGGAGAAGAACTGGTCGCCGGCAACTTCCGCGTTGAGATAACTGAACGTCAAGTTGACAAGCCAATCGGGATCGGGCCGGATAACGGACTCTAGTTCCACACCCCAGATATCGGCATCGATAGTATCATTAACTGAGGTACGGGCGACGATGCGGCTAAGCTGCAACCCGCTATACTTATAGTAGAATGCAGTAGCGTTTAATTGCAGTGCGCCATTCGCAAAGGTATTTTTCGATCCGATTTCAAATGCGTCGATGGTTTCTGATCCGAAGCTTTCAGCCACATCGAAAACGGGCGAAAGGGGCGGGTTGATACCCCCGGATTTATAGCCCCTGGCATAAGATGCGTAAATCGAATTGTCAGGCGTAACTTCGTAGTCGAGCACCGCACGCCCGGTTATTTCATCGAAACCTACTTCTCTAAATTGCGTCAGCTGCTCACCTGGCGTACCAGGATCGGCATCAAAAAGACCAGAGGGACCGGTTAAGGGAGTGATCGGGCTGTCGAACGGCTCCCCGTCATTCGCGTAAGGATTGAGGAAGCTAATCAAGGTCGTGCGCGCAGTCACGTCTTTCTTGTCGTCGTTATACCGCAAACCTCCGGTGAAGGTCAGACGCTCGGTCAGGTCGACGTAGATCTCCCCGAACACACCGAAGCTCTCAAGATTAGCCTCGAGAGAATTGTTGCGGTACATGGATGTTGCGAAGTAGGATGGCGGTGCACCGCCTGCCAAAGTACCAAACGATCCCAGAATGGCACTGGCGTAGTCAAGCGCGAATGAGTTTACATAGTAACTGTTGTCGGTAGTCTTGGACTTTGCATAGATCCCTCCGAGCAGGAAATTGAATGCTCCGTCGAAATCACTGGAAAGGAGGATTTCGCCGCTCCAGGATTCGCGTTGCTCTGAAGACCTGTCGAAGGATAGCGGCGTTTCGCCGCACAATACATTACCTTCGAACGCGCCCCTGTTCCCATCATCGTTATCGGAGGTGCACAATAAGCCCCCTGGGCCATTGGGGATGAGAGCCTCCACAATCGGGGTAAAATACGCCGACGAACCTGGCACGAACGCCGGTGCAGGTGCGGGGAGGCCGGTAGGCAAACCGTTGGCCGCGAAGCCGGACAACACGTTCAAGGCCGTAGCAAAGCCGGTACGATCCTGAATGCCCAGAAAGTAGTCCTGCCGGGAATCGACTTCGGTGTCCTGATAAAGACCGGTTGCAGTCAGTGTCATAGCTCCGATGCGCTGCTCGAGACGGGCCTGTAGCTGCACTTCATCGGCAAAATAGAATGGAGTATACGCCGTGTTTACCGTGCGCACATCGTCGGGCTTATCGAATCCTGCAAATGCATCGGGGCCGTACAGGCTTCCCAATCCCAGTACTGAGGGAATTCCCTGAATAGCGAAGAACTCTTGCGAACTGAGCGTTGCGCCGACTGTGGAATTGGCATTGGTGATGTCAAAGTCGCGGCGATTGTTCAGACAACCCAGCACGCCGAGCGGGTCACGCTGGCAGGCCTGCTTTTGATTACGTAAACGGGTGTCATCTTCCCTGAAATAATATGCCATGAAGTCGAGAGTGGTATCGGCACCGGGTTCAAAACGAAGAGAACCACGAACAGCGTACATGTCTCGGTCGTCGACATCCGAATTGTCGAAAAGGTTTGTGGTGTAACCGTCGCGATTCAGAAAGAATCCGGCTACCCGAACGCCGATAGAATCGCCGATCGGGACATTGACCATCCCTTCGGCCTTGATGCTGTTGTAATTCCCATACTCGAACTCTCCGGCCGCGCCGAAAGAACCGAGGTCAGGCTTGGCTGTCACAAGGTTGACAACACCCGAGGTAGCGTTGCGGCCGAAGAGGGTGCCCTGCGGCCCCCGTAGGACCTCAATTCGCTCAAGGTCAAAATATTCTGTTTCGAACAGCCGGGTACCAAAAAGAGGGGAACCATTGATATGGATAGCCGTCGCTGCGTCACACGTCACACCAACACAAAGATCGCCGATACCACGGATGGTGAAGGACGACCCGGTGAAGTTGCCCTTCGAAAATGAGACGTTCGGGAGCGTCAATTGAAGGTCAGCAGCGTTCTCGATCTGCTGGCTTTCGAGAGCCGTAGCATCGAAGGCACTGACCGCGATCGGCACCTCTTGCAGACTTTGAGATTGGCGTTGGGCCGTCACGATGATTACGGATCCTTGGGGTTCCGCCTCATCAGTTGTGGAATCCTGCGCTAAAGCCATCTGCGGCCAAGCCAAGATGGCCGAAGTGGCGAGCACCATCGCTCTCAGTGTCATATAGCATCCCTTCCCATCTCTTCAGTGCGACGATAATTGGCTCCGCCGCTTACTGCAAAATGGGGCGACCTCGAGGGTCGCCCCTTAGTCTGTGGAGAGGAGAGGGAGAGAATTAGCCCAATCCCCGTCCATGGGCATATACATCCGCGTGATATTAGTAAAGCGCCTTATCTTTTGACCCCATGGGCCACGATCCAGATCGCACGCGGAGTGAACGTTTGCTAAAGATCAGCAATGGTTGGCGTGCTAAGCGAGTTGCTCCCGATAAAGCTTTTGCCCCAGCTGGCATCGAGACCAACGAAGCGTTCGCCGTGCCGACGGCGACAATAGTTCGGATATAGTACAAGATGAATATGGACGCCCTTTGCCCCCATCTCGCTGGCCTCTGACCAGGAACCAGCCTCTTAGTATGGGGGATCTCAGAGGCTCCAAAAGGCCAGTACCGCCCGTAGCGCAGCGACGAACGCGAGCGGCTGATCCAGCATGAGATGATGGCGTGCATCGGGCACTGCAACAATTGGTATCTTTCCCCCTCCCAGTTCCCGGATATAGCGGGCGGAATCGCGATCAAAGAGCTGACTTTTCTCGCCGTACACAATCGCTTTGCGCCCGGGCGCATCGACCAGCCTCTGGCCTACTGTCAGCCATTCGTCGGGCTTGTTGCTGCGCCGGAACACTTCGGGAGAAAACTTCCATGTCCACTCCTCGCCATCGCGGCGGAGAGAGTGATAGGCCATGTAATCCATCAGGAACGGCTCACCAACTGCCTGCGGCGGCGACAGGATATACCTCTCGCGCGCCGCTTCGTAGGTGGGGTAGCGTCGCACCGGTTTGTCAGGATTACCCGACCCGGGGCTCGATCTGCCCATGGTCCAGTATTTCTCCAGCTTTTCGGGCCGCATCACCATGAGATCGCAGACAATAACGCCGGCGAAGGCATCCGGCGATTGGGAAACGGCGGTCAGCGCTGCACCCGAGCCGAAACTATGGGCGATGATCGTCGGTCTGCTTCCATCTGCAAACAAATCGAGCGCTTCGCTGATCTCGACAAATTCCTTTCCCCGCGCAGCTATATCGGCCACGCCGCGCATCTCGCTATCGCCCATACCGGCCAGATCGAACGCCACCACGTCGTAGTCTTCGGCAAGGTACGGTGCGATGAAGGCAAAGCAGCGGGCATGGGCGAGAAAACCGTGAGTCATGAGCAATTTGGGCCGGTCACGCCTGCCCCAGCGAAGATAATGCACCCGCGCGCCACCAACCTCTACGAAGCCTTCCTCACGGGGCACGCTCAGCGCCCAGGCGAACCATTCGGGTATATCCGCCCCGTCGCCGGCCCATACGGGATCAATATCTGTTGACCCGTCGTGGATTGGTTTCATTTCATTCATTTCGGCGCAGTCTCCATACCGGATAGTGTATTCCTGATAAAACCACGATAATCGTGCCGTGCGACATCGTGGCATAGATCGGCGTAACCAGATACGCTGGGGAAATTGATCAGTTGTCGGGGTTTGCCGGGAATATTGGCGCCCATGTACCACGATTCAGCCTTGGGGAAGAGCGTCATCGACCCTACTTGGGCGACCATATCGGTCCAGCTTCGCTGGGCCAGCGCATCGGCTTCGAAAAGGCCGATCCTGTTATCGCGCAGCCAGATCAGGAAATCGCAGATCCAGTCACCCTGGATTTCGGCGCTTGTCGGACCGTTGGAAAAGCCTGAAGGGCTGAGCGGTCCGTAGGCGAACAGCATGTTCGGAAATTGGGCGACAGCCATGCCCAGATAGGCTTTGATCTCACTCTTCCATGCTTCTGCCAGCGCCAGCCTTCCGCGGCCGGTGATGTTCATGTCGATGAGCCCGCCACGACCGGCATCGAAGCCGGTCGCGAAGACAATGAGATCGCACGGGATCATGCCAGTGGCTGTTTCTATCCCGGCCTCGGTGACGCGAGTGATCGCGGTGTCGTTCAGATCGACCAGCGTCACATTGTCTTGTGCGAAGATCTCGTAATAATTCTGTTCGAGCGATGGTCGCTTGGTCCCGAAGGGATGTGGCGGCTCATCGGGAGCGAGCTTCTCGGCAATGGTCGGGTCGCAGATCCGCTCGCGCACCTTGTCACGCCAGAACTCGTAGGCGTGGCGATTGGCGTCCTCGTTCGTCAGTATGTCAGCGAAATTATGATACCAGAAGCGCAACCCTCCTCGCTGCCACAAATCCTCGAAATGCGTAGTCCGCTCTTCCTCGGTCACAGCCAGGGCCGAAATGTCCAGCGATTGGCATTCGAAACCGCCACTTGTCGTAAGCCTTTTCTGGAAGACAGCGGGATATTCGGATTTTTCGCGAAGCTGACGATCTGCGTCCAGTTTTTCCTGCCGCATGGGAAGGGCGAGAATCGGGGTTCGCTGAAAAAGCGTCAGCTGCTCCGCGCAGCTTGCCGCCTCCTGCGCCACCTGTACGCCGCTGGCACCCGTGCCGATCAGGGCGATCCGGCGGCCGGAAAGGTCGATGCCTTCCTGCGGCCAGCGGGCGGTATGGCACCATTCGCCTTCGAAATCGCTAAGGCCCGGGATATCGGGAATGTAGGGTTTCGAGGCGAACCCCAGGGCCGGCAAGAGGAAACGCGCGCTTACTTTTCCGCCATCGTCGAGCTTCAATCGCCAGCAGGCGGTGTCTTCATCGAACGGCGCGCTTTCGACCCGTGTTTTCATTCGCATTGCCGGCCAGAGGTCGAGCGTATCGCAGACGTGGAGGAAATAGGCGCGCAGTTCTTCCCAGCCTGGAAATCGTTCGCTCCACGTCCAGCTTTTCCATACTTCCGCAATGGAAAATTCGTAAAGTGGAACCTGGGAATCGACCCGTGCTCCCGGATAGCGGTTCCAGTACCAGATTCCGCCCGGCTGCTCCGCTGCGTCTACCAGCAGAACATCGAACCCCGCCTGACGCAGCTTGTATAGCAGGTATATTCCGCTGAACCCGGCCCCGACGATTACGACATCATAGTCAGGAAGGGGCGAATGGCTCACGAGGCCCCGGCACCCGCTTTCGCGATGTCTTTGGCCGTAGTATAATCCGCCTTGCCGTTTGACGCGCGCAAGGCGGTTTGCGTTGGGCAAATCGCCTTGGGCGTTTTGTAACCTGCCAGTTGCTGGCGCACGTGATCCTTGATCGCTTGCGCGTCGAAGTCCGCATCCTGGGTCAAATGCACCACAGCGGTCACCGCTTCGCCCCATTTTTCGTCAGGCACCCCGACGACAAGCGCGTCGGCAATGGCGGGATGGGTTTTGAGCACTTCCTCCACCTCCTCGGGGTAAACCTTTTCACCTGCGGTGTTGATGCAGACGCTGCCGCGGCCCAGCAAGGTCAGGCTTCCATCGGATTCCACCCGGCACCAGTCGCCCGGGATGGAGTAACGCACGCCATCGATCGTCCTGAAAGTCTTGGCCGACTTTTCCGGGTCCTTGTAGTATCCTGTGGGGATTGCGCCCTTGCGGGCAATAAAGCCGGGCACGCCGCTCCCCGCCTCGACCTTCCGGTCGTTCTCGTCGAATACGTCGCAAAATTCCCCGATCCCGAATTTCGCGGTGTTGGTGCCGCCCTGTGCGGTCGTCACCGACAAGCCGTAGCCCAGCCCTTCCGAAGCGCCAAAACTGTCCATGAGGATGACCTGGGGGATATGTTTGCACAGGCCCGCCTTTACCTGTTTACTCCACATGACGCCGGACGAGATGATCGAAATCAGGCTGCTCGTGTCCCAGCGCTTCGGGTGGGCGTCCAGCGCCTGCAGCATGGGTTTGGCAAAAGCGTCACCGACAATGGCGATGCTCTGCACCTTGTGCTGGTCCACTGCATCCCACAATTCTTCGGCGTCGAAGGATGGATCGGACAGCGTGACGATGGCCCCGCCCGACATGAGCGTGCCGATAGCAGTAATGAACCCGGTTCCATGCATCAGCGGGCACGCCGGCAAAGTGATGCGCGCAAGCTCGCCCTGCTTCACCAGGGCCACCATTTCCTCCATGGTCTGGGGAACCGGACCCAGCAGCTTTTGCGCGTCGAGCTGAGCCTTGCGCATATCATCGTGTCGCCACATCACGCCCTTGGGCATGCCGGTGGTACCGCCTGTATATATGAACAGCAGGTCATCGGGGGAACGCTCGATATCGAGAGGCGCGCCGTTACCTTCTACAAGTTTTTCGTAAGGAAGCGCGAAGGAAGCGATCTGCGAAGCATCGCCGATTTCTACAAATGTATGAACCTTGGTCAACCGTTCCTTCAGTTCAAGAATGCAGTCGCGGAACTCGGAACTGTAAACAATTACCTCGCTATCGGAATCGTCGAAGATGTAGAAAACCTCCTCGGGACGGTAACGATAATTGATGTTCACGTGCGTGAGGCGGCCCTTGAAGCACGCGGCCATCAATTCCCCGTATTCGGGACGGTTGCGCATGTAGAAGGCTATCTTCGCCCCGTCGCCTGCACCTTGCGCGCGCAGATTGCGCGCCAAATTGTTCGAACGCTTCGACATTTCGGGCCAGCTAATGATCCGGTCGCCGTGAATCAGCGCCGGAGCATCTTCTGGGACCGCAGGCTCGATTGCATCAAGGATGTCGCCAAGGTTCCAGTCGATCACGTATTAATTCCTCTCTCCTTGGTGGCCACGATTTTGTCGGTAGCGTGCGCCTAATTCATCGTCTCATGCGACCTGCGTCCACCCCTGCAAGGCCGCTGCTTCGGCCCGGACCGCTTCGGGACCGCCCAGAACCTGGCGGTCGAAACCGATTCGCTTGAACCAGAAATGCAGACCTAGGAGATCGGTAAAACCCATCCCCCCATGCACCTCGGTTGAGGTTCGGGCGACAAAACGGTGGACTTCGCCCGTATGTGATTTGGCATGGCATGCCACCAGCGAAGCCTCGTCGGGCGTCGCATCGAACGCATGGGCGGCATACCAGACCAGCGAACGGCATGGTTCATGGCGGGCAGCCATTTCCGCGCACATATGCTTGACCGCCTGGAAGCTGCCGATCACTCGTCCGAACTGTTCGCGCTGCCCGGCATAGTCGACCGCTTTTTCGATCATAGCCTGGCCCGCACCGAGGCTATCGGCGGCCAGGAGCACCCGGCCGGCGTCCCGCAGGCGCCTGACTGTGGCCCCACCATCGTCCGCGAGAGCCTCGCCCGCTACGCCAGAAAACCGCAGCTCCCCTACGCTCCGGGTGCGGTCGATCGTTTTGAGAGCAACCTTCTCCAGACCCGCAGCATCGCCAGCTACGGAGTGCATACGACCGGCGGTATCGGCTACCAGAAACGCGTCGGCTTCCAGGAAGTCGAGCGCGAACAAAGCCGTTCCGTCGAGCTTTGCGCCGTCGAAGTCCACGCCTGCCCGGTCCCGGATCTCCACCGTTTCCGCGATCGCGACGGCGATTTGCGCCTCGCCCTTCGCTATCCTCGGCAGCCAGTGCGCCTTCAACTCCTCGCTACCGCCCTGTGCCAGCGCAAGGGGTGCCAGTACATGGGCACCGATAAAAGGCACCGGCGCGACGGCATAGCCGAGCTGCTCGGCCACAACGGCGGCATCGAGCATTGTCATCCCGAGCCCGTCATGTTGCTCGGGAACCATCATTCCCCAAATGCCGATTTCGCCCAGCGCCGAACGCACGTTGTCGCTGAAGGGAACCGAGCCCTCCGCGCATTCGCGCACATGATCGAGCGGACAAGTATCAGCAAGAGTGCGGCTGATCGCGTCGCAGAGCATCTCCTGGTCTTGCGAAAGTCCGAAATCCATCAGGCGGCTCCCTTATTCTGCCCGCTTGCAACGGCCGTCGCCTGTTCGGCCGCGGGAGGCGTTGCGAACTTGGGTTCGCGCGGCATTTCCAGCCCGCGTTCGGCGATGATGTTCTTCTGGATCTGGGCGGTGCCTCCACCGATGATCAGACCAAGCTGGAACATGTAGTTCCACTGCCAGGCACCGTCTTCGCGCTCGCGCTCGCTTCCGTGATAGAGTATGCCCATCTCGCCCATTGCGTCGATCGCGAGCGCGGAAATCTGATGGGCGAGCTCACAGCTCTGCAGCTTCACGACAAGTTTCGCCATGCCGCCGGCATCCCCCCTAAGGCTGTTCGACAGGATGCGCATGCCGTTGAATTTCATCGCCGCGACTTCGGCTTGCAATGCAACCAGCCGGTCACGCAGAACGGCGTTGTCCATTGCGCAACCCTGGCCGATGCGTTCTTTTTGCATCAGCCTGACCAGCGCCTGGAGCCGGTTTTCCAGTGCATCGGGGTCGCCCAGCATGCCACGTTCATGGCCCAGTGTGGCATTGGCCACGTACCACCCCTGCCCGCGCTGCCCGACGATCTGATCCAAGGGAACCCGCACGTCGGTAAAGAACGTTTCATTGAACTCGGCATGACCGGTCATGGTCTTGAGTGGTCGGACCTCGATCCCTGGTGTGTCCATCGAGAAGATCAAGTAGGAGATGCTGCCGTGCTTGGGCGCGTCCGGTTCGGTCCGCACAAGGCAAAAGATCATGTCCGCCTGCTTGGCCGTGCTGGTCCAGATCTTCTGTCCGTTGATGACAAAGTCGCCATTTTCGACGCGGGCGCTGGTCTTGAGCGCGGCGAGGTCCGATCCCGCTCCAGGTTCCGAATATCCCTGACACCAGACTATCTCGCCATTAAGGGTCGGCTCGATCCATTGCCGTTTCTGGGCTTCGGTTCCGAGTTCCAGCAGCGTGGGAACGAGCATGGAAATGCCCTGGTTCGCAAGGCCTGCGGGGATGCCAGCGCGCGAAAATTCCTCGGCAATGATCCGCGATTTCAGGATGTCCGGCTCGGCTCCGTATCCGCCGTATTCTTTGGGAATCGTGCGCGCGGTGTAACCATGCAGGATCAACAGCTGTTGCCATTCGACGGCTTCGGGGGAAGGGCGCGCGGCACGGCCTTGGCCATCGGGTGCGCGGTGACCGTGGGTTTGCAGGAACTGGCGCACTTCCTCGCGAAACACGTCATACTGGGGTCCGTAGTCGAGATCCATCTTGGTCTATCCTTCTGCGCGCGCGATCGCGACGGGTCGGAATACTGGCAGGCGAAAATCTTCGGAGATCGGCTCGAAATCCAGCGTGACCGGCAGATCGAGCTCAAGCTCGTCGAGCGCGCAATCGACCAGCCGGGTTGCCATGCGCACTCCCTCCTCCAGTTCCACCACCGCAGCGATGAAGGGAATCTCGCCGGCGAAGGCGGGATGCAGTGCCTGATGGGTCACCGTCCAGGAAAACAGCGTGCCATTGCCGGTGCTACGCTCCCACGACCACTCAGGAGAACCGCATCGGGCGCACATATAGCGCGGCAAATGCCGAAAACTGCCGCATCCTTCGCACTGCTGGAAGTAAAGGTTGCCGTCCTGACACCGGTTCCAGAATTCCTGCTCCACCGGATCCTGCGGGCGCGGCTTTGGCTTGGCTGGTGCGGCCTGCGCCGAGGGGCGCATCTTGGGCGGCAGATCTTTCTCGTCGCTCACGCAAACCTCCTCAAAATCGCTATACTGCCGTCACCCAGATCGCCCCAGCCGGTCACCAGGCCGGTCTGGGCGCCTTCGACCTGCCGCTTCCCACAATCGTGGCGCAACTGACGCACCGCCTCGACGACATGGTTCAGTCCCCAAACATGGGCCTCGCTCAGCAGGCCGCCATGGGTGTTGACGGGATAGCGCCCGCCCAGCTCGATCTGGCCATTCGCGACGAACTCTGCCTGTCCACCTGGTTCGCAATAGCCCAGGGCCTCCAGCTGCAGGAGAACCACGTAGGTGAAGCAGTCGTAGATCTGCAGAAAATCCATGTCTTCGCGATCGACCCCCGCCATTTCGAACGCGCGCGGCGCGGCGTAGCTCAGGCCGATCTTGAAGGGGTCGGGACGCGAAGGGATATCGTCGGCGGGGTAAGGATGCCCTTCAGCCGCACCGGCGATGCTCACGGGAACATGCGGCATGTCCCTGGCGCGGTCCATTCGCGAAACCACGACTGCGCATGCCCCGTCAGTCTCCAGACAGCAATCGTAGAGGCGAAAGGGTTCGGATATCCAGCGCGCGGAATGGTAGGTTTCGGCATCCAGTTCCCGGCCATAAGTGAAGGCCTGCGGATTCATCTGCGCATGGCGACGGCACGCCAGTGCAACGGCCGCCATCGCTTCCGGGCCGATATCGTAAATTCGGGAGTGCCGGGTGGCGAGCCAGGCATACATCTGCACCGGCAGGAACACGCCATACGGAATGTAATAGCCTTGGATCGTATTCGTCAGGGTGTTCATGTTCATCGGCCGCGTCGGCGGTGCGCCAGGCTTGGGCCGCAAGGCGGAATAACCGTTCCACCCGAGCGTCACCAGCACATGGTCGCATAAGCCGCTGGCAATTGCCATCGCGGCGTTCTGGAGTGCCGTGGTAGGGCTCGCCCCGCCCATGTGGACCGTAGAGGCATAGCGCAGAACTTCGATACCGAGGTTAGCCGCCATCTCTTCCGAGGTGGTGTAGATCGGCGGAGGAACCATGCCGTCGATATCCGACGGCTTCAGCCCTGCATCTGCTATGGCTTTGCGCGATGCTTCCAGCATCATGTCGACCGCGGTTTTCTCGGTGCCTTTCACGAAAGCGGTTTCGCCCACTCCGGTGATGGCCGATTTGTCGCTTAAGCTCATGCCTGCCTGACCGCCTGGTAATCGCGTTCGAGCTGTTCGGAAAGAGCGCGCACCCTCTGATAGGTCTCCGGCGGACGCAGTCGCAACCCGCGGCGGACATCCTCCAACGGACGATCAAGATTTTCTTCCCAGTAGAAGGTGGTCAGATCGGCTGCAGCCCGGCCCCGGCGCCACGCTTCAAATGCAGCGCGCGCCACTGGCAACTGGGCAGCTTCCAGTTTCATCTTGGGAATGCCGACGCCCAAGATGAAAGCGATCCCGTGATTATAGAATTGCGCGTTTCCGAAGGACAGCACGCACAATTCGCCCAGTGCGTCCCTGCCGTATCCGGCGACGACATGAAACAGGTCATGCGAATCGCGAAGGCGCCGACGATAGAGGGAAACATCGGGGTCGCCGAGGTCCTCCAGACCTCCGGCCTCGCTGGCTTCCGCCAGACCTTCTGCTGTCAGACCCTCCCCGTAAACAAAATCGAGGTAGGCTCGGCCAAGCGTGCCAGACGCACAGGTCGCAAGGCGTTTGCGATCGCACAAGGTTTCAAGTAGGTCGGCCCGGTCGGAAGCGATACGCCGCCCATCGCTCGACTTCATGAAGCGATTGAAATTCCGATAATAGGAATTGCCCGACAATGCCTTGACGATACGGAACACCTGCGCCGTATCCTCCCTGTCGGCAATCAACTGCCTCATTGCCCCAGCGCTCTGAGAGGCTCTACGGGGCGGCGCAATTCATGACCTTTGGCGTAAGCCATCTTCTTGCCTCCTGCGCTTCACTTGTAGATGCCAGCGGACGCCAACGCCTTCTCGGCTCCATCGACCAGGTCGCGCATCACTTCGGCGGCAGGCCGGATCGAATCGATCAGGCCGATGCCTTGCCCCGCGAAGCCGGGGATGACATCCTTGCGCTCTGCCTTGATCCCGGAGGCCATGACCGGGCCGGAGATCATCGACTGATAGGGCATCGGCAGAGGCTCCTTTCCGGCCTGCACCCAGGCGTCGGCCCATTTGTTACGGATCATGCGCGCCGGTTTGCCGGTAAGCGATCGACTAACGACCGTATCGGCATCGCCGCTTTCGGTGATCGCCTCTTTCTGGAAGCGCTCGATGCCCGCTTCCTCGGTCGCGAGAAATGCCGTGCCGACCCACGCGCCCTCTGCCCCCAGCATCATCGCAGCGGCAACACCCCGGCCATCCGAGATACCGCCGGCCCCAAGGACAGGAACACGATCGCCAACGGCGTCGACCACCTGGGGAATCAAGGAAATAGTCCCGATCGGCGAGTTGTGACCTCCGCCATCGTGCCCTTGCGCGACGATCATGTCGATGCCCGACCCGACGACCTGTTCGGCGTGCTTGACCTTGCCGATCACCGCCATGACCTTGGTGCCATTGGCATGGAGCCGATCCATCCACGGTTCAGGATTGCCAAGGCCGGCAGCATAAACCGGCACCTTTTCCTCGATCACCACTTCCATCTGCGCCTCAAAGAATTCCTTCGAGAACAACTGCGGGCCGCCCTTGCCCATTTCAGGCGCGCCCGCCGCCCGCATGGCGGCGGCAGCATCGACCTCCGGAAGCTCTTCACGATCCATGAAGTCGCGCGCGAACTGCTGATATTCACCCATCAGATCCATGGGATTTTGGGGTGCAGCACCGCTTTGAGGGGCAGAGCCGCGCCTGACCGACGCGGGGAGCAGCGTATCGACACCGAAAGGTTTGTCGGTCAATTCCCGGGTCTGGCGAATCCAGTCACGCAACTGATCGGGCGAACACGCCGCGGCACCCAGGACCCCGAGCCCGCCGGCATTCGAAACCGCAGCCGCCAGCGCCGGAACGCTCGCTCCGCCCATCCCGGCAAGCAGGATCGGGTACCGGATCCCCAGCATTTCGCATATTCGGCTCTTCAACGCCATTCTTCCTCTCCAGCCACTTGCCTAAACGCACACTCAAACTATTGAAAATTCTACAGCTGCCCCCACCGCACCCGCTGCGAGACCAGCTCGGGGCTGCGCTCCGAAAGATAGACGGCAGAGCCGGCCACCAACCGGCTCATTGCTTGACGGGCCGCGGCGCTGTCGCCAGTCCGCACTGCCTCGAGCACCCGCACCAGAAACTTCATCTGCACCGCCCGTTCCTGTGCCGAATATCCCAGCGAATGGGAAAACTCGCGGGTCAACAGATGCATCGCAGAGGTCAGCAAACCGAACAGCGGATTGCCGCTCGCCCAACCCAACAAGTCGTGAAATCTGCGATTAAGTTCCTCGAATTGATCAGAGGCTTCATGATGCCTCAATTCCGCCAGACACCCTGCCAACGCGCTGAGATCAGCGGTAGTTGCACGCTGGGCTGCATACCCTGCGACATCGGGAGCAATTGCTTCGCGCAATTCAAGCAAACCACGCAAATCGGCTTCCATGAAATGCAGAATCAATGACAAACTGCTTGCAAAATCGCCGGTCTGCGGACGGGCTACGACGGGACCTCCACCACGGCCGAGCTGGAGATGGATGACCCCTTGCAATTCCAGGAACCGCAAAGCCTCCCGCAAAGTTGCGCGCGCAACCTCGTAACGCGCGAGCATTTCATCCTCGCGCGGAAGCCTGTCACCCGGGTTATGGCGACCCGCCTCGATGTCCCGCACGATGCTTTGCGCAAGAGAAAGGGCACGCTTGGCCTTCTTCACCGCTGACATCCGCCACTCATCAGCACACCCGCACCTCTCGAATAAAAAGTATAAGGATATTAGCAAACCTTCGTTGGATCGGCACACTATCCGATGGGATTGGTGTCTGCAAGGGACTAAAAGAGTATACGATTTATTGACTGCACGAGATGTCTCCCTTAAGGATGACTGAAGGCCGATCAGGCCTGAGATGTAGAAGGAATAGTTCTTATGGACAGCCAGATCGCCGAGCCGGATGCCGCGGCGAGGATCGCGTCAATTCCGATCGAGGAAATCGACGTGGCCCGGCCAAGCCTGTTTCAGAACGATACCATCGGTCTATTTTTTGACAGGTTGCGCGCCGAAGAACCTGTCCACTACTGCCGCGAGAGCTATGTCGGCCCTTACTGGTCCATTACCAAGTTCGACGACATCATGGCGGTGGACACCAATCATAAGGTCTTCTCTTCGGAAGCGAAGCTAGGCGGAATTGCAATCCAGGACATGCATTCGGTGGAAGGCGCGCTCGAACTTGAAATGTTCATAGCGATGGACCCGCCCAAGCACGATCAGCAGCGCAAGGCGGTGACTCCGGCAGTGGCTCCGTCCAACCTGCAACTGCTCGAGCCGATCATCCGCAAGCGCGCGGGAGAGATTCTCGATGAACTCCCGATTGGCGAAGATTTCGACTGGGTGGATAAGGTTGCGATCGAGTTGACGACGATGACGCTGGCAACCTTGTTTGATTTCCCTTGGGAGGAGCGGCGCAAGCTGACGCGCTGGTCCGATGTAGCAACTGCGGCACCTGAAACCGGGATCGTCGAATCCTACGAGGCGCGGCGCGAAGAACTCATCGGTTGCGCGATGTATTTCAAGACTCTGTGGGACGAACGGATAAACGAGGAGCCGAAGAACGACCTCATCTCGATGATGGCTCATTCTCCCGCCACGCGCGACATGCCGTTCCTCGAGTTTCTCGGCAATCTTATGCTGCTGATCGTCGGTGGAAACGACACAACACGCAATTCCATCAGCGGCGGCGTGCTCGCCTTGAACCAAAGCCCGGACGAGTACGCGAAACTCGACGCGGATCCTTCGCTCATTAGCAAAATGGTTCCGGAAATCATCCGTTGGCAGACCCCCCTCACTCATATGCGCCGCACCGCGCTGGAAGATTGGGAGATCGGCGGCAAACAGATCAAGAAGGGCGACAAGGTGGTGATGTGGTACCTGTCAGGCAACCGCGACGAGAGTGCTATCGAGCGCGCGGACCAGTTCATCATCGACCGCAAAAATCCGCGCCATCACCTCTCATTCGGCTATGGCATTCACCGCTGCATGGGAAACCGGCTCGCGGAACTGCAGCTGCGGATCATCTGGGAAGAAATTCACAAGCGCTTTTCCCGGGTCGAGGTTACGGGTGAACCAGAGCGTCTTTTTTCAAACCTCGTCCGCGGAATCACCAGGCTGCCGGTGCGGCTCCGCGCCCGCTGACTCTCGAGATCGAAATGCGGAGTTCAAGATGATCAAAATTACGTTCGTGGCTAGCGATGGTGAGCGACGGGAGGTCGAAATAGAAGAAGGCGAGACAGCCAGGGAAGCGGCGCTATACAATGACGTGCCGGGTATCGATGGCGATTGCGGAGGGGTATGTGCTTGCGCGACCTGTCATGTGCATGTCGATCCCGAATGGATCGACAAGGTGGGTCGGCTTATGCATGATGGAATGGAGGCCGACCTCTTGCAGTTCGCCGAAGGCACCACTGAATACAGTCGCCTTGCCTGTCAGATTCCGATGAAGCCGATGCTGGATGGATTGGTTCTTCACCTACCCGAACAACAATACTGACGGAGGGATCCTCGTCCCCGTAGCCTACATTCTTATCTGTCTTTCCTTGATTCTTCGAGAAAACACCCATGGCCACACAAATCGAGCCCGCAACCCAGACCGACGAAGACGCCTTCCGCGCGGAAGTGCAGCAGTTTCTGGCGGACAATTTTCCCGCCGAACTCAAGGGCCAGTCGAACGCGCTGGCCGGCGTGGACGGCCCCACCAATGAAACGCCGGCGCAGACCAAGTGGCGCGAAGCCGTGGGCGCGCGCGGCTGGGGCACCCCCACCTGGCCGAAGGAATACGGCGGCGGCGGCCTCACCAAGGCGCAGGCCAAGATCATCGACCAGGAATTCGCCAAGGCGGGTGCCTACAACCCGATCGGCGGCATGGGCGTCATGATGTTCGGCCCGACGCTGCTCGAATACGGCAACGAGGCACAGAAGCAGGAGCATATTCCGCCGATCTGCCGCGGCGAAATCCGCTGGTGCCAGGGCTATTCGGAACCCAATGCCGGCTCTGACCTCGCGAACCTCCAGACCTTTGCCGAGGACAAGGGCGACCACTACCTTGTCAACGGCCAGAAGACCTGGACCAGCGGCGGCCAATGGGCCGACAAGTGCTTTGCAATTGTACGAACCGACAAGAGCGACAAGCACAAGGGCATCAGCTTCATGCTGATCGACATGGACACGCCCGGCGTCGAAGTCCGCCCGATCACCATGATCAGCGGGACCAGCCCGTTCTGCGAAACCTTTTTCACCGACGTGAAGGTCCCGAAGGAAAACCTCGTCGGCGAGGAAGGCCAGGGCTGGACCATCGGCAAGCGCCTTCTGCAGCACGAGCGCACCAACATCTCGGGCGGCGGCAGCCTCGCCCGACTCATGGGCCAGAGCCTTGGCGATATCGCCAAGAAGTACCAGCCGACGGGCGCCGACGGCGAACTCGCCGATGCGGTGCTGCGCGACAAGATCGCTGATTTCGAAATCCGCTGGAACAGCTTCCTGCTCACCGCGCGCCGCGCGATGGAAGAGAGCAAGGCAGCTGGCGGCGTCTCCGAAATCAGCTCTGTGCTCAAGAAGCTCGGCACCAAGCTGAGCCAGGAACGCAGCGAATTGCTGATCGAAATCCGCGGGTTGCAGGGCCTCGGCTGGGAAGGCGACGGCTTTTCGGACGGCGAGCTCGGGGCCGTGCGCGCGTGGCTCTTCGGAAAGGCCACGACGATCTATGGCGGCTCGACCGAAATCCAGAACAACATCATTGCCAAGCGCGTGCTCGGCATGCTCGACCACCAGTAAGAGAGGGGAGCAAGGACAATGGCCGTTCTCAACGAAGAACAGGAAATGCTGCGCGACATGGCGCGCGATTGGGCCGTCAACGAAAGCCCGGTCACCGAATTCCGCAAGGTCCGCGCCAGCGGCGAGCCCGAAGCCTTCAACCGCGACGCCTATGCGACGATGGCGCAGATGGGCTGGGCCGGGGTCATCATCCCCGAAGAGCATGGCGGGTCGGACTTCGGCTTCCTGTCCGCGGGCCTCGTCGTCGAGGAACTCGGCAAGACGCTCACCGCCAGCCCGCTGGTGATGAACACCGTCGCCGCCTCGGCGATCGTTCTTGGCGGCAGCGACGAGCAGAAGGCCAGGTGGCTGCCCAGGCTGGCGAGCGGCGAGGCCATCGCCACCCTCGCCGTCGACGAAGGGCCGAGCCACGATCCTGCGAAGATCGAGACCAGTGTGTCCGACGGCAAGCTGAGCGGCACCAAGGCCTTCGTCCATGAAGCGCATGGTGCGGACCTGTTCGTCGTCGCGGCGAAGGACGGGCTTTACCTGGTCGAGAAAGGCGACGGCGTCGCGCTCACCACCCGCAAGCTGACCGACCAGCGCAGCCATGCCGACGTCACCTTCGACGGCGCGGCGGCGGAGAAGCTCGCCAATGGCGGCGACAGCCTGCTCGATGACGTGCTCGACCGCGCGCGCGTGCTCACCGCAGCCGAAATGCTCGGCATGGCGCAGCAAGTGTTCGACGACACGCTCGACTATCTGAAGCAGCGCGTGCAGTTCAACCAGGTGCTGGCGAGCTTCCAGGCGCTGCAACACCGCATGGCGGACCTCTTCGCCGATCTCGCCCAGATGCGCAGCGCGGTCGAGGCGGGCCTGCAAGCCGTCGATGCCGGCTTCGGCGTGGCGCGCGCGGCGACCATCGCCAAGACGGAAGCCAACCGCGTTATGCACACCATGGCAAACGAGGGCATCCAGCTGCACGGCGGGATCGGCATGACCGATGAGTACGACGTCGGCTTCTATCTCAAGCGCGCCCGCGTGCTGGAGCAGAGCTTCGGTTCGTCGAGCTGGTTAAAGGACCGATTTTCCAAGCTTTCTGGCTACTAGAAACCTGCATGTAGTGACCTGCATGGCATTTTTGCCACATGCTTGTCGACAATGTGAAATAATCCGTCAATTCATCTACCAAGTCTTGAAATGAAACGCGCTTATCGGCATCGTTTCTAACATCGACTAGTGCCTAGGATGGGGCACATTCTTAGAGGAGAGGCACATGAAAAGATTTCCATCACGCCACCATTGCGCCCTTAGTGCATTGGCAGCGGCACTTGCCTTCACACCGACAGCCGCCTTCGCCCAGGATGTTGGCGAACCCGATGCGGATCTGGTTGAAGGGGCCGATGTCGAAGACCAAAACGTAATCATTGTTACCGCGCAAGGGCGATCGCAGGTCTTGGCGGATGTTCCAGTCGCCGTGTCAGCTGTTTCCGGAGAAACCCTCCAGAATTCGGGCGCCAGCGACATACGTGAGCTGAACCAGGTTGCACCGTCCCTGCTGGTGTCTTCCACCGGCAACGAAGCTAACGGTTCCGCGCGTATTCGCGGTATCGGCACGGTCGGCGACAACCCTGGTCTGGAAAGTTCGGTCGCGGTTTTTGTCGATGGAGTCTATCGCTCTCGTTCGGGAAGCGCCCTGAGTGAGCTCGGCCCTATCGACAGGGTCGAAATCCTTCGCGGTCCCCAAGGTACTCTGGGCGGGCGGAACTCATCGGCAGGCCTGATCAATATCTACACCGCACCGCCCGAGTTCGATTTCAGCGCATACGGGGCCTTCACTTATGGCAACTATGATGCGATCCGCGTCGAAGGTGGCATAAACGCTCCGCTTGGCGACACCGTAGCTGCGCGTGTGGACGGCGTTTACTTTGAGCGCGACGGCTTCTACAACGATATTACCAACGGCGGGACGATCAACAATCGCGATCGTTATCTGGTCCGCGGTCAGCTCCTGTTCGAACCCAATGACGACCTGTCCATTCGCCTTGTCGGGGATTATTCCAAAAAGGACGAAGCGTGCTGTGCCGCGACGTTCGTCCAGCCCGAGTTTGCTCCGCTTGCACGGATCAGCGCTGGATTTGATCCCTTTACGAGGCCATCGGATGGGGCCGCCCTGACGAGTACCGCAAATCCGATCGTTCCCGTGTTGCTTGCGCTTGGGCAGGATCCGCGTGCCCTCACCCAAGACACATTCAACCGCGACCTGTACCCTACGCCGGGCAGAAGCTATGAAGGCGAAACCGAAGACTACGGTATTTCCGCTGAGATCAATTGGGATTTCGGGAACGTCACGTTGACGTCTATCACGGGCTACCGTGAATATGCCAACAGCCAGGGATCTGACACCGATTACACTACTGTCGATATTCTCTACCGCGCTCCGACCGAGAATGCTCTTGCTCGAGACTTTGAAACATTCACTCAGGAACTGCGCCTTACCGGTGAGGCCTTCGATGGCAAACTCGATTGGTTGATCGGCGCGTATTACGCCAATGAAGAACTGCAGGTGCGTGACAATCTGCGGTTCGGCACCCAGTACGGCAATTTCGTAGCGTGCCGCATCGCTATCGCGATCAACCCGGCTTTGGTCAATCCGGGGGCTTCCAATTGCCTGGGTGCCAACGTGGCGGCATTGGACGGTACGCTGACCGGAAGCCCGGCATTCGGCGCTGCAACCCCGGCGATCCTCGCAGGTATCAACAACCTTGCAAGCATCAGCGATTTGGGAACGGTCAGCGAGGTCTACAATCAGACGAGTGAGAACTTCGCGTTCTTCACGCATAATATCTTTGCGATCACGGATACGCTCGATTTGACGCTGGGGCTTCGTTATACAAACGAAACCAAGGACTTCGACGCAACTTTCCGCAACGACAACACGGTTTGTCCGACAAACCGCAATCTGCTCGGAGGCTTTCTGGGTGTTCCGACTTTGGCACCTCTGGCCGGTGGTATCATCAGCCTTTCCTGCCAAGGCAATTCGACATCGGAGCTCGATGGAGTTTCTCTCGAAGACTCGCGCGAAGAGGAGGAGTTTACCGGCACGGCTATCCTGAGCTGGAAGCCAACTCCCGATCTGCTAGTCTACGGTTCGTATTCACGCGGCTACAAGGCGGGCGGTTTCAACCTCGACAGGTCTGCACTGTCAAATCCGCTTGCGTTCGATCCGGCCAATATCTCGGCAGCCGCGCTGCAGTTCGATGAAGAAACAGTCGATGCATATGAGATCGGCCTCAAATACTCGACACGCGAGTTCGGGGTTAGCATTGCAGGCTTCCGGCAAGAGTTCAGTAACTTCCAGTTGAACACGTTCAATGGGGCGTTCTACATTGTGCAGACGGTCAATAGTTGCGATAGCGATCTCGGCGGGGCCGACAGAGACGCAAGCGCGACAACCGGTGCATGCTCTTCCGATGAAGTTGCACCAGGTGTGATCGCTCAAGGTGTCGAGATCGAAACCTATCTACGGCCCGCTCGTGATTTGGATATTACCCTTGGCGTCACCTATTCTGATACGAGCTTTGAAGACAATCTTATCGGGGACGATACCGGGGCACCGCTCGACCCCGCACTACGCTTGCTGCCAGGCGACAACCTGTCGAATGCACCAGAGATCGTGGCAACATCGTCGCTTACGTGGACGCCGCCAATCGGCGACAGTGGGCTCGAAGGCCTGGTCTTCGTGAACGCTCGTATGGCTGGTGATTACAACACCGGCTCCGACCTGCTCTTCGGCAAGGAACAGGACAGCTTCGTCGTAGTGAACGGGCGTGTGGGTCTGACCAATATTGCGGATCGCTTCGCGATCGAGGGATGGGTCAATAATTTGTTTGACGTTGGGTATACGCAGGTGGCCTTCAACACGCCTTTCGTGGCTCCGCAACAAACGTTCTCCGCTTTTCTTGCGGAACCGCGGACTTACGGCATCACCGTGCGCGGCAAGTTTTAAACTTACTCGCTAATTGCAAGAGGGTTCGGCGCTTCGCTGTGTCGAGCCCTCTTTTTCGAACTTTTATTTGCTCACGACTAGGTGGCGTCCGAACAAAAGTTCCGTGTGCTCAATATCGTCGATGATGTGATAGGGAGAGGCCGGCAGCGGTGTTCGCTGCATGAATCCCTCTTCGCTGGGCTACCAGCCGCCGGCCCCACAAACAATCTTGCCTCGTCCTGCCATGCTGCCTTACGCTGCGCTCCAGGCCGCCCAGCAGGGCGACCCCAACCGCCGGAACTCTAACTTAACCGGTGGACCACCCTGATGGGGCAGGTCAGGTGGAAGACTACAACCGAGAGAGACCGCCCTCATCCCTTGGCTACGCGACATCGGCGGCGTTCGCCGCCGAACTAGATAAGCAATGGCCTGCTTCGCCACGCCCTACGGGCTCCGCTGCGCAGCCCATTGCTTCAACCGCGCTCATACGCATCAACGCAGCTCGGCTCTAATCCCGGCTGGGGGGAAGATCAGGGGGTCACGTCACTCATTGGAAGGCGGCTATCGCGACGCAATTCGCTCTGAAAGTCGTGGGACTATTTTGCAGGTCTTCGAGGAACAGACCTGCTAATTTTCGCCCTGCAGTTAGTTCCATTAGGATAACGCTGTTAGCATACGTAGGCACCGCGGCCGCTAGCCAAAAGGTTGCCAGTAGGACCGTATACACGTGTTTCAGCGACCGAGATATTTTTACCGATCTTGATTATTTTGCCCGATGCTACGAGTGGTCCCGAGGTTGCCGGGCGGTGGTAGTCGACCCTCAGATCGGCGGTCGCCTTGGCCCCTGTACCTTGCGACAATAAGGTGTAGAGCCCGGTTAAATCGATCAGAGAGGCGAGCACGCCGCCATGCGCTGAACCGATTGCCGGGTTTGACACGATCTCGTCGCGCCAAGGCATCTCCAGTTCAAGCTGCTCGTTCGAGCATGACCGTAAAGTGAGGCCAAGCCACCGGTGAAACGGGGCAATCTGCAGGATCTCTTCGAGGCGCTTAGGATCGATCCTTGTCAGATTATCGGTCATGTAACGGCTCCCTGCGGACTGTGATTACGCTTGAGAAAATCGAGTATCGCTGCCGAAAAGGCATCGTTGGCATCGCCAACCACCATATGTGTTGCCTCTGCGATGTCGGTGTATTCAGCGTGTGGAACAAGTTCGAGCAATTGCGCGACCGCGTCTTCGGAAACCAGATCGCTCGATCCGCCGCGAATAATATGCAATGGCAGCGAAAGCCTGCTGGCTGCATCGTTCAGCGCATCAAACTGGCGTTCCTGATGAGCCGGATCGCTTCGCTTGGCTAGTGTGATGTTGCGGATAAAGGCCGGATCCCAATGCCAGTAGTAGCGGCCGTCTTCCTTCTCTCGCAGATAGCGCCGTAAGCCCTTGCCGGCTCCGCGCTTGCGGCGATGTGGCATGTAGCGCGCGATGACCTCTGCCGCTTCGTCCGGTGAAGAGAAACCGGTCTCCACGTGCTCCTCCATAAAGCCGACTACGCGCATAACGCCCCCCGTCTCCATACGCGGCGCGATGTCGACGAGAGTGAGCGACGCGAAGCGGCCCGGCGCAAGGTGTCCTTCGGCGATCAGTCCGGCCAACCCGCCAAGGGAGGCCCCGACGAGCGCTGGCTTGCGGTCCATTTTTGAAGCGATCGCAACGAGATCTGAAGCGAAGTCGCGCGTTTCGTAAGCGCCCTCGGCAGACCATTCGCTGTCGCCATGACCGCGCATATCAATTGCGATCGGACGAAATCCCGCATTGGCGAGATCGGCTGTGACACGTTTCCATGCGTGACGGGTCTGGCCGCCCCCATGCGCGAGCAAGACCGGTAAAGCATCGGCATTTCCGGTCGCTTCGGCTGCTATGGAGATGCCACCATCTCCCCCGATATGGAAAGTTTGCGACTGCATACCGCAACCTCATATTGTAAATCGATTTACAGTAAACGGCTTTATTTCCTGATCCGCTATGGTAGGTTGCCCTAGATGGCTGCCATGACGGGCTATGACGCGGATACAAAGGGGGGCAAGTTCCCTCACCGATACCGATCGGCTGTTCTTTCTTATGGAGGAAGTGACCCGGCGTTTGCGCAGGACCGCCGATTCTTCGGTTGAACAATTCGGGCTCACGCGGACGCAATGGAGTATATTGGCTTATCTTTCGGAGCCCAGGCATGACCCAGACAGAGCTGGCTCGGGAACTGAAGCTAGAGCGCGCTAGCATCGGCCAGACTATTGATCGCCTGGAAGAACTTGAGCTGGTGGAAAGACGCAGGCGCGAAGAACGACAGGCGCGTTTGGCGGGTTCATTTACGCCCTGCCGCAATCGAGCTACTTCCCAAGATGCGAGTAGAAGCTGATGCAATGTATGCTCGCTTGCTCGGGGGGATCCGTTTTGGGGAACTGGAGCGCTTACGCGGATCGCTGGCTAGGATGCATGACAATCTGGGCAGCGAGCCATAATCACTCGAAATCGAGCCCATGCCCCGCGTTCACGCCCGCGTTTGCCCTTCAGGGGGTCTGATGCTCAGATGAGGGACGCCGAGCGCATGCGATCATAACATCCCGGCAGTCGTGGCAGGCGAGGTGGCCGGAGCCCCCGCACTCACCCAGCGCCGTTCGGTTCCTTATCAGCTTGAGCGACCATCGGATTCAGTTTCTGCTGTAGCGTGAAATCAGCGAGTGTTTGCATGGCGGCACTGCTAGCGAATATGGTTGACGCTGAGCTTGAACACGCCAGGCATGCGCGAGCCTTCCAAGATAGCGCTATGGATAAGCATATGCCGAAAGATGAGATACGTGATTACGCCCCCAACGAAAAGGATGACATCCTTTATTTGCTAGAAGAGGTGAACAGGACCGCTCGGCGGACCTTCGACGCTCTGATCGTGGGGCTCGACCTCAATCAAACACAATGGCGGATCATCGCGTCCTTGTTGCGAGAACCTACGCTAACACAGACCGAGATTTCTCGCCTGCTCGAGCTTGAATCGGCGACGATAGGACAGGCTGTCGCAGTTTTGGTTGAAAAAGGTTTGATCGAGCGAGAGCGGGCGGCGCACGATCGAAGGGTTTGGAACCTCCACCTCACCGAGCAAGTAAGAACCATCTGGCCGGAACTGCGCGAAGCGGCTGATCGACTCCACGAAATTCTCTGGAAGGGAATGTCTGCGCCTCAAATCGACCTCCTGCGTACGATGCTTCGAAAAGTTGCGGAGAATCAGAAGCAGGCTGACACTTGCGAAGAAAGCCGATGAAGCATGATCTGGAAAACAGTGTCGGTGAACTGACGCGGCTAGCAGAACTCGGTCAGATTTTCGCCCGGCACGGTCTGAAAAATCTCGGAAGCTTGCTTGGCTTTATGCCGGTTTCGGAGAATGAGCCAGATACCGAGGACTTGCGTCCTGCATCGGTGGTGGCGCTGTTGCGCGATGTCGGCCCTGTCGGAATAAAGCTTGGCCAGCTCCTGGCGACCAGAAGCGATCTGTTTACACAACCCTGGATTTCCGCGTTCGGCACTCTCCACGACCAGGTGGAACCGCTGCCGTTCGATAAGATCGAACCGGTGATTGTATCGGCTTGGGGCAGCGACTGGGAACGTGAATTCGCCGCTTTCGAGAGAAACCCGATCGCCTCAGCCTCTATCGCGCAGACTTATGTCGCAACCCTGCTGGACGGAAGCGAGACTATCGTGAAAATCCGCCGACCCGGCATGGCGTCCAGGATCGAGGCGGACATGAGGCTGTTGACACGGCTCGCGGGCCTCGCCGAGCGTCGGTCAAGCGACATTGCTCGCTATCGACCCGTGGAATTCCTTCAGACATTCGCCAAGAATTTAGCGCGGGAGATGGACCTGGCGGCAGAAGCACGTGCCTGTGAAAGGATTGGCGGTTATCTGGAGATGCTTGGGGTGAAGACGCCCGCGATCCACTGGGAACTCACAGGCTTGACGATCAATGTGCAGGAAGCCCTGGGCGGAAAGCCCGCGTCGCGGCACCCGGCAACTGATCCGGCAGGGAATGCCCAGTTCGCGAAGCGCTATGCCGATGCAGTGCTACGGATGATCCTTCTCAATGGAGAGTTTCATGGCGACCCGCATCCCGGCAACGTCTTCTGGATGGAAGGGAACCAGGTAGGCTTCATCGATTTCGGCTCGGTCGGCTTTCTCAGCGGCGCGCGGCGTCAGGAAATCGTCCGACTGATTTTCGCTATCGCGAACGGACAGATAGACAAGGTGGCCGATCTGCTGCTCGACTGGGCAGGCAATCCACTCGTGGATCGCGCGCAATTGGTGATGGACCTGGATGAGCTGATCGCGGAATTTAGCGGCACAGCTCTTGCCGGGATAGAATTCGCGGCAATTTTCGATCGGGTTTTCGGATTGTTGCGCGATTATCGCCTCGTATTGCCGCCCGACCTCGCTATTTTGCTGCGCACCCTGCTGACCGCAGAGGGCTTCGTTCGCTCTTTGGCGCCGGACTACAATATCGCCGAAGAAACGAAGCCGATCGTGATGCAATTGTTTGCCGAGCGATTTTCGATCGGAGCCGCGCGGGATCATTTGGCCAAGGTCCGCAGTGGCCTGCTTGATTTCTCGGCATCGCTGCCCGAGCTAATCGATAACGTTGCCTCGGTCGCTCGATCAGGTACGATTCAGGTATCCATCGACCCAGCCAGTCTGAACCATCTGACGCGGGAAGAGGACCGCAGCACCCCCGTCAAGGGTCCGGTGGTGGCAGCGTTGATCATCTCTGCCGCATTGCTGGCCGACCAATCGTTGTTACTGGCAGGAATTGTTCTGGCTTTCGCGGGAATAGCACTCATTCCTAGATGGAACTGATAAGACCACACACAATGAACGCTTAGACCACGGCCGCCCGGCACCGATATTGGCTACATCAAGGGAGAAGAGTGGAAATGACCGAACAGAAACCTGCCGAAGCGGTGCCTGCCGCCACCATGCTGCTGACCTGCCCCATCAGGGTGGTCCACCGGTTAAGTTAGAGTTCCGGCGGTTGGGGTCGCCCTGCTGGGCGGCCTGGAGCGCAGCGTAAGGCAGCATGGCAGGACGAGGCAAGATCGTTTGTGGGGCCGGCGGCTGGTAGCCCAGCGAAGAGTGTGGCCGGACGGTGTTGTAGTGGATACGCCAGCGCTCGATCAGGATGATTGCCTCCTTCAGAGTGTAGAAGATCTCCCCGTTGAGAAGCTCATCCCTGAGCTTGCCGTTGAAGGATTCGTTGTAGCCATTCTCCCATGGTGATCCGGGTTCGATGTAGAGAGTCTTCACACCAATCCGCCAGAGCCAGTCGCGCACGGCATGAGAAGTGAACTCAGCGCCATTATCGCTACGGATGTGATCAGGCGGACCATGGCGTTGGAACAGCTCGGTCAGCACGGCCAGGACATCATCGCTCTTGAGCTTGCGCTGGACATGGATCGCCAGGCACTGGCGGCTGTACTCGTCGATCACGGTAAGCATGCGGAAGGCCTTGCCGTCATGGGTGCGATCCATGACGAAGTCGTAGCTCCACACATGGCCACTATATTGCGGACGCAGCCTCACGCATGATCCATCGTTGAACCACAGACGCCCGCGCTTTGGCTGTCTCTGCGGAACCTTGAGCCCTTCACGGCGCCAGATCCGCTCGACCCGCTTGGCGTTCACCAACCAACTTTCATTGCGCAGCAGCGCCGTGATCCGGCGATAGCCGTAGCGACCATATTGCTGGGCCAGCCGGATGATTGCAGCTGTCAGCGGCTTCTCGTCGGCTGGTGGTGCGGGCAGCTTGCGCTGGGTCGAGCGGTGCTGGGCAACGACCCGGCAGGCACGGCGCTGGCAGATATCCAATGCCTCCTGCACATGGTCGATGGCCAGCCGACGCCGTGAAGGGCTCAGTACTTTCCCTCGACAACCTCCTTCAGGATCAGCGCATCGAGCGTAAGATCAGACACCGCCTTCCTGAGCCGCTGGTTCTCCTTCTTGAGATCCTTCAATCGCCGAGCCTGGCTGACCTTCAGCCCACCGTACTCGCGTCGCCAGCGATAGTAACTCTGCTCCGAAATCCCCAGCGATCGGCTGATCTCCCCGATCTTCTCTCCGTGCGAGAGCCGAACTTCGGCCTCACGCAGTATCCCGATAATCTGTTCCGGCGTGTATCTCTTCCGTGCCATTCATCAGCCCCTTTCAAGCCGTAAATAGCCGAAATCCTAACTCTCAAAACGGACCACTTTTCGGGGGGAAGGTCACCTCTGGCCGATGGGAAGGACGCTGACAGGCTGGAAACCGCAGTTGGGCGGTTGGGGCTTGATCGACCTTAGAAACGCGCAATCGGTCGATCCGTTTTCCCTGGCCTCAGATGAACTCATTGAGGTTACCGACTGGGAACTACTTGATTTTGCAGTTCAAGTTGTCAAGCAATGGCTCCAAAGGAAGGGTTTCGAGATCATGTCCACTCACTCAAATCCCAACGTCGATCCGAACATCTGATTTGTCGGAGACAATGGACCCGAGTGGGTAATCGTACGAGCAGCGCGATATCCAGAAAAGGTGGCTCAGATCCCGAGCAACGTAGAGGCCATCGCTAAGCAATGCGAAGCTCTCAGTCACTTGGGGAATTTCGCATCTTTTGGCTTTGCGTTGGCGGAAAACGTTGAAAGGCCCATCTGGCGGGGACACGCTGCCGATGTCCAATTCGAAGGCATTAAGCCGATCTGATCCGGAAGCTCTCATTGCTCCACGCAGGTGTGCGATCTCTTGAAGAATCATGCGGCCATATTCGTGCTCGGCGGTCGCTTTTGGGGTGTAATATAGCCGCCGCTCTGCGCCAAAACACCAGACGTCCAGACCGGTAACGGCGTGGGCTGTAGACTGGAGTTCGTTCGACCTGAGGCCGGTCGGATTACGACTTCTTACCAGTCGTCGAAACTTTGAATTTTGCTCAGATTGGAAACCTCATTCAAGTGCGTTTCCAAGTGATGGCGTTCCTCATCCCAAACCGCAAACAGATGTTCTGCGCCAGAATTCTCAATGTTGTTTAATTCGAAATCGTACACATCGAGAAACAATTGCTCGTAGTACTTAAAGAGACGATTCTCCATGCTGGTGAATGTCACGTATAGCTGGGCATTCTTCGGCCATTTTTTTGACGTGGCTATCAACGCGAAGCTCAGCAAACCCTTTCCCGACATACACGCATAACATCGTGTAATTGCCATGGTCGTCGCAGGCGTCATAGTCTACCCACAGGTGATAGAGGCCTGTCTGACCACGGAGGAATTTAAGATAGAGCTTGTACGTTATGTTCCCAATACGAAGTTCGTCGTCGACCGGCAGTTCCGCACAAAATGCGCTCTCGTTCACCAACTCATGGGCAGAAATTGGCTGGCTTAGTTCTAAGAGCGCTATTTGATCGAACGCATCGTACTCTTGATTTTGACACGGGAAATCTTGTTCGATGCACTTTGTCATGATCGGCTCGACCTACTCAATATTGTATGTTCCTTAATAGGCGCCGGTGGCTTCCGAAATCAGCTCGGTTCTTGCAGCGACGAGCGCTCCCAATACTCGAGGGTATCGGGCCGACTGCTTCGATCCGGCGACCGCGCAAAGGATGCCTTTGACTGCCCCTGTCGATGGCACGTCCGCCTCCAACCAGTCAGCTCCAGACCAATAAGCGGTCACTTCAGGCGGTCCGAAATCCAGGCCTCCACTTCGTCTTCTGCCCATGCGACCGCATATCCACCCAGCTGCACGGGCTTCGGAAACTTGCCCTCGGCCATCCAGCGATAGATTGTCGAACGGCCAAGCCCGACGCGATGCTGAACTTCGGGCAGGCGAATGAGCCGCGTCACCCGCCGGGTTTCGGTCGCTCCTTTGTCTATCTCTTCACCCACGATGGCCTCCCTCGGCACCGGCAAAGACATCGCCAAGCAGCGCATCCTTGCGTTCGAGCTCGTCGATGTGGTCGGAGAGCAAGCGGGCGACGCGGTGCGCGGTCCCCTTGGCCCAGCGCGGCTTCACATCGTGAACCTGGTTGCCCAAGACACGCTCGAGCGCTGAAGGCAGTTCGCCGGAAAAGTCCTCGAAGAATTGCGCGAGGTCCGATTGCAGCCACGCAATCGCGTGATCGCCGCCGCTGACGAGGAACAGGAGCAGGTGTGCGTGCGGCGCGACGCCGCTCGCGGCAAGAATGCGCAAGGCTTCGCCGAGGCTGGCCGAGCGTTCGCCCGCAAGAACACGGCGCAGGGCATCCTTATGGATCTGCGCGTCGCGAGCGATGTCGCAGCGGGCACGGCCGCTGGCTTCGACGGCGGCCAAAAGCAGCCGGGCGAGGTCGGCGCGAACCTGTTGTTCGGCAAAGAGCGCCATGTTGGTCATCGACGAATCCTTATCTCCAGAGTGATCGACTCTCCGGCTAACCGCGAAGGAAGCCTGTAGGAAAACAAAAAGAACATTTAGAGAACATAGAGGAAGGAACGATCAGCTTCCTCCGACGATTCGCGCGAATTTCGGTCGCCTGCGCGCATATCGCGGCTCTCTTCGCTCAGATGCCGGCACAGTCAGCGCTGTTGCGCGATCAGCCTGCGCGAATCCCGTGCATCGCACCTCCCGATGTCGCTTTTTGCTTGGTCGAAAGCCCCAAAATCCAATTCCCGATTTCCTACAGCCCGGCTCCGGGGAGAGGAAAGAACATACAGCGAACGCATCGCTGGCTGATGTTCAATCCTCGGAGTTTCCATCCATGACCACCAAGACTGCCCTTCCGGTCCAGCAGCGCTCGCCCAACGGGGCTCGCGGCCGCGACTACATTCTTCCCGCCTGCGTGGCGCTGGCCTGCGCCGGTGCCGCCTTTGCCGGGGCCGATACCACCTTCGATCCCGCGTTGACCAAGTTCACCGACTTCCTCGAAGGTTCGGGCGGCAAGATCATCACTGTGCTCAGCCTTGCGGGCGGCCTGATCGGTCTCGCCTCCGGGCGTTTCTCGCTCGGCCAGGTCGCGGTGCCGGTCGGCGTCGGCATCGGTGTCGGCACCGGCGTTCCGATCGTCACCTCGGTCGTGACCGCGGTCATCTGATCAGCGGATCCGGTCACGACAGGAGGGCGGCATGGCCGACAGGTACCTCGTTCCACGGCGGCTCGACGACCCGGAGCTCATCGGCTTCTGGACCATCGACGAGTTTGCAGGGATCCTTATTCCCTTCGCCTGGGGCATTCTCTCGCAGCATATCTTCATCGGTATCGGCCTGGCCGCCGGGGCCTGGCTTGCCTTGCGGAAGGCAAAGGCACGCGGCGCCGGTTCGGCACTGGTGCATGCTGCGTACTGGTACCTACCCGGGAGCTTTCTCGGGTTGAAGGCCACGCCGCCCTCCCACTGCCGCCTCTTGGCGGGCTGAGGGAGGCGAACCATGCGAGCAGAATTCGCGCACGAACAGGCGCAGACCTACCTGCGGCAACGCAACCGCTTTGCCGTGCTGGCAGGTGTCCTGGGCCTGACCACGCTGGTCAGCCTCGGCGCCGCGGTCACCCGCGACGAGCAGGTTGTGTTGGTGCCGATCACCTCAGAGCGGATCACCGTCTCGAGCGGCGGGATCGACGCGCCCTATCTCGAACTTGTCACCCGCGACACGGCACTGATGCTCCTCAACCGGGCGCCCGAAAGCCTCGATTACTGGATGACGAACATCCTGAAGCTCGCCGATCCCGCCGCGCACGGCCGCCTCAAGGCCGAGCTCGTCCAAATCGTCGAGGAACAGCGCGGCTCGGACATCAGCCAGGCCTTCGTGATCGCGGAAATGCACGTCGACCCCAAGGCCCTGACCTCGACCGTCACCGGCACGCTCAAGACCTTTGTCGGCGCGCAGGTGATCGCGAGCCAGCGCCGCTCCTTCCGTTTCCGCTGGTCGAAGCGTGGCCTCAGCCTTGCGCTCGCCGGCTTTGAGCAACTTCCCACCGACAAGGAGGAACCCGGCCAATGAGCCTTCTCCCATCTCCCCTCGCTGCTGCGCTTGCCGGAACCGGCCTTGCCTGTTTCGCGATCGGCGCGACAAGGCGCCCCGATCCCGGGCTCAAGCTGACCGGCCTCGCCGTGCTTGCCTTCGCGCTCGCGCCGGTCCCGGCGTATGCCGACCAATTCGTCGAAGCGGCCGACAACGCGACCATCGACTGCGAGCTCGCTCGCGGCGAACTCACCCGGATCGCGCTTATCGATGACGGCTTTGCCAATGTCTCGAAGATCGCGAGCGGTTTTCCCTACAATGATTTCCAGGTGACGCACGAGCCAGTGCGCGGAGACATCTATATCTCCGTGCCCCCGCAATTTGCCGCTGCCCGGGTCAGCTTCTTTGCGACCAGCAAGGCGGGCTACGTCTACAAGTTCGCCTGCCGTCTCGGCGGCGAGGAAGCGACCCAGCTCTTCATCACCAATCCCGCGCTCGCTAAAGCCGCGGCCACCGAATGGGAGACCGAGACCGGTCCCGAGGACGCCGCGATCCGCCTGATCGAGGCGATGGCGAGCGATGCCGTCCTGCCCGGATTCACTGCCCGCGCCGAACTGTCGGCTCCGCGCCGTACCGGCGGGATCGAGGTCCAGCTGGTCGCCGAATACCAGGGCGATGAACTTACCGGACAGCGCTTCCTCGTGCGCAACCTCGGCCAGGAAAGCCTTGCGCTTGGCTCCGAGCGCGAAGGTGCCGCAGGCGCGCTCGCTTTTGCCTATGGCCGCGATGCACTCGCTCCCGGTGAAGCGACCAGTGCCTTCCTAGTCTTTGCCAAGGGAGGACTCGACTGATGGCCGAGGCACCACAGAAGGACGCCGGAAAGAGGCCTCTGCCGGGCTCGCCGGAAGCGCGAGAAAGCGGACGGCGCAACCTCAATTCGCAGATCGCACAGCGCCAGAAGATGCTGCTCGCCGGGATCGGGGCCATCGCGCTCATCGGCGGCGGCATGTTCATTTTCGGCGGCGACGGCGACGAGGCTGGCACCGATGCCAATGGTGCGGCGACAATCGACACCGGCGGCCTCGTCAATCGTAACCTCTCGCAGCGCGAGTTCGTCGCGAGCTACGGTAACCGGCTCGATGCACAGGGCCGCGCGATCAAGGATCTCCAGCAGGCCCAGCTGCCGCGCCCCGAGATCGAACAGGAGCTCGAAGCCCTGCGCAGCGAGAACGCGCAGATGCGCTCCGACGGCCAGGCGGCGATCGACGCGATCTCGGCCGAGAATGCCAATCTGCGATCACAGCTGAGCGAAGCTGCGAAGGCACCTGCCGCCGCGCCGCCACTGCCACCGCCACCTGCCTATGGACCCGGCGTCGGCACCGGCGGAGCTGTCCAGCCACCGCAAGGAGCGCCGGAAACGCAAGGCGGACAGCTCAGCCTGATGAGCTTCAGCGCGGAGACGGGCAAGGACGGCAAGCCGCGTGCGGCAGAGACTGCGCCAGCCTTGTTGCTCGAAGCGAGCCGCGATTACCTTCCGCCCAACAGCTACGCACCGGCAACGGTCATCGTGGGTGTCGATGCCTCGACCGGCGTTGCCAGCCAGAGCGATCCGCTTCCCGTGGTGCTCCGGATCACCGGTCCGGCCCGCTCGGTGATGCGCGGCAACAAACTGCTCACCACCGATATCACCGGCTGCCTCGTCAATGGCGCGGCGCGCGGCGATCTCTCGGCGGAGAAGGTCTACGTCAAGCTGGTGCGCATGACCTGCGCGCAACCCGGTGGGCGCTTCGCGGTGAGCGAGGTCAAGGGGTTCATCTCCTTCGCCGGAAAGTCGGGCGTGCGCGGCCGCGTGGTCAGCCGCGAAGGCAGCCTTGTCAGCCAGGCGCTGCTCGCCGGGATTGTGGGCGGCTTCGGCCGCGGATTTTCCGCCAACGCCAACGGCATTTTTACCGGCCAGGTCGGCGCCAACGGTCAGCGCGAGGCGCTGTCGCCGACCGACATCCTCGCCGGTGGCTTTGGCCAGGGTGCCGGCGAAGCCGCCGACACCGTCAGCCGATACCTCATCGAACGCGCCGAACAATACCAACCCGTCGTCGAGATGCCGACCGGCATCGAGGTCGAGATCGTCTTTCTCGACGGCGTCCACGTCAGGAGTCCCTCCAAATGAACTACAATGACTCGCCGCCAAGCCTGAAGGCGCGCGCCGCCCACCTTGCCCTTGCCCTCTCGAGCGCCGCCGCCGTGCTGACGCTCGGCGTCTCTGCCGTCACTGCGATGCCTGCGAGCGCCGCCGGCTTGGCGAGCGATGTCGCGCAGGCGCTGAAACTGCGGCTGCCCAAGACCCCGATCGATGCGATCAGCTGCGACACGCTCGGGCCCTGGTGCGAAGTCGTCTCGGGTGACACGCTGTTCTACATCGACGAGACCGCCCGCTACCTGTTCGTAGGCCGTCTCTACGACATGGAAGAACGGCGCGACGTCACTGCCGCCCGCCTGCTCGAACTCAATCCCGATCTGCTCGCGGCCGGTGCGGCGCGCGTAGCCAGTGACGCGCCGGCGGGACGCGACGAAACGCCTGTCCAGGCGGCCGCCAACCATGTCGACCTCTCGTCGCTTCCGGCTGCCGGCGCGATCCACTGGGGCAACCTCAAGGGCGAACGCCTGGTCGTCTTCTCGGATTTCCAGTGCGGGTATTGCCAGCGCCTGACCGCCGAACTCGCCAAGGCCAAGGTTCATGTCGAAGAGCGACCGATCTCGATCTTCGGCGCGGCAAGCCGCAAGATTTCCGAGGCGGTGCTGTGCGCTAAGGATCCGGCAAAGGCACTCCATGCGGCCTATTCCGGCCAGGCTCTGGCGACTGATAAGACCTGCAAGGAGGCCAAGGCACTCGATGCCAACGAAGCCTTCGCGAAGGCCAACGGGTTTGCCGGAACTCCGGTCATCGTGCGCGCCCGCGATGGGGCGGTGCTTCATGGCTACCGCGATGCCGCGGCGATCCGCCGCTTCGTCGCCGAAGGCAAGGGAGTGGCGCAATGAGCCGGCTTCCAATCCTTCGCGCCATGGTGCTCGCTGCGCCGCTCCTCCTGGCCAGTGGCTGCGCCAGCCTCGGCGGCAACGTCAAAGGCAGCTTTGCCTGCCGGGCTCCGGAAGGGACCTGCGCGCCGACTTCCGCGATCGATGCCGGGGCGACCGGCATTGAAAAGGCTGACACGGTTGACGCGCATCGGACGGTGACCCCGACCGGCGAAGCGGTTCGTCGCCTGCTGGTCGTGCTGACAGGCTACCGTGACGCGGCGGGCCGCGACCATGAGGCGCGCGTCGTTCACCTGACGCTGCCCGAACAGGCAGGGACAGGCTGGCGCACGCCGCAGGGCCGCCGCGAAGTCCTGCGCTCGCTGGCATCGACTATTGCCGCGACGCGCGAGAGCAACCCCGCAACCGATTTCCAACCGCCAAAAATCCAAGAGGCAGACACATTGCCGGAACAGCTGTTCATCCCCTCGCAGCCCGTTCCGGCGATGCCCGGCGCTGACGCGCCGGAACCCGGGGGACCTGGCTCGTTTTCCCCTCCCCGCGAGCCGGTCCCCCAACCTGACATGACCGAAGGAGAGAGCCAGTGACGCTATCCCTTGCTGCCGCGCGCGACGCACTCTCGCGGGGCCTGTTTGCCGACACGGCTCGGCCCGAAAAGCCGCGGGCGCATTTCGGGCTCGATATGCTCTCGGACTGGCTGCCCTACCGGGTCTATGACGAGGGGGCGAAGCTCTACCGCAACGCCCGCTCCAAAGGCTTCGTGCTCGAAGTCACCCCGCTGATCGGGGCCGACGAACGGACCGGCGAGATCCTCGGTCAGTTCTTCTCCGAAGGCCTGCCGCAGGGCGCCTGCCTCCAGGTCCTGAACTTCGCATCTCCGCGGATCGGCAGCGTGGTCGGCCCCTGGTTCGCTCCGCGCTACGAGCAGGGCGGGATCTACGAGGCCATCGCCAGAGCGCGCACCAGGCGCCTTTACGATCTCGTCTGGAGCTCGGGCTCGGCGCATGCGCCGTTCCATGCTCGCAACGTCCGGCTGATCGTCTCGCTCGGCGTGCCGGTGCCCGGAAGCGTGACCGACGCGGAACTTTCGGAATGCCGCGAAGGGCTGATGGGCATGCTCCACTCGCTCGGACTGCACGCGCAGGAGCTGCGTCCGGGCGGCCTCTTGGCGCTGATCGACGAGCTCACCTCGCCGACTACCGCGCACGAGACCGATATCCATGCGTGGAACCCGCACGATACGCTTCAGTCCCAAGCGATCCGCCGCGACATCGAGCTCGAGGTCGGCGACGATCGCCTGATCCTCAGGACCGAGCGCTTTCGCGAGACGGGCCGCGACGAGGAGGGCAATCCTGAAGTCGGCGAATGCTATCCCGACCATTTCGATGTGCGGCACTATGCCGTGCGCTCTACCCCTGAGCGCTGGGCACCTTGGGAATGCGCGCGGCTCATCGGCGACATGTTCACCGACAAGCTGCGTTTCCCCTGTCCGACGGCAACCATGCTGTGCCTGGTCTACCCCGACCAGGAAGCTGCTTCGGCGCGCGCGGGCTTCAAGTTCATGCGCACGACCAGTCTCAGCCAGACCAAGAGCGCGCGTTTCTTGCCCAAGCTTGCCGAACAGTCGGCCGAGTGGCGCCACGTCCAGGCCGAACTCCAGGCTGGCAAGAAGCTCGTGAAGCTGTTCTACGGGCTCACCAGCATCTCGCCGCTCGGCCAGGGCGACGCGCATGAACGCATCATCAAGGCGATCTACAAGGCGGCGGGCTGGGACCTTGCCGACGAGCGCTTCCTCCAGCTCCAAGGCCTCGTCGCTGCCTTTCCCCTGTGCCTCGCCGATGGCCTCGCCGACGACATGGCGCGGTTGAAGCGTCTCAAGACCATGCTCTCGACGACAGCGGCACATATCGCGCCGATGCAGGGCGAATATCTCGGCGGCGTAATCCCGCACCTCCTGCTCGTTGGCCGCCGCGGCCAGCCCTTTTGGTGGTCGCCGTTCGAAAACACTGCCGGCAATCACAATATCGCGATCTGCGGCAAGTCGGGTTCGGGCAAGTCGGTGCTGCTGCAGGAACTCTGCGCCGCCCTGCGCGGCGCCGGTGCCAAGGTCGTGGTGATCGACGACGGGCGCAGCTTCGAGCATTCGGTCAAACTGCAGGGCGGACGCTTCGTTGAGTTCACGCTCGCCTCGGGCTTTTCCCTGAACCCCTTCTCGATGGTCGACGATGCCCGCGCACACGAAGACGAGGACTACCGCCTCGACTGCTTCGCCATGATCAAGGCAATCATTGGCCAGATGGCGCGTCCCGGCACCGCGCCGAGCGATACCGAGCGCGGGCTCATCGATCGGGCCGTGACCGCGACCTGGGAGGCACTCGGCAGCGGCGCATCGGTCGACGATGTCGCGCATGCGCTCCATGGATCGGAAAGCGAGGCGGGCCGCGATCTCGCCACCGCGATCGCGCCCTTCTGCCGCGGCGGCAGCTACGGCGGGTTCTTTGCAGGCAAGGCGAGCTTCGCGCTCGACGATGATTTTACCGTCTTCGAGATGAGCGATCTCGCAAGCCGCGAGGAACTGCGCAGCGTCGTCCTTTCGGCGATCATGTTCATGACCAGCCAGGCGATGACCCGCTCGTCGCGAGCAACCAAGAAGCTGCTGCTGATCGACGAGGCCTGGGCCATGCTCAAGGGCGGGTCGATGGGCGAGTTCGTCGAAACCTATGCCCGCACTGCCCGCAAGTACGGCGGCGCGCTCGCCACCGCGACCCAGTCCCTCAATGATTATTACAAGTCCGACGGCGCGCGCGCCGCGCTCGAGAATAGCGACTGGATGCTGGTACTTCAGCAGAAGGCCGAGACGATCGCCGATTTCAGGGCGAACGCGCGGCTCGACATGGACGACCGCACCGAGACGCTGATCCGCAGCCTCAAGCGTTCGGGGACCGAGTACAGCGAGGTCTTCATCAAAGGCCCCGAGACCGAGGCGGTCGGTCGGCTCGTGCTCGATCCCTTCTCGGCGACGATCTACTCCTCCGATCCCGACACCTATGCGGCGATCCAGGACTGCGAGCGGCGCGGGCACAGCCTCGCCGATGCCATCCGGATCGTGGCGGGAGGCGGACAATGATGGTCTCGCATCTCGTCGACCGGACCCCTCCGGCCAATCTCCGCAGCCTGCTGCCGTTCCTGCAAGGGAGCTGTTTCGTCCTCATCGAGACCGCGCGCTTTGCCGCGACTTCACTGCTGATCGTGCTGGGATTGCCGCTCGCGCTGTTCCTGTTCGTTGCGGGCTGGGACCTTGGCGGCCTCTTCACCCAGCTCGCCAATCTGTCGGACCGATATCTCGAAGCCGACGGGCTGCGCCGCAGCCTGTTCAGCCAGGACCTCAAGGGCTGCTTCCTCGCCCTCGCTGGCGCTGTGACGCTGTTTCGCATGCCCCGCTTCCTGAGGCGGCTTGCGGCCGATCTCGACAACCATCCGGCCCGGGAGGCTAAACGTGACTGAGACGCGCAGACTACCATCCTTCAATCGCCCGCTGTTGCTGAGAATTCTCGGCGTGCTCGCGCTCGTGGTCGCATTACTCTGGGCAGCCTGGGTCAGCCGCGAACTGTCCGAGCCGCGCCAGCAGATCGTCACCGTCCGGCTTGCCGAGACCATCGCCGCATTCGTCGATGCCGAAGCGCGCGCAGAGCAGGATCCCGAAGCCAGCCAGGCGCGCGTGCTCGCCTTCCTTCAGGCGTCCGAGCGCGCTGTTGCGGAAATGGGGGCCGATGGCCGCGTGGTGCTGGTCGGCGAAGCAGTGCTCGCGGGCGATGCCCCCGATGCTACCGATGAACTGCGCGTGCGGATCGCCCGCCAGCTTGGGCAGGGAGGCGGCCAGTGACGCGCTTTGCCTCTCGTTTTGTCCGCACGCTCAAACGACCGCTCGTCCTGACCGGTCTGGTGCTGCTGCCGCTCGGATGGGGCGCGGTCGACGCCTTCGCGAAAGACCATGCCTTCCTCATCAATGCCAGCCCGAGCCTGCCCAACTGGGCCTTCTGGCTCGACAAGCATGCGCGGATCGAGCGCGGCAGCCTGATCTTCTTCGAGCCGCCGGCGAGCAGACTCGTCGAAGCGCATTTCGGAGAAGGCGCGCAGCTCTTCGGCAAGCGGGTGTTGGGCGTGCCGGGCGATGTCGTGAGCCACCGTGGCCACGAGGTCTTCATCAACGGCCGCAAGATCGCCGCGCGGCTCGATGAGACCCGTCTCGGCATTGCGCTTCACAAGGGCCCCGAAGGCCCGATCCCCGACGGCTGCTTCTACACCGGGACCAGCCATCAGCGCGGCCTCGACAGCCGCTACGCCGAGATCGGCTTCGTCTGCCGCGGCCAGATCCTGGGCAGCGGGAGGGCGATCCTGTGAGCAAGCTCATCCTCCCTGCGGCCCTACTTGCAGTCCTGCTCTGCCCTGCCGAGGTGCTGGCGCGCGACTATGGCCAGCGCGGCACGGTGTTTCCCGTGATCGAGCGCGACCTCCTCGAGCAGATTCATTCGCGCCTGACGCAGATGGAACGTTCGGGGGAGACCGCGCGGCTCAATGAAGACCTGAAGCGCCGCACGATCGCGCGCGTGAACCGGCCCGACCCCGTCGCCGGAATCGTCCGGGCCAGCGAAGCCCGTCGCTGGCAATTTGATCCGACGATCACGCTCGCTGCCGATATCCGCGGGGCAAAAGGCGAGCTGATCCATGCCGCTGGCACGAGGGTCAATCCGCTCGACAGCGTGCAGCTACGCGCCGAACTTCTCTTCCTCGACGGCGACGATCCCGACCAGCTCGCCTGGGCGCTCAAGCAGGCCGCCAATGCCAAGCTGATCCTGGTGAAGGGTGCGCCGCTCGAGCTGATGAAGGCCCGCCAGCGCCGCTTCTATTTCGACCAGGGCGGCAAGCTCACGGAGAGGTTCGGGATCAGATCGGTGCCCGCACGCGTGCGCCAGCAGGGCCGCCTGCTCGAGATCAGCGAAATCGCGCTGCCACCGAAAAGGAGGACGGCCCAATGACGCACTTAAGAAAGCTGGCGCTCATGCTGGCCGCCATTCTTGGTCTCGCCACTGCAACGCCCGCGATGGCCGATGCCGGTCCGGGACGCTGCACCGGAAGCTTTGTCAACCCGATCACCGACATCTGCTGGTCGTGCCTGTTCCCGATCTCGATCGGCGGGCTGGACATCTGGCCCTCGAGCCGGCCCGATCCCGATAACCCCGACCTGCCGGTGTGCCTGTGCGGTCTGAGGCCCGGAATTGCGATGGGCTTCTGGGAGCCCGTGCGGCTTGCCGATGTCAGCATGAAGCCGTGGTGCTTCGTGAACCTCGGCGGCATGAAGCTCGATCCCGGCTTCGATATCGGCTTCCGCTCGATCTCGGGTCCATCAGCAGTGGGCGGCGCGAGCCAGTATTATTCGAGCTGGCACGTCCACTGGTATGCCTATCCGCTGATCTACTGGATGGAGATCGTCGCCGATTTTCTGTGCCTGGAATCGGGCTCGATCGACATCCTCTACATCTCCGAGATCGATCCGCTGTGGCAGGATTCCGAGCTCACCGCGATCATCAACCCCGAGGCCGTGCTCTTCGCCAACCCGCTGGCGCTCGCTGCCTGTGCGGCCGACTGCGTCGCCTCGACCGCGAAGCTGCCGATCGACGAGATGTTCTGGTGCGCGGGCTGCCAGGGGTCGATGTACCCGATGAACGGCAATGTCTCGGCCAGCATAGACCACGTCCAGGCCTCGCGCCTCGTGCTTTCGCGCTTTGCCTACAAGCTCCACCGCGAACTCGTCTCGTGGGGGACGATGGGGTCCAAGGGCCTGTGCGGCAAATATTTGATGCCGGTGATGCGCAAGCAACAATACCGCTTCCAGGCCACCAACCCCAACCCGGCGACTTCGGGCCGTTACGCCTGCCCGCCCATCGGCGCCTCCACCACCTTTCAATCGGCCGGACAGGTCATTCCCGCCATCGGCGAAGACATGGGATACCTCGTCTGGCGCAAGCGGAACTGCTGCGCGCTATGAACAAGCACCTCCTCCTTTTGCCCGTCGGCCTTGCCGTCACTCTCGGTGGCCTCGCTCTCGCCCAGAGCGCGCCCGAAGGCATCGACCTTGAAGCGATCCGCGAGCGTGCGGCCGAACACGCCGACGATGCGCAGGCGCTCAGCACCAATGTCCGCCAACGCGCCGAGGCGCTGACCGAGGACGCACAGGCTATCCAGGCGCAAGCGCAGGCCAATCGCGCAGCCTATGCGGACAGCATCAAGGCAACCGAGACCGACGCCGTCCTCGACTTCGACGCCATGATCGCAGGGCAAGCCGCCGCAGAGAAGGCGTCGCTCGGGGGAACCCCGCGCTTCATTGCCTTTGCCAGCCTGTCGATGCCGCCCGAAGCGCTGAAAGCACTGGTCCACGACATGACCAGGGCGGGAGGCGTCACCGTGCTGCGCGGCTTCCCGCAAGGTAACAGCGAGGCATTCAAGAAGCGGCTCGCCGCCATCTGGAGCACCCGAGACGCGGCCGGTTCGCTCGGCATCGATCCAAGGCTGTTCCGCGCCTTCAACATCGAAGCTGCACCGAGCTTCATTATGCTGAGCACCGAGTTCAGTCCCTGCGACGGGTTCGATTGCACCAGCGAGGTGCCGCCGCACGACCGCATCGCCGGCAACATTAGCGTGGGCGAAGTCCTCGAGACCTTTGCCTCGGGCAAGGGTCCGGGCGCCGAACTTGCCCGCCTCCATCTGCGCCAGCTCTCCAGGGAGGAACGGCCATGACCGCCAAAACCCTCGCCCATCTCCTTGTGGCACTCGTCACCCTCACAAGCGCGGCTTCCATTCAGGCTCAGACCCGCGATGCGGCAAGGGCTGACGGGAAGTACTTTGCCACCGAGCTGCTGGGCGAAGCGCGCGAGGCAGCAACGACCAATCCCGACGCAGCACGCGTTCCCAATTTCGATCCGCAAGCGACGCGCGATCTGCAGGATCTTGCGCGCGATCCCGACCAGATCGAGACCCGCGCCCGCAGCGCCGCTACGACCAGCACGCCGATGCGGACGATCCGCGACAGCATGGCCAATCGCGCACGGTTCGAGCCGAACGAGATCGAGGACGTGATCGCGCGCAGCCTCGCCATCAACGAGACGCCGCTCGACTACACCAGCGGCATGGCAATTTCGGGCAGCCAGGGATCCTGCGTTCCGCTGCCGCCCGGTTCGGGCGCGGCGGGCACATATACCGCGACCTGCAATACGGGCACACGGATCGATCAGTCGGTTGGCCAATGCGCGGTACCACTCGTCGTCAGGGTCAGCCAGCAACCGCAGTATCATTACCTTTGCAGCCCATTGGGCAGCTTCAACCTATCAGGTGAGCCGGACTGCGAAGAGTTTTCGGGCGCTCTTTGCCGGGTGACCGGGCACCGCGATGGTCCTTGCTTGCAGTGGGGTTGGTCCGGTGGTCGCAAGTGGTGCACCGAGCCGGGCGATCCGCTTACCGAGCTGACCTGCGACGAACAGGTCGCAGGTCAGACGCCCTACCGCATTGCCAACGCTACCACCGTTACCACGACCCCGGACGAAAGCCAGTGCACAGGTTTTGCGGACAATAGCGATTGCACGCTGGACGCAGAGATCTGCACCGATACCGATCCGCAGACCCGCGTGGTCGATGGCGTCTCTGTCACAAAGCCCTGCTGGGAATGGCAGAGGAGCTACACCTGCATCGCGCGCGAAGCGGCGACCGATTGCTCCGACATCGAAAGCCAGGGCAGCTGTCGCTTTGTTCGCGAGGAATGCCTCACCGACGAAGACCCCTGCGAGACCTGGGAGCGCATCTACGAGTGCCCGCTTCCCGGGACCGACAGCTCCACCCAGTATGTCTGCGACGGCGATGTCTATTGCATCGACGGCAGCTGCGAGACGATCCAGCGCACCGCGAACGACGAGTTCAAGGATGCCGTCACCGCGCTCCATGCGATGGACGAGGCCCGCGGGCAGTTCGATCCCGAGACGCTGACGCTGTTCCGCGGCACGCGCAACACCTGCTCGTCCAAGGTCTTCGGCGTGCTCAACTGCTGCAAGGGCAAGGGTTTCCCGCTCATCCCCGGCATCAGCCTGCTGGTCGCGCTCGGCTGCAACCGCGAGGAAGTTCTGCTCCACGAACGCGATGCGCAGGGGCTGTGCGCCTACGTGGGGACCTATTGTTCGGACAAGTTCCTCGGCGTCTGCCTGACCAAGAAGAAGGTCTACTGCTGCTTCGAGAGCAAGCTCTCGCGGATCCTGCAGGAACAGGGTCGCCGCCAGCTGCGCAAGCCCTGGGACAAGCCCAAGGAAGAGCAGTGCGAGGGGTTCACGCTCGACGAGTTCGCCCGGCTCGACCTCAGCCAGATGGATTTCAGCGAAGTCTATGCCGAGTTCACCGAGGCTGCACGGCTCCCCGACGAGCTCGAGACCAGCATCCTCATCCAGCAGAAAATCGAAGATTATTACGCAAGGAGTGGCCAATGACGCGCCGCCAATCACTGCCGATGCTGGCCCTCCCAGCACTGGCCATGATTCTCGCTGCACTGCTCCCCGTTCGGGCAGCCGCCCAGGAAGCGCGCCAGGCAAAGCCAGCTGCTTCGGCAGACAGCCTCTACTGCGAGCAGCGCAGGCTCGGCTACTGGTTCTATTGCGTAAAGCCGGTGCCGGCAGACGAGCCGCAGATGGCGCAGCCACCAGCCCAGGTGACCGCCACGCAGGAGCTGGACGCGGTCACGGGGGAACTGCGCGAACTCAAGGCGCGCGCGATCCTCTATCCGACGCCGGAAAACGTCACCGCCTATATCCGCTTCCAGCGTGCCCAGCTCGACCGGGCTTCGCTGTTCTCCGATGTCTGGCAACGCGCGATTTGGCAGGATCCCGAGCTCGACTACACGCTCGAACGACCGGTCGGCGCACTCGCCAAGAAGCAATGGCAGGACGCGCGCGCTGCCGACCGCGACGCGGTGATGGCCAGGCTCTCCGAACGCTATGGACTGTTCTACTTCTTCGCCCAGACCTGCGGCGCCTGCGAAGTGATGAGCCCGATCGTGCGCTCGGTGGCGGACCGCTGGCATATCACGGTCCGGGCGATCTCGACCGATGGCGGGCCGTCCAGGCACTTCCCCGACTACAAGGTCGAAAGCGGCCAGCGGCCCCGCATGGGGCTCGAACCCGGCATCACCCCGGCGCTCGTGCTTTGGGACAGCGTGGCCAGGCGCCCGATCCCGATCGGATACGGCGTGCTCTCGGCCGACGAGCTGCAGGACCGCATCTACCTCCTCACCTCGAAGGAAGCCGGACATGATTACTAGCATCCGCAATGCGGCGCTCACCATAGCTGCCGCCAGCATGGTCGCGTCCCCCGTCGCCGCAAACGTCGGCGACAGCATGGACCGCTTCATGGACGACATGGGCGCTGCGGCCAATGTCACCGGGCCGAGCGCATTCGAAGGACAGTCGGCGGGCTATTACAGCCTCGGCAATGTCTGGACGCGCTTCCCGCAGAAGACGACCAGCATCGCCAACCTCCAGCTGCCGCGTGCCCGCGCAGGTTGCGGCGGCATCGATATCTTCGCCGGGTCCTTCTCCTTCATCAACGCGAGCGAGATGGTCGCGCTGTTGAAGGCCGTCGCGAACAATGCGGTGGGGTTCGCCTTCAGCCTCGCGATCGATACCGTCTGCCCCGAGTGCTCAAAGATCATGCAGGAGTTCAGCCAGAAGGCGCAGCTCATGAACAATCTCTCGATCAACTCCTGCGAGATGGCGCAGGGGCTGGTCGGCGGCGTCTGGCCCAAGGGCGATCTCGCCGACAAGGCGATCTGCGAAGCGATCGGCAATTCCGAAGGTATCTTCACCGACTATGCTGCCGCCAAACACGGTTGCGGCACCAGGGGTCAGCGCGCCTCGACCAATGAGAGCGCCGGCGCCGACTATGCCGACGTCAATCCCGGTGTACCGCGCAATTACACCTGGCATGTCCTCAAGCAGAGCGCCTTCTTCAACCCTGGTGGCACCTTCGACCGCGACCTCGCCGAGTATGCGATGACGCTCATCGGCACGGTGATCTACGTGCCGCCCCGCGATGACGAACCAGGCAAGTTCGTGCCTTTCGCAGGCGATGCCTCCTCGACGCTGGTGACCGCGCTGCTCGACGGGACGCAAGGCCAGTCGGTGCGGGTGTTCCAGTGTGACGAGCCCGAGCAGTGCCTCAACCCCACTTTCCAGCAGATGAGCCTCACGAGCGCGAAGGCCATCCGGCCCCGCGTTGCCCAGCTCATCGGCAGCATGGTCGAGGCCATCCGCAGCGACACAGCGATCGGCGACGAGGAGAAGGAGCTGCTCCAGGTGGCATCGGTGCCGCTCTACAAGATCCTCACCGTGCAGGCGGCCTATGGACGCGGGATGGCAACCGACGACCGCGACACGCTGGCCGAGATCGCCAGCATCGATCTTCTCTATGCCATCCTCGAACGCATCACAGCCGAGGCCGGACGCTCGATGGCGAGCTTCATTGCGGCCGATGAAGCGAAACTCGCGATCTGGCGCGCTCAGGTCGCGGAAGTCCGGTCAAGCCTCGCCCAGAGGCAAGCGACCGGACAGGCGCGGGTCTCCGCGATCATGCAGATCATCGAGAAGACCGCGATGATCGAGAACATGCTCGCCGCCTCGATGTCGCCATCGATGGCCGCCGCGCTCGACTGGTCGCGCGGGATGCAGTCCCGCTCCATCGTTCCATAAGGGTGAGGCAGCATGGTCGAGATTTTCACGGTCGGCGGCGGCGAGTATATCGTCAATGTCCTCAATGCCGTTGCCGCCTGGACCGGAGCGGGCGGCTACAAGAGCCTGATTCAGGTCGCGCTGGTGATGGGCATGGTGCTCGCGGTCATCGTGGTCGCGTTCAACCAGGACTGGCGCGCATGGCTCAACTGGTTCCTCGGTGCGACGCTCATCTACATGTGTCTGATGGTGCCGCGCATGGACGTCCATGTGACAGACCGGGTCAATCCAAGCCTTGCACCGGCAACGGTGGCCAATGTTCCGCTCGGGCTCGCCCTGATGGCAAGTTTCACCAGCCAGGCGGGGGACTATCTGACCCGCTCGGCCGAGCTCGTCTTCGGCTTGCCGGACGACCTCAACTACTCGAAGAACGGCATGATCTATGGCGCGCGGCTGCTTGAATCGACGCGGAGCTTGCGCATTTCCGATCCGGAGTTTGCTGCGAACTTCGACGAGCATGTCAGGCAATGCGTGTTCTACGATCTGCTGCTCGGCCGCTACTCGATGAAGGAGCTGTCCGAGAGCGATGATATCTGGGCGACGATCGCACCCGGCAGCGCGGCGCGCGCGCAGAAATTCCTGACCCGGCAGGCCGACGACAGCGTGACGGCCTCGATCATCACCTGCCGCGAAGCCTACACCGCGCTTTCGGGGCAATGGGCGAGCCTCATTGACGAGATGACGCTTGTCGCGGGACGCCAACTCTATCCGCGCCAGACCGAAGCGCTCGCCAAGGCCAAGCTCATGGCCGACCTCCCGATTGCCTATCAGTATCTTACCGGCATCTCGCGCAGCGCGAGCGACATTTTCCGCCAGGTGTTGACGATCAATGCCATGAACCAGGCCATGCACGGCTTTGCAGGGGCGAGCGGCACCGGCAGTATTGACGTCTTCGCGCAGACCCGGGCCGATATTCAGACCGAGCGGACCTATTCTTCGATCGCGCACAACGCGATGAAATGGGTCCCAATCCTCAATGTCGTACTGACGGTGGTGTTCTACGCGCTGTTCCCTGTCCTGTTTCCGCTGTTCCTGATGCCGCGGACCGGACCCATTGCATTGAGAGGTTACGTCACCGGCTTCTTCTATCTTGCGGCGTGGGGACCGCTCTTCGTCATCCTGCACATGATCCTGATGTTCAAAGGCGCGGGCGATGTCGCCGCCGCTGGCGGCAGCACGGGCCTCAGCCTCGCGACCTTTGCTGGCATGAGCGACGTCAACAGCGATATCGGCATCTTGGCAGGCTATCTTGTCGCCTCGATCCCGTTCCTTGCCGGCGGCGTGGCGCGTGGTGCGCTGGCGATTTCGGGCCAGGCAACGAGCTATCTCAACCCGAGCCAGAATGCAGCCGAGGAAGCCTCGCGCGAAGCGAGCACCGGCAACGTCTCACTCGGCAACTCGAGCATCGACAATTCGACAGTGTTTTCCCGCCAGTTTGCGCAGGGCAATCTTGCCCCCAACATTGCCTATGGCGCGGCACAGACGCGGGGATTCAGCGACAGCGGCACGCAGACGACCAGCTTCCCCGATGGCGAGTTCGCTGCAGTCCCGAATTCAAGCTATCCGTTCACGCCGACGCTCGGGCAGGACTTCACGGGCCGCCTAGGAACGATGGCGAGCCAGAGCCGGACGCAGAGCGAGACCTATGCCAACCTCGCCCAGCAATCGACGAGCTCTGCGCTCACCCGGTTCAGCGAGATCCGCAACGCCTACAGCCAGGGTCAGAGCTCCGATACTGTCAGCGGCGTTGGTACGAACGACAGCATCGGCACGGCATTCAGCGAAGTCGACAATGCCTCGAGGACGCTCCAGCAGCAGTTCGGCCTGTCCCGGCGCGCGTCAGACGACATTACTATTTCTTGGTTCCTCAACGGCGAAGCAGGAGCCGGAGCAAAGGCCGAAGGTGGAGTACTAAACGCGCAGGCGGGCGTCCGCGGTGGCCGAAATCAGTCGTGGACCGACAGCGATATCGGGATCGCCTCGGAAGATCGCGGCAGGATAATGGGTACGCTGCGGCAGCTTTCGGATAGCCGCAACTGGTCGAACACGCGTGAAGGCTTCCTGCGCGAGACGAGTTCGAGTTCGGTATCGCAGGTGTCAACCAGCTCGTCGGGTCTCAGCCGATCGCTGACCGAAGCCGAAAGCTACACACGAGAGGCGCGTCGGGCCGAAGAGGTGGCCAGCCGCCTCGAGAACCAGGCCAGTTGGTACGAGGCCAATAGTGCCGCAGGCACGCTAAACCTGAGCCAGGCTTATCGCGAATGGGGCATGGCCGAGATCGAAGCCAATCGCGACTATTACGGGCCGGTGCGCTTCGACGACATCGAGTTCCAGATGAGCGCGCGCGGCCAACAACTGCAATCGCGGTTTGTCGAGAGCTATGCTGATCGCCTACAAGACGACATCGAAGCCGACCTTTCGCTGCCGGACTTCGCTCCTGTCAGCCGCCCCGGGATCGGAAGTGCTGGGCAGGTACGCGCAAGAGGAGCCGTGGGCTCTGCGGGTGGTCCCTCAATGCCCGATGCTCCTGATCGGTCTGACATCACGGATGAGGTCGAGCGGGTGCGCCGACAGGGTCGTGGCAGGATCGGAACCGTGCGAACTTATCTTGATCGCCAAACGGAAGGCGCCACGGGCGCGAGTGAGGAAGCTGCAGACGACGTCAAAGAATGGGGCAATAGATAGCTACAGCACGAAATCCTGCAGGATGACGAACACCGCAAATGCGACGACGACCAGCCCAAGTAGCCAGAGTCCGCGTCGTTCCCAAGGATCTGCTAGAGCCTTCTTCCAGCTGTATTCCATGCGCCGATTTTCGGAGATGGCACGGTCGATCTCTCGCAGGCCCTTCCAGTCCGTCTGGTCGTTTTGCTCCTTCTCGTCATCCATTTCCATCACTCCGACCTAAATAAAGTAGCAAATTTGATGCATTATCGGGCATAAGCCAATTTACGTCTCGATATTGACACATTAAATATCATCACGTAAAGACGCAAAATCGCTACACAAAGCTCCATAACGGAGATAATGTCTCGATAATGCCACATTATGATTCACCAGATCTGCGTCCGCTCTCGGTGCTGCTATCCGACCTCGGGAAGCAGATCGAAGCATATCGCATATCACGCAATCTCAAGCAGGCCGAGCTTGCGGAAATGGCAGGTATCTCGCGTTCAACGCTCGCCCGCCTGGAAGCCGGTAATGGCGGGACCATCGATAGCCTCGCCAGGATAATGCGTGCGCTCGACATTGAAGACCGCCTGCTGGATGTCATGCCGGACGCCAAGCTGAGACCGCTCGATCCCCGGTCCGACACCGGCAAGGCGCGGCAAAGGGTGCGCAAGTCTTCTGAAGGTGAGGCTGGCGAGGAATGGAGCTGGGGTGACGAGGCCCCATGACGCGTGCGGTAGTCAATCTCTGGGGTCGTCAGATCGGCGCCGTCCTGTGGGATGAAGATCGCGATGTCGGGGTTTTCGAATACACTCCGGAATTCAGTCGCAGCGGCATCGAAGTCGCTCCGCTCACAATGCCATTACGAAGCGGCGTCTACGATTTTCCCGCGCTGAATTACGAGACCTTTAAAGGGCTACCGGGCATGCTGGCAGACAGCCTGCCCGACAAGTTTGGTAACGCGCTGATCAATCGCTGGCTTGCCGAGCAAGGCCGCACAGCCGACAGCTTCGATCCGGTCGAGCGCCTTTGTTATACCGGTCGCCGAGGCATGGGTGCGCTCGAATTCGAGCCCGCTACCGGTGAGCGCCGTGAACAGGGCCGGCCGGTCGATATCGCCCCGCTGGTCGAGCTCGCCAACAGAGTCATTGCCGCGCGTGAAGAACTGGCCGGTGTGCTCAAGGGAGAGGATGATCACCGCGCACTCCAAGAGATCCTGCGCGTCGGAACCTCCGCCGGTGGCGCCCGGGCCAAGGCCGTCCTCGCCTGGAACGAGGCGACCGGAGAGTTCCATTCAGGGCAGCTGACTGCAGGGCCCGGCTACACGCAATGGCTGGTCAAGTTCGACGGCGTGTCGGGCAATGCCGACAAGGAACTTGCCGACCCAATGGGCTTCGGCCGGCTTGAATACGCTTGCTATCTGCTAGCCCGAGAGGCTGCCATCGACATGGCTCGCTCACGACTGCACGAGGAAGGCGGGAGGGCGCATTTCATGACCCAGCGCTTTGATCGCACGCCTGACGGCAAGAAGCTCCACATGCAGTCGCTTTGCGCGATGCGCCATTTCGATTTCAACCTCGCCCGGGCCTATAGCTACGAGCAGGCAATCGAGACCATCCGCATGCTCGGTCTCGGACGCGAAGCGATCAAGGAGCAGGTGCGCCGCGCGCTGCTCAATGTCTTTATCCGTAACCAAGACGACCACACCAAGAACATCGCCTTCCTGATGGATAGCTCGGGTCGCTGGAGCCTCTCGCCCGCATACGATGTCGTCTACGCCTACAATCCCAAGGGGGATTGGACCAACGAGCACCAGATGTCGCTGGCTGGCAAGACCGACGACTTTGAACTCGACGATCTGCTGGAATTCGGACGGTTTGCTGACCTGAAACCTACTGAGACCAAGTCGATCATCGAAACGATCCGGGCCGCAGTCGGTAACTGGGACAGGCACTGCAATACCGCCGGAGTGGAAGCCGACATGGCACGGAAGGCTAGGCGCGGATTCCGTGATATCGGCTGAGAAGCCGGCAGACCGGGCGATCGCCTACAGCGGTTTGTTGAAACTAAAATCTCTGCCCTTGCCCGTGGGGAATTTTCATGACATCCCGTCGCTACAACTACCCGAGGCAGACATATGCAATCTGAGTTCCGAATTCTACGCTGCCGTGCCGGACTCTCGACCGAGGAACTCGCAGAAAAACTTGGCTACTCCGAACGGGAGATTTTCCGCTGGGAGTCCGGAAAGATCAGACCTCGCAAAGTTGTGCTCGACTGGCTGCGTGAGCGCGCTGATACAGTCCCGACACACACAAATGCGAAGGGGTTCACATTCATTGACCTCTTTGCCGGCATAGGAGGACTACGCCGGGCTTTTGACGGCATAGGCGGCCGCTGCGTATTCACGTCTGAATGGGACAAATATGCACAGCTTACTTATCACACCAACTATCCGGACAACCGCCCGATCGCCGGCGATATTACCAAAGTCCCCGTCGATGAGATTCCTGAGCATGATGTTCTGCTCGCAGGCTTTCCTTGTCAGCCATTCTCAATCGCCGGGGTGTCAAAAAAGAATGCGCTGGGCCGGAAACATGGGTTCCTTGACGAAGCTCAGGGAACGCTGTTCTTCGATGTTGCACGGATCCTGAAGGCTCACAGACCAAGCGCATTCCTGCTCGAGAACGTGAAGAATCTGAAAAGCCACGACAAAGGCCGGACCTTCGAGGTCATCCGCAAAATTTTGGAGAAAGACCTCGGATACGAGCTCCATGTTCGCGTTCTAAACGCACGTCATTTTCTTCCCCAGAACCGTGAACGGATCGTGCTCGTTGGCTTCCGCGAAAAAAGTGGATTCGACTGGGCGGACTTGAAGCTTCCGGTTGAAGGCGAAGCGCGGATGCGATCGGTATTGCATCCCGAGAACGGCGGCGAAACTGCAGAATCGCACTATACAGAGGGAGAACTTGCGAGGGTCAATGCCAAGTATACCCTGAGCAATCACCTCTGGAAATATCTCCGAGATTACTCAGCCAAGCATCGTGCAGCAGGCAATGGCTTTGGCTATGGCCTGGTAGGCCCGGACGACACCTGCAGAACGCTCTCAGCGCGCTATTACAAGGATGGGTCTGAAATTCTTGTACAGCAAAAGGGACGCAAGAATCCCCGACGGCTTACCCCGAGGGAATGCGCAAGGCTGATGGGTTTTCCCGACACATTCCGGATCCCTGTTTCCGATACGCAGGCGTATAAGCAGTTCGGTAACTCGGTGGCAGTGCCGGTGTTTAGCGAGGTCGCAAGGATCATGCGTCCGCATATAACCCGGGAAGCAGCCCCGAACGATGAGGTGGCTGTCCGGGAGTATGCCTGACGTCCATGATCCCACGACAAGAAGCCGTAACATGGCGGCTATAAGGGGAAGGGACACGAAGCCTGAACTTCAGATTCGAAGTGGCCTTCACCGGCTAGGTTATCGCTTCAGGGTCAACCGGAAGGATCTGCCCGGCAAGCCCGACATCGTACTCAGCCGGTTTCATGCGGTTATCTTTGTGCACGGCTGCTTCTGGCATGGTCATGACTGCCATTTGTTCCGGCTTCCAGAGACACGCACCGAATTCTGGGCGGCGAAGATCGGCGCCAATCAAGAGCGGGACAAGGTTGTCAGATCAGCGCTGCTTTCGGAAGGATGGCGCATTGCCACCGTCTGGGAATGCGCGCTCAAGGGAAAGAATAGGATTGAACCGACAGCACTTCTGACGCGGCTGACATCTTGGCTCAGGGGTGATGAGCTATCGCTCGAAATCAGAGGCTAGGATGTAGAATCCATGTGCGCCTCGTCAATGCACCCGCCGGAAGCCACGGAGCCGGATCCTTCCGGCAGGTAACTGAGGGTCCGGATAAATGATCGGGCTCACGACGGGAGCTTTGCTGATGGATCTTTTCGAGCGCCTGTCGGTCGGATAGCCGCTCAGCACTGCCCAGATCGTTGGTGCTGCTTTGCCGATGTCGCGCACCGTCAGTCGCCATTTCCAGGCAAGATTCTCCGAGAATTCTCCGTAGTTGTCCCGGGCACTTTCGTAGCTGGCCCGGGCTTCGTCCCAGTATTCCAGCCAGAGGTCATCCAGCCATACAGGCAGCTTGCTGAAATCGTGACCGATCAGCACTCCATTCAGAAAACTCAGAAACACCGTTTCTTCGCGTTTGACCGTGGGCAGATGGGTATCGAGGGCGTCGGCGACAGCCTGCAGTGTCATCTGGCTCCCAAGAGTGCGGCTCGTCCTGAGACGGTAAATTTCGGACGCCCGCTTCGTAACGCGGCACACAGATAGCAAGTCACAGACGGTGTCACGAAGTGTGGCGACGAACTCAGCGGCATTGACCGTTGGCGAGGCTGGCAGACAGCTCAGTGCGTTGGCTGTCCGGTATGACCGCCAATCGATCAGACCATCATCACGGAGGCAGGAGGCCAGCTGATTTGCATGCATCGCAGCCACCTCGGCCGCCTTTCCTCCCCTTGCCCCTAGGCTGCCGGCGCGCAACCTCGCGACGATATCCCCTACAGTTTCCGATCCGGCTTCAGCCAGACGCTCAACGTATCTGCCCAGTCTGAGTCGGTTCAGTGGGAGTCCGAGCACTTCCCGCCTCAGATCGCCGAAGAGCCGGGGATCGACGCGGCTTGCTGCCCGGAATTCCCCGGACATCTGCGGTTCGCCGGTGACTATCGCAAGGATGATGGGGAGCTGTGCTATGACCGCGTGATTGGGAACCTCCCATTCAGCGGAGAGGGCTTCTACGAAATCTGTGAACTCGATTTCCTCAAGGTGGGAAAGACGGTCAGCAGCCCGTTTCCACCAGACCGAAAACTCCGGACGGAAATGTATTCCCAGCGTTCCATATGTCTCGTTGAGTAGCCCGCCTGTCAGCTGCCCCAGCAGCTTCTTCTCCTTCTGCCGGATCCTTTCGCGGGTGACCGGAGGGCTGGTTGTCGCAGCTATTTCATCGAGCGTCTTCTGCCGTTCCGGCGGCTGACAGATGCGTTCGCGAAGAATTGCTGAAAAGGTTTCGTCTGCGAGATTGTCGGCGACCTCTGCGAGAAAGTCCGGAAGCGAAGCCAGAAAGTCTTTGCCCGAACGCGGCCGGCCCTCATGCGGCAGGAGAGGGATACGCGTCGTTTCGCAATACCTGTCCCAATCAGTGCCCGTCTCAGCATCCGAAGCATCAATCAGCGCTTGCCGGTTTTCACTGAGCAGATCGGCGGTGCGCCAGCCAACTGTGGGAATCCGGATGATCTGCTCCCGGCTTACGCTGGCGAGATCACCGACGGTGCGAAAACCAGCCCTCTCCAGCGTTGCAGTCTTCACACCAAGGTGAAGCACGCCGATAGGGAGATCATCCACCAGTTCAGGTTGCCGGATGCTACCCCGGTGACGCGCGCCCGGCGGATCTATCGGCTCTCCGGTTTCTCTAATGTACACGGCGCCAGCCTTTCAGGCGGACCCTCACCGGTGCACCTGCCTCCTCGCCCTGAGGCGACTCATCCTTCCGGACCGACACAGAATAGGTTAGACTTCCCGGGGATCCGGTAAGCACGAGTACATCGCCTTCTGTCGCCCCGACAGCGCGGAAGAACTTGGTCATATGAGTGATGCGGTACTCGTCCCTTGTCCCGCCTTCATCATGAAGCCTGTTGTTGTAGTAAATATAGCGGAAGCGCCAAGTCACCCCCGTTTCGTCCGTCATCTCCAGCCACGCATCGGGGTTCTTCTGCGCTGGATCGAGAAACGGAAGCAGCGCAATCAGATCAGTCTGTGATTTCGGTATGTGTATGCCGGCCTGATGACCTCCGGTTTCTCCGGTGTCGTTTGCCGTCAGCGGCTTCTCATAAGTCTGACTGCTCATCAATTTTCTCCGCCGGGCCGGATGGAAAGAGCCCGCCTCAGATCATCGGCATCACGTGTTGATACCGGGACTGCTTCGTTGCCAAGCTCGCGGCGCCACTGGGATCGGTCAATCATCACCCGTTCGACAGTGTCCTCGTAAAACAGCCGGTAGATATAAACCGGCTCGGTCTGCCCGCGCCGGTGCGCGCGGGCACTTGCCTGGGATTCAAGTGCAGGGTTCCATGCTTGGGTGAAATGAATGACTATAGTTGCAGCGGTTATATTGAGTCCCGCTCCTGCCGCCTTTGGATTGAGTACAAGGCAGCCCGGCCCATCGTGGCCAGAGAATGCGTCAACGATTGCCTGCCGCTCTTCCTGCGGCGTGGACCCATTGATCGCCCCCCAGTATGCATCCGGCAGCCGACCCTGTGCTGCCTCACGGATAATCTCGCCACAGCGATTAAAAATTGCGAAGAGCAGAACCTTTCGTCCGCTCCTGAACGCCTCTTCGAGAATGGCGATTGCGCGCTCCACCTTCGGTGTGACGAGCGGCATTCCGGCTGACGGATCGATCCCCGCGTCCTGATCCCTGTCGGGATCGCCTGATCCCTGCAGCCAGGGATGGGCACAGAAGAGCTGCAACTGACCTGTCGCGACCAGATTACCTGCCACAGGGTACTTCTCAAGCGTCTCGGCGAGCACTTCATCATAACACCGGGAAAGCTCGTCACCGAGTTCGAGTGGCAGATCGATATCGATGCGCTCCGGAAGATCGCCGGCGACGTCCCTCACTTTTCGGCAGAGAACGACAGGATCGGTCAGGCGAGCCAGATTCTTTGCCGATTCCTCGGAGTCAGGATGATCGGCTTCAAAGTCCTCCCGGCTTCCCAGCAATCCAGGTATCGCGAGATCAGCAAGCGACCAGAGATCCAGGAGCGACGTCTCGACCGGCGTCCCCGTCATCGGAATGGTACGCTGCCTGGGAATCCTCCCGACTGCCTGCCTGCGCCCGGAATCGGGGTTTTTCAAAGCCTGCGCTTCATCACAAATCAGCCATGACCAGGGCATTCCTGCAAAAATGGATATGTCGTTGACCACAGTGTCGTAGGTTGAAAGCACGACCTGCGCCCGCTGCAGACCCGCGGTGATGCCGGTTCTGTTGTGTCCGCGGTGGATGAGAACAGAAAGCTCGGGCGCAAACTTCATTATCTCTTTCCGCCAGTTGGCGATCAGGCTCGTCGGGCAGATAATGAGGGCTGGTCGTGAGGTTTCCGGTTTTTCGCAGAGCAGCAGGGCAATGATCTGGATGGTCTTTCCGAGCCCCATCTCGTCAGCGAGAATGAGGCCGCCGGTATGCCGTATGGTCTGGTCCATCCATGCTACGCCCTGAGCCTGATACGGGAACAGAGTCGCATGCAGACCCGGAATGTCCTGATCCGGGCGCAGGTCGGCAGCAGCCGATTGCGCTGAGTGGAAGACGCTCTCTTCAGCTATGACAGGTATGTCGGGATTACCCAGCCGGACAAGACGCACCACATCGGGAAAGCTGAGCGTTTTCGGCAGCTGCCCGCCCAGCATCTGCCGGACTATGGCCGGCGTATCGTGAGGAAGTGGGCGGATCACATTTCCGTCGGCGACCCAGTTGTAGTCCGGGCCGGGCGCGTCCCAGACTTTCTTTTCCCCCCGCACAGTTTTGGTGCCAGCAACGTGGAGCGCAAAACCAGCACCCTCTTTCCGGATCCGGATTTCCGGCTGCACAACTCTTGACGACAACTCCCAGCCCTGGGGAGGTGCCGCTGTAATCTGCCTGAAATCGGCAGGAAGTGATGCTGATCCGTCAGTCATTGCCCAGCTTGGCCCTGAGTTCTGCGGGCGTCCAAGGGACCGGGCGTCTTGTATGTACCGCGCGATGGCAGTTCGGGCAAAGTGGTATCAGGTCAGTTGCCGGATCGTATGGTCTGGGCTCGCCGGCAAGCGAAAGCGGCTGCAGGTGATGAACTTCAATAATACCGCCAGCATCGCCATAAAGATCGCCAGGAATAAGACTGCATACCATGCAGGCTGCCCCGTGGATACGCAGGCAGAGCAGACGATTGCGTGGATTTCGTTCGCGTCGGCGTACGACGGTCAGTTTGACAGCGCCTTCAGTCAGCGCTTCCTGCTCGGTCGGTGTACTTTCCTCGATCGGATCGTATCCATAAAGCTCTGCCATTGCGGCAAGAACCGGAATGACGAGCTCCCGGCAGGTCGCTGCAACGGAGTCATCGTCAAACCGGCTCTCGATACCGCGCTTCTCTGCGATGATCGTGAAACTGCCATTGTCGATCATCCAGTCATCGGTAGTCTGATTGTTACCGATTTTTAGATCCGCGCTCGACGCTACTGAAGCGACGAGTGCCCTTGCAAGCTGGACTTCTTCTGCGCTTGCCTGCCGCATCTGCCGGATCGTATCGGCTGCGAAATTGCCGAATGCCAACTTCGCTTCGAAGCGGCGCAGACCGGTCGGCCGAAGAGTGACCATCGGGCTGTGAGAGCGCTCAAGGTCTGCAAACCAGAGCCTGATTGCTGTCTGCACTCCGGACCTGTCTTCCTCCAGACAGATTGCAGCGCCGGTTCCCTCCTCAACTTCCCGGCGGATCAGGGCCTGCTTCTCGGCAAGCATTTCAGTCCCCTTCTTCGTCCCCGGTCTCTGTCAGCTCTTCGTCGTCGGGCAGAGGCACTTCACGCAGCAGCTTCTTGAGATTGGTCGAAATCTCGTTGCGAATGTCCTCAAATATCGGCTCAAGGTCATCGTTGGTGTTGTTCTGCTCAGCCACAGCAAAAGCCCACAGCAGCAGATCCATACCCTCGACTGCATAGCCACTGGCGGCAGCTCTCTGATAGATTTTCAGATAGAAGTCGTGATGCTTGTTAATGCGGACGCCTGCTACGAAGCCTGACTCGGCATCGCTGCGCATAGCCGGCTCCCAGAGATCGCCGGACGTAATGGTTTCGACAGCTTCAACGTGAATACGATCCGGGTTTACGTGCGTATCCACGGGTACCCGAAGCTTGATGCCTGAACCGCGATTGTTGTTGAGTGTAGCGGTTTTCTGACCCGCGTCGGCAGACTGGACGTCCGGCTTTTTGGTCGAAGGCGTATTGCCGATGACTTTATTCGCGCTGCCGTGATCGACGCCGCGCTCCACCGCCGCTGCTTTCTCCTTGCGCCGGTAGCGGTTTCCTGCCTCGCGATAAGTCGGCTGAAGTAGGGTCTTGAGGGCTTCCTCAAGAGCCGGGTCGAAGAGAATTTTCGATTTCTTGACGTCGACCTTGAAGGCCTCGTCAAGCTTATGTGTGAAATCGAATTCGACGCGCAGCAACGACGTGTGCGGCTCAACAGAACCAAATACGCCAAGCCAGCCGCCCTGCTGGATCACTCGTCCTTCGCGATGAATGTAGAAGCCCTGGCCGCGGTTGGTGATATTCGCGATTTTTTGTTCGTCTCTGGTCAGATCCCGTCGGTTCGGGAGAATCCACGCCCTGATGTGCGCTGTTTCAACCGACCCGTCCTCCAGTTCGATCTCGAGTTTCTGCTGTTCAGGTGAAAGCACCTGATCGGCCTTCTCAGGATAGAACGGGTTCCACGGTCTGACCTGTTCCCCATTAACAGATATTGAGACATGCCTCTCACGATCGTCCCCTTTGTCGAGGAAGCGATAATAGATGAGAGCGACATGGTCGATCAGCCGCTCACCCAGCCGTCTGATTGCAGCCTGTTCCCTCGCGCCACCCGGATCGTCGTATTCTTTCGATAGCAGACGGTCGCATTTGGACCAGACCACAAGCGTGCCCTTGTCGCCGCAAAGCTCTTCGAAGAGCTCGTAGTCATCTGCTGTCATCTCTTCGCGGAGCATTTCCCACTGGTTCTGCTCTTCGACATGCTCGAGGTCCCATGCGAGCTTGGCGAAGTCAGCCTTATCAGACTGACGGGAAATGACCGTAAACCTAAGGCAGACCGAACTGGATGCCGTCTTGAGACCAAGGCCAAACTTGCCGAGACTGGCAAGATTAGCTCTGGCAGGTGCCCCGTAACGCATAGCGTCGAACAGCATCTCGCTGTCCATGCCATCACCATTATCACCGAAGCACACGAATTTTCGACCGTCTTCGGCCAACTCTATTCGTACATTGACCTCGGTCGCATTGGCCGCGATTGAATTGTCGATGATATCAGCGGCGGCGGTATTGAAACTGTAGCCTGTGTCCCGAAGCCCGTAAATGAGCCGTGGCGCATCGGGTTGATTAATCAGATCATTCACTTAGCCGCCCCCTTAAAAGAGGGCACCTTTGCTGAAATCCAGCCCGCTACCCCCCGCGTCGAACGGTATCGAACTTAGCGGGATGATCGTTAAATGAAAGCTGACAAACGACTTGCGTTCAAAGACCGTCTCCGTTTCGCACCTCTGCATGCCTGAGATAGACCTCAACTTTTTCCAAGGTCCGTCGCCGCGGCCGCCTTCCCTGTCTTAAGTCCAAGACAAAGCGTGGATCGCCAACCGCGCGACGACCAAACCGTGTCGCCGACATGTGCGATTCCTTCAGGTGTCGCTCAATGCGATCCAGCAATTTCATGGCCTTCCTCGACTCACTCAGCACTTGTGTTCCTGTTTTGTTCTTAGTAGGAAGGTTCCATCGAGTCTAGGAGATTTCCTTCTCTCCTCAGACCGTCAGAAGGAACGACACGATGGAACATGTCAGAGAGGAGCTCGATCGCCTGATCCAGCAGCGACGGCTCGGATATTCCTCGATCTCGCGGATGATCGGACGAAACTCGTCCTACATTCAGCAGTTCATCAAGCGCGGCTCGCCGCGCAAGTTGGACGATGATGACCGGCGCACGCTTGCCAGCTTCTTCGGGGTCGACGAGCAAGTTTTGGGCGGCCCGGCCGCGCCAATGCGTGACGGACTGATCGAAATACCCGTACTCAATGTCGATGCATCAGCGGGCTTTGGAGCGATTGCCGAAAGCGAGACCGCCCATACACGCTTCGGCTTCGACGAACGCTGGCTTGCCCGGCTGACCCGGGCAAAGAGCGCCAGTCTCTCGATCATCCATGTCCTAGGCGACTCCATGGAGCCGACACTCAGCGATGGCGACGAAGTACTGGTCGATGCGTCGGACCAAGGTTCGCGGCTACGTGACGGCATCTATGTCCTGCGCGCCGATGATGCGCTGGTGGTCAAGCGCGTGACGCTCAAGCCAGGTGGCCGCAAGATCACCATCAGCAGCGATAATTCGGCCTATCCCAGCTGGGATGATGTCGATCGGTCCGAAATCCAGGTGGTCGGGCGTGTCATCTGGTTCGGACGCGCGGTTTAGGAGCTCCCGTTGGCTTAGATCCCGATTTCGAAAGGCTTTACCCTTTCCTTGGTGAGTTCGGGCTTGTCACTTGCCTGCGAAGCGCTGCCAACATCCTTGTCTTGCGAAAGCCCCTTGGCAGCTGCCGCTTTGAGCCTTTGCGTTACTTCGACGGCCGACGCTTTATCGCCGCTGTTGGACTTGATGGCCCGGCCGAGTTTCTCGGCATTATCTGCAATCAGCGTAAGGCCGTCGCGAAGCCGGGTGACCGTGACCAAGAAGGTCTTCCGATTGGCGAGATTACGTTCGCGACTGTCCATCACTGCGATTCCGCGATCAGAGGTCAGTCCCTGCGCCATGTGCGCATTGAGGGCATAGGCGAGGTCCATGCGTTTGAGCATGGGGTCGCCGCGGCTCAGGCGGAGCTCCTTCCCCGCTGATGTCTCCACCAAGACGCCCTTTGTGTCGATGGCCACGATCCTCGCGCGGTCGGCGTTGAACAGCCCACGCTTGTGGTCGTTGTCGGTCCAACGGATCTTGTCACCCTCGATGATTGACAGCGGCTTGCGTTCGAAGAGCGACAGGCGGCTATCGTCTGCGCCCGGCCGTAAACGCGCAGGATTGAACTTGCGAAGCTGCCCCTTCCTGTCCTCAAGCACGAGCTGCCTGCGCGCCTCGTCAATGGTCTTGACTGTGTAGTCACCCTTGGAAAGTTTCTGGGTGCTGTCGCGCGAGCGGAAGTTGAGAACCATGCCCGGCTGGTAGGTGCGAAGATAGCGAAGCTCCTCGTGTGTCACATTCACCCGCGAATGGACGGTCAGGCGCCCGGATCGCGGCCCGAGCTCGCCATTGGCCTTGAGTCCGCGCTGGACAGCATCGTTGACCGCAGAACGTAAGGCCCGTCCCGACGCGTAGATCGACGTCCGATCCCGATCCGCCGGGCTGAGCGAAAGCCACTTTTCGGCAGCAACAATCGCACTGTCCCCGCGAGCCTCGATGGTTGAAGGAGCAAGCGCCCGGAGCGCATCGTCGATGCGTCCCTCCTGCGCGGCGGCCTGGGCTCGCCGCAGGGCGGGATCGCGGCCGCGCAAATTTACATCCATGTTGGCGCGCGCGATCCCGGCCTGCTGTACGAGGTCGAAGGGCTTACCGGCATTGACGGCGCCTAGCTGTCGCGTGTCGCCGACGAGAACAAGGCGGTAGACTTCGGCAAGGTTCGCCAGCCGTACCAGCTTGGCCTTGTCCTCATTCGACACCATCGACGCCTCGTCGAGCACCAGGACATGGTCTCCGAGCGCGCTCCGAGCCTCACTCAGAAGGGAGGCATTTCCCGGCTCGGGCAGAAGCCTGCCCCATTGGGCGAGAAAGCGGGCGATGGTCATCGAACGGATGCCAGTGTCGCGCTCGAGCATCTGGACGAGCGTGTTCTGCACGGCGAGCCCCAGCACTTGCTTGCCTTCCTCGCGGAGCAGCTGGGCAACCGGCTTCATCACGCTGCTCTTGCCCGCCCCGGCAATGCCCTGGATCGCTACGATCCTGTCGCGCGACGAAAGGACAAGGCCCGCAGCATCCTCCTGCCCTTCATTGAGTGAAATTCCGTGATTGAGCGCAGCAACATCCTGAACCCGCTGCGCGGCGTCCGATCGATCCAGGATGGGCGACACCGCACCTCGTCCCTCGTCGACATTCGCGAGAATGGTGCTTTCAAGGTCCAGCGCCTCGCGGCTCGCCAGCCAGCCTTTGTGTTCGCCTTTGCCGGGCTCGAGTGCGCCGCTTCTGACCAATGCGTTCACACGGGTTTCGACGTGATCCACCGTCGTCGGCAGCCCAAAATCAAGCGCCGCTTTCAGCAATCCCTCACGCGGGAACGCTGCCTCGCGCTGCGAGAGATGACGCACCGCGGAAGCAACGGCCTGCGCTGCCGCAATGATCGGTGCATCTTGCTTGAGGACATGGGCTGGGATCAGCGGATCAGCCGGATCGCCCTTGATCCGCTGGGCGAACTCTCTCAGCTTCGCAATTCCACGCTGAAGAAGGCTCCCTTCTTTGGAGCTGGGAATGTCCTTCGTTGCAGCCCGCATCTGCGACGCATCGATCAAACCGACAAAGTCAATCCCGACTTCTTGGGCTTTCTGCCGCCATGCATCGAGAAGGCCTTCCCGGTCCCTGACGGGCGCCTTGCTTTTCCTCGTATTGAGCACAGCAATGTCGCGGGTTTTCGGGGTGTTCTCACCGAGCTGGCGTACCGCCTCGAGGACTTCTTCGCGCCGCGTTGAAAAGGCCACGACCTGCCCGCGAGCAATGGCCGCTGCTTCGAAATTGCCGTGCTTTCCAACCGGCCCTGCTTCGTAGCCCATTTTGTCGACCGCCAGACGAAAGCGCGCCATGGTCATCGAGTTGAGCAGGGTGTTGAACGACCAAAGCTTGTCATTGCGAAGCGCGCGCCACTTCCCGTCGCTGCCTTGCGTGACATTTGCCACGACCGCATGAAAATGCAGGTTCGGCTCCTGGTTGCGGTTGGTGTCGTGCTGGAAAAGACCAATCGTCAGATTATCTGTCGCGACCTTCCCGTAACCAGCCTTGCTACTCATCCGGGTCTGCGCCGCGTTCTTTTCTGCCCAGCGCAAGGTCTCGATGACGGCCTCGCGATAGGCATCGATAATCCGCTGGTCGCCGCCCACCAGCGCAAGCAGCGACCAGCTTTTCGGCAGTGAGAATGTGAGGTCGGTTCCCGGCCTGTGGGCCTGTCCCGCATTGCCGACCTGGATACCGCCGGGAAGTTCTCCCCGCAGCAAGGCATCGAACTGCTCGGCGCTGACGCGGCCCTCGAGACCAAGTCGTTCCGCTCCCTTCCCGACCCAGGTTCCGGAACGATCGGCATCGGCGCCGGTGTAGTAATTGTCTGCCGCGAAATAGCTCGCGGCAGCCGAAGGCGAACGCACATTGGCGACGGAAAGCATCCAGTCTAATCCTCGTCGGGCTCCCCTCGCGGCCAGGTAATTCCCTCCCCATTTGCCTTTCACATATCGGGTTCGAACTCGCCGAAGTCCTTTTCCGGAGGATCTGCGACCGCACCTTCACGCAGGTCTTTTTCGACCGGCGTGAGCGACTGACGCCTGTTGGCCGCCGCACGGCCTCGTTGCGTCGAACCGCCCTTTCCAGCTGCATCATCGCCGGCGGTTCCTGGTTCGCACGGATGCTGTTCCGCGCCGATTGCTGGTGCATCCTCACCGGTTTGCACGGCAGCGAGAGGTAGCGTTGGCCCCCCATCCGGATGAGCATCGGAACGGGTTTCGGCACCGAGATCACCAGCAGCGCGCCCTGCATTCAGCTTTTCAAGCGGCACAGGCTCCTGCCGATCTTGCGGTTCATCGGCGACACGGCGCTGCCCCTCGAGGTCGAATTTGAGCTGCTTTGAATCGACAGGCTTACCGGCACCGTCATCATTCGAAGCGGGATGCTCGTCATTCGGTTTCGAACCCGGGTTCGCTTGGGGCGTCGCTGCCGCAGGACCCTGGCCAGGCTTTATGAGCGGTTTCTCGCGGGCGATGAAACCTTCGGCAATACGACCACGTGTGCGCGGAATGAGCGAGACCGGCGCAGCGGGGAATCCGTCGGGAAACTTGATGTAGGCCGACAGCCGCGGAAGGTTCATGAACTGGTCGGGCAGGAGCAACGGCTCGATCTGCCGCCTGGGCGTCAGACTGACTGCATCGCGCGCATTGTTGTACCCGTAGCTGTAACCCTCTTCCATGTCGCGCACCTGCCGGTGACCGATGAAATCGGAGCACCAGGTCGCTGTCTCTCGATCGGCCGTCGCCAGGATGAGCTTGGTTCGCGCAAGCGAGGACAATGTCATGGCCATGTTCTCGCCGTAGACTTCCTTGAGCTTGGCAAACGCATGCACCCCGGTGACGATCGCACCGCCGAAGTTGCGCGCGGTTTGCAGCCCCTTTTCAAGCGCCGGTAGTCGGTGAAGGGCGCCGAGTTCGTCGATCAGAAACCACATCCGCAGGTCCTGTGTGCGCTCGAGCGTCATCAGCGTATTCATCGCCGTGTCGAGCCATAGCGTGAGCAACTGCGAGGAGATGCTCATGTCGACATAGCGGGCAGAGAGGAACAGGATCGAGCCCGCCTGGCAGTCTCCTTTGACCCAGTCGCGGACCGAAAAACGCGGTCCGGATGAGGGCAAGAGCTTGAGCACTTTCGCATTCGCATTGAACACTGCGCGGATCGATTCCGCCATGCGGGCCGCCTCCGGAGCGGTCAGCGGATCGGCCATCGTTCCTCGCATCAGCTTATGCACTTCGGACAGGTCAGCGGTCATCAGCCGCCGAGCCAAGGCCTCGTTGGTCGCTGTGCCGGCACGGGCAAGATGGAGACACATCTCGACGAACAGCATGCGCGCCGCGAGCACCCAGAATTGTTCGGAACCACCCCCGTCATGGGGCACGAGCGCTTCAGCGGCGGCATGAAACTCAGCTTCCGTCGTGCAGTCGTTGAACACGCTCCATAGCGGACACCGAAGATCGACAGGATTGAGAATGATGTCGCGCGCGGGATCGTAGAAGGCCTCAATGAAAGCCCCTGTGAGGTCGAAAATAACCGCGCGCTGGCCGCGTTCACGCGCTTCGGCAACAAGTTCTGTGAGCGCCACCGTTTTACCGGTTCCGGTCGTGCCAATGAGCATGGCGTGGCTCTGTTCGAGCCGCCACGGCCAGCTCACGCCGGCGAGATGTGCGGGTTGATAATGGCCCGCTTCGGCAAGCGCCGACGAGCTCGCAAGCCGCCACTTCCAGCCGAACTTGCGTCCCAATTCCTCGGCCCGGAATGCCTTGTTGTGACGCTCGATTTCTTCTTCGAGTTCGTCGAGCGAAACAAGCATTGCGCCGCGCTCGTGCTTGCGCTCCTTCGACCGCCCGCCAAAGCGCTCGGCGAACCACCAGAAGAACACGAAGGCCGGGATCAGCAGTACCGCCGAGACCAGCAAACCCTGCTTCACTGCCGAACGAAATGCTTCGACCGCCTCGCGCATTGGCGGGAACTCGCGAACAATGCCAAAGGGGAGGCCGACCCTTTCGCCGTCAAGCAATTCAAGGTTGACCAGCTTGGCCGGATCGAACTCCATGAAGGCATAGAGACTGGCGTAGATATGCATCCAGACCAGGTAGATCTGGTGATCACTCAGAGCCGAACGCACTTCCCAATAGCAGGTGCCGACGGCAACCAGGCCGGTGACAATCAGTGGACCCTTCAGCCCCGCAGCAAACATGAAACCGAAGTGGCCGAGCAGCTGGCTCCCGCGGGTGAAGTTCAGGAGATTATGCTTCATGGGAATGGCCTCCCATGTTCGCGTTGACGGGGAGGCCAAGACGCTCGAGGCGTCGCCGGTACGCCTCATGGGTACGGTCGCGCAAACTCGCGTCCGAATGACTGGCCAGAAGCGCATCGAGCGCCACCGAAATGAAGATTGTCTGGCGCGCGGGATCAAGCCCTGCGGGGCGTTCCTTCGTCTCGTTATCGCGCTGCCACGCTGCGACAATGAGGTCACGGATAAAGATGCTGACACTGACGCCATGGTCCGCGGCACACTGGCGAACCCAGTTCCCTACGGAGAGAGATACGAATGTCTGAAGCCGATCTTGTCGGGTCATGAAACAGGTTCCTTGTCGGGCCGACGGAACCTGGCTCACCTTGCGGAAGGTGCTGCTGAGAATAAATCGTGAACAACTCGCAGTCAATCGAAAGATTCAGACATTATTTCAGTGTGATAGAGAGATGTGAGTTGTCAGCGGATCAGCGCAGAGCCGCTCTACTCGCAGACGGGTTGATTTCGCCCAAAACAACATTCTTTAGCAGTAACAGAGAGATAAATCCCGAAATCGCGGGGTAGGGTGTGCTCCTTTGTTCCCAAGTGCGCGAGGAGGTCCAGGCAATAAGGGGGATTGATCAAGGACGACCTTTCCCGATCTCCATGTTGGAGCGCGAGCAACCAGGCCTGGCACCTCTTCGGATGCAGATCGAGAGCATTCGACGCTTCCAGCCAAAGACAGCACCTGCGAAAGAGGCAGCGGCCAAGGGCGCGTGGGAAGCAAGGCAAGCGGGGCATGTCGCATGCCCTAGCCTCCCGCCGCCCGACCCGTTGCCGGTTCGCAAGTGCGTGCGGGGCCCAGGAGAAAATCAGGCCGCACCCTCAGGAGCGCATCGCAAGATGCGCGGGACAGAGTGCGTCCACAGCCCCGCTCCATTTATCGGGCGCCGCCACATTGCGGTGGGCGGCCGTCAGAGTAACCGACCGAACCGGTTTCTTGCGCTTCGATGGACTACCCGGCGAACAAGAAAAAAGGGCAGGAACCGTTCCCGGTTCCGGCCCTGTCGATAGTCTCAGAACTCGTCGAGCATGCCGCCGTGGACCGTGTGGACCACCCGCGCTGCGAGATGCGCTGGCAATATGTTGTAGTCACCCTCGTCGAGGGCAAAGTACCCGAGTTCGTCATCCTCGATAACGTGCTGATCGAAGAAGCTGTGCAGCGCTCTCTTCTCGGCTGTTTCCAGAGCCTCGAAATAGCTCCGGGACGGAAGGGCGCAATGCATTGAATAAGCCATGATAATCCTCCTGATTTCTGTCGTGAGACGACAGGAGGCGTTCGCGATGGTCTTGTGCATCCCGGGTCAGGGATCGCCCGAATGGGCGACCGCGATAGCGGCGGTGGGGGTAACGATTTTGTTCGCTGCCGGATGCAATCCGGTGGCGGGCAAAATGGTGGGGCCCCGCCATCCTTGAGGCGGGAGGCGCAAGGCCATCATGCTGGGAGAACCGTGAGCAAGAACCCACAACCTCCGCCCAATATCAAACATCTCCTGCATGCGAATTGCCTTTCCTACACCCCGGTGACGCGGGCATGGAAACAACTGGGGAGCGGATCTGAGGGGGACAAAAGGACAAGTAACATGCCCCGAAACAGGAGCGCGATTGCAGCCCTGCAAAAGCTCGAAGCGGACCGCGAGGCGCTCGACGCCAAACAACGCGAACTTGAAGTGCAAGCAGCCAGGGAACTCGGCGAAATCATCCTGGGAAGCGGCCTCGAAAGCTTCTCGAAGAAGGGCCTGAGGAAGGTTGCCGAAGAACTCGGGAAACTCGGCGAGGATGCCGCGATCGAGAAACTGACGGGGCGCGGTGCAACCCGTGCTTCGAATGCAGCGCCGGGAACCCAGTAACCACAGAAGAAGAGGCCCTGCCGCTTGCGGCAGAGCCTCTTCGTAAGGGGACGATCGGGATCGATGTCAGTCGATCTCGGGAGCGTCGGTGTTGTCGCCTTCTTCACCCGAGCCGTTGCCGCGGGAGAGAAAGTCGACCTTGTCGGCGAGGATCTCGGTGCCGTAGCGCGTGACCCCATCCTTGTCCTCCCACTGGGTGTAGTGGATGCGGCCCTGGACACTGACCAGCTGGCCCTTTGAGCAGTACTGCCCGACGGTCTTGGCAAGGCCATTGAAGCAGGTCACCCGGTGGAACTCGCTTTCCTTGGCGGTGTAGCCGTTATCGTCCTTGTAGGTCTTGCCGTCCTTGTCGCGTGCGGGGCGATCGGTGACGACGGTGATCCCGGTGACGTTGGTGCCGCCCTGGGTCTCGCGGATGTCGGGATCGCGGGCGATGCGGCCGGTGAGGATTGCGATATTGGTCATGATGAAATTCCTTCAGTTCCTCAAACCGGAGACCATCTCCGGCTTGCGAACATCCAGAAGAAGCAGGGCATGGGAGGACTGCACCGCAGGCCTGAAGGGCCGAAGGGAAACCTGTTCATGACGGGGGGTGCGGGCAGGCGGCGAAGCCGCCAACACGGCCGGAAAGGAACGGGTTGCGGCTCCTCAGCTGACCTGGTTCAGGACTGTTCGCGAAGAAAGCCGGATGGGTATCGGGTGCGGGTCTGAAGGTGCCAGGACCCTGCTGCAATCAGCTTACCACATCGCCTTCCGATGCCGCCAGGAGATCCATGAAGTTGCGGGCTGCTTCCCGGTCTTCCTCATTCTCGAAGGCCACGTCGAGGTCAGGGGCAGACCCGAGCAGGTAGAGCATGGCCCACAAGGCAAAGCGCTTGCCCCGGTCCTGCTCGAGACCGAGATCGACCTGGCACCGCTCGATCCCCGATGCCAATGCCTCTGCGCCAACCATTCCGAGATCGGCAGTGCGGAAATAGCGGACGAGGAGCGTATCGAGGTCCATCGCAGTCTCTTCAGGTCAACGATCCAGCCGCAGGCAGGAGAGCTAGGGTTCGAGGGCCGGTCATGCGTCAGTCAATCCGTTGAAGGTTCCTCGCGAAACCGTCGAGCGCGCTCCACAAAGTTCTCCATTTGTGTGGCAGCGTGCAAGGTTAGCGGATGCTGCGTCGCGTCGGCGCGTGGGGAGATGAACTCGGCCAGTTGTTCGATCGCAGTGAGCTGATGATCGCTTGCCGTGGACAATAATCCTAGCACCATGTTTTCGAGCGCGATCACCCTTATGCGTAGCTGGATTATTTCGGCATCCGTGAGCGGAGGGATGTCCCATTTCTCGCAATCGGCCGCGAGGGCTTCTTGCGGCCCGCAAGGGAGCGCACCGCCTTCGTCTTCCCAGCGCGACAGCGCACCGGCCGTTCTTTTTTCGGTCATTGGCAGTTCCTTTCCATGTCCCACCACGCGATTGGCAGCGCAATGCTTGTATAGCACGAAGCCATGCCGGGAAGCGCCTGGCACGACGACAACGAGGACGAAGAGACGGAACCCCGCGCGTTGGGTTGGTCTTCACGCGGGGTTCCAGAACGGCCCCTTGGGCACCTGCGACCCGCAGGGCTTCGGGGGGAGGCGGAGCCGTCCTTTTCTGATGTCCGGATTTTCGTCACGATTGCTTGCAGACGATTTCTCCTGACTATCCTGACTGATGGGCCATGCGCCGGATTACATGCCTTCCATGTCGTGATCGGCCATCGAGGACATGTCATGGCCGGCATGGGGATCGGCGGGCGGGGTCGCCTCGCTCTCGGGTTGCGCGCGCGGTGCCGGCGCGGCGGATGTGGCAGTTGCACGTGGTACCGGAGAGGCGGCTCGCCGAGACGCGGGCGCGGCAGCATCGCCTGTCGAAAGAGCGTCCTGCCGCGCAGCCACTGACTCACTTTCGGAGGTAGAGGTTGTCGGGTCTGCAAGACCACCCTCGGGTGCCATGCCGGGCATCACCGCTGCTTCGCCCATCGGCGACACCTCTGAGGTCGGTGTGCTCTCCTGCGCTTCGTCGCAAGCGGCGAGAGCGGACATCATCGGCGCAATCGCGAAAAATGCGATCGCTGTTTTTGACCTGGAAGTACGCATGCTGTTCAACTCCTTCAGAGCCAGGAAATTCCGAGATGGTTTGGCCCATGCGCGAGTTCGCCGCCAAGGAAGCCCTGCACCAGAATAAGTGCTGCCATCGAGAAGATAGCCGTACGCAACCATGCGCGGCTCTGGCTCGGCCTGCTCGCGAGGTATGCCATTGCCACACCGAGGACCGCGATCAGCATCCCGTTCCATCGATGGACCTGCATGACGGCATCGCCTCCGAACCAAAGGCCGGTGTGAATCCATCCGAACAGAACTGCGACGACTGCGCCGATTGCTCCGCCGTAGACGAGTACGCCCACCGCACTTTCCAGGCCCGCTCCTTTCCGGCGCATCACGAACAATTCGGTGGCCGCAGCCATGAAAAACAAGGCGATCGGGAAGTGGATCGTTGCCGGATGCAGCTTTTTCAGTACGGCCATGACGCCGGTTTCGCTCTCATCCGCATGGCCACCGGCCTCGTCATGGGCTGCGCCCGCTTCATCGTGCGCGCCGGAGGACTCGCCAGCATCCGCAGTCTCGCCCATCTGCGCCATGGCCGCCTGGTCGTGCACATCGCCATTGGTGGCAGCAGGCGCGGCGCTCGCCTCTTCGCCGTGCTTTTCGTCGCCATGAGCCTGAACGGGTCCGACGAAGAGCAGGCTTGCGGCGAGCAGCGCCAGAAATGAGGGGGCTTTCATGTCTCGTATGTCTCCCGACCCTGCAGTTAAAGTGCGACCTATGTGCCTGATACGCACGGCAGCCGCGTGCCCCTCGCATTAATTTGATAGTTCAGCGCGACTGAAGTGCGCCCGGGTGGTCACGCTTGCTGGCGGCATCATCGCGATCGTCGAACGCATTCGGCTCCTGGCCGCGTTCGGCCTGGCGAACGAGGGTAAGGCGTTCGCCCACGCGAATAAGCCCCATGGGCTCAGGCGAGCTTGCTCTTCTTTGCGCGGCGGCGCAGCCTCGGCATCCGGTTCGCCAGCAGGACGAAACCCGACAGGGCTATGATCGTGCCGCCAATGCCGAACAGCAGCAGCCACCAACTGTTGATGCGGTCGCGCTCGGTCCAGTCCATGATGTGGAGGCCCCAGATGAAATCGAACAGGCGCCATGTATCGCTGCGCGCCGCCCCGAGCGTGCCGCTGGCGGCATCGATGTAGATGCGCGTCGAAGCCTCGTCAGCATAGGTGACCTGCCAGGCCGGAAAAGGGCCGCGAAACTCGGTTCCGATGGGGTCATCGACGATCCGTGCGGCCTCGATGGTCGTGCGCGGCCCGGTCCATGCGCGCAAGGCGATGGATTTTGCCGTTGCCGCCGAGATGGGGGAGAGTTTACGCCCAGTCACCGGATCGTGGAGGCTCACGCTACCGTCAACCTTGCGGACCTCGGTCACGGCATCGCCGTCGAGCGAACGTGTCGTTACCGCTGCAAGAGTACCGTCGTTTGCGACCCAGGCCGGGAGCGGGGCATCGGCGGGCAGCGCCTCTTGTTCACGCGAAACGACATGTTCGGAGCGAACTTCTTCCAGGTCGAGAAACGACATGAGGGCGCCGGTTCCCATCCACAAGAGAACCTGGACACCGACGAAAATCGCCAGCCATTTGTGGATCTTGCTGCCGAGCACATGCAGGCGCAGCTTCAGCGACGGCGTTGCCAACCGGTGCTACCTCTTCGAAAGCCGTAATCAGTTGCGCGGCGCGCGCGACGAGGAATGGTACTGGACGATTCTCCACCCGTCCGCATCGTGAGCAAGCACCGATGTCGCCACGCCGTCGCGCTCGATCACCCGGCCATCGCTAAGTTCGATGCGATAGCCATACGTCTCATAGGCATGGGCCATGTGCCCCATCCGGGTGACGGTCAGCGTGGGGTCGGTAAAGGTGAAGCTCACAATCGCGTCGAGCTCGGGGCCCAAATGGTGCTCCATGTAATTGGCAAAGCTTCCTTCGGCCTTGCCATTCTCGAAGATCGCCGAGTCCTCGGCGAAGAGCGCGCGCATTGCCTGCGCGTCGCGCGCTTCAAGAGCGGTGCGATAGGCCTTGAGGGTTTCTTCAGCGCCCGCGACATCGTCCGCCGAAGCGTCCATCGCGTGCATCTGATGGTTCGCATGGGAAGAGTGGTCCATCTGCTGCGCGAAGGCTGGCAGCGGTATCAGCGTGGCAACAAGCGCAGTCGCCGCGATGCGTGTCAAAGTCTTGGTCATGGAAGTTCTATCCTTTTTGAGATTTCAGAACCAGAATCGCACACCGACGACATAATTGGTGACGCTCGGATCCTCTCCGGCGGCCCGCGCAAAATCCGCGCTGTCGCCGATGCGCCATTCCTGGGAAACGCCGACATAGGGCGCGAATTCGCGTGCGAACTCGTAGCGAAGACGCAGACCTGCCTCGATCCGGTCGAGGCCAGCGCCAATGCCGAGTTCGGGAATATCCTGAGCGGAAAGTGCGATTTCGGCACGCGGTTGAAGGATCAGCCGCTGCGTGATGCGCTGATCAAGTTCGCCCTCAAAACGCGCCGTCACATCGCCCTTGGTGGAGACGAAGGCCGCGGCATCGACCTCGAACTGGTAAGGCGCGATCCCTTGGATACCGATAACCGCGTGCGTGCGTTCCGGACCGGTCAGGTCCTGGCGAACACCCGCCTGGAAATCGAAGAAGGGCGCAATGGCGCGGCTCCAGAGCGCCTGGACCTCGGCGCCTTCTATGGGTTCGCCGAAGCTGCCCTCACCCTCGGACTTGAACCAGAATTTGTCGATGTCGCCGCCATAATATCCTTGGATGTCCCACAGATATCCATCCTTCCCCTCGCGGGCGCGGTACTCGAGCCGGTCGCCCTGAAACCAGAAGCGCATTCCTCCGTCGGTCTCGCGGACAAGCTCGCGGCGCGCTTCGTTCATGGCTTCCTCGCCCCAGATGGCGACCGCCGCGCGCGCTGGGCCGCTCCCTGCTTCTGGAGGAGGCGGCAGCAGCGGGATATCATCGTCCGAGCCCATCTGCATCGCCGAATGGTCCATGCCCTGCCTGTCCTGCGAAGGCGTCTCCCCATGGTTCATCTGGCTGTGATCCATCTGCCCATGGTCCATCGACGAACTGGCCTCCGCCTGACCCATCTCGCCGTGATTCATCTGCGAATGATCCATCGCGCCTTCGGCGGGCTTGCCCTGCGGCATCGAGCCGTGATCCATTCCTTCATGACTTTCGGGCGATGCCTGTGGACGGGCAGCGTCCACAGGCATTGTCATGCCAGAATGGCCATCCTGAGCGGTCATCGCACCATGATCCATGGTTGAGTGATCCATCTGCGAGCGGTCCATGGCGGCTTCAGGCTGGGCAGCCGGTTCGCATGCTCCATCTGCAACCGGATGCCCCATCGCGCGATGGCGCTCGGCTTCTTCCTCGCACTTCGTCTTCGCGTCAGCCTGCGCCTCGGCGCTTTGCTGCGGCTCCGCCGGCGAATGACCGGCATGCTGCGCCGCCGCGGGGGAGGCGAGAACTGAGCCGGCTGCGACCGATGCGAGCAGGCTGGCAATACGAATTTTCATGCTTCGCTCCCGTCGGGATTGGCGACCGTGACGATCTGAAACATCCCGGCATGCATGTGGTAGAGAAGGTGACAGTGGAAGGCCCAGTCGCCCGGCTCGTCCGCCGTCAGGTCGAACTGCGCGCTGCCACCCGGCTGCAGGATTACCGTGTGCTTGAGCGGTTGACGATCGGCCGGCGCGCCATTGACCAGCTCGAAGAAATGACCGTGCAAGTGAATGGGGTGCGCCATCATCGTGTCGTTGACGAGCTTCACGCGCACGCGCTCGTTATAGGCGAAACGGATCGGCTCGTCTGAGACGGCGGAGAACTTCTTGCCGTCGAACGACCACATGTAGCGCTCCATATTGCCGGTCAGATGAATTTCCATTCGCCGGGACGGCGTGCGGCCCTCGCGGTGTGGAGTCAGAGCGCGCAGCTTGCGATAGTCGAGCGTACGATGCGGCACATCGGCGAGACCGATGCCGGGATCGCCCATGCGGTCGACCGGGTTCCTCGAGACCATGTCGAGACCGGGCCCGACCTTCACATCGGGCGGCAGAAGCGACGTGTCGCGCATCTGCATCCCCGACATGCCGGCCATGCCTGCCATCTCGGATTGGCCGGACGAACCATGATCCATCCCCGCCATGTCGCCGCCACTTCCGTGGTCCATGCCCGACATGCCGGCATCGCCAGACGAGCCGTGGTCCATGCCGCTCATGCCCATGTCGGCCATGGTCAGAAGCGGCGGATCGCGCAGCGGCGGAATGGCGGCGCGAGCGCCGGGTGCGCTCGCGAGTGTGGCAATACCCATGCCCGAGCGGTCCATCGACTCCGCGACCAGCGTGTAGGCTTGTTGCGCGCCCGGCGTCACGACGACGTCGTATGTCTCGGCCACACCGATCTGGAACTCGTCGACCTCCACCGGCTCGACGTTCTGCCCGTCCGCCTGAACGATGGTCATCGGCAGGCCGGGAATGCGAATATTGAAGAAGGTCATGGCGCCGGCATTGATGAAGCGCAGCCGCACGCGTTCGCCCGGGCGGAAGAGGTATTCCAGATTGTCGAGCGGGCCATGGCCGTTCAGAAGATAGGTATAAGCCGCGCTCGACACGTCGAGGATGTCCGTCGGCATCATGCGCATTTTCGCCCACATCCGGCGATCCTCGCCCGAAAGCGGGTAATCGTCGGTCCAGGTGTTCTGGTTGTAGTTGAAGTAGCCTTCGCCCTTCTTGAGCTTGTCGAAAATCGTGTGGGGCGACATTTCGCTGAATTCGCTCAGCACCACGATATATTCGCGGTCGGCCTGGACCGGATCGGGTCCGGCGGGGTCGACCACGATCGCGCCGTAATGCCCGGCCTGTTCCTGCAGGCCGCTATGCGAGTGCCACCAGTAGGTACCCGACTGGCGAACCGGAAATTCGGCGGTGAAGGTCTCTCCCGGTTTGACGCCGGGAAAGCTCACGCCAGGCACTCCATCGAGCTGAAACGGCACGAGCAGACCGTGCCAGTGGATCGAGGTATCTTCCTCGAGCTGGTTATGGACATTGAGCCGGACGGTCGTGCCTTCCTGCAATCGCAACAGCGGACCGGGGATCGTGCCATTGACGGCGATCGCGCCGCCGCGCCTGTTGCCGGTCGCGAAGGCCGATCGGGCAACGGTGAGGTCGATATTGGGGCCGGATATCTCGTCCAGCCCCTTGCGGGCGTTACCTGCGAGGATGTCCGCGCCCCGTGCCCAGGCAGGCATCGCCCCGGCAAGGCCGAGCAGACCCATTCCTCCTGCTCCGGCTCCGAGAAACTTGCGTCGATTGACGGCGATCATAAAGGGCTCCTGACTTGGCGTTTACCGTTACTTACGCGCGCGCCCAGCCAACCCCTCAAAGTTTTTCGAAGCGCTCCTTCAGCCTGTTGCGCGCGCGATATACGCGGGTTTCGATCGCCTTTTCGGTCGTTCCGAGAAGATCGGCCGCCTCGGCCTGGCTACGCCCCTCGATGGTCACGAGCACAAGCGCTTCGCGCAGCCTTACAGGCATTCGCGCGATCTCGGCCTGAACGAGATTGAGCTCTTCCCTGGAAACGGCCAACGCTTCAGGACCCGGCAAATCGTCGGCGATGGAATGGAGTTCGTCATCACCCGACAGTCCGAAAAAGCCCGCGACCTTGCGCCTGCGCAAACGGTCCCGGCAGCGGTTGAGGACGACGGTTGTCAGATAGGGTCCGATCGGCTTGTCCGGATCAAGCCGATGGCGCGTCAGCCACACCGAAGCGAGGCTGTCCTGAACAACGTCCTCGGCCTGAGAAGGAGAGGAAAGCATGCGTGTCCCGAGCGCGAGAAGCCGACCAGTTTCATGCTCGACGAGTTGGCTGAAAGCCCGCTTGTTTCCAGCCCTCGCCTGCGAAACAAGGGCCTCATCCGGATTGTCGCCCGCCCCCGACATGGCGCTTCAGTCGCGAGGGTCGCGGGTCAAGGCGTCGGAGACCTTGCGGTCGAACTGGCGTTGCTGCTCGGGTTCGAGAATTTCGCGCATGTCGAAGACATGGCGCACCGTTGCTTTCTGCAGATCGCCCATGCGTGCATGCACCTCGTCGATCGCGGCCGAGACCTCGGGACCGTACTCATGCTCGGTTTCCATCGCCTGGGCGAGCCGGGCATTGGCTGCACGCGCCGATCCTTCGAGCCGTGCCCTTTCGACAGCGAAACGAGCCTCGAGCGCATCGAGACGCTGCTCCTGGTCGGCCGTCAGGGTGAGTTCGTCGTGCACGAAATCGTGGAGGCCGGAGCCAGCCTCGTGATTGGCCCAGCGGTCCGCGGCAATCGCGCCGAGGCATCCTGCAAGTGCTGCGAGAAGCACCGCGAGAACGATATGCGTCGTCTTCAAACCCTATTGCTCCACATGGAGGAGCGCCGATGGGGACAGCTGTTCGCCGAGGATAAGACTCTCGCCAAATGACGCGGAAGACGTGCCATAGCCGCCGGGCCAACCGCTCGTTCCGGCGCCAGCTCCAAGCCCGACGACGAACAGACCGACGAACAGAGCCGTCCGGCGGCGTCGGTCGGCGATTTCGCCAAGCTGTCCGGCGCGCTGCCAAACGCCATCCATGAAGTCGGCGGGGACCTCGCTGGTGCCGGTGGCGGAAAGGGTTCCGAGCACCGCATCAAGAGAGTGATTGTCACGCATCCGAAAAACTCCTGTGGGTTGCACGTGTCCTATACGCGCTCGCCTGCACAATCCCTTAAACTTCTTTTTTTGAGGGAATGTCCACCACCATACGTAATCGAGACGGGTCTGTCAGAATCGGGTCGAACCCGGGATGAATGGAAACCAACTCGTGAGCAATATCACCGCACCTGAAGATCACGGCGAATTTACGCCTCTTCTTGGCAAGAGCTTTCTGACGCCGCTTTACGACCGGGCGATCGTTCTGTTCACCCGCGAACATCTCTGGCGCCAAAGGATTGTCGAAGAGCTGCACCTTGTCCCCGGCGACCGGGTGATCGATGTTGGCAGCGGAACCGGCACTCTTCTCAAGGCCTTGATGACGGATTGTCCGGAAGCGGGTCTGATCGGTGTCGAACCCGACCCGGATGCGCTCGCGCTTGCGCGGCGCAAGTTTGGCGCGGGAGCCGATCTCGTGAAATGGCACAATGGCTTTCTCGAAAGCCTCAAGCTACCCGCAGGGTGGCAGCCGAACAAGATCGTCAGCAGCCTCGTCCTGCACCAGGTCCCCTTGCGCAAGAAGCAGACAATCCTGGAAACCATCGAAAGCTTGCTCGTGCCAGGCGGAACCGTGTTGATCTCCGATTATATGAAGCAGGATAGCCCACTCATGCGGAGCCTCTTCCGGGCGACCGTCCAGTCTCTTGACGGCATAAGCGACACGCAGCCCAGCGCCGACGGCGAAGTCGAAAAACTGTTCGCCGAAATCTTCACCGAGCCATGCCTGCTCCACCGGTTCCCGACGGCAACCGGGACGATCTCGCTATGGCGCGGATACAAGAAAGGAATTGCACAATGAATTTGAAAAAGCCTTCGCTGCTCCAGCGATCGATTAGCGGCGCGGCCTTGCTCGTGCTGGCAGCCTGTTCGAACGTGGCTCAGGCAGCGACCTATACGATGTTCCGGGATCCAGGATGTGGGTGCTGTCTCAACTGGGCAGGCCATGTCGAAGACGGGATGAACACGAAGGTGGCATCGGTCGACAGCAACGACATGGCGGCGATCAAGACCGCGCGGGGCGTACCCCAAGAGTTATGGTCATGCCATACGATGGAGGTCGATGGATACATCATCGAAGGTCACGTGCCTGCAGAAGCCGTCGCCAAGCTTTTGCGCGAACGGCCCGCCGGCGTTGCCGGCCTCGCGGTTCCGGGAATGCCTCTGGGATCGCCCGGCATGGAGGCCGGAAACCGGATCCAGCCTTACGACGTCATCGCCTTTGGCCCAACCGGACAGAGCGTCTTCGCGTCCTTTCCGTAAGGGGGTGAAGCCACTCCATGCGTCGGCATGAAAGGTTGCAGGCGATGAGGACTAATTGCGGGAAGCGACACAGAAGCCTGTCGAACTTCTCGCCGGGTCCGGGCTGGCTGCCCCCACAGTCCCGGACCCTTCCAATTTGTATGATTGCAGCACGCACGAAATAGGAGAAATGCGATAGTCAAAAGCTCGGTCAGAAATGCTGGATCTTTTTAAGGGGTGAACCTCTGCCCAACGTACTGCTTGTCGTGATGCTTCTCGGACGGGATGACATAGACAGGGGAAAGACTTGCAGACAGATGGCGACGATCAACATAGCGAGAATGCGGGCTCGATAACGTTGCTGGGCGGTGTCGCGATGGGGACCGGCGTCATGATTGGCGCAGGTATCTTCGCACTGACCGGCCAGATTGCCGAACTGGCTGGACCGTTATTTCCGCTTTCTTTCATAGTCGGCGCGCTGGTTACCTCGCTTGCCGCCTACAGCTACATCAAGATGTCGAACCGCTGGCCCTCCTCTGGCGGCATCGCGATGATCCTTCAGAAGGCTTACGGACCGGGCGTCGTTGCAGCATCGGCATCGCTCCTGATGGCGCTGTCGATGGTCATCAACGAAAGCCTGGTCGCTCGGACCTTCGCGACCTATGCCTTGCGGCCCTTTGGGCTCGAAAGCAGCGGCATTCTGGTCTCCGTCGCGGCACTGGCCCTCATCGTTTTCGCCTATTTCGTGAATGCTGCCGGCAACAAATCGGTCAGCGGGTTTTCGCTCATTATGTCGGCAATCAAGATCGGCGGCATCGCCCTGTTCGCAATTGCGGCGATCTGGGCCACCGGATTTTCAGGCGGTGCCTTCGCAGAGCCGGTCGCGCTTTCGGGCCTCGACGCGTTGCTCGCTTCGGTCGCTTTCTCGATCCTCGCTTTCAAGGGTTTCACCACCATCACCAACAGCGGCGGCGAAATCATCGATCCGCATCGGAATGTCGGCAGAACCATTATCATTTCGATCGCAGTATGCGTGGTCGTCTACCTTCTCGTCGCGGTGGCGGTCGGCGCCAGCCTCAGCACTTCAGGAATAGCCGAGGCGCGCGATTACTCTCTTGCGGCAGCTGCGCGCCCCGCGCTCGGAGAGCTTGGCTTCTATTTCACAGTCGCAATCGCGATCGCAGCCACGACCTCGGGTGTCATCGCCAGTGTTTTCGCCGTTTCGCGAATGCTGACGATGCTGACCGAGATGAAGATGATCCCGCATAGCCATTTCGGCATGAGCGGACCGATCCGCAGTCACATGCTGGTCTATACCGTAGTGATTGCCGGCACGCTCGCGGTCCTGTTCGATCTGTCGCGGATCGCTTCGCTCGGAGCATTTTTCTATCTCGTAATGGACATGCTTGTGCATTGGGGCGTGCTGCGCGGTTTGCGGGAAGAGATCGGTGCGCGTGCCTGGGTGCTATGGTCGGCACTCGTGGCGGACAGCGTAGTCCTGACAGCTTTTGCCTTCGCCAAGCTCAAAACCGACCCTGCGGTCGTCGCCTATGCGGTCGCAGGCATTGCCGCCGTTTTCATCGCCGAATGGTTCTATTTGTCCAGGCGTTCGCAAGCGATGGACTCCGCTTCAGAAAGACCGGCGGAAGAGAGGCGGTGACCCCGTTAGTAGAACACGAGCGCAAAGGCAGCGACCAAAAGCCGACGAGGATCGAGGCGCCAAGTTCGCGGATCAAAAGAAATTCAAGACGGAGCATATCGTGACGACTAAAACTGCCACCGTTTACCGAATGGTCATGCCGGACCACGTTTGTCCGTATGGATTGAAAACGGTCGATTTGCTCAAACGCGAAGGTTTCGAGGTGGACGACCACCATTTGAAAACGCGCGAGGAGACCGATGCGTTCAAAGAGCAGCATGGGGTAGAAACCACCCCCCAAACCTTCATCGGCGGGAAGCGCATCGGAGGTTACGACGATGTCCGTGAGCATGTCGGCAAGAAAAGAACGCAAGCCGGTGATGACGAGACCAGCTACCAGCCCGTCATTGCCATTTTCGGCGTCGCTTTCCTCCTGGGTCTGGCAATTAGCTGGTACGTTTTCGACACGATTTTCACGGTGGAAGCGGTCGAATGGTTTGTCAGCCTATCGATGGCCTTGCTCGCGATCCAGAAGTTGCAGGACGTGCGCAGCTTCTCGACCATGTTCCTCAACTACGATCTGCTGGCGCGACGCTGGGTACGATATGGATTTCTATATCCGTTCGGTGAGGGTTTGGCTGGAATATTAATGGTCGCGCACGCGCTTCCGATCGTCTCGGTTCCGGTATCGCTGTTCATAGGGACGGTCGGCGCGGTCAGCGTGTTCAAGGCGGTCTACATCGACAAGCGCGAGTTGAAATGCGCTTGCGTCGGCGGAAGCAGCAACGTGCCGCTCGGCTTCGTATCGTTGACCGAGAACCTGTTCATGATCGGTATGGGTCTTTGGATGGGTGCCAAGGCCCTGGGTTGGGTCTCGCTATGATTTGGGCACTGCTTCTCGGTTTCGCGCTGTTCGCGATCTCTCTCTACTTCCACATGTTGATGCTGCGCGGGGCGAAAGCCGTTTCTCCGCCAGGCAAGGACCCACGCCATTTCCGGCTGCTTGCAGGCTCCAGCCTCGTTCTTCTCAGCCATCTGGTCATCGCCGGCATATTCGCGGGCGGAATGTATCTCGCTTCCGTCTGGGGCCTTGGCGGGCTCGAGAAGGACGTCATCAACAGCTGGATGGATTATTACTACTTCGCGCTGATCACGATCTCGACGGTCGGTCTCGGCGATATTCTGCCCGCCGGGCACATGCGCGCCATTTCCGGCATCGCCGCCCTTACCGGGTTCCTGATGATCAGTTGCACCGCCCAATATGTCTATCAAACCATGAGCGAAAAGGAGAATTGATATGGCTGAAGCTAGGCACGATGCACACGAAAAAGGTGGAGGGGGCGGCAACTACTGGCGGTTCATGGCAATGGTATCGACCTCGACCGTGATCATGTTCTTCCTGATGTATGCCAACAGCTTCGACATGGACGACGTTTTCTGGAGCGAGACGCGCTTCTGGATGATGTTCGTCATGGGCGCGATGATGATGGTGGTCATGCTTCTCTTCATGTGGGGCATGTACAAGGACCGGACCAAGAACTTCATCATCTTGGGTGTCGGAGCCGTCGTCTTCGCGCTCGCGCTATGGCTCGTACGCAGCCAGACCACGGTGGACGATACCGAATACATGGCCGCGATGATCCCGCACCACTCGATCGCGATCATGACTAGCGAGAGGGCGAGCCTGAAGGATCCGCGGGTTCGCGAACTCGCGCAGGCCATCATCGTCGCGCAGCGGCGCGAGATCGCCGAGATGAAATATCTCATCCAGGACATCGAGGAAAACGGTCCGCGCACCGAAGAACGCCTGCCCGAGGAGATGCAGCAATGAACAAGATCGCAATCCTGACGCTTGCAGCCCTCCCTCTGGCGGCCTGCAACACCAATACCGCGGTCGGCAATGATCGCGAAGCACAGCTCGATCCCCCGGCAACTGCGGCACCGATAGAGAGTGCTGCGAGCGCTCTTGCCAACCTCAGCCCGGGCCTCATGCTGCCCGAGACCATGAGCGACGCGGACCTCGCCACGCTGGGAGCCGAGAACACGTGTCAGTTTCGCCTGACTGAGGTCGCGTTTCCGTCGTTCGTCTACGACAACAGCGGTGGCGGCGCGATCAAGATCAACGGCAAGCTGATCCCTGTCACAGCAAGCGCCTCGGGTGAGTATGCGAATGGTGAGCTTCGTATCCGCACGCGCCTTCTCGATGACGAAGGAGACGCGGGCCTGCAGATGCAGGAACTCATCGTCGCCGGACCTCGGATGAAGGACGAGTTCGGGTTCTGGGGGTACACGACCTGCGGCAACAGCGAGGCGTGAACACGAGCGAGCGGGCGCCAGCGTGCGTCGGCGCCCGCTCCATGATCACGACGGGCCCGGCACGCGCGGCCAGATTCATAATGAGGTACGACAGTGGCAGCTGAGCCTGTGACCGATGCAGCACCCATTGCGGTCTTCGGTGCCGGAGGAAAGACCGGTACGGAAATACTGCGCCATGCGGTTCGCAAGGGCATCGCGGTTCGAGCGTTCGAGCACACCTTGCCCGAACCATCGGACCGGGTCGATAACGTCGAGTACTTCCAATGCGATGTACTCAATGACGACTTCAGCAGCGAGCTCGAAGGTTGCCGTGCTGTTATTTCCGCACTCGGTATAGGGTTTAGTCCATCGACGGCGATCGATCCGCCTCCGCTTTACACGGAGGGAACCCGCAGGCTGGTGGAAGCGATGTCGGCAACCGGCATTTCCCGGATCGTCGTGATATCGGCAGCGTTCGTAGAGGCGCAGCCCAGCGTTCCTGCATGGTTCGAGCTCACAGCAAGACCAGCCTTGCACAAAATTCTCGCACAGATGCGCGCAATGGAAGATCTTCTGGAGCGCGCGAAAGGCCTGGAATGGACGGCTGCGCGACCGGGCTGGCTCCTGGACGAACCCTATACCGGTGAAGCCGTCATTTCCGACGAGCGCCTTGCCGAAGGTTGCTTTCGCTGCCGGCACGCGGATCTTGCGGCAGCGATGCTCGAATTCGTCTGCGAGAACACCTGGGTCAACGCCAAGCCCGCAATAGCCCGCCCAGAAGAAGACCGCTTCGAAAGCATGACAGCGCTGAAAGCCGAACTGGGAATCGACTGAGGAGGAGGCGGCATGTTCGAGACACGTACGGCGACAATCGGGAGGGGTCACGATAATTTTGAGACTCTCCGCAGGCTGCATGACCTTGTCTTAAAAGCGGCAAAGCTCTAGGTGAGTGTGATGCGAGCCTTGCGTACCCTAGGACTGTTATTGATCGCCTGCGGGCTATTCGTCCAGTCGGCCGCGCATGCTTCTGCTCTTCCTCAGGTCGTCGACGCAGGCGATCCGGCCTGCGCAGAGATGGAAACGATGGCGGGCGCGACTTCCACGGAAGATGACGGCAGCGCACCTTGCAAGAACCTTCGGCTGGATTGTCTGGTGGCGCTCGGGTGCATTGCGCCGCTCGCTCCCGGCGCTGATGCGACCCTTTCCGAAGACTTACCGGCGCAGGCTGCTCAATTCAGCGGTTTGATCTCCAATTCGCTCGCCGCCCCAAGGCTGGGGCCAGAACCGCCACCTCCGCAATTTCCGGCATGACCCGCGTGCAGGCTTAAGCCTGCGCGCTCCTGCCTCTGGATGAACGGCCTGCGCTCGACGCGGGCCGGTGATCCGGAACGCGTGCCTGACGCGCTCCTTTTGCGGATGAACGATCATGAAACGAATAAGCTGGACCGCGCTTCCGGTCCTGCTGGCCCTTGCGCCGGCGAGTAATGCCCAGTCGGTGGGCTATGAGGAAGCTTTACGAGCAGCAACGAGCGACCAGCCGCAGGTTCGAACAAGCGAGCTGCGACTGGACGCCCGGCGCGAGATCGCCGACGCTGCCGATGAACTGCCAGACCCGCGCCTACGCGCGGGCATCCAGAACCTGCCGCTAAGCGGGCCGGCTGCATTCGAGCTGAATCGCCAGCTCCCAACGCAGATCCAAGTCGGCATCGAACAGGAGATCCCCAATCTCGCGAAACGTCGGGCCCGGTCTGGAATGGCGGACGCCGACATCGATCTTGCCGCAGCACAGTTGCGTCAAACCCGTTACAGGGTGCGCCTCGGAGCAGGAATGGCATGGATCTCGTTGGCTTATGCCCAACGGGCTCTGACCGTCGCCGACGATGCACTCGCTGAAATCGAGGGGCTCGTACCACTCGCGCGCAGTTCTGTCGCCGCCGGTTCGGCCAGGCCCGCCGAAAGTCTGGAAGTACGCCGTGCCGTGCTCGAAGTCGCAGATATGCGGACCAGGATCGAAGCCAACCGAGAGGCCGCGCAAGCCATGCTGTCGCGCTATACGGCTCTGCCGAACGCTACCGCGACCGGAACCATCCCTTCGGCCGATCTCGATCCCGAAGGTTTGCGGGCCATGCTCCAAAGCAATCCGGAGCTTGTCGTGGCGCTTGCGCAGGTCCGCCAAGCGGAAGCGAGAAGCGATCTTGCGCGATCGGAAAGGCGTCCGGATTTCGGCGTCAATGTGAGCTATGGACGGCGCGATCCCGATTTTGGCGATGCAATCTCGGTGATGGGTTCGATCACGCTCCCGATTTTCGCGGACCGGCGCCAAAACCCGCGTATAGCCGCCGCCGACGCCGAAGCGGCTGCGGCACAGTCGGCCAGAGCAGACCGGCTGCGTGAACTCGAAGCCCGGTTCGAAACCGATCTCGCGGCATGGCGCAGCGCTTATCGACAATGGCAGCGCGCGACCGACGAATTGCTTCCCCTTGCCGAAAGCCGCGTGGACCTCGAGCGCGCGAGCTTTGCCGCGGGCCGCGCGGAACTGCTCGACGTCATCGACGCCATCAAAACGCTCGCCGTGCTGCGGGTGGACATTCTGCAACGCGAGGAAGCGACCGTCGAAGCCGCCGCGAACCTGCGACTGACCTATGGGGAGTATGGCCGATGAGAGCCGCAATGGGAGCCGCGTGGGACAGGCTGTCGCCGCGCCAGAAATCCTGGATGATGGCAGGCACGGTCGCGCTCATCAGTCTTGCCGCCGGCTATGGTCTCTCGCAGCTCGGCGAAGGCCAGGGTGTTGCAAGCGACGCGGGCGGCAGTGCGACCGAATGCGAGGAGGTCCTTTACTGGTACGACCCGATGGTGCCGGGGCAGCACTTCGACGAGCCGGGCAATTCGCCCTTCATGGATATGCAGCTGGTGCCCAAGTGCGCGGGCGAGGAGGCCACTGCAGGCGTCAGGATAGATCCCGGCCTGGTGCAGAATTTCGGCATCCGCACCACTGAAGCCGAGTACGGCGTCCTCGAGCCGGAAATAACCGTCACAGGCGTTCTGGCCTACAATGAACGCGACGTCGCGATCGTCCAGCCACGTGCCGGAGGCTATGTACAAAGAACCTACGGCCGCGCGCCCGACGATGTCGTTGGACGGGGCGCGCCGCTCGCGGATATCCTGGTTCCCGAATGGGGCGGAGCGCAGCAGGAGTATCTGGCCGTCCTGAACAGCGGTGATGAAGAACTTGCGCAGGCCATGCGCGAACGCATGCGCCTTTTGGGCATGCCTCCAGGCCTGATCTCATCGGTAGGGCGCAATGGACGTCCGCAGTCCACGATCACCGTTACCGCGCCGATTGGAGGTGCCATCACATCGCTCGGCGTGCGTCCGGGAATGACAGTCATGGCCGGACAGACGCTCGCCGAGATAACCGGTTTCTCACCGATCTGGCTCGAAGCCGCGGTGCCTGAAAGGCAGGCGGCGACTGTCCGCGTCGGGCAACCTGTCAGCGCGACGCTGACCGCATTCCCCGAGGAACGCTTCTCCGGGCCCATCATCGCTATCCTGCCGAGCGCGCAGGATGCAAGCCGTACGATCACCGTTCGTGCGCAACTGCCCAATGCATCCGGGCGCCTCAAGCCGGGCATGTTCGCACAGGTCTCGCTGACCCCGGACACACGCCGCGCGCTGCTGGTACCGTCCGAAGCGGTTATCAGGACCGGACGTCGAACCATCGTGATGGTGAAGCAGGACGAGGGCGGTTTCATGCCCGCCGAGGTCCGGATCGGCCGCGAAGCGGGTGGAAGGACCGAAGTGCTGGCCGGTCTGTCGGCCGGCGACCAGGTCGTGACATCGGGTCAGTTCCTGCTCGATTCCGAAGCAAGCCTCACCGGACTGGACGTCCGTCCGATAGATCAGGCAGATGACGCTTCCACCGGCGGCGAGGACGCACCAGCGACCTTCGGTGCCACCGGCACGATCCAGTCGATCGCCAATGGTTCGGTGACGCTGCGGCATGGTCCTGTGCCCCGGCTCGATTGGCCCGCGATGACCATGACCTTCCGCACGAAGAGCTCGGCGCAAATGCGCGGGCTCGAGACGGGAGACAGGGTGCGCTTCACCTTCACCCAGCAGGATGCCGGCCCCCGGATCGAGTCTATCACGAGGGCCGGACAATGATTGCTCGGATAATCGATGCCTCGATCGCCAACCGCCTGTTTATCGTTCTCGCCGCCGTCGCGGTAACGCTGGCCGGTTTCTGGGCGGTGCGCACGACGCCGGTCGACGCGTTGCCCGATCTGTCCGATGTGCAGGTTGTGGTCCGGTCAAACTATCCGGGTCAGGCCCCCCGGATCGTCGAGGAACAGGTCACCTATCCCCTGGCAACGACCATGCTCTCGGTGCCGGGGGCGAAAACCGTCCGTGGCTATTCGATGTTCGGTGACAGCTATGTCTATATCATCTTCGAGGACGGTACCGACCTCTACTGGGCACGCTCGCGCGTGCTCGAATATCTCAACCAGGTGCAGAACCGCCTGCCCGATGGCGTCACGAGCACGCTTGGGCCCGATGCAACCGGTGTGGGGTGGATCTACGAATATGCGCTCGTCGACCGGACCGGCGGGCACGACCTTGCCGGACTGCGCAGCCTGCAGGACTGGTTCCTGCGCTACGAGCTCAAGACGACTCCCGGCATTGCCGAGGTCGCCAGCGTCGGCGGAATGGTCAAGCAATACCAGGTCGTGCTGGAACCTTACCGGATGGCATCGCTCGGCGTGACTCACGCCGAGATCGTGAGCGCAATCCAGGCCGCCAACCAGGAAGCGGGCGGCTCGATCGTCGAGATGGGCGAAGCCGAATATATGGTGCGTGCCTCGGGCTATCTCGGCGACCTCGACGATTTCAGGGCGATCCCGCTGCGCGCGGTGAGCGGCGGCGTTCCGGTCACGCTGGGCGACGTAGCGACGATCCAGGTCGGCCCCGAACTGCGCCGAGGCATCGCCGAGCTCAATGGCGAAGGCGAGGTTGCCGGCGGCATCATCGTCCTGCGCCAGGGTGCGGATGCAAGAAGCGCAATACAGGCCGTCGAACAGAAACTCGACGACTTGCAGGCAAGCCTTCCCGAAGGCGTCGAGATCGTCACGACCTACGATCGCTCTCAGCTCATCGATGCGTCTATAGAGAACCTCACCACGAAGCTCATCGAAGAGTTTATCGTCGTGGCGCTCGTATGCGCGCTGTTCCTCTGGCACGCGCGTTCGGCACTTGTCGCCATCATCACCCTGCCTTTGGGCGTGCTCGCGGCCTTCATCGTGATGCGCATCCAGGGCGTCAATGCCAACATCATGTCGCTGGGTGGAATAGCCATCGCGGTCGGTGCGATGGTCGATGCCGCCGTCGTCATGATCGAGAACGCGCACAAGCATCTCGAGCGATGGGAACACGAGAATCCCGATACCGTGCTCGCGGTGAAGGAACGCTGGCGGATCATCGCCGATGCATCGAAGGAAGTGGGACCGGCGCTGTTCTTCAGTCTGCTGATCATTACGCTGTCGTTCCTACCGGTCTTCACCCTGCAGGCGCAGGAAGGGCGGTTGTTCGCTCCGCTCGCTTTCACCAAGACCTATGCCATGGCGGCCGCGGCCATTCTGTCGGTAACGCTGGTGCCGGTAATGATGGGATGGCTGATCCGTGGGAAGATCCCTTCGGAGGATTCCAATTTTCTCAACCGCTGGCTGACGAAAATCTATCGTCCGGGGCTCGACTGGGTCATGCGGCGCCCAAAGGCAACGCTGGTGATCGCGGCGCTGATCTTCCTGACCACCGCGATCCCCTTCACCCGGCTTGGCGGCGAGTTCCTCCCGCCGCTCGATGAAGGCGATTTGCTTTATATGCCGAGCGCGCTGCCCGGCCTCTCCCCCGGCGAGGCTTCGGCGCTGCTGCAGCGCACCGATCGCCTGATCAAGTCGGTCCCCGAGGTGGAAACGGTGTTCGGCAAGGCGGGGCGCGCCGATACAGCGACGGATCCGGCTCCCCTGACGATGTTCGAAACGACGATCCGCTTCAAGCCGCGCGAAGAATGGCGCGAGGGAATGACGCCCGATCTGCTGGTCGATGAACTCGACCGGGTCGTCCAGGTGCCGGGCCTCGCCAATGTCTGGGTGCCGCCGATCCGCAACCGGATCGACATGCTCGCGACCGGAATCAAGAGCCCGATCGGGGTCAAGGTGTCAGGCGACGATCTCGATCAACTGGAACGCGTTGCACTCGATGTGGAGCGTATCGCCAAGACCGTGCCTGGCGTGAGTTCCGCGCTGGCCGAGCGGCTGTCGGGCGGTCGCTATGTCGATGTCGATATCGACCGGATGGCGGCCGCGCGATACGGACTCAACATTGCCGACATCCAGCAGATCGTCTCTGGTGCAGTTGGCGGTGCCAATGTCGCACGGACCGTTGAGGGGCTGGCGCGCTATCCGATCAATGTGCGCTATCCCCGCGAAATCAGGGACAGCGTCGAGGAACTCAGGGCCTTGCCGGTTCTGACGCCGTCCGGCCAACAGATCACGCTTGGCACTGTCGCCCGTATCGCCGTCAGCGACGGTCCGCCGATGCTCAAGAGCGAACAGGGCCGACTGACCAGCTACATCTATGTCGATGTCCGGGGCCGCGATCTTACTTCGGTGGTCGCCGATCTTCAGGAGGCCGTCGCCGCGGGCGTCGATCTGCCTGCCGGCGTCAGTCTGTCCTATGCGGGCCAATTCGAATATCTGACGCGCGCATATGAGCGACTAAAGATCGTGGTTCCCGCGACGCTCGCGATCATCTTCCTGTTGCTTTATCTCATTTTCCGACGCTGGGACGAAGCCTTGCTGATCATGGGCACGCTGCCCTTTGCGCTGACGGGCGGATACTGGTTGCTCTATCTGATGGGCTACAACCAGTCGGTGGCGACTGCGGTAGGCTTCATCGCGCTCGCCGGCGTCTCCGCCGAATTCGGCGTCGTGATGCTGATCTACCTGAAAGCCGCACTGGAACGGCGACAAGCTGACCTGAGCGCCGAAGAAGTGGACGAGGCCATCCGGGAGGGCGCGCTCCTGCGCGTGCGGCCCAAGGCGATGACCGTCGCAGTCATCCTTGCCGGTCTCTTTCCGATCCTGATCGGCACCGGCGCGGGCTCGGAAGTCATGAGCCGCATCGCCGCGCCGATGGTCGGCGGCATGATTACCGCGCCGCTCCTGTCCATGTTCCTGCTTCCCGCCGCTTATCTGTTGTTGCGGCGCCCCCGTCCGGAAAAATCGGCCAACCCTCAAGGAGAAGAAGAATGCGTACCCCAACCTACATGATCCTGCTCGCGGCACCGCTGGCGCTTGCAGCCTGCGACGCTGCAGACGACAGCTCAGAGACCATGATGTCTGACGACATGGCGAACTCGGACAGCATGCCCATGTCAGGCGAAATGCCGATGGCGGAAGAGACCGGCGGCGAGCAGAGCGCCAGCGCGGAGGGAACGGTAACAGCCATCGATTCCGAGGCGGGCACCGTGACCATCGAGCATGGTCCGGTCGAAAGTATCGGATGGCCCGCGATGACCATGGCCTTCGAAGCCGACGAACCAATCCTCGAACAGGTCAGTGTCGGTGAGGGGATAGCCTTTGAATTTCGTACTGGAACCGAAGGCAGCGTCGTTACCTCGGTAACGCCGCGATAGGACGGTGGGTGGGAGGCGCTCGGTTGCGCCGGTGCCTCCCACGCGAAAACAGGTGAATATGCCAGGTATCGACAGGCCCAACTTTCAGGATCGCCGCGACTTCATGAAAAGCGCCGGCCTCGCGGCGACGGGTTTCGCGGCGCTGCCGCTGCTGGGTTGCGACACGCAAGGCAAGATGTCGCTCGATCGATCAGGCGCAAGCAGTCCCCTTGCTATTCCTCCGCTACAAGCAGGAACGATCGAACGGGGCGAGCGTGTCTTTCGCCTATCCCTGACACCGGGCGAGAAAGAATTCGTGCCCGGCACTCCGTCTCCGACGATCGGTATCGACGCATCCTATCTCGGCCCGACCCTCGAAATGCGCCGCGGCGAACAGGTTCGCTTTCACATCGACAACAAGCTTGCCGAAGATGCGACCGTCCACTGGCATGGTTTCGAACTTCCCGCCACAGCGGATGGCGGGCCGCACCAGCTCATACGGCCCGGTGAGCGCTGGAGCCCGTCATTCGAACTACGCCAGCGCGCTTCGTTATACTGGTATCATTCGCATCTGCATCGCCGGGCCGGACCACAGGTCTATGCCGGACTTGCTGCCCCGATCTACGTGCGCGACGAGGAAGAGGATCGCCTCGATCTGCCGAGCCGGTACGGTGTGGATGACATACCGCTCATCGTGCAGGATCGCGTGATCGACAGCTCGGGCCGCCTCGTTTACCGGCTCAACATGCACTCGCGGATGATGGGGGTGATAGGTGAGCGCATCTATGTGAACGGAACGGCCAATGCCGTTTTCGACGGCGCCGCCGGCCCGCTGCGCCTGCGGCTTCTCAATGGATCGAATGCGCGGTTCTACACCTTCTCGCTCGAAGGTGATCGTCCGATGCAACTCATCGCAAGCGATGGCGGCCTGCTTGCCGCACCCCGCGAGATTCGCAGTCTTACCCTTGCCCCAGGCGAACGCGCACAAGTGATCGTCGACCTTTCCGAAGGGCGCCCGCTGCGCCTGAATGCCAGCAGTCCTGATAACGCCATGGGCATGATGGCCGGAGAAGGCGGGGGTATGATGGACGGCGGAATGATGGGAAACCGGACCGGTCGCGAGAGGCAGGGCCGCACCTTTTCGATCCTCGATATGCGTCCCTCCGGATCATCGACTCCAGTGATGCTCCCGCCCACCCTGGCCGCGCTAGCCGCGCCAGACCCCTCGCTCGCCGTTCGCAGCCGCCGTTTCGTACTCGATATGGGCATGATGGGTCGGGGCATGGCGATCAACGGCGAGACCATGGACATGGATGTCATCAATCAGCGCGTACCGGTGGGTCAGTGGGAAATATGGGAAATCGCCAACGCATCGATGATGGCCCATCCCTTTCATATTCATAACGTGCAGTTCCGCTTGCTCGACCGGGACGGTCGGCCTCCGCAGGCGGAAGAGGCGGGCTTCAAGGACACCGTTATCGTCAAGCCACGTGAACAGGTCAGGCTGCTGTTGCGGTTCGAAGAGAATACCGATCCCGACAATCCCTACATGTATCACTGTCATATCCTCGAGCACGAGGACGCAGGCATGATGGGGCAATTCGTGGTCACGGCCAATTAGGGGAGAACGACAGATGAGCGATGGGCACAATGCAATCGAGGGTACGGCGACCGACCCCGTTTGCGGAATGAGCGTGAAGATGGACGGCGCCCGCTTCATCGATCGACACGAGGGTGGCGACCATTACTTCTGCTCCTCGCGCTGCCTCGACAAGTTCCGCGCGGATCCGGAGATGTATCTTTCGAAGGCGCACCTCGATGCTGTCGAGGATGTCCCGGAAGGTACGATATACACCTGTCCGATGCATCCGGAGATCCGGCAGCCGGGGCCGGGCTCCTGCCCGATATGCGGGATGGCCCTCGAACCCGAAACGGTCACCTTGAACGAGGGCCCCGATCCCGAACTCGTCGACATGCGGCGAAGGTTCTGGTGGAGCGCGCTCTTCACCCTGCCGCTCTTCGCCTATGCGATGGGCGACATGATCCCGTCGCGACCGTTCGATCAGGTCATCGAACCCGCTTTCGCGCAGTGGCTGCAGCTTCTGCTGGCCACTCCGGTGGTGCTTTGGGGCGGCTGGCCCTTCTTCACCCGCGCGCTGCAATCAGTCCGAACCATGAACCTCAACATGTTCACCCTGATCGGCTTCGGCGTTGCCATCGCTTATCTGTTCAGCCTTGTGGCAACCCTCGCCCCGGACATCTTCCCCGAGGCTTTCCGCGATCATGCGGGCCGGGTCGGCGTCTATTACGAGGCCGCAGCGGTTATCACGACCCTCGTGCTGCTCGGGCAGGTGCTCGAGCTCAAGGCGCGCGGATCGACATCGAGCGCCTTGCGAGCGCTTCTCGAACTCGCGCCCCCGACCGCGATGAAGATCTTCGGTCGCGGCGATGAGCGCGAAGTACCGCTCGATGAATTGACGTCGGGGGACCTGCTGCGCGTGCGTCCGGGCGACAAGGTCCCCGTCGATGGTACGCTCGAGGATGGAAGCAGCGCCATCGACGAGTCCATGATCAGCGGCGAGCCCATTCCCGTCAAGAAAAGCGCTGGCGATCCCGTGATCGGAGGCACTGTCAACCAGACCGGCAGCTTCACCATGCGCGCGACGCAGGTCGGCGCGGACACCATGCTCTCGAAGATCGTGCAGATGGTGGCGGAGGCGCAGCGCAGCCGGGCACCGATCCAGCGGCTCGCCGACCAAGTCACCGGATGGTTCGTGCCCATCGTCGTCCTTGTCGCTATCGTGAGTTTTGTCGTCTGGGCCATCTGGGGACCGGCACCGGCCCTTGCCTACGCGCTCGTCAACGCGGTCGCCGTTCTGATCATCGCCTGTCCCTGCGCGCTCGGACTGGCGACGCCAATGTCGATCATGACCGGCACCGGCAAGGGAGCCCAGCACGGCATCCTGATCAAGAACGCCGAAGCGCTCGAAACGCTGGAAAAGATCGATACGCTGGTTGTCGACAAGACCGGCACACTGACCCGGGGCAAGCCCGATCTTGTCGACGTAAAACCGCAGTCAGATTTCGACGAGCAGGAGTTGCTGAGCCTTGTCGCTGCCGTTGAGAGAGGAAGCGAGCATCCGCTCGCCCACGCGATCGTGGAAGGGGCTCAAAACAGGGGCGCTGCCATTCTCGACGCTTCCGATATCGAGTCCGTGACCGGCGAAGGCATCCAGGCAAATGTCGACAAGCGCAGGGTCGCGATCGGGAATGAAAAGATGATGGAGCGTATAGGGGCGCTCGAAGAAGGCTGGCGGTCAACGGCGGACGAAGGCCGAAGCCTCGGACAGACGGTGATGTTCGTGGCCGTGGACGGGGCACCGGCAGGCCTTATCGCTGTCGCCGATCCGATCAAGGAAACCAGCCGCACCGCTATTGCCGCGCTGCATGAGCGCGGCATCAAGATCGTGATGCTTACCGGCGACAGCGAAGCCACCGCGCGTGCGGTAGCAAGCCAGGTCGGTATCGACGAAGTCGAAGCGAATGTCTCGCCCGAGGACAAACATCGCAAGATCGAGCAGTTGAAGAGCGAGGGTCGCCGGGTCGCTATGGCCGGCGACGGCATAAACGACGCACCCGCGCTTGCCGCTTCGCATGTCGGCATCGCGATGGGAACGGGTACCGATGTCGCGATCGAAAGCGCGGGCGTGACATTGGTGCGCGGCGACCTCGTCGGCGTTGTTCAGGCGCTCGTCCTGTCTCGGGCCACTATGCGCAACATCAGGCAGAACCTGTTCTTTGCCTTTGCGTATAATGCGCTCGGCATACCGGTCGCAGCAGGTGTCCTCTATCCATGGACCGGGTTGCTTTTGAACCCGATGATCGCGGCCGCAGCGATGAGCCTGTCTTCGGTATCGGTGATCGGCAACGCCCTGCGCCTGCGCGGCCTCGCTCTTCCCAAATTCGATACCTGAGCGATGGGGACGGGACGGAGATCGCAGGAGTGACGAATCAGACGATGCAGGATCAGGACCAAATCTCTGAGGAATCGCGCGAATGGCGCGGTGCTCATCCAGCCCTCTGGATCGCGATATTCGGAATTCTTATCGCATTCGCCTGGGAGATGCTTCAGCTTCCTTTCTACCAGTCGGGAGGTCTGTCGCCTGCCGAGGCAGCACGTCGCTGCGGCCTGGCCTCGTTCGGCGATGCCGGGATCATGGTGGCCGCTTATCTCGGCGCCTCTGTCGGCAGTGGTAAAACGCCGTGGCTCGTAGACTGGCCGATCTCGCGTTTGGTCGTGTTCCTGGGAATCGGCCTGGCCATTACTGCCATGGTCGAAGTGCTGGCTGTCGGTGCCGACTGGGGGTGGTCCTATAGTGCAATCATGCCGCTTGTGCCCGGGACCAAAATCGGCCTGGTACCGATCGTGATGTGGGTCGCGGTTCCCACCGCCACCTTGTGGCTCGCGCGCCGTCTCGGCACCGGACCCCGCTGATCGCAAACCGGGATCTCCTATCCCTCGACAGCTGCCGGCTGCGGTCCCGATGGTGATCGACTTACCCGAAATCCGGCAATCAGGGCCAGCAGCGTGAGCAATTGCGCGCCGATCGTCTCGACAGTCGGGAAGAAGCCGAGTTCGGCGAGGCGCGGCAAGCCGGCGATGAAAGTGGCGGAAAGAACTCCGGCCTCCTGGAAAGCGCCCACGCCCTTGCCCGCGAGAATGACCGCAAGGATCGCAATCAGGATAGCACTGTAGCGGAAGAACTGGGTGATCGGCAGTTTGCGGCTGTAGCGCAGCATGGCCCAAGCAATGAGCGCCAGCAGCGCTACTGCCGACAAGGCACCTGCCAGTATGATGCCGCTGCTCTGCGGGTTCCACAGGGCAGCGTAGAACAGGATAGTCTCGAAAGCTTCGCGGTAGACCACGACAAAGGCGAGCCCGAAGAGAAACCATGCCGATCCGCGCGAAAGCGCCTTGCCCATTTTTTCCTGGATATAGCGCCGCCACTCCTCGGCCTGGGATTTGCCGTGCATCCAGATCCCGACCGATACGAGAATGACAGCCGCAAGCAGCGCGCCGATCCCTTCGGTCATCTCGCGGCTCGCCCCGCTGATGCTTACGAAGTAGGTTGCTACGACCCAGGTGGCGACACCTGCGAAAAGAGCAGCGATCCAGCCACCATGGATATAGGGCAATACCTCGGAGCGCTGCGACTTTTTCACAAAGGCGATCATGGCGATCACAACCAGAAGTGCTTCGATCCCCTCGCGCAGCAGGATGGTGAACGCCCCGAGAAAGGTCGAGATTTCGCTGGCGGCCTCAGGAGCCAACGCTCCCTCGGCTCTGGCCAGCAGACTATCGATGCGAGCCCTTAGTTGCTGTAGTTCGGATGGATCCGCACCGGACTCTATTCCGGCCCGAAATTGCCCGAGCGCCTGTTCTACCTCGCGCATCAAACCGCCATCGCGCGTTGCAAGGAGGGCCTCCAGGGGTTCGAACCCGTCGAGATAGGCAGACAGGGCAAGCTGCCGCGCTTCCTCTCGGTTGCCAGCCCGATAAGCTGACAGGCTGCGATCGAGCGTATCGCGAACGAAGGCGAGCGAACCTGCGTCATTTGCCTGTCCCACCGCATCGGGATTGGCGCGAAGATAGGCAATGACGGCGAGCGCACGGTCCTCGCCGATCTGCTCGGCCAGACTTTCCGGTGTGAGCGCGGCGAGCGTCTCGAGATCGGGGACAAGCTGGCGTATGCCATCATCTTCCCGCCAAATACGCTCGCCCTTGGCCACATCTTCAAAAGCAATGCTGCCGGCATGGAATGCAAGCGCCCAGCGATCCTCGTCGGACAGCGATGCGAAGCTGGCCATGGACGTTCCTTCCAGCCCTTGCGTGATGACCTGGTAAAGCCCGAACGCACTGCGCTGCCGCGCCCGGTCGATATCGGTGAAGTCGATCGGCGGGGGATCAAGTGCCTGCATTGCGGCAGGTGGCGCACTTCCGGCGGCGCCGTGACACGAGGCGCAGTTCTGCGCGAAGAGAGTGCGGGCGCGGTCAAGGTCGGGCGCTTGCGAAGGGGCAAGCGGAACCGGGTAGGCTGTCAGCAACGAGGCTGCCAGCGCGCGCGCTAAGCGCCCAACTCGCTCGGCGGGTTCCTTATTGGCGATCAGAGCTCGCAGCTGGTCCGATCGGCGGATGAGCGCTTGATTGTCTTTAGTATCCGGCAATGCAGCGATCTGCCGCGCCACGACATCGGAAAACTCCACCATTTCGCGATATTCGAATTCGTCGGCAACACTTCCCTCGGAAACGGCGGAGGCGTAGTCGACCGCGATATAATCGAGCAGACGCCAGGTGGTTCGCACGTCGGGTTCTTCCGCGTTCGCGGTGACGGACAGACACAGCGCAAGCGCCAGCAGAATGAGCCGCAGTGCCGGATGGACGGTGGCGGAGACGATGCGATGCATGAGGGGTCTCTATATCTGTTGCAATTAATTCGCAATAGCAGGGTGTAGACGGAAATGTATTTCCTCCAACCCCCGATCGCGGGGATATTCTGGAGTTTAGGTAGAGCGCAGTTCGCCACGGGCCTGTTTGGAGACTTCGGCACTTCCCCACACCGCCAGTCCTGCCATGATGCTCGCCACAACCAGATCGGGCCACGCACGGCCGGTGCCGAAAACGCCAATCGCTGCCGCCAGCACGGCGATATTACCGATCGCGTCGTTGCGCGAACAGATCCACACCGAGCGCATGTTCGCGTCGCCCGAGCGATACCGGAACAGCATCGCGGCGACGGCGAGATTTACCGCCAGAGCAAGAGAACCGATGGCGCCCATCGTTCCCGGGTCGGGCGACGCCCCGACAAAGAAACCCCAGATGGCCGAGCCGAGCACCCACAGGCCGAAAGCCAGCATGGTCGCTGCCTTTACGAGAGCCGCACGCGCGCGCCAGACGAGCGCCATCCCCGCTACACCGAGACTGATAGCATAGTTTGCCGCATCACCGAGAAAGTCGAGCGCGTCGGCCTGCAAGGCGCGCGAATCCGCAGCAATGCCTGCCACGATCTCCACGCCGAACATGATTGCATTAAGGCCCAGTGCGATCCACAGAATGCGCCGCCATGTCGGATCGTTGTTGTTTGCACCGGCCTCATCGGGGCCGCAGCAGGTCTTTCCCATTTACTCGACTCCTTGCGTCGATCCGCCCTATGCACCTTGTAGTAACTACAAGGTCAAGCGGCAGGAGCCTTTGTCATGAGAATTGGTCAACTTGCCCGGATAACCGGCGTCAAATCCGAAACAATCCGCTTCTACGAGCGTGAGGGTATCCTCGCTGCCCCTCCACGCACGCGGGCCAATTATCGCGATTATGGACCAGCAGAGGAAGCGCGCCTTAACTTCATACGGCGCGCGCGTGATCTCGGCTTCTCCATGGCACGCATCAGGGAATTGCTCGATCTCTCCGATGATGCCGACCGGTCCTGCGCGGGCATCGACGCTCTGGCCAGAAGCCATCTCGGCGAGGTCGAGCGCAAGATCGCGAGCCTGGAGGCGTTGCGGACGGAACTTGGGCGTATGATCGCTGCCTGCGAGCAAGACACTGTAGGCGATTGCCGCATCATCGATGCACTTGCGGGTACCGCCGAGCCTTGATGTCCGCGCCTCGTGCGCCAGTTCGGTCAGGCTCGCCAATGCACGGCTTTTGTCGGCCGCCCATAAGAGACTTAACTTCGGGAAAGGCCGACGAGTGCGAAGCTGCCCGTGTCGCCATCCCGGGTCTGTCGAACGGGCTATGATGCCGCCGCAGGCCAGTTCCAGACGGCCATTTTTTCAATGCTCATATCCGCCATAGTGTAGGGGATCCCGCCGACGCCAAGCCCGGAGCGGCGCAGCCCTGCAAAAGGCATCCAGTCGACGCGGAATGCCGTATGGTCGTTCACCATCACAGCCGATCCCGCCAGAGACTGTATGCAATGATTGGCGATTGACAGCCGATCGGTGAATATAGCGGCCTGAAAGGCGTAAGGCAGGGCATTGGCCTGCTCGATAGCCAGGTCGATATCGTCATAGCCATACACGCAGATCACGGGGCCGAAGATTTCTTCCTGGGATACCTTGGCACTTTCGGGAGGATCGACAATGACGGTCGGGGAGAAAAGAGTGTCACTCAGGCGGCTTCCCCCGCAGACCAGGGTGCCGCCTGCTGCAATGGCTTCATCGACCCAGCGTTCGACGCGGTCGACTTCCTCCGTTCGGATCAGGGGTCCGCATTGGGTTTCGGCATCGGCGGGATCGCCCACGACCAGCTTTTCGGCAGATCGCCCTAGGTCATTGGCGAAGTCTTTCAATTCTGCAGCAGGGACGAATACGCGCTGCACGGAAACGCAGACCTGACCCGAATGATAGAACCCGCCTTTGAGCAACGAGGCGATCACTGCTGCGCGCTCCACGCCGCTGTCCACGATTACCGGCGCCGCGCCGCCGTGCTCGAGAGCAATGCGGGTTCCGGGCGCCAGCTTCGAGCGAAGCATCCAGCCGATTTTCGCAGAACCGATGAATGAGAAGAACGCCGTGCGCGGATCGGTTGCCATCCTTTCGGCGACATCGTCGCTGCACGGAGCGAACCGGCACCAGGCCTCGGGCAGGCCGACTTCATGGAGAATGTTCACGAAGCTCTGGCATGACAGAGGCGTTTCCAGCGCAGGCTTGATGAGAACGGGGCACCCGGCTGCTACCGCCGGTCCAACCTGATGGACGATCAGGTTGAGGGGGTGATTGAATGCCGAGATCGCCACGACAGGACCGATCGGCTCGCGGAAGGTATATGCCGTCCTTCCCGCACCCGCTTCTGTCAGGTCCATGGGGATCTCGTGACCGCCGCCATCGCTGAGCGCCTGAACGCATAAGTCGACGCTGTTGATCGCGCGACCGGCTTCCACGCGCGCATCGACCAGCGGTTTGCCGCCCTCCCTGACGATCTGGAGAGCCAGATCCTCGGCTCGTTCGCGCATGATATCCGCAGCCCGCCGGAGGATGGCGACACGCTCGTGCACGGCAAGCCAGCCATGGCGGTCGCGGTGGAGCAACTGCGCTTCATTCAGCCATTCATCGATTTGAGGCCAGTCGATTAGCGGCACTTCTGCAACCGGCTCGCGGTCGAACGGATTGTGAACGATCGTCTTCATAGCTCACACACCTTTGCGCCGAGTTCATCAATCAGCACCTTCTTGTTTTCGGAATAGTCGACGGGCAGATCGACGAGATGCACGCCGCCAGCCTCGAATGCGTCGTTCAGGACCGCCACAAGATCTGCGCTCCGTTCGACCCGGTGACCGGTCGCTCCATAGCTTTGTGCGTAGGTGACGAAGTCGGGATTGGAAAAGGTCAGGCCGTAGTCCGGAAAGCCGAGCTGGTCCTGCTTCCAGCGGATCATGCCGTATGCCGCATCGTTCAGGACGAGTACGACGAGGTTCAGGCCCAGCCTGACGGCCGTTTCCAGTTCCTGCGAGTTCATCATGAACCCGCCATCGCCGCATACCGCGAGCACTCTGCGCCCCGGCGACAGCATCGCCGCCATCATGGCCGATGGAAGGCCTGCGCCCATCGTCGCCAATGCATTGTCGAGCAGGATGGTGCCAGGCTCGTGGGCGATGTAGTTTCTGGCGAACCAGATCTTGTAGATGCCGTTGTCGAGCGCAACGATATCATCGCGCGCCATTACGCTGCGTACGTCGGCAACCACGCGCTGGGGGACCATTGGAAAACGTTCGTCGTCGCTGGTCTCGGAGATGTGCGATGCAATCTCGTGATGCAGGGCGGTATAATAGCTGCGGTCGCACTGCAGCTTGCCATCCAGGCGGTTTCCCAGCCGCTCGACCGATCCGGCGATGTCGCCGATGACCTCGAGCTGCGGGAAGTAGACCTGATCGACTTCGGCTGCCTTGTAATTGATATGGATGACGGTCTGCCCGCCCGGCTCCATGAAGAAGGGCGGCTTCTCCACCACGTCGTGACCGATATTGACGATCAGATCGGCCTTTTCGATTGCGCAGTGAACATAATCGCCCGACGATAGCGCCGCGGTGCCCAGATAGAGCTCGCTATCTTCATCGACCACGCCCTTGCCCATCTGGGTGTCGAAGAATGGAAAGCCGGTATCAGACACGAATTTGCGCAACGCTTTCGAAGCGCGGCGGCGGTTCGCTCCGGCACCGATCAGGAGCAATGGCCGCTCAGCCGCGATGATGCGCTCGGCCGCTTCGTCGAGCGCAGCATCTCCGGCGACCGCATAACGCCTGTAATGCGGAGGTATGACCGGTTCGATCGTTTCCTCTTCAGCGATATCTTCCGGCAGCTCGAGCAGTACAGCGCCCGGCCTTTCTTCCTGCGCCAGACGGAAACCTTCGCGAACGAGCGAGGGAATGCGATTGCCGTTCACGATCTGGGTCGAAGCCTTGCAGAGCGGCGTAAACAGGGAAACGACGTCGACAATCTGGAACTGGGCCTGTTTCGATGTCTTGATCGGTTTCTGCCCAGTAATAATGACGAGCGGAAAGGCCCCGAGCGCGGCATAGGCCGCCGGTGTGGTCAGGTTCGTGGCACCAGGCCCGAGCGTTGCCAGGCACACACCTGCCTTGCCGGTCAGGCGGCCATAGGTCGCCGCCATGAAGCCAGCGCCCTGTTCGTGACGGGCCAGAACCAGCGTGATGGCGGAAGTTCGCAGCGATTCCAGGAGATCCAGGTTCTCTTCGCCTGGAACGGCGAAAACATATTCGACGCCCTCGGCCTCGAGCGCGGCGACCATAAGATCGGAAGCTTTCATTCGTCGGTCCTCTTTTACGAGTTGCAGGGCGGTTCATGCCGTGCGCTACCAAACTGCTTGCTTGCAGCGGCCGACCTGATCGCCGCGCTTGTCAATGGTCGTGATCATGGTCTTGGCATTGGTTCTTTTCGACCTGATGGCCCGGGACCATAACCGGATCACAGTTGGCAGCGAGGCAGGCTTCGAACGTTGCATGGGTGATGGCGTGCCGCGTCTCGAGCATACCGCGAGCCCACGCCTTCACATCCTCGAAAGCCTGCAACGAAGATTCGGCAGGAACGACATGCGCCTCAAGCGCGCGATAATGCTCGCTGATGCTCCAGACTTGGACGTGATGGACGTCGGCCACGCCTTCTGCGTCACGCAGGTCGCTCACAATGCGATCGAACTCGCTTTCGTCCGGCACCGCGCCCATCAAGAGACGCACCGTGCGAGGCAACAAAGTAACGCCCTGCCAGATCACAAAGTCACCAATGACCACCGTGATGGTCAGATCGGCGATATAAAGTTCGTATCGCAGAATGAGCACGCCAGCCACGATCACACCGGCCGAAGCCAGCGCATCGGACACATTGTGCAGGAAGATCGAATAGGGTCAATTCCTCTTCTCGCCGTGTTTGGTTCCCGCATCGTCGTGGCTATCCATGTGAGCGTCGCGCAGAATCTCGATGCCGCCATAGAGAGCGATGCAAGCTACCGCGATGCCCACAACGAGGTCGGGCCAGTTGGTTCCGGTCAGCATCACAATGATGCCGGCGATAATGATCCCGCCATTAGAGATAAAGTCGTTGAAGCTGAAGGTGGTCGCCGCCCGCATATTGACGTCCTTGTTCTCCATCTTCTGCAGCAGGCGCAGGCAATAGAGATTGACCATCCCCGCGATGAACGCCATCGCCATCATCAATATCCCGCCCGGATCGGACCCTTCCACAAACCGTCGGTAAGCATCGAAGATAACCCCAGCAGAGAAGATCAGCAGCATGATGCCGGAGAAACGTGCGGCCCCGCGTTTCCAGGTCCGTGAGCGGGTCAGCGCGAGCAGGCTGAGCGCATAAACGATGGCATCGGATGAATTATCGAGGCCGTTCGCCAACAGCGCATTAGAATCGGCAAAATACCCGACCGCGAAAAAGCCGATCGCGATGGCCACGTTAAGCCACAGGACAACCCACAGGGTCTTGCGCTTTTCAGGCGACCCGACATCGACCTCATGTCCGCCACTCATGCTGCGTCCTCCTCGGTTTGTACCCAGCTTTCCGCATGACTACGCTGTGATGGCCGGAAAAACTTCATTTCGGCGCGGAAGAGTGAGGATGACAATTTCGTGCCCCACTCTTCCCATTCGCTGTCGCCGATTATGGCGATCCGGCCGAAACAATCCTTATGCCGGATGTCGAACTTGAGATCGCGCCAGAGACCTCCGAAGTTCCAACCCGAAAAGTCAGGCGCGAGCTCGATCACCATCGGGACGGTACCGGCCTCGCGCTCTGCGATATGTTCGAATTGGGGAACAAAGCGGTCATAAGCTTCATCCCCCTGCCTGCCTCCGGCACGTATCCAGAGCAGTCCGTTCTTTTCCTTCAGTGCCAGCACCGTATTCTCCTTTCCCGATCGGTCATGTGATGTCCTTCAGCTCGCGCTGCTCATCGCTTGTCACATTGCGCCGCAGCCTGTCCCACCAACGCTGTCGCCAGGTCCGGTCATCTTCTCTGGTCCCGAAAACCAGCTTCAAGATTGCGGGCAAGACGAAAAGGGTCAGCGCGGTGGCGGTGATCAACCCTCCAATGACGACTGTCGCCAAGGGACGTTGCACTTCCGCGCCGGTCCCGGTCGCAATGGCCATCGGCACGAAGCCGAGCGATGCAACGAGCGCGGTCATGAGAACCGGCCTTAGGCGCGCCAATCCACCATCGACGATGGCGTCATCGAGCGCCATGCCCCTGTCGAGCCGCTGACGGATCGCAGTCACCATCACGAGGCCATTCAAGGTCGCCACACCCGACAGGGCGATAAAGCCTACCGCCGCAGATACCGAGAATGGCATCCCGCGTAGAGCCAAGGAGAAAATCCCGCCTGCCAGGGCCAACGGGATCGCGCTGAATACGGCGAGCGCCGGCACCCAGCCCCCAACCGCCATGTAAAGCAGCAAGAGAATGACCGCGAAAGCGATAGGAATGACTATCTGAAGTCTTTCCTGAGCAGCCTGGAGGTTCTGGTATTGACCGCCCCACTCGATAAACGCGGCAGCGGGCAGTTCGACCTGCGCCGCAACCCTTTCCTGGGCCTCTTCTACAAAAGACCCGAGGTCGCGTTCTCGCACGTTGGACGAGACGATCACCAGTCTGCGTCCCTGTTCCCGGCGAACCTCCGCGAGACCATCCACCACACGGAACTCGGCAACCGAGCGTAGCGGTATTGTTGCCCCGTTCGGGAGCAGCACCGGCAAAGCACCCAACTGGTCGAAATCGTCGCGGGTCGCGTCCGACAACCGCACAACCACATCGAAGCGGCGATCGCCTTCGAAAACGAGGCCCGCAGGCCGACCGCCCAGTGCGATCGCCACCGATTGCGCAACGTCTTCGACCTTCAGCCCGTAACGGGCAATCGCTGGCCGATCGAAGGCAATATCGAGGGTGGGGAACCCGGTCACTTGCTGGACCTTGACGTCCGCGGCGCCGTCGACATTGCGCAGCACGCCCGCAACCTCGTTCGCCGCTGAGGTCATGGCGCTGAGATCGTCTCCGTAGATCTTGACGGCAACATCTCCGCGAACGCCTGCGATCAATTCGTTGAACCGCAATTCGATCGGTTGGCTGAACTCGTAAAGGTTGCCGACGAGACTGCTGAGGGCGCTCTCCATTTGCGCGACCAACTCGTCCTTGGCGAGGTCGGGATCGGGCCATTCCTCACGGGGTTTGAGGATCACGTACGCATCGGAAGCGTTCGGCGGCATCGGGTCACTGGCCACTTCCGCCGTGCCCGTCCGCGAAAAGACAAGCTCGACTTGCGGAAATTGCTCGAGCCGGTCCTCTACCCGCCTTTGCATCGCGAGCGAACGTTCGAGCGATGTCGAAGGAATACGCAGCGATTGCACGGCGATGTCGCGCTCGTCCAATTGCGGTGTGAACTCGCTCCCGAGGAAGCTGAACACGAAGGCCGCAAAGGCGAAGATGCCGACGCCGACGCCGATGACCGGCCAGGGGCGGGTGATCGCCCTGCGGACCAGCGGTCCGTATCGCTCCTTGGCGATCCGGATCGGCTTGACCTCCTTTTCGGTCAGCTTTTTGTTGAGCAGGATGGCGATCATTGCCGGGACGAAGGTCAGCGACAACACGAACGCCGAGGCGAGCGCGAGCATGACCGTGATCGCCATGGGTGAAAAGGTTTTGCCTTCGACGCCGGTAAAGGTGAGAAGCGGTGCGAAGACGAGAAGAATGATCGCCTGGCCGTACACGGTTGGCTTGATCATTTCCTGCGCGGCAAGCCGCGTTTCCGTCAACCTCTCACCAAGTGTAAGAAGTCGGCTCTCGTGTTCCTGTCGAGCCGCGAGCCTCGCGACGCTGTTCTCGACGATGATGACGGCACCATCGACGATCAGGCCGAAGTCCAGCGCACCCAGGCTCATGAGATTGCCCGAAACGCCGAGCCGGTTCATTCCGATCGATGCCATCAGCATGGAAAAGGGGATGACCAGCGCCGCGATGATCGCTGCCCGGATGTTGCCCAGCAGCAAGAACAGGATCGCAATGACCAGAAGCGCGCCCTCGACAAGGTTCTTCTCGACGGTCGCGATCGTCGCATCGACCAGGGAAGACCGGTTGTAGACGATCTCCGCGACAATTCCTTCCGGCAGGGAGCTGCGGACTTCCTCAAGCCGTTCGGCCGCCTGGGCCGAAACGGTGCGGCTATTCTCGCCCGCGCGCATGAGCACGGTGCCCACGACCGCTTCATCGCCATTCAGCGACGCCGCGCCAGTTCGAAGGTCACCGCCGATGCTGACCGTGGCGATGTCCCCTACGCGAATAGGCACTCCCTCGCGGGTGGAAACGACCGCCTGCTCGATATCCTCGACGCTGCCGAGGCGCGCATCGACCCGGGCGAGGAGGGCTTCACCGGCCCGTTCGACGAAATTGGCCCCTTCGGCGAGATTGGCCGCTTCCAGCGCGTCGATCACCTCGTCGAACGACAAACCGTAACCGGTCAATCGTGCGGGATCGGGTTGGACGAGATATTGCTTTTCGAAGCCGCCGATGGAGTCGACACCTGCCACACCGTCGACCGACCGCATGAGCGGTGCAACCACCCAGTCCTGAATGGTTCGCAGATAGGCAGCCTTGGCAACATCGCTGTCGAGCCGGTCGCCACGTTCGGTCACGAAGCTCCCGTCGGACTGCCATCCGACCGCTCCGCCCCGCGGCGCTTCCTTGCCGTCAGGATATTCGTACTCGATGGTATACATGAGCACTTCGCCCAAGCCGGTCGAGATGGGTCCCATCACCGGTTCGGCACCCTCGGGCAGCGAAGCGCTTATGGGCGTCAGCCGTTCGTTGACCTGCTGACGCGCGAAATAGATGTCGGTCCCTTCCTCGAAAATCGCGGTCACCTGGCTGAACCCGTTGCGCGATATCGAGCGTGTCATTTCCAGACCCTCGATGCCAGCAAGCCCGGTTTCGACAGGATAGGTGACCTGCGTCTCGACTTGCGAGGGCGAAAGGGCTGGTGCCTCGGTGTTGATCTGCACCTGTACGTTGGTGATATCGGGCACAGCATCGATGGGCAGGCGGAGCAAATTCACCACGCCAAAGATTGCCACACCGAGGGTCAGCACGACCATCGCCCAGCGAAAGCGCACGGCGACGTCGAGGATCATGCCGATCAGGCCATGGCGGTGGGGGCGATCCGCGTCCTGCATGTGATCAGTGTCCATGCTCGGCCTCCTCCTTCTCGAGTTCAGCCTTCAGCAAGAAGGCGTTGGCGGTGGCTATCCGCCAATTTGCTTCGAGACCGGACTCGATGACCACCCGTCCTCCCGAACGCGCACCGGTGACCACTCGACGGGTTTGAAACCCGCGGCGCGTGCGAACGAAGACCACCTCTGCGCCATCGATTGTCTGGACGGCACTTTCCGGCACCGACATGCGGCCGGTATCGACCTCACCCGAGGGGCGGATACGTGCCTGCAAGAACGCACCGGGTTGCAGGCCGGGGATCGGCCTTGCCAGCGACAGGACCGCCGTAGCGCTGCGGCTTTCGGGATCGAGCGAGGGAGTGACGGATCGCACGCGCGCACCCACTTCCCGGTTGTCCGCGATTTCCAGCGTGGCCTCGTCGCCAGGCTGGATGCGGCTTGCTTCAGCCGACGGGAGGGCAACCTCGACCTGCATGCCGCTCGGGTTCACGACCTGGTAGAGTTCTTCTCCGGCCTCGACGAAGGACCCGAGAACGATAGGCGCCGAGGTCACTCGGCCCGCGAGCGGGCTCGTAACCGCGAGGGAGCGCCCGTCGCCGCTAACACCCGCCGCCGAGACTGCCGCTTGGGCACGCGCAAGTTCCGATTGAGCAACCTGCAGATTGGCTCGGGCGGCCTCGAGATCCTGCCGCGCGGTGACATTGGCTTCGAAAAGGCGGCGCTCTCGATCGTAGGCAGCAGACAATTCGTTGAACCGCGCGCCCGCTGCGCTGAGTTGCGCCGCAAGAGCAGCGGCGTCGGCGCTCTCGATGCGGGCAATCGTCTCTCCCTGCCTCACGTAATCACCCAGCGTTTTGCCGACACTGCGGACTACGCCCGCTGCGCGGGCATCGATGCGGGCACTTGCCGTCGGGCTTGCCGCGACGGTGGCCGGAAAGACCAGCTCGACCGCCGATCCCTGACCGACGGTTTCGACCTCTATCTGGGACGCTTCGATTTGTTCGGCGCCAAGCAGGACAAGCCCTTCGGGAAGCTCGGCCTCCTCGCTCGTTTCCTCAATGTGCTGGTCGGCACTGCCACTTGGCCACAGCATAAACACTGCAGCGGCGATTGAAACGATCACGCCGATAAAAACGGCCAGACGTCTACGGTTCATTTGGAAATACCTCATTGTGCGCCGAGCCAGATCAGCGTCGCCGCCAGGCGGCCACGATCTTCCTGGGCTTGAATCAATGCTTCACGGATGGTGTCGCGCGCTTCGGCCGCAGCCAGAACTTCGATCAGCGGAAATCTGCCGTTGCGGTAGCCAATCCGAACGAGGCGCAAGGCTTCCTCGGCTTGGGGCAAGGAGGTCTCCGCGAGGGTCTCGACCCGCGCTTCGGCTGCCAGAAATTGTCCGCGAGCCTGCGTGACTTCGAGTTCGAAATCGGTGCGGGCAATCGCCTCCCGTGCCGTCGCGGCGCGAAGCCGCGCCTCGGCAGCAGCGATGTTTCCTTGGTTGCGATTACTGAACGGAAACGGGATCGAAACGCCTACGAGGAACGCCTGGTCTCTGCTTTCCTCGAACCGTCGGACACCGGCGGATATCGTCGGATCCGGAATGCCTAAAGAGCGTTCCCGGGCGATCGCGGCATCTGCAGCCTCGCGTTCGGCACGGGCGATCTGGAGACGTAAGGCCGAAGGCGAGGCGAGCAGCGTTGCCGGAGGTTCGATCTCGGGGAACACCGAAGGCACGTCCGCAGCAGGTGCTGCCTCGCCCCAAAGCGCGGCCAGCGCATTCCTCGCCGCACTGTCGGCAGCCAGGGCCGCTTCAAGCTCCGCGAGCGCCTCCGCAAGTGCCGCTTCGGCACGAAGCGAACGCAAGGGAGGCTCCCGCCCGACATCGACCAGTACCCCTGCGATCCTGGCAAGCTCGCGGTTGCGCTCGACTATGTCCCGCGCGAGTTCCAATCGGGCTGCCGCAGCGACGGCTTCCACATAGCGCTCGCGCACCGATCGCCCGAGCTGAGCAACCGAGAGCGCTCCTGAAAGGGTCGCGACGCGCGCCTCCGCCTGGGCGGCGCGGACGCGCGCTCCTCGTTTGCCGCCCAATTCGAGCCGCTGGCTCAGGGACAAAGTGTACTCGGTGGCCTGCAATCCCGAAAATGCGCCGCTTCCGGCAATGTTTTCGGCTTCGAAAGCAATTTCGGGGTTGGGCCGCAGCCGCGCCTGGTCGACCAGGGCCCGCGCCGCGTCGGCTTCGGCCCGCGGTCCGATCAGGCGCGGATTTTCTGGGGGCTCATCTGCGCTGTCGACGATGCCCGCACGAGCGAGCGCAGCTTCGAGCGTCAGAAGCTCACGCTCCTGCGCCGCCACGGTCGTGGCTTGAGCGGCGAGGAACAGCCCTCCAAGGAGGACCCCTCGCCAATGAATGGCTGACATTTTTCGAAAATTCCTCTGCTGACGATCCGAACTGCGCTGCGGCATGCAGCGCGGTGACGGTCGTCAGGCGCGAGGGGGGCGCTTCAGTCGGTCGGCAATTTCGGAAGCGAGCGCTTCGGCGGGAGGCGCATCGGGAACCACGACCAAGTGAGGGACCGAATTCTTCTGCACGGTGCCGGCAAAGCTCGCCCCGTGATGGCAATGGCCGTGTCCACACACGCCGTGTTGCTCGGCCGGCGCATCCGGATCGCCCGGCACTTCATCGGCGGCTGCGGATGACGCAGACGCGCTATCGAGCGAAGCCAGAACGGGCGTGCTTCCGGGCGCCACTTCGGCACCGCAAGCAGCAGCATCCGCCGCCGTCACGAACACCATCGCGACCAGCATGAGCAGGACGACGAAAGGGTGCAGGACAAGGCGACGATAGCTTGTAGTCATGGATTCCAACGGCTCCTAGCAAACCGCATCAAGATTGCAAGTTCCGTAACACGATGAAGTATAAGTCTTTTGTTACAGTATAACAGTCCTCGAATACTGTTTCGGTCTTTTAGAACGGCGCGATCAGGCCGCGCGAAGCTCGGGATGCGGATGTTCGCAGCGATGAACTTCGATCGTGACGTGCACATATTCTGCATGCTCTGAAAGTCGGCTGGCATAATTGTCGGGCGCGAGCGGATCATCGGCGATGAGCGAGGCGATGACTGCATACTTGCCGGGACCGATCCGCCAGATGTGCAGATCGCCGATCGCGGCGTCCCGGTCCTCGAGCGCCTCGCGCACCTCTGTGTACCGTTCAGAGGCCGCTTCGGCGTCGACAAGCACGGCAGCGGTATCGCGCAGCAGTGACCATGACCAGCGCCCGATCACGAATGCACCCACCAGCCCCATTGCCGCGTCCATCCATGCCCAGCCGAGGTACATGCCGGCGAGAAGGGCCACGATAGCCAGGACGGAGGTCAGGGCATCGGCAAGCACGTGGAAATAGGCGGAGCGCAGATTGTTATCGGCATGCGCATGGTCGTGGTGATGATGATGGTCGTGATCATGCCCATGGTGATGATCGGCACCAAGCAGCCAGGCACTCGCGAGGTTCACCACGAGGCCGAGCACGGCGATCCAGATAGCCTCGGTATAGGCAATCGTGAGCGGACTGACGAACCTTTGAGCCGATTCAACCGCGATCCCGATTGCGAAGATGGCGAGGACAAGCGCGCTCGCGAAGCCGGCGAGGTCGCCCACCTTGCCGGTACCGAATGTGAAACGCGGGTTGTTCGCATGGCGCTTGGCAAACCAGTAGGCGAAGGCCGCGACGCCCAAGGCACCTGCATGGGTCGCCATGTGGATACCATCGGCGAGAAGCGCCATCGATCCGGTCCACAGGCCAGCGACGATTTCGACCACCATCATCGCGGCGGTCAAGGCAACGACATAACGCGTGCGCCGCTCATGGGCGTCGTGCGAGGCGCTCAGGAAGTTGTGATCATGGGCGAGCGGATTGGAGTCGGCGTGATGCATGCGAGGCTGATACCCCGAGATGCCCTTTCCAAGAAATCCCCTCTCCAACCGAAAAGGCAATCGACGACGATTGTCTGTGATGATCGCCGCAGCCAACCGATCATAGAAATGCTGCGGCGACCAACAGACTATTATCCCTTAATCTTGGATCGGAACGTGACGGTCCTGCGATCGACCACGGTGATCCGGCGCGTCTTGGCATCGATCACCAGCCGTTCGGTTACGCCATTGCCCGGAAAGGCGACGACGTAACGCGGATTGAGCGAGAGCATCTGCTCGTTGCGCTTGAACCCGGCGCGGGCACCGAGACGACGATCGAGCGAATAAGTCAGCTGCTGGACTTCGCGGCGCTCGGCCCAACTCGCTGCCAGACGATCGGCACCCTTGCCGTCGCCGCCATGGACCAGGAAGAGATCGGGAACCGCATCGCGAACCTTGTCCAGCGTCGCCCAGATGTTCTCGGCGTAGGCGCGCGCGTCCTCGGCGCTTTCAAAGCTCTGGCGACCACCCGCAAAGACGACTGGAGTTCCTTCAGGGATCAAGGCGTGACGACGGTTCTCAGCGCGTGCGCGTAGAAAATCGCGGGCATCGATCACGGCCGATGTGAAGTGGCGCGAATGGCTCGTGCGCGAGCCCGAAACGGGCTTCCAAGAGGAGCCGGTCTCGTCGCGGTAAAGTGCTGCCGCCGCCTCGCGCATCTGCTCAAAGGCAAGCATGCTGGCTTCGGCAGCCTGCGCGCGCTCAACCTGCTCTTCAAGATTGCTCGAATGCACTTCGGACCCGTCGGCTGATGCGAGGAGGACCCGGATCTCGTCGCTGGCCCGATCAAGTTGAGCCGACTTGCGGCTGGCTGCGCGGTGGAACAGATTGACCATGCCCCAGGCAATATCCTCGGCATCGGCTTCCAGGGCTGTGTCGGAAAACATCGCGAAGAGGTCGGACCATACGGCGCCAAGCGTCTGCTCGATCGCGTCCTCGCAGGGAAAGTCGGTCTCGTTGAAGGGGGCCGGCCTGATGCTCAGGCCTGAGAGATCGAGGCCGCTCAACTGGTCGATGAAGCTGTCGTACATGGGGTGTCTCCTGATCGCGGGGACAAGGAGAGGAGGCACCATTGCCTCGGCCCTGTCCGCCGGAGCCCGATCAGGGCCGGGAAAAGGGGGCGTGACGCACCGCGCAGCGGGAAACCTGCGGCCCTAGGCTGGCGCGGGTAACACGGGCCGACGGGCCGCAGGTTGCGGCGCGCCCCGACCGGCCCAAGGGCCTCTCCCGGCGGAGAGGGATGAGGCAGGATCAGGACCCGGTGTCGCAGGTGGATCGGGAGCGCTCGAAGATTGCTTCGCCATTCGAGAACCGCCCGACCAGGCGCAGTTCACCGAACAGGTCGATGAACCTACCCGATACCTGGCCAAGCCAGTGGCGTGTTCTCCCCGTTCGTGGGTTGTAGAAATCGGCCTCCCAGTACCGGGCATCGTCGCGTTCGGCGAGCCAGATCGCGGCAAGGCCGCAATAGGTCGATATGCCGCAATCGGCGAAAGCGTTGCGCAGGAGAATGCGGTCCTCGCGGCCGCGCCATCCATCGAAGCGCTCGAAAGAAGGAAAGGCCGCCTTCGCGGCATCGATGACCTCGTCGACGAGGCACTCGTAGGCCCAATCGACATCGTCGTCTTCGCCGTCATCAAGCAGGCGAAAGGCGACTACGGAGCCGGTCGGATAGCTGACGGAACGTCCCATCTCATTGCTCCTCAGGCCGCATCGGCGAGATCGACATCGGCCTCGCCTTCCAGGGATTGGTGACCCCCAAGGTCAAGCAACAGGCTGGCCGCTTCCTCGGCCTTGGCAGCAGCGGTCAAGATAGCGCGCTCATCCGATTTGAGGATCTTGAGCCAGGACGCGATGTAGCTGGCGTGATGGTCGAGGTGGGTGACCGGAAGACCCAGTTCGGCCCCGAGGATGGCTGAGGACAGTTCTGCGATCAGTTCTTCCGCAGCATAGGCGTCGCTGCCAAAGCGATTCTTGAGATCGCGGTCGAGCCGCGAAGAATGCCCCGTCCAGTGCGACAGCTCGTGTGCGAGCGTTGCGTAGTAGTGGTCATAGGCTTCGAAGAGTTCGGCTGGCGGCATTGTGACGCGGTCGCGCAGCGGCTCGTAATAGGCCTGCGCACCATGATGCCGCAAGTCGGCGCCGATATGGGCAAAGAAGGCATCAAGGCGGTCTTCGCGTCCTTCGGGCTCAAGCGCGGCAACGAGTGGCTTGGGGTGATAGAACTCAGGGAGGCCGTCGCACTGATCGGCATTGAACACGGCATAGGCCTTGAGCACACGCCGGTTTTCAGTGTCGGCCTCGCCTTCGGCGTTCTCGACCTCCTTGGTATAGCTCTTGTAGAAGATCGCGATGGTCGATTTCTCACCCTTGCGGACCTGGCCGCCGAGCTGCTGACACTGGCGGTACGTCATCCAGTAGGGCGAGGCGTAGCCACAGCCATCGGCCACCATCCACAACCAGAAGGTGTTCATGCCGCGATAAGGCGTCCCGCAGTAGCGCAAGGGCCGGGAGACCGGCACACCTCGCCAAGGCTTGACCCAGGGTTTTGTTCCTTGCTCGAGCTTTTCGATAATGGCGGCGGTAATGCGCTGGGCAGGCGATGTCGAAACAGAGCGGCGGGACTTGGTCATGGGAGATCTCCTGATCGCCGGAACGGAGTTGTCCCGGCTCAGGAAGAGCAAAGCTCCCTCCCCTTTCGTTTAATGGAACGCTAAGCGCCCTCTCGTCGGCCATAGAAGAGATGCCTCTGATCTCCTGAATGCGGTCATCGGATCACTCGGCTCAATCTGTCCAAAATGTTGGACGATCCGGAAAGGCAGGTATTGGGGTGCGACGTGCGAATAGCCGACCTTAGACGCTGCTATCATAAATGGTAGCCACGTGCCCATTCCTGCCGTTCATCACTTTCACCGCAGTTGCTGCTGCGGCCATTGAAACCTGACTTGGGTGCAAGCTCTTAAGGCGAGCCATAATGTATTCGCGAAGCATCTTTTTGTTCTCTTGATGTTCCAGGCATCGTATGGGATGGTCGAAGGTCGAGATTAAGGAGAGTTATGGCGAAGCCATATGCAGCTGAGATGGCGCGGCTTGCGGAGACGTTCGCCTGGGCTGATGACGTGGACATTGGAGCGTTGCGACGCGCCGTGAGAACGGCCGGAGGAATGCCGCTTCGCGCAGTGGGATCTGGTGGTTCTCTTACGGCGGCGCACGCGCTGGCGCAGCTGCATCAATATGTTACACGCCAACTGGGCGTAGTGGCGACCCCGCTAGATGTGACCGAACCAAGCGCAGCGCCGCTCGCGAACTGGTTGTTGAGTGCCGGCGGAAGCAACGTCGACATTTTAGGTGCAGCGCGCCGGCTGGCAAACCAGGAGCCGCGGCAACTCGCCATCCTCTGTGGTCGCTCGGAAAGTCCCTTGTCCGATCTTGCTCGCAGACACCCTTTCGTTGATCTGCTGCTTTTTCCACCGCCAGCGGGTAAGGACGGCTTCCTCGCCACCAATTCCTTGCTGGGCTTTATCGCTGTGCTTGTCCGGGCATATTTGCTTGAACTCGGCACTGCAGAAGAGTGGGAAGCGGTACGTGTCAACATAGCGCCTTTGCTCGACGCTGGGTCCGCTCAGATCGAAAACTGGGCACTAACGACCGAGCATTTGTGGCGGCGTGGCACGACTATTGTCCTTCACGATGCAGACAGCCGGATCGGGGCGATCGACCTCGAGTCCAAGTTCACCGAAGCTGCGGTGGGCAACCTGCAAATCGCGGACTACCGGAACTTCGCACATGGTCGGCATCATTGGCTCGCCAAGCGGGGCGATGCTAGCGCCGTACTCGCGCTTTATTCACCGACTGGAGCTGATCTCGCGGAGCGCACACTTGCACTGCTGCCGCCCGAGATACCCATCGCAAGGCTTGAGCTGCCAGCATCGCCGATGGCGACGATGCTGGCGTCGCTCATCGCGGCGTTGCAGATCACGGGTTGGGCGGGGCGCGCGCGGGGCCTCGATCCGGGACGCCCGGGCGTCCCCGAATTTGGACGCAAGCTCTATCATCTGCCGTTGCCGCGCACCGCGGCGCCCCGCATCGCCAACCTGACCCCCAGGCAAGCCGCGGCAATCCATCGCAAGGCGGGCGCTTCCGCCGCGCAGCTTGCCGATGCGGGCGACCTTGCGCGCTGGCAGGGGGCGTTGGAAGCTTTCCGCCAGCGGCTGTTGGGGCCTGTCTTTCGGGCGATCGCGCTCGACTATGACGGGACGCTGGTCGACACGCGGCATCGGTTCGATGCCGTGTCGCCCGAGGTCAAGAGCCAATTGAGTCGCCTGCTCGGCGCAGGCGTCAAGTTGGCGATCGCCACGGGGCGGGGCGCCTCGGTGCGGCGCGACCTTCAGGCTGCGCTGCCTAAATCATTGTGGGAAAACGTGCTGATCGGCTATTATAATGGCGCCGAAATAGCAGCGTTGGGGGAAGATAATGCGCCGGATGGCAAAGACGAACCGTGCGATGAGCTCGCCGCGTTGGCGCTAGCGCTGCGCGATCAGCCCGAACTGGCGGGCGCCGCGATACAATCGGACCGAAAATACCAGGTCACATTGGAAGCCCGACAAGGACTGTCGGAGTCGCGACTGTGGGATCTGGCGCATGAAGTACTGCTCACGCAGGGAATGCGCAATGTGATCGTCACGCGGTCGAGTCATTCGATCGATATCGTGCCTGAGCATGTGTCCAAGGCCAACGTGCTGGCGGCGATCCGCTCTCGGATCGACGATGGTGCCCTGCTGGCGATTGGCGATCGCGGTCGGTGGCCAGGAAACGACTATGCGCTTTTGCGCGAGCCGTTCGCCCTGAGCGTGGACGAGATCAGCGTCGATCCGAGCACATGCTGGAACCTTGGTCAGCCGGGGCAGCGGGGCCTGCAAGTGACCCTCGAATATCTGGACGCACTTGAGCCGTGTGAAGGCGGTGTCCGCTTCAAGGCGGATGCGCTGCTATGAACCAGGATCTAGGCCTCAAAGTCCTTGCCGAGATCATGCACTGGAGCGACGAGCGCGCCCGGGAGGAATATCGCTGGCTGCGGCTGATGGCGCGGCTGAAATATGACGGCTACCGGGATTTCCAGGCGGGCATGCGGTTTTTCGAGAGTCTCGCCACCTGGCTCCAGCAGTTCGATCGGGCGGAACGCGAGACGGCCTATGCGTTCGTGCGCAGTAGGTTGGTCTATGTCGGGCCCATCGAAATGCAGAAGCTCGTCGAACAGTTCTATCCAAAGACGATGCGGGAACGTCTGGTGTCGACGGTCGCGGCGCAGCGCGGCATTCCCGCCTTTCGGGTGCTAGGCGATGAAGCGGCGCGGAGCGACGTGGATCGCTTGCGCCGCCAGACCCTCGTCATGGGGTTGAGCGACGGCGCACGGATCGACGGCGTTCGCCATAGCAATGTCGGGCTGCTCACCAATGAACAGCTGGTGCTCGCAACACAGCTCGACAAGGAGAAATGGGAAGACCTTCTCGGCAACCTTCGCGAGGATCTCAAGGACGAGCAGGCGCTGTTTCGGCTGGTCTATCTTGTCGACGATTTCGCGGGGACGGGCACATCGTTCTTCCGCTACAACGAGAAGAAGCAGAAGTGGTCGGGGAAGCTCTGGCGCTTCAAGGAATCAATCGAAGGGGCGCGCCAGGTCCTCGGAAGCGACCCGTTCGATCCGAATTGGGAGCTTTGCGTGCATCACTATATCGCCTCTTCGACCGCAGCGCAGGCCATCGGCGAGCGTCAAGAGCTCGCAAAAGATGCGCTGGTCGGCGACGGCTGGGCCAAGGCGGTCCATATTTCGTTCGGCACGGTCCTCCCGACTGACCTGCCCCTGGGCGTCGTTGAAGGGCGTGACGATGCGTTCATCAAACTGACCCAGACATATTACGATCCGATCATTCGCACGAAGCACACGGATGTTGGCGGCGTCGAGCATCTCGGCCTTGGCTATGGCGGCTGTGCGCTCCCGCTCGTGCTGAATCACAATACACCGAATAACGCGGTCGCGTTGCTCTGGGCGGAGACCGCGGGCGGGGACCGTGATGGTGTTGCGGCTCCGGCGATGCGCCCTCTGTTCCGGCGGCGGCAGAGGCATGTTTGAGCGGCGGCCATGATCAATCCCTTCGAGAAGCGCGCCACCGAATATCTTCGCGATGACGAGGCCTTTTTGGCTGTCGTGACGCCCGAACCGCTGTCGACCTTTTTCGAGAAGCCGGCAAAGGATGGGCGGCTCTACGATCGCTTGGCAATGGTGATCGGCACGCCGGGCAGCGGCAAGACGACCCTGGCCCGGCTGTTCCAGTATGCGACGCTGCGCACGCTGCTGCGCAATCGCGGCCTCAACACCTACAAGCCGTTGATCGACACGCTGACGGCGTGCGGGGCGCTGGTCGATGAGCAGCCGGTCCTGCTGGGGGGCAGGCTTCCGCTCGAGGCGGAATATCGCGAATTCTGGGAGTTTCCCTATCCCGACGAGCTCAAGGCAGGGTTGATGATCGCCCTCCTGCAAGCGCGCACGATCCTAGCATGGCTGCGCAACTTGCAGACGGCAGGCGTCGCGCTCGATCAGGTTGAGATCATTCCTCGGGCAGACGCCGATGCGGCGTTGACCGCGATCGGGGGGACGGCCGGTCCCGATCTGCTCCAGCGCGCGCGCGAGGTCGAACTCGCGATCTATCGGATTTCAGCCGCACTCATGCCGCCCGACGTCAAGGATATCGATGACCAGGCGGCGGCGGCCTATCGCCCATTCGACGTCATCGAATCCTTCCGCATTGTCGATGGCGAGGATGTGCTGACGCTCCGCCCGTTGATCATCTTCGACGATGCGCACAGCCTCCATCCGGCTCAATTGGCCGCCTTGCAGCGCTGGCTCGCGCGGCGAGAACTTAAAGTTTCGCGCTGGATCCTGACTCGGCTCGACGCGCTCACGCCTGCTGACGTCCTGCTGGATGCCGAACCGCAGGACGGTGAGGAGCCGGGCCTCAAACGTGCCCGGGAAATCACCGATATCTGGATGCAGAGCACCGACGACCGGCTCGGGCAGCGGCGCGCATTCCGCAAGATGGCGCGAGATATGGCTGGCCGCTATTTGAGCCAGATGGAGGTGTTCAATCGCCGCCGGCTGAACAATCTCGGCGATCTGTTGTCGACTACGCCCGAGATCATCGCACAGAGCAAACGGGAACGGTTGGCGGAGCATGTCGACGTGCTTCAGCGCCGTCATAACATCTCTGCCGTCCGCCGGCACGCGCTCGCGCAGGATATTGCCACCTATTTGGAAGGCACGGGCGAGGCCGGCGAGGACATGCAGATGGCAATGCTGTCGGTGCTGTTTGAGCGCTATGCCAAGCGGATACCCCAGCGAGACCTGTTCGATCAGCCGGAGGAGGATGTCGAGCCGAACCGCCCGCTGACGGTTGATGCCTCGATCGCGGAAGGTGCCCGCATTCATCTCCTCCATCGCTATGATCGGCCTTATTATTTCGGGATCGATGCGCTCTGCGATGCTAGTTCGGAGAATGCCGAGCAGTTTCTGCAACTGGCTGCCCGCCTGGTCTCCCAGTCGGAGACCCAGCTCATTCGCGCCAAGGCGCCGACGCTGCGCAGCGGGATGCAGCACAAGCTGCTGCGCGAACGCGCCAGCGAGATGGTGCGGGAATGGGACTTCCCGCAGCAGCAGTTGGTCAGGCGTCTGTCGGATGGGATCGCTCGGGAATGCGTTACCAAGAGCCTGGAAGGCAATGCGTCGCTGGGGGGTGGGGCGACTGCCTTCGGAATTCCGCAAGACGAGTTCGACTCGATCCCGACGAGCCATCCCGATCTCGCGCGCGTTTTGCAGTTCGGCGTGGCCTATAACGCCTTTGTGCTCGTGCCGGATCATGGCACGAAGAAGCGCAAATGGTGTCTCATCGAGCTGGGCGGCGTGTTGCTGCTCCATCATGGCCTGACTCTCAAGCGGGGCGGGTTTCTCGAGCGGCGCGCCGACGATCTGGTTCGGCTTCTGGATGAGGTCCCCTGATGGCCGGCCGATGGGATCCCTGCGTCTCGCATCGCGGCGCCGAGATTGACGGCTTCGTGGACGATTATTTCGCCCGCCCCGAACGTCGCATCCTGCTGGTGGGCGGAGCTGGCTTTGATCCTCGTTCTACGACCGTGGCGCGGCGGCTCGCCAACACCGAAGGCCAAATCCGGGGGTTGTTTTTTCAGGAAGAGCGCCCGAAGCCGACGCAGACGCTGATCGACCGCGCTACCACGAATGGCGACGTGCTACGGGCGGCAATTCCGGCGCATGAGATGGCATCGGTGAACATCTTCGGGAGCGACGGCGCGGTAGTGGGCGGCCGGAATGCGGTCGCGCTGATCGGTCGGCAGGATTTCGCGGAGACGACCGATGTCGTCGTCGATATCAGCGCGCTTTCGGTCGGCACGGCGTTCCCGATCATCCGCTATCTGGTCGAACGGTCGGTGCGGGCACCGGCCGAGTTCAATCTTCACCTGTTCGTGACACATGACCCGGCCCTCGACGGCGCGATCACGTCGGTATCGAGTGATGCGCCGGGCTTCGTGCATGGCTTTCGCGGCGGATCGACCCTCGACGGCTCGGCCGGCGCCGCGAAGCTCTGGCTGCCGCAACTCGCATCCGGGCGGGCCGGCGCGCTCGGACGGCTGCATTCCTTCGTCGACCCGCACGATACCTGCCCGATCCTGCCGTTTCCGACGATCGATCCGCGGGCCGGCGATCGCTTGGCCGAGGAGTTTCTGACCGAGTTCGAGAGCGGGTGGTCGGTAGATACGCGCAATATTGTCTATGCGGACGAGTCGGATCCGCTCGATCTCTATCGAACGATCCTGCGTCTTGATGACCTGCGAAAGCCGGTCTTTGCGGAGGTCGGAGGATCGCTGATGATCCTTTCACCGCTCGGAAGCAAGGTCATGGCGCTTGGTGCCTTGATGGCGGCACTCGAGCGTGATTTGCCTGTCGCCTATCTGGAGGCGATCGGCTACGCGTTCGATGGGCCGGCCGCCAACGAGGAGGCGGCCGACATGATTCATATTTGGTTGGAAGGGGATGTCTATCCGCAGCCTCGACCGGCACTTCATAATGAGGGGGTAGCGGCGTGAACACAGCCGAAGGCGAAAAGCCGCGCGCATTTGGGACCGGCCTGATCGCACTCGATCTGGTCATGAGCGCGAATCCGAACCTGCCGGTCCAGGCTTGGGCGGGCGGGACTTGCGGGAACGTTCTATCAATCCTCGCCTACCTTGGGTGGGAGAGCTACCCAATCGCCCGCATGAACGGTGACCCTGCCTCCGAGCGGGTCAGGGCTGACATGAGCCGCTGGGGCGTGAAGCTGGATTTTGCCGGTTGTGAGCCAACCAGTCATACGCCCATCATCATCCAGGAGATATGTCGAGGGCGCGATGGATCACCAACACACCGCTTTTCCTGGGCTTGTCCACGCTGCGGCCAGTGGTTGCCGAGTTTCAAGCCGGTCACACGCCAGGCCGTCGATGCCGTCGGCGACGGGGTCAACGGCGCCCAAGTTTTCTTCATGGATCGGCTTTCGCGCGCGGCGCTGACCTTGGCAGCGCGAGCGGCAGACGCGGGCGCGATCGTCATGTTCGAGCCGTCTGGCAAATCCGATCCCAAGCTCTTTGCCGAGGCGTTGCAGCTCGCCCACATCGTGAAATATGCCGATCAGCGCTTGAGCGAGGCTGGCGGCGCGATGACCGGTGATAGTGCCACGATTCTTGAAATCCAGACGATGGGCATTGAAGGGCTGCGTTATCGCCATCGTCTTTCAAATCTGTCCGATTGGACGCATTTGCCGGCGGTCAACGCGCCGCAGTTTTTAGACAGCTGCGGGTCCGGTGATTGGTGTTCGGCCGGTCTATTGTCGAAGATCGCCGGAGCGGGCCTTTCAGGATTGAAATCGACGAGCATCGAGAGTCTGACAAATGCTCTACGCTATGGCCAAGCACTCGCGGCGTGGAACTGCGCCTTTGAAGGCGCGCGGGGCGGAATGTACGCGGTCGAGCGCGACCTTTTCGACGATCTGATTCGGCAGATTCTCGATGGGCGCCTTGGAGGCCCAATCCCGAGACCGAAAGCGATGGTCGAAGAAGCCGTCAGCTGTCCTGCTTGCCCGCCAGCGAAGCGCGATCGTGCCGGAAGGCCCCGCAGTTTGCCATCGCGTAGAAAAATGGTGCGTCGAAATGTAGCTTGAGCGTCTCACGCAGATATCAGTCCATTAGAGATGCGCGTAACCCTGAATTCACTCCGTTCCCAATCATGAACGCCTTTAGGCCGCCCGTCAGCTACGGCCCGTTACCGCTTTTGGCTGGGCATGAACGTAGGGCAGGTTTCGACGGACTAATCTGAGCCAGCGAACGGCAGCAATGTCGGCGACTGCTGACACGCTTCCTCAGCACTAGGAATGTGGCATTCAGAAGTATCGTGTCGGACGCCGCAATGGAAAAACACGAAAAGGCGGCCCGTCCCAAATGGGACGGACCGCCTACCGAGTGACTTGGACCTGTCAGGAGGGGTCAGGCGGCCTGCTCGGCAATTTCGTCAGCTTCTTCGGCGTTGACCGCCTCGTCTCCTTCGGGGCCGGTCAATTGGACTTCCTCGGCACTGGCGAAACGCATGATCGAAGGCACCCAGGCCAGCGCCCGTTCCTTGATATCTGCCTCGCCGATGAAGTTGCCCGAGAAAATGCGCTCAGCAGCGCTCGCCAGCTCTGCTTTCTTCGAGGCGGCATAGCGACTGACCAGTTCTGGACCACCAGCGGCATCGAGCGCTTCAAGCGTGCGGGCCTTGGCCACCCGGTCGAAGTAGTTGTTCGCAGTGGGACGCCACCAATGCGCTGCCTCGATTTCGAGGAGGGAGCCGAGCGCCTCGTGCAGCGGCACCGAGCGTTCGCCTTCGCAGGCGAGACTGGCAACGAGTGTGCGCGAAACGACATGGCCAAGCCACGCAGAGCGCGCCTCGTCGGAAAGCGCCCGGAACCTTGCAAACCGTTCCACGTCGCTTTCGCCAGCGCGCCAGCTTTCATCGAGCGACACGGCAAACTCGGCCAGAGCAGCGCTTGCTGGCGCATCTTTGGCCTCAAACCCTGTGACCGGGCCGGAGGCGACCGATCCGACCAGCGTCGATGCTTTTTTGGCGCGCCAGTCGTGCCCATCGGCATCGGCGAGCGTGAAGACCATGAAGTCAAGCGCCAGTGCGGGATCGTTCGCGAGATGGATGGCCAGGATGTCGCGGCGCTGCATTGCGAGCTCGTCGAGAAGACGCTGCGACAGCGCGCTCCCCTTGGTCTTCACCGCTCCGCTTTCCTCGATGGTCTCGACCACACCTTCGTCGGCGACGACTTCGGTCTCGGTGTAAAACTGCGGGACCAGTGTCGGCTCGCCATTGCGCGAGAGGACGAGGAAGGCACCGGCCTCCTGTTTCAGTTCGTCGGCGAGTACCGGCGGCCGGTCGTTGAGCGCGCGCATGGCGCGGTCGATGACGACGAGTTCCTGTTCGGCCTTGGCGACCTCGTCCTCTGCGCTGTCCTCGTCTTCGAGCACGGCGGCGACGCGGTCGTAGTCGGCCTCGAGCTCGCCGAGCTCCTGCGCTTCCTGCTCGGTCATCGGTGCAGGTTCGCATGGCAGACGGCCGAGACCTTCAACAAGGTCATGGCTGACATAGTTGCCAAGGGTCGGCCGAACCCAGGCAAGGCCATATTCGAGCGCGGCTTTTTCTGCGGCTTCGTCCATGGCCTTGTGTGCGAGGTTTTCGAGCAGGGCGATATCGATCCAGCTCTCGCTGGCATCATCGTCGAACAGTTCGCGCTCGATCCGGCCACCTGCGGCGATATATGCATCGCGTCCCACGAGAACAGCGCGCGGATCGGAACCGCGCACCGTGGCATCGAGCACCATGCGGCGGATCGTGTCAGGCGTGATCTGGTACCAGGCGTCCTGCAGCTCGGCATAGACATGCGCCTGGCGCTCCACGTCGGAAATCGCGCCATAGGCCTTGGCCATGTCGAGCGTGATCGCACCTTCGGCGAGCGCTTCGAAGACGCAAGGCGCGAGAGAGGCCAGGCGCAGACGTCCTTCGACGAAACGGACAGTGAGACCGAAGCGGCGCGCCACGTCTTCGGTCGTAGCCCCCGCATCGATGATAGAAGCGAAGGCCTGCGCCTCGTCGGCGGGGTTCATCGCCAGACGCTGGAAGTTCTCGGCAAGGCTGGCCTCACGCACATCGCTTTCCTCGCCTTCGATGACGAGGCAAGTGACCTCATGGCTTTCGGGCAAGGTGCCCTCTTCGGCCAGCGCCTGCAGCGCGGCGAGACGGCGACCGCCGGCCTCGACCTCGAACTTGCCGCGCTTTCCTTTGCGTACGACGAGGTTTTGCAGCAGGCCTCGCGCAGCAATGTCTGCACGCAGCTGGAGGTCGGCGAGCACATCGCTCGACTTGCGAACGTTGCGCGGGCTCGGAACGAGCTTCTTCAGGGGGATCGACTGAATCATGGGTGTTCTCCTGATGGAATGAAGGCGCAGGTGAGGATCACAAGGCCCACAAGCCCAAAGGGCTCCCTCCACTCTCATTCTGAGAATGAGGTCTGCCCGAGGGATCAGGCGGCAAGCGCGTGGAGGACCGACGAGGCTGCGGAGACTGGCACGAATAGCCGCGTGCGGTAGCGGATGATTTCGGTGAAGCAGCCCTTGTTCTTGTACCAGTCGAGCCGGTCGGGCGAGAACCCGGTCAGTTCAAGGCGCTGTTCGCCTCCGACCAGCGAGCGTTTCACGGTCAGGGCATCGTGGCTTGCGAGGCCCAGCGGCTTGCCGCTGGCGATGACGAGCTCACCGATCTGCTCTGCGGCTGGTCCGGTAACTCCGGAAAGTCCAAAGGTCTCGGCGATTGCAGCGAGATCGATATCGAGCACTTCGCGGCCAATGATCGACTGGCCGTTCTCGGCAACGAGCCGGGTGACCCGAACATGATCGCCGGGCAGTCGCTTCCAGACCGGAAGCAGCAGTCCGGTGGCAAGATGGACGCGCTCGGTCACAGGTGAAGCGGCGGCCTCCTCTTCCTCGGTTCGCCAGGCGCTGGTAAATGCGGTAACGCCAATATCTTCCCAATGGCTTTCACCGAGTGCCTCAAGCGTCCAGTTTGCGGACTTGAGCGGTCGCAGCAGGCGTCGGCGTTCGATCACGGCCCCGTCGTCGGCGATGAGGCGCCGGGCAGGAACCGACAGTGCGACCTTGCCCGAGCGCGCATTGCGCATCGGGATCGCGTGCGGGCTGCCAATCTCGTGCATCCGCACCAGGCGTTGCAAACTTAGAGGCCGAAGGTGCCTCGTCACTTCTAGCGAGACGAGGCGGGTCTCGGCTCCGGTCACGGGGTCGGTGCGCAGGAGCTCATCGGCGAGGACCGTGAAGTGATCGACCCTGACGGTCTCCAGTCCCTGATCGAGCGTGCCAGCTTCGCGCGCCGCTTCGATCCGCGCTTCGACGAGGCCGAGATACTCATCGAAGATCGCGTTCTGAAGCGCGATCGGTAGCGCGAGAATGCGGTTGAGCCAGCGCTGGATGGTGGGGAGATTGTCGGTCAGCCCGCCATCGGGGCTTTCAAGCCGGAGGCCGGTGCGCTCGACGAAGTTACCGAAGCTCGTGGCTTCGAGCTTGCCGTCATAGAGCAGTTGGAACCAGCGGCTGAGCGCATCGCGCGCATAGTCGCTTTCGAGATTGTCGGCCGGGTCGAACAGGTTCTGACCGCCGGTCTGGCGCTGGCCGCGCGTCAGCGCGCCCAATGCGTCGAGCCTGCGGGCAATGGTCGAGATGAACCGACGTTCGCCCTTCACGTCGGTGGTTACCGGGCTGAACAGCGGGGCCGAGGCCTGGTTGGTGCGGTTCGTACGACCAAGCCCCTGGATGGCGTTGTCGGCGCGCCAGCCCGGCTCGAGCAGGAAATGGACCCGGCGTTGCTGATTCCGACAGCCGAGGTCGGCATGATAGGAACGCCCCGTACCGCCGGCATCCGAGAAGACCAGGATGCGCTTGGTCCCTTCCATGAAGCTTTGCGCTTCGGCGACATTCGCACTGGGGCTCCGGCGTTCGAGGCGCTGCTGACCATCGCGGCCCAGGACCAGCCTGCGGGTCCGGCCCGTGACCTCGGCCACCGCCTCGGTCCCGAAGTGCTCGATGATCGCATCGAGCGCTGTGGCGATAGGCGGCAGCGCACAGAGCTGTTCGATCAGTGCATCGCGCGCGGCGATAGCACGCGAGCAGAAAACGGGATTGCCCTCCTCGTCGCTCATTGCCTCGGAGCGAAGATTGCCGTCCTCGTCGGCGAAGACCTGCATCAATCGTACCGGGAAGCTCTTCGTAAGGTAGTCGATGACGTATTCACGCGGTGAGAGATCGATATCGAGCGCTTCGCGTTCTTCCACGGTAAGGTCGGCAAGGCGTCGGTCGAGCATGGCCTCTGCGGTCGAGACCAGCTGCACGACAACCGAATGATCCTCGCCAAGCGCCGCTTCCATTGCAGGGATCAGGCTAGGCAATTTCATCGAGAGCAGGAGCTGGGCAAAGAAGCGCTGCTTGGTACCTTCGAAGATTGAGAGCGCCGCAGCCTTGGCGTTGCGATTGAGTGTATCGCCGCTGTCCTCGTCGACCACGCGGGTTGCTTCGAGCGCAGCTTCGAGGTTGCGGTGAATGATTGCCCAGGCCTCGGCATAGGAATCGTATATCCGCACCTGTGCATCGGTCAGGCTGTGCTCGAGGATTTCGTACTCGACCCCGGCGAAGGACAGCGCACGGGCAACGTAGAGTCCCTGGGCCTTGAGGTCGCGGGCGACGAGCTCCATCGCCGCGACGCCGCCAGCGCGGATCTCGGTCATGAACGCCTCGTGGGTCGGAAAGGCGGTCTCGGGTCCCCAGAGACCAAGCCGTGAGGTGTAACCGAGGTTGGCGATATCCGAAGCGCCAGTGGCAGACGCGTAGAGCACGCGGGCGCGCGGCAGATGGTTCTGCAGCCTCAGACCCGCCATGCCCTGTTCGGAGCCCTTGACCTTGCCGCGGGTTGATGAGCCCCCGAGCGCATTGGCCATGGCGTGGGCTTCGTCGAAAGCGATCACGCCGTCGAAATCCTCGCCCGCCCAGGCAAGGATCTGGTCGAGCCGCGTATCCTCGGCGCGCCCCGAGCGCAGCGTCGGGTAGGTGACGAAGAGGATGCCTTCGGACATCGTTACGGAGTGGCCAAGTTTCCAGCGCGAGAGCGGCTGGAGATCGAGCGGCAGCCCGCCAAGCGCTTCCCAGTCGCGGCGCGCATCTTCGAGCAGCGCCTCGTTCTTTGTGATCCAGATATGGCGACGCTCGCCGGCGAGCCAGCGGTCCATGATGACCGCGGCGATCTGTCGTCCCTTGCCCGCTCCGGTTCCGTCGCCAAGGAAGAAGCCCTGGCGGTATTCGTGACCATCTTCGGACAGTTCCAGCGCGGTGCCTTCCTGGCTGACCTTGAACCGGCCCGGAAGATCGCGCGCGAATGCCTGGGCAGCGTAGACCAGTGTCTCGCACTGCGCTTCGGACAGAAGGCCATCGGCCCGCCAATTTGCGGGAAGGCGCGGGCTAACATCCGGCTGGGGCGCCGCGACCGAACCCATGGCGACCGATTCCACGAGCGGGGTAGGATGGACCGGCGCATCCTCGAACGCGATGCGACTGGGCCGGTAAGGCAGGTAAATTCCGGTCTGTTCAGGCACCGGCGCGGGGTCGGCGAGAACCGAATAGGCAAGGTCAATCGCATTCGCCGTGGCTGCTGGTGTCGCGGCGAACGGCGCCACCGGCCGAACCAGCGCGCTTTGGGTCGAAGTCTTGCAAACGAGGCGCACTGGCTTGCCGAGCGGCAGGCGATGGATGTTGGCGGAGGTCTGTACGCGTGGCGGAAGCGCAGTGATAAGCTCGTGGAGCAAGATGAGGTCGACAGTATCTCCGATGATCGCAGGCGAGGACGCAGTCTGCGTCTTGTCGATGACGACCAAGCGAACGGCGATACCAGTCCCGGTGCGGCGGAACACCTGCTGCAAGCGCACATCGAGCAACAGCGATGCTTCGCCCTGCGCTTTGGCGAACGTGGAAGCATCGAAGCCATCGGGCATGATGCCGACAATCCTCGCGGCTCCGGCAGTGGCCCGGATCGCGCTGCGCAGGTGGCGCTGCGCCGTCTCGCCGTCCTTGCCGCGTTCCCGGCTGCGGGCGAATGGCGGGTTCATCAACACGGCCGATGGAACCGGGCCGCGAAGTAGGTCGGCGATCAGTTCCCCGTCATGCGCGGTGGTCGCGGTCGAAGGAAAGATGTGGCCCAGGTTGTCTCGTCTCGCCGGATCAATCTCGTTGAGGATTAACGAGGCGTTCTGGAGCCAACCCCAGAGAGCAAGGGCACCATTGCCGGCGGAGGGTTCGAGCAGCGTGTCACGCGCGGAGAGAGCCGCAGCCTTCGCCATCAGCCAGGCCAGCATCGGCGGGGTCGAGAACTGCTGGAGCTCGACCTGTGCTTCGCTGCGCACGTGCCGTGGCGGCAAGGCTGCTTTGAGCCAGTCGAACCGCGCTTCGGCTTCGTGCACGTTCGTCGCCAGATCGATCCGTGAGGACTCTCGCAGCCAGAGCAGTGCGCCGATCTCGACCGCGTTGTTGTGGTCATCGATGGTCCAGGCGCTTCCCCAGTCCATGACGCCGGTTTCCTCGGCGAACAGGCCGGCGATATCGGCGCGGGAAAGGTGACGTCCCGAAGCGAGAAACTCGGCAATCCTGGCGCCGACGGCGTAAGCCAATGGCACTGACGACTGTTGCTCGCCGGCGGGAAACAGGTCTGACTGAAACATGGCAATTCGTCCTCCTGATGAGGGCATCGGGACACGCCCTCTGCCGGATCAGGAATTAGAGAAGCTCTCTCTCCTCTACCGCGCCGCTTTGCGGCGCAGCCATGCTGTAAGTTCATCGTTCCAGTCGGTGTCGCGTGAGGATGGTTTGCGAACGTGGATCGTCCGCCCATCGCGGGCATAAGCGGCCAAGCCACGCGACGCGGCCAGCTCGCCGCCAGCATCTTGATCGACGAAGAGGTGAAGCTCGGTCACGCTTTCAGGCACGCTGACGAGACCGAAGCGCTCATTGCCCAGGGTCGCCCAGACGGGAATGCCGGTGAGAGCATAGGCCGACATTGCGCTCTCGATGCCCTCAGCGAGGCCGAGCTTGCCGGAGGCCGGAGCGAAGAGGCGGACAGCAGCTTCACCGAGCGCGCCGAGCGCGCGTTTCGGCTTTTCGAAAGCGGCCTTGCCTGAAGCCTCGGTAGACAGGAACGTGCGGTGGATGGCGATCGGGCACTCGTCGAGGCTGACTGCCGCGATCATGGCGGGCAGAAAGCGGGCCCGTCCTTTCGGGCCAAGCGGCGTTCGTGGATGGAAGCGGAGCGCCGGAGATGCGGCGAGGATGCCGCGGCTTTCAAGATATGCCTTTGCCGGACTAGCACGCAGTGGCTGTGCATCGCGCCAGATCCTCAGCGCTACCGCCGAGGGTTTGCGGGTGCTGGTCGATTCGGGTTCGTTGGTGGTCGCAGAACCTGAAAAAAGCGCCGGTGCCTCGAAACCTTCACGCGCCAGAGCAGCCAGCACGCTCTGCTGATCGCATCCCGCGAAACAGTGGAAGAGGATGGCCTGTCGGCCGAGCGACACACCGAGTGACGGCGTGCGGTCATCATGCGCGGGGCAACAGGCCATGCCCTTTGTGCCGGACCATTTGCCCCCTCGCGATTCGCAAATGCGACGGGCGGTCTCGGCAAGCGACCGGTTGGGATGAGTTTGGACAGACAGGGACATGCGAGCTCCTCAGCATGCAAAGTGGCCCCCCCATCAGCGTTCCTTTCCTCTCCCGAAGGCAGGCATTCACAGGTTTCCTACAGTCATATGTTCTATTTATGTTCCATTGTGATTCGAATCAATGGAGCACCACTCGAGATGACCTCTCTCAATTGTCGGACCGCGATAGCGGTCGCCTGCCTGGGGATGATCGCGACCTCCTCTCAGCAAGTCCGCGCCCAGGATTTCACCTTGTTCGAGCACGCGATCGTTCCGCCGAAGACGGACCAGCAGCCGGCAAGGGAATATCTTCCTGCAATCTACCAGGCCGAGCCAGCAAACGTATCCTACCGGGAAGGCTTGTATATGGCGGCGATAGCCGAGGCTGAACGCCGTTACGGGCTTCCGACCAACCTGCTTCGTGCTCTTATTTGGGCTGAGTCCCGCTTCAATCCGATGGCTGTTAGCCCAGCCGGTGCTGCCGGGCTGGCTCAGCTTATGCCGGCCACGGCGAGAGAACTGGGCGTCCGGAACCGTCATGACCCTCTTGCATCGATCGACGGTGGCGCCAGGTACCTTCGCGATATGTTGGACCGGTTCGACGCAGTCCACCTGGCCTTGGCTGCTTACAATGCTGGCCCAGGTGCCGTCTCCCGATCACGCGGCATTCCCAACAATGGTGAAACGCCGCAATATGTCCGGTCTGTGTTGGGACGTTGGCAAGCAATTGGTACGTACAATTGACGAAACTACCTGATTTCCGGCTATCGTCTGAAATCATGTGCCGGAATGAAGACGGACAACGCCAGTGAATGAGACCCCCGGTGAGCCGTTCGACTTTCGCAAGGCGTTGAAGGCACAGAAGCGCCGGAAGCTGAGAAAGGAGATCTCGTTGGGTTTGGGAGCATTCGCGATCGTATTTGCTGGAGGGATGCTGGCACTCAACTGGCCAGTCCATGATGCCAGCCTTGCTAACGACGATCATCAGCCTCAGGCTTTATTCCAGCAAGCAAGCTCCCCACAATTCGACATCTGCGGATCCATCCGGCGCACATGCGTCGTGGATGGAGATACTTTCTGGCTTGATGGCGTGAAGATCCGGATTGCCGACATCGACACTCCCGAGATCAGCGAGCCTCGTTGCGACTATGAATACCAGCTCGGCATGCGCGCGACGCACCGCCTTGTCGAATTGCTGAATGGCGGGCCCTTTGAACTGAGGACCATCGGTAGCAGAGACGAGGATCAGTACGGTCGCAAATTGCGGGTTGTAACGCGCGGCGGCCGCTCGCTTGGCGATCAGCTGGTCAGCGAAGGCCTGGCGCGAACCTGGACCGGGAGACGTGAACCATGGTGCTGAACCGCGATCAGGAATTGTGGGCCGTCGCGCTCTGGGTCGAAAAGAACCATGGCGAAGAGGGAACCGCGTATATCGCGCAGCAAATCCAGCGGCTATCCAACGAAGGGGACGAGGCAGGCATGGCAACGTGGAAGACTGTTGCTGACCGCTTCGATCAGCTTAGCTGCCAAAGCTCTACGAACTGAGGCTCGGCACGATGCGGAAGTGGCTTAAGGTCTGGGGCATCAGAATTGAGTTCGCCTTGCTCGCGTCAGTGTCCCTGATAGGGCTGGTCCTGAGCCTTCAATCCTGCACTGGCTGAGAAGAAATTCGTTCTTCCGATCAACCCTTCGCAAACTTTCCCACGATGACCTTTCCTCCTGTCCGGAGCTCATCGAGGTAGTCGCTCCACCATTGAGCCATTCGCACACGCTCGTCCCAATGCTTGCCGCGATGGTAAATGCCGCGCACAACATTGCTGTCACCATGTGCTAGGGCACGCTCGATTGCGTCCGGATTCCAAAGTCCCGACTCGTTCAGGAATGTCGATGCCGTCGCCCGGAGTCCGTGCGCGGTGACTTCTTCTTTCGAGTATCCCATGCGACGGAAAGCGGCATTGAGCGTGTTTTCACTCATGGGACGCTTGGAGCTGCGCGCAGATGGGAAAACATATCCTTCGCGGCCGAGCATCTCGGCCAGATCTGTGAGATAGCTTCTAACTTGCTTGGAAAGCGGGACGGCATGCGCTCGGCGCGCTTTCATTTTACCGGCAGGGATCTTCCAGACCCCATCGACAAGGTCGATCTCATGCCATTCGGCGTGCCGGAGTTCGCCGGGGCGTACGAACACATGCGGCGCTATCTGCAAAGCTAACTTCGTCACCATGTAGCCAGTGAAGTCGTCGATTGCGCGCAGTAGCCCGCCTAGCTCGGTGGGCTCGAGGATTGCTGCATAATGCGTGGCTCTCGGCGTTACGAGAGCGCCCTTCAGCATACTGGTCGGATCGGATTTGCAGCGGGTGGTAGCAACACCATAGCGAAACACGCGGCCGGCGAACGAGCGGCATTTCTTCGCAGTCTCGTGCTTACCGGTGGCTTCCAGCCGTTTAAGGGGAGCCAGGACTTCGAACGGCTCGATCTCGTTGATGGGTCGGTTCCCGATGGCAGGCGCAAGCTTATCGAGGAAGTAATTGGCCTTGACGATCGTGCCATCGGCGCGGCCATTCTGGACCATCATCTGTTCAATATACTCACGCGCGACTGCCTCGAACGTCTGTGCAGAAAGGAACTCCGCGCGGATTTTCCGCTTCCGCTTCTCAAAAGCCGGGTCGCCCCCTGAAGCAACAGCTCGTCGCGCCTCGTAGGCCGCGTCTCGCGCTTGCTTGAGGCTGATGTCGGGATAGCTGCCGATGCAGAGCTTCTTTTGCGCACCGCCGATCCGGTATCGGAATCGCCAAAGTTTGCTGCCGGTCGGCGTAACCTCAACATATAGGCCGCGCTCATCGGTTACCTTGTACGGCTTATCCTTGGGCTTGAGTGCGCGGAGACGAGTATCTGTCAGCGGCATGTGGGGGCCTTTTCATCTGGGCCTTTGCGAAACGGCCTCAAAAGGCCCACAAAAGTGTCTGGAACCCCCGAGAACAGGCGGGACGATCCGGAACGATCCAAGGGCCAAATCCCTAGGATTTCTGCGGGTTTTATAGATTATTTGGGAGAACGTGAGAAGAACAAATGGTGCCCAGAAGAGGACTCGAACCTCCACGCCCTTGCGAGCGCCGCCACCTGAAGACGGTGCGTCTACCAATTCCGCCATCTGGGCACACTGTCGCTGGCCGGTCATCGAAGCTCGGCTGCGGGTAGGCGCGGGCCACTAGCGAAGGCAGACGCACCCTGTCAACGCCTTTCGTCAGCGCCGGAACGCTTGCGGTTGGACGAATGTTGGGGCTAGGGCGCAGCGCGAAAGACACCTTCGAGGAATCAGGCGAATACCATGGCGAAAAGCGGCGCGTTGAACGGCAGGCTGGTGGTGCTGATGGGCGGAAGCGGCTTCATCGGCAATTACGTGGCGCAGGCGCTGCTGGCGCGCGGCGCGCGCGTGCGGATCGCCAGCCGCCATCCCGACCATGCGTTCAAGCTGAAGCCGCTCGCCAATCTCGGCCAGATGCAGTTCGCGCGTTGCGACGCCGCCGACCGCCGGTCGGTCGAGCGCTGCATTGCGGGCGCCGATGCGGTGGTGAACCTCGTCGGTACCTTCAGCGGCAATCTGCACCGGATCATGGGCGAAGCGCCGGGCTGGATGGCCGAGGCCGCGGCGCGCGAAGGCGCCGGCGCCTTCGTCCATGTCAGCGCGATCGCCGCCGAGCCCGACGAGGACACCGAGATCGAATATGCCGCGGCGAAGAAGTTCGGCGAAGAACGCGTTCTGGCGGCCTTCCCCTCGGCGACGATCCTGCGCCCGGGGATCCTGTTCGGCAAGGACGACACTTTCATCAACATGTTCGCCGGGCTGATTTCGACGCTTCCCTTGCTGCCGGTCTTCGCGCCCGAGGCGAAGCTGCAGCCGGTCTATGTCGACGACGTGGCCGAGGCGGCGGTGCTCGCGCTCGAGGATCCGGGCAGCTTCGGCGGCAAGACCTTCGAACTGACCGGCCCCGAAACGCTGACGATGATGGAGATCAACGAGGCGATCGCCGCGGCGCAGCACCGCCACCGCAGCTTCCTGCCCATGCCCGATGCGCTCTCCGCGCTGTTCGCCGCGCTGCCCGGCACGCCGATGAACGGCGATCAGTGGCAGTTGCTGAAGCAGGGCAATGTGGCCTCGGGCGAATTCCCCGGCTTCGACAAGTTCGGCATCACGCCCAAGCCGCTCGACCTGTTTCTCGAGAGGTGGATGGTGCGCTATCGCAAGCACGGCCGCTTCGCCGACCGGCTGAGCGCGTGAGGCAGGCCTAGGCGGCGCCCTCGCCGCCGAGCAGCGCCACCGGTTCGACCAGAAGTTCGGCACCGCGGCTGCCGGTAATGCGGACGCGCGTTCCCTCTGCGGCATCGGCGCCGCGCGCGATCCATTCGCTGTCACCCACCTTGACGCGGCCCGCGCCGCTTTCGATCGCTTGGGTCACCAGCGCGATCTCGCCCACCAGTCGCCCGGCGCGGTTATTGAGCAGCGGGTCGGAGGAGACGATCGGACGGTCACGCAACCAGCGCTTGGCCGAGAAGGCGAAGATCAGCGAGAGCGAGACCCAGGCGATGACCTGCATAGCGATCGGCGGGTCGGAGACAAAGGCGAGCACGGCGGTCGCCAGCGCGGCCATGGCCAGCCAGATCAGGTAGACGCCGGGCACGATCATTTCGAGCAGTGCCAGCGCGAGACCGGCGATCAGCCAGAGCCAGTAGGTGTCTATGCCGTCCATTCGCCAGCCCTAGCTGTCGCGCGAGCGCGGAACGCTGGGTCGGGGTACCGGCGTCCGCTCGCGCGGTTCGGCAATCGGCGTGCCCGAATCGGCCGCTCGCTCGCCCTGGTCGAACGTGCCCTTCACCAGTTCGCCGATCCCGCCCAGCGAACCGATCAGCTGCGTCGCCTCGACCGGGAAGAGGATGGTCTTGGCATTGGGGCTCTCGGCGAATTTGGCCACCGCCTTGGTGTATTCCTGCGCGACGAAATAGTTGATCGCCTGATTGCCCGAGCTGGCGATCGCGTTGGAGACCATCTCGGTCGCCCGTGCCTCGGCCTCGGCCGCGCGTTCGCGCGCTTCGGCATTGCGGAACTGGGCTTCGCGCTTGCCCTCGGCCTCGAGAATGGCCGACTGCTTGCGCCCCTCGGCGCGCAGGATCGAGCTGGTCTTGTCGCCTTCCGCCTCGAGGATCTCGGCGCGCTTGAGGCGCTCGGCCTTCATCTGCCGCGCCATGGCCTCGGAAATGTCGAGCGGCGGGCGGATGTCCTTGATCTCGACGCGGGTGATCTTGATCCCCCAGGGCGACGTCGCGTGATCGACCACGCTGAGCAGCCGGGCGTTGATCTCGTCGCGCTTCGACAGCGTCTCGTCGAGGTCCATCGACCCCATCACCGTGCGCAGATTGGTGGTCGTGAGCGCCATGATCGCCTGGTAGAGATTGGCCACCTCGTAGGCTGCCTTGCCCGCGTCGAGCACCTGGAAGAAGACCACCGCATCGACCCCGACCATGGCGTTGTCGGCGGTGATGATCTCCTGCCCGGGAATGTCGAGCACCTGCTCCATCATGTTGATCTTGCGCCCGACCCGGTCGATGAAGGGGACGATCAGGTGTAGGCCCGGATCGGCGGCGTTGGTGAACTTGCCGAAGCGTTCGATGGTGTAGACATAACCCTGCTTCACCACGCGCACGCCCATCATCAGGAACAGCACGGCGACCAGCACCAGCAGGATCAGGACCAGCGAACCTTCGAGCATGACAACCCTCCTATCTGGGCTTCATCGTAACGCCGGACGGGCACGCCGCAAGCGAAAGCGGTAGGCTACTCGGGGCCGGTATAGTCGGCGCCGTAGACGGCCTGACGAATATCGTGGTGCAGGCTCCCGTCGAAATCGATCTTCTGGGTGAAGAAGACCACTGCCATGTCCTGTGCGGGATCGACCCAGAACAGCGTCGAGGCGAGCCCGTCCCAGAAGAATTCGCCGCGCGTGCCGCGATTCTCGTCGGGCGTCAGCGGCGGGCCGTTGCGTACGAAGACATTGAGGCCGAAGCCGCCATTGCCCTTGTCCGGGAGGAACCAGCGATCTTCGGACGCGATGCGCGGGTCGAGCTGGTCGGTCGCCATCAGGCGTACGGTCGCGGGCTGCAGGATACGCACGCCATCGAGTTCGCCCTCGCCCAGCAGCATGCGGGCGAAGCGCATGTAATCGTCGATCGGCGCGACGATGCCCGACCCGCCCATCGTCATCGGCTTGCCGGCGAAATTGGCCTCGAGCCATGCGTCGCGCGGCATGGGGGTGAAACCTCCGCCCTCGCCCTGGACATAGATCCGCGCGAGCCGGGCGAGATCCGCCTCGGAGCGCCTCCAGCCGCTGTCCTTCATGCCGAGCGGCTCGAAGATATGCGTCCGGACGTAGTCGACGAAGGGGTCGCCCGAAAGCACCTCGATCAGCCGCGCCTGCACGTCGACCCCGGCGCTGTAGTGCCATTGCGCACCCGGCTCGTAGAGCAGCGGGACCTGCGCCAGCTTCCGCGAGAACTCGGCCAGCGTGTTCTCGGAGGAAAGTGGCTCGAGCGCGAGCCAGGCGCGGTCGGAGGCATTCTGCGGCGGCCCCCACGGCCCGTAGCTGAAACCGGCGGTGTGGCGCAGCACGTCGCGAATGGTGATCTTGCGTCGCGGCGGCGCGGTGATCGCCTCGCCGGTCTCGCTTTCGCCGGTCAGCACCTCGGTCGCCGCATATTCGGGCAGATACCATTCGAGCGGATCGTCGAGCCCGAAGCGGCCCTGCTCCCACAATTGCATCAGCGCCACGCCGGTGACCGGCTTGGTCATCGAGAAGAGCTGGACCAGGGTGTCGCGCGCGAAGGGGCGGTCCTCTTCGCGCACCGCATCGCCGGCGCTGACGAAACAGGCCTCCTCGCCATGATGCCAGACCAGCGCCGAGGCACCAACGGTCCTCCCGGCGGCGACTGCCTCGTCAAGAAAGGCACTCGCTGCGGCGCAATCGGGTGCGAAATCGTCCGCCACAGCCGGGCTGGCCAGCGCCAGCGCGACGAGGCCAGGCATCAAGCGCATTACAGCGCCTTGGCGTAGAGCGCGAGCAATCGCGCCCAGGCGCGTTCGGCCTCGGGCTCGTCGTAGGACGGCGAGTCGGGCACGCACCAGCCGTGATCGCCGCCATAGACCTCGATCTCGGCATCGGCGCCCACGGCTGCTGCTGCCTCGCGCAGCGCAGTCTTGTCGCCGGGCGCCTTGGCGTCATCGTTCTTCGCGATGGCGACGAGATAATGCGCACCTTTCCGCATCATGCGATGCGGGCTCCGCTCTCCCTCGCGGACCAGCCCGCCGCCGTGGAAGCTGGCCCCGGCCATCATCGATGCATGCGCTGCCGGGGCGACGAGGGCAAAGCTGCCGGTCATGCAATAGCCCTGCGCGCCCATGCCCCGGGTGCCGTCGACCGCATCCTGGGCGAGCAGCCACTCCACACATCCTGTCGTATCGCTGACGATAGTATCGACGGTGAATTTTTGCCGCCATGGGGTAACCTTCTCGAAGCCCCCCTGCCCGGCGAAATCGGCGAAGTCGGCAAACTGCTGTCCGGCGACATCGCGATAATAGGGATTTGCCAGCAGCACCGCGTAGCCTTCCTTGGCGAGCCGCCGGGCCATCTGGCGCTTGGCCGGGCGGATGCCGGCGATGTCGGGCCACAGGATCACGCCGGGGTGCTTGCCCGTGGCGGGATGGAAGAATTCGCCATCCATCGTGCCGTCGGCAATGGCGAAACTGACCTTGCGCTCGGCCAGCGGGGCGGGACTGCTCTCTCCCGCCGTTCCTTCGATCGGCGCGCAGGCCGCGGCCCCCGCGGCGATCGCTCCCGCACCGAATGTCCGCCGGCTGACGGCGCCCCTTGCCCAGCGGGCGAGATCCTTTTCGTCGCACATGCTCGTCTCTCCTTCTGCCCGCCATCCTAGAACGCAGCGAGCGATGGACAAGCCTTCACGCGCGCGGCAGGATGGGTTTCATAGAGCGACGCAAATGTCGCCGGGGAGAGAGCGATGCGAGGGATCGGATGGGCGGCGCTGGCGCTGCTGGCACTGGGCGGTTGCAGCATGGGGGCAAGCGAGGCCGACGGCCCCACCCTGGCCACCGATGGCGTGACCGACGCCATGCTCGCGGCGGGCAATGGCGACGAATGGCTGACCTATGGCGGCGACTACGACGAGCAGCGCTTCTCCCCGCTGAAGCAGATCAGCGATGCCAATGTCGGCGAACTCGGGCTCGCCTGGTCGGCCGATCTCGACACGGCGCGCGGGCAGGAAGCCACCCCGCTGATGCACGACGGCGTGCTCTACATCTCCACCGCCTGGAGCATGGTGAAGGCCTATGACGCCCGGACCGGCGCGCTCAAATGGGCCTACGACCCCGAAGTGCCGCGGTCCAAGCTGGTCGAGGTCTGCTGCGATGCGGTCAACCGCGGCGTCGCGCTCTATGGCGACAAGCTCTATGTCGCGACGCTCGACGGGCGGCTGGTCGCGCTCAACCAGAAGACTGGCAAGGTGGTATGGGACAAGCTCACCATTCCCGAAGGATCGCAGATGGCGATCACCGGCGCACCGCGCATCGTCAAGGGCATGGTGCTGATCGGCTCGGCGGGCGCGGAATATTTCACCCGCGGCTATCTCGCCGCATTCGACGCGCAGAGCGGCAAGGAACTGTGGCGCTTCTACACCGTGCCGGGCGATCCTTCTAAGGGCTTCGAGAACGAGGCCATGGAAAAGGCCGCCAAGACCTGGAGCGGCGATTGGTGGAAGCGCGGCGGCGGCGGCACGGTGTGGGATTCGATCACCTACGACGCCAAGACCGACCTGATCTATTTCGGCACTGCCAATGCCGAGCCGTGGAACCCCGCGCATCGCAATACCGACGGCGCGGGCGACAGCCTCTACACCGCCTCGATCGTCGCAGTGAAGCCGGCCACGGGCGAATATGTCTGGCACTTCCAGGAAACGCCCGAGGATCGCTGGGATTTCGATTCGAACCAGCAGATCACCGTCACCGACCTGACCATCGACGGCAAGCAGCGCCGCGTGGTGATGCATGCGCCCAAGAACGGGTTCTTCTATGTGCTCGACGCGGCGACGGGCAAATTCATCTCGGGCAGGCCCTTCGTCGACGGGATCAACTGGGCGAGCGGGCTCGACCCGGTCACCGGCAAGCCCAAGGTCAATCCCGAGGCGAAATACGAAGTGACCGGCAAGCCCTTCGTCGGCGTGCCCGGTGCGGTGGGCGCGCATAGCTGGTCGCCGATGAGCTACAGCCCGACCACGGGCCTCGTCTACATCCCGACCAACAACACCCCGCAATACTACATGGGCGATCCCGACTGGGAACCGGGCACGACGGGCTTCCAGCTCGGCCTCGACGTCAGCGGCGGCAACTTCCCCGCCGACAAGGCGACCCGCGCGGCCATCAAGGCAGGCCTCAACGGCGCGCTCGTCGCCTTCGACCCGGTGGCAGGCAAGGTGAAGTGGAAGGTCCCGCAGACGAGCCCGACCAATGGCGGCACGCTGGCGACCGCGGGCAATCTCGTCTTCCAGGGCACCTCGACCGGCCAGTTCAAGGCCTATACCGCCGACACCGGCAAGGAGCTGTGGTCCTTCGCGACGCAGACCGGCGTGCTCGCCGCACCGATGACCTATGCCATCGACGGCGAGCAATATGTGGCGGTGCTGGTCGGATGGGGCGGTGTGTGGGACGTTTCGGCGGGCAAGCTCGGCGGCGGGATCACCCCCAATGTCAGCCGCCTGCTGGTGTTCAAGCTGGGCGCCAAGGGCAGCCTGCCACCGCTCAAGCCGACCCCGGCGCTGGTTCTCGACCCTCCGGCACCCTCGGGTACGCCTCAACAGGTCGCGCTGGGCGAAAAGCTCTACAGCAACAGCTGCAGCGTCTGCCACGGCGTATCGGCGGTTTCGGGCGCGCTCAATCCCGACCTGCGCCACTCCTCCACACTCGGCAAGAAGGACCTTTGGCAGCAGGTCGTTCATGACGGGCTGCTGGCGGACAACGGCATGGTCGCCTGGAAGGACCAGTTCAGCCGCGACGAGATCGAGGCGATCCGGGTCTACGTGCTGAAACGCGCCAATGAGGACAAGGCGCTCGAGAAGTAGGCCCGCGAGGATGGAGGACCCGTCGGACATTCGCAATTGGCAGCGAAGACCCGACGGGATCACCACTTCGGGACGGCTCGAGCCCGGCGATCCCGCGCGGCTGGCCGCGATCGGGATCAGGCACGTGGTCAACCTCGCGCTCGCCGATCACCCCGAAGCCTTGCCCGACGAGGCCGCGGCCCTGGCCGAGCAGGGGATCGGCTACACGCATATCCCCGTCGCTTTCGACGCGCCGAGCCATGCGCAGGTTGCGGAGCTTGCGAGCGTTTTGGCCAATGCAGAGGGGCCGGTGCACGTCCATTGCATCATGAACTACCGCGTCACGGCCTTCTTCTACCTGCTCGATATCGCCGCGGGCGTGCCCGAGCCCGAGGCCCGGGCACGCATGGCCGCGATATGGGACCCGCTGTCGAGCGACGACCCGCGGGTCGCACCATGGCGGGCGCTGCTCGCTTCCTCCGCGCCCTAGCCGCCGGCCTCCTTCCGGGCCTGCCGGGCCGCCTGGATGAAACGGAATGTCAGCCCCTGAAGACAATTGTCCGCTTGCCGTTGAGGAGCACGCGCTCCTCAAGGTGCAGACGCACCGCCTCGGCCAAGACGCGGCTCTCGATGTCGCGCCCCTTGCGGACCAGTTGCTCGGGCGTATCGGCGTGGCTGATCGGTTCGACATCCTGGTGGATGATCGGCCCTTCGTCGAGATCGGTGGTGACGTAATGCGCACTCGCGCCGATCATCTTGACCCCGCGCTCATAGGCCTGGTGATAGGGCTTGGCGCCCTTGAAACCCGGCAGGAAGCTGTGATGGATGTTGATGCAGCGCCCGGCGAAATGCGCCGCCTGCTCGTCCGACAATATCTGCATGTAGCGCGCGAGCACCACCAGTTCGGCCCCGGTGTTGTCCGCGATGGCGCGGACCTGCGCCTCCTGCTCGGCCTTGGTCTCGCGGGTGAGCGGCAGGTGATGGAAGGGGATGTCGCCCAGATGCGTGTGTTCGATCGCCTCCCGCGGATGGTTGGAGACGATGGCGACCGGCTCCATCGGCAGTTCGCCGATGCGCCAGCGATAGAGCAGATCGGCGAGGCAATGGTCGAACTTGCTGACCATGATCAGCACACGGCGCGGTCGGTCGCGCAGGGCGAGCTTCCATTCCATGCCGTGGTCCGCGGCAAGCCCTGCAAATTGCTCGCGGATTGCCGCGCGCGAAGCGTCGCCCGGATCGAATTCGACGCGCATGAAGAAAGCGTCGCTGGTGCGGTCGTTGAACTGCTGCGCTTCGAGGATATTGCCACCGCGCTCGAACAGGAACGAGGTGACGCGCGCGGTGATGCCCGGGCGATCGGCGCAGGAGAGGGTGAGGACAAGCGGTTCGGACATGGCGGTTCCATGTCCCGCGGCGCCTTGCCGAGGCAAGCCCAAACGCGTTTGTCGGCCGTCAAGGCAAGCTTAGGCTAATCGAAGTCGAACACCACCTTGCGCATTCCTGCCTCGAATAGAGCGGCCTCGACGATTGCCCTCTCCTTTTCATCGAGCGGCGTCTCGCAGCTCACGACATGGGCGATGGGTTCGCGCATCTCGAATGCGCCTTCGGCCAGGACCTTGCGGATCGCCCGGACGATGGTGTCCTCGAGACAACGCGGATCGGAGACGATCGATGTGTCGGAAGAGAAGGCGAATTTTGCCGGCTGATCGGCAAAGGCCCGGGTTGCACGGTGCGTGACCTGCACCCGGTCCCGATAGATTGCGACGTCGACGTCGAGACGATGTATTGTCATTTCAGCGTCGGGTTAGCGCCTCTTCGCTCTGCGCCATCAGCTTCTCGATAATCACGGCGACAGGTTCTTCTTCCTTGAGCATCCCGACCGACTGGCCGGCCATCAGACTGCCGTTCTCGACGTCGCCGTCGATCACTGCCCGACGCAGCGCGCCTGCCCAATAATGCTCGATCTGCAGTTGAGCCTCATCCATCGCGAGGCCCCCACTATCCAGAACGCCTGCGACCTCGATCTGTTTCCGGGTAAATTCCTCGGTTCCCTTGTTTTTCAGCGCACGGACCGGGATCACCGGGAGGCGCGGATCGACCTGGACGCTGGCGATCGCGTCACGTGCGGAAGCGCGGAAGAAGGCCTTCTTGAAGTCGGGATGGGCGATGCTCTCGGTCGCGCAGGCGAAGCGGGTTCCGAGCTGGACACCCGCCGCACCCATTTCGAGATAGCCCGCGATCGCCTGGCCGCGACCGATCCCGCCGGCGACGAAAATCAGGTGTTCCTCGGCCAGTTCGGGGAGCATTTCCTGCGCCAACACGCTGGTCGAGACCGGGCCGATATGGCCGCCGGCCTCCATGCCCTCGATCACCAGCGCATCGGCGCCCGAGCGCAGCAGTTTCTTGGCCAGCGCCAGCGTGGGGGCGAAGCAGATCACCTTGGCGGGATTTTGCCCACCCTTGATCGCCTCGACGCTGCCCTTGGGCGGGATTCCGCCGGCGAGCACGACATGGCCGACGCCATGTTTCTCGCACACCTGGATCAGATCGAACAGATCGGGGTGCATGGTGATGAGGTTGACGCCGAAGGGCTTGTCGGTGAGCGCTTTGGTCGCCGCGATCTCGCGGTCGAGCAGCTCGGGCGTCATCGCCCCGCAGGCGATCACGCCGAAGCCGCCGGCGTTGGAGATGGCGGAGACGAGATTGCGTTCGGAGACCCAGCTCATCGCGCCGCACAGGATCGCGGTGTCGGAACCAAGAAAATCGCAGCCGCGCTGCATCAGATGGGCGGTCTTGGGATAGGTGTTCATATGCAGGGCGCTTAGGGCGGCCCTGCCGTTACGGCAAGCAGGATGCGTCAGTCGCCGTAGAGGATCCGCACCCTGTGCGCCGCATCGCGGGCCTTGCGGCGCGCCTCGTCGGTGTCGCCCGCGGTGGCCAGAGCCACACCCATCCGGCGATAGGGTCGGCTGGTGGGCTTGGCGAAGATACGGATATCGGCACCATCGGCCATCGCCTCTGCCAGCCCTTCGTAGGCCAGGCTCGCGCTGTCGCGTTCGGCGAGGATGACCGCGCTCGCGGCGGGTCGCGCGCGCAGTTCGCCGGGGATCGGCAGGCCCATCACGGCTCGGGCGTGGAGGTCGAATTCGGTCAGGTTCTGGCTGACCAGCGTGACCATGCCGGTATCGTGCGGGCGCGGGCTGAGTTCGGAGAAGATCACCTCCTCGCCGCGCACGAAGAACTCGACCCCGAACAGGCCGTAGCCGCCGAGATCGTCGACCACCTTGCGGGCCATCTCCTGCGCCTTGTCGATGGCGGTGTCGGACATCGGGGTCGGCTGCCAGCTTTCCTGGTAATCGCCGCGTTCCTGCCGGTGGCCGATCGGGGGGCAGAAGATCACCCCGTCCTTGTGACGCACCGTCAGCAGCGTGATCTCGTAATCGAAATCGACGAATTGCTCGACGATCACGCGCTGGCGGTCGCCGCGCATGTTGGCGCAGGCGTAGTCCCAGGCTTCTTCGAGCCCTGCTTCGCTGCGCACGGTAGACTGGCCCTTGCCGCTCGACGACATTACCGGCTTGATGACACAGGGCAGGCCCGTGTGCTGCGCGGCGGCCTTCACCTCCTCGAGGTTCTTGGCGTAGCGGTATTTCGAGGTGACGAGCCCGAGCTCGTTCGCGGCGAGATCGCGGATCGCGTCGCGGTTCATCGTCAGTTGCGCCGCGCGCGCGGAGGGCACGACGGTGAAGCCCTCTTCCTCCAGCTCGGCGAGAACCGAAGTGCGGATCGCCTCGATCTCGGGAACGATGTAGTCGGGCCGGTGCTTCTCCGCAGCCTCGCGCAGCCTTTCGCCATCGAGCATGGAGAAGACTTCGCGCGCATCGGCCAGCTGCATGGCGGGCGCATCATCATAGGAATCGCAGGCGACGACATAAGCGCCGAGGCGCTTGGCCGAAATGACGAATTCGCGCCCAAGTTCGCCCGAGCCGAGCAGGAGGATTGTGGATGTGTGGCTCATGGCGCTCCTGTCAGTTCTTACGCTCATCGGCATCGGATCCATGTAAGCGGCGCCGCCCCACATAGTGAAAAATCAGCGCCGTGATGAAGGATGCGAGAAACAACAAAAAGGCGGCCTTTAGGACGTCTGCAAGGACTGCTGCGTGCCCCATCTCCGCAAATGCCCCGGACTGTTGCTGGTGCAAGATCGCCAAGACAAGTAGTATCGAAAACACCGAAAAGGCGCGCCACGTGCTGCGGACAATTGATGCCCACCCATCGATCAGAGGGTCGCGCCGGTTCAAGCAGCCTCATCCGCCGCATCCAGCCCGTAGGCGGTGTGCAGCACGCGCACTGCGAGTTCGGTCTCGTCCTCGTCGATCATCACGCTGACCTTGATCTCCGACGTGGTGATCGCCTGGATGTTGATTCCGCGATCGGCGAGCGCCTGGAACATCGTCGCGGCAACGCCCGCGTGGCTCTTCATGCCCACGCCGACGACCGAAATCTTGGCGATCTTGCTGTCGGTGATCAGGCGGTTGTAGCCGATGTCGTCGCGCCGGTCCTCGAGCAGCGCCTGCGCGCGCGCAAGGTCGGCTTGCGGCACGGTGAAGGTCACGTCGGTCTCGCCCTTGTCGCGACCGACGTTCTGGATGATCATGTCGACATTGATCGCCGCCTTGGCCAGCGGGTCGAAGATATGCGCCACCGCACCGGGCTTGTCGGGCACGCGGGTGAGGATCACCTTGGCCTCGTTCTTGTCATGCGCGATGCCGGTCACGTGCTGGCGTTCCATGTCGCCCTTCTCCACCAACTGGTTCATTTCTTCTTCCGACACGATCATCGTGCCGGGGTGATCGTCGGCGGGAATGGCATCCTCGCCGACGAAGCTGGAGAGGACCTGCACGCGCACGCCCTCTTTCATGGCGAGCCCGACCGAACGCGTCTGGAGCACCTTGGCCCCGACGCTCGCGAGCTCGAGCATTTCCTCGTAGGTCACCGCCTTCTGCTTCTTCGCCTTGGCGACGATGCGCGGATCGGTGGTGTAGACGCCGTCGACATCGGTGTAGATGTCGCAGCGATCGGCCTTGATAGCCGCCGCCACGGCCACCGCCGAAGTGTCCGAACCGCCGCGACCGAGCGTGGTCACGCGGCCGTCGTCGCCCAGACCCTGGAAGCCGGGGATCACCGCGATCTCGCCGGCCCGCATGCTGGCGACGAGCGCCTCGGCATCGATGCTCTCGATGCGCGCCTTGGCATGCGCCTCGATCGTGTGGATCGGCAACTGCCAGCCGAGCCAGCTGCGCGCCTTGCACCCGAGCGACTGAAGCGTCAGCGCGAGAAGACCGCTGGTGACCTGTTCACCGCTGGCGACGACGACGTCGTATTCGGCCGGGTCGTAGAGCGCATTGGCCTCGCGGCAGAAATTGACCAGCCGGTCGGTCTCGCCGGCCATGGCGGAAACGACCACCGCGACCTCGTGCCCGCGCGCGGCCTGCTTGCGCACGATATTCGCCACGCGCCGGATGCGCTCGGTCCCCGCCATCGAGGTGCCGCCGAATTTCATCACGATACGGGCCAAGCGCAAGGGTCTCCGTGCTGGAATGCGTGAGGCTAGGCTGCTAGCCACGCCGCATGAGCGATGCAACCACGCAAGAGCGTAGCAAAACTTCGGGCGGCCAAACGATCCGGCCCGACGAAGCCGCGCATTTCGGACAGCTGGCCAAGGACTGGTGGGATCCCAAGGGTTCCTCGGCCATGCTCCACCGGCTCAACCCGGTCCGGCTGCAGTTCCTGCGCGCAGCGGTGGACCTGCACTGGGCGAACGATGTCGAGGCGCGTCGCCCGCTGGCCGGCAAGTCCGCGCTCGATGTCGGTTGCGGCGCCGGCCTGCTGTGCGAGCCGCTGACGCGGCTGGGCGCCGAGGTGACGGGCGTCGATGCCGCACCCGAAAATGTCGCCGCCGCCGTCCTACATGCCGAGGGCGCGGGGCTCGACATCCGCTACATGGCAGGCGAGATCGGCGATCTCGACATCGGCACGTTCGACCTCGTCACCGCGATGGAGGTGATCGAGCACGTCGCCGACAAGCGCGCCTTCGTCGCGGCGCTGGCCGCGCGGCTTGTGCCAGGTGGCCTCATGGTCCTTTCCACCCCCAATCGCACGCCGCAATCGCGCCTGCTGATGATCGGCGCCGCCGAGGGCCTCGGGATGATCCCGAGGGGCACGCATCACTGGGACGATTTCATCACCCCCGACGAACTCGGCGAGCTGCTGGATGAGGCGGGCCTCGAGATGGGCGAGCCCAGGGGTATCGGCTTTTCGCCCGCCAAGGGGCTGCACCTGTCCAACGACCTCGCGCTCAACTACATCGTCACCGCCCGCAAATAGACCCTAGCCGCACCACCCGTTCCAGACCTGTTTGGGCAGCAAGACGACCTTGCCCGGATCATCGGTGAACACCCCGTCGACCTTTGCGGATACGAGCAGGTCGTACATGTGGTTATAGCAGCCCTCTTCACCCTCTCCTCCCGGGCGGCGGAATGCCACCGGCAGGAATCCATTCTCCTTGCGCAAGGTCCAGCCGTGAACCTTGAGGCCGGCGTCATGCGCGGCATCGACAAGCCCGGTCGGCGAACCCTCAGCGGTGAACAAGAGTCTGAAATCGGCGCCGATCACATCCGCGTAGGTGGCGACTTCGGCCAGACCGGAAGCGCTGAGCATAGCCGCGTAGGTCATCGACGGCTCGTCCGCAGGGCCGCCTTGCGAAGCCACAAGTTGGACCAACGGCACTTCGATCATGGCATTGAGCCGACGCAGGGTGGTGACTTCGAAACTCTGCACGAAGACCGGATCGACGGCGTCGTCGAGATCGGCTTCGCGCAACGCGGTAACCAGCAGGTCGACCGTATCGAAGCCCTCCTGCAACAGGAATTCGGGGTGCTTCAGCTCAGGGTAGATACCCACTCGCCGCCCAGTCTCCCGCTCTTTGGCAGCAACCAGCCGAAGGATTTCGGCGAAAGTCGGCACTGTGTACAGGCCGTCGAATTCGGCGTTTCCCGGCCGCAATGTCGGCAGCCGTTCCTTGGCGCGCAATGTGCGCAATTCGGCCAGCGTGAAGTCTTCTGCGAACCAACCATTGACCAGTCGTCCGTCGATCGTCTTGCCCCGGCGGCGGTCGGCGAATTCCTCGTGATCAGCGACGTCGGTCGTGTCGGAGAGTTCGTTTTCGTGCCGCGCCACCAGCACGAGATCCTTTGTGACGACGAGGTCGGGTTCGATATAGTCCGCGCCCTGATCGATCGCGCGCTCATAGGCGGCCAGCGTATGCTCGGGCCGCTCGCCGCTCGCGCCGCGATGCGCGATGACGATGAAATCCTCGCCCGGGGCAGCCGCGACCGGCGTCGCGACCAGCGCCGCGAGGATCAGGAGAAGTGCGCGGACCATTCGTCTTCCTTGAAACCGACCAGCAGGGCCCCGTGGTGTTCGACCACCGGCCGCTTGATCATCGAGGGGTTCTCTTGCAGCAATGTGACGGCCTTGGCGGCATCGATATCGGCCTTCTGCGCGTCGCTCAGCTTGCGGAAGGTGGTGCCGCGGCGGTTGAGCACGGTGTCGACGCCCGCGGCCTCGATCCACGCGGCCAGCTTGCCCGCATCTGCGCCTTCCTTCTTGTAATCGTGGAAGCTGTAATCGAGCCCGTGCGCGTCGAGCCAATTGCGCGCCTTCTTGACCGTGTCGCAATTGGGAATGCCGTAGAGATGGATGGTCAAAATGTTTGTCCTAAAAGGGTGAAGCATAGGGAGCACAGTCCGGGCGCGCAAAAGCGCCGGGAGCTGAATTACGCGCGATTCCCGAGATTTGTATGGTGATCGCGGGCGCACTCGCGGCTTCTAACCTGTCGGATCGCTGCAGGACAGGGCCGAAGTTGGAACAGGGAATCTCAGCAGGTAGCGACGGCCGAAAAGTCCGATCCTACCAGTTGGGAAATTTTCCCAACCTTGAGCAATCGGAACTGTCCGCACCCGCTCAGGCAAGTAGCATCAATCGCAGATTTGCGCGCTTTTCCGGATTTGGCACGCCTCCTGCACTCTTCCTGACAACGGCAAGATGGACTTGCCGAGAACACAACGGAAGGAAATGCACCATGATTACCTCGACGAACCAGAGCCTCTTCGCAGCCGCTTTCTCGATCGCCATTTCGGCAGCGCTGTTCGCCTCTGCCATCATCCCTGGCAGCCCCGCAGTCTTCGCCTCATTCACGACAACAGCCTGAGCCCCGCGCCATAGCCGCTCACCGACCAAGGACCTCCACGATGTTCGCCTCGACCAACCAGACCGTCTTCGCCGCAGCATTTTCAATCGTCATCTCGGCAATGCTCTTCGCGACCGCCATCGTCCCGGCCAGCCCGGCCGTCTTCGCCTGACCAAAAGCAGATAATGATACCCCGTAAGGATTGCGGCGGCAGCGACTGAGCCGACGAGCTAGATCCTCGACACAAGATGCGCATCGGCGATCGCGACCGCCAGCGCATCGGCCGCATCGGCCCCGCCAATCGCTGCACCCGGCAACAGCACTTTCAGCATGGCCTGAACCTGAGCCTTGTCCGCACCGCCGGTTCCCACGACCGCTTTCTTGATGAGCCGCGCGGCGTGCTCGTTCACAACGAGACCTGCAGCACCGCAGGCCGCGATCACTGCGCCGCGCGCCTGAGCGAGCTTCAGCGTCGACTGCGGGTTCTTGTTGACGAAGACCTCTTCGGCCGCCGCACGGTCGGGACGGTGGGTAGCGATCACCTCCGCCAGCGCCGCCTGCAACGCGGCCAGCCGCTCTGCCATGGGCGCCTTGGCATCGGTGGGAACCTGGCCGTTGGCGACATGCGCGATACGCGAGCCCTCGGCACGGATCACGCCCCAGCCGGTACAGCTGAGCGAAGGATCGAGGCCGAGGATGATCAGAGTCGGAGACCGAGACGCGGGCCGATCTGCATCATGCCAAGGTAGAGCAGGATGGTCACGGCGCAGCCGAGCCCGAGCGCCAGCCAGAAATTCGCGCCCTGTCGCAGCAGCATGGGGATCAGCAGGAACATCGGCAGGCTGGGCAGGACGTACCAGAAGGTCGCCTCGGCATGCCGTGCCATGTTCTCGGCATCGGGCCGCGCCATCCACAGGAAGATCATGCCGAGGATGGAAACGAGCGGCAGGCTGGCGATCAGCGCCCCCATCGTCGGCAAGCGTCGACCGACTTCGGCAATCGCCGCGATCATGACGCCGGCGAGCAGCGCCTTCGCGACGAACGCCAGCATCAGCCGGCCACTCCGCTTGCGGATGCGGCCATCAGCCCAGCTTCTCCATGATCTCGTCGGAGATGTCGTAATTGCCCCAGACGGTCTGGACGTCGTCGTCGTCCTCGAGCGCGTCGATCAGCTTGATCAGCGTCGAGGCGTTGTTCTCGTCCATCTCGACGGTGATGTTCGGCTTCCACGCCAGCTTGACGTTCTCCGCCTCGCCCAGTGCCTTTTCGAGATCGCCCGCGACCTGGTGCAAATCGTCCGCCGCGGTCCAGATCGTGTGGCCGTCTTCGCTGCTCTCGATATCGTCGGCGCCCGCTTCCATCGCCGCTTCGAGGACCTTTTCCTCGTCGCCCGCGCTCGCCGGATATTCGATCAGCCCGAGCCGTTCGAAACCGTGCTGCACGCTGCCCTCGGTGCCGAGGTTGCCGCCGTTCTTGCTGAAGGCGGTACGGATATTGGTGGCGGTGCGGTTGCGGTTGTCGGTCAGCGCCTCGACGATGATCGCGCTGCCGCCGGGGCCATAGCCCTCGTAGCGGACTTCCTCATAGTTCTCGCCGTCAGCCGCGCTCGCCTTGTCGATCGCGCGCTGGATGTTGTCCTTGGGCATCGACTGCGCCTTGGCCGCGTTGACCGCAAGGCGCAGGCGCGGGTTCATATCCGGATCGGGCATGCCCATCTTGGCCGCGACGGTGATTTCGCGGCTGAGCTTGGAAAACATCGCGCTGCGCTTCTTGTCCTGCGCGCCCTTGCGATGCATGATGTTCTTGAATTTGGAATGGCCGGCCATGGTTTCGCTTTGCGTCAATCGGGTGGGTGGAATCAGGGGTCGCCTTAGCCGCATGCACGCCGGAACGACAAGCCTTGCGCCCGCGAATTCGACGCGCGGCGAGTGGTCGCAATTCGCCACATTCCTGAAACGCCCGGTGCTGCCGGCGCGCGCGCCGATGCCGCGGCTGGCGAGCCTGGCCGCCGTGCTGCGCCTGTTCCTGCTCGACGTGCTGGTCATGGCCGCGCTGCTCGCGGTTGCGGGGGCGGTGATGTCGTCGGGGATCGAGGTCCCCAAGACCGCGCTGGCCGACATGGAGATCGGCGCCGATATCGCGCTGGCCGTGATCTTCTTCGCCCCGCTGGCCGAGGAATTCGCCTTTCGCGGCTGGCTCTCGGGCAGGCCCGGGCATCTGCTGGCAGTGCTGCTCGGCTCGCTGGTCGCCTTGGGGATGACGGTACTGCTCTTCGCCACTGCGACCGGTCCCGCCGAGAGCATGGGCACGATCGGACCCGCAGCGCTGAAGGGGGGCACTGCCGGGCTGGTCGTGGCGGGGCTGACGGTCTTCCTGTTGCGGGACCGGGACGCAATGGGCTGGTTCCAGCGGCTGTTTCCACTGCTGTTCTGGCTCAGCGCGGTGGGCTTTGCGAGCGTTCACCTCTTCAACTTCAAACCCGAAGAGATGATGATGGCGCTGCCGCTGGTGCTGCCGCAATTCGTCACCGGCACCATCCTCGGCTACCTGCGCGTCAACTACGGCCTGTGGGCGAGCGTGCTGCTGCACGCCCTCCACAACGGCGCCTTCATCGGGCTGGTGCTGCTGGCGGGCAGCAGCGCCTGATCAGATGCGGACCGCGGTCCCGGTGACCGAGACCATCAGCATCGAACCCTTGGACCCGACGACCTCGTAGTCGAGGTCGACCCCGACCACGGCATTGCCGCCGCGCTTGTCGCACGCCGCCTGCATTTCCTGCACCGCCCGCTGGCGCGCATCCTCGAGCACGCGCTCATAGCTCGCCGCGCGGCCGCCGAAGAAATCGCGCAGGCCGGCGAACATGTCGCGGAAGACATTGGCGCCGAGGATGACCTCGCCCGAGACGAGGCCGAGATAGGCCTCGATCGGGTGGCCCTCGATGCTCGGGGTAGTGGTCACCAGGATCACGCGGCGTTCGGGCAATTGCGCGGGCATCGGGGTTCTCCTTCGGGCGGACCGGCTCAGGCGATGCCGAGCGCGGCCTTGTAGGTATCGAGGATGGTTTCCATCTCGCGGCGGTCGTCGGGCGTCATCTTACGAAGGCGGACGATCTGGCGCATGATCTTGACGTCGTAACCGACCGCCTTGGCCTCGGCATAGACGTCGCGGATGTCGTCGGCGATGCCCTTCTTTTCTTCCTCGAGGCGTTCGATGCGCTCGATCAGCAGGCGCAGGCGGTCGTCGGTGGCTTCGGCCATGGGGTGTATGCTCCAGTGAAAATGAGAATCGGTCGGGCGGCTCGATAGCCAGCCCTTCGGTCGGGGTGAAGGCGGCGACTCGCTACTCCACGCGATTTTTCGCGATACTGGCTTCCATCCGCGCGAGCTGGTCCTCGGTGGCGGGGGTCTGGCGCGTCGCCTTCCACTCGTCCTGGGGCATGCCGTGGATCAATTCGCGCGCGGCCGCCTTGTCGCCTGCGAACCCCGCATCGCGGATCCAGTCGGCGAGGCAGTTGCGGCAGAATCCGGCGAGCCCCATCAGCTCGATGTTCTGCGCATCGTGACGGTGGCGCAGGTGGCGCACCAGCCGGCGGAACGCCGCCGCCGCTACGGCATCGTCGAGTTGGTCGAGCGGGTCGCCCGCATTCGTAGTCACAATCGCATCGTCCTTGCTTTGTCGTACGTCGCTGCCATAGGCGATTTCCATGGCCATCACAGCACCCAAGCTCGATCCGCGCGGCCGCAAGGTCAAGATCCTCGCGACCGTCGGCCCCGCCAGCCGCTCGCCCGAAATGCTCGCCCGCCTGTTCAAGGCCGGGGTCGACGCCTTCAGGGTCAACATGAGCCACGGCGAACATGCCGATCACGAGGCGACGATCAGGGCGATCCGCGCGATGGAGAAGGAATTCCACCGCCCGATCGCGATTCTCGCCGATCTGCAGGGGCCCAAGCTGCGCGTGGGCAAGTTCAAGGACGGGCAGGCGGTGATCCGCCATTCGGGCCATTTCACGCTTGATCGCAACCCCGAACCGGGCGACGAAACGCGCGTCGAACTGCCGCACCCCGAACTGTTCGGCCTGCTCGAAAAGGGCCAGCGGTTGCTGATCAACGACGGCAAGATCCGCCTCCGCGTGATCCGCGCCGACGACAAGGAAATCCTCTGCTCGGCAGAAGTCGGCGGGGTCATTTCCGACCGCAAGGGCGTCAACGTGCCCGATGCCGAGGTGCCGATTCCGGCGCTCACCGACAAGGACCGCCGCGACCTCGCCTTCGCCGTCCAGCAGGGGGTCGACTGGATCGGTCTGAGCTTCGTCCAACGTCCCGAGGACCTTGCCGAGGCGCGCAAGCTGATGGGCGGCTACGGCGCGCTCTGCGCCAAGATCGAAAAGCCGATGGCGGTCCGCCGGCTCGACGAGATCATCGACATGAGCGACGGGATCATGGTCGCGCGCGGCGACCTCGGCGTCGAACTCGAACCGCAGGAAGTCCCGCCGTTGCAGAAGCGGATCGTCAACGCGGCTCGGCTCAAGGGCAAGCCGGTGATCGTGGCGACGCAGATGCTCGAATCGATGATCGAGAGCCCCGCCCCGACCCGCGCCGAAGTGTCCGACGTCGCCAATGCGGTCTATGACGGCGCCGATGCGGTGATGCTGAGCGCCGAAACCGCGGCGGGCGACTGGCCCGAGGAAGCGGTGACGATCATGCACAAGATCGCCCGGCAGGTGGAAGGCGACGAAGCCTATCTCGAACGCGTCCGCCTGCTCGACACGCCGCCCGACGCGACCACCGCCGACGCGCTGGCGCATGCCTGCATGACCGTGGCCGACACCGTGCCGGTGAGCGCGATCACCGTCTTCACGGGATCGGGATCGACCGCGCGCCGCGTCGCGCGCGAGCGACCCAGCGTGCCGATGCTGGTGCTGACCCCCAGCATGAAGACCGCCCGGCGGCTGGGCCTGCTGTGGGGCGCGCATGCGGTGGCGACCAAGGACATCGGCAGTTTCGAGGAGATGATCGCCAAGGGCAAACGCATGGCGCTGCGCCATCGCTTCGGCCAGGCAGGCAGCAAGCTGATCGCGCTGGCCGGCGTGCCCTTCGGCACCCCCGGCTCGACCAACCTCCTCCACGTCGTCACCGTCACCGGCGACGAGCTGGAGAAGCACGAGGGGTGAGCTCGCTCACCCTCGACCGCGACGGTGCCCAGCATTTTCCAGCCGTGCTGGCTGCCTGCGTCGATGACATCCTGATTGCACTGGCTGAACTGCCGCAGGATCGCGCGGGCATACGACTCAACGGCGTCGGCCCACTTGAAAAGCACATCGGCATCAGTGGCTGCTTCGGCTCGATCGCTCGGCAATTCATCGGTGACCGGGCCAAACCCGTCCGCGCAATCCTCTTCGACAAGAGCGAAGGGCAGAATTGGTCGCTCGGTTGGCATCAGGATCGCACGATCTGTGTCGGCGAGCACTGCGAGGTCGAGGGGTTCGGACCGTGGTCGACGAAAGCCGGAATGCTCCATGTCGAGCCGCCCTTCGATGTAATCAAACGCATGGTCACCTTACGAGGCCATCTTGACCCCGTACCCGAAACGAATGCGCCGCTGCTCATTGCCGTCGGATCGCATCGGCTGGGCCGCGTCCCCACCACCGAGGTGGAGGAAATCGTTCGCGCATCATCGGTGGAGGCCTGCTTGGCGGAGGCCGGGGATGTCTGGGCCTATCGCACATCGATCATCCACGCCTCCAAGGCAGCGGAAGTGGGGCGAGGCAGGCGCGTTCTGCAGGTGGATTATAGCGCCGACGATTTGCCAGACGGATTGACCTGGGCAGGTATTTGATCCGTTCGCAGGGCTAGAGCGCCGCGCGTTCCTGCATGATGCGCTTGTTGCGCGCCTCGAGGATGCGGAAGGCCTTGAACACGGAGAGGTCGCGGTCGACCCGGCCTTCGTGTCCGAGCAGCCAGATCTGCTGGTAGAACCAGTAGATGCCGGCAAAGCCGTTGATCGCCTTCATGAGCTGGAAACGCTTGAGGAAGCCGAGCCAGCTGGGCAGCAGGTCGAGATTGTCCTCGTAGCGGGCGAAGCGCTCCGCGCCATTGAGCAACTCCGCAGGCGCATCGGTATCGACGCACAGAGGGCGCCCCAGCCCGATGAGATCGGCTGCGCCGCTCGCAAGCGCTTCTTCCATCGCGCCGCGTGTGCGAAATCCGCCGGTGACCATCAGCGGAACCGAAACCTCGGCCTGCATCGCCTTGGCAAAATCGACGAAATAGGCCTCGCGCGCGGCGGTCGAGGGCGCGACGTTCTGCACCGCCTCCTCTTCCTGGCCTGCGACACCGAGCAGCTTGGGCTGTTCGTAGGTACCGCCCGAAATCTCGATCAGGTCTACCGATGCGGCTTCAAGCCATTTCACCACCTGCAGGCTGTCGCCGAAATCGAACCCGCCCTTCTGGAAATCGGCGCTGTTGAGCTTCACCGAGACCGGGAAATCCGGCCCCACCGTCGCCCGCACCGAGCGAACGATCTCGAGCAGGAAGCGGGCGCGGTTCTCGAGCGAGCCGCCATAGTCGTCTGTGCGCAGGTTGACCCGCGGCGAGAGGAACTGCGAGACAAGGTAGCCATGTGCGCCGTGCACCTGAACGCCGGTGAAGCCCGCCTCCTTGCAGGCGCGCGCCGCAAGTGCCCAGCGAGTGACGAGATCGGCGATCTCCTCCCTCGTCAGCGGCGTGGGCTTGGCGAACTGGCTGCCCGGCAGCGCGAGCTGGACGTCGGAGGACGATTTGGGGTGCGGATTGACCAGCTTCTGCGTCTGGCGGCCGCCATGGCTGATCTGCGCCCAGAAGTGGTTGCCGTTGCGGGTAGCGGCCTTCGCCCAGCTCGCGAGGCGCGCCCTCATGTCGGCATCGGGTTCGCGCTCGATCACGACATTGCCGGGTCGTTCGAGATGGTCGCTGTCGATGATGATATTGCCCGACAGCAGCATGCCGGCACCGCCGTCGGACCAGATGCCGTAGAGGCGTTCGAGCGCGGGCGTGGGCCTCCCTTCGGGTGTGGCCAGACCTTCGGTCATGGCGGCCTTGGAAATCCTGTTGGGGAGCACCGCCCCGCAGGGCAACTTCAGCTCGCTTCCCAGTCCAATTCCCATCGCATGTCCCCCTAGCCCCGTGCTGCGGCCTCCAGCCGTTCGCGCGCGCGCGCTTCGCCGATCAGCGGCAGCAGTTCGCCCATGTCGGGCCCATGATCCATGCCCGTCAAGGCCTGCCGCAAGGGCAGGAACAGGGCCTTGCCCTTGCGGCCGGTGGTTTCCTTGAGCACGCCAGTGAGCGCGTGCCAGGGATCCTCACCCCATGCGAGTTGCCGCGCGGCTTCGCCGAGATAGGCGCGGTCCTCTTCGGAGAAGGCAGGCTGATCGACCGGTCCGGTGACCAGCCGCCACCAGTCCGCCGCTTCGGACACATGCGTCAGATTGGGCCGGATCGCATGCCAGCCGGCCTCGTCCATCCCCACGGGCAGGCGATCTGCGACTCCGGCGAAGGGCAACTGGTGGACCAGCGCGGCATTGAGCCGGTCGAGCTCGGCATCGTCGAACTTCGCCGGTGCGCGCCCGAAGGTCGCGAGGTCGAAGCTCTCGAGCAACAGGTCGCGGTCGGCGATCGCCTCGACCGGGAGCGAGGTGCCGAGGCGCGCCAGCAGCGCGACGATCGCGGCGGGTTCGATGTCGCGCTCGCGAAAGGCGTCGCAACCGAGCGATCCGAGCCGTTTCGACAGCTTGCCCTCGCGCCCCACCAGCAGCGCCTCATGCGCGAAACGCGGCATGGGGCCGACGGCATGGCCCGCCGCGATGAGCGCGTCGAACATCTGGGTCTGCACCGCGGTATTGCTGACGTGGTCTTCGCCCCGCAGCACGTCGGTCACCCGCATGTCGAGATCGTCGACCGCGCTCGGCAGCATGTAGAGCCAGCTACCGTCGGCGCGGCGGATGACCGGATCGGACAGCTGCGAGGGATCGAATTTCTGCGCGCCGCGGACGCCGTCCTCCCATGCGATCGGAACATCGTGGTCGAGCTTGAAACGCCAGTGCGGGAGAATCCCCTCGGCCTCCTTGCCCGCGCGGACTTCGGCGCTCAGTTCGAGCGCCCCGCGGTCGTAGATCGGCGGCAGGCCGCGCCCGAGGCGAATCTTGCGCTTGAGCTCGAGTTCCTGCTGGGTTTCGTAGCAGGGGTAGACGCGCCCCGCCTTGCGCAAGGCCTCGAAGGCGCGTTCGTAGAGCGCAAGCCGCTGCGACTGGCGGGTTTCGTCATCGGGCACCAGTCCGAGCCAGGCGAGATCGGCGCGGATCGCGTCGACGTATGCCTCGCGGCTGCGTTCGGCATCGGTGTCGTCGATCCGCAACAGGAAGCGTCCGCCGGACTTCCTGGCCAGCATCCAGTTGTGCAGCGCGGTGCGGATATTGCCGACGTGGAGCCGCCCGGTGGGCGATGGTGCGAAACGCGTGACGGTGGTCATTCGGGCGCGGATAGCCGAGCGGGCGACGCTTGGCGAGAGCTCAGCTGGCCCGCTGCGTCCGCCGCTTCATCACCGCCTCGCGCGCCTTGCGATAGTCGAGGATCCCGCTGGCATCGTCATTCATCGCCGCCTTCGCAGCAGACAAGGTGATGAAATTGTCTCCGGGCACCGGCTCGCAGATCAGATAGCCTTGCGCTTCCTGGCAGCCCAGCTTGCGCAGCAGATCGAGCTGGGCCCGCGTTTCCACGCCTTCCGCGGTGGTCGCCATTCCCAGCGCATCGGCCAGCCGGGTGATACTGGAGACGATGGCCTGGCTGTCCGCCGACATCTCGACCCCCTCGACGAAGTCGCGGTCGATCTTGATCCGATCGAAGAGAAAGCGGCGCAGATAGCTGAGCGAGGAATAGCCGATCCCGAAATCGTCGAGCGCGATCTTCGCGCCCAGCTCGCGCAGCTTCTCGAGATTGCTGGCGCACAGGCTGCCCTTCTGCATCAACACGTGTTCGGTGATCTCGAATTCCACCCGATGAGGTGATATCCCGTGGGTATGCACCGCCTGGGCTACGACGTCGGCCAGATGCGGGCTGCGGACCTGTGTCGGCGAAAGATTGATGGCGATGCGGAAATCGCCCTCCCAGCGCCCCGTCTCGGCGAGCGCCTGGCGGATCACCCATTCGCCGATCGGCACGATCATGCCCGTTTCCTCGGCCACTTCGAGAAATTCGGCGGGCGTCACGATCCCGCGTCTCGGGTGATACCAGCGAAGCAGCGCCTCGTATCCCGCGACCTCTCCCGTATCGAGATCGATGACCGGCTGGTAATGCAGCCTCAGCTGGCCGCGCGACAGGGCTTCGCGCAGGTCGGACTCGATCTCGCGTCGCTCGCGGGCCGCGCGATCCATGTCCTCGTCGTAGAGCGCTATGGTGTCGCGGCCCTTGTCCTTGGCGGCGAACAGCGCGAGGTCGGCGCGGCGCATGAGCTCCTCCGCATCGCATTCGGCCTCACAGCGCTGGGCGATGCCGATACTCCCCGAGATACGATAGATCTGACCGTCGAGCTCGAAGGGTTCGCGGATCACCGCGAGAAAACGGTGGGCGCGCTCGATCAGCATGCCGGCTCCGGCGCGCGTTTCGAGGAGGACCGCGAATTCATCGCCACCGAGCCGGGCGACGAGATCCTGGCCCCGCACTTCCTGCTCGAGACGGGTACCGATCTCGCGCAGCAGCCGGTCGCCGACGAGATGTCCCCGCGTATCGTTGACGGCCTTGAAGTCGTCGAGATCGAGATAGAACAGCACCACCTCGCGGGCTCGTTCGCTATCCTCCAGCGCAGTCCGCAGCCTCTCGTTGAAGAGGTAACGGTTGGCGAGGCCGGTGAGATTGTCGTAATGCGCCATGAAGGCGACGCGCTCCTCGATCAGCCGGTCGCCGGTCACGTCGCGCGCGACCCCGCTCATCCTTCCGTCGCTGCGCGGGCGGGCCGAGAGTTCCCAGTACCGCACGGCATCCCTGCCCCCGATCCCCGCCCTCAGTCTGAGCACGAGGCCACGAAAGGGGCTGCGTTCCATCAGGTGGCGGGCCAGGCGATCGCGCTCTTCCCCCGGCGTGAACAGATCGAGGAACTTGGAGGCTTCGAGTTCGTCGACCGGTTGCGCCGCCGCCGTTGCGAAACGATCCGTGACGTCGCGCAAGTTTCCATTCGACCCTACCGTCCACAGCCAGTCGGACGAATGCTCCTCGTAATCGTTGAGCAGAAGGCGCACGGTGTCGGCAGCCTCTTCGCGATCGACCTCCACTTGCGCCCAGCGGATCAGCTGGCGGTCCTGCTCGCGGACCGACCCGGCGAGCGCGAGAATGAACAGCGCAAGCAAAAGGATCGCCGGGAAGCTGGCGACGCCCGCGTGGATCCACATCGCGGCCACCGTCGCCAGGCCCACCAGGCCGAGCCGGGCCGAGGCCGCCAGCGGGGCGGTGCGGTGCACCAACAGTACGGTACACAGATTGGCGACAGTGATCGCGGCGAGCACCGCGACGGCAGTGCCGGAGGCGTAGATCGCCAGATAGACCGTGATGAAGCACCAGCTGGCGGAGCGGACGACTTCCATCGCCATGGATCGCTGCCAGTATTGCTGCAGTTCGGCATGGCTCGCTTGGGTCCGGTCGAGCCGGTAATCAAGCACGGTGGAGATCGCCAGCAGGACAATCTGGAACGCCATCCAGGACAGCAGCACGGCCAGCGGCGCGATATCGCGGAACGCGTAGACCACGCCCGCCATCGATCCGGTGCCGGCGACCAGCACCAATCGCGAACCGCCATTCACATTCGCGACACGCCGGGCCAGCAGCAAGCGGTCGACCGCCTCGGCAGCCGAACTTCTACCCAAATTCACGGGCAGCCCGGAGTCGAGCTTTGCCATTGACGCGAATTCCCCTGCGGTCCGCCACTGCAGCCTGCCGGCGGTTGTCCGATACCATATCGTGCAGTCACCGCCTGTGGCAGTCAAGTTATGAGCGCAATAACGTTACGCCGCGTTCTGGCCCTGGGGAAACCGCGTCGGACAAAAGAAAACCCCGCCGACTTACGCCGGCGGGGTCGATATTGGCCGTTAGACGGCGAAGGACTTATTCGCTGTCCTTGGCATCTTCGTTGAGATAGTCGCCCGCATCGGCATCGGTGCCATGGGTTTCGCCTTCCATGGTCGCCAGCGGATCGTCGCCGATGGCCGCTTCGGGTCCCTGGGCGAGTTCCGCCTCGTGCTCTTCTTCGGCGGTGTTGGCGGCGATGATCGCTTCCTGTGCCTTCTTCCACTGGGCGCGCAGGGCGGCATCGCGGCTCGAGGCGGTGATGCGCATGCGGTTCATGCCCGCACCGGTTCCGGCGGGAATGAGGCGGCCGACGATCACGTTTTCCTTCAGGCCGACCAGAGTGTCCTTCTTCCCTTCGACCGCGGCCTGCGTGAGCACGCGCGTGGTTTCCTGGAACGAAGCGGCCGAGATGAACGAACGCGTCTGCAGCGAGGCCTTGGTGATGCCCAGCAGGATTGGAGTGCCCTTGGCGGGTTCCTTGCCCTTGCCGAGCTTGGCGTTGGTCTCGTTGAGCTCTTCGAGGTCGACCTGTTCGCCAGGCAGCAGAACGGTGTCGCCACCGTCGGTGATCTCGACCTTCTGCAGCATCTGGCGAACGATCACCTCGATGTGCTTGTCGTTGATCTTCACGCCCTGGAGTCGGTAGACTTCCTGGATCTCGTTGACGAGATATTCGGCCAGCGCCTCGACGCCCAGCACCTCGAGGATGTCGTGCGGGTTGGGCGAGCCGGAAATCAGGGTGTCACCCTTCTTCACGAAGTCGCCTTCCTGCACGTCGATCACCTTGGTCTTGGGGATCAGGTACTCGACTGCATCACCTTCCTCGGGCACGATAGCGATCTTGCGCTTCGCCTTGTATTCGCGAACGAATTCGATCTTGCCCGAAATCTTGGCGATCACCGAATTGTCCTTCGGCAGACGCGCCTCGAACAGTTCGGCCACACGCGGCAGACCGCCGGTGATGTCGCGGGTCTTGGCCGCTTCGCGCGACGCACGAGCGAGAATGTCGCCCGCTTCGACCTGCTGGTTGTCCTCGACCGAGAGAACGGTGCCCGGGGCCAGCATGTATCGCGCATGTTCGCTTTCGTCGCCCGCGTCGTTGAACAGGGTCAGGCGCGCGCGCAGATCCTCGTTCTTCTTGCGGCCCGAGGTCTTGACCTCGGTGACGACGCGCTGGGCGATACCGGTGGCATCGTCGACGCGTTCTTCCATGGTCGTGCCGTCGATCAGGTCCTGGTACTTCACCACACCCGAAGTTTCGGTGATGATCGGCAAGCTGAACGGATCCCATTCGGCCAGGCGTTCGCCTTCCTTCACCTTGCCGCCATCCTTGTGCATCAGCACGGTACCGTAAGGCACCTTGTGGATCTCGCGTTCGCGGCCTTCGGCATCGATCACAGCCAGTTCGCCGTTGCGGGCGAGCGACAGGATACGGCCCTTCTTGTCGGTGATGGTCGGCATGTCGCGATAGACGACCTTGCCGTCCGACACGGCTTCGAGATGCGAGGTCTCGTTGAGCTGTGCGGCACCGCCGATGTGGAAAGTACGCATGGTCAGCTGCGTGCCGGGTTCACCGATGGACTGCGCGGCGATGACGCCGACAGCTTCACCGATGTTGACCGGCGTACCACGCGCAAGGTCGCGGCCGTAGCAGGTGGCGCAGACGCCCTGTTCCGCTTCGCAGACCAGCGGCGAACGGATCTTGGCGACCTGCACTTCGGCTTCCTCGATCGCCTTGATCATCGGTTCGTCGAGCAGCGTGCCCGCCGGTGCGATGACCTCGTCGGTGGCGGCGTTGACGATGTCTTCGGCCACGGTGCGGCCGAGGATACGCTCGCCGAGCGAGGCGATGACGCTACCGCCCTGGACGATTGCACGCATGTCGAGCGAGTTCTCGGTCTTGCAGTCTTCCACGACGATCGTGCAATCCTGCGAGACGTCGACCAGACGGCGCGTGAGGTAACCCGAGTTCGCGGTCTTCAACGCGGTGTCCGCGAGGCCCTTACGAGCGCCGTGGGTCGAGTTGAAGTATTCAAGGACGTTGAGGCCTTCCTTGAAGTTCGAGATGATCGGGTTCTCGATGATTTCGCCGCTCGGCTTGGCCATAAGGCCGCGCATGCCGGCGAGCTGCTTCATCTGCGCCGGGCTACCACGAGCGCCCGAGTGGGCCATCATGTAGATCGAGTTGATCTCGGCCTGGACGCCGTCCTTGCCGATCGGGCGGGCCTTGATCTTCTCCATCATGGCATCGGCCACCTGGTCGCCGCAACGGCTCCAGGCGTCGATCACCTTGTTGTACTTTTCCTGCTGGGTGATCAGGCCGTCCTGATACTGCTGCTCGTAGTCGGCGACCATGTTCTTGGTCGTCTCGACCAGTTCGACCTTCTCCTCGGGGATGATCATGTCGTCCTTGCCGAAGGAGATGCCGGCCTTGAACGCGTGGCGGAAGCCTAGCGCCATGATGGCGTCGGCGAACAGCACCGTGTCCTTCTGGCCGGTGTGACGATAGACCTCGTCGATGACGTCGGCGATGTCCTTCTTGGTCAGCAGGCGGTTGACGATGTCGAAGGGAACCTTGTGGTTCTTCGGCAGGCATTCACCGATCAGCATGCGCCCGGCAGTCGTTTCGAAACGCTGCATGACGATGTTGCCATCTTCGTCGGCCTGCGGAACGCGGGCGAGGATCTTGGTGTGAAGCGAGACCTGCTTGGTTTCGAGCGCCTGGTGCACTTCAGCCATGTCGCTGAACATCTGCAGCTTCTCGACCTTCTCGCCCTTGTCGTTTTCGACGAACTCGGGGGTCTTCTCCTGCCGCTCCATCGAGAGGTAGTAGAGGCCCAGGACCATGTCCTGCGAGGGCACGATGATCGGCTTGCCGTTGGCGGGCGAGAGGATGTTGTTGGTCGACATCATCAGCACACGCGCTTCCAGCTGCGCCTCGAGGCTCAGCGGGACGTGGACAGCCATCTGGTCGCCGTCGAAGTCGGCGTTGAAGGCGGCGCAGACCAGCGGGTGCAGCTGGATAGCCTTGCCCTCGATCAGGACCGGCTCGAAGGCCTGGATGCCGAGACGGTGGAGCGTCGGTGCCCGGTTGAGGAGGACCGGGTGCTCGCGAATGACTTCGTCGAGGATGTCCCAGACTTCCTTGCGCTCCTTCTCGACCCACTTCTTCGCCTGCTTGAGGGTCATCGAGAGACCCTTGGCGTCGAGGCGCGCGTAGATGAACGGCTTGAACAGCTCGAGCGCCATCTTCTTGGGCAGGCCGCACTGGTGCAGCTTGAGTTCCGGACCGGTCACGATGACCGAACGGCCCGAATAGTCGACGCGCTTGCCGAGCAGGTTCTGGCGGAAGCGGCCCTGCTTGCCCTTGAGCATGTCGGACAGCGACTTGAGCGGACGCTTGTTGGCGCCGGTGATCACGCGGCCGCGACGGCCGTTGTCGAACAGCGCGTCGACCGCTTCCTGCAGCATGCGCTTTTCGTTGCGGACGATGATGTCCGGAGCGCGCAGCTCCATCAGGCGCTTGAGGCGGTTGTTACGGTTGATCACGCGACGGTAGAGGTCGTTGAGGTCCGAGGTCGCGAAGCGGCCACCGTCGAGCGGAACCAGCGGGCGCAGCTCGGGCGGAATGACCGGCACGACTTCGAGGATCATCCACTCGGGGCGGTTGCCCGATTCGATGAAGCTTTCGACGACCTTGAGGCGCTTGATGATCTTGGCGGGCTTGAGCTTCGACTTGGTAGTCGCGAGCTCTTCCAGCAGGTCTTCCTTCTCCTGCTCGAGGTCGAGGTCCATCAGCATGGTCTTGACCGCTTCGGCACCGATCGCGGCGCTGAAGGCGTCTTCGCCGTACTCATCCTGCGCTTCGAGCAGTTCGTCCTCGGTGAGGAGCTGGAACTTCTCGAGCGGGGTCAGGCCGGGCTCGGTGACGATGTAGCTCTCGAAGTAGAGCACGCGTTCGAGCTGCTTGAGCTGCATGTCGAGCAGCAGGCCGATGCGCGACGGCAGCGACTTGAGGAACCAGATATGCGCGACCGGCGCGGCCAGTTCGATGTGACCCATGCGTTCGCGACGGACCTTGGTCACGGTCACTTCGACGCCGCACTTCTCGCAGACGACGCCCTTGTACTTCATGCGCTTGTACTTGCCGCACAGGCACTCGTAGTCCTTCACGGGGCCGAAGATGCGCGCGCAGAACAGGCCGTCACGCTCGGGCTTGAACGTACGGTAGTTGATCGTTTCGGGCTTCTTGATCTCCCCGAAGGACCACGAGCGGATGCGCTCGGGGCTGGCGATGCCGATCTGGATCTCGTCGAAAGTCTCGGGCTTCGCGAGCTGGTTGGTGAATTTGGTCAGTTCGTTCATGACTTTATCCCTTAGCGGGTGAATTCCTGGGGCGGTGGGGGGAGCGTTGCCGCTCCCCTATTCCGCCGCGATCGCGAGACCATCGTCGTCCTCGTCGTCGCTGAGCGACTTGAGTTCGACGTTGAGGCCCAGGCTACGCATTTCCTTGACGAGCACGTTGAAGCTCTCGGGAATGCCCGCCTCGAAGGTATCGTCGCCCTTGACGATCGCTTCGTAGACCTTGGTACGACCGATCACGTCGTCCGACTTCACGGTGAGGATTTCCTGCAGCGTGTACGCGGCGCCGTAGGCCTGGAGCGCCCAGACCTCCATCTCCCCGAAGCGCTGGCCGCCGAACTGCGCCTTACCGCCCAGCGGCTGCTGGGTGACGAGGCTGTAGGGACCGATCGAACGGGCGTGGATCTTGTCGTCGACGAGGTGGTGCAGCTTGAGCATGTAGATGATGCCCACGGTGACCTTGCGGTCGAAGGCTTCACCCGTACGCCCGTCGAACAGCACCGACTGGCCCGAGCTGTGGAGACCGGCCTTTTCGAGTTCGATCGTCACGTCGCCTTCGCGGGCACCGTCGAACACCGGCGTACCCATCGGGACACCCGCGGTGAGGTTGCCCGCCAGTTCCACGATGTCGGCGGTCGAACGGCTGTCGATCGCATCGTGATACTCTTCGCCATAGACGTCCTTGAGCCGCGCAATGACGGCTTCGGGCGGCTTGGCCTTGGCGTAGTCCTCGGCGGCATTGGGGTTCGCCCGCTTCCACTCTTCGAGCTGCTCGCCGATCTGGTGGCCCAGATTGCGGGCCGCCATGCCGAGGTGCGTTTCGAAGATCTGCCCGACGTTCATGCGCGACGGCACGCCGAGCGGGTTGAGGACGATGTCGACCGGGGTACCGTCTTCGAGGAACGGCATGTCCTCGACCGGCAGGATGCGGCTGATGACGCCCTTGTTCCCGTGACGGCCGGCCATCTTGTCGCCCGGCTGCAGCTTGCGCTTCACCGCGACGAAGACCTTGACCATCTTGAGAACGCCCGGGGCGAGTTCGTCACCGCGCTCGAGCTTCTCCTTGCGGTCCTCGAACTTCTCTTCGATGAACTTGACCGCTTCGTCATACTGCGACTTGACGGCTTCGAGCTGCGCCTGGCGGCCATCGTCGGCCACGGCGAACTTGAACCATTCGTGCTTGTCGACGCCTTCGAGCAGCTCCTCGGTGATCTCGCTGCCCTTCTTGACGCCCTTCGGCGCGGCCGAAGCGGTCTGACCGACGAGCATGTCCTTCAGGCGGTTGTAGGTCGCCCGGTTGAGGATCGCGCGTTCGTCGTTCGAGTCCTTGCGGAGGCGTTCGATTTCCTCGTTCTGGATCGCCCGCGTACGGTCGTCGATCTCGATGCCGTGGCGGTTGAAGACGCGGACTTCGACGATCGTCCCGGCAACGCCCGGCGGCAGGCGGAGCGAGGTGTCGCGCACGTCGCTGGCCTTTTCGCCGAAGATCGCGCGGAGGAGCTTTTCTTCCGGCGTCATCGGGCTTTCGCCCTTGGGCGTGATCTTGCCGACGAGAATGTCGCCCGGGTGCACTTCGGCGCCGATGTAGACGATGCCCGCTTCGTCGAGGTTGCGCAGGGCTTCCTCGCCGACGTTCGGGATGTCGCGGGTGATGTCCTCGGGCCCGAGCTTTGTGTCGCGGGCCATGACCTCGAATTCCTCGATGTGGATCGAGGTGAACACGTCGTCCTTCACGATGCGTTCGCTGATCAGGATCGAGTCTTCGTAGTTGTAGCCGTTCCAGGGCATGAAGGCGACGAGGCTGTTGCGGCCCAGCGCCAGTTCGCCGAGATCGGTCGAGGGACCGTCGGCGATGATATCGCCGGCTTCGACCGTTTCACCGACCTTCACCAGCGGACGCTGGTTTATGCAGGTGTCCTGGTTCGAACGCTGGAACTTCTGCAGCGTGTAGATGTCGACGCCCGACTGGCCGGGTTCGACATCGCCGATGGCACGGATCACGATACGGGTAGCGTCGACCTGGTCGACGATGCCGCCGCGGGTAGCCGCGATCGCCGCGCCCGAATCGCGGGCGACGGTCTCTTCCATGCCGGTACCGACCCAGGGCGCTTCCGCCTTGACCAGCGGAACCGCCTGGCGCTGCATGTTCGAGCCCATCAGTGCGCGGTTGGCGTCATCGTTTTCCAGGAACGGAATGAGCGATGCCGCGACCGAGACGAGCTGCTTGGGGCTGACGTCCATCAGCGTGATGGTTTCGCGCGGCGCCATCAAATTGTCGCCGTCGTGACGGGCCGAAACCAGTTCCTCGACGAACGAGCCGTCGTCGTTGAGGTCGGCCGAAGCCTGCGCGACGGTGTGCTTCTGCTCTTCCATCGCCGAGAGGTAGACCACCTCGTCGGTGACCTTGCCGTCGATGACCTTGCGGTACGGCGTCTCGATGAAGCCGTACTTGTTGACGCGGGCGAATGTCGAGAGCGAGTTGATCAGGCCGATGTTCGGGCCTTCGGGCGTCTCGATCGGGCAGATGCGGCCATAGTGCGTGGGGTGGACGTCGCGCACTTCGAAGCCGGCACGCTCGCGGGTGAGGCCGCCCGGGCCAAGCGCCGAAACGCGGCGCTTGTGGGTGACTTCCGAGAGCGGGTTGGTCTGGTCCATGAACTGCGAGAGCTGGCTGGATCCGAAGAACTCGCGAACGGCAGCCACGGCGGGCTTCGCATTGATCAGATCATTCGGCATGACGGTCGACACGTCGACCGAGCTCATACGTTCCTTCACCGCGCGTTCCATCCGCAGCAGGCCGACGCGGTACTGGTTCTCGAGCAGTTCGCCGACCGAACGGACGCGGCGGTTGCCGAGGTTGTCGATGTCGTCGACTTCGCCCTTGCCGTCCTTGAGGTCGACCAGTTCCTTGACCACGGCGAGGATGTCTTCCTTGCGCAGCGTGGTGACGGTGTCCTCGGCATCGAGTTCGAGGCGCATGTTGAGCTTGACGCGGCCGACGGCCGACAGGTCGTAGCGCTCGCCGTCGAAGAACAGGCCTTCGAACAGCGCTTCGGCGGTTTCCTTGGTCGGCGGCTCGCCCGGACGCATGACCTTGTAGATCGCTTCCAGGCCCTCGTCGCGGTTCTCGGCCTTGTCGACCTTCAGCGTGTTGCGGATCCACGGGCCGGTGTTGACGTGGTCGATGTCGAGCAGGTCCATCGCGTCGATGCCCGCGGCATCGAGCACTTCGAGGTTCTCGGCCGAGACCTCGTCGCCCGCTTCGATGTAGATGCGGCCGGTCTTTTCATCGATCATGTCGCGGCTGGCGTAGCGGCCGAAGATTTCCTCGGTCGGGAGCAGCAGCGTTTCGAGACCGTCCTTGGCCGCCTTGTTGGCAGCGCGCGGGCTGATCTTCTGGGCAGCGGGGAAGACTTCCTCGCCGGTCTTGGCATCGACCAGCGCGAAGGCCGGCTTCTGGCCACGCCACTGTTCGGCGACGAAGGGAATTTCCCAACCGTCCTTGGCGCGCTTCCAGGCCACGGTTTTGTAGAAGTGGTTGAGGATGTCCTCGGCATCGAGGCCGAGCGCGAACAGCAGCGCGGTGACCGGCAGCTTGCGCTTGCGGTCGATACGCACGTTGACGACGTCCTTGGCGTCGAATTCGAAGTCGAGCCAGCTACCGCGATAGGGGATGATGCGGGCCGCGAAGAGGAGCTTGCCCGAGGAGTGGGTCTTGCCGCGGTCGTGGTCGAACAGCACGCCCGGCGAACGGTGCATCTGGGACACGATGACGCGCTCGGTGCCGTTGATGATGAAGGTGCCGTTGCCCGTCATCAGGGGCATGTCGCCCATGTAGACGTCCTGCTCCTTGATATCGAGGACCGAACGGGTTTCGGTTTCCTGGTCCACCTCGAACACGATCAGGCGGAGCGTGACCTTCATCGGGGCGGCATAGGTGATGCCACGCTGGCGGCATTCGACGATGTCGTATTTCGGCGCTTCGAGTTCGTAGTGGACGAAGTCGAGTTCGGCGGTGCCGGCGAAGTCGCGAATCGGGAACACCGAACGCAGCGTCTTTTCGAGGCCGGAAACGTAACCCGTTTCCTTGTTCGAGCGCAGGAACTGTTCGTAGCTCTCGCGCTGCACCTCGATCAGGTTCGGCATGTCGACGACTTCGTGGATGTCGCCGAAGATCTTGCGGATACGACGCTTCGCCGTGCCCTGCGCGTTCGTGCCCCGGGTCTTCTTCGGAGCCTTCGCCTTGGTAGCCATAAGGGGTAGTTACCTCTTCTCGTGTGCGCCGGGCCCGCGCGGTCGGGACCGGAATTCAAGTCTCATGCGCGTGAGATCCATGGTCGGGACGCGAAAAGGCCGCAGCGGATGACGCACCTGTCCCGGTGGCCTGCTGCAGCTTCTCAAGCGTCGCGATTATGGAAACGCCGCCTCCATCCTGTGCCCGATTCCCGCGCATGAATCGGACTCGCTCGAAGCGTGCGGTCGCGGGGCATGTAGGAATTGGGGGGCCGCCGGTCAACCGGGGAATCGAGAGACCATCGAAATCCGTTGGCAGACTAGTCGACCGGACGATTGCTCCACATCATCCGCACGATCTTCCAGTGCCCGGCTTCGTCCGGCCGGGCATGGATGATGTAGTAGCCTTCCTGGGCGCTGCGCTTGCCGGCATAGGTGAAGGCGATCCTGCTCCGCCCTGCAACCGCCGCAAGGGCGGGCGAGCCCTCGATCGCTACGGGTTCACGCTCGAAATACTCGACTTCGGTCGGAGGCGAGCCCTCGGGGAACCAGAAGGCGCGCATTTGGTCCATGCCCGACAGCGACTCTCCCCCGCCGCCCGGATAGATCACCGCATCGGGGGCGAACAGCGCGAGCAGCGCTTCGGATTGCGCTGCGGTTCCGTGCTTCAGCCATGCCCTGGCGTAGCTGTGGTCGAGCGCCCGCAGCGCCTCGCGGTCGCCTGCGGTCAGGCCGGTCTTCTCACCGATCGCCTGGGCGGCGGGTTCGGCCACGGGAGGGCCGGAACAACCCGCAAGGCACAGGACGGCCATGGCCGACATCACGCGATACATCCGAAACCTCCCGTCAGACGTGCGGTCGATGGCGGATCGGCCCGGCCGGGTCGAAGGCTCCTCCACCAATCGCATCTATCGCCCGGCGAACGACTTTGCCGCTGCTTCCGCGCCAGCGGTCGCGCTGGTCGTAACGATGGCTGCGAGAAAATTTCGCCCCCGCGAAGATTGTGTCTTCTCCTTGGCGAAAATGAGGCTATTTTATGGCCACGCCAATCATGGCGTTACAGGAATAGAATCACATGAAGAAGATCGCACTCGTTGCCGCGCTTCCCGTTGCGCTGACCCTCGCCGCTTGCGGTGAACAGGCTGCCGAGGAAGCTCCGGTTGAAGAAACCACCGTCGAAGCTCCGGTCGTCGAAGAGACCCCGGCTGTGACCGACGAAATGGCCACCGAAGCTACCGTCGACGCGACCGCTACCGACGCGACCGCGACCGAAGAAGCTCCGGCTGAAGAAGCTCCGGCTGAATAATCCATTCCGGCTCGGCGCTCCGGCGCCGAGCCCAGGATTGCGAGAGGCTCGTTCCGCAAGGGACGGGCCTCTTTGCTTGTGTGCGCTGTAACCGCTGTGCCTTGACTCGCGGGAGAATTCCGCTAGATGCGCGCCCGGCCGTGCAAGCGGCCATCCGTCCGAGACAGTTGGTGACCGGGATCTGCCGGTCTTAATTTCCAGCCTAGACGGGGAACAGAGATTGCATGGCGATGCCCCGCATCGCCGTTTCGCGCCATCTGGCGCACTCCTTCCCCATCAACGGACTCGCCCGTGTCGTTTTCGGCACGGACAAACGTAGCCGGCCGTCCGGGAGCCATCCTGGTCGGTCATAGTGAAGGAGTATGGCATGGATCGTTCGCAGAAAGCCGATGCGGTCGCCCAGCTCAGCGAAGTCTTCAACCAGGCTGGCGTGGTCGTCGTGACCCGCAACCTGGGCCTTACGGTCGCCCAGTCGACCGAACTGCGCTCGAAGATGCGTGAAGCCGGCGCGACCTACCAGGTTGCGAAGAACCGTCTGGCCAAGCTCGCCCTGAAGGACACCGACTACGCAGGTCTCGACGAGTACCTGTCCGGTCCGACCGCCCTCGGTTATTCCGAGGATCCGGTCGCCGCGGCCAAGGCCGTGGTGGACTTCGCCAAGACCACCGACAAGATCGAAATCGTCGGTGGATCGATGGGCGCGCAGAAGCTCGACGAAGCCGGGGTCAAGGCACTCGCCTCGATGCCGAGCCTCGACGAACTTCGTGGCACGATCGTGGGCCTCCTCAACGCGCCGGCGACCAAGGTCGTCCGCACGATCAAGGAACCCACCTCGATGCTCGCTCGCGTTTTCGGTGCCTATGGCGCCAAGGAAGCCGCGTAAGAGCCGGTTCGACGTACGAACACATATTCATCGGGGCATGGCCACCCAGGCATTTTGGGGGCACCCCGGCCTTAATTTTGGAGTGAAACATCATGGCCGATATCGCCAAGCTTGTTGAAGAACTGTCGAAGCTGACCGTCATGGAAGCCGCTGAGCTTGCCAAGGCGCTCGAAGAAGAGTGGGGCGTTAGCGCCGCCGCTGCCGTTGCCGTTGCTGCCCCCGCTGGCGGTGGCGACGCCGGTGCCGCAGCCGAAGAAAAGGACGAATTCGACGTCGTCCTGACCGGCGACGGTGGCAAGAAGATCCAGGTCATCAAGGAAGTCCGCGCCATCACCGGTCTGGGCCTCTCGGAAGCCAAGGCTCTTGTCGAAGGCGCGCCCAAGCCGCTCAAGGAAGGCGTCAACAAGGCTGAAGCCGAAGAAATCAAGGGCAAGATCGAAGCAGCCGGCGGTACCGTCGAGCTCAAGTAAGCCATACGCTTACGCTTCGATCTCGTTCGCGAGATCAGACGAAGGGCGGTGCCGCAAGGCGCCGCCCTTTTTCGCATGAGCGGCGGGCAGGCACTGTGGCGCGCCGGTATCATGGTTAGCGCGAAATGCGCGCCCGCGCGGCTGGGCGTTTGAGCGCGCCGTGCACATCGCATATCCGGGCCGGCTGCATGACGCACGACCACGCCCTGGAACCCCTGCCGATCGGTAGCGACGGATGGCGCGACGAGCTTCGCGAGACCTTCCGGCTCGCCTGGCCGTTGGCGCTCGCCAATCTGTTGCAGATGCTGGTTCATGCGGTCGACGTGATCTTCGTCGCCCGCCTCGGCGAACGTGAACTGGCCGCCTCGGCACTGGGGATCGCGCTGTTCGGCCTGACGATGTGGGCCTTCACCGGGCTGGTCGGGATGGTCGCCGCCCTGATCGCCGAGGAACTCGGCCGCCGGCGTCATTCGGTGCGCGAGGTACGTCGCTCGGTGCGCATGGCGCTGTGGCTCTCGCTCGCCGCAGCGCTCGTCGGCATGGCCATCTGCTGGCAGGGCGAAGCGCTGATGCGCCTCACCGGACAGGAGGACGATCTGGCCGCACGCGCCGGCGATTTCCTACTCATCATCATGTTCGCGATGTGGCCGATGATCGCCGCCAGCGTATTGCGCAATTTCGTTTCCGCGCTCGGCAGGCCCGTCTTTGCCACCGCCATCACCGGCGTGGCGCTCGTCGCCAGCGTCGTCTTCAATTACGCTTTCGTTTTCGGCCATTTCGGCGCGCCCGCCATGGGCCTCGAGGGGTCGGCGCTCGCCAGCGTCTGCACCGCGATCGTCCAGTTCGCGAGCTACGTTGCTGCAATCCGCTGGGATCGGCGGCTGCGCCGCTATCGCATCTTCGGCAATTGGTGGAAGCCCGAATGGCCGCGCATGCGCGAACTCGTGGTGCTCGGCACGCCGGTGATGGTGATCATCATCGCCGAGGCCGGACTGTTCAGCGGGGCGGCGCTGCTGATGGGACGGATCGGTCCGGCCGAACTCGCCGGGCATACGATCGCGCTGCAGATCGCGGCGCTGGCCTTCCAGATACCTTTCGGCCTCGGTCAGGCGGCGACGATCCGGGTCGGCTACCACTACGGCGCGGGCGATCGCGAGGCGATGGGCCGCGCGGGCTGGGTCGGGATTGCGATGGGCGCGACCTTCATGCTGTTTACCGCATCGTTGATGATCCTGGCGCCGGTCACGCTCCTGCGCATCTACATCGATCCGGCCCTCGCCGCGAATGCCGCGATGGTGGCGTTCGCGGTGCGCTATATGAAGGTAGCTGCCGCGTTCCAGCTCTTCGATGGCGTCCAGGCGGTCGCCGCCGGCGCCTTGCGTGGCCTGCAGGACACCCGTGTGCCCATGCTGATCGCGGTGTTCAGCTACTGGGTCCCGGGCTTCGGCGTCGCGCTCTGGCTGGGATTTCGCACTCCGCTCGAAGGCACCGGCGTATGGATCGGGCTTGCGACCGGCCTCATCTTCGCTGCCGCGCTGCTCACCTGGCGCTGGGGACGGCGCGAGCAGCTGGAGCTCACATGCCGCCGCGCGAACGGAAAGCTCACGCCGCCTTCTGCGTGACCTCGCGCTGAGGGAAGGGGATCGAGATTCCGACCGCGTCGAAGCGTGCCTTGGCCGCTTCGGTGAGGTCCCAGGTCAGCCCGAGGTAGTCGGGCGTGTTGCACCATACGCGCATGCCGATACCGACCGAGCTGTCGTCGAGCGAGCTGACGAAGGCGACTGGCGCGGGGTCGGCCAGGACGCGGTCGTCCGCCTCGGCCAGCGCGAGCAGTTCGTTGCGCGCCTTCTCCATGCTGTCGCCATAGCCGATGCCGACCTTGAGCTCGAAGCGGCGGGTCGGGTGACGGTTGAAATTGACGATCGCCTGGTTCCACAGCTCGGAGTTGGGGACCATCACGAAGAGGCCGTCGAACTGCTTGATCTCGGTGGTGAACAGGCCAATCTGCTGGACAGTCCCGGTGACCGCTCCGGCGGTGATGCCCTCGCCGACCTTGAACGGCTTCTGCACCAGGATCATCACCCCCGAGGCCACGTTCGACAGCGTCCCCTGGAGCGCGAGACCGACGGCGAGCGCCATGCCGCCCAGTGCCGCGAGGATGCTGGTCGTCTCGACGCCGAACTGGCCGAGCACGGTCACGATCACCAGCGCCCACAGCGCGTATTTGACGAGGTTGGAGAGGAAATTGGCCACCGTCGGCTCGAAGCGCGGCGAGCGGGTCATCGCGCGCTCGACCCAGCCCGATACGATCTTCGCCAGCAGCAGGCCGATGACCAGCACCGCGAAGGCGCCGGCGATGTCCATCATGTTGAGTCGCAACCACAACCAGATCTGTTCGGGAATAGTCAGCGCAGCGATGGTCTGGTCGGTGGACATTGGTCGCTCGGCCCTCTTCTTGGCATGTCGGGAGATGGGTTCGGGGCTGCCAGATGGGAAGGACCGCCCGCTTTCGCCAACCCCAACGCGGCACGCCTGCAAGAGTTCATTTTTTTGTTCGGCGTCCCGTTGACTCGTTCCGGGCGCGTCCCCAAATGCGCGCCGCTGGCACTCTCACCGAGTGAGTGCCAACACATGTTTCAAACTCGTAGAAGAGAGAGGTCATCATCATGGCATTTCGTCCGCTGCACGACCGCGTTCTGGTCCGTCGCATCGAAGCCGAAGAGAAGACCGCCGGCGGGATCATCATTCCCGACAGCGCCAAGGAAAAGCCGAGCGAAGGCGAAATCGTCGCCGTCGGCAACGGCGCCAAGGCGGAAGACGGCACGGTCACCCCGCTCGACGTCAAGGCCGGCGATCGCGTGCTGTTCGGCAAGTGGTCGGGTACCGAGGTCAAGCTCGATGGCGAAGACCTGCTGATCATGAAGGAAAGCGACATCATGGGGATCATCGGCTGATCGCCGACCCGGATGTATTTCTTCAACTAAACGAGAATTCCAGGAGACACACCCATGGCAGCCAAGGACGTTAAGTTCGGCCGCGACGCGCGCGAAGGCATTCTGCGCGGCGTCGACACCCTCGCCAACGCCGTCAAGGTCACGCTCGGTCCCAAGGGCCGCAACGTCGTGATCGACAAGAGCTTCGGCGCACCCCGCATCACCAAGGACGGCGTCACCGTCGCCAAGGAAATCGAACTGAAGGACAAGTTCGAGAACATGGGCGCGCAGATGATCAAGGAAGTCGCGTCGAAGGCGAACGATACTGCCGGTGACGGCACCACCACCGCCACCGTGCTCGCCCAGTCGATCGTCACCGAAGGCATGAAGTCGGTCGCCGCCGGCATGAACCCGATGGACCTCAAGCGCGGCATCGATCTCGCCGTCGCCAAGGTCGTCGAAGACCTCAAGGGCCGATCGAAGGACGTTTCGGGCAGCCAGGAAATCGCGCAGGTCGGCATCATCTCGGCCAATGGCGACCGTGAAGTCGGCGAGAAGATCGCCGAAGCCATGGACAAGGTCGGCAAGGAAGGCGTGATCACCGTCGACGAATCGAAGGGTCTCGAATTCGAGCTCGAAACCGTCGAAGGCATGCAGTTCGACCGCGGCTACCTGTCGCCCTACTTCATCACCAACCCGGAAAAGATGACGGTCGAACTCGAAAACCCGTACATCCTGATCCACGAGAAGAAGCTCTCGAACCTGCAGGCGATGCTCCCGGTTCTCGAAGCGGCTGTCCAGTCGGGCCGCCCGCTGCTGATCATCGCGGAAGACATCGAAGGCGAAGCGCTGGCCACCCTCGTGGTCAACAAGCTGCGCGGCGGCCTCAAGGTCGCAGCGGTCAAGGCACCGGGCTTCGGCGACCGCCGCAAGGCCATGCTGCAGGACATTGCGATCCTGACCCAGGGCGAGATGATCAGCGAAGACCTCGGCATCAAGCTCGAGAACGTGACGCTGAACATGCTCGGCCAGGCCAAGAAGGTCACCATCGACAAGGACAACACGACCATCGTCGACGGTGCCGGTTCGGAAGACGACATCAAGGCACGCGTGAACGAAATCCGCACGCAGATCGACAACACCTCGTCGGACTACGATCGTGAGAAGCTGCAGGAACGTCTGGCCAAGCTCGCCGGCGGCGTTGCGGTGATCAAGGTCGGCGGCGCCACCGAGGTCGAAGTGAAGGAGCGCAAGGACCGCGTCGACGACGCGCTGCACGCAACCCGCGCAGCGGTCGAAGAAGGCATCGTCCCGGGCGGCGGTACCGCCCTGCTCTACGCCACTAAGTCGCTCGACGGCCTCGAAGGCGAAAACGACGACCAGACCCGCGGCATCGACATCGTCCGTCGCGCACTGCAGGCTCCCGTCCGCCAGATCGCGACCAACGCCGGTCACGACGGCGCGGTCGTCGCCGGCAAGCTGGTCGACGCCAATGACGACACGCTCGGCTTCAACGCCGCGACCGACACCTACGAGAACCTCGTGGCTGCCGGCGTGATCGACCCGACCAAGGTCGTGCGCACCGCGCTGCAGGACGCAGCCTCGGTCGCCGGCCTGCTGATCACCACCGAAGCCGCCATCGTCGACAAGCCGGAAGACAAGCCGGCTGGCGGCGGGATGCCCGACATGGGCGGCATGGGCGGGATGGGCGGCATGGGCTTCTAAGCCTTACCGACCAACCGGACTTACAGAGGCCCGGCGGGAGCGATCCCGCCGGGCCTTTCGTTCGCGCAGCATCATTGGCGCGATTTTCCAAGCTTCGCCGCAACCCGCCCGGTATGCTCCATGGTATGAGGGATGGGTACCAAGCCCGCCCCCGCATGGACGGTCGCGAGGATGGGTTCGAACCCCTCGCGGTGTCGAACGACAATCCCTCGCAGCCCGAAGCGCGGGAGCGCTATACACGACCGAAGCAGTCGGCGCTGGTCCGCACGGCCAAACGCCTGCGCGACCCGATCAATCGCTGGTTCGCGCGCCAGTCGCTGATCCGCGATGACGCGATCCTGCGAGCGGACCTGTTGCCCTGCCTCGACGAATTGCGCCGCAACTGGCGCGTGGTTCAGGAGGAACTCGCTCCCCTGCTCGCCGAGCGCCGGTCGATCCCCGCCTTCGGCAGCATATCACCCGATCACCGCCGTATCGCCAATACATCGGCGTGGAAGAGCTTCTTCTTTGAAGGCTATGGTTTCAAGGCAGAGGCCAATCGCACGCGCTGTCCGCGGACGGCCGCCATGCTCGACCGGGTCCCGGGGCTGGTCGTGGGCTTCTTCTCGATCATGGAGCCCGGCACCCATGTCCCGCGTCATCGCGGTCTGACCAAGGCCTGGCTCAACTGCCATCTCGGCCTGTCGGTCCCTGGGGGACCGGAGCGCTGCGAGATGGAGGTCAACGGCGAACCGGTCCGCTGGCACCATGGCGAATGGCTCGTCTTCGACGAAACCAACGTGCATGAGGTGTGGAACGAGACCCGCGAGCCCCGCGTGGTGCTGTTCCTGCAGGTCCCCCGGCCGATGCGCTGGCCGGGCCGCCTGGCCGCCCGGCTGCTCTACGAGATCATCCGGCGCACCGGCTTCGTCCAGGATGTGCGAAAGGCGATCGGCGCCTGACGCAAGCCACCCGGCGCCTGCTTGCCCCTATCGCTCCTTGCCAGCATCTGTGCCACTGCGGTTCGGAAGGGGACGCACATGGACAGCACAGTTCTGGCCGAGATCATCGCGCAGGTGGCTGCAGACGAAGCCTTCGAGCGCCGTCTGGCGTCCTGCGCCGACCCTGCCGAGCTTGCCGGGGTCTTGACCCTGACCGATGGTTGCACGGCAGATTGGTCGCGGGTGCTGGCCGAAGCCGCCGCCGTTCGCGATCGGCCGCCCTTGCTGCACCTCGACCGGGCGCCGCCGGGTCAATGGCTACCGGTGCAGATCTATGGCGAAGGGGGAACGCCGCGGGTCGAATGGCTGCATTTTGCCTTCGCGCCGCTCGACGAACCCTTTTTCGAACAGACGATGGCCCGGGTGGCCGCGCACCCGATCAACCTGGTGCTGCGTTGCTCGACCTCGCTCGACGCCCTGCGCGCCTTCGCAGGGCACTCCCAACCCGACGGCCTCGTGTTCCATCTCTCGCGCTGTGGGTCGACGCTGGTGGGGCAGATGTTGGGCGCCCTGGACCGGGTGACCGTGGTTTCCGAACCCCCCGTCCTCGATCAGGCGATCAAGCTGTTTCTCGACGGCGTGATCCCCGCTCGGATGGTGCAGGGGATGGCCGGTGCGCTCCTGCGCCAACGGTTCGCGGAAACGACCACACGCATCGTCAAGCTCGATAGCTGGCACACGCTCGCCCTCCCCCGTATCGCCGAGCTGTTCCCGTCCGCAGCTTCGCTTTTCCTCTTCCGCGACCCCATCGAGGTGCTGGTGTCACAGACCCGGCGACCTGGGCTGCATGCTCGGCGCGGCGGCGTGGCGCTCGAAAGCTTCGGCCTCGATGGAGCGGAGGCCATTGCGGATCGGGACTATCTCGCCTGGGTGATTGCCTCGATCGCGCGGGCCGGGCTTGAAGCGGAGCCGACCGAGCGCCTCGCCCTGTGCGACTACGCCGAGCTTCCGCAAGCGCTGGAGACGCGTATCCTGCCGCATTTCGGCATCGAGCCCGATGCTGCTGGACGAACGGCGCTCGCCGCAGCGGCGCGGCGCAACGCCAAGCAGCCCCGCGCCATCTTCGTCCCCGACGCCGCCGCCAAGCAGGCCGCGGCGGACGCCGAGCTCCGTTCGCGTGCGCTGGCGCAAGGTCTCCCGGCACTCTATGTCGAGCTGAAGCGCCGGGCCGCTGCCTAGCCACCCTTGCGGCTCGCCTCTGCCGCAGCCACCAAGTCTTCGGGCCAGGTGACCTGCGTCTGCGTTTGCGGGTTGAACAGTCCGCCGGGATAGACCGCGCCTTCTGCGGCCGCGATTTCTTCCGCAGTGAGGTATTCGCTCGGCTCGAGCGCGAAGACGTCGAGCCCGCGGCTGATCTCGGTCGCGTAGATCCGCCCCTTGTACCAATAGGCCGACCAGTAGCCGCCGGTGACGAGCTGATCCTTGTCGATCGGACCGCGATCGAAATAGGCGATCTCGTGGATGTCCTCCGGATCGGTGAAGTCGATCACGCTGAGGCCGCCCTGGTACCAGGCCTGGACGAAGATATCGCGTCCCGGGACGGGGATGATCGAACCGTTGTGCGCGACGCAGTTCTCCTTGTCGCCCTGCGGCGCGGGCAGCTTGTAGGTCCCGCGATAGACGAGCTTACCGTCCTCGATCCCGTAGAAAGCATCGGCGCCCCAGTTCGTCGGGTCGCCCGCCTGGCAGCGGGGCCGTCCACCGCCGCCCCATTCATCGGTGAACAGCACTTTGGAGCCATCGTTGTTGAAGGTGGCCGAGTGCCAATAGGCGAAACCCTTGTCGGTCACGTCGTCGATCCGCTTCGGCTTCAGGGGATCGGAAATATCGAGAATGATGCCGTTGCCCGAACAGGCCCCTGCCGCGAGGTTCTTCGCCGGGAAGACGGTGATGTCGTGGCACATGTCGGTGCGATACGTCTCTTGCGTACCCTCGCCATGGTCGCCGCCGTGCCACAGCCCGGCGATCTCGCCGTCCTTGGCGAAGACGCGCGGCCGGTCGACGATGCGTGCTTTGGAGGGATCGGCCACGGGGATCTCGATCACGTCGATGCTGAACAGCGCGGTGTTGTCGCCTCCGACTTCGTAGCAGCCTTCCAGCTCTTCGTCGTCGCGAACGTAGCTCGTGCCCGAATTGTAGACCACCAGCCGCTTTTCGTCGGCTTCGACGATCGAATGGGTGTGGCTGCCGCGGCAGGTCTGGACCTGGCCGACCTGTCGCGGGCGGGTGATATCCGAAATATCGAATATGCGGATACCGCGGAAACGCTCGGCGCTGACCTTGTCGTCGATGCCCTGCAGGCCGCAGTCGATGCGCGCGCGGCTGTCCTGCACGCTCATCACCAGCAGGTCGCCCGCGATCGAGACGTCACCTTGTCCGCCGGGGCAGACCACCGAGCTGACCAGCTGGGGCACGCCGTCCTCGCCGAGGCGATAGGCGTTGAAGCCATGATAGCTGCCCGCCACGAGCATATCACCCGAAAAGGCCATGTCGGTGAAGGCGAAGCTCAAGAGCGAGCCGCGCTCGCCGAACTCCGGCTTGTCCTCTTCGGCCTCCTGGCCTTCCTTGCGCGGCGACTTGGTGGCCTTTTCTTCGTCCTCGTCCTTCTTTTCCTTCAGCGGCTGTAGCTGCGCCGGGTTTTCGGGATCGAAGAAGCCGGCCGGCTTTTCGAGGCTGGCGACCTTGCGCAGATTCGAAATCGCTTCGCCAGCGTCGCGGAAACCGGGCTCGAGCGTCGCGCGCGGATCGGTCGAGAGCGTGGCGAGCGTCGCATTCATCCGGTCGATCTCGGCCTTCTGGTCGGTCACGACATCGTTGGTGAATTCGAACATCACCGGGTCGTAGGCGCTGCCCGGCATATGGTGGAGGTCGTCGACCATGGTCACCGCGCCTCGGTGGTGCTCGACCATCAGCTGGAGGAACTGGCGATCGAATGCGGTGCCGTTCGAAGCGGCGAGCTCGCGCATCTGCTCGGGCGAGGCCATGCCTTTCATCGTGTGGTGCGCATGGCCCATGCCCGGCATGGCGACCTCGAGGCCGCGGTCCTCGAGCCAGGTGCGCATGAACTTCATCTCGTCCTTCTGGCCCGCCTCGATCCGGTCGGCGGTCTTGAGAATCGCCTCGTTGTTGGTGCGCTCCTTGACCAGCTTGGCCATGTCGACCGCCTGCTGGTGGTGGACGATCATCCCCTGCATGAAGGCGACGTCGGCGGGCGAGAAGCGCGTATCGGACAGCGCGATCGCCTGCTCGGCGTCAATTACCCGAGGTGCTTCTCCCGGTGCGCCCGGAAGCACGATCGGCGTGGACTGCGCGGCAATCGGGGCGGCGGTCGCCAGCAGGGTGGCGACCAGCGAAAGGCGTAGGATCATTGTGTTCTCCCTCATCTGATTGCGAGGGCTAGCATCCCGGCAAGGCTTGGCAATGCCCTTCGTCGATCAGCCGTATTTGCCGCGCCGGGGCCCGAGATAACCGAAGAGATAGGCGCCAACCTTGCGCATCTGGATCTCCTCGGCACCTTCGGTGATACGATAGCGGCGGTGGTGGCGATAGATGTGCTCGAACGGCTTGTGCCGCGAATAGCCGATCCCGCCATGCACCTGCATCGCGCGGTCGGCGGCCTGGCAGACCAGTCGGTTTGCCCAGTAATTGCACATGGAGACCTTGTCCGAGATCGTCTTCTCGATCTCCTCATGCGGCATGTTGTCCATGTCCCAGGCGGTCTTGTAGATCAGCAGGCGCAACATCTCGCACTGCGTGGCGAGCTCGACCAGCGGGAACTGGATCGCCTGGTTTCTCGCCAGCTCCTCGCCGAAGGGCTTCCTCTCGCGCGCATAGCGGACGCTTTCCTCGATGCAGTAGCTGGCCGCGCCCAGCGAAGAGGCCGCCTGGCGGATGCGGTTCTGGTGGACGAAGCTCTGCGCCAGCGCGAGCCCGCGGCCCTCGACGCCGAGGATCGCGCTGTCGGGCACCCAGACATTGTTGACGCTCAACCGAGGATGGTCGGTGGGCATGTTGAAGGTCCACATCCACTCCTCGATCTCGAGTCCGGGCGTGGGATTGGGCACGAGGAAGCAGGTGATCCCGCTCGCATCGCCATCTTTGCCGCCCGTCCGTGCGAACATCGCGCAGTGGGTCGCGACATGCATGCCGGTGATCCACATCTTCTCGCCGTCGATCCGCCAGCCATCGCCCCCGTCGCGCGTCTCACGCACCGCCTTGGTCTCCATCCACGTCGCGTCGCTGCCGTGGTCGGGCTCGGTCAGCCCGAATGCGACGCGGCGCGTCCCCTCGAACCCGCCATTGATGAATTCCTGCTTCTGCTCTTCGGTCCCGAAAGTTTCGAACATGGCGACGAATGGGAAGTTGCCGACAATCGAATGCTCGTTCTGGAGGTCGTTGTGGAGCCCGAGCCCGCGCTGCGCGAAACGGTCGCGGATCACCGCCATCCACAAATTTGACCCGTCCTGGCCGCCGTATTTCTTCGGCGCCGAGAAGCGCCAGTGACCAGCTTCGTCCGCCGCCTTGCGCGCCTGCCGCAGCAGGTCTTCCCAATCGTGGTTGGGCAGCCCACCACGCTCCCAGTCAGTGCGCGCATCCTCGCGGCGATGGTCGAAGAAGCGGATGTTGTCGTCGCTGGCGACCAACGGCTCGATCGTGCCCTCGATGAAGGCTTCGAGCTCAGCGTAATAGTCCTCGAGCGCTTGGGGTATCGCGAAATCCATCAGTCCTCTCCCATCCACAGGTTCCGCGCTCGCGCGAGCATCGGATATTTGGGTACGTCGGCCGCCAGCTTGTCGAGGGCTGCGCGGCGCAGCCGGGCGAGCATGCCGGGGGTCGCCAGCGATGCGCTGCCCTCGAGCAGGTCGCGTGCCAGGGTCGCGTCCTCGGCCTGCGTCGCGGCGGCGTCGTTGCGGGCGATCATCCCCAGCGCATTGCGCGCCACCGCCAGCTGGAAGCGGTCGTGGCCTTCCATCCGGTCCTTCACCGTGGCCAGCCATTCGGCGATGGCAGTCGCGATCTCGCCCACGCTCGCTTCGCCTGAGGGCTGGTGTGCCCCCGCCGCCGGGGACACGGGCCGCAGGCGCTCCTCCTCGGGTGCGTCGTCCTCGAGCAGCAGCAGCAGGTCGAGTTCCTGCTCGCTGGTTCGCCGCGAAATGACCACGCGTTCGAGCATGCGGTCGTCGCCGCTGCGCCAGAAGCTCGCCATGCGCAGGCAGCCGAGTGCCCACCAGACGGTGCGATAGACCAGCCAGAAACGGAACCGGGCCGGATCGACGGCGGCACCTCCGGCAGTCTCGTAGGCGGACAGGTAATCCTCCAGAGTGCCGAGCCCGAGCGCCGGTCGGTCGACCCGCGCAAAGCGCCACACGGCCATGCAGCCGAAGGCGAGATCCTCGTGGCGGTCGCCGAAATGCGCGAGTTCCCAGTCGAGCACGCCGGTGAGGTGCGAATCCTCGGCGAGGATATTGCCGAGGCGATAGTCGCCGTGGTTGAGCACGGGTTCGACACGGGGCGGCAGATTGGCCTGCAACCAGTGGAGCCCGAGTGCGATGATCGGCCGGTCCGCGCCTGCCTCGTCGAATTGCTGCGCGAGACCCGCGACCGCTTCCGCATAGTCCATCTCGGGTACGTCGCCGGGCAGCGATTCGCGGCTCAGCGAATGGATCCGCGCCAGATCCCGCGCCACTTCGCGCAGCAATTGTCCCGGATCATCCATCGCGAGGATCGCCCGCGGGTCGGGCGTACCGGGCAGCGCGCGCATGACGAACCCGCTGCCGATGCCATCCTCGGGCATCAGCTCGACCAGTACTTCGGGCGCGGTCACGCCCGCCCGGTGCGCTGCGCGGATGATCGCGGCTTCGGTGTCGTGTCCGTAGGGTCGTCCCTCCATGAAGGACAGGCTCGGCGCGCGCCGCAGGACGAAGTCCTCCGCACCGCTCGAAAAGCGCCAGCTTTCCATCGTGGCGCCACCAGTCAGGCGTCGCAGCCCTTCAGGCGCGGTCAAGCCTGCTCGCGCGAGCGCCCTAGCCAATCCCTGATCGAGCGCCCCCGCGCTTTCAGTCTCTCCCATGCAACCTATCTGTGCCGCGATTCGGCGACCGGCTCAACCCCGGACCTCTCCGCTCGCTGGCACGTTGTCTGGACGAACAACATTAGAGGAGACCAATTCATGCGCCTTCCCAACAACGCCCATGTCGCGATCGTCGATGGCAAGAACTTCACCGTGATGCGCAATACCGGCAAGCCACTCGAGCCGCGGCTGTCGGATGCGCAGAAGCCCGCGCTCGATGCGACCAATTTCAGCGCCGGCGTGAAGCATCAGGACGACGTCGGCCAGCAGGTCGGTCGGACCGACCTCGAAGAGCTGGCCCATGGCGCCGCGGCGGCACAATGGCTCAACGCCAAGTCGATCGCCGGGGAGATCACCGATGTCCTCGTGATCGCGGACCCGAAGACGCTGGGCGAGATGCGGCGCCACTATCATTCGGAACTCGAAAAACGCCTCGTCGGCGAGATCGACAAGACCCTGTCGGGCGCATCCACCGCAAAGATCGAACAGGCCATCGCCAACGCATGATCTCGGGCGCGCGGGACCGGAAGCAATATGGAGAACGCCAAACCTGTCCCGCGCGCAACACTTTTCGTCGCGAGAAGGCTTGTGCCGTACCCTGAGCTTGTCATTAAGCTTCGCCTAACCACGGAGGGTGTACAGGGTCGGTATGCGAAAAGGATTGTTTGGACGATTGGCAGTGATCGGGGCGATGCTCATCGCACCTCCATCGCTGGCACAGGGTGGCGGATTCGAGAACCAGTTCGACGCGGTGCTGGGCACAGAGGTGCGAGCGCCGCAAGCCTATGAGGCAGCGCTCTCCTCGCCGCTCGAGCGGCAGATCGCGCAGTTGGCGGAGGGTTCGAACGGGCGCATCGGCGTCTATGCCATCGATCTCTCTACCGGTCGCGATGTCGGCGTCCTTGCCGACCAGCGTTTCCCGATGGCGAGCACCAGCAAGGTGGCGATCGCGGCAACCTTCCTCGCCGGAGTGGATGCCGGCCGCTGGAGTCTGAGCAGCGAATATCGCCTACCGCGGCCCGGTGGCGCCTATCTGCCCGCCTATCAGCACCTCAGCCTGATGATCAGCAAGAGCTGCAACGACTGCACCGACGCGCTGCTCGCGGCAGTCGGAGGTCCGCGCGCCGTCAACAAGTGGATGCGCGAGGCGGGGATCGAGGAATTCGAGCTGACCCGCAACATCGCCTCGCTGATCCGCGACGATGGCCGCACCGATCCGGCCTGGAACGTCGTGCGCGAAGACAGCGCCACGCCGCGCGCGATGGGGAAACTGCTAGCCGGCATCTATCAGGGCAAGTGGCTCAGCGAGCATTCGCGCCGCGTGCTGCTCGACGCGATGGAGGAAACGAGCACCGGCAAACACCGGATGAGGTCGGTCCTGCCGGTCAGCGCCAATCTGGCCCACAAGACCGGAACGCTCGCCCGCACAGCCAGCGACATCGGGATCTTCAACACGCCCGACGGACGTGCGATCGCTGTGGCGATCTACGTAACCGGGCAAAGCCCCTCGATGGCGATCGAAAACGGCAGCCGTAGCCAGAAGCTCGCAGCACGTGCCAACCGCGATGCGCGCATTTCGAGCATCACGCAGGCGCTCTATCAGGGCTTCTGGCAGAACTCGGACAACGATGGCCGCAACTGGGCGAGCGCGGAGTACGGCGGCAATTAAGGCTCTTCAAAGCGGGGTAAGAAAAAGGGCGGCGCCGCAAGGCACCGCCCTTTCTTTTTCGAAACGGTAAACCGCGTTCGAAACGGCGACCGATTAGTCGGCAGCGGCTTCGGCCGGGGTTTCGTCGCCTTCGACAGCAGCTTCGGTTTCAGCAGCAGCTTCGTCAGCTTCCGCAGCAACTTCTTCAGCGCCGGCTTCCATGGCGTCGCCAGCGGCTTCCATGTTGGCTTCGGTGTCGGCAGCAGCGTTTTCTGCGGTTGCTTCAGCAGCGTCTTCGGTGGCTTCCGAGCAAGCAGCGAGCGTCAGGGCAGCGGCCGAAGCGGCAGCGAAAAGAGCGATCTTGCGCATAGGTGTAAATCCTTGAACAGCGAGTTTGAGTGCAGTTCGAAAGCCCGAAGGCCTCTCCCCGCGCGAGTCCCGAAATGGGGCCTCACAGTGTCTAAATAATGGCCGAATTGGGGCACCGCAAGCTGTTTCGCCCAATCTCCGCCACATTCTTGCCGTAATTGGGCCGGAATTGGCACTAATCCGCCGCTTGCGCAGCGCAGGAAAAATCGCGCTCCCCATTGTGGCATGCCGTTGCTAAGCCCCTCCACAATGGCTGATACACCGCATCTCTACCTGGTCGATGGCTCGGCCTACATCTTCCGCGCCTACCACCGACTCCCCCCGCTCACCGACCCCGAAGGTACGCCGGTCGGCGCGGTCTACGGCTATACCACGATGCTGTGGAAGCTGGCCGACGACCTGCACAAGGCCGACGGCCCGACCCATTTGGCGGTAGTCCTCGACAAGTCGAGCCACAGCTTCCGCAACGAGATCTACGACCAGTACAAGGCGCACCGCCCAGATCCGCCCGAAGACCTGGTGCCGCAGTTTCCGCTGATTCGCCATGCGACGCGTGCCTTCAGCCTGCCCTGCATCGAGGAGCCCGGCGTCGAAGCCGACGACATGATCGCCTCTTACGCGCGGGTCGCACAGGACCAGGGATGGAACGTCACCATCGTGTCGAGCGACAAAGATCTGATGCAGCTCGTCGGCGAGAAGGACGGGGCGCGGATCGACATGCTCGATACGATGAAGAATGCGCGCATCTATATCGAGGAAGTCGAGGAGAAGTTTGGCGTGCCGCCCGAGAAGGTCGGCGACGTGCTCGCGCTGATGGGCGATTCGGTCGACAATATCCCGGGCATCTTCGGCGTCGGGCCGAAGACCGCAAGCAAGCTGATCGCCGAGCATGGCGACCTTACCGCCGCGCTGGATGCGGCGGCAGACATGAAGAAGAGCAAGCTCAAGGAGCGCCTGCTCGAACATCGCGCCGATGCCGAGATGAGTCGCGTCCTGGTCACTCTCAGGGAAGACTGCCCGCTCCCCATCGCGCTCGACGAGATGAAGCTCGAAGGCGTGCCCCCCGAACCGCTGGCAGCCTTTCTATCGAAACACGGTTTTACCAGCCTCCTGAAACGGCTCGACGCCGGAACCGGAAGCCCTTCGCGTAAGACCGACCTCAACCCGGCCAGGCAGGACACGCCCGGCGCGGCCGCAAGCAGCGAAGGCAGTCGCCAGCCGCTGCCCGACTTCCCGGCCGTCGATCGGTCTGCCTATGAGTGCGTCCAGACCATCGAGCGGCTCGAGCACTGGGTGGAGCGTGCCCACGCCGCGCGGCTCGTGGCGGTCGACACCGAGACCAGCTCGCTCGACTGCATGCTGTGCGACCTCGTGGGCGTGAGCCTCGCGCTCGGCCCCAACGATGCCTGCTACATCCCGCTCGGTCATGGCGGCAGCGACATGTTCGCCGAGAAGCCCCAACAGATCGACAGGGCTGCGGCGCTCGCCGCACTGGCGCCGATGCTGGCAAGCGAGGCGGTGCTGAAGGTCTTCCACAACGGAAAATACGATCTCAACGTCCTCGCGCGCAACGGGGTGGACGTGTCGCCCATCGACGACACGATGATCATCAGCTTCGATCTCGACGCCGGCCGCCAGCTCGACGGGATCGGCGGGGGCCACGGGATGGACGAGCTCGCCGAGCGCCACCTCGGTCACACCTGCCTCAGCTTCAAGGAAGTCTGCGGCACCGGCAGGAAGGCGATCCCCTTCGGCGAAGTGCCGCTGGACAAGGCGACCGAATACGCGGCCGAGGATGCCGACGTGACCTGGCGCCTCTACCAGCATCTGAAGCCGCGGCTCGCGACCGAAGGTGGGACGAAGATCTACGAGCGGGTCGATCGACCGCTCGTCCCCGTGGTCGCGCAGATGGAACGCCACGGCATCAAGGTCGATCGCACCCGGCTGGCCAAGCTGTCGGAAGAATTTGCGAGCGAGACCGCGCGGCTGGAGAAGGAGATTCACCAGATCGCCGGCACCGAATTCACCGTCGGCAGCCCCAAGCAGCTCGGGGACGTGCTGTTCGACAAGCTCGGCTACAAGGGCGGCAAGAAGGGCAAGAGCGGACAGTATTCGACCGACCAGAGCGTGCTCGAGCGCCTCTCCGGTGACGGAGCGGAGATCGCGAGCAAGGTGCTCGAATGGCGCCAGCTGGCAAAGCTCAAGAGCACCTATACCGACGCGCTGCAGGAAGCGATCAACCCGGAGACCGGGCGCGTCCATACCAGCTACAGCCTCGTGGGGGCGCAGACCGGCCGCCTCTCCTCGACCGACCCGAACCTCCAGAACATTCCGATCCGTACCGAGATCGGCCGCCAGATTCGCGACGCCTTCGTCGCCAGCGAGGGCCACGTCCTGCTCGCCGCCGACTATTCGCAGATCGAACTGCGCCTCGCCGCGCATATGGCCGACGTGCCCTCGCTCAAGGAGGCCTTCGCCAATGGCGAGGACATCCATGCGCGCACCGCCACCGAAATGTTCGGCGAGGTCAACCGCGATACGCGCGGCCGGGCCAAGACCATCAACTTCGCGATTCTCTACGGTATCTCGCGCTGGGGCCTCGCCGGACGGCTCGGCGTCCAGCCCGACGAAGCGCAGGCTATGATCGACACCTATTTCCAGCGCTTTCCGGGCATCCAGAAATACATAGTTCGCAAGCTCGAGGAGGTGCGCGAGCGCGGCTATTCGGAGACGCTCTTCGGGCGCAAGACCTGGTTCCCGCGGATTTCCTCCAAGAACCAGGCCGAGCGACAAGGGAGCGAGCGTGCGGCGATCAACGCGCCGATCCAGGGCACCAGCGCCGACATCATCAAGCGCGCCATGGCACGCATGATGCCCGCGCTCGAAGAAGCTGGCCTTGCCCATGTTCGCATGCTGCTGCAGGTCCATGACGAACTGGTTTTCGAACTGCCCGAAGCCGATGTCGATGCCGCCTCCGCGGTGATCGAGCGTGTGATGGCCGGCGCCGCGGAACCGGCGGTGAGGCTCGACGTACCGTTGGGGGTGGAGATCGGAACGGGCACCAGCTGGGGGGCAGCACACTGAACGAGATCGACGAGTTCGTCGCGCGGACGCGCGATCCGCGCTGGATGAACGTCGCGCTGCTGACCTTCATCGCAGCGGCCATGTTCGCGACGCTGGTGCTGGTCTACCAGACGGTCGAGGCCGAGCGCGCCCAGCGCGAACAGGTCGGGCGCACCGTCGAGGTGCTCGAGGAACTGCGCCAGGTGAACCGTGCGGCGCTGAGCGGGGAGACCGGCCAGCGCGGCTATCTCATCACGCTCGATCGCCGCTACCTCGCGCCCTACCACGCCGGGCGCGAGCAGATCCAACCGTCGCTCGACCGCATCCGCGAATTGCTCGGCGAGGATGCCACTCCGCGCCAGACACAGCTGGTCGACCAGATCGACACGCTTGCGCGCGCCAAGTTCGACGAGATGGCGGGCGGCGTCGAGATGCTCGAGAAGGGCCAGCTGCTCGATGCGCGCCGCGCCATCCTGACCGACGAAGGCGTCGAGACCATGGAGCGGCTCGGTCGCGCGATCGCCGAGATGGAGGACATCGAAAACGAGGTCCTTGCCGAGCGCATCACCGAGGCGGCCCGGACCGAGGCCCGCGTTCTTCCGCTGCTCGGGGCGCTCCTCGTCCTGCTGGTGCTGGCCATGCTCGCCGGCGCGCGCCTGGTCGGCCGTGCCGCCCGGGCGGAGGCCGAGGCTGCACAGGCGGCAGTGGTCAGCGAGGCGCGCGACCGTGCCGACCTGCTCGCGCGCGAACTCAACCACCGGGTGAAGAACCTCTTCGCCGTGATCCTTGCGATCGTGCAGATGAGTGCACGCGACAAGCCCGAGGCGAAGGAGGTGACCGAAAGCATCGCCCAGCGGATCCGTGCGCTGCTCACCGCGCACGAGGTCAGCCAGGGCGAGCTCGAACGCCCGGTCGCCTCGCTCCGCGCTCTGGTCGAGACCTCGCTCGCCCCATACCGTTCGAGCAAGCACCCGGCCGAAATAGACGGCCCCGACGTCATGCTTCCGGCGAAGCGCGTGACCCCGCTCGGACTGGTGCTGCACGAACTGACCACCAATGCGGTCAAATACGGTGCCTGGAAGAACGACGGCACCGTGCATGTCACCTGGACAGAAACCGACGGCATCGTGAAGCTGACCTGGCGCGAAAGCGGCGCCGAGCTGTCCGAACTGCCCGAGCGCAAGGGCTTCGGCAGCCTGCTGATGACCAGCGCCGCACGCCAGTTCGGCGGCACGTTCGAGCGCGGCTTCACCAAGGACGGACTGCTGGTATCCATCGACCTGCCGGTCGGCGACTAGGCTTGCCATCAGGTTCGCCCACCCATACCGATTGTCGTAATGCTCGAACGCTACGATCCGCGCAATTGGTCGATCTCCTATGACGGCCTGATCCACACCCTGATCGCGCTGGGCGGATCGGTCGCGCTTGCCCTGCTGGCGCATTGGGTCGCCTTCGTGGTGCTGCGCCGATTGACTCTGACCTCGGAGAGCACGCTCGACGATGCCGTGGTCGAAGCGGTGCGCAAGCCGCTGCGCTGGGCGGCGATAGCCTTCGCGATCGCAGTGGCCGCTGAAAACGATGCGCTGGTCGGGCGCGGCTGGGACGTGCTCGCCCGCTTTCTTACCCCTGCGGTGGTCGGCTGGGTCGCCTATGCCGTCGTGCGCGGGCTCGCGCGCGGCTACGAGGCGCAGATCGGGGAGGCCGAAGATCCGGTAGCCCATCGCGGACGCTTGACGCGTATCGCGATCCTCTCGCGCACGGTGAAGGTGGGGATCATCATCATCACCGTTTCGCTGATCATGCTCAACGTTCCGGGCGTACGCGATATCGGCACGACCATGCTCGCCTCGGCCGGCCTTGCCGCGCTGGCTGTCGGTGCAGCGGCCCAGCCGGCGCTCAAGTCGCTGATCGCGGGCCTGCAGATGGCGCTCACCCAGCCGCTGCGAATCGGCGACCTCGTCAAGGTCGACGGCCAGGCGGGGCGGGTGGAGGAAATCCGCATGAGCTTCGTCACCGTGCGCACCTGGGACGAGCGCGTGCTCGTGGTGCCGACCAGCCGCTTCCTCGACGGCAGCTTCGAGAACTGGTCGCGGGTCAGCGAGAAGCTTACCGGCCCGGTCATGCTGCATCTCGACCCGATCGCCGATGTCGAACCGATCCGTGCGGAATTCGAGCGTTTCGTCCAGGCCCACGCGCTGTGGGACGGGCGCAACCTCCAGTTGCTGATGACCGAAGCCTATCCCGAAAGCATCGAGCTACGCCTGTCGATGAGCGCGGATACGATCGGCGATCTGTGGACGCTGCGCTGCGATGTCCGCGAGCACATGCTTGCCTGGATCAAGCAGAACCAGCCCGAGGCGCTGATCCGCCACCGGCTCGAGGTCGAGGCGGCGAACCAGCGCGTGAAGGGAAGCTAACCCGTCGGTTCGCCGCCGTGCTTCTCGTCGCGGGTGCTTTCGACCATGCCCTCATAGAGAAAGCCGATCGGGCGCACGTCGGCGGCGCGCTTCTTCAGCTCGCCGCGCATCTTGCGGTATTCCTCTTCCATCTGCGAGGTGACCGTGGCGCGGCTGTCGTCGAGCGCGGCGGCAAAATCGACCGCGGCAACATTCTGGACATCCCCGCCTTCGCGGTGAAGCGCGTTGAGGCCTGCCCGACGCACCACGTCCTCCAGATCGGCGCCGGTAAAGCGCTCGGTCTTCCCGGCGATGTCGGCGAGGTCGACGTCATCGGCGAGCGGCATGTCCTTCGTGTGGATGCCGAGGATCTGCTCGCGTCCCGCCTTGTCGGGGGTGCCGACATAGACGAGTTCGTCGAAGCGCCCGGGGCGCAGCAGCGCCGGATCGACCAGCGTCGGGCGGTTGGTCGCACCGATGACCACGACCGACTGCAGTTCCTCGAGCCCGTCCATCTCGGCCAGGATCGTATTGACCACGCGGCCGGTGACCTGCGGTTCGCCCTGCCCGCTGCCGCGAGCGGGCACGAGGCTGTCGATTTCGTCGATGAACAACACGCAGGGGGCGACCGCGCGGGCGCGCTTGAACAGGCGCGCGATCTGCTGCTCGCTCTCGCCATACCATTTTGACAGCAGGTCCGAGCTTTTCAGCGAAATGAAATTGGCATTGGCTTCCTTGGCCACGGCTTTTGCCAAGAGCGTCTTGCCTGTGCCCGGGGGGCCATAGAGGAGGAAGCCCTTGGCCGGACGGATGCCAAGGCGATGGAAGGCCTCGGGGTTCTTCATCGGCAGTTCGATGCCTTCCTTCAGCTTCTCGATCGCGTCGCCGATCCCGCCGATATCGGACCAGCCGATATTGGGCATCTGCACCATGACCTCGCGCATGGCCGAAGGCTGGATGCGCTTCAGCGCGGAGAGGAAGTCCTCCCGCCCGACATAGAGATCGTCGAGCACTTCGGGAGGAATGGTGCGTTCGTCCAGATCGATCCGCGGCATGATGCGGCGGACTGCGTCGATCGCCGCTTCGCGCGCGAGCGCGGCGATGTCTGCGCCGACGAAGCCGTAGGTCGCCTTGGCCAACTCGTTGAGGTCGACCTTGTCCCCCAGCGGCATGCCGCGGGTGTGGATGCCGAGGATCTCGCGCCGTCCGCTCTCGTCGGGGACGCCGATCACGATCTCGCGGTCGAAGCGGCCCGGACGACGGAGCGCTTCGTCGATGGCATCGGGGCGGTTGGTTGCCGCGATCACCACGAGGTTCGAGCGCGCCTCGAGCCCGTCCATCAGGGTCAGCAGCTGCGCGACGAGACGCTTCTCCGCCTCACCGGGCACACGGTCGCGCTTGGGCGCGATCGAATCGATCTCGTCGATGAAGACGATCGCTGGCGCAGCCTTGCTCGCCTGCTCGAACACCTCGCGCAGCGCCTTCTCACTATCTCCATAGCCCGAACCCATTATTTCGGGCCCGTTGATGGTGAAGAAGTTCGCGTCGCTCTCGTTGGCGACCGCCTGCGCAAGACGGGTCTTACCCGTTCCCGGCGGGCCGTGGAGCAGCACGCCCTTGGGCGGATCGACGCCCAGCCGGGTGAACAGCTCGGGATAGCGCAGCGGCAGCTCGACCATCTCGCGCAGTTGCTGGATCGTCTCGCCCATCCCGCCGACATCGTCATAATTGACCACTGCGCGCGCATCGCGCGGCGCCTCGAACTCGGCGCGCAGCTCGACCTCGGTGTTCTCGTCGATATGGACGATGCCCTTGGGACTGGTCGAGACGACGCTGAGGCGGATCTGTGTGAGCGCATAAGCAGGGGCGTTGAACATGCGGCGCACTTCGGGCGGCATGTTCTGCACCGGCTGCTGGCCGGTCGTCGCGACCAGATCGCCGGCGACCAGCGGCTTGCGGAAGAAATTGCGCTTGAGCGCCTGGGCCGGGCCGTGGAGCCGCATCTCGCGCTGCGCGGGGGCGAAGACTACCCGTGTGGCGGGCCGCGACTCGGCGGCGGCGACCTTCACATGCTCGCCCGAGCCGACTTCGGCATTGCCGCGCTGGAGACCATCGAGTCGCACGACGTCGAGGCTCTGGTCCTCGTCATAGGCGGCCATGGCGATCGCCGCGGTCGTGCGCTTGCCGGTGATCTCGACGACACCACCTTCGGTGACGCCAAGCGCCTGGAAGGCGGATCGCGGCATGCGCGCGATGCCCTGCCCGCTTTCGTCCTGCCGTGCCGCCGCCACCTGCAGCCTGACTGTGGTTTCCTCTACCGCTGGTGCAGCGTCCGCATCGGCCATCTGGGCTCGGCTCCATTACTTGTTCGATTTTTCCGGCCCCACTTGGGGACCCGTACCAATCGATGCAATGAGCGAGCCGGGCGCGAAGGTCCAGCCGGTAAGAAAAAAGCCCGGCTGGCGAACCAACCGGGCTTGGAAGTCTTGGGAGAGGATGCCTGAAAGGCAGGGAGAGATATGCTGGCGGCCGCCTTTTTGTGCAAGTGCGAAAAGAACAAGGATTGTTGCGTGACGCGCAACTCGTATAGCAGAAAAGTCGCCAAGTGTCTGAAATGCGTGATTGCAGTTTATTGCACCGAAACGAAATCGCGTTGCACTGCACAATCCATCGCCTCCGATAGACACCGCAGGAGGCTAGTGACAGCGCCCGGGCGCTGGATTACGGCAAGTCCATGGAGCGTGGAACGCAAGAGGACGCAAGGGCGATCGAGCACCTGGTCGCCGAGGCCTATACCGTGATCTCGGGGCCGGCTGGCGAACCGAGAGACTGGGCCGCGATGCGCGCGATGTATTGGCCCTGCGCACGCATGACCGCCATTCGCGCCGACGGCACCGAGAGCTGCACGGTCGAGGAATACATCGCGACCAAGCGCGATTTTCTCACCGATCGGGGCTTTTCCGAAAGCGCGCTCGTCAACCGGATCGAAGTCTTCGGCGCGATCGCGCATGCTTGGTCGTCCTACTCGGGCGACTGGACCGAACCGGATGGGACCCAAGGCGCGACGCGCGGCATCAACTCGTTCCAGTTCAGGCGCGACGAAAACGGCGAGTGGCGCATCCATTCGCTGCTATGGCAGGTCGAGACACCCTCCCTCCCCCTTCCTGCCGATATGGAGGCAAGAGCATGACCCGCCTGATTCTGATCGCGACCAGCGCCCTCGCGCTGGCCGGCTGCGCCATCGCCGATGCAGCTCCGATTGCGAGCGCACCCGCGCCGGAAGTGGGCGATGAAAAGCCTGCGCCCGATACGATGCGCTGGCTCTACGCTTCGGGCGAAGCTGCCGGTGCCTCGATCCAGACCTGGCGGCAGATCGCGGATTACGCCATCTTGGTCGCGCAGCAACGCGAGGCTCCGCAGTCGGTGCCGCTCGGCCTGCCCGATGCGGACGGCGGGATCGGCACGCCATCCTGCCTGCGCGCCGACGGCTCTGCCAAGCCTTTCGCCGCGGTCTTCGATGTCGACGAAACCGTTCTCCTCAACACCGGCTACGAATACTGGCAGGCGTTCAGCGGCAAGTCCTTCGAACCGGACGAATGGAAGCAATGGGCAGACAATGGCGCGGGGATCGCCCAGCCCGTGCCTGGCGCGGTCACCGGGCTCAGGCGGTTGCGCGAAGCGGGCATCACCGTGATCTTCAACACCAATCGCAATTCCGACACGGCCGCCGGCACCGTGGCCGCGATCGAGGCGGCCGGGGCCGGGCCCGCGGTCCATCTCGAAAACCTGTTCCTGCGCGGCGACGATGCCATGGGCAGCCGCAAGGACGGCCGCCGTGCGCGCATCGCCGACAGCTATTGCGTGATCACGATGGCGGGCGACAACCTCGGCGATTTCGCCGACGTCTTCAACGCCGATGGCGACGCGATTGCCGCGCGCCGCGCGATGGTGGCGCGCGGCGCCTATGCGCAGCTGTGGGGCAATGGCTGGTTCCTCGTGCCCAACCCGGCTTACGGGGCCTGGCAGAAGGGCACCGTCGGCGAGGTCTTCCCGCCCGAGACGCGGTGGAAGCCCGAACCCGGCGATGCCCCGGCGATCATGGAAGGCCAGTAAACATCGCTTGCGCCTCTGCGTGGCAGGGATAGGGTAGGTTTCAAGGGAGAGACCTAAATGCCTATGAACCGCGTGTGCGAGATGACCGGGGCGGAATTCCCGCTCTTCGCCTTCAGCCACTGCCGCGACGTGGTCGCCGCCGTCAGCAAGGCCGGCGGCTTCGGCGTCCTCGGCGCCACGCGCTTCACACCCGAACAGCTTGAGGAAGAACTCGCCTGGATCGACGCGCATGTCGATGGTGCACCCTATGGGGTCGACGTGCTCGTACCCGAAGTCATCGACCCGCGGGTGCGCGAATTGTCCGACAACAAGAGCCGCGCCGCTGCGATCGATCCCGCCTACCAGGGCTTCGTCAACTCGGTACTCGGCCAGTACGGCATTGCCCCCGAACCCGAAATGCCCATCCTGAAAGAGCGGATGGGCATCACGCCCGAGAACGGCCTCGCACTGATGGAGGTCGCCTTCCGCCACCCGATCAGGCTCATCGCCAATGCGCTTGGTATCGCGCCGGCCGCGATGATCGCGGAAGGCAAACGTCGCGGCGTTCCCGTGGCCGCACTCGTCGGCGCGAAGGAGCACGCCATCCGCCAGGCCGAAGCAGGGGTCGACATCATCGTCGCGCAGGGCACCGAGGCCGGCGGGCACTGCGGCGAGGTCTCGACGCTGGTGCTGATCCCCGAAGTCGTTCGCGAACTCGCCCGTGCGGGGCACGAGATCCCCGTGCTCGCGGCGGGCGGGATCATGACCGGCGGGCAGATGGCCGGGATGATGGCGGCGGGAGCGCAGGGCGCCTGGACCGGCTCGATCTGGCTCGCCACGCCCGAAGCCGAGACGAGCGAGGCCTTCCGCGACAAGATGGTCGCGGCAAGGAGCCGCGATACGGTCCGTTCACGCAGCCGCACGGGCAAGCCCGCGCGTCAGCTCAAGACCGCCTGGCACGACGCCTGGGACGCGGCCGAAGGCCCGGGTACGCTGCCGATGCCGCTGATGGGCATGGTCTCAGAGCCGGCTTTCGCGCGGATCGAGCGCGAGGCCGCGGCAGGCAACGAAGGCGCGCGCGAACTGGTCAGCTATTTCGTCGGCCAAGGCGTCGGGCTGGTCGAGCAGGTCCGCTCGAGCCGGCAGGTGGTGCAGGACTTCCGCGAGGAATTTCTCGAGGCGGTCGGCGGACTTGCCGCAGCAGTCGGCATGGAGTGACTTGACCGGCGTCGGCCACCCGCGCAAGCCGCGAGCCATGTGGCTCGACGAACCTCGCAATCCGAATGCTCCGCTCGCAGGGCTCAAGGTCCTCGAACTGGCCCGCGTCTTGGCCGGCCCCTGGGCGGGCCAGATCCTTGCCGATCTGGGTGCCGACGTCATCAAGGTCGAAAGTCCCGATGGCGACGGGACTCGCAAGTGGGGCCCGCCTTGGGTCGAGCGCGCGAACGGTGAGCGCGAAGCGGCCTATTACCACGCGACCAATCGCGGCAAGCGGTCGATCGTCGCCGACTTCAAGGATGAGGACGACCTCGGCCGCGTGTGCGATCTTGCCACATCGGCAGACGTAGTGCTGGAGAATTTCAAAACCGGAACGCTGGCGAAGTTCGGGCTGGACTACGCCAGTCTCGCCAAGGCCAACCCGCGCCTCGTCTATTGCTCGATCACGGGCTTCGGCCAAACCGGACCGCGTGCCCACGAAGCCGGATATGATTTCGTCATCCAGGCGATGAGCGGCTTCATGGCGCTGACCGGCGAACCGCAGGGCCAGCCGATGAAGATGGGGATCTCGATCTCCGATCTCACATGTGGGCTCTACTCAGTCATCGGTATTCAGGCCGCACTCGCCATGCGCGAACGCACCGGGCGCGGACAATTGGTCGACATGGCCCTGCTCGACTGCTCGGTGGGTCTGCTCGCAAGCCAGGCGCTGCATTTCCTCACCATCGGCGAGAACCCGCCGCGGATGGGCAACGAGCACGCGCAGGTGAGCGCCTATGGCGTCTTCCCGGTCGTCGATGGCGAGGTGGTGCTGGCGCCTGCCAATGACGGGCTGTTCCGCAGGCTGCTTTCGCTGCTCGGCCGCGAGGATCTGCTGGGCGAGGAGAAATTCGCCACCAACGAGGGTCGGCTCGCCAATCGCGCCGAGCTCGACGCGATCATCGCCGCCGAGACCTGCAAGTGGCAGATGGACGAGCTGCTCGCCGATTGCGCCGAAGACGGCATCCCCGCCGGTCGCGTCAACGCGATCGACGCGGTCTTTGCCGAAGCGCAGGTGAAGGCACGCGGCCTGCGTGTGGACCTCGACGGCATCCCCGGCGTGCGCAGCCCGTTCACCTTCTCCGAAGCCGAACTCGCTCTCGACCATCCCAGCCCGCGCAAGGGCGAGCACGGCTAGGGATCAGCCAAGTGCGGCCTTGAGGTCGTCGACCAGGTCGGTGCGTTCCCAAGGGAAGGTATCGCCTTCAGCCTGACGTCCGAAATGGCCATAGGCTGCGCTCTTGCGGTAGATCGGCTTGTTGAGGCCTAGGTGCGTGCGGATACCGCGCGGGGTCAGACCACCGAGCTTCTCGATGTTGCGGATCGCCACTTCGAGCCCTTCGTCGGTCACACCCTCCGCACAGGTGCCGTGAGTGTCGACATAGAGCGACAGCGGTTTCGAAACGCCGATCGCATAGCTCAGCTGGATCGTGCAGCGCTTGGCAAGGCCTGCCGCAACGATGTTCTTGGCAAGATAGCGTGTGATGTAGGCGGCCGAACGGTCGACCTTGGTCGGGTCCTTGCCGCTGAATGCGCCACCCCCATGCGGAGCCGCCCCGCCATAGGTGTCGACGATGATCTTGCGACCCGTGAGGCCGGCATCGCCGTCAGGGCCGCCGATCTCGAAGGCACCGGTCGGGTTGATGTGCCACTCGGTCTCGTCCGATACCCAGCCGTCGGGCAGGATCTCGGCGACGACCTTCTTAACATAGGCCTTGAGTTCGGCTTCCTTCTCACCCTCGTGGTAGCCCTTGCCATGCTGCGTCGAGACGACGATCGCGGTGCAGGCGACCGGCTTGCCATTCTCGTAGCGCAGCGACAGCTGGCTCTTGGCATCGGGTTCGAGGAAAGGGGCCGCACCGCTCTTGCGATCGGCGGCGAGGCGCTCGAGGATCTTGTGGCTGTAGTCGAGCGTCGCCGGCATGAAATCGGGAGTTTCATCGCAGGCGAAGCCGAACATGATGCCCTGGTCGCCCGCGCCTTCGTCCTTGTTGCCGCTGGCATCGACGCCCTGCGCGATTTCCGCCGACTGTCCATGAAGGTGGTTCTCGAAGGTCAGCGTCTGCCAGTGGAAGCCGTCTTGCTCGTATCCGATCTCGCGCACCGTATGGCGCACTGCGCGTTCGATCTCTTCCTTGGCCCCCGGAGCCCAGCCGCCGTTCTCGGCCCAGTCAGGGTTGTTGGCGTCGTACATCGGGGCACAACGAATTTCGCCCGACAGGATCACGCGCTGGGTGGTGGTCATGGTCTCGCAAGCCACGCGGGCCTCGGGATCCTTCCCCAGCATCAGATCGACGATGGCGTCCGAAATCTGGTCTGAAACCTTGTCGGGATGGCCTTCCGAGACGCTCTCGGACGTGAAGAGAAAGCTGGTGCGCATGAAACTGGATTTCCCGATATAAAGAAGTCTTTATGTGTCTTTCGCGCGGTAGCCTCCTGCGCGGCGCATGGCAACCAGTGAAAGCCCCAACAATAGTACGACCCATAGCAGCGTGAGCCAGTGACCGAGCCGGGCGAACCAGGTCGGCGCATGCGCGGGAGGCACGACCGTATCGATCCGCCCGGCGACATTGCGGCCGATATGCTCGCGCACCACGCCGCGCGCGTCGATCACCGCGCTTATGCCGGTGGTCGTCGAACGCAGGACGGGGAGGCCTTCCTCGGCCGCCCGCATCCGCGCCTGCGCCAGATGTTGCGGCGGGCCCCAGGCGCCGAACCAGCCGTCGTTCGAGGGATTGAAGATATAGTCGGGGCGGTGTTTCCGGTCGGCGACCGCTCCGGAGAAGACGATCTCGTAGCAGATCTGGATGCCCGCCTTGCCGTAGTCGCCCAGGTCGAAGCTCTGCGGCCCCGGACCGGGGATGAAATCGATCGAACCTGCCACCAGGCGCGACAGGCCCAGCGGCTCGAGCAGGTCGCGCATCGGCAGATATTCGCCGTAGGGCACGAGGTGCTCCTTGGCGTAGCGCTGGCCCAGCTGCCCCTTCGAATCGATGGAGGTGACCGAATTGTAGGCCCCGATAGCGCGTTCGCGCCCGTCGACCGTGCCGATCTCGAGGTCCACCAGGCCGGTCAGGAGCAGGCTGTCGTTCCCGATAACGCGGCCGATCCGCGTCCGGGCGAATGCGGGATCACCACCCGCAGTCATCTGGTTGTAGTAGCGCTGCGGATAGCCGTCGCGCAGATAATCGGGGACGCCGCTTTCGGGCCACAGCACGAGGCGGTGGCTGAGCGGTTGCCGGGGCACGCTGAGCGCGGCGATGCTCTGAAACTGGTCCTCGAACTTGGTCGCGTCGTTGATGTCGTCCTGGCGCAAATTGGGCTGGACCAGCGTCAGCGGAAGAATGCCCTGATCGGCCTTGCCCGCGGGCCAATAGAGCAGCGCGGTCACCGCCACCACCAACCCCGCAGCCGGCACCCAGCGCCGCCTCCCGACGAGCGCCGCGCCCGAGACGGCGAGCGCGACAACGATCCCCGAAAGAGCGTAGCTGCCAACGAAAGGCAGCAGCCGGGCGAAGCCCGGCCGGTCCCATGGCCCCACCACCATCATCGACAGGGGCCCCCAGCTGTAACCCGTGAACACCCAGCTGCGCAGCCATTCCGCCGCGATCCAACTGGCGCCGAAGGCCAGCGCGAAGACCGGAAGGCCGCTGCGCCGCGCCACCAGCCAAGCGGCGCAGGTGGCGAAGGCAGGCCAGACGGCGAGATAGAGCGACAGCAAGGGCACCGCGGCCCAGCCGAGCACGGCGGGCATTTCCGCCTGATAGGTGAAGGCGGTGGCGATCCAGTTGTTGGTGACGGTGAAATGCGCCACGCCGAACAGCCAGCCGGCCAAAAGCGCGCGCCTCCAGCCGGGCGACTGCCAGGCGAGCCAGCCGAAGGCGCCGATCGCGGCAAGCCCCAGAGGCCAGAGATGGAAAGGCTGGAACCCGAAAGCAGACGCCGCGCCCAGCACGAGCGCGGCGAGATTCGGGTGCGAGCGGGCCAAGCCGGGGATTTTCTCCATCGGCTTGCCCCCTTAGATGGTCAGGTCAGCACTGCAAGCGCGATCAGCCGACCGCGCTCACTTCGCTTTCATCATCCTGCTTGCGCTTGCGACGACGCGGGGCAGGCTTGTCCTCGCCCTCGCTCGCACCGATCGAGGGCGGCAGCACGGCAGCGTCGATTTCGCCGTCGCCGTCCTGACCCTGCTTCGCCTTGCGCGGAGCACGGCGCTTCTTGGGAGCGTCCTCTTCCTCGTCACGGCGGGTGAAGGGGTTTTCCGAAGGCTCGTACTCGCGGGAATCGGCATCGTCACCGGACCGGGGCTTGCGGCCACGGTCCTTGCGATTGCCCTCGTCCTGCTCGTCGCGCCGCCCGCGCGGACGACGATTGCCGCGGCGGTCGTCGCCATCGTCATCGTCGTCATCGTCGCCCTGACCGCCGCGATCGTCGTGGCGCTTCGCCTTGGCTTCTTCCTGGCGCGCCTTGTTGTCGGCGATCACGCGGAAATAGTGGTCGGCGAACTGCAGATAGTATTCGGCCTGGACGCGGTCGCCATTGTGCTGGGCGTCCTGCGCGAGCTTCTTGTACTTGTCGAGCAGCTGCGGGGCATTGCCACGAGCGCGGCTATCGATGCGATTGGCGTTGTTGCCACCGCCCTGATTACGATTCCCGCGTCCGCGACGACGGTTGTTGCGATTGGTGTTCAAGGGTAGCTGGTCCTCATTCAATGCGCGGCGCGAACCGAACCGGTCCACATCTGGCCGCGTGACCCCTTGCGCGGCTGCGCCTGTCGCAACTCGCGTGCCCCGGTCTGTGCATGGTATGCAGGGCCGAAGCCGCGCACCAAAACTGCAATGTCGGAGCTGGAACCGGCGGGGAGGCGTTAGCCGCGCACCGCTGGCCTGTGGCCAGAGGTAAAGGCTCGAATCGGCTTTGCCAAGCCCTAAGTGAGAATCAGTGCCCGCGGACGTCCGCCGAGGTCCTGCTGCATGGTCACTGCGAAGCCCGATTCGCGGGCCAGCTGCGAAACCGCGTCCTCCTGAGTCGCACCGATTTCCAAGACGACCACACCGCCCGGAAAAAGAAGCTTGCCAAGGTGCGGGACGATGGCGTGATAGTCGTCAAGCCCTTCGACTCCGGCGAACAGCGCGGAAGCCGGTTCGTAATCGCGCACGTCCGGATCGAGCGCGGCTCCGGTCTCGACATAGGGCGGATTGCACAGGATCAGGTCGAACTGGCCGAGCGGTGCCGCCCAGCCCTCGTCGAGCCAGCTCGCCCTGACAAATTGGGCGCGGTCGGCCAGTCCGAGGCGTTCGCCATTGGCCGCTGCCACGCGGACTGCCGCCGGAGAGGCGTCGATGCCGATACCGCTCGCCTCGGGACGCTGGTCGAGAAAGGCCAGCAGCAGCGCACCCGTTCCGGTGCCCATGTCGAGCACGCGGGCATCGGGCCGCGCCGCCCCGAGCGCCGCGCGGACGATGGTTTCGCTGTCGCTGCGCGGGATCAACGTGTCGGGGGTGACGGCGAAGTCGAGCCCGAAGAATTCCTGCACGCCGAGCAGGTGGGCGATCGGTTCATGTGCCAGACGGCGGGCGACCAGTTGCTCGAACTCCGCCAGGTGGTCCTCGGCCGCGTCGCGCATCCGCTCCAGCAGCATCTGCGAGCGCGAGGCATCGAGCACATGCGCCATCAGCAGTTCGGCATCGAGCCGCGCGGTGTCGCTGGTGGACGAAAGGCGGGCTGCTGCCTTGCGGATGGCGTCGCCGACGGTCATTGTCGCGCGCCGGGCGACTGTCCTTCGACAGGCTCAGGACGAGCGGACGCTGACGCGGGTCCAACCCACACCCGCTCAGCCTGAGCTTGTCGAAGGCCGCGTGCATCCACCGGCGAGACTCTCACTCGCTCATCGCCGCGAGCCGCTTGGCCTCATCCTCGGCGATCAGCGCGTCGACCAGTTCGCCGAGACCCGGTCCGGCAATGATCTGCGGCAGCTTCTGCAGCGTCAGACCGATCCGGTGGTCGGTCACGCGCCCTTGCGGGAAATTGTAGGTGCGGATGCGCTCGGACCGGTCGCCGCTGCCGACCATGGCCTTGCGCGCCTCGGCCTCGGCACCCTGCGTCGCCTCGCGCTGCGCGTCATAGAGCCGCGTGCGCAGCACCTGCATCGCCTTTTCGCGGTTCTTGTGCTGGCTGCGTCCGTCCTGGCAGGTGACCACGGTGTTGGTCGGCAAGTGGGTGATGCGGACCGCGGAATCGGTGGTGTTCACGTGCTGCCCGCCGGCACCGCTGGCGCGATAGACGTCGATCTTGAGATCGCCCGGATCGATCTGGACATCGACCTCGTCGGGCTCGGGCAGCACCGCCACGGTCGCCGCCGAGGTGTGGATACGCCCGCCGCTCTCGGTCTCAGGCACGCGCTGGACGCGGTGGACGCCGCTCTCGAACTTGAGCTTGGCGAAGACGCCGGTGCCGGTGACGTTGGCGATCACTTCCTTGAACCCGCCGACTTCGGACGCGCTCATGCTGACAGGCTCGACTGTCCAGCCCTGTTCGGCGGCGAAGCGTTCGTACATGCGGTAGAGATCGCCCGCGAACAGTGCCGCCTCGTCGCCGCCGGTTCCGGCGCGGATTTCGAGCATCGCGGGCTTGCTGTCGGCGCTGTCGCGCGGGAGCATGGCGATGGCGAGCGCGCGTTCGGCCTCGGGCAAGCGCTTGCGCAAGTCGGCCAGCTCCTCTTCGGCCATGGCCTTCATTTCGGGATCGCCGAGCATCTCCTCGAGGCTGGCGATCTCCTCGCGCGCCGCCTTCACCTCGGCGGCAACCTTGGCCACCGGCTCGAGTTCGGCATAGTCGCGGCTCGCCTGGACGAAGGCGTCGCCTTCGAGCTGGCCCGAGGCCATGCGCGCCTCGAGCTCGGCGAAACGGTTGGCGATCTGGTCGAGGCGTTCGGCGGGAATGGTCATGGTATTTTTGGGTGATGGATGGGCGACAAAGGCGACGGGATGTCAACTTCGATTTTCTAGCCTAGCTTATTCTTTCATAGCGCAATTTTAACGCAAAGGCGGGGCGACACTTGCGTCGGGAGCCCACGCCGGGTCGGTTCCTACCAACTAACCGAGCCCCCTTAGCGAACGATCCGGCCTGTAGGAAAGGCGTTCCGCGAGAATGGTCAAATCACCGCCCCCGCTACAGTAATTCCGCGCATCCAAGACAAGGCCCGCGCTCGTCTTTTACTGGGCCGCAAGGAGCGGACTTGAGGTCAAGTCCGGGTTAACGGGTACTATCACGTGTCGCCAGTCAGCGTAAATGTCGCCATAATTTCGTGCAACTCATCCGACTCAATCGGTCGTTCTATTCTCCATGATTGATGCAAGTCATCGTCACGGTAATCCAATGAAACTATGATCATTGGATTAGCTTTTACCGCCCGACCATATCTTTTCCTCGGGCTGCCTGTAACAAACATATCTGCAACGATCATTTTGCTGCGTAATAGGGAAGTTAATCTAGACGCGTCTTTCTCCACTCGGGAATGTTCCGCAACGACTGCAACCTGAAGTTCGCCTTCATCCTTCTCCCCTACTAGCATCGCCAGCCGCTCGATCCCTGCAGCCCAGCCGACCGCAGGTGTCGGCGCACCGCCGAGGCTCTCCATCAGCCCGTCATAGCGGCCGCCGCCGAGGATCGTGCTCTGGCTGCCGAGCTTGCCCGCGGCCTCGCTGCCCTCGTCGGGAATGAACTCGAAGGCGGTGTGGCGGTAGTAGTCGAGCCCGCGCACGAGGCTTTCGGCGCGCTGCCACTTGACCCCCGCGGCGTCGAGACCGCTGGTCACTGCGTCGAAAAAGGCGCGCGCATCGTCCGAGAGATAGGCGTCGATCTTGGGCGCATCGGCGACCAAGCGCTTATCGCGCGGGTCCTTGCTGTCGAGGATACGCAGCGGGTTCTTCTCGAGCCGCTCCTGCGAATCCTCGGACAGCTCGTCCTTCACCGCGCGGAAATGTTCGACCAGCGCGGCGCGCCAGGCTTCGCGGCTGTCGCCGTCGCCCAGCGTGTTGAGGTGCAGTGTCACACCCTCGATCCCGAGTTCGCGGATCACCTGGTCGGCCATGGCGAGCAGCTCGACATCGGCCTGCGGTTCAGCCGCCCCGATGATCTCGGCGTCGATCTGGTGGAACTGGCGATAGCGGCCCTTCTGCGGGCGTTCGTAGCGGAACAGCGGCCCGTGCGTCGCCAGCTTGAGCGGCGCATGCTGCTGCCAGCCATTGGTGAGGAAGGCGCGCGCGATGCCGGCGGTGAATTCGGGGCGCAAAGTCAGGCTTTCGCCGCCGCGGTCCTCGAAGCTGTACATTTCCTTCGCGACCACGTCGGTGGTCTCGCCGATCGCGCGGCTGAACACTTCGGTCTTCTCGAACACCGGCATCTCGACGCGGCGGAAGCGATAGAGCCTGCGCACGCGCTCGAAGGTTTCGACGACGAAGGCGAAGGCTTCGGCATCGACGCCGAAGATGTCCTGCGTTCCGCGAATGGCTTGTGGGGTCTTGCTCATGTCGGGCGCGCGTCTAGCGCGTTCGATGGAGGGGGGGAAGTCGCTCGTCGAACTTGCGCTTGCCTTGGTCGCGCCCGGTCCGCATGACTGGCGCCCATGAAGACAATGACCGCGTCGCTCGCCCTGGCTGCCGCCCTCGCCATCTCCTTCCCCCTCGCCGCCCGGCCCGATACGAATTCGGCCCCGGTCGCGCCGCAGCTGGAGGACGGGACGCCGCTGCCGCAGGATACAGCCTGGCCCGGCGGGACGATCGCGCTGAACATCGATGCGACCGATACGCGCCGCGGCGTCTATGCGGTGACCGAGACGATCCCCGTGGCGGCGGGCACGCGCGAACTGGTGCTGCTGTTCCCCGAATGGCTGCCCGGCAACCATGCCGCGCGCGGGCCGATCAACCTGCTGTCGAACATACGCTTCACCGCCAACGGCCAGCCGCTTGCGTGGAAGCGCGACACGCTCGACGTCTACCGCTTCGTGGTCGAACTGCCCGAGGGCGTGCGCGAAGTCACCGCCAACTTCCTCCACACCTCGCCCGTCACCGGGCGCGAGGGGCGGATCACCATGACGCAGGAAATGCTCAACCTGCAGTGGGAGAAGATGAGCCTCTATCCCGAAGGGCACTACACCCGCCGCATCGCGGTCAAGCCCACGGTCACGGTTCCCGAAGGCTGGCAGGTCTTCACCGCGCTCGACGGGCAGGAGCGCACCGGCGACACCGTCACCTGGCAGGATGTCGATTACGAGACGCTGGTCGATTCGCCGATCTTCGCGGGCAAATATGCCAAGCAATGGTCGCTCGGTGAGGGCGTGAAGCTCGATGCGGTCGCCGACGCGCCCAAATATCTCGAGCTGGCGCCCGAAAACCTCGCGCGCTTCGACCGGCTGGTGGACGAGGCCGATGCACTGTTCGGCGCGCGGCATTTCGACCATTACGACATCCTGCTCGCCATGACCGACCGGATGGGCGGGATCGGCCTCGAGCATCACCGCTCGGCCGAGAACCAGTACGAACCCGACGCGCTGATCAAGTGGGACGAGATGGACTGGGACCACAATGTTGTCAGCCACGAGCTGGTGCACAGCTGGAACGGCAAGTTCCGCCGCCCCGAGGGGCTGTGGACCCCCGACTATCGCACCCCGATGCAGGACGATCTTCTGTGGGTTTATGAAGGCCAGACCCAGTTCTGGGGCTGGATCCTCGCCGCGCGTTCGGGCCTGCAGCAGAAGGACACGATCCTCGGCACGATCGCCAATGCGGTGGCGAATTATTCCGAAGGCCAGCCGGGCCGCGCCTGGCGCGCGGTGCAGGACACGACCTACGATCCGATCGTCAATTCGCGCCGCCCGCTCCCCTATTCCTCGCTCCAGCGCAGCGAGGATTATTATGTCGAGGGCGCGCTGACCTGGCTCGAAGCCGACCAGATCATTCGCGAGGGCACGGGCGGCAAGAAGGGGCTCGACGATTTCGCCAAGGCCTTCTTCGGCAAGACCGACGGCGACTGGGGCGTGCTGACCTATGATTTCGACGAGGTGGTGGAGACGCTCAACGGCGTTTACGCTTACGACTGGGCCAGATTCCTCGACACCCGCCTGCGCCAGCCGAACCAGCCGGCGCCGACCAAGGGTCTGGAGATGGCCGGTTACCAGCTGGTGTGGAAAGACACGCCCAACCCCTATGCCAAGGGCCGCATGCAGGGCGGGAAATATCTCGACCTGTTCAATTCGCTCGGCGTCAATCTCGACAATGAGGGCAAGGTGACCTCGACCCTGTGGGACGGGCCGGCCTTCAACGCGGGCATCGTCAACGGCGCGCAAGTGGTCGCCGTCAACGGCACCGCATATTCCTCCGATACGATCAAGGAAGCGGTAGCCGCCGCCAAATCGGGCAGCGAGCCGATCACCCTGCTGGTCAAGCGCGGCGACCGCTACGACAGCGTGGCGATCGATTACCACGGCGGGCTACGCTACCCGTGGATCGAAAAGACCGGCAAGGGAAAGCAGGGGCTCGACCTCCTGCTCGCTCCTCGCACGCGCTAGGTCTTTGGCCGGTTGCGGCCCGGCCCCGCTCGCTCTAAGGGCGCCTCAGTCTTTCTGGGGAGAGGGGCCGCACGCAACGTGAGAGTATAGATGCGCATCGACATGATCCCTGTGGGCGACAACCCGCCCGAAAGCCTCAACGTCATCATCGAGGTTCCGACCGGCGGCGAGCCGGTCAAGTATGAGTTCGACAAGGCCAGCGGCGCCCTGTTCGTCGACCGCATCCTGCACACGCCGATGCGCTATCCGGCAAACTACGGCTTCGTGCCGCATACGCTGAGCCCCGATGGCGACCCGCTCGACGCACTGGTCATCGCACGCTCGCCCTTCATCGCGGGCTGTGTCGTGCGCGCCCGCCCGATCGGCGTCCTCAACCTCGAAGACGAGCATGGCGGCGACGAGAAGCTCATCTGCGTGCCGGTCGACACCACCTTCCCCTATTATTCGGATGTCGGCGAGACCAAGGACCTGCCCTCGATCATCTTCCAGCAGATCGAGCACTTCTTCACCCACTACAAGGATCTCGAAAGCGAGAAGTGGGTGCGGATCGGCAATTGGGGCGATGCCGCCGAAGCGCGGCAGATCGTGATCGAGGCGATCGAACGCTACGAAGCCGACAAGGCCAAGTGACATCATAGGGGCGCCGCGAGGCGCCCCCTTTTCATGCGGGCCGGCTCATTCGACCGGGCGCGAGGTGTCGAGCAGATCCTTCTCGCTCGCACCCTTGGCCTGGCGGCGTTCGGCCTCGACCATTTCGCTGATCTCCTCCTGCGGGGTGACGTCCGCCACCGCTGCTGCCGGCGCAGGCTTTTTCGGTGGGGCAGTGTCGGCGGGTGAAGCCGCACGCTCGCGCGTGGTCGCCAGGGGCAGCGGCTGGGTGCGCGCGTCGAAGCGCAGGCGATAGATCGGCTCGGGCAGCGCGAAGCCGCCGTCCTCGAGCGCCGCCTTGACCGCCAGGATCGCGCCGCTACGCGCCTTGTACCAATCGGCCTCGCGCTGGTCGATCCAGCCGAGGAAACGAAGCACCACATTACTCTCGCCGACCTCGATCACCCGCGCCTCGGGCGCGGGATCGCCGAGCACGAAGGGCAGCCCGGCGAGCGTCTCGCGGCCCAGTTGGCGGGCCGCATCGGCATCGTCGTCGGCATCGACGCCAAGGTCGAAATCGAACCGGCGCTGCGGATTGCGCGTGTAGTTGAGGATCACCGCGCGGAACACCTGCCCGTTGGGAATACGCAGGTGGTTGCCCTCGAGCGTCATCAGGATCGTGGCGCGGCTGGTCAGCCGGATGACGCGCCCTTCCTTGTCGTCGATCACCACCCAGTCGTTGGCGCGGAAGGGCTGGCGCAGGCTCAGCATCAGCGAGGCGACATAGTTCTCGATCGTGTCGCGCATCGCGAAGCCGAGCGCGATGCCGACCACGCCCGCCCCGCCGAGCACCGCGCCGAGCAATGCGCTCGCCCCGACCATGTCGAGCGCGACCACGAGGCCGACGATCGCGAAGATGAAGCGGATTGCGCTGGCGATCAGTTCGGCGAGGAAGGAGTTGGGCGCGAGGCGGTGCCACAGGCGCTCGAGCCCCGCGATGAGATAGCCGACAAGCGTGATCCCGGCCCAGACCGCGAGCGCCAGCGCGATCAGCGGAAGCAGCTTCACCAGCCCCTCCCAGCGATCGGCGAGCGTGGCGATGCCGCCGCTCTCCGACGAAATCGACAGGTCGCGCTCGAGCCGGTTCTCGACCGTAACCACCCCCGATACGCGGCCGGCGATGGCCTCGGCGCGGGCGATATCGGCCTGCTGCGGCACCGTGCCCGACAGCGTCACCACACCCTGTGCAACGGCCACGGATACCGAGGAGAAGGCGGGCAGCTCGGCGAAGATGCCCGCGATGCGCTCGGCGATCTTGGCGTCGGCACCGCTATCCTGCGTGGTGGCGATCGTCTGGGCGGGAGCGGGTGCTTCCGGGCTGGCCGCTTCGGTCGGCTGGTCGAGCTCCGGGAGCTGCGCGTGGGCCGGCACGGAGATCGCCAGCCCCCATGCGAGCAGCAGGAGCAGCCGCATGATCATGTGCCGGCGATCGCCATGCCGTCGATGCGGAAGGTGGGCACGTCGATGCCGCGCTGGAATTCGAGATCGTCCGCCGGCACCAACGCGCGGAACATGTCGGGCAGGGTCCCGGCGATGGTGATCTCGGCAACCGGCTCGGCGAGCTCGCCGCCGCGAATGCGCAAGCCGCTCGCCCCGCGGCTGTAGTCGCCGGTGACGAGATTGACCCCTTGCCCGAAGAGGTCGGTGACGTAGAGCCCGTCCTCGATATCGGCGATGAGTTCGGCAACACTCGGTTCGCCCGCCTCGAGGTAGACATTGCCGACGGAGATGCCCGGCGCGCCGCCACTGCCCCGGCTGGCATGGCCGGAGAGCTGCAGCCCGAGCTGCGCGGCGCTGGCGACATTGGTCAGCCAGCCGGTGACCTGCCCGGCATCGACCAGCGCGCGCGGCACGCTCGCCACCCCTTCGCCATCGTAATTGCGCGAGCGCAGTCCGCGCAGGCGATGCGGATCCTCGAGCACCTTGATCGCAGTGTCGAACAGCTGGTCCTGCTCGCGACCGATCAGGAAGCTCGCCTTGCGGGCGATCGAGGGAGCGCCCATCGCGCCGAGCAAATGGCCGAGCACGCCACCGCCCACGCGGGGATCGAACACCACCGGCATGCGGCCCGAGGGGATCGAGACGGGCGCGAGCTTGCGCACCGCGCGTTCGCCCGCCTCGCGACCGATTTCGGCCGGGTCGGGCAAATCGCTGCGGTGGCGCTGCGTGCGATAGGCATAGTCGGTCTGCTTGTCGCCGCCCTCGCCCGCGACCACGCTGGCCGAAAGCGAGTGCGATCCGCCCGCATGGCCGCGCGCAAAGCCGTTGCTGGTGACCAGCGCGAAGACCGAGCGCGAATAGGAGGCACTGCCGCCGTTCGAATTGGTCACGCCCGCGACGGCGCGCGCCGCATCCTCGGTGGCGAGCGCGGCCGCGCGCAACTCCTCGGGCGCGGGCGCGGCCGCATCGACCAGATCGAGATCGCGTGGTTCGCCCGCGAACAGCGCCTCGGAGGGAGCCAGCCCGCCATAGGGATCTTCGGGTGCCAGCCGCGCCATCTCGACCGCGCGCTGCGCCAGCAGCTCAAGCCCCTCGGGTGCGAAATCGCTGGTGTTGATCGATGCCGAACGGCGCCCGACGAAGACCCTGAGGCCGACCTCCTCGCTCTCCGACCGCTCGACCTCCTCGAGCGCGCCGAGCCGCACCCCGACGCTTTCGGAAGAGGAGGCCCGTGCGACGGCATCGGCGGCATCGGCCCCCATCCGGCGCGCGAGGTCGACGAGCTCGTGGCAGCGGGCGAGCGCTGCGTCGACGCCGATCATGGCAAAAGCCGATGTTGAGAAATCATGCGCGCGAAGTAGGCCGCGCGCGGCGCGCTGGCAACCGCCGGTCCGGTCAGGAAAAAGCCAGCTTGAAGAAGGCGGTCAGCGCCACCGGCAGGCCGATGGCCAGCGCCCACAGCATGATCTGGTCGCGCCGGAATGCGGGCTTGCGCTCGATATCGGCGGCTTCGTCGTCGCTCAGCCCGACCCAGCGGCGTTCGAACCAGCGGCAGGCGGGGATGATCCCCCCGACAAGGACGATAAGCGCGAGGTAGGGAAGGATCGAGGATGCGCCCTGTTTCATTGCGCCGACGGTCATGAAGATCTGGAGAGCGGTGTAAACGAGCAGCGCCAGCGCCACATTGTCGCTCATCGCCTTGCGCCAGTCGCGTCCGCGGCGTGCCGTGTGCCCGGTGGCGATATGATCGTCATGAAGCGCGTCGTTCAAGGCGTCTCTCCCCTGTTTTCTCTTCCCGGAGAGCATTGTTTCAAAATTGTGGCCTGCTGGCAAGCAATCCTGCGCAAGCGCTCTGTCAACGCTGCACCGATTGCAGGAGGCGGATCATGCACGAATCCTGCCAATTCGTCGAAAAAGCCTTTTGCACGGGTTTTCAAGGCCGATGTGCATGCTATGTCGCGGCCCATGGCCGATATCCAGACGAGCCCGGAATACGATGCGGTGCACGATGCCGCCCCGCCGATCCCGCAGGGCGGACTCGAGGTGGTTTCGATCGCCAAGAGCTATGACAAGCGCGCGGTCCTGACCGATATTTCACTCTCGGTCGGCAAGGGCGAGGTGCTCGGTCTGCTCGGACCCAACGGTGCCGGCAAGACGACCTGCTTCTATTCGATCATGGGCCTCGTCCGTCCCGATGCCGGGCGCATCCTCATGGATGGCGAGGATGTGACCAAGCTGCCGATGTATCGCCGCGCGATCCTCGGCCTCGGCTATCTCCCGCAGGAAACCAGCATCTTCCGCGGCATGACGGTCGAGCAGAACATCAACTGCGTGCTCGAGATGGTCGAACCCGATGCCGAGACTCGCGCGGCCGAGCTCGAACGGCTGCTCGAGGAATTCGGGTTGACCCGGCTCCGCGCGAGCCCCGCCATGGCGCTCTCGGGCGGCGAACGGCGTCGCTGCGAGATAGCCCGCGCGCTGGCCGCCAAGCCGTCGATCATGCTGCTCGACGAGCCCTTCGCCGGGATCGACCCCCTCTCGATCAGCGACATCCGCGACCTGGTGAAGGATTTGAAGACGCGCGGCATCGGCGTGCTCATCACCGACCACAATGTGCGCGAAACGCTCGAGATCGTCGACCGCGCCTGCATCATCTACGGCGGCCAGGTGCTGTTCGCGGGCACGCCCGAGGCGCTGGTGGCGGACGAGAACGTCCGCCGGCTCTATCTCGGCGAGAGTTTCACACTGTGACGCGCGAAGCCGACGGGAGTTGACGCATGGCGCTGGGTCCGCGCCTAGACATCCGGCAAACCCAGTCGCTGGTGATGACGCCGCAGCTGCAGCAGGCGATCAAGCTGCTGGCGCTGTCCAATCTCGAAATCGAGACCTTCGTTGCCGAGACGCTCGAATCGAACCCGCTGCTCGAAATGGGCGAGATCCGCCACGAGGTCGGCGGCGATACCTCCCCCGAACCCTCGGAACACGACAGCGCGCCCGATTTCGACGGCGACAATGCGCTCGACATCGCCGACCATGCGCTCGACCCCGAAGCCGCTCCGGGGGATCTTGCCCAGGGAGAGGGCGGCGATTGGAGCCGCGGCGATATCGGCGGCGGTACGGGCGAGTTGCCCGATCTCGAGAATCGGTCGGCCAACGGTCCCACGCTTGCCGAACATCTTTCCGACCAGATCGGTGCCGTGGCGCATGACGCGCGCGAGGCGCTGGTCGCGCTGAGGATCATCGGCGAGCTCGACGAGGCCGGTTACCTCCCCACCGAGCTTCGCGTCATCGCGGACGAACTCGGTGTTCCGCTGGTCGAGGCGGAACGCGCGCTGGAAACGGTCCAGTCGCTCGATCCGACCGGCGTCGGTGCGCGCACGCTCGCCGAATGTCTGGCGCTGCAGGCGCGCGAAGCCGATCGCTACGATCCCTGCATGGCGCGGCTGATCGACAATCTCGACCTCGTCGCGGCTGGCGACGTCACGCGGCTCAAGCGCATGTGCGAAGTCGACGACGAGGATTTCGCCGACATGCTCGCCGAATTGCGTGGCTACGACCCCAAGCCGGGGCTCGCCTTCGGCGGCAGTGCGCAGTCGGCCATCGTGCCCGACGTGCTGATCACGCCAAGCAAGGATGGTTGGGACATCCGCCTCAACGAGGCGAGCCTGCCCCGGCTCGTGGTCAATCGCGAATATTATCTCGAGCTGAAATCGGGTGCCCGCGACAAGGCTTCGCAGAGCTGGCTCAACGAACAGCTGGGCGAGGCTGACTGGCTCATCCGCGCGCTCGACCAACGACAGAAGACGATCCTCAAGACCGCCGCCGAAATCGTTAAGAGGCAGGAGGGCTTCTTTCGCCAAGGGGTTACCGCGATGCGCCCGCTGACGCTGCGCGAAGTGGCCGAGCAGAGCGAGATGCACGAGAGCACCGTCAGCCGGGTCACCAGCAACAAATACCTCTCCTGCCCGCGCGGCACATTCGAGCTCAAATATTTCTTCTCCAGCGGCGTCGCTGCGGCCGATGGCGAAGGCGCCTCGTCGGAAGCGATCAAGGCGCGTATCAAGGCCTTGTGCGAGGGCGAGGATCCGAAAAAGGTCCTGTCCGACCAGAAGCTCGCCGAGCTGCTCAATGCGGAGGGGTTCGACCTCGCCCGGCGCACCGTGGCCAAGTATCGCGAGGCGATCGGAATCGGCTCGAGCGCGCAGCGCCGGCGCCAAAAGAAACTCGCCGCGCTGTAATCCCCATGGACCACGTGAAAAAAGTTAACGCGATTTACGCCGCGTTAACCTTTTCCGTTCAGATGTTGTGTGGTTAATAGAGTACAACATCCCTTTTCTGGGGTTACCGCTAGAGACCGGCGGTCATACAGGGGACTTACGATGCGCGTACTGCTGATCGAAGACGAGCCGACGACCGCCAAGGCTATCGAGCTCATGCTCACGACCGAGGGCTTCAACGTCTACTCGACCGATCTCGGCGAAGAGGGCTTGGACCTCGGCAAGCTCTATGATTACGACATCATCCTGCTCGACCTGAACCTGCCCGACATGCATGGTTACGACGTGCTCAAGAAGCTGCGCGTGGCCAAGGTGCAGACGCCGGTCCTGATCCTTTCGGGCATCGCCGAAATGGACAGCAAGATCCGCAGCTTCGGCTTCGGCGCCGACGACTACGTCACCAAGCCCTTCCACCGCGAAGAGCTGGTCGCCCGCATCCATGCCGTCGTCCGCCGCTCGAAGGGCCACAGCCAATCGGTCATCCGTACCGGCAAGCTGGCGGTCAACCTCGACGCCAAGACGGTCGAGGTCGATGGCGCCCGCGTCCACCTGACCGGCAAGGAATACGCGATGCTCGAGCTGCTTTCGCTGCGCAAGGGCACCACGCTGACCAAGGAAATGTTCCTCAACCATCTCTACGGCGGGATGGACGAGCCCGAACTGAAGATCATCGACGTGTTCATCTGCAAGCTGCGCAAGAAGCTGAGCCATGCCTGCGGCGGCGAGAACTACATCGAGACCGTCTGGGGCCGCGGCTACGTGCTGCGCGACCCGAACGAAGAGGCCGAAGCGGCCTGATAGCGAATTCCACGGACGGGAATGCGAGAGACGCCCGGAGCTTCGGCTGCCGGGCGTTTTTCTTTGTCCGGCGCTCACCGCAATGGGGTAGCAGCGCGAATCTTCCCAAGCACCCGAGTTACGCAGATTTTCTATCTCGCAGCGGCACGCGAATCGCAGTAGAGGCCGCGGGTATCAACAGCGAAAGGCCCGCCCCCGCAATGGAGGTGTTCGGTTTCGATCTGGGGCCCATCGTCCCCTTCATCCTCATCGGTTTTGCAGCGCAGATGGTCGACGGAGCGTTGGGCATGGCCTTCGGGGTCATCACCAACACTCTGATGGTCGGCCTGCTCGGCGTGCCGCCCGCGCTCGCCTCGCAGCGGGTCCACCTGGTCGAATGCTTCACCACCGCGACCTCGGGCATCAGCCATCTGCTGCACGGCAATATCGACGGGCGACTGTTCCTGCGGCTGTTGATCCCCGGCGTGATCGGGGGGCTTGTAGGAACCTATCTGCTCACCTCGATCGACGGCGAGACGATCAAGCCCTTCGTGCTGGCCTATCTGGCGGGCATCGGCGTTTGGCTGCTGGTGCGCGGCGTGCTCTACCCGCCAAAGCTGCGCGAGGCGAAGCACGTCGCACCGCTCGGCTTGGTCGGCGGGTTTCTCGACGCGGCGGGCGGCGGCGGCTGGGGCCCGGTGGTGACCTCCAACCTGCTCGTCCAGGGCGCCGACCCGCGCAAGGTCGTAGGCACGGTCAATTCGGTCGAATTCTTTCTTACGCTGAGCATCTCGGCGAGCTTCGTCTACCACCTCGGCATTTCGCATATCGCCGGACCGACGCTGGGCCTGATCATCGGCGGCATCGCCGCGGCGCCCTTCGGCGCGATGGCGGCCAAGCACTTCAGCCCCAAGCTCATGCTGATCCTCGTCGGCATCGCGCTGAGCATCACCAGTGCCTACGGACTCTGGACGGCCTGGGGATGATGGCGCTACGGCGCGGCGCATGTCAGCATATAAGGAAGGCGATCCGACCACGCTCAACCGGCTCTACGGCCGCAGCCAGGGCAAGCCGCTGCGCGCCTCTCAGCAGGAGCTGGTCGAGAGGTTGCTGCCGCAGATTGCGGTTCCCCCCGAAGGCCCGGTAACCTCGGAAGCGCTCTTCGGCTTCGATCGCCCGCTCCATTTCGAGATCGGCTTCGGCGGCGGCGAGCACATGGCCGAGCGCGCCGACCTGCTGCCCGACCATGGCTTCATTGGTGCCGAGCCCTTCGTCAACGGCGTGGCGCAGGCGCTGACCCACGTCCGCGACCGGACGCTGGCCAATGTCCGTATCCACCATGGCGACGCGCTCGAGGTGCTGCGCCGCGTGCCCGATGGCGCGCTGACCATGGTCTACCTGCTCCATCCCGACCCTTGGCCGAAGGCCAAGCACGCCAAGCGGCGGATGATGAACGACGGGCCGGTGCGCATGATCGCGGACAAGCTCAAGCCGGGCGGCGAATTTCGCTTCGGCACCGATCACCCGGTCTATCTGCGCCACGCGCTGATGGTGATGCGCCGCTTCACCGACGAGTTCGAATGGCAGGTGGAGGGCCGCGCGAGCTGGGAAAATCGCCCCTCGGGCTGGCCCGAGACGCGCTACGAACACAAGGCGCGCACGGTCTACGGCCACGAGGTCTGGTACTTCCGCTTCCGGCGCAAATGACAAGGGGCCGCCCGGTCTCCCGGACGGCCCCCGGATAGTTCGAAACCGATCGGCGCCTTAGAAGCGCAGGCCGACGCCCGCGACGACCTGGTCGGTGGTCGCATCGCCGACGTCACCGCCGACATCGTTGTAGCGCGAACGACGGTATTCGAGGCGACCTTCGAGCGGTCCGGGCAGCTGGACCTGCAGGCCGCCGCCGAAGCGCAGGCCGCTGGCGTTTTCCTTGAGCTCGTCGAGCGAACCGGCGGACGTGAACGCCTTGGTGTCGAGCGCGGTGTAGCCGACCTTGCCGTAGGCTGCGATGCCCGGGGTCAGCGCGAAGCCGGCGCGTGCGCCGACATAGTACTGGCCTTCGGCCTCGAGCCCGTCGCGGGCGCCGCCGAAGCTGCTCGGGAATTCGGTCGAACCGCCGCTCTTCGACAGTTCGCCCTCGACGCCGACGAAAGCACTGCCGAGCGAGAAGTCGTAGCCGGCGGTGACGCCGTAGACGGCCGAATCGGCATCGGCGGTGACGCTGTTGTCGGCCGAATCGACATTGAGACCTTCGTAGCCGGCGAGCGCGCCGACATAGAAACCGCCCGGAGCGGTGTTGCTGTCCTGCGCCATCGCCGGCGCTGCGACCATGGCACCGGCGAGGATTGCGGCCGCTGCGATTGTCTTTTTCATTTCACTTCCTTTCGGGTGCGTTAGTCTGCCCCCGCAACGCCGTTGGAACCTGGGCGCTTGCGCAGCGATGAACCGGCAGACGGAATCAGGTGGCAATGCGGCGAGCCGAACGCGGCGTGATCGAAATCGAACGGAAAGAGACGGACCATGAGCGACAGGACAATCTTCATTCTCGGCGCATCGCGAGGACTCGGGCTCGGGCTGGTGCGCGAGTTTCTCGGCCGAGGCTGGCGGGTCGTCGCCAGCGAGCGCGGGCACAGCGGGGAATTGCATGCACTCGCCTGCGACGCGCTGCGGATCGTCACCTGCGACGTGACCGATCCGGCGAGCTATGCCGATCTCGGCTTCGGCGCAGGCGAACTCGACGTCCTCTTCGTCAATGCGGGCATTACCGGCGCACGCCACCAGTCGAGCGAGCAGGCCAGTGCCGAAGAGGTCGCCGAGGTGATGATGACCAATGCCTTCGGCCCGGTGCGCGCGGCGAAGACGCTGCTGCCCGCGGTCAAGGATGGCGGCACGCTCGGCTTCATGACCTCGCTGATGGGATCGATCGCCGACAGCTCGGGCGGTTACGAACTCTATCGCAGCAGCAAGGCAGCGCTCAACATGCTCGCCAAGGGCGTGGCCGAACAGGATGCCGGTCCGCGCGGGATCGCCACGCTCGCGCTCCATCCGGGCTGGGTGCAGACCGACATGGGCGGCCCGCAGGCCCCCTTGAGCGTCTCCGAAAGCGTCAAGGGTCTTGCCGATGTCCTCGAAGGAGCGAGCGGTGCGGGCTTCCGCTACGCCGACTATGCGGGCAAGGACCTGCCCTTTTAACCATCGGCAAGCCACTCTGGTCATTGCGCTTCCCACCGCGCTAGGGTGGCGGCGGAGGGAGTAGCATCGCATGCCCAAATTCGTCATGTGGATGGGTCTGGCGTTCGGACTGGTCGGATCGGCAATCATGGCCGGCGGGGTCTGGTCCTGGCGTTCGAACCAGGCGATCATCGATGGCGGGATCCGCACCGAGGGGATCGTGGTGGATCTCGAATTCAGCTCGGACAGCGAAGGCGGCGGGACATATTCTCCCGTGGTCGAGTTCCGCGATCGCGATCGGCGACCTCATACCTACAACGCCAGTTCCGGCAGCAACCCGCCAAGCTATTCGCGCGGCGAGAAGGTTCAGATCATCTACCTTCCCGACACGCCCGAAAAAGCGCTGATCGACGACTTCTCCGGGCGCTGGATGCTGCCGGTCTTCCTGCTTGTCTTCGGAGGCATCTTCGCGACCGTGGGCTGGGTCACCTGCTACTTCTATTTTCGCCGTCGCCTGATCGTCTCGCGGCTGAAGCGGGTCGGCGTGCCGATCGACGCGAAGTTCGTCGAATGTTACCGCGATACGAGCACCACGGTGAACGGACGCAGCCCGTGGCGCGTCGCTGCACAAGCGAGCCATCCCCTCACCGGCAAGCAGACGAGCTTCACCAGCGATCCGGTCTGGGTCGACTTGAGCGAGCAGCTATCGGGCAAGGACGTCCCCGTGCGGGTCGATCCGAAAAACTCGAAGCACTACCATGTCGACCTGTCGGCCTATGTCGACGAAGAGGACTAGGCGAGACAGTCCCGCAGGGTCGCGATGAGCGCCTCGCTATCAGCCTCGCTATTGTAGAGATGCGGGGTCACCCTCAGCGACTGGCCGCGCAGCGACACATACACCTGTGCTTGGGCAAGGCGATCGGTAAGTCCCTCGGGCACGCCATCGGGGAATTCGAGCGCGAGGAAATGCGGTGCGCGTGTCCCAATCGACGCCGATTGGAGGCCAAGTTCGCTGGCTTCGTCCGCGATTCGCTGCGTCGCCGCGCCAAGCGTCTCGGCAATCGCGTCGACCCCGAATTCGAGCAGGAATTCGAGCGCTGCGGTCGCCCCGATCAGCAGGGGCGGGTTGGATTTCTCGCCCATGTCGAAGCGCCGCGCGCCGGGCTGGTAATCGGCACGATAGTCGACCAGCCGCGCGAAATCCTCCGACCCGGCGCGATTGATCCAATTGTACTCGATCGGGCGGCCCGAATGGTGCTGCGGGGCGACGTAGAGCATGCCTATGCCGTAGGGGCCCATGAGCCATTTGTAGCAGGCGGCTACGGCGAAATCAGGCTGCACCGCGGCGAAATCGAGCGGCATCGCCCCAAGCGACTGCGTCAGGTCGAGCACCAGCGCGGCGCCGACCGACCGGCACTTCTCCCCGACCGCGACGAGGTCCGCCACCCGCCCGTCGGCCCAGTGATTGTGCGGCAGCGCGACGATCGCCGTGTCCGTACCGATTGCTTCGAGCACCGCATCGGTCCAGCAATCCTGCGACGGACGCCGCACCGCCACCACCTCGCCTCCGCGGCGAGCGGCAAGCTCGCGCCAGGGATAGACGTTGGAGGGGAACTGGTCGGCCAGCGTGACGATCTGCTGCCCCTCGGCAAAGGAGAGATTGGCGGCGGCGGTGGCCAGAGCATAGCTGACCGATGGCACGATCGCGACGCACTCGGCATCGACCTGCGCCAGCCGACCGGCAGTGGTCCGGAAACGCTCGGCCACCGAGAAGAAGTCACCTGGGCGAAAATCCCACGGCTGCTCCTTCAGCCGTGCGCCTTCGACCATTGCTTCGCTCACCTTGTGCGCGAGCGGCGCCATATAGGCGCAGTTGAGGTAGTGCACCTCGTCGGGGATGGCGAAGCGGTCGCGCTGGCAGGCGATCATCGCTTTAGCCCACCACTCCAGCGCTTGCCAGCACCGCCAGCGTGAGCACGTCGGGCGCGATCGCAGTCATCGGGGCGATCTGGACCGGCTTCTCCATCCCGATCATCATCGGGCCGACGGTGGTCTCACCGGCCAGCTCGCGCAGCAGCTTGGCCGAGAGATTGGCCGACTGCAGCCCGGGCATGACGAGCACGTTCGCAGGGCCCGAGAGGCGGCTGAAGGGATAGAGCTGCATCACCTTGGGGTTGAGCGCGGCATCGGGCGCCATTTCGCCTTCGTACTCGAACCCGGGTTCTTCGGCGTCGAGGATCGCCACCGCATCGCGGATGTTGTCGAGCCACTGACCCGAGGGATTGCCGAAGGTCGAATAGGAGAGGAAGGCGACGCGCGGTTCGTGCCCCATGCGGCGCGCGACCGCGGCGGTTTCCCTGGCAATATGCGCCAGCTGTTCGGCCGTCGGGCGCTCGTTGATCGTGGTGTCGGCGAGGAACACGGTGGTGTTCTTGCCGATCATCATGTGTATCCCGAAGGGTACCGCGCCCGGCTTGGGGTCGAGCACGCGGCCGACCTCGCGCGCGGTCTGCGCAAAGGTGCGGGTCAGCCCCGAAATCATCGCATCGCCGTGACCCAGCGCAACCAGCAGCGCGGCGAAGACGTTGCGCTCCTGGTTGACCATCCGGCCGACGTCGCGCTCGGTATAGCCGCGCCGCTGGAGGCGCTTGTAGAGATAGTCGACCATCGCCGGCACCTTGTCCGACACGGCCGAGTTTTCGATGATCCAGTCGTCGGGATCGTCGACGCCGAGTTCGGCGAGCTTTTCGAGCACCTTCTCGGTCCGCCCGACGAGGATCGGCTCGCCATAGCCGAAGTCGCGGAACTGGATCGCGGCGCGCAGCGCGACGTCCTCCTCTGCCTCGGCGAAGACCATCCGCTTGGGGTTGGCCTTGGCCTGCTCGTAGATATTGGTGAGCGCGGCGGTGGTCGGGTTGAGGCGTGCCTTCAGCGCGAGGCGATAGGCATCGAAGTCCTCGATCGGCGCCTGCGCCACACCGCTGTCCATCGCCGCCTTGGCGACCGCGCTCGAGACCACCTCCATGAGACGCGGATCGAAGGGCGCAGGGATGATGTATTCCTCGCCGAACTGGTGGCTGACGCCATAGGCGGCGGCGACCTCATCGGGCACGCGCTCGCGCGCGAGTTCGGCGATGGCGCGCGCGGCAGCGACCTTCATCTCCTCGTTGATCGCGGTCGCCTGAACGTCGAGCGCGCCGCGGAAGATGAAGGGGAAGCCGAGCACGTTGTTGACCTGGTTGGGATAGTCGCTGCGTCCGGTGGCGATGATCGCGTCGGGGCGCACCGCCTTGGCCTCCTCGGGCATGATCTCGGGCACCGGGTTGGCCATGGCGAAGATGATCGGCTTGTCGGCCATCTTGGCGACCCATTCGGGCTTCAGCGCGCCGGCGGCGGAGAGTCCGAGGAAGACATCGGCGCCGACTAGGGCCTCTTCGAGGCTGCGCGCCTCGGTTTCGACGGCATGCGCGCTCTTCCACTGGTCGACATTGTCGCGGCCCGGATAGATCGGGCCGGCGCGGTCGCAGACGATCACGTTCTCGTGCCGCACGCCGACCGACTTGATCAGTGCGGTACAGGCGAGCGCCGAGGCCCCCGCCCCGTTGACCACCATCTTCACGTCCTTGAGGTCGCGCCCGGTCAGGTGGCAGGCATTGATCAGCCCCGCCGCCGAAATGATCGCCGTGCCGTGCTGGTCGTCATGCATGACCGGGATGTTCATCCGCTCGCGCAGCGCCTGCTCGATGATGAAGCATTCGGGCGCGGCGATGTCTTCGAGGTTGATGCCGCCGAAGCTCGGCTCCATCAGCGCGACCGCCTCGATGAACTTGTCCGGATCCTCGGTATCGAGTTCGAGATCGATCGAGTCGACATCGGCGAAGCGTTTGAACAGCACCGCCTTGCCTTCCATCACCGGCTTCGAGGCGAGTGCACCGAGATTGCCGAGGCCGAGGATGGCGGTGCCGTTGGAGATCACCGCGACGAGGTTCGAGCGGGCGGTGTAGCGCGCCGCATCCTTGGGGTTGGCCGCGATCGCTTCCACAGGGGCCGCAACGCCCGGCGAGTAGGCGAGGCTGAGGTCGCGCTGCGTCGCCATCGGCTTGGAGGCGATGATCTCGATCTTACCGGGGCGGATCGTCTCGTGGTAGAACAGCGCTTCGCGGGTGTTGAATGCGGTTTTTTCGTCAGCCATAGGGGTCCTCGTCTCGCTGGCCCCCGCCCCTAACCGCTCGCGCCGCGAAGTCATAGGGGAAAGGGCACCCCGCGCGACTCCCGAATCGCCGCCGCGCTCGCTAGGCCCGGGGGCATGTCAGGCCAGCCCACCCCGATGATGCAGCAATATCTCGCCCTCAAGCGCGAGGCCGGCGACGCGCTGCTGTTCTACCGCATGGGCGACTTCTTCGAACTGTTCTTCGACGACGCGAAGACCGCCGCGGGCATTCTCGACATCGCACTGACCACGCGCGGCGAACATGGCGGCGAACCAGTGCCGATGTGCGGCGTCCCCGTCCATGCGGCGGAAGGCTACCTCGCACGCCTCATCAAGGGCGGTTGCCGCGTTGCGATCGCCGAGCAGACCGAAACGCCCGACGAAGCCAAGGCCCGCGCCAAGCGCGAGGGCACGCCCTCGTCCAAGGCGCTGGTGGCGCGCGACATCGTGCGCTTCGTCACCGCGGGCACGCTGACCGAAGAGGCGCTGCTCGAACCGCGACGGGCGAACCTGCTGGTGGCCGTGGCACCGCTGCGCGACGGCGTCGGGCTGGCTGCCTGCGACATTTCGACCGGGCGGATGGAGCTCGAGGAATGCGCTCCGCAAGCGCTCGACGCAGCGCTCGCGCGTCTCGGCGCGAGCGAAGTCGTGGCGCCCGAGGACTGGGATCAGTCGCTTGGTGAAGTGATCGCCCGCCCGCGCGCCGACTTTCGCAGCGAGGAGGGCGAAGCGCGGCTGAAGGCGATCCACGGCGTCGCCACGCTCGATGGACTCGGGAGCTTCACCCGGCCGATGCTGGCCGCGGCGGGCGGATTGATCGCCTATCTCGACCACGCCGGGCGCGGCAGCCTGCCCTTCCTCCTCCCACCGGTCGCGCGCGGCAGCGGCGCGCATCTGGCGATGGACGCGGCGACTCGCGCCAGTCTCGAAATCCTCGAGGCGCAGGGCGGCGGGCGCGCGGGCAGTCTGATCGCCTGCGTCGACCGCTGTGCCACCGGCGCGGGTGCGAGACAGCTGGCCGAGGACCTCTCGGCGCCGCTCGCCGACCGTTCCGCGATCGAGGAGCGGCTCGCCGGGGTCCAGCATTTCCATTCCGATCCCCTGTTGCGTGCCGACCTGCGCGGCGTTCTGCGGCAGGCGCCCGACATCGGCCGCGCGCTCGGAAGGCTCGTCGCCGGGCGCGGGTCTCCGCGCGATCTCGGCCAGATCCGCGATGGTCTCGCCGAGGGGCGACGCGTGCGCGAGATGCTCGCCGGCAGCGCCGACCTCCCCGCGCTGCTCCGCCGCGTGGGCGATGCGCTCGGCGGCCATGCCGCGCTGGTCGACCACCTCGCCCGCGCACTGGTGCCCTCGCCCCCGACCGAACGCAGCCAGGGCGGCTTCATCGCGGCGGGATACGACCATGCGCTCGACGCACTGCGCGAGACGAGCGGCAATGCACGCAAGGCGATCGCCGCGCTCGAGAGCAAGTATCGCGAGCAGACCGAAACGCCCTCGCTCAAGATCAAGCACAACAAGGTTCTCGGCTATTTCATCGAGGTGCCGGCCAAGCACGGCGACAAGCTGATGGCCGCCGACAGCGGCTTCACCCACCGTCAGACCATGGCCGGCGCGGTGCGGTTCAACTCGCTCGGCCTGCACGAGGAAGCGACGCGGATCGCCGAGGCGGGCGCGCATGCGCTGGCGGCGGAAGAGTCGCATTTCGAGGAGCTGGTCGGCGAGGTGGTTGCCGCGCGCGAGGCGATCGCCGCGACTGCCGCCGCGCTTGCCCGGATCGACGTCTGCGCGGCCCTCGCCGAACGCGCGGTCGAGGGCGACTGGGCACGACCCGAGATGCTCGACGAGCCCTGTCTCGAAGTCAGCGGCGGACGGCACCCTGTGGTCGAGCAGGCGCTGGCCAAGGGCGGCGAGCGCTTCGTCGCCAACGACTGCTCGCTCGGTAGCGACGACCGGCTGTGGCTGATCGGCGGCCCTAACATGGGCGGCAAGTCGACCTTCCTGCGGCAGAACGCGCTCATCCTCCTGCTCGCGCAGGCGGGCAGCTTCGTTCCCGCCACCTCGGCCCGCGTGGGCCTCGCCGATCGGCTGTTCAGCCGGGTGGGCGCTTCGGACAATCTGGCCCGCGGGCGTTCCACCTTCATGGTCGAGATGGTCGAGACCGCTGCGATCCTGAGCCAGGCGACGACACGCAGCTTCGTCATCCTCGACGAGGTCGGACGCGGAACCTCGACCTACGACGGCATGGCGCTCGCCTGGGCGGTGGTCGAGACGGTGCACGAGCAGCTCAAGTGCCGCTGCCTCTTCGCGACGCACTATCACGAACTCAGCCGCCTCGCCGAAACATGCGATGCGCTGAGCCTCCACCATGTCCGCGCGCGCGAATGGAAGGGCGATCTGGTGCTGCTGCACGAGCTGGCCAAGGGCGCGGCCGACCGCAGCTACGGCCTTTCGGTGGCCAAGCTGGCGGGCGTCCCCGCCCCGGTCATCCGCCGCGCCAAGGCGGTGCTCGACAAGCTCGAAAAGGGTCGCGAGGCGACCGGCGGGCTCGGCGCGGGTCTGGGCGAATTGCCGCTCTTCGCGGTCTCCGCGCAGGCGCAGGAGGAAGAGCCCGACCAGCTGCGCAGCGCGCTGGATGCGCTCGACATCGACGCGCTCTCGCCGCGCGAGGCGCTCGACATGCTCTACGCGCTCAAGGCGCAGGCAAAGGCGGACGAACGCTAGGACGCCTTTCGTCGGGGTTGAACCGGATACCGGCTTCGCGCATGGATGGAGCCATGGCGCAGGACGATCCTCCCAGCGACAGCGATGTCGACAAGTCGACCCATTGGGCCGAACTGCGCACCGATCTTGCCGAGGATCGCAACATCATGGCGATGGAGCGCACCTTCGCCGGATGGATGCGCACCGCCTTCGCCGCGATCGGTATCGGGCTCGGCTTCAAGGCGGTGTTCGGCGCCTTCGACCCGCCCTGGCTCGCGAAGGCCATCGCTACGGTGTTCATTCTCGCCGGGGGCTGGCTGGCGATCACCGCACAGCGCCGCGCTTGTCACACCATGGCCAAGCTCGATGCGCATCGCTTCGAGGCCGTCTCGACCCCGAACTTCCGCCTTCTTGCCTATGCGGTGGCCGCCGGCGCGGTGATCCTGACCGCGGGCCTGTGGATCCTCAACGACGGCAGCCTGGTGCGCTGATCAGCTGCCGTCGGATGGCAGATCGGGATCGACCTTCGCGTCCTTGCCGTACTTGTCCTCGTTGTCGTCGTGATTGTCCTCGCCGCGATAGGCGGACATGTCGACGCGACCCGAACTTTCCATGTCGCGCATGTGATCGATCGTATCCTGCGTCGAATCGCCCATCAGGCCGGACGTGTTGTCGCCCTTTTCGCTGTCGGTCGGGCTGTCCGGCGTCTCGTGCCGGGCATCCTCGGACACGGTCTGCGCCTGGCTGCGCTCGTCGTCCTGCTCGTCGTTATGCGTTTCGGGCGGGAGGGTATCCGAGGTGCTCATGCAGTATCTCCTTTGCTGGAGAAACGATGGGTACGCCGGGAGAGTTCCTTGCTTGTTGCGTGCGTGAAGCGCCTCCGCGCTTCCCCTTCGGCTGCACCGGCTCACTCCCCCACCCGGCCACCCACGGCACCGTATCTTATGGGTGGCCGGGTGGGGGCGTGGGCTGGGGCAGAAAGGTCAGGACGGAGGTCCCGACCGCAAGCGACAAACTACCGCGTAGCCACCGGTTCCTCGCCCGAATAATCGTAGAAGCCGCGCCCGGTCTTGCGGCCGAGCCAGCCGGCCTCGACATATTTCACCAGCAGCGGCGCGGGGCGGTACTTGGCGTCGCGGGTGGTCTTGTAGAGCACCATGATGATGTCGAGACAGGTATCGAGTCCGACGAAATCGGCCAGCTGGAGCGGTCCCATCGGGTGGTTGAGACCGAGCCGGCAGCCCTTGTCGATATCCTCGATATCCGCGGTCGACTGGCCGAGCACGAAGATCGCCTCGTTGATCATCGGCAGGAGGATGCGATTGACGACGAAGCCCGGCTCGTCCTGGCTGAGAACCACTTCCTTGCCCAGGCTTTCCGCAAAGGCGGTGGTGCGGTCGGTGGTCGCCTGCGCGGTGGCGAGGCCGGGGATCACCTCGATCAACTTCATCACCGGCACCGGATTGAAGAAATGCAGCCCGATGAAGCGCGCCGGATCGGGCGCGTAATTGGCCATGCGGGTGATCGGGATCGAGCTGGTGTTCGAAGCCATGATCGCATCGGTCGCGAGGAATTCCCCCGCCTTCTCGAAGATCGCCTGCTTGATCGCTTCCTTTTCGGTCGCCGCCTCGATGATCAGGCCGGCATCCTTCATCGGCGAATAGTCGGCGATCGGCGTGATCCGCTTCAGCGTCGCTTCGGCATCGGTGATCTCGATCTTGCCCTTGCCGACGAGCTTGCCCAGCGCCTTGTCGATTCCGGCATGCGCCTTCTGGGCTACGTCGAGACTGACATCGGCCAGCAGCACGTCCATGCCGTGCGCGGCCACGGTCTGCGCGATCCCCGAGCCCATCTGGCCCGCGCCGATGATGGCGACCGTCGTGTTCATCGAAATTCCCTTCGCATATGCAGCAAAGCGCGCGGTCTAGCGAAGGGAGGGGGCGCTGGCTAGCGGCGCGTCAGCGATTGGCCCCCGGAACCCAGGTCACATCCCCCCGCCCCTCGTCATTGGCGACGCGGGCGAGCACGAAAAGGTAGTCGGACAGGCGGTTGATATAGGCCAGCGCCTGCGGGTTGGTGGGCACCTCGGCCGCCATCGCGGTCATCGCGCGCTCGGCGCGGCGCGCGGCGGCACGGGCGACATGGAGCCGAGCCGCCGCCTCGCTGCCGCCGGGCAGCACGAAACTGGTCAGCGGTTCGAGCAGGGCGTTGGCCGCGTCGATGGCACCCTCGAGCCATGCGACCTGCGCCGACACCGTGCGCAGGACCATGTCCGAGGGAGAGAAATCGTCACCCTCGCCGACCGGCGTCGCCAGGTCGGCGCCGAGATCGAACAAATCGTTCTGGATGCGATACAGCGGCTCGGCGAACTGGCCGTCTGCCAGCGCGACCGCCGCCAGGCCGAGGGCGGAATTCGCCTCGTCCACCGCGCCGATCGCCTCCATCCGCGCGGCATGCTTGGGCAGGCGCGATCCGTCGACGAGGCCAGTGGTCCCGTCGTCGCCGGTACGGGTGTAGATCTTGTTGAGCTTGACCAAGGGCCTAGTTCGCGATGGCGAGGATCACCGCGACCACGACGATCGCCAGCGCCTGGTACTTGATGCGGTTGAACATCATCTTGTTCTGCAGGAGCTGCATCTCGGTCGCGTCCTGCTGCTCGCCGCCCTCGAGGTCTATCTTGGTGCTCTTGAGGAAGGCCACGATCCCGCGGATTAGCGAGGCGACCACGAGGACCATGAGAATGACGAGGAGGATAGTAAGGAAGGCTGTCATAACGCTGTCCGATCTAGGCGCTCGCGAGCGAAATGCCAGCAGGAAACTTGCGCAAGCGAAGTTGCTCGGCAAGCAACAGGCCGTTTTCGCCGCCCCGCCGCCGGTCGGCCAAAGACGGTGAACCGCGGCGCTTGGCGAGCTTCTGGCCGCTGTCGTCGAGCAGCAGGCCGTGATGGTGCCAGCGCGGCACCGGCAGGCCGAGTAGCGCCTGAAGCAGGCGGTGGATCGATGTCGCGGGAAACAGGTCGTACCCGCGCGTGACCAGCGTGACCCCGTCCGCCGCATCGTCGAGCGTCGCGGCGAGGTGATAGCTTGCGGGTGCATCCTTGCGGACGATCACCACGTCGCCCGCTTCGCGCGGATCGGCAAGCTGGCGCCCGGCCAGCGCGTCGTCCCAGGATAGCTCTCCGCAATCGGCCATGGCGCGATCCACGTCGAGCCGCAACGCGGCGGGCTTGTCCGGATCGAGCAGGCGACCCTTGCAGGTACCCGGATAGACCACCCCCTGCGAGCCGAGCCGAGGCTCGAGCGCTTCGATCTCGGCACGGGTACAGGTGCAGGGATAGAGATAGCCGCGTTCAAGCAGCTCGTGCGCCGCCGCCTCGTAGCTCGCCAGCCGGATCGACTGCGCAGGGACTTCCTCCCATTCGAGCCCGAGCCATTCGAGGTCTCGCCGGAACTCCTCCGCCAGTTCGGGGCGCGAGCGCGGCCCGTCGATATCCTCGATCCGGAGCAGGAACCGCCCCCCCGTCTCCCTTGCGAGATCATGTGCGACCACCGCCGAATAGGCATGGCCGAGATGCAGCGACCCGTTGGGGCTGGGGGCGAAGCGGGTGACGATCACGTGACTGTGTAGCTCCGGTTACGCTGTTGCCCCGGTGCAACCCGGTGGAAGGCCTGTGGATAGGCTGTCTGTAACAGTCTTGACCCTTTCCCGTGCAAGTGCATTTCTCATCCCAAGAGATCGGGAGGGACGCACACCGTGTTCAAGGCCGAACTGCTGGAACGGGCCGCGAGGTTCCGAAGTACCGAGGAAGACCCGACGCGCAATTTGCAGTCGTGTCCTTCCCTCGTCCTCAATGCCGATTACACCCCGCTTTCCTATTACCCCCTGAGCCTCTGGCCGTGGCAGACCGCGATCAAGGCCATCTTCCTCGACCGGGTCGACGTGATCGCGACCTACGACCGCGAGGTCCACTCCCCGTCCCTCGACATGAAGATCCCCAGCGTGATCGCGCTGAAGCAATATGTGAAGCCGAGCGAATTTCCCGCCTTCACGCGCTTCAACGTCTTCCTGCGCGACCGCTTCAGCTGCCAGTTCTGCGGCGACATGCACAACCTCACCTTCGACCACGTCGTCCCGCGCCGGCTGGGCGGCAAGACCACGTGGGAGAACATCGCCACCGCCTGCGCGCCCTGCAATATGAAGAAGGGCGGCCGCACGCCGAAGCAGGCCGGGATGCACCTCTACGCCGAGCCGATCCGCCCAACGCACTGGCAGCTGCAGCAGCACGGCAAGATGTTCCCGCCGAACTACCTCCACGAAACCTGGCGCGACTGGCTCTATTGGGACATCGAGCTCGAAGAATAGGTCAAACCAAACGGGCTCGAAGTAGCGGGCCCTCAACTATCGCCTATTTACCGATCTGCATTTGCCTTCTATCTTTCGGTCGGCGCCATGTTCGGCGCGAGGGACGCCAGAAATCATGAACAGACTTCTTATCACCAGCCTGTTGCCGCTGGCAGCAGTCTTGGGCGGCTGCGTATCGACGGGCTACTATCAAGCAGGTAACAAGCTCGCCGATCTGTGCGAGTCAAACGGACCCGACACGCGCATCGCGTCGCCCACGGCGGAATCGCAGGGCGGGATGTTCGGGAATGTGATCGTGAGCGGCGATTGCGTATCCCCCGGCGACGAGGGTTACGACGAAGCGATGACCATCGAGGAATATCGCGCCAGCATCGGCAAGAAGCCAACCTGACCGGTCAACAGCCGACAGCTTAGGTTACCGCCGCCCGTTCGCGGAATTCGTCGCGCTGCCATTCGCCGCTTTCCAGCACCTCCGCGAAATGCCGCGCGGCTTCGGCCATGTCCTCGAAGCGCAGGTAGGCGGGGGCGAAGCCGAAGCGCAGGATGTCGGGATCGCGGAAATCGCCGATCACTCCGCGCGCGATCAGTGCTTGGCAGATCGCGTAGGCGTCCGGATGGCGAAAGGAGAGCTGGCTGCCGCATTGATCGGGCTCGGTCGGACTGACAAGGTCGAGGTCGACCCCGCGTTCGGACAGGCACTGGCGGAAGAATTCGGACAGCGCCTGCGACTTCGCATAGAGCCGCTCGACACCGATTTCGGCGACAAGGTCGACACCCACTTCGAGCGCTGCGAGGCCGAGGATCGGCGGGGTGCCGCAGAGCACCTGCTCGATACCCGGAGCGGGGGCGTAATCGTCGCTGAAGGCAAAGGGCGCTGCATGCCCCATCCACCCGGTCAGCGGTTGTTGCGCGGCGGCGAGGTGGCGTTCGGCGACGAAGGCATAGGCCGGCGCACCCGGCCCGCCGTTGAGATACTTGTACCCGCAGCCCACCGCGAAATCGGCCTCGCAGGCGTCGAGGTCGACCGGCAGCGCGCCGCCCGAATGCGACAGGTCCCACAGCACCAGCGCGCCCTTCTCGTGCGCGGCCTTCGTCAGCGCCGCCATGTCGAATATAGCGCCCGACTTGTAATGCACATGCGTCAGCATCAGCAGTGCGACATCCTCGTCGAGCGCCTCGGCAATGCGCTCGCGCGGAGCCAGCCGCCTGGTGGCTAGCCCCTGCTTTTCGAGCCCATCGACCATGTAGAGATCGGTCGGGAAATTGCCCGGCTCGCTCAGCACGACCTTGCGCCCGGGACGCATCGCCAGGGCAGCGCTGATCAGCTTGAACAGGTTCACGCTGGTGGAATCGCAGGCGATGACTTCATCGGGCTGCGCTCCGATCAGCGGCGCGATCTTGGCGCCGATCCGTGTCGGAAGCTCGATCCATCCGGCGGCATTCCAGCTGCGAATAAGACCCTCGCCCCATTCCTCGCGCACCACCTGCTCCAGTCGCCCGGGCGTCGCCTTGGGCAGGCAACCCAGGGAGTTTCCGTCGAGGTAAATGACGCCCTCGGGTACGCTGAACCGCTCGCGGTAATCCTTCAGCGGATCACCCGCGTCGAGGATTCGCGCGCGTTCAAGCATCGGGCAGTTCCCTGAGGATCGCCCGGCACAACCCCGCATCGCCGCCGGCGATCTTGAGCGGCAACGCGATCAGTTCGTAGCGCCCTTCCGGAACGCCATCGAGCACCAGCCCTTCGAGGATGCGCATGTCGTGTTCGAGTACCGCCTTGTGCGCGTCCATCGTCTTCGATTCCTGGGGATCGACCGAGGGCGCATCGGTGCCAACCAGCTTCACTCCCTGCAGCGCGAGCCACTTGATCGTCTCGGCATCGATGGCGGTGAAACCGCTGTCCCACTGGGCATGCGGGAAGGTTTCGAAGGTCCGGAACAGCACGCGGTCGGCGCTGCCCAGATGCGGCAGGTCGCCCACCGAGATGCTGCCTCCGCTCACCCCCGTGGCATCGACCACCAGACATTCGCCGATATAGGGATCGAGCTCGACGCTCGCGATATCGGGCGCGGTCTCGGAATAGTGGAGCGGCGCATCGCCATGCGTGCCCGAATGGGTCGACATGGTCATCCGCCCGACATTGACCGGCGAGCCGTCTTCCATTTTCCATGTCCGCTCGAAAGCGAATGCGGTATCGCCCGGCCAGACCGGCAGGCCGGGGCGCAATGTCTGGGAGATGTCCCAGATGCGCCGCTGCGAGCGCCACGAACTCACAGCGCGGTCCTCACGCTCAACAGTTCGGGGAAGAAGGCCGCCTTCAGCACGCCCGCAAGGTAGGGCACACCGGGCGTTCCGCCGGTGCCCTTCTTGAAGCCGATGATCCGCTCCACCGTCTTGAGATGACCGAAGCGCCAGCGCTGGAAATGATACTCGAGATCGACCAGCTTCTCGGCCAGTTCGTAGAGGTCCCAATATTCCCTGGGATCACGGTAGATCTCGGCCCAGGCCGCCTCGACCTCGGGCGAATGCGCCCAGGGTTCGCCGACCGGGCGCTCGAGCACCTCGTCCGGAATCGCGAAGCCGCGCCGCGCGAGGAGGGCGACCGCCTCGGCATAGATCGACTTGCGTGCCAGTTCCTCGCGCAATTCGGCAGCCACCTCGGGAGTCGCCTCGTGCATGGTCACCATGTCGGGCTTGCGCCCGCCGAGGAGGAATTCCATCATCCGGTACTGCGCGCTCTGGAAGCCGCTCGACCCGCCGAGATGCGGGCGGATGGTCGAATAATCGTGCGGGGTCATCGTGCTGAGCACGTCCCAGCTCTGGATCAGCTGTCCCTGCGCGCGCGCCACGCGGGCGAGCATCTTGAAGCTGGGGCGGAGCCGGTCCTGCCGGATGCACTCGCGCGCTTCGAACAGCTCGTGCAAGCACAGCTTGAGCCACAGCTCGCTGGCCTGGTGAACGATGATGAACAGCATCTCGTCATGCGCATCGGAAGCCGGGTGCTGCGCCGCGAGAATGCGGTCGAGGTCGAGATAGCTCGAATAGGTAACGTCGGAAGCCATGCGCGCTGCCCTAGCGCGCATTGGTGACGGATGAAACTACCCCTCGATCACCATTGTGTGCGGGTGATGCTTGTCGAGATGCGCCTTCACGATGCGCAGGTTCTTGGTGTTCGAGCGATAGACCATGTCGAAGGCGTCGCCGACGATCGGAACCGCACCGACGGCGCTGTCGATCGCGACATTGCCCAGCATGCGCCACAGCTTCCAGCGCGGCAGGCCGAGGTTCTTCGCTTCCCATACGATGAAGGCGGCAAGCCCGGCTGCGATGAAGTCGCCGAGCACAGGGACGAAACCGATGATCGTGTCGAGACCGATGGGAAACTTCGTGCCCGGCACCACCAGGCTGCGTTCAAGCACATATTCCATCGCCTCGATGCGCTTCCGGATCGAGACCGGGTCGGTCCCGGTCGGGAGTTCGATTCCCATGGGCAACGGGCGGACGCGGGGGCGGTCGGGGTTCTCCATCGCAACCTAGATGGGGGCCCCGGACAGCGGGAACAAGGGATGGATGTTCCACGGATTTTCGCTGAATGCCTCGATATCGGCGCGGACCAGCGACCAGCGGATCGGTGCGCCGAGCGGAATATAGAGATTGGTCGCGAGCAGCGAATTTTCCGCTTCGAGTAGGTAGGAGGATTCTTCCGTGGCATCGCGCGAGTCCAACGCCAGCGACACGAGATAGTCCGCATCTTCGCTACACTGGACCTGGTCGACGGCACAGTTGAACTGGTTGAGAAACCAGCGCGGCGAGGCGTAACGTGCGACCCTGTCGCGCAGCGCGAGATCGGCTTCGGAGAGCATGAGCGCCCGCGTCGCCGACACGCCGATCGCGGCAAAATTCTCGGCCAGGCCATCGAACAACAGGTCGGAACCCGGCCCGGGCGGAAGGTAGAGCCGCACCTTGGGTTCGCGCCCCGAACCCGCCCGCCACTGCGCAACCCGCTGGCGTGCGGCGCTGCGGCGCTGCTCGAGCGAGAGCGAGCCCCAGCGCTCCTCGGTGGGATTGGCAGCACTCGCCAGTGCGGTCGGCACGATCCGGGTCGATGCCAGCCAGCCTCCGATGTTGAAGGGCTGCATCAGGGCCTCGCGGTCGATTGCCATGGCCAGCGCCTCGCGATTCTCGGTTACGCCGAGAAAGCCGGAGGGCTTGCGTACATCGAGGCCGAACAGGCCGATCGCCGCGTCGAGTCGGACATTGCCGCGCGAGAGCGGTCCGGTGCTGGCCAGCGGCAAGCTCGACAGCCTGCCGCCGAGGACCAGGTCGAAGCGGCCCTGCGCAAAACCGCCGGTGGCCTCCGGGGCAGAGACCGCGTGGAGGCGGACCATGCGGACGACGTCGTCCCAGCCGGGCTGCTCGGGCAGGCCGCGCTGTTCGGGCGGGAGCGGCGTCAGGACGAGTCCGTCATCGCCAACCGCTCGGTTCATGAGCCTGGCCCCGTCACCGGCCAGATCGATGCCCAACTCGGGTTGCGCCAGCAGTTGGAGAAAGTCGGGCATGGGGCTGGTCAGCCGGATTTCGATCACCCGACCCGTCATCGCCCGCACATCGCGGACCTTGGCGAGGTCGAGCCCGAGCGAGGTACCGCGGAGCTGCCGCAGCCGCCGCTGCAACGCCTCGCGTACCGCCTGGGCGGTCAGGCGCTTGCCGTCGGGAAGGTCGAATTCGTTGATCCGGAAGATGTAGCTCGCACCGCCGTCGGTGACGATCCAGCGCTCCGCAACGCCAGGTACCACCACCCCGTTCGAATCGAGCCGGACCAGCCCGGTGGAGAGCGCCGCGCGGACATGCTGGCCGGCAGGCCCCAACCGGACGCCCTCGGCCGAAAGATCTTCGGGAGCGGCGATGAAGGCAACATCGACGACCCCATCGTCGGAACCGACGCTGCAGGCAGCGAGAAACACGGGCAGGAAGGCGAGAAGCCACGATCGCATGATGCGCGGATTAGCAGCCGGCGCGCCCCGCGTCAGCCGATCAAATCAGAGTTTGCGAATACGGCGCTCGTCATCGGAAAAGGTCGATGCGGCCGAAGTCGAGCGCACATAGTGCGGAATCTCCGCCGTGCTGCCCACGGGTGCCCGCACGACCTTGGGGTCGATATCCTTCTCGAAGGCCACGCCGAAGCGATTGTCCTGCGCCCAGGCCACGCTGCCCTTGACGGTGCCGACATTGCGCAGCTCGATCTCGAGCCGGTCGCCCCGCGATGCGGCAACCTCGCTGGTTTCGGCCATCATGCCGCCCGCGGAAAGATTGCGCACCTTCACGCGGTACGTCTTGGCCTGACCTGCGAACGTCAGCTGGGCGAACAGGAACAGGCTGTCGCGCGCAACATTGCGAGTGTCGACCGAAGACATGGCGTTCATCGTATCCCTATGCGGTACTCGGGCCCGGTCCGCGGCGGATCCGGGACCGGCCATACCCTAGGGACGAGACCTAAATAATGTCTTAGCGAATGCTCAATCGTCGCGCGAAATCTTCTCGCGGCGCTCATGCGCTTCCTGGGCCTCGACGGTCATCGTGGCGACCGGACGGGCGATCAGCCGCTTGAGCCCGATCGGATCGCCGGTCACTTCGCACCAGCCGTATTCGCCCTTGTCGATCCGGCGCAGCGCGGAATCGATCTTGGCGATCAGCTTGCGCTGGCGATCGCGCGTACGCAATTCGATGCCCCAGTCGGTTTCCGAGGACGCGCGGTCGTTAAGGTCGGGTTCGCGGATCGGGCCGTCCTGCAGCGACTGCAGGGTCTGTCCGGCGGCGTCGTGGATCGATTTCTTCCAGTCGAGCAGCAGCATGCGGAAGTAATCCTGCTGACGCTCGTTCATATATTCTTCGGAGTCGTCGGGAACGTAGTCGTCGCCCACAGCGGCGCGGGCCGCCGCGAGTTTTGCCTTATCGTTTGCCACAGAGGCCATTGAGGACCCTCTCACCCTGGTCGAAGTCAGACATCGGACCACCGTCTCCCGCTAAAGCCCGGATTTTTCCGGCGCCCCGAATGACCCGTTTGGCGCGTGCCTATAGGGAAGCCTCCCCGAGGGCACAAGCGCCAATCCGACGAGGCGTTGAGATGCCCACCGGCGGTGGAAATGCCAGCGCGTCGAGGGTGTTAAAAGAAATTGCCTTCGCGTTAACCATTTCTTGACCACGATCTTGGCAGTTATTCTTTGTCCGGTAGAGAATGCCGGTCGCTTGGGGGGAATGACCATGCAGCTTACCGGTATCGAAGGGGGCCACGGCAGGATCATCCAGGGCGAGGAAGCCGCGGCGCTGGTCGCCGAATGCCTCGCCAAGTACGAACGCGGCAGCGTCGATGCGCTCTTCGCGCTAGGAGTCGCGTTCTCGACCGGCAGCCACGGAACGGTGTGCGACCTGATCGAGGCGCACAAATGGTTCAATATCGCCGCATCCAAGGGCCACGAGGAAGCGAGCTGGTGCCGCGCCGACATTTCGGAGGAAATGACTGCCCGCGAAATCGCCGAAGCCCAGCGCCGCGCGCGCGAATGGCTGGCCGAAGGTCGCCGCGCCGCCGCCTAGGTTTTCCGGAACGGCATCCGCGCCGCGAGATAGTTGCGATCGGCCGCCACTCCGGCGCGTTCGCGCTCGAGGAAATCGGCCACCGCCTCGCGAAACCCGGGATCGGCGATCCAATGCGCCGACACCGTCTCCACCGGTTCATAGCCGCGGGCGAGCTTGTGGCCGCCCTGCGCCCCGGCCTCGACCCGATCGAGGCCCAGTTCGATCGCCGCGTCGATCGCCTGATAATAGCACAGTTCGAAATGCAGGAAGCGCACCTCGCGCGTGCAGCCCCAGTAGCGCCCGTAAAGCGCGTCGCCGCCCACGAAGTTGAGCGCGCCGGCGATCGGCTCGCCCTCCTGCAGCGCCAGCACCAGCAGGATCTTCTCGCCCATCCGCTCGCCGAACAGGTCGAAGGCTTCGCGGGTCAGATAGGGATGCCCCCATTTCCGCGCGCCGGTGTCCTGGTAGAAGGTCCAGAAGGCATCCCAGTGCTCGGGAAGGATGGCCTCGCCGCGCAGGCGGAGGATCTCGACTTCGGCCTGCGCCGCGGCGCGTTCCTTGCGCAGATCCTTGCGCTTGCGCGAGGCGAGCGTGGCGAGGAAATCGTCGAAATCGGCGAAGCCGCGATTGTGCCAGTGGAACTGGATGTCGCTGCGCAGCATCCACCCCGCATCCTCGAACTGCGCCTGCTGCGCGGGCTCGATGAAAGTCGCATGCGCCGAAGAGAAACGGTTCTGGAGGCACAATTGCTCGGCCGCGGCGAGCAGCGGCGCGGCATAGGCGGGATCCGACAGCAGCAGGCGCGGCCCCGTGGCGGGGGTGAAGGGCGCCGCGATCTGGAGCTTGGGGTAATAGCGTCCCCCTGCGCGCTCATAGGCGTCGGCCCAGCTGTGGTCGAAGACATATTCGCCCTGGCTGTGTCCCTTGAGATAGGCAGGCATGGCCGCGAGCAGCGGGCCGCCCTCCTCGCTGATGACGAGCGGGGTCGGTTGCCAGCCGGTGCTCGGCCCGACGCTGCCCGAATCCTCGAGCGCGGTGAGGAATTCGTGGCTGACGAAGGGATTGTCGGAACCCGCCAGTGCGTTCCACTGGTCACGGTCGAAGGCGCCGACCGAGCCGCCGACGCGCGCGGCAAGGCCGCCGTCACTCATGGTAGCCCCACGCCTTCGGCGATCGGCGCATCGGCATAATCCGCAGCAACGGCCCTGGTCTCGGGCGAATTCACCGTCCAGGTCAGCACCGGCAGGCCGGCTTCGCGCAGGCCGGCGACCATCGGATTGGGCAGGGCGGCGACATGATAGGCGAGGAATTCGGGTCGCGCGATCCACAGCGCGAGATGCCGCTGCCACGGTTGCTGCGTGTAACCATGCTCGTCCTCGCGCATCACGAGCCCGCACACCGTCTGCGGCGAATGCCGGCGAAACCAGCGCGCGACGCGCGGGTCGAAGCTCATCACGGCATGACGCCCCTCATAGCCGTGCAGGGCCTGGGCGACGCATTCACAACTCCGCTCGACATCATAGCCGCGCCGCGACTTGATCTCGATCAGCAGGGGGACTTGCCCCGCGACCATGGCGAGTAAATCCGCGAGCGCAATCGGGGCCTCTTCGCCTTCGAGATAGCTCAGCGTCGCCCATTCGGCGGCGGTCAGCGCCGCGGCCTTCTCAGGGCGGCCGATCAGGCGGGTGAAGTCCCAGTCGTGGAACACCATGGGGCGGTCGTCGCGGCTGCGCTGGATATCGCATTCGATACCCAGCCCCGCCTCGAGCGCGGCCCGGAAGGCGCCGCGCGAATTCTCGACCCGGCCATTCCCGTGGAGCCCGCGATGGGCAAAGGTCCATTGCCGCAGCCAGCCGACCCGCTCAGGGTCGGGCCGGGCCGCGAAAAGCCGGTCAAGCCTTGAGAGCAATGACCGCATCGACCTCGACAGCGGCGTTGAGCGGGAGGACCGGCACCCCCACCGCGCTGCGCGCATGCTTTCCGGCGTCGCCGAAGACCTCGACCATCAGGTCCGAAGCGCCATTGGCGACCTTGGGCTGGTCGGTGAAGTCCGGGGTCGAGGCGACGAAGCCGCCGAGCTTGACCACATGCGAGACGCGTTCGAGCAGTCCGGCGGCCTCGAGCTGTGCGAGGATCATCAGTCCGCAGGCGCGCGCGGCCTGCTGGCCCTGTTCCAAGCTGACACCATCGCCGAGCTTGCCGGTGACGAGTTCGCCGTCGACGAAGGGCAGCTGGCCCGAGACATAGGCGGTGTGGCCGTCGACCACGACGGGGACGTAGCTGGCGACGGGCGCGGCCGCCTTGGGAAGCTCGATGCCGTGCGCGCGCAGGCGGTCGTGGATGCTCATGTTGTTTCCTTTTCGAGTTCGCCCAGCAGCCACGGCAGCGCTTCGTCCCAGCTGTCGATCCGCGCATCGGCATGGCCCGAGCTATGCGCGCAATCGATATGCGGGGCGAGCAGGGGTTCGCCGCAGAGGTGGAGCGTGGTGATGGTGCCGACGGTCTCGCGCGCCGAGCGGTGATGCTGCGCGAGGTCGTCGATGAAGATCGCCTTGGAGGGATTGTATTCGTCGATGATCGACTGCAGCGCCGGCCCCTTGGGCCCCTGGTTGGTGAAGACGCGCGCGTCGAGCCCGTGGTCGAGCAGCTGGGCCTTGCGCATCTCCTGCCGCTTGTCGACGAGGTTGGTGAGGATCACGACATCGGCATGGTCGCGCAGCGCGGCGATCCCCTCGATTGCCCCGGGGATCGGCGACTGGCGGTGCATCTCGGTGTCGAAGAAACCGCCGAGCATGCGCCAGATCTCCTCGGGCGCGAGATAGTCGCCGCTGTCCCGCCAGCGCAGTGCCTTGGAAAAATCGTTACCTTCCATGCGGAACTCGACACCCTGCGTCTCGCCCAGCCAGTCGCGGAAAGGCGTGACCATGTAGAGCAGCACCTCGTCGCAATCGGAGATGATCAACGGACGACTCATTGCGACAGCTCCCGGGCGGCGGCCACGAGAATGGCGGGGGTGGTGTCCAGCGCATCGGCGGCAAGGACGAGGTCGGGTTCGTGATTGGCGAGAAATTCGAGCACTGCCGCCTGAACGCCGCGATCGCTCAACCCGTTCCGCAGCCGCTCGGGCGTCAGGCCGGTGAGCGACAGCAGCCGTTCGGCGCGCGTGTCGTCGGCCAGCGCCCAGCCGAGCGCTTCGAGCGCCAGCACCTCGGCTGGCCGCGTTTCACCTGGCTGTGGTTCGCGAATAATTGTCAGCGCTCCCGCTTTTGCATAAGGCCCCCTCGCATTCGCAGGGAGTTCGGGCCAAGTGGCAAAGAGAATCCTCGTTGTCGAGGACAACGATCTCAATCGTAAGCTGTTCTGTGACGTGCTGAAGGCGAACGGCTTCGAAGTCGTGCCCGTGGCCGACGGACAGAACGTGCTCGCCACCGCCAAGCGATTCGCGCCCGACCTCGTGATCATGGACATCCAGCTGCCCAATGTCAGCGGGATCGACCTGATCGCGGAGCTCAAGGCAAAACCCGATCTGGCGGCCGTGCCCGTCCTCGCGGTGACCGCCTATGCGGGCAAGGGCGACGAGGAACGGATCAGGGATGCCGGCGCGGCCGACTATCTCGCCAAGCCGGTCTCGATCGGGCCGTTCATGGCGGCGGTGCGCGCGTTGCTGCAGGATTGAGGGGTTTCTTGTTCGATGCGCAAGCGACCTGCGTCGCTAGCTTGCAGTTGTTCGGTCCCAAGGGCCGGACGGATGACCGGTCCGCACGCATCAAGAACCAAACAAACTAATCCGCCATCACCATCTCGATGGCGAAGACCGCCAGGGTCACGAACAGGCCGAACATGAAGACCTTGTAGGCGAGCGCGAGGAAGCGGTATTTCTTGCCCGCGAGCACCTGGCCGTTCTGGTACATGTCGTGCGCCATGGTCTCGAACACGGTGCGGTCGGTTTCGAGCCGCTCGAGCAAATCCTCGGTCCATTCCTCCTCGTCCATCCAGGTATAATGGCCGAAGAACAGGAGGTTGCGGTTCTTCGCCTTGCCGTCGGGCCGACCGACCTTGGGCAGCACCGCCATCACCGCGCAGAGCGAGCTGGCGAAGGAGAAGCTGGCGAGGATCATCAGCGAGACCGGCATCTGCCCGGTCAGCGCGCGGCTGACCGAGAGCGAGAAGACGAGGAAGGTCGCGCCGAGCAGGATCGAGGCCTTCTGGTCGGCCATCTGCGACAGCTTGAGCGTGCTCATCTGCGCGGTGCGCATCAGATGGATCGCGTGATTGGAATAGGTGGCCTCGCGCCGCGGCGCCGAGGCGGCGGGCGGCTCGCCGTCATTCGCAGCGCGCGCTGCGGCCGATGCGGATTGCGGTCTCGCTGAATCGCTCATCGTTTTCCCCTGATCGAACAGACGATTGCGACTTTTCCCCGAGCTTGCCATTGCGGCTCGCGCTTGACAAGCACCGCCACAAGCCGCTTTGCGACGGCATATTTATCGCGCGAGCGCCCATAGCGGGCCTGCGCCAGCACAGGATTGGAAAGCCCCGCCATGGACCGAGCCGAAGTCGACGCCAGGATTCGCGAACTCGCCGCTCCCTTCAACAAGAAGGGCGTAACCATCACCGAAGACACGACCTTCGCCAACGATCTCGAATTCGACAGCCTCACCGTGATGGATTTCGTTGCCGAGATCGAGGACGAGTTCGACATCATCATCTCGATGAACCAGCAGGCCGAAATCGAGAACTACGGCCAGCTGGTCGATGCGGTCACCAAGCTGCAGGCCGACTGATGAGCGAAGGCATCATCCAGCCGGACCAGCCGGAAACGATCGAAGGAGAGGGCAAGGACCTCTTCTCCAAATTCGACGACATCATCGCGCTGCGCGAAGGGCTGCTCGCCAGCGGACAGGAAGATCCCTTCAACCTGGTGATGGAGAAGGTCCTCTCGCCAACCCGCGCGATCTGCAACGGGCGCGAGACGATCCTGCTCGGCACCTATAATTACATGGGCATGACCTTCGATCCCGACGTGATCGAGGCGGGCCAGCAGGCGCTGACCGATTTCGGCTCGGGGACCACCGGCAGCCGCGTGCTCAACGGCACCTACCAGGGCCACAAGGAGTGCGAGGAGGCGTTGAAAGACTTCTACGCCATGGACCACGCCATGGTCTTCTCGACCGGTTACCAGGCGAACCTCGGGATCATCAGCACCATCGCAGGCAAGGGCGATTACATCGTCCTCGACATCGACAGCCACGCCAGCATCTGGGACGGCTGCGCGATGGGCAATGCCGAGGTCGTGCCGTTCAAGCACAACGACATCGAGGCGATGGAAAAGCGCCTCAAGCGCATTCCCGAAGAGGCCGGCAAGCTGGTCGTGCTCGAAGGCGTCTATTCGATGCTCGGCGACATCGCGCCGCTCAAGGAAATGGTCGCGGTGGCGAAGAAATACGGCGCCATGGTGCTAGTCGACGAAGCGCATTCGATGGGCTTCATCGGCGAGAACGGCCGCGGCGTGGTCGAGCAAGCCGGGGTGATCGACGATGTCGACTTCATCATCGGCACCTTCTCCAAGAGCGTCGGCACGGTCGGCGGCTTCTGCGTCTCGAACCATCCCAAGTTCGAGATCATGCGCCTCGTCTGTCGCCCCTATGTCTTCACCGCTTCGCTGCCGCCGAGCGTGGTGGCGACCGCGGCGACCAGCATCCGCAAGCTGATGCACGGATCGAACAAGCGCGCGCATCTGTGGGAGAATTCCAAGCGTCTGCATGGCGGGCTCAAGGATCTCGGCTTCCAGCTCGGCACCGAGGAGCCGCAGAGCGCGATCATCGCGGTGATCATGCCCGACCTCGAGAAGGGCGCGGCGATGTGGGAGGCGCTGATCAAGGGCGGCCTCTACGTCAACCTCGCGCGCCCGCCGGCGACGCCCGCCAATATGACCCTGCTGCGCTGCTCGCTCTGCGCCGAGCACAGCGAAGAGGAAGTCGGGCAGATCCTCGAGATTTTCGAACAGGCGGGCAAGGACGTCGGGATTATCTAGCGCGATCGCAGGTGCGGTCGCCTGCCGGGCCCTCTCCATGCCCGGCCGGTGCCTCCCTCAGGCGGCGCTCTGCGCCGTCCCCTCTCCAATCGCCTGCGGCTCCTCGACCGGAATGCTCCCGAACAGGGGCCAGGCGAGCTGTTCGCCGAGCGAGGTTTCGGGCAGATTCTCGACCCCGTAGCTTTCGGGATAGGTCCGGGTGATCTTGGCCGTGCCGAACAGCACGTCCCAAAAGAACAGCAGGTTTCCGTAATTGCCCTTGTACTGGACCGCCGGATCGCTCGCATGCCGGCCGTGGTGGGCGTGGTGCGTGGCCGGGGTCGAGATGGTCCGCTCGACCAGCCACATCACCGGCGAGAGCCATTTGAAGCGGTAGAGCGGTCGGTCCCAGGCGACGTCCGAATGCGCGCCGGTGATGACCAGCAGCTTGACCACGATATAGCCGGCGTAAACCCAGCCGAGGCCGAGATAGATCAGCACGCCCGACAGCCAAATCCCCGGCATCATCATGTAATAGAACAGATTGTTCCGGTAGACGAGGCGGACGCTCATGTAGCGGGCGTTGTGATGCGCCCGGTGCAGATTGTAGAGCCACGCGAAGCTGTGGCTCGCCCGGTGCCACCAGTACTGCATCATGTCGTCGAGCAGCAGGAACAGCGCGACCGCCGCGAAGAGGTTGAGACCGGTCAGGGCACCCGCGTAGTGCGGCGCGACCGCCCCGGCGAGCGTCATGGAGAGGAACAGCACGGCGGGCTGGGTCAGGCCGAGCAGCACCACCATGCTGACCGCCTCGACGATGCCGTCGTCGCGCGTCTGTTCGGACTTGGCGAAGAGGTTCGAGCGCCACAGCTCGAGCAGGGCAAAGCCGAGATAGATGGCGATGATGGCCAGGGTCGACGATGGCATGGGCGGGATCCTCTGTGGTTTGTGCGGTGGAGGATTACCGGCTAGGAGCGACGAAGAATGTCGGATGTTTTACATTCTCGCTCCTCGCTGCGCGCGGCGGTCTCGCCGATGCTCTACGCCTCGCTGGAGCCCGCGCTGCGCGGGGAGATCGAGGCGCGCACGCATGTGCGGCGTTTCGCCGACGGGCAGATCATCCAGCAGCGTGGCGAGGACCCCGACGGCTTCTGGCTGATCGAGCACGGCATGGTGGTCGCCGGCCAGTTCCTCGCCGAGGGCACATTTCGCGCGGTCGCGGTGCTCGGGCCGGGCGATTCCTATGGCGAACTGGCGATGTTCTCGCAGCGTCCGCGCGTGGTCGACGCGGTGTCGCGCGGGGCGAGCACGGTGCGCTTCATTCCCGCCGGTCTGTTCCTCGAATGCCTCGCGCGGCACCCCGCCTCGGGCCGCGCGCTGCTCGGCGCGCTGTCGGTTCAGGTGCAGGAGTTGATCAACCTCGTGGTCGACATGCGGCGGGGCACCGCGACCACGCGCATGGCGCTGCTGCTGAGCAATATGGCCGAGGGGCTCGAGGTAGGCGAGGTGCTGCCGGTGACCCAGGAGGAGCTCGCCGAGCTGCTCGGCGTCACCCGCCCGACCGCCAATACCGCACTGCGCGAACTCGCCGCGGCGGGGCTCATCGAGCGCGGCTACGGCCAGCTCCGCATTCGCGACCGCGCCGCGCTGGCGCGCTTCGCGCTCGGCTAGGTATCGCGGCCCTGGAAGAGGCCCGGATCGCTTGCCGAGCGCGGGCGGAGGAGCAGGCGCGGCACTCGCCCGTCGATCGCCAGCAGCCCCGCTCCGATCAGCGCCATGCCCATCCAGTGCGCGGGTGCCAGCACCTCGCCCAGCACCAGCGCGCCGAGCAGGATCGCGGTGACCGGGATGAGGAAGGTGACGAGCAGCAGGTTGGTCGCCCCGACGCGCGCGAGCAGGCGGAAATAGAGCACATAGGCGGCGGCGGTCGAGAGCAGCACCAGCCCGGCGAGCGCGCCCCACACCGCCACCGGCGGTGCGGGCAGGCGCCAGGGCGTATCGACCCACAGCACCAGCGGCAGCAGCACCGCGGCCGAGCAGGCGAGCTGGCCGCAGGCGGTCGCCAACGGCGCCACGCCCAGCGCGCGGAAGCGCCGCCCGTAGATCCCCGCCAGCGCATAGGAGAGCGTCGCCACAAGGCAGGCGGCCTGTGCCCACACGGCCGCCCCGCCCATCCCCGCCAGCGCCTCGCCGCCGACCATCACCACCACGCCCGCAAAGCCGCAGGAGAGCCCGGCGAGCTTGGCCGGGGTCGCCTTCTCGTCGGGGGTGAGGAGATGCGCCACCACCACGCCCCATAGCGGCGTGGTCGCGTTGAGAATCGCGGCGAGCCCGCCGGCGATCTGTGTCTGCCCCCAGGTGAGCAGCGAGAAGGGAACGACATTGTTGAGCAGTGCCATGCCGAGGAAGGCCGCCCAGATGCGCGCGTCGCGGGGCATGCGCGCACCCGTGGCGCGGGCGACGAGGTAGAGCACCCCCGCCCCCAGCGTGACGCGCAGCAGCACCAGCGTAAAGGGCGGCAGGCCGCGCAGGCCGAGCTCGACGAAAAAGAAGGATCCGCCCCAGAGTATCGAGAGGAGCACCAGCATCCCCCAGTCGCGCGGTCCCATCGCGCTGCCGATCGTCGTCATTCTGCCTCCTGCCGCACATGGTCGGCGGCGCAAAAGCAGAGCGGTGTGTCGCGCGCATCCCGAAGCTTGCGGTCAAAGAGGCGCGAGGCGGTGCGCGGTCAGGGCGCCTCTTCGGGCGGACCCACCAGCCAGCCGGCGAGCGCGGTTGCGGCGATAGTGCCGGCGAGCTGCGCGAGCACGAAGCCGGGGACGTCGGCTGGCGCGATCCCGGCAAAACTGTCGGAGAGGCTGCGCACCACAGTGATCGCGGGATTGGCGAAGCTGGTCGAGCTGGTGAACCAGTAGGCCGCGGTGATGTAGAGCGCGACACCCGCGGGGATGGCCTCGGCGCGGGTGCGCAGCAGCACCAGGATCGTCAGCACCAGCCCGAAAGTGGCGACGAATTCGCCGGTCGACTGGCCGATCCCGGCGCGCGCCTTGGTGCTGAACTGGAGTATCTCCATGTCGAACATCAGGTGCACGGCGAAGGCGCCGAGCACGCCCGCGCCGAGCTGGACCGCGACGTAAAGCGACGCGTCGCGCGGCGGGAGTTCGCGGCGCAGCGCGAAGGCGAGCGTCACCGCGGGGTTGAAATGCGCGCCCGAGATCGGGCCGAGCATGGCGATCAGCACATAGAGTACCGCGCCGGTGGCAATGGTGTTGGCGAGCAGCGCGAGCGCGTCGTTGCCCTGCGCCAGCCCCTCGGCCATCACGCCGGAACCGATGACGCCGGCGAAAAGGAAGAAGCTGCCGATCGCCTCGGCGGTGAGGCGACGGGCGAGCGCGGGCGTCATGCAGGCTGCGTGGCGGCAGCGGCGCATTTCTCCGCCGTCGCCTGGTCCTCGCCGCCGTCGAGATAGGCGACCGCGACGAAACCGGCGATCACCAGCACAACGAAGCCCACCGTCACCAGCCCGAGATACTTGTCGATGAAGCGCTTGATCGGGGCGCCGAACAGGCGGAACAGCACGCCGACGATCATGAAGCTGATCGACCGGCTGACGATGCTGGCGAGGATGAAGGGCACCAGCGCCATGCCGATGAAGCCCGCGGTGATCGTCAGCAGCTTGAAGGGGATCGGCGTCGCGCCCTTCACGATCAGGATCTCCACCCCGTATTCGCGCAGGTAGCAGGCGGCGACGGGGAAGCTCTCGCTGAGCCCGAGCCAGCGCAGCAGATCCTGCCCGATGGTATCGTAGAGTCCCCAGCCGATGGCATAGCCGAGCAGCCCGCCCGCAACCGAGGCGAGCGTCGCCACCATGGCGAACTTCACCGCCTTCTTCGGTTCGGCGAGACACATCAGCCCGAGCAGCGGATGCGGAGGTACGGGGAAAAAGCTCGCCTCGACGAAGGAGACCAGCGCCAGCCAGCCCATCGCATGCGGATGCGCGGCCTTCTCCATGGTCCAGTCGTACAGCCCGCGCAGCGGTTTCATGATCATGATTCGGGGAAATCCCTCGCGTCCCGTGGTGGAGCGGGGATTAGGCGAGCCCCGCCGCGTAGGCAAGCGTCTCGCAATAACCTATTTGGTTCTTTTGTCTTGACATCGTCACGCTATTTGGGTACATATTGCGAACATCGGAAAACTGCGATTCGCCGGGGCGGCTCCATCGGGAGGCCGCCCTTCGTCGTTTCGCGCTCGGCGCAATCGGGAGGGACGCATGGCACGACGGAACTGGGCGACGATCTTCCTCAACCAGCTCGCCGAGACTTCCAACGTCAAGGCGGCGGCCGAGGCGGCCAATGTCAGCCAGAGCCTGGTCTACAAGCGCCGCCGCGACGATCCCGACTTCGCGCGGCAGTGGTACGACGCGCTCGCCGAAGGGTACGACAATCTCGAGATGGAGTTGCTCGGCCGGTTGCGCGAAGGACGTCTCGAAGAGACCGACGCGGACGGCACGAAGCGCAAGTTCGATATCGGCACCGCCTTTCGCTGCCTCATCGCGCATCGCGAGACGGTCAATCGCGAAAAAGGCCGCCGCACGCTCGAGGACGAGGTCGCGACGATGAAATCGATCAATGCGAAGATCGACGCCATCCGCGCGAGAGAAGAGACCGCTGCCGCGCTCGACGCCAAGCGCCAGCAGAAACGCACGCCGCGTGACGGATAGCAACCGCGCCAGCCGCGGAAGCTGGTTCCGCGCGCCCGACGATAAGGGCGAGGAGCGGCGCCACAATCTCGACAAGCTGCTCCTGCCGCATGAGCGCGCGGCGCTCGGCAGCTGGCACTGGGAGATCTGGGGCCGCGACGAGCAATTGCCGCCTCCGGGCGAGTGGCGCGTGTGGTTGATCTGCGCCGGGCGCGGCTTCGGCAAGACGCGCGCGGGCGCCGAATGGGTGCGCAATCTCGCGCGACACGATCCCGAGGCGCGAATCGCGCTGGTCGGCGCCTCGCTTGGCGAGGTGCGCAGCGTGATGGTCGAAGGCGAAAGCGGCGTGCTCAATGCCGCACGTGGATCGCTGATGCCCGATTACGAACCCTCGCTGCGACGGCTGCAATGGCCCAATGGCGCGCAGGCCTTCCTCTATTCCGCGGCCGAGCCCGACAGCCTGCGCGGCCCGCAACACAGCCACGCCTGGTGCGACGAGATCGCCAAATGGGACAATGCCGGCGGCCGCGCGCTGGCGGCGTGGGATAATCTGCAGCTCGGCCTGCGGCTGGGCGAGAGCCCGCGCCTCCTCGCAACCAGCACGCCGCGCCGCGTCGCACTGATGGCACGGCTCTACGACGAAGCGCGTTCGGGCGCGGTGGTAGTGGCGACCGGTCGCACCGGCGACAATGCCGGCGCACTGCCGATGCGCTTCTACGAGGCGATGCTCGACCAGTTCGGCCACTCCTCGCTCGGGCGGCAGGAACTCGACGGCGAAATGCTGACCGAAGCCGAAGGCGCGCTCTGGACGCGTGCGCTGCTCGAAGCCTGCCGCGACGCGGGCTTCGCCGATCCGCTGCTGCGCGTGGTGGTCGGCGTCGATCCGCCGGCGAGCGATCGCGGCGATGCCTGCGGGATCGTCGTCTGCGGTGTGGGCGCGAGCGGGATCGGGCAGGTGCTCGCCGATTGCTCGGTCGAACAGGCCAGCCCCGAGACCTGGGCGCGCGCGGTGGCCGAGACCGCGCGCGGCTGGCAGGCCGACCGCGTAATCGCCGAGGCCAACCAGGGCGGCCAGATGGTCGCCAGCGTATTGCGCGCGGCGGATATCTCGCTGCCGCTCAGGCTGGTCCATGCCAGCCGCGGCAAGGTGGCGCGTGCCGAACCCGTCGCCGCGCTCTACGAGGCCGGCCGCGTGCGGCATGCCGGACTGTTCGCGAAGCTGGAGGACCAGCTCTGCGGATTGCTCGCGGGCGGCGGCTACGAAGGTCCGGGCAGATCGCCCGACCGCGCCGACGCGCTCGTGTGGGCGCTGACGGAGTTGATGTTGGCGACGAGCAAGAGGCCGAGGGTCCACAAATTCTGACGGCGGCGAACCCCGACAGGTTCATCAATCGTACCAAACCGCCACAGGCTTATGTCCTTCGGCAATCGCGCATTCTTCATATTTGGCGTTGGGGATGAACCCCTCCCACACCTCGTCGGGTGCGAGATGTTCGGGGAACCAGTTCCTCACCTCGTCTTCGCCGACTTCCGTCATTATCCACACGGTATCAGAAAACGGCCATGCAACTCCGGGAGCTTCGACAGACGTGATCTGAATTCGGACATCGCTGACTTCGGATCGGGATCTGATGTCCATGAACAACTCGAAAAATTCCGCGGGTTCGGGCTCTGATTCAAGATTGCAACCGATCGAGCCGATCTCGTCATTGCCGTCGAAAAACTCCTCCAGCGACAGCAACGGGCTGGGCACTGAAGGACGTTCCGGATCGCCGTGCCTCATCGCTCTTTGCGTGACCCGTTCCAACGCCGTCATTAGCCGATCTCCTCGATACCGTGCGGACATGCGATAAGGGAATTCGAAGCTCCGCGTGCTCGCAGAGCGCGATCATCGCTGCCCGTCGCCCCTCTTGAAGCGCAGGGACTCGCCCTCGCGCACGAAGCGGGAATCGGGCCCGTGAGCATACAGATCCCTTGAGGCCATCTTCCGGCAGGCGGGGTTGCGGTTGATCCGCAGCGCCACGAGCCGCCGCATCTCGTCGTCGGCGAAGATCAGATCGTGCGCTTCCTGGATCGAACACCCGAACTTCTCGCGGGTGCGCTTCACCAGGGCGATGAAATCGCTGTTCTCGAATTCCACGGCACCCTCCTGCGTCCCCGGCGCGTATTGGGCCATTCTGACCCCCGAGTCCCGGAGAAATCAATGTCTTTCCTCACCACGCTCGCTTCCGCCTTCAAGGGCGGGGGCGGATCGCGCGTGCCCGTGGCGCGCGGCTTCGTCAGCCCCTGGGCGGCCGGTTTCGACGGCGGGCCGCTGCAGCGCGCGCCCTTCGACTACAGCCGCGAAGTGGCCGAGGCCTATCTCGCCAATCCGGTGGCGCAGCGCAGCGTGCGGATCGTCGCCGAGGGGGTCGGCGGCGCACCGCTCGCCTGCGCCGACGATCGGCTTCGAGGACGATCCGGGCGACGTCGAGGGCGCGCTCAGCCACGATGCGGTGCGCGCCGAAGACTTGGCCGCCGGGAGGTTCGACGGCGCGCGCATCGAGAGCGGGATCGTCGACTGGGACACGCTCGATCGCGCCACGCTCTACAGCGGCACCATCGCCGGACTGCGACAGGAGGGCAGCGGCTTCCGCGCCGAGCTCGCCTCGGCCAAGGCGCGGCTGGCGCAGGATAACGTTCCGCTGTCGAGCCCGACGTGCCGTGCGCATTTCTGCGGTCCGGGATGCGGGCTCAGTTCGGCGGCGCATAGTGCCCGCGCGCGCGTCGTGGCCCTCGATGCCGATTCCGGCATGGTGACGCTCGATCTCGCCGACGCCGCGCCTTTTCGCCACGGCGAATTGCGCTGGCTCGACGGTCCCGCAACGGGCTTGGCGGCGCGAATCCTCGACACCGATGGCAGCCTGCTGACGCTCGCGGGGCGCCTCGACCCTTCGCTCGGCGAAGGACTGCGCGTACGACTTCGCGAGGGCTGCGATCGCACCATCGCCACTTGCGCCGCGCGTTTCGGCAATGCGGTCAACTTCCGTGGCGAGCCCTTCCTCCCGGGCAACGACATGCTCGCGCACTACCCGATGCCGCGATGAGGGAGCCCGTTGCGGAAGCCTTCGCGCGGGCCGCCGAGGCGCTGGTCGGCACGCGCTTCCGCCTCCACGGGCGCGATCCCGCGACGGGGCTCGATTGCGTCGGGCTGGTCGGCGTCGCGCTGGCGGCCTGCGGGCGGCGGATCCGCTACCTGCAGGGCTACCGCCTCCGCAACCTGTGCATCGAGAACTGGCTGGAGTTCGCCGAGAGCAACGGTCTCTGCCGCTGCACCGGCCCGGTCCGGCGCGGCGATGTGATCCTGACCCGGCCCGGACCCGCGCAACACCATTTGCTCGTCGCGCTCGGCGCGGGCCGCTTCGTCCATGCCCATGCCGGGCTGCGGCGCGTGGCCTCGCAGGCGCTCATCCTCCCCCAACTGCCGCCCGCACACTGGCGGCTCGATCCCGATCCGGAGCATCTATGGCAACGCTAGTCCTCGGCGCCCTCGGCACGCTGGTCGGCGGACCGCTGGGCGGCGCGCTCGGCGCGACGCTCGGCCGCAGCCTCGACGCGATGATCATCGGCAGTCCCCGCCGAGAAGGTCCGCGGCTCAAGGAACTCGCGGTGAGCACTTCGAGCTATGGCCAGCCGGTCCCGGCGCTCTATGGCAAGACGCGCGTTGCCGGCACCGTGATCTGGGCGACCGATCTCGAGGAACGGCGCGAGACCAGCGGCGGCGGCAAGGGCAAGCCCAGGACCACCAGCTACAGCTACAGCGTCTCGCTCGCCGTGGCGCTTTCCAGCCGCCCGATCGATGCGGTCGGGCGGATCTGGGCCGACGGCAATTTGCTGCGCGGACGGGCGGGTGATCTCAAGACCGGCGGAACATTGCGCTGCCATTCCGGCCATGCCGACCAGCAACCCGACCCGCTCATGGCTGCGGCGATCGGACCGCAGTGTCCGGCGCATCGCGGCTGCGCCTATGTCGTGTTCGAGGATCTCGCGCTGGAGGATTTCGGCAACCGCATCCCCGCGCTCAGTTTCGAGGTCCTTGCAAGTCCCGCGAGCGGCCTGGTGCCAGACATCGCCGCGCTCGGCGATATGGACAGCAGCAACGCCGCATTTCCCGAACTCGCGGGCTTCATCCACGAAGGCGGCAGCCCGGCACAAGTGCTCGCGCTGGTCGACCGGTTGCGACCGCTCGCGGTCACGGAGCCGGCCGGCATTGCCAGTATAGAGGGCATCGTAACGCCGGGTGGCGACATCCCCATGTTGCCCTTGCCGTCCGCATGGGAAGAGGGCGAGTTCGGGCGCGAGGACGGTCGGACGCTGTCGCGCAGGTCGGGCCCGGCGGGCGCGCTATCGGCGTTGCGCTATTACGATCCGGTCCGCGACTACCAGCCGGGCCTCCAGCGGGCCGAAGGGCTGGAGCCGGCGCGCGGACAGGAAGTGCTCGAATTTCCCGGCACCTTCTCGGCGAGCGATGCCCGGTCGCTGGTCGCGCTGGCCTCCGCTCGCGAGCAGCAGGATCGCGAGCAGCTCGCCTGGCGGATGGCCGAACTCGATCCCGATCTCGGGCCCGGCAGCATCGTGCGCGCGCCCGGCCAGACCGGCCTGTGGCGGATCACGGGGTGGGAATGGCGCGAGCGCGGTATCGAACTCGAACTGGTCCGCTTCGTCGCGCCAAGCCCGGCAAGCGTGGCAGGCGATGGCGGCTCCGCCTGGACCCCGGCGGATCGCGATGCTGTCGCCACCCGCCTGCGGGCCTTCGAATTGCCCTGGGACGGGATCGGTTCGAGCGCATCGGTCCAGCGCTACGTCGCCCTTGGCGCTCCGACCGGGCGCTGGTCGGGCGCCGCGCTCTATCGCTCGAGCGGCGCCGCGCTCGAGCCCCTGGCACAAGGCGGCCCCGTGCGCGCGGTTTCCGGTACACTCCTCGATGCCGTCGGACCCAATCCGGGGTTGCGCCTCGACCCCGCAGCGACTCTGCGTCTCGCCCTCGACGATGCCGAGAGCGAGCTCGAACCGGCCACAACCACCGCCCTCGCCCTCGGCGCCAACCGGTTGCTGGTGGGGAGCGAGGTCCTCCAGTTCGCACAGGCCGAGCCCGAGGGCGGAGGCGTCTGGCGGCTCGCCGGCCTGCTGCGGGGTCGCGGCGGGACCGAGCGCGAGGCGCTGGCGGGCCATGCACCCGGCACGCCGGCCACACTGCTTGACGAGCGCCTGCTGGCGCTGCCCTCCGATCTTTCGCTGGCGCAGGGCGATCGACTGGCCGCGATCGGCCTCGCCGAGGACGAACCGGTCACCGCCATCCTCGAGGATGCGGGCCGCAGTCGGCGACTGCCCTTTCCCGTCCATCCGCGGTCCGCAATCGATGCGCAGGGCGCGCTCACGCTGGGCTGGACACGACGCGCTCGCGGCGGCTGGGCCTGGCTCGACGAGGTCGATCAACCGCTCGTCGAGCAGGTCGAAGCCTACGAAGTCGGTCTCGGCGCACCCGACACACCCGCCGCGCTCTGGACTGTTTCCGCACCCTGCCTCGTCCTCAGTGCCGCCGAGGTCGCCAATCTCTCGGCCCTTCATCCCGGCGAACCGCTGTGGGTCCGCCAAAAGGGCAGTTTCGCCAAATCCGCACCGCTTTACCTCGCCACGCTACCCGCCCTCGCCTGACAGGAGTTCGCCATGACCGAGCCCATTGCCTTCGACCCCCGATCCGCCCGCCACGCACTGCCCCTGCTCGTGGCCGGACAGGCGCAGAAGGAGTTCTTCGTCAACGAAGCCTTCGCCCGGATCGACGTCCTGCTCCATCCGGCGATCGAAGGCGAAGCGACCGAGCCGCCGGGTTCCCCCTCCCCCGGCGAATGCTGGCTGGTGGCCGCACAAGCGAGCGGCGCCTGGGCCGGGCGCGACAACGAATTGGCGAGCTGGGATGGAAGCCAGTGGACCTATTGCGCGCCGTGCGAAGGCATGCTGCTGTTCGACAGGTCGACCAGCGCGCGGATCGTCTTCAGCGGCGGCTGGCAGCGGGTTTCGCGACCCGCCACCCCCGCCGACGGAACGGTCGTCGACGTCGAGGCCCGGGCGGCGATCTCCGCAATTAGCGACATGCTTGCAACACTCGGACTCATTCCGCCGTCCTGACGGGAACCGCATGCCCGCAGCGCCGTTCGGCTCACACGGAAGGGGAACCTTTTCCCGGAACCCCTTCTAAGCGCGCGGGAAAAGCGGCATTAATGCAACAGTTCCCGCCGATTGTTTGCTTGCCACCTTGGGGGTTGAAAGATAGATATGTTCCACTCGGTGGCTCCAATTCGCAAAAAGGGGAAACTATAATGCGGAAATTCGTCATAGGAATGGCGATGGCCTCTACGGCCCTTGCGTCGCCAGCCCTGGCAAAGGATGACAGCTGGTATATCGGCGGTGAATTCGGCGCGATGCTCGTCGAAGACGGCGATTTCACGATCAACAGCACCAGCGACGAGCACGAAATCAGCCACGCAACTGGCTACGATGGCGGTGGCTACGTCGGTTACGACTTCGGCGGCTTCCGCCTGGAAGCTGAAGTCAGCTATCGCGATGCGAACCTGGATGGCATCCAGGTCGGTGCGCCTGGCATCCTCCTCGCCAACGGCTTCACGGCTCAGCCCGGCTTCTACAACCTGGATGGCAGCGGCGCGAACTCGCTCTCGTTCATGCTGAACGGCCTGCTCGACTTCGGTCCCGATGACGGCCTTCAGGGCTTCGTCGGCGGCGGTGTCGGTGTTGCCCGCACCAGCTACGAAGTCACCTTCGACCCCACCTCCGCGTCGTCGATCGACGATTCGGACAGCGGTATGGCCTGGCAGATCCTCGCCGGCGTTCGCGCTCCGCTGACCGACAATGTCGATGTCGGCCTGCGCTATCGCTACTACAACGCCCAGGATGTGGAACTGGTGGATCTCGGCGGCAACACGCTGCAGGATACCTTCACCAGCCACTCGCTGATGGGTACGCTCGAGTACAACTTCGGGGCTCCGCCGCCGCCGCCTCCGCCGCCGCCGCCGCCCCCGCCGCCGCCTCCCCCGCCGCCTCCGCCCCCGCCGCCGCCGGCGCCGGTCTGCGAGACGGGTCCGTACATCGTCTTCTTCAACTGGGACAAGTCGGACATCACTCCGGAAGCGGCGACGATCCTCGACAACGCGGTTTCGGCCTACGCCAACTGCGGCACCGCCGCGGTCATGCTGGCCGGTCACACCGACCGTTCGGGTTCGGCGACCTACAACATGGGTCTCGCCGAGCGCCGCAACACCGCGGTCCGCGGTTACCTGACCTCGCGCGGTATTCCGGATGGCCGGATCACCAGCGAAGCCTTCGGTGAATCGCAGCCGCGCGTTCCGACCGCCGACGGCGTCCGCGAACTGCAGAACCGTCGCGTCGAAATCACTTACGGTCCGGGTTCGGGCATGTAAGCGAAGGCGACACGCCAAGACAAGAGAAGGGGCCGGAGCGATCCGGCCCCTTTTTCGTTGGCTTGGCAGGAACCGCTTTTCAGATCGAAAGGATCGCCATGACTACCCGCCTCTTGCTGCCCTCGATTGCCGCGTCGCTCGCCCTTGCCGGTTGCACGACAGTCGATGCGCTGCCCACCGACCGGGTGGGCGAAGCGCGCCTCACCTTCGCCAACGGCCTGCCCGCCGGCACCGTCCAGCTGCTCAGCAACGGCACCACGGTCAGCGTCGCGGTGGCGGCGGTTGGCCTGCCCGCCGGCGAACACGGCTTCCACCTCCATGCGATCGGCCAGTGCGAAGCCCCCGATTTCAAAAGTGCCGGCGGCCACCTCAATCCGGGCCAGGCAACGCATGGGTCGCTATCCTCTGGCGGCAAGCACCTCGGCGACATGCCCAATCTCGCAGTTGGCGCCAATCGCACCGGCAGCACAGAAGTGGCGCTCGAAGGGGATGCGCGCGCCGTGCTCGAGGACATTTTCGACGCCGACGGCACCGCAGTGGTGATCCACGCCGATCCCGACGACTATCGCTCCGATCCGGCCGGCAATGCCGGCGCGCGGATCGCCTGCGGGGTGCTGAGGCCGGCCTAGACCGCCTCGCCCGCGGCGCGCGCGCGCTCGACCACAGAGGCGCTGGCTGCCGGCACGAGCTTCAGGGCTACCAGCAGCAGTGCCAGACCGAACGGAGCCGCAATCAGCGTAGTCAGCATACCGGTGCTCAAACCGCCTGCGCTGACCGACGAGACATAGCCCGCCAGGAATGGTCCGATTCCGAGCCCGATGAGCGTCGTCGACAGGAAGAAGATCGCGGTCGCCATGCCGCGCATCCGCGGCAGGACCAGAGCCTGGCTGGTGGCAGCTGCCGCGCCCAGAGCGGATGCAGAGGTCATCTGCGCAAGAAAGCTCGCGATGTAGAAGACCAGAAGGCTGTCGGTCGTATAGGCCACCACGATCGGCGGCAGCGAAGCGACCAAGCCGAACAGCACGACCATGACGCGACCGTTCTCGAATCTCTCGAGCAGGAGATCGGCCATCCGTCCCCCGACGATGACGCCGAGGAATCCTGCCAGTGCCGATGGCGCGCCGAGGAACCAGCCGAGGTCGGTCTTGTCCGCTCCGAGAACGCGCTCTGCATAAGGTGCACCCCAGTACGAGGCCGCATAGGCCATGAAAGCGACGGTTCCGTATCCGAGCACGACGCTGAGGAATGCAGGCGACCCCCATGTGAGGCGGAAGGTCGGCAAGTCGCGAGTGTGCAACGCCGTCGCCCAGCTGAAGACTGCGTAGTAACCGACACCGAGAAACAACCACTGATCGCTGATTGGCAGCCCTGCTGCCGAGAGGCCGATGGCTTCGGACAGGTACGCCGATGCCCCCGGCGTGATCGATGTGAGGAAAATCGCCAGCGCGGAAAATCCCGCCAGGCCAGCGAGATTGACCGTGAATGCTCCCGGTCCGCGCTGGAATGCTCCGAGCAGCGTAAAGGGCGGAATGACCTGGAAGAGCTCCTGCAAGAACCCCCGGAAGGGCTTGGGGTTCTCAGGCGTGGGAAGTCCGTCGATCGCCCCGCGCACCGGTTCGCGCAGGGTCAAAACCCACAGCGCCAGCAGCAGGCCGGGAAGGCCGACGGACAGGAAAGCGGCCTGCCAGCCAACCAGGCCAAGCGGACCGCCATCAGGATAGGCCTTGTTCCAGTTCTCGACGACGAGCCCGCCGATCAGCAGCGAGATGCCGCCACCGATGTACAGGCCACTCGAATAGATCGCCAAGGCGGTCGCGCGCAGCCGCGCGGGAAACCAGTCGGAAATGAGCGAGTAGGCGGATGGGCTGGCGGTCGCCTCGCCCACGCCGACGCCCACGCGTGCCGCAGTCAGTGTCCCGGCATTCTTGGCAAAGCCGGACAGCGCGGTCATCGTCGACCACAGCGCGAGGCCGAGGCTCATCAAGCGGACACGTTTCCAGCTGTCGGCCAGCTTGCCCAGCGGAATGCCGAACAGCGCATAGAAGACCGCGAAGGCGGTGCCGTAGAGAAAGCCGAGATAATCGTCCTCGACGCCAAGGTCGGCCTTGATGTCGTTGGCGAGGATCGAGAGGATCTGCCGGTCGATGAAATTGAGGACGTAGATCAGGACCAGGACGCCGAGCGCATACCAGCTGTAAGCTGGGACCTTGTCCGCCCCCCCACCGGTTGCAGTCTCGGCAGGCGTGGCGACATCCTTCGCTTCGGTCAAAACCCTACTCCGTCAGTTCTGGGGCGTCCTTGGAATAGGGTGTGGTATCGACAAGCCCCGCTTCGGCAAAGCCTTTTCGCCGCAAGCGACAGGAATCGCAGGCGCCGCAGGCCAGGCCCTCGGGGGTCGGATCGTAGCAGGACCAGCTCCACGCCGGATCGAGGCCGAGCCGGTGGCATTCGCGCGCGATGTCCGCCTTGGACATGTGCTGCAGCGGGGCATGGATGATGAAGGGTGCACCTTCGACGCCCTGCTTCGTGCCGAGCCGCGCGGTCTCGGCGAAGCTGGCGATGAACTCGGGACGGCAGTCGGGATAGCCCGAATAGTCGAGCGCGTTGACCCCGATGAAGATGTCGCGCGAGGCGGCGGTCTCGGCGAAAGCGGTAGTCAGCGCCAGGAACACGAGGTTGCGCGCCGGCACATAGGTGACGGGGATGTCGTTGCCGACCCCGTCCTTGGGAACGGCGATGTCCGCCGTCAGCGCCGAGCCGCCGAATTGCCGCAGATCGAGCGGGAGTTCGACATGGCGTTCGACGCCGAGCTTGTCCGCGATCGCGCGCGCCGACTGCAGTTCTCGCACGTGCCGCTGGCCATAATCGATCGTCAGCACGTGCAGCGCATGTCCGCGCTCGCGCGCGATCGCCGCGGTGACCATGGAATCGAGCCCGCCCGAGAGGAGGACGACGGCGGGGCCGGGTTGATCGAGTGTGGTCATGCCGCCCCGCTATGCGCGAATGCGGCCTGCTGCAAGCCGGGCGCTCAGCCGCAGGTGCCGGTGCGCCGCGCTTCCGCCGTGAACTGGAACGGCTTGCCACCGGCGATGCCCTGGCTGTCGAGCTGGACGAGGCTGGACGATTCCTTGCGGATATGCGTCCGGCCATAGCCGTTGCCGCGGCAGGTGTACTGGACGGTGACCGTACCCGCCTCATCCTCGATCACGAAGCGGTTGCAGTCGCCTTCGGGGTGCCGCAGCTGGATCAGCTCGCGGCCGGTGCGGACGCAGATCTTGCGCGCCGGGCTGCCGTCGCGGAACCGGACTTCCCAGCCCCCGCTATCGAGACTGTCGAGCATGGCCAGCGATGCCTGCGCGACGACGGGCGCGGCGAAGGCCGCGAGCGACGCGCCCAGCGCCGCAATGAAGAGTGCCCGTTTACGAGCCATAGCGAAATTGACCTTTCGTCCGTGAAACCAGACGCGCCCGCGATTCGCTGTTACTACAGCACAATCGCGATGAACCGTTGTACAACAACGACACGCCGTTCACACTTCGATGCCGAACTGCTTCGAGCAGAATGCGCAATCGACCAGGACGATCCCGTCTTCATTGCGCATGTCCTCGCGATCCTCTTCGGGAAAACGTTCGAGCACTTCGCGATAATGTTCGACCGAGCAGCGACAGCCGCGCGCGATGGCCGCGCCGCGCTCGACGCGCACCTCCTCCTCTTCGTGGAACAGCCGCCAGGCAATCGCCTCGAGCGACAGCGCGGGGTCGAGCAGTTCCTCGTGACGCAGCGATCCGGCGAGGATGGCGACATGTTCCCATTCGGGATGGTCGAGCTTGGTATGAAGCCTTTCGCGCCCCTCCTCGCCCTCGGCGAGATGCTGGACCAGCAGGCCCGCCGCGCGCACGCCGTCACTGTCCGACCGCACCGCGCAGCGGATCAGCGTCGGCACCTGCTCGGACTGGTAGAAATAGCGCTCGCAGGCCTCGGCCAGGCTGGCACCCTCGAGCGGAACGATGCCCTGATAGCGACCCTTGCCGCCGGCGAGGTCGAAGGTGATCGCGAGGTAGCCCTTGCCGAACAGCGCGAAGAGCGAGGGATTGGCGCCCAGTTCGGCCAGCCGCGCTGCGTCGAAATCGACGTAGCCGCGGAGCTCGCCGCCCTTGTAGTCACACACCAGCAGGCGCACCGCACCGGCTTCGGTCTGCGCCTGCATGGTGACCTGCGAGCCGTCATCCTTGACCAGCCCGCCCATCAGCACAGCCAGCACCAGCGCCTCTGCCAGAAGGTGGGTTATCGGGGGAGGATAGTCGTGCGCGGCGAGGATCTCGTCGAGCGTGCTGTCGAGCCGCACGAGTCGGCCGCGGGCATCGCGCGAGGGGATGGTGAAAGCGAGCAGTCGTCCGGCATAGGTTTCCGGCGCAGTATCGGGGGTAGCGTCCATCGCCGCCATATGGGGCGCGTTCGGCCGGTTGTGTAGGGCGCGCCGCCCGCTGTCAGATTTTACCGAAACACCACAGCAGCACCGACTTCTGCGCGTGGATGCGGTTCTCGGCCTCGTCGAACACCACCGAGCGCTCGCTCTCGAAGACTTCCTCGGTCACTTCCTCGCCGACATGCGCGGGCAGGCAGTGGAGGAATTTGGCGTCCGCTTTCGCGCTTTGCATGAGCCCCTCCGTGACCTGGAACGGGGCCATCGCGGCGAGCTTGTTGTGGACATGCTCCTGCCCCATTGAGACCCAGGTATCAGTGACGACGATGTCGGCCCCGGCGGCGGCCTCCCGCGCATCATGCGTCAGCGTCACCGTGGCACCGCCCGCGCGCGCCATCTCGACGAATTCGGCATCGGGTTCGTAGCCCTGCGGCGCGCCGACGCGGACGTTGAACTTCATTAGCCCGGCGGCTTCGAGGATCGAATGCAGCACATTGTTGCCATCGCCGAGCCAGGCGAGTTCGAGCCCGGGCAGCGCCTTGCCGTGCTCGACCATGGTCAGCAGGTCGGCGACGATCTGGCACGGGTGCGAGCGGTCGGTCAGCCCGTTGATGACCGGGACGTGGGCATAATGCGCCAGTTCCTCGGCCTTGGCATGGTCGTCGGTCCGGATCATGATCGCATCGACCATGCGGCTGAGCACGCGCGCGGTATCGGCAATGCTCTCGCCGCGCCCGAGCTGGCTGGTACCCGAATCGAGGATCAGCGCCGATCCACCGAGCTGGCGCATACCCATGTCGAAGCTGACCCGCGTGCGGGTCGAATTCTTCTCGAAGATCATGCCGAGCACATGGTCCGCCAGCGGCGCATCGGCATCGGGCCTGCCCTTGGGCCAGCTGCCGCGCGCCGCCTTGCGGTCCTGCGCGTCGTTGATCATGGCGGCGATCGCGTCCCCACCTGCATCCGAAAGGTCGAGGAAATGCCGCATGCTACCTGCCCTGTTCAGCCGGCCGGATCGTAGCTCGCGGCACCCGCCGAAAGCTTGTCGAAGAATTCGTCGAATTCGGCATCGCCCGCCACCAGCGGCGGGAGCACGCGCAGCGTGTTGTCGCCCGCAGCCACGGTCAGCAGCTGGTGGTTGTCGCGCAGGTGGACGAAGAAGGGTCGGCTTTCGACCTTCATCTTGAGGCCGAGCATAAGGCCCTTGCCGCGGACCAGTTCGAACAGTTCGGGATAATTGCCGATGAACTGTTCGAGCCGGGTGCGCAGGCGTTCGCCTTTCTCGGTGACCTCGGCGAGGAATTCGTCATTGGCGACCGCTTCCATCACCGCCTTGCCCGCTGCCATGGCGAGCGGGTTGCCGCCGTAGGTCGAGCCGTGCGTGCCGAAGCCCATACCGCGTGCGGCCTTCTCGGTCGCGAGGCAGGCACCCAGCGGGAAACCGCCACCAATCCCCTTGGCGGTGGCCATGATGTCGGGCTCGATGCCGTAATGTTCATAGGCGTAGAGCTTGCCGGTGCGCGCGACGCCGCACTGGACCTCGTCGAAGACCAGCATGAGGTCGTTCTCGTCGGCCAGTTGGCGCAGCCCGCGGATGAACTCTTCGCTGCCGGGGCGGATGCCGCCCTCGCCCTGGATCGGCTCGACCAGGAAACCCGCGGTCTTGTCGCTCATCAGCGACTTGGCGTGCTCGAGATTGTCGAATTCGGCATATTGGAACCCGGCGAGCAGCGGCATGAAGCCCTTGTGCATCTTCTCCTGGTTCGAGGCGCTGATGGTCGCCATCGTGCGGCCGTGGAAAGCGTTGGTGAAGGTGATCAGCTCGGTCCGGTTCGGATCACCACCTTCGTGCTGGTGATAGGCGCGTGCAGTCTTGATCGCGCATTCGACCGCCTCCGCGCCCGAATTGGTGAAGAAGACGGTGTCAGCAAAGGTCTTGTCGACCAGCATCTGCGCCAGCTCTTCGCCCTGCGGGCTGCCGTAGAGGTTGGAGACATGCATCAGCGTCTCGGCCTGGCGCTGGATCGCGCCGATCAGCCCGGCGTGGCTGTGGCCGAGCAGGTTCACCGCGATCCCGCTGGCGAAATCGAGATAGCGCGTGCCGTCCTCGTCGATCAGATGGCAGTGTTCGCCCTTGACCGGGCGCACCCCGCAGCGCGGATAGACGGGCATCAGCGGCGAAATCGACATGGGTCCTCCAGCAGCACCTCTTGTGCGGGTGCGTTCTCGGTTGAAAGACAAATGGCGGTCCCGCGAAGGAACCGCCATCTGCGTGTTTGCCAGCGATCTATTGCGTCTCGCGCGCCGGGTCAAACCGGATCGCGCGGGGCGCCCGCCTCAGCCCTCGACGGGGACGAGGTTGACCGCCGAATATTTGCCGCGTCGATCGACCTCGAGGTCGAATTCGTAGCGTTCGCCTTCGTTGATCCCGGCGAGACCCGAGCGTTCGACGGCACTGATGTGGACGAAGGCGTCCGGCTGGCCATCGTCGCGGGTCAGGAAGCCGAAGCCCTTCATCGAGTTGAAGAACTTGACCGTGCCGGTGGCCTTTTCGCCGGTCAGCTCGCGGCGCGGAGCGCCGGCTGCTGCACTGCGTTCGCCACGGTCACCGCCGCGCGATTGCACGGGGATGACATCGCCGACGACCTGCAGGTCCTGTGCCGAAACCTTGCCGCCGCGATCGACGAGGTTGAATTCGAGCTCCTGCCCTTCCGCCAGGCCTTCGAGGCCGGCGCGTTCGACCGCACTGATGTGGACGAACACGTCCTCACCGCCGGTTTCCTGCTGGATGAAGCCGAAGCCCTTTTGGCCGTTGAAGAATTTCACCGTGCCCTTGCCGGTGCCGACGACCTGCGCAGGCATACGGTTGAAACCGCCGCCACCGCCACCGCCGCCGCCACGCGGGCCGCCACCGAAGCCGCCGCCGCGATTGCCGCCGCCGAAACCGCCGCGATCGCCGCCACGGTCACCGCCGCCGAAACGATCGCCCTGGAACGCTTCGTGCGGAGCGAAATCGGACGGGGGTCCGCCGAAATTGTCGAAACCTTCCTCGCCGAAACCGTCGCGCTTATCCCGTCCGCGGCGGCGCCCTCTGTCGTAACCCATAAGTCGAACAATACCTTGTCGTGCAGCCTGCAAGTCGGATGTCGGCGGAAAGGAAGGCTGCATTCCCCCCGTCGCGGGCGAGCACGAAACCCACCCTTGCTTATTCGTCATAGCGCGAAAGATGGCCATGCGCGAACAATTTAGCGGCAGGAGCCAGCAAACCGCAGAAATGTGACATTTTCGCATGGCGAATGAGCACCAAATGACGGCTTGAACGCAGCGCGGGGCTTGGGCACAGAGTTTCCCATGGAATTCCTCTCCCTGTTCGCCGAGCCCGCCACCTGGCTCGCGCTGCTCACATTGATTGCGCTCGAGGTCGTACTCGGCGTCGACAATCTCATCTTCATCGCGATTCTCTCGAACAAGCTTCCCGAGGATCAGCAGCAGCGCGCCCGGCGAATCGGCCTGGCGCTCGCACTGATCATGCGCATCGGCCTGCTGATGCTGATCGGATGGCTGGTCACGCTACAGACGCCAATCTTCGATCTCGGCCTGGTCGGAGCGCCCAACCAGTATGGCGAACCGAGTTTCGAGACGGCATTTTCGGGCCGCGACCTGATCCTGCTCCTCGGGGGACTGTTCCTGTTGTGGAAGGCGACCAAGGAGATCCACCATTCGATGGAGCCGGAAGACGATTCGGGCGATTTGCTCGACAAGACGCCGGGCGTGGCCGATGCTGCCAAGGCGACGTTCGGCGCGGTGATTGCGCAGATCGTCGCGATCGACATCGTCTTCTCGGTCGATTCGATCCTCACCGCCGTGGGCATGACCGACGACATTCCCATCATGGTCCTGGCAGTCGTGATTACGGTAGCCATTATGATGGTCGCCGCCGACCCGCTGGCAAGGTTCATCGAGAAGAACCCGACGCTGGTGATGCTGGCCCTCGCCTTCTTGGTGATGATCGGCCTCGTGCTGATCGCCGACGGTTTCGGCTTCCACGTGCCCAAGGGCTATATCTACGCCGCAATGGGCTTTTCGGTCGGCGTCGAGATCCTCAACATCATTCAGCGCAAACGCCGGGCAAGCAAGCTCGCAGCGGGCAAGGGAGACGCATCGTGAGCCAGTTCCGCAAGCTCTCCGACACCTTCTACGCCAGCCCTCAAGTAACGCCCGGCGAGATTTCCGAAGCGGCGGCGATGGGCATCACGCTGGTGGTCAACAACCGCCCCGACGGCGAGGCACCCGACCAACCACCCGGCGCGGAAATCGAGGCGGCGGCGCGCGCCGCGGGGATGGACTATCTCGCCATTCCCGTTGGCAGCGCGGGCTTCAGCGAACCGCAGGTCGAACAGCTGCAGCAGGCGCTGGCGGGCGCAGCGGGGCCGGTGCTCGGCTTCTGCCGCTCGGGAACCCGCTCGACGCTATTATGGTCGCTCGCCCAGGCGCGTTCGGGCGAAGACCCGGAGGAGATCGCCGAAGCCGCGGCCGAAGTCGGCTACGATGTCGCCCCGGTGCGTCCGGCGATGGATATGCTCGCGGCCCGCGCGCGCGGCTGACTACTGACGATAGTCGAGCGGCGGCTTGCGGTCGCCGAGTAGCGATTCGTAGACATAGTCCTCGCCCCGTGCGGCGATGAATTCGGCCTTCGCCGTCTCGCGCAGCTGCGGGTTGGTGTAGAGCTCGACCGCCGCCAGCACCATCGCCTTGGCGGCGTGCTGGGTGCCCTTGGCGCCGTAGCTGGTGCCGCTCGCCGCTACCGCCTGCCAGCTATGCGCTGCGGTGCCGGGGACCCAAGTTGCGGTGCGCACGCTGACCGTGGGCACCGCGCGGCTGACGTCGCCCACGTCGGTCGAGCCATAGCCGGTGATGACGGCATAATCCTCGACCATCTGCGCTGTCGAGAGTTCGGGCGCATCCTCGCCGAGGCTCTCGCGGATAGTCGCCGCCCACTCCAGTTCCTGGGGCGTGTACTCGATCGGGTCGAGCGCGCGGAGCTTCTCGGTCATCATCAGTTGGAGCGATTCGAGCGGCAGCGTCGGATTGTTGCCGTGGATGATCTCCCAGTCGACTTGCGTCCCCGTTCCCATGGCCGCGCCCTTCGCCGCCGCCTCGAGCCGGGTCCACAAGGCGCGCACCTCGTCCGCATCCGAATGGCGCACGTAATAGAAGACCTCGGCGAAATCGGGCACGACGTTGGGCGCCTTGCCGCCTTCGGTAATGACGTAATGGATCCGCGTGTCCATCGTGGTGTGCTCGCGCATCATGTTGACCATCATGTTCATCGCCTCGACTCCGTCGAGCGCCGAGCGTCCGCGTTCGGGGGCGCCTGCGGCATGCGCCGAGACGCCGTGGAAACGGAACTTGCCCGAGCGATTGGCAAGGCTCATGCGCGAGGCCGCCGAATTGTCGTCGGACGGGTGCCAGTCGATCACGAAATCGGCATCGTCGAACAGGCCGGCGCGCGCCATGTAGACCTTGCCCGAACCGCCTTCTTCGGCGGGCGTGCCGTAGAGCCGTACGCGGCCCGGCGTACCGGTCGCCTCGAGCCAGTTCTTGATGGCAATCGCCGCGGTCAGCGAGCCGGCGCCGAAGAGATTATGCCCGCAGGCATGGCCCGCATGCTTGTCCGCCAGCGGGTCGCGTATTGGCGAGGTCGACTGAGTGATCCCGGGCAGCGCGTCGAATTCGGCGAGCAGGCCGATCACCGGCCCCTCGGTTCCCCACTCGGCGACGAATGCGGTGGGAATCCCGGCGACGCCCGGGCGGATTGCGAAGCCTTCCTTCTGCAATTCATCGACCAGCAGCCCGCTCGAGCGCGTTTCGAGATAGCCGAGCTCGGCATAGTCCCAGATCTGCTTGGCAACGCGCGCAGTGCGCTCCTGCTCGGCCTCGACCTGGGCGACCGGATCGGTGGCCTGGGCAAAGGCCGGCGCGGCGACGAGCGCGGCCCCGACGGCGAGAACGGCGAAAGCTTTCATGGTCATCTCCCTGTTAGACCCTGCTTGCCGGAAAGCGCGGCGCGTGCCAACGCTTGCGTCATGGACCTGCCGCCCGCCCTCATCCAGTTCCTCGGCTCGCTCGTCGCGATCCTGGCACTGGCGGGCGTGGCCTGGTGGCTGAAGCTCGGGCCCGAGCCGCGGCTCGCGGACGAGGACGCCGCCCGTCGGGCCGCCGACGAGGCCATCAGCGGGTTCGAACCCGTCGCGATCGGGCTCGATCGCAGCGGTCGCGGTGCGCTGATGCGCGATGCTGCGGGCCGCATTCTCCTGCTGCGACCACACGGCGTGCATTTCGCCGGGCGCCTCCTCCCCCGCGAAGCACGCGCACGGCTCGAGGGCGATGAGCTCGAGATCGATCCGGGTGAACGCCGCTATGGCAAGGCGCGGCTGGTGCTCGAGGATGCTTCGGCTTGGGCCAGCGCGATAGAAGCGGTAAGGATCTGACCGCAATGCCCGATTTCTCGCCTACCGAATATGCCGTCCCCGGTTTCGTCGCGCTGGTTCTGATCGAGATGATCTGGGCCTGGCGCACGCGGCCCGACGCCTATGAGCCCAGGGACACGCTCACCAGCCTCGCGTTCGGGCTCGGGAGCACCGTGGCCGGCCTGCTTTTCGGCGGGTTGTTCTTCGCGCTCTACCTGTGGCTGTGGGAATTCCGCCTGTTCGACATCGGCTGGGCGTGGTGGGCATGGATCGCCTGCTTCGTGCTCGACGATCTAAAATACTACTGGGTTCACCGCACCGGCCACCGTGTGCGCTGGTTCTGGGCGAGCCATGTGAACCACCATTCGAGCCAGCACTACAATCTCTCGACCGCGCTGCGGCAGACCTGGACCGGATTCCTGACACTGGGCTTCGCCTTCGCGCTGCCGCTGGTGCTGCTCGGCTTCCATCCTGCCATGATCGCGATCTGCGGCGGCTTCAATCTGATCTACCAATTCTGGATCCACACCGAGGCGATCGACCGCATGCCGCGCTGGTTCGAGGCGGTGATGAACACGCCGAGCCACCACCGCGTCCACCATGCGACCAACCCGCGCTATCTCGACCGCAACTATGCCGGCGTCTTCATCGTCTGGGACAAGATGTTCGGGACCTTCGAACCCGAAGTGGCAAACGAGAAAATCCGCTACGGCATCGTCAAGCAACTCGGCAGCTTCAACCTGCTGTGGGCGGTGTTCCACGAATGGATCGGCATCGCACAGGACATGTGGCGGGCGCCGTGGAAGCACAAACTGTCCTACCTTCTGCGCGAGCCGGGCTGGACGCATGACGGTAGCCGCGAGACCTCCGATCAGATCCGTGCGCGCTGGCTCGAACGGACCGGCAGCGCGGATAAGCCCGTTGCATCGGAAAACTCGATTGCGGGCGAGGCCGAGGCTGCCTAACCTCTCGAATCGAGAGGAGTATCCATGGACGAATTCGATGTCATCGTGGTCGGTGGCGGCAGCGCGGGCAGCGCCGTATCCGGACGGCTGGCCGATGCCGGCAAGCGCGTCTGCCTGCTCGAGGCGGGACCGCGCAACGACACCATCCTGGTCAAGACGCCGGGCTTCATGCCGTTCCTGCGCGATGCCTCGAACTACCGATTCGAGACGGTGCCGCAAAAAGGCCTGAACGGACGCATCGGCTACCAGCCGCGCGGGCGCGGGCTTGGCGGATCCTCGGCGATCAACGCGATGGTCTATATCCGCGGCAACGCCTGGGATTACGACAACTGGGCAGCACTCGGCTGCACCGGCTGGGGTTACGAGGACGTCCTCCCCTATTTCAAGCGCGCCGAACACAATGTGCGTGGCGCCGACGACTATCACAGCGCCTCGGGTCCGTTGTGGGTCAGCGATCAGAAATGGCCCAATCCCGGCAGCCTCGCCTTCGTCGAGGCCGCCGCCCAGCTGCAACTGCCGCGCAATGCCGATTTCAACGGCGCCAGGCAGGATGGTTTCGGCCTCTACCAGGTGACGCAGAGGAACGGTGAGCGCTGGTCCGCGGCGCGCGCCTATGTCGAACCCCGCCGCGGCTCGAAGAATCTCGACGTGCGCATCGGGGTAAGCGTCCAGCGGTTCGAGATCGCCGATGGGCGCGTGACCGGGGTGACCTATTCGGTCGGCAACAAGGAGCGCACGGTCAAGGCGCGCGGCGCGGTCGTGCTGTCGGCAGGCGCCTTCAATTCACCGCAGATCCTGATGCTCTCGGGGATCGGCCCGGCCGCGCACCTCAAGGATCACGGAATCGAGGTCGTGGTCGACAAGCCCGCGGTGGGCGCCGACCTGCAGGACCACATCGATTACGTTTCGAGCTGGGAAACGCAGAGCAAGGACTTCATCGGCGACAGCATTGCCGGAACCGTGCGGATGGCCAAGGCGATCATCGAGCATCGCCGCAAGCGGACGGGGGCCATGACCACGCCCTATGCGGAGGCAGGCGGGTTCTGGACGGTCATGCCCGATGCCCCGGCGCCCGATATCCAGTGGCATTTCGTCCCCGCCATGCTCGAAGACCACGGCCGGACACGGGTGAAAGGGCACGGCTTCTCGCTCCATGCCTGCGTGCTGCGCCCGGAGAGCCGGGGGACGGTAAGGCTCAATGGCAGAGACTCGCGGATGGCACCGCGGATCGATCCCAATTTCCTCGACGACGAGCGCGATATAGCGACGCTGCGCGAAGGCGTGCGTCTCTCGCACCGTATCGCTTCCTCGCCGAGTCTGGCGAAATACGAGCCACAGGATCGCTATCCGATCGACTTGGACGACGACCCGCAGCTCGACGAGCTGATCCGCAATCGTGCCGATACCGTCTATCACCCGGTCGGCACGTGCCGGATGGGGGCTGATGAGGAGGCGGTGGTCGATCCGACGCTGAAAGCGCGCGGGATCGAGGGGCTGTACATTGCCGATGCCAGCATCATGCCGCGCCTCGTCAGCGGCAACACCAACGCGCCAAGCATCATGATCGGCGAGCGGTGCGCCGACTTCGTCAGGTCGGCGCTTGCTGGCTAGGCTCAAGCGCTGGGCTGCGGTGCTGAAGGATGAGGTGATGGCGCTCTACGTCGCTGCCAGGGACAGACGCACGCCGCTCGTCGCCAAGCTCGTGGCCGGTGCGACCGCGGCTTATGCGCTCTCGCCCATCGACCTGATCCCGGACTTCATCCCGGTGATCGGCCTGCTCGACGACCTGATCCTGGTGCCGCTCGGCATCTGGCTCGCCGTGCGCCTCATCCCTCGCGAGCTGATGGCCGAGTTCCGCGAGGTCGCGGCGCGGATCGCGCAGCGCCCGACCTCGCCCGTCGGCCTGTTGTTCGTGATCGCCCTGTGGATGATGAGCATCGCGCTTGTCGGGCTGTTCTTCCTGCACGACTGAGAAAGTGCGGGCCGGAGGTCGCCCCCGGCCCGCACTCTTGCGCTCTCGCTTTTCGTCAGAACGACTGGCGCGCCGTCAGGCCGAATGTCTGCGGCGTGCCGACCTGATAACCGAGGCGCGCACGTCCCCCGCGTTCGCGGTCGAAGCTGAGCAGCGCGTTCTCGTCGAACAGGTTGTTGACGTAGAGCACGAAGGACAGCCCGCTGTCGAAATCGATCCCGAAGTTGAGATTGACCAGATCGTAGGACGGCAGCAGCAGGTCGACCGTGGTCGAGGCCCCCGCCGGCGCCCCCCCGAACGGCAGCCCGTGCACGAAGGTGCGCGGATTGTTCTCCTGGTCGCCCGGCTGCGTGTAGCGGTTGCCGACGTGGCTCCACGAGGCGGAGATATAGGCGTCTGCACCATCTGAGACCGGGAATTCGTAGCTGCCCGAGGCCGAGAACTGGAACTTGGGCACCGAGGCGAGGCGGTTGCCTTCGCGAATCCCGGTGGCCGTCGCCAGCGCGCCCGGCAGGGTCGAATCGAACTCCGCCTCGATCAGGCTGCCCGAAAAGACGAGGTCGAGCCCGTCGGTCGGCGAGAAGCCCACTTCCGCCTCGAAACCCATCGAATGCGCATCCGGAACGTTGAAGACGATGCGCGACGAGCAGCTGCCCGCGTCGAGCGTCGTCTGCAGGTTCTTGATGTCGTTGTAGAAGCCAGCGACATTGGCGTAGAAACCGCGGCCCGTGGCCTTGGCTCCGAGCTCGTAGTTCCACAGCGTTTCGTCGTCATAGCTTTGGAACGATCCGAACAGCGCCGCATCGGCCGGCGAACAGAGCGTGATGTTGAGCGGATCGTTGACCCCGCCGAGGCGGAAGCCCTTCGAGGCCTGCGCATTGACCGTCAGCACGTCGCTGACGTCGTAGCTGAGCAGGATGCGGGGGCTGAAGCCGTCCGACTTGGTGGTGTCGGACACATTGTCGCCATTGGCGAAGAGCCCGCCCGAGATGAACTTGCGGCTTTCCTCGAAGTCGTAATAGCGCGCGCCCACGGTGATATCGAAGGCATCGGAGACCGCATAGGTCCCCTCGCCGAAGACCGCGATCTGCTCGAGCTGATAGGGCAGGTCGGCGTTGTAGGGTGAATCGAGATTGGGGAAGCCGTTCGCCACTGCGGCGGAGGTTCCCGCGCCCAGGGTCGCATCGGTGACCGCAGCGTAGCCCGGAGTGGGCAGGCGCTGGCGATAGAAGCGGTCGGTCGAGGCATAGAAGCCGCCGAGCACCCACTGGAACGGACCCGAACCGTTCGAAGCGAACCGCAGTTCCTGCGTGATCCCTTCGACATCGGTCGTGTCGCGCAGGTTCGAGGGCAGCAGCACGCCGGAGTTGGGATAGCCGAGATCGACCGAGACCGAGCCGGTCAGGGCGCTGGCATCGCGGCTGACGAGGATGTCGCGGTTGGTGTAGGAACTGACCGAGGTCATGGTGACCGCGCCGAGTTCCGCCTCGACCACCAGGTCGGCGATCAGCGTCTCATCCTCGAAAGCTTCGCGCAGCTTCAGATACTGCTCGCGCTCGCCCATCTCCACCGGCGGGCGCGTGGTCGTGTAGGGGTTGGCGTAGAGATTGTAGATCTCCTGCCGGTTGAAACCGTTGGCCTCGACCTTCTGGTAGACCACGCGCGGCGTGATCGAGAAGCCCTCACCCGTGTCGAGCGTAAACGCGATGCGGCCGCCGAGGCGTTCGCCATCGTTCACGTCCTCGCCGCCGGCCGGGCCGATCGCGTTGATGAAGCCCGCATATTTGGTGTAATAGGCGACCGCGCGCATCGCCGCGTTCTGCCCCATTGGCACATTGACCGCGCCCTTCAGGTGCCAGCCGATATCGTCGCCGTCGACGAGGTTGACGTTACCTTCGACAAGCCCTTCGCTGACGCCGATCTGGGGCTGGTTGGTGATGTAGCGGATCGTCCCGCCGACGCTACCCGAACCGAACAGCGTGCCCTGCGGCCCGCGCAGCGTTTCGACGCGATTGAGGTCGAACAGGTCGAGATCGGGCGTGAACAGCGACAGCGAGATGACGCTTTCGTCGAGATAGACACCAACCTGCTCCTTCACGCCGGGCTGGTCGCGCACGACCTGGCCGGCGGAGACGCCGCGCACCGAGACTTGGCTCTGGCCCGGCCCCAAGTTCTGGACCGAGAGGCCCGCGACGTTACGGGAAATGTCCTCGAGATTGGCCGCGCCCGATTTCTGGATGTCTTCCTGCGTCTGCGCATTGATCGAGAACGGCACGTCCTGGATGGTCGAATCGCGCTTGGTTGCGGTGACGATGATGACGTTGGTGCCGCCTTCAGCCTGTTCCGCCTCTTGCGCGAGCGCGGGGCTTGCCATGGTGGCAAGGCCGCTGCCTGCCAGCAACAGTGCGGTGAACGAAGCCCGGCGATGGGTGGGTGATGGCATCCTCTCTCTCCTCGCGAAATTGCCGTCTGGTAAGACTGGGAGTGAATCAATTCCATCTGCGAAACAATCCTAACGCGAGGGGCGCTCTGTTTAACGGTTCGTTACGTAACAAAAGAGTCACACCCGTTCGTGCGCAAAAAAGGGCCGGAGCCTTGGCTCCGACCCTGGCAGTCGGTGTTCGCAGGAGGAACACGGTTGGGCGGGGGCACCCGAGGAGAGAGGAGAGAAAGGCGCCCCCGCCGAGCTTGTGATCAGTTGTAGGCGCGCTCCCCATGTTCGCCGATGTCGAGGCCGTCGCTCTCGATCTCGGGGGTGACGCGCAGCCCGGTGACGAGCTTGGTCGCAAAGGTCGCGATGAGCGTGCCGACCGCGGCCCAGGCGATCGCGACGACGACCGCGATGACCTGCGTCGTGACCTGGGCGCCCATGGCGTATTCGGCGGCATCGCCCGGACCGCCCAGAGCGGGCGAATAGACGATGCCCGTGCCGATCGCCCCGACGATCCCGGCGATGCCGTGGATACCGAAAACGTCGAGCGCATCGTCATAGCCGAGCTTCGGCTTGAGCTTGGCGACCGCGAAATAGGCGATCACCGAAGCCATGATGCCGAGGACGATGGCGCCGAACGGGCCGCTGTTGCCGGCAGCCGGCGTCACGGCGACGAGACCGGCGATCACGCCCGAGGCGAAGCCCAGCGCCGAGCCCTTGTGACCGGCGAAGCGTTCCATCAGCATCCACGCCAGCGCACCGGCGGCGGTTGCGACGAAGGTGTTGATCATCGCCAGGCCGGCGGTGCCGTCGGCTTCGAGCTCGGAACCGGCGTTGAAGCCGAACCAGCCGACCCACAGCAGGCCCGCGCCGACCAGAGTCAGCGTCAGGCTGTGCGGCGGCATCGGCTCGCCCGGATAGCCTTGGCGCTTGCCGAGGAAGAGCGCGAGCACCAGCGCCGAGACACCGGCATTGATGTGCACCACCGTACCCCCGGCGAAGTCGAGCGCGCCCATTTCAAACAGCAGACCGCCGCCCGCCCACACCATGTGTGCGATGGGGAAATAGACGATCGTCAGCCAGATCGCGGTGAACAGCATCGCGGCGGAGAACTTGAGCCGCTCCACCGTCGCGCCGAGCACCAGCGCGGCGGTGATCGCGGCGAAGGTCATCTGGAAGCTGACGAAAACATACTCGCTGATGACCTCGTCGCTGAAGGTCGCGGCAGTGCTGTCGGTCGTCACCTGCGAAAGGAACAGGTTGCCCCAGCTGAAGAAGGCGTTGCCCTCGGGTCCGAAGGCGGTCGAATAGCCCCACATCACCCAGATCAGCATGGCAAGGCATGCGGCGCCGCCCACCTGCGTCATGGTCGAGAGCATGTTCTTCGAGCGGGTGAGACCGCCGTAGAACAGCGCGAGGCCGGGCAGGATCATCAGCAGCACGAGGATGGTGGCCGTCATCATCCAGGCGTTGTTGCCGGGATTGGCCACGGCGGGAGCGGCCTCGGCCGCTTCCTGTGCGAAGGCCGCGGCGGGCGTGAGCAGCGCGAGGCCGGCGGCGGCGGCACTGCGGTGAATGTTTCGAAGCATCATGGGTCCCATCCTGTCCGTCAGAGCGCGGTGTCGCCGGTTTCGCCGGTGCGAATGCGCGTGGCGCTGGCGAGGTCGAATACGAAGATCTTGCCGTCGCCGATCGCCTCGGTGCTGGCCGTCTGCTGGATCGTCTCGACCACCTGCGGGGCGAGGTCGTCGCTCGCGGCGATCTCCAGCTTCACCTTGGGCAGCATGTTGGTCGAATATTCGGCGCCGCGGTAAATCTCGGTCTGGCCCTTCTGGCGTCCGAATCCCTTGACTTCGGTAACGGTCATCCCGGCCACACCGATGCCGCCGAGCGCTTCACGCACCTCGTCGAGCTTGAATGGCTTGATGACGGCGATGATGAATTTCACGCGCTCACCCCCTCATATGGTCCACCGGTCCCAGCACCGGCTTTCGCACCTGCAGCAATGTGCGTGCCAAACGGGGATTCAGGGGAATTCGGGTGCGTTTCTAGCGAAGGAAGCGGAGGTATCTGCGTATTTATTAGGCTGTCGCCTATTATTTGGGCAATTCCAGCGTTGCCACGACGGGCAAATGGTCTGAGGCCACGGCCGAAAGGCCGGTATGATGCACCTCGTGCGAGACACACTGCCAGTGGGGGCTCGTGACGATGCGGTCGAGCGTCGCGACCGGCTGGCGGCTGGGGTAGCTGCGTCCGGGGGTGATGATGCGCCAGCCGGGGGGAAACTCGCGCATCGCCCCGCTCTGCCGGCCCCACTGGTTGAAATCGCCCATGATCACGGTGGGCAGGTCGCCTGCACAGTCGCGCACGAAGGCGAGCAGCGAGCGGATCTGGTCGCGGCGGCGCAGGCCCGAGAGGTCGAGATGCGTGCCGATCACGCGCAATCGGTGTCCCTCGACCAGAAGCTCGCCGCAGGCCGCCCCGCGCGGTTCGAGCGTGGGAAGATCGAGCGATGTGCCCGCGACGATCTCGATGCCACGCCGCACGAGCAGCGCGTTGCCGTGCCAGCCGATGCTGCGCGGGCGCCGGGCGACCTCGACCACGCGCCAATGGGTGTCGTCGATCTCGGCGCGCGGCAGCACGCTCGCGCGCTCGCCGATGCGGCGGTCGGCCTCCTGCAAAGCAATGATGTCGGCATCGATCTCGTGGAGCACCGTCAGGATGCGCTCGGGATCGCGCTTGCGATCAAGACCCACGCCCTTGTGGATGTTGTAGCTGGCGAAGGTGAGCTGCACGCGGGCGCTATTCGCCTTCGAAATAGCGGTCGGTGGGGCGCGTCGGGAGCCCGTCGATGCTCCGCGTGCGGGTCTGCATCTTGGCCACCCACTCATCGGCATCGGACTGCGCATGCGCCTTCTTCAGCGTCGGCCGCTCGTCCCGATAGTCCATGAACGGCACGCCCCAGCCGCAACTCGTCTGCACGCTCGCGACCGCGATGTCGAAGATCTGCCGCGTGCCGGGCAGCATCTCGAAGTGCGCCGCGAGACCATCCCAGTCCTCGTCCTGCGGCAGCACCGCACGGCCCGTGCCGTAGATGCGCAGGATCAGCGCGGGCCGGTCGAAATTGCAGAACATGATGGTGATGCGCCCGTCGGCGGCGAGGTGCGCATGCGTTTCGTTGCCCGAGCCGCCAAGGTCGAGGTAGGCGACCCGGTCCGGCGCGATCACGCGGAAGGCGTCGTAGCCCTTGGGCGAGAGGTTGATGCGGGCATCTTCGGCGGCGGTGGCAACAAAGAAGACCGGCTGCTTGCCGATCATGGCGATGTGCTTGTCGTCCAGCCGCTCGAAGAAATCCGCCATCAGAGAAAATCCTTCAGTGTCGCCATGAAGCGCTCGAACTGGTCGTGATGCAGCCAGTGCCCGGCGTTTTCGAACTCGATCACTTCGGCATTGGCGAAATGATCGAGCCGCCCGTCGCCCTCGGGGTTCGAGGCCCAGCTGTCGGCGCCATAGAGCAGCAGGGTCGGGGCCGTGATCGCAGCCCAGGTCTGGTGGAGGAATTCGTCGGCGACATCCTCGACCGGCCAGACGTTAAGGTGCGGGTCGAATTTCCAGCTGTAGGTCCCGTCCTCGTTGCGGTTGACGCCGTGGATGGTCAGATGCCGCGCCTGCTCCTCGGTGAGGTAACTGTTCTCTTCGATCATCCGCGCGAAGGCGGCCTCGATGCTCTCGTATTTGCGCGGGCTCCGGCCCGAAGCGGCGCGCTTCTTGCCGATCCATTCGTTGAGGCGCTCGGGATAGGGCCGGCTGCGCATCTCGGCTTGCCGCCTGGGGCTCGGGCCCAGTCCCTCGATCGCGACGATCTTCGTGACCATGTCGGGGAAGGTCCCGGCATAGCGCAGCGAGACATTGCCGCCCATCGAATGGCTGACGATGGTCACCGGCCCGACGCCCAATTGGTGGACCAGCTGCGCGAGGTCGTAGACCATGTCGCTGCTCGAGTAATTGCCGTCGCTGACCCAGTCGGAATCGCCGTGTCCGCGGTGGTCCATCGCCACCACATGCCAGTCGTCGCGCAGCCGCTCGGCGACCCAGTCCCAGCTGCGGGCATGGTCGCGCCCGCCATGGACGAGCACCAGCGGCGGCTTCCCGCGATTGCCCCAGTCGAGATAGTGCAGCCGCAGCCGCTGCGAGATGAAAGTCTGCGAGGTCGGTCCGGCGTTCAGCGTCATGGCGTTTCCATGCCGCCTTGCCGCGCCCCCCGCAAGCCTACCGCTCCTTGGTGGCGGAGAAGGTGAGGTCGGGATTCTTTTCCTGCTGGTAGCTCACGTCCCACGGGCTCTTGGCCATGAAGACGAGATCGCCGTCGCGATCCTTGGCGAGATTCGAGAGGTTGAACTTCTCGAACTCGCCCATCGCCTTGTCCTCGCCCCTGATCCAGCGCGCGGTGGCGAAGGGCGAGGCTTCGAGCCGCGCCTCGACCTTGTATTCGGCCGAGAGGCGGCTGATCAGCACATCAAGCTGGAGCTGGCCGACCACGCCGACGATCCACTGCCCGCCGATCTCGGGATAGAAGACCTGGATCACGCCCTCTTCCGAGAGGTCGTCGAGCGCCTTGCGCAATTGCTTGGTCTTGGTCGGATCGACCAGCGCGACGCGGCGCAGGATTTCGGGAGCGAAGTTGGGCAGCCCGGTGAAGCGGATCGCGTTCTTTTCGGACAGCGTGTCGCCGACGCGCAGCGTGCCATGGTTGGGGATACCGATGATGTCGCCGGGCTCGGCGGTGTCGGCGACCTCGCGATCCTGCGCGAAGAACAGGATCGGCGAGTGGATGGCGATCGGCTTGCCGAGGCCCGAGGGAGTCAGCTTCATCCCGCGTTTGAAGGTGCCCGAGACCTGCCGCATGAAGGCGATGCGGTCGCGGTGGTTGGGGTCCATATTGGCCTGGACCTTGAAGATGAAGCCGGTGACCTCGTCGCGCGTCGGTTCGATCTGCTCCTCGCCCGCGGGCTGCGGCCGCGGCGGCGGGGCATGCTCGGCAATCGCCTCGATCAGCTCGGTGACGCCGAAATTCTTGAGCGCCGAGCCGAAATAGACCGGGGTGAGATCGCCATTGCGATAGGCCTCGAGATCGAACTCGGGATAGCCGATCTGTGCCAGTTCGATTTCTTCGGCGAAGCGCTCGGGGATCGCCGGGTCGCAGTCGCGCTTGCCCTTGAATTCCTTCGACGGGCCCTCGGGCCGCGCGACGCAGCCCGAGGCGAAATCGAGCACGCCTTCGAACTCGCCGCCCATGCCGACCGGATAGGCCTGCGGGCTAACGTCGAGCGCGAGCATGTCCGCGATCTCGTCGAGCAGTTCGAACACCGGGCGGCCTTCGCGGTCGACCTTGTTGACGAAGGTAATGATCGGCACGCTGCGCAACCGGCAGACCTCGAACAGCTTGCGCGTCTGCGGCTCGATGCCCTTGGCCGCGTCGATCACCATGATGGCGCTGTCGACCGCGGTCAGCGTGCGATAGGTGTCTTCGGAGAAGTCCTCGTGCCCCGGCGTGTCGAGCAGGTTGAAGGTGATCCCGTCGCGTTCGAAGGTCATCACGCTCGAGGTGACCGAGATGCCGCGCTGCTGCTCGATCTTCATCCAGTCCGAGCGCGCGCGCCGTGCCTGGCCGCGCGCCTTGACCTCGCCTGCAAGATGGATCGCGCCGCCGGTCAGCAGCAGCTTCTCGGTCAGCGTGGTCTTGCCCGCGTCGGGGTGCGAAATGATGGCGAAGGTACGTCGGTTGGAGGTGGGGGTCGTCATGCGCGGTCCTCTAGCGTTTCGGGCGGCGAAAGCCACGCATCAATTCGGCAAGGCAGGGCAGACCATTGCCATCGGGCATACCGCATTATAGAAAAATGGCTGCAGAGCTTGGGGAGAGAAGCCATGCACACCAAACCCACCATCGGAATTCTTGCTGCGGCGCTGTGCGCTTCGGTCGGGGCGCAAGCCCAGGCGCCGGTTGCCACGCCCATCGTCGAGACGCAGCAAGGCAAGGTCCAGGGGCTCGAGCAGGACGGCGTCGATGCCTTTCTCGGCCTCCGCTATGCGGCTCCGCCCGTCGGACCGCTGCGCTTCAAGCCGCCACGGCCCGTCGCCAGCTGGACCGGCACATGGGACGCGACCAGCATGGGCGCGCCGTGCATGCAGATGTACACGCCGAGCGGACCCAACGAGACCGATCTCACGCGCACCATCCAGACGATTTTCCCGACCTATGGCGAGGCCAAGATCGACAATGAAGATTGCCTCTTCCTCAATGTCTGGACGCCCGCCGCGGACGCGCAGAAGCGCCCGGTCATGGTCTGGTTTCACGGCGGCGGCTACGCCTATGGCTCGGGCGGCTGGCCGGTTTATGCCGGCCGCAACCTCGCCGCAAAGGGCAATGTCGTGGTGGTGACGGTCAACCACCGCCTCAATGCTTTCGGTTACACCTATCTGGGTGACAAACTCGGCGCGGATTTCGCCGAGAGCGGCAATGCCGGCCAGCTCGACCTCGTCGCCGCACTCGAATGGGTCCGCGACAATATCGTCGCGTTCGGGGGCGATCCGGCGAACGTCACCATCTTCGGCGAATCGGGCGGTGGCTCCAAGGTCAGCCACATGCTCGCGACGCCCGCCGCGGACGGCCTCTTCACCAAGGCGATCATCGAATCGGGCCCCGGCGTCACCAGCGGCAAGAAGGCGGACGCCGCCAAGCTCGCCAACGATTTGATGGCGAAGCTGGGCGTGACGACGGCGGAGGAACTGCAAGCCGTTCCCGCCGACACGCTGCTGGAGGCGGCGCGCGCGGTGCTGCCCGAGCGCGGCATGAGCTTCGGCGGACCGAACTTCGGCCCGATCGTCGACGGGGTGGTGCTCGAGTCCGACCCCTTCCTGCCCGCCGCGCCGGCGCAATCGAAGGACGTCCCGGTGATGATCGGCTACAACAAGGACGAGATGACGCTGTTCGTTGCCTCGCAGCCGTGGTTCGGCCGGCTCGATGCGGCGATGCTCGACGGAATGGCCACGATGATGGGTCCGGAGGCGAAGGCGACCATCGATTACCTCAAGAAGGAACGCCCGAACGAGAGCCCGACCTATATCGCCACCTCGGCGATGAGCTGGCGGTTCGCACAGGGCAGCTACATCATCGCCGACCAGATCGCCCGCGCGGGCGGGGCGCCCGTCTATGTCTATCGGCTCGACTGGGAGACGCCGGTGGCGGGCGGCGTGCTGAGGACGCCGCACACGCTGGAAATGCCTTTCGTCTTCGCCAATGTCGACACATCGCGCGCGCTGGTGGGTGAAGGCGAGGCGCCCGAGAAGCTGGAGGCGATGATGAGCGACGCGTGGATCGCCTTCGCGAAGACCGGCACGCCCGCAAGCCCGCTGATCCCGGACTGGCCCGCCTATACGCTCGCGGAGCGGCAGGTAATGATCTTCGACCTCGAGCCCGAGGTCGTGAACGATCCGGAGAAGGGTCTCAGGGAGCTGGCAGGGGCCAAGTAGCAGCCCCTTCGCAAATTCGTCGCCCCGGCCGCCGAGCCGGGGCAGTGCTTCTTTCGAGCGCATCGTTGGCCGGAAGCGCGGCGATGGAAGAAGCGCACCTGCCCCGGATCAAGTCCGGGGCGACGTGAACGCTTGGGTCAGGTGTTGCGTGCCACCCGAAAGCCGGCGAAGTCCTGGTTCACCGGCATCGGCTCGAGCCGGTTGATATTGAGGTGGGGAGGCAGTTCGGCGACCCACTTGATCATGTCGGCGATGTCCTGCCCGGTCATCGGATCGACCCCGCGATAGAGATCGTCGCTGGCATCCTGGCTGCCGGTGCGCACGAGCGTGAATTCGGTCTCGACCATGCCCGGCTCGATGCTGGTCACGCGCACGCCGGTGCCATGGAGGTCGGCGCGCAGCGCGAGGGTGAAGTGGTTCACGAAGGCCTTCGACCCGGCATAGACGTTGCCGCCCGGGTAGATGTAATTGCCGGCAACGGAGCCGATCGCGATGACCGCGCCCTTGCGCTCGATGAGCACGGGCAGGAGCTTGCGGGTCAGCACCACCATGGCCGTCACATTGGTGTCGATCATGGTCTGCCAGTTTTCGAGATCGGCTTCCTGCGCCGGGGAAAGGCCCTGCGCGAGGCCCGCATTGTTCACCAGCAGGTCGACCCCGGCGAACTCCGCTGGAAGTGCGGCGATCGCCGCATCCATCGCCTCGCTATCTCGCACATCGAAGCAGGCAGCGTGGACCTTGTCCGCACCCAGCTCCGAGACCAGCGCGTCGAGCCGTTCCTTGCGGCGCCCGGTAGCAACGCAGCGCCAGCCGCTCGCGACCAGCGTGCGGACGGTCGCTTCGCCGATGCCTGCGGTGGCTCCGGTAACGAAAGCGGTCTTGGTCATCCCCTCAACTCCGCACCCTGCTTCGCTGCCGCTGCGACTACCTTGTCCGAGATCGCCTTGATCTCGGCATCGGTGAAGCTCTTGTCGCCCGGCTGGAGCACGACTTCGACCGCGACCGACTTCTTGCCCTCGGGCACGCCCTGGCCGGCGAAGACGTCGAACACGCGGGCATCGACCACGGCCTGCTTGTCCGCCCCACGCACCGTCTTGACGAGATCGCCAGCGGCGAGCTCCGCGGGGACGAGGAAGGCGAAGTCGCGCGTCAGCGCCTGGAGTGCGGGGGGAGCATAGGCGGGGCGGGCAAAACCGCCGCCGCGCTTGGCTGGAATCGCGTCGAGGAAGATCTCGACCGCCATCACCGGGCCGTCGATATCGAAGGCCTTGAGCGTCCGCGGATGCAACGCGCCGAAACGGGCGAGGACGTTCTTCGGCCCGAGCCGAAGCGTGGCCGACTGGCCCGGGTGGAACTGCTCGCCCGCTTCGCCCATCACCATCAGATTGCCGACCGGCGCGCCTGCGGCATCCAGCAGCGCCATGGCCGCGGCCTTGGCGTCATAGGCATCGAATTGCGCGGGTTTGCCGCTGGACCAGCCGCGCGGCGTCTTCTCGCCCGCAAGCACCACGCCGAGCGTCGGCCTCTCGTCGCTCGCGCCGCCCTTCCCGCGGAAGTAGCGCCGCCCGATCTCGAACAGGCGCGAGCCCGGCGCGCCGCGATCGGCATTGCGCTTTGCCGCAGTGAGCAGGCCCGGAATCAGCGAGGGGCGCATCGCCTTCATGTCCTCGCTGATCGGGTTGTCGAGCACCCACAGCTCGGCACCATCGGCGAAATGTTCGGCGTCGGCGGTGGGGAGGAAGGACCAGGTCACCGCCTCGTTCAATCCGCTGGCCGCCGCCGCGCGGCGGAGCTTGCGTTCGAGCTGCTGGAGCGGGGTGGCGGTCGGCGTGGCGACGCCCTCGGCACGCGGCAGCGCGACGCTTTCTACATGGTCGAGACCGTGGATACGCACGACTTCCTCGACCAGGTCGGCGGGGCCTTCGATGTCGTGACGGCGCGGCGGACAGGTGACCTGCCAATCGGCGCCGACAGAGAAATCGAGCGCTTCGAGGATGCGGCGCTGCTCGTCCTCGGCCACCGCGATACCGCCGAGGTGCGTGGTGAACGCAGGGTCGAACTGCACGACCTTGGGCGCGACCGGTGCCTCACCCGCACGGACGACCTCGCTCGGGGTCCCGCCACAGCTCGTCACGATGAGTTCGGTCAGCAGCGCGAGGCCATCGTCGAGGAAGGCCGGGTCGACACCGCGCTCGAAGCGCGTGCGCGCATCCGAGGCAAGACCGAGCTTGCGCCCGGTCACGCCGATCCGTTCCGGGTCGAAATAGGCCACTTCGAGCAGCACGTCGGTGGTAGAATCGGTTACACCCGAGTGTTCGCCGCCCATGATGCCGGCGATGTCGTGGACGCCGGCATCGTCGGCGATCACGGTCATGCTCTGGTCGAGCGTGTAGCTCTTCTCGTTGAGCGCGAGCACCTGCTCGCCTTCGCGGGCGCGCCGCGCGACCACGGCGCCCGAGAGCTTGGCGAGGTCGTAGGCATGCGCCGGGCGACCATAGGTGAGCATCACGTAGTTGGTAATGTCGACGATGGCCGAGATCGGACGCTGGCCGGCCGCCTTCAGCCGCCGCTGCATCCATTCGGGCGAAGCGCCATTGGCGATGCCCGTGATGGTGCGGCCATAGAAGGCCGGACAGCCCGCGGCGTCGTCGGTCCGGATTTCGACCGCGCAGGCGCCCTCGCCCGCGATCTGCGGAACATCGAGGGACTTGAGCTTACCCAATCCTGCCGCCGCGAGATCGCGCGCGATGCCGAGCACGCCCATGCAATCGGGGCGGTTGGGCGTGATCGCGACGTCGAAGACCGGCGAAGCGTCGCTATAGTCTGCGAAGCTGGTTCCGACCGGCGCGTCCTCGGGCAGCTCGATGATGCCGTCGTGCTCTTCGCCGAGTTCCAGCTCGCGCACCGAGCACATCATACCGTTCGATTCGACGCCGCGGATCGCGCTCTTGCGCAGTTCCATACCGTTGGCCGGGACCACCGCGCCGGGTAGGCCGAGCACGCCCTTCATGCCCGCACGCGCGTTGGGCGCACCGCAGACGACCTGCAGCGGATCGCCTTCACCCGTATCGACGGTAAGGACCTGCAGTTTGTCGGCATCGGGATGGGGAGCGGCGGTCAGCACCTTGGCGACGCGGAAGCCGGCGAGCTTTTCGGCCGGGTCTTCGATGCCCTCGACCTCATGGCCGATTGAGTTGAGCGCAGCCGCAATCTCCGCGACCGAAGCCTCGGTTTCGAGGAAGTACTTCAGCCATTCGAGCGAGAACTTCATGCTTTTGCTCCCACGCCAGCCGAGAGGGTAGGTACGTCAAGCGGGTCGAAGCCGAAATGATCGATCCAGCGTTGATCGCCGTCGAAGAAAGCGCGCAAATCCTCTTGGCCGTATTTCAGCTGCGCCAAGCGATCGACGCCCGTCCCGAAGGCAAAGCCCTGCCATTCATCCGGATCCAGACCGGCGAATTCGATCACGCGGCGGTTGACCATTCCGCTGCCCAGAACCTCGAGCCACTCATGGCCCGGGTCATCGCCCGATCCCCCGACCAAACGACGCGTACCATCCATCGAATATCCGACATCGACTTCGACCGAAGGCTCGGTGAAGGGGAAGTAGCTGGGACGCAGACGCAGCACGATGTCCTCGCGCTCGAAGAAAGCCTTGAGGAAGGTTTCGAGCGTCCACTTCAAGTGGCCGAGGTGGATGTCGCGGTCGATCACCAGGCCTTCGACCTGGTGGAACATCGGCGTATGCGTCGCGTCGCTGTCGCTGCGGTAGACGCGGCCCGGCGCGATTATGCGGATCGGCGCGCCCTGTTCGACCATCGAGCGGATCTGCACCGGCGAGGTATGCGTGCGCAGAAGCATGCGGCGACCTTCGCTGTCGACGTCGGGGAAATAGAAGGTGTCGTGCATCGCGCGCGCGGGATGCGTTTCGGCCATGTTGAGCGCGGTGAAATTGTGCCAGTCGTCCTCGATCTCGGGGCCGGTGGCGACCGAGAAGCCTATGTCGGCGAAGATCTCGGCGAGCTCGTCCATCACCTGGCTGACCGGGTGGACCGAGCCGCGCGGCGCCTCGGGCGCGGGCAGCGTCAGGTCGAGGCTCTCGGTCGCCAGCCGCGCTTCGAGTTCGGCTTCTTCCAGCACCGCCTTGCGCGCGGCAATGGCGTCGGTGGTTTCGGTTCGCAGGCCGTTGAGGAGCGGCCCTTGCACCTGCCGCTCTTCGGGCGACATCTTGCCGAGCGTCTTCATCAGCCCCGAGATCGATCCCTGCTTGCCGAGGAATTCGATCCGCAACGCTTCGAGAGCGGCGGCGTCGGGAGCATTTTCGATCCGCGTCAGCGCATCGGTCTTGAGTTGGTCGAGATCGGTCATTCTGTCCGGCTTGGAAAGGTCGGGGAATCTGTGCCCGCAGCCCCTAGCGGCAAGAGTGCGATTGCTAAAGCCCCAGATCGGATTCGGGCGGGCGCTGCGGATGGTAGAGCGCCTGCATCGCCACGCCGGCATTGGCATTGGTGACGCTCACCGCGGCGCGGCTGATCGGATGCGGCAGCGCGGCGAACTCGCTCGGCGTCATGTTCATCGTGGTGCGAAAATCGCGGATGAAATGCGCCTGGTCCCAGTAATGAGTGTCGAGCGAGCCGATCCATTTCATCGAGGGGTCGAGCATGTATTTGCCCAGGCTGCGCAGGAAACGCTGACGGCGGAGGAGGACGCGCGGCGTGAAACCGAAATGGCGGGGACAGAAGCGCTCGAAGGTGCGCGAGGTCATGCCCGCAAGTTCGGCCAGATCGGCCACCGAAGAGACATCTTCGGACAAGAGTGCGAGATGGACCGACTGGATCGTCTCGTCGGCTTCGGGCGGCTCGCCGAGCAGCCCGCGAAAGGTGTCGGTGATAAGGGCAGCTGCTGCAGCGATGTCGTCGCCCTCGTTGCGCAGCGTGTCGAGCATCGCCTGCAGCGCTGGATCCGCCACCGATTGGCCGATGTCGCAGAACCGGTTGGCCATGGTGTTGACCGGACAACGCAGGAAGCGCGCCCAGCCGGCGGGGGTCAGGCCGATACCCCAGAACGTGCCGCCAGCGATGCGCAAGCGAGTGACCCGATCGGTCGGCCCCGATAGCACCGCGGACGGAACCGCGACCATCGGTCCATCGCCGATCACCGCTTCGTAGATATCCGCCTCGCCCGTGCGCAAATTGGCTTCTTCGGGAGGCAGCCAGTCCTCGACATCGACCCCCGGGGCTACGTCGGTGCGATAATAGGCCGACAGATAGGGCGCGAGGTCAGGTGGTGGCCCCACCAACCGCAAACGCAACCCACTCGATTCATACTCCGTGACCCGAAGCGCAGCTGTCCCCATAGCTCGTCACATTCGGGTTAATTGTGTGAAAAGGCAAGAGCCTAGGCCGCGCCGGCGCCCAGCGATGCGCGGTCTCGCACCGCACCGGCGCTAGTCTCCCCGGGGTTGCTGCAAGACCTGCATCGCCTCGCCCGCCACCGCCATCCGCGCATGGGCGGCCGCGGCCAGGACGGGGTGCGGGAGCTTGGCGTATCTGCTCGGCGGCATGGTCATGAACCGTCTGAAGTCGCGCACGAAATGGGCCTGGTCGTGATAGTGGCTGTCGAGCGTGTCGATCCATTTCAGCGAAGGATCGAGCATGAACTTGGCGAGGCTGCGGACGAAGCGCTGGCGCCGCAGCAGGAGCTGGGGGCTGAAACCGAACACCCGGCTGCAGAACCGTTCGGTGGTGCGGGGGCTCTGCCCTAGCGCTTGCGCCAGTTCGGCCACGCTATGGTGCGAAGGATCGGTCAGCGCCTTCTCCGCGCGCAGGATCGCCGCCTCGCGCGGCACCGGCCGAGCGAGCAGGACACCGAGCTCGCTCAGCATTGCATCGCGTTCCGCGATGATGTCGCCCCGCTCAGACGCGACGCAGGCGCAGAGCGCCCGCAAGCGCGCGAAGGATGGGTCGGCTTCAGCATCGGCATAGCGGTCGGCATAGGCGCTGGCCGGAGCATCGGTCAGCCGTGCCCAGCCCAGCGGCATAAGGCCGATCCCCCACGACCGCCCCGTGCGCGCGCGAAACCGGGTGGCGACGCTGGTTGGGCCGGTGATGACCGCGCGCGGCATGCGTTCGAGCGGCGTCTCGCCGATCCCGGCCTCCACCGTTCTGCCGGGGATGATGCGCAGATTCGCCCATTCCGGATGGAGCCAGTCCTCCACCGGCTGCTCTTCCGCGCCGGAGATCTCCATATGGTACAAAGTAGTGACGAAAGGACGCAGGCGCTCCGGTGGCAGGAAGAAACGCAAAGCTACAGCGGCCGATGCACCACCCTGCTTCATCGCCGCAGCATCCGCTCGAAGCCCGGCCTGTCCTGTCCTGTCGCGATCATCCCGTCCCGTTCCTCTACAACGGCTAGCAAATGGATAGGCAATACTCGATAGCTATTTGGGATCGTCCAGCGTCTGAGCCGGCGACCCCCAGACGCGTTTGCGCTCGGCCATGAAGGCACGCATGACCGGGTGCGGCTTGGCCGCGTATTCGCTGGGCGTGCAGCGCATGAAGGCATGGAATTCGTGCACGAAATGCGACTGGTCGTGATAGTGGCGATCGATCACGTCGGACCAGCTTGCCTGCGGTTCGAGCATGAAGGCGGCGAGGCTGCGCATCAGCCTCTGGCGGCGCAGCAGAAGACGCGGGGAAAAACCGAAATGGCGCGCGCAGACACGCTCGAGCGTGCGCTTCGACAGGCCGCATTTGCGCGCGAAGTCTTCGACCTGCAACAGGCGCGGGTCCACCATGACCTCGTGCACCTTCTGGATCCGGCGCTGGTCGCGCGGCGGATCGGCCAGCTTGCGGAAGAACTCGGTTAGTATCGCGAACTGCTGTTCGTCCGAATACTCGCGGGTGCACAATTTCTCGCACAGCGGGGCGAAGCGGTTGAAGACGGGCGATCGCTCGCCGTCGACCACAGTATTCGCATGCTCGCTGGCATCCTCGCCGATGAAGCGTGCCCAACCCAGTGGAAACAGGCCGATTCCCCACATCCGCGTACGGCCGAGCGTGAAGTGCGTGGGGCAAGAGCTGGGACCGGTGGCCTGGAAGCGCGCGCCATCGATCCGTTCCCCTTCGGGGAGTTCAGCCGATGGCCCCTTCTCGGTAAAAAACCGCAGATTGGACCATTCGGGCTGCAGCCAGTCTTCGAGCACCTCGCCCGGCGGCAGGTCCACTTCAAGCCGGTAAAAGGTTGTAAAGCAGGGGGCCAGATCGGCGGGTGGCGCGAAAAAGCGGACGTCGATGCTGTCCTGTCCGATCAATTGCCTCATCCTACTACGGATGCGGAATATACCCGCTTGTAGGATGGCGACAACAGTGTCCATACGTAAAGGGCGCCCCTAATGGAGCGCCCTTCGAGAATGCCTTGTCGAGCAGGAACTTAGGCGGGAAGCGCCTTTTTGGCCTGTTCGATGATCGCCTTGAAGGCGCCCGCTTCGTTCATGGCGAGATCGGCCATGACCTTGCGGTCGAGTTCGATGCCCGCCAGCTTGGTGCCGTGCATGAACTGCGAATAGGTGAGCCCTTCGGCGCGGACCGCGGCATTGATGCGCTGGATCCAGAGAGCGCGGAAGTTGCGCTTCTTGATCTTGCGGTCGCGGTAGGCGTACTGGCCGGCCTTTTCGACGGCCTGGCGGGCGATGCGGATCGTGTTCTTGCGACGGCCGCGATAGCCCTTCGCCTGATCCAATAGACGCTTGTGCTTCTGGCGCGTGGTGACGCCGCGTTTAATGCGAGGCATTTCGTATTCTCCTTAGTTCGCGCTCAGTCGAGGCCGTAGGGCGCCCACTTCTTCACCGTCTTGCTGTCGGCTTCCGACAGGACGGTGGTGCCGCGGTTCTGGCGAATATACTTCGCATTGTGGCTGATCAGGCGGTGGCGCTTGCCGGCGACACCATGCTTGACCTTGCCGGTTGCGGTGATCTTGAAGCGTTTCTTCACACCGCTCTTGGTCTTCAGCTTGGGCATTTTCATCTCCTTTACAGAGACACGTCGCGCCAGCCCTGGCAGCCCTTTCGGCCAGACCGGCGGTGAATCACGTGTCGGTGAAGGGCGCGCGTCTAGCGGGTTGGCCGCGAATTGCAAGGGAAAGCTGGATTGCCCCTGTCATAGCGGCTACCCCTCTTTTCGGGGGTTCACGCATGGAATTCGGATCGGATCACAAGAAGCTGCTTGCCTTGGGCGTCCTGTTCATCCTGATCATGATCGGGATCGCGGTGCTGTTCCGGCCCTGCGACTTATCGCTGAGCTTTAGCGACGGGATTCGCTACAATTGCCGGACCGATCCGCCGCTGCCGAGCCCTTCGCCCGATCCGATACATACCCAAAGTCCGCGACCGGGGCCGAGCGAGACCGGGGTCTCTCCCGGACCGGGCCGGACCGATGCGCCCCGTGACAACACCCCGCCGCAAGTCCAGCCCAGCCCCACCGGCGGCAGCCAGAGCCGCGAACAAACCCGCCCGCCGGCCAATTTCGCCTGGCAGATGAACGAGTTCGCCCGCCTCGATCCCCCGCAAGGCTACACTTGGTACGACGTGCGGGACACGGTGGCCACGCCCCAGACGGCACTCGTGCGCATTCCCGACGAAGATTGGCCGAGGCTCGAGGACCTCGAAGTCGGCAACCTGCTCGTCGCCACGGGATATAAGAACATTCGCCGGCGACCGGTCGAATCCAGCCGCATGTTGACGCTGGAGCCCGACAGCTGTGTCCGCGTCATCGAGGGGCGCCGCTATTACTTCGACCAGCAGACCGGCCGTCGTTCCTCGGGTTGGCTGCCGGTCGAACTGGCGACCTGCCCCGAGTGAGATCATCAGAAGTGGGTCAGGTACCCGCCATCGACCGCCAGCGTATGGCCCGTGATGTAGCTCGCCTCGGGCGAGGCGAGGAAGGCGACCGCGCCGGCGATCTCGTCGGGTTCGCCCCACCGGCCGAGCGAGGTGCGCCGCGCGAGATGGCGCGCGACATCGGGATCGTCGGCCATCTCGGCATTGGCCTCGGTGGCGAAATAGCCGGGCGCCACCGCATTGACGGTGATGCCGGTGATGCCGAGTTCGGCAGCCAGTGCACGAGAGAGCGCGGCCAGTCCGCCCTTGCTCGCGGTATAGAGCACGTCGCCGCGCGCAATGTCGGCGGCGATCGAGGTGATGTTGACGATGCGCCCGTATCGGCGCGCCTGCATCAGCGGGACGGCACGCCGTGCGAGATCGAAGGGGGCGACGAGATTGGTCGCAAGCATGGCGGCGAGATCGTCCCGCCGGAGCAGCGCGAGCGGACGGCGGTCGCGCTGGCCGACATTGTTGACGAGGATGTCGAGCCCCTCCTCCGCCAGGCTGGCGAAAGCGGCCTCGCTCGCCGCGTCGTCGGCGATATCGAATGCGAGCACGCCCGCGCGCGGACCGATGCGTTCGGCGGCCGCCTCGAGCGAGGCCGAATCGCGGCCGTTGAGCCAGACCCGCGCGCCCTCTTCAGCGAGCCGCTGCGCGATTTCGAAACCCAGTCCGCGCGCAGCACCGGTAACCAGCGCTATGCGCCCCTCGAGCGATCCCGTCCCTGCCATGTCAGTGCTCGTAGATCATCTTCGCGGTCATGCCACCATCGATATTGAGATGCTGCCCGGTGACGAAGCCCGCGCCGTGGAGATAGGCGACCGCCTCGGCAATATCCTCGGGGCGGCCGATCCGGCCGGCGGGATGCTGGTCGCGGTCCTGCGGGCTGTGCTCGGGATGCGTCCGCGCACCCGACTTCTGCCATGGGCCGGTCTCGATCCAGCCCGGCCGGATCGCATTGACGCGGATGAGCGGGCCGAGCGAGACCGCGAGCGAATGCGTCAGCGCGTCGAGCCCTCCCTTCGCTGCCGCATAGGCGAACGTCTCGGGCTCGCTCATCACCGCGCGGGTCGAGGAGATATTGGCGATGCTCGCCCCCTCGGCGCGGCGCAGAAGCGGAAGGCTGGCGCGGGTGACGAGGAAGGCGGCGGTCAGGCTGGCGTCGATCCACGCCTGCCAGTCCTTGAGCGCGAGCTGGTCGAGCGGCCCCGCATAGGGATCGGCGATCCCGGCATTGTTGACCAGGCAGTCGAGCGGATCAGCGCCGAGCCACTCTTCAATCCTCGCGAAGGCAGCGTTGACCTCGCCCTCACGCCCGACATTGCAGGTGAGCAACAGCGCATGCTCGCGCGGCAGCGCATCGCGCAGTTCGGCCAGAGCCTCCGCATCCCTATCGAGACCGATGACGCGCCAGCCGAGGCCGTGGAAATGCATGGTAGTGGCGCGGCCGATGCCGTTGCCGGCGCCGGTAACGAGAAGGGTTTTGGGGTGATCCATCCCGTCTCAACGCTGCGGACGGGCAGCGGGTCCGAAAGCAAAAGGGGCGCGGCACCCTGCGGCGCCGCGCCCCCATCCTGCATTCGCGGTATTAGAAACGCATGCCCAGCGCGACGCCGGCATGGCGACGCTGCATGTTGATGCCGTAGTACTGGCCGAGGTCGGCATAGCCACCTTCGACGCGGCCGTAGAAGTTGTTGCCGAAGCCCTGTTCGTAACCGAGAGCGAAAGCCACGCCGCCGATGCCGTCGCTGACCGTGTCGGTCCCGTCGGTAGCTTCGAGCGTCATCTCGCCATAGCCGATCTTGCCGTAGACCAGACCCGAAGCGGCGACCGAATAGCCGACCGAGAGACCGGCTTCGAGGTAGTTCTTGACGCTCAGGCAGTCGCTGCCGTCGCAGTTTTCGACGGTCGAGAATTCGTACTGTGCATAGGGACCGACGGTCCAGTCGCCGAGCGGCGCGTCATAGCCGATCTCGCCACCGAAGGCGAAGGCGCTGCCGAGCTTGTAGACGTCGTCGTCTTCGACGATCGAGCTGACGGTCGGGGTTTCGTAGGTTGCGCGGGCTTCGACGCGCAGGCCGCCGAGAGTCGTCGCCGGAGCCGCATCCTGCGCAAAGGCAGCCGCGGGGATGCACGCGCCGACGATGGCGAGCGTAACAATCGATTTATTCATGAAAATACGATCCCTAAAGATAATGCCGAGCAATTCGGCGCGCGGACCGATAGACGCGAAATGTTGGCTGGCAACAGAAATTTGCAGGCCGCTGCCACTTGCCCACGGGGTGAGGCATTCAACCCATAGCTTCGAGCACGTCTTCGAGCCTTGCGGCATCGCCAAGCGCGATCACCCGCCCGTCGCTCTGGGCATCGAGCGGATTGCCCTGCCAGTCGGCCATGACCCCGCCCGCGCCTTCGACCACGGGCACGAGCGCGGCGAAATCATGCAGCTTGAGATTGGCTTCGACGACGAGGTCGACATGGCCCGAGGCGACGAGGCCGTAATTGTAACAGTCGCCGCCGTAGATGATCTTGCGTTCGGCCACCGCCTTGGCGACCCCCATGAAGGCATCGACGTCGGTGCCGGAGAACTGGTGCGGCGTGGTGGTGCCCAGCACCGCATCGGTCAGGTCCTTGCACGGCGCGGCATGCACCGGCTTGCCGTTGAAGGTCGTGCCTTCGCCGATCCGCCCGACCCAGCGTTCGCGCGCGATCGGCTGGTCGATCACCCCCAGCACCGGCCAGCCGTCCTGCATCAGCGCGATCAGCGTCCCGAAGATCGGCCGTCCGGCGATGAAGCTGGTGGTGCCGTCGATCGGGTCGAGCACCCATTGCCGACCGGCGCCCTCGTTGCGCGTGCCATATTCCTCGCCGATGATGCCGTCGGCAGCACGCTCCGCCTCCAGGATCGCGCGCATCGCCGCCTCTGCCGCGCGGTCGGCCTCGGTCACGTAGCTGCGGTCGGCCTTCTGCTCCTGCGACCACGCGCCGCGAAACAGTGGCCGGATCGCCGCCCCAGCCGCATCGGCCAGGCGATTCGCGAGCGCGAGATCGGCGGCACTCGCCATCTCAGTCGAACAGGCTCGAAACCGAGCTTTCGTCGGCGATGCGGCGCACCGCCTCGCCGATCAAGGGAGCGATGGTCAGGATGCGGATCTTGTCCGAATCCTTCGCCGCGTCGGTCGGGCGGATCGAATCGGTGATCACCAGTTCCTTCAGCGCCGAGCCGTCGACCCGCGCCACCGCGCCGCCCGAGAGCACGCCATGGGTGATGTAGGCCGCGACCGAGGCGGCGCCCTGGTCGAGTAGCGCCTGCGCCGCATTGCACAGCGTGCCACCCGAATCGACGATGTCGTCGATCATGATGCAGTGGCGGCCCGAGACCTCGCCGATGATGTTCATCACCTCGCTCTCGCCGGGGCGGTCGCGGCGCTTGTCGACGATCGCCAGCGGGGCATTGTCGAGCCGCTTGGCCAGCGCGCGCGCGCGGACCACGCCGCCGACATCGGGGCTGACGACCATCAGGTCCTGGTCGCCGTAGCGCGCCTGGATATCCGCAGCCATGACCGGCGCGGCGAAGAGGTTGTCGGTCGGGATGTCGAAGAAACCCTGGATCTGGCCGGCGTGGAGATCGACCGCAAGCACCCGGTCGGCGCCCGCCTCGGTGATCAGATTCGCCACCAGCTTGGCCGAAATCGGCGTGCGCGGACCAGGTTTCCGGTCCTGCCGTGCATAGCCGAAATAGGGCACCACCGCCGTGATCCGCCGCGCCGAGGCGCGTTTCAGCGCATCGATGCAGATCAGCAGTTCCATGAGGTTGTCGTTCGCCGGATAGCTGGTCGACTGGACGACGAAGACGTCCTCGCCGCGGACGTTCTCGTGGATCTCGACGAAGATCTCCTCGTCGGCGAAACGGCGCACCTGCGCATCGACGAGCGGCATTTCGAGGTAGCCGGCGATCGCGCGGGCGAGCGGCAGGTTCGAATTGGCGGCCATGATCTTCATGTGGCGAATCCCTGGGTCAGCTGGCGATGCGCACCGCCTAGCCGAGCGTCACGGGAATGCAACATGGCGATGCGGGTTTTGGGGAGTCTTTAGTGTGGGGGCGCGCTCGCTGTCCGCCGGCAGCGCTCGGCGGAGGCGACTGGACGCCCCTCGCCCTACTTCGCCCGGTGTTCGCCCTTGACCCAGCGCACCGTGCCCGAACTGGCGCGCATCACAACGCTGTCGGTCGTCATGCGCCCGCCGCGAAGGTATTTCACGCCGTCGAGCAGCGAGCCCGAAGTCACACCCGTGGCGGCGAAGATGCAGTCGCCCTTCACCAGGTCGTCGCGCGTGTAGATTCGGTCGAGATCCTCGATCCCCCATTTGCGTGCGCGGGCCTTCTCGTCCTCGTTGCGGAACACCAGCCGGCCGTTGAACTGGCCGCCGACGCAGCGCAGCGCCGCGGCCGCAAGCACGCCCTCGGGCGCACCGCCCTGGCCCATATACATGTCGATCGTGGTGTTTTCGTCAGTCACCGCGATCACCCCGGCAACGTCACCGTCGCCGATCAGCACCACGCCACAGCCCAGCCCGCGCAACTCGGCGATGAGATCGGCATGGCGCGGACGGTCGAGCACGCAGACGATGATGTCGGACGGCTCGACGCCCTTGGCCGCCGCCACCGCCTTGACGTTTTCGGTCGGCGTCTTGGCGAGGTCGATGATGCCTTCGGGATAGCCGGGGCCGACCGCCAGCTTGTCCATATAGACATCGGGCGCGTTGAGCAGGCAGCCCTCGGCGCTGGCCGCAAGCACCGCGAGCGAGTTGGGTCCGGCCTTGGCGGTGATGGTGGTCCCTTCGAGCGGGTCGAGCGCGATGTCGATCTTCGGTCCCTTGCCCGGCGCGCCGCCGACCTTCTCGCCGATAAAGAGCATCGGCGCCTCGTCGCGCTCGCCCTCGCCGATGACCACCGTGCCATCGATATAGAGCGTGTCGAACGCCTTGCGCATCGCCTCGACCGCTGCGGCGTCCGCGGCCTTCTCGTCGCCGCGTCCGATCAGCTTGGACGCAGCCACTGCGGCCGCTTCGGTCACGCGGACCAGCTCCATGACGAGAACGCGATCGAGCGGGTTGTCGGCGGGCAAGTTCATAATCGGTTCAGTCCCTCAGGTGAGTTTGGCGCGACAGGGTGCCGCCGTGTGAATTCGTATGCGCGGCGCGGATAGACAGGGAGCCGCAGATTGTCGAGACGCTGGTGGGCTCCCTTCGCGATGACTGCAGCTGCATGTCTGCCCTTGCCCGTGTCGGCGCAACGGGATTCGGAGCCGCCCGAAAGGATCGACATTCTCGTGCCGCAGGAAGATTACGACGCGCCGCTTGAAGATTGCAGCGCCGAGCAGGAAGCGGCCAGCATTTCGGGCGAGATCGTTGTCTGCCGCAGGCGGCAGAGCGGGCGCGAGTTCGGCTATGACGAGGAGCGCGCACAGCAGCGATACGCCGAAGAGACGATGAACAAGGGCGACCCGCGTGCCCCGGATTTCGGCGAGTCCTGCAAGAAGAACCCGGAAAAGGGCATGTGCATCGGCTTCGGCAAGGTCCCGCCTCCTGCCTATCTCGTCGATTTCGACGCGATCCCCGAAGCTCCGCCGGGCTCGGATGCCGACCGGGTCGGGCGCGGCCTTGCGCCTCGCGGCAACGAAGGACAAGGGCCGGTCCCGGAGCCGACAGAGTCCGAACTCGGGCTACCCCCGGCGCCCGCCGAGATCACTCCTTCAGGATCGGCATCACCAGCGGCGGAGCCGTCAGGCTAGGCGATCCCTCGAGCAGGTCGAGCGCCTTGGTGACGCAGCGTTCGGGACCCTCGTGGGTCACCATCGCGACAAGCACCTCGCCCCCGTCGTGATCGCGGCCGCGCTGGATCAGGCTCTCGATCGAAACCTCGGCGTCGCGCATGGCGGCGGTGATCTCGGCCAGCACGCCGGGGCGGTCGTTGACGGTGAAGCGGATATAGTCGCGACCCACGCGGTTGCCGGGATCCGCGGGAGCGAACTGTTCGAGCTCCACGACGGGAACCGAGAAGGGCGCGCCGCTATCGCCGCGGGCGATGTCGATGAGATCGGCGACCACCGCACTGGCGGTCGGCCCGGCACCGGCACCCGCGCCCTGAAACAGCAGGCCGCCGGAGAAATTGCCTTCGGCCACCACCGCGTTGGTGGGGCCGGTCACCGCCGCCAGCGGATGACCGCGTGCCACCAGGCAGGGGCGCACGCGCTGGAGCAAGCGCGGCTCGGCCCCGCTCTCGTCGAGCGAGGCAATACCGACCAAGCGTATGACGTAGCCGAGCGTGGCGGCCTGGGTGATGTCGGCCGCGCGCACCTCGCCGATACCCGTCGCGCTGACATTGTCGAAATCGACCCGCGCGCCGAAACCGATCGCGGCGAGGATCGCGAGCTTGTGCGCCGCATCGACACCCTCGATGTCGAAGGTCGGGTCGGCCTCGGCATAGCCCTTCTCCTGCGCACCGCGCAGCATGTCGGAGAAGTCCGCACCGGTCCGCTCCATTTCGGAGAGGATGTAATTGCAGGTCCCGTTGAGGATCCCGTAGATTCGCTCGATGCGGTTGGCCGCGGCGCCTTCGCGGAGGCCCTTCACGACCGGGATGCCGCCCGCAACGGCGGCTTCGAACTTCAGTGGGACGCCGCGCAGCGCGGCCTGTTCGGCCAGGGCGAGGCCGTGATGCGCGATCATCGCCTTGTTCGCGGTGACGAAGCCCTTGCCCGCATCGAGCGCTGCGCGGGCGAGCGTCAGGGCAGGCCCGTCGGACCCGCCGACCAGTTCGAGCACCACATCGACATCGCCGCGTTCCGCCATCGCCTGCATGTCGTCGACCCAGGCATAGGGGGAGAGGTCGACCCCGCGATCGCGCGCGCGGTCGCGCGCGTTGACCGCGACGATCTCCAGCGGGCGACCGGCCCGCCGCTCGATCGTCGAACGGTTGGTTTCGAGAAGTTCGATGACACCGGTTCCAACGGTGCCGAGCCCGGCAAGGGCAATGCGAAGCGGTTCAGCCATGCCCGCCCGCCTAGCGCAGGCAGGTGCGCCGATGGAACCAGTTTGTCTTGGCCGAGGTGAAGCGCGGCCTCTAGTCGCGCGTACGGGTGCAGGCTCCGAGTTCGGAGCGGACCAGCGCATAGTCGCGCGACGCCAGCGCGCGCGCCTGCGGGTCGCGCGACAGGTTGGCGCTGGCCGGCAGCGTCTCGGGCAGCGAGCAGGCGAGGCGGTACCATTCGAGCGTTTCGCGGCGTGGCGGGCGCGCCGCCTGATCGACGATCTCGGTCCAGGAAACGCCCCAGCGCGGAGCCTGGCCCGGGCGCCGGACCACCGTCACCGACACCGGCCCGTCGTTCTGCGTATCGAGGAAAAGCTGGGTTTCCGATTCACCGACCAGCGTGCCCTCCACCGCGAGGGCATCGCGGATCCCCGTCACGCGCGGCGGTGCCTCGGGCGACAGCAGCTCGGTGAGGATCGGGCGCAGGCGCTGCTCGACGGCTTCGCTATAGGGCAGCTGGGCTTGCGGATCGACCAGCTGGAGCTGGCCGGGATGCCCGGCCACGGCCCGGGCGAAAAGGATGACATCCTGCTTCTTGAGCTTGGGCGGCTTGCCCTTCGCATCCACGGGCACGTCGACGAGGTAATGCAGCGCCTCGCCCACCGGGGCATTGCCGGCGATCAGCGCCGTCGTGCGCGCCTCGATGTAGAGGCGCACGAAGCCGGGCGCGAGACCGGGGGAGCGCTCCTTCTCCACCGTGGCCTGCTTGCGGATCTGCGCGCGAAGCACAAGCGGCGCGCCATCGGCCAGGTCCACCATGTCGGCATAGGTAAGCGACGGGGCAGGCACGCCGTCCTGGGCGACGGCCGGAGCCGATGCCGCTGCCAGCGCCGCTGACAGGAAAAGCATTTTTGCGGAAGGAGGGAGGATCGGCATGGCAGGAGAATCTTTTCGCAGGTTTTGGGGGGTCCGATTCGGTGAACCCCTGGCTGTAATGGTCAGTTCCTTCCCCCAAGCCACTGAATCGGCGGTTAACCGATAAAGCATTTGCGGTGAGGGGGCATCGTAGCTAAAGGGTCGGGCCGGACCCGAGTGCATGATACATTATTGCTTGGGGAGAGGTGTCCGGGTTCTTATCGGGAACTTCTGTGCACCTTCGTCGCTAGAGCTTCTAGAAGCGCTAGCGGCGCGAATGCGTTAACGATGCCCCCTTTCACGCCATCCCGGCGGGTCGCAAGGGCGGTGTCCCGATGCCCCGGCATTTCCCGGGGCGACCGATGGAGTGATGCAACCGAATGGCTTATGCTGACCAACAGATGAGCGGCAATCGCATGGTCGCGATCATCATTGTTGCCCTCATCCATATTGCTCTCGGTTACGCCCTCATCACCGGTCTCGCATACAATGCGGTCCAGCAGGTGGTCGAGCGCGTGACGACGATCGATATCGAGGAGCCCCCGCCGCCCGAGGAAGAGCCGCCGCCGCCGCCGGAACAGGTGCCCGACACCCCGCCGCCGCCGGTCGCGCCGCCGCCGCCGATCAATATCGCGCCGGCCCCGCCGCCGATCCGCACGCAGGTAACGATCCCGCCGCCGGCACCGCCGCGGCTGGTGATTCCACCGCCCGCGCCGCCGGCTCCGCCGCCGCCGCCGTCGAAGGCAAAGGGCGCGTCGCCCAAGGGCCAGAACGGTTGGGCCGCGCGCATCCAGAGCAACTACCCTCGCCGTGCCGAACGTGAAGGCATCGAAGGGGTCGTTGGGATGAGCGTGACGATCGGTCCGGATGGCCGTGTGTCTTCGTGCAACGTGACGCGCTCCAGCGGATCAAGCGATCTGGATAGTGCGGCATGCGACGGCATGATGCGCTATGCGCGGTACAATCCGGCACAGGACGCAGCGGGCAATCCGATCTCGGATACCCTGTCGCAGTCGATCCAATACAAGCTCAACTAATTGACGCGTCCGCTCTAACCGGACAACGAATTTTCAAAAGGACCACTCGTTATGACCTTCGAACTTCTTGCTGCTGCCGGTGAGGCGGCCCCGCAGAACTCCTTCGGCTTTCTCGAAGCCATGGAACAGGGCGGCATCATCGCCTGGTCGATCCTCACCGTGCTGGTGATCATGTCGGTCGGCTCGTTCTACATCCTCTTCACCAAGCTGTTCGAACAGCGCAAGGTGATGAGCCAGTACAAGAATGTCCGGACCCAGTTCTGGAAGGCCAACACCCTCAAGGAAGGCGCGACCAAGCTCGAGAAGAACAGCGCATGGCGCCAGCTCGTCGACGACGCGATCACCGCCGAAGACCAGCACACCAAGATGACCGACAAGCTCGAAGCGCACGACTGGATGCACGGTTCGCTGCAGCGTTCGGAAGACACCATCAACGCCCGCCTCGCCGGCGGTCTGCCGTTCCTCGCGACGGTCGGTGCGACCGCTCCCTTCGTCGGCCTGCTCGGTACCGTAATCGGCATCTACCGCGCGCTGATCAACATCGGTATCGCCGGTTCGGCCTCGATCGACAAGGTCGCCGGTCCGGTCGGTGAAGCGCTGATCATGACCGCCATCGGCCTGCTGGTCGCGGTTCCCGCCGTGTTTGCCTACAACTGGCTGCAGGGTCGTAACCGTCGCATCTCGGAAATGCTGCACGCGTTCTCGACCGATCTGCTGGCCAACATCAGCTCGAACGGCACCGTGAAGCCGACCTTCCTGACCGCCACTTCGACCCAGGCGGCCGGCAAGGCTGCTCGCACCGCTCCGGCTGCGACCACCACCACGACCACCACGGTCAAGAAGTAATCGAAGCTGTCGGCGGGGGCTGCTCCGGCAGCTCCCGCCCAGCCGCCTCGATCCCAAGAATTTTCGTACGATAGGATTTGAACCATGGCGATTTCGACAGGAGGAGGAGAAGGCACTCCGATGTCGGACATCAACACCACGCCACTCGTGGACGTGATGCTGGTGCTTCTGATCATCTTCCTCATCGCGGTTCCGGTCGCGATCCAGACCATCGAAAAGCTGGAAATCCCGGTTTTCGAATCGGTAGAATCCAAGGACAAGGTCGAAAACCTCCTCCTGACCGTCAGCACCAGCGACGAAAACGGCGTCAGCGCCGGTGAGCCGGGCTTCCAGGGTGCCGCGCGCAATGGCGAATGCCGCGTGTATTTCAACAACACCACGCCGGTGACCTCGGAAGAACTCTACGATCAGGCGTTCGAGCGCCTTGATGCGATCGTCCAGCGCGCTGGCGGTCCCGAAGCGATCATGAACGATCCGGAGAAGATCCCGCAGGTGCACATTCGCGGCGACGTCAACGCTCCGTGGTCCTGCGTGGCCGGTGCGATCTACAACGTCCAGGCGGCGGGCTATCCCACCGTCGGCTTCATCTCGAACCCGGTCGACCCCAACGGTTGATCGCGCGGTTCGGCAAAGCAGATTAGGGAGTAACCCACTATGGCAATGTCAGGCGGCAAGGATGATGGCGCGCCGATGATGGAAATGAACATGACGCCGCTCATCGACGTCCTGCTCGTTCTCCTCATCATGTTCATCATCACCATTCCGGTGGCAACGCACTCGGTCGATATCGACCTGCCCGCACCCAGCCAGACCCCGCCCGACGTGACAGTCGAGCCGGACAAGAACAAGCTGGTGCTCACCGCCAACAACGAGATCCTGTGGAATGGCAATGCGATCGACATGGGTCAGCTGCGTACGCTGCTGGACGAGTCGACCAAGATGGCGGTCGAGCCCGAACTCCAGTTCGAGCCCGAGCCCCTCGCCAGCTACGACCTCTCGGCCAAGGTGCTGCAGATCATCAAGGCCAGCGGCGTGACGAAGTTCGGCTTCGTCGGCAACGAACGCTATCGGACATTCGGCAAGTCCGGCGCCTGACACGGCGCGGACGATCCCGGAACAGCGAAAGGGGCGGAGCGATCCGCCCCTTTCTTTTTGCCCGCCAGCCATGTCCACAGCAGGCTTGCATTCTATCTCAAGTGTAATGTAATCTCATCACATGCGATGAGGAGAGCTTGCATGCCCTATGGATACCGGCACCACCGCCATGCCCCGCCACTGCGTCCGATGTCGGACATGAACATCACGCCGCTGATCGACGTGCTGCTGGTGCTGCTGATCATGTTCATCATGGTGATCCCCATCGCCACCCATACCCTGCTGGTGCCGCTGCCCAATGGTGGGCCGAGCTTTGCCATCGAGCGGGTCAACACGGTCCATGTCGACGAGGCCGACAGGCTTTACTGGAACGGCCAGCCGCTCGACCGGCAGGCACTGCTCAATCAGCTTGCGGCGACGGCCAAGGCCGCACCCCAACCCGTGCTGCGTTTCGAACCCGACGCGCACGCGAGCTACGATGCCTCGGCGAAGACCATCGCTCTCATCAAGGATTCGGGCGTCGAGCGTTTCGCCTTCGTCGGCAATGAGAAATACCGAAGCTTCTCCGCGGACTAGCCTTCGTCAGGCGGCGAGCCGTCGACCCGCATCGCCGCGCCCGCGAGGCTCTCTGCTTCCAGCAGCAATTCGTCGTCCACCGCGCCCTGGGGTGTCGCCTCGCGCCCGATCATGACCATCACCGGCACCGCGAGCGGGCTGACCCGGTCGAGCTCGACATGGACGAGCTGCTCGGCCGAGCGATCGAGCAGATCGCCGAGCCGTCCGACATCGGTCAGCCGGGTTCGCGCATCGGCCCAGGCCGCCTCGAGCAGGACGTGGTCGGGTTCGTATTTGCGCAGCACATCGTAGATGAGATCGGTAGAGAAGGTGACCTGCTTGCCCGTCTTGCGTTTGCCCGGATGCTGGCGCTCGACCAGCCCTCCGATCACCGCCACCTCGCGGAACGCGCGGCGCAGCAGGTGCGAATTCTGGACCCACTCGATGAACTCGTCCTGCAGGATATCGGGCGACAGCAGCGGCGCCGGGTCGGTCACGGGTTTCAGCCCCCATACCGCCAGCGAATAGTCGTTGGCGACGAAACCGCCGGGCATCAGCCCGCGATCCTCCATCCTCCGGGTAATCAGCATGCCGAGGCTCTGGTTCGCGTTCCAGCCTTCGAAGGTGTAATAGACGCTGTAGTGCCGCTTGGCATGCGGGAAGCTCTCCACCAGCAATTGCCCGGGCCCGGGCATCTGCGAACGCCAGTCCTGCACCTCCAGCCATTCGCGGACATCGTCGGGAAAGCGCGCCCAGCCCGCGCGGTCGACCAGCATGGCCCGGACGCGCTCCGCCAGATGCGTCGTGAGCGGCATGCGCGCGCCGCCGTAGCTGGGGATCATGGCGCTGGCCTTGGCCGCTTTCACCACCACCTCCATGTCCTGGAGCTTGACCACCTCGAGGCTCATCCCGGCGAAGGCGAAGGTGTCGCCTGGGCTGAGCGATGCGGCGAAGCGTTCCTCAACCTTGCCCAGGCTGCGCCCGCCCCGGCCCCGCCCGGCACTGATGCGCACCTCGAGCATCTCGGAATCGATGATGATCCCCGCATTCAGCCTGTGCCGGGCGGCCTGCTCGGGGTGGGTCAGGCGCCAGACGCCTGTCTCATCGCGCACGATCCGTTTGAACTTGTCGTAGGCCTTGAGCGCATATCCGCCGGTTTCGACGAAGGAGAGCACGCGCTGCCACGCCGCCTGATCGACCCAGGCATAGGACAGGCCCGAGCGGACCTCGGCGAGCAATTCGTCCTCCTGGAACGGCGCCGCGCAGGCGCAGGCCATCACATGCTGTGCGAGCACGTCGAGCCCGCCGGGGCGGAACTCCTCGCCGTCGCGCTGGCCCTCGTCCACGGCCTCCTTCGCCGCAGTTGCCTCGAGGAACTCGAAGCGGTTGCCCGGCACCAGCAGCGCGCGGCTGGGCTGGTCGAGCCGGTGGTTGGCGCGCCCGATACGTTGCAGCAACCGGCTGGAGCCCTTGGGCGCCCCCATCTGCACCACCAGGTCGATATCGCCCCAGTCGACCCCGAGGTCGAGGCTCGCCGTGGCCACCAGCGCGCGCAATTGCCCACGCGCCATCGTGCCTTCGACCTTGCGTCGCGCCTCCCTACTCAGGCTTCCGTGATGGACGCCGATCGGCAGATTGTCCTCGTTAACGTCCCACAGGTTCTGGAAGATGTATTCGGCGAGGAAGCGGGTATTGGTGAAGATCAGCGTCGTGCGATTGGCGCGGATCTGCTCGTAGAGCTGCGGAATCGCCCAAGTCGCGGCATGGCCGCCCCAGGGCACGCGCTCTTCGTCGGGCAGGAGGATCTCGACTTCCGCCGGTGCACCGGTCTCACCCTCGACCAGTTCCACGGCGTCGATCTCACCCCACGGAGCCAGCCATTCGCGAAACCCTTCCGGATTGGCGAGCGTGGCGGAGAGCGCGGCGCGCTGCATTCCCGGCGCGATTGCCTGCAGGCGGCTGAGCGCCAGTGCCAATAGATCGCCGCGCTTGCCCGTGGCGAAGGCGTGGACCTCGTCGATCACGACGCGCTTGAGGCCCCGGAACAGCTCGAAACTGTCGGGATAGGACAGCAGCAGCGAAAGGCTTTCGGGCGTCGTCAGCAGGACATGCGGGGGCCGTGTGCGCTGGCGCTTCTTGCGGTCGGAGGGGGTGTCGCCGCTGCGCGTCTCGACGCGGATCGGCAGGCCGATCTCCTCGATCGGGGTGAGCAGGTTGCGCTGCACGTCATGCGCCAGCGCCTTCAACGGCGAGACATAGAGCGTGTGCAGGCCTTCGGGCGGCGCTTCCCCCGCGAGCCGCGAGGGAGTGAAGTCGGCGAGGGTCGGCAAGAACCCGGCCAGCGTCTTGCCGGCGCCGGTATCGGCAACCAGGAGGGTATGGCGCCCGGCATCCGCTGCCGCCAACATCGCCGCCTGATGCCGCCTGACCCGCCAGCCGCGACCGGCGAACCAGTTGCGGATCTCTGAGGGGAGGCGAGGATCGCTCACAACAGGAATAGCGCTGTCGTCTGCGAGGCGTACCCCGTCGTCATTACAAGCCAATCAGCAGGCGTTCGGGCACGTCGTCGGGCTGCGCGAGCAAGGCTTCGAGCACAGCGATGGTCACCCGGCAGCGCTCGGGATGCGCGAGATCTTCCAATGCTGCCCCGATGACAGCACGGTCCAACCCGGTCTTCTTCTCTGCTTCTACGAGAGCCCAGCCCGGGACGGGTGGGAGGGCGCGGTTATGGATGTCATCGTCATTGCCGTAGCTCCCGCCCTGCGCGAATTTGCGCGCGAAGGCCTGCTCTTTTTCGAGGTCGTCGGGCGAGAGCTTGGGCAGGCCGTCGAAAAAGCTGTGCCCGGTCACGTCGCGGCACGATCCATCCTGCGCGGCTTCGGCGCTACGCAACCACATCAGATAGACTGCAGTTTCTTCAATGAGCATGTCGCGCTCCATGGCAGGGCGAGCATATATGATTACCGTGCGCAGGACCCCGCGAGCGCTCTCTATATCGGTCGTTGCAAATTGGTTGTGAGCCGCATGGACTATCACTGCTGCAAGATCGGGATTGGTGGCTCGCAGTGTGGCCATCGAGTATCCATTGCCGAAAAGTTCCGGCACGACAGGGGCAGCCCTTGCGACCTTCTCCTCGTCTGCCAGGACCTCTTCCGCACTTTGCGGGTAGGCCGTTTCCGGTTCATCACCGCGAACCAAAGCGACAAGCTTCACCACCAGAAACAAGATCGCAAAGATGCCCAATGCGACCATCCGCCAGCGATCGACCGTTTGGGAGAACCCAGCGGACCACTGTTGCGAGTACTCTTCCCGTCTCGCGTCCTTAGAATCATCCAGCCACGGACCGCCTGAATCGGTATCCCGCGCGGCATCCGCCACGCCAGCATCCACATAGACGGAGCGAGCTTCGGACGCTTGCTGCGCAGCGTCCGCCTCTTGTTCGGTCGGCTGGCCGTCGAGGGGCTCTAGGGGCGCTGCCAGCGCATGAGGCGTCCCTTCTCCTTCCACCACCGTAGGGCTCTGCGCCGCCAGAGAGAGGGCTTTTTCACGCGCCTCGCTGAGCCTGGTATACGCCGAAATGGGCGACGATCGATCGATCCGCCCTATCTTCGTACGATAGGCTTCAAGAATGGCCTCCTTGTCGGCCGTCTCGGCGATGCCGAGTTCCGACCAGGGCCAGCTGCCGGCGGCGCGACCCGTCAGCGGCCTAGTGCCCGGCCTGCGGGCCGCGCTCGAGGCCACTCAGCGCCAACTGCTCGTCGATCTGGGCGACCAGGCGGTCGAGCCCTTTCTGGCTGTCGCTTTCGGCGCGAGCGACTAGGACGTCCTGCGTGTTCGAAGCGCGCAGCAGCCACCAGCCGTCGTCGGTGGTCACGCGGACACCGTCGGTGGAATCGGCCACGGCATCGCTGGCCGCCACGCGTGCGGCAATCTCATCGACCGCGGCGAACTTGCGGCTTTCGTCTACCTGGAAGCGCATCTCGGGCGTGTTGACCATCGGCGGCATCGCGCCGCGCAATTCGGTGACCGACTTGCCGAGCCGGGCGCTCGCAGCGATCAGGCGGACCCCGGCGTAGAGCGCGTCGTCATAGCCGTAATATTCGTCGGCGAAGAAGACGTGCCCGCTCATCTCGCCAGCCAGCGGCGAGCCCGTTTCCTTCATCTTGGATTTGATCAGCGAATGGCCGGTCTTCCACATCAGCGGAGATCCGCCATGCGCCGCGACATGATCGAACAGCGCGCGGCTGGCCTTGACGTCGGCGATGATCGTCGCGCCTTCGCGCCGCGCGAGCAGATCTTCGGCGTAGATCATCAACAGCTGATCGCCCCAGATCACCCGACCTTCGCCGTCGATCGCCCCGATGCGATCGCCATCGCCATCGAAGGCGATACCGAAATCGAGCGACTTCTCGGCGACGAGCGCACGCAGATCGGCGAGATTCGCCTCCACCGTGGGATCTGGATGATGATTGGGAAAATTGCCGTCGACTTCGGTGTAGAGCAGATGGTGTTCGCCGGGCAGGCGCGCGGCTAGCTTCTCGAGCGCGGGACCTGCCGCGCCATTGCCCGCGTCCCAGCCGACACGGAGGCTGTCGAGAGCGGCGCCCTCGATCCCCGCAAGCGCGTCGAGCATGCGATCGATATAGGCCTCGAGCACCTCGCGCTCCTCGACCTTGCCCGCGCCGTCGACCCATTCGCCCGCGGCACTGCGGCGGCCGAGTTCCTGAATGTCCGCACCGAAGAACGGACGCCCCTGGAACACCATCTTGAAGCCGTTGTAATTGGCTGGATTGTGGCTGCCGGTTATCTGGATGCCGCCATCCACATCTGCGGCTGATGCCTCGGCATAGTAGAGCATCGGCGTCGGACCCATGCCCACGCGCACCACGTCCATGCCCGATGCGGTGAGCCCTTCGACGAGCGCGTGCTCGAGCATGGGCGAGCTGACCCGGCCGTCGTAGCCGACGGCGACCTTGCTGCCGCCTGCCTCAGCGAGCATCGAGCCGAAGCAGCGCCCGATCGCGCGGGCATCATCCGGTCCCAGCGTTTCGCCGATGATCCCGCGGATGTCGTATTCGCGCAGGACGGTAGGGTCGAAAGTGTGAGTCATTCGGAACGCTCCAGTCGGGTCCGGGAAATATGGTCAAGCAAGAGGTCGCGCGCGGCATTGGCCTCTTGCAGCGCATCGGCGCTACCCCCTCTGTCGGGGTGAATTATTGTAACAATGCGACGGTGCGCGGCGCGGATCTCCTCGGCACTGGCGTCCCGCGGAACATCGAGGATCGCGCGTGCGCGGCCGAGCGCACGGTCCGCCGCGCTTTGCGCGGTGAGATATTCCCACGGCCACTTGCCGAAGATCCAGCGGCACGCCACCGAAACCAGCACGGCAAGGGCAAGCAGGCGGATCACTGGGCCGCTTCCGCGACCTGTTCGGCGCCCGCCTCGGGAAGCCGGAGACTGGCGACGAGGCTGCGAAGTTCCTGCCGCGCGACCAGATGGCTGGTTCCGAGATCGCCGAGGTGCCCCTTGTCGAGTAGGGTCAGGCCCGAAGGGAAGAGTTCGCGATAGATCACGCGTTCCGACAGCCCCTTGGACACGCGAAAACCGACGCGTTTGGACATTTCCTTCAACGCCTGCTCGATGCGGGCCATGTTGCGGGCCTCGGTGAAGCCGGTGCGGTTGCGCACCACGACCCAGTCCATCTGCGCGCGGTTCTGCTCGATCGAGGTCCGGCTGCGAGTCAGCCGCGCTTCCCAGATGAGTTCCGCATAGAAGGACAGCTTCCTCACCTTGAAATTCTCGCCTTCGACTTGCCCGATGAGGTCGAAATCGACGAAACTGTCGTTCATCGGCGTGACCAGCGTGTCGGCGGTGGTCGCCGAATGGCGCGCGAGCGGATCGTCGCGGCCCGGCGTGTCGATTACCACGAAGTCCGCGCCTTCAGCCTTGTCGGCTACGAAGGCTTCCATCGCGGCACCGTCCATGCCTTCGACCACATGGCAGCGAACGGTGGGAAGATCGATCCCGCGGCGCTGCATGGTCTCGGCGCGGTTCTCGAAATAGCGGCACATGGTACGCTGGCGATGATCGAGATCGAAGGCGACAACCTCTGCGCCGCGGCAGGCGAGCGCGACGGCGACATGCACGGCCGTGGTCGATTTTCCGGTACCGCCCTTTTCATTGGCAAAGACAATACGGTGGGGGTGCGAACTCATCGGGATTGGGCCGTCAATATCATGCTGGCGGTGTCCCTATCCAACCCTCTGCCCGGCGGCAACGCGTGCTCAGGCGACGGGTCAGGATAACCCACAATGGCGGATGCGTACTAGCCTGCCCTGCATCATTTGATATGATCGCCCTCGCCTGGGTCGCATTCGACCGGCGTTGATCGGCAAAAAGCCGGCGACCGGAGACGAACCATAGGAGGGATCCCAGGACATGAAGAAGCTTCTTTTCACCGCGCTTGCCGCGCTTTCGATGACCGGCATGGCCGCCGAACCCGTGCTCGCCCAGGGCCGCTCGTCCGGCCGCAAGGCGCAGGATCGCGCGACCATGGAAATTCCGCGGTGTTCGCGCAATCTCGGCACGATCGCAGTGGTCGAACCCGACGACAAATGGTGGCGCGAACTCAACCTCGGCAGCCCGGAACAGATCATCCGCGTCTTCATCCAGCGCTCCGGCTGCTTCACCATGGTGAGCCGCGGACGCGCGATGCAGAGCCGCGCGATGGAACGCGCGCTGCAGGAGCAGGGCGAGCTGCAGGAAGGCCAGAACGTCGGCCTCGGCCAAGTGGTGACGGCAGACTATTTCCTCCAGCCCGACATCGTCAGCGCCAACAGCAATTCGGGCGGCGGTGGCGGCGTCCTCGGCGGCGTCGTCGGGGGCCTGTTCGGTCGCACAGCAGGAGCGCTTGCCGGCGGCATCCGCGTCAAGAAGGGCGAGGCCAATGTCGTCCTCTCGCTGGTCAACGCCCGAACGACGGTGGAGGAAGCCTTGGTCGAAGGCTATTTCCGCAAGCAGGATCTCGGTTGGGCCGCCGGGGGCGGCCTGTTCGGCGGTGGTGGCGGAGCCGCGGGCGGCTTCGGCAGCTATGAGAACACCGCCATCGGGCAGATCATCGTGCTCGCCTATCTCAACGCCTATACCGATCTGGTGACCCAACTCGGGGGCCTGCCCGAGGATGCGGCGGCGGCGGCACCCGAGGCGCGCTGATCCGGCAGCGCTTGCAACATGGGGGGCGGGGCGGCAGAGATCGCTCCGCCCCTTGTCGTTGCAGGAGCAGGACCGCTGCAGACCGTCACCACCCTCGCCGCACTTCGCCCCGCGACCGAAGCGCTCCGCGCCAAGGGAGGGCTCGCCCTCGTCCCGACGATGGGAGCGCTGCACGAAGGCCACCTGACTTTGGTGCGAGAGGCCCGCAAGGCCGCCGAGCATGTCGCGGTGTCGATCTTCGTCAATCCGCGGCAATTCGGGGCCAATGAAGACCTCGATTCTTATCCCCGCCAACTTGCGCGCGATTCGGCGCTGCTTGAGGCGGAAGACGTTGCGCTGCTGTGGGCACCCTCTCCGGAGGAGGTCTATCCTGAGGGCTATGCCACCAACGTCTCGGTCGCGGGGGTCAGCGACGGCCTGTGCGGCGCCGATCGCCCCGGCCATTTCGACGGCGTGGCCACGGTGGTCTGCAAGCTGTTCAACCAGGTTCGGCCGGACATGGCCTTCTTCGGCGAGAAGGATTGGCAACAGCTGGCGGTGATCCGCCGCATGGCACGCGACCTCGACCTGACCCTGCCGAATGTTGAGGCGATCCACGGCGTGCCGATCGTGCGCGAGGCCGACGGTCTCGCCATGTCGAGCCGCAACGCCTACCTGTCCGCCGACCAGCGTGTCGCTGCCGCCGCACTGCCTCGCGAGATGCGCGATGCCATCGCACGCTTCGTGGCGGGCGACACGGCGGGCACGGTGCTTTCCGAACTCACCAGTGCGCTGGTCACAGCGGGCTTCGACAGCGTCGACTATGCCGAGCTACGCGACGGCGGCGATCTTGCACCGGCCGTCGATCCCGGTCCGGGTACTCGACTGTTCGTTGCTGCAAGGATCGGCGGGACGCGGTTGATCGACAACATGCCTGTCGGCTGAAATGCCGCGAGGTCCTCTGCTTGGGGGACTGCAACAAAAGATACACAACCGCTATTCCAAGGGTCCGTCGAGAAAGGTGCCGAACAGCACCCGCCCTTCGGTTCGCAAGGGTCGGGTGTACGGCGCCAGTGGGCGCGGTGCACCCGACTTCGCACTACCTCTTGAAAGATAATCGTTTCCCAACGGGCCCGGATACCGGGCCCGGGGATCATCTGCGCCATTGGGAAAGTGGAGCGGGTAAGGGGAATCGAACCCCTCTAGCCAGCTTGGAAGGCTGGAGCATTACCACTATGCTATACCCGCCCGGGTGAGGCGCCAATGCCACCGAAGCCGCGCCCGCGTCAACACGCTATTGCGCCGGTTCGTCGGGCTCCGCTTCGCCTTCCGCCGCAGCCTCCGCGAGGCTTTCCGCGAGCGTCGGCTCCTTTTTCTGTGGGGTCGCTGCCTTGCCTCGGATTTCAATTTCCACCCGGCGATTTGCGGCCCTGCCCGCTTCGTCGGGAGAGCCGTCGGGCAGTGCATTGGGCCGATCAGGGTTCTGTTCGCCGAAGGCGATGACGGTGATTCGGTCTTCGGCCACGCCGTTTTCGACCAGCCAGTCGCGCACCGCCTCGGCACGCTCCTGCGAAACCCGCATGTTCACCTCGTCGCTGCCCCCACTGTCGCTGTGGCCGCGCAGGACGATCGCCCCGCCTTCGGCGATTTGCGGCGAAGCGAGGACCGTGGCGAGGTCGGCCCGCGCCTCCTCGGTCAGTTCGCTCCCTTCGGGGAACTGCACGCGTGTTTCCAGCGAGCCCTGCGGATCGAGCGCCTCGATCGGTTCGACCTGAAACTCCGGCCGGAAGATCGAGCGTTTCTGGGCGTCGCCCTCTTCCGAAGGCGGCGGGCCGCGATCATCCTTGCACGCTGCCAGCGCCAGGCTGGCGACGGCGGGTGCGAGAACAAGGGCGAGCCGGTAATTCATGTCATCCTCCCTGTTCGGCTGTCTTGGTGCGCTTGCGTTCGCGCTTTGCGGCAGCCTCCTGCGCGGTACGCTCCTGCGGCGGGGCGAAGCTGACGATCACGTCACCGGCCCGCGGTTCGGGACGCGCGGCATGGGTGAAGAAGCGGATCGTGCCGTTTTCGCGGACCAGCAGCAGCAGCGAGGCACCCTCGGGCAGTCGCTGCTGGGCTGCTTCGAAATCGAACTCCTCGGAGAGCTTGGTTTTCCGGAAGACCCACCCGCGCGAGAGCCGTTCGTTGACGTCCTCGACACCGAAACCGGATTCGAACAGCGCCCGACCGCGAATGCTGCTGGGAAGCGCGTGACGGTCGTCGTCATCGACCGCGTCGCCCAGCTGGAAGACCGTGTCGCGGCCGATTTCATAGGCGAATTCGTTGCAGACGAGCGCATTGTAAGCCTCGTTCTCGGTCGCCGCGACCAGTACGGCATAGGGCGAGAGGTCGAGATTATGCTCGGTCGCCTCGTTGAGGATCTCGCCGTGATAGAAGGGCAGCCCCTTCTGGCGCGCGAGCGCGAGGCGCTGCCAGCTCGAATCGACGACCATCACCGGCGCCTTGAGCTCCTGCATCATCAGCGCGAGCGAGATGGTCCAGGGCGTGCTGCCGACGATGATTATGCCGGGCCGATTGCTACCTTTGAGATTGAGCAGCCGGGCGACCAGGTCGATGGTAAAACCATGCGCGACGATGGTCGCCACCACCACGGCGAAACTGAGGCCGATCAACGCCGTTCCGTCATAGCCGATATCTTCGAGCCGCAGGGCGAACAGACCCGAAATGGCGACCAGCACGATACCCCGGGGCGCGATCCAGGCCAAAAACAGTCGTTCGTTCCACGGCACCGAACTACCCAGCAGGCTGAGCATGATCGTCGCCGGCCGCACGAGGAACAGCAGCGCCAGGAGGAACAGGCCGAAATTCCAGTTGAGATAGGCCAGTTGCTCGAATTCGAGACTGGCCGAAAGCAGAATGAAGATACCCGAAATGAGGAGTACTGCGATGTTCTGCTTGAACGGATGGATGCTGCGCAGCGAGGAGACATTCATGTTGGCGAGCGCAATCCCCATTACGGTGACCGCGACCAGTCCCGCCTCGTGTTCGATCTGGTTTGACAGGACGAAGACCACGATCACGGACGTAAGCAGCACCGGGACCTTGAGGAATTCGGGAATCGTACCCCGCGGGAAGGCCCATGCGATCGCCGCCGCGGCGATATAGCCGATCAGCCCGGCGATGATAGCGGCGAAGACCAGCGGCGGCACCACGTCGAACAGGCCGGCACCCGGCGATTCAGCCACTGCGCGAAAATATTCGTAGGCGACGACTGCGAACAGCGCACCGATCGGGTCGTTGACGATCGCTTCCCATTTGAGGATCGCCGCCGGACGCGCCTTAACCGAGGATTGCCTCAGGAGCGGCATCACCACCGTGGGTCCCGTGACCACAAGGATGCCGGCAAAAAGGATAGCCACGGGCCACTCGAGCCCGCCAATGGAGTGCGCTGCAAAGGCCCCCAATACCCAGGCGATCGGGGCGCCGAGCAAGACCAGTCGCCAGACACCATCGCCAGCGTGGCGCAACTCGCGAAAATCGAGGCTCAACCCGCCTTCGAAAAGGATCAATGCGACCCCGATGGCGATCATCGGATCGAGCAACTCACCGAAAGCGTGTTCGGGATCGAACAGGCCGAGGATGGGGCCGGCCATGAAGCCGGCTGCCAGCATCAGCACGATCGCCGGCCAGCCCGTACGCCAGGCCAGCCACTGGGCGCCGATGCCCAGCATGCCGACCATCGCGATGACTAAAGACTGTTCCATGCCCCTCTCTGGCTGCGCGGATGGCCGCGGAACTCCGCGCCGCCACCGGCGCGAGCCCTATCAATGCCCGAGATGGAGAATTTATCCAGTCCCGAGGTCGGTATCAGTGGCCCGCGAACTGCATCAGCGCTCGTACCACCACCCCCTCGTGGGCGAGCCTGTCTTTCCCGCCCAGATCGGGCAAGTCGATCACGAAGGCGGCGCGGTCGACGCTCGCTCCCGCGAGACGCAGCAGCTCGGCGGCGGCCAGCGCCGTTCCTCCGGTGGCGAGAAGGTCGTCGACGATCGCCACTCGCTGACCAGAGGCGACCGAGCCCGGATCCATCTCGAGACGGTCGAGCCCGTATTCGAGTTCGTAGTCCACACCGATGACCCTGCAAGGCAACTTGCCCGGTTTACGGATCGGGAGGAAGGGCAGGCACAAACGTGCCGCGACCGCAGCGCCGAAGATGAAACCGCGCGCCTCCATCCCGGCAACCGCCTCGGCGCCCTCGACCTCGCCCGCGAGCCATTCGACCGTGGCGGCAAAACCGGGACCGTGGCCGAGGAGCGTCGTGATGTCGCGGAACTGGATACCCGTCTTGGGGAAATCCGGAATCGTCCGGATGAGCGCCTTGAGCTCTTCGGGCGTCATCGCGTCTCTCCCCGGAATCGAAACGCCCCTCGCATCGGCTGGATGCAAGGGGCGTTCGTCATTTTTGTGCGGCGCTGGATCAGTCGTCCTTGCGCTTCGCGGCTGCCCAGATCTGCTTTTTCGACAGATAGGCGAGAACGGTTGCGAAGAGCAGGAAGATCAGCACCGGCCAGCCGGTCTGCTTGCGCTTCACCAGCTGCGGCTCGGCGGTCCAGGTCAGGAAGGCTGCCACGTCCTTCGCCATCTGTTCGACGGTGGCTTCGGTGCCGTCGTCGAAGGTAACCTGGCCTGCGGTGGTCAGCGGGGGAGCCATCGCCAGGCCGAGATTGGCGAAATAGGGGTTGTAGTGGCCGGTCGGCGAAAGCGCGAAGTCGGGGAATTCCTTCTTCAGCTCGGCCGGGACTTCCCGATAGCCGGTCAGCAGCGACGCGACGTAGTTGCTGCCGTCGTGCCGCGCCTTGGTGATCAGCGAAAGATCAGGCGGGATCGCATTGTTGTTGGCCGCAGCCGCCGCCACCGCATTGGGATAGGGTGACGGGAAATAGTCGGTCGGCAGGCCGGGGCGCGTAGTCGCTTCGCCGGTCTGCGGATCGACGCCCGGAACCTGCTTCGACGCGGCGAAGGCCTTGACCTGGCTCTCGTCGTAGCCAAGCGCCTCGAGGTCGCGGAAGGCGACGTACTTGAGGCTGTGGCAGGCCGAGCAGACCTCGTTGTAGACCTTGAATCCGCGCTGCAGCTGCTGCGTGTCCCACTTGCCGAAGGGCCCGTCGAACGACCAGGCGTATTGGTTCGGGTGCTCGTGGAACTCGTGCTCGGCAGTGGCCGGCTTGAGTTCGCCTTCTTGGATGACCGCGAAGGCGCCGGTCAGGAAGGCCCACAGGACCGCCAGGACGAAGAACACGCCGACGAGAATGCCGACCAAGCGGATGCTGAGAAGTTTGCTCATTATCTCAAGTCTCTCTTTCTCGCTCAGACCGCCGGCTTGGCGTTTTCGCCAAGGACGGCTTTGTCGTCGGAGCCGAGAACGGCTTCGGTTATCGAATAGGGCAGCGGCTCGGGTTTCTCGACCTGGCTGACGATCGGCAGGATCACCAGGAAGTGGAGGAAGTAGTATGCGGTCGCGATCTGGCTGAGCATGACGAAGGGCTCCTCAGCCGGCGCGCCGCCGCAGTAGAAGAGCACCGCCATCGCCGGGATCAGGCCGAACCAGAAGAACTTGCGGAACAGCGGACGGTAGTGGCCGCTGCGCACCGGCGACTTGTCGAGCCAGGGCAGGAAGAACCACACCAGGATCGCACTGAACATGGCGAGCACGCCCATCAGCTTTGCCGGGATGAAGAAGAAGTCCGCGGTGAAGGCGCGCAGGATCGCGTAGAACGGCCAGAAGTACCATTCGGGAACGATGTGCGCCGGGGTCGAGAGCGGGTTCGCCTCGATGTAGTTGTCGGGGTGCCCGAGATAGTTCGGCAGGAAGAACACCAGGCCGAAGTAGAGCAGTAGCGCAACGCCGAGGCCGAAGCCGTCCTTCGCCGTATAATACGGGTGGAAGGGCAGCGTATCGCTTTCCTGCTTCACCTCGACGCCGGTCGGGTTCGACGAGCCGGGAATGTGCAGCGCCCAGATGTGCAGGATCACGACGCCCGCGATCACGAAGGGCAGCAGGAAGTGGAGGCTGAAGAAGCGGTTCAGCGCGGCATTGTCGGGCGCATAACCGCCGAGCAGCCACACCTGGATCGGCTCGCCCACCAGCGGGATCGCGCCGAACAGGCCGGTAATGACCTTGGCGCCCCAGAAGCTCATCTGGCCCCAGGGCAGCACGTAGCCCATGAAGGCGGTCGCCATCATGAGGAGGAAGATGACCACGCCGAGCAGCCAGATCATCTCGCGTGGGGCCTTGTACGACGAATAGAAGAAGCCGCGGAAGATGTGCAGGTAGACGACGATGAAGAAGAAGCTCGCGCCGTTGGCGTGCGCATAGCGCATCATCCAGCCCCAGTTGACGTCGCGCATGATGTGCTCGGTCGTCGCGAAGGCGACCTGCGCGTTGGCAGCGTAATGCATCGCCAGGATCACGCCGGTGACGATCTGCAGCACCAGGAAGAACCCGGCGAGCACGCCGAAATTCCAGAAGTAGCTGAGATTGCGCGGCACGGGGTAGCCGGCACCGATGGCGTTGTAGACGAGGCGCGGCAACGGCAGCTTCTCGTCGAAGAACTTCATGACCGGATTGGTCGGGGTGTATTCCTTGGCCCAGGGAAAGCTCATGGTATCGTCTCTTCTCTCTAAGCTCAGCCGACCTGGATGACGGTGTCCGAGGTGAACTCGTATTCCGGCACTTCGAGGTTCTTCGGCGCGGGACCCTTACGGATACGGCCGGCGGTGTCGTAGTGCGAACCGTGGCAGGGGCAGAAATAGCCGCCGAACTCGCCGCGCGGTTCGCCGACGGCGGCGCCCAGCGGAACGCAGCCGAGATGGGTGCAGACGCCCATGGTCACGAGCATGTCCTTGTGACCTTCCTTGGTCCGCTCCTCGAGCGTTTGCGGATCACGCAGCGAGCCGACGGCGACACCTTCGGCCATCTGGATTTCCTGGGGCGTCAGGCGACGCACGAACAGCGGCTGCTTGCGGAAGATGGCCTTGATCGCCATGCCCGGCTCGATCGAGGCGACATCGACCTCGGTCGAGCTGGCGGCGAGCACGTCCTTCGACGGCGCCATCTGGCTGACCAGCGGATAGACGACCGCGAGGCCGCCGATGCCGGCGGCGCTCACAGCTGCGATGTCGAGGAAGTCGCGGCGACGGATGCCGGTATCGGTCTCGCCTGCCGTTTCGGGAGTTGCGGTTGCAGCGGTGTCTGCCATCAGCGCCTTGCCTTGCCTGCCTTGGTCTAGCGCCGCCGCCCGGACGGGGTTTGGCGCGATCTATGAATCCTTAGACCGGTCTGAGGGATAGCCGGTGCGCCCGAATGATTATGCGTGCGCGAAAGCCCCCGGTACGCCCGGTTTGGACGCGCCTCTAGCCGCTATACGGCAGGTTGCCAACCGCCATTTTGGCGAGTTGCGCGCAGGGTCAGTGCGATCCGGGGACGGCGCTCAGGCGGGGAGGCCGATGACGCTGAGCTGGCGGCCATCGGTTTTTTCGCCGCGATGCGTGGCCCGGCGGAAGGAATGGAACCTGTCGGGCTGCGCGTAGGTATCCTGGGCCAAATCCTCGACCTGCGCCAGTCCGGCAGCGTCCAATCGATGCGCAACATAGGCGGGAAGGTCGAACTGCCAATGCCCCGAACGTCCGGTCGCGAAGAAGCGCTCGTCTTTCTCGGTGAAGGCGGTGCGAAAGGCATCGTCGACCTCGTAGCTGTGCTGCGCGATCGTGGGACCGATCGCCGCGCGAATATTCGCCAAACGCGCCCCGAGCGAAACCATCGCCTCGAGCGTGTTCTCGAGCACGCCCCCGACCGCACCGCGCCACCCGGCATGCGCCGCCCCGATCACCCCGGCGGCGGAATCGGCCAGCAGCACCGGCGCGCAATCGGCGGTCACGATGCCCAACAGCAGCCCTGGCCGGTCGGAGACGATGCCATCGGCCTCCACCGCCAGCGAAGTTTCGGAATTCGCCACGACCACACGGCTGCCATGGACCTGTTTCACCCGGACGAGTTCCGCGCCCGGCAGGATGGCCGCCAAATCGAGCTCCCGCTCGGTAGAAAAGCCGTGCGGGATGCCCGCCAGCACCGAGGCCTCGAGATACTCGTGCATGTCCCCTAGCCCAGCGAACGGGTGACCTGTTCGAAGGTGTCGCGCGAGAGGTTGGGCGCCGCGGCGATCCGTTCGAGCGCCTGGTGCATCAGCGCCGATCGTCCCGCCTCGATCCGCCGCCAGCGGCCGAGCGGCGGGACGAACCGCGCCGCCGTCTGCGCGTTGATCGGATCGAGCTCGAGGATGAGGTCGGCGACCATCCGGTAGCCTTCGCCATCGGCGGCATGGAAGGCCGCCGGATTGGCCGCAAAGGCCATATAGAGCGCGCGGACGCGGTTGGGATTCCTGAGCGTGAAGTCGGGATGTTCGCGCAGCGCCTTCACATGGTCGACCACCTGCGGATGGAGCGAAGCCGCCTGAAGCGAGAACCACTTGTCGACCACCAGCGCGTTGTCGCGGTAGCGCTCGTAGAAATCGAGCAGGCGACCCGTGCGCGCTACGCTGTCGAGCCCGGCGAGGACCATCAGCGCTCCCTGCCGGTCGGTCATGTTGTCGGCGCGATCGTACTGATAAGCCGCCAGTTCGGCGGCCTTCTGTGGATCGCTCGCAGCGGCATAGGCCACCAGCAGCGTCTTGACCTTGCGCGCGCCCTTGGCCTCGGCATCGAGCGAAAAAGCGACCTTCTCGGCGCGGTCGTAGAGCGCGTGGAATTGCGGAGCGAGCCGTGCACCGAGATCCGCCTTCAGCGCCTCGCGTTCAGCATGGATGCGCCCCGGGTCGGCAATCAGCATCTGCTCGGCGAGATAGGCCTGGCTGGGCATCGACATCAGCTCGCCTCGCATCAGATCGTCGAGCGCATCGTCCTCGATCACCGACTGCATGGCTTGCGCGATATCGGCCCGGGCGGCCTCGCGTTCGTTGTCGCCAAGATCGCCCGATACGGCAGCGACGAGATAGCCGGTCATGAGATCCTGCATCGCTTCGTAGCGGGCAAAGGGATCGTCGTCGCGCGCGGCGAGGAAGACGAGGTCTTCGCGCACCACGTCGCGCTCGATCGAGACCGGCGCGGAAAAGGTCCGGTTGATCGACAGGACCGGCTTTTCGGCGAAGCCCTCGAAGGTGAATTCGGCGCTGTCCTCGTCGAACACCACCAACTCTTCGCCCCTGTGCGTGCCAGTCGCGCGGTCGAAGAGCGCGAGCTTGAGCGGGATCGGCATGGGCTGCTTGTCGGGCTGGCCGGGAGTCGGGGGCACATTCTGCGTGAGCCTGAGCCGCGCGACATCGCCGTCATGGTCGAGCGCCACGCCGACCTTGGGCGTCCCAGCCTGCGAATACCAGCGACGGAAGCGGGTGAGGTCGAGCCCCGCCCCCTCTTCGATCGATGTGACGAAATCCTCGCAGGTCGCCGCCTCGCCGTCGTGGCGTTCGAAATAGAGGTCGGTGCCTTTGCGGAAGGCTTCCTCGCCCGCCATGGTGCGCATCATGCGGATCACCTCGGCGCCCTTGTTGTAGACCGTCGCGGTGTAGAAATTGCTGATCTCGCGGTACGAATCGGGACGGATCGGATGCGCCAACGGGCCCGAATCCTCGGGAAACTGTACGCCGCGCAGCACGCGCACATCCTCGATCCGCTTGACCGGCGCGCTGCCCATGTCGGCGCTGAACAGCTGGTCGCGCAGCACAGTGAAGCCCTCCTTGAGGCTCAGCTGGAACCAGTCGCGACAGGTGATCCGATTGCCCGACCAATTGTGGAAATACTCGTGGCCGATGACGCCCTCGATCCCATCGTAATCGCCGTCGGTGGCGGTCTCGGGGTCGGCGAGGATGTATTTGGTGTTGAAGATGTTGAGGCCCTTGTTCTCCATCGCCCCCATGTTGAAATCGGAAACCGCGACGATGTTGAACAGGTCGAGATCGTATTCGCGGCCGAAGACCTCTTCGTCCCATTTCATCGAGCGCTTGAGGCTCTCCATGGCGTGTTCGGTCCGGTCGAGATCGCCGTCGCGGACCCAGACGTTGAGCTCGACCTTGCGCCCGCTCATGGTGGTAAAGCTGTCGCTCCGCGCCACCAGATCGCCTGCGACCAGCGCGAAAAGATAGGACGGCTTGGGCCAGGGATCGTGCCATTCGGCCCAGTGGCTATCGCCCTCCTCGCCGGTGTCCGTCCGGTTCCCGTTGCACAGCAGCACCGGGAACTGCGCCTTTGGTCCGCTCATCCGGACCGTATAGGTGCTGAGCACGTCTGGCCGGTCGGGGAAGAAGGTGATCCGGCGGAAGCCCTCGGCCTCGCACTGGGTGCAGAGCATGCCGTTCGAGGCATAGAGCCCCATCAGCTGCGAATTGGCGCTCGGGTCGATTTCGGTGACGATCTCGAGCGTATGTTTGTCGCCTTCGAGCGTGACCACGAGATCGTCGCCGTCCATCATCCGGTCTGCGCAGTCGGTGCCGTCGCATTTCAGCGATACGAGTTCGATACCGTCACCATTGAGGCGGATCGCCGGCGAAGGCTCGCCCGCCGGATTGCGCCGGACATCCAGGGTCGCCACGACGCGCGTTTTCTCCAGCCCCAGTTCGAAGTCGATCCGGATTGCCGGCAGCAGCCAGGGAAACGGCGTGTAGTCCTCGCGCCGGATTTCGGGCGGCGCCTTGGGCTCGACGGCCGCATCGGCCATTTCGGGATTGCCGTCGGGAGTGGCGGGGTTGCGCGCGATGTCCATGGAGTTCCTGTCAGTCGTGGTTCGATGCTGCTCTGTCATTCTCTCCAACGTCCGTCGAGGCCAAGTGTTCACTCTGCGAACCGTCGCTGCGCACCGATTGACAGATTTGCCAGCCTGCCTCAGCAGCGAACGGCGAAGGAAGGAGAGCAATGCCCGACATGACCGCCGCAGCACCGTGCGCGCGCTCCGGCGCTTGAACGCATGAGCCGCCTGCTGATCTTCGGGCTCGGCTACACCGCCACGCGCATTGCGAACGCCATGCGCGAGCGTGGCTGGCAGGTCGATGCGACCGGCAGTGCGGGCAATCTCGATTTCGCCGATAGCGATACCATCACCGCCGCGCTGGCGAGCGCCAGCCATGTGCTGAGTTCGGTCCCGCCCGCTGACGAAAGCGACCCGGTGCTCGATCGCTACGGCACTGTGCTGGACGGAAAATGGCTCGGCTATCTGTCCTCCACCGGAGTCTACGGTGACGCGCTGGGTGCCTGGGTCGACGAATCGGCACCGACCGGCGGTGGCAGGCGGAGCGCTCGCACGACATGCGATTCGCGCTGGCTCGAGGCCGGCGCGCGCGTGTTTCGCCTGCCAGGTATCTATGGCCCGGGGCGTAGCGCTTTCGAACGGGTGGCACAGGGCAAGGCACACCGTATCGACCTGCCGGGGCAGGTGTTCAGCCGGGTACATGTGGACGATATCGTATCCGGCGTTTTGGCCGCGATGGCAGGCGATGCACCCGCAGGAGCCTACAATCTCGCCGACGATCTGCCCAGCAGCCAGAATTCGGTCATCGAGGAGACCTGCCGCCTGCTCGAGCAAGAGCCGCCCCCGCTCGTGACGCTCGACGACGCCAATCTGTCGCCCATGGCGCGCGGCTTCTATGCGGAGAACCGGAAGGTGGCGAACGGCAAGGCCCGGCGCCTTCTGGGTTGGGAACCGCGCTATCCGACCTATCGCGAGGGCCTCGCCGCGATCAGGGCTCGGGCGTAGCGCGTCGCGGCGGAGCATTCGCGCGGCCGCGCATCGCGACCACCATGCCCACCAGCGTGATCACCGCCCCCGCGGCCGGCAATGGACCCCATACGAAGCCTTCGAACAACGTCGACAAGGCCATGGCGACCACCGGCACGATCACCGAGCTGTAGGCCGCCTGTCCCGCGCCGACCTTGCGCACGAGGCCGTAGTAGAGCGGAAAGGTGACGACCGATCCGGCCAGCCCGAGGTACAGGATGCCGAGCGTGTAGGAAGGGCGCGCATCGAATTGCGGCGGACCTGCGGTGGCCAGCGCGAGGCCCGCGTTGATGATCACGCCGACGACCATCGACCAGGCGAGCAGCGCGAGGAAGGGCTGCCGCTTGGCTCCGTCCATCGCCTGCGTGATGTTGGCAGCGCTGGCCGAAAGAATGCCGCACAGCGCGAGGCCAGCCCCCAACAGGACCTCGGCGAGCGTGGCGGGCGAGGAGCGCCATTCATGCGCGAACAGCAGCGACACACCGACCGCAGCGATTCCCGATCCGAGGACGAAGGCACCTGTGATCGGCTGGCGCAGGAGGATGCGCCCCAGCACGGCGTTGGGCACGACCAGCAGCGCGAACATCACCGCGACAAGGCCCGAGGTGATGTGCGCCTCGGCCTGATAGACGAAGGCGAAGTTGAGCGTGAACTGGAACAGTCCGAGCAGCAGCGCCCAGCGCAGTCCGCCTCTGGTGAGCATCAATGGCTCGCGCCTCAGTGCGGCCAGCGCAAACATGCCGGCCGCCGCCACTACGAAACGGTAGGCGATCGACCAGTTGGCCGGGACGCTGGCGATCTGGTCGCGGATGACCAGCCAGGTCCCGCCCCAGATCAGGCTGACAAGCAGGAAGGCGGCGAAATTGCGCGGGGTGAAGAGGCTTTCCGCCTCGGTCGAGGGGCTCATAGGTCGGCGATCGCCTGGGCGAGCGAGCGCGCGTCGTCTTCCCGCGTGTTCCATGCGGTGACGAAGCGCGCCGCACCGTCGCCCCAGTCGTAAAAGCCGAACCCGCGCCCGCGCAGCGTTTCGCGTTCGGATGCGCTGCAGCGCACGAAGAGCTCGTTCGCTTCCACCGGATGCATCAGGCGCTCGCCGCAGGCGGCAGCAATCTCCTGCGCCGCGCCATTCGCGTGCCGGGCGTTGGCGAGCCACAGATCGTCGGCAAGCATGGCATGCAGCTGGGCGGCGAGGAAACGCCCCTTCGATTGCAAGTGCCCGGCGCGCTTGCGGCGGTAACGTGCGACCTCGGCCAGTGCAGGGTCGAAGAACACGATCGCTTCCGCGTTCATCGCCCCGTTCTTGATGCACCCGAAACTCAGCGCATCGGCAGGGCCTGCAGCTTCGCCGGGAGCACAGCCGAGGTAGGCGACGGCGTTGGCGAAGCGCGCGCCATCGACATGCAGTCGCAGTCCGCGGTCGCTCGCCAGCCCGGCAATCTCGGCGATCTCGCTAGGGCGATAGCTGCAACCATATTCGCTCGCCTGGGTGATCGAAATCGCATGCGCCTGGACCTGGTGCACGTCGTCGCGGATCGGATCGATCACCGCACGGATCGCGGCAGGGGTCAGCTTGGCGCGCTCGCCCCGCGCCAACATCAGCTTGGCTCCGTGCAGGTAGAAGCCCGGCGCGCCGCCCTCGTCGACCTCGATATGCGCTTCCTCATGGCACACGACGCCGCCATGCGGCGGAACCATGCTCGCCAGTGCAAGGCAGTTGGCCGCGGTGCCCGTCGCCACCCACAGCGCCGTGCAGGGGCGCTCGAAAACCGTGGAAAAGCGCTCGTCGAGCGCAAGGCTCAGCGCATCCCCATCATAGGGGGAATCGGGTGCGTCGGCCGCCTTGAGGGCCTCCCAGACGGCGGGGTGGACGGCGGCGGCATTGTCGGACAGGAATTGCATTGGAACGCCATAAACACCGATGCGTTGCTTGCCCAGAAAGGAAACATTCGACCATGAGCGCGGACGAAATTGTAATCGAACGTCGAAACAGGGTCACGCACGGCGAATATGTGGCAAGTTTTGGCAAGGATGCGCCTGTCGGACGGCTAACTTGGACTCTGCGCAACGGGGCCCGCGACGCCGAACACACGCACGTTTCCGAAGCGACGCGTGGCAAGGGAGTTGCCGGGCAGCTGGTCGAGGCACTCATCCGCGACGCTCGAAGCGAAGGCTTCAAGATCATCCCCAGCTGTTCCTACGTCGCGGCGCAATTCGCCCGGCACCCCGACTGGGCGGACTTGCGCGCCTAGTCGCGGACCGCGCGGCTCTCGATCACGTCCGAAAAGTCCTGCTCGGCCATGCTTTCGAGCACGGCCTCGCGTATCCGCCATGCATCGGCGAGCGCCACCCCGCGCATCCGCAAGCGCCCCCCGGCGAGGCCGAAATGCACATCGGCATAGCCGCGCAGGCGCGCCAGCGGATTGCGGACGATCTCGACTGATTGCAGCTTCTCGCGCGCCGCGATCGCCAGGCTCGGCGCGAACCAGCCGTGTCGTACATAAAGCTGGCTCGGCCCGATGGCGTGCAGATCCCAGCGCCAGCGCAAATATTCGTGCGTCCCGAACCACAGCCCGCCCAGTAGCGGGAGAAGGAGGGCGAGATCGGCCCGCCCCAAGAGCGCAGCGCCGATCGCAATCGCGCTCATCGCGGCGAGGCCAAGCAGGAAGCCGTCGATGCGGTAGGCGGGCATCGCGCGGTGCCATTCGATGCCGTCGCCCGGCAGGGTGAAGCCCGTTTCCGCCACGACCGGGGCGATCTCCTCCATCTGCGCGAAGGGCACGGCTTCGTGATTGGCCGAGCCGCTGTCGCTGGCGAGGCTGACCAGCTTGAGCGAATGCCATCCGAACAGCCGCCGCACGAGACCGGTTCCGATGCGCAGCGCCTGAACTCGGTGAACCGGCATGACGAGATCGGTGCGGGTGAGCAGCCCGCGACGGCGACGGAGGCCCTTGTCGCTGCGCTCGAGCCGGAATCCCCATTCGCGCAGCGCTGTGCGTGTTACGCCGGTCGCCACCCCGACGAGCAGGAGCGAGCCGAAAGCGACCATGATGCCTATGGCCTGCGCGAGGGAACCAAGCCCGGCGAGCCACTGGCCCGGACCGGCGAGCTGTTCGCGCCACGCGCGCCAGTCCCAGATTTCGAACGGTAGGAGGACATCGAACTGCTGCGCGAGACCGCCAAGAACCGCGACGATGGCCAGTGAGAATTCGAACAGGCCGAAAGTGACCACCCGTTTCGGGGACATGGCGAAGAGTACCTGCGCCTGCTCCGCCGGGGCCAAGTTGTCCCCTCCCACCTGTGCGACCGCACCTTCCTCGCGCAGGCTGCGTACCAGTTCTCGCAGGCGCTCGCCCTCGCTCGCGGGAAGATAGGTGAGCGCGATGTCGTCGCCGCCGCCCGCACCGGTCTCGAACTTGACTTCGACCAGGCCGAACAGGCGCGGGATGGGCTTCTGTTCGAGGCTCACATCCTGGATGCGTTCGTAGGGCACCGAGCGCGCGGAGCGCGACAGAACGCCGCTCTCGACGCGGATATCTGCCTCGCCGACGGTATAGGTCAGGCGGCGCCAGCGCAGATAGGCGAACAGGATGTTCGCCCCGACCACCGCGAGGACGAGCGGCACGAAATAGGTGACGACATCGTCGAAATCGCCCTCGTCAAGAATGGCGAAGCCGCCGAGCAGGATCGGGAACACAAGTTGCGACAGCAGCGACATCGCGCGCACGACGAAGGTGCGCGGATCGGTCCGGCGCGGAGCGGTGTCGAGCGTTTCGCTCACCGCGTATCCCGCCTGATCGCAGCGCGAATCCGCTCGCGCATGGCGGTCGCTTCCTCATGGCGCAGACCGGGCAGCGAGACCGAGGCATTGTGTGTTCCGGCGGTATGGACGGTCAGCGTGGCGAGGCCATAGGCGCGCTCGAGCGGTCCCTGTCCCACGTCGATATGCTGGACACGTCCGAAGGGAACGACGGTATCGGCGCGGAAGATCACGCCGCGCACCACGCGCAGCCGCTCCTGCTCGAGCGAATAACCGCGGGCATTGTAGCGCCGCAGCGGTACCCGAATCAGCGCGTAGGCGATGACCAGCAGCGCGGGAATCCACACCGCGCCGGTCCAGCCGGAAATGGCCACCTCGGCAATCGTCGCCGCGACGAGCAGCGCCACCGCGACGATCGACATCTGCAGCCTCACCATCGATTTATAGGCAGGGTCGAGAGCGATCAGCTGGTCGGCATGGTTCATGGCGTCTTAGTTAGGCAATACGGCTCGGCGATTCAATTGGGTTTCCCTTCCTCCCGGCGCTATGCCGAACATGGGAGGAAAAGGGATGGATATTTCGAAGCTGATGTTCCGCGATCGCCTGCTTGAGGGTGAGCGCATTCTGGTTACCGGCGGCGGCACCGGGCTGGGCCGCGAAATGGCCGAGGCCTTCGTCAGGCTCGGCGCCGAGGTCCATATCTGCGGTCGACGCCAGGGCAAGCTCGACGAGACCGCGCAGGAATTGATGGGCCGCCACGGCGGGACGGTCGTCGGCCATGCCTGCGACATCCGCGACCCGGAAGCGATTCATGCGATGGTCGAGGCGATCTGGGAACACGGTCCGCTCACCGGCGTGGTCAACAATGCCGCGGGCAATTTCATCAGCCGGACCGAAGACCTCTCGGTGGGCGGCTTCAACGCCATCAGCGACATCGTCTTTCGCGGCAGCTTCTATGTAACGCTCGAGGTCGGCAAGCGGCTGATCGCCGAGGGGCGCAAGGCGAGCTTCCTGTCGATCCTGACCACATGGGTGTGGAATGGCGGCCCCTTCGTGGTGCCCAGCGCGATGAGCAAGGCCGGGCTCAACGCGATGACGCAGAGCCTCGCGGTCGAATGGGGGCGCTACGGCCTGCGCTTCAACGCGATCGCTCCCGGGCTCTTCCCCACCGACGGCATGAGCGCGCGCCTGTCGCCCGCCGGGCGCGGCGGCAATTCGCACGACGAGATGAATCCGATGGGACGCCACGGCGAGATGCACGAGCTCGCCAATCTCGCGGTCTTCCTGATGGGGCCGGGCGCCGAATGGCTCAACGGCCAGACGATCGCCATCGATGGCGGTGGCTATCAGGCGCATGGCGGCAATTTCTACGCCGCGCTCAAGGACATGGGCGACGAGCAGTGGGAAGCGATGCGCGCGATGATCAAGGGGACGAATGCGCGAGATAAGGCAGAGCGCAGTACGTAGCTCGGCGCGCGTGGTGAGGGAGTTTTCTTGTTCGCGAACCCGCCTCCGCGGGTTTGTCCTCGCTAGACGTGCAGCAAGCTGCACCCGCTGCGGGCCGCCGGTCGGCCTTGCCTCGCCTTCGGCTCGGGAGTTTTGGCAGACGCCCGATGTCGCAAGAGAACCGGGCCGGTGGAGGCCCGGCAAGGGCGACCGCCCGCCCGCAGGTGCTCGACGCGAGGCGTCGAAACAGCACCGAGGACGCACCGACGGAGGTCGGTGTGCAAACCGAGGAAACCATTTTTGAAAAATGGTGCTGCTGGGGAGGATTGAACTCCCGGCCTCACCCTTACCAAGGGTGCGCTCTACCACTGAGCTACAGCAGCACATGTCGCCCGCAGAAACCGTTGCGGGGGTGGAGGCGCGCGCTATTGGCAGACGTGACGAAGAAGTCAACCTTCGCTTGAGCCGAAGCGCAAAATTCGCGAAAGCTTGCGCAATGGATAGCCGAAACGACAAATCGAGCCGCGAGGACCGCCTCGCCGCGAAACTTCGCGAGAACCTGAGGCGCCGCAAGGGGCAGGCACGCGAATTGCGCGAATCGGGCGACGACGGGGTTTCCAAGCCGTCCGAGGGCCGCTAACGCGCGGTGCTCACTGCTTTCTCGCTATTGCGAGGTGCTGTTCCGGCCCGCTCCCCCTCCCGGCCACCCATAGAATACCGTGCCGTGGGTGGCCGGGAGGGGGAGCGGGCTGGCACGGAAATCGGGAGAGAAAATGAGCAAGCTTATCCTCGTCCGCCACGGCCAGAGCGAGTGGAACCTCGCCAACCGTTTCACCGGCTGGTGGGACGTCGACCTTACCGAAAAGGGCGAGGAGGAAGCGCGCGCCGCAGGCGAGCTGATGAAGGCCAAGGGCGTGCTGCCCACGGTCGCCTTCACCAGCGTCCAGAAGCGGGCGATCAAGACGCTCAACATCGCGCTCGAGGCCTGCGACCGGCTGTGGATCCCGGTCACCCGCGACTGGCACCTCAACGAGCGCCATTACGGCGGGCTGACGGGGCTCGACAAGCAGCAGACGCGCGAGAAACACGGCGACGAGCAGGTGCATATCTGGCGCCGCAGCTTCGATGTCCCCCCGCCCGAACTTGAAAGGGGCAGCGAGTTCGATCTCTCGGACGACCCGCGCTATGCCGGGATCGACGTGCCGCGCACCGAAAGCCTCAAGCTCACCATCGAGCGCGTGCTGCCCTATTGGGAGGAGGCGATCCTGCCGCAGCTCGCCAAGGGCGAGAACGTCATCATCTCGGCCCATGGCAACAGCCTGCGCGCGCTGGTCAAGCACCTCTCGAATATCTCCAACGAGGACATCACCGGGCTCGAGATCCCCACCGGCCAGCCAATCGTCTACGATTTCGACGGCGCGACGGTCTCGGGCGAACGCTATTATCTGAAGGATGCGTAAGATGGGGGCGGAGGGAACAGCGAAGGTCGCCATCGTCATGGGCAGCCAGTCGGACTGGCCGACCATGACCTGCGCCGCAGAGGTGCTCGACGAGCTCGGCCTTGCGACCGATGTCCGCATCGTCTCCGCGCATCGCACGCCCGAGCGGATGTACGATTTCGCGAAGGGCGCGGCCGACGCGGGTATCGAGGTCATCATCGCGGGCGCCGGCGGCGCCGCCCATCTGCCGGGCATGATCGCAGCGCTCACGCATGTGCCTGTGCTCGGCGTGCCGGTGCAGTCGAATGCGCTTTCGGGGCAGGACAGCCTGCTCTCGATCGTCCAGATGCCCGCCGGCGTGCCGGTCGGCACGCTGGCGATCGGCAAGGCCGGCGCGACCAATGCCGGCCTGCTCGCCGCGGCGATCCTCGCCAATCACGACCCCGCACTCTCGCAGCGGCTGCAGGACTGGCGCGCCGCCCGCAGCGCGGCGGTGACCGAGCGCCCGGTCGACTGATGCTGAAGCGCGGCGGCACGATCGGCATTCTCGGTGCCGGCCAGCTCGGCCGGATGATGGCGATGAGCGCCGCGCAGCTCGGCTATCGCTGCATCGCCTATGCGCCCGAGGGCGACAATGTCGCCGGCCAGGCCAGCGACGATCTGTTCGCCAACAAATGGGACGACACCGCCGCGCTCGCCGCCTTCGCAGCGCAATGCGACGTGGTCACCTGGGAGTTCGAGAACGTCCCCGTTGCCACCGCCGGCGCCATGCCCGAGGGCCGCATCTTCCCGCACCCGCGCGCGCTCGAGACCGCGCAGGACCGGCTCAACGAGAAGCGCTTCGTCGAAGGGCTCGGCGGCAGGCCCGCGGCCTATGCGCGTGTGGACTCACGTGCCGATCTCGAGGCGGCGGTCGATCGGCTGGGCGCGCCCGGCATCCTCAAGACCCGGCGCGACGGATACGACGGCAAGGGCCAGTGGCGGATCGGTTCGGACCGCGAGGCGCAGGGCCTGCACCTGCCCGACATGCCGCTGGTTTACGAAGGCTTCGTCGAGTTCGAGGCCGAATTCTCGGTCATCCTCGTGCGCGGGCAGGACGGCGAGATCCGTTTCTGGGATTCGCCCCGCAACACGCATGAGGACGGCATCCTCGCCACCTCATCGCTCCCCGCGGGCGAGCCGATCGAGGCGCAGGTGGGCGAAGCGCGCGAGCTGGCGCGGCAGGTCGCGGATGCGCTCAAATATGTCGGCGTGCTGACGCTCGAGTTCTTCGCCACGCGCGAAGGGCCGATCTTCAACGAGATGGCGCCGCGGGTGCACAATTCGGGCCACTGGACCATCGAGGGCGCGGTCACCAGCCAGTTCGAGAACCACATCCGCGCGGTCGCAGGGCTGCCACTGGGCGATACGGCGACGGTCGCGAAGACGGTCACCATGACCAATATCATCGGCAAGGACATCACGCGCGCCCAGCGGCATCTGACGGCGCCCGACACGCATCTCCACGATTACGGCAAGGCCAAGGTGCGCGAGGGACGCAAGATGGGCCATGTGACGCGGCTGAAGCGGTGAGCTTGTTTCTCATCTTCGCCCGTGCGGCCAATGGTTGCATCGGCAGGGACGGCGCACTGCCGTGGCACCTGCCCGCCGACCTCAGGCGCTTCAAGGCGCTGACCATGGGCCAGAAAAATCAAGGCCTGCCGATGATCATGGGTCGCAAGACCTTCGAGAGCCTGCCGGGCCTGCTCCCAGGGCGGCGCCATATCGTGCTCACGCGCAAGGAACGCTGGGATTCGACCGGTGCCGAAGTCGCCCGCTCAGTCGAGGAGGCGCTCGCGATGGCGGGCGACGGTGAAGTCGCGGTCATCGGCGGCGCGGCGATCTACGACGTGTTCATGGAGCATGCCGACCGGATCGAGCTGACCGAAATCCATGCCGATTTCGACGGCGATACCTTCATGCCCCCGCTCGGACCCGATTGGGAGGCCATCGCCCGCGAGGACTTCGCGGCCGAGGACGGGCGCCCGGCTTACAGCTTCGTGACGCTGGAACGCGCGTCGTGACGCGCAAGCTGATCCTCGGCGCGCTCGGCGTGATCCTCCTCGCGCTTGCAGGCTTCTTCCTGCTCGCGCCCGGTATCGTCGAGCGGGGCATGAACACAATCGACGGCAAGCCGCTGATCGAGGTCTCCGACGAAGCGAAGGCGCTTCACGAAACGCTCGCCATCGTCGATTTGCATTCGGACACGCTGCTGTGGAAGCGCGACCTGCTCGATCGCGCGGATCGCGGGCACATGGACCTGCCGCGGCTGCGCGAGGGCAATGTCGCGCTGCAGGTCTTCTCGAGCGTGACCAAGACCCCCAAGGGGCAGAATTACGACGCCAACGGCGCCGACAGCGACAACATCACCATGCTGGCGGTGGCGCAGCTCCAGCCGGTGCGGACCTGGAACAGCCTGCTCGAACGCTCTCTGTGGCATGCGCAGAAGCTGGGCCGGGCAGTCGTAGGGTCAGGCGGCGACCTGATAAAGATCGGCTATGTGCGTGACCTCGATGCGCTCAAACTTGCTCGCTCGGAGAAAAAGCCCAAGCCCATCGGCGCGCTTCTTAGTATCGAAGGCCTCCAGAATCTTGAAGGCGACCTGGCTAACCTCGACACATTGCGAGGCGCAGGGTTTCGCATGGCGGGCCTCACCCATTTTTTCGACAACGATCTCGCGGGCTCCATGCATGGGTTGCATAAGGGTGGGTTAACAGAGAAGGGCCGGGCGGCAGTGCGGCGGATGGAGGAGCTCGGGATGGTCGTCGATATCGCCCATTGCAGCCACCAATGCGTCGCCGACATCCTCGCCATGGCGCGGCGCCCGGTGGTGTCGAGCCACGGCGGAGTGCAGGCGACTTGCAAGGTCAATCGCAACCTCACCGACGAAGAGATTCGCGGGGTCGCGAAGACCGGCGGGGTGATCGGCATCGGCTATTGGGACGCAGCAATCTGCAACACTTCGCCGCGCGCTGCGGCAAGGGCGATGAAGCATATCCGCGACCTCGTCGGGATCGAGCATGTCGCGCTCGGCAGCGACTTCGACGGGGCGACAACGGTGCGTTTCGACACCGCACAATTGGTTCAAGTGACGCAGGCGCTGCTCGACGAGGGCTTCACGCCCGACGAAGTTCGCGCTGCGATGGGTCGCAACGCCTTGCGGGTACTCCGCGAAGACCTCAAGCCTCTCCGCATGGCTGTCGATCAGCCTCCTGTCCCATGAGGTTCCTCGACCATCGCGAGCCGCTGCCCGAATCGCTGCGCGGTGCGGTGATCGCGCTGGGCAATTTCGACGGCTTCCACCTCGGCCACCAGGCGGTGGCCGGCGAGGCGATCCGCTGGGCCCGCGAAGAGGGACGCCCAGCGATCATCGCGACCTTCGACCCGCACCCGGTGCGCCATTTCAAGCCCGATGCCCCGCCCTTCCGGCTGACCACGCTCGAACAGCGGCAGGAACTCTACCTCGCCGCCGGGGCGACCGCGATGCTGGTGTTCCATTTCGACAGCGAGCTGGCGGGCACCACGGCGGAGGATTTCGTCCGCAAGCTGCTCGGCGAGCATCTCGGCGTCGCCGGGGTGGTGACGGGCGAGGACTTCACCTTCGGCAAGGCGCGCGGCGGCAATTTCGGGAGACTGGTGGAACTCGGCAAGGAGGTCGGGATCGCAGCGCGCGCGGTGCCCCCGGTGATGGACCATGGCGAACCGGTATCCTCCAGTCGCGTGCGCGATGCGCTGCGCGCAGGCGACCCGCAGGAGGCGGCGCGGCTGCTCACCCGCCCCTTCGCGATCCGCGGCGTGGTCCAGCACGGCGACAAGCGCGGGCGCGAAATCGGCTATCCAACCGCGAACCTGCCGGTCGAGCATTACCTGCGTCCGAAGTACGGGATCTACGCGGTCACCGGGCGCATCCTTGCCACCGGGCAGGAGCTGAAGGGCGCCGCCAATATCGGCGTGCGACCGCAATTCGACCCGCCCAAGGAATTGCTCGAACCCTATTTCTTCGACTTTTCGAGCGATCTCTACGGCCAGGAGATCGAGGTATCCTTCCACCACTTCCTGCGCGGCGAGGCGAAGTTCGATTCGCTCGACGGGCTGATCGCGCAGATGGAGAAGGATTGCGACGAGGCGCGGCGCCTGCTCGGCTGAGCCGTCGCGCCCGGCCCAATCGGCTCCCAACCAAACCTACGCGTCGCCCCGGGCTTGACCCGGGGTGGTGCTTCCTACTGCGGTGCTGGCCAAAGTGAGCCCTGCCCCGGCTCGGAGGCCGGGGTGACGGAATAGGGAATGGCTGCGCTCCGTCTCAGCGAAACTCTTTCCTACGCGGCGTCTTTCGCCTAACGGCCACCACCTATGTCCGAGAAGCGCGATTACAGAGACACGGTCTTCCTGCCCAAGACCGATTTCCCCATGAAGGCCGGCCTCCCGCAGAAGGAGCCGGAGATTGCCGCGCGCTGGCAGGACGAGAAGCTCTACGAACAGCTGCGCAAGAGCCGCGAAGGCCGCGCGAAGTTCATCTTCCACGACGGCCCGCCCTACGCCAATGGCGACATGCACATCGGCCACGCGCTCAACCATACGCTCAAGGACATGGTCTGCCGCACGCAGAACCTGCTCGGCAAGGACGCGCCCTATGTGCCCGGCTGGGACTGCCACGGCCTGCCGATCGAATGGAAGGTCGAGGAGCAGTATCGCAAAAAGAAGCAGGACAAGAACCAGGTCCCGGCGAAGGAATTCCGCGCCGAATGCCGCGCCTATGCGCAGCACTGGGTCGACGTGCAGCGCGAGCAGCTCAAGCGCCTCGGCATCATGGCCGACTGGGACAATCCCTATCTCACCATGCAGTTCGACAGCGAGGCGACCATCGTCGCCGAGCTGATGAAGTTCGCCGAGGCGGGCAATCTCTATCGCGGCTCGAAGCCGGTGATGTGGAGCCCGGTCGAGGAGACCGCGCTGGCCGAGGCCGAGGTCGAATACGAGGACATCACCTCGACCCAGATCGACGTGGCCTTCGAGATCACGGAAAGCCCGATACCGGAACTGGTCGGCGCGCATGCAGTGATCTGGACGACGACGCCTTGGACGATCCCAGTGAACCAGGCTTTGGCTTACGGGCCGGAGATTGAGTATGTTCTTCTGGAGCTAGACTCCATAGTCCACACGGCTTGGTCATCGGTCAACGAGCCCCATCCTCCCTACCCTGACGAATTGTGCGCCAAGCTAGCGGGCCGGAAATTCCTGATAGCTTCGGCGCTGCTGGATGATTTCAAGACTCGTTATGAGAGGCAAATCGCTCGCGACGGGCAGAGGGGCGTAGGACTCGTGCTTGTGAAGCGTTGGACCGGAAAAGGCTCCGACCTCGCCGGCACTGTCGCCCGCCACCCGATGCACCATCTTGGCGGGTTTTACGCCAGGCCGCGCCCCTTCCTGCCGGGCGATTTCGTCACCACCGACAGCGGGGCCGGCCTCGTCCACATGTCGCCCGACCACGGCGAGGACGATTTCCTGCTGTGCCGCGCCAACGGGCTCGAGCCGGTCTTCGCGGTCCTGGGCGACGGGCGTTATCGCGACGACTGGGAATGGCTCGGCGGCGAGGACGATCGCCGCCGCGCGGTGATCAACAAGCAGTTCAACGCACCCGACGGCCCGATCTGTTCGGATTTGCGCGAGGCGGGCGCCCTGCTCTCGGCCAGCGACGACTACCAGCATTCCTACCCGCATAGCTGGCGGTCGAAGGCCAAGGTCATCTATCGCTGCACGCCGCAATGGTTCGTGCCGATGGACCGGGAACTGGCCGGTGGCGGCACGCTGCGCGAGCGCGCCCTGCAGGCCATCGCCGATACGCGCTTCATCCCCGAAAAGGGCCGCAACCGCATCGGTTCGATGGTCGAGGGCCGCCCCGACTGGGTGCTTTCCCGCCAGCGCGCCTGGGGCGTGCCGATCACGCTGTTCGTGAAGAACGGCACCGGCGAATATCTGCAGGACGCCGAGGTCAATGCGCGCGTGATCGCCGCGGTGCGCGAAGAGGGCGTCGATGCCTGGGACGAGGCGCGCAAGGCGGAGTTCCTCGGCGCCGACCATAATCCCGACGATTACGAGATGGTCACCGACATCCTCGACGTCTGGTTCGATTCGGGCTGCACCCACGCCTTCGTGCTCGAAAGCGGGCGCTGGCCCGAAATGCGCTGGCCCGCCGATCTCTATCTCGAAGGCAGCGACCAGCATCGCGGCTGGTTCCAGTCCTCGCTGCTCGAAAGCTGCGCCACGCGCGGCCGCGCACCCTACGACCAGATCCTGACGCATGGTTTCACCATGGCGAGCGACGGGCGCAAGATGTCGAAGAGCCTCGGCAACACGGTCGATCCGCTCAAGGTCATGGAGCAGTACGGCGCCGACATCATCCGCCTGTGGGCGCTGAGCGTCGATTCGACCGAGGACCACCGCATCGGCGACGAGATCCTCAAGGGCACGGGCGACCAGTATCGCAAGCTGAGGAACACCTTCCGCTACCTGCTCGGCGCGCTCGATGGCTTCGTCGGCGACATGGGCGATGTCGGCGAAGTGCCCGAGCTTGAGCTCTACGTTCTCGCCCTGCTTGCCGATCTCGACGGCAAGCTGCGGCAGGCGGTCGATGATTACGACTTCACCGCCTACACCCGCCTGCTGGTCGATTTCTGCAACGAGGACCTGTCGGCCTTCTACTTCGATATCCGCAAGGACGTGCTCTATTGCGACGGGCCCGAGAGCGTGAAGCGCAACGCCTATCGCACCGTGCTCGACATCCTGTTCCACGCGCTGGTGCGCTATGCCGCGCCGGTGCTGGTCTTCACCGCCGAGGAGGTGTGGACCACGCGCTATCCCGATGGCGGCAGCGTCCATCTGCTCGAATGGCCCAAGGTCCCCGGTGTAAGCGCCGATGGCGCGCGCTGGGATGCGCTGCGCAAGCTGCGCGAGGAGGTGATGGAGGCGATCGAGCCGCTGCGCCGCGAGAAGGTGATCCGCTCCGGCCTCGAGGCCGATATCGTCGTGCCCGCCGCTGCGGTGCCCGAAGGCTTTTCCGATGCCGATCTCGCCGAGCTGTTCATCACCGCGTCAGTGACGCGCGGCGATAGCGATGCGGTGACGGTCACGCGGACATCGGAAAGCAAGTGCGGGCGCTGCTGGCGCCTGCTGCCCAGCGTGGCGGAGGACGGCGACCTGTGCGATCGCTGCGAAGACGTCGTCGCCCAGATGGATGAAGCGGCATGAGCCCGGTCCTGCGCAACCGCCTGATCGGCTGCCTTGCCGCGCTCGGCATCTTCGCCGCCGACCAGTGGAGCAAGGATTACGTCACCAAGGCGCTCGGCATCGACCGCATCGGCGATGCGATGGAGCTGCTGCCCATCTTCGACCTGCGCTTCACCCGCAATTTCGGCGTCTCGCTCGGCATGTTCGAGGCGAGCAGCCCCGAGATGCGCTGGGGGCTGGTGCTCGTCACCGGGATCATCGCGCTGGTGGTGACCGTGTGGATGATGCGCGAGAAGCTGCTGGCCGACATCCTCGCGCTGTCGCTGATCCTCGGCGGCGCGCTGGGCAATATCAAGGACCGCTACGATCTCGGCTATGTGGTCGATTTCGCGGACCTGCATTTCGGGGATTTCCGCCCCTTCCTCATTTTCAACCTCGCCGATGCGGCTATCACCATCGGCGTCGTCATCGTCCTTGCACGGGCCTTCTTCATGCGCGACAAGGACATGGCAGAGGTCGATGGCCTCATGAACAGCAAGGCGGCCGAGGCCGCGGAGAGCAAGTGATGACCAAATTCGCCCGTTTCGCCCTGATCGCCGGCCTCGGCGCCATGACCGCCGCCTGTGGCAGCGGCGGGTTGTTCAACCGCGATCGGCCCGACGAATTTGCCGTGCAGCGTCAGGCGCCGCTGGTGGTCCCGCCCGATTTCAACCTCGTGCCGCCGCAGCCCGGCGCCCCGCGCCCGGCCGAAGGCAGCGCCGCGACGCAGACGCTCGAAGCGCTGTTCGGCGGCCCGCAGCCGCGCAGCAGCGTCGAGACCAGCCTGCTCGAACGCGCCGGCAGTGCCGAACCGGGCATCCGCAGCGCGGTCGGCGATCCCGACACCGCGACGGTCGCCAAGGGCAGCGTGACCCGCGACATCATCGCCGCCCCCGAAGGCGACGGCGCCACGGCAAGCGCGGTGATTCCGGGCTAAAGCCCGGATTTTTGTTTAGCCTCAAGCGCCGGCGGCCGCGTCCGCGGCCTTAGGCTTTCCTCGCTCACACGCCCTCCGGGCGCGTCGCTGCGGGCGGCCGTGCAGGTGACCTTCGGTCAGCTGCGTCTTCGACTACGCTTCCGGCCTTGCCTCGCCTATCGGCTCGGAGACTTCCACCAGATTGCTGGCTAGGCGCTAGTTCCGGCCCGGCGGAGGGCCGGCAAGGGCGACCGCCCGCCCGCAGCGGGTGCAGCTTGCTGCACGTCTAGCGAGGACGCACCGACGGAGGTCGGTGCGAAACACAAGAATCCCCCTACTCTTCGGGATTCAGCGCGGGTTTCTCCGCGCTCACCAGCAGCTTGTCGATCCGGCGGCCGTCCATGTCGACGACTTCGAAGCGCCAGCCCTGGTCGGTGAAATGGTCGCCTTCGCCCGGCAGGCGCTTGAGCACGTGGAGCGCGTAGCCCGCCGCGGTGCCGAATTCGCGATCCTCGCCATATTCGATCCCCAGCCGGTCGGCGAGGACATCGGCCGAGAGCGAGCCCGCGACCAGCAGGCTGCCGTCCTCGCGCTCGACCACGCCGGGACCGTCGCCCGCGTCCTGGTCGCTGGCGAAATCGCCCACCAATGCCGTCAGCAGGTCGACCGGGGTGATGATCCCGTCGAGATGGCCGTATTCGTCATGCACCATCGCCATGGCGACCTCGGCCTGTTGCAGCACGCGCAGCGCGTCGACCGCGTCGAGCTGGTCGGGCACCACCTCGGGTTTGACCATCAGCGCAGCGAGGTCGACCGGCTCGCCGGCGACGAGGCGGGTGAGGATCTCGCGCACCTTGACGACGCCGAGCACGCGGTCGGGCGAGCCCTCGGCCACCGGCAGCAGCGAATGCGGGCTCTCGTCGAGCACCGCCCGGATCGCTTCTGCATCGGCACCCACGTCGACCCAGTCGACCTCGGTCCGCGGGGTCATCAGCTCACGTACCGGGCGCTGCGCCAGCCGCACCACGCCCTGGAGCATCTGGTGCTGTTCGTGCTCGATCACGCCCGAACGGGTTGCCTCGGCGAAGAGCATGTGCAGTTCCTCGGCGGTCACCGCGCTCTGCCCCGCCGGACGCACGCCGAGCAGGCGGATGAGCAGGCCCGAAGAGACGTCGAGCAGCCACACCAGCGGCGCGGCTACCTTGGCCAGCAGTGCCATCGGGCGCGCCATGACGATGGCGATCGGTGCGGCGGCGCGCAGCGCGACCTGCTTGGGCACCAGCTCGCCCACCACCAGGCTGAGATAGGTGGTGATGACGATCACCGTGGCGAAGCCCGCTTCGGGGGCCCAACCGGCGGGGAAACCGAGCAATTCGAGCCGCTCGCCCACCGGTCCGCCGAGGCTGGCGCCCGAATAGGCACCCGCGATGATCCCGATCAGCGTGATGCCGATCTGCACGGTGGAGAGGAACTTGCCCGGCTCGGCGGCGAGCGCAAGCGCGATCCTCGCCCCGCCATTGCCCTGATGCGCCGCGGCGCGCAGGCGCGCGGTCCGCGCCGAAACGATGGCCAGCTCACTCATGGCGAAAACGCCGTTGAGGACGATCAGCCCGGCGATGATGACGAGGTCGGTCCAGGGAAATGGGGTCACCCGCGCGTGGCTAGCACAAAAGCCCCGCGCTGCCAGCGTCATCGTACGACTTATCTGCCGCCGCGCCGGAACAGGCAGCGGATTGGAATGTTTGAAGCCTTGTGACGCGGGTGGGCGCGTCCCGCCCCAAATTGCCCGGCAGCGATCCCGCGTGGGCGCCTGCCCCCTCAGAGGAGGAAGATTAGATGAAGAAGTCGCGCATCCTTACCGCCAGCCTGGCCGCCGTCTCGCTGATGACCGTCTCGGCCTGCGTTACCGACCCCAATACCGGCGAGAAGAAGGTCTCGCGCACCGTGCTCGGCACCGCCGGCGGCGCGATCGCGGGCGGCCTGCTCGGCGGCGTCATCGGCGGCAAGACCGGACGCATCATCGGCGCAGCCGCGGGCGGCGTCGCCGGCGGCGTGGTCGGCTACAAGATGGATCAGCAGATCAAGGAGCTGAAGGAGCAGACCGCCGGTTCGGGCGTCGACGTCAGCGAAGTCGACGGCGGCGACGCGATCCTCGTCAACCTGCCCGACGGTGTGACCTTCGCCACCGGCAGCTACACCATCTCGCCGGGCTTCCGCGACCTGCTCGACCGCGTCGCCGCGAGCCTGCGCGAATATCCCAACAGCCTCGTCGACGTCTATGGCCACACCGACACCACCGGTTCCGCCGAATCGAACCAGCGCCTGTCCGAACAGCGCGCGCAGGCGGTGGCGAACTACCTGATCTCGCAGGGCGTCAGCTCGTCGCGCATCCGCTGGATGGGCTTCGGCGAAACGCGCCTCAAGGTGGCGACCGGAGACAATGTCAACGAGCCGCTCAACCGCCGCGTCGAAATCAAGATCATCCCCTTCGACGAACAGGACGTCCAGGCCGCGCAGGCCCAGGGCAACTGAGCAACGATCCCTTCGGGACGATCGCAAAGACTTGGGGTCGGCCTGCGGGCCGGCCCCCTTTTCGTTTCAGTCCCGGGTTAGCCGCTGCGCCAACCGCTCGACCGCGGCGCCATGGATCGCGGGGGCGCTGACGAGCACACCGAAGGCGCGCGGGTCGCGCTTGTTGTAATCGAGCTTGCGGCCATAGGCGTCGCTCACCGCTGCGCCCGCCTCGCGCGCGATCATGCCCGCGGCGGCGATGTCCCATTCGAAGCCCCAGCGCACCGTCGCCACCAGATCGGCCTCGTCGGCCGCGACCATGGCGATACGCAGCGCGATCGAGTTGGGCTGGTCGACCGCGACCAGGTCGGTATCGACCTTGGGCAGCGCATGTGCGGGGACGCGCGCGCCGACCAGCTCGCCCCGGGCCGAAGCCCGCAGCCGCTCGCCGTTGCGCCAGGCGCCCTGGCCTGCCACCGCGGTCCAGTTCTCGCCGCGCGCGGGGGCGCAGAGCGCGCCGATCAGCGGGCGTCCGCCGCTGATGAGCGCGACCGAGACCGCCCAGCCGCTGCGCCCACGGATGAAATCGCGCGTGCCGTCGACCGGGTCGACGAGCCAGATGAGATCGTGGTCGAGCCGCGCGGGATCGTCGGCGGTTTCCTCCGACAGCCAGCCCGCTGCAGGCAGCAGCGCGCCGAGCTCGCGCTTGAGGAAGGCATCGACCGCCAGGTCCGCCTCGCACACCGGATCGCCGGGCCTTTTTTCCCATGCGTTCAGGTCGTTGCCCGCCCCCGGCCACAGGTCGTAGGCGATCCTCCCGGCTTCGGAGACGATGGATTCGAGGCGCTGGCTGTCGATCATGGAGAATGGCCCGCGCCCTGCACCCGAATGCGGGCCTTTTCAAGCGCGCCCAGACATGCTTATGGCGCTCGCGACTCTTATTCCCCCACGCGCATCACGCGAAGGACGAAGCTTCGACATGAACATTCACGAATACCAGGCCAAGGAACTGCTCGCGAAATACGGCATCGGCATCCCCGCGGGCCATGCCGCTCTGACCGTCGAAGAGGCGGTCGCAGGCGCCAAGCAGCTGCCCGGGCCGCTCTATGTCGTGAAGGCCCAGATCCATGCCGGCGGCCGCGGCAAGGGCAAGTTCAAGGAACTCGGCCCCGATGCCAAGGGCGGCGTCCGCCTGTCGAAGAGCATCGAGGACGTCGAAGCCAATGCCAAGGAAATGCTCGGCAACACGCTGGTGACCGTGCAGACCGGCGATGCCGGCAAGCAGGTCAACCGCCTCTATGTCACCGACGGCGTCGACATCGCCGAGGAATACTACCTTTCGATGCTTGTCGACCGCGCCACCGGTCGCGTCGCCATGATCGTGTCGACCGAAGGCGGGATGGACATCGAGGAAGTCGCGCATTCGACGCCTGAGAAGATCACCACCATCACGATCGACCCGGCGCAGGGCTTCATGCCGCACCACGGCCGCGCGGTGGCCTTCGCACTCAAGCTGACCGGCGACCTCAACAAGCAGGCGCAGAAACTGGCCAAGCAGCTCTACACCGCCTTCATGGACCTCGACTGCGAAATGCTCGAGATCAACCCGCTGGTCGAAACCGAGGACGGCAATCTGCTGGTGCTCGACACCAAGATGAGCTTCGACGGCAATGCGCTGTTCCGCCACAAGGATGTCGAAGCGCTGCGCGACGTGACCGAGGAAGACCCGGCCGAAGTCGAGGCGAGCGAATACGACCTCGCCTACATCAAGCTCGACGGCAATATCGGCTGCATGGTCAACGGTGCCGGCCTCGCCATGGCGACGATGGACATCATCAAGCTGAACGGCGCCTTCCCGGCGAACTTCCTCGACGTGGGCGGCGGCGCGACGACCGAGAAGGTCACCGCGGCGTTCAAGATCATCCTCAAGGACCCGGCGGTCGAGGGCATCCTCGTCAACATCTTCGGCGGCATCATGAAGTGCGACGTCATCGCCAACGGCATCGTCCAGGCGGCGAAGGACGTGAACCTCTCGGTGCCGCTGGTCGTCCGCCTCGAAGGCACCAATGTCGAAGAGGGCAAGGCCATCCTCGACAATTCGGGTCTCGCCATCGTCAGCGCCGACGATCTCGGCGATGCGGCGAAGAAGATCGTGGCCGAGGTCAAGAAGGCGGCCTGAGCGCCGCCTTCGCCGATCACTCCATCCGCGTGAACCGGAACACCAGCTCGCCAGCCGGCTCGCCCTCGCGCGTCATGCGCACGGCGGCCAGCAGGCCGTTCTCGCCGTCGCAGCGCAGGGTGAGCGCGCGGAAATAGGCGGCGCAATCCTCTACCTCGATGAGATGGAAGGCGAGCATGTCGTCCTTCTCCTCCCACCCCGTCAGGTCGGCGTTGAAGTGCTTGAGGCGCAGCACCAGCGTGCCGTCATCCTCGATCAGATACATGTGTTCGGTGAACCGGATCGCCGTGTCGTCGGCCTGCTGCACGAAGGTGCCGACCATCGTGTTGCCCGACGGCGGGAGCCAGCTCTCGTAGGCAGGTGCACCGCCGATCCCCTCGCCGCGCCACTGGCCGACCAGCCAGCCCATCTCTTCGAGCGTCGCGGGAGGTGACGTGTGATCCGCCGGAGCGGTGCGGGTTTCCTGCGCCGACAGGGGCATTGCGAGCATTGCCGCCGCAGTTGCGAACATGGGCCAGACGCGCATCGGACACCTCCCGTCTCCGCGCCTGAAACTATGCCTCGCGCCGAGCATAGTAAAGACAGGTTCCGACACCGCTTGACCTGCCCCGCGCCCCGCGCGAGGGACGGGGCAAGGGTCAAGAACCGCTCCGGCCGCCAGCTTGACGTTTACGTAAACGCAAGCTAGGCGGTCGCCACAGTTTCAAGCCGAGAGGAAGGTATCGCATGAAAATCCTCGTCCCCGTGAAGCGGGTGATCGACTACAACGTCAAGCCGCGGGTCAAGGCCGACGGCTCGGGCGTGGACCTCGCCAACGTCAAGATGAGCATGAACCCCTTCGACGAGATCGCCGTCGAGGAAGCCATCCGCATCAAGGAGGCCGGCAAGGCCGAAGAGATCGTGGCCGTCAGCATCGGCCCGGCAAAGGCACAGGAAACGCTGCGCACCGCACTGGCCATGGGCGCCGACCGCGCGATCCTGGTCGAGACCGACGACGAGGTCGAACCGCTGGCCGTCGCCAAGATCCTCAAGGCGATCGCCGAGGAAGAACAGCCCGGGCTGATCCTGCTCGGCAAGCAGGCGATCGACGACGATTCGAACCAGACCGGCCAGATGCTCGCCGCGCTGATGGGCCGCCCGCAGGGCACCTTCGCCAACACGGTCGAGGTCGAGGGCGACAGCGTCACGGTGAAGCGCGAAGTCGACGGCGGCCTGCAGACGGTCAAGCTGACCATGCCCGCCATCGTCACCACCGACCTGCGCCTCAACGAGCCGCGCTACGCTTCGCTGCCCAACATCATGAAGGCGAAGAAGAAGCCGCTCGACACCAAGGCCCCGGCCGATTTCGGCGTCGATACCGCGCCGCGCCTCAAGACTCTCAAGGTTGCCGAGCCGCCGGTCCGCCAGGCCGGCGAGAAGGTCGAGGACGTCGACGCTCTGGTCGCCAAGATCAAAGCCCTCGGCATCGCCTGAGCAACACTGAACGAGAAGGAAGACAGCTATGAAAACCCTCGTTTGGGTCGAACACGACAACAAGAGCCTCGCCGATGCGACGCTGGCCGCGGTCACCGCTGCGGGCAAGCTCGGTGAAGTCCACCTGCTGGTCGCCGGCGCAGGCTGCCGCGCGGTGGCCGAGGAAGCCGCCAAGATCGCGGGCGTGGGCAAGGTCCACCTCGCCGACGACGCGGCCTACGAACACGCGCTGGCGGAAAACATCGCACCGCTGGTGGCCGATTTGATGGGCCATCACGACGCCTTCGTCGCGCCGGCCACCACCACCGGCAAGAACGTCGCGCCGCGCGTCGCCGCGCTGCTCGACGTGATGCAGATCTCGGACATCCTTTCGGTCGAAGGTGACAAGACCTTCACCCGTCCGATCTACGCCGGCAATGCCATCGCCACCGTCGAATCCTCCGATGCCAAGCTGGTCGTCACCGTGCGCGGCACGGCCTTCGAAAAGGCCGCGGCCGAAGGCGGTTCGGCGGAGATCGAGGAGGTCTCGGGCCCGACCGATGCCGGCATCTCGACCTTCGTCAGCGAGGAAATCGCCGAGAGCGACCGCCCCGAGCTGACCAGCGCCAAGGTGATCGTCTCGGGTGGCCGCGCCCTCAAGGACGCGGAGACCTTCGAGCAGGTCATCACCCCGCTCGCCGACAAGCTCGGCGCCGGGATCGGTGCGAGCCGCGCGGCGGTCGATGCGGGCTATGTCCCCAACGACTACCAGGTCGGCCAGACCGGCAAGATCGTCGCTCCCGAAGTCTATATCGCGATCGGCATCTCGGGCGCGATCCAGCACCTTGCGGGGATGAAGGATTCGAAGACCATCATCGCCATCAACAAGGACGAGGATGCCCCGATCTTTCAGGTCGCCGACATCGGCCTCGTCGCCGACCTGTTCAAGGCCGTGCCGGAGCTGACCGAAAAGCTCTGATTGCAAAGCCGGTTCACATGTCTAACCCTCCCGTTGTTTTGCAACGGGAGGGTTTTTCTTTGTCGGGTCGCTCAGTTCTGTTCGGTGTCACGCTGCTAACGGCAGTGCCTTCCACGGCGTTGGCCGCCGAACCGGAGGTCGTCGAGTACGCGCCAAGTTCGGACTGGCATCTCGACTATGCCGAAGCCCGGTGCCGCATTGTCCGCACCTTCGGTGAAGGCGACGACGAAACCGTGCTCTACATGGAACAGCTGCAGCCCTCGTCAACGCTTGGCTGGGTCGCTGCAGGCGGGCTCGTCAAGGCGCTTGGCTCGCGCAGCAAGTTTCAGGTCCAGTTCGGCCCCGGGCTCGCACCGTTCGAAATCGATACCGAGGCGCGCTACACGCTGGGCAAGTTCGGCGCTTCGCTCCACGGCTCCAATATCGGAAATATGGGCCCTGTTCGGGAGGCTATGGGGGTATCCGAGGACGATCCGCCAGCGCGGCCCATGACTCTCGGCATGCACGCACTGTCGGTCGAAGAGGGCAAGACGATCGAGTGGATAGAATTCACCCGCAAGGGTCGGCACTATCGGCTGCGAACCGGCGAAATGGGCTCCGTATTCGCCGCCATGAATGCCTGTATGACGAACCTGGTCGAACATTGGGGCGCGGATCCCGAAAGCCTCAAGGCTCGCGCCTCGGGGCCCAGGCTGCTCAACATCCAGCAGGTGGCGGTGGAGGTGCAGAAGACCTACCCTTCCAAGGCCGAACGCCGGGGCGAAAGTGCCGATCTGAAAATTCGGGTGATGGTCGACGAGAAGGGCAGGGTTTCATCTTGCCACATCACCGAGATAACCTCGGCGGAGAACTTTTCCGATGTCGCCTGCGACAAGTTCACGCAGCTCGCGCAGTTCGAACCCGCCCGGAACCTGGATGGCGAAGCCGTGGCGTCCTATTACGTGACCACGGTCAGATACCGGATGTATTGACGACTAGATGACGTAGACATCCAGCGCATGGATGGTCAGGCCGACCAGCCCGCCCACCAGCGTGCCGTTGATGCGGATGAACTGGAGGTCGCGACCGACCGCGCCTTCGACCCGGTCGGTGATCGTCCGCGCGTCCCAGCGGCGCACGGTTTCGGACACCAGCCGGACGATCTGGTCGCCATAGCGCGTCGCCACGCCGACGGCAGTGCGGCGGGCGAAGCGGTTGACCTGCCGCTGGAGCCGCTCGTCGTCGCGCAGCGCCGCGCCGAGCTCGCCCAGCGTCTCGCCGATATAGCCCTTGCCGGTCCCGCCCGAGCTGCGGATCGTCTGGATGAGATTCGCGCGCAGTCGCTCCCACACGCCCTGCCACCAGTCGCCGATCGCCGGGTTCTCGAGCAGTTCGCGCTTCATCCGCTCGACCCGCTCGCGCATCTCGGGATCCTCCTTGAGGCCGCGGGCGAGCTCCTGCAGCCCCTCCTCGATCTTGTCGCGCAGCGGATGCTCGGGATCGACCAGCACTTCGGCGAGCAGCTTGTAGAGTCCGTCGAGCACTGAATTGGCGAGCCGCTCGTCGAGCCCGGTGAAGCGCAGCACCGCATTGGCGCGCTTGTGCACCATGTCGCGCACCATCGCCTCGTTGTCCTCGAGCACCAGGCCCGCCCAGCGGATGATCTTGTCGATCAGCGGCTTGTGGCGCCCGTCGGCGATCATCGCCTCGAGCATGCCGCCGAGCAGCGGGGCGATGTCGAGCTTGCCGAGCTGGGTCTTGATGCCGCTGCGCACCTGCGTGCCGAGTCGTTCGGGATCGAGCGATTCGAGCACTTCGATCGCGAGTTCACCCGCGCCCGCGCGAATCCGCGAATCCTCGCCCGACCTTGGGTCGGCGAGATAGCTGCCCACGGCCTGGGCGAGGTTCATCGCCCCCATCCGCCGGCCGACCACGGCGGGGGTGAGGAAATTCTCGCGCAGGAAGCCCGCCATGGTGTCGGCGATGCGATCCTTGTTCTCGGGGATGATCGCGGTGTGCGGGATCGGCAGGCCGAGCGGGTGGCGGAACAGCGCGGTCACCGCGAACCAGTCCGCCAGCCCGCCGACCATCGCCGCTTCGGCGAAGGCGTGGAGATAGCCCCAGGCGGGGTGCAGGTCGAGATAGCGGCCCGAGAACAGGAACAGGCCCGCCATTAGCACGATCAGCCCGGTCGCCGTGCGCCGCATCGCCCGCGCGCGATCGGGCTGAAGGGGCGGCCGCGCGGTCGGCAGGCCGGCGGGTATGCGTTTGCTCACTCGGCCGGTTCTATCCCGGGTTCATGCGCTCCGCCACCCACCTTGCCGTGCGCATCGTCGCCGTCCTTGTAGGTCAGCAGGCGGTTGCGCAGCCACGGGCCGGCACGCTTTTCGAAACCATCCGCCAAGCTGAAGCCGGCGGGCACGATCAGCAGCGTGAGCAGCGTCGAGAGGATCAGGCCGCCGATCACCACCGATCCCATCGGTGCACGCCAGGCACCGTCGCCCGAGCCCAGCACGCCCGACATGGCGGTCGGGATCATCCCTGCGGTCATCGCCACCGTGGTCATGACGATCGGCTGCGCGCGCTTGTGCCCGGCATCCATCAGGGCATGCAGCTTGCGCGTGCCGCGATCCATTTCCTCGATCGCGAAGTCGATCAGCAGGATCGAGTTCTTCGACACGATGCCGAGCAGCAGCAGGATGCCGATGTAGACCGGCATCGATTGCGGCTGGCCCACCAGCCACACCAGGAGGATGCCGCCGAGCGGTGCGAGCAGCAGCGAGGTCATGTTCACCAACGGGCTGATGATGCGCTTGTAGAGCAGCACCAGGACGGCGAACACCAGCAGGAAGCCCGCCAGGATGGCGATCATCAGGCTGGTCAGCATTTCCTGCTGCCACTGGTCCTCGCCGACGACGTCGCGGATGACGCCCTGCGGGAGGTCCTGCAGGATCGGGAGCGCATCGATTTCCTTCTGCGCGTCGCCCTTGATCACGCCCTGTCCGAGATCGGCGCCGACCAGAACGCGCCGGTTCTGGTTGTAGCGCTGGATCGTCGTCGGCCCCGAGCCGAACGAGATGTTGGCGACGCGCGACAGCGGCACCGAGCCACCGCTCGCGGTCTGGACGGGCAGGTTCTTGATCGTCTCGAGATTTTCGCGCGACTGCTCGGGCAGCTTGACGCGGATCGGGATCTGGCGGTCCGAGAGCGAGAATTTCGCCGCGTTCTGCTCGATCTCGCCCATAGTCGCGATACGGATCGTCTGGCTCAGCGCGACCGTGGTCACGCCGAGTTCGGCGGCGAGATCCTCGCGCGGCTCGATGATCAGCTCGGGCCGGTTGATGTCGGCGCTGATGCGCGGGGCGACCAGCGAATTGATGCCCTTCATCTGCTCGACCAGCGTCGCCGCCGTTTCATTGAGCAATTCGGGATCGGAACCCGCGAGCATCACCGTCATGTCGCGCCCGGAGCCGAAGCCGCCCGACTGTGAGGCGAAACGGACGCGCGCATCGGGGATCTGCGCGAGCGTCGGCGCCAGCGCGCGTTCGAACTCGACCGACGTGCGGGCGCGATCGGGGCGCAGGGTGATGTAGATCGTCGCCTGCCCCTCACGGACGCGCTCGAGTGCCCGTTCGACTTCCTGCTGGTCGTAGAGGATCGCGGCGACCTGGTCGGCGACGCGTTCGGTCGTCTCGAGCGTGGTGCCGGGCACCATCTCGATTTCGACACGGCTGTTCTCGTCGTCGACGACGGGCTGGAACTGCGCCGGTACGATGCCGAACAGGAGGATCGTCAGCAGCAGCGAGAAATAGCCGATCCCGAGCATCCAGATGCGATGATCGAGGAAGCGCGCATAGAGGTAGGTCCAGGCCTGGCGCATGTGGCTACCGAACAGCCCCGTCACGAAACGGAGCGCGGCGAACAACGCCAGGATCGCGAGGAAGCCGAGGCCCAGCGAGATCGCGAGCTGGAAAATCCCCACGATGCGCGACACGATCGTGGTCATCGTCCCTTCGCCCGGTCCGGCGATCCGGTTGGTGAGATCGAGGCTGCCGATCATGTTCGACACCGTGAATGTCGTCACGGCCGAAATGGACAGTGCTCCTATGACAACTACCAGCAGAGCGAATATGTACTGGAACCGGCCGCGGGCGCCGAAAAGATATGCAATAGCCACAGCCAGCAAGGCACCGACACCTACTGCGAGCCCGGACAAGGGAGCAGCGAGACCAGACCAGTCTGATCCACTCGCAACTATGCCTATCACAGCCACTGTGACCAGAAGGACTGCGAGGGTCCCGATTGCCATCGCCGCAATCCGCAAGAAGAGTCGCCAATCAAGTAGATCGATTTTCTCGCGCGCGGCGTACATCTTGCCGCGATTGAGCGACCAGCCGAGGATCTTCATGTAGCGATCCATCATCGCGCCCTCGCCATGCGCAGCCTGCCCGTGCGCCTTGAGGAAGTAGGCTGCGAGCATCGGCGTGATCATTCGAGCCACGGCGAGCGACATCAGCACGGCGACGACGACGGTGAAGCCGAAATTCTTGAAGAACTGGCCCGAGATGCCGGGCATGGCGCCGACGGGGAAGAACACCGCGACGATACAGAAGCTGGTGGCGACCACGGGCAGACCGATCTCGTCGGCCGCGTCGATCGACGCCTGATATGCCGACTTGCCCATGCGCATGTGCCTGACGATGTTCTCGATCTCCACGATCGCGTCGTCGACCAGCACGCCCGCCACCAGCGCCAGCGCCAGCAGCGAGAGCTGGTTCAGGTTGAATCCGAGCAGGTCCATGAACCAGAAGGTCGGGATCGCCGAGAGCGGGATGGCAACCGCCGAAATCGCGGTCGCGCGCCAGTCGCGCAGGAAGAAGAACACCACGACCACGGCGAGGATCGCGCCCTCGATCATCGCCGCCATGGCGCTTTCGTACTGGTCCTTGGTGTATTTGACCGTGTTGAACAGCGGGATGAACTTGACGCCCGGGTTCTCCGCCTCGATCTGCTCGATCTTCTCGAGCGCTTCTTCGTAGACGGTGACGTCCGAAGCGCCCTTGGCGCGGCTCATCGCGAAGTTGACAACTTCCTTGTCGCGCACCTTGCTGATCGAGGTCCGCTCGGAATAGCCATCGCGTACCGTGGCGACATCGGCGAGCTTGATCGTACGACCGCCGCCGAGCTGGATCTGGCGCTGGCTCAGCGCATAGGCATCGTCGCTGTTGCCGAGCACGCGCACCGACTGCTTCGTCCCGCCCACTTCGGTGGCGCCGCCGGCGGCGTCGATATTGCTCTGCCGCAGCACGCCGTTGATCTGGCTGGCAGTGACGCCGAGCGCCTGCATCTTGGGCAGGTCGAGGATCACCTCGATCTCGCGGTCGACCCCGCCGAAGCGGTTGACCTCCGCCATGCCCTCGATCCCGAGCAACTGCTTGGCCGCCGTATCGTCGATGAACCAGCTGAGCCCCTCGATCGTCATGTCGTCGGCTTCGACCGCGTAGATCGCGAGGAAGCCACCCGAAATCTCTTCCTTGGTCACGCGCGGCTCGATGATCCCGTCGGGCAGCGAGCCGCGGATCTGGTCGACCGCATTCTTGACTTCCGCCACGGCATCATTGGGATCGGTGCCGATCTCGAACTCGATGAAGGTGTTCGAATTGCCTTCGCGCGCGGTCGAATTGATCGAGCTGACCCCGTTGATCGACCGGACGGCGGATTCCACGCGCTGGGTGATCTGATTCTCGATCTCGGTCGGCGCTGCGCCGGGCTGCGAGATCGAGACGTTTACGGCGGGAAATTCGATGTCGGGGTTGTTGACGACGTCCATCCGCGCGAAGGCCAGAAGGCCCGCGAGCAGCAGCGCGGTGAACGCGACCAGCGGAATCACCGGGTTGCGGATCGACCAGGCGGAGATGTTGCGGAAGTTCATCGAAATTGCCCCCTGCTCAGTCGCGCTTGGCCAGCTGCGCCTTGACCGTTTCACCTTCGGTCAGGAAGCCGCCGGCGCGCAACACCACGCGTTCCGAACCGGTCAGGCCCTCGGTGATGACGATCCCCTTGCGCGTCACGGTGCCGGTGGTGACCGGGCGGCGTTCGGCCTTGTTCTCGCCGTTGACGATCAGGACATAGGCGCCCTCGCGGTCCGACAGCACGGCGCTTTCGGGAAGGATCGGCGCGACGACCGTGCCGCTGGCGATCGTCGCGGTGGCGAAGCCGCCCGGGCGCAGACCCGGCGCATAGGCGAGCGCGATCCGCGCGGTGCCCTGGCGGTCCTGCTGGTCGATGGTCGGCGACACCTGCCACACTTGGCCGGTGAACAGCTTGTCGGTGCCGACCGGGCGGATCTGCGCGGTAGTGCCGACCGAGATCGCCGCGAGCGAATCCTCGTTGAGGCGGGCGCGCAGCTCCATCTCGCCGCCGCGTGCGATGCGGAACAGCGGCGGCGAGCCGGCGCTGACCGTCTGGCCGGTTTCGACATTGCGCTCGAGCACGTAGCCCGAGGCCGGGGCGAGGACGTTGAGGCGGGCATTGCGCGCACGCAGCTCGCCCAGCTGCGCCTGCGCGACGCGGACGCGGGCATTGGCGGCATCGCGGGTTGCCGTGAGGCGGTCGACGTCGGCTGCGGAAACGAAGCCGCGCTCGACCAGCTGGAGCGCGCGATCGAGATTGGCCTGCGCGAGCTTGGCGTCGGCCTGAGCGACCTGAACGTTGGCGGCAGCACTTTGGACCTGCTGCGACTGGACCGACTGGTCGATGCTGGCGAGCACCTGGCCCTGGCGCACCCAGTCGCCGGCATCGACCGGCACCGAGACCACGCGACCGCCTTCGCCGACCACGCCGACGGGCATGTCGCGGCGGGCAGCCAGCGTCCCGGTAGCGGTGATCTGGCCTTCTACGGTGGTCTTGCCCGGCGTCACCACGGTGACCGTCGGAGCCTGGGCGTCGTCGTCGCCGGCGGGCGTGGTGGTGCCGCTGCCGCGCATGGCGAAGAAGGCGGCGATGGCAAGGCCGAGCACGACCAGCGCGGCGATGAGGAACAGGCGGCGCTTGCTGCGACGCTCGGAGGCTTCGAGTTCGGCGGGATCCTCGCCCAGGCCGACCGTGATCGGCTGACCCCTCTCGGCCATCACTCCAGATTCGTAATTCATACCGTACCCTGCCCCAGAAGCGCTGCGGATCAGCAGTGTATTACATTGCTATATCACTAAGCGCAAGAATTTCGCAATCGCGAGTTAGACCCGGGGCGGGCCAAGGGCAATCGACGCTTCGACCGGGGGCGTCTGGGGCTGGACGAATGTCGCATGGCGACCACACTCCCCCGAGCAGACGAAACAAGGGCGGGACGCCTTGCGACGTCCCGCCCAAATCTGTTGAAGCGTGTGGCCTTGTTAGCGGACGCGGCCGCGCTGGACCATGTTGGCGATACCCAGCAGCACGATCGCGCCGAGCAGCGACATCAGCAGGCCGGGAACGCTGAAGGTCGTGAGAGTGGCACCGACGCCGATCAGCGAGCCGATGAAGCCGCCGATGAACGAGCCGACGATGCCGACGATGATGTTCCAGAAGATGCCCATCGAGGCGTCGCGGTTCATCACCAGGCTGGCGAGCCAGCCGATGATCCCACCGACGATAATTGCAATAATCCAACCCATTCCAATTCCTCCTGTTTTCCCGCCGTGACCCTGTGCCTTGTCAACGGACAGGCGCGACAGCCGGTTCCCCGATTAATGCCGGAGATGGAATGGGAGCGTGTTTCCGGGTGTTTGGTTCCCGCGCCGGATCGCGGCGCGATCAGTATTTGAGCTGGCGTTCGTAGAGATCGCGATAGTGCTGGATGCGCGTCACGCGCAGGCCCTGCATGCCCGAACGGTCGACCGCGCGCTGCCAGGATGCGAATTCCTCGAGGCTGAGCGAATAGCGTTCGAGAACCTCGTCGATGGTCAGCAGGCCGCCATTGACCGCAGCCACGACCTCGGCCTTGCGACGGACCACCCAACGCTTGGTGTTGGGCGAAGGCAAGTCCTTCAGAGTCAACGGTTCCCCAAGGGGTCCGATAACCTGCGCAGGGCGGATGTCCTGGTTTTCGATCATTCTTTCTCTCTGTCGCCTTGCGCCGCGCTACCTGCGGCATCACCAAAGCCTAGGCCGACGGCTTTGCCATCGCTTAAAGCAGCTTGGTTAACGGTCAGTTTACTTTCTTGGCAGCCTTCGCGGCGAGCTTCGGCGAACGCGTTGAATCCACCGTCGATCTTGTCCAGCTCGTCGCGCAGCTCGCGAGTCGCCGCCAGCTTGGCGACCAGATCGGTCCAGCGAAACTGGCGCAATCCGGTGATTTCGCCCGGTTCCTCGACGGATTTCGCTTTGAAACGGCCCTCGTACATAAGGGTGCAATAGCCCGGCATGGTAAACGTTCCGTGAAGCGTGCGCTGCGGGGCCTACGGTGTCCCACTGGAAGCGGCGGGCCAAGCCGTGTATGGGGCCCGGCATGCCCGCAATCGAAACCCTCTCGCCGGACCAGGCTGCCGCATTGTTCGACCTGCCCCGGCCGGCCGCCGAATGCCGCATCGTGGTCGCCATGTCGGGCGGCGTCGACAGCTCGGTCGTCGCCGCGCTGGCGGCGCGCACGGGTGCGGAAGTGATCGGCATCACGCTGCAGCTCTACGACTATGGCGCCGCCACCGGGCGCAAGGGCGCGTGCTGCGCCGGCGACGACATCCGCGATGCCCGCGCGGTCGCCGAACGCCTCGGCTTCGCCCATTACGTGCACGACCACGAAAGCGCCTTCCGCGAGGAAGTGGTCGAGACCTTCGCCGACGATTACCTGGCCGGGCGCACGCCGGTGCCCTGCATCCGCTGCAACATGGGGCCCAAGTTCACCGATTTGCTGGCGATGGCGCGCGAACTGGGTGCCGACTGCCTCGCCACCGGCCATTATGTGCGCCGCGTCATGGGCCCGGCCGGCGCGGAGCTGCACCGGGCCGAAGACCCGGCGCGCGACCAGTCCTATTTCCTCTATGCGACCACCGAGGAACAGCTCGACTTCCTGCGCTTCCCGCTCGGCGGCATGCCCAAGACCGACGTGCGCGAGCTCGCCGAAGCTGCGGGCCTGCGCAACGCCGCCAAGCCAGACAGCCAGGACATCTGCTTCGTGCCCGACGGCGATTACGCCAAGATCGTCAAGAAGATGCGTCCCGAGGGCGGGCGGCCGGGCGCTATCGTCCATGCCGCCACCGGCGAGACGCTGGGGGAGCACAAGGGCGTGATCCACTACACTGTCGGCCAGCGCCGCGGGCTCGAGATCGGCGGCCAGCCCGAACCGCTCTATGTCGTCGGGATCGACGCCGGGGCAGCGCAGGTCATAGTCGGCCCCAAGCGCATGCTCGCGGTGACCGCGGCGCGTATCGTCGAGACCAATCGCATCGGCCCGCTGCCAGACGTCCCGCTGACCGCCAAGGTCCGCAGCCTGGCAAGGCCGGTTCCGATCGTGCTCGAGGGCCCGATCGGCGGCGGCGCGGCAACCGAGATCCGCTTCGCCGATCCCGAATTCGGCGTCGCTCCCGGGCAGGCGGCGGTGATCTATGCCGGCGAGCGCGTCGTCGGCGGCGGCTGGATCGATTCGACCCGAAGGGTGGCCGCCTAGCGCTCCCACTCCTTGAGGACGCAGCCATAGCCTTCGCGGTAGGTGGCGGTATCCGAGGCGATCAGGGGGATCGACGCAGTGACGCTTTTCGCCTGCGCGTCCTCGCTGAGCGAGACCAGCTCCATCCCCTCGAGCTTGTCCTTGGCGCAATCGTCGAGACTGCGCCCGGCGACGAAGCGGCACGAGCAGCCGACCCGCGCGGCATAGGCCGTTCCCGCCTCGCCGGTCTTGCGCAAGTCTGTGCCCCAGGCGAACCAGGCGGCGCCGAGCAGGACGGCGAAGAGCAGCACCAGTGCGAGCCGGAAGCGCGTCTTGCGCGAGCGTGTTTTGGCCGTTGCCAAGCGGGATTCCTTCGTGCGAGTGACGCGGGCCATGACCACGCGGACCGCCCCCCTTATCGCGCTTGCCCTCGTCACCTCAAGCCTTGCCGGTTGCGGATCTTCCGGCCCCCCGGCCGAGCCCCCGGTGAGCGAAGAAGCACTCGCTGCGGTGACCGCGCATCCCGGCGCACCGACCCGGCCGCTGGCGCGCGCCGCGGACGATCTGTTCACGCTCGACGGGCTTGGCGAGACCCGCGCGCTGGTGGTCTATCACGGCGGCCGGATGGCAGTTGAGCGCTATGCGCCCGGCTACGACAAGGACACGCGCTTCGTCAGCTGGTCGATGGCCAAGACCGTCACCGCGGTGCTGATCGGCATGCTGGTGGCCGACGGGCAATTGCGGCTCGACGCGCCCGCCCCTGTTCCGCGGTGGCAGCGTACCGGCGATCCGCGCGCCGAGATCACGCTGCGGCACCTGCTGCAAATGCGCAGCGGGCTCGACCATACCGAGGCGGGCGATCCGCCGTGGGAGAGCAGCGAGGTGCGCATGCTGTTCCTCGACGGACGCGACGACATGGCCGATTTCGCCACCGCGCAGCCGCTCGAGGCCGAACCGGGGACGAAGTTCGAATATTCCTCCAACACCACCGTGATCCTTGCCGACATCGCCGCGCGTGCGCTCACCGACAGCAGGGATCCCGACGAGCGGCGCAAGGCGGTGGCGGACTATCTCGAAGCGCGGCTGTTCGGACCGCTCGGCATGACCAGCGTGGTGCCCGAATTCGACCGCTCGGGCACGCTGATCGGTGGCAGCCTGATCCACGCGACCGCGCGCGACTGGGCCAGGTTCGGAGAGCTGCTGCGCAACAAGGGCTCCTATCGCGGCGAGCAGCTGGTCCCGCGCGCCTGGGTCGAGGAAATGATCGAGCCGAGCCCGAAGAGCCCGCAATACGGCCTGCAGACCTGGCTCAACCGCCCGCTGCCCGAGGGCGAGGAGCACCCACTGTTCCCCGACCGCGCGCCGCACAGCGCCTTTTCGCTGATCGGCCACATGGGGCAGTACGTCTTCGTATCGCCGAGCCAGAAGCTCACCGTGGTGCGGCTCGGCCATTCGAACGCACCCGAGCGCAAGGCCATGCTCCAGCAGCTTGCCGACGTGATCGAGCTCTACCCGGAGACCTAGGGGAGGAAGAAACTGCCCTCGACGACGGTCACGCAGCGCCCCGACAGGATCGCCTTGTCGCCGTCGCGGCGGCAGATCGCATGGCCCCCGCGCTGCGAGGCCTGGAAGGCGGTGAAGCTGTCGCGACCGAGACGCTCGGTCCAGAAATAGGTCAGCGCCGCATGCGCCGAGCCGGTGAAGCTGTCCTCGTCGACCCCGCCGCCGGGAACGAAGACGCGGCTCACCACATCGGTTTGTCCACCCGGCGCGGTGCAGATGAACTGGTCGTTCCCCAGCGCCCGTAATCCGCGCAGGTCGGGATCGAGTGCGCGCACCTCGTCCTCGCTGGCGAAGAGATAGATGCCGTAGCGATCGGGGCTGAGCCAGACCTCCTGCGGCTCGGCGCCGAGCAGCGCCGCCGCCTCGGGCCAGCCATCGGGCGCGGTGCGAATCAGCGGCAGCGCGAGTTCGTAGCCCTCCCCGGCGCGGGCAACTTCGAGTACCCCTGCCTTGCGCGTGCGGAAGCTGACCCGATCGCCACCGTCGCGGCTCAGCAGCACATGCCCGCTCGCGAGCGTCGCATGCCCGCACAGCCGCACCTCTTCGGAAGGCGTGAACCAGCGCAGCTCCCAATCGGCTTCACCACTCGCATCCGTCACGACGAAGGCCGTCTCGGCGAAATTGTTCTCCTCCGCGATGGCGAGCAGCACCTCGTCTTCAAGCCATGTATCGAGCGGCATCACGGCCGCCTGGTTGCCTGCGAAGGGACGGTCGGCGAAGGCATCGACATGACAATAGGGGAGCTTCGTGGTCACGCGTCCTTCTCCAGCTGTGCGAACTCGTCCTTCTCGACGAGCGGATTGTCGGGGTCGTCGACATGGCCTTCGGGATCGATGTGGATGAGCAGCTCCATCCCCGGGAACTGGCGGCACAGGTCGGCCTCCACCCGTTCGATGATGTCGTGCGCTTCCTCGATCGTCATGGCAGGCGGCAGATCGACATGGAACTGGACGAAATCGCTATGGCCGCTGGTCCGCGTCCGCAGATCGTGCAGGTTCGACAGTTCCGGATGTTTCGCCGCCGCCTCGACAAAGGCGAGTCGCTTCTCCTCGGGCCATTCGCGATCCATCAAATCGTCGACCGCATCGCTCGCGCCGCGCCAGGCCCCGAAGGCAAGCCAAGCGGCGATGGCGAGGCCGAACAGCGGGTCGGCGAGGCCGATGCCGAGATACTGGTCGAGCACCAGCGCGGCGATGACCGAGAGGTTGAGGAACAGGTCCGACTTGTAGTGCAGGTGATCGGTCTGGATCGCCAGGCTGCGCGTCCGGCTCATGACATGGCGCTGCCAGCCGAGCAGCGCGAAGGTCAGGACGATTGCCACGAGCGAAACGGCGATGCCCTCGCCCGCCGCCGATGTCTCGCCCTGCCCGGCCAGATGCATGATTGCCCGCACGGCGATGCCGAAGGCCGACAGCGCGATCAGCATGACCTGGAAGATCGCCGCCAGCGCTTCGGCCTTGCCATGACCGAAGCGATGGTCCTCGTCGGCCGGCATAGAGGCGATCCACACGCCGGTGAGCGTGGCCATGCTGGCGATCAGGTCGAGCGCCGAATCGGCGAGGCTGCCGAGCATGGCGGTCGAGCCGGTGCGCCAGGCCGCCCAGGTCTTGAGCGCGACCAGCACCACGGCCACCGAGATCGAGGCCATCGCCGCCGAGCGGGCGAGAAAGGCGCGGTTTTCGGTCATCGCGGTGCCATCACGGATAGAGCAGCGTGTTCGACCATGACGCATCCGCACTTTCGCGGGTGAACAGGCGCCGGTCGTGGAGGCGATACTGGCGGTCGTGCCAGAATTCGATGTGCCGCGGGCTCAGGCGGAACCCGGTCCAGTGCGGCGGACGCGGAATGTCGCCCTCGGGATAGCGCTGTTCGAGCGCGGCGACGCGGTCAAGATAGACCTTCCGGTCGGGTAGCGAGCGCGACTGGTCGCTCGCCGCCGAGCCGATCTGCGAGACGCGCGGACGCGAATGGAAATAGGCGTCGGCCTCCGCCTCGCTTACCTCTTCGAGCGGTCCTTCGATGCGGATCTGCCGGCGCAGGCTCTTCCAGTGGAACAGCAGCGCGGCCCGCATATTGGCGCGGATCTGCTCGCCCTTGCGGCTTTCGGCATTGGTGTAGAAGACGAAGCCGTCGTGGCCATGGCCCTTGAGCAGCACCATGCGTACCGAGGGCAGGCCATCGGGAGTCGCCGTCGCCAGCGCCATCGCATTGGCATCGTTGGGCTCGCTTTCCTTCGCTTCGGCGAACCACACTTCGAAAAGTGTGAGCGGGTCGCTCGGCGGGATGGCGCTCTCGTCGTCCTGCATCGGGCCTTTCCTACAGACTGGAACAGTTGGAACACGGTTCAGGAGCAAAATGCGCTACGATCCGTTTTTGCCCGGTAGCCGGTGCAAGAAGGAGAGAAACGGCGTCCATGAACCATCCCCTATCCCCATTGCGCCGCATAGGAAACCGCATCTGCTTGCATGCTCGAGGCGTCGCAACTAGCTAACACACCATGGCCGACCCCTATACCACCCTTGGCATCGCCCGCGGCGCATCCGAACAGGATATCAAGAGCGCCTATCGCAAACTCGCCAAGGAGCTGCACCCCGATCGCAACAAGGACAATCCCAAGGCGGCCGAGCGCTTCAGCCAGGTCACCAATGCCTACGACTTGCTGTCGGACAAGGACAAGCGCGCCCGCTTCGACCGCGGCGAGATCGACGCCGACGGCAACCCCGCCAATCCCTTTGCGGGCATGGGCGGCGGCTTCCGCCCCAACGGCGGCGGCCAGCGCGGCTTCCGCGCCGAGGATTTTCAGGGCTTCGGCACCGAAGACGTCGATCTCGGCGACATTTTCGAAGGCCTGTTCGGCGGACGCGGCGGGCGTGGCGGCGGCAGCCCCTTCGGCGGTGGGCAGCAACGCCGCCAGCCGCAGAAGGGCGCCGACATCGCCTACAAGCTGCGCGTACCCTTCATCGATGCCGCGACGCTGAAAGACCAGCGCATCACGCTCGCCGACGGCAAGACGATCGACCTCAAGCTGCCCAAGGGTGTCGAGGACGGCACGCAGATGCGGCTCAAGGGCAAGGGCCAGCACGGCCCCGGCGGTGCGGGCGACGGCCTCGTCACCATCGCGATCGACAAGCACAAGGCCTACAAGCGCGAGGGCGACGACGTGCGCCTCGATCTGCCGATCACGCTCGACGAGGCGGTCAACGGCGGCAAGGTGCGTGTGCCCACGGTCGATGGCCCGGTGATGATGACCATCAAGCCCGGAACCAACGGCGGCACCGTGCTGCGGCTCAAGGGCAAGGGTTTCACGCGCAAGAACGGCACCCGCGGCGACCAGCTGGTCACGCTCGAGATCCAGCTTCCGGGCGACCTCGGCGAGCTGGCGAAACGGCTCGAAGGATGGAAGGATGAGAGCGACCCGCGGGCAGGGCTCGGGGTCTAAAGCTTGTCGCCGGAACCCTTTTCGGACCTTCCCGAGCGCGAGATCCACTCGCTCTCGCCCGAACAGCGCCGCAGGGAAGCGCGCGACCTGCGCGAACGCCTCGAGAGGCGCGTCGGCCCGGGGACCCGCGCCTGGGAAGTGGCCAAGCGCACTCTGGTCGGCACCTATAACGACGGCTTTATCCACGCCGGCAATCTCGCCTATCTCTCGATGCTGGCGATCTTCCCCTTTTTCATCCTCGGCGCGGCAATCTTTTCCGCTTTCGGTGAGGCGGCCGAGCGTGCGGCGATGATCAATGCCGTGCTCTATGCCCTGCCGCCGATGGTCCGCGATGTCATCGAACCGGTTGCGCGCGACGTCATCGAAGCGCGCAGCGGCTGGCTGCTGTGGGTCGGCGCGATCGTCGGGCTGTGGACCGTCGGCAGCCTGGTCGAGACGATTCGCGACATCTTGCGGCGCGCCTATGGCACGCACTCGACGCACGCCTTCTGGAAATACCGCCTGTTCTCCTCGGGGGTGATCCTCGCGGCGGTGTTCCTGCTGCTCGTCAGCCTGATCGCGCAATTCCTGATCGGGACGGCGCAGGAATTGATCCAGGCCTACTACCCGCAGCTGGTCGACCGGGTCATGGACCTGCGGCTGTCGCGCATCGTCCCGGCGCTGGGCCTGTTCGGCTCGCTCTATCTGCTGTTCTATTCGCTGACCCCGTCGAAATACCGCCGCAAGCGCTATCCCAAGTGGCCCGGCGTGCTCCTGACCACGCTGTGGTGGATTTCGGTGACCACGATCATGCCGGCGGTGCTGCGCAATTTCTTCGCCTATGATCTCACTTATGGCGCGCTCGCCGGGGTGATGATCGCCTTGTTCTTTTTCTGGCTTGTCGGGCTCGGCGTGGTTATCGGCGCGGAACTGAATGCGGCGCTCGCGGAAACGCCCGAAGAGGAAATGATCGAGGAAACCGACGAAAGCCGCAGGGCCGCGCTGGCCCGCGAGATGGAAGAAGAGGAGCACGCCCAATGAGCGGATTGATGGCAGGTAAGCGCGGGCTGATCATGGGGCTCGCCAACGACAAGTCGCTGGCCTGGGGGATCGCCAGGCAATTGCGCGACCATGGCGCCGAACTGGCCTTCTCCTATCAGGGCGACGCGCTGAAGAAGCGCGTCGGCCCGCTCGCCGAACAGCTCGGCAGCGATTTCCTCATCGAATGCGACGTGTCGGACATGGCCGCGCTCGACAGCGCCTTCGACGCGCTCAAGGCGCGCTGGGAGACGATCGATTTCGTCGTCCATGCGATCGGCTTTTCGGACAAGAACGAGCTTCGCGGGAAATATGTCGACACCAGCCTCGACAACTTCCTGATGACGATGAATATCTCGGCCTATTCGCTGGTCGCCGTATCGCAGCGCGCAGCGGCGATGATGCCCGATGGCGGCTCGATCCTGACGCTGACCTATTACGGCGCCGAGAAAGTCATACCGCATTACAACGTCATGGGCGTGGCCAAGGCGGCGCTCGAGACCAGCGTGAAATACCTCGCCAACGACCTCGGCCCGCAGAACATCCGCGTCAACGCGATCAGCGCCGGGCCGATCAAGACGCTGGCCGCCAGCGGCATCGGCGACTTCCGCTATATCCTCAAGTGGAACGAGCTGAACTCGCCGCTGCGCCGCAACGTGACGATCGACGATGTCGGCGGTTCAGGTCTCTACTTCCTCTCCGACCTGTCCTCGGGCGTGACCGGCGAGACGCACCATGTCGATGCCGGCTACCACGTGGTCGGGATGAAGCAGGAAGACGCCCCGGATATCGGGCTTGTCTGAATTCTTCGTTCGCATTATGTTCCTCTCGAATTGAGAGGAGACAGCGATGTTGAGCGGTGGATGCCAGTGCCGCGCGGTGCGCTATGAAGTCGAAGGCGAAGTGGCGCACCATGCGCTGTGCCATTGCGCCGATTGCCGCGCCTCGTCTGGCGCTCCGGCGACGGCGTGGATGGCCTACAAGGCCGAGAATTTCCGGGTCACCAGGGGTGAGGCGGTCGCCTACAATTCGTCGGGCGATTCCTGGCGCCACTTCTGCGGAACCTGCGGCACGGGGCTCTACTTCATCAACGAGACGGCCCTGCCGGGTATCGTCGACATCCAGTCCGCCACGCTCGACGATGCTCCAGACCATGCGCCCGGCGCGCAGATCCAGACGGCCGAGCGGCTGCCCTACATGGCCGGTCTCGACGCACTGCCCGAGTTCGAACGCTACCCGGGAATGTGACGCGCCTCAGGCGACGTCGGGCCAGATGCCGCGCGTGTCGTAGACCGCCTTGCCCTGCCGCTCTTCGGGCGGGATGACCTTGAAGACATCGTGGTCGACCAGCGTGATCAGCACGCCCGATTCCTCGAGCGCGGCGTCGATATCGACCAGCTCGGCGCCGGTGCCGTCGAATTCCCTCGGCAGTTCGCCCGCATAGGGCTCGACCACCTGCACGCGCTCGCCGAATTCGCGCGCGAGACTGGCGGCGACGTAGCGGGCGGGCGACTCGCGGAAGTCGTCGATATTGGCCTTGAAGGCGAGGCCGAGACAGGCGATTTTGGCGCCCGGATTGGCTTCGACCAGCGCCTTCGCGCGGGCGAGGACGTGGTGCATCTTGGCATCGTTGGTCTCGCGCGCTTGGCGGATGATCTTCGCCTCCTCGGGCGCGCCGTGGACGATGAACCACGGGTCGACCGCGATGCAATGACCGCCGACGCCGGGCCCCGGAGTGAGGATGTTGACGCGCGGGTGGCGGTTGGCGAGGCGGATCACCTCCCACACGTCGAGCCCCTGCCTGTCGGCGATCATCGACAACTCGTTGGCGAAAGCGATGTTGACGTCGCGGAAGGCGTTTTCGACCAGCTTGGTCATTTCGGCGCTTCGCGCATCGGTGGTGACGCACTCGCCCTTCACGAAGCGCTTGTAGAAGGCGAGCGCCTTGCGCGCGCAGCGCGGGGTGATGCCCCCGATCGAGCGGTCGTTATGCGTCAGTTCCTCGAGGATCTTCCCGGGCAGCACGCGCTCGGGGCAATAGGCGAGGCTGACGTCGGGCTGGCCGTCGCAAAGGCCCGGCATGGCGAGATCGGGGCGCTTGGCCGCGATCGCGTCGCGCATCGCCTCGGTCGTGCCGACGGGCGAGGTCGATTCGAGGATCACCGTGTCGCCCTTTTTCAGAACTGTGGCGACCTTCTCGGCGGCGGCCATGACATAGGAGGTGTCCGGCGTGTGGTTGCCGTCCTTGGCGAAGGGCGTCGGCACGGCGATGACGAAGACGTCGGCGGGCGCAATCTCGGTCGAGGCCTTGAGCAGGCCGCGCTGGACAACCGCCTGGACCAGCCCGTCGAGATCGACCTCCTCGATATGGATCTCGCCGCGGTTGATCGTGTCGACCACGCTCTGGGTCACGTCGACGCCATGCACCGGGCAGCCCGCGCGCGCGATGATCGCGGCGGTGGGCAGGCCGATATAGCCGAGGCCGATGACGCAGACGTCGGGCTTGGTGTCACCACGCATGAAATGTCTTTCCCTGATCCTTTGCGCGAGGGTCTAGCGCCTGTCGGTAAATTTTACAGTAATGGAGGGTCAATCCTTCCGAGATCGTTGCGAGGAGCCGCAGGCGACGCGGCAATCCACACGGTGCGGGGCTGGATTGCTTCGTTGCGGTCGCGATGACTGGCTAGGCGTGGGCAAGGAGTTCCGCGATCCGCGCGGCCGCACGGCCGTCGCCGAAGGGATTATGCGCCCGCGCCATCGCCGCATAGGCGGCCTCGTCGTCGAGCAGGCGAGTGGTCTCGCGGACGATCGACGCGGCATCGGTGCCGACCAGTTTCGCCGTGCCCGCCTCGATACCCTCGGGCCGCTCGGTGGTCTCGCGCATGACGAGGACAGGCTTGCCCAGCGCCGGCGCCTCTTCCTGCACCCCGCCGCTGTCGGTGAGCATGAGATGGCTGATGTCGAGCAGGCGCGCGAAATGCGGGTAGTCGAGCGGCTCGATCAGCGCGACGTTGTCGAGCCCCGCGAGCTGCCCGTTCATCACGGCCCGCACATTGGGGTTGAGATGGACCGGAAAAATAACCGCAACGTCAGGACGGGATGCAATTTCCCTAACCGCATTGGCGATATTCTGCATGCCTTCGCCGAAATTCTCGCGCCGGTGGCTGGTCATCCCGATGATCCGCTTGCCGGCAAACCGGCGCTCGAGATCGGCGAGTCCCGAGGCCAGGCCCGGGTCCTGCCCGACCCGCTGGGTCACCCAGTGGAGCGCATCGATCACCGTGTTGCCGGTGACGTGAACCGTGGCCGGATCGACATTTTCGCGCAGCAGCGCGTCGCGCGCGGTCTCGGTCGGCGCGCAATGGAGCGCCGCGAAGCTGCCGACGACGCGGCGGTTCACTTCCTCGGGCCAGGGATGGTGGATATCGCCGCTGCGCAGGCCCGCTTCGACATGGCAGACGGGAATCTGGCGGTAATAGGCCGCGATCGCACCCGCCATCACTGTGGTTGTATCGCCCTGCACCACCACCCAGTCGGGCCGCTCGGCGTCGAGCACCTTGCCGATCTCGACCAGCGCGCGGGCGGTCAGCGCGTCGAGCGTCTGCCCCGGAGTCATCAGGTCGAGATCATGGTCGGGGACCACGCCCGCGATGGCGAGAACCTGGTCGAGCATCTCGCGATGCTGCGCCGAAATGCACACGCGGCTCTCGAACCGTTCGTCGCCCGCTAGCGCATGCACCAGCGGAAACAGCTTGATCGCTTCGGGTCGTGTCCCGAATACGGTGAGGATTTTCCGGCGCGAACTCATGTCCGGCCTAGTAACCGCAAATGGTTAAGCGGCGATAGACTACTCGGGATCGCTGGCGGTTTCGGGTTGCGGCAGCGATTCCGCGCCGGGGGTCTCGCCCGCGCGCTCACGCTCGAGGCGTTCCATGTATTCGCGCTCGATCATTTCCACGCGTTCCTGCTCGGCCGCAGCATCCTCGTCGATCGTCGAAAGGCGCTTGGCGCGCTCGGCGGCGATGATCTCGCCGAAGCGCACCCCGGCATTGTTCGCCTTGTCGGCATAGGCGGCGTTGATCATTTCCTGCGTACAGCCGGTGAAACCGCCAGCGCCAGTGGGGGAGCAGGACATGGTGCCGAAATCGCCGACCATCTCGAAGCTCTCGACCCGTTCGGCCCAGGACTGGTTCTCCGGGCTCTCCGAGAAGCGCAGGGTTTCCGGAATGCGATAGCGTTCGGCTTCTCCCTTTCGCGCGCAGACCACGATCTGTTCGGGTGTGCTTTGCGGACATTCGTCGTCACCATAGACGATGATCATGTTGTAGCTGTCGTCGCCCGCATCGGCGGTGTCCTGCGCCTGCGCGGAAACAGGCAGGGTGAGAGCCAGGCCGGCCAGGGCAATCAGCGGTTTGGTCATCGTGCGTCCTCTTGGCGAATGGGGCGGCGGGCATTGAGCGCCCGCACGGGTGAACTGTCAATGAAGCATCTGCGGCTGGCCGCGGTTCCGCTCACACGCGCTCCGAAATGCGGATCGCGGCGCGGCAGCCAAGACGGATCAGCCCCGACAGCAGCGGATAGGCCGGCGCGCGCTCCGCCCCCGCGGCCAGCGCGGCGTCGCGATGCTCGCGCTCGTCATCGCGGAACTCCTCGATCATCGCCGCCAGCTCGGGATCCTCACCGCTCTCGTGGAGCTGGTCGAGCTGGCGCGAATAATGCTCGTCGATCTCGGTCTCGATCGCCGCGGTGCAGGCCATCGCCGCCTCTGGGCCGATCAGCGCGGTGGCGGCGCCCAGGGCGAAGCCGGCGCGGTCCCAGAATGGCTGGAGCGCGGTGGGCCGGACACCGCGCCGCGCCATCAGCGCGTCGAACTTCGCCCGGTGCCCCGCCTCCTGCTCCGCCATGCCGGCGATCTCGGCCGAATGCGGGCCGCGATCGCCCATCACCGCGAGTTGCCCGGCGTAGATGCGCGTCGCGCCGAACTCACCGGCCTGGTCGACACGGATCATGCGGGCGAGGTGATCGGGAAGCTGGGTCATGCGCGCCGATCTTTCACCAGAAGAGACAGGATGGCCAGACCGGCGGTTGTCGAAATCAGGAAATTGAAGCCAGCCAGGCTGATCCCCAGCAGCGTCCAGGCCGGCTCGTCGCAACGCACCAGCGGGGTGTTCATGATATTGTCGAGCGCATTGCCGCCGCCCGTCGATGCGATCGCTGCGCAGGAGGTAATACCCGGCCACCAGCCGTATTCGACCCCGGCGTGGAACAGGCCGATCGCCCCCGAGGTAAGGATTGCCAGCGCGGCGAGTGCGGTCCAGACCCGCGGCGGCGGTACGGCGAAGGCGAGCATCGCCAGGCCCAGCGCGACGAAATGCGGCCAGCGCTGCCACCAGCACATCTCGCAGGGATAGAGGCCGAAGCCATATTGCGAGACATAGGCACCACCGAGCAGGACGGCGGGCACGACGAACGCAAGGAGACGGGCGAAGCGGGCGGACTGCGAAAGGCTCATGCCCCGCGATCTAGCCTATTTCGCGCGAGCGGCAATGCTCTTGGGGCTCGTCCGGCGCAGCGTCTCGAGCGCATAATGGAGTTGGAAATCCTCGATTCCCTTCTCCTTGAGCTCGTCGGCCGTCTGCTGGAAGCGCGGATCCTCGCGCGAATCCTTCTCGACCGCATCGTCGTCGAGACCGGCCTCGTTGATCAGATGCCCGCGCAGGTCCGATTCGCGCATCAGGAAGCGCGAACGCTTGGCGAGGTCGGGATCGGAGAGCTGCGGCACCGCGATGTCGGGCTTGATCCCGCCTTCCTGCACCGAGTGGCCCGAAGGCGTGTAATAGCGCGCCGTGGTCAGCTTGAGCGCGGCATCGCGGCCGAGCGGCAGGAGCGACTGGACGCTGCCCTTGCCGAAGCTGCGTTCGCCCATAACCACCGCGCGGCGATGGTCCTGCAGCGCACCGGCGACGATTTCCGATGCCGAGGCGGAGCCGGCGTCGATCAGCACCACGATCGGCAGCCCTTCGGCGATATCGCCGCGGAACACCGTCTCGGCGTCGTAGGCGATGTTTTCGCCCCGCGCGCGGCCGCGCTGCGAGACGATGCGGCCGTCGGTGAGGAACAGGTCGGAGAGCGCAACCGCCTCGTCGAGCGAGCCGCCCGGATTCGAACGCAGGTCGAGCACCAGGCCGTTGAGGCGACCGGTGGCCTTGCTCTTGAGGTCTTCCCACGCCGAGAAGACGTCGCTGCCGACGTCGCGCGAGAATTCGTTGATCATGATGTGGCCGATATTGCCGTCTTCGAGCTCCCAGGTGACCGGCTCGAGCTCGATCACGCCACGGGTTACCTTGACGTCGAAAGGCTCGTCGCGACCCGGACGGAAGATGGTCAGCTGGATCGAAGTGCCTTCGCGCCCGCGCATCTGCGCAACCGATTCGTCGAGCGTCTGGTTGACGATCAACTTGCCGTCGAGATGGGTGATGAAGTCGCCCGCCTTGATGCCCGCCTTGTCGGCCGGGCTGCCGCGGAAGGGCGAAATCACCTTGACCGCACCGTCCTCGGCCACGACCGAAAGGCCAAGGCCCGAATAATTGCCGTCGATCATCGTTTCTAGGCGCTGGAGGTCGCTGCCGTCGAGATAGCCGGAGTGCGGATCGAGCGCGGCGAGCATGCCGTCGATCATCCCGCGCATCAGCACATCGTCCTCGACCGGCTCGACATAGCTCGCCTTGATCCGCTGGTAGACCGCGAGCACCTTGGCGAATTCGGGTCCGGCCCGGCCATCCACCTGGGCAAGACCCGCCGTCGTTGCGGGGATCAGCGCGACCGCGGTCACAAGGGCGGCCGAACGGGCCAGGGCGGCGAACTTCATGGGCGAGAACTCTCCTTTGCGCGGGCGCAATCTATCGCCTGCGAGCGGTTAATGCCAGATGAGCATGGGAATTGCGGTGCGGGAAACTCTTTTCGACCGGTGCCTAACGCAGATGGTCGAGCGGATTGACCGGCTCGCCACCCTGCCTGAGTTCGAGCGTCACCTCGCCGCGCTGCGCGGGCGCGAGGCCGAGCGGCGATCCCGCGGTGACCTGCTGGCCGACCGCGACGTCGAGCGTGGCGAGCCCGGTGACGAGGCTCGTCCAGCCATGCGCGTGTTCGACGATCACGATCCGGCCATAGCCGCGATAGGGCCCGGCAAAGGCTATCCGCCCCGCTCCCGGCGCGACGATCTGCGCGCGCGGGCGTGCCGCGAGCGCGATTCCTGCCTGGCGCAGACCGCTGGCCTCCGCCTCGCCGAAACCGGCGGTGATCGCGCCCGCCACCGGCAGCTGGTAGCGCGCGGGTGGTTCGGTGGCGCTGGGCATGGGCTGCGGCGCTGCGGACAGGCGCGCCGCGGTCGGATCGGCCGGGCGCGGCAGCGGTCCCGGCAGCGCCGCCAGCCGTTCGCGCAGCGCGCCCGCCGCCTCGAGCCGGCCGACCAGCTGGTCGAGGTCGCGGGCCTCTTCGGAGAGCACCAGCGCGCGCTCAGCCTCGCGATCGGCGCCGCCAGCGGCCTGCTTCGCCTTGAGCCGTTCCTGTTCGGCGAGCGCGACCAGCTGGCTGCGGCGCTGACGGAGCGCCACCTCGTTGTCGCGGCGATCGGCGAGCGCCTCGCGCGCAGCGACCTCGAGCGACCTCGCCCGGTCGAGGTCGCTGCGCAACGCCGCGGTGCGCTGGCGCACCAGCGGGATCGTGCTGTCGAGCACGGCGCGAGTATAGACGAGGTCGCGCAGGCTGCCCGGCTGCAGTGCCGAGAGCGCCAGCGGGCGCCGCGACATCGCCTGGAGCGCGCCAGTCAGGCGGACCAAGGGCTTGCGCCGTTCGGCCAGCTTGCTGGCCAGTGCGCGACGCTCGCGATTGGTCAACGCGAGTTGCGCCTCGGCCGCCGCGATACCCGCCTCGGCCTGCTGGACGCGCGCCGCCAGCGCAGCGGCGGCGGCCTTCGCCTTGGTCGCCGTTTCGCGCGACCGGGCCGCCTCTTGTTCGAGCCGTTCACCGCGCGCGCGGGCATTGCGCTGCTGCTGGCGGGCGACAGCGAGGGCATCGCGCGCATCCTCGGGCGTGTCGAATCCAGCCGGAACCTGCGCGAGCGCGGGCAGGCCGAGCAGGGCTGCGGCGACCAGTCCGGCGATAGCGGCGCGGCTACGGTTCATGCCCGCATTCCTGCCCGATCAGCCGCTGCGATGATAGGGGTGGCCGGCGATTATCGTCGTCGCGCGATAGAGCTGCTCGGCGAGCATGGCGCGGGCGAGCAGGTGCGGCCAGGTGGCCTTGCCGAAGGCGAGCAGCAGGTCGGCTTCGGCGCGCTCCTCTTGCGAATGGCCATCGGCGGCGCCGAGCACGAAGCGGCATTCGCGCATCCCGTCGTCGCGCCACCGGCAGAGGATTTCGGCGAGTTTCTCGGACGACAGATCCTTGCCACGCTCGTCGAGCAAGACGGTCTTGCAGGGCATTTGCGGTTCGGGAATGCGCCCTCCCGTCTCCGGCAGCTCGGTGAATTTCACCGGCCAGGTCAGGCGCTTCTCATAGCGCGCGACCAGATCAGCCTCGGGCGAGCGGGCGATCTTTCCGCGAGCGATGACGTGGAGGAGAATCGGAAATCCTTTGCGAACTGCAGACGAGGCGGCGCGATGCCCACCCGCAGCATGCGCAGCAGTGCTGCGCGATCAGCGAAGACGCAGCCACATGGGCGGCTGCGAGAAACCGTTACGCCCGACCGGCCACCGGCGGCGCGTCGCCAAACGCCCACATGCGCTCGAGATTGTAGAAGCTGCGCACTTCGGGGCGGAACAGGTGGACGACCACGTCGCCCGCGTCGAGCAGCACCCAGTCGGCGGCCGGAAGCCCTTCGAGCTTCACCGGACCGAAGCCGGCCTGCTTGATCTTCTCGGCGAGTTTCTGCGCCATGGCGGCGACCTGGCGGGTCGAGCGGCCCGAGGCGATCACCATGTGGTCGGCGATCGAGCTCTTGCCCTCGAGATCGATGGTCACGACCTCCTGCGCCTGGTCGTCGTCGAGTTGCTGCAGCACGAGCGTGAGCAGCGGGTCTGTGCTTGCGTCAGCCAAGGTGATCACCTGGGCCGAAGCGGTCCCGGCAGCGGCCGGGCTGGTTTGCGCCTGCGTCATAGGCGGATTCGATACTCCTGGATTGAGAGGCTTGGACCATGCGAGGACCAACGCGCATCATGGCGCGGTGGTTTCCTCCCCCGACGAGATCGATCGATGCGTCAGCTGGTCCCTCGGAGGCGGTCCGGCGTAGCGTAAGGCCCAGTCGGGATCGGCGCGGCGAATGGCCGTGGCCGATCTTTCATCTGGATCAAAACGCAATGTCACCAGTGCCGGTGCGCTCCATTCGCCCCTGTTCACGAAACTGGACAGCGGCACCGAAAAGCGCCTCAGCCAGGCCATCGCGGGGCTCGCGACGGCAGCACCATCATAGCCGGGCCGCGCGATCACCGCAATCGGCATACTGCGCGCAATTCCCCGCCAGTCCCTCCAGCGGTGCAACTGGGCGAGATTGTCCGCACCCATGAGCCAGACGAACTCCCGCTTGGGATAGCGGCGCTGGAGCAAGGCGAGCGTGTCCACCGTGTAGCGCGTCCCCAGCTCGCGCTCGATCGCGGTGACCCGGATCGGGGCGCGCCGCGCCTGCTCCATCGCCGAGCGCACCCGCGCGGCCAGCGGCGCCATGCCCTGGCGGGGCTTGAGCGGGTTGCCGGGCGAGACGAGCCACCAGATTTCGTCGAGTTCGAGCGCGCGCAGAGCGAAGAGCGAGATCCGTCGATGCCCGCCATGCGCCGGATTGAAACTGCCGCCGAGCAGACCGATTCGCGGCCCCCGCCTCATCGAACCGCACATTCCGGGAATTTGTCGTTTTTATACAATGGCTTGAAAGGCACCCGCGCAAGGAAACGCAAGCTATTATAAAACCACGACTTAATCTCCAGTTCCCGAGTGGATTCAAAAATTATCCGATTTTGAAACGACTCGTCCCGTCGATCCTTCGACTCATGGATTCTGCGGGAACCGAGATTCGATTTCACAAGCAACCTTTGTTAGCGCAACGCCCCGGGACGTTAAGACCATAAGGGACGGGTCGTTTTGAGCAATCACATTGGCGCCAATGGCTGGGGGAGCCGTATGCGCAGCTGGTTCCCGGATCGCGAGTTCTTCATGCGATCCGAAGGCCAGGTTCGTTTCATCACCATTTCCTCGCGGGTGCAGATAACCGCTGCGGCGATCGCCGTAGCGGTTCTCGTCGTCTGGGCGCTTTCGATGGCGGTGGCCGGCTGGACGCAGTATCGCGCGACGGCGGATCGCCTGTCGCTGCTCGACCGCGAAGCCAAGGTCGCCACGGCGACCGAGCGCGTGAACGCCTATCGCGACGATATCGACGCGGTCGCGACCGATCTCGTCAAGCGCCAGGAATTCATCGAGAGCATGATGGATGTCATGCCCGACGACGTGAAGTCGATCGAGAACGTCAGCGATTCCTCGGGTGAAGCTGCCGCCACCGTCGACAAGGTGAGCCTCGCGATTCCCGAAGCCGCGACCCTCGCCAAGATCGAGGCTCGCCAGCTCGCCTTCGTCGAAGGCCTGACCCGCTATGCCGACTGGCGCTCGCAGCGCGCCTCCGCCGCGCTCAAGAAGCTCGGCCTCAACCCCGACAGCATGATCCGCAATGCCGACCGCAGCGCGATGGGTGGTCCGCTCGAAAAGCTGAGCACCGATGCCGACGGCGGTATCGATCCGCGCTTCGAGCGCCTCGGCCTGTCGATCGCACGGATGGATGCGCTCGAACGCGGGCTCGCCGGCGTGCCGCAGGTCGCCCCCGCCAAGGTCGAAATGGTCACCTCGAGCTACGGCTATCGCCGCGATCCCTTCACCGGCGCCGGCGCCATGCACAAGGGTCTCGACTTCCGTGGGCCCGTGGGCGCACCGATCTTCGCCGCCGCCAAGGGCCGCGTCAGCTTTGTCGGCCGTCGCTCGGGCTACGGCAATGTCGTCGAGATCAGCCATGGCAACGGGCTGATGACCCGCTACGCGCATATGTCGAAATTCGCCGCCAAGGTCGGTCAGTCGGTCGAGGCCGGCCAGACGATCGGCGCGATCGGCTCGACCGGTCGCTCGACCGGCCCGCACCTCCATTTCGAAGTGCGCATCAACAATCGCGCGGTGAACCCGCGTACCTTCCTGGAGACCGCTCCCAATGTTCTCGAAGAAATCCGGCGAGCTCCCCACCTCGCCTCAACCAAGTAATCCGGGACGCGATCGTATGGCCAGCAAGAGCAATTCGACCTTCTCCGTCCTCGGTTCGGATCTTTCGATCACCGGCGACATCGTGGCTTCGGCCGACCTACATATCGACGGCAGCGTCGAAGGCGACATCGCCTGCTCGTCCCTCGTCCAGGGCGAAACGAGTACCGTCAAGGGCGCGATCAAAGCAGAAACCGCGCGTCTCGCGGGCACGGTCGAGGGTTCGATCACCGCGCGCGAACTGGTCATCCTCAAGAGCGCCAAGATCACCGGCGACGTGTTCTACGACGCGCTGACGATCGAACAGGGCGCGCAGGTCGAAGGCCGCTTCGCCCATCGCGACGCCAAGCCCAAGGCCGCCGCGAGCGCCGCGGCCAAGCCGGAGCTCACCGTAGCCGGCTGACCGGGTTTCGACCGGACATGGGAAAGGCCGCCCGCACCTTGGTGCCGGCGGCCTTTTCTCTTGAGGGCCGGAAATAAGATCCGGCGCGAATTTCGCATTTCAGTCCTGCAGCTCGGCGCGCAGCGCCTTGCGGTCGAGCTTGCCGATCATCGTCTTGGGCAGCTCGCTGCGAATCACGACTTCCCCGGCCCGCTCGTGCTTGCCGACGCGGGCGTTGAGCCAGGTCTTGAGTTCCTCGCCGGTGGCCGCCCCTTCCGCATTCAGCGTGACATAGGCCACCGGAATCTCGCCGTGATAGGCGTCGGGGCGGCCGATCACGAGCGCTTCCTTCACTGCCGGATGGTTGAGCAGCACGTCCTCGACCTGGCTCGGGAAGACCTTGAAGCCGCCGACCGCGATCATGTCCTTGATCCGGTCGACGATCTCGAGAAAGCCGTCCTCGTCCAGAGTGGCGACATCGCCGGTGCGCAGCCAGCGCTTGCCGCGATGCTCGACGAAGACCTCCTTGGTCGCCTCGGGACGGTTCCAATAGCCCTGCATCATCTGCGGGCCGTGGAGCGCGAGCTCGCCCGGAACGCCATCGGGGACGATGACCGTCGGGTCCTCCTTGTCGAGCAGCAGCACCTCGGTCCGCGCCACGACCTGGCCAATGGTGCCCCGCTTGCGCATGCCCTGGTAGGGGTTTGCCGAGACCACGCCCGAACTCTCTGTCAGGCCGTAACCCTCGACCAGCCGCACGCCGGTCGCCGCCTCGAACTTCTCGCGCAGGGGACCGGGCAGCGGCGCACCGCCCGAGATGCACACCTTGAGCGTCGCGAGATCGGTCTTCGCGAGATCGGGATGGTCGAGCAACGCCTGGAACATGGTCGGTACACCGGGAAAGCCGGTCGCGCCGTATGTCTCGATCGTCTGCAGCACCTGCTTCGTCTCGAAACGCGGGACCATCGCAATCGACGCCCCCGTCACCACTGCATGGTTGAGCAGGGCGGTGTTGGCGAAAACGTGGAAGAAGGGCAGCGCACCCATGAACACCTCGCCCGCGGGATCGCCAAAGGGATTGAGCCCGGCGGTCTGCTGCGCGTTTATCGATAGGTTCGCATGGGTGAGCATGGCACCCTTGGGCGTGCCCGTGGTGCCACCGGTATATTGCAAAAGCGCGAGCGATTGCGCGTCCACAGCCGGCAAGGTCTCGCCTGCGCGCGCGCCCTCCTCGAGCAGCGCGTCCCATCGCAGCGTATCCGCGCCGTAGCCGACCCTGGCGACCTGGCTGCGCTTGAACAGCCGGAGGGCGAGGCCCTTTACCTTCGGCAGCATCTGCGACAGCGAGCTGACGACCAGCGTTTCCAGCGCCGAGCCGTGCAGAACCTTCTCGGCGGTCGCATAGAGCGCGGGAACGTCGACGGTGACGAGCAGCCGGGTGCCCGAATCTGCAACCTGGTGCGCGAGTTCCTCGACCGAATAAAGCGGCGAGAAATTGACGACTACGGCGCCCGCCATCATCGCCCCGTAATAGGCCGCAACGTAGCTCGGCACGTTGGGCAGGAACAGGCCGACGCGGTCGCCCGGCGCTATCCCTCGTGCGACGAGCGCACGGGCGAAGGCCTGCGCATCGCGCAGCATCTCGGCGTAGGTATAGGTCCGCCCGAGAAACTGCAGCAGCGGCGCGTCGGGGGTCCGGCCAGCGGTCCGTGCGAGCATGTCGCCCAGCGCCATCGCGTCGAAGTTGGTGTCCCACGGCACCGGGTGGTGGTTCGGCAGCCTGCTTACATCCATGTCAGTAGACTTGGCCCTTTATCGCTGAAACGCAAGCAAAAAGGCGGGAGAAGCCCGCGCTTCCCCCGCCCCGAATTGCGTCGTCCTGCGAACCGCTCAGGCTTCGTCGGTCGCCCCGGTTTCGCCGGCTTCTTCGGCGGCGCGCTTCGCTTCGAGCCAGGCAGCGGCTTCGGCCTCCTGCGCGGCTTCGGCGGCGGCCTTTTCATTGGCGTCGCGCTCGGCGCGCAGTTCCTCGATCAGCTTCTCGCGATCGCTGGTGCCGCTGGCGGCGACCGGGGCGTCCTCGCCCTCTTCGCTCACCGGCAGGTTCTTGGCGGCCTTGGCGACCACCGCGTCGAGTTCGCGCTGCGAACACAGGCCCAGCGTGACCGGGTCCTTGGGCTGGATGTTCTGGATGTTCCAGTGGCTGCGCTCGCGGATCGCGGTGATCGTGTTGCGCGTGGTGCCGATCAGCTTGCCGATCTGGGCATCGGAGATTTCCGGGTGGTTGCGCAGGATCCATGCGATGCCGTCGGGCTTGTCCTGGCGCTTCGATACCGGCGTGTAGCGCGGCCCCTTGGTGCGGCTGACCGCGACCGGCGCGCGCTGCATCTTGAGCCGATAGTCGGGATCGGCCTGGCCCTTCTCGATTTCCGCCTGCGTCAGTTCGCCCGAATGCACCGGGTCGCGACCGGTATATTTGCTGCCCGCGAGATCGTCGGCCATCGCCTGGACTTCGAGGATATGAAGACCGCAGAATTCGGCAATCTGCTCGAACGACAGGCCGGTGTTGTCGACCAGCCAGGTAGCGGTCGCATGCGGCATCAGCGGTTTGGGTTGGTCGGCCATGGAAATGCCTTTTCTCGTATCCGAAAATAGAAGGGCCGCCCCTCGCGGGACGGCCGTTATCCTGCCGATGTAGGCGGGATCGCGGGATTCGGCAAGCGAAAGCCTCAGGCTTCGGGAAGCACATCCGCGTCGAATGCGGCCAGACCGCTGAGGAACTGGCCGGTCGCGGCCGCCCATGTGAAACCCTCCGCATAGGCAACGCATGCCGCGGGGTCGCACATCAGCGCGACGTCGATCGCACGGTGGAGGTCCTCACACAGCGCCCCTACCTCGTCGGTCACGATATCGCGCGGGCCGGCCACCGGGTACGCCGCGACGGGCGTCCCGCAGGCGAGCGCTTCGATCATCACGAGGCCGAAGGTATCGGTGCGGCTGGGAAAGACGAAGACGTCGGCCCCGGCGTAGCAGCTCGCCAGCTCGCGCCCCGAGCGGCGACCGAGGAAGTGCGCGTCGGGGAATTTCGCCTGGAGCGCCGCGAGCGCGGGGCCGTCACCCACGACGACCTTGCTGCCGGGGTATTTGCCCTCGAGAAAGGCCTCGATGTTCTTTTCGACCGCGACACGCCCGACATAGAGCTGGATCGGGCGCGGCAGCTCGGCGAATTCGGGCGGTGGCGGCGCGTCGGGGGTGAAGCAAGACAGATCGACGCCACGGCTCCAGCGGTGGATCCGCGTGAGCCCGTGCGCGCGCAATTCTTCGCTGATGCTCTCGGTGGCGACAAGCACGCGCTGCGCCGGGCGATGGAACCAGCGGATGTAGCGCCAGAACCATTCGGCGGGCAGGTGCGAACGCTGCGCGAGATAGTCGGGAAACTGCGTGTGATAGGCGGTCGTGAAATGGATCGCGTGCTTGGCGCAATAGCGCCGCGCGGTCATCCCCAGCGGCCCTTCGGTGGCGATGTGGATCGCTTCAGGAGAGAAGTCGCGCAGCCGTCGCGCGACCTTGCCCGGACCCGCCAGCGCGAGACGGATCTCGGGATAGGTCGGGCACGGCAGCGAGGCGAACTGGTCGGGCGAGATCACCAGCACCTCGTGCCCCTGCGCGCGCAACTGGTCGCAGGTCGTGGTCAGCGTGCGCACCACGCCGTTCATCTGCGGCAGCCAGGCATCGGTGACTATGGCAATCCGTTGCGGCCCTCTGTTCACGCGGCCTCCGGCACTGTCGCCATGACGTCATTACAGCGGATCTCGCGCCGTGCGACTTCCTCGGGCCAGTTGAGGATTTCCATCGTGCCGTCGAAATGCTCGACCAGCGCGTTGCAGCCCTCGACCCAGTCACCGTCGTTCCAGTATTCGACCTCTTTCCCGTCGTAGCTGAAGCTGCGGAATTCGGCGGTGTGGATATGGCCGCAGACGACGCCGTCGACGCCGCGCTCGCCCGCCGCGCGGGCCACCACCTCCTCGTATTTGGAGATGAACTCGACCGCGTTTTTGACCTTGTGCTTGGCGGCCTTGGACAGCGACCAATAGGGCAGGCCGAGTGCAGTGCGCACGCGTGCCACCCAATTGTTGAGCTTCATCATCACATGGTAGAGCGCGTCGCCGACGAAGGCGAGCCAGCGGTGCGCCAGCATGATGGTGTCGAATTCGTCGCCGTGCAGCACCATCAGCCGCCGCCCGTCGGCGGTCTCGTGGAATGCCGCGCGCATGATCTCGACGCCGCCGAAATTCATCCCCGCGAAGGGCCGCACCATCTCGTCGTGATTGCCCGGGATGTAGACGATCCGCGTGCCGCGCCTGGCGCGTTTGAGGATGCGCCAGACGATGTCGTTGTGTTCGGCGGGCCAGTAGAACTTCTTCTTCAGCCGCCAGCCGTCGATGATGTCGCCGACGAGATACATGGTCTCGCTGTCGGTGTGGTCGAGGAAGTCGATCAGCAACTCGTGGTTGCAGCCCTTGGTGCCGAGATGCACGTCGCTGATCCAGATGGTGCGGAATCGCCGCCGCTCGCCGATCACGCGCTCGGGCACGCTCGGCTTGATCGAAGGGAAACTGGCCACTTTGTGAGCGGCATCGAAATGTCTGGGCAAATCGTTCATGGGCCGACCCCCGTTCAATGTCGGGTCTTCCATGGCGCATGATTGTTACAGGGGATTCACATTGCCGTTGCGAAACGGCGACATTGCGTCACTTGCGCGTCAGTCCATCGCCACGAACCGGGGCAGGCTGCGCAGGCGGGAGAGCCAGGCTCCCACCGCGGGATAGTCGTCGAGGCCGAAGCCGCCTTCCTCCGCCACATGGGTATAGGCGAAGAGCGCGATGTCGGCGAGCGTGACCCCGTCGCCGACGAACCATTCGCGCGAAGCGAGGTGGCGATCCATCAGCGCCAGCGCCTCGCAGCCGGCGATGCGCTTGGCCATCATCTGCCCCTTCTGCTGCGGCGAGAGATTGGCCTCGCCGACGAAGCGCAGCCAGAACCGCAGCGTCGCGATATTGGGTTCGTGACTGTATTGCTCGAAGAACATCCAGCGCAGCATGTCCGCCCGGTCGAAGCGGTCGCGCGGCACCAGCGCGCTGCCCTCGGCGAGATACCAGCAGGCGGCATTGCTCTCTGGCAGGAACCGCTCGCCGATCTGCAGCACGGGGATGCGCCCGTTGGCATTGACCGTAGCGAGGAATTCGGGCGTCCGCGTCTCGCCCGCGAGGATATCGTACTGGCTCGCCTCGATGCCGATGCCGAGCAGCGCGGCGGTCAGCTTGATCTTGTAGCAATTGCCGCTGCGCGGATCCTCGTGGAGGATCGGGTCAGCCACCCGCGACCTCGAGCACGATCTTGCCGATGTGTTCGCCGCCTTCCATTCGCGCATGCGCCGCCGCCGCATCGGCGAGCGCGAAGGTCCGGTCCATCACCGGGGCGATGGTGCCGTCGCTGAACAGCGGCCAGGCGTAATTGTAGATCTCGTCGGCCAGCAGCGCCTTGAACTCGTCCGAGCGCGGGCGCAGCGTCGAGCCGGTCAGAGCCAGCCGCTTGCGCATCACGGTCGCCATGTTGATCTCGGCCTTGAGCCCCCCGAGCACGGCGATCGTGACATGGCGGCCGTCGTCGGCGAGACATTCGATATTGCGCGCGACGTAATCGCCCGAGACCATGTCGAGCACGATGTCGACGCCCTCACCGCCGGTGAAGGCCTTCACCTCCTCGACGAAATCCTGCGTCTTGTAGTTGATCGCGAGATCGGCGCCGAGATCGCGGATCGCCTGGCATTTGTCCTCGCTGCCTGCAGTCGCGATCACCGTGAGATCGAAGGCCTTGGCAAGCTGGATCGCCATGGTTCCGATCCCGCTCGTGCCGCCATGGACCAGCAGCCGGTCGCCCTCGCGCGCCCAGCCGCGTTCGAACACATTGTGCCACACGGTGAACAGGGTTTCGGGAATCGCCGCCGCGACGTCGAGCGGCATGGTCTCGGGAAGCGTGAGGCAATGCGCCGCATGGGCGAGGCAGTATTCGGCATACCCACCGCCCGAGACCAGCGCGCAGACCCGGCGGTTGAGCATTTCGGGCGCCGCACCCTCGCCGATCGCCACCACCATGCCCGAGACCTCGAGGCCAGGGATCGGCGAAGCGCCCGGCGGCGGCGGGTAGAAGCCCTGCCGCTGGATCACGTCGGGCCGGTTGATCCCGGCATAGGCGACGCGGATGAGCACCTGGTTGGTACCGGGCATCGGCAGCGGCATCTCCTGCGGGCAGAGCACTTCAGGCCCACCCGGTTTCTCGAACCCCACCGCCGTCATCGTCTCAGGCAAATCTGCTGCCACGCCCGTCCCCATCGTCCGTCCGCCGTGGCGGCATGGCCACGAAGGCGGTGCAATAACCCGCAGCCCCGTTGACAGCAACCGCCCAGAATTGCGACATTGTCGGCGATGGATGACGAAGCCCGTCCGCGCCCGCGAGGCGATGCCGCGAGCCTGCTCGCTACCGAGGACCTCGGCCCCTATTCGCAGGACGAACTCGAGGTGCGCATCGCCCTGCTCGAAACCGAGATCGCGCGGGTGGAAAAGCACCGGCTGATGGCCGCCGCACAGCGCGATGCGGCCGAGGCCTTGTTTGGACGAAAGGAATAGTTGGTGCGGCGGGGGGCTGAAAATCCACCCTGCGTATCCCTATCTAGCGTAGATACAGCATTGGCTAACCTTCGGCCCATAGTCTGTCCCCTGTTCGCCCCGCGCGAGTCTGTTTGAGAAAGACCCCTGCATGCCCAGCTTCGCCGCCAATCTCGAGAAGACCCTCCACGCCGCCCTCAGCGATGCGGGCGAGCGTCGGCACGAATATGCGACGCTCGAGCATCTGCTGTTGGCGCTGATCGACGACGAGGATGCGGCGCAGGTGCTCAACGCCTGCGGCGTCGACCTGACCGAACTGACCGCGGTGGTGAAGCAGTATCTCGAGCAGGAATACCAGTCGCTGCAATCGGACGACAGCGCCGACCCGCAGCCGACCGCGGGGTTCCAGCGCGTGATCCAGCGCGCGATCCTGCATGTCCAGTCCTCCGGCAAGGATACCGTGACCGGCGCCAACGTGCTGGTCGCGCTGTTTTCCGAACGCGACAGCTACGCGGTCTATTTCCTCCAGCAGCAGGACATGAGCCGGCTCGATGCGGTGAGCTTCATCAGCCACGGCATCGGCAAGGGCGGCAAGCAGATCGAGAGCCGGTCACCGCAAGGCGCCGAAGAAGCCGAGACGCAGGGCGAGGAAAAGCTTGCCGAGAAGGGCAAGAAGGAAACCGCGCTCGACCAGTTCACGGTCAATCTCAACCAGAAGGCCGAAGACGGGCGGATCGACCCGCTGATCGGCCGCGGTCCCGAGGTCGACCGGACGATCCAGATCCTCTGCCGCCGGAGCAAGAACAACCCGCTCTATGTCGGCGATCCGGGTGTCGGCAAGACCGCCATCGCCGAAGGCCTTGCGCGCAAGATCGTCGAGGGCGAAGTGCCCGAAGTGCTGCAGGACGCGGTGATCTATTCGCTCGACATGGGCGCGCTGCTCGCGGGCACGCGCTATCGCGGTGATTTCGAGGAACGGCTCAAGCAGGTCGTCAACGAGCTCGAAGGCATGCCCGAGGCGATCCTGTTCATCGACGAGATCCACACGGTGATCGGCGCCGGCGCGACCAGCGGCGGGGCGATGGACGCTTCGAACCTGTTGAAGCCGGCGCTGTCGAGCGGCGCGATCCGCTGCATCGGCTCGACCACCTACAAGGAATTCCGCAACCATTTCGAGAAGGATCGCGCGCTGCTGCGCCGGTTCCAGAAGATCGACGTGAACGAGCCGACGATCGAGGACACGATCAAGATCCTCAAGGGACTCAAGACCGCGTTCCAGGACCACCACAAGGTCACCTATACGGTCGACGCGCTCAAGACCGCGGTCGAGCTCTCGGCACGCTACATCAACGACCGTAAGCTGCCCGACAAGGCGATCGACGTGATCGACGAGGTCGGCGCGATGCAAATGCTGGTCCCGCCCAGCCGCCGCAAGAAGAAGATCACCGCCAAGGAGATCGAGGCGGTCATCGCGACGATGGCGCGGATCCCGCCCAAATCGGTCAGCAAGGACGACAAGAAGGCGCTCGAGAATCTCGAACGCGACTTGAAGCATGTGGTCTTCGGCCAGGACGCCGCGGTGAAGAAGCTGTCGACGGCGATGAAGCTCAGCCGCGCAGGCCTGCGCGATCCGGACAAGCCGATCGGCTCGTTCCTGTTCAGCGGCCCGACCGGCGTCGGCAAGACCGAGGTCGCGCGCCAGCTCGCCAGCATCATGGGCATCGAATTGAAGCGTTTCGACATGTCCGAATATATGGAGCGGCACAGCGTCAGCCGCCTGATCGGCGCGCCTCCGGGCTATGTCGGTTACGACCAGGGCGGGCTGCTGACCGATGCGGTCGACCAGAACCCGCATTGCGTGCTGCTGCTCGACGAGATCGAGAAGGCGCATCCAGACCTGTTCAACATCCTGCTGCAGGTGATGGATAACGGCCGCTTGACCGACCACCACGGCAAGACGGTCGATTTCCGCAACGTCGTGCTGATCATGACGACCAATGCCGGCGCCGCCGACATGACGCGCCAGGGTATCGGCTTCGGCGACGTGAGCAAGGAGGACGCCAGCGAGGAAGCGGTGAAGCGGATGTTCACTCCAGAATTCCGCAACCGCCTCGATGCTGTGGTGCCCTTCGGCTATCTCGGCAAGGACACCGTGGCGCGCGTGGTCGACAAATTCATTCTCCAGCTCGAACTCCAGCTGGCCGAACAGAATGTCGACATCCAGTTCGACAAGGAAAGCCGCGCCTGGCTCGCCGACAAGGGCTACGACCGCCTCTATGGCGCACGTCCGATGGGCCGCCTGATCCAGGAGAAGATCAAGCAGCCGCTGGCCGAGGAACTGCTGTTCGGCAAGCTCTCCGATGGCGGCGAGGTCTCGGTGACGATGAAGGACGACAAGCCGAGCTTCGAACTGACGCCGGCCCCGCCCTCCGGCGGTCCCAAGCGCAAGAAGCCCACCGCGAAGAAGAAGGCCGCGCCGAAGAAAAAGCCCGCGCCCGATGCGAGTGAAAGCAATGGGCAGGACTGAGCCTCTCCGGCCGGGACTGGCCAAACAGCCCTGCGTGTGATTGAACCTCCCCTGTGCCTGCAGGGGAGGTTCTTCACATGAAATACGCCGCATGTTTCGCGCTGGGCCTGGCATTCGCCGCGCCGGCTATGGCTCAGGACGCACCCGATCCCGCCTTTACCGCGCGGGACCTGTTCGGTCTGACCGTCGCGGCCGACCCGCAGATCAGCCCCGACGGCAAGCGGATCGCCTATGTCCGGCGGACCAACGATATCATGACCGATGCGGCGGTCTCCTCGATCTGGATGATCGATGTCGCGAGCGGCGCCGAAACCCCGCTGGTCACCGGCGAAGGCTCGCACAACAGCCCGCGCTGGTCACCCGGCGGCGACCGCCTCGCCTATGTCTCGACCCAGGGCGGCGGCGGCCCCCAATTGCACGTCCGCTGGATGGCAAGCGGGCAGAGCGCGAACATCACCGCCCTGCCCGATGCCCCGCAATCACTCGCCTGGTCGCCCGACGGCACGCGCATCGCCTACTCGGCCGATGTCGCGGGCGAAGGCACGACGCTGGGTACGCCGCTGACCCCGCCCGAGGGCGCCGAATGGAAGCCCGGCCCCAAGGTCATCGACCGGGTGACCTATCGCTATGACGGCGCGGGCTACCTCAAGCCGGGCTTCACCCAGATCTTCATCGTCGATGCGGTAGGCGGGGCGCCGCGCCAGCTGACCTTCGGCGATCGCAACAATGGGGGCGATCTCGAATGGACCCCCGACGGGCGCAGCATCCTCATCAGCGGCAATCGCGACGAGGATTGGGAGCTCAGCGCACTCGACAGCGAAATCTACGCGATCGATCTCGCCTCGGGCGCGATCACCGAACTCACGAACCGCGACGGGCCCGATTTCGGCGCGCAGGTCTCGCCCGACGGGCGGACCATCGCCTATCTCGGCTTCGACGATACCGCGATGGCCTATCGCCAGAACGAACTCTACCTCATGGACCGCGACGGCACGAACAAGCGCCGCATCGCGCAGGGCCTCGACCGCGACATCACGGCGCTCGAATGGACCGATGCCGGGCTCTTCGCCGGCTATGAGGAAGCTGGCCTATACAAGGTGGCGAAAGTCGCGACGAGCGGCAGTGTCAGCCCGCTCGCTGCCGAGCTGGTCGATACCTATTACACCCGCCCCTATGCCGGCGGACAATGGAGCGTCTCCGATGGCGGAGTGCTCGCCTATACCAGTGGCAGCACCAGCCGCCCCTCGGACGTCTCGGTGCTGCGCGGCGGCCGCGCGACCCGGCTGACCCGGCTCAACGATCTGAAGCTGGCGGGCAAACGCCTTGCGCAGGTCCGCGAGCTACGTGTCACCGCGCCGGACGGGACAAGGATACCGAGCTGGATCGTCCTCCCCGCCGACTGGCGCGAGGGCGCGCCGCTGCCGATGATCCTGGAGATCCACGGCGGCCCCTATTCCTCCTACGGTCCGAGCTTCTCGACCGACTACCAGATCTACGCCTCGGCCGGTTATGCGACGCTCTATACCAATCCGGGCGGATCGACCGGCTACGGCCAGGCCTTCGCCGACCGGATCGAGGGCAATTACCCCATCTCCAACCACGACGAGCTGATGGCCGCGGTCGATGCGGCGGTTGCCGCGGGCTATGCCGACCCGGACAATCTCTTCGTCACCGGCGGGTCGGGCGGTGGCATCCTGACCGCCTGGGTGGTCGGCAAGACCAACCGCTTTGCCGCCGCGGCCGCCTACAAGCCGGTCATCAACTGGACCAGCATGGCGCTGATGAGCGACGGCTACGCCTTCTTCGGCAAATACTGGATGAAGGGCCAGCCGTGGGAGCGGCCCGAGGATTACTGGCGCCGATCGCCGCTGGTCAATGCGGCCAACATCACCACCCCGACACTGCTGCTGGTGGGCGAGGAGGACTACCGCACCCCGCGCAGCGAGGCCGAACAGTTCTACGGCGCGCTCAAGGTGCTCGGCGTCGACACCGCGCTGGTGGTGACCCCCGGCGCGAGCCACAGCGATCTGACGATGAGCCCGAGCCAGCAGGCCGCCAAGGGCGCCGCCGTGCTCGCCTGGTTCGCCAAGTATCGGAGCGAATAGGGAAACCGGCGCGCCGCCCTGCCGTTGGTCCGGCGATGGCTGCGCCCTTTTCCTGGATCCGCCCCGAACCGCACGGCATCCATGTCGTGCCCGCCAATTGCTGGGTCGATCCCAGCCGCGCGGTCGACAAGGCGCTGGTGACGCATGGCCACGCCGACCATGCGCGCGGCGGCCATGGCCAGACCGTCGCCACTCCCGAGACGCTGGCGATCATGAAGTTGCGCTACGCGACTTCGGACGGCGCCACCCCGGTCCAGTACGGCGAGACGATCCGCCTGCCGGGCGGGGTCGATGCGACCTACATCCCCGCAGGCCATGTCCTCGGCAGCGCGCAGATCCTGCTCGAACACGCCGGCGAGCGCGTGATCGTCACGGGAGACTACAAGCGACGTCACGACCCCACCTGCCCGCCCTTCGAGGTCACCCCTTGCGACATCTTCGTGACCGAGGCGACCTTCGGCCTGCCGGTCTTCTGCCATCCGCCGATCGAGGAGGAGATGGCCAAGCTGCTCGATAGGCTGGCCGCGCATCCCGAGCGCTGCGTGCTCGTCGGCGCCTATGCGCTGGGCAAGGCGCAGCGGGTGATCGCCGAACTGCGCCGCGCGGGGCACGCCGCACCGATCTACCTCCACGGTGCGATGGAGAAGATGTGCCGGCTCTACGAGGAGCACGGTGTCGATCTTGGCGAATTGCGGCTGGTGGCGGATCATTCCAAGGACGAGATGCGCGGATCGATCGTGGTCTGCCCCCCCTCCGCACTCAACGATCGCTGGTCGCGCCGGCTGCCCGACCCGATCACGGCTATGGCGAGCGGCTGGATGCGGATCCGCCAGCGCGCGCGCCAGCGCAATGTCGAATTGCCCCTGGTCATATCGGACCATGCCGACTGGGGCGAGCTGACGCGCACGATCGAGGAGGTCGGCGCAGAGGAGAACTGGATCACGCACGGTCGCGAGGACGCGCTGCTGCGCTGGTGCCAGCTCCACCAGCGCCGCGCCCGCGCGCTGGCGCTGGTCGGCTATGAAGACGAGGACGACTGAGCGGTGGAGGAATTCGCCGCCCTGATCGACGCGCTGGTATATACGCGCAGCCGGAATGAGAAGCTGCGGCTGATCGCGGAGTATCTGCGCGCGACGCCCGATCCCGACCGCGGCTGGGCCCTCGCCGCTCTGGCCGACGGGCTCGACTTCCCGGCGGTGAAGAGCTCGACCATCCGCAATTTGCTCAAGGACCGCATCGACCCGGTACTCTGGACGCTGAGCCGCGACTTCGTCGGCGACACGGCGGAGACCGCCAGCCTCCTGTGGCCCGCGCCCGAAGATTCGCCCTCGCCGCCGACGGTGAGCGAGGCGGTAGACCAGCTTGGCGGCATGAATCGCAAAAGCGTGCTGACCGAACTGCCGCGCCTGCTCGACCGGCTCGATCCCTCGGGCCGCTATGCACTGCTCAAGCTGGCGACGGGGGGCATGCGGATCGGTGTTTCCAGCCGTCTCGCCAAGACCGCTTTCGCGCAGGCCTTCGCCGTCTCGGTCGAGGAAGTCGAGGAATACTGGCACGGGCTCGATGCGCCCTACGACCCGCTGTTCGCCTGGGCCGCGCGGGGCGAGGCGCCGCCGGACATCGAGAACCTGCCGACCTTCCGCCCCTTCATGCTCGCCCATCCGCTGGAAGAGGCGGTGGTCGATCTCGCCGATTACGCGGCCGAATGGAAATGGGACGGTATCCGCGTCCAGCTCGTCCGCGCGGGCGAGGAGACCCGCGTCTATTCGCGTTCGGGCGACGACATCTCGGCGACCTTCCCCGAATTGCTCGAAGTCCTGCCCTTCCCCGCGGTGCTCGACGGCGAACTGCTCGTTCGCGGCGCGCATCAGGGCGGCGAAGCGGGTGGCGCGGCGAGCTTCAACGCGCTGCAGCAGCGGCTCGGGCGCAAGACCGTCAGCAAGAAGATGCTCGCCGAGTTTCCCGCCTTCGTCCGGCTCTACGACGCGCTCCTGCTCGAGGGCGAGGATCTGCGCGAGCTGCCCTGGACCGCGCGCCGCGCGCGGCTCGAGGCGCTTATGGGGCGACTCCCGGACTCGCATTTCGATCTCAGCCAGGTGGTCGAGGCGCGCGACTTCGAGCATCTTGCGCAAATTCGCGAGGGCGCGCGCGACGATGCGATCGAAGGGCTGATGCTCAAGCGGCGCGACAGCCCCTATATCGCCGGGCGCCGCGTCGGATACTGGTACAAGTGGAAGCGCGACCCGCTGCTGGTCGATTGCGTGCTGATGTATGCCCAGCGCGGCAGCGGCAAGCGATCGAGCTTCTTTTCAGACTACACCTTCGGGTGCTGGGACGGCGATCCCGATGCCGGCGCCGAGCTGTTGCCGGTGGGCAAGGCCTATTCGGGCTTCACCGACGAGGAGCTGAAGAAGCTCGACCGCCATGTCCGCCAGAACACGGTCAACCGCTTCGGCCCGGTGCGCGAGACCGACAAGAGCCTCGTGTTCGAAGTCGCTTTCGACTCGGTCCACGAGAGCAAGCGCCACAAATCCGGCCTCGCCATGCGCTTCCCGCGTATCCACCGCATCCGCTGGGACAAGCCGCCGCACGAGGCCGACCGGATCGAGGCGCTTAGATCGCTGATCCGAGATTGAATTTCGCCGGCTCATCGGCATTGTCCGTACAATGCACCGATACGATCCCGGCCGACAGCGGCTTGCCCTGGGCCTCGCTTTCCTCGCCGGCCAGGTCGATGCCACCGGCTTCGTCGTTGCCGGCGGCTATTTCACCTCCTTCATGTCGGGCAATACGACCCGGCTGGGGGTCGATCTGGCGACCGCACCGGAGCTCGCGCTTCTGCCCCTCACGATTATCGCCTGTTTCGTCGGCGGTGTCACTTTGGGGGCCATGATCGCCGTCCGCTATGCAGGGAGACACAAGCGAATCCTGCTCGGCGTGGTAACCCTTTTGCTCGGCGCGGCAGGCCTCGCCCTGCATCTGTCCCGCGATATCCTGTTCATGGCCCTGGCGGCTGCGGCGATGGGAATTTCGAACAACGTCTTCTCGCGCGACGGCGAGGTCACCGTGGGCGTGACCTATATGACCGGGGCACTCGTAAGGTCCGGCCAAGGCCTTGCTGCGTGGCTACTGGGCCGGCCGAATATCGCGATGCGCGGCTATGCCTCGCTGTGGTTGGCACTCGCGCTCGGTGCCGTCGGCGGCGCGATGCTCCATGCGCGGGCACCGGATATTGCCGCGAGCCTGCCCTTTGCGCTGGCAGGCATGCTGTTTCTCTGTGCCCTGCGGATCGAAGGCCGCGCGGCCTAGCTTTCGACGGCCAGCAGTTTCTCGCGAGAAGTCGCGCCGCGCACAATGCGGCAGCGTGACGTCGGCACGCCAAGGGCGCGCGCCACCAGCTTTTCGACCGCGAGATTGGCTTCGCCATCGGTGGGCCTGGCACGCACCTTCACCAAGACCCTACCGTCCTCGATGGCCACGCTCTCGCTCCGCGCACCGGGAGTCACGCGCACGCGCAACTGACCCTCGGTGACGAGCGCCTGCAGCGCGGCGGAATCGGGAAGGTCAGCCTTGGGGCGCGCCATGGCTCGTCGCGGCCTCGACAGCGGCCGCGTGGTGCTTCGCGTTCTCCGCGTAATGCGCGACGCCCATGCGCATGCCGGCAATCGCCGCGTCGTCGAGATCGCGCATCTTGCGCGCAGGGCGTCCGCCCCACAGCTCGCGCGCGCCCATCACCTTGCCTTCGGTCAGCATCGCGCCCGCCGCCAGCATGGCGTCCGAACCGATCACCGCCTTGTTCATCGCGATTGCGCCGAGGCCGACGAAGCCGCGGTCCTCGATGGTACAACCATGGACCATCGCCATGTGCCCGATCAGCACGTCGTCGCCCACGATCAGCGGCGAACCGTCGGGATCGCCCGGGCGTTCGGGATCGCAATGGCAGACCGTGCCGTCCTGGATGTTCGAGCGCTCGCCGATGACGATGCGGCTGACATCGGCGCGCAGCACGCAATTGTACCACACCGAACTGTCCGCCCCGATCTCGACATTGCCGATGATCGTGCAACCGGGCGCGATGAAGGCGCTGTCGTGTATTTTCGGCGTATGGCCGTGGATCGGAATGATGGTGACGCCGGGGCGGCTCGCGGTCATCGTGTGCTCTCCCATTGGTCTTTCGTGAGCGAATACAGGATCGTCGGATTGTCTTCCGGCGGATAGCTCGGATCGTCGAAATCGAGATCCTCGCGACGGACCATGCCGAGCTTTTCCATCAGTTTCCAGCTGCCGACATTGGCCTCGCTGGTCAGCGCCACGACATGCGGCGCACCCACGCGGGTGAAGGCCCAGTCGAGCACCGCGCGCATCGCCTCTTCGGCATAACCGCGCCGCCAACGGTCCTCGCGCACCAGCCAGCCGACCTCGTGATCGCCGACATTCTTCGCCAACGGGTTGTCGACGCGCTTGATCCCGCAATGGCCGACCATCTCGCCGGTCGCCTTTTCGATCATGAAAAGGAAGCTGAAGCCTTCGCGCGCGTACATCGCCATCGACTTGGCGTGCTTGGCCTCGATCTCGTGGAGCTCCTTGACCCCGCCAAGCCGCGCCATCACCGCAGGCGTGTTGAGCAACCGGTCCTGCACGGCGGCGTCGCCATCCTCGATCGTCCGCAGCACCAGCCGCTCGGTTTCGGCGACGATGTCAGCCACGCGCTGCCTCCCAGGTTTCCCGGTCGATCGAATAAACGATGATCACCGGGTTCTCCGGATCGAAATCGGCGTTTTCGAAGTCGAGATCCCCGCGCCGCCGCATGCCCAATCGCTTCATCAACCCCCAGCTCGGCGTGTTACGCTCGACCGTAAAGGCGACAACCTCGTCGGCATCGAAGCGTTCGAAGGCAAGGTCGAGCGAGGCGCTGGCCGCCTCCTTCGCATAGCCCTTCCCCCAGGCATCCTCGCGCAGGCGCCAGCCGACCTCCATCAGGCCCATCGGCCCGCCCGCCTGGTTCGAGCGCTTGAGCCCGCAGAAGCCGAGCACCGCCCCGTCCTCCTTGCGCTCGACACACCAGAAGGTGTGGCCAAGCTCGCGCTCGTAGGACAGCAGCCGGTCCTGCGCGCCCTGCCGCTTGGCCTCGTCGGCCACGCCGCCGAGCCAGCGCATGACGTTCTCGGTATTGGTGCCCTGCCAGAAGCGCGGCCAGTCTTCCTCGCGCCAGTCGCGCAGCACCAGCCGCTCGGTCTCGTACCGGAAAGCGCCCACGGTCTCAGCCCTTGAGAAGCTGCGCCGCGCGCGGCGCGTGATAGGTCAGTACCCCGCTGCAGCCGGCACGCTTGAAGGCGAGCAGCTTCTCCATCAGCAGAGCGTCGCGGTCGCCCACGCCCGCCGCCGCCCCGGCTTCGATCAGCGCGTATTCGCCGCTCACCTGATAGGCGAAGACCGGCACGTTGAACTGCTGCTTGGCGCGCCAGATGATGTCGAGATAGGCGAGCCCCGGCTTGACCATCACGCTGTCGGCACCCTCGGCGATGTCGAGTGCGATCTCGCGCATCGCCTCGTCGCCATTGGCCGGGTCCATCTGGTAGCTCTTCTTGTCGCCCTTGAGCAGACCGCCCGACCCAACCGCATCGCGGAACGGGCCGTAGAAGGCAGAGGCGTATTTCGCCGAATAGGCCATGATCTGGACATTGGGATGCTGGTTCATCTCCAGCGCCATGCGGATCGCCTTCACGCGGCCGTCCATCATGTCCGACGGGGCGATGATGTCCGCCCCCGCATCGGCCTGATTGACCGCCTGGTCGACCAGCACGGCGACGGTATCGTCGTTGAGGACGTAGCCCGTATCATCGAGCAGCCCGTCCTGCCCGTGGCTGGTATAGGGATCGAGCGCGACGTCGGTGAGGATCCCGATATCGCTGCCGCAGGCATCGCGAACCGCCTTGATTGCGCGGCACATGAGATTGTCGGGATTGAGCGCCTCGGCACCGTCGTCGCTGCGCTTGTCCGCCTGCGTGTTCGGGAACAGCGCGATGCAGGGAATGCCCAGATCGACCGCTTCCTTTGCGCGCTTCGCGATGCCGTCGACCGACCAGCGCGACACGCCGGGCAGGCTTGCCACCGGTTCCTCGACCCCGGTGCCGTCGGTCACGAACAGCGGCCAGATCAGATCGGCGGGGGTCAGCACGGTTTCGCGGTGCATGGCGCGGCTCCAGCCGCTCGCACGGGTGCGACGCAGGCGGGTGGCGGGATAGCTGGAATTGGTCATGGCGACGCTGTGCCGCAAGCGCGCGTTCAGCGCAATCTCAGCCCTTCTTGGGCGGCGACAGCCGGTCGATCTCGCGCGCCGGTTCGCTCGCCGCGACTTCGGCCGACGTCTGCTCAAGCTCGGCCAGCGCGGCGCCCGGCACGACCGTCTTGATTCGCGACAGCGCATCCTTGAACCGGCGCAGTTCGGCACCGGCCAGCTGCGCCCGGCTGACATACTGGACGCTCGACGGGTCGATCGCGCGACCGCTGCGGTACATTTCGTAATGGAGGTGCGCCCCGGTGGAGAGGCCAGTCGAGCCGACATAGCCGATCACCTGCCCGCGCCGGACGCTCTGCCCGCGGTTCACCGCGATCCGGCTCATATGGCAATAGCGCGTGTCGATCCCGCCGTCGTGGTGCAGGCGCACGGCATTGCCGCAGCCGCCCATACGCCCGGCGCCGGTGACGCGCCCGTCGGTCACCGCGACGATCGGCGTGCCGTAGCTGGCCTTGAAGTCGAGCCCCGAATGCATCCGGCGATAGCCCAGGATCGGGTGGCGCCGCATGCCGAAGCGCGAGGTCATGCGCCCCGGGACCGGAGCCATCAATCCGCCGCGCTGCTCGCCGACGCCCGACGCTTCGTAGAATTCGCCTTCCTTGCCCCAGCGCATCAGCTGGACGCGCGGCTTTTCTGCCCGCTCGAGCCCGGCGTAGAGCAATTGCCCCGCCTGGCGCTCGCCGGTGGCGGCGCGGCGATGTGCGACGATGAAATCGAAGGTGTCGTCCGAGCGTACGTCGCGGTCGAGATTCACATATTGGCCGAGCGTCTTGAGATAGGCTTGGACCGCGCTCGCCGGTGCCCCCGCCGCGCGTGCCGAGCGATAGAGGCTGTCGCCGACGGTCCCGCGGATGCGCAGCGGGGTCTCGTCGACGCGTATGACGTGCTTGGTCAGCGCGAGGTCGGCGCCTTCGCCCAATCGTTCGACCGCCAGTTCGAGATCGAAGCGGGCACGGAAGGCGATGGTTTCGAGCGGGCGCGGCGCGCCCGGTGCGGGACGCCGGCCGAGGGTGATGTCGAAGCTGGTCCCCGGAGCGAGGTCGGACAGGTTCATCGCGCCACCAACGAGATCCGCAACCCGCAGGCTGTCGTCCCGCCCGATACCGGCGCGGCGCAACAGGCGCTCGAAAGTGTCGCCGCGGCCCATCGTCAGGACCGTCTCGAGAGTGGGTCGCTCGGGCGCGGCGGCGAGCGGTTCGACCAGCGCGGTGGCGCCCATGTGGCGGCCGCTGTCGGCGCCCAGCGCCAGCGGGAGGATCATCTGGCTGCGGTATTCGTCGCGCACCGCATCGTCGACATGTGCCGGGGGCGCGGCCTCGAGCGGGGCGAAGCTGGGCCAGAAGGCGATCGCTGCGGCGCTCAGCCCGACGAAGGTCCCGAGCCCGCGCATCCAGCGCTTGCTGCCGATCTCGCTGCCGAGATCGGGCGCGAGGTCGAGCGCGGCGATCCGGCCCGACAATTGGTCGCGCATGGTGGCCCAGGAAAATGCGGGTTGGCGCGGCGGCTGGACGATCTGGTCATGCGCCAGCGAAGCGGGGGCCTGACCCTGTCCGCCGGTGGCTTCGTGCCCGTGCGTATCGTCCATGTCCGCGGGGGACCTGTACACCTGCGCTGTCCCTTCTTTCCGGCCGCTCGCTGCGATAAATGGCGACCTCGACCCTTCCTGCAGGGTCCTTTGCCCGTTCCGATTGCCAAAACAAAGTAAAGGCCCGCTTAACTTGCGGCGGTCCGAGTCGCGATTGCGGCGAATCGAGGGAACGGGGCGCCGGGTGGTTGCCCTTGGCCCCTGCCGCTGCCACCTAGGGGGGGTGCAGGGTAGCGCAATCAAGGCGGTCCTCGGACCCACCAATACCGGCAAGACGCATCTGGCGATCGAGCGCATGGCCGCGCATTCGAGCGGCTGCATGGGCTTCCCGCTGCGCCTGCTCGCGCGCGAGGTCTACGACCGGGTGCGTGCGATCAAGGGCGACGATGCGGTCGCGCTGATCACCGGCGAGGAACGGATCGAGCCGCCGAATGCGCGCTATCGCTGCTGCACCGTGGAAGCGATGCCGCGCGACGGCGCCAATGCCGCCTTCGTCGCGCTCGACGAGGCGCAGCTCGCCGCCGACCGCGAGCGCGGGCACATCTTCACCGACCGCCTGCTCAACACGCGCGGGCGTGAGGAGACCATGCTGCTGGGCGCGGCGACGCTCGAGCCGCTGGTGCGACAACTGGTGCCCGAGGCGGAGATTTCGGACCGACCGCGCTTTTCCACCCTCACGCACATCGGCCCGCGCAAATTGTCGCGTCTGCCCCCGCGCAGCGCGATCGTGGCCTTCAGCGCCGAGCAGGTCTATGCCGTGGCCGAGATGCTGCGGCGCTTCCGCGGCGGCGCGGCGGTGGTGATGGGCGCGCTCAGTCCCGAGACACGCAACAAGCAGGTCGCGTTGTTCCAGAATGGCGAGGTCGATTACATCGTCGCCACCGATGCGATCGGCATGGGGCTGAACCTTGACGTCAATCACGTCGCCTTCGCCGGGCTCAGCAAGTTCGATGGCGTGCGCATGCGCCGCCTGCTGCCCGCAGAGATGGCGCAGATCGCGGGGCGCGCGGGTCGGCACCAGCGCGACGGCACCTTCGGCACGCTGGCGGGCACCAGCAAGCACGGCGCCGCGCCCGAATTCACCGAGGAAGAGGTCTATGCGATCGAGGAGCACCGCTTCGCGCCGCTGACCCACCTCTTCTGGCGCGAGCCCGAGCCGCGTTACGATTCGCTTGGCACGCTGATCGCCGATCTCGAGGCCCCGCCCGAGGATCCCGCACTGCGGCTCGCACCCGAGGCGATCGACCTCGCCACGCTCAAGCGGCTGGCGGACGAACCCCTGGCAGCGCAGGTCCACGGGCCGGGCATGGTGCGGCGCTTCTGGGAAGCTTGCTCGCTGCCCGACTTCCGCCAGCGCGGGCCCGACGTCCATGCCCGCTTCGTCGCACGGCTGTGGCAGGATCTCGCGCGGGGCCATATCGGGGCGGACTATGTCGCGGCGCGGATCAGCGAACTCGACAATATGGCCGGGGACATCGATACGCTGCAGGGTCGCATCGCGGCGATTCGCAGCTGGGCCTATATCTGCCAGCGGCCCGACTGGGTGCTGGCACGCGACGAGATGGCCGCGCGGGCGCGCGCGGTCGAGGCCAAATTGTCGGACGCGCTCCATGCGCGGCTGACCGAGAGATTCGTAAACCGGAGGACGGCGATCCTGATGAAGTCGCTGGGACAGGATGCAGGCATGTTGCCGATTGAACTGAACGAGGCGGGCGAAGTGAGCGTCGAGGGCGAAGTGCTCGGCCATGTCGAGGGGCTGCGCTTCGCGGTCGATCCCTCCGCCCGGCACGAGGATCGGCGCATGCTGCTCGCGGCGGCAGAGAAGGCACTGCCCAGGCTGCTCGGCGAAAAGGCGGAGGCGCTGGCGGCATCGGAGATGGAAGGGGTCGAACTGGCGCGAGGCGCGATCCGCTGGAACGGGCAGGAGCTCGCGCAGCTCGAACCCCGGCCGGGCAGCGCGATCCCGCTGATCAAGCCCGCGCGCGAAGTCGCCGGCCTGCCCGATGGCGCGCGAACCAAGCTGGTCGCCGCGCTCGAGGCCTGGCTGGCGAAAACGCTCGATCCGCTCGAACCGCTCGAGAAGCTGCATCACGCAGCTGCCAATCCCGAAGCCGGGTCGCAGGCGCGTGCGCTGCTGCTCAACCTCATCGCCGGGCATGGCTACGTCACCCGGGAGCAAGCGGGGATCGAGCACCTGCCAAAGGAAATGCGCCCCTTCCTGCGCAAGATCGGCGTGACCTTCGGCGCGCTCGACATCTTCGCACCCGCGCTGCTCAAGCCGGCGCCGCGCCAGCTGCTCCATGCGCTCGGCACCGACCGGCGCCCGCTGCAGGAGGCGATGCTGCCGGTGATCGCCGATGCGAAGAAGCTGCCGTCGGGCTATCGCCACGCGGGCAGCCAGGCGATCCGCATCGACCTCGCCGAGAAGATCCTGCGCGCCGCGCACGAGGTCCGCGCCAAGGCGCAGGGCAAGGACCGCAGGCGCAAATTCGTGCTCGACTACGCGCTGCCGATCTCGATCGGGCTCGAGGAGGGCAATATCGCACGCCTGCTCGGCAATGCCGGTTTCCGCGTGCACAAGGCGCGCCCGCTGGCGACGGGACAATTCGGGCCCCCGCGGCCCGATAGCTGGGAATGGCGCCCCGCACGGCGCAAGCAGGAACGGCAGAAGCCCGCGCCGCCGCGCGAGGGCAATGCCTTCGCCGCGCTCGCCGGCCTGGTGCGCTGATGGACCGCGCGCGGTGAGGATCGACCGGCTGCTGTGCTACCTGCGCTTCGTGCGCACGCGCAGCGCGGCGCACAGGCTGGTCGAAGAGGGGCATATCCGCCGCAATGGCGAGCGCGTGACACGCTGTTCGCGCGACATCGGCGCGGGCGACATCCTCACCCTCCCGCTGGGCGAAAGGGTCCGGCTGATCGAAATCATCACGCTTCCCGAAAGGCGCGGGCCACCGCGCGAAGCACAGGCCTGCTACCGGGAGCTTGACCCCAACGGATAATCCGCCCTAGCAGCGCGGATCAGGGAACCATTTCTAGGGATTACGCTACCCATGACCTATGTCGTCACCGAGGCCTGCATCAAGTGCAAGTACACCGACTGCGTCGAGGTCTGTCCGGTCGATTGCTTCTACGAAGGCGACAACATGCTGGTCATCAATCCCAGCGAGTGCATCGACTGCGGTGTGTGCGAACCCGAATGCCCGGCGGAGGCGATTCTCCCCGACACAGAGGACGGTCTGGAGAAGTGGCTCGAGCTGAACACCAAGTTCAGCGCCGAATGGCCCAACATCACCCAGTCGAAGGAGCCGCCGGCCGACGCCGACGAGCACAAGGACGAAGAAGACAAGTTCGACAAGTACTTCTCGCCCGATCCCGGCGAAGGCGACTGATCCGGGGCGGCCACTACGCGCCGCCCGCCCGCACCCTCCGGCTCAATTAATTGCGATTCGCAATTTTCTTGCGGCTGTGCTATATAATGCAACAACTGCGCCGGTTTGCTCCCGGCCAGGTGTGAGAATTGAAAGGGCAGGCCACCAGCACACGTCACAATCGGTACTCGACCGCACTCCCTTAGGCGGGATTGCGGCCAAGGGTTTCGATGACGCTGCTGTCCCTCCGGCCAGGCCCGGACGAAAGGATAGATTGCATGGCAAGCAAGGCTGATGCCTTCGACGTTGGCGACTACGTTGTTTACCCCAAGCACGGTGTCGGCCGTGTCATCGAACTGCAGAGCGAGGAAATCGCCGGCATGCAGCTCGACCTCTATGTCCTCCGCTTCGAGAAGGAACGCATGACGCTGCGCGTTCCGGTCAACAAGGTCGAATCGATCGGCATGCGCAAGCTGTCGAGCGACAAGACGCTCAAGGAAGCGATGGAAACGCTCAAGGGCAAGCCCAAGGTCAAGCGGACCATGTGGAGCCGCCGCGCGCAGGAATACGAAGCCAAGATCAACTCGGGCGAGATCGTCCTGATCGCGGAAGTCACGCGCGACCTGTTCCGCCCCGACGACCAGCCCGAACAGTCCTATTCGGAGCGCCAGATCTTCGAAGCGGCCTCGAGCCGTCTCGCGCGCGAACTCGCGGCGATGGAGAAGACCGACGAGGCAACCGCGCTGGAAAAGATCCTCGACGTGCTGCGCGAACACGCGCCGCAATATTACGAGAACACCGAGGACGCGTAAGCGCTTCGCAATCCGGGCGTATGAGGGGGGTGCCGCAAGGCGCCCCCTTTTAGTTTGTACGGCGAGCGATCGGCGATTCCATCAAACGATTACAGTTGTCGACGAGCGTCCTCGACTTTGCCTGCCGATGGTGAGACCTATGCCTCCACCATTCGGGAGAACGTCCATGTTTCGCATTCTTGCCGCCGCCTCGCTCGGCCTCGCCACGATCGTCGCCCTGCCTGCCGGTTCCGCGCTCGCACACGAGAAGTGGCGCTCCAAGCTCGACGACGGGCAGCCCATCTCGCAGGACTGGGCCCGCACCGGCCGCTTCGATTCGGTGATTCTCGCCGGGGCCGACAACGTCACCGTGACGCGCGGCGACCGCTGGCAGATCCGCGCGAGCGGCAGCGCGGAAGTGCTCGCCGAGCTGCGCTTCCTCGTCGAGGACGGCAAGATCACCGTCGGCCGACGCCATCGCCACGACCGGATCGAAGGCACCGCCCGAATCGAGATCGTCGCACCCGCGGTCGAGGACGTCGTCCTTGCCGGCTCGGGCAATCTTTCGGTCGACGCGATGAACGGCTCCGAGATCGGCGCGACCGTCGCCGGCTCGGGCACGATCGAGGTGAACCGCGTCCAGGCATCCGAGCTCAAGGCGACCATCGCGGGCTCGGGCGATCTGCACATCGCGGGCCATGCCGACGAGGGCAAGATCACCATTGCGGGCAGCGGCGATATCGACGGCCGCGACCTGCGCGTGGGACGCGCGAGCGTCTCGATCGCAGGCTCGGGCGACGCGCGCTTCCGCGCCGACGGGCGGGTCTCCGCGAGCATCGTCGGCAGCGGCGGTGCCGTGGTGACGGGGACCACAGATTGCTCGCAGACGCGGATGGGTTCGGGCCGCCTCACCTGCTCGCGCTGAGTTCTACGAACGGCAGCAATGGATCGACCGGCGGGCCGGACCCGGCCGGTCGGCCCGCATCCTCCGGCTTGATGATCGTCGCGCGCTGTATTATATCAGCAATACGGACTGCCGCTGCTAGAGGAATACCACTGCGATGATCCACCGTTTACTCAAGGGCCTCGCGCCGCTGGCCGTGCTGGCCGGCGCCGCACTCGTCACCGGCTGCGATCGCGTGAACATCCAGATCGGCGACAGCGAAGGCGTGCCGCTGGCCGAGCTCGACACGAGCGGACCGGCGCCGACCGAGCTGGTGCTCGCCGGTCCCGACACGGTCATCGTCACCGAAGGCGATGCGCTCGACATCTCGGTTTCGGGCGACGACGAGGCGGTCGATTCGCTGCGCTTTTCGCTCGACGATGGATCGCTCGGTATCAGCCGCGAGAAGAATAACTGGAAGGACAAGGGGCACGCGACCGTTCGCGTCACCATGCCCAGCCTCACCGCGATGGTGCTCGCCGGCTCGGGCGACATCGAGGCCGAGTCCATGACCGGCAAGGCCGATGTTACCATTGCCGGCTCGGGCAAGGCCAAGGTCGCGCGGATGGATGCGACCTCGCTCGACCTGACCATCGCCGGTTCTGGCGATTTTTCCGCCAGCGGCAAGGTCGAATCGCTCGACCTCACCATCGCCGGCTCGGGTGAAGCGGACATGCCGGGCCTCGAAGTCGGCGGCGCGGATATTTCGGTCGCCGGATCGGGCAATGCCGAATTCACCTCCGACGGCAAGGTAGACGCCAGCATCATGGGATCGGGTTCGATCACCGTGAACGGGCGCGCCAACTGTACGGTCAGCGCGATGGGTTCGGGCAAGCTCAACTGCCGCGAGGTGGCCAGTGCGCGGAAGGCGGCCCCCGAGGCTCCGGCAGCTCCGATCGCCCCTCCGGCACCCGATGCCCCCGAGGCGCCGGAAGCACCCGAAGCACCCGACGCCTGAGTTCATCGACGGCTCACCCGTTTTCGGCTAGGCGGCGCGGCGAAAGGATTTCGTCATGCGTCGCCTAGCTCTTTTGATCCTGCTGCCTTCCGCAGTGATGCTGCCCGGCTGCCTCGCCAAGACCGTTGTCGATGTCGCCACCGCACCGGTGAAGGTCGTCAGCAAGGGCGTCGATCTCGCCACCACCAGCCAGTCCGAAGCGGACGAGAAACGCGGGCGCGAGATCCGGCGGCGCGAGGAACGCCTCGCCAAGCTCGAGCGAGACTACCAGAAACAGCTCGGCGAATGCGAGGACGGCAGCCGTCGCGCCTGCGACGAGGCGCGCGATACTTATGCCGAGATGCAGCAGATCATCCCCTCGATCCCGGTCGAGCCAGAAGGCGACTAGCCGGGCGGAGTTGCAGCCCGCCGCAGCCGGTCGTTGATCGCGACTCCGATGCCCCTTTCGGGGATCGGAGCCACGGCGATGCGCGGCTTGTCCGAGCGGGCGCCCTCGTGGAGGCAGGCATAGAGCCGCGCCGCGGCCTCGGCGAGATCGCCGCTGGCCGATAGGGTACAGTCCCCGCCGACCGCACCGAAGCCGATCATGAAGTCGTCTGGCGCAACTTGCGTCGCATTTAGCCGCACCGGCTTGCCCGGAGCATAATGGCTGGCGAGCTGGCCGGGCGCCTCGATCCGCTCGCCCTCACCCGCCTTGGCTTCGAGAGGGATGGGGCCGGGACGCAGGACTTCGACCGAGCCGTCGGCCCGGACCGCCACGATCGTCGATTCGAGGCCGCGCTCGCATTCGCCGCCATCGAGCACCGCGTGGATTCGCCCGTCGAGCGAGGCGAGCACATGCGCGGGCGTGGTCGGGCTGATGAAGCCGCTGCGATTGGCCGAGGGCGCCGCGAGCGGCAGGCCGACCTCTTTCAGCAGGCGCTGCATCACCGGATGCGCGGGCATGCGCAGTGCTAGGGTGTCGAGACCCGCGGTCACGGCAGCCGCCAGTCCGGCATCGTGGCGACGCGGGAGCACCAGCGTCAGCGGCCCCGGCCAGTGTTCCTCGGCCAACCGCTCGGCTTCGGGCGTGAACTCGGCGAGCGCATGAGCCTGCTCGAACGACGCGACGTGGACGATCAGCGGATTGAAGCTCGGCCTCCCCTTCGCTTCGTAGATCCCCGCAACCGCCGCATCGCTGTCGGCGCGTGCGGCGAGGCCATAGACGGTCTCGGTCGGCACCGCGACAAGGCCGCCCTCGCGCAGAATTGCGACCGCGCGGGCCAGGCCGCCGGCCTCTGCGCGAAGCGTTTCCGTAACGTATTTGCCGCCCATGCCCGCGCGCTATATCTGCGGGCAGGCAAAGCCAAGAGGATTACACGTGACCTACACCCCCGCCACCCAGGACCAGCTGCTCGCCATCCGCGTCAATGCCGGGATCGAGGAACTGGCGCAGGCCGAGAGATTCGCCGCCGCCGAGCCCGACATGGTCGAGGCCATCGTCGGCGGGATCGGCGAATTCGCCGCGGGCGAATGGGCTCCGCTCAACCGCATCGGCGACCTCGAGGGCGCCAAGCTCGAAAACGGCGTGGTGCGCCTGCCCGAGGGCTTTGCCGAGGCCTATGCGCATTATGTCGAGCAGGGCTGGAACGCGATTTCGGGTCTCGTCGAATTCGGCGGCCAGGGGCTGCCCTTCACGCTGTCGTGCAACGTGCTCGAGAACCTCGGCACCGCGAACATGGCCTTCAACCTGCTGCCCATGCTGAGCGTCGGGGCGATCGAATCGCTCGAGCATCACGGGTCGAAGGAGCTGCAGGAGAAATACCTGCCCAGGCTCGTCAGCGGCGAATGGTCGGGGACGATGAACCTGACCGAATCGCAGGCGGGTTCCGACGTCGGCGCGCTGCGCACCACCGCGCAGCCGATCACCGAGGGCGAGCATGCGGGCAAGTACCGGATCAAGGGCCAGAAGATCTACATTACCTGGGGCGAGCACGAGCTGGCGAAGAACATCATCCACCTCGTCCTCGCGCGCCTGCCCGACGCGCCCGAGGGAAGCCGCGGCATCTCGCTCTTCATCGTCCCCAAGTACCATGTGAAGGAAGACGGCTCGCTCGGCGCGCACAACGACCTGCGCTGCGTCAGCATCGAGCACAAGCTCGGCATCAACGCCTCGCCCACCTGCGTGATGAGCTATGGCGACAACGACGAATGCATCGGCGAGCTGGTCGGCGCGGAAAACCGCGGGCTGATGGCGATGTTCACGATGATGAACAATGCACGCATCAATGTCGGCAACCAGGGCGTCCAGATCGGCGAGCGCGCGACCCAGCAGGCGCTCGCCTATGCCCGCGAACGCGTCCAGTCGGCGCGCGCCGGCTCGCCCGACAAGTCGCCGGTGGCGATCGTCGAGCATCCCGACGTGCGGCGCATGCTGCTGCGGATGAAGGCGCTCACCGAAGGCGCGCGCGCGCTGCTTTACTACACCGCCGGCCAGGTCGACCGCGGGACGCTGGGCGACGAAGCCGCCGGCGCACGCGGCGAAGTCCTCACCCCGCTGATCAAGGCCTGGGGCACCGATATCGGCATCGAAGTCGCCAGCCTCGGCGTGCAGGTCCATGGCGGCATGGGCTTCATCGAGGAAACCGGCGCCGCGCAGCACTGGCGCGATTCGCGGATCGCCCCGATCTACGAGGGCACCAACGGCATTCAGGCCGCCGATCTCGTCACGCGCAAGCTCGGCCTCGACGGCGGCGAGGCCCTGACGGGACTGATCGCCGACATCGCGCGCAATGCGACGAATGAGCCGGCCCTCGCCGCGCTCGCCGCCGATTGCGAAGCAGTCGCCCAGTGGATGCGCGCGGAAGCGAGTCTCGACGATCGCCTCGCCGGGTCGGTCCCCTTCTGCACCATGATGGCGGTAGCCGTCGCGGGCTGGCAGCTATTGAACCAATTGCGCGCGATCGAGAGCGGAGATGCACCGTCATTGGCCGCCGGAAAAGCGGCCACGGTGCGCTTTTTCCTCGACCGGATCGTACCCGAAGCCGCGGGTCTGAAGGCCTCGGCCACGGCCGGAGCGGCTACGCTTTACACGCTGTCGCCCGATCAACTGGCGGGCTGAGCTATTCGGCGGTGACCCGCCGCGCATAGTCATCCTTACCGAAACTAGCCTTCATCCCGTTCAGTTCGCGCTGGGGCGGCAGGCGGTCGCCCGTCACGCGCGCGATACCCTTTTGCGCTTCGGCGCCGGGAGCGAAGACCCGCCAGATGATCCCGGCGGTATCGTCGGATACCAGCAGCGAGCCGTCGCCGGCCCATTCGACCCAGGTCGGTCGGCCGTGCGTCTTCCCGTCATCCGCGAGGAAACCCGATAGCACGGGAACCGGCTTGCCTGTCGGGTTGCCGCGCTCGTCGAAGGCGACATAGACCACGTCGTAGCCCGAAGGCGGCTTGCGGTTCCACGAGCCGTGCCGCGCGATGAATGCACCATTGGCGAATTTCGGCCCCATCTTCGCGCCTTCCTTGCTGAACACCAGGCCAAGCGCGGCGACGTGCGGGCCGAGGGCGTATTCGGGCGTGCGGACGTAGTTGATGAATTGCGGGATCGGGTATTTCACCCGGCGATCGTAATTGTCGCCGTAATAGACCCACGGCCAGCCGTAGTTCGATCCGACGGGAACATTGGTGAGATAGTCGGGCACGAGGTCCGACCCGAGCATGTCGCGCTCGTTCACCGTGGTCCACAACTCGCCCGACCAAGGACTGAAATCGAGTCCGTTGGGATTGCGCAGTCCCGCGCCGAACACGCGCTGGCGGCCCGTCTCGAGATTGATCTCCCAGATCAGCGCGCGGCCTTCTTCGATCTTCATCCCATCATCGCCGATATTCGACTTGGAGCCGACGGCTGCATAGAGCCGGTCGCCATCGGGATGCAGCGCGAGATTGCGCATCCAGTGGCCCGTCCCTTCGGCGAGGTCGGCGATCTTGCGCCCCGCGCCGGTAATCTTTGTCGCGCCGAGTTCGTAATCGAATGCCAGCACCTCGTCGTGATTGGCGACGTAGAGCGTGTCGTCGCCCCAGGCGAGACCCGAGGGCGAATCGAGGTCGTCGCGGAGGACGAAGCGACCTTCCGCCGCCCCGTCGCCATCGGCGTCGCGCAACAGAACGATCTGGTTGGGGCTTTCGCCGCCCGCCCCCGCCTTGCGGAAGAGGAAGCCTTCGATGATGCCGCGCAGCCCCTTGCTCTCGCCGCTACCGAGCGAAGGCGAGCGCGTCAGCGAGACCAGCACATCGCCATTGGGCAGCGCCTGCAGCGTGCGCGGGTGTTCGAGGCCCTCAGCGAAGCGGGAAACGGCGAGCCCCTCCGCCGCAACCGGGACCTCGTTCTCCCCCCAACCGATCGGTTCGGCGATCGCCACCGTGGGGAAGCTTTCGGCAGCCGGCTCGTCGAGCTTCGGGTCGGTTCCGACCGTTTCGTCGAAGGGAACGTCGGCCGTGTCGCCGCGGGTGAAGAAATAGCCTGCGACGAGAACCACCAGCAGGATGACGAGGAGCGCGATGCCCAGCTTCTTGAGGATACCCATGGCGCGGGGAATAAGCGAGCGTGCCTGATCGGGCAATGGGGGTTGCAGCGGGGATTGCGCGCGCTACATCGCGCGGCATGTACGATTTTCGCCCCCATGCCGAAACGCCCAAGCCCGAAGCCTATCGCCAGCTGGTCGACGCGGCCGACGCGCTCACCGCCGGCGAGCCCGACGGCGTAGCGAATATGGCCAATGTCGCCGCGTTGCTGGGCGATTTCCTGCCCGATCTGAACTGGGCGGGCTTCTACCGCGTCATCGACGGCGAATTGGTGCTCGGTCCCTTTGTGGGCCGCCCGGCCTGCATCCGCATCCCGCTCGGCAAGGGGGTCTGCGGGGTGGCGGCGTCCGAGGGCAAGACCCAGCTGGTCGAGGACGTCCACGCCTTTCCGGGTCACATTGCCTGCGATGCGGTGACCAATTCGGAACTGGTTGTGCCCGTCAGCCGCAAAGGCACGGTGATCGCGGTTATCGACCTCGACAGCCCGCTGACCGCGCGTTTCGATGAAGAAGATGCGGCGGGCATCGAAGCGCTTGCCGCCCTGCTGGCGGAACGGATCTGATCCCGCCTGCCCCATAGCGGCACAGCGCGGGCTCCGCTTTTGCGCTCGGGCCGCGGAATGCTAACATCGCGGTAACCACAGCGGGTCGGCCATGCGCCGAGTCGCCTGAAGGAGCCCGAGTTATGTTCGTTCGTACCGCCCTCGTCCTTTCCGCTTCCGGTCTCGCCGTGCTTCCCGGCGTGGCGCTGGCGCAGAGCACGCTGTCCTACGAGACCGGCCAGTACGAATATGCCCAGCCCAAGGCCGAGCTCGACGACGATGTCGTGACCGAAACCGTACCCAACGCCGAAGCGCCCGCCGTGGTCTTCGTCGAATCGCCGACGATCCAGTCGATCGACCCGTCGGAGCCCCAGAGCACGATGCCGGTCACCGAAGCGGGTACCCCCCTGCCCGCGGCGCGGACCATTCCGGCGCGCAATGCGGCACCGGTCACGACGGTAGCGCAAGTGCAGCCGACCTACGTCTACGTGCAGCAGCCGCCTCAGGTGCTCTATGCCTATCCGGCCCCGGTGACCTATGCGCAGCCCACTTCCGGTGCCTCGCGGGTGATCTATCGCGATGCGCCCGTGCAGCAGGTCCAGCCAGTCCAGCCGGTCGAATATGGCTACGGCTACCAGCCGGGCCAGGTCTCGACCCAGCTCTATCTGCCCGCCGGTGCGCAGCTGGTTGCTTTCGATCGCAATTCCTGGCTCGAGGAATGTCGCTCGCGGCTCGATACCTACGAGAATGACAGCGACCGCGGGAAGGTAATCGGGGCGCTGGTCGGCGCAACCGCAGGTGGCGTCATTGGCAACCGCATTGCGGGACGCGGCAATCGCACTGCCGGCACGCTCATCGGCGCGGGAGCCGGAGCGCTCGCCGGAATGGCCGTCGGCGACGCTATCGATGATCGCGCGGATCGGCGGACGAACAGCTACGGCCAGTGCGAGGCCTATCTCGACGACTATATGCAGCAGGCCAACGCCAGCGCGGGCCGCGTGCAGTACAGCCAGCCCGGACAGTACATGCTCGTGCCGGTAACGGTCGCGATGCCGCGGTAAGACGCTCTATCGCAACGGTTTTGCCGCCGGCGTGGCCGGTCAAATAGCCAAGTGCGGCTTAGATATCGCCGCCCGTAAGCCTCTGACAAATAAGGTCTAATTGATCGAGCGTCCGATAGCGGATGGTCACGCTGCCGGTGTTGGGCGTGCTCTCGGTGGTGATCTTCACCGGCATGCCGAGGAATTCCTCGAGATGACCCTGCACGGCGGCAATGTCGGCGTTGTCTTCGCCCGTGGATGCGGCGGGCGGATTGCCCGCACCCGTGGCGGTGCTGCGCGGTTTGCGCGTCAGCGCTTCCATTTCGCGCACCGAAAGGCCGTCGGCGACCGCGCGGCGCGCGAGATCGACCGCTTCCTCGCGCCCGATGAGTGCGCGGGCATGACCCATCGACAGCGAACCATCGGCGAGCAGCGCAAGAACGGTATCGGGCAGTGCGAGCAGGCGCTGGAAATTGGCCACGTGACTGCGCGACTTGTCGACCAGCCGGGCGATCTCGGCCTGCGTCATTCCTTCGTCCTCGGCGAGCTTGTGATAGGCGCGCGCCTCTTCGACGGGATTGAGATCCTCACGCTGGAGGTTCTCGATCAGCGCCAGCGCCATCACCTCGCGCTGGTCGAGATCGCGCACCAGCGCGGGAATTTCGTGGAGCCGCGCCTTCTGCGCTGCCCGCCAGCGGCGTTCGCCCGCGACGAGGCGATAGCGACCGCGCCCGAGCGGCGTGACGATGACCGGCTGGATGACCCCGCGCGCCGCGATCGAGGAGGCGAGAGCATCGAGGCTCTCCTCGTCGAAACGCGAGCGCGGCTGTCCCGGAAGCGGTTCGATGTCGGCTACGGGGATCGAGGCGAGCCCTTCGAGCGGTGTCGAACCCGCCGCCACGTCAGCCGGTCCGGCTGCGCCGCCGGCGTTGGCCGTCTGACCGGCCCGGACAAGCGGTTCCTCGCGCCGGGTCTCGCCCAGGAGAGCGCCCAGCCCCTTCCCAAGCTTCTTCTTGCGATCGATCGGTCGTGCTCCCGTATTCGCGGTATTCTCGCTCATGCCGCCTTCCTCTTCTCGGGCAGCCGCCCGATCAGTTCTCTTGCCAGCCCGATATAGGCCCGGCTTCCCGGACAATTATGGTCGTAGACCAGTGCCGGCATGCCGTGGCTCGGCGCCTCCGACAGACGCACATTGCGCGGAATGACGTTCTCGAACACGAGATTGCCGAGGCAGTCGCGCACATCGTCGGCGACCTGGTCGGTCAGCCGGTTGCGGCGATCGAACATGGTCAGCACCACGCCGACGATGCCGAGATCGGAATTGAAGCCTTGCTGGACGCGCTCGACGGTCTGCAGCAGCTGGCTGAGGCCTTCGAGAGCGAAGAATTCGCATTGCAGCGGGACCATCAGTGTATCGGCCGCGCAGAGCGCATTGAGCGTCAACAGGCCGAGCGAGGGCGGGCAATCGATGAAGCAGGCATCGTAACCGGCGAAACTACCGCGCGCCTGGGCCGACAGCGCCTTGGTCAGCCGCCCGGTGCGGTCCTCGACCGACACCAGCTCGACCTCGGCGCCCGAAAGATCCTGCGTCGCGGGAACAATGTCGAGCCCGGGAATCTCGGTTTCCTGCGCGCATTCGGCGAGGGTGGCTTGGTCAAGCAGCAGGTCGTAGCTCGTATTCTCGCGCGCCGCGCTCGGAATTCCCAGGCCCGTCGAGGCGTTGCCCTGCGGATCGAGGTCGATCAGCAGCGTCTTCCAGCCGGTCGCCGCCATCGCCGTGGCGATGTTGATGGCGGTGGTGGTCTTGCCCACCCCGCCCTTCTGGTTGGCGATTGCGATGGTGATCATGACTTTTCGCTCCACTGCCCGCGGCCGACGACGATGCCCGCCTCAGGGTCCGTCAGCGATTGTTCCACGTGAAACATGGCGCGACCGGCCCGGGGCAACCCCTGCACTTCTTGCTCTGCCGAACGCCCCTTGGGCAACACCCATGAGGTAGCGCCTGTGGAGAAGCGTGCAGATAAGCTGAGCAAACGATCGAGTGGAGCGAAGGCGCGCGCGGAGATCGTCCCCGCGGCGAAGCGCTCGACCTGCTCCAAGCGGCGACCTTCTACACGGCAATTGGAGAGGCCCGTACGGGCCAAGGCGCGATTGAGCCATTCGACGCGCCGCTTGCGGGACTCCACGAGAACAACTGGCGCCTCGGGGCGCATTGCCGCGATCACCAGGCCGGGAAAGCCAGCGCCGCTCCCGAGGTCGAGCCAGGTACCCTCCGTGGGCGAACCTAGCGGGAGAAGCTGCGCCGAATCGGCGATGTGCCGCTGCCAAACTGTCTCCAGCGTCGCCTTCGCGACGAGGTTCTGTTGCTGGTTTTCTTCGACCAGGTCTCCGACGAGCAAGGACAGACGGTCCATCGCCTCCTCGTCGCACAAGCTCCCGACATAGGCCCTTGCCTGTTCTTCGGACGCTATCATGCGGCGCGATCGCGCTTGCGCGCATGAACCAGCAGGGCCGCGAGCGCCGCAGGCGTGATTCCCCGAATCCTCCCGGCCGCAGCAAGCGATTCGGGTCGCGCGAGCGACAGGCGTTCGATCATCTCGTTCGAGAGTCCGGGAACGTCCGCAAAGGGAAAATCGGGCGATAGTGTCTGCGCCTCGCTGGTCCGCAGATCGGCGAGCTCGGCCTGCTGGCGGGCGAGATAGGGCGCGTAGAACGCATCTTCGGCCAGTTCGATGGCGAGGGGATCGGCCGGATCGACGCCCTCAAGCCAGGGCGCGAGCCCGGCGATGTCCGCATGCCCGCCTGCGAGCCAGTCCACCGCCGGACGCTGGCCGGCATCCTGTTTCACGTGAAACCCTGCCGCGACCAATTCCTTGGCGTGGATGGGGCTGGCGAGTTGTTCGTCGTATCGTGCGCGCCGCTCTTCGCGTCGCTCGTACCATTCGCTGCGCTCGCGTCCCACGAGGCCGCAAGCCATGCCCAACGGGGTAAGTCGCGTATCGGCGTTGCTGGCGCGGAGCCGCAAGCGATACTCGGCGCGCGAAGTGAGCATGCGATAGGGCTCGGTGATCCCCTGCAGCGTCAGATCGTCGAGCATGACCGCAATATAGGAGTTGGCCCGGTCGAGCGCGGCGGGCTCCATATCGAGAACCGAAGCCGCGGCTTGCATTCCCGCCACCAGGCCCTGCGCCGCCGCTTCTTCGTAGCCCGTCGTGCCGTTGATCTGGCCGGCGCAAAAGAGGCCGGGAATGGCGTGGAGTTCGAGCGAGGAACCCAGCGCGCGCGGGTCGATATGGTCGTATTCGACCGCATAGCCTGGGACGGCCATCTCGACGCGGCTCAGGCCATCCATCTCTCGCAGCATGGCGAGCTGCACGTCCGCGGGCAGCGAAGTCGAAATACCGTTCGGATAGACCAGTTCGGTATCGAGCCCCTCGGGTTCGAGAAAGACCTGGTGCCCCTCGCGGTCGCCGAAACGATGGATCTTGTCCTCGATCGACGGGCAGTAGCGCGGGCCCGAAGCGCCGATCGCACCAGAAAACAGCGGCGAACGGTCGAGATTCGCGCGGATGATGTCGTGCGCGCGCGCGTTGGTGCGCGTAATCGCGCAGAAGACCTGCGGATTGGCCCTGCCTTGGGTCAGCGAGGACATGGTCCATGCTTCGCCGTCAGAAGACTGTTCTTCGAGCGCTGCCCAGTCGATCGTCCGCCCGTCGAGCCGCGGGGGCGTGCCGGTCTTGAGGCGGCCCATCGGCAGGTCAGCCGCGCGCAATTGCTGCGCCAGACGGTGCGCGGCGCCCTCGCCGATCCTCCCGCCTTCGAAGCGCTCCTCGCCGCGGAAGAGCACTCCGCCGAGGAAGGTCCCGGTGCAGAGCACAACCGCCCTCGAGGCCAGTGCCGTGCCGTCGGCAAGCTCGATACCGGCGACCCTGCCCCCCTCGAGACGCAGCGCAGCCACCTCACCTGCGACCAAGTCAAGGTTCGGCTGAGCAGCAACCATCTCCTGCACGGCTGCATGGAAGAGGTGCCGGTCGGCCTGGACCCGCGGGCCCCAGACTGCACTCCCCTTCGAGCGGTTGAGCATCCGATAGTGGATCGCCGCCGCATCGGCAGCGCGACCGATCACGCCGTCGAGCGCATCGACCTCGCGCACCAGATGGCCCTTGCCCAACCCACCGATCGCGGGATTGCAACTCATTGCGCCGATCTTGTCGAGTTCGAGCGTCACGAGCCCCGTGCGCGCACCCATCCGGGCCGCCGCGCAGGCCGCCTCGACCCCGGCATGGCCGCCGCCGACAATCAGGACATCGAATGAATGCATGGGATGCGCGCCTTAGCTCGCGCGGGGATTCGCGTCAAAGCCCGCATGTTTCACGTGAAACATCACTTGCCGATGCAGAACCGCCCGAACAGCGCATCGAGCATTTCCTCGGTCGAATCACGCCCGACCAGCCGGTCGAGCGCATGCCGCGCGCTGCGCAGATTTTCCGCCGCCAGCAGCAGATCTCCCGTGACCTCGACCGCTTCGATATATGTCGCGGCTGCAAGCGCCCACCCGCTTTGGCGGCGATTGAAGGCGAGCCGATCGACCGGAGGCAAGGCCGCCCGCCCCCTCTCGACGAGCAAATTCGTCAAATCATCGAGCCCCGAACCGGTTACGGCTGAAACTTCCAGGTCCGCCGCATAGTCGGGCTCTTCGAGATCGGCCTTCGAATGGACGAGTACCGCGCCCTCCGGCTTGTCCGCAGCGTCACCAAGCCAGAGAACGATTTCCCCGCCTTGAACCGCGCGCCGGGCGCGCTCGATGCCGATCGCCTCGATGGCTCCCGCGCCCTCCTCGCGCATGCCTGCAGTATCGACCAGCACGAAGGGTATGCCACCGATCGCTACCGGGCGCTCCAGGACATCGCGCGTAGTTCCCGCCTCGGCGGTGACGATCGCCGCTTCATCGGCAAGCAAGGCATTGAACAACGACGACTTCCCGGCGTTGGGCGGTCCGGCCAGAACCACCCTGATCCCGTCCCTCAGCCGTTCGGTCGCAGGCCGCTCAGCGACGCGATGGATGTCGCCCGCCAGTGCCCCCAGTTCATTCCCGAAATCGGCAGGCAGACTGGCGACATCGTCCTCGTCGGCGAAGTCGATCACTGCCTCGATGGCTGCAGCGAAACCCAGCAGGCGGTCGCGCCAGCCTTCAATGCGTCGCGACAATTCGCCGCCCGCAGCCATCATCGCCCCGCGGCGCTGCAATTCGGTTTCAGCGGAAAGCAGATCAGCCAGCCCCTCTGCCTCAGCGAGGTCGATCCGGCCATTGGCGAAGGCGCGGCGGGTGAACTCGCCCGGCTCGGCCTCGCGCAGCCCTTCGATCGCGCCGAGAGCAGCGAGGATGGCAGCAACGACCGCCCTGCCCCCATGGCAATGCAATTCGGCGAGATCCTCCCCCGTCGCCGTGGCCGGGCCCGGAAACCACAACACCAGCGCGCGGTCGAGCATCTCGCCATCGCCATCGCGCAACTGCCGGAGGCGCGGCGAACGCGGCGGCGGCATCGTGTCGCAAAGCTGCGCCAGCGCCTCACCCGCGCGCGGACCGCTGATCCGGATCACCCCGATGGCGGCGGGCGGCGCCCCGCTCGACAGGGCATAGATCGTCTCGTTCATCGCGCCTGGGCGATCCTAGTCGTCGTCGGTCCTGGGCTTCGAAGCGCCCCTCGCGTTGTTCGCGCCTTCCATGAAGCTCTGGAACAGCTTGAAGCCGGCCTGCCCCATCGGCGCGAGCTGCTTGGCATATTCCTGCAGCTGGTCGGTGTTGCTGACGCCCTTCATCGCCTTCGACATCATCTCGACATAGATGTCGTTGGCCTTGCCGACATCGGGCAGCCCCATGAAGGTCCGCGCTTCTTCGGGCGTGCAGTCGATTTCGATATGGACCTTCATCGCGCTTTCTCCGTTACCTCTTGCAAGGCCCTATTTGGGTCCGCATCACGCGTCATGCAAGCGTAAGACACCAATCGCAGCGAGGGACCCACCATGAGCGAGACCGTCACCATCGAAACCCTCTCGGGCAACGACAGCTTCACCGCCTATGTCGCCCGACCGGCCGACAGCCCGCGCGCCGCAATCGTCGTCATCCAGGAGATCTTCGGGGTCAACGCCGGCATCAGGCGCAAATGCGACCGGCTAGCCGAGGAAGGCTATCTCGCGGTCGCGCCCGACCTGTTCTGGCGCCTCGAACCGGGAGTCGAGCTCGATCCCGATGTCGAACCCGAATTCCAGCGCGCGCTCGACCTGATGGGCAAGTTCAACCAGGACCAGGGCATCCGCGATATCGAGGCGACGATCCATCACATCCGCAACACCGAGGGCGTGCCCAAGGTCGGCTGCGTTGGCTACTGCCTCGGCGGCCGGCTTGCCTACATGACCGCGGCACGCACCGACGTGAACGCCAGCGTCGGCTATTACGGCGTCGGCATCGACGGCCTGCTCGGCGAGAAGCACGCCATCGCGCATCCGCTCATGCTGCATATCCCGACCGAGGACGGCTTCGTCGACAAGGACACCCAAAAGGCCATGCACGACGGCCTCGACGACCATCCCAAGGTCACGCTCCACGATTACGAGGGCCTCGACCACGGCTTCGCCACCGAGTTCGGCAAACGCCGTAGCGAGGAAGCGGCCCAGCTGGCCGACAAGCGCACGGCGAAGTTCTTCGCCGAACACCTCGGCTGATGCGCAACCTCGCAAGGATTCGCGGATCCTCGGAGCTGCTGATGCGCTTCGGGCCGACGGTGTCGGTCCTGCTCCTGACCAGCGTCTTCGCCATCGTGACACCCCTCCGTGGGGGCCTGTTCGTCACCATGCCGCTGCTGATCCTTGCTGCTTACGACCTGCTCCAGCGGCGCCACACGCTGTGGCGCAACTACCCGCTGCTGGCGCATATTCGCTGGATCATGGAAGACCTGCGGCCCTATGCACGCGCCTATTTCGTCGAAGGCGATCTCGAGGGGCGGCCCTTCAACCACGACCAGCGATCACTGGTCTACGCCCGCGCCAAGGGACAGCTCGATGCGCACCCCTTCGGGACCGAGCTTGACGTTTATTCCGCTGAATATCAATGGCTTGCTCATTCCATCGTACCGAATGAAAGGGCCGAGATCGAATGGCGGGTCGATGTCGGGGGGCAACAATGCGCCCGGCCCTACTCCGCTTCGCTACTCAACATCTCGGCGATGAGCTTCGGCTCGCTGTCGGCCAATGCGATCATGGCGCTGAACAAGGGCGCGGCGGCGGGCAATTTCTATCATGACACCGGCGAAGGTGGCTTGTCGCGTTATCACCGCTCGCACGGAGGCGACCTCGTCTGGGAAATCGGCAGCGGCTATTTCGGTTGCCGCGACGACGACGGCAATTTCGATCCGGCCCGCTTCGCCGACACCGCGCAGGCCGACCAGGTCAAGATGGTCGAGATCAAGCTCAGCCAGGGCGCCAAGCCCGGCCACGGCGGGGTCCTGCCCGGCGCCAAGGTAACCGAGGAGATCGCCGAAGCGCGCGGCGTACCGGTAGGCAAGGACTGCATCAGCCCGGCCGCCCACTCGACATTCTCGACTCCCACCGAACTGCTCGAATGGGCAGCCAGGCTCCGCGATCTGTCGGGCGGAAAGCCGGTCGGCATCAAACTCTGCGTCGGCAAGCCGCACGAGGTCTTCGCGATCATGAAGGCCATGCGCGAGACCGGCATCCGGCTCGACTACATCGTCGTCGACGGGGCCGAAGGCGGGACCGGCGCCGCACCAGTCGAATTCTCCAACCGCGTCGGCATGCCGCTGCGCGAAGGGTTGATCATCGTTCGAAACGCTCTCGTCGGCACGGGTCTCAAGGGCGAGGTCAAGCTCGCGGCGGCGGGCATGGTCCACTCGGGCGCCGGCATGGCGATGAATCTCGGGCTTGGTGCCGACTGGTGCAATGCGGCCCGGGCGATGATGTTCGCCCTGGGGTGCGTCCAGTCGATGAAGTGCCATACCGATGCCTGCCCCACCGGCATCGCGACGCAGGATTCGACTCGCCAGCGCGGCCTGGTCGTCGGCGACAAGGCCGAACGTGTCGCTCGTTTCCAGCGTCACACGCTCCATTCGCTGCGCGAGATGGTGGTCGCCATGGGCCTCGACAATCCGTGGCACATCGAACCGTGCCACATCTCCGAACGGCTCGATTCCGCCCGCGCGGCGAGCATCGACCATATCTACAGCTTCCTCGAACCGAACCAGCTGCTCGACGATCCCGGATCGACGCCATATGCTGCCGATTGGGACGCCGCACAGGCGGCTAATTTTGGGGAGGCGACATGTCGGCAGAACTAGGGCTGAAACGCTGGCACGAGGTGATCGAAAGCGGTTCCTCGCCCCAGGCGCTCTCTGCCATCATCCACGAAGACGCGGTGTTCCACTCACCCGTTGTCCATACGCCGCAAAGGGGCCGCGCGATCGTGGTCGCCTATCTCTCGGCTGCGGGACAGACTCTCGGCAACGACAGTTTCGAATACGTTCGCGAACTGGTCGACGGCGAGAACGCCATGCTTGAGTTCACCACCGAGATGGACGGCATCCACGTCAACGGGATCGACCTGATCCGCTTCGACGCGGACGGTATGATCGTCGATTTCAAGGTGATGGTGCGCCCGCTGAAGGCGGTGAACAAGGTGTGGGAGCAGATGGCCGCGCAGCTCAAGTCGCAGCAATAGGAAGCCGCTGACGGTCTGTTAGGCTTGCAGGAAACGCCCGATTTCCACGGCGAATTTTTCGTCCAGCCCGGCGGCGCGCATTGCATCGGTTAGTTCGGCAATTGCCTGGTCGTCAGAGCCGATGCGCTGCATGCGCCATTTGGGAAAACATCGCCGAGATGCCGGAGTGTCCACGAGCACTTCGACATCGTGGTGACGCGGATCCTTTGCGAGTTGGCTCAGCAGCACTCCGAGATTCTCTTGCGGGCCCTCGATGAACTGCAGGAATCGGCCCGCTTTGTAGAGCAGGAACCCGGTGACATCGCGTTCGGGATTGTTCCGGGCCGAAACCTCGATGACCTTGAACAGATCGTCCGAACGGAAATCGTCGGAGGCCACCGACCGGTAGAGAATTCGATGCATCGCTAGACCTTGCGCCTTTCTTTGACGGGAAAGCCTCGTCTCGCAGAAGCGCAAGGCATGAGCGAACGCCTACTGGTTCATCGTTGCGAAGAAGTCTTCGTTGGTCTTGGAATCCTTCATCTTGTCGAGGAGGAATTCCATCGCGTCGACCGTGCCCATCTGCATGAGGATCCGGCGCAGGACCCACATTTTGGAGAGCTTGTCCTTCTCGACCAGCAGCTCTTCCTTACGGGTGCCGCTCTTGCCCACGTCGAGCGCGGGGAAGATGCGCTTGTCGGCGACCTTGCGATCGAGCACGATTTCCGAGTTGCCGGTGCCCTTGAACTCTTCGAAGATGACTTCGTCCATGCGGCTGCCGGTATCGATCAGCGCGGTGGCGATGATCGAGAGCGAGCCGCCTTCCTCGATATTGCGCGCCGCGCCGAAGAAGCGCTTGGGACGCTGGAGGGCGTTGGCGTCGACACCGCCGGTCAGCACCTTGCCCGAACTCGGCACCACGGTGTTGTAGGCGCGGCCGAGGCGGGTGATCGAGTCGAGCAGGATGACGACGTCGTGCTTGTGCTCGACAAGGCGCTTGGCCTTTTCGATCACCATTTCCGCGACCTGGACGTGACGGTTGGCCGGCTCGTCGAAGGTCGAGGAGATGACCTCGCCCTTCACGCTGCGCTGCATGTCGGTGACTTCCTCGGGGCGCTCGTCGACGAGCAGCACCAGCAGGAAGACCTCGGGGTGGTTGTCGGTGATCGCCTTGGCGATGTTCTGCAGCAGCACGGTCTTACCCGTACGCGGCGGTGCGACGATCAGCGCGCGCTGGCCCTTGCCCTGCGGCGAGATGATGTCGATCACACGCGCCGACTTGTCCTTGACCGTCGGGTCGAGCGTGTCGAGATTGAGCTTCTGCTCGGGATAGAGCGGCGTGAGGTTGTCGAAATTGGTGCGGTGACGCACGGCATCAGGGTCGTCGAAATTGACCTTGTAGAGCGTCGTCAGGGCGAAATAGCGCTCGCCTTCCTGCGGCGCGCGGATTTCGCCTTCGACCGTGTCGCCCGTACGCAGGCCCCATTTGCGGACCTGGTTGGGCGAGACGTAGATATCGTCCGGACCGGCAAGATAGTTCGCCTCGGGGCTGCGCAGGAAGCCGAAGCCGTCCTGCAGCACCTCGATGGTGCCGATGCCCATGATCTTTTCTTCGTATTCCTCGTCCTCGGCCAGTTCGCGCAGGATGCAGAACATCAGGTCCTGGCGGCGCATGGTCGAGGCACCCTCGACTCCCAGCTCTTCGGCCATCGCGACCAGATCCGCTGGGGTCTTTGCTTTCAAATCCTTGAGATGCATATGTTTTACTCGGTATTCGGGTTTGGATGGCCGGCGGGTCGGTAAGGGCTTGGAGAAAGCGGACCCGGCCTCGTGGGAGACGAAGCCCGTAGCCGGTAGATGGTGTGCAGTTACGCCCGCGCAGATGGGGCGTCAATTCACAAAGCGACGTGTGGTTTCTCGGCGGCTACGAGCACCGCATTCGGTGCGGCACGCGTCAGAAGGGTTTGACGACGACCAGCACGACGATGATCGCCAGCGCGATCCCCGGGAACTCGCCCCAGATCCGCAGCTGCTTCTCGGTCATCGGTCGTTCGCCGGCGGCCATCTTCTTCGACCGGGCGACCATCATGCCGTGGAATGCCGTCAGAGCCACGACAATGGCCAATTTGGCGTGGAACCATCCCTGGCTCCATGCGCCGATCGATTGTGCCAGCAGCAGGCCCAGAACCCAGACCACGATCACGCTGGGGGTGAGAATGACCTTGCGCAGCAGCCCCATCCGCTTCGCCCACAGCGCCGCTTCCTCGGATTCGGGCGCGGCGGAATGGAGGTAGATCATCTGGCGCGGCAGCATGAACAGGCCCGCCATCCAGAACACCATGAAGATGATGTGGCCGGCCTTGATCCAGTAATAGGTCATCGCGAGGACATCCTGCATCGCGCCATCATGTAGGGATCGCACATGCCCGCGTCACCCCTCGAAAGCGCGGACGACCGCGATCAGCCGCTCGACATGCTCGATCGGCGTCCGGCGATCGATCCCGTGGCCGAGATTGAAGACATGCGGCCGGTCGGCGAAGGCCTCGAGGATGAAACGGGCCCGGCTCTCGAGCCGGTCGCTTCCCGCGAGCAGCAAAAGCGGATCGAAATTCCCCTGCACCGGCATCCCGGCTGGTAGCTCGCGCGCGGCCCAGACCGGATCGATCGTCTCGTCGACTCCGACCGCCTGCACCCCGGTCTCGCGCGCATAGGCGGGAAGCTTCTCTCCCGCGCCCTTGGGAAAGCCGATGACCGGCGTATCGGGGTGCTTCTCGCGCAGTGCCGCGACGATCCGCGCATTGGGTGCGATCACCAGCCGCTCGAATTCGTCGGGTGCCAGGCTGCCCGCCCAGCTGTCGAACAATTGTACCGCTTCCGCACCCGATTCGATCTGGCCCGAGAGATATTCGATAGTCTCTGCAACGATCCGGTCGAGGATTGCATCGAGCTTCGCAGGATCGCGATAGGCCATCGCGCGCGCCTCGTGCTGATCGCGGCTGCCCTCGCCCGCCACCATGTAGGTCGCGACCGTCCACGGGCTACCCGCAAAACCGAGCATGGTCGTTTCCGCGCCCAGCCGTTGGCGACAGAGGCGCACCGTTTCGTAGATCGGCTCGTAGCGCGAGCGGTCGGGGGTGAGCCCTTCGAGCTCCGCATCGACCAGCGGCGGCGACAGCTTGGGTCCTTCGCCTGCCAGAAATTCGAGATGCTGGCCCATCGCATGCGGCACGATGAGAATATCCGAGAAAAGGATCGCCCCGTCGAAGCCGAAGCGATCGATCGGTTGCAGCGTGATCTCGCAGGCTGCCTCGCTGTCGTAGGCCATGGCGAGAAACCCGCCCTTCTCTTCCCGCAGCGCGCGATATTCGGGCAGATAGCGACCGGCCTGGCGCATGAGCCAGAGGGGTACGCGATCACCGCGTTTGCCATTCAGCGTATCGAGGAGGAGACCGGGCATCGAGGAGTCCAATCCAATAAATAATGATATTTATATAAGGGTTGAAGGAGTCTGTTGGCCCTGTGGATTTCAGGGATAACCGGGCCCTGCCCGATTTCTCCCGCGCTGCAAAGGGCCGAAGCCGGATTGCGACTCGCCAGCGTGCATGAGTCGAGTCAAACTTATCCTCGCTGTCCCCACCCCTGCGCATAAATCACATTTGCTGTGCGGGAATCGCCCCGTGAATGACTCGCATTGGGGAGGCTTTTCCGTCCCGAACTTGTCGCCAGCTTTCTCCCGTGGTTTATGCCTCGCGTTCTCCACAGGCCGCAGGACCCCGAAATCTCCAACCGCGTCCATCTCCATCTCTTGTCCGACTCCACCGGCGAAACGCTCGAGATGCTCGCCAAGGCAGCGCTCGCGCAGTTCGAGGATGCCGATGTCGTGCGCCATTTCTGGCCGATGGTGCGCAGCCGCCAGCATCTCGAACGGATCCTCCCCGAACTCAAGGCCAATCCGGGCTTGGTGCTGTTCACGCTGGTCAATCCCGAGACCCGCGAAAGGCTCGAGGAGGCCTGCACCCAGCTCGGCCTGCCGGCGGTGCCGATTCTCGATCGGGTGACCGAGGCTTTGGAAAAGGCGCTGGGGCAGGAGGCGCATGGCCGGCCGGGGCGGCAGCACGCGATGGACCAAGCCTATTTCGCCCGGGTCGAGGCGATCCAGTTCACCATCGCGCATGACGACGGGGTGGGGTGGGAGAATTGGGACGAAGCGGACATCGTGCTCGCCGGTGTCTCGCGCAGCTCGAAGACGCCGACCAGCATCTATCTCGCCAACCGCGGCTACAAGGTCGCCAATATCCCGCTGGTGGTCGAAAGTCCGCCCCCGCCCAAGTTGTTCGAACTCGAACGCGCAATGGTGGTTGGCCTCACCACCGCCCCCGAGCGGCTGGTCCAGATTCGCCGCAACCGACTGCTGACGCTCAACGAAGAGCGCGAAACGCATTATGTCGACAACGAGCGCGTGAAGGACGAGGTCAAGTTCGCGCGGAGGATGTTCGCCGACAATGGCTGGCCGGTGATCGACGTCACCCGCCGCTCGATCGAGGAGACCGCCGCGGCGGTGATCCGCCTCTATAACGAACGCGAAGCGCGGGGCACGCGCCAAGGAGCCAAGCCGATATGACCGATCTGACGGGAAGCGAGATCCTGCTCGCCTCGAACAGCGGATCGCGCAAGGCCATGCTCGAAGCGGCGGGGATCGCCTTTACCGCGCTCGGCGCCGATGTCGACGAGCGCGCGCTCGAAGCCGAGATGGAGGGTGCCGAGCCGGGCGAAATCGCGCAGGCGCTCGCCGCAGCCAAGGCGGCGACGGTTTCGGCTGCACGTCCAGACGTGTTGGTCCTCGGCTCGGATTCGCTGGTCGAGGTGGCCGGCCGGCGCTTCGACAAGCCGGGCAGCCGCGAGGAAGCGGCCGAACACCTGCGCTTCTTCTCGGGCCAGATCATGACACTGCACAGCGCCGCTGCGCTGGCGCGCGGGGGACAGATCGTCTGGATCGGCTCCGATTTCGCGCGCCTGCGGGTGCGGGCGCTGAGCGAGGACTTCATCGCCGCCTATCTCGCGGCCGAATGGCCCGCCGTTTCGTATTGCGTCGGCGTGTTCCGCATCGAGGGGCCCGGAGTGCAATTGTTCGAAAGCATCATGGGAGACCAGTTCACCGTGCTCGGCATGCCGCTGCTGCAGGTGCTCGAGGCCCTGCGGGCGGAAGGCGCCTTGCTGTCGTGACCGTTTACGCCGAAGTTATCGGCGATCCGATCGCCCAGTCGAAGTCGCCCGCGATCCATGGCTTCTGGATCGAGAAGCTGGGGCTCGATGCCGAATATCGTGCCACTCGCCTGACCGCCGCAGACCTTCCTGACTTTTTCGCCGAGCGGCAGCTGGACCTGAACTGGCGAGGGTGCAACGTCACCATGCCGCTCAAGCAGTCGGTTCAGCCCTATTTGCACAGTGTTGATGCTCACGCCCGTGCGATCGGCGCTGTCAATACAGTGTACCCTGCCTTTGATCGACTACTCGCAGGGACAAACACCGATATGGCGGGCTTCCTCGAACCACTCGCCGAGCGGCTGCGCGACCGGCACTATTTCCGTATGGCGCGGGTCCTCGGCACAGGCGGTGCGGCGCGCGCGATCATTGCAGGGCTCGCGAATGAGGGCTTCACGCTCGTGCTCGCCGGTCGCAATTCCGACAAGGCGCGTGCTCTGCTCGAAGAACTCGATTCCGGCGGCGTACATCATGCCGTGCGACTCGATCATTTTGCCGATGCCACCGATTTCGCCTTCGACGATCGCGAGGGGTGTTGCGACCTTATCGTTAACGCCAGCCCGCTGGGCATGCGCGGGCAGCCGCCGCTGGCATTCGACTGGAGCCATGCACCCCCCGGATCCATCGCCTACGACATCGTCACTGATCCGCTTGAGACCGAATTCCTCAAGAACGCGCGGGTGGCCGGTTTCGAGACCATCGACGGCCTCTCCATGCTGATCGGCCAGGCGGCGGCGGCCTTCGCCCATTTCTTCGGGGTCGAACCGCCGCGCGAATATGACGGCGAATTGCGCGAGAGGCTCACCGCATGACCCGCCCGCTGATCGTCGGCCTCACCGGCTCCATCGGGATGGGCAAATCGACCGTCGCCGCGATGTTCGAGGCGGCCGGAGTGCCGGTGTTCGATGCCGATGCCGAAGTGCGCGCAATGCAAGGTCCGGATGGCGAGCTGGTGCCCGCGATCGAATCCGCTTTCCCGGGCAGCACCGATGAAGGAGGCGTGTCGCGCGACCGGCTCGGCGCGCTGGTCTTTGGTAATCCCGAAGAGCTCGCCCGGCTCGAGGCGATCGTTCATCCCGCTGTGGCGCGCAGGCGCGAGGCGTTCCTGATCGAACATGCAAGCGCTCCGGTGGTGGTTTTCGACATTCCGCTGCTGTTCGAGAAGGGCGGCGCATCGGCGGTCGACCGGGTCGTCGTGGTTTCCGCTCCCGCCGAGGCGCAGCGCAAGCGCGTCCTCGCGCGTCCGGGCATGACCGAGGACAAGTTCGCCCATATCCTCGCGCTGCAGACGCCCGACAGCGAGAAACGTGCCCGCGCCGACCATGTCGTCGATACCGGAACCACGCTGGCACGGACCGAGGATGCGGTGCTGGCGCTGGTGGCCGAATTGCGCGCCGCGAGCCGTGCGCGCCCCTCATTGTAACCCTCTTGTAATCTGAAGGTACGAGGCCGATAGAAGACTCGATGCGCGAAATCGTATTCGATACCGAAACCACCGGACTAGACCCCAAGACGGGGGACCGGCTGGTCGAAATCGGCTGCATCGAGCTGGTCAATCTCGTCCCGACCGGCGCTCACTACCACGCCTATTTCAACCCCGAACGCGACATGCCGGCAGGCGCCGAAGCGGTGCACGGCCTTTCGGCCGCTTTCCTTTCGGACAAGCCGCTGTTTCGCGAGCATGCTGCCGAACTGCTCGATTTCATCGGCGATGCCCCGCTGATCGCGCACAATGCCGGTTTCGACTTCGGCTTCCTCAACGCCGAGCTCGCACTGTGCGCGCTCGATCCGGTCTGCACCAGTCGCATGGTCGACACTGTCGCGTTGGCGCGCAAGCGCCATCCAGGTGCCAAGCTCTCGCTCGATGCGCTGTGCACGCGCTACGGGATCGATCGTAGCCACCGCGTGAAGCATGGCGCGCTGCTCGATGCCGAGCTGCTCGCGCAGGTCTATGTCGAACTCAAGGGCGGTCGCCAGATCGGCCTCGAACTCGCTGCCGAGGCGTCCGCCGCTGAGACGGGTCCGGTCCAGCTGGACCAGGTCGTGCGCCAGGCGCCGGCAGGGCCACGCCGCGAGCCGCGTCCGCACCAGGCAAGCGCGGCGGAACTGGCGCGCCATCGCGAATTCTTGGCCGCGATAGAGAATCCCCTGTGGGGGTGATTGGGGCCCGATCGGAAACCGACGGGCGGGCTGGCGAGTTGGGATCGCACGGGGGACGGTAGAAGGAGAAAACGCCAAGATGGATATTCGTGTTTCGGGCCACCAGATCGATACCGGTGCAGCGCTTCAGGAGCATGTCGGCGATCGGTTGAACTCCATCGTCGAAAAGTATTTCAACAGGGCGATTTCTTCGCACGTTACCTTTGGAAAGGGCCCGGGCGGCGCGTTCACCTCGGACATCGTCACGCATGTCATGCAGGGCCTGATCCTCAAGGGACACGCCGAGGCACACGACGTCCACCAGGCTTTTGATGCCGCCGCGGGCAAGATCGAAAAGCAGTTGCGCCGCTACAAGCGCCGGATCAAGGATCGTCATGAACAGGCCGATCATGCGGTGCGCGAAGCCGAGGCGGCCTACACCATCCTCGCTGCCCCCGAGCCCGACAACGACGAGGAAGTTACCGCCGACAGCCCGCCCGTGATTGCGGAGACCAAGGCGATCATTCCCGAATGCAGCGTGGCCGACGCGGTGATGATGCTCGACCTGCAGAATGCCAATGGCCTGCTGTTCAAGAATGCGGGTAGCGGCGAACACAATATGGTCTATCGCCGCCACGACGGGTCGATCGGCTGGGTCGAACCGCGCTAAGGAGGCGAAGCAGCAATGACCGGGGCCGCATCAAGCGGGGCGGAGCGCCATTACCGTGCGCTCGAAAGTCTCTATGCCTCGGCCCCGGTCAATGCGCTGTTTTCCTCGCACCTCGAAATCACCGGTGAGGGCGCGTCGCGCATCACCTTCGACGTGACCGAGGAGGTCTACCACGCGGCTGGCGCCGCGCATGGCACGATCTATTTCAAGATGCTCGACGACGCCGGCTTCTACGCCGCGAATACCTTCGTGACCGATCGCTTCCTGCTGACAACCTCGTTCAACCTGCATTTCACCAAGCCGGTCCGGGTGGGCCAAGTGGTGGCCGAGGGGCGCTGGGTCAGCGGGCGAAAGCGGGTGTTCGTGGCCGAATCGCGGCTGGTCGATGCCGAAGGCGACGAGATCGGCCGGGGGACAGGCACCTTCATGCGCTCGCACATTCCGCTCTCGAGCCTGCCCGGCTATCTCGCCGACGCCTGAGTGCCATGGACGCTCGCCTGCCTGCCCACCTCGAAGTTTCCGGCCTTATCCGCGCGGTAGAGGCCGCGGGCGGCTTTGGCGTCGTGCTCCAAAAGGGGGAAAAGGACGCGGGCGTCATTCTCATATTAACCACGCATTGTGGCAAAAATACCCGCCTGTGGGAGCGCATGCCGAGCCTCGACGGCTCGCGCGCATTCGTTTGCGCGCGCGATCAAAGTGATGGAAAAAAAGAAGAATTTGACGAATATTTGAGTCGCCGCAGGCGTTCCGACCCCGATTCCTGGCTGATCGAGCTGGATATCGAAAATGCGGAACGGTTCGTCGCAGGGGTGCCGCGTTAACTTGACTTGATTTCATTTGCGACTATTTGGCCGCGAACTTCGATGCGCAGGCGGCGTTTGGACGACAATGGGGTCGACACGCAAGCACGCAGACGGGGGGTGGCCGGCAGGCCAGCAACGGATCCGACTTTCGGGACGCTAGAAACGCGCCATGGATCCCAGCCTGCGACAGACCGCCAACCGCTCAGTTGTCAGTGACAAATGATTCGCAAGGCTACCGGGTTCACCGCGATTATCGCGGCGATTGCCCTTACTACTTTTGCCGGGGCCGAAGGTTCCGGCGCCAACGCCCAAGTGGGGGCCGCGGCAACCGAAGACACCGCCAGCCAGGCACAGCTCACCGAAGAGGTGGTGCCGGTTTTCGTCGAGAAGGCGGTGGTCCAGGAGCTTCCCGATCAGTCGGAAGCCAACTCCGAAACACAGGATGAAGAGCAGCAGGTAGGCAGCCTGCGCGAACTCGTCGACACCATGCCCGCCGCAGGCCAGCTCTCGGACGAGCTGCAGTGCCTTGCCGGAGCAATCTATTTCGAATCGCGCGGCGAGCCGCTCGAAGGCCAGCTTGCGGTCGCGCAGGTCGTGGTCAACCGCGCCGAGGACGGCCGCTGGCCCTCGAGCTATTGCGGTGTCGTCTACCAACGGGCGCAGTTCTCCTTCGTGAAAAACGGCCGCATGCCCCATATCCGGACCGGCTCGAAGGCCTGGAAGCGCGCCGAGGCGATTGCCCGCATCGCGCATCGCGGGCTGTGGGACAGCAGTGCGCAGGATGCCGTCTATTTCCATGCGCGTTACGTCCGGCCGAGCTGGAGCCGCCGCAAGGTGGCGCTCGCCACGATCGATACGCACATCTTCTATCGTTGAGCGTGCTGTTCCCGTGATCGGAGGCCATCGCCTTGCGTGGCGGCCTCGGTCACCGAGCGCGCGCTAGCCGCGCAGCTCGACCCACACCGGCGCATGGTCGCTGGCCTTCTCGCGCCCGCGGTGCTCCTTGTCGACGCCCGCGCCGACCATCCGGTCGGCGAGCTCGGGGGAGAGCAGCACATGATCGATGCGGAAACCGTGATCGCGTTGCCACGCCCCGGCCTGGTAGTCCCAATAGGTCCAGACTCCGCCGCGCGGATTGAGCGTGTCGATCGCATCGGTCCAGCCATCGCCGAGTAGCCGGCGATAGGCGTCGCGCGATTCGGGCTGCATCAGCGCGTCGGACGCCATGGCACTGACCGACCAGACGTCCTTGTCTTCGGGAATGACGTTGAAATCGCCCAGCACCACCGCGGGGACCTCTTCCGCCCAGACCTCCCGCATGCGCGCGCGCAATCTATCCATCCAGGCGAGCTTGTAGTCGAACTTGGGCCCCGGATGCGGATTGCCGTTGGGCAGGTAGAGGTTGCAGATACGGACACCGTTGACCTCGGCTTCGAGATAGCGGGCCTGCTCGCCCTCGCCGTCCTTGGGCCCGTCGATGCCCAGCCCCCGCCGGATTTCCTTCGGCGCGACGCCATCGGCAAGGATCGCGACGCCGTTGAAGGCCTTCTGGCCGTGCCAGATCGCGTGATAGCCGATCGCTTCGAATTCCTCCGCCGGGAAGCCCTCGTCCATCGTCTTGATTTCCTGCAGGCAGGCGACGGCGGGTCGGGTCTCCTCGAGCCACTCCTTGAGGCGCGGCAGGCGGGCCTTGATTCCGTTGATATTGAAGCTGGCGATAAGCATGGCGGACCTGATGCCCGAAACGCCAGCGCGGGTCTAACCTAAATCCCGAAGCTCGAACCGCAGCCGCAGCCCGCTGCGGCCTGGGGATTTTCCACCCTGAAGGCGGCACCGCTGAGCGATTCGACGAAATCGACGCTGCTGCCCGCGACAAGGTCGAGGCTGACCGGGTCGACCACCAGTTTCACGCCGGCATTCTCGCTCACCGCATCGTCGCTCTCTGGCGCGTCGGCGAGTGCGAACTTGTATTGGAAGCCCGAACAGCCGCCGCCCTCGACCGACAGGCGCAGGATGGCCGGTTGGGCCTGCTTGGCGGCGATCGCGGCAACACGTGCGGCGGCAGCGTCGGTCAATTGGGGGGCGGGTGTCATGGCTGCGATGTAGGAAGCCGGCGCGCCCGTCTCAAGCGGTCTGGATATAGGTGCGCATCTGCTCGGCCTCGTGCTCGATCTGGTCCAGTCGCGCCTTGACGAGGTCGCCGATCGAAATGAAGCCGCACATCGCGTCGCTGTCGACCACCGGCAGGTGGCGAATGCGCCGCCGGGTCATCAGCGCGAGCGCGTCGAGGATCGCCGTGTTCAGTTCGACCGTGATCGCCGGAGCGGTCATGACTTCGCCGAGCGGGCGCGAGAGACAGGCATCGCCTTCCTCGGCGAGGCGATAGATGACGTCCCGTTCGGAGAAGATGCCGGCTACACGGTCGCCATCCATGACGGGAACCGCCCCGATCCGTTTGGAGGCGAGCAAGGCCACCGCTTCGCGAACCGAGGTGCCGATGGCGCAGGAAACCACGTCGGAAGTCGAACGCCCCTCGAGCAGCGTGGCGATGTCCATATATGCGTGCCTCTCTCTTTTTCGGGGCGACAGAATGCCATCTCCGCCGCGAAAAAGCCAGTCGAGCCGCACCCCGGCGTTGCAACTTGCCCCGAATCCCACCATCTCGCGCGCGATGGCCCGCAAGTCTCCCCTCGACGATCCCAGGAATGCCGCCTTTGCCTGGGCGCGCTATCGGCGCATCATGCGCTTCATGTTCCTGCTCACGGTGGGCGTGGTGGCGATCGCCATGGCGCTGCTCTACAAGCAGGGCAACGACGAGGTCTCGATCCACTATTACATTGCCGCTGCGCTTGGCATCGGCTTCACCATGTTGTTGACGAGCGCGCTGATGGGGCTGGTTTTCCTGTCCTCGGGCACGGGTCACGACGATTCGATCGACGACCCGCTTTCCGACCAGGACTAGTCGGCCGGCCTGAGCCGGTACTCTTCCACCGGTACGCCACCGATCAGGTGCCGCTGGATGATCGCCTCAAGCACGTCGGGCGTGCAGGAATGATACCAGACATTATCGGGCCAGATGACCGCGATGGGCCCCGCCTCGCAGATTTGGAGGCAATCGGCCTTGGTCCGCTGCACCATGCCGTCGCGCCCGACCAGGCCGAGCTCCTTGAGCCTGCGCTTGAGGTAATTCCAGGCCTCCTTGCCCTCCTCGTAACGGCAGCATTTCTGCTTCTCGGAGATCGCGCAGAGGAAAATCTGCCGCTGGGCCGTGGCGCCACCGGTCTTGGCCAGCGCTTCTTCGGCCTTGCGCAGGGATTTCGCCTTGGCAGTCAATTCGGGAGCGGCAAGGCCTAGCTGCGTTTGCCGGCGATCCGCGCGATCTCGGCCTTGACCAGATCCTCGACCATTCCGGGAAGATTGTCGTCGAGCCACTGGGCGAGCATCGGACGCAGCATCTCGCGCGTCAGTCCCTCGAGCGAGGTTTCGCCCGAGCGGACGATCTGCGGCTGCTTACCCGGCTTGGCGAGCATGGCGAGCGCGGCGAAATTCTGGCGCATGGCCTCACGCGTGTCGCCGCGGGTCAGCGCGTCGGCCTCGCTCTCGTCGTCATGCAACTCGTCGTCGAGGACGCTTTCCTCGGCGAGCTCGAGAACTTCCTCCGCTTCCTCCGCGTCGGCGGGTTCGGCGGGACCGTGGCTCGCCGTCGGCGCAGCGCGCCGCCGACGCTCGAGCAGAGCGCCCTCGCGGTTGTCGCGCGCAATCACCTTCTTGATCGAATCGAGGATCTCCTCGACCGAAGGTTCACCCGGCTGTTGCATCGTTACTCAGGCCCCCATTGCGAATCGGCGTGTCCCGATTCGATACAAGAGTTCAATAGCCTGAAACAGTTTCGTTTTCACCAACTTCGGGAACGCTCGCATCGGGCGCGGCCACATCGACCGTGCTCGTGGCGGTGGCGACAGGGTCGGGATCACGGTCCCAGTCCCAAACCTTGCCACGCACTCGGTCGTAATTTTCGACCGGGTCGTAGAGCAGGCCTTCGCCTATGAAACCGAGGTCGCGCGCTTCTGCTCGGCCCATGGCGGCGAGCAGGCTGAAGCCCGCGACATAGGCGTTGCGCCGCGCAGTCACCAGCTGGACTCGCGCGCTCAGCAGTTCCTGCTCGGCGTTGAGCACGTCGAGGATCTGGCGGCTGCCGATCGAATTCTCGGCGCGGACACCTTCGAGGCTCAACGACGCGGCATCGACGGCCACCTGGCTGCTCTCGATGACCGCGAGCGATGCCTGCCAGCTCGACCATGCCGAGCGGACCTGCGCGATCGTGTCGCGCTCGGCGCCGATGACCTGCTCGAGTGCAGCCGCCGAGCGGGCCTGGGCCTGCCGTTCGAGCGCCGCCGGTCGTCCGCCCTGGAACAGCGGCATGCGGAGCGACACGCCGATCTGAGCGTCCTTGCCGCTCTGTATCGGGGAGACGGTGCCGTCGAGCTGGCGCAGGGAATTGAGCGTGTTCTGGTAATCGTAACCGGCAAAGACCGAGACCTGCGGCAGGCGCCCCGAACCGGCGACGTCGATGTCATAGCTCGAGGCTTCGGCCCGTTCCTTGGCTGCGATCAGGTCGGGATTGTTAGCGAGTGCGTAATCGACCGCCTCGTCGACGCTGGCCGGCAGGTTGGGCAGCGGCGGCGGCGGCTGGAGATCGTCGGGCGCCTTTCCGACAAGCGCAATGTAGTTCTCGCGCGCGGTGATGAGGTTGGCTTGCGAATTGCGATAGTCGCCCTGCGCAAGCGCGAGGCGCGACTGCGACTGGGCCACATCGGTGCGGGTCAGATCGCCGATCTCGAAGCGATCACTGGTGGCCTGCAAATTGACGGTCAGCACGTCGACCTGGTTGCCCGAAAGCGACGCCAGAGCCTCGCCACGCAGCACATCCATGTAGGCGGCAACCACCTGGGTGAAAATCGAGCTTTCTGTCCCGCGAAGGTCGGCCTGACCCGCTTCGACGCGGCTCTTGGCTCCGCGGATCGAATTGCGCACCGCACCGCCCGAATAGATCGGCACACCGAGGTCGACGCCCGCACCGAAGAAGCGGTTGGGACCGCTTGTCGATGCTCCTTCGACGATCTCGGTATAGCTTGCGGTGCCGGTGACGCTGGGCAGGCCCGCGCTACGTTCGATGGCGACGTTTTCGTCGGTCGCGCGCTGGCCCGCACGTGCGGCGAGCAGCGTGGGATTATGCAGATATGCTTCGGTCAGGGCCTCCTGCAGCGTGTCAGCCCAGGCAGCGGCAGGCAGCGACAGCGCTGCGACGCTCGCCCCAAGAATCAGCGATTTTACGATCCCTCCGCGATGCATTCAGAAACTCCAGCTTTGCGGCCGGTCGAATGCACCGAGCCGCGGGATTCCCATTTCGGCAAGCGGCAGAAGCGCCAGCGCCTTGCCCGATTTGCGGCCCGTCGCGAGGCGGGTAACGCCGCGATCGACCATGCCGGTGACGATCCGGCCACCTTCGGTGACCAGCTTGGCCAGCGCAGGCGGGACATGTTCGATAGCCCCGTCGACAAGGACGAGCGTATAGTCGCCGCGCTTGCCGCCATTGGCCGCCGTGTCGGGCGCGATGGTGTCGAGCTTGCCGACCAGCGGTTCGACCAGCGCAGGCAGATAGCCGCTGCCGGCATCGATCACGAGCACACGGTCTTCCACTGAGGGGCGCGCTTCGGCGAGCATCGCTCCATGAAACACCGGGGCGGGCAGGAAGCCGCCATCCTCGAGCCGGATCGCGCGGTCCATATAGGCGGTCGCCTTGGCATTCTCGGGCACGAAATCCTCGCGCGCGACAGCATTCATGCGCTCGAGCACGAAGGCGTCGTTGACGCCGCTGGTGCGCAGCTGGCTGTCGATCATCGCCTTGCGGGCGGCAGCGAAATCGGGGCGAGTGGTGGTCAGGGTCATGGTCGTTCCGCGAGCTGTATTACAACAATAACACGCTTATGCAAGCTCCGGTTGCCTTAGGCGCAAGGCCCCTTGCGGCCAAGCGCTTTGACCGATGGCGGCAAACGCGCCTATCGGGGAGCGCAAATCTGCAACATGGGAATTTGCGGCGATGAGCGACATGACCGTCATCAGCGAAGACGACCTGATCGAGAGCGTGGCCGACGCGCTCCAATATATCTCCTATTACCACCCGATGGATTATATCCGCGCGCTCGGCGAAGCCTACGAGGCCGAGAAAGGGCCCGCGGCGAAAGACGCGATCGCGCAAATCCTGACCAACAGCCGCATGTGCGCCGAAGGGCATCGGCCGATCTGCCAGGACACGGGCATCGTCAACGTCTTCGTCAAATGGGGCATGAACTGCCGCCTCGACAGCGAGCGTTCGTTGCAGGAGGTCGTCGATGAGGGCGTACGGCAAGCCTACAACCATCCCGACAACAAGCTGCGCGCCTCGATCCTCGCCGATCCGGCCTTCACCCGCCGCAACACGCGCGACAACACGCCCTGCGTCCTGTCGGTCGACATGGTACCGGGCGACACCGTCGGTGTCGACGTCGCGGCCAAGGGCGGCGGCAGCGAGAACAAGTCGAAGTTCAAGATGATGAACCCGTCCGACAATATCGTCGACTGGGTGATCGAGCAGATTCCCTCGATGGGCGCCGGCTGGTGCCCGCCGGGTATGCTCGGCATCGGTATCGGCGGCACCGCCGAGCATTGCATGAGGCTCGCCAAGCTCAGCCTGATGGACCCGATCAACATGGCGCAGCTGAAGGCGCGGGGGGCGCAGAGCGATATCGAGCAGTTGCGGATCGACATTTTCGACGCGGTCAACGCGACAGGCGTGGGCGCGCAGGGACTCGGCGGCCTGTCGACCGTGCTCGACGTCAAGATCCTCGACTGGCCTTGCCATGCCGCGGGCAAGCCGGTGGCGATGATCCCCAATTGCGCCGCGACGCGTCACGCGCATTTCACGCTCGACGGATCGGGACCTGCCTATCTCGATCCCCCCAACATAGCGGAGTACCCGCAGGTAACATGGAAACCGGATGCGGCGGCGAAGCGCGTCAATCTCGACGCACTCACGCCCGAGGAAGTGGCCAGCTGGAACCATGGCGACCGCCTGCTCCTTTCGGGCAAGATGCTCACCGGGCGCGACGCGGCGCACAAGCGCATCCACGACATGCTGGATAAGGGCGAGGAGCTGCCGGTCGATTTCAAGGGTCGCGCGATCTACTACGTCGGGCCGGTTGATCCGGTTATGGGCGAGGTCGTCGGCCCGGCAGGCCCGACCACAGCCACGCGGATGGACAAGTTCACCGAGATGATGCTCGACCTCGGTCTGCTGGCGATGATCGGCAAGGCCGAGCGCGGGCACAATGCAGTCGAGGTGATCAGCAAGTTCAAGGTCGCCTATCTCATGGCGACCGGCGGCGCGGCCTATCTAGTCAGCCGCGCGATCAAGGGCGCCAAGGTCGTCGCCTTCGAGGATCTCGGCATGGAGGCGATCTACGAGTTCGAGGTGCAGGACATGCCGGTCACCGTCGCCGTGGATGCGGAGGGCAACAACGTCCACACGCTCGCTCCCGCCGAATGGCGCCGCCGTATCGCCGAAGGCGACCTAGAACCCGCCGAATAGCAGGACGCTCGACCAACCGCGTTGCCCGTTCGACCGCCGCGCTGGCATTTGCCGGTGCAAATGGGCACATCGCAAAGCGTGTCGATCGATGAACGCCAGATGAATCCCGAAAGCGAACGCCTCTCAGGCAAGGTCGTGCTGGCCTCGATGGTCGGCGTCTGGCTGTGCTATTTCCTGCTCATCACCCTGCGCGGTGTGATCGTCGGGCTGGAATTTCAGGACGAACTGCTGTGGCGCCGCGCGCTGGTCTGCACGTTCGGTGTCGGGGTGACTGGCCTGTTGTGGCTGCTGCTGCGCGCGGTCGAGAACCGGGCGCTGGGAATCAAGATCGCCGTGGCGCTGATCGCGGCGATGCCCGGTGCCATCATGATCGCCCAGGTCAATCGCTGGATCTTCGATTCGATCGAAGCCAAGGTCGAAGAGCAAATGGGCAAGGAACGCGGCATCGCGCTCCGTCGGGACGATGCCGGCAATCTGCTCATCGACCTGCCGCGCAAGCAAATGGATGAAGACGTCGAAGATGCCGAAGAGGCGACTCCGCAGAGCGTGGTCATCGCGCCCGCGCCCACCTCGCTCGACCAATGGCGCATGACTTTCGACCTCGCCATCGGGCGGTATTTCCTGCTGCTCGCCTGGGCTGCCCTGTTTCTCGCCCTGCTGGCGGGGGCGCAGGCCCGGGCAGCCGAACGGCGGGGCGAGCGGTTCCGCAGCGCGGCCAAGGCGGCCGAACTCCGTTCGCTGCGCTACCAGGTGAACCCGCACTTCCTGTTCAACACGCTCAACTCGCTCTCGGCGCTGGTGATGACGGGCAAGGCCGAGCGGGCCGAGCAGATGATCCAGACCATCTCGCGTTTCTACCGCCACAGCCTTGCCGACGATTCGACCGGCGACGTCAGCCTTGAGGACGAGATCGACTTGCAGGAGCACTATCTCGAAATCGAATCGGTGCGCTTTCCCGAGCGGCTCAGGGTGCGGGTCGACCTGCCTTCCGAACTGGCGGGCTACAAGGTGCCCGGGATGATCCTCCAGCCACTGGTCGAGAACTCGGTCAAATACGGCGTATCCGCCTCGAGCAAGCCGGTGACGATCACGATAGCCGCGCGCGAGGAATATGGCCGGCTGGTTTTGACGGTCAGCGACGACGGACCGGGCGTGGCGAATTCCACGGAGAACAAGCACGGTTTCGGCATCGGTCTCGCCAATGTCCGCGACCGGCTCGAAGCGCGTTTCGGCAATGCCGCCACAATCGTCTCGGGCCCTTCGTTGACCGGCTATGAAACCGAACTGAGGCTACCGATGGTGAAGCATGGCTGACGAAGAGAATGAGAAACTCAAGACGCTGATCGTCGATGACGAACCGCTCGCGGTCGAGCGGATGCAGGTCATCTGCGCTAAGATCGGCGAGTTGCAGGTCGTCGGCACTGCGAGCGATGGCGCACAGGCCCTGAGGCTGGTCGATGCCCTTCAGCCCGATCTCATCCTGCTCGACATGACCATGCCCGAAGTCGACGGCATTTCGGTCGCCAAGGCACTCGCGAAGAAAGGGCAGCGCCCGGCAGTGATCTTCGTCACCGCACATGACAATTATGCGGTGGAGGCCTTCGATCTCGACGCGGTCGACTACGTCCTCAAGCCGGTCAAGCCCGAGCGGCTCGAGCGGGCGGTGGCTCGGGCGATGGCGCGACGCGGAGACGGCGAACGCTCGGAGAGCGCCTGGCTGGAAGAATTGTGGATCCCGCATCGCTCGGAGCTGATCCGCATCGCGACATCGGAGGTTGGCCGGATCGACGCCGAACGCGACTATGTGCGCCTGCATGTCGGAGAGGGCGAAGCGGCCCGGACCTACTTGCTGCTGCAGACCATCGCAGGGTTGGAGAAGCGTCTCGATCCCGAAAAGTTCATCCGCATCCATCGATCGACTATCCTCCGCAAGGACCGCATTTCCGGCTTGCGACACGACGGCCTGGGAGTCTGGTCGGTCGAACTGGACGATGGCGAAACGCTCCGCATCGGTCGCACGTATCTGCCCAAGGTCAAGGCGATGGCGGGACGCTGATCGCGTCCGCGCAAGCCAATCCAGGCGATCCAAAAAAATGGACCCCGGCCGGGGGACTGCATCCGGCCAGGGTCCGCAGGTGGGCGGACTCGGGGTATTAGCCGCCCAAGGCCTCGTCGTTGACGCGCGCGGCCATTTCGGCCCCGGCGCTCGCCTTGGCCTTTTCGAAACAGGCGCGGGTTTCCATGTCGAAGCGCAGGTTGCGTGTGCCGCCGCGCTTGTGTCCGCAGACTTCGCGCGCGGCCTTGTCGATCCGCTGCGTGAGCACGTTCTGGCCGGCGACACTGCCGAGATCGAGATCGTCATAGGTGACCAAGACCGATTTGGCCTGGGCCGTGGTGGCCGACAGGGCGAGGCCTGCGGCGGCCAGGATTGCGAGGGTCGTCTTCATGGGTTCTCCTCCGGGTCTGCGGCGGACCCGATCATTGGGGGGAGAGGCCCGCCGCACGAACTGTATTGCATGGCTACAACTGTAGTCGCACGTTGTGATCGACCGACAGCCAATACAATGGACCGGTAGCGGATGATCGCCGACCAACCGCGATTGGCAATCGGCGGGCGACGGGCGTAAGGCGTTGATCGATGCCGATCATCGTCCTCTTCCTTCTCGGAACAGCGAATTTCGCCATTCACAAGGCCGTGCTCGAATCGGGGCATCCGCTTGTCGGCACGCTACCCGCAGCCTTGCGGGCGCGCGGCGGCCGTCTCTCGCTCCTATTCGAGTTCCTCATGCTGCTCGCCAGCATGTTGCTGACCGCCAATGGCTGGCCGACTGCGGCCTGGGTCTATGGTTTCTACAGCGTCCTCAATGCCATAACCGGATGGCTGCTGCTGACCGAGCGATTTTGAACGGGCGGGAACCGCGATCGCGGCTCGGCGCTTCATCGACATGGCAGCAACGAAAGCATGGCTGGTCGTCAATGCGCGCAGCGGCAGCAACAGCGATGCTGCGCGCGACGCGCTCGAGCAGATGCTGGCGGCGCGCGACCTGTCGCCCGAGAAGACGATCGAATTTCCGACCGAGGACCTGCCGCGCTGCAGCGCGTTGCGCGATGCGGATGTCGACCGGCTGATCGTCTTTACGGGCGACGGCAGCCTCAATGCCGTGATCGAGGCGGTGGCAGGCTGGGAAGGCGAAGTGCTCGTCTTGCCGGGTGGCACGATGAATCTCCTGTGCGCGCGGCTCCATGGCGAGGAGACAGACTGCGAGGCAATCCTCGACTGCATCCATCGCGGTGCCTATCGCGCGGTCCGCCCGATGATGGCGAGCTGTAGCGCAGGCCACGCGCACGCCGGGCTGCTCGTAGGGCCCGGTACCGCCTGGGGCGAAGTGCGTGAAGCGATGCGCGATTTCGACATTGGCGGCCTCGCCCGCGGGACGGGCGAGGCCTTTGCGGAGACCACGGGCGGTCCGCGGGTGTGCATGGTGGATCCGGTGATCGGTCACGAAGACGGCTACCCGCTGATCGAGCTCGTCCCGAGTCATCGCGGCCTGCAGGTCGACGGCTATCGCCCCGAGACCACCGGTGAATTCCTTCAGCAAGGCTGGGCCTTGCTGCGGCGGCGTTTCCGCGAAGGTCCGCACGAACGGCTCGGCCTTTACGATCGGCTGGTGATCGAGAACTGCGCGGGCGAGGACCTCGATGTCCTTCTCGACGGCGAACCCGGGACGCTCGGCTCCCGCGCCGAATTCTCGGTGGTGGAATGTCCCGTCGATCTGCTAGCGACCGCGCATGGCTTCTGACTTCCGCCGGATATTCCACCTCTCCGACATCCATTTCGGGCTCGAAAACAATCGCGCACTCGACTGGGTCAAGCGGGAGATTGCCGAGAAGCGGCCCGACGCGGTGGCGATCACCGGCGACCTGACGATGCGTGCGCGCCATCGCGAATTCGCGGCGGCGACGCAGTGGATCAACACGCTCGAAGCACCGGTCACAGTCGAAGTGGGCAATCACGACATGCCCTATTTCAATCCGATCGAGCGGTTTTTCGCGCCTTATCGCCGGTTCCGCGGCATGCAGGAAAAGGTCGAAAGGGAGCTCGACATCGGTTGCCTCGCGATCGTCCCGCTCAAGACCGCGGTGCGGATGCAGCCCCGGCTGAACTGGTCGAAGGGCTGGGTCAGCAGCACTGCTCTCGAGCGCTGTCTGGCGGCACTCGATGCCCTGCCCCGCGGGACGAGGGCGCTGGTCGCGGTTCACCACCCTCTCCGCGAAGTCGGGACACAGGGCACCGCGCTCACGAAGCATGGCGGCAAGGCGCTGCGCGAACTGGCGCGGCGCAGTGTCGCCGCGGTCCTCTCGGGTCACGTCCACGATGCCTTCGACATCATGGAAGATACTGCTGAAGGCCCGGTGCGGATGATCGGCGCAGGCACGCTGTCGCAGCGCACGCGCTCGACCCCGCCGAGTTTCAACGAGATCGAATGGGATGGCGAGAAGCTGAAGGTTTCCGTGCGCAACCTCCACGCCGTCGATACGCCCGACATGCAAATTGACGATGTGCCCGAAAACGCTCTGCCGCCGCGCAGGCCCGGCGAGCCCGTGGCACCGGTCCATCAGATACCGCGCGTCGATCCGCCGGTGCATTGAATTTCGGCGACTCCGTTAACCGCCTTGCCAAACCACGAGCGCTAAGCGCGCCCAGCATCCTTGCCGAAAGGATACGCACCTAGGCTCGGCCCCGGAAACTGAGGGGAAGGCTCAGGTCGATGGAACTCGTCAAAGCAGCGCCAATGGGCGCGATACTTACCTTTGTCGTGGCGCTGGCGATCGGATCGCAGGGCTCCAGGGGCGGCCAACTCGCAATCTATAGGGCCGAGCTCTACCAGTACGACGTCTGGTGGTCTTGGCCGCTGTTCTTCACCGCGACCGCGCTCGCCTGGGGCATCATGCTGCTGCAGCGCTAGGCGGCAACAAACAAGAAGGGCGGCTCCTTGCGGAACCGCCCCCTGGTGATCGAAAGATCGGTAGCCTTAGCGCTTCGAGAACTGGAAGCTGCGGCGGGCCTTGGCGCGGCCGTACTTCTTACGCTCGACCACGCGGCTGTCGCGGGTCAGGAAGCCGGCGGCCTTGACCGTGCTGCGCAGCGCCGGTTCGTATTTGGCTAGAGCCTGGCTGATGCCGTGCTTGACCGCACCGGCCTGGCCCGACAGGCCGCCGCCGCGGACGGTGGCGACGACGTCGTACTGGCCCTGACGATCGGTGATCGTGAAGGGCTGGTCGATGATCAGGCGCAGCGTCGGACGCGCGAAATAGACTTCCTGGTCCTTGCCGTTGACGATGACCTTGCCGCTGCCGGGCTTGAGCCAGACGCGTGCGGTGGCGTCCTTGCGGCGACCGGTGGCATAGGCACGACCCTGCGCGTCGAGTTCCTGCTCGCGCAGCGGAACGTCGGCGCTTGCAGCGATGTCTGCCGAATCGCCCTCGGGCGCGTCACCGGCGATGTCCTTCAGATCGGCGAGATCCGAGACGGTTTCGTTCTTGGTTTCGTCGGCCATTATGCGACAACCTTGTTCTTGCGGTTCATCGAGGCAACGTCGAGCGTTTCGGGCTTCTGGCCGTCATAGGGGTGCTCGGTGCCGGCGAATACGTGGAGCGCGCGCATCTGCGCACGGCCGAGCGGGCCGCGCGGGATCATGCGCTCGACAGCCTTCTCGAGGACGCGCTCGGGGAACTTGCCACCCAGCACCTTGGCCGGAGTGGTTTCCTTGATGCCGCCCGGATGGCCGGTGTGCTTGTAATACACCTTGTCGTTCAGCTTCTTGCCGGTGAACTTCACCTTGTCGGCATTGATGACGACGACGTGGTCGCCGCAATCGACATGCGGGGTGTAGCTCGGCTTGTGCTTGCCGCGCAGGTGGTTGGCGATGATGGCGGCGAGACGACCGACGACGAGACCTTCGGCGTCGATGATGTGCCACTTCTTTTCGACCTCGGCCGGCTTGATCGACCGGGTGGCCTTCGTAAGAGCCTTCATGGCTGGTTTCCGTTCCTAGTGTTCGTGCCGTGCCTTTTCGGGGCAGCGGCGCCAATCGGCGAATCCGTAGCTACGGACCCGCGAAGCGCGCGGCAAATGGCGCCGGATCGGCTGACAGTCAAGTATTTCCGCGCTTCTCGCGTGGGGTAAAATAAAACCCCAACTGTTTCAGGTCACGCGCAGGTGCCAGGTTTCGCGCGAATTGCGGGCATCCTCGCCGATCCGGGTGGAAATCCGGCGATCGAGGCTTTCGAGCAGGCCGCCCGGTCCCGCACGGGCGGCCAGTTGAACCAAAACCTCGCCCTTCACACCGCCCGGCAGCGCGAGGTCGCGACGCTCGCTCGCCTCTCCGACGACGGGGAAGAAGAGATCGGGCGGAATTTCGCTGATGATCGTGCCGGATGCCTCGGCGAGCTGACCGAGATATTCGCGCGCCTCGCTCATTTCGGTGCTCGAGGTACCCAGCCGCTCGAGCACGACTAGGGCGGCCCGCACCGCAGCGGTCCTGCCAGTTCCCACCGTGACGGCCGGATCGTCGACAATTCTTCCCTCGGCATCGAGTTCCGCCGGAAAGGGCCCGGGTGCGATGCGTTCGCGTTCGATGGCCGCGATCGGTTCGAGCACCGCCGGCGCGTCGACCGTGCATGAAATCTGCGCTCCATCCACCAGCGTGCCACGCTCGGAGTGCTCGAAGTGACCCCGCCATTCGCGGATCACCAGCAGCGAGTCTCCATGGGCAAGTCCGCGCTCGAGCTCGCGGCGCAGGATGAATGGGCGGTGTGGGATGACGAAGGTCGCAGCAGAGGCCCAGGCCTTCGGGTTGGCGCCCCAGGCGCAAGCCGCAGCGAGCGCACCCATGGCTCGCAGGACCATGCGACGGTCGTATGCGGTCAATGCTCCCTCCCCCTGAACGACGACGCCTAGAGTGCGTCGAGCCAAGCCTGCGTCGCGGCCCCCGCCGCGTCGCAATGCCAGCCTGTTATTGCGGGCGCTTCATAGGGGTGCAAGACCTCGAGCCGCGCAATGGCGCGTTCGAGCAGTCTGGCCGTCGTCTTGAGCAGGCAGGGCACCTCCTCGCCTTCGTCGACCGCGCCCTTCCAGGCGAAGATCGAGCGGACCGGTCCACCGATGTTGATGCAGGCGATCAGTCGCTCGTCGATCAGCGTGCGACCGATCGTCTCCGCGCTCGCGGCGTCGGGAAAGGGGCAATAGATCAGCGCGGTCATCGCCGGCCAAGGACGTGGGCGCACCAAGCGAAGCTCGCCACGAGCAATGCGCCGACGATCTGGTGCGCCACCGCCACCCATAAGGCGACGCCGGTGACGACCGCGGCGATGCCGAGCAGGATCTGCGTCCCGAAAGCCGAGTGGATGGCAACCGATGCCTTGCGCTCGAGCGGCTTTACGCGGCGTGCCATCACCACAAGCGCGACAACCGCGACCCACGCCCACCAGCGGTGGAGGAAGTGGATGAGGAAGGGATCGTGCGTCGCGGCCCAGAATAGGCCCTTCGAGCCGTCGTATTCGGGTATGAGGCGGCCCTGCATGAGCGGCCAGCTGTCCGATGCGAGCCCGGCGTTGAGCCCGGCCACCCAGGCGCCGAGCAGCAACTGGAGGAAGACGATCGCTCCGACCCAGCTGGCCGTGAGCGTCCAGCGCGCGGGCGCGGCATCGCGCGCTGCAAGCTGCCTCAGGTCGAGCGCGGTCCAGACCAGACCACCGAGCGTGACAAGCGCGGTCAGCAGGTGGATCGACAGCCAGAAGTGGCTGACGTCGGTCATCGTCCCCGAAAGTCCGCTGCGCACCATGAACCAGCCGAACACGCCCTGCAGCCCGCCCAGCGCGAGCAGGGCTAGGAGGCGGCCCTTGTAGCCTGCGGGGATGGCGCCCCTGATCCAGAACCAGGCGAGGGGTAGCGCGAAGGCGAGTCCGATCAACCGGCCCCACAAGCGATGGAACCATTCCCAGAAGAAGATGAACTTGAAGGCGGCTAGGTCCATGCCTGCCGGCCCTGACACGTTCTTGTATTCGCCCGTCGCCTTGTAGAGGTCGAACTCGGCCTGCCAGGCGCTTTCGGAGAGCGGTGGGATGGCTCCGGTGATCGGGCTCCAGTGGGTGATCGACAACCCGCTTTCGGTGAGGCGGGTGATCCCGCCCACGGCCACCATGATGATGACCATCGCCGCGGTGACCAGCAGCCAATTTGCCAGAGCGACCGGGCGCCCCTGCTTGAATGTATCCGACATGGTCCCGTCTGTGGTTGGCGCGTCGCCCCGGCGCAAGTGCAAATCTCGAAAGCGCCGGTCCGGTGGCTGCAACCGCCGAACGGAGGAGAGCTTTTCACGGTTCCGCTTGAAAGAGGTTACACCATAACATAACTGGCATGTCATGTTGCAACGCGCCATTTCGCCGATTCGTCGGAGGCTCGACCGTGCCGGGATATTCCTCTCCGGCGCCTGTGCGGTGCATTGCCTGCTCTCGATCGTGCTCGTGTCGGGCCTCGGTCTGGGCGGCGAAATGTTCCTCTCGCCCGATATCCATCGCTTCGGCCTGCTCCTGGCGACGTTGATTGCGGGCGTCGCGATCGGCTGGGGCGCGCTGCGCCATCGCGTTGCCGCGCCCTTCGTCGTGGCCATGACCGGGCTCACCTTCATGGGTGGGGCGCTGGCGGTCCCGCACGGGGTCGAGGAAGCCGTGCTGACCATCATCGGGGTTGCGCTGGTGTCGCTCGGACACATCCTGAATATGCGCCATTCCCATGCCTGCGCTTGCAAGGACGGCCACGCCGACTAAGTGGGCGGGCATGATTGCCCTCACCGTCAATGGCGAAACCCGCCGCACCGCTGCCGCCACCATCGCCGAGCTTGTGCGCGAACTCGAGCTCGATCCCGCAAAGGTCGCGGTCGAACATAATGGCGTGATCGCGCCGCGCAGCGCGCTGGCCGAACACGCGATTGCCGACGGCGACACGCTGGAGATCGTCCACTTCGTCGGTGGCGGCCAAGGCGACGACACCTGGAGCGTCGCCGGACGGACCTTCAGGAGTCGCCTCATCGTCGGTACCGGCAAATACAAGGATTTCGAGCAGAATGCCGCTGCGCTCGAAGCGAGCGGCGCGGAGATCGTCACCGTCGCGGTGCGGCGAGTCAATGTCAGCGATCCCAAGGCACCGATGCTGACCGACTACATCGACCCGAAGAAGGTCACCTACCTCCCCAATACCGCGGGCTGCTTCACAGCCGACGAGGCGATCCGCACGCTGCGGCTGGCGCGTGAGGCGGGCGGCTGGGACCTCGTCAAGCTCGAGGTGCTGGGTGAGGCGCGCACGCTCTATCCCGATATGCGCGAAACGCTCACCGCGACCGAAACGCTCGCCAAGGAAGGCTTCCTGCCGATGGTCTATTGCGTCGACGATCCGATCGCGGCCAAGCAGCTCGAGGATGCCGGTGCGGTTGCCGTGATGCCGCTGGGCGCGCCGATCGGTTCGGGGCTTGGCATCCAGAACCGCGTGACGATCCGCTTGATCAAGGAAGGCGCGAACGTACCGGTGCTGGTCGATGCCGGCGTCGGCACGGCGTCGGATGCGGCGGTGGCGATGGAGCTGGGTTGCGACGGCGTGCTGATGAACACCGCCATCGCCGAGGCGAAGGATCCCATCCGCATGGCCCGTGCGATGAAGCTGGCGGTCGAGGCGGGGCGCGATGCCTATCTCGCCGGTCGGATGGCGACGCGCAAATATGCCGATCCGAGCAGTCCGCTCGCCGGGTTGATCTAGCGCCTCCTGCAGATTCGTGCGCGGCGACTCTTTATCTCGCATGTGCTCGGGCCGTCCTTGTTAACGAGGCCGTTTGGCTCGAAGACCGGCACGACGGCGGCGAGATGCGACGCAGATCACCGCTTGTTAACCATATTCGGCGACACTCGGCCTCGCAGCAGGGGAGTGCCATCATGGCCGTTACGCATACCGCATCGCTGACTATCGCCGAAATGCGCGAGTTCGCCGGCTTCACCGCCGCCGAACAGCGTTATATCCGCCGCAGTCTCGACATCGGTCTGAGCCGCTGCGACGCCTTTCGCATCTGGGGTCGCAATCCCGGCGAAAATGCCGCGATCCGCAGCCAGTATGTCGCCTATCAGGAGCTGAAGGCGCTGCGCAGCTCGATCCCCGAACAGTCGGGCTTCGACAGCATCGAGGGTTTCGTCGGCAAGCTCACCCGCGTGGCCGCCTTCGACCTCGCGCAGGAACGGATCGACAGCTTCTCCGCCTTCCGATTCCTCTACGAGCGCCTGATTTCCGCCGATGTGCGCCCCTGGCTGCCGAGCGCCTTCTGTGCCGCCGCCGCGCTACCGCAGATCCGCCCCGAGCGCCGCAAGATGCTGCTCCAGTCGCTCAGCGAAGCCGCCGCCACCGCGCCCGGCTGGAGCGATCGCCAGCCGAGCTTCTACCCCGAGTTCATCGAGGAAGCGGCGGCCTAGTTGGACGGAGTTGTGTTTCGCGCCTAGGAAATAGGCGGTGTTTGATTTCTTCTTATTCTATGCCGCGGGTCTGGTGGCCGGCCTTATTGCCGGAATACACGCAGGATTGAGCAGGACGCGAAGCAATCGTGGCCATTCGCTTGGCCTTGCGCGCTCGCAGTCCTGGGCGTTGGCGGCGCTCTGGTCTTGCCCTCACTGGGTGCAGATAGCTCTTTGACAGAGGCATCAATAGTGGCTGCAATAGTTGCAGTTTACGCCCTCGCCTTTGCGCTTCTCGGCCTAGCGCTTGGTCGCGCCATGGTCTGGTTTCTTCAAGCCCTGTTTAGAGCCATCAAGGGCGAGTAGCGAACCAAACTAGCTCCGGTACAGCCCGTCGAGCCGCTCGGCGTAGCGTTCCTTGATCTTGTGCCGGCGGATCTTCATCGAGGGGGTCATTTCCTCGTTCTCGATGGTGAAGGGTTCGTCGGCGAAGGCGAACTGGCGGACCTTCTCGACCACCGACAGATCCTTGTTGACCCGGTCGACCGCGGCGCGCACCGCGTTGCGGAATTCGGGAAGCTCCTGCACCTTCTTGCAGTCGAATTGCTTGCCCTGCTCGCGGCACCATTCGAGCGTCCATTCGGCGTCGGGCACGATCAGTCCGACGATGTAGGGCTTCTTGTCCCCGGCCACCATCGCCTGCCCGATCTCGGGCTGGAGCGTCAGCATGCCCTCGACCTTCTGCGGGGCGACATTGTCGCCCTTGTCGTTGACGATCATGTCCTTCTTGCGGTCGGTGATGACGATCCGGCCCTTGTCGTCGACATGACCGATGTCGCCGGTATGCAGCCAGCCGTCCTTGATCGTGCGTTCCGTCTCGGCCTCGTTGTGCCAGTAGCCCTGCATCACGAGTTCGCCCTGGACGAGGATTTCGCCGTCCTCCGCGATACGGATATCGACGCCGCGCATTGCCGGGCCGACCGAATGCATGGCAATGCCCGCGGCAGGGCGGTTGCAGCTGATGACCGGACCGGCTTCGGTCTGGCCGTAGCCCTGCAGCATGGTCAGCCCCATCGATTCGAAGAAGATGCCGACTTCGGGATTGAGCGGGGCGCCTCCCGAAACCATCGCCTTGATCCGGCCGCCGAAGCGCTGGCGGATCTTGGGTTTGAGCAGGCGCCCGACAAGCGCATCGCGCAGGCCGTCGCCGAACTTGGGCTTGCCTGCGGCGCGGCGCTCGCCAACCTCCAGCGCGGTGTTCATCAGCTTCTCGGCCAGCCCGCCCTGCTTCTGGACCTGTTTCATGATGCGCGTGCGCAGCACTTCGAACAGGCGCGGCACCACGACCATGATCGTCGGGCGGGTTTCCTCGATGTTGCTGGCGAGCTTCTCGAGACCCTCGGCATAGTAGATCTGCGCGCCGACGCTGATCGGCAGGAACTGGCCGCCGGTATGTTCATAGGCATGGCTCAGCGGCAGGAACGACAGGAACCGCTCGTCGTCGGCGATGCCGAAGTCCTCGATCAGGATTTCCGCCGCGCCTGCCACGTTGCACAGGATCGCGCCGTGATGCTGCATCACGCCGCGCGGCGCACCCCCGGTTCCGCTGGTGTAGATGATGCAGGCGGTGTCGCCGCGACCGATCCCGGCAATGCGCTGTTCGACCGCCTGGCGCGCCTCGGCGGCGTCGCCTGCGAACATGCTGTCCCAGCGATGGAAGAGGAACCCGCTCGACTGCTGGCGATGAAGGTCGTCGATGCCGATGACATGGTCGGCAATGCCCGAGGCCTGCAGCGCGCCGTGCAGCGGCCGGAGGAGCTTTTCGGTCGAGACGATGACCGCCTTGGCTCCCGAATTGTCGAGAATATGGGCGTGGTCGCGCTCGGTATTGGTGATGTAGGTCGGTACGGTAATGCAACCCGACGCCATGATCGCGAGATCGGCGATGCACCATTCGGGCCGGTTCTCGGACACCAGGCAGACGCGATCGCCATCTCTCAGGCCCAGCGCGCGCAGGTTCTCCGCCAGCAGGCAGACCTGCTCGGCCGCCTCTTTCCAGCTGATGGTCTGCCAGCTTCCCCCGATCATGGCGCCGAGGAACGGCAGGTCGCCCTTCTCGGCAGCGCGCTTCAGGAAGAGTTCGACGAGGTTGTTGGCGGAATCGATATCCGACAGCACGGCTGGGCTCCTCAACAGTTATTTTCTTGTGCGACCATTCAATAGCGCGGGCTTAGGCCGCCCGCAGCGCCTCGGCAAGCGGATGGCTGGCGCGATCAGGGCGTTTCGATCTTGCCGTCGAGCCGCGGATCGCGCGCGCTGTCCCAACCTTTCGGGCCCCGCAGCACCGCGCCGGCCTTCACCGGAGCTTCGCGCACGAAGACCTCGCCATGTCCGAGCGCGCGGAAGGCCGATGCCTGTTCTTCCAGCCAGGTGCCCTCCTCCACCATCACCTTGTCATCGAAAGCCATGATGAAGGGCAGGCCGAGGATGGCGCGCGCCGAAAGGCCGAAATCGATCGCTCCGACGATGCTGCGCGCAGTCTGCACGGGGATGGTGGCTCCGCCCGCGGCGCCCACTGCGAGGAAGGGCTTTCCTTCGGGGTCCCAGATCACCGTGGGCGACATCGAGCTGCGCGGACGCTTGCCGCCCTCCACGCGATTGGCGACAGGCTTCCCGTCGACCTCGGGCGAGCGGCTGAAGTCGGTCAGCTCGTTGTTGAGGAAGAAACCGCCGACCATGAGGCCCGACCCGAACGGACCCTCGACGGTCGAGGTATAGCTGACCATGGTGCGCTGAGCGTCGACCACCGCGAAGTGCGTCGTGCCATGCTCGACAGGCTCGTCCCCATCGGAGAGCGACTGCGGCGCTCCGCGCGGCGTGCCGGCGACCGCATTCGGCAGCGTTGCATCTGCCGAGATCAGCGCGCTGCGCTGCGCCAGATAGTCCGGATCGACGAGCCCCGCGACGGGCACGGAGACATAGTCGCTGTCGGCGAGATAGAGTTCGCGATCGGCATAGGCGAGCCGCTGCGATTCGACGAACAGGTGCCAGGTGACCGGGTTCTGCTCGCCCAGCGCGGCGAGATCGAAGCGTTCGAGCTGACCCAGGATTTGCAGCACCGCGACCCCGCCGGAAGTCGGCGGCCCCATCGTGCAGATGCGATAGCCGCGATAGCTGCCGCAGACACCTTCGCGCGCCTTCGCCTCGTACGACGTGATATCACTATAGGTCATTGCACCGTCGTGCGGCGTGTCGGCCGCAACCGTCGCGGCAATTTCCTGGGCAAGGTCCCCCGAATAGAACGCCTCGGGACCCGCGGCGGCGATCTTCTCGAAGGTCCGTGCGAGCGGCTCGTTGGTAATGCGCGTGCCCACGGGCTTCGGATTGCCGGAGGCGTCGAAGAACAGCGCGCGTGCGGCGGCCGTATGCGCCGAGCGGTCCTTGGCCATGGCGAGCATGCCATTGAGCCGCGGGTTCATCTCGAACCCCTCGCGCGCCAGCCGGATTGCGGGGCCGAAGAGCTCGGCCCAGGCGAGCTTGCCGTGCTCCCGATGTGCCTTGGCGGCGAGCGCGACATTACCCGGCACGCCCACCGATAGTCCGCTGCGGACCGACTCGATGAAGGGCGGAACCTTCCCGTCGGGGTCGAGGAACCATTCGGGGGTCGCTCCGGCAGGGGCAGTCTCGCGCCCGTCGAAGGTCTCGACACCGCCTGCCTCCGTGCCGCGAACCATGAAGCCGCCGCCACCGATGCCCGAACTCTGCGGCTCGACCACGGTCAGCGCCAGCATCACCGCGATCGCGGCATCGGTGGCGCTGCCGCCCCGTGCAAGCATTTCCTCGCCCGCAGCCTGCGCGCGCGGATCGGCGGCAGAAACGGCTCCGGCGAATGCGATAGGCGTGGCGGCAGGGGAGGAGGCGAGTGGGGGAGTGGTGGCGCAGCCGCACAGGGTGAGCGCCAGCAGGGTGGACGAGACGAGAGGTTTGATCATGCGTGCGAGGCTATTCGCTTCCGACCGCTTCGGCAATCGAAGCGAAACCATCGCGGTGCATCAGTTTTTCGAGCCCGCGCAAGATCCGACACGGCAGGCCCGGTCCCTCGTAGACCATCGCGCTGTAGAGCTGGACGAGGCTCGCACCGGCGCGGATCCGCGCCCAGGCATCCTCTGCACTGGTGATCCCGCCGACTCCCACGAGCGGGATCGCGCCGCCGGTCGCCTTGCGGAAGTCGCGCAGGCGCTGCTGCGCCAGATCGCGCAACGGAGCGCCCGACAGGCCGCCCGTTTCTCCCGCATGGCGCGAGTGCAGGGTGGGTCGCGAGATCGTCGTGTTCGAGACGATCAGCGCACCGAGTTGCCGTTCGATCGCGATGCGCGCGATCGCATCTACATCCGCCGGTTCGAGATCGGGTGCGACCTTGAGGAAGACCGGCGGTCCGCCCTCGCCGCGCGCGTCGATCACCGCGTCGAGCAGGCCGGTGAGCGCGCCCTCGTCCTGCAGCGCGCGCAGCCCCGGCGTGTTGGGACTGGAGATGTTGACCGCGAGATAGGAGGCGAGCGGGGCCATGAGCCGGCTCATGACGGCGTAGTCTGCTATGCGATCCGAGCTGTCCTTGTTGGCGCCGATATTGATGCCGACGATGCCGGGGCGTCCCTTGCGCCGCGCGAGTCGCTTACGCGCCTGCTCGGCCCCGCCATTGTTGAAGCCCATGCGATTGATCACTGCGCGGTCCTCGACCAGCCGGAACAGGCGCGGCTTCGGATTGCCCGCCTGCGATCGCGGGGTAATCGAACCGACCTCGGTAAATCCGAAGCCCAGCCCCAGCAATTGGTCGGGCACTTCGCCGTCCTTGTCGAAACCGGCGGCCATGCCGAGCGGGTTGGGGAAGTCCAGACCGGCGATTGTGGTCGCCAGTGGCCCCGGGGCCGGCGGCCCCGAACGCGGCGAGAGTGCCAGTGAGCGGACGGTCAGGCGGTGGGCGCGTTCGGGATCGAGCGCGAACAGGGCGGGACGGGCGAGATCGAACAGCATGGTGTGCGCAATGCCGTCTCCCCGAGTGGCTGTCGAGCCCATTCCCCGCTCCCGGACCGGCGCCGCATCTCCCGGCAAAGCAAGAAAAAAACCGCCGCCCGTCGCCTTGTCGCTTGCATACAATCAATCGTCGCGGAGTCGGGCTAACACAATGTTGCGACCCGAAGGGCTCGGTGCAGTTTGCAACGAGTTCTCGACTTCAACGGGGGCGGCTTAATCGGCCGCCCCCCTTTTTTGTCCGAGATCCATGCGCAGCCGGATTCGCCTACAAGGTCATTGCGATGCGGTACGGTTTGGCGTATTTATACAATTCTTTGGGGCTGAAAGAAACGGAACAGGGGTTTGTCGGGTCCGCAAGGTGACACTGCGTCACATTCATTCGAATTCGTTGCGGCGCCGAGCGATCTGACGCCGTATCTCAACTCGCTCTATATCTGGCGCAGTCCGAGCGAGCAGCTCGACGACGTGCTGCCCGCCTATTCGGGCCAGATGGTCGTGTTCGGCCAGGGCGTGGGGCGGATGCAATTCGAAGACGAAACCGTCGCCGAAACCCGCGATGCATTCTTCCTCGCGCCGCTCTGCCAGGCACGCCATTTCAGCGTCAGTGGGCCCGCCGTTCTGTTCGGCGTTTCGCTCAACTTTCGCGGTTGGGCAGCTCTGTCGGGCCTTTCGGTCAATGATTACCACGATTGCTTCCTCGAACCGGCGATGGTGCTCGGGGATGCGCTCGCAGGAAAGTTCCAAGGCTTGGCTACGCGCTGGCGCGAGGGCGAGCTCGACGACGGCGCCTTGCTTGACGCGATGAGCGACATCGTCCGGCAGGGGATTTCACAACTGCCCGACCAGCATCTGACCGTCATCGATCGGACGCTTGAGTGGCTTTCGAGCTCGTTCAAACCGGACCTCGACCGGCTTTACGACCAATTGCCCTATTCGAAGCGCCAGGCGCAGCGACTGGTGGCGCAGTTCTTCGGCCAATCGCCGGTGCGGCTCGTGCGGCGCTATCGTGCGGTCCGTGCCGCCACGCTGCTGTCGATGCCGCAGCTGCCCGAGGAGCTCGAAGCGGAAATCCGCGAGGCGTTCTACGACCAGGCGCATCTCATCAAGGAAATCCGCTTCTTCACCGGGCGCACGCCCAAGCGTCTCCAGCCCAGCGGCGAATCGAACATCAACGACATGCTCGGGCCCGATGGCTACGGCTCGGTCGACCTGTTCGGGTCGGGCGAGGCCGAGCAGCTCGGTCGCGACATGCTCGACGAGCTCTGACTGCTAACGACTCGCAACAAGTGGTTTCCCGTTGAAATGGCAGTTTCGCACGCCTAGCTGACCAATCGGAACGATTTGGTCCGATTAACGCATGCGCCTATCCAATCTCGCCGATTACGCCGTCGTCACGATGAGCGCCGCGGCCCGCCATTGTGGTGGGGGCCGGACCAGTGCGGCGGAACTCGCCGCTGAAACGGGCCTGCCCGTTCCCACGGTGCAGAAATTGGTCAGCAAGCTCTCGGCGGCAGGTTTGCTGCGGTCGACGCGCGGCAGTGGCGGCGGACTGCAACTGGCGCGCCCAGCCGCTGCGATCAGCGTCGCCGATATCGTCGAGGCAGTAGAGGGCCCCATTGCCCTCACCGCCTGCATTGAAGGCACAGACTGCACTGTAAGTCACGATTGCAGCGTCCGCCCCCACTGGCCGGTGGTCAACCAGGCCCTTCGCGGCGCACTCGCAGGCATCCCTCTGACACAGCTCGCACTCGAGAAAGAACCCGCATGAGCGAAGAGATCGACATCCAGGACCGCGAAGCGAAGGAGGCCGCTGCGAAGGCGGCCGAATACGAGCACGGCTGGTCGGCCGAGATCGACACCGAATTCGCCGAGAAGGGTCTCACCGAGGACACCGTCCGCTTCATCTCCGCCAAGAAGGGCGAGCCGGAGTGGATGCTCGACTGGCGCCTCAAGGCCTTCCGCCTGTGGCAGGAGATGGAAGAGCCCGACTGGGCCAAATTGGGCTATCCGGCGATCGATTACCAGGACGCCTATTATTACGCCGCGCCGAAGAAGAAGGAGAAGCTCGCCTCGCTCGACGAGCTCGATCCCGAGATCAAGGCGGTCTACGACAAGCTCGGCATTCCCGTGGCGGAGCAGGAAGTGCTCGCCGGGGTCGAAGGCGCGCGCAAGGTCGCGGTCGATGCGGTGTTCGATAGTGTCAGCGTCGCCACCACCTTCCGCGAGGAGCTGAAGAGGGCGGGCGTCATCTTCCTGTCGATCAGCGAGGCGGTGAAGGAATATCCCGAGCTGGTGAAGAAGTGGCTCGGCAAGGTGGTGCCGCAGCACGACAATTTCTTCGCCACGCTCAACAGCGCGGTCTTTTCCGACGGCACCTTCGTCTATGTGCCCGAGGGCGTGCGCTGCCCGATGGAGCTTTCCACCTATTTCCGCATCAATGCCGAGAACACGGGCCAGTTCGAACGCACGCTGATCGTTGCCGAACCGGGCAGCTATGTCAGCTATCTCGAAGGCTGCACCGCGCCGATGCGCGACGAGAACCAGCTCCACGCCGCGGTGGTCGAACTGGTCGCGCTCGAAGATGCCGAAATCAAATATTCGACCGTGCAGAACTGGTACCCCGGCAATGCCGAAGGCAAGGGCGGGATCTACAATTTCGTCACCAAGCGCGGGCTGTGCCAGGGCGCGCGCAGCAAGATCAGCTGGACGCAGGTCGAAACCGGCAGCGCGGTGACATGGAAATATCCCAGCTGCGTGCTCAATGGCGAAGACAGCGTGGGCGAATTCTACTCGGTCGCGGTGACGAACAATTACCAGCAGGCCGATACCGGCACCAAGATGATCCACAACGGCAAGGGCAGCCGCTCGACGATCATCTCCAAGGGCATATCGGCCGGCAAGAGCAACAACACCTATCGCGGCCTCGTGCGCGTGGCGGCCAATGCCGACGGCGTGCGCAACCGCACCGAATGCGACAGCCTGCTGATCGGCGACCAGTGTGGCGCGCATACCGTGCCCTATATCGAGGTGAAGAACCCCTCCGCGCAGATCGAGCACGAAGCGACCACCAGCAAGATCAGCGACGACCAGCTGTTCTACGCCATGCAGCGCGGGTTGGATGATGAGGAGGCGATGGCGCTGATCGTCAACGGTTTCGCCAAGGACGTGCTCAAGGAGCTGCCGATGGAATTTGCCGTCGAGGCGCAGAAGCTGCTGGCGATTTCGTTGGAAGGGAGTGTGGGGTGATGTCCGCTCCAATTTACCTTGTATGCGAAGAGGCGAATGTCCCGGACGTATCGTCCATCAACGCGGCATTGCGTGGGATGAACTATGAGACGCAAATCCAGCATGACCGTCTGTGGGGCGATATGATCTACGGGAAAACCCGTGTGTCACGAGCCGGCAGGGAATCGGACGTTTATCTGCTGAAATCGCCTCTCGAAATCAAAGTTGATCATTTGAATAGCATGTGTGCGAATCTGCCCGACCATCAAATCGGGGAGCAGGAAATAGCCGAACTGCGGCAAACTTGCGGGGGGATAGTGATTGAGACATGCTATTCCACTTGGAACGGCGACACGGTTGCCGATGCTGAAATCCATTATGCTGTGGCCTATGCCAGCAAAGGATGTCTCTGGCGTAGCTTCGGAAAGCGCAATGCGCTTACCCATGCGGAGACTTTGACGGAGCTCGGTGTACGGCTGGGATACCAATATTCTCGTGCAAGTCATGAGGGCTACGCGCGATGACACCTCGCAAGACCCTCCAGCTTCGCGATCCCAGCGAAACCACCGACGACACTCCTGCGCTCAAGAAGAAGGGCCGCGGGTGGGAGATATCGGAGAAGCGGCTCGACAAGATCCACGAGCGCGCGCGCTATCTGCGGCGGCATGCGAGCCCGGCGCACAAGGCGCTCGCGGCGCGCTTCGCCAAGGAAGATTTCGGCAAGTACAAGTTCACCCGCCACACGGTGGTGGGCTCGGCGATTCTCGATTTCGTCTCGCACCCGCTCGGGCTTGCGATCGCGATCGACGAGGAAAACCAGAACGATACGCTGGCCAAGCGCCGCGACAAGAGCCTCGCCAGCGTCGGCATCGAGGTGTTCCGCGTGCCCGCAGCGACCATCCTCGAGGATGTCGAGGTCGCGATGCAGCCGATCTTCGCCGCGATGAATGCGCGCTACCGCGAGAAGCAAACCGCGCGCCGCGAACACCAGTCCAAATACGGCTCGACGCCGCGCCGCCCGCGCACGCCGCGCCGCGATGGCGACCGGGAAAGGCCGCGCCGATGAGATATCTCGCACTCGTCCCCGCTCTGGCCCTGATTCTCGCCGCGCCCGTTGCGGCCGAGAAGGACATCTCGCCCGAACTCGCCGAATCGCGCCTCAATGGCTGCCTGCTCGCCGGGTCCACCGCTGCACCGCGGTCGGACCTGCGCGCAGCGGTCGTGTCGGTGCGGGCCTTCTGTGCGCCGCAGATCAAGCGCGTGCGCACCAACCGCGTCGCGAAGGCCACCGCAGGCCTCTCGGGTGCCGCCCGCAAGGCGGCCGACGACGCCGCCACCCGCAAACTCAACGACGAGATCGCGCTCGTCATCGCAAAATATACCGGACTGACGCTCTGACATGCTGAAAATCGACAATCTTCACGCCGAAATCGACGGCAAGAAAATCCTCAACGGCCTCTCGCTGACCGTTCCCGCGGGCGAGGTTCATGCGATCATGGGCCCCAATGGTGCGGGCAAGTCGACGCTCGCCTATGTGCTCGGCGGGCGCCCCGGCTACGAAGTGACGCAGGGCTCGGTCGAGTTCAACGGCGTCGACCTGCTCGACCTCGAGCCGCACGAGCGCGCGGCGGCCGGCCTGTTCCTCGGCTTCCAGTACCCGGTCGAGATCCCCGGCGTGTCGAACCTGCAATTCCTGCGCGAGGCGCTCAATTCGCAGCGCAAGGCGCGGGGGCAAGAGCCGCTGACCGGCGGCGAATTCCTCAAGCTGGCGAAGGACAAGGCCGGCCTGCTCAAGCTCGACCCCGAAATGCTCAAGCGCCACGTCAATGTCGGCTTCTCGGGCGGCGAGAAGAAGCGCGCCGAGATGGTCCAGATGGGCATCCTCGACCCGAAATTCGCCGTGCTCGACGAGACCGACAGCGGGCTCGACATCGATGCGCTGCGCGTGGTCGGCGAGGGCATCAACGCGATCATGCGCGCGCCCGACAAGGCGGTGTTGCTGATCACCCACTACCAGCGCCTGCTCGAGGTGGTGAAGCCCGACAAGGTCTCGATCCTGTCGCAGGGACGGATCGTCCAGACCGGCGGGCCCGAGCTTGCGCTGCGCCTCGAGAGCGAGGGCTACGACGCGGTGATGGCGGCATGATCGGCGCACTCATCCTGCTGGCCGCGCAAGCGGCACCCGTGGCGGAGGCGAGCGCCCCGCCACCTGCCGAAGCGGATCCGATTGTCGTGATCGGTCGCCGTTTGCAGGCGATCACCGTCAGTGTCGGCCAAGGTCCGGACGGCAAGTGGTATTGCGGAATGGAAGAGACGACCGGCCGGCTTTCGCTCGACAAGAAGCTCTGCAAGGCGGTCACCAAGTGCGTTCGCAAGGGTGCGCTGGACGATGCCTCGATCCATGCCTGCGTGAGCGGCACCAAGAAGCGGCTCATGCGCGAACTCGAACGCGAGAGGGCAGGCCGATGAATAGTGTCATCGAACTTCCCACCCGCCGCGAGGAGGCTTGGCGCTATTCGCGCGTCGAGCGCCTGCAGGGCGAGAATCTCGACGACTGGCGCATCATCGACATCGCGGAGGGCGAGAGCTTCCGCGACACGCTGTTGATTGCCGACGGTCCGGACACCAGGCCGACCGAACTCCACCGCTGGCGCGTGACGGTCGGCGAAGGGGCGCGATGCGAGCTTTTCGCTGTGCTCTCTTCGGCCGAATACGCGCGGCTCGAAATCGAGGTGACGCTGAAACAGGGCGCGCATTTCGAGCTTGGCGGGATCACCGTCGGCGGGCGCGAAACGGTGCGCGAATTCGTCACGCGTGTGGTCCATGCCGAACCCGAGGCGACCAGCAACCAGACCGTCCGCAGCGTCCATTGGGGCCACGGCACGGGCAATTTCCTCGGCAATATCGACGTCGTGCGCCATGCGCAGAAGACCGACGCGGCGCAGGACTTCAAGGGCCTGCTGCTCGAAAAGGGCGCGAGCGTGAACGCCGTGCCGCAGCTCGAGATCTTCGCCGACGACGTGAAATGCGCCCATGGCGCCAGCGTCGGCCAGCTCGACGAAACCGCGCGCTTCTACATGGGTGCGCGCGGCCTGTCGCCCGACCTTGCGCGGCGCCTGCTGGTGCAGGCCTTTCTCGGCGATGCGCTGGTCGCATGGGACGATGAGGGAGCGCGCCAGGCGATGATGCAGGTCGCGCTCGACAAGGTGGACAAGGCGCTGTGAGCGACGCCGCCACCCTCACCCGCAAGGCGGATTTCCCCGGCCTGCTGACCGCCGATGGCAAGCCGTGGCACTATCTCGACACGGCCGCCTCGGCGCAGAAGCCGCAGGCGGTGATCGATGCCATGACCCGTGCGCTGGGCCGCGACTACGCGACCGTGCACCGCGGGGTCTATGGCCGCAGCGCGCAGATGACGCTCGGCTACGAGGCGGCCCGCAAGCGCGTCGCCGAATTCATCGGGGCGCGAAGCGAGAACGAGGTGGTCTTCGTGCGCGGGGCGACCGAGGCGATCAACCTCGTCGCTTCGAGCTGGGGCATGACGCATATCGGCGAAGGCGACCGGATCGTCCTCTCCACGCTTGAGCATCACTCGAACATCGTGCCTTGGCAGATGGTCGCCGAGCGCACCGGCGCGCAGATCGAGGTCTGCCCGCTGACCGAGGACGGGCGGATCGACCTCGGTGCGCTCGAGGCACTGCTGACCCCGCGAACCAAGCTCGTCGCGCTGGCGCATGTCTCGAACGTGCTCGGCAGCGTGCTCGACGCGCGCGCCGCGGCCAATCTCGTGCATGCCTTCGGGGCAAAGATTCTGCTCGACGGCTGCCAGGCCGCGCCGCGGATGGCACTCGACATGGCCGCGCTCGATTGCGACTTCTACGCCTTCTCGGGCCACAAGCTCTATGGGCCGACCGGTATCGGCGTGCTGTGGGCGCGCGAGGAGATTCTCGATGCCATGCCTCCCTGGCAGGGTGGCGGCGCGATGATCGATCGCGTGACCTTCGAGAAGACCACCTACGCCCCGCCGCCGCAGCGCTTCGAGGCGGGCACGCCGATGATCACCGAGGCGATCGCGCTGCATGCGGCGATCGATTATGTCGACGCGCTCGGGCCCGATCGCCTGTTCGCGCACGAGAGTGCGCTGGCGCAGCAGCTGCGCGATGCACTCCGCGGCCTCAATTCGGTTACGCTGTTCGGGCCCGAGCAAAGCGCGGGCATCGTGAGCTTTGCGATCGAGGGGGTTCATCCGCACGATCTCGGCACCATATTGGACGAAGAGCACGTCGCGATCCGCGCCGGGCATCACTGCGCGCAGCCGCTGATGGACCATCTCGGCGTTCCCGCCACCGCCCGCGCGAGCTTCGGGCTGTATTCCGACGAAAGCGACATCGCCGCGCTGCTGCGCGGCATCGAACGGACCCAGAGGATCTTCGGATGAACGAAGAAGCAAATACCGATACGGACTTCATCGCGGCCCCGTCGCCCGCCGACGCGTTGGCCGGCAAGCCGCCGCGCGCGCGGGTCGAGGATGCCGTCGATCCCGAGGAAACGCCGCGCGAGACGATGGAGCGCAAGCGCGACTATCTCGAAGGCTTCCTGCAGAAGAAGCCCGAAGATGTGCCCGCCGGCGCACCTGGGGGCGAACTCTACGAGGCGGTGATCGCCGCGCTCAAGGAAATCTACGACCCCGAGATCCCCGTGAACATCTACGATCTCGGGCTGATCTACGGCGTCGAGGTCGACGACGAGAGCGACGTGACCGTCACCATGACGCTGACGACGCCGCATTGCCCGGTGGCCGAGACCATGCCGGGCGAGGTCGAATTGCGCGCTGCCAGCGTGCCCGGCGTGCGCGATGCCGAGGTCAATCTCGTCTGGGATCCGCCCTGGGGCCCCGACAAGATGACCGACGAGGCACGCCTCGAACTGGGGATGCTGTGATGAGCGAGACCACGACCCGCCCCGCACCCAAGGCCGCCGTGGTGCTGACCGAGGCCGCCGAGCAGCGCGTCGCCGACCTCATGGCCAAGGCGCCGGAAGGTGCGATCGGCGTCAAGCTCTCGACCCCGCGTCGCGGCTGTTCCGGCCTCGCCTATTCGGTCGACTATGTGACCGAGGAAGCCAAGTTCGACGAGAAGATCGAAACGCCCGGCGGCATCTTCTACATCGATGGCGCGAGCGTGCTCTACCTCGTCGGCAGCACTATGGACTGGGTCGAAGACGATTTCACAGCCGGCTTCGTGTTCGAAAACCCCAACGCCAAGGGCGCCTGTGGGTGCGGCGAGAGTTTCATGGTCTGAGCGCTGCGGCGCTCGGATCTAGTCTTCGGCGAGGAAATCGAGCAGCGCGCGCTCGTATTCGTCGATTTCGCCATCGGCATCGATGCGGGCGTCGAGCCATTCGCGTTCCGCGTGCGTCACCGCATGTGCCGCGGCGACATCGCCCTCGCGCGACGGTCCGTCGGGCGTGCTCCCGAAGATCCTTCCAAAGACATCGGGCGAGGTTTTCGCCATGCGACCGAGGAACCGCCCGACGCCGACCTGCGTCTCGGCCATGAAGGCCTCCAGTTCGGCAGCACGCTCGCGGCTGATCTGCGCATCGGGGTCGGCATAGCCCTGAAGGCAATTGGCGACGCCCTGGACGAAGAGCTGCTTCCATTCGGGCGCATTGTCGGCGCCGAGCGTCGCGTCCTTAAGGCGGAACAGCATGTCGGCTTCCTTCGGGCCGACTGCGGCGGGACGCTCGCTCGCCGGCGCGAAGATAGCGCGGCGTAGCAACCGCGCTTCGGTCGCATTGACATTGCCAGCTTCCAGCTCGCCGCCATCGCGCGTCGGACCGGTGCCCTCGAGCACCGCCAGCTCCATTTGCGAGATCGCATAGTCCTTGAGGGCAGAAGGCACATTGAGCGCGCGTTCGAAAACGCGAACCAGCAGTTCGATCTCGGCCATCGATCCGAGCTCGCCGTCTTCGTCGATCCGCTCCATCAGCCAGGTTGCATTTTCGGCGTCGACATAACCGGCAGGCGCGCGCTGGTTGACGATATACTCACCCAGCGCCTCGACGAAGAAGTCGACCCATTCGGTGCTCTTCGATGCCAGCTGTCGGTTGAGCGCGAAAATCGCCTCGGCCTCGGCCTGCGAAATGCGGCCGTCGGACCAGGCCTCGCGTCGCAGCGAGAGTATCTCTTCGGAGGAAATCGCGCCGTCCGCGCCGACCTTCTTCGTCAATTCGCCGAAATGCACACTCATTGGGATCGAACTCCTGCTGGATTTCGGTCCGATGGGTTAGCGCAGTATGTTTAAGGCCGGGTTAGCGCCTCAGCGCTCGAACACAGGCTGCACGGTCGACATCGAGCCCGTCGCTCGCCCGCCGCGCATCGACATAGGTTGCGCTCGGCTCGCCGCCCGGCGTCAGCGGATAGAGATAGACATCGAGCACGCAGGCTTCGCCCGTGAATTGCAGCTTCTTCGCGTCGCCTTCCTTCACCGTCAGGCGCGGCGGGCCGAAGAGGTTGGCCAGCGCGGTTTCGTTGCGACCGATCACGCCTTCGAGCCCGGGCACATTCATCACCCGCGGCGCGCGGAACGCGGTCGTCGAGGGAGCCACGCGAACCTGCTGCGGAGGCGGCGCCGCAGTGGGCGCACGGGCAGGCGCGGTTCCGCCCGGATCGGGGCCCGTGGCGCAAGCGCCCAGCAGGGGAAGCAGGAGGAGGGCGGTCTTACGCATGAAGCTCTTTCTCGCGAGCGCGGTGGACGAGGTGCGTGGCACTGGCTGCGCCCACTATCGGAGCAAGGAGGTTCAGGAAAGGTATCGCAAGCAGCGCGACCACCGTTCCGCCGAGCAAGAGGCGCGTTCCGCCGCTTATCGGGGCGCGTTCAGCGGGATCGGCGCGGTGCCGCAACCAGACCATGTCGCGCAATTCGCGCCCGATCAGGAAGGCGTTGACCGCCCAGAAGACCGCCGGTGCGCCCACGCCCGTCGCCAGCAGCACGCCCGCGACCGGCAGCGCCGCGGCATTGGCGAGGACCGTGCGCAGCAGCGAGCGCGACGCGTGGGCCACTTCCTCACCCAAGGGGATTTCACGCAGCGAATGCGCCGTTTCGGGATAGTGTTTCGCCTCGACCGTCCGCACCACGTCTTCGACAAAGAACTGCAAAACGAACATCGCGACCACGCGGAAGAAGAACCAGCCCGCCAGGACGGTGATCACGATGGCCAGCAACCCGCTCAATTCGGCACTGAAGGCAATGCCGGCCGAGACGAGGTAGCGGTAGAGGCCGGCGAGCAGTATGCCGCCAAGCGAGGCGAAGAGCGCCAGCGTGACGAGCGCGGTCTTGCCCAGCACCTTGAGGATGCGCGGATCGCCAAGCTGGCGGAGAGCGAGGGCAAGGGCGCGGGGAAGCGACATCATCGGACTGCCCGGATGCGCGCGGCGCGATTCCAAGTCAACGCCGCCCTTGGACTCCGTCCCTCGAACCGCTAACGGCGCGCGAGAAATAGATTCTGATCCCGCCGGAGTATTCATGACTGCACCCCGCTACGACGTAATCGCGATCGGCAATGCCATCGTCGATGTGATGGCCCCTTGCGACGAAGAGCTGATCGACGAACTCGAGCTCAACAAGGGCGGCATGACCCTGGTCGATGAAGAGGGTGCGCGGCGCCTCTATTCGGCGATGGGGCCGGCGCGCGAGATTTCTGGCGGCTCGGCGGCAAACACGCTGGCCGGGATGAGCGCACTGGGGGCGCAATGCGCTTTCGTCGGCCAGGTCGCCAAGGACCAGCTGGGTGACGTCTTCACCCACGACATCCGCGCCGTCGGTATCGATTTCGACACGCCGCCGCGCGAGGGTGAGCCTTCGACCGCGCGATGCCTCATCTTCGTGACGCCTGATGGCGAGCGCACGATGAACACCTTCCTTGGCGCGAGCCAGTTCCTGCCGCCTGAAGCGCTCGACGACGAGCTGATCGCCAGCGCGGGCATCCTCTACCTCGAAGGCTATCTCTGGGATCCCGAAGAACCGCGCAGCGCCATGCGCCGGGCGATCGAGGTTGCGCGCAACGCCGGCCGCAAGGTTGCGTTCACCGCCTCCGAAAGCTTCGTCATCGAACGCCATGGCGACGATTTCCGTGCGCTGATCGAAGAGGGACAGATCGACATCCTCTTCGTCAACGAACACGAACTCGCCACGCTCACCGGCACGAGCGATTTCGACGAAGGCCTCGCGATGGTCGAGGGCAAGGTCCCCGTGCTCGTCGCGACCCGCAGCGCCAAGGGCGCGGTCGGCATCGCACAGGGCGAACGCGTGACCATCACCGCCGAGCCGATCGACAAGGTGGTCGACACCACCGGGGCTGGCGATCTCTTCGCTGCGGGCTTCCTGACCGGCCATGCGCGCGGCGAAAGCCTCGAGACCTGCCTGCGGATGGGCGCGATTTGCGCGGCCGAGATCATTTCGCATTATGGCGCGCGGAGCGAGGCCGACCTCAAGGCGCTGGTGGCCGACAAGCTCGGCTGACAGCGCGCTCGATACGCCGAGAACCATCGAATCTTAGGGATTGCGTGGTAGAGGGCGCGCGAAAGGGAAACGCGCTTGCGCTACGAACCGTTCGCAGAACGCCGTGCCACTCCGGGGCTGACGAGCCGCGCGCTGGCGCACGTCCAGGCCTGGGCGGAGATCGGCGAAGCGGCCACGCTGCCGACACAGCATCCCGATTTCGGCCAAGCGGCCGCGCAGGCCCTCTTGCCCTCGACCCCGCTGATCCTGGTCGAGCAATCGGGGCCCGCGGGCTGCGAAGCGATGGCCCCGCTGGTGCGCGATCGCGGACGGCTGGCGCGCTGGCGGCTGCTAGGCGATCGCGAAGTGCACGAACCCGGGGCCCCGCTGGTGCGCGATGCGGAAGCCGCGGCGCGGCTCGCCGAAGCGCTCTGTGCGCTCGAGCGACCGGTCGAGCTCGCCCGCGTTCCGCTCGATTCACCGATCGTCGCCGCGCTGCGCGAGGCGGCTCCGGCATGCGGCACGCTGATCGTTCGCGAGGCCGATCCATGCCCCTTCCTCGCACTCGACGCGGGCTGGAGCGAGGCCGAGAGCCAGTTCTCCTCGCGCCGCCGCTCCGATTTCCGTCGTGCGCAGCGCAAGGCGGAAGCGCTTGGCGAGGTGAGCTACGCCATGCATCGCCCGACGCCGGTGGAATTCGACGGTCTCTTCGCCGAGGCGATCGCGGTCGAGGCGAAGAGCTGGAAGCGCGCGGCGGGCACGGCGATTCTGTGCGATCCGGAGAAGGAGCGCTTCTTTCGCAGCTATTTGCGCGCCTGCGCCGAACGCGGCGAGACACGCGTCGCCGCAATGCGGATCGACGGAACGATGGTGGCCATGCAGCTCGCCGTGGCCTGGCGCGGGCGCTACTGGCTCTACAAGATCGGCTTCGACGAGGACGTTGCCAAATGCTCTCCCGGCACCTTGCTGATGCTCCACGCGCTCGGCGAAGCGGCGCGTGAGGGCCTCACCGGGTTCGAGATGATGGGCGAAACCGACAGCTGGATCAGCGACTTCTGGACTCGTGAGGCACATCCCTGCGTGCGATTGCGATTCTATCCACGCACTCTCGCGGGCTTTGCCGGCCTGGTGCAGGATGGAATCGGTTGGACAAGGGCGAAGGTCTTCCAAGGGCGTAGGCCGCACCAGTCGTGAAGTTTCCGGGCAAGGCAATGCTGCGCAAGGCTCGCTATGCGCTGCCCGTTGTGCTGGGCGCGTGCCTGCCGATCCAATCGAGCGAAGCCGCGGCCTCGGCCTGCGTGCGGATCGCTGCAACGACGAACGCGAGGATCACGCTCGGCTATTTTGCGCAGCCCGACGAAGAACCCGCCGCTGTGGCGCAAGCCTTCATCGAAGCGGCGCGGGCGCTGAGTGAACTCCAGCCGATCGATGCCGAACTGGCGGTGAAGGCGCCGCCGCTCGGCTTCGACCCGGCACTGCTCGAAAGCATCGCGGCCGAAGGCATTCCGCTGATCCTCGATGCTCTGACGCCCGAGCAGGCTCCGCAGGCCCTGGCGTTGGCCGAGGCGCTCGGCTGCGGCATCGCGCTGCCCGCGCGCTGGCGGCGCAGCGTGGACGACGCGCGCATCTTGCGAGAGAAAGCCTGTCGCATCCGGGTGATAAAGGGCGAATGGGCCGACCCGGACGACGAGCCGGAAGATGCTGCCAAGGCCTATCTCGAAGTGGTTCGCGCGCTCGCAGGGCGCACCGCTTCGGTCGAGGTAGCGACGCACGATCCACAGCTTGCCGAAGCCGCGCTGGCAATCCTCGCCGCGAGCGGGACCCCTGCCGAACTCGGCCAGCTGCGCGGGCTGCCGCAACGCCGCGGCCGTGCGGTGGCGCTGCGCCACAAGGTGCCCGTGCGCTACTATTACCCCTACGGTCCCGGCTGGTGGCCCTATGCGATCGAGCAGGCCCTGCGGAAACCCTACTTGCCCGTCTGGGCGCTGCGCGACACTATCGCGCGCTAGGACGGGTGGGGTTTTGCTACCCCTGCTCGCGCCGCACCTCGCGCTGGCCGATGTCGCGGCGGCAGAACCCGTCGGGGAAGGCAATCGCGTCGACTGCGGCATAGGCCCTGCGCTGGGCTTCGGTGGCGCTGGTACCGCGCGCGGTGACGTTGAGCACGCGGCCGCCGCTGGCGGTCAGCGTGTCGCCCTCCAGCTTCGTGCCCGCATGAAAGACCTTCGCGCCGTTCGCCTCGGCGTCGCCCAGCTCGATCGCACCCCCCGCCTTGGGCGTCCCGGGATAGCCCTCGGCCGCCATCACCACGGTCAGCGCGTAATCGTCGGACAGCTCCGGCGTGCCGATGTCGCCCAGTCGCCCCTGCGCGCAGGCCTGCATCAGCTCGACGAGATCGCTCTCGAGCCGCATCATCAGCACCTGGCATTCGGGATCACCGAAGCGCGCATTGTATTCAATCAATTGTGGACCGGTCTTGGTCAGCATAAGCCCCGCGTAGAGCACGCCAGAATAGGGCATGCCTTCCTCGCGCATCGTCTTGACGGTGGGCTCGACGATCTCGCGCATCACCTGTGCCTGTAGTGCCTCGCTCAGCACCGGGGCAGGCGAATAGGCGCCCATGCCGCCGGTGTTGGGACCGGTATCGCCCTCGCCCACCCGCTTGTGGTCCTGCGCGGTGCCGATGGGCACGATCGTAGTTCCGTCGGTCAGCGCGAAGAAGCTCGCCTCCTCGCCCGTCAGGAACTGTTCGATCACCACTTCGCTGCCCGCGCTGCCGAACCTGCCGTCGAACATTTCGTCGAGCGCGTGCTGCGCCTCCTCGCGGGTTTCGGCGATCACCACGCCCTTGCCAGCGGCCAGGCCGTCGGCCTTGAGCACGAAGGGCGGGTCGAACTTCTTGAGCGCGCCCCAGGCCGCCTCGAGCGAGGTGCATCGTTCGTAGCGCGCGGTGGGGATGTTCGCGCGGCGGCACAATTCCTTGGTAAAGCCCTTGCTGCCCTCGAGCTGCGCAGCCTTGCGCGAGGGGCCGAAGGTGTCGAACCCTTCGGCCCGCAGCGAATCGGCGAGGCCGTCGACCAGCGGCGCCTCGGGACCGATGACGACGAGGCCGACTTCGTTCTGCTGGCAGAAGTTGATAACCGCCTCGTGGTCGGTCGCATCGAGCGCGATGCAGGTCGCATCCTGCGCGATGCCCGGGTTGCCCGGCGCCGCCCACAGCTTGTCGCAGAGCGGCGATTGCGCCAGTTTCCAGCTCAGCGCATGTTCGCGCCCGCCCGACCCGAGCAAAAGGATATTCATGGCCAGCCACTTTCCGTCAGATAGCGAGGATGGGGGCTTGGTAGCGAAGGGGCGCGCGGGCGACAACGCCGAGCCGCTCTCGATCAGCGAAATCTCCAACCTGCTCAAGCGCACGGTGGAGGACCGCTTCGGGTTCGTCCGGTTGCGCGGCGAGCTTTCGGGGGTGAAGCGCGCTGCGAGCGGCCACCTCTATTGCGCGCTCAAGGACGACAAGGCGGTGCTCGACGGGGTGATGTGGCGCGGCAATGCCGAACGGCTGCCTTTCCGACCCGAGGACGGGCTCGAGGTCGTCGCCAGCGGCAAGCTGACGACCTATCCCGGCCGCTCGAAATACCAGATCGTGATCGAGCGGATGGAGCTGGCGGGCGAAGGCGCGCTGCTCGCCCTGCTCGAGAAGACGCGCGCGCGGCTGGCGGCGGAGGGGCTGTTCGCCGCCGAGCGCAAGCGGTCCCTGCCCTTCCTGCCGCGCACCATCGGCGTGGTCACCTCGCCGACCGGGGCGGTGATCCGCGACATCCTTCACCGGCTGGCGGATCGCTTCCCCAGCCGCGTGGTGGTCTGGCCGGTGCTGGTCCAGGGCCAGGGCGCCGCCGACCAGGTGGCCGGTGCGGTGCGCGGCTTTGCCGCCATGCCCGACGGCCATCCCGACCGGCCCGACCTCGTCATCGTTGCGCGCGGTGGTGGTTCGATCGAGGATCTGTGGAGCTTCAACGAGGAGGTAGTCGTCCGCGCCATCGCCGAGTGCTCGATCCCGACGATCAGCGCGGTCGGGCACGAGACCGACACCACGCTCGCCGACTACGCCGCCGACCGCCGCGCGCCCACGCCCACCGCCGCCGCCGAGATCGCGGTGCCCGTCCGCGCCGAGCTGGCCGCGACGCTGGCCGATTTCGAGGCGCGCAAGAAGCGCGCGATCCTGCGCCCGGTCCAGCTGGGCCGCGAGCGACTGCAGGCGCGCGCCGAGCGCCTCCCCGCCCCCGACGCCTTGTTGCAACCGCAGGCGCAGCGGCTCGACGAGCTCGCCGAGCGGCTGCGGCGAGGCCTGCGCGATCGCGCGGCGCAGGGGCGTGAGCGGCTTTCCGAACTTCGACTGTCCCCCGCCATACTGACCCGCAATCTGCGCGAGGCGCAGCGCGCGCTGGCGGGGCAGAAGCTGGCGCCTGGGCTGGTCGAACGACTGCTCGCCGAGCGACGCGAGCGGCTCGCGGCGCTGCAGCGGGTGATGCGCTCGCTCGATCCCGACACGGTTCTCAGGCGCGGCTATGTCCGCGTGACCGGGCCCGACGGGCGGACCCTCACCGACAAGGCGGCTGCCGCGAAGGAAGCGAAGCTCACTCTCAAGTTCCGCGACGGCGATCTCGATGTGGCGTCTGCGGGCAGCCCGCTGCCGCCCACCCCGCCGCGCCGCAAGCTGCCGAAAAAAGGAACCGTGCCGAAGCAGGATGATTTGTTCGGTTAAGGTGGAGCTGCTAGGATTCGCGCCATGCTGATGAACAAGAATTCGGGTCCGTCGAACGGCGAGGCCAAACTGCATTACGGCCCCTCGGGCTTTCGCGTGCTGCGCGCGGGCAGCCATGTCTTCTGCGCGATGAGCGGCGTGCCGATCCCGCTCGAGGAACTGCGCTACTGGTCGGTCGACCACCAGGAGGCCTACGCCAGCCCCCGACTCGCGACCGAGCGGCTGGCGCCGTGAATTTCGCGAAGGTCGCGCCGCTCCTTCTGCTCACCACCGCCTGCGTCCCCGCTGCCGAACCCCAATTTTCGGGCAGCACCGCGGTGGTGCAGCCTGTACGCGTTTCCCCCCCGCCATCTCCAAGCCCGACCGTGGAAGCGGCTCAGCCACGCCCTGCGGCCTTCTCTTTCGCCGGCGAACTCGAGCAGGGCGGCTGGATCCGCGGTACGGTGCCCGGCGGTACGGTCGAGGCCTTGCTGGGGGCCGAAAGGCTCGCTTTCGATGCGCAAGGTCGCTTCTTCGCTGCCTTCGACCGGGATGCGTCGCCCGCGACCAAGCTGACCGCTCGGCTCGCTGACGGACGGACGATCGCGTCGCCGCTCGCCATCGCTCCGCGCGACTGGGAGATCGAGCACGTCAATATCGCCCGCACACCCGGTGGCGTGTCGGCGGCCTTAATGAAGATTCGCCAGCCCGAACTCGACGCCATCTGGAATGCGCGGCTGAAGGAAACCGGTGCGCAAGGATGGCGGCAGAGCTTCATCTGGCCAGTGACGGGGCGCATCTCGGGCCGCTTTGGCTCGCAGCGGATCTATCGCGGCGAACCGGGCAGCTACCATTCGGGTATCGACATCACCACCGGCACGAGCGGTACTCCCTATGTCGCGCCGGCCGATGGCGTGGTGGTGCTCGCGGCCGACGATTTCAGCCTCGAGGGCAAGCTGCTGATCATCGATCACGGGCAGGGGCTCAACAGCGCCTTCCTCCACTCCTCGCGGCTCTACGTCAAAGAGGGCGACCGGGTGACCCAAGGCCAGCATGTCGGCGACATCGGCTCTTCCGGCCGCGCGACGGGTCCACATCTCCACTGGAGCCTCAAATGGCGCAATGCGCGGCTCGATCCGCTGCTCTTCACCGGGCCGATGCACTGAGCGCTTGACGCTCGGTCGCTCGTGCCCAAGACCGCCTTCCGCCCATGCGCCGCAAGCGTCTCGCCCTCGCCATCCTGCTCGCTGCCGCGCTCGCGCCCGGTACCTGGCTGCGTGTGCCCATCAAGCCGCACCGCTTCGAGCCACTGGTGACGATCACTCCGTTGGCCGTCGAATCGACGCATGCCGGGCCATTCCAACTTGTCGCCGGGTGGCAGATGACCGGCGATCGCCTGCAGTTCGGGGGTTGGTCAGCGCTCGTGGTACTCGACGGCCAGCGCTTTCTCGCGGGATCGGACGGCGGGCGCCGGCTTGTCTTCGAGAGGCCCGACCGGAGCCGGCTGCCCGGCCTGCTCGACCGCTTCCACGACAACGAGGAAAGCATAAAGGAAGGACGGGACCTCGAATCGCTGGCGATCGATCCGTCCAGCGGCACGGTGTGGGGCGGCTTTGAATACCGCCAGTCGATCGTCCGTTTCGACGCAGAGTATCGACCCGATGGCGAGGTTCATCCGCACACCATGCGCCGATGGGACGACAACGCCGGACCGGAGAGCCTCGCGCGGCTTTCGGACGGGCGATTTCTGGTGATCGAGGAGGGGGCCCAGCTCTGGCGAGGGCACCACCACGCGGCGCTGCTTTTCACAGGCGATCCGATCGATGATCCGCATCCCGAGAATCTGGTGGTCGAGATCCCGCAAGGTTACCGACCAGTCGATGCGACCCCGCTTGGTGGCGGAAAGGCGCTCGTACTGTTGCGGCGTCTCATCTGGGGGATCCCGCCGACATTCGAGACGGCGCTGGCGGTGCTCGATGTCGACCGCCGGGATGACCGGGGCATCGCGCAGGCACGACTGCTTGCCGAACTCGGGAATTCGATCCCGCAGGACAATTACGAGGGTCTGGCGATCACCGAAGATAGCGATGGTCGGCACGTCTGGTTGATCTCGGACGACAATTTCATGTCGTTTCAGCGGACCCTGCTGCTCGAGCTGCGGTGGAATGCACGCGAAAAGGCGCGCGAGTAGCCCTCGCGCGCCTTTCGAATTCTCGCTGCGGCGCCGAAGCGCGCGCCAGGGCTTACGAGGCCGCGGCGGCCTTCTTCAGCTCGCGCTTCACCTTGAGCGCGTTGGCCGACAGCTTCTCGTCGCTGGTCTTCAGGAGCCAGTTGTCGAGGCCGCCATTGTGCTCGACCGAGCGCAGGCCGTGCGTCGACACGCGGAACTTGAAGCTGCGGTCGAGCTTCTCGCTCATCAGCGTGACGTTCTGCAGGTTCGGCAGGAAGACCTTCTTGGTCTTGTTGTTGGCGTGGCTCACATTGTGACCGACCTGGCGGCCCTTGCCGGTGAGTTCGCAAATGCGCGACATGATACGTCTCTCGTTCGAATGGGCGGGCGAGCTTTCCCGTGCTGCTCTCGCGGCGGCGTGGGTCCGTTCTTGTCCCGGAAAGCGGCGCGCATAGCGGCGAGGGTGCGAATCGTCAAGCACGTTGCGCGCCCGCCCACCGGGGGCTAGCGCGTCCGCACTATGAGCGCCTGGACCCTTCCGCAACCCATGAACCGCGCGCTCGCGCTCGCGGAAGAGGCCGCTGCGCTCGGCGAGGTGCCGGTCGGGGCTGTGGTCGTGCGCGGCGGCGAGGTGATCGCGGAGGCGCACAATGCTCCGCGCGAAACGCACGATCCGACCGCGCATGCCGAAATTCTCGCGATTCGCCGCGCGGCGCAGGCACTGGGCGACGAACGTCTCACCGATTGCGAACTCTGGGTCACGCTCGAGCCTTGCGCCATGTGCGCCGGCGCGATCGTCCACGCGCGGATCGGCAAGCTTTACTACGCCGCCAGCGACCCAAAGGGCGGCGCGGTCGAAAATGGCGCGCGCGTGTTCGAGCAACCACAGTGTCTGCACCGGCCCGAGGTCTATTCGGGCATGGGCGAAGGGCGTGCGGCGGACCTGCTGCGCGGGTTCTTCAAGGAACGGCGCTGAGCAGGCGGCGAGAGCCCGTATAGCGCCGGGTTCCATAGCAATTCGGCCGTGAGCGCAAAACAAGGGTCGGTTAACCGAATTTCCCTATAAGAGGGGAAAGAGGAGTGGGCCCGCACGCATGAGCAGCGCAGTCAAGACTGACACCGACGGACTGTGTCATGTCCAGCGTGATGCGTCTTGGGGCCCCGAGGTGCGTCGCGAAATCCTGCAAGGCATCGCCGACGCCGAAAAGGGTGCCGCGATCGCGAATCTGGTTTGCTGGATTATCGTCGCACTCGCAGCGTCCAACCTGCCAAATGCAGAGCACTATGTCGCGCCGTTGCTTCTCCGGATCGCGGCGATGATCGCTTCGCGAATGTCCTTCAGTGCTCTCCGGCGCCGACTGGCGACGAGGCAGCGGCTCGACTCCGCCCTGAACTGGATGCTGCTGTCGCTCTTCTTCGGCGGGTTCGCCTGGGGCGCGACCATGGTTCCGGTGGTCGTGGAACCCTTTCTCAATCCCGGCCGCATGCTGGTGGGAGGGGCGACCATTGCCGGTGTCAGCATCATCGTCTCGCTGCTGCTTCCCGAGCCCCGTTTCGCGGGCGCCTATATCGCCGGGTTCTTTCTCGCCTACGGCCTCGGTCTGGTCTGGGCGCCCGAACAGTTCGCGATCAAGGGCGCCTTTGGCATCCTCGGCCTGTTCGCCATCTTCCTCGCTTATGGTGCGGTCACTGCCATTCGTCACCGGAAGGCGGCGGAAACTCTGGTCGAGAACCGGCGGCTGGGCGAGGAACTCTCCGAGGCCCTCGCGCATGCCGAATTCCTCGCCTATCGCGACCCCCTGACGGGGCTGGCCAACCGCCGCGCCTTCTTCCAGCATGGCGAACTGGTCGATGGCTCGCGCGCACGGCACGTGCTGGCGATCGACCTCGATCATTTCAAACGAATCAACGACACATTCGGGCATCCGGTCGGGGATCGCGTGCTGATCGGCGTCGCGCAGGCGATGGGCCTGGCCTTGCGCGAGCTCGAATCGGGCGACCATTGCATGGCCCGGATCGGCGGGGAGGAATTCGCGATCATCCTCGATGTCGCCGACCAAAAGGTCGTCCAGATGATCGCCGAAATGATTCGCCTCGAGATTGCCTTGGTCTCGACGCAGATCGCAGTGGAAGGCCTTGTCACGACTGCCTCGACCGGCGTTTCGCCGTGGTTGCCGGGCGAGCGGCTGGACACCGTCCTGAGCCACGCCGACCACGCGCTTTATCGGGCGAAAGCGCGCGGGCGTGACCGTATCGAGCTTGCGGTAAGAGCTGGCTAGGCTATCCAGCGCCTAGAGCCCCCGCCATATCTTCGCATTGGTGTCATCCCGCGCCCCGAAACGTCGGCGATCGCAGGCGACCGGCATGAAGCGCTTGTCGTAGCAGAGCTGCAATTCTTCCAGCCATCCACGTGCATTCAGATGCACGCCCACCGCTTCGCGTGGCCAGTCGGGATTGGCGTCGGTGAAGCGGGTGCGGATCGTGCCTGCGGTGAGGCCATCCTCGCGACTCACCCGGTCGAGGTCGGGAATGCGGAGGCCCTGCCACAGGATGCGCGTGACCTTGAAATAGGTCGCCGGGCGCTTCGTCATGCAGGCGCCGTGTTTCGCCCATTGCCGCGCGAGCAGGGCGGCAGACGGCGTCAGGCACATGTTCGCCGCCGCCTCGCGCGGCAGCGGGTCGCGGGTGGCGCTGCACCATTGCGGCCAGCTTCGCCCGCTCTCTGGCCACAACCCATGCACCACGAGACCGAAAAGGCCCGCCTGTCCGCTGCACTGGCGCGCATGAGACGGCTGGCGCTTGCGTGGCTTGCAGAATTCGGGGCTCCAGCTCAGCGCGAGGGTATAGCCGGTGACCGGAAGGACGCGGCGTGGCGCGTCCGCCTCGACCCGTGGCAGGTCGAAGCTCCGGGGCGGGCGGCACTGGTAATGCTGCGCGGCGAGCGGCGCTGCATCGAGCAGCGCGACCGCGAGGATGGCGAGCGCGATCCGCCTAGGGCGTCGCACGGTCGTCGGGGTTTTCGGCAAACCAGGCCTTTGCATCGCGGCGAAACAGGATCGCTACCGCCGCCCCCGCGACCAGGCTTGCGGCGAGATCCACCCAGGCTCCCGCGCTCGGTCCCAGGACCGTGAGCTCGCGGTAGTTTTGGAACAGTGCGTAAAGCACCACGAGCACTAAGACATATCGCATCACGCCCATCCGCAGCAGCGAGATGGTGGCCCACAGGATGCTCGCGAGCAGCAGGAAGATGAAGATCGAGGCTGTGACCATCCAGATGGCCATTCCGCGCGCGCCTTCGCCCTCGCCGCCAAATCCCGCCAGGGCTTGCTCTTGGAGCCCCGTGAAGCTGAGCACTGCAGAAGCGAAGACCAGCAGTGTCGCGATCGGAAACAGGACGTCGAACAGCTTGATCGAACTCGGCTTCACCCCTCGTCTCCCCCATTTGCTCGCCGGAGATGCAACAAACTGCGGGGGAGGTAAAGGTCTGGGGAGAGGCGAACCCGCGATTGTCAGGCGCGGCGACACATGTCGGCCCGTCGGGCAGCAGCCAGGCTATTCGCCGCTTTCGCCCCGCGTGCCGGCGAACCAGGCCCTGGCGTCGGGACGGAACAGGAACCAGATCGCCGCCACGGTCATCACCGTGGCGAGGAGGCCCCAGGCCATCGTGCTGTCGAAGCCCAGTTCCAGCGACTTGGCGGTGGTCAGGATCGACCACGCGGTGAGCAGGACGAGCGCCCATCGAGCGAGCCCTATTCGCAGGACGGAGATCAGGAACCACAGGCCCAGGCTGATCGCGAGGCTGAGGAGCAGGGCGCCGATAAGCATGCCCGTGCCCATCTCGGGCAGCCCCTGGGCGGCGAATTCGGTTTCGGCCTGCGCCGAGAGCGTGCCGAAGTTGAGGAGGATGCCAAGCAGGGTGACGCCGAGCGAGCCGAGGAACAGCCAGTCGAACATCTTGATCGAAGCGGGTTTCATGCGGTCTCCCTCCACATTCATATGACCTCACTCATGACGCGCAATCACAGCGGCGTAAAGTCGAGACCGATGTCGGCTGCCGGCGCGCTCTGTGTAAGGCGCCCGACCGAGACATAATCGACGCCGGTCGCGGCCTTGGCCTGAATGGTGGCGAGGGTGATCCCCCCGCTCGCCTCGGTCGGCACGCGGCCGGCCACCAGCGCGACCGCCTCGCACAGAGTCCCGGGCTCCATGTTGTCGAGCAGGAGACGGGTGGCCCCCGCTTCGAGCGCGGGTTCGATCTGGTCGATGCGGTCGACCTCGCAGATGATGTCCTTCACCCCCGCCGCGACTGCTCGGCGCACGGCTTCGCCGACGCTGCCCGCGACGAGCACGTGGTTGTCCTTGATCATCGCCGCATCCCACAGGCCCATGCGGTGGTTCGCGCCGCCGCCCATGCGCACGGCGTATTTCTCGAGCATGCGCAGCCCGGGGATCGTCTTGCGCGTATCGAGCAGCGTGCAGTCGGGATTGTCCATCGCGCGGACGTATTGCGCCACCATGGTGGCGATGCCCGAGAGATGCTGGACGGTGTTGAGCGCGCTGCGCTCCGCGGTCAGCATCGCGCGGGCATTGCCTTCCAGCCGCATCAGGTCGGTTCCCGCCGGGACGCTCGCACCCTCTTCGACGAGGATGTCGATCGTCATGTCCGGATCGAGTGCGCGAAAGAAGGCTTCGGCCACGGGAAGCCCCGCAACCTCGATGGGATCGCGCGTGTCCATTACCCCGGAAAAGCGCGCCTCGGAGGGGATCACGCTCTCACTGGTGACGTCGATGCCGCCGCCCGGCAGCCCCTCGCCGAGGTCTTCCGCCAGCGTTTCGCGGACGAACCGGTCGAGGTCGAAGCCTTCGAGAGCGAATGCCATCAGTGGACGAAGCGTGCCACGACGTCACGGTACGAGCGGCTGACCTTCACCTCGGCCCCGCTGTCGAGCACGAGGAAGCACTCGCCATTGGTGTGCGGCTTGACCTGCCGGACCTGGTCGAGATTGACGATGGTCGAGCGGTGGACGCGCTGGAACTTGCGCGGGTCGAGGCGGCGTTCGAGGTCCTTCATCGTCTCGCGCAGGATCAGCGAATTGTCGCCGGTGTAGATGCACATATAGTCGCCGGCGGCCTCGATGTGCTCGATCGTGTCGGTCTCGACGCGGAAGATCTGCCCGCGATCCTTGACGTTGATCAGCTTCTCGTAGCGGCTGGCGGTCTCGGCATCCTCGCCCGCAAGTTCTTCGGCCGCTTCGGGGGCCACTTCGGACAGCACGCTCTTGAGCTTTTCGGCTTCCTCGGTCGATTTCTTCTCGGCGAGGCGCTGGCGCACGCGTTCGATCGTGTCGGCCAGCTTGTCCTCGTCGACCGGCTTCATCAGGTAGTTGACCGCATTGGCCTCGAAGGCGCGGATCGCGTGTTCCTGGAAGGCGGTGACGAAGACGAACAGCGGCGGGTCGATTTCCATCACGCCCTGGACAACCGAGAAGCCATCGAAGCCGGGCATCTGGATGTCGAGGAAGACTAGGTCGGGCTTTTCGGTCTTGATCGCGCGGATCGCCTCGCGTCCGTTCTGGCAGGTGGCGATGATCTCGACGTCCTCGAAGGGCTCGAGGCGCAGCTGGAGGCCCTGGATGGCGAGCTTTTCGTCGTCGACGAGTATGGTGCGGATGGTCATGTCGTCTGGTGTGCTTTCGGGGGTAATGATGAGGGGAGAACGGCCGGGGGAGCCGAGGGTTTCTGCGTTCGCGCGCCCTGCTGCGCGGGTGCGGCTTGCGGCGCGCTTAACGCCTCGTCCTGTTCTTCGGTTTCGTAAGGCAGTTCGATGAGGACCGAAAAGCCGCCGCTTTCGGGCGAACGAATCTCGAAGCGGTGTTCCTCGCCATAGGCCTGTGCCAGCCGGTCGCGGATATTGGTCAGACCGACGCCGGTCGAATCGCGCCGGGCATGCGTCGGGCGGACCGCGGGCAGCCCGTCCTCGATATTGTTCATCGTCATGCCCGGCCCGGTATCCGACACCGTCACCCGCAGGCGCGGTCCGACGACTTGGGCGACGATCGAGATCTCCGCCCCCTCTTCCTGCGGGCTCACGCCGTATTTGATCGCGTTCTCGACCAGCGGTTGCAGCAGCATGGCGGGTAGGCGCGCACCTGCCGCCTGCGGTTCGACGCGGAAGGTGGTTCGCAGGCGCTCCTCGAAGCGCATCTGTTCGATGCCGAGATAGAGTTGCAGCGTCTCGACCTCCTGCGCCACGCTGACCTTGCCGCCGGGCTGCGTCACCAGCGTATGGCGCAGGAAGCTAGACAGGCGGGTGAGCATCGCATTGGCGGTTTCGCTCTGCTTCAGCAGCACGAGCGTGCTGATCGAATTGAGCGTGTTGAACAGGAAATGCGGGTTGAGCTGGTATCGCAGCATGGCCAGCTGCGCGCTGGTCGCCTGCGCCTCGAGCCGTTCGAGCCGGTCGGCCTGTTCTTCCACTTGAAGGAAGAAATTGATGGCGTAATAGAGCGCCGACCAGGCGCCGAGCAGCGTCAGGTCGATGAAGTACATGCCGACGAAGAGCTTGACGAAATTGCCGTCGGTCGCCGCGCCCGCCACCTGCAGCACCCAGCTGTCGATGAAGGCATAGACGCCGGTGGCGAACACCAGCACGAGTGCGGTCGCGCCCCAGGTCACCAGCGGGCGCTGCTTGATCAGCTGGCCATAGACCACCGCCAGGATCAGGCTCAGCGAAAAGCCGGTGATCGTCGCGATCAGGATGATCACCAGGCGATCGGGCGGCTGGCCATTTGCCAGCGCGGACATGGCACGCAGCATGGCCGCCCCGCCCCAGCCGCCCAGCTGGAGGTTCCAGAACGCCTGGTTCTTGTTGGCGAAGAACGGCGTAGGTCGAATGGGCAGTACTGCCATTTGCACGCCCCTCTAGCGCAATTGCGACGAGTTGCACCAGTCGCTAGAATGGCCGCGACAGGCGAAACGAGGGAGAGACGCGATGGGCGTGCAGGAAACGATCGACGAGGCGGGGGCCGAACGCGCCAAGTTCCGCGAGATGAAACAGGGTACGGCGGAAGACTGGGCGATCATCGGCGGCGAGTATCGCGCATTCGCCCAGGGCCTGCCCGATCGCGTGCTCGAGCACCTCAAACTGCTCGACGGCGATTTCGGGGGCTTCCCGGTCGACCGGCTAGAACATTCGCTGCAGACCGCGACCCGCGCGCATCGCGACGGGCGCGACGAGCAATATGTGGTGATGGCGCTGCTGCACGACATCGGCGACACGCTGGGAAGCTACAACCACCCCGAGGTCGCCGCCTCGATCATCAAGCCCTTCGTGAGCGAGGAGGTCCACTGGATCTGCCAGAATCACGGCGCGTTCCAGGGCTATTACTACTTCCACTTCCTCGGCATGGACCAGAACGCGCGCGACAAATTCCGCGACAATCCGCATTTCGAGGCGTGCCGCGAGTTCTGCGAGAAATACGACCAGGCCGCCTTCGATCCCGACTACGACAGCGAGAGCCTCGAATTCTTCGAGCCGATGGTGCGCCGGGTGATGGCGAAGCCACTCGCCTCGATGTACGCCAAGGCGATGGAAGAGGAATAGGCGCCTAGCCTTCGGCGTCGAGCGCCTCGGCGAGCCTTTCGGGCGGGACCAGCCCCTCGATCACTTCGTTGCCCGCGATCCAGCTCGGCGTTCCGCTGAACTGCAGCTGGCGGGCGTAGGCCATGTTCCGGGCTAATTCCGCCGTCGCCTCTTCCGACTCTGCGAATGCCTTTGCGGCGGCCAAGTCGAGCCCGGCAATCCGCGCCGCGCGCTCGATGCTCGCCGTGCTCGGCGGCCCCTGTTCGAACATCGAATGGAAGAAGGCATCGAACTTGCCCTGTTTTGCTGCGGCAAGTGCCATGCGGGCAGCCTGTTCGCTGCCGTCGAAGATCGGCCATTCGCGGATCACCACCTTGAGTTCCGGATCCTCGGCGATCAGCTTGTCGGTGCCGGCAATCGACTGGCGGCAATAGGTGCAGCCATAATCGGTGAACTTGACCAGCACCTTCGACCCCTTCGGATTGCCCAGCACCGCACCGGGAAAGGCCTGTTTCACCTCGCCCGAAACCTGCGCCAGCCGGTCCTTCGCCTGTTCGCGCTGATAGGCCTCGGCCATGTCGGGCAGGATCTGGGGGTTGGCGATCAAGTATTTGCGCGTCTGGCCGTTGCCGAGACCGGACAGCGACCACAGGCCGGCGCCGGCGAAGCCGAACACCAGCGCGATCAGCGCGGTCAGCAGATGGTTCCTCATCAAAATCCTTCGTCGCTCAGCCCGGGGTGCAATTGCGCCCGCGTTCCATCTCGCACTGCCGTTCGATCAGCGCGCGCGCCTGCATGCCGATATCCTGCGCGCGAATCCAGTCGGGCGTGCCGCGATCGAGGCCGGCCTCGGCCGCCTGCGCGCTGCGCAGCGCCAGTGCGTATTGCCCGCTCATGACCTGCTGCTCGGCCGAGGCCAGCCGGGCACGGGCGGTATCGCCGCGCGCGGCATAGACCACGCCGAGCTGGTACCAGGCGAAGGGGTTCTGTCGGTCGCGGCCGACCGCGGCGCGCAGCACGCGCTCTGCCTCTTCGTAATTGTCCTTGTTTTCGGTCGCGATCAGGGCGTGGCCGAACAGGCCGGCGATCAGCGGTTCCGCATTGGTCAGCTCGGTCGCGCGGCGCAGGGGTTCGAGCGCCTCTTCGGGACGGCCCGATTCGAGCAGCACCTGCCCCTTGAGCTCGAGAAAATAGGGATCCTGTGGGTCAATCTCGAGCAGGTGGTCGGCCGCCGCGAGCGCGAGGTCGACGCGGGCGTTCTGATGATAGGCATAGGCACGCGCATAGAGTGCGGGCACGCTCTGGTCGGTCTCGGGATAGTCGCGCAGCGTCGCCGAAGGCTTCGAAATATAGCCGACCAGCTTGGCCTTCACGCGCTCGAAACGTGCCTGGTTGCGGGCATTTGCGGGGCGATCCCACGCCGGGTCCTTTTCATAGACCTCGCGCAGCGCCGAGATGCGATCGCCCGACAGCGGGTGCGTGCGATAGAAACCCGCCTCGTCGCTCTGGCTGTAGCCGTAGCGGAATTCCTGGTTGAGTAGCTTGCCGAAGAAGCTGAGCGACCCGCGACCCGAAATCCCCGCCTTCGAAAGATAGTCCGCTCCGGCGAAATCGGCGGAGGATTCCTGCGTCCTGGTGAAGGCGAGGAATTTTCCCATCGCCGCCTGCTGTCCGGCCATCATGATGCCCATGGCGGCGTCACCTGCACCCGCCAGCGCGGCACCGATCCCGGCAAGCATCGACAGCAGCGAGATCTTGGTTGCCGCTGCTGCGCCTTCTCCATAGCGCAGCACGTGTCCCCCGGTGATATGGCCGAGTTCGTGCGCGATCACGCCCTGGACTTCCTCGGCACTATCTGCCGCTTCAATCAGCCCCGAATGGATATAGACCGTCTGACCGCCGGCGACGAAGGCGTTGATCGTCGGGTCGTTGATCAGCACGATATCGACATTGTCCGACTGGAGGCCGGCGGCCTCGATCAACGGGGTGGAAATCTCGTGCAGGAAGGCCTCGGTTTCGGCATCGCGCAAAATGCTCTGTGCGGCGACGGGCTGTGCCGCGAGCATGGCGGCGGCTAGCAGGGCGAGCAGGCGGGTGATCAGGCGCATCAAGGCTCAGCCTAAGGCGTTTCGGCCTGAACCGGAACTGAAACCTCGCTGACGCCGCGAGCGAAATCCACCACCGCCGCATCGACGTCGCGCCGCTGGCGCCAGGGGCTGGCAAGCGAGATCAGCGGCGCATTGTGATCGAAGCCGGGATAGATCCGCGTTTCGACCGGTAACCCGGCCTGTTCCAGTGCCCGTGCCAGCGCGCGCGTGTTGCGCGGCTTGACCAGCGTGTCGTCCTCGCCGTGGACCAACAGCATGGGCGGCGCGTCGGCGTGGACGTGGTTGATCGGCTGGCTTTCGTCGCCGGCCCCCACCGCGCCGAAGGCGGCGCGGCTCGAGGGTTTGTCGAAGGGATAGAAGTCGTATGGGCCGGAGAGACCGATCACCCCGCGCGGTTTCACGCCGCTCGCCTCCAGCCATTTCGTCTCGAGCGCGACCTGCACGACGTTGTAGGCGCCCGCGGAATGGCCGGCCAGGACGATGCGGTCGGGATCGCCGCCATAGCGCGGGGCAAGCCGGGCCGTCTCGGCCACCGCCGCTGCGGTGTCCTCGAGCATGGCGGGATAGCGCCCCTCTTCGCCCAATCTGTATCCGGCAAGCACGACGACGAAGCCTTCAGGTGCGATGGCGCGGGCGATGAAGTTGTAGTCATCGGGATCGCCCCAACTCCAGCTCCCGCCATGAACGAAGAGAAAGACCGGGAGTGGCTCGTCCGCGCCCGCAGGAGCGTAGATGCGCAGCTTCTGTGCCGGGTGCTGACCATAGTGGGTCTTCGCTACCAGCCTGACGCCGCGCGTTCCGCCTGTCACTCGGTCGACGGCGTCGAGCACTGCGGGTCCGTTGTTGCGGATCGCGAGCAGCAGGATGACTCCTGCCAAAAGGATCGCGGCGAGCCCGCCGAGCAGGATCTTCATGCCGTGTCGCACTCCCGTTTGCGCATCGCGCCCGGGGCTAGCCGTTGTCGCGCACGAGCGACAAGGGCTTTGTCGAACTGTCGGCCTAGTCGAGCAGCTTGCGCGCGGCGCGTTCCACCAGCGGGATGTCCTCGGGCACCTCGCCGAGAACCTCGATCGTGCCATTCGCGGTACGCCTGACCATCACCAGCGCGAATTCAGCGCCCTCTTCGTCGAGTTCGGCAAGCGAGAGCGCTTCGAGCGCCCGCAGTTTTTCGGCGAGCTTGTTGCGGACGGTCTTCCTGTCCTCGGTCGGCTTGCCCTGCTCTTCCTTGCGCGCGGCGCGCTCGGCCTGGACCACGCCCTTGAGGCCGCCCTCGGCCTCGCGCAGGAAGCTCGCAAGCTTGCCGCGCTCGATGCCCAGCCGGTGGCCATGCGTCAGCACGGCGGCGTATTCGGTCAGCCGGGTCTTGTCGTAATCGGCGCCGAAGACGAGCTTCACCACCGGCGTCATCGGCGCCCGGTCCTGCATGGTCAGCCCGCTCTCGGCGAGGAGCTCGTCGAAACCGGCGGGATCGCTCTGGGCCTCGATGCTGAAGTCGTAGGCGCGGCCGACCGCCTCGTAGAGCGTCTTGCGGCTGCGATCCTCGGTGTTCTGGGCCGCCTGCGCCAGCTCGCGCGCCGCGGCGAGAGCGTCGTAGAGGTTCTCGGGCGCACCGGAATTGTCCGGCCAGTCGGGGACGGTATCCTCGATCTTTTCGAATTCGTCGGTTGCGCCCGGCAGATCGCCGGTATTCGCATGGTCGGCCTCGGCCACCGGAGCCTCGACCATCGGTGCGGGCGGCGGAACATAGGCTTCGGGAATGCGATGGACGGCGGAATCGTTCTCGCCTGCATCTGGTGCGGGCATGCCCTCGCCGAGCGAAAGGTCGACGCTCTTCTTGGTACGGTCGCCGCGATTGACCAGCGCGACGAGGCTGCTCGATGCCTCTTCGTCGGCGAGCGGGTCGATCACGTCGTCGACGTCGCTCTCGTCCTCGTCCTCGTCCCAATCGGGCAGGCCGTAATCGGCGGCGGTCTTCATCCTGCCGTCGAAATCGTCATCCTCGTCGGCCTCGTCATGCACTGGATGGCCGCCGATCGGGTTGCCGAGCGCATCGAGCCGCGCGGCGAGTGGAATGGAGTTCCTGGGTGTTGGGAAGCCGCGTTCCGAGCCTTCCGTTGCTCCGAATGCCGGTCGCGGCAGGCCGCTGTCGGCGCCGGCAAGTTCCATCATCTCGGCGCCGCTCAGTTCGAGCACATCCTCGTCTGCGAATGCGCCGAGCATCTCGGCGGTATCGAGCCTGTCCGCATAGACGGGCTCGAGTTCTTCCTCCGAGGTGCCGAGTGCCTGGTCGAGCTCGAGCAGCAGCGCGTCGGCGGTCTGGCGGTCGGCCATTTCCTTCCAGTTGATCACGCCGTAGATATAGTCGACCGTCGCGTCGTCGCTCGAATAGGGCAGCAGGATGCCGCGATAGAGCACGCTGGCGCCTTCGGCATTGTCGAATTCGGCTTCGAAGCCGATCGGTGCCTGGTTGGCGAGGATCTGCATGTAATGGTCGGTCAGGCGGCTGAGCACCGAGCGGCTTGGAACCGCGGAAAGCTGCGACAGCGCCTTGTCGGTACGGCATTCCACGAGCAGTTCGCCACCGACATAGCGAAGGCGCGGATCCTCGATGTCCTGCGTCAGGTCGAGCAGCACCGAATAGGGGCCGAAATCCTCGAGCGTGTCAGGATGCAGATCGTCGATATGCGGGAAGTTGCGGTCACCCAGAAGGCTCGCCCAATGGTTGTAGGCGCGCACCTGCATGCGACGCTCGTCCTGCCCGACGGGGGAAGGTGGCGCTTCGACATCGGCGGTATAGTCTTCGACCCCCGCATCGTCGAAGTCGTCTTCCGCTTCGCGCGAGCCGAAAAATCCGCCCAGCCTGTCTATCACTGCGTCCACCTTTCGCGGGGTCTGCCTATTCGGAAAACCTATGCAGGTGACGAGGTAAAAATAGGGTTAAGTGCGTTAACCATGGCGCCTATCGGCGCGGGGGGATTTCACAGCATGTAGCGCATGTGGATCGTCATCGCGCGGTTCTCGCTGCCCACGTCGAAGGCGGCGTCGGCAAAGCGCGGCGGCCCCATCCGCACCTTGGCATCGCGCGAGAAGCCGAAGCCTTCCTTGGGCATCATGCCCAGCGCGCGATCGGCCTTGCCGTTGGCATTCTCGTCGTGGAGCAGCGCGATGGCGTAGCGACCGGGTTTCACGCCGGTGAAGGTGAAGGTCACATTGCCCTCCTGCGCCTCGGTCGTCGCGCCATAGGCGCCCGGCACTCCGCGGCAGCGCGGAAAGCGGTCCTCGTCGGTGGTCATGCAGGCGCGCACCACGCCCTCGGCATTGCGCAGACCGGTCACGGTGACGGTGATCGTCGCGCCGCCGGATCCCGTCGGCGCAGCGGCGGCGAGCGCCGTGCCGAGCGGCAGCAGCGCGAGTGCGGCGGCACGGCTCATGCGGAGGCGCTGAGCCCGCGATCGGTCCCGCATGCCCGGTCCCAGAAACGGAAGTAGAGGCCGTAATTGCATTGATACTCTTCGTGATGACGCTGGTGGTGGCTGGCGGTTATCAGCCATCCTCCTAACCCCGAGTGAACCAGTCTGCGGGGGAAAATCTCCCATCCCATGTGATTGGTGACTCCCATCACCGTCATGACCAGCAACACGAGGCCGAGCATGGCGACATGGATCGGGACGAGGAAGACGAGCGCGGGGATCACGATCGCGCCGGTCAGCGCTTCCCACGGATGGAAGCTCATCGCGGCCCAAGCGGTCGGCGGGCGGCTGGCGTGGTGCACCGCATGCATCGCGCGGAACCACGCCGGGCGATGCATCAGCCGGTGCGTCCAGTAGAACCAGGTGTCGTGCGCCAGCAGGTAGAGCAGCGGGGCAAGCGGGAGGTACCACAGCGGATAGGCGTCCCACTGGCGGTAGATCTGCGTCCAGCCGCGCTCCTGCCAGCCCCAGGCGACCACGCCCGCCGGGATGCCGTAGATTGCCGCCGAGGCGAGCGACCATCCGATCTCACGGCGGATCTGCGCGCCCAGCTTCGCATGATAGCCGGGGCGGACGCGCCCGGTGATCAGCGCGAAGAAGCCGCTGGCCGCCAGATAGCGCAGCGCGACGATTGCGGTCATGGCAAGCGCGGACAGGATGATGGCGGTGAGCATCGCGGGTCGACACTAGCCGCGCGCGGCCCCTCGCGAAACAGGCGATCTCTATTCGGGCGTGCCCCAAGGCGCGCAATGCGGATCGAGCGCCACGGTCGCGCGGCGGAGCGCAGTGCGCGCGAGCCGTTCGACCTCGACCTTGCGCCGCGCCGCGGCCAGCGGGTGGAGCGGGGCGGGGCGCAGGATTTCGCCGTCATAGCCATCGGCGACGATGATTCCGCAGCAATCGGGACGATAGTCCGCGCCGTCGAGCGGGCCACGGTCGAGCCCCGGCGGAACGCCCCAGAAGAAGCGGTCGCAATGGTCGAGATAGTCGGGCCATTTGCCGTCGCCGAGCAGGTCGCCGCGCTGGACCTTGATCTCGACAATGATCACGCGGCCCTTGGGGTCGACCCCCATGAGGTCGGCCCGGCGTCCGTTGCGTAGCGGCATTTCCGCAAGGCACCAGATGTCGTTGCGCGCGAAGAGCCGCGCGATCCCGCGTGCCACGATGGCCGCCGTTTGCGCTTCCGTTTGCGAATCTGTCATGTCCGCGATTTGGAACAGAGAGCGAACACGGTCAAGGCCTCGCGACCCTCCGACGTGCTCGGCAGTGATCAGCCGGCTTCGGACAGCTCGAGCAGCGCCGTGCGGGCGGTGTGGAACTCGCGCCACAGCGTCAGCGCAGCGGCGGTGGTATCCTGGCCCTTGGCGGTGAGCGCGAGCAGCGCGCGCAGGCCGGGCTGCATGAAGGCGGCGAGATCCTCGATCCCGTGCGCAGTCATCTCGTAGGTCCAGCCGCCAATCCGCGCGGCGCGACGCGGCAGCGCGGCAATCTCAGGCGCGAGCGGTTCGTGCGCGAGCTGGGCGAGTGCGGCGATCGCCCCCGCCGCATCATGGACGGCTTCCCATTGTTCGGTCAGCATCTCGAGGTCCGGAACGCTGCACGGCCCGGCCGGTGAGGCGGGCGGGAGCATGGTGGCCTGGGCCAGGTCGAACTCGTGGGACGGCGCGTTCATGGTGTCATGGATTAGGCCGCCAGTCTTATGAAAAGCCTAACGCAGCGCACACCGTTCGTGCCGGTCGTTTTGGGCTGGCGAGCGCGGGCCGGCTTTGCTAAGCGCCCCGCTCGCCCGCATGGCGTGCAGGCACCCGTAGCTCAGCTGGATAGAGCGCTGCCCTCCGAAGGCAGAGGCCACAGGTTCGAATCCTGTCGGGTGCGCCATTTTCCCGACCTTCTCGAGGGCTCTGGCATTCCCACCCCGGGAGCGAGGCGTTTACCCGTGCCAACGGCTTGAGCTGCCGAGCGGCTCGGAGCCCGTTGGGCGCGCCCGGCAGTCTCCCTGCCGCAGGGCGAACCGAGAATCCTTTGCGACACCATTACAATCTGGCGAAAATGTCCTAGGTAGGCGCACGCGGGGGCGACTAAGGCACAAGGTTCATGGACCGGGTAATCTACAATTTCGACAGCCTGCCGTTGCGGCAGACGGCGATGCCCGCGCCCCAGCGGCGGTCGATCTATCGTGCCCCGCGCGTGCCCGAACCGCGGATCGGGATTATCTACAACCCGCGCAGCCACCGCAACAAGGGGCAGGACCTCGCCTGCACCGGCGCGGGCAGGATCACAGTCGCCCAGCCGCGCACGCGCGAGGAGATCGCCCATGCGCTGGCCGGCTTCGCGCGCGACGGGATCGATTTCCTGATCATCAACGGTGGCGACGGCACGGTGCGCGACGTGCTGACTATGGGCCAGGCGGTCTTCGCCGATCGCTGGCCGGCCATCGCCGTGCTGCCCAAGGGCAAGACCAATGCGCTCAACGTCGATCTCGGCGCCCCCGCCGACTGGTCGGTCGAAGGCGCGATCGCGGCCTATGCCGCGGGCCGCCGGATCCAGCGCAGGCCGCTCGTGATCAGCAGCGGAAACGAGGTCGGACCGCCCATGCTCGGATTCATCTTCGGTGCCGGGGCGTTCACGCTGGGTATCGAGGCGGGGCAGGATGCGCATTCGCTCGGCTTCTTCAACAGCCTGGCGGTCGCTGCGACCGGCGCATGGGGGGTGATGCAGGCGCTGTTCGGCACCGATCGCAACAAATGGCGTCGCGGAACCGAGATGGCGCTGCGCTTCGAACCGTCGGGCGCGCCGGTGCCCCGCTCGGCCCATGGCGATCCCGCGCGGCGCAGCATGTTGCTTGCCTCGACGCTCGAGCGCCTGCCGATGGGAATCGAGGTCTTCGGCCAAGCGAGGCCGGGGCTCAAGCTGGCGGTGCTCGACCGGCCGCGGCGACGCCTCCTCGCCGCCCTGCCGGCGATCCTGTCGGGTTGGCGACCGCGCTGGCTGGCCGCGGCCGGTCTGCACCAGCTCGATGCCGAGGCGCTGACGATCGAGGTCGCCGAACCGGTCATTCTCGATGGCGAGGCATTCCCGCCGGGGCGCTACCGCGTCGAGCAGGGACCTGAACTGACGTTTATCAGCCCGTGAGCGCCGCACTCGCGCAGCGCATCGCCGCCGCGCTCGAGAGCCCGGTGCGCGATGAAGTCGCGGCCTATGCCCGCCTGCTCGGCGAGGAGGCCGGCGCGCGCGCGGTGTTGTTCTACGGATCGAATTTGCGGACCGGCTCGCTCGAAGGCGTGCTCGATTTCTATGTCCTGCTGCCGGGCGAGCAGCGCGAGAGAATCTGGCCGCGCGTCGCCTATCGCGAGTGGGGCCATGCGGGCGAACGGCTTCGCGCCAAGATAGCGACCATGTCGCTGGCGCAATTCGCGCGCGCGGCAAGCGGGCAATCGCGCGACACCACGATCTGGGCGCGCTTCGTCCAGCCTTCGGCCCTCGTCTGGGCGCAGGACGAGGCAGCGCGCGGCGCTGTGCTCGAGGCGCTGTGCGGGGCAGCGGCGACCGCCGGGCGCCTCGCCGCGGCGGTCGGCCCGCCGAGCGGGACGGCGCAGGATTTCTGGCGCGCGCTGTTCCGGGCGACCTATCGCGCCGAATTCCGGATCGAGCAGCCGGGCCGCGAGAACACCATTCTCGAGGTCAATGCGGCGCATTTCGACGGGCTTCTGCCGCTGGCCTGGGAGGCGGGGAGGATCGATTTCTCGCGCAAGGGCGACCTCTTGCGCCCTGCGCTTTCACCTGCTGAGTGCAAGGCCATCCTCGGCTGGTGGCGCAAGCGCCAACGGCTAGGCAAGCCCCTCAACCTGCTGCGGCTGGCCAAGGCGACGACGACTTTCGACGGAGCGGCGGATTATGCCGCGTGGAAGCTCCACCGGCATACCGGCATCGCCATCGAGGTCACGCCGTTCCGCGCCAGGCATCCGCTGCTCGCCGCGCCGGGTGCGCTTATGGAGCTGTGGCGCAGGCGTCGCGCTCAGCGGTAGCGCATGCGGATCGACATCGTCTCGACACCGCTGCCAACCTGGAAGGCGACCTTCTTGTAGCTCGGCTTGCCGAGGTTGAAGATGTTGAGGCTGGGATTGTTCGACATGGCCCCGCCGTCGGTGAAGATGTCGGTGCTGCCGTTGCCGTTGAGATCGTGGCGTACCGCGATGGCATAGGTGCCGGGGCGCGGTAGCGGCATGCAGAAGCTCATCGATCCCGCCTTTGCGGGCGCTTCCATGCGGTAGATCCACTTGCCCTTTTCGAGCCAGTCTTCCTTGGTCCCGCGATAGCTCTGGACGCGGATCGTGCCCTTGCTTTCCTTGATGTCGGTCACGGTCACGCGCACCGACGGGCCGGCGCCGGCGGCGCATTTGGCGGCATCGTTGGAAATCTTCTGGCGGTATTGCGCCGCGGCCGGCGCAGGGGCTGAAAGCGCGCCGAGGGCGAGCGCGGCGACGCCGGCGGTGGCGATGAAAGTGCGGGTCATATGGGCAATCCGTTTCTAACTGGACGGGGCCCGCGGCACCATTGTGCCGGCCGCTGTGCCCCGCGATTTGGCTGACGTTTATCAAATTGCGCTGAATTACGGCTGAATTTCTTCGCTGCGCATCATTCAGTCTTTCCTTTGCTCCTACGGCGGTCGGCGGAACGGCAGGGGGCGGTCCATGTGGAAAAGGCCCCGGCCCTCGCTTGTTAACCCTCCTTTCGCGCGCGTAGGGCAGGCCCAGCATATCTCGCGACCCAAGGCCGCCGCCCGCATGACGATTCCGCTGATTTCCCCGTCTATACTCTCCGCCGATTTCGCCGCGTTGGGGGAGGACGTGCGCGCCATCGATGCCGCGGGAGCCGACTGGATCCATGTCGACGTGATGGACGGGCATTACGTGCCCAACATCACCATCGGCCCGGCGGTGGTGAAGGCGCTGCGCCCGCACACCGACAAGCCGTTCGACGTCCATCTGATGATCGCGCCGATCGACCCCTATCTCGAAGCCTTCGCCGAGGCCGGGGCGGACATCATCACGGTCCACCCCGAGGCGGGGCCGCATATCCACCGCACGCTGCAGGCCATCACCGCCTTGGGCAAGAAGGCTGGTGTGGTGCTCAATCCCGGTACGCCGGTCGAAGCGCTCGACTATATCCTCGAGGATGCTGATCTCGTCCTCGTGATGAGCGTCAATCCGGGCTTCGGGGGGCAGAGTTTCATCCATTCGCAGCTGAAGAAGGTAGAGGCGATCCGCAAGCGGATCGACGCACTGGGCAAGCCGATCCATCTCGAAGTCGATGGCGGGGTCAATGAGGAGACCGCCAGGCTGTGCGTCGAGGCGGGGGCCGATGTACTGGTCGCGGGCTCGGCGACCTTCAAGGGCGGGCCGGCGAACTATGCGACCAATATCGCCGCGCTGAAGGGCGCGAAATGAGCCGCGGGGCGCGCACCCTCCTCCGCGAGGAGGCCATCGCGCCGGAACGGGCCGCCGCGCCGGCGCTGCCGCTCAAGGGACTGGCCGAGCCGCTCGTCGACGAGGCGCCGCCGCTTCCCGAAGCCATCCCGCTCGAGCCGGCGCGTGCGCTGGTGCTGGCGGACCTGCAGCCGCCGCGTGCCGGGCCGATCGATAGCATGCTGCGCTGGGCATACCGCCTTGGCGTGCCGGGCCCGGTGCTTGCTGCGCCCTTGCGCAAGCCCGCCGCGCCGCGCCTGCTCGCCACCGTTGCCACTCCGCTTGGAGGTGAGCGCGCGGCGGGCATGGCGCTGCGCGCGGGGCAGTTCCTGGTCCACGGCCTCAAGGTTCCGATCGACAAGGTCGATTTCGCCAGCAGTGCGCCGCTGACGCCGCCGGTCCAGCGCGTCGTTCAAGGCTTCACCTGGCTGCGCGACCTGGCCACCTGCGCTCCGCGTGAGGACTGCGCCGGGGTCGCCGAAAGGCTGCTTGCTCGCTGGCTCAAGGCCAATCCGCTTCCGGGCAAGGGGCCCGCATGGACCGTCGAGCACGCCGGGCTGCGATTGCTCGCCTGGCTGGTCCACGCACCACTCCTGCTCGGCGGCGACGCAAGACTGCGGGGCGAGGCGCTGGCGGCGATGGAGGCGAGTGCGCGCTATCTCGACCGGCAGGTCGCCCGCGCCGAAGACGGGCTGGGGCAGGTCGCCGGCTGGTGCGCGATCGTCGCAGCGGGCCTGCTGCTCCCCGATGGTCGCCCGCGCCGCCTGTTCGGCGAGGCCGGCCTCCTGCGTGCATTGGGCGAGCTCGTCGCCGACGACGGCGGAGTGCTCTCGCGCAGCCCGCTGGCGCAGATGGAAGCGATCGCGCTGCTGGTCGATCTACGCGCCTGCTACGACGCGGTCGATCGCGAGCCCCCACAGGCGCTCGAAACCATGCTCGGACTGCTCGTGCCGCCGCTGCTCGCGCTGCGCATGGGCGACCGCGGGCTGGGCAGCTGGCAGGGTGCCGGCGCAACCTCGGCGGCGCGTGTCGATACGCTGATCGCGGCCAGCGGAATCCGTGCACGGCCAGGCAAGGACAGCCGCCACTGGGGCTACCAGCGCGTCGATGCGGGCAAGGCTACGCTGGTCCTCGACGCCGCGCCGCCGCCGCGCTCGCGCCATGCGCGCTATGGCTGCGCCTCGACACTGGCCTTCGAGCTGTCGCATGGCGAACAGCGCATCGTGGTCAATTGCGGCGGTGCGGAGCTTGCCGGCGGCACGGTCCCGGTGCGGATCGAGCAGGGGCTGCGCGGGACGGCGGCGCATTCGACACTGGTGCTCGACGAAGCCAATTCGACCGCTGTGCTGATCAAGGGGCAGATCGGCAAGGGTGTCGAGGAAGTCGATATCGCGCGCACCACGGTCAAGCAGAAGGGCCGCGAAGCCGTGCGGCTCGAAGCGTCGCATAACGGTTATGCCGCGCGCTACGGGCTGATCCATCGCCGCACTTTGCTGCTCGGTGCCGATGGCAGCGGGCTGTCGGGCGAGGACCTGCTCGAGCCCTCGGGGCGGCAGGGCAAGCGCGGCAAGATCGCCTTCGCGATCCGCTTCCACCTCGGGACCGGCATCGATGTCGGCCTGTCCGACGATCGTCGCGGCGCGGGTCTTGCCCTGCCCGACGGAAGCTACTGGCAATTCCGCCTCGGAGGCGATAGCGGCGAGGCGCATATCACAATCGAGGACAGCCTTTGGGTCGACGGGCAAGGCCGCCCGCGCGCAACCAAGCAGCTGGTCGTCGAAGGACTGACATCGCGCAGCGGGGGACGCTTCCCCTGGCTGCTCAAACGCATGGGATAGAATTCATGACCGACGTGGCGATCAAGCGGGCACTGCTCTCGGTGTCCGACAAGAGCGGCTTGGTGGAACTCGGCCGGGTGCTGGCAGCCAAGGGCGTCGAACTGGTCTCTACCGGGGGCACCGCCAAGGCGCTGCGCGAAGCCGGGCTCACGGTGAAGGACGTTTCCGACCTCACCGGTTTTCCCGAGATGATGGACGGGCGCGTCAAGACGCTCCACCCGATGGTCCATGGCGGCCTGCTCGCGGTGCGCGACAATCCCGAGCATGCCGCCGCGATGGACGAGCATGCGATCGGCGCGATCGACCTCGTGGTGGTCAATCTCTACCCTTTCGAAGCGACCGTGATGCGCGGCGCCGAGCGCGACGAGATCATCGAGAACATCGATATCGGCGGGCCGAGCATGGTGCGCAGCGCGGCGAAGAACCACCAGTTCGTCACCATTGTCACCGATCCGGCCGACTACGATACCCTCAAGAACGAACTCGAGGCGACCGGTGCGACCTCGCTCGACTTCCGCCGCAAATGCGCGGCCAAGGCTTTCGCCGCCACCGCCGCCTATGATTCGATGATCAGCCAGTGGTTCGCATTCGCCGACCAGCAACAGCTCTTCCCCGATTTCCTCGCGGTCAACGGCAAGGCGCCGGTCGAGCTGCGCTATGGCGAGAACCCGCATCAGAAAGCGGCGCTCTACACGCCTGCCGGCCCGCACGGGAAGGGCATCGCGCAGGCCGAGCAGCTCCAGGGCAAGGAGCTCAGCTACAACAATTATAACGACGCCGACGCCGCGCTCGAGCTGTGCGCCGAATTCGCCGGCGGCGAGCCCGCGGTGGTGATCGTCAAGCACGCCAACCCCTGCGGGGTGGCGCAGGCGCCCACGCTGCTCGAAGCGTGGAACGAGGCGCTTGCCTGCGACAGTGTGTCGGCCTTCGGAGGCATCGTCGCGGTCAACACCGAACTCGACGGGCCGACCGCCGAGGCGATCTGCGAGATCTTCACCGAAGTCGTCATCGCGCCCTCGGTCAGCGAGGAGGCGAAGGCCGCTTTCGCCAGGAAGAAGAACCTGCGCCTGCTCGTCACCGGCGACCTGCCCGACCCGCGCCGCGGCGGGCTGCTGGTCAAGCCGATCACCGGCGGCCTCCTGGTGCAGACGCGCGACAATGGCGCGATCACCGAAGCCGATCTCAAGGTCGTCACCCAGCGCGAGCCGACCGCGCAGGAGCTGAAGGACTGCCTCTTCGCCTGGACCGTGGCGCGCCACGTCAAGTCGAACGCGATCGTCTATGCCAGGGACGGCGCGACCGCCGGCATCGGCGCGGGCCAGATGAACCGCCGCGATTCCTCGCGCATCGCCGCGATGAAGGCTGCCGAAGCGGCGGAGAAATATGGCTGGGACCAGAGTCGCACGGTCGGCAGCGCGGTCGCCTCGGATGCCTTCTTCCCCTTCGCCGACGGCCTCCTGGCCGCAGCCGAAGCGGGCGCGACCGCGATCATCCAGCCGGGCGGCTCGATCCGCGACGAGGAAGTGATCGCCGCCGCCGACGAGGCGGGGCTGGCCATGGTCTTCACTGGGATGCGCCATTTCCGCCATTGAGCCGACCGGTCCGGCGGATCATCGCCTGAACCGTTCACAACGATCGCATTAAGCAGGTTGCAAGTGCAGCCGGTGTAACCATGTCGGCGAGACTGACGAAAGACCTGACCATGAGCCTGTTCACCCCCGACCTCTATCGCAACTTCGGCATCGGCTTCGGAGCCGGCGCCATCGCCGTGCTCATCGCCAATGGCGGCGAAATCCTCGGCGCTGTGCCGCAACTGATCGCCGCCATCTTCTGATGCGCGGGCGCGCCGCCCTTGCCGCCGCGGCACTGGCGCTGGGACTTGCGGCCTGCCAGCAGCCCGCCCTTGCGGCGGAGAGCGCGGTCGCGGCCCCCAAGGCCAAGCGCGTGGCGCGGGAAGGCAAGGGCCTCAAGACCGCGATCTTCGCTGGCGGCTGCTTCTGGGGCGTCGAGGCCGTCTTCAGCCATGTGAAGGGTGTCAGGAGCGCGGTCTCGGGCTATCATGGCGGCACCGAGCGCCAGGCCTCCTACAATCTCGTTTCCAGCGGCATGACCGAGCATGCCGAGGCGGTGAAGGTCACCTACGACCCGAACGTCATCCGCTACGACCAGCTGCTCAGGATATTCTTCTCGGTCGTTGCCGATCCGACTCAGCTCAACCGCCAGGGTCCCGATACGGGCACGCAATACCGCAGCGCGATCGTTCCGACTTCCGCCGAACAGAATGCCGTCGCCAAGGCCTATATCGCGCAGCTCAAGGCCGCCAAACTGTGGGACCGCCCGATCGTCACCCGTATCGAGCGCGCACAGGGGTTCTACCCGGCCGAGAGCTACCACCAGGATTTCGCCGCGAAGAACCCGCGCCATGCCTATATCGTGCGCTGGGATGCTCCCAAGGTGGCGGCGCTCAAGCGGATGTATCCCCGCGTCTATTCGGCGAGCTTCCGGCGCGACTAGCTTGCGCGAGGGCGCGCCGCGCCCTACCTCTTGGCGCATGGCCGGACATCACCATGCTCACAAGGAACACGAGGGCGCGGACCTGATCGCCGCCGCCCGTAGCACGCTCACCGACAGCGGCGAGCAATGGACCGGCATGCGCCAGTCGGTGTTCGAGGAACTCGCCCGGCACGACAAGCCTGCCAGCGCTTACGACATCGCCGACAATCTCTCGCAGAGCCGCGGCAAGCGGGTGGCGCCCAACAGCGTCTATCGCATTCTCGACCTGTTCGTGCGGACCAATCTCGCCAACCGGATCGAGAGCGCCAACGCCTATCTCGTCAACACGCATCCGGGCTGTCGGCACGACTGCATCTTCCTGATCTGCGACGATTGCGGCAAGGCCACGCATGTCGACGACGACCGCGTGACCGGCGCGTTGCGCGAGGCGGGCAAGGACGCGGGCTTCACCGACGTCCGCCCGGTGATCGAGCTGCGCGGGCTGTGCGACGATTGCGCCGCTTAGGCCCCGGCAGTCCGTTCCCTTCTGGCGACAAAGCGTTCATCGACAGTTTCGTCGGACGCGTGTAGAGCGCATCGCCATGACTAGTCGCCCCAAGACGCCGTTGCTCGACACGGTCGATACACCCGACGATCTCCGCAAGCTCAAGAAGGATCAGCTCCGCCAGCTGGCCGACGAATTGCGTGCCGAGATGATCGACGCGGTGGGGCAGACCGGCGGGCACCTCGGCTCGGGCCTTGGCGTGGTCGAACTGACCACTGCGATCCACTACGTCTTCGACACGCCGACCGACAAGCTGGTGTGGGACGTCGGCCACCAGTGCTATCCGCACAAGATCCTCACCGGACGGCGTGACCGCATCCGCACGCTGCGCCAGGGCGGTGGCCTCAGCGGCTTCACCAAGCGCGCCGAGAGCGAATACGATCCCTTCGGCGCGGCGCATTCGTCGACTTCGATCTCGGCGGCGCTCGGTTTCGCCATGGCCAACAAGATGCAGGACCGCCCCGGCCGCGGCATCGCGGTGATCGGCGACGGCGCAATGAGCGCGGGCATGGCCTATGAGGCGATGAACAATGCCGAACAGGCGGGCAATCGCCTGATCGTGATCCTCAACGACAACGACATGTCGATCGCGCCCCCCGTGGGCGGCCTCTCGGCCTATCTCGCGCGGATGGTGTCGAGCAGCGAATATCTCGGCCTGCGTTCGATGGCGTCGAAGATCGCCAAGAAGCTCGGTCGGCGCGTGTGGGGCGGGCTCGAAAAGGCCGAGGAATACACCCGGGGCATGGTGACCGGCGGGACGCTGTTCGAGGAGCTCGGCTTCTACTATGTCGGCCCGATCGACGGGCACAATCTCGACCACCTCATCCCGGTGCTGGAGAATGTCCGCGACAGCGAACAGGGCCCGGTGCTGATCCATGTCGTGACGCAGAAGGGCAAGGGCTACGCTCCGGCCGAAAACAGCGCCGACAAATATCACGGCGTCGCCAAGTTCGACGTCGTCACCGGCGAGCAGAAGAAGAGCTCGGGCGGCCCGCCCGCCTATCAGAACGTCTTCGGCGAAACGCTGGCGAAGCTGGCCGACAGCGATCCGCGCATCTGCGCCATCACCGCGGCAATGCCGAGCGGCACCGGCGTCGACAAGTTCGCCAAGGCGCATCCCGACAGGGCCTTCGACGTCGGCATCGCCGAGCAGCATGGCGTGACCTTTGCTGCTGGCCTGGCCGCAGAAGGCATGCGGCCCTTCGCCGCGATCTACTCGACCTTCCTCCAGCGCGCCTACGACCAAGTGGTGCACGACGTGGCGATCCAGAACCTGCCCGTGCGCTTCGCCATCGACCGCGCGGGGCTGGTCGGGGCCGATGGCTGCACCCATGCGGGCAGCTTCGACATCACCTATCTCGCGACGCTGCCCAACATGGTCGTGATGGCCGCCGCCGACGAGGCGGAGCTGGCGCATATGACCTATACGGCGGCCGAGTATGACGAAGGCCCGATCGCCTTCCGCTATCCGCGCGGCAATGGCGTCGGAGTCGAGATTCCCGAAACGCTCGAAAAGCTCGAAATCGGCAAGGGCCGCATCGTCCGCGAAGGCAGCAAGGTCGCGATCCTGTCATTGGGCGCGCGTCTGGAAGAGGCGAAGAAGGCCGCCGACCAGCTCGAGGCCAAGGGCCTTTCGACCACCGTCGCCGACATGCGCTTCGCCAAGCCGCTCGACACCGCGCTGATCGAGAAGCTTATGCGCAGCCACGAGGTCGTGGTCACGGTCGAGGAAGGCGCCGTGGGCGGCCTCGGCGCGCATGTGCTGACTTTCGCCTCGGACGAGGGCCTGACCGACGGCGGCCTCAAGGTGCGCACCATGCGCCTGCCCGACATTTTCCAGGATCATGACGATCCGATGAAGCAGTACGATGAGGCGGGCCTCAATGCGCCGCACATCGTCGATACGGTGCTGAACGCGCTGCGCCATAACAGCGCAGGCGTGGAAGAGGCGCGGGCATAGGGGGCGAAGATGCAAATTGCTCAGCTGGCGAAAACACTAAGCGAACGCGTTGAAAAAGCGGCGAAAGGTGAGCGCGTCACACAAATCCATCTCTTCGGCATTGAGTTTGCTGAAGAGATAGGCAGCGCTGCCAATCAGGTGGTGGAGGCTTCTGAAATTGACAATAGCTACGCCACCGAAGTGCGCAAAGGGATGCGCTTGGCAAAGTACGTCCGTCTGCGTTGATTTGACATGACCCTGCTCACCATCGACACCGCCGACCACGTCACCACGCTCACGCTCAACCGCCCGGACACGATGAACCCGCTCGGCGCGGCGGGCGACGGCGATGCCTTCGCGACTGCCTGCGATGCCATCAACGCCGACATGGACGTACGCTGCGTGATCCTGACGGGCGCGGGGCGGGCGTTCAGCGCGGGGGGCGACATCAAGGCGATGAAGGAGCGGACCGGGACCTTCGGGGGGACCGCACCGGAGATCTCCGACGGCTACCGCAACAACATCCACAAGGTGCTGCGCGCGCTCTACGGGCTGCGCGTGCCGCTGATCGCCGCGGTCAACGGGCCGGCGATCGGGCTCGGCTGCGACCTCGCCTGCCTTGCCGACATGCGCATCGCCAGCGATCGCGCGAAATTCGGCGTCACCTTCCTCAAGCTCGGCATCATCCCCGGCGATGGCGGCACCTGGATACTGCCGCGCATCATCGGCGAGGCGCGTGCGGCCGAGCTGTTCTACACCGGCGACGTGATCGATGCGGCGACCGCGCTCGACTGGGGCCTCGTCAGCCGCGTGGTCGAGGGCGAGGCGCTGATGGACGAGGCACACGCGCTCGCCGCCAAGGTCGCCGCCATGCCCCCGCACGCTTTGCGTCAGGCGAAGAACCTCATGCGGCAGGGGCGCTCGGTCGGCTACGACACCGCGCTCGAGATGGCCGCCAACACCCAGGCGCTGATGCACCTCACCGAAGATCACATGGAAGGGATCGACGCGCTGCTCGAAAAGCGCGCGCCGAAGTTCAGCGGACAGTAGACGCTTTGGCCGCGCCGCTGGAGGACTAGACCCAGCGCCAGATCCCTGCGGGCATCCCGTTGGCGTGGATATGGCCATAGGTCGCGGCGAGCCAGATGATCACGCCGCCGATCCAGGCCACGGGGCCCGCGCGCAGCAGTCGGCCGAAACGCGGCCAGTAGCTCGTCTGCGCTTCCCAGCCGGCCCAGGCCTCGCCCATCAGCCCCTCCTTCTTGCGGTCCTGCAGATGCGCGCCCACCAGCGCGAGCACGCCGATCGCGCCCGCCATCACGATCTGCCGCGCGGTCGGGCTCAGCAGCAGGTGCGTCGCCGCCCACAGCGCGAAGCTCCACATCATCGGGTGGCGCGTCACATGAAAGACGCCGTGCGGGCCGCGCGCGGCAAGGCTCGTCGCGCCCGGGGCGGGCAGCGCGGGATTGCCGACGAAGGAGCCGGCGAGCAGTACCGATGCGACGAGCATGACCAGCGTCGCCATCGCCCAGCCGATGTCGCCCATGGCGTACCACAGGACCGGGCCCGAGGGGCCGACCGCGCGGAAGGCGACTACCGCCCAGACGAATGTGGCCAGCGCGACGAGCGAATAGAATGCGCGGAAGCCGTTCTCGCCCAGCGCCCCGACCAGCGGCGCGCGCAGCGGGTGCGAAAGCGCGAAATGACTGCCGACGAAAGCGATCGAAGCGGCAACGAGTGACAGCAGCGGATCCATGATGTCCTCCCCCAAGGTCGGACGTCAGGCTATCACAGTCCTACCGCGCGGCAAGCCGTCTCGGCTCAGCGCCCCTCGATACCGATGAGTTCGACCTTGAACAGCAGCGTCGCGCCGCCGGGGATCGGGCCCTTGCCGCTCGCGCCATAGGCGAGGTCGGCGGGGGCGGCGATCTCGATCGTGTCGCCCACGCCCATCTCCGGGATCGCCATCTGCCAGGCCTTGATCAGCCTGCCGAGTGGAAAGGTCGCCGGCTCGCCCCGGTCGTAGGAGGAATCGAAGGTCTCGCCGTCGATGAAGGTTCCGGCGTAATGGACCGTCACCGTGTCCTCGACCGTCGGGTGAACCTCGCTTCCGGCGAAGTGTGTATAGCGCCAGCGCAGCCCGCCGGGCATGACGCGCCAGCCGCCCTCGGCATCGAGCTTGGTGAGATAGGCCTGCTGGGCGTTCATCCACGCGATGTCCTGCGACCGGTCGGGCGGGCTCTCCTGCGCGCAGGCGGCATAGCCGCCCACGGCGAGGATCGCGGCGCCCAGCGCGAGCATGCTTGTACGCATCTCGTTCATCCCTACCAGTCGTAGCCCTTGGGCTGGTCGCTCGTATCCAGATCGCGGTAGCGGTCGCGCAGGCGGCTCTGGTGGCTCTCGAGCGGTTGTTCGACACCATCGATGAAGACCTTCACCGGAGCCGAGCCGACCTCGAGCGGATCCCCGTCCCAGATCACCACATCGCCCAGCGCGCCGGGGGCGAGGATTCCTGCCCTGCTGCCCATCCCGCTGATCGTCGCGGGAACCGAGCTGATCGCGGCAAAGGCCTGACCCCAGCTGAGGCCATCGGCACCCGGCACGCGCGTCAGCGCGACCAGGTTCCCTGCATACTGGCCGAGATTGCGCGGGTTCTCCATTGCCGAGGCATTGATCGCGACGCGCACGCCCGCCTTGACCATCCGGCCGACGTTCGACTGTGTGCTGGCGAGTTCCTCGAAATTCTGCGGCAGGTCGTCGAGTCCGTCGGCGATGACCGGGACTCCGGCTGCGGCTATGTCGCTCGCCACCAGCCAGCCTTCGCTCGCACCGACCAGCACTAGGTCGAGGCGCGGGAAATCGCGCTTGAGGGCAATCACGCTACGGATGTCCGAAGCGCGCTCGACGCCGACATAGAGCTTCTGTTCGCCGCGCACGACGGGGACCAGCGCCGCCGCGTCGAAGCGGGTCAGCAGCACATCGCCTTCGCGATCGGTCGGGCTGCCGGAAAGCCTCGGGTCGAGCGGGACATCGTCGCCAAGGTCGACATTGCCGCGGTTCGACGAGCGTCCCGGGATCCGCGCATCCTCGCCCAGCCGGGTCGCTTCGCGCAGTGCGTTGCGGAACAGCGCATGCGCCGAGACGCGGCTCCCCCCGGCGCGGCGGGCACCGCCCTCGCCGAGGTCGACGAACTGGAAGGCGCGCTGGCGCGTGACTGCGTTGGCGTCCGCGCCGAGGTCGATGATCGCACCCTGTCCGCCGAAGATCGAGGCCGAGGGGGGCATCATCGTCGCCGCGCGCGTCACGCCTGCGGCACGATGGACGAGGATGTGCTGCGACGAAGGATTGATCGCCGTGCTGACGTCGAGAGCCGCGCTGAAAGGGGAGTTCGAGGCGCGCGTGTCGTTCGATTCGCTGACCGCGCCGACATCCCAGAGGCCGAGAGTGGTAACCGTGGCGAAGATGCCGGGCGTGACCCAGCTGCCGGTGCCGTCGAGCGCCTCGATACCCGCAGGCACGGCGACACCGCGGCCTGCCGCGACCACCTTGCCGCCACGCACGACGACGGTCGCGCCTTCGATCGGCTCGGAACCGTCGCCGGTGGCGACAGTGGCATTGGTGATGGCGAGGTCCTGCGCCATGGCGGGGGCGGCGGAGGCCAGCGCGAGCATGCTCGCGGCGCCGAGGACGAATGCGTTCAGCGCGCGGTTCATTTCACGTCTCCTTCACCGGGCTGGCCAAGCTCGAAATCGCTCACCGGTCGCCGTTTGCGGTCCATTGCATCGAACATCAGAGCCCCGTCGATCCAGACCTTCTCGGGCCGCGAATAGACCGACAGCGGATCGCCGTTCCACAAGACGACGTCGGCCATCTTGCCCGCTTCGAGACTGCCGGTCATGTCGGCGATGCCCATCGCCTTGGCGGCGTTGTAGGTGAACCAGCCGACCACTTCGGCATCGGGAATATCGATGCCCAGGCGGCGGCCGGCGGCCTGCGCCTTGGCGGCTTCCTGGTTGAGGCGCTGGATGCCGTTGGCATCGTCGGAGTGGATGACCACGCAGGCGCCCGCCTGGCGCAGGAACGCCGCGTTTTCGAGAATGCCGTCATAGGCTTCCATCTTGAAGCCGTACCAGTCGGCCCAGATAGCGCTGCAGACGTCGTTTTCGCGCAGCAGATCGCCGATCTTGTAGGCTTCGACCGCGTGATGAAAGGCGGTCACCTTGTAGCCCATCTCCTTGGCCATATCCATGACCAGCGCCATCTCATCGGCGCGGTAGCAGTGATTGTGGACGAGGATCTCGCCGTCGAGCACGCCCTTGAGCGTTTCCTTGCCGAGATCGCGCTTCTTGCCGTCATAGGCTTGCGCATCGAGCCACATCTGCCGGTTGACCGCGAAATTTCCCATCCGGGTCGAAGGCATGCGGCCCTTGCCGCCGTAGACGCGTTTGGGGTTCTCGCCGCAGGCCATCTTCATGCCGTAGGGCGCGCCGGGGAATTTCATCCCCTGCACCGTGCGCGACGATACGTTCTTGAGCGTGACCGAGCGCCCGCCGGTGAGGTTGGCCGAGCCCGGGAGGATCTGCAGGCTGGTGATACCGCCGTTGGCGAGCGCGCGGGTGAAGCCGGGGTCCTGCGGCCACACCGAATGTTCGGCCCAGACCTCGGGAGTCATCGGGCTGGTCGCCTCGTTGCCGTCCGAATGCGCCTCGACGCTCGGCGTGGGATAGTCGCCGAGGTGCGAGTGGATGTCGATCACGCCGGGCGTGACGAACTTGCCGCTGCCGTCGATCCGGTCGTAGCCTTCGGTCGAGAGCGCGGCATCGCCCACGGCGACAACCTCGCCATCGCGGAACAGCACCGTACCGTTGTCGATCCGCCCACCCCTGCCGTCATAGACGGTCGCGCCCACAAGCGCCGTGGGACGTCCGGGGTAGCGCTGGTAGGTCGAGGGGAAGGGGGCATTGCCGTCCTTTCCGACCGGCGCGGTCCAGTCGCCTGCCGACGCGACGCCGTCGCCCCCGCCAGTGGTTGAACAACCGGCCACCGCGAAGGCAGCCGCGCAGGCGAGCAAGGCGTATTTTGTCATGGATCCCCCAATGCAGTCGGGCCGGAGCATCGCTGCCCCGGCCCGACCCGTCAAATACATTTGTCGGAGCCATACGGCGCTTCGCCGAATGGAGCCGTGCGTTGCGGTCAGCTCCGCGGATCGGTCGCCGGGTGGGCGCCCGGCCCGACCGGTTCGGCGACTTCGCCCTGACCCGACAGATCGTCCGACACATCGTCGTCGCGCAGCGTGTCGAGATGCATCAGCTTCTTCACCAGCGGCGAGACGAGGATCACGAAGACGCCGATGCCGACCGCCACCAGACCCATGGTCCAGTAGATATCGAGTGCACCGTCACGGGTAATCTCCCCACCGTGGCCGCCTTCGCCGCCCATCAGCGTGCCCATGAAGCCCGCCACGAAATTGCCCCCGGCGGTGCCGAAGAAGAACGCAGCCATCATCAGCGACGCCATGTGGCGGACCGACAAGCGGTTGATCGCCGACAGGCCAACCGGCGACAGGCAGAGCTCGCCGGTTGTCGAAAGCAGGTAGAAGAGGAAGATGAAGAGTACGGGGACGAGCGCATCGCCCGCCGCATTCGCGCCCCATACCAGGACGATGAACGCAAGGCCCATCTGCGCGATACCGAGGCCCATCTTGGCGTAAGTATTGGGCTCCCAGCCTCTGCGCCCGAGGAACTGCCACAGGCCCGCGAAGAGCGGCCCGAGCAGGATGATGTAGATCGGGTTGATCGACTGGAACAGCGAAGTCGGCACGCCCTGGCGGTCGACGTAGCGATCGGTGAACAGGTTCACCGAACCGCCCGCCTGTTCGAACAGGCCCCAGAAGATCGGCATAAGCAGGATGATGCAGATCATCGCGAACACCCGGTCGCGCGAGTGCGCATCGAGCTTGAAGGCTTCCTTGAGCACGTAACCCAGGAGGGCGATGCCAGAGAGAAGCAGGATCCAGCCGACCGCATCCTGGAACTGGATCAGCAGCCAGATCACCGCGACGCCGACGAGGCCGACGCCGTAAAGTAACCACTCGAGGCTGAAGCCGGCGACCTTTTCCTTGAGTTTGGCCGGAACCGGCGGCTCACCCTGACCCTTCAGCAAGGGCTTGCCGAGGATGAAGACCACGAGGCCCAGCAGCATGCCGATACCCGCCGCGCCGAAGCCGTAGGCCCAGCCCAGCGTCTCGCCGAGATAGCCGGCGATGATCGTACCGGCCGCGGCGCCGAGGTTAATCCCGATGTAGAAAATGGTGTAGGCCGAATCGCGACGCAAGTCGGTGCGCGGATAGAGCTGGCCGACGATCACCGAGATGTTTGCCTTGAGGAAGCCCGAGCCGACAATGATCAGCGCCAGTGCCAGCCAGAAGATGTTGAGCGTCGGGTCGTTGGCGTAGCCGCTGCCGTCGCCTTCGAAAGCCATGAAGAAGTGGCCGAAGGTCAGCAGCACCGCACCGAATGCCACGGCCTTGCGCTGGCCGAGATAGCGGTCGGCAAGCCAGCCGCCCAGGACCGGGGTGATGTAGACGAGGCTGGTATAGGCCCCGTAGATCAGGCTCGCGCCGCCATCGGAATAGAGCCAGTGCTTGACGAGGTAGAGGATGAGCAGGGCGCGCATCCCGTAGTAGGAAAAGCGCTCCCACATCTCGGCGAAGAACAGGACGTAGAGACCCTTGGGATGGCCCAGCACCTCTTCCTTGGGGCGAGTGATCGCCAATGCACCGATTACAAGGAAGGCTGCCAGGATGACCACTGCGATCGCGGCGATCCAGTCACCCTCGTTCCATAAAGCCATGTCTTTCATCAAGGTATCCCCGAACCATTATTCTCGATTGGACGCGCAGGGGCGTCGGAATGGCGCGCACCCTAGCGGTTCAAACGCTCATGTGAAGCATTAGTTACAGCTGTCACTGCCTTGCGCCCGGCTGAACGCGCCGTACGGGAACCTTGCGCGCAGCGGTGTATTATGGCACTGATGCAGTCTGTTGCGGGGAAAATACCATGAGCACGCAGTCCAAGCCCGTTTACCTGAAGTTGCGCGACATGATTGCCGCTGCGATCATCGATGGCCGCTATGCCGAAGGCGAGATGTTGCCCTCGGTGCGCGCGCTCGCGGCCGAACAGGGTGCCAACCCGCTGACCGTGGCCAAAGCCTACCAGCAGTTCCAGAACGACGGTCTGGTCGAGGTCCAGCGCGGTGTGGGCATGTACGTGGTCCGAGGTGCGGCCGAACGCCTGCGCCGATCCGAGCGGGAGAACTTCCTGCGCGACGAATGGCCCGAAATCCGCGCGCGCATGGCCCGGCTGGGCGTTTCGGCGACGGAGCTGCTCGCCGACGCCTGACCGCCGATGGCGAAAATTTACAATTGTGAACTTGCGGGCGGCACCGCCTTCTGCCACATTCATCCGGTTGGAATCGGGCGGAAAAGCGCGGTCCCGAGGGTCGCATAGAGGAAACGGCATTTTGCGGTCGATGGCACCGGGAGACCTTCTATGATCCGATCCGAACTTCTCGCCGCCCTTGGCCAGGACTATCCCGATCTGCGCGCCGAAGAGGTCGAGCAGGTCGTCGACATCTTCTTCGAGGAAATCTCGCAGCGCCTGACCGAAGGCGGGCGGGTCGAGTTGCGCGGCTTCGGCGCCTTTTCGACGCGCGAGCGCGAAGCGCGCAAGGGCCGCAACCCGCGCACGGGCGAAACGGTCGACGTTCCGGCCAAGCGGGTGCCGTATTTCAAGCCCGGCAAGGACATGCGCCGCCGTCTCAACGACGGCTGAGAGCCATTCAGGGCGTGATCCGCGATTGCCCGCCCGGCGAGCAGCGACTAGGGCTGCCTGCCATCGCGGGTGTGGCGGAATGGTAGACGCCGGGGACTTAAAATCCCCTGAGCTTTGCTCGTGTGGGTTCGAGTCCCACCACCCGCACCAAGCTTTTCTGCCATCTTTGGCCAAAGGCCATGCGTCCGTGGAAGCGCCGTTCCAGTTGCAGGGGTAATTTTGGGGTAATCCATCTCACTCTGCCCTAGCTTGCGTACGAGTTCGCTCCAATGCTGACACGGCAGCATTCACTTCGCGGTCTGCCATGTGGACGTATCGGAGGAGCATGTTGGGCGTTTTGTGCCCAGTCACCTTCTGGACAGCAGGTATTGGATAGCCAGCGGCAATCATTTTCGTCGCAGCTGTATGGCGCATGACGTGCGGGGTGATCAATTCCGGGGATAAGCCTGATGCTTTCACGGCGCGTTTAAAGGGGCCGTTAAACTCGTTCACGTGTCCTGTGGCCGTTTGGGCTGAGGGGAATATCCAACCATCTCGGTCAGATCGACTTTCTCGCTCCGTCCGCAAAATCTCCACAAGAGTTCGTGCAAGCGGCTGGGTGCGATCTCCCGCCTTGGCCTTGGGAAGGTAGAGGCGACAGTTCTCCCAATCGATGCGGTCAAAACGTGCTGACACTATCTCTGATGATCGCATTGCGGTGCCCAGTCCAAACTCCACAAAGAGCCAGAGGTGCGGATGGCTATCGCGTTTCGCGGCCTCCACGAGAGCGGAGCATTCATCGTCCGAGAGCACGACAGTGCGGCCCTCGGGTTCGGGGAGTTTTTCAATCTTGCATGGAATGCGGCGAAGCTTGCGCCTGCGGACAGCCGTGCTCCAGGTATGGCCTAGCGTCGCTAGGTCGCGATTCACGGTAGAAGGTGAAAGCCCGCTTAGCAGCATCTCATTCTTGTACCGGCCAACGTGCTCCTCGGTTATGGCCTCTACGACGAGGTGCCCAAGCGTGGGAACAAGGCGACGTTCGAGTTGCAGGCGCTTGCGAGCAAGGTTCTTGCCGCCGGAGACATCTAGCTCGTCCAAATACCAATTGGCGAGTTCTGCGAACCGGAGTGGCGTTTTGCGTCCCTTGGGAAGAGTTTCGAGGCCTTCTCGGATGTCGGCCCTGATCCGGTCTCGCTGCTCAAGCGCGCGAGTGGCATTCCAATTTTCGCTCTTGAGGCCCAGTACACGTTTCACCCGCTTTCGCAGGTACATGAACGCAAGTGACCATCGTTCATCGCCGTCAGCAAGCTTGGTAACCGTTATGCCGTGTTCAGTCAGGGCCTGGCCCGGAGTTAGACTTCGGCGGTTCGCTGGTGTGATCACCTGAAACTTCATCGGGTGCTCAATCGAGATCAAGCATGCGGCGTCGAGGCGCAGACGGTTTTTTGCCGGTAACTTTCTGTTCCTCCGGCAGCGCGAGCTGCCTTTGAAGAGCCACTATCGACTGCTCCAGTTCGTTCGTGAGTCGGTCCACAAGTGGCTTCATCGCTTCTGACCACGCAACGAGGTCCACATCTTGGCCATGCGAAGGCATCGAGCGGACTACGGACGCTTCAAACGAACGTAGGGGCGGGGCGAAATGTCTCTGGAAGTCGTCCTCCGCATCCAAACCCCGTACGATTATGGCCTCAGCTGCCTGACTGATGGACATGTTTGAGATGCTGGCCCGCTTCTCAATCCGCTCCATCGTTTCATCCGTAAGCTTCGTGGCGAAGGACCGGGTCTTGCCCCCATATGGTCCGCGACGGGGCGCTCCCCTCTCACGTTTATCGGCTTTCACTCTACACATCTCCTAATTAATTGTGAGAAGTGTATATTTTTGCTTGCCAGCCGGGTCAAGCACGTTTAGGCGGCGCTTCCCACCAAGACGAGGAGATGCTCCCAGACATGCTGCAACGACGTGTGAGAGAACGGCAGATGATCGTTACGCCAGACGGACGGCTGACGCGCTCCCACGCCGCGAAGTATCTGGGCGTCGCGGAGCAGACGCTCGCAAATTGGCGCACCATCGGTCGCGGTCCGAAGTCATTCCGGTTAGGCGGAAGGGTCTTCTATCGGCTCACAGACCTACAGGCGTTCGTCGATGAGACAATGCAGGCACAGTGATGCAACCCGTTGCAACTTCCGCTGATCGCAGCGCCGATGAGCTCATTCGGTTGATCGCATCCCAAGCCCTCGACCCTGTCTCCGTCACGGATCAAGAAGAGCGAGGCTTGATGAAGGCCTTCCGAGCGAAGGAGAAGCGACTGCTCCAAAAGCTCGATGATGCGATCGAGGGTGGTGCCGACCGGATCGCCCGGCGGGCGAGCGAAAGACTAAGGCGATGCATGGCGGCGCGTTATCTGGCAATCTGGCGCACAAAGCCATCCGCGCTGGTGGATCGCACCGCTGCGTCAAGCCATGAAAGGGACGCGGTAAGGGTCGAGCGATTGCGGCAAGTTCTATCCCTGTTGGAGAGTGCCGGCGACCTGACTGTCCAGGCTCGCGCGACCGTGTACGTCAAGCGGAAGGATCGAAACCGTGCATATCGTTGTGTAAACGCGCCACGCCCCACCCTTACCAGCGGCGGCAGTGCTGACCGACGAGTCATATTCAAGTTCGACTGGATCGACAGGGCGCGCCAACGCCTGATCGCTCGCAGTCTACATCCATTCGCGAACTACCACCCCTCCCAGTTCATGCTTCGGGGGCGTGGGCGGTCGGCGGTTTGCGAGTACCTACGGCAGGAGGTTCCAACCCTCTCTGCCGACCATGTGTTCGTGCAGGTCGATGTCCGAAACTTCTTCGGCTCTATCAGCCCCTCATGGATAGAAGGGCGTTTCCGTCTATCGGAAGCAACAATCCGGCGTCAGATGCACTCCGGAGAGATGCTTATCCTCATGGACGGGAAGGCTAGGGCCTACCTTCAAGGTGGCGAAAACGATGAACGGGTCCGGCGCGTGCTACCACAGGGGTCGGCGCTGTCACCGCTGATTGCCGAAATGGCGATGGCCGAAGTGCTAAGAGGTCTGACCGATCACCTCGCCTGTGCTTTGGTCGTCACCTACTCGGACAACATGGGCGTCTTCATGCCCGCAGCGCAGGCGGCTGCCATTGAGGACCACCTTCGGAACGCCTTCGGCGCTTCCGGCGTCGGACCGTTCGAGCTTACATTCTCCAAACCACGACCGGTTACCGGAGAGTTCTCCTTCCTTGGCCACCTCTGGCGGCTGGACGCCGGCGAGCTACGCACCTTTATCCACGAGAGCGTGGCAGAGGCGCGGGCGATAGTCCTCCGCGAGCAGATGCTCGGCTGTAGCACCCGCAAAGGACTGCGTAACTTGCGAGGCCGTATTCTCGCGCAAGCGAACGAATGGAAGTTCTGGTCGGGCGTGCATGAGTGGACATCGCAACTGCTCGACTTTTGGTCGGGTGCCTATGAGTCATTAGAGACCCATGAACATTTTGACCGGCTCGCTGCCTAGTGACGATCTCTAGGTTGCGGCGGCGCAGTACCGCTCTACAGTTGCCTTTGAAATCGCGAACTCGGCCATCGTCTCACGTATGGTCGCACCGTTCTCGGTGCGCCACTTACGGACCGCCGCCGGGTCTGCGGCGAGCGGCCTGCCCAGGCTCATCTTCCCTCTATGGGTCTTGCCAGTCTCGCGGATCGACTTCCGCGCAGCCGCACGGCCCGCTTCACACCGCTCTCGGATACGTTCCCGCTCCATGTCTGCGATTTGGGCGAGCACAGCGACAATAAGCTCGCCTACGCCTTTGCCGATCGGCCCCAAACCTCGCACGTTTAGCGTGATGCCCTCTTCAAGCAGGCGACGCACAGTTGACTGCACGTCCAGAGCGTCGCGGCCAAGGCGATCTAGGGCGTATACGCACAGCGTATCACCCTCACGGACATAAGACAGCAATTTGGAAAACGCGGGGCGCGATGCCGCCAAACTGGCACCGCTTACGCCCTCGTCGGCGAACTCGCGATCAAACGGCCCCGTCAACGCTTCGCGCTGGGCTTCGACGCTCTGTCCCCCGGTGGAAACCCGGTAGTATGCGATACGGCTCATAGTGTCTCCGATGCCTCAAAAGGTACCGTAACATTATGATATTGCATCAGAATTAGCAAACCGTATCTTTCGATGCAGGCGGCCTTGTCCGATCAAGCTGCATCAAAACCTACAAGATTTGAGGTGGGTCTAAGCTCATAATTCTGGGCGGTACCGGGAGGGCAGATAATTCGCCCTCGCCCCAAGGAGGATCATCACACTGGTGCGGGCTAGTAAGAGCCACGCGCGATTAGAATGCGATTTGCCATTGCTGAAATGGTCAGGTTTTAAGACCCAATCGGATGCCCATCGCCAATTCAGATACATTGAATAGGCGCGCCAACTCCGAGACGTTAGTCGTGCCACCTTCTACTGCCTCCGCAACCAACTCGCGGGGCATAAGAAGGTCCGCTGCGAAGCGATTGGCTTGCGTCTCTTGCCAGTTCGTCATGCCATCGGAGCGCAAAAGGTAGTTGTCCTCGTGCGTTTGGCCAAGGCTATCCCGGTGAAGGACGAAATGACCAAGCTCGTGGGCGGCAGTAAACCGCTGACGGACACTAGGCTCGCTCGCGTCTACGTAGCATTCAAACGTATTTCCATTGGTGCGCTGGATCATGCCAGAGACGCCATTTGGGAGGTCCACTGAATAGACCTCCAAGCCAGCCGCTCTTGCGCAACCGAGGACATCTACGGGCGGCTCCTGCATATAAGGCTGAAAGAGCGCCAGATAGTTCGCTGGGATGCTACTCACGCCTTTTCCTCCTTCGTGGGTTTGGTTGGGAATGGCGAAGGATCACTATCCTTCCTCACTGCCTCTTCAATTCGCTTCATCAAGTGGTTCTGCCAGTTCGCCTTGACCGCCCGGTCAACTCTATCCTGCGTGAATTGGCGAAACTCCTCACTCCCCATATAACTATCAAACCGTTCGTTCGCAATTTGTTTCACCGCGTTGAGGCAAGCGGCTCGGATGACGGACCACCCAATGATGCCGATTACGGCAAGGGCGATCGCGAGTATTCCGAGCGTCCACATTGATATGTTGAGCAGCGTATCAATGGCAGAGAGAGCCGTATCAGAGGCACTCAAGGCCTGCTCGATATGATCCTGTTCTATCTGCGATGGCTCTTGGGTGGCCACGGCAGGCGCAGGGGATATAGGAGTAGCGGGAGTAGACGGAGCGGCCATGCTCGACCACTAACGCGGGAACGGCGCAAGTCAATGAACGTGCGGTTCTCTTAACTTCTTGTATTGGGGTGTTATGACCAAGATTTGCGATGCGATACGAGATCGAAAAATCATCTCGTTCTACTACAAGGGGCGAACAAGGGTCGCTGAACCGCATCTCGTGGGATACGACCGCGACGGTGATTTGACCCTTAGCGCATGGCAACTGTCTGGGGGAAGCGGGCAAGGGTTCCGCGATTTTCATATTAACATAATGTCGAACCTGACAATAATGCCGCAGAGCTTCAGTGGCGCTCGGCCCAATTATAACCCCAATGACTCTACTCTCGGGCGTATACTTTGTCGGCTGTAGGGCGCGCTGCTCCGGGCCGCTCACCTATGCGATTTTCGGGCACGGTATCCTTGGGCGTCGCGTTGACAACCCTCGATAGCTCATTAAGAACAAGTTGAGAACGCACAGGATGAGATTGATGCCCACGTTTTACGAGTTCTTTGCTGGTGGCGGGATGGCCCGTGCGGGGCTTGGGGGCCAATGGACTTGCCTGTTCGCGAACGACTTCTCGGAGATGAAGGCAGCTACCTACAAGGCCAACTGGGGCGACGATCATCTTGCCGTGGGAGACATTGGCGGCCTTAGCGCAGAAAACCTGCCGGATGTTGCCGATCTCGCTTGGGCCTCGTTCCCCTGCCAAGATTTGTCCCTAGCTGGGAACTATGCGGGGATCGGAGAAGAACAGGACAATGATCGCACCCGGTCAGGCACTTTCTGGTCGTTTTGGAAGCTTATTGTCGATCTCGGAGCGCAGGGTCGTTCGCCGGACCTGATAGTCCTGGAGAATGTCTACGGTATATTGACCTCCCGGAATGGGCAGGACTTTGCTTCGGTTGGCAGTTGTCTCGCAAAGGCAGGCTACCGGTTTGGAGCGATGCTCATAGACGCCGCCCGGTTTGTACCCCAGTCACGACCGCGAGTGTTCATAGTGGCGGTGAAAAAGGGGCTTGAGATGCCTACGAGTATCCTTGCCGAAGGGCCGGAGCCTGTCTGGCATCCAAAGGCTTTGGTTCGAGCTGTTGATGGTATGGACAGCGAAGCTAAATCATCTTGGCTTTGGCTCAAAATGCCATTGCCCAGCACGGAGGTCGAACCTCTGGAGCAGATTATTGATGGCTCGCCGGAGGGGGTGCGATGGCACTCCAAAGCTGAAACTGAAAAGCTCTTGTCGATGATGTCCTCCCGCAACCGCCTCAAGGTGGAAGAAATGAAGAAGCATGGGGCACGGATTGTCGGGACGATCTACAAGCGCACGCGACAAGGGGAGCAAAGAGCCGAACTTCGTATCGACGGGCTTGCAGGGTGTCTTCGGACCCCTGCCGGTGGTTCGTCGCGGCAGCTTATCCTTGAAGTGGTGGGGCAGCGGGTTCGGTCCCGCTTACTGTCCGCCCGCGAAACGGCGCGTCTGATGGGCTTGCCGGATACATATAAACTCCCAACATCCTATAACGATGCTTACCACGTAACTGGTGATGGGATTGCCGTCCCCGCAGTGAGGCATTTGGCTGCGAATATTCTGGAACCCATCCTTGCACTCAATGGAACGTCCACAGACTTCCTTGCAGTCGCGGCAGAGTAGTTTGATGCCCAGCCAGAGCGACGCCGAGGGTCTCTTCCCTGCGGAACCAGATGCCGATCAGGATGCGATCTCCCGAGACTTAGACGCGCGAGTACTCCTCGGCACCACAGAGGCACCGCTGGACACGGTTGAGCTTCGACGCGGACTAAGAGCTTTTTTCGATCGAAGGCTTTCGGACTGGCCTGATCTGTTTCCCGATCCGCCGATGGCAGGCGGTAGGCGACCGAAGGCCATTACATTGGGTTCGGTAAAATGGGGGGTCTACGCATTCTTCGATTACGACGATGAACCAATCTACGTTGGGCAAACCAAGGAGCGACTTTCTGGTCGGGTGTCTCGTCACCTAACGAACCAACGGACCGACGCAGTCGCTATGTCGGTTTTGGACCCATACGAGGTGAGGCGCATCAAAGTATGGCCGCTCCCTGAATATCAAGACATCGTAAAGCGGCACCAGCCAGACGCTTGGGCAGCCGCCAAGCGGCATCTGGATGGACTGGAATTGCACGTCTTTAACTTGCTCATCTCCCAGAGCAAGTTTGGCGCGATTTTGAACGAGAAGAACCCTATTCCCGGCGAGCTACCGCATGTCCCGCCGATGATAGACGAGCCGCCGATAGTTTCAGGAACCGTCGCGGCAGAGCGTTCTCACCCCGATACTCGCATCGCTAGAAGGGCAATGATTATCTCTCGCCTTGCCCAAGTAATAGCGGAGCGCGAACTTAGGACGCCCGGCCTCCGAAGAACCTTAGCAACACAGGCCGACCGATTGCAGTGGTTGGCCCGTGAGCGATACGTTGCCCTCGGTGGCGAAGGCATGATCGAAACCGGCGCGGATGAGGACAGTGAATAGGGCCGGTTGCAACCCGTTGCACTAGATCACTTTCTGCGTGTCAATCGGACCCCGCACCGAAAAACCTTCGATGTTGCCTGTCTCTGCGTTGATCTTGCAGCGGTAGCTGAACGGATCACTACCCGATGTCTGCACAACGTCCTCGACGCCGTTAAGGGGTCAGAAGCTCTCGCAGAGGAACCGGGGAATAATCAATTTGCTCTACCGACACGCAACGGTAGCGTGAATCGCCGATCCGCCCAGAATGCAGATGTCCGTGAACGTTGATCATGGCTCCCCGAAGCTGGCTGGCGTGCACCGGAATGTGCGTAAGCAGCACACCCGGCAACCATTTCGCGACAGTAATGCTGCGGAACAGACTAGACGCGATAAGCCCGCCCAGCCGGTCACAATTCCCCGCCACGAGGTGCTTCTCACCCGATAGCTCCCGCATAATCTCGACGCTGCCGACGTGACCGACATCGCCTAGTACGTAGACTGTATCTTTGGGGTGCACGACAGCGTTCCAGCGGCAGGCGATCACCTCTTCCATCTCTCGCAGGGTAGCGAACTGCGTGCGTGTCCTAGCGCAGAGGCGATGATCTCCGAGATGGAGGTCAGCGATAACGAAAACGGTCACTTCGCGCTGACTGCAACTGGTTGCAATTTCCAGCAGAACGCACCCCCCATTAGCAGGGTAGGCTCGGGGTAATTTTGGGGTAACCAAGTGCGGGAATGAGGGAGAAGTGTAGGTAGCAGCCGGTAAAAATGTGCCCATCGCTTGCCCCATTTCCGTCGCGTCTTCAGAGGCTTTTTCACGCTATGAGGATTGCTCGGTAAAAGCCGGTAATCAAACGCGGGGCGACTTAAAATCCCCTGAGCTTTGCTCGTGCGGGTTCGAGTCCCGCCACCCGCACCAAGGCCGAACAGGGCTGCGAGACGCAGACATGGTAAGACCATGGGACCCTCGCTTCCGATTGGACCGGGGTTTTCTCTATTGTCCGGTATTGTCGAGACAGAGCAGCTTTTTACCGGATCTCGCCGGCGTTGACGGTTGTCGCCGTCTCACGCGGATCCGATCGCGTGACGAAGTTTTCAAAGCAATCGGGAAACGGGCTCGGCCAAGACACGGACACGAAAAACTATACTCTCTTTAGATTGGTATTAACACTTAGGGTGTCATTACCATACGTCGAACGCGCCCAGGCTAGATGGATGGTATTCAGCCACTGCCGGGCTGTAGGCGTTTGGAATGGTTTGAGGCGATGGAATTCACCACTGGATTCGTCATGGATGACAACGCGACGAGCTCTGGCCCCGACCAGCGTGGCGCGCCGCGTTACACCTCTCTCATCCGCGCGGCGAAGCTGGTGTGCGGTCAGGGCGAATTCGTCTGCGTCATCCGCGACGTCTCCGCCACGGGCGTTTCCCTCCGCACCTTTCACAAGCTGCCGACCGATTCCGCGCTCGCGCTCGAATTGCAGAATGGCGAAAGCTACGAACTCGAACTGGTGCGTTCCGAAGGCTTCGACGCCAGCTATCGTTTCGACCGGCCGATCGAGGTCGATCGGCTGATCCGCGAAAACTGGGATTTCCCCAAGCGCGGCCTGCGCCTCAACCTCATGCTGCCGCTGCTGGTTTCCTCGCTTTCGGGCAAGGCCAAAGCGGTCACGCTCAACATCTCGCAGCAGGGCGCGCGGATCGAATGCGACCATATCTTCGCGATCGGGCAACGGGTAACGATTTCGGGCGAACATCTTCCCGATATTCGCTGTGTCGTGCGTTGGCGCCGCGATGCCAATTATGGCCTGGTCTTCGAGGACACCTTCTCGCTGCGCGATTTCGCCATGGCTGCGGCCAAGGTGCAGTGCCCACTGCTGCTCCAGGGTTGAGGTAGGTGCCCGCCGTCGGGAGACGGTTCTAACGATATCCTAACCTCTATCCGTCATGCCCGCACCGTGTTCAACGGGGGAGAACATGATGGGTTGCACGCCGGAGGGCCAACTCGCCGCGGCTGTTGTCGATGCCGACGAGCAGCCGGGTCGTCTTTCACACACGAGCGGAAGCCTGGCATGATCGTCGAACGCCGGCGAAGCGGGTGGAGCGCGCCACTCGTCCTGCGGACGACGCTCGCCTGGGCGCTTGTCGCCGCGCTCCTTTTGATCACGCATTGGGCGGGCATCGCGGCCCGGCGTTTCCCCGATCCCGACGATGCCCTGCGGCTGGTCGAGCTGCGCGACCTGATTGGCGGGCAGGGCTGGTTCGACCTCACGCAGCACCGGCTCGATGCGCCGCATGGCGGGGTGCCGATGCACTGGTCGCGCCTGGTCGACATTCCCTTGCTGCTGGTGGTCGGCACGCTCACCCCACTGGTCGGAGCAGCTAGCGCCGAATTCGCCGCGCTGGTCGCGGTTCCGCTGCTCACGCTCTATTGCGCCATGCTGCTCGCCGCGCGTCTCGTCTGGCGGATGGTCGATCTCGAGGCGGCGACGCTGGCGGCGCTGGTCATGGCGCTGTCCGCCCCGCTGCTGTTCCAGTTCGCCCCCCTGCGGATCGACCACCACGGCTGGCAGGTGGTTTGCGCCCTCGCGGCCGCCAATGCGCTGGCCACGCGCTCCGCTGCGCGCGGCGGCGTGATGCTCGGCCTCGCACTGGCCGTCTGGCTGACGATCTCGCTCGAGGGCCTGCCGCTGGCGCTCGCTTTCTGCGGCATCGCCGCGCTACGCTGGCTGCGCGACCCGAAGGAAGGCCCGCTGCTCGTGCGTACGCTGCAAGTGCTTGCCTTCGCTTCGCTCGCGCTGTTCGCCGCGACGCGCGGGATCGGCGATCTCGCGCCGCATTGCGACACGCTCTCGCCGCCCTTGCTTACCGTGCTGTGCTGGAGCGCGCTCGGCGTGACGCTGCTCGCCGCGCAGCGCCTGCCACTGTCCTGGCTCCTCGGCGGTTTCGCAATGACCGCGGCGGGAGGGGCGGGCATTCTCCTGATTGGCGCGCCGCAATGCACCGCCGGGAGTTTCGCGGCGGCTGATCCGCTGGTGCGCCAGCTGTGGCTATCGGGGTTGCTGGAGGGCATGCCCGTCTGGCGGCAGCAACCCGCGTTCGTGCTCCAACTGCTCGTCCTGCCGCTGTTCGGGCTCGGCGCCGCCTGGCGGCTTCAGCTACGCTCGCACGACTGGCTGCGGCGTTTCTGGTTCGACTATCTGCTGCTGCTGCTCGCGGCGCTGGCGATAACCTGCCTGGTCGCGCGTGCAGGGGCCATCGCGGCCGCGCTCGCCGCCGTTCCGCTTGGCTGGCAGCTGCGCGAATGGCTCGCGGCCCTACGCGGCCCATCCTCGGTGCCGAGGCGTTCGCTCGCGGTGACCGCGATCCTGCTTGCCTTCGTACCGACGCTCCCGCTGCTGGCCTGGGGAGATGCCCGTCACCCCGAAGCACCGCTCTCGCCTGTCGGGCAGGTGCAAACCCGGGCCTCGGCGTGCCAGGTCTCGACAGCCGCGCCCGCCATCGCATCGCTGCCTCGTGGCGAGATCGCCGCTCCGCTCGACATCGCACCCGCTCTGCTCGTCGACACGCCGCATTCGCTGGTGGCGAGCGGACATCATCGCGGATCGACGGGGATGCGCTTCATGCTCGACCTCTTTGCCGCAGATCCAGAGCGAGCGCATGCCATGCTGATCGCCCGCGGGACGCGCTATCTGGCGCTGTGTCCGGGGCTGGCGGAGATTCGCCTCGCGGCCAAGCGCATGCCCGGAGGACTCGCCGCCCGACTCCAGCGCGGCGAGCGTTTCGACTGGCTCGAGCCGGTCGATACCGGCGGGCCTCTGCTGTTCTGGAGAATCAGGCCGGATTGAAATCGAGCGCCGCGCCGTTGATGCAATGGCGCTTTCCGGTCGGCTCGGGGCCGTCGTTGAAGATATGGCCGAGGTGCCCGCCGCAGTCGGCGCAGTGCACTTCGGTTCGCGGGTAGCCGATCTTGTAGTCGGTGCTGGTGCCGACCGCGCCCCTGTCTATCGGCGCCCAGAAGCTCGGCCAGCCGGTTTTCGAATCATATTTGGTCTTCGAGCTGTAGACCGCGTTGCCGCAGCCCGCGCAAACGAAGGTGCCGGCCCGCTTTTCGCTATTGAGTGGCGAGGAATAGGGGCGCTCGGTCCCTTCCTCGCGCAGGATCCAGTATTCCTGCTTGGTCAGCACCTTGCGCCATTCGGCATCGCTGCGGGCCTTGGGGAAGTCCTTCGCCTCGGCGCGGTCCGAGCCGCAAGCGGTCAGCGCCGCGAAGCTGGCCGATGCGCCGAGCCAGCCGAGCAGCCGGCGGCGGTTCAGGGTCTGGTCGGTCATGCTCGTACCTTTCCGGCGTGGGCCGCGCGCGCCCACACTTCCTCTACGCACGAGCGGGGCCAAAGGTTACGCGGTGGCCGCGATCAGAATTGGGTGACCTCGACCTCTAGCTTGCGGAAGCCGTGCACGAAATTGGCCTTCACTCGCTCGATATCGCCTGCCAGATGCACCCGCATGCGGCGCTTGTGCATCTCCTCGAGCAGGACGCGCAGCTGCAGCTCGGCCAGCCGCGCGCCGACGCAGCGGTGGATGCCGTAGCCAAAGGCGATGTGGCGCCGCGCATTCTCCCGCGTCAGGTCGAGCTTGTCGGGGTTCTCGAACACTTCCTCGTCGCGATTTGCGGAAATGTACCAGAGGACGACCTTGTCGCCCTTCTTGATCGTCTGGCCGAAGACTTCGGTATCCTCGGTACAGGTGCGGCGCATATGCGCCAGCGGCGTCTGCATGCGCAGCATTTCCTGCACCGCATTGGGGATGATGTCGGGGTTCTGTTCGAACAGCTTGCGCTGGTCGGGGTTCTTGTCGAGCTGGTAGACGAAGCCGCTCATCGAATTGCGCGTGGTGTCGTTGCCGCCGACGATCAGCAGGATCAGATTGCCCATGAATTCCTGCGGGCTCATCTGGTTCATCGCCTCGGAGTGGATCATCATGCTGATGAGATCATCGCCCGGCTCCTTGTCGTGCGTGCGCTCGATCCACAGCGACTGGAAATAGGCCGCCATCTCCTGAAGGATGCCCCAGCGGACGTCGTCGAGGTCGCGCACGGTGGCCAGCTCGGTGTCGCCCGACCAGTCGGACCAGTAGGTCAGCAGGCGGCGGTCTTCCCAAGGGAAGCCGAACAGGATCGCGAGCATCCCCGTGGTGAGTTCGATCGAGACCTTGTCGACCCAGTCGAACACCTCGCCGCGCGGGAGGCTGTCGAGCAGTTCGCCGGTGCGCTGGCGGATCTCGCCTTCCATTTCGGCCATGCCGCTGGGGGTGAACTTGGGCGCCACGGTGCGCCGCTGGCCGGTGTGCTGCGGGCGGTCCATTGCGATGAACATCGGCAGCTCGCGGCGTTCCTCGATCCCGCGCTCGGCCATTTCCTCTTCGGTCAGGCGGTTGAGGATGGTGATCCCGCCATGCTCCCAGCTGGAAGAGAAGGTGTCGGGCAGCGCCTCGATATGCTGGATCGCCTTGTGGCCGACCACCGCCCAATAGGGGCCGAAGGGGCTTTCATCGATGTAGTGCAGCGGCCCGGCCTCGCGCATTTCGCGGAAGATCGGATGCCAGGTGTTCTCGGCATAGATGTCGCTGCGGCTGACGTCCCACTTGTGCGGATGATCGAGCTTGTCCTCGGGATGCTCCGCAAAATGCTCCTTTAGCGCCTCGTAGGCGGTCGGCGAAGTGCGGCATTGGGGGCGTTCGATTGCAGCGGTTGCCATGTCTCTCTCCTCGCGGGAGCGACTCGTTAGGCCGCTCTCCCTCCATTTCGCGGCCACTCTGCCCTAACTGACATTTCTGTCAATAGTGCGTTGCAAATCGCTACTCAAATGACCGGGCGATCGAGCGTCCTACGCGTCGCTGTTTCCCAGCGCGGGCGCGGCTGCGCCGACATGGCCCTTGATCGCGCGGCCGCCCTTGCCCGACTTCATCACCCTGCGGCGGAAGATCGCGGCTCCCACACGCACGAACAGGAACACGCAGAGCGCCTGCCAGGCCAGCGCCAGCGCATGCGGCCACAGCGCGTCGGACTGCGCCGCGCGCGCCAGCATGGCGAAGGGCGAGGATAGCGGAAATGCGGCCGCGAACAGCTCCATCGGCGAGCCAGGGCGGGTGATCGAGGAGGCGGCGAGGAAGAACACGAGCAATTGCGCCATGGTCACCGGCATCGATAGCGTCTGCACTTCGCGCACGGTCGCCGCCATGCCGCCGATGGTCAGGAAGAGCGAGCCGAGTAGAAGGTAGCCCATGGCGAAATAGGCGATGCCCAGCGCGACGAAGAGCGGCCAGCCCAGCGCAGGCTCGGGCAAGTGCGGCAGCGCGCTCCCGGCGAGCAGGCCGATCGCCCCGCCGGCCAGAGCCCAGACGGCGATGCCGACGAAGCTGACGCCGAGCATGGCGACGAGCTTGCCGAGGAAGACGGCATCCATCGGGATCGCCGCGGCGAGCACTTCGATGACCTTGTTGGCCTTCTCCTCGACGAGATTGGACAGCACCATGCCGGCGAGCAGCATCATCAGCAGGAACAGGATCAGTTGGCCCGCCTGCGCGGTGCGGATGCGATCGGTCCGCTGCGCCGCGACGCTGGTCGCGACGGGGTGGGCGGCGACATCGGGATAGGCGGACGGGCTATCGGCGCGCGCTTCGGCGGCGATCATCGCGATCGGACCGCTCCAGCCATCGATCGCCTCCTGCGGCGCGGTCAGCTCGGGGGCGTCGAGCGATCCCGAGACCACGGCCGAATAATTCCGCCCCGGTTCGCGCAATATGTCGGTGGGCGCATCGGCGCTCTCGGTGACGGCGAGTTCGGGCAGTGCCGCACCGACGCGAGGGGCGAGCCGCTCGCGCGCCGCGATCATCGCCTGCGCATCGGCATCGGCCATCGCCACCGCGACGAGCCTCGTGGTGGCATCGCGCTGGACCTGCCCGCCGATCCCCCCGGCGAGCGCGCCGACGATGATCGGGAACAGCGGTCCCAGGAGGAAGAACAGGAAGGCGCGGCTGAACAGGATCGCGCGGAAATCGCGGCGGGCGACGACGCGCGCCGCCTCGACCAGCGAGAGGCGGGTGGTGTCGCTCATCGCGCTTCTCCCTGCGCATTGTCCTCGGCCAGCGCGCGCGCGGCGGCCGCGCCGGCGATCTCGACGAAGGCGTCGTGCAGGCCCGCGCGCTCGATCGACAGCGAGAGGATCCCCGCCTCGCCCTCGATCAGCCGCTTGAGCAGCGCCTCGATCCCGCTGTCGGGCACCGGGAAGTACCAGAAATGGCTGCCCTCGGCCTTGGCATCGTGCCGCGCATCGGCGGGCAGCGCATCGCGCCACGCGCCGTCGCTGCGGCGGGTTTCGAGCCGCACCTGCGCCGGAATCCGGTCGCGCGCCGCATCGACCGAGCCGGCATAGGGCACCTTGCCCCCGGCGATGATCGCGACTTCGTCGCACAGGCGTTCGGCATGGTGGATGACATGGGTCGAGAAGATCACCGTGGTGCCGCTGCTCGCGAGATTGCGGATCATGCTCTCGAGCTTGCCCTGGTTGATCGCATCGAGCCCGCTGAAGGGTTCGTCGAACACCACCAGCCGGGGACGGTGGACCAGCGTGCCGAGCAGCTGGACGGTCTGCGCCATGCCTTTCGACAGTTGCCGAATCTGGCGATCAACCGCATGGCCGAGCCCGTAGTTCTCGAGCATTTCGCGCCCTCGCGCCTTGCCCTCGGCGAGAGGCAATCCGCGTAGCGCGCCCATGAAGGCGATCGCCTCGTCGCACTTCATCGCCGGGTAGAGGCCGCGCTCCTCGGGCAGGTAGCCGATCAGCTTGGCGACCTCGTGCGGGCGGTCGTTGCCGAAGACGCGACGTACGCCCTCATCGGGGTCGATGATCCCCAGCAGCATGCGCAAGGTGGTGGTCTTGCCCGCGCCATTGGGACCGAGGATGCCGTAGATCGCTCCCTCAGGGACCGAAATATCCACCCCGTCGACCGCCAGCGTCCCGTCGAAGCGCTTGACCAGGCCGTGGGCCTCGATAGCGAGCGGGCCAAGGCCGTCGGCCCGGGCTCGCGTCATGGTGCCGGTCTCGGTAAGCATGGCTGCATGCCTAATGGCTGGCAGTGAACGGGAGCACAAGCAAGCGTGGTTAACACAGGGTTGCAGGAGGCCTTGCGCGGAGAGGCGGCGAAGCTCGGTTTCGTCGCCTGCGGTTTCGCCTCCGCCGCACCCGACCCCGAGCGCGCCGCGCGGCTCGAGCACTTTCTCGGGCAGGGCCGCCACGGGGCGATGGAGTGGATGGAGGCGCGCAAGGCCCAGCGCGCTTCGCCGCAGGGGCTCTGGCCCGAAGCGAGGAGCGTGATCGCGCTCGGCATGAGCTATGCCCCCGATGGCGATCCGCTGGCTCTGGCGGACGATCCGGACACGGCGCGCATCTCGGTCTATGCGCAGGGGCGCGACTATCACGACGTGGTCAAGAAGGCGCTCAAGGCGCTGGCGCGCTGGCTGATCGAGCGCGAACCCGACAGCGAGCTCAAGGTCTTCGTCGATACCGCCCCGGTGATGGAAAAGCCGCTCGGCCAGGCGGCGGGCATCGGCTGGCAGGGCAAGCACACCAACCTCGTCAGCCGCGAGCACGGCTCGTGGCTGTTTCTCGGCGCGATCTATTCGACGCTCGATTTCGCTCCCGACGATCCGCATCCCGACCGCTGCGGCAATTGCCGCGCCTGCCAGGACGCCTGCCCCACCGATGCTTTCCCGCAACCCTACCAGCTCGATGCGCGGCGTTGCATTTCCTATCTCACGATCGAGCACAAGGGTCCCATCCCCGAGGAATTTCGCGCAGCGCTCGGCAACCGCATCTACGGCTGCGACGATTGCCTGGCGGTGTGCCCGTGGAACAAGTTCGCCGCTGCCGCACATCGCCACATCAAGCTTGCCCCGCGCGCCGAGCTGACCGCGCCCCAGCTCGCGAGTTTCCTCCAGTTCGACGATGCGGGCTTCCGCCAGTTCTTTTCCGGCTCGCCGATCAAGCGGATCGGGCGCGACCGTTTTGTGCGCAATTGCCTCTATGCCGCGGGCAACAGCGGGGTGACCTCGATTGAACCTATTGTACGCGGCTTGTGCAGCGATCCCGACCCGGTTGTGGCGGAGGCTGCGCGCTGGGCCGCGGGGCGTCTGGCGCAGTCCAGGCGCTAGTCACGACCGGTCAGCGCATTTCCTTCAGCAGCACCGAACTGTCGGCGAGCAGGGCGGGATCGATCTCCGCCCGGTCCATCACCAGCTTGCGCCCCTGCACGTAATCCTTGGTGTTGTTGACGCAGTCGAGCGCGATGACGCGGCCTTCCTTGAGGTAGATTACGCTGAACTTCTTCTCCGCGGGATCGCCGCGCAGGACGGTTGCGTCGTAGCCGAGCGAGAGGCCGACGGTCTGCAGCCGGAGATCGTACTGGTTCGACCAGAACCACGGCACCGCATCGTAATCCTGCTTGTCGCCCATGATCGCCTTGGCCGCGACGGTCGCCATGTCGTTGGCGTTCTGGACCGATTCGAGGCGGATCACCGCATTGGCCGCGAAGGGATTGGCATGACTCGCGCAGTCTCCCACGGCATAGACGTCGTCGAGCGTGGTGCGGCAAAAGGAATCGACGTCGACGCCGTTCGATCCGGCCGCCCCGGCGGCGATCAGCGGCCCCACCGAGGGCACGATGCCGATCCCCGCGATGACGACGTCGCAATCGATCTTCTCGCCGCTGTCGGTGGTCACGCCGGTGACGCGGCCGTCCGCACCCTCGATCGTCTCGACCGCTGTCGACAGGCGCAAGTCGACGCCCTGTTCGCGGTGGTGGGCGGCGTAGAAATCGGCCAGCTCGGGCCCGGCGACGCGCGCCAGCACGCGGTCGAGCATTTCGACCACCGTCACCGCGCAACCGAGCTTGCGCAGCACCGCGGCCGCCTCGAGCCCGATATAGCCGGCCCCGACGATTACCGCGCGCTTCGCACCGGCGGCGAGCTCTTCCTTGAGCGTGTCGACGTCGCGCCGGGTGCGGATGTAGTGGATCCCGGCAAGATCGCTGCCCGGGCACGACATGCGCCGCGCATCGCCGCCCCCGGCCCAGATCAGCTTGCGATAGCCGATCCGGGTATCGTCCGACAGAAGCAGCGTATGCGCCACCGGGTCGATCTCGTTGACATTGCGGCCCAGCCGCAGCTCGACATTCTTGTCGACCCAGAACTGTTCGGGGCGGATCTGGATGCGTTCGAAGGGCTTCTCGCCGGCGAGATATTCCTTCGACAGCGGTGGCCGCTCGTAGGGTAGGTTGCGATCGCGGCTGACCATAAGGATCGAATCCTCATGCCCGTTCTGGCGCAGGGCAATGGCGGCCTGTGCACCGCCGTGCCCCGATCCCACGATGACGACGTCGAAATGTTCCATCGCCGCGCTGGCTGGCGCGAAAACGCCAGCCGGTCAAGCACAGTGCGAGCGCGGCGCTAGCGCGACAGCAGGTTGCGCGCCATGCTCGCGACCTGCGCCAACATCGCCGGGGCAACCGGCGACTGGCCCTGCGCTCGTGAGACCATCGAGCGGAAGCCGCGTACCGCGACCTCCTGCTCCTCGGCCCATTTGGCGACGATGGCTGACATGTCCTTCTTGGCATCCTTGCGCCGCGCGAGGCGCCGCAACAGCTCGAGCCGCATCTGCTGGAAGTCGCGGGCGAGGCCCGAGACGAGCAGCCGCTCCCAGACATCCGACGGGCTCATCAGCGCCGCGGTCGACTGCGCCCAGTCGAGCCCCAGCCGGCGACCGACATCGGTGAAGGCGGCGGCCAGGTTGCGCGCCGCAATGCCGGATTCGCTGGCGAGTTTGGCGAGGCCCACGGCGCCGTCGAGATCGTAGAGATGCGCCACTCGAGCGGCGAGCGGGGCAGGCGCGCCGGCAGACACAAGCTGTTCGCGCAGGCGATCGGACTGCTGGCGCGACTCGGAGCTCAGGAGTTCGCCGGTCGCGTCGGACAGCTGGGCCGCGCCCTTGCCGATCTCGGCAACCAGCGCGCTTGGGTCGACGCTGCCCGAAGAGGTGCGCAGCACGTCGGACATGAGATTGCCGGCCGCCGCGGCAATCCGGTCGAACAGCATCAGCCGGGCATTCTCGGGCATGGGGCTGGCATCAATCGACGCCCACAGCGCGGGCAGGTCGAACAGCTCCTCGGCCGCGACGAATGCGGCGGCGACCTGGATCAGTTCGACGCCTTCCTCTTCGGCGAGTTCGAAGGGATGGACCATGCCGAGGCGGTTGACGATGCGGTTGGCAAGCTTGGTCGCGATGATCTCGCGGCGCAGCTGGTGGCCTTCGATCTGCGTCTTGAACTTCTTGCGCATCGGTTCGGGAAAGGCCGCGAACAGCGTGGCCTCGAGCAGCGCATCGTCGGCGAGCGTGCCGCGTTCGATCGCATCCTGCAGCACCAACTTCGACGAGGACAGCAGCACCGCCAGTTCGGGCCGGGTCAGGCCCAGTCCGTCGGCGGCGCGGCGCTGAAGTGTCTGGTCGTCGGCGAGCCCTTCGGTCCGGCGATCGAGATTGCCGCCCGCTTCGAGCGTCTCGATGATGTGGCGCTGTGAAGCCATCGCTCGTGCCCCGCCGACCTCGGCGATCGAGAGCGCGAGCGCCTGCAGGCGGTTGTCCTCGAGCACGATCCGGCCGACTTCGTCGGTCATCGACTCGAGCAGCGCGACGCGCTTGGGCTCGCTCAGCTTGCCGGCGCGCTTGGCCGCGGCCAGCGCGATCTTGATGTTGACCTCGTTGTCCGAGCAGTCGACCCCGGCCGAATTGTCGATGAAATCGGTATTCGAGCGCCCGCCGGACTGGGCGAATTCGATGCGACCCGCCTGGGTGATGCCGAGATTGGCGCCCTCGCCGATGACCTTGGCGCGCAGTTCGCGCGCATCGACCCGTAGCGCGTCGTTGGCCGGATCGCCGACCTGGACGTTGTTCTCGTGCGCCGCCTTCACATAGGTACCGATGCCGCCGAACCAGATGAGGTCGACCGGCGCGCGGAGGATCGCCGAGATCAGCGCCTCGGGTTCGATTTCGCGCTGTTCAATACCCAGCTTGGCCTGCATCGGTTTCGACAGCTTGATGCTCTTGGCGTCGCGCGGGAACACGCCGCCGCCCTTGGAGATCAGCGTGCTGTCATAGTCTTCCCAACTCGATCGCGGGAGCTCGAACAGGCGCTTGCGTTCCTTCCAGCTCGACGCCGGATCGGGATCGGGATCGAGGAAGATGTGGCGATGGTCGAAGGCCGCGACAAGCTTGATCGCCTGCGACAGCAACATGCCGTTGCCGAAGACGTCGCCCGACATGTCGCCGCAGCCGACGACTTCGACGCTTTCGCTCTGCACGTCGGTGCCCATTTCGAGGAAATGGCGCTGGACGCTGACCCAGGCACCCTTCGCGGTGATGCCCATGGCCTTGTGGTCGTAGCCCTTCGAGCCGCCGCTGGCGAAGGCATCGTCGAGCCAGAAGTCCTTCGATTCGGCGATCGCATTGGCGACATCGGAGAAGGTGGCAGTACCCTTGTCGGCGGCGACCACGAAATAGGGGTCTTCGCCGTCGGTGATGACGACCTCGCTAGGATGGACAACCTTGTCGTCGACGATGTTGTCGGTGACCGACAGCAGCGTGCGAATGAAGATCTCGTAGCTGGCGCGCCCTTCGGCAGCCCAGCCTTCGCGGTCGATGGCGGGATTGGGCAGCTGCTTGGGATAGAATCCGCCCTTGGCGCCGGTCGGAACGATCACTGCGTTCTTGACCCTCTGCGCCTTCATCAGGCCGAGGATTTCGGTGCGGAAGTCGTCGCGCCGGTCTGACCAGCGCAACCCGCCGCGTGCGACCGGGCCGCTGCGCAGGTGGATGCCCTCGACCCGGCGCGAATAGACGAAGATCTCGCGATAGGGGACCGGCTTGGGCAGGTTGGGTACCTTGGCCGAATCGATCTTGAAGGCGAGCGCTTCGGCCGAGGCAGGGGCGAAGGCGTTGGTGCGCAGGATCGCGTCGATCAGCGAATTGTAGAGCCGCAGCAGCCGGTCATCGTTGATCGCCTTGACCTTGGCTAGCCCGCGCTTGATCGCCGTGCGCGCCTCTTCGACTGCCTTGTCGCGGCCGTTGCCGAAATGCGGGTCGTGGCGCGCGGTGAAGAGCGCGACCAGCGCGCGCGTCACGTCCGGTGCGGCGGCGAGCGCGTCGACCACGGTGTAGATGGTGAAGCCCATCCCTGCTTGGCGCAGGTAGCGGTAAAAGGCGCGCAGCCAATTGGCCTCGCGCGCGGCCAGGCCGGCCTCGGGCACCAATCGGTTGAAGGGATCGTTCTCCGCCTCCCCATTGAGCACGGCGGCGATTGCTTCTTCGATTCCTTCCGACCGGTCGATGAGCGTCTTGGGATCGGCACCGGGCTTCAGGTCGAGCAGGAAGTCGTGGATCGTCCCCAGCCGGCCATCGTCGAGCACTGTCGGCATTTCCGAACGGACGTAGAAGCCGAAGTCTTCGAGCGCGGGCACGCCCTCCGATAGTGGCAGGCTCCCTTCGGACTGGTAGAGCTTGAGGCGCAGGCAGCCGGGAACCTCGCGCTCGCAGAAATACATCCGCGCCCCGCGCACCACTTCCTCGTTTTCGAGGCTGGCGCCGAGTTCGTGCAGGCGTGAAATGTCGTAGGCCGCCTCGCGCGGGCCGAAACGACCTCGGAAGGCGGTCGGGAAATGTTCGGCGAAGCGCATGGCGAGACCGGCTGCGCGCGAGCCTTCTTCGAGGGCGCCGAGTTCGGCTTCGACCGCTTCGCTCCAACCGCGCAGGAGCGTCTGCATCTGTTCCTCGAGCGCGTCCTCGTCGGGCGCCTTGTCGCCGTCGCGAATGTCGAAGACGAAGCGCAAAGTGGCCAGGTTGCCGCCCTCGACCTCGAGGCTCCAGTCGAGCAGCCGTGCCGAGGCGGCCTCTTCGAGCAGGGCCTGGATCTCGAGCCGGACCTGCGTCGCGACCATGTCGCGCGGCAACCAGACGAAGGCGAAGAGGTGGCGGGCGAGCGGTGCCTCGATCAACGCGAGGCGCGGGCGCGGGCGGTCGACCAGGCTCATCATGGTCGTCGCGACGCGCTCGACGTCGTCCTCCGAGAAGCCGATCAGCAAATCGTGCGGCAGCGTGGTCAGCGCGTGGACCAGTGCCTTGCCGGCATGGCCTGTATCGTCGAAGCCGTGGCGCGTGCGCAGCGCATCGAGCTGGCGGCGCAGGCGCGGCACGTTGCGCGGTGGCGCGGAGAGCGCGGCGCTGGTCCAGACGCCGGCATGGACCGAGAGAGCGACCGTCTTGCCGACGTCCTCGACCGGGACAATGAGAAGGTCGAGCGGGACGCGGCGATGCACGTTGCTGAGATGGTTGGCCTTGATGATCAGCGGGCGACGCGGGTCGTCGCCCTGCTCGAACCAGGCAAAGGCACGCTCGTATGAGCTTTCGGCGAGCAGTTCCTGCGCGCTCTGGCGGCAGATGCCGAGCTCGTCCTCCTGACGCCCGTCGCGAAAGCGGGTGACATGGCCGAGCTGGGTCAGCATGCCCGAATTGAGCCAGTCGAGCAGTTCGGCACCCTCGCCATCTACTGCAGCGATGCGTTTGGCATCCTCGGCCATGGCCTCCTGCAGGCGGGGCCAATCAGCCACCGCCGCGCGGACGTCGGCGAGCGTGGTCTTGAGCGTCTCCTGCAGCTGCCGACGAGTCTTGGCATCGACGCGCGCGGCCTCGATGTAGATCATCGATTCCCAGAAAGCGTCTTCGGGATCGCCATCGGGAATGGCTTTCAGCACGCCTTTGTCATCGCGTTCGACGGGGATGACCGGGTGGACGAGCCGGTCGATCGACAGGCCAAGCGCCGCGATCGTTGCGGCCACCGAATCGACCAGGAAGGGCATGTCGTCGTTGATGATCGCGATGCGTGTCATGCGGCGTTCGTCGCTGACACTCTCGATCGCCATCGCCGAGCGACCGGGAGTGCGCTGAACCGCCAGCTGGCCGACGAATTCGGCAGCATCGCCGAGCTGCGCCTTGTCGAAGGGCGTATCGCCGCTCAGCAGCGAGAGCCGCATGCGGTCGGTGATGGCATTCTGGAGCTTCTTGGGAAGTGCGGCAGTTGTCGAACCCATGAGGGGCCTCTCTCCTGGCGGCGCATGATCATTTCGGCGCCGCGAAATATCCGAGTCGTTTTGCGCTACGACCTATGAGCCGCGCCTAGGCCCCTTGGCACAAGCTCGCAAGGTGCTGCGCGCGCAATTTCGCAATCGTATGCGCAAGATGAGGGAAGCGATGCCGCTACGGCATGCTCAGCCGGTCAGCGTCTCCATCGCCAGGCGCAGCGATCGGCAGCGTGCCTGCGGATCGAACATGCTGCCGCCGAAGATCACCTCGTCCGCGCCGGTGCGCGAAACGAAGGCGCGCACCGCCTCGGCGGCCTGCCCGGGTGTGCCGATCGCGCTCGCCTGGCCGATATGCGCGAGCATGGCCTGCGTCGGAGCGGGCAGGCTCTCGCGATACCCGCGCACGGGCGGCGGCAGCTTGCCCGGCGTGCCCGTGCGCAACGCCACGAAGGCCTGCAGTTGCGACGAGGCGAGATACTCCGCCTCCTCCTCGGTATCGGACACGAAGAGGTTCATCGCGACCATGACATGCGGTTTCTCGAACGCCTCCGACGGCTGGAAATCGCGGCGATAGACTGCGAGCGCGGAATCGAGGTGATCGGGCGCGAAATGGCTCGCGAAGGCATAGGGCAGGCCGAGCTTCGCGGCGAGCTGCGCGCCGAACAGGCTCGAGCCGAGCATCCAGAATTCGGGGCGTGCGCCGAGGCCGGGGGTGGGGTGGATGGCGGTCTCGCCCGCCATCAGCGCCATCAGCTCGACCACGTCCTGCGGGAACATCTCCGCCGCGCGGTGGAGGTCCTTGCGCAGCGCGCGTTGCAGTTCCGGCCCGGCCCCGGGCGCCCGTCCGAGGCCGAGGTCGACACGGCCCGGAAACAGCGCGTCGAGCGTGCCGAACTGCTCGGCGATCTGGAACGGCGTGTGGTTCGGCAACATGATCCCGCCCGACCCGATGCGGATGGTGGATGTGGCGTTGCCGATATGCGCGAGCACGACCGAGGTCGCGCCGCCCGCGATCCCGGCCATGGCGTGGTGCTCGGCGACCCAGAAGCGCTTGCATCCCACGTCTTCGGCCGTCTTGGCCAGCTGCGTCGCGGCATCGAGTGCCTCGCCCACCGTGCCTCCATCGCGAACGGGGACGAGGTCGAGGACCGAATAGGCGGTCACTGTTCGAGCTGCTCGAGATAGGCGCGTGCGCGCGTTGCCTCTTGGCTCTGCGGGGCGACCTGCAGCACCGATTCGAAGCTGCGGCGCGCCTCGTCCTCGCGGCCGGCCAGCGCGGCAATCACGCCTGCCTCAAGCCCGATGGCCGGATCCTGCGGCGCGAGCAGCGCGGCCTGGGCGATCTGTTCGCGCGCCTCGCCCAGCCGTTCGAGGCGCCGCGAAAGCGTTGCCGAGAGCAGCCAGGCGCGGGAATTGGCGGGATCGTTGCCACGCGCGCTCGCCAGCGCTTCGACGGCTTCCTCGTTGCGACCCAGCGCGACGAGTGCGCGCGCGCGATCGACCGCGACGCTGGCCATCAGCGGGCCATCTTCGGCCTGGGTGGCAAAGCCGATCGAGCGAGCGAAGGCGATCTCCGCGATTGCGGGCTTGTCCTGCGCCATCGCGGCATTGCCTGCCATCGCCGCGAGCCGCGCCTGATAGGCGGGCGCGCCTTCGGGCACTTCGTCGGCGGCAAGGTCGAATGCGCGCTGTGCTTCGGCGAAATCCTCGAGCCGGACGAGCGCGAGGCCTAGGCAATGCGCGGACTGCGCCAGTTCGAGCTGGTTGGCCGCGGTCTCGCGCCAGGTCTGCGCCATGTCGCTCGCGGCCTCGGCGTCCTCGGTGGCGAGCGTGACGCATTCGGCCAGCTTGCCGCCCGAGGTCCCGGCGGTGGTCGTCGGCGGCTTCGCTTGCTCTTCCCTGACGCGCTCGCGCAGTTCGTCGGGCAGGTCGGGGAAGTCGCTGGTGGTGGTGCCGGGGCCGACCTGCATCAGGAGCAGGGCGAGAGCGGAGGTGATCATGCGGGGCCTTTCGAAAGCGCGTCGATCGTGCGCAGCAGCAGGGCGATATCCTGCTCGCGCGACAGGCGATGGTCGCCGTCTTTTACCAGCGTGACCTGTACATCGTCCGAACGCAGCGATGCGGCGAGGCGCAGGCTGATCTCCCACGGCACGTCGGCGTCGCGCTGGCCGTGGATCAGCCGTACGGGCGCGTGGATCGCGATCTCACGGTCGAGCAGCAGCTGCGCCTGGCCATCAGCGAAGAAGCCGGGATGCATCGGGGTGGGATCGGGACCGTAGGGGTTCTCGTCGAAAACGGTCTCGCCTGCAGAGAGTTTGGCCTTGTCGGCCTCCGAGCGGCCCCATTCGGTGAAATCGGGCGCGGAGGCGATGCCGACCATTCCCGCCAGCCGGCCACCCAGCGCAAGCCCCGCGAGCAGCATCAGCCAGCCGCCCATCGAGGAGCCGATCACCACGACCGGACCTTCGACGACAGCCTCGACCAGCGCGAGCACCTCGTCGCGCCATCGCGAGAGCGTGCCGTCGGCGAAATCGCCCGCGCTTTCGCCGCAGCCCGAATAGTCGAGCAGCAGGCAGGCCTGCCTGCGTTCCTCGGCCCAGGCGAACAGCGCGGTCGCCTTGCCCCCCGCCATGTCGGACATGTAGCCGGGCAGGAAGACCAACGTGGGCCCGCTGCCGGGCGTGTAGCGATAGGCAATGCGGCGCCCGTCGGGCATGGTGTGGAACCGGGTTTCGCTCATGCCGCATCGCTGTTCACCGCGCAGCGCGGGATTGCAACCCTCAGAAGAGATCGAACTCCTCGACGTCGGGATCGTCCTCGCACATCGACTTGAGCGCGGCGAACTCCTCCTCGGTCAGCACCGGCGGATATGTCTTCCCCTTGCGAGCCGACGAACGGTAGGCCTTGGCGCGTTCGGCCGACGACGGGTGGCTGGCGATCCAGCCGACCAGCGCCGGCGTGTCTTCGTCCTCGCCCGTCTCTTTGGCCAGGCGATCGAAGAAGCCTGCGGCACCGAGCGGCGAGATGTCGCTCTCGGCCATGCGCGCGCGGGCATAATCGTCGGCCTCTCGTTCGGCCTCGCGCGAATAGCCCATCGAGGCGAGGCCGAACACCGAATTGGTCACGCGAGAATCGGTGCCGGCGAGCAGGATCGAGAGGCCGAATTGGCGCAGCAGCGCGGTCATCACGTGGCGCTCGCGCACATGGCCGACCTCGTGGCCGAGCACCCCGGCCAGTTCCTCGGGGCTTTCGGCCTGCTGGACGAGGCCGTCGAACAGCAGCACCTGCCCCCCGGGGAGGGCGACGGCATTGATCATGCCCATGTTGGCGACGCCTGCGCGCACCTTGACCTTGCCGGGATCGACCTTGGCGACAAGCTTGTCGAGAGCGGCGGTGCCTGCGGGGGTTTCGCACAGCCGGCCGCCGAAATCGCCGATCATTGCATGGCCGATATTGCGCTCCCAGCTTTCCGGAATCCGCGGGCCGAGCCAGGCAGGAGCGGTGAGGAAGAGCGCGACCGCGGCCGCACTGGCGGCCCCGAAAATCGCTGCGGCGCGGCCCAGGCCGAGCTTGTCGACCCAGGCGCCGTATTCGCTCTTCCGCGGAAGCTGCGCAGCAAGCCCGGCAGGAAGGTCGTCGGGCAGGATCAAGCGGAAGTCGGGGATGCTCTCGCGCCGGTAGACGAGCTTTCCGCGGCGTGTTTCGGCATAGCGAAGGTCTTCGGTGGCGAATGCCTGCTCCGAGGTCGGGCCGGCGAGCCGGAACCCACCGTGCCCGTCCCAGGTCAGCTTGCCTTCGTGGCGCAGCGCATTGGTCCCGTCGTACCATTGCGCCTCGGTCTGGAAAGCATCCTCCATCGGCTCAGAACGCGCCCATGTCGAAGGCGTCGAGGAGGCCTTCGCCATGCTTGGCGGTCCTGGTTTCCGACTGGGTCAGTTCGTCGAGCAGGATTTCTCCGCCGGCCTCGAGATGCGTCATGAAGAACTTCCAGTGGCGGTAGGAAAGGAAGATCAGTCCGATCCCGAAGGTGAATACCACCAGCACGGCATCGACCACCAGCAGCTTGACCCAGTCGCGCGTCGATGCCTCGAAACTGAAATGCAGGTCGCGCCAGCGCGTCGAGCCCACCACCACGCGGTAGAACTTGGCGTAGAAGGCCACTGCGATGAGTCCGAGGCCGAGATAGAAGAACAGGACCAGGCCGATGATTGCAGCGATTCCGCCGATCGCCATGCCGTCCTCGCCGCCGATGCCGTAGCCAGCGAGCGTGCCCATTCCGGCCATGACCACCCCACCCACGAAGAAGACGAACGGTGCGAGGTAGAACAGGAGGAAGCGGGCAAAGACCTCGCCCGGTTCGGCGTCGGATTCGAATTCGAACGGACCGAAGCTCATCTTCGACCAGCGCTCGTTCCACAGGCTGGTCATCGACCACGGAATGAGGAGGCCGAGCGGCAGCGTGCCGACTATCGTCTTCCACATGTAGGACAGGCCGAACAGGAAGCCGTTGCTGTCGCTACCCCCGCGAATGCCCCGCCAGCGGGTGCGCGAGAGGCGATAGCGCAAGGCCCTGAAGCGGGCCACGCCGCCGAGGTAGAAGATCGAGGTGAGGGCAATGAAGCCGAGCGCCACCCCGAGCGCCTCGTAGCCGCGGGCGATCAGGGCCTGTGCGATGAAGGTCATCCCGAAATAGGGCACGCCGAACAGGATCATGACCATCACGAAGCCGAGAAACAGCTCCATGCCGGTGCCCGCCCATTCGAGGTGTTCGTCGACGAACCGCGTGCGCGACCACAGATAGCGCCGTTCGCGCGCGGTAGCCCAGAACCGGTAGATGCCCAGCGTGACCACGGTCAGCAGCAGATTAGGGAAAGCGATCTTCGCGAATTCGCGCCAGTCGCCCTCGAAAGCAAAGGCGGAATCGTCGCCCTGCCCGTTATTGTCGTATTCCATGAAAAACCCCTTCGACCCACGCGCTTGGTCGTGGATCGAAGGGTTCGTGTCAATGACGATACGGCAAGATCGTCAATCGCGCTGGAAAATCTCCTCGATCGCGAGGCCGAATACATCGGCAATACGGAAGGCCAGCGGCAGCGAGGGGTCGTAACGGCCCGTCTCGATGGCGTTGACGCTCTGGCGCGAAACCTCGAGCGCTGTAGCCAGATCCTGCTGGCTCCAGTCGCGTTCGGCGCGCAGGACCTTGAGGCGGTTCTTCACGCCAGGGTCCCCGCCGTGCCCATGGTGATCTTGTTGTAGATCGCCCCGACACCCAGTCCCATGAACCAGAAGAAGGCGGCGCCGAAGCCGCCATTCCCCTGCGCGACGAGTTCGAAGTTCTGGAGGAATTCCCAGATGGTCATGACCGTCAGGCAGAAGCCGGTGGCGACAAGGCATTGCCGGACGATCAGCATGCGGATGAACTCGTCCTTCTCCTCGACGATGAACCGCATCACCGCCCAGAACACGCCGATGACCGGAAGCGCAGGGGCGATGGCCAGCGGCCAGGCCAGCGGGCCGCTGACCTGGTCGTGACGGAAGAGCCACACCGCGATGAAGAGCAGGATGAGGTAGACCGTCATCAGCACCGCGAGGCGGCGCGTGTAGCGCTTGGCGGCGGAGGTCCAACAGACGGCCATGGCTCAGGCTTCCTTCGTTCGGCAGCGGCTGCGGCCCAGCCAGGCCGAGGGAAACAGCGCCAGCAGCGCGAAGGGCGCGAACTGAGCGATCTGCTCGGGGATGATGTCGAAGACCGCCAGCACGGCGACCGCAATCATCGCGGTAGCGAGGGCAAGGGCTTTCTGAATCTGGGTCATGACAATGGTCCTTTTCTTGATGTAAAGCGTGTTTGTCATGCGATTCGTGAATTGTCAAGATAACTTTCCATTTTGACGCGCATGCTTTCCGAAATGCGTTTTCCCTTGTCACCGCGCGGTCATCGGGCGCAGGCATGGCGCGAGTGAGGAGACAGATGATGATCGCCACCGAACCCCCAGCATCGCCCAAGATTCCGGTGGTCGACCGCCGTACCCTGTTGAAGGGCGGGCTGCTCGGTCTGGGTGTCGCGGGCGCGCCGCTTTCGGCGCAGGCTTCGCTCGGCGGTTTCACTCATGGCGTCGCCAGCGGCGAACCGGGTGCGAATCGGGCGCTCCTGTGGACCCGGTATGTCGGCGGGCAGGACACGCGGCTCGAACTTGAAGTCAGCGAATCGCTCGATTTCGCGCGCGCCGTGGCGGGCGGCTCTGTGACCGCGAGCGCCGAACACGGCTGGTGCTGCAAGGCCTGGGCCGAAGGCCTCGAACCGGGGCGCTGGTATTATTATCGCTTCACCGCGCCCGATGGATCGCATTCGGACGTCGGGCGGACGAGGACGCTGCCCGCGGGCGCGACCGACAAGTTCCGCATGGCGGTATTCTCGTGCTCGAACATTGGTTTCGGCTGGTTCAACGCCTACGCCCATGCGGCGGCGGACGGCAGCTTCGACTGCGCGCTGCACCTGGGCGACTATTTCTACGAATACGCGCCGGGCACTTACCCCTCGACCGACGAGACCGCGGCGGGCCGCATCGTGTGGCCCTCGAACGAGCTCGTCGCGCTCGCCGACTACCGGGCTCGCTATGCCGCCTATCGCCGCGATCCCGACCTGCGGCGCCTGCACCAGCTCTTCCCGATGATCGCGGTGTGGGACGACCACGAGAGCGCGAATGATTCGTGGGAAGGCGGGGCAGAGAACCACCAGCCCGACACCGAAGGCGAATGGTCGGCGCGCAAGGCGGCCGCGATGAAGGCCTATCGTGAATGGATGCCCGTCTCCGACGAGCCTTGGGCCTCCTACGAGGTGGGCGATCTCGCGACGCTCTATCGTCTCGAGACCCGCCTGACCGCGCGCGCCAAGCAGTTCAGCCTCGGCGAGATCCTCCGCGGGGCCAACGGCTCGCCCGAAGAGGCGCAGGCGGCGCTGGTGGCCTTTCGAGAGGGCGATTATGCCGATCCCGCGCGCGAACTGCTCGGCGCCAGGCAGCAGGCGTGGCTCGCCGAAGGCTTCAAGGCATCGAAGGGTGCGGGCAAGACCTGGCAGGTGCTCGTCCAGCAGGTACTGATGGGCAATCTCGTCTCGTCGCCCTCGCTCGCTGCCGCGCTGCCCAAGGATGCGCCCGACTACATCCGCCAGCGCGTGCTCGCCGGCGCCATGGCCGGCGCGGAGGGCGTGCCGTTCAACATGGATGCCTGGGACGGCTATCCCGCCGCACGGGCGCGCGTGTTCGAAGCCGCGCTCGCTGCCGATGCGAACTTGATCAGCCTGGCGGGCGATACGCACAATGCCTGGGCCTTCGACCTCGATCATGCGGGCACGGCCGTCGGCGTCGAGTTCGGCGGCCAGTCGGTCACCTCCCCGGGGGTGGAAGGCTATCTCCCGCAAATTCCCGCCGATGTCTTCGCGCGCGACACGGTGGCCAACAATGCGCAGCTCCAGTGGATGGATGCCTCGCGTCGCGGCTATATGGCGGTCGAGCTCACCCCGGGAAGCGCGAGCAGCGAATATCGCTTCCTATCGAGCGTGCGCGAGAAGGGTGCGAGCGTTGTCGCGACCAAGCGGATGACCACGCTGGCGGGGAGCCGCAAGCTCGAGGCGGGTTGAGCATTCCTGCCTCCCGCGCTATCTCTCGCCGCATGACGCAGCTGCGGATCACAACCACGACTACCACCACTCCGGGCAACCGGGGGCGGTCGGTCGCGGCATAAGCGATCCACTGCCGCCCGGTTTCGGGCGGTGGGCGTTTCCTCCCGAAATCGCGAAATTCCGCCAAACGCCGCTTCAAGCGCGCGCGCTCCTGTGCCATGGCCGCGCCAAGCAACGGTAAGAGACGATGACGGAACTTCTCAAGATCAGCCTGCCCGACGGTTCGGTGCGCGAAATGGAGGCGGGTTCGACGCCGGCCGATGTGGCTGCTGCGATCGGCCCCGGCCTCGCCAAGGCCGCGATCGCCGCGCGGGTCGATGGCGAATTGCGCGACATCAACCGCCCGTTCGAGGGCGATGCCGAGCTTGCCCTGGTCACCGGTCGCGACGAGGAGGACGCACTCGAGCTCGCGCGCCACGATTTCGCCCATGTGCTCGCGGAAGCGGTACAGGCGCTGTGGCCCGGCACGCAGATCACCTTCGGCCCGGCGACCGACGACGGCTTCTATTACGACGTGAAGGCGCCCGAGAGCCGCGATCCCTTCAGCATGGACGATCTGCCCGCGATCGAGGAAAAGATGCGCGAAATCATTCGCGCGGACAAGCCGCTCCGCCGCGAGGTCTGGAGCCGCCAGCAGCTGATCGACAAGTGGGAGGCCGAGGGCGAGGTCTTCAAGGCCGAATGGGCCAAGGAACTGCCCGAGAACGAGGAGCTGACGGTCTACTGGTCGGGGGACGACTGGCTCGACATGTGCCGCGGCCCGCACCTCGCCAGCACGGGCAAGCTCGATCCCGATGCCTTCAAGCTGATGCGCGTCGCCGGGGCCTATTGGCGCGGCGACCAGAAGAACGCGCAGCTCACGCGCATCTACGGCACGGGCTGGCTCAACAAGAAGCAGCTCAACGCCCACCTTACGCGGCTGGAGGAGGCGGCCAAGCGCGACCATCGCAAGCTCGGCCGCGAGATGGATCTGTTCCACCTGCAGGAAGAGGCGCATGGCAGCGTCTTCTGGCATCCCAAGGGCTACCGCATCTGGCGCGAGCTCGAAGCCTATATGCGCCGCAAGATGGACGGCGGCGGCTATCGCGAGATCAAGACGCCGCAGCTGATGGACGTGCGCCAGTGGACCCAGTCGGGCCACTGGGGCAAATATGCCGAGAACATGTTCGCCGTCCCCGACATCGTCCCCGAAGTGGATGACGAAGGGGAAACGGCCGCTTCGCCCCGGGTCGCCGACGATGCCGACTGGATGGCGATCAAGCCGATGAACTGTCCGGCGCACGTGCTCGTCTTCAAGCAGGGCATCACCTCCTATCGCGACCTGCCGATCCGGCTGGGCGAAATGGGCTGCTGCCACCGCAACGAGCCGCATGGCGCGCTTCACGGCCTCATGCGCGTGCGCCAGTTCACGCAGGACGACGCACATATCTTCTGCACCGAGGCGCAGGTGGTCGAGGAGGTGCGCAAGTTCTGCGCGCTCGCCGACAGCGTCTACAAGGACTTCGGCTTCACCTATCACGTCAAGCTCGCGCTGCGCCCCGAGAAGCGTTTCGGCAGCGAGGCGGACTGGGACAAGGCCGAGCAGGAACTGCGCGATGCGGTCGCCGAAGCGGGCATGGACAACGAGGAATACGGCTGGGAAGAACTCCCGGGCGAAGGCGCCTTCTATGCGCCCAAGCTCGAATGGCACCTGACCGACGCGATCGGCCGCACCTGGCAAGTCGGCACGATCCAGGGCGATCGTGTGCTGCCCGACCGCCTCGACGCGACCTATGTCGGCGAGGATGGCGAGAAGCACCGCCCGGTCATGCTGCACCGCGCCATCTTCGGCAGCTACGAACGCTTCATCGGGATCCTGATCGAGCATTTCGCCGGTCGCCTGCCCGCGTGGCTGGCTCCCGTGCAGGCGGTGGTCGCGACGATCGTCTCGGATGCCGACGACTACGCCAAGGAAGCGGTCGTCAAGCTCGAGGCGGCGGGCATCCGTGTCGAGAGCGACCTGCGCAACGAGAAGATCAACTACAAGGTCCGCGAGCACAGCCTCGCCAAGGTCCCGCACCTGCTGGTGGTCGGCAAGCGCGAGGCCGAGGAAGGCACCGTCGCGGTCCGCACGCTCGGCGAACAGCACCAGAAGGTGATGAGCCTCGACGAGGCGATCGCGATGCTCAAGGACGCGGGCACGCCGCCCGACCTGCGATAGGAGGCCGGCGCGGGATGGAACTGCTCGCGGCCTATGCGCCGTGGCAACTGGCGGCGGTGCTGGCCGCCGCCTTCAGCTCGGCCTTCGTGCGCGGCCTGACCGGCTTCGGCATGGCTATCCTGCTGGTGCCGATTCTCGCGCTCGCCCTGTCGCCGGTGCATGCCGTGCTACTGACCAATTTCCTCTCGGTCTTCGTCGGCCTGTCGGAGATCCGGCGGCTGGTGCGTGGGGCGGAGCGATCGGCCTGGATCATCATCGCGCTGGTTGTGCTGACGACGCCCGCGGGGCTGTATCTATTGAGCATCACCACACCCGACGTGGCGCGCCTGGCGATCGCCATCATTGCCTTGTCGGCCTTCGGCGCGATCCTGCTGCCGCAACGCGCGGCGCTGGAGCATCATCCAGCAACCACCGGGAGTGTGGGCATCTTGAGCGGGCTGATGACGGGCTATGCCGGCATGCCGGGCCCGCCGGTCGTTCCCTACTACGTCGGCCGCGCCATCCCGCGCGAGATGGCCAAGGCCTCGATGCTGCTGATCTTCACCTGCGCCTCGACCACCGGTTTGGTCAGCGGAGCGGTCTTGGGAGTCCTCGACTGGTCCCTCCCGCCGCTTGCCGTGCTACTGTTTCCCGCAGTGCTGCTGGGCAACTGGCTCGGCAACCGCGCCTCGGGCCGGATTGGCGACGGGCTATGGCGTACCGCTGTAGGTGCAATTCTGGGCGGGGCGGCGCTGGCCGCGCTCGCGCGCCTGATCTAGCGGATCAGAAAGGCAGGACCGGCCCGGCGAGGACCAGCGCAAGGCCGCAGCCACCGACAATCAGCGCGCGTGCGATATCGACAATGCGATCGTTGGCGCTTTTTGAGCGGGCGAGAGCGATAGCCTTGGCCATGCTCCCATTCTCCGCTGCAAATCCTAACGAATTGTTAAGGACACCATCCGGCGCGGGGCATCTGCTGGCTCGCGCAGTGGAACCCGCCGCCCCCTGCCAGCACCGCGTCGCCCGGTAGGCCCACGGTGGCGCGGTCGGGAAACAGCTCGGCGATCGCCGCAACGCCGTCCGCGTCGTGCGGGCTGCCGAAGGTCGGAACCACTACGAGGTGGCTGGTGATGGCGAAATTTGCGTAGCTCGCGGGCTCGATCCGGTCGCCGCTGGTGACGAGGCCTGGGGAGGGGATTTCCTTCACCGCCACGCCCGCTTCCTCCGCGCGCCGCCTGGCGTCGGCATAGATGGCCGCATTGGGATCGTCGCTGCCCGTCGCGCGCGCCAGGCACAGCGTATTGGTAGCGACGAAGCGCGCGAGATTGTCGACATGGCCGTCGGTGTGATCGTTGATCAGCCCGTCACCGAGCCACAGCACGCGGCTGAAGCCGAGGTCATCCTCCAGCCGCTGCTCGATTTCCTCGCGCGACAAGTGCGGGTTGCGATTGGGATTGAGCAGGCACTGCTCGGTGGTGGCGACAAGACCGGTCCCGTCGCCGTCCACCGCGCCGCCCTCGAGGACCCAGTCGGCTACCTCGAGCGGCAGCCCGGCGTCCTTGGCCAGTTCGGCGCCCACCGTCTGGTCGCCGTCCATCAGATATTTGCCGCCCCAGCCGTTGAAGCCGAAGCGCCGCGCACTGCGCTGGCTGTCGCCGCCGCACAGCACCAGCGGACCGGTGTCGCGCAGCCAGACGTCGCCGTAGACACGGCGTTCGAGCGTGACCTTGCCCGAAACGAGCTGGCGTGCACGCGCCTCGTTCGCGGCATCGCGCACCAGCAGGCGGACTTCCTGTCCGCTTTCGGCCACCGCATTGGCGAAGGCCGCGATCTGCTCCTGCGCGCGCGGGAGCACCTCGGGCCATTCGTCGGCGTCGTGCGGGAAGCCGATCCACAGCCAGTCCTGCGGCGCCCATTCGGGCGGCATCATCTGCATCGGCTTGCCCTTCTCGACCTGTGCCGACGGCTCAGCAGCCGCCCTCGCCTTCGCAGCTCTTGTCGCGTGCGGCGCGGAATTCGTCGCCCTCGACCCAGTTGGGCCAACTGGTGCTCATCGCGAGCATGCGACCGATGCGGTAATAGAGCGAGAGGTCCTTCAGCGCGCCCGACCAGTCCCAGTTGGGATCGTATTCGTCGCTCGGCTGGTGGTAGCGGTTCTCGGTATAGTCCTTGGCATAGGCCTGGCCGGCTTCGGTCCCGCCCTCGACCAGGTCTTCGCCGCCGTCGACATAGAGCATCGGCAACCCGCGCTTGGCCATGCTGAAGTGGTCCGAGCGATAGTAATAGCCCTTCTCGGGGGTCGATTCGGGCGTGGCCGTGCGGCCTTCTTCCTTGAGTGCGGCGTCGAGGAACTCGTCGAGCCTGCTCTTGCCGCCGCCGACCACGGTGACGTCCTTGGCCGGACCCGCGAGCGACAGCGCGTCCATGTTGAGCCCGCCCACGGTTTGCGACAACGGGAAGACCGGGTTGGCGGCGTAATAGTCCGAACCGAGCAGGCCCGATTCCTCACCGGTCACTGCCAAGAAGACGAGGCTGCGATCGGCCGGCCCGGCCTTGGCATGCGCCTCTGCCAGCGCGACGAGCGCCGCGCTGCCGGTGGCGTTGTCGACCGCGCCGTTGCAGATGTCGTCACCGGTGGCGTCGGGCTTGCAACGGCCGAGATGGTCCCAATGGGCGCTGTAGAGGACGTATTCGTCGGGGCGCTTCGCACCCGGCAGCACGCCGATGACGTTCTTCGAATCGAACTTGCGGACGGTGTTGCCGAACTTGGTCGAGGCGGTCAGGCCCAGCGGAACCGCCTTGAAGCCCTTCTTCTTGGCTGCGGCCGAGAGCGTGGCGAGATCCTTGCCCGCCGCGCCGAGGATCTTCTCCGCGACCGGCTTCTGCATCCAGCCGTTGACCAGCGTCTGGTCGGCGCCGCCGTCCTTGCGCTCGGGATAGACCTGCGGCCCGGTCCAGGAAGATTCGACGACGTTCCAGCCATAGGCGGCGGGGAAGGTGTCGTGGATGATGATAGCCCCCGCGGCACCCTGGCGCGCGGCTTCTTCATACTTGTAGGTCCAGCGCCCGTAATAGGTCATGGCGCGGCCGTTGAACGGGCCTTCGAGGCCCTCGGTCTCGTAATCGGGATCGTTGACGAGGATGACCGCGGTCTTCCCCTTCATGTCGACGCCCGCATAGTCGTTCCAGCCCTTCTCGGGTGCGTTGATGCCGTAGCCGACGAAGACCAGCTCGCTGTTCTCGAGATCGGTCTGCTCGTCCTCGCGATAGGTGACGCCGACCCACTCATCGCCGAAGGAGAAGCTCATGTCCTTGCCCGCCCCCGCGATCTTGAGCGGACCGAGGTCCTGGCCCTCGATCTCGACGAAGGGGACGGTCTGCGTCCACGAACCGTTGTTGCCCGGCTCGAGTCCGGCCCGCTTGAACTGCTCGATCAGGTAGGCGACCGTCTTCTCCTCGCCCGGCGTGCCGGGCGCGCGGCCTTCGAATTCGTCCGAAGCGAGTTTCTCGGTGACGCTCTTCATCGTGTCGATGTTGAGCTCGCCGGCGGCGACCTGCGGGATGTCGAGCGCCGCGCCTTCGGTACTGGCGGCTCCATCCTGGCCCATCGAACAGGCGGTGAGCGCCAGCGCTGCGCTGGCGGCGAGAATGGTTCGGATCATTGCGACTACCTCTCTTGCTTCTCGTGCGGGGGGCTTCTGTCAGCATGGACGCGCGAGGGCAAGCTTGCGTCGGGGGATGCGGGGCGGCAGGAACCCGCGATGGCCGCCGACTGGACCTCTGCGCTCACCCGCGCCCGCGCGCATGCGCCCTTCCTCGCCCGCGCGCTCGAGCGGCGGCCCGATCTCGCCGAGCTGCTTGCTGCGGGCGATGGCGACGCGGCGTTGATTGCGGCCAAGCAGGTCGATGCGGAGGATGTCGCCACGGCGCTGCGCCGCGAGCGGCTCGGCCTCGCGCTGGTGCTGGCGATCGGCGACCTCGCCGGCGGCTTCGATCTCGACAAGGTTATGCGCGAACTGTCGACCTTCGCCGACCGGGCGCTCCACGGCGCGCTCGCTGCGGCGATCGCCCGGCGCGTGCCCGATGCAGAACCGGCGGGGATGATCGGGCTGGCGCTGGGCAAGCACGGCGCGGGGGAGCTGAACTATTCCTCCGACATCGATCCGATCCTGCTCTATGATCCCGCGACCCTGCCGCGCCGCGAACGCGACGAGCCCGGCGAAACCGCGCAACGCTATGCGCGCGAGACGGTACGGCTGCTCTCCGAAGTGACCAGCGAGGGCTATGTCTTCCGCGTCGACCTACGGCTGCGCCCCGCCGCCGAAGTCAGCCCGCCTGCTTTACCCCTCGACGCGGCCATCACACACTACGAGAGCTCGGCGCTGGCGTGGGAGCGGGCTGCCTTCATTCGCGCACGCGCCTGCGCGGGCGATATCGCGGCGGGCGAGGCCTTCCTCGACCATATCCGCCCCTTCGTCTGGCGCCGCAGCCTCGACTTCGGCGCGATCGACGAGATTCGTCGCCTCACCTATCGCATCCGTGACGAGCAGAGTGGACTGGCCAGCCCTGAGCCGGGATACAACCTCAAGCTCGGCCGCGGGGGCATTCGCGAAATCGAGTTCTTCGCCCAGACGCACCAGTTGATTCATGGGGGTCGCGACCCCTCGCTGCGGGTGCGGGGGACCCGCGCCGCACTCGATGCGCTCGCGGCCACGGGACGGATCGCCCCTGAAGACGCCCGCCTTCTCGGGGAAAGCTACGACGGCCTGCGCACGATCGAGCACCGGCTGCAGATGGTCGCCGACAAGCAGACGCACTCGCTGCCTGCAGGCGAAGCGCTCGACAATGTCGCGCGGTTGCACGGCCTCGATGATGGCGCCGCGCTTGTCGCGCATGTTCGCGACCTGGCTCGGCCGGTTGCCGAACGGTTCGATGCGCTGCTCGACCAGGACCGGACGTCGGGACCGGCGAGTGCGCCGCGCACGCTCGCTGCCGACGACAACCCACCACCCGTCCCGGCCGATCTGGCCGATCGCGTGGCCGGCTGGAGGGGCGGGCGGTATCAGGCGCTGCGCAGCCCGGCCGCGCTCGGCGCCTTCGAGGCGATCCGCCCGGACCTCCTCGCCTCGATCGCAGCCTCGCCCGATCCCGATGCGACGCTGGTACGCTGGGAAAGCCTGATCGCGCGCCTGCCGAGCGCCATCAATTTGTTCCGTCTGCTCGAGGCGCGCCCTGGCCTTTTCGCACTGATCGCCGACTGCCTCACGCTCGCGCCGCCGCTGGCCGACGAGTTGGCAAGGCGGCCCGATCTGCTCGATGCGCTGATCGATCGCACCGCGCTCGATTTGCCCGGCCGCGTTGCCGATCTGGCCGAGCGCATGGGGCGGCGCGAGCGCGGCGACGATTACGAGATGCGGCTCGACCGCTTGCGCGTTGTCACCGGCGAAGCGCGTTTCGCGCTCGGCGTCCAGCTGATCGAGGCGGCGCACGACCCGCTGGCGATCGCCGCCGGACTCGCGCGCACCGCCGAAGCGGCGTTGCAGGTCGCGCTCGCCGCCGCCGAGGAGGAGTTCGCCGCCAGGCATGGCCGTATCGTGGGCAGCGAGCTGGTGGTTGTCGGGCTCGGGCGGCTCGGTGGCGGCGCGCTGACACATGCCTCCGATCTCGACATCATCTATCTCTTCACCGGCACGCATGAAGGCGAGTCCGACGGCGATCGCCCGCTCGGCGCGACGCTCTATTTCAACCGCCTCGCCCAGCGGGTGACCGCCGCGCTGAGCGTGCCGACCGCGCAGGGCGCGCTCTACGAGGTCGATACGCGGCTCCGGCCACAGGGCGCGCAGGGACCGCTCGCGGTGAGCGTCGAGAGCTTCGCCCGCTACCAGCGCGAGGATGCCTGGACCTGGGAGCACATGGCGCTCACCCGGGCGCGAGTGATCGCTGGCAGCGAGGCCGCGCGCGAGGAGATCGATGGGGTGGTGGATGCGATCCTCCGCGCGCCGCGCGATCCCGATGCATTACGCACCGACCTGCTCGCGATGCGCGGCGAAATGGCCGCGCACAAGCCGCCCAAGGGCCCACTCGATGCCAAATTGCTGCGCGGCGGGCTCGTCGATCTCGAGTTCCTGATCCACTTCCTCCAGCTGCGCGACCGCATTGCGCTGACCCCCGATCTCGCCGCCGCGATCGCCGCCTTGGTCGAGGCCGGGAGCCTGCCCGCCGCCATCGGTGAGGCGCACGACTTGATGACGCGGTTGCTGGTCGGTACGCGGCTGCTCGCGCCCGAGCTCTCCCGCCCCAAGGCCGCAGCCGCGGCGCTGCTGGCACGGCAGAGCGGGTGCGAGGATTATGCTGCGTTGCTGCAAGCGCTGGACGCGGCTCGCGGAGCGGTCGCGGCGGCGTGGCAGGCGATATTCGGCGAAACCCTGGAGATGGACCAATGAGCGACAGTTTTGACGAAGGCGATGCCTTTCCCGATTTCAGCATGGAAACGCCCGATGGGGGCACGGTGACCAAGGCCGATCTGGCTGGCCGCAAGGCAGTGATCTTCTTCTACCCCAAGGACAACACGCCCGGTTGCACCACCGAGGCGAAGGATTTCTCCGCGCTCAAGGCTGACTTCGAGCAGGCCGGCGTGCGGCTGCTGGGCGTCAGCAAGGATTCGGCGAAGAAGCACCAGAATTTCATCGCCAAGCACGATCTCACGGTCGACCTTGCCACCGATGCGCAGGAGGGCGGCCTGTCTGACGTGCTCGGCGCCTGGGGCGAGAAGCAGAATTACGGCCGGACCTACATGGGCATGATTCGCTCGACCTATCTGCTCGACGGCGAAGGCCGCATCCTGCGCGTCTGGCCCAAGGTGCGGGTCAAGGGACACGCAGAGGAAGTGCTCGAGGCAGCACGATCGGCATGACCTCCCGCCATCGCATGCTCGGCGAGGCGATCCGCGCCGCATTGCTGACAGGCGAACCACAGGCCAAGGTCTTCGCCGCGCGCGCGGTCGCGCGCGACTGGCGGCTGGGGCGGCTAGAATTCGGTTCCGATGGAGCAATGCCCGATCGCCCGGCCTGGCCGGCGAAGCTCGAGTTCCTGCCTCCCGCCCGCATGCCCAAGCGCGGCAAGATGGGATCCGAGCGCAATCGAATCGCGTTGTGGCACGCGCTCGCGCATATCGAATTCGTCGCCATCGACCTCGCACTCGACATGGCCGGACGCTTCGGCGCGGCGATGGGCGAGGCGTTCGTTTCGGATTTCCTGGCGGTGGCCGCGGACGAGGCGATGCATTTCGCGCTGATCGCCCGCAAGCTCGAATCGCTCGGATTGCAATACGGTGCGCTGCCGGTGCACGACGGGCTATGGAGTGCCGCGCAGGACACCGCGCACGATGTCGCCGCGCGGCTGGCGGTGGTTCCCATGGTGCTCGAGGCGCGCGGGCTCGACGTCACGCCTGCAACGCTCGAGCGGGTTCGCGAGCAGGGAGATGAAGGCGGCGCGCGAATCCTCGAACGAATCCTTGACGACGAAATCCGGCATGTCGCCATTGGCTCCAAGCACTTTCATGCGTTGTGCGAGGTGCGCGGAGAGAATCCCCGAGAATCGTGGCAAAAGCTCGTCCACACGTATTTTTCCGGAGGGCTGAAAGGTCCGTTCAACGACTCAGCGCGTTTCGCAGGCGGCCTACCGCGCGACTACTACGCGACTATTGCCTGATTAAGATTTTCGCCCTTAACCCAAACTCACGAGACGCCGGGGGGTTCCGGCAGTGACTGAAAAGAGAGCGGTAGCGGCACGGGACGCCGTCATCGCTCGGGATCGAACAGGCGCAAAAGCGCCGGATGGACGGGTTTTGCATGCTCACCAAGCGCATTTCGCTTGCTCTCACCGTGATGGCAGGTTTCGGTATCGCCGCAGCTCCGGCTCAGGCACAGGAAACCAACGCTGCCGCCGCAGTCGGGGCGATCGACATGAGCAAGGTCGCCGCACCGGCACAGGCCGGCGATGACGCTCAGTTCCAGCAGCTTTTCGCCCAATGGGACAAGCTCGACGGTGCGGCTCCGGCTGCGGCGCGGGTTTCGGTTCCTTCGCGCATGCCGCTCGACAACACCCGGCTGACCAGCGATTACGGCATGCGCACGCACCCCGTGCTCGGCGGTCGCCGAAGCCATAAGGGTGTCGACCTGTCCGCGCCCACCGGCACTCCGATTTACGCGACTGCCGACGGCTATGTCAGCAAGGCCGAATGGTTCTCGAGCTACGGCAAGTACGTTTCGATCGAACATGGCGCCCGTCTGCAGACACGTTTCGCGCACATGTCGGACATCGCGGTCGAAGCGGGCACGCGCGTCAAGAAGGGCGACATCATCGGATACGTCGGTTCCACCGGCCGTTCGACCGGCCCGCACCTACACTATGAAGTCCGCATCGACGGCGAAGCGGTCAACCCGGTTCCCTACATGGTCGAATCGGAAGCTCAGCGCGCCTTCGCGCTAGCCATGGGCACCGGCGGGCAGGGCGACGGCGACGACGAATAAGTCCAAACGAACCCGCGGGTTCGGTGAAAAAGGGCAGCGGGAGCGATCCCGCTGCCCTTTTTTCTTGCCCATGGGAGAGGCTGGGGTAGGTTTCTTTGAGAAACCCGATGAGTCCGCGCGAGATGACGGACCGACGGAGAGGAGAGAGGCCAGCCCATGCACCCCATCGCCCATGCGCAGACGCGTCCCGAGCATCCCGCCATCGTCATGGCTGGCAGCGGGGAGACCGTGACTTTCGGCGAGATGGACCGCTACGCCAACCGCTTCGCCCATCTGCTCCGTGTGCGAGGTCTGGGGCGCGGCGACCATTTCGCCGTGCTGATGGAAAACAACGTCCACTATCTTCAGGTCGTGTGGGGCTCGCAGCGCGCGGGCACGATGATGGTGCCGATCTCGACCCGGCTGACCGCGCCCGAAATCGCCTACATCCTCAAGGATGCCGGCGCGAAGTTCCTGCTCACAACACGCAAGTTCGACGACGTGCTCGACGGCATACGCGCCGAATGCCCCGAGCTGCCGCTGCTGATCGTCGGCGGCGAGGGCGAGGAGGATTACGAGGCGGCGCTGGCCGCGCAGCCCGACGAGCCGATCCCCGACCAGGCCCCCGGCCAGTACATGCTCTATTCCTCGGGCACCACCGGCCGACCGAAGGGCGTCAAGCCCGCGCCCCCTGCGGATGACGACATTCAGGCGGTCAATCCGCTGATGGGGCTGGCAGTTATGGGTGCCGGCATGCCCGCCGACGGCAGCATGGTCTATCTCTCGCCCGCGCCGCTCTATCATGCCGCCCCGCTCGGCTGGGGTACCACCGCGCAGCGGCTCGGCGGGACGGTCGTCGTGCTGGAGAAGTTCGAACCCGAACATGCGCTGGCGACGATCGAGAAATACAAGGTCACCGACAGCCAGTGGGTGCCGACGCATTTCGTGCGCATGCTCAAGCTCGATCCCGACGTGCGGACGAAATACGACCTGTCGAGCCACCAGCGAGCGCTGCACGCGGCCGCGCCCTGCCCGGTCCCGATCAAGCGCGCGATGATCGAGTGGTGGGGCCCGATCATCAATGAGTACTACGCCGGCTCCGAAGGCATCGGCATGACGCTGATCAAGGCGGCGGACTGGCTCGATCACCCGGGAAGTGTGGGCAAGGCGATCCACGGCACCCTTCATGTCTGCGACCCCGAGGGCAACGAGGTCCCCGCGGGGCAGGACGGGCTGCTGTTCTTCGAGAACGAGAACATCCCGACCTATCACAACGACCCCGACAAGACGCGCGAGGCGATGCATCCCAAGGGCTGGATGACGCTGGGCGACATCGGCCATGTCGACGAGGACGGCTATCTCTTCCTGACCGACCGCAAGAGCCACATGATCATCTCGGGTGGGGTCAACATCTACCCGCAGGAGATCGAGAACCTGCTCGTCACGCATGACAAGGTGATGGATGCGGCGGTGATCGGCGCGCCCTGCCCCGATTTCGGCGAGAAGGTGGTGGCGGTGGTCCAGCCGATGGACATGGCCGATGCCGGCGAGGCGCTCGAGGCGGAACTCCGCGATTTCCTCGCGCCGAGCCTGTCGAAGATCAAGATGCCCAAGCTGTTCGATTTCCGCCCGCAACTGCCGCGCGAAGCCAATGGCAAGCTCTACAAGCGCGAGCTGCGTGACGAGTACCAGCGCATGGCCGAAGCCGAGACGGAGCAGGCGTGATGGCGACGCGGGAAAAGCCCACGCTCGATCCCGCCGTCGCGCGCGCGGTCATCGACCCGGCCAGCTACGCCGCCTGGGACCCGCTGCTCGACATCTTCGACCGGTTGCGCGAGGAGATGCCGGTCGCCTGGGCGGAGAGCCAGGACGATCACGTACATCCGCCCTTCTGGCTGGTCACGCGCTATGACGACGTGATGCGCATGTCGAAGGACAATGCGACCTTCCTCAACAATCCGCACACGGTGGTCTTCAGCCTCACCGAGGGGATCGAATTCGCCAAGAAGATGACCGGCGGCAGCGAACATCTCGTCGCCAGCCTCGTCACCTTCGACGGGGCGACGCATATGAAATACCGCAAGCTGACGCAGGAATGGTTCATGCCCAAGAACCTGCGCACGGTGGAGGAGGAGATCCGCGGTATTGCCCACGCCGCCGTCGACCGGCTGCTGGAGGGCGGCAACGAGGCCGATTTCGTCAAGGCCGTGTCGGCTCCCTACCCGCTGCATGTGGTGATGCAGATCATGGGCGTGCCCGAGGAAGACGAGCCGCGCATGCTGATGCTCACGCAGCAGCTCTTCGGGGGGCAGGACGACGATCTCAACCAGTCGGGCATCAAGGACCTGCCGCCCGAGGCGATCACCCAGCTGGTGGCGGGGGCGGTGGCCGATTTCGAAGCCTATTTCGCCAAGTTGACGGCCGAGCGCCGCGCCAATCCCACCGCCGACGTCGCCAGCACCATCGCCAATGCGGTGATCGACGGCGAACCCCTCAACGACCGCGACATGATGGGCTATTACATCATCCTCGCAGCGGCGGGGCACGACACCACCAGTGCCAGCACGGCGGGCGCCATGCTCGCGCTGGCGCGCGATCCCGAGCAGTGGGCCAGGGTGAAATCCGACCGTTCGCTGCTCCCCGGCATCGTCGAGGAAGCGATCCGCTGGACCACGCCGGTGCAGCATTTCATGCGCACCGCGGCAGAAGACACCGAGGTGGGCGGGCAGGCGATCGCCAAGGGCGACTGGCTGATGATGAACTATGTCGCCGCCAATCACGACCCGGCGCATTTCGAGAACCCGCGCAAGTTTGACGCCGCGCGCAGCCCCAACCGCCACCTCGCCTTCGGCGCGGGCGCACATCAATGTCTAGGTTTGCATCTCGCGCGGCTCGAGATGCGCATCCTGTTCGAGACTCTGCTTGACCGGATCGAGAGCGTCGAACTGGCGGGCGAACCGGCGCGGAGCAAATCGACCTTCGTCGGCGGGCTGAAGGCGCTGCCGCTGCGCTTTACCGCGGCCTGATCCCGAAGCGACGCAAGACCGTCAAACTCCCGTAATAGTGCGGAGATTCGAACTCGGTTCGTCGCATATTCCTGTCGGTCGATCCCTCCGATCGCTAGATTGACAGTATGGAAAAAGACGCTGGATGCACACTTTTCGACTGCGGTCGGGGAGACGTATCCATTCGCCCTGTATAGCAAGAAGAAAGGAGGGGCGATGACACTATTGGAACCGTACAATCTGCCGTTCGCGGCAGCCCTGGTCTTGGTGGCGGCGCTGTTCGTCATCCAGCTGTTTGGCTTTCTCGATATCGACCTCGATCTCGACGCCGATGCGGATGGCGATGCGGCGATCGGCGCGGGACCGCTGGGCGGCCTGCTGACCTTGCTCGGTCTTGGCCGGGTGCCTCTGACGATCTGGCTGGTGGTCTTCCTGCTCGTCTTCGCCGCGGTCGGCGTGAGCGGGCAACAGCTGGCTCACGGCCTGACCGGAGCGCCGCTCGATCGCTGGCTCGCCGCCGCGCTTGCCGGTGCGGGGGCGCTACCTCTGGCGGCGCTTATCGCCCGGCCGTTGGGAATGATCCTGCCGCAGGACGAGACCACCGCGGTCGATATCGGGACGCTCGTGGGGCGCCGTGGGGTGATTACCGACGGTACCGCCCGCAGCGGTTCGCCCGCCCGCGCCCGCGTCAGGGATCTCCACGGGCAGGACCACTACGTCATGGTCGAGCCGCACGAGGCCGACAGCCACCTCCTCGCCGGCGATGAGGTTCTCCTCGTCCGCCGCGAGGGCAACCAGTTCTACGCGACCGCGCTCGCCGAGCGCCGCCTGTCGCCGCAATAGTTTCTGCAAGGAGTAGCAATGGAAAACCTTACCGATCTTGCCATCATCGTGGGTGGCGGCGTCCTTGGCCTGCTGGTCATCGGCCTGTTCCTCGCCAAGCTCTATCGCCGAGCGTCGAAGGAAGTCGCCTTCGTTCGTACCGGCGTGGGCGGCGAGAAGGTCGTGATGAACGGCGGCGCGCTGGTGCTGCCCGTCTTCCACGAGACCATGCCGGTCAACATGAACACGCTGGTGCTGCCGGTCGTGCGCCGCGATGGCGAGGCGCTGATCACGCTCGACCGCTTGCGCATCGACGTTAAGGCCGAATTCTACGTCCGTGTGCGGCCCGACGCCTCGGCCATCGCGATGGCCGCGCAAACGCTCGGCCAGCGCACGATGCAGCCGGAAATGCTCAAGGACCTCGTCGAGGGCAAGTTCGTCGATGCGCTGCGCAGCGTGGCGGCGGGTATGAGCATGAACGAGCTCCATGAACAGCGTGCGGACTTCGTCCAGAAGGTGCAGCAGGTCTCGTCGAACGACCTCGCGATGAACGGGCTCGAGCTGGAATCGGTCTCGCTCACCGGGCTCGACCAGACCAGCATCGAGCACTTCAACGCCAACAACGCCTTCGACGCCGAGGGCCTGACCAAGCTGACCGAGCAGATCGAGGCGCGCAAGAAGCTGCGCAACGACATCGAGCAGGACACGCGTGTCCAGATGGAGACCAAGAACCTCGAGGCCGATGCCCGCAGTTTCGAGATCGGACGCGACAAGGAATATGCCCGTCTCCAGCAGGAACGCGAGGTCGAAATCCGTCGTGCCGCGCAGGCGTCGGAAATTGCCCGCGAACAGGCCGAGCGCAGCCGCGAGGCCGATGCGGCGCGGATCGAAGCCAAGAAGCAGGTCGATGCGCAGCAAATCGAAGCCGACCGGCTCGTCGAGGAAGCGCGCATCGACCAGCAGCGCGCGCTCGAAATCGCCCGGCAGGAACAGCAGATCGCGGTGCAGAACAAGAGCCGCGAGGAAAGCCAGGCCAAGGCCGAGGCCGATGCCGCCCGCGCCAAGGCGGTCGCTGCCGAGGAACAGGTCTCGACCAGCCGCGAGACCGAGATTGCCGAGCGTATGAAGCGCATCGAGCTGATCGAGGCATCGAAGCAGGCCGAGCGCGACGCGATCAAGATCCGCGTCGATGCCGAGGCGGAAAGGGACGCCGCGTCGAACCGCGCCGAAGCCGCGCGCCGCGAGGCCGAGGGCGAGGCCGAGGCCGAGAAGCTGCGGGCCGACGCCGCGCGTGTCCGCTTCGAGGTCGAGGCGGCTGGCCAAAAGGCGATCAACGAGGCGGCAAACCTGCTGTCGTCGGACCAGATCAGCCTGCAGACCAAGCTGGCGCTGCTCAAGGTCCTGCCCGAAGTCATTCGCGAGAGCGCCAAGCCGATGGAGGCGATCGATTCGATCAAGATCGTCCAGGTCGATGGACTCACCAACGGTGGCGGCAAGGGCGGCGCGTCTTCAGGTGCCGGCGGGTCGGGCAATCTCGCAACCGACGCGGTTAGCGCCGCGCTGGCTTATCGCGCGCAGGCACCCGTGCTCGACGGCCTGATGAAGGAGCTCGGACTCGACGGGTCGTCGCTCGATGGCCTGCTCAAGCACGCGACGCCAGGCCCCCAGGCGGCGGCGCCTGCGGACCTTACGGAGGAAGCGCCTGCGGAACCACCCATCGAACCGTCCGTACCTGCCCCAGTGGCCGAAGGCGGCTGAGCGCCTGCCAGGCAGGTCCGGCTGGCAGAACAGGCTGGGAAGGCCATACAAGCCTCCCAGCCTGAACATGGCGCTCATCGGCGGTTTATGCTCGGCTCGGTAGAGCTGGCACGAATGCGAAGCCAATCCTTGCGCGGTCCGGCGGGGTGCCGGTCCGCGTCCCGCAAGTAGAGAGTGCCCGATGCCCCATCCTGTCGCCCGTAGAACCGTCCTTGCCGCGCTTGCCGGCGGTAGCGCCGCGGTGGCATGGTCCGCAGCGGGAAGCGTTCCGTCGCTCGGCGACCCGTCGCGCAGGATGTCGTCGTTCGGCAAGGACGCTGTGGCGCTCCAGCAGGCGTTCGACTGGGCCCACGCCAGCATGGGCACTCTGGTGCTCGATACCGAGGTCGTGGTCGATCGCCCCGTGTTCATGGGCAACCTGCGCCTGGTCGACTCGGGCGGGCGGATCCTCATCCTGGCCGACGAGAATTTCCAGCATTTGACCGAAGCGCCCGGGGCCAATTGGGCCGCCATCAACATGCGCTCGGCGCCGGCCAATCCGGTCTATGGTGAAGCCCTCGATACGCAGTATCTGGTGAAGATCGATCCGGGATGCCGCATCGACTTCCTGCGCACCGTCAAAGGCCAGCCGCGATACCCTATTCGCTTTATCGGGCTTAAGGAGGGATCCTACCTTTATCCGGTATTCACCGCCCGCTCGACGGTCGATGGCGATTTCAACGGACCCGACTGGCAATTCTATAACCGCTGCCGGATCGGCGGCAGCTACAGCCTGACCTACGACAAGGGCAATCCGACCGGGGGCTTCTTCCTGCGCGACATGGATACCCAGAAGATGGGAGCGGCGTATTATTCCGACTTCGAACTCGACGATCCGGTGTTCAGCAAGTTCGGCGGGCGCGGGGAATGCGTCGCGATCTTCACCACCTATACCCAGCCCGGCCACCTGCGGTGCCGGGGCAACATCACCGTCGCCAATTCGGATGGCATCGGCTTTTCGATTCTCAACCGATCGAAGGCCTCACGCGACGATTTCCGGGTATCGCTGGGGAGGGTCACGGTGACGACGACCGTCCGCAACAACCAGACCGCGATCCGCATCGACGACGACTTCGCCACCATCGAAGATCTCGACGTCACGGTCACCGGCGCGACGCCGGATACCAGGCGGGCATCGGTCATTCACTGCCTGAACCGGTCCGGCACGCAAGCAACGCCGCAGCTGGGGAGGGCCCGCCTGGTCATCGACTCCGCAGTGGAACGCGACGTCCACCGCCTCCTCGATCTGCGCGGGCGGTGCGCTATCGGGCAGATGGTCAGGGGTAACTGACGCCGCGCAGCCGAGTGTTCAGCTCGGCACCTATCTCGTTGCGTTCGAGTGCCAGCGCCGGCCCCGCTCCGACGAAGCCGCTTGTGGCGGCGCCAGATCGATGCCGAGTGGCGTGAGCAACCCTGCGCCACATCGTAGATTCACGTATCCCGCAGACCACGCTCTTTAACGCCGTTGTGGCAGGAGATGGCACAGGGATACCACAATGAACCCAGCCGGAACTTCCAACCTGGGACTGGAAGATCGTCTGCTGATCCGCCAGATGTCCGACTTCATCTCGAACGTTCGCAGTGCGGCGGCCGGGACACTGCTCAGTGCGCTCATCGTCATTCCTCTCTTGGCCAGGGCCGAGCAGGCCGTATTCTGGGCTGTCTGGGTGCCCGTCCTGCTGCTTCTCGACGGACTGCGCGTCATACAGACCTTCGAGTTCGACAAGACATCGAACGATCCCGCCTACATCCAGCGCAACGTCCGCTACGCCACGGGCCTCGCGATGGGGTGCGGCGCCCATTGGGGGATCGCTTTCGTGGTGCTGTGGCAGAATGCGCGGTCGCCCGGCGAATTCCTGACCCTGTGCGTATTGGCCGCCGGGATCATGTCGTCGTCATTGCTGCAATACCGACACCTGAAGCCTGCGGGATTGGCGCTGATGCTGGCCTGCATGCTGGCCGGGACCGGAATCGCCTTCTTCTATCCGCCGACACTGGCCGTTCCTACCGTGCTGCTGGTCTGGCTGCATGGCATCATCGTGCTGCGCGGCGTCAGCGATCATGCCCGCTTCTATCGCGAGCGCTTGATCGAGGAAATCGAGCTCGAGCGATCCGAACAGACCGTCCGTCTGCTGTTGCACGAATATGAGGCATCGGCGTCCGACTGGCTGTTCGAAACCAATCCCGCAGGCCGGTTTCTGGAGATTTCGGAGCGGTTTGCCGAAGCCGCCGGCAGGTCGCCGGACGAACTGAGGAAAACGGGACTGCTGGACCTGTTCGCGCGCGGTGCGGAGCGCAGGGAACTTGCCCAGATGATCGAGGCTCAGCAGACCTTTCGCAACCACGTGCTGCCGGTTGCCGGCAAGGGCCGGAAAACATGGTGGTCGGTGTCGGCCAAGCCGCTGAACGACGGGTCGATCCGCGGCGTGATGAGCGACGTATCGGCTGAGGTCATCGCCGAACAGCGCCTGTCGCGCATGGCGCGCAACGACACGCTGACAGGTTTGGCCAACCGCTTGCGCTTCAACGAGAACCTCGCGCAGTCCGTGTCTAGGCCGGGTGCCGGGCGCACCCTGATGTTCATCGATCTCGACAAGTTCAAGATCGTGAACGACACTTTGGGTCACGACACGGGTGACGACCTGCTGGTCGCTGCCGCGCGTCGCATGACCAGCGAGTGCGGCAGGGGTGACTTGCCGGTCCGCATGGGGGGCGACGAATTCGCAATCCTCTGCGCCCCCAAGTCGACGCCCGGGGAAGCGCGCGATCTTGCAGACCGTTTGATCCGGCGTCTTGCCGATCCGTTCCGGCTTGGGGGCAAGGTGATCAGGGTATCCGCCAGCATCGGGATCGCGCATGTCGACGACGAGCCACCCGAACCCGAAGAACTGATGCGGCAGGCGGACCTCGCCCTCTATGCCGCCAAGCAGAAGGGGCGCGGGCTCTGGCAGGAATACAACGCGGAATTGCAGGCGATGGAGCGCAAGCGTCGCGGACTCGAGCTCGATCTCCGGCAGGCGCTCGCCGAAGATCAATTCTCCCTAGCGTTCCAGCCGCAGATCGATTTCGCCACCGGGGAACCGACCGGCATGGAGGCTCTGCTGCGCTGGAATCATCCGGAGCACGGCTTGGTCATGCCGGACGAATTCATCGGGCTCGCCGAGGAATCCGGCCTGCTCGTCGCGATCGGGGAATGGGTCGCCAACGAGGCGATTCGCACCGCCGCGAAATGGGAGCGGCCGCTGACAATCGCGCTGAATCTCTCACCGGTACAGATCCGCTCGGACGGCTTCGTCGAGGTGCTGACCCGGGCGATCGCCGTCAGCGGGATCGCACCCAGTCGCGTCGAATTGGAGATTACCGAAACCGCACTGCTGCACGATACGGACGAGAACGTGCGCACCCTGCACCGGCTTCGCGCGCTCGGCGTGCGGATCGCCCTCGACGATTTCGGGACCGGCTATTCATCGCTCAATTACCTGCGCAGCTTCCCCTTCGACACGATCAAGATCGACCGGTGTTTCGTCATGGACTTGCTGGAGCGCCCCGACTGCCAGGCGATCATCCGGGCAACGATCAACCTGGCGCAGGAACTGGACATGGAGACGGTCGCCGAGGGGATCGAGACGGCGGACCAGTTCGAGTGGCTCGGGGAGATCGGTTGCACCGCAGGGCAGGGGTATTACATCTCGCGACCCATCGCGTGCGGCGAGCAGGTCGAAGGTGTGGCCAGGCGAGAGACGACGCTGCAGCTCGATAGATTTGCGCCGTCGGCTGGAGGCAGCGTTCGGTCGGGCCAGTTCGGGATGAATGCGGTCGGCACGGCGATGGCCTATCGCGCCTAGGCGCTGGTTTAGGTCAGGCTTCCAGCATCCGTTGCATGATGGCGCGTACCTCGGCGCCCATGTCCTTGCGTTCGAGTGCCAGCGCCAGCGTGGCTTCGACGAAGCCGGTCTTGCTGCCGCAGTCGAAGCGGCGACCGCTGAAAGTAACCGCGTGGAAGGGCTGGTTGCCGATCATCTTGGCCATGGCGTCGGTGAGCTGGATTTCGCCGCCCGCGCCCTTTTCCTGGTCCTCGAGCACGCGCATGACCTCGGGCTGGAGGATGTAGCGGCCCGAGATGATCTTGTTCGAGGGCGCCTTGTCGACGGGCGGCTTCTCGACGAGGCCGGTGACCTCGGTGAGGGCGTCGCTCTTGGCCGCGCCGGGTGCGATGACGCCATAGCTCGACACTTCTTCCTGCGGCACTTCGAGCACCGAGATCAGGTTCCCGCCGACCTCGTTGTAGGCCTCGACCATCTGCTTCATGCAGCCCGTTCCGCCACTCTTGGCGGCGACCATCAGTTCGTCGGGCAGGAGGATGGCAAAGGGTTCGTCGCCGACGATCGCCCGCGCACACCAGATCGCGTGGCCGAGGCCCAGCGGGACCTGCTGGCGCACGGTGATGATGTCGCCCGGCGTTGCCCGCGTGGGTTCGAGCACGTCGAGGTTTTTGCCGCGCTCCTCCATCGTGTGTTCGAGTTCGTAGGCGACGTCGAAATGCTCGACGATGGCGGTCTTGCCGCGCCCGGTGACGAAGATGATCTGCTCGATTCCCGCCTCGCGCGCCTCGTCCACCGCATACTGGATCAGCGGGCGGTCGACGATCGGGAGCAGCTCCTTGGGGATCGCCTTGGTCGCGGGGAGGAAGCGCGTGCCCAGTCCGGCGACGGGAAAGACGGCTTTTTTGATCGGCTTGTGCTGGGTCATCGTGTCTCGCGGTACGTCCGGCGCCGGAACAGGTCAATCTTTCGGCGGTTGGGAAGCCATTGGACGGGCCCGGTGACACATGCATGACGCTTGCCAGCCCGTCGCGCGTGGCTAAAGGCAGGGCATGGACAAGCTCATCATTCGTGGCGGCAATCGCCTTTCGGGGACGATTCCCATTTCGGGCGCAAAGAACGCCGCGCTCACCCTCATTCCCTGCGCACTGCTGACCGAAGAGCCGGTGACGCTGCGCAACCTCCCGCGTCTCGCCGACATCGACGGCTTCCAGCACCTGATGGGCCAGTTCGGTGTGGCGCACACGATCCAGGGCCACCGGCCCGAGGATTTCGGGCGCGTGGTCACGCTTGAGGCGACGCGGCTGACCAGCTCGGTCGCACCCTACGACCTGGTGCGCAAGATGCGCGCCTCGATCCTCGTGCTCGGCCCTCTGCTCGCGCGCACCGGCGAGGCGACCGTGTCGCTGCCCGGCGGCTGCGCGATCGGCAACCGCCCGATCGACCTCCATCTCAAGGCGCTCGAAGCCTTCGGAGCGCATATCGAGCTCGCTGCAGGCTATGTGAAGGCCACCGCGCCAGGCGGCGGCCTGCCCGGCGGCGAATTCGATTTCCCCGTGGTTTCGGTCGGCGCGACCGAGAATGCGCTGATGGCGGCGGTGCTGTGCAAGGGCACCAGCAGGCTGATCAACGCCGCGCGCGAGCCCGAGATCGTCGACCTGTGCAACCTCCTCGTCGCCATGGGCGCCGAGATCGAGGGCATCGGCACGTCGGAACTCACGATCCACGGCGTCAGGCGGCTCCACGGCGCGACCTACCGCGTGATGCCCGACCGGATCGAGGCCGGATCCTACGCCTGTGCCGCGGCGATTACCGGCGGCGAAGTCCGCCTCGAAGGCGCCAAGGCCGACGACATGGGCTCGACCATCCATGCACTGCGCAACATCGGCGTCGAGGTCGAAAGCGACAAGCACGGGATCGACGTCGCGGCGCGCGGTTCGCTCAAGGCGCACAACCTCACCACCGCGCCCTTCCCCGGCCTCGCCACCGATATGCAGGCGCAGCTGATGAGCCTGCTGGCCCGCGCCGAGGGGACCAGCGTGCTCAAGGAAACGATTTTCGAGAACCGCTTCATGCACGTTCCCGAACTTGCGCGCATGGGGGCGGATATCGAAACCGAGGGCCGCACCGCGATCGTCCGCGGTCCGGTCGAGCTCACCGGTGCGGAAGTGATGGCGACCGATCTGCGTGCGTCGATGAGCCTCGTGATCGCGGGTCTCGCGGCCGAAGGCGAGACCACCGTGCGCCGCCTCTATCACCTCGACCGCGGCTACGAGCGGCTGGAAGAAAAGCTCCAGCTGGTCGGTGCGGACATCGAACGGGTGGGCGACGACTAGGGGCCTGCGGGCGGACCTTTCGGGCCCGACATGCGTTGGTCGGGCAAGAGACGAAAGGAGTTCGCCCCATGCTACTCAAGCTACTTGCACTCGGCGGTCTCGGCTATGCCGGCTATCGCTATTACGAGAAGAACAAGTCCCAGCCCGCCTTCGCCGCCAACCAGGGCGATGCCGCGGTCCGCGACGCGGGCCCCGGCGCGATGCGCGACAAGCCCGACGGCGACTGGAGCAAGACCGACGAGGCCAGCGACGAAAGCTTCCCGGCGAGCGATCCGCCCGCCAACTACTGAGCAGGCAGGCCCGATGCCCTAGTGAGCGGCTGGAGCGATCCAGCCGCTCTTTTCACGCGAGACCAGCCAGATGCGGATCGCACCGGCCAGTCCGGGCGGGGTTTCGGCTGTGATCCGTTCGGCGTCGATCTCGGCGACCAGCGCATTGATCGATTGCCCACGCGCCGCGGCGGCGGCGCACAGCTTGTCCCAGAACAGGGGCTCGAGGCTGATCGATGTGCGGTGTCCGTCGATCCGGACAGAGTACTTCTTGGGGGGGTGGTAGGGGGGCATTTCCATAAGTCGCGCGCCCTACATCGCTCGCGCCCGCGGCTCTACGATTTTTTTGGGGTGTGCGATGAACCGTGCCGCACGTAGGTAATCCGGCATGGCCGACGCCTATGACACGCTGACCGAAAAGGAGAAGGAAACGCTGCGACTCATGGTCCGCGGCCACGACGCCAAGTCGGCGGCGGCCGAGCTGGATTTGTCGGTGCATAAGATCAACGAGCGCCTGCGCGCGGTGCGGCGCAAGCTCGAGGTGACGAGCAGCCGCGAGGCAGCGCGCCTGCTGCTCGAGAGCGAGGGCGGCGCCTACGAAAATCTTGCGGACAAGGAATTGGGGGATGCCGGCGCGCAGCAAAGGACTGACGATGACCGGGCAACGGCAGGCACGTCCGTCCGCCGTCCGATTGTTGCAGGAGTTCTCATCATGCTCACCCTCGCCGCCGTACTGGTGCTTGCTGCGACCAGCGCCACGCACGAACCGCCCGTCGACACTCCTCCCGAAGAGGTCGCCCGCGACCATGCGAATGAAGACGCGGCGCGGGCATGGCTCGCATTGACCGATGCGCATGACTGGGAAGCCAGCTATGCGGCAACTGGGAGCCAGTTCCGCGATCTCAACACGCTCGATGTTTGGATGAAGGCCTCGCAAGAGGCCCGTGCTCCGCTCGGCGCGGTTCTGTCACGCGAGGCGATCGGCTATCGCGATGTGCACGCGCCTCCTCTTGGGTATGGCGAGGTCCAGTTCCGCACCGACTTCGCTACTCGCAAGGGTGTTGTCGAAACGGTGACGCTCGAACGTGAAGGCGATGATCTGCGCGTGGTCGCTTATATTATCGACTGATTGGGCGGCAAGTCCGGCTGCGCGTCCGCCGCCGGGCCCCCCCGTCAATACATGTGCTGGCCTCCGTTAATGCTCATGGTCGAGCCGGTGACGAATGCGGCATGCTCGGAGCACAGGAAGCTGACCCCGCGGGCGATCTCGCTCGCCTTGCCCAGGCGACCGACGGGGATCTTGGCGACAATCTTCTCGAGCACCGGTTCGGGCACAGCGGCGACCATGTCGGTGTCGATATAGCCCGGGGCGATGGCGTTGACGGTGATGCCGAAGCGCGCACCTTCCTGCGCCAGCGCCTTCGTGAAGCCGTGGATGCCGCTCTTGGCCGCGGCATAGTTGACCTGGCCATATTGTCCTGCCTGGCCATTGATCGAACCGATGTTGACGATCCGGCCCCAGCCGCGCTCCTTCATGCCGGCGAAGGTTGCCTTGGCCATGTTGAAGCACCCGCCGAGATTGGTGCGCATGACGGCATCCCAATCTTCGTAGCTCATCTTCAGGAGGGTGCCGTCGCGGGTGATCCCGGCATTGTTGACCACCACGTCGATTGCCCCGTGCTCCTGCTCGACCGTCTTGCACGCCTCTTGCACGGCGTCGAAGTCCCCGACATCGAACTTGATCGTAGGAATACCAGTCTCGTCGGAGAACTTTCGCCCCGCATCGTCATTGCCGGCGTAGTTCGCGACGACCGTGAACCCGCGCTCGTCGCGCAGTCGTTCGCAGATGGCGCGGCCGATCCCGCGCGTGCCCCCGGTTACGATGGCAACACGTCCCATAGGTGATTCTCCCAAGCTTTCCGTAGCGTCTCCAGCAACCTAGGCGCGGCACGCGGCGCACGCCAAGTCCTTTCGCCGATCGGGGCGAGGGCACAGTGGTATTCTTTCGGAAAAGGTTAGAAGCTGACCCGCGTGCCGACGTAGACGGCCTGGTCGTCTTCGACCCCGTCGGTCAGCGGAGCCAGCCGATTGCTGTCCTTGGACACGCGGACACCGGCGGTGACGTTCACATTGCCGACCACGCGATAGGAGGTGCTCAGGTCGAGGGTCTGGCTTCCCGCCCCGCCGAGCGTACGCGGCGAGCGACCGGCGTTTTCTTCCTTCTCGAGCGCCAGGCGCGAGCCGAAGCGGCTCGGTTTCTCGGCCTTCTCGGCCTTTTCGGGCGCGAAACTCGCGAGATCGGGCATGCCCATGTCGCGCAGGCCGACCGAAACGGCGGTTTCCTTGGTCGGCTGGGCGAAGCTCTGGTAGCCGCGCGCCACGCCGAGATTGTAGCTTGTCGGGCTGATCGCGAGAATGCGTTCGCGGCTGTCGGAAGTGCCGGTGGCGTCGAGCGCAGTGCGGACCGAGATCGCGCGGGCGGTGGCATCGTCGACCCGGACCGCGACGGTCACGGTGCGATCCTTCGACAACGGCGACTTGTTCGCCGGGGTAAAGCGCAAGCCATCCTCGCCGATCACGGCGGCGACGCGGGCGGCGAGCCGCGCATCGACCTTCGGCGGAGTGAAGGGCAGGTAAGAAACGGTTTCGGGCAGTTCCGCCGCGGAGCCGGTCTCGACCACCGCGAGGCCGGCGACGGGAATCGACAGCGCCAGACCGGCAACAGCCAGCGCCGCGGGAGCGAACCGCGCCTTGCCCTGACTTTTGACCGAACGTGCCATCGCTAACCCGCTTCCCTTATCCCTTCCCGACTCCAAGCCACAGATCCGCTGAACGGTTCCTGACTTTCCCCTCTTGCGTGGGGCGAGTCCCTTTCTTCTTGCAGGCCAGACTAGCACCCGTTCGGCACAGGGCCAGCTTTTCCACAGGCGCTCCGGCAATTGGCCGCAAGGTGTTGCCAAGTTTCCACAAGCTGAGAGCCGTGGCGCTGGCGGCCCGCGCGGGATTAAGCCCGCATTCACCCTCGAAAGGCTGTGTGCGGCCTTGTGGGCCCAACGCCTTGCTCCGCAGCGTGCAGGCATTATAGAGCCTTGAAACCCGCAGGATACCAAGGACCGACATGAGCGCTCTCGCAAACCTCCGCCGACCCGCAACCATTGCCGTGGCGATCGCTGCAACGCTCGGCCTTTCGGCCTGCGGCGGGCGCGAGCGGCCCAAGGCGGATCTCGCGGCGGCGCAGGTCACCACCATCGGCGTCAATTCCTATCTCTGGCGCGCCGCGCTCGAAGCGGTCAGCTTCGCTCCGCTGCTCCAGGCCGACAGCAATGGCGGGGTGATCGTCACCGACTGGTACGCCAATCCCAGCAATCCGGGCGAGCGGGTGAAGATGACCGTGACGATCCTCGATTCGGACCTGCGCGCCGACGCGCTGCGCGTCGCCGCCAGTCGCCAGGTCAGCCAGGGCGGGACCTGGGTCGATGCCCCGGTCCAGGCAGCCACGGTGCAGAAGCTGGAAGACATCATCCTGACCAAGGCACGCGAACTGCGCCGCCAGGCGGTTGGCTGATCGCCCGCGAGGGCGCCCGGCAAAAGCGCCTTCCAATAGGCTGCAAAATCCGTAAACGCGGCTCCCTATGAGCAGCGATACCCGTTTCGATCCGGCCGGCGCCGATGCGCGCTGGCAAAATGCGTGGGATGAGGCGCAGACCTTCCGCGCCGACAGCGATTCCCCCAAGCCCAAGAGCTACGTGCTCGAGATGTTCCCCTATCCCTCGGGGCGCATCCATATCGGCCATGTGCGCAATTACACGATGGGCGACGTGCTGGCGCGCTACAAGAAGGCGCGCGGGTTCGAAGTGCTGCACCCGATGGGCTGGGACGCCTTCGGCATGCCGGCGGAAAACGCCGCCATGGAGAAAGGCGTCCACCCCGGCGGCTGGACCCGCGACAATATCGAACACATGAAGGCTCAGCTGAAGCGGCTGGGCTTCGCGCTCGACTGGAGCCGCGAACTCGCCACCTGCGAGCCCGAATACTACGGCCACGAACAGGCGCTGTTCCTCGACATGTACGAGGCCGGGCTGGTCTATCGCAAGGAGAGCGAGGTCAACTGGGACCCGGTCGATATGACCGTGCTCGCCAACGAACAGGTGATCGACGGCAAGGGCTGGCGCTCGGGCGCCGAGGTCGAGCGACGCAAGCTCAACCAGTGGTTCATGCGCATCACCGATTTCGCCGAGGATCTCCTCGACGGCCTCGGCACACTCGACGACTGGCCCGACAAGGTCCGGCTGATGCAGGAGAACTGGATCGGCAAGTCGCGTGGACTCGAATTCCGCTTCGATCTGTCGAATGGCGACACGCTGCCGGTCTACACCACGCGCCCCGACACGATCTTCGGCGCAAGCTTCGTCGCGGTCGCCGCCGATCACCCGGTGGCGCAGGGCGTCGCCGCGCAGAACTGCGACGCGGCGAAGTTCATCGAATTGTGCAAGAAGGGCGGCACCACCGCTGCCGAACTCGAGACGGCGGAAAAGCTCGGCTTCGATACCGGGATCGGCGCGAAGCATCCCTTCACCGGCGAACACCTGCCGGTCTTCATCGCGAATTTCGTGCTCATGGATTACGGCACCGGGGCGATCATGGCGGTGCCGGGCCACGACCAGCGCGACTTCGAATTCGCCACCAAATACGGCCTACCGATACCGCGCGTGGTGGCGCCGAGCGTCGACGATGCGGGCAAGCCCTTCGACGGCGAAGCCGAACCCGGCGAAGGCGTTCTGGTGAATTCGGACTTCCTCGACGGAATGGAAGTCGAGGAGGCCAAGCGCGAGATCATCCGCCGCATCGAGGAACAGGGTCGCGGCGAAGGCAAGACCGTCTGGCGCCTGCGCGACTGGGGTGTCAGCCGCCAGCGCTACTGGGGCACGCCGATCCCCTTCATCCACTGCGGCGCATGCGGCGTGGTGCCCGTGCCCAAGGCCCAGCTTCCCGTCGTGCTGCCCGAAGACGTCGATTTCCAGACACCCGGCAATCCGCTGTTGCGCCATCCGACGTGGAAGCACGTCGACTGCCCCAAATGCGGCGGAAAGGCGGAGCGCGAAACCGACACGCTCGACACCTTCACCAACAGTTCGTGGTATTTCCTGCGTTTCGCCAGCCAGCCCGCCGACAAGCCCTTCGACCGCGAGGAAGTCGCCAAATGGCTGCCGGTCGAACAATATATCGGCGGGATCGAGCATGCGATCCTGCACCTGCTCTACGCCCGCTTCTGGACCCGGGCACTGGCCCGCATGGGCCAGATCGAGGTGAAGGAACCATTCGCCTCGCTCTTCACGCAGGGCATGGTGACGCATGAGACCTACAGCCGCAAGGAAGGCGGCAAGACCGTCTACTACGCGCCCGAAGAAATCAGCCGCGAGGCCGAGCGCGCGCTGCTCAAGGACGATGGCGGCGAGGTCGAAATCGGTCGCGTCATCAAGATGTCGAAGTCGAAGAAGAACGTCGTCGACCCCGACACCATCATCGACACCTATGGCGCCGACGCAGTGCGCTGGTTCATGCTTTCCGACAGCCCGCCCGAACGCGACCTGCCCTGGTCAGAGGCAGGCATCGAGGGCTGCAGCCGCTTTGTCCATCGCCTCTGGCGCCTGTTCTCTGCCTATGACGCAGGCGCCGAGGGCGAGGACAAGTCGCTCGATCGCAAGACGCACCAGACCGTCGCAGCTGTCGCCGACGACATCGAGGCGCTGGGCTTCAACAAGGCCGTCGCGCGGATCTACGAACTCACCGGCGCGGTCGAGAAGGCCGCCGCTTCGGCCAGCCGTTCTGCCGCGATCCGCACACTCGTGCAGTTGGTCGCGCCGATGATGCCGCATCTCGCCGAAGAAGCATGGGCGTCGCTCGGCGAAGGCGGCCTTGTCGCCGACGCGCCCTGGCCCGAAGTCGATCCGGCGCTGCTGGTCGAGGACGAAGTCACCATCGCCGTCCAGCACAAGGGCAAGCTGCGCGATACGCTGACCGCGCCCAAGGGTGCCTCGAAGGACACGCTCGAGGCGATGGCGCTCGCGTCGGAAAACGTCCAGCGCTCGATCGACGGGGCCGAAATTCGCAAGGTCATTGTCGTGCCCGACAGATTGGTGAATATCGTCACCTGATGCGCATCCTCTTCGCCAGCCTCGCCCTTGCACTCCTGTCGGCATGCGGCCTCTCGCCCATGTATGCGGGCGGCGGCAGCGGCGCGGTGGCGCAATCGCTCGCGGCAATCGAGGTCGCGCCGATCGAGGGGCGCGCCGGCTGGCTGGTGCGCAGCGCGCTCGAGGAACGCTTTGCCGCCGCGGGGCAGGCGAGCCCGCAATATCGGATCGAGGTCAGGCTCGACGACCAGCTCGAGGGCCTCGCCGTGCTGCGCGACGATACGATCAGTCGCGAGCGCCGCACCTTGCGCGCGCGCTACCAGCTGATCGACCTGACCAGCGGCGAGATCGTGCTCGACGCGACCGACGGATCGGACGCCGGGATCGACGTGGTGTCGAGCGAGTACGCCGTCATCGCGGCCGAGCAGACTGCGCTCGAGAATCTGTCGCAGGACCTCGCCCAGCGGATCGTGACGCGCGTCGCGTGGGCGCTGCGCGCCGGACAGTGAAGCTCACCAACCGCGATTTCGCGGCCAAAGGGCGCGGTGCCGCGCAGGGCTGCGGCATCTTCTTCTTCTGCGGGCAGGACGAGGCCGGCGCGAGCGCCGCGGCTAACGATCTCGTCAGCTGGCTCCCCGAACCGGGCGAGCGGGTCGAGATGTCGGGCGCCGAACTGCGCAGCGACCCGGCGAAGCTGGGTGACGAAGCACGCACGACCTCGCTGTTCGGCGACCAGCGCCACATCTGGGTCCGCGCCAGCGGGGACGAGGCGCACGAGGCGCTCAAGGTGCTGGTCGAAACGGGCGATTCGGGGGCAGGCGAGGCCTGCCCGGTGGTCATCGTCGCCACCTCGGCGACCGACAAGTCACGCACCGCCAAGCTGCTCGAGAAGCGCAAGGATGCGCTGGTGGCGATGTTCTATCCGCCCGACCTGCCATCGGTGACCAAGAGCGTGCGTGCGCTGGCCGACGGGGCCGGCGTCCGGCTTGGCGGGGATCTCGCCGAACGGATTGCGCGCGCCGCCAATCTCGACGTGCGCCTCGCCCGGAGCGAGGTCGAGAAGCTGGCGCTCTATCTCGATGCGAGCGCGCAGAGCCCGCAGGCTGCGACCGAGGAAGACCTCGACGCGATCGGTGCGGCGAGCGAGGACGACGGGTTCGCGCCGCTGGTCAACGCCGTGCTCGGCGGGCAGGCTGCCAAGCTCGGGGTCGAGCTGGCGCGGATGAAGCAGCTCGGCCTTAACCCGGTCGGCGTGCTGCTCGCCTTCGAACGGCGCGCGGCGCAGCTGGCGCGGATCGCCGCGACGCTGGGTAGCCGCTCCTTCGGCGATCTCGACCGGGGGGAAGAAGCGCGGCTCGGGATCTTCTTCAAGGAGAAGCGCGAGATCGGTCAGCAGTTCGGCCTCTGGCGCCACGGCGACAAGCTCGACCGGTTGACCCAGCGACTGGTGACGCTCCACCGCGAACTGCTGACCAACAGCCAGGCCGCCGAGCTGCTGCTCGCGCAGGGGCTCGCCGAGATCGCGCGGGTCGCGGGCGCCCGGGCGCGCTAGCCCGAAATCAGTTCTCGGGGACCGAGAAGGTGCCCGTCACGCGCCCGCCCGATTCGCCTTGCCCGGTAACCGAGGAGGAGCCGCTGGCGCGCCCGTCGACGCTCGACACGCCGCTGGCGAGGTCGATCACCAGCCGCCCGCCATTGAGCGTGTCGCCGCCGCGGTTGAGGCGGACATTGCCCGCCATGGTGATGATCCGGCGGTTGAAATCGTAGACCGCCGTATCGCCGCGGGCACGCTCGTTGCCGCGCGTCACATTGACCCCGCCGGTGGCCATGATCCGCTGGATCTTGAGGCTGCCGCTGTCGGTGTAGTTCACGATCGTGCGCGCCGCGCTGAGGTTCAGGCCCGCCTGCGTGATCTGGACATTGCCCGACAGCACGACGCGGTTCTGCCTGTCCTGCAGCTCGATCCGGTCGGCGGCATAGCTCACCGGAGCGTTCGAATTGTGCCCGGCGATGGCCTGTGCCGACAGCTGCATGCCGGCGAAGGCGACAGCGGTCACGGCGAAGGAGCCGATGCCCCAGCGGGCCATGGTGAGAAACAGGGGCTTCATCAGGGCATCCTCAGCTTTCCGGGCGCCATGCGCAGCCGCGCATTGCCCGACAGGGTGATGGTGCGCGCCGAGAGATCGGCGGTCAAGCGGTCGGCGCGGAAGGTCCCGGCGGGGATCGCACCGTCGACGCCGCCGCTCCCGACGAGGCGCTTTTGGGCGAGGTCGAGCGAGACGTCGCGCGAGAGCATGCGATAGCCGTCGGCGGCCACCAAGTTCATCGGGCCGATGATCGAGACGACCTCCTGGTCGATATCGTATTGCCCGGCGCGGGCGGAAATGCGCGCGGGGCCTTCGTCGAGCAGCAGCCGCGCGACGAGATTGTTCATCCGGACGATGCCTTCGGCGCTCGATCGCTGGACGGCTTCGCCCGCGGTCAGCGAGAAGGGGCGGCCCTTGTCGTCGGCGCCGCGATAGAGCGCATTGTCGACCCGCAGCCGCTCCTTGATGATCGCCACCTTGTTGCGGTCGAGCAGGAAGCTGACCTCGCCGCGCGGGGACAGCGGGGTCACCACCATCAGCGCGGCGAGCACGCCGACGGCCATCGGCAGGGCGCGCGCGAGGAAGGCGACGAGGCGGTCGTGCGAGCCGCCGGGCTCGGCCCAGTGCTGGCGCTCGTGCCGCCGTTCCTTGGCTTCGGCCGTCTCTATCCTGCGTTGCCGGGATGCCATGGAGCTTGCCTGCCTGCGTGACCCTTACATGTGGCTGAAGATGTCGTGATCGGCCCAGCCGGCGACATCGAGCCGTGCGCGCGTCGGGAGGAATTCGAAACAGGCCTGCGCCAGTCCGCTGCGGCCCTCGCGCTCGAGCCGGCGGTCGAGTTCCTCTTTCATCCGGTGAAGATAGCGCACGTCGGAGGCGGCGTATTCGCGTTGCGCATCGGACAGTTCGGGCCCGCCCCAGTCGCTCGACTGCTGCGCCTTGGAGATGTTCTCGCCGAGCAGTTCCTCGACCAGCATCTTGAGGCCATGGCGGTCGGTATAGGTGCGCACCAGCTTGCTGGCGATCTTGGTGCAATAGCAGGGCGTCGCCATCACGCCGAGGTAGTGCTCGATCGCGGCAAGGTCGAAGCGCGCGAAGTGGAACAGCTTGAGCCGGTTCGGATCGCCCAGCACGGCCTTGAGATTGGGCGCGTCGTAGGTGCTGTCGGGGCCGAAGCGGACGAGGTGCTCGTCGCCATTGCCGTCGCTGATCTGGACGACGCACAGCCGGTCGCGGATCGTCACCAGGCCCATGGTTTCGGTATCGACGGCCACCGGGCCATCGGCGAGCACGCCTGCGGGGAGGTCTTCTTCGTGGAAATGCACTGCCATGCGCGAGGCCTTAGGCGCATCGGGGATTGTAGGGAAGGGCGGACTGGTCCCTCGCGCAGCAGGCCCTACAATCGCCCGCATGACCGAAAGCGTGCCGCCAAGCTGGAAGCCCGTGCTCGACCCCGTCCTGGCGAGCGCCGAGGCGCGGCGGCTGGGCGGCTTCCTCGTCGCCGAGGAGCGCGACGGCAAGACGATCTATCCCTCACGCGGCTGCCGGCTGAAGGCGCTCGAGCTGACCCCGCTCGACGCGGTCAAGGTCGTGATCCTCGGGCAGGACCCCTATCACGGGCCGGGGCAGGCGATGGGCCTGTGCTTCGCCGTGCCCGAAGGGGTCAAAGTGCCGCCGAGCCTGGTCAATATCTACAAGGAGCTCGAGACCGATCTCGGCCTGGAGCGGCCCGAGCACGGCGATCTGAGCAAATGGGCGCGACAGGGCGTGCTGCTGCTCAACAACACGCTGACGGTCGAGGCAGGGAATGCGGGGAGCCATGCGGGGCGCGGCTGGGACGCGATCACCGATGCCTGCGTCGCGGCGGTGGCGGCGCGCGAGGCGCCCTCGGTCTTCATCCTCTGGGGCAGCCATGCGCAGGCCAAGGCGAAGCGGGTCGCGGGCCTCAGGAATGGGCGGCATTGCGTGATCGAGAGCCCGCACCCCAGCCCGCTTTCGGCGCATCGCGGTTTCTTCGGGAGCCGGCCCTTCAGCCGCACCAATGCCTTTCTCGAAGAACACGGACGTGGCGCCATCGACTGGGCGGTGTAGGCGGACAAAGGTGACACCGTGTCACCTTCGCTCGCTTGCCCCATCCGGCTGATATTGCGAACGAAAAGGCTCGCTCCGGCCACCGGACGGACACGGAGGGCGGAGGCAAAAACCTCCGGCGGATCGACGATGCGAAAGAACCGGCCGCCCCCCTACCACCCCGGCGGCGTGTAGGAAAATTCGTCGTCAGAAGATCGAATAGCCGCCGTCGATCACCACCGAATCGCCGGTGTGGAATGTGCTCGCGTCGCTGGCGAAATAGACCGCGATGCCGGCGAAATCCTCGCCCTCGCCCCAGCGGCGCATGGGCACGCGGCCGATCGCCTTTTCGTTGAACGCGTCCCATTTTTGCAACCGCTCGGTCATCTCGGTGGCGATCCATCCGGGCAGGACAGCGTTGGCGCGAATGCCGTGGCGTGCCAGTTCGACCGCGGTCCCGCGCACCATCGCCAGCACGCCCGCCTTGGTCGCGGCATAGGCCTGGTTCTGCGGTGCGCCGTGGATCGCCGACACGCTCGAGGTGACCAGAAGCGATCCGCCCTTGTCGCCCTCCTCGGCGCGCGCGACCATGTGCTTCGCCGCCTCGCGGAAGGTCCAGAATACCGCGTCGAGATTGACCGTGGTGACCTTGCGCCATTGTTCGGTGGTCTGCTCGGTCAGCGGTGCGCCGCCACCGACCCCGGCATTGGCGATGCAGCAGTCGATCCGCCCGAGCCGCGCGAGGCTTTCGGCCATCGCGTCGACCACCGCCGCTTCGTCGGAGACGTCGACCGCCAGCGCCTCGGCGCGCCTGCCATGCGCCTTCAGCCGCTCCAGCGCGGCGGCGTTCTTGTCCGCGTTGCGGCCCCAGATCGCGACATCCGCGCCCGCCGCCGCCAGCCCTTCAGCCATGCCCAGGCCGATGCCGCTGTTGCCGCCGGTGACCACCGCCACCTTGCCGGTGAGGTCGAAGGGTTTGAATGCCATTGATGTCTCTCCTCTCGCTGTCACTGAACGCGAGTGGCGGGACGATTGCAAGTCGCAACCTATCGGCTAGGCTATCTGCATGACCCAGCTGATCCTGACCGAGATCGCCGACGGTATCGCCACCGTCACCCTCAACCGCCCCGAGGCGATGAATGCGCTGTCGAAAGCGCTCCGCCACCGGCTCTACGAGGTGATGAAGGAACTCGATGCCGACGATGCCGTCCGCGCGGTCATCCTGACCGGCGCGGGGACAAGGGCCTTCACCGCCGGGCTCGACCTCAAGGAGCTCGGCTCGCAGGAGGGCGCGCTCGGCGCGGCCAATGCAGAGGGGGCGGACGAGAACCCGGTCAAGGCTATCGAGCAGTGCCGCAAGCCGGTGATCGGGGCGATCAACGGCGTCGCCATCACCGGCGGCTTCGAGGTCGCGCTGGCCTGCGACGTGCTGGTCGCCAGCACCAATGCGCGCTTCGCCGATACGCATGCACGCGTCGGGATCGTCCCCGGCTGGGGGCTGTCGCAGAAACTGAGCCGGATGATCGGCATCAGCCGCGCCAAGGAACTGAGCTTCACCGGCAATTTCCTCGATGCCGAAACCGCCGAACGCTGGGGGCTGGTCAACCGCGTGGTCGCGCCCGAGGAGTTGTTGCCAGAGGCGCGTCGGCTCGCGGCCGATATGGCGAGCGTGGATCCCGCATTCCTCGCCACCTACAAGGCGCTGATCGACGAGGGCTATGCCGCGAGCTTTGGCGAGGGGCTGGTGATCGAACACGCACGCTCCTCCGCCGCCAATTCCGCGGTCAGCCCCGAGGAAGTCGAGGCGCGCCGCGCCGCGGTGCAGGCGCGCGGGCGGACGCAGGGCGCGGGCGGCTAGGCGATCGCCAGCTTCCGCAGCACGAAATCTGCGCGGTCGCCAACCGGTAGTTTGGGCAAGGTGAGCGGGCTATAGCCGAGCTTCGGCAGGAGCTCTGCCAGATGCTCGTATTCATCGCGGGCAGCCTCGAAATCGTGGCGACGCATCGAATCCTCGGCGTAGATTTCGGGCCAGGGCGGGGCGAGGAACACCCCGCCGGCATAGGGACGCTCCTCGCCGAGGGCGTCGGCGACCGGGGTGACACCAATGCGTTCGAGCCCCGCGAGCGCGTCGAACAGCCCACGATCGTAGAACACCGGCTCGTCGATCGAGGCATGTGCGGCGAGATCGGCCATGGCCATGTCGGCGGCGGCGCGAAGGAATGCCTCGGCATCGTCCCAAGGCGCGATGCCCTGCGCGATCAGGCGGCGGCCGGGCTCGGCGACGGTGCGGCAGCCGCGCGCCGCCAGTTCGTCGAGCAGCGTCGTCTTGCCGCCGCCCGAACAGCCGGTGATCAGGATGTCGGCCACGCGCCTAGCGCGGCAGCTCGGTCGCCCCCATCAGCGCGAGGTCGACCGCGCGCGCGCATTGGCGCCCTTCGCGGATTGCCCAAACGACGAGGCTCTGTCCGCGCCGCATGTCGCCGCAGGAAAAGACGTTGGGCTCGCTGGTGAGATACCATTCGGTGTCCGCCGCGACATTGCCGCGTCCATCGAGATCGACGCCCGCGCGATCGAGCAGCCCGCGCCGCTTGGGCCCGGTGAAGCCCATGGCGAGCAGGATCAGGTCGGCCTTCAACGTGAAGGTGCTCCCGGGCACTTCCTGCATGCGCCCGTCGATCCATTCGACGCGCACGCATTCGAGCCCGGCGACATCGCCGCCTTCCTCGACCACGCGCTTGGTCAGCACCGCCCAGTCGCGCTCAACGCCTTCCTCGTGGCTCGAGGAGGTGCGCAGCTTGAGCGGCCAGTCGGGCCAGGTCAGCGCCTTGTCTTCCTTCTCGGGCGGCTTGGGCATGATCTCGAGCTGGGTGACGCTGGCCGCGCCCTGGCGATTGCTGGTCCCGACGCAGTCGCTGCCGGTGTCGCCGCCGCCGATGACGATGACATGCTTGCCCGTCGCGGTGAGGCTGCCGCGCGGCGCGGCGCGGACCTCGTCGTCGCCGGCATTGCGCTTGTTCTGCTGGGTGAGGAATTCCATCGCCAGCCGTACGCCGGGCAGTTCCGCCCCGGGAATGTCGAGCCGCCGCGCTTCCTCGGCCCCGCCGGCGAGCACCACCGCGTCGAAATTCTCCTGCAAGGCGCTGAAGCTGACCTCGACCCCGACCTCGCTCGAGGTGCGGAACTGGACGCCCTCGGCCTCCATCTGCACCGCGCGGCGGTTGATCAGGTGCTTCTCCATCTTGAAGTCGGGAATGCCGTAGCGCAGCAGCCCGCCGATCCGGTCGGCCTTCTCGAACACCGTCACCGCGTGGCCCGCGCGCGCCAACTGCTGCGCGCAGGCGAGGCCCGCAGGCCCGCTGCCGATCACCGCGACCGACTTGCCGGTGCGTTTCTCGGGCAGCTGCGGCTTGACCCAGCCTTCGGAAAAGCCGCGGTCGATGATCGCGCATTCGATGCTTTTGATCGTGACCGGCGAATCCATGATGTTGAGCGTGCAGGCCGCCTCGCAGGGGGCGGGGCACACGCGGCCGGTGAATTCGGGAAAATTGTTGGTCGAATGGAGCACCTCGAGCGCGTGCTTCCAGTCGTCCTCGTAGACGAGGTGGTTCCAGTCCGGGATGATGTTGTTCACCGGACAGCCGTTGTGACAATAGGGGATGCCGCAATTCATGCAGCGCGCGGCCTGCTTGCGCAGCTGCTCTTCCGACAGCGGGACCACGAACTCCTTGTAGTTCGTCAGCCGCTCCGCGGGGTCGCGATAGGTCCTGTCTTCGCGCTCGTATTCGAGAAAGCCGGTTTCCTTGCCCATTATTCCGCGGCCTCCATTGCCGCCTGTTCGCGTTCGTCCTCGAGTGCCTTGAGTGCGCGTGCGTAGTCGCGCGGCATCACCTTGCGGAAGTTCTTCAGCTCGCTCGCCCAGTCGTCGAGCAGCGCCTGGGCCCTGGCCGAGCCGGTGTGGAGCAAGTGGCGCTCGACCAGCACCTTCAATCGCTCGGCATCGTGGTAGAGTGGATCGCCCATCCCGGCATTGTCGACCGAGACGGGGCGCTGCTGCGGCCTGGCCCAGCTCTTCTCAGCCCCTTCGCCATCGCCCGTACGGACGTCGAGCACATCGACCTGCGCCGGGTTGCACAGCTGTGCGAAGCGGCGATCCGGATCGTAGACATAGGCCACGCCGCCGCTCATCCCGGCGGCGAAATTGCGCCCGGTCGGGCCGAGAACGCAAACCACACCCCCGGTCATGTATTCGCAGCCATGGTCGCCGGTGCCTTCGACCACCGCGACCGCGCCCGAATTGCGCACCGCGAAGCGCTCGCCCGCGACGCCGGCGAAATAGGCCTCGCCCGCGATCGCGCCATAGAGCACGGTGTTGCCGACGATGATGTTCTCGCCGGGCTCGCGCGGCGCCTTCTCGGGCGGGCGGACGGCGATATGGCCGCCCGAGAGGCCCTTGCCGACATAGTCGTTGGCATCGCCGGTCAGGCTCAGCGTCACGCCATGCGCCAGCCAGGCGCCGAAGCTCTGCCCCGCCACGCCGGTGAAATCGATCCGGATCGTGTCCTGCGGCAGGCCCGCGTGGCCATAGGCCTCGGCGATCCGGCCCGACAGCATCGCACCGACGGTGCGGTTGACGTTGCGGATGGTGCGGGTGAGCTGGACCGCCTGTCCGCTCTCGATCGCCGGTTTGCAGGCCTCGATCAGCTCGACGTCCATCGCCGCGGCGAGGCCGTGGTCCTGGTTCTCGGTATGGTGGAGCTTCTGCCCTTCCTTGAGCGGCACGGCATGGAGGATCCGCTTGAGGTCGACCCCATGCGCCTTCCAGTGGCGCTCGACGCGGCGCATGTCGAGCCGGTCGACCCGGCCGACCATCTCCTCGACCGTGCGGAAGCCCATCTGCGCCATGATCTGCCGCAGTTCCTCGGCGACGAAGAAGAAGTAGTTGATCACGTGTTCGGGCGTGCCGGTGAAGCGCTTGCGCAGCACCGGGTCCTGCGTCGCCACCCCGACCGGGCAGGTGTTGAGGTGACACTTGCGCATCATGATGCAGCCTGCCGCGATCAGCGGGGCCGTGGCAAAGCCGAACTCGTCTGCACCCAGCAGCGCGCCGATGGCGACGTCGCGACCGGTGCGCAGCCCGCCGTCGACCTGCACCGCGATGCGGCTGCGCAGATCGTTGAGCAGCAGCGTCTGCTGCGTTTCGGCGAGGCCGATCTCCCACGGCGAACCCGCATGCGTCAGGCTGGTCAGCGGGCTCGCGCCGGTGCCGCCCTCATAGCCCGAGATGGTGATGTGATCGGCCTTGGACTTGGATACGCCCGCGGCGACCGTGCCCACGCCCACCTCGGAGACCAGCTTGACCGAGATGCGGCTGTCGGGCTGGACGTTCTTGAGGTCGTGGATCAGCTGCGCGAGATCCTCGATCGAATAGATATCGTGGTGCGGCGGCGGCGAGATCAGGCCCACGCCGGGGGTCGAATGGCGCACCTTGCCGATGCGCTTGTCGACCTTGTGGCCGGGCAACTGCCCGCCCTCTCCAGGCTTGGCACCCTGCGCCATCTTGATCTGGATGTCGTCCGAATTGACCAGATATTCGGTGGTCACGCCGAAGCGGCCGCTGGCGACCTGCTTGATCCGGCTGCGCATCGAATCGCCATTGTCGAGCGGACGGAAACGCTCGGGCTCCTCGCCGCCTTCGCCGGTGTTCGAGCGACCGCCGATGCGATTCATCGCGATGGCGAGCGTCGAATGCGCCTCGTGGCTGATCGAGCCGAAGCTCATCGCCCCGGTGCTGAAGCGCTTGACGATCTCGACCGCGGGTTCGATCTCGTCGAGGTCGAGCGGCTGTTCGGCGCTCTTCAGCTCCATCAGCCCGCGGATCGTCAGCAGGCGTTCGCTCTGCTCGTTGATCGCCGCAGCGAACTCCGCGTAGTTCTTCGGGTCGTTGCCGCGCACCGCGTGCTGCAACTGCGCGACCGAATGCGGGGTCCAGGCATGCGCCTCGCCGCGGATGCGGTACTGGTAGATGCCGCCCACATCGAGCATGCCGGCATAGAGCGGGTTGTCGCCATAGGCCTGCGCGTGGCGCAGCACGGCCTCCTCGGCGACCTCCTTCAGGCCGATGCCCTCGATGGTGGTCGCGGTGCCGTTGAAATAGGCGTCGACGAATTCGGAATTGAGGCCGACCGCGTCGAAGATCTGCGCGCCGCAATAGGACTGGTAGGTCGAGATGCCCATCTTGGACATGACCTTGAGGATGCCCTTGCCGACCGCCTTGACGTACTGCGCCTGGACCTTGTCCGCGTCGAGATCGGGGAAGCGCTCGGCGCGCAGGGCCTCGATGGTCTCGAAGGCGAGATAGGGGTTGATCCCTTCGGCGCCATAGCCCGCGAGCGCGCAGAAGTGGTGCACCTCGCGCGCCTCGCCGGTCTCGATGACGAGGCCGGTCTGCATCCGCAGGCCCTGACGGACCAGCTGGTGGTGGACAGCGGCGGTGGCGAGCAGCGCGGGCATGGGAATGCGTTCGGGGCCCTGGTTGCGGTCCGAGAGGATCAGGATGTTGGCATCGCCGAGCACCGCCTCGGTCGCCGCCCAGCACATTTCCTTGAGCGCCATGGCGAGGCCCTCGGCCCCGGTCGACGCGTCCCAGGTGATGTCGATCGTCGCGGTGCGGAAGGCGCCATCGAGCGCGACCTCGACCGAGCGGATCTTGGCCAGATCGGTGTTGGTGAGGATCGGCTGCGCGACCTCGAGGCGCTTGTGCGTGCCGCCGTCGCGACCGAGCAGGTTCGGGCGCGGACCGATCATCGACAGCAGGCTCATCACCAGTTCCTCGCGGATCGGGTCGATCGGCGGATTGGTGACCTGTGCGAAGTTCTGCTTGAAATAGTCGTAGAGCAGCCGGCTGCGATCGCTGAGCACGGCGATCGGCGTGTCGGTACCCATCGAGCCGATCGGATCCTCGCCGCCCGTCGCCATCGGCTCGAGGAAGCGGGAGATGTCCTCCTGCGTGTAGCCGAAGGCCTGCTGGCGATCGAGCAGCGCAATCTCGGACTTGGTGATTTCCGACAGGTCGGGCTCGATATGGTCGAGGTCCTCGAGCTTGTACTGCGCCTTGGCGAGCCAGGCCTCGTAGGGCTGCGCGGCGGCGAGGTCGGCCTTGAGCTCCTCGTCCTCGACGATGCGGCCCTGTTCGAGGTCGATCAGCAGCATGCGGCCCGGCTGCAACCGCCACTTGCGGGTGATGTCGGCATCGTCGAACGGCAGCACGCCGCTTTCCGAGGCGAGCACCACGAGGTCGTCCTTGGTGGTGCACCAGCGCGCGGGGCGCAGGCCGTTGCGATCGAGGCAGGCGCCGATCTGGCGCCCGTCGGTGAAGCACACCGCGGCGGGGCCGTCCCACGGCTCCATCAGCGCGGCGTGGTATTCGTAGAAGGCGCGCCGTGCCGGATCGATCAGCGGATCCTTGGCCCAGGCCTCGGGCATGAGCATCATCATCGCATGGGCGAGCGAATAGCCGCCGGTCAGCAGCAGCTCGAGCGCATTGTCGAGGCAGGCGGTATCCGATTGCCCGTGCGGGATCAGCGGCCACATCTTGTCGAGGTCGGAGCCGAGCAGCTCGCTTTCCATCGTCCGGCGGCGGGCCTCCATCCAGTTCACGTTTCCGCGAACGGTGTTGATCTCGCCATTGTGCGCCATGAAGCGATAGGGGTGGGCGAGCCGCCAGCTGGGGAAGGTGTTGGTGCTGAAGCGCTGGTGGACGAGCCCGAGCGCCGAAACGCAGTCGGGATCGCGTAGATCGTCGTAGAAACTGCCGACCTGGTTGGCGAGCAGCAGGCCCTTGTAGACGACCGTGCGGCTGGAAAAGCTCGGGATATAGGCCTGGCTCAGCCCGGCGATGCCGTGCTTCGCCTCGAGCGCCTTCAGCGGATTGAGCGTCTGTTTGCGGATGACGATGAGCTTGCGCTCGAAGGCGTCCTGGTCGGTGCAGTTCTCGCCCCGCGCGATAACGCACTGACGGATGACCGGCATCGAATCGACCACCGCCTTGCCCAGCCCGTCGAGTGTGGTCGGCACGTCGCGCCAGCCGATGACGCGCTGGCCTTCCTTCTCGGCGAAACGTTCGAGCTGCTTCTCGACGAAGTCGCGCGCCTCGTCTTCCTGCGGCAGGAAGCACATGGCGACGGCGTAATCGCCCACTTGCGGAAGATCGTGGCCATGATCGCCCGCCCATTTGCGGAACAGCGGGTCGGGCACCTGCAGCAGGATGCCCGCACCGTCGCCCAGCAGCGGGTCGGCGCCGACCGCGCCGCGGTGGTCGAGATTGGCGAGGATTTCGAGCGCCTGGGTAATGATGGCATGGCTCTTGGCGCCCTTGATATGCGCGACCATGCCGACGCCGCAGGCGTCGTGTTCGTTACGCGGATCGTAGAGACCCGTGGCCTGGGGCGGCATGCGTCCCATCAATACTGCGTCCTCCTTCGTACCCGCCGACCTGCCGCGCGGGGGGAGCGGGGCGAGCGGGGGCATGGGCGAGCGGTGCCGCGCGCGACACCTGCAAAATTGCGCGAAGGGCCGTCATGCCGACAGGATGGAGATTTTGCAACTGCGAGAAGCGTAGCAAAATTTCACGCGCGTCAAGAATTACGCTTCAGCGCGCAGGGTCGTAGCGGAAACGCTTTGATCTATTTCGGCTTGCCGACGCGGCTCAGCTTGTCGAGCGCGCTGCGCAATTCGGCCTGCGGGTCGGACGAGCGATGGCCGGGGCCGGTGGCCGACATATCGCGCTCGGCCTCGCGGCGCAGAAAGGCGATCACGGGATCCTCCTCTCCGCGGCCCCCGTCGGGCGAACCGGGCTTGGCGGCTTCGAGCGCATGGGCGAGGCGTTCGGTCAGCGCTTCGAGCGAGAGGTCGCCGAGGGCCGTTGCGGGGAGCGGCGGGGTTTCGAGTTGCTGCTCGGTCGTGTCCGACGCGGGAGCGGACTCCACGTCGTCCCATTCGCCTTCGTCAACCTGGAGTGCCGCGGGTGCGGGCGGAAGCACGATGGCGTCTTCCTCCTCGATTGCGGTCGGTGTTTCGGCAAGTCCTTCCGCACCGGGCGAAAAGTCGAACGGGCCGTGCCAGGCATCGGCGAAATACGGATCCCCGGGCATCGTTTCCGCCTCCGGCAGGACCACATCCTCCCCCAGACCGCCGGTGATGTCCTCACCGTCGAGGACGAGCGGGTCGGCATCGGGAAGGAACGGCGCGATGCCTTCCTCGGCCAGGTCCTCGCGCGGGTTGAACGGGCGACGGGGGGCATCGTTCACGCTCGGGGGCGGGCCCTCGGTTTCCTCGGGCCTCGCAGCGGATCCCCGGAGCGGATGCGTCCGACGGCTGGAAGGGGAGTCGTTCTTCTGCGGCCCGGCATCCGGCAACCAGATATTGTCGGGCTCTTCAGCGGAAATCTCGTCGTCTGCCTCGGGCTCGTCGAATTCGGCGGCGACATCGTTGAGTGCGATTACGCGCAGCGCGAGCGCAAGACCGATGGCCAGGCCGAGCAGCGCGGCACCGAGCGACAGCACGGCGCGGATGGTCGCCGGATCGCTCAGCATCCCGTTCAGGCCGAGACGTTCGGCCAGCAGCAGGTGGACCTGCGACGGCATGACGAACAGACCGAGGCCAAGCAAGAGCGCGAACCACGCGCCAACGCCCCATTTGAAGGCCGGGTGGCTGCTGATCGGAGCGGGACGCGTGGCGGCGGTCATCGGTGGCGAAATACCCATTGCAGGCGGCTCAGGCGGCCGCGGATTTCCCACTGCCTAGCAGATTTTGGTAAACGGCCTGATAACGATCTATGTTCCTTGACCAATCATGGTTTTCGGACACGTGAAGACGGCCCGCCTCGCGTATTGCCGGCCAACGGTAACGTTCGTCGATGAAGCGCGCGAGGGCGGTGGCCATGCTTCCTGGCTTATCGGGCGGGAACAACAGGCCGGTAACGCCGTCCTCGATCAGTTCGCGGTGGCCGCCGACGTCGCTCGCGGCGACGATCCGTTCCTGCGCCATCGCTTCGAGCGGCTTGAGCGGCGTGACCAGATCGGTGAGGCGCGATTTCTTGCGCGGATAGGCGAGCACGTCGATCAGCGAATAGAAGCGGTCGACCTCGGCATGCGGCACACGCCCGGTGAAGTGGATCGCCTCGCGCGCGGTGGAGGCGGCGGCCTGCGCGCGCAACGCCTCGTCCATCGGTCCCCCACCGACGAGCAGCAGCTGCGCCTGCGGATGCCTTTGCCGGAGCATGGGCATGGCGGTGATGAGGTCGTCGAGCCCCTCGTAATCGTAGAAACTGCCGATGAAGCCGATCACCGGCCCCTCGCCCAGACCGAGCTGCTCGGCCAGCGCCGCATCGCGTGGCGGCGGTGCGCCGAACAGCGTCAGGTCGACGCCATTGGGCGAGAGTGCGATCTTGTCCGCGTCGTGGCCGCGCGCGATCAGGTCCTGCCGCAGCCCGTCGCAGATCGTGAATACGGTGTCGGCCCCGGCCACCACGCGGTTCTCGAGCGCGCGGGTGAGGCGGTATTTGAGCGAATTCTCGCTGCCCGTGCCATTGCCCACCGCCGCATCTTCCCAGAAGGCGCGGATCTCGTAGACGAAGGGCAGGTCGAGCCGGCGCGCGGCGCGCAGGCCCGCCATGCCGCACAGGGCGGGCGAGTGGGCGTGGAGGATATCGGGACGCCAGTCGTCCGCAAGCCGCTCGATCCCGGCGCGCAGCGCCTCGATCTCGCGCCATTCGCGAAGGAGCGGCGGTCCACCGACGGGGCCCGGAACGCGGTTGAAGGTGAGACCCTCGACCTGCTCCACCAGCGGACCCTGCGCGGTATGGCGCGGCCCGGTGATCGCGCGCACTTCGTCGCCCGCCGCCTGCAGGCTCTTGAGGATCGCGCGTGTACGGAAGGTATAGCCGGAATGCAGCGGCAGCGAATGGTCGAGAATGTGCAGCACGCGGGTCATCGGCGGTGTCCTCTGTCACATTAGGCTTAACGGGGCGTCAACCGCGGTGCATTAGGAACGCCGCTCGAAAGTACCGCATCGTGATCGACTATTTCGCCCTTGGACTGACTCACGTTCTCATCGTGATCGCGTTGCTGCGCATCTTTGCGCGCGCCCAACTCGATCGCGAGGACGAGCTGGTGGACCCTCCTGCCGAGCCAGCCCGCGTGACACCGCGCGAGGCCCGTCGGCAGCGGCGGCGCAAGGGGGGCGGCGATGCTTGACGTTGCCTTGTTCCTGACCGTGATGGGCATGTTCCTGCTCGGCCTCGGGCGCCCCTTCATCTGGGTGCTCGCCTATCTCTATATCGATATCCTCGCGCCGCAGAAGATCGGCTGGACGCTGACCCCGATGCTGCCGATCTCGCTGATCGCCTTCCTGCTCGCCTTCGCTGGCTGGGCGGTGGCCGACCCGAAGTCCGACATCCGCTTCACGCTGCGCCAGGGGATCCTGCTGGCGCTGCTGGTCTACTGCTTCATGACGCTGCAATGGGCCGATTTCCCGGTCGATGCGGCTTTCAAGTGGGAGTGGGTGTGGAAGGCGCTGGTCTTCGCCATCTTCCTGCCCGTCACGCTCTACACCCGCCTGAGGATCGAGGCCGCGGCGCTGGTGCTCGTGCTCACCGCGGGCGCGATCATCATTTCCGCCGGGATGAAGACCGCGCTCGGCGGCGGGGGCTACGGCAGCCTCTATTTCTTCGTGAACGACAATTCGAACATCTACGAAAGCTCGACGCTCGCCACGGTGGCGATCGCGCTGATCCCGATCATCCTGTGGTTCACCAAGCACGGCACGATCTTCCCGCCTGACTGGCGGGTGAAGACCTTCGCCGCGCTGCTGATCTTCGCCTGCCTGCTGATCCCGGTCGGGACGGAGGCGCGCACGGGCCTGCTGTGCATCGCGGTGCTCGGCGTGCTGATGCTGCGCGACGTCAAGAACCGGCTGATGTACCTGCTCGCCGCCGGCGCGCTCGGCGCGATGGCGCTGCCCTTCCTGCCGGCGAGCTATTACGACCGCATGGCCACGCTCGGCTCGGTCCAGTCGGACGAATCCGCCTCGACCCGCGTCCAGGTGTGGATGTGGACGCTCGACTATGCCGCCGAACATCCGCTCGGTGGCGGGTTCGATGCCTATCGTTCGAACAAGTTCACTTACCGCCTGCCGGTAACGCGCGAGGAGGCCGGTACCTCGATCACCCGGGTCGAAGAGGTCACCGACGAAGCGCGCGCCTATCATTCCTCCTTCTTCGAAATGCTCGGCGAACAGGGCTGGCCGGGGCTGATCCTGTGGCTCTCGCTGCATCTTCTGGGACTGCTGCAGATGGAAGGGATCCGCCGCAAATGGCGGACCCGCGAGGGCCCGGCGGATCAGTGGCAGGCGCCGCTCGCCAGCGCGCTGCAATTCGCCAATATCGTCTATCTCGTCGGCGCCGCCTTCCAGGGAATCGCCTACCAGCCGGTGTTCCTGATGCTGATCGGCCTCCAGATCGCGCTGGCGACCTATTGCAAGAAACGCGATTCGGCGAAGGCCGAGGCGGAGCGCAAGGCCGTGCGCGCGGCACGCCGCACGGCGGCTGCGGCCAATCCCGCCATTCCGTAACGGCACGGTTCGCGTGGTTGCGCGGCCCCTTTCCATGCGCCATGACTCGCGCCGCACCGCGCGGCCGGAGTCGCGCGAATCCGTGAGATTTCGATTGAGGAGAGGCGCGATGAGCCCGCAGGAACTGGCCGAAAAAGTCGGCGAAACCATCGGCACCAGCGAATGGGTCGAAATGAGCCAGGAACGGATCAACCAGTTCGCCGATGCCACTGGCGACCACCAGTTCATCCATATCGACGAGGAAAAGGCCAAGATGACGCCCTTCGGCGGCACCATCGCGCATGGCTTCCTGACGCTGTCGATGATCCCCTATCTCGGCGCACATTCGGACACGCCCAAGATCGATGGCGTGAAAATGGGCGTCAACTACGGCGGCAACAAGACCCGTTTCATCTCGCCGGTGCGCAGCGGCAAGCGCATCCGCGGCCACTGGAAGCTGCTCGAGATGATCGAGAAGCGCCCCGGCCAGTGGCAGCAGACCTGCGAGATCACCATGGAGATCGAGGGCGAGGAAAAGCCCGCCCTGATCTGCGAATGGATTACCCAGATTTTCGTCTGATTTCCCCCTCCTCCCCGGCGAGGATCAGGCACTTAGCAAACCAAGGAAATACCCATGCGTGACGCAGTCATCGTCTCCACCGCCCGCACCGCCATCGGTCGCGCCTACAAGGGCGGGTTCAACGACACCAAGGGCCCGACGCTCGGTGCCTATTCGCTCAAGCCCGCGATCGAGCGCGCCGGTATCGACGCCGGCGAGGTCGACGACGTGCTCTGGGGCAGCGCGCTCCAGCAGGGCACGCAGGCGGGCAACCTCGCCCGCCAGGTCGCGCTGCGCGCGGGCTGCCCGATCGGCACCAGCGGCATGACCATCGACCGCCAGTGCTCTTCGGGCCTGATGAGCATCGCCACCGCCGCCAAGCAGATCATCACCGATCGCATGGACGTGGTCGCTGCCGGCGGGCAGGAATCGATCAGCCTCGTGCAGACCAAGGAAATGCGCGTCATGCCCGATCCCGAGCTGATCGCCATGCACGGCGCGATCTACATGCCGATGCTGCAGACCGCCGAAACGGTCGCCAAGCGTTACGGCATCAGCCGCGAGGCGCAGGACGAATACGCGCTCCAGTCGCAGCAGCGCACCGCCGCAGCGCAGGAAGCGGGCCTGTTCGACGACGAAATCGTTCCCGTCACCACCACGCACAAGGTGCAGGACAAGGAAACCGGCGCAATCTCCGACGTCGAGGTGACCATCGCCAAGGACGAGGGCAACCGTCCCTCGACCACGCTCGAAGGCCTCTCGGGCCTGCAGCCGGTCATGGGCCCGGGCACCACGATCACCGCGGGCAATGCCTCGCAGCTGTCCGACGGTTCCTCGGCCAGTGTGCTCATGGAAGCCAAGGTCGCCGAGAAGAAGGGCCTCACCCCGCTCGGTCGCTATGTCGGCATGGCGGTCGCGGGCACCGAGCCCGACGAGATGGGCATCGGCCCGGTCTTCGCCATTCCCAAGCTGCTCGAACGCTTCGACCTCAAGGTCGACGACATCGGCATCTGGGAGCTGAACGAAGCCTTCGCCGTGCAGGTGCTCTACTGCCGCGACAAGCTCGGCATCCCCGACGAGCTGCTCAACGTCAACGGCGGCTCGATCTCGATCGGTCACCCCTACGGCATGACCGGCGCGCGCTGCACCGGCCACGTGCTGCTCGAAGGCAAGCGCCGCGGCGCCAAATACGGCGTCGTCACCATGTGCGTCGGCGGCGGCATGGGCGCGGCGGGCCTGTTCGAGATCTTCTGACACCAACCAAAGGGGTCGCATCCTTGTTCAGAGCCATGATCGCGGCGAGCCTGCTCGGGCTCGCCGCCTGTTCTCCGGTCGCGCCGCCAGCCGCGACGCCTCCGGCGCCACCAGCGGGGCTGCGGCTGGTCGATTACGCGCATGAGTTCGACGCCGTGCTGCAGACCGAAGCGGACGCCTCCCCGGATCGGCAGCTGTCGGCGCTCGAGGCGCATTTCGCCGACACGCTGCCAGGCTTCTATGGCAGTGAACGGTTCGGCGACCGCGCCGAAGCGGCGGACCGCTTTCGCGCCGATGTCCTGTCCCGCTGGCCCGAGAAGCGCGAAGCCGCGCTTGCTGTGGCCGACGAATTCGCGGATCGGTTCGATCAGGCGATCGCGCGCTTCGAGGCGGCGGTCGGCCCGCTCCCCACCGAGCGTCCCGTCTATCTGCTGATGAGCCTCGGTGAATTCGACGGGGCGACGCGGGATTTCGGGGACGGCGAGAACCTCTATTTCGGGGCAGACGCGATTTCGCAATATTATCCGGGGGCGAGCACCATGCCCTTCCTCCAGCACGAACTGTTTCATCTCTACCATTCGCCGAGGATGGGCGAATGCCCCGAGATATGGTGTTCGCTGTGGAGCGAGGGATTGGCGACATACACCGCCGAACGGCTCAATCCGGGAGCGAGCGACATCGAACTCGGCCTGCATCTGCCCGAACCCATTCGCCCGGCGCTCGACCCTCGTCGCCGGGAAGCAATCTGCGAAGTCCGTTCGCGTCTCGATGCGACGGGATCCGAAGCCTACAATCCGCTCTTCACCGGGATGAGCGGAGAGGCCACGCGGTTTCCGGCGCGCTATGGCTATCTCGTGGGCCTGTGGCTCGCGGAACACCTCGGCGAGGGGCATGACCTGTCCGAGATGGCCGAATGGCACGGACCGGAATTGCGCCAGCGGATAGTCGCCGGCCTGGCTGCAATGGCCGAGTGCCCCTGAACGCACGGAAACGAGCCGAGGCTACAGCGGCTGGCGGGTGAAAGGAGCCTGCCAGGGAACGGTCGAAACTGCGCCGCGATCTTATCCGTGCTTGGCGATGAACTCTTCGACCACCGGGGCGATGCGGTCGCGCCACTTGCTGCCGTTGAAGATGCCGTAATGGCCCGCTCCCTCGGCCATGTAGTAGCGCTTCTTGTCGTCCGCCAGCCGCGGGGTCAGCTCGAGCGCGGCCTTGGTCTGGCCGAGCCCCGAGATGTCGTCGCGCTCGCCCTCGATCGCGAGCAGCGCGGTTTCGGTGATGTCGCCAAGGTCGATGCGCTTGCCGCGATGGAGGAAGGTGCCATTGGGCAGCGCATGGTCCTGGAAAACCTCCTGCACCGTCTGGAGGTAGAATTCGGCGGTCATGTCGCAGACGCTGCGGTATTCGTCGTAGAAATCCTTGGTCGCCTGCGCGCTCTCGTCGTCGCCCACGGTGAGGTGTTTGAACATCTCGTAGTGGCTCATCATGTGGTTGCCGAGGTTCATGCTCATGAAGCCGGCGAGCTGCATGAATCCCGGATAGACCTGCCGTCCGGCGCCGCGATACTGCATCGGCACGGTGGCGATGACATTGTGGCGGAACCACTCGATCGGTCGCTCCATCGCGAGGTCGTTGACGCTGGTCGGCGAACGGCGCGTGTCGATCGGCCCGCCCATCATGGTCAGCGTCTTCGGCGTGCAGGGGTGCCCGTCGCGGTTCATGATCGCGGTCGCGGCGAAGACCGGGACCGAGGGCTGGCACACCGCCATCACATTCGCACCCGGGCCGATGTGCTCGAGGAAGCCGACGATGTAGTCCATGTAGTCGTCGAGATCGAACGTGCCCTCGTGCAGCGGCACGGTCTTGGCATCGGACCAGTCGGTGACGAAGACGCGGTAATTTTCCAGCATCCGCTCGACCGTGCCCCGCAGCAGCGTGGCGTAATGCCCGCTCATCGGGGCCACGACCAGCAGCCGCGGCGCATCCTCGGGCAGGTTCTCGCGGTAGAACTCCTTGAGGTCGCCGAACGGGCGGTTGACCACCGTCGCCTCGACCACCGGATCGCTGTGGCCGCCGACATCGATCGCCTCGATGTTCCACGCCGGCTTGCCGTAGGAAGCGGTGGCATGGGCGAAGACTTCGAGCGCGCTCGCCGCCATCGGGCCGATGTTGAGATAGCCCATGGGGCCGAAATTGTTCAGCGGATGCGCCGGATGGTTGAGCATCTCCACCCCGATCGAGGCGAAGGCGCTGGCCGAATTGAGCCAGCTGCGCTGGAGTTCATAGGCGTGGTAGAGCAAAAACTATCCCCTGCGGACCCGGTGTGCCGTCGTTCTCTCCCACCGGCTAAGGACGACGATCCTGCCTGCCGCTTTACCTTTGTGCAATGCACAATGATGGAAATTGTGCCTTCGCGTGTGCAGCACTGTGGATTTTCGCGCCCCGGCGACCTAACTGCATGGCCATGTCAGCCAAGGACGAGACGCAAATCGAGGGTCGCGGCCGCTTCGCCCGCAAGACCGCAACCAAGGACGCGCCGCGCGAGCGATCGCTGCGCCCGCTGAAGATGGTGTGGCAGGCGGGGGCCAATTACCCCGGCCATGTCGTGCTGGCGCTGGTCGCGTTGATGATCACCGCCTCCGCCACGCTGGCGATCCCCGCGGGCTTCAAGCTGGTGATCGATCGCGGCTTCGCCGAGGGAGCCGATCCCGCCGACATGGGGCGCTGGTTCCGCTATCTGCTGATGATCGTCGCCGTGCTGGCCGCGGGTACGGCAATGCGCTTCTACTTCGTCAGCTGGCTGGGCGAGCGCGTGGTCGCCGACATCCGGCTGAAAGTTCAGGAAAACCTGCTGCGGCTCGCCCCGGGCTTCTACGAGGAGAACAGCCCCAAGGAAATCTCGAGCCGCATGACCAGCGATACCGCGCTGATCGAACAGGTGGTCGGAACCACCGTCTCGGTGGCCCTGCGCAACACGCTGATGGCGATCGGCGGGTCGATCTACCTGTTCTGGCTGGTCCCGGGCCTCACCATGGGCCTGTTGCTGATCATCCCGGCGATCGTCGTCCCGATCACGTTCTTCGGCCGGCGGCTGCGCAATGTCTCGCGCACCAGCCAGGACCGCGTCGCCGATATCGGCGCGATGGTGACCGAGGTGCTGTCGGCGATGAAGATCGTCCAGGGCTTCAACCAGGAGGATCGCGAGCATGGCCGCTTCCGCGAAGCGGTCGAGCGGACCTTTTCGGTCGCGCGACGCCGGGTGATGATCCGCGCGGCAATGACCGCGGTGGTGATCCTGCTGGTCTTCGGCGGCATCACCCTCCTCGTCTGGCGCGGTGCGCAGGCGGTCAGCGAGGGTGCGATTTCTGGCGGCACGATTGCCGCCTTCGTGCTCACCGCGGGCCTCGTGGCGGGCGCGATCGGCGCGCTGACCGAGGTCTATGGCGATTTGCTGCGCGGCGCGGGGGCGGCGAGCCGCCTGTCCGAACTGCTCGACGAAAGGCCGACCATCACCGCGCCCGAACGGCCGCAGGCTCTCCCCACGCCGCCGCGCGGCAGCCTCTCGTTCCGCAACGTCACCTTCCGCTATCCGACCCGGCTCGAGGCCCCCGCGATCACCGATTTCAGCCTCGAAGTCGAACCGGGCGAAACGGTCGCCATCGTCGGCCCCTCGGGAGCGGGCAAATCGACCATCTTCCAGCTCGCCGAGCGGTTCTACGATCCGCAGGCGGGCTCGATCCGGCTCGACGGCATCCCGCTGACCGGTGCCGATCCGGCCGAAATCCGCCGCCGGATCGCCTATGTCCCGCAGGAAGGCGTGCTGTTCAGCGCCAATGCGCGCGACAATCTGCGCTATGGCAATTGGGATGCGAGCGAGGAAGAGATCTGGGCCGCCGCCCGCGCCGCCAATGCCGCCGAGTTCCTCGAGAAGCTGCCGCAGGGGTTCGACACCTATCTCGGCGAAAGCGGGACGCAATTGTCGGGCGGCCAGCGCCAGCGCATCGCCATCGCGCGCGCGCTGCTGCGCGATGCGCCGATCCTGCTGCTCGACGAGGCGACCAGCGCGCTCGATGCGGAGAGCGAGCGGCTGGTGCAGGAGGCGCTCGAACACCTGATGCAGGACCGCACCACGCTGGTCATCGCACACCGCCTCTCGACCGTGTACGCCGCCGATCGCATCGTGGTGATGGAGGACGGGCGCATCGTCGAACAGGGTACGCATGATGCGCTGTCATCGAATGGCGGGCTTTACGCCCGGCTTGCCTCGCTGCAGTTCGGCCTCGAGAACGCCTGACCGCCCGACACCTGCCACCCGCTTTCCCTGGGGTCTCCCGCAATGAACGATTTTCTCACCGCGATTTTCCTCGGCATCGTCGAGGGGCTGACCGAATTCATTCCGGTCTCCTCGACTGGCCATCTGATCCTCGCCACCGAGCTTTCGGGTGCCGATCCCGACGAGTGGGCGATGTTCAACGTGGTCATCCAGTTGGGGGCGATCCTGGCAGTGGTGTATCAATATTGGGGGACTTTCTGGAACGCGGGCATGGGCGTGCTGCGACTCGAGCGCGACGGGCTGATGTTCGCGCGCAACATCCTGCTCGGCTTCCTCCCCAGCGCGGTCATCGGGCTGGCGCTCTACGAGAGTTTCGAGGCCATGCTCGGCAATCCGGGGATCGTGCCCTGGGCGCTGATCGTCGGCGGCTTCGCCATTCTTGCGATCGAACGGATGGCCAAGCCGAACGACGAGGGACGCGGGGTGGCCGAGCTGCCGCTCACCAAGGTGCTCGGCGTCGGCTTCGCACAATGTCTCGCGATGATCCCCGGAGTCAGCCGCTCGGGTGCGACGATCATGGGCGCGCTGGCGATGGGCATCAACCGCAAGACCGCCGCCGAATTCTCCTTCTTCCTCGCCGTGCCGACGATGATCGGCGCGACCACGGTCGAAGTCGCGAGCAATTACGACGAGATGCTGGCTGGGGCGACGCGTGTCGGTTGGGACGAGATCGCAGTCGGTTTCGTGGTCAGCTTCATCGTCGCGCTGGTCGTGATCCGCGCCTTCGTCAGCTACGTCAGCCGCAGCGGCTTCACGCCCTTCGCCTGGTATCGCATCGTCGCCGGCTCCGCCGCGCTGGCCTGGCTCACTTTCGCCTGACATACGATTGTGCCATATAGCCACAGTCCGGCCATATTCCTTCCCTCGTCGCGGAACCATCGCAGCGCTACCGGATTGACCCCAAGAATGAATTACGAAGGTGGCAACCGATGGGCTTACTGATCCTGATCGTCGTGGGCGCCCTGCTGGGCTGGCTGGCGACTATCATCCTGCGTATCGAGGATGGTCGCACCATCCTCGCCAATGCGCTGGTCGGCGTGCTCGGCTCGCTCGTAACCGGCCTGATTGCCGGGAACGGCGCCATTTTCGGCACGGTCAGCGGTATCGCCCTGCTCTGGGCGGTGCTCGGCTCGGCCGTGGCCATCGGATTGTTCAATCTTGTCAGGCAGCGCGCCTTCCGTTGAGGTCGGCCGCTGCATGAAGAGGAAGCTGCCCGGGAACCATTCGGGCCGTTTCATTGACCCGAACGCGGTTGGAGCAAAATCCGGGAACCGACCCGTACTTGACCCGTTCATCACATTCTCGCCGCATTTCGAATCAGGCGGCGCGAATTCACGCACAAAGGGGAAACGCAAATGAAGTTCACCAAAGCTATGCTGGTTGCCTCGACGGCCGCTCTCAGCCTCGGCCTCGCTGCCTGCGACGGCCCGAACGAAAATGCCATGGAAGACGCCGGCGAACAGCAGGCCGAAGCCGTGAACGAGCAGGTCGACGCCATGGAAGACGCCGGCACGATCAGCGATGCCGAATCGGACGCCATCACCGAGCAGGCCGAAGACAAGGCCGACGCCATGGAAGAGCAGGGCGAAGCCATGGACGAAGCTGCCGGCGAATAAGCCGAGCCTTCGAACGAATAGGAAGCGGCCCGGAAGCGATTCCGGGCCGCTTTTTTGTCGGCTTAGACGGGCTTGGCGCCGCTGCCGCGTCCGCCACGCAGCGTATATTCGAGCGTGCCGCGGTTCACCACATAGTCGACGTCGATCACTGCCGTATTGGCATAGGTGAATCCCGGCCCGAGGTTGCGATAGAGCTTGTCGAAATCGCGCTCGACCGTCTGCCGATAGAGGTCCTCGAAGCTCTCGATGACGAAATAGGTCGGCTGCAAATCGCTGATCACGTAATCGGTGCGCATCACCCGGTCGACATTGAGCATGATCCGGTTGGGGCTTTCGGCCTCCACCGCATAGACCACCTCCGTCGGTCCCGAGAGGATCCCCGCCCCATAGGCGCGCACATCGCCCGGCGCTTCCTGGAGCAGGCCGAATTCGACCGTGTACCAATAGAGCGATCCGAGCGCCTTCAGCCGGTTGTAGCGCATCGCCTTCCAACCGGCGCGGCCGTATTCCTGCATGTAGTCGGCATAGACCGGGTCGGTCAGCATCGGCACGTGGCCGAAGACGTCGTGGAAGACGTCGGGTTCCTGGATGTAGTCGAAGGTCTCGCGCGTGCGGATGAAATTGCCCGCCGGGAAGCGCCGGTTGGCGAGATGCCAGAAGAACACGTGATCGGGGATCAGCATGGGCACGGGCACCACGCTCCATCCGGTCAGCGCGTCGAGATCCTCACTCAGCTTGCCGAATTCGGGCACGCCGCCGCGGTCTAGGTTCAGTTTCTCGAGTCCGGCCATGAAGGCGGTGGCCGCGCGGCCGGGCAACACGCCCATCTGTCGCGCGAAAAGGTCGTTCCAGATCGCATCGTCTTCCGACGAATACTCGGTCTGCTTGGGTTCGAGCCAGTCTTCGCCGACATGCGCGGGCTTCTTCAGCGGGGCGGTGAAAACCGCCTCGTCAAGATCGGGAAGTCGGCTAAAGTCCTGTTCGGGTTCTGCGAGTGTGGCCATGGTTGCGGATGATACTAGCAATGGCGGCGTCATTCAAATGCCGGGCGGGAATGCGATGAAAAAGAGCGACTACGAGAACGCGATCGAGCCGATGCAGGAAGAGCTGGTCGGCATGGCGCGCTGGGCCAAGGCGACGGGCGCGCGCATCGTGGTGCTGTTCGAAGGGCGCGACACGGCAGGCAAGGGCGGTGCGATCCAGGCGGTGCGCGAACAGCTCAATCCGCGCCAGTGCCGCGTGGTCGCGCTGGCCAAGCCGACCGAGGCCGAGCAGGGCCAGTGGTATTTCCAGCGCTATGTCGACCACCTGCCGAGCGCGGGCGAGATCGTGCTGTTCGACCGCAGCTGGTACAATCGCGCCGGGGTCGAGAAGGTCATGGGCTATGCCGAGGACGCGCAGGTCGCGCTGTTCCTCGAACAGGCGCCGGTGTTCGAGAAACTGCTCGTCGACGACGGCATACTGCTGTTCAAATACTGGCTCGCGACCGACCAGGCGCAGCAGGAGGAGCGGCTGCGCGAGCGGCTCGATGACCCGCTCAAGCGCTGGAAGCTCTCGCCCGTCGATCTTGCGGCGCGCGACCGATACGATGCCTATACCGAGGCGCGCGAGGCGATGCTCGCGGCGACACATACCACCCACGCCCCGTGGACGCTGGTCGATTTCAACGACCAGAAGCGCGGGCGGCTGACGCTGGTGCGCGACCTGCTCGACCGGCTGCCCGACATGCAGGTCGCGCCGCCCGAGATCGACTTTCCCGAGCTGGGCCGCGAGCCCAAGGCGGAGCGCTATGGCGTGCTTAAGCCGATTGCGGAGTACCTGCTCGACTAGACGAGTGTCGCCGAGGCTTTCGTCACCTGGCGCCCGTTGCCGGCGAAGGCGCCGAGTTCGATAGAATCGCTGTCGCCGCGCAGAACGAGGTGGAGCGGTTCGCCCGCCACCGCGGGGCTGACGCCGCGAAAGGCGAAGTTTGCGAGCCGGTTCTCGCCGAATCGTTCGGCGGCGACCTGGAGCAGCAGGCTCGCGGTCAGCGGGCCGTGGACGACCAGCCCGCGATAGCGCTCGACCTCGCGGGCATAGGGGGCATCGTAATGGATGCGGTGCGTGTTGAAGGTCAGCGCCGAATAGCGGAACAGCAGCCGCTCGTCGGGGCGGACCTCGCGATGCGCATCCCAGCCCGACGGATCGAAGCTACCTTCGCCTGGCTCGGGCGGCGAGAGCGGTGCGTCGGGTGCCAGCGCTTCGAGATAGACCAGCGTCTGCCGCTCGCTCACCGCGAGTGCTCCGTCGGCGCTGGTCTCGTGATCGACCTCGACGAAGACCATGTCGCCGCGGGTGCCCGACTTGGCTTCGACCGAGGCGACGCGGCTGACGCGCTCGATGCTCGCACCCACCGCTATCGGGGCGTGGAAGCGCATAGCGCTCGAGGCCCACATGCGGCGCGGCAGTGGCACGGGCGGGAGGAAGCTTGCTGCACTGTCGTCGCGCGCCGGATGCCCGTCATCGCCGAGCTGTGCGGTGCGGGCCTCGGGCGTGCAGAGGCACAAATGGATACCCTGCGGCATGGCCGCGCTCGACGGCGCGTCGCGGTCGAATGTCGCGCACCAGCGCGCGGCGAGGGCAGGGTCGAGCCGGTCGGCGGCGCGCTGTTCGCGGCCGATCCAGTCCGACCAGTCATCCATCAGGCGGCGCGCTCGAACACGGCGGCCATGCCCTGCCCGCCGCCGATGCACATGGTCTCGAGCCCGTAGCGGACCTCGCGGCGCTGCATCTCGTGCGCCATGTCGGCGAGGATGCGGATGCCCGTGGCGCCGATCGGGTGGCCGAGCGAAATGCCCGAGCCGTTGACGTTGACGATCTCGCGGCGGCTGTCGTCCGCGGCGAAACCCCAGCCCTTCATCACGGCGAGCGCCTGCGGGGCGAAGGCCTCGTTGAGCTCGATCAGGCCGATGTCATCCCAGCCCATGCCGTTGCGCGCGAAGAGGCGCTCGACCGCGGGGACGGGGCCGATACCCATGCGGCTCGGATCGCAGCCCGCCGCGCTCCACGAATGGAACCACAGGATCGGTTCGAGCCCCAATTCCTCGACCTTGTCCTCGGCGACGACGAGGCAGGCCGCCGCGGCGTCGTTCTGCTGGCTGGCATTGCCCGCGGTCACGATGGCGTCGGCGTCGCGCTTGAGGTCGATGGCGCGCAGCGCGCCGAGCGTCTCCATGCTCGCATCGGCGCGGAAGCCCTCGTCCCTCGCGAAGACCACCGGATCGCCCCGGCGCTGCGGAATCTCGATCGGGACCAGCTGCTCGTCGAACTTGCCCTCTTCCCATGCCCGCGCGGCGTTCTGGTGGCTGCGCACGGCGAAGGCATCGGCCTCCTCGCGGCTGATGCCGTAATCCTTGGCGAGGTTTTCCGCGGTCTCGATCATGCCGGTAATCACGCCGTAGCGTTCGATCGGCTGGCTCATCAGGCGGCCGCGCGTCAGCCGGTCCCACAGCTGCAGGTCGCCCATCCGCACGCCGTTGCGCACGGCGGTAGTATAGTGCTCGACATTGGACATGCTCTCGACCCCGCCCGCGAGCACGCAGTCGGCGACGCCGGTCTGGACCATCATCGCTGCCGTCGCGACCGCCTGCAGGCCCGAGCCGCAGCGGCGGTCGAGCTGGAAGCCGGGGACTTCCTCGGGATAGCCTGCGGCAAGCCAGCTCCAGTGCCCGATGGCGGGCGCCTCGCCGCTGCCGTAGCCCTGGCTGAAGACGACGTCGTCGACGCGTGCCGGATCGATGCCGCTGCGTTCGACCAGCGCCTTGATGATGATGGCGCCAAGCTGTCCCGCTTCGAGCGGGGCGAGGCTGCCGAGATAGCGCCCCACGGGCGTCCTCAGGGGCTTGCAGATGGCTACGCGGCGCTGTGACGTCATGGCAATGTCCTGATCCTGGAATAGTCGCGACCTTGGTCGCTGGGCGCGGCGACGCCGCTGTCCATCAGCCGGCCGATCTCGCCCGAGGAAAGCCCGAGCGTTTCGGCGAGGACCTCTTCGGTATGCTCGCCGAGATAGGGCGCGCGCCGGGGCTCGCCGCGTGGGCGATCGGGCATGTTGGCGAAGCTGCGCGCGACGGGGTAGTCGACGCCGCTGGGATTGTCGGGCGTGCGCCCGAACAGCGGGTTCTGCCCCACCAGCACCGGGTCCTGCGATGCCTCGTAAGGCGTGCGATAGCGCTCGTAGGTCGTACCCGCCGCCGCCATGCGCTTCTCGAGTTCGGCGTAGTCGATCCGGCCCGCGACGCCCTGGAACAGTGCGAGCAGGCGGTCGCGATGCTTGAAGCGCGGCGTGTCGCCGTCGGCGAAGCGCACCCCGAGCTCGGCCTCCAGCGCGGTGATTTCCTGCGCCAGCCCGAAGGCCTCGACGATGCCATCCCACTGCTTGGCGGTCAGCGCGGCGACCATGAAGCGCACGCCGTCGCGCGTGACCATGTCGCTGCCGAAGGCGCCCCAAATGGCATTGCCGAGCCGCTCGCGGTCGGCGCCGCGATGGAGCATTTCGGCCATGGTCCCCGAATTCGCCAGCGTCCCGATCGCGACGTCGCCCAGCGGCACGCGGATTTCCGCGCCTTCGCCGGTGGCGTCACGGTGGCGCAGCGCCGCGAGCAGGGTGAAGGCGCAATAGGCCCCGGTGAGGAAGTCCCACGCGGGCATCAGCTGGTTGACCGGCGGCGCGGTGGCCGGGTCCCATTCGGCGGGGCCGGTCATCAGCGGGTATCCGGCGGCGGCATTGACGGTGAAGTCCATCGCCTGGCGCCCGTCGTGCCAGCCCATGATGCGCACCGAGATCATGTCTGCCCGCCGCTTGGCCATGGCGGCGTGGCTGAGGAAGCTCTTCTCGGGCAGATTGGTGACGCACTGGCCGATCTTGCCCGCCAGCTCGACGCAGAGCTCGCGCCCCTCGGCACTGCGCAGGTCGAGCGCGACCGATTTCTTGGTCCGGTTGAGGTTCTCCCACGCGAGCGAGCGGCCGTTGTCGGCGAGCATGAAGCGGTCGTAATCGAGCCCGCCCTCCTTGTGGTCGACCCGGATGACCTCGGCGCCGAACTGTCCGCAATAGAGGCCCACGGTGGGAGATGCGACGAAGCTCGAGACTTCGAGAACCGAGAGGCCTTGGAGGAAATCGTACATCAGCGAGTTCCTGTTGCGTGCGCCTTCGACCTCCGTCGAAGGCTTGCGGCACCGGCCCACTCCCCCACCCGGCCACCCACGGCACAATAATGATTGGGTGGTCGGGTGGGGGAGTGGGCTGGCAAGGTCACGCCAATCAAAGACCCGCCGCGTATTCGCGCAGCATGTGCTTGGCGATCTGCAGCTGGAGGATTTGCGTGGTGCCCTCGTAGATGCGGTAGATGCGCGCGTCGCGGAAGAAGCGCTCGGCATCGTATTCGGCGAGGTAGCCCGCGCCGCCGTAGATCTGCACCACGCGGTCGACCACGCGGCCGCACATTTCGGAGGCGAAGACCTTGAAGGCGGCGGCGTGCTTGACCGTGTTCTCGCCGCGGTCGACCCGCGCGGTGACGTCGGCCATCATCGCCTCGGCGGCGTAGATCTCGGTCCAGCTGTCGGCGAGCATCGCCTGGATCAGCTGGAAATTGGCGATCGGCTCGCCGAAGGCCTGTCGCTCGTTGGCATATTTGATCGCGCTGTCGAGCGCGCGGCGCGCGTAGCCGGTGGAGGCCGCGCCGACCGAGATGCGGCCGTTGTCGAGGCTCATCATGGCGAAGCGGAAGCCCTTGCCCGTCTCGCCGCCGAGCAGCGCGTCGCCGGGCACATGGACGTCGTCGAGCATCACGTCGGAGATATGGCTGCCCGACTGGCCCATCTTCTCATCGGGGCTGCCGGTCGATACGCCGGGCGTGTCCATCGGCACGATGAAGGCGCTGACATGCGCGTTCTTGGGCAGCGCGTCCTTCTCGGTACGCGCCATGATCAGCCCGACATCGGCATGCGGGGCATTGGTGATGTAGCGCTTGGTCCCGTTGAGGATCCAGCCGTTCCCGTCGGGGTCGGGGCGCGCGGTGGTCGCCATCGCGGCGCTGTCGCTGCCCGAACCGGGCTCGGTGAGGCCGAAACAGGCGATCGCGCCTTCGGCGATGCGCGGCCACCATTCGGCCTTCTGCGCGTCGGTTCCGCCGTTCTTGATCGCCGAATTGAACATGCCGACGTTGATCGAGAAGATCGAGCGATATGCGGGCGCGGCATAGGCCATCGTCTTCACGACCTTGGCGTATTGCGTGCAGTTGAGCCCCGCGCCGCCGAAATCCTCGGGCACGGTCAGGCCGAACAGCCCCATGTCCTTCATCTCGGCGACGATCTCGTCGGGGATCTTGTCGTCGGCGATGACCTGCTTTTCCGCAGGGATCAGCCGCTCGCGGACATAGCGCTCGAGCTGCTCGAGGAACTGGTCGAAAATGTCGGCATCCATGCCCGGGTTCACGGCATCGCTCATTGCGGAAGCTCCATCTTTTCCGGCCCACCCGATTCCTGCGGCGCCGGGAGAAGCGATTTGTCGGCGGGATCCTGCGCCTCCGCGTCATCGCCGTCTTCGGGCACCGCGCCTTCGGGCAGTCGCCGCGCCTCGATCATCTCGGCGGCATCGTCGAGCGCCGCGGCTTCGCTCTGGCTGACCGCGCCGACGGGCTCCTCCGCCTCCTGGTTGCCGGAGCAGGCGGACAGCGCGGCGAGCGCGGCGATCAGGGGGGCGAGTCGGGTCATGGAGCGCAAGCTAGGCGCAGCCGCGCGTCTCGCAAAGGACGCTACGGCGCGGCTGGACGCGGGCGGACGCGCGGCCCGCCCGCGATCCCGATCAGTTGCCCGCGTCTTCGCCCATGGCGTCCATGGCGGCCGCGGCGGTGTCGGCGGCCTTGTCACCCGCTTCCTGGATCTGCGCCTCTTCGCTCGGCGCCATGCCTTCGGGCGCGGCTCCCTCGGCATTGGCGTCGGCGTCCTCGACCGGCATGGCGTCGACATCGCTCAGCGCCTCGTCGGCGGGCATTTCGACGGTGTCGGCCTCGGCTTCGGTCGAGGCGTCCTCGGTGCTGCCGCAGGCGGCGAGGGCGAGCGTGGCGGCGGCGGTCAGGGCAATACGAAATTTCATCGGTTTCTCTCCGGATGGGGTGGGTTGCGCAGGGGATAAAGCGCAAGCGCGGGGCAGGGGGCAAGGGAAAATCGCCTCGCAGCGGTTGAACCCGCGTCGCCTTCTGGCATCAGGCGGGGATGAATGCGATCGCGGGTGCACGCCAGTCCCTCAAGGACGTCTTCGGCTTCGACGGGTTCCGGGGCCGGCAGGAGGCGGTAGTGGCGCGCGTGCTCGAAGGGCGCTCGACGCTGGCCGTGATGCCGACCGGCGCGGGCAAGTCGCTGACCTACCAGCTGCCCGCGGTCACCCTGCCGGGCACCTGCGTCGTGGTCAGCCCGCTGATCGCGCTGATGCACGACCAGCTGAGGAGCGCGCGCGCCAACGGCATCCGCGCGGCGACGCTGACCAGCGTCGATGCCGACTGGCGCGAGACGCAGCATGCCTTCCGCGCGGGCGAACTCGACCTGCTCTATGTCGCGCCCGAGCGTGCCAGCCAGCCCGCCTTCCGCGAGTTTCTGTCTGCCGCACCGCTATGCCTCTTCGCGGTGGACGAGGCGCATTGCGTCTCCGAATGGGGACACGATTTCCGACCCGACTACCGCTTGCTGCGCGGGCTGATGGATGCCTTCCCCGAGGTCCCGCGGCTCGCGCTGACCGCCACCGCGGACCGCCAGACGCGCGCCGACGTGATGGCGCAGCTCGGTATCCCCGAGGACGGGCTGGTGCTCGCCGGCTTCGACCGGCCCAATATCCGCTATTCGATCCGCCACCGGGACAACCCGGTACGCCAGCTGACCGAGCTGATGGCGAGCGAGCCGGGACCGGGGATCGTCTATGCCCCCACCCGGCGCAAGGTCGAGGAGCTGGCCGAGAAACTTGCCGCGGCCACGGGGCGCCCGGTGCTGCCCTATCACGCGGGGCTCGATGCCGAAGTGCGCGCGGCCAACCAGGCGGGTTTCGTCGCCAGCGAGGACATGGTGATCGTCGCCACCGTCGCCTTCGGCATGGGGATAGACAAGCCCGACGTGCGTTTCGTCGCGCATGTCGGCGTGCCCAAGTCGATCGAGGGCTATTACCAGGAAACCGGGCGCGCGGGGCGCGACGGCGATCCGAGCCAGGCGGTGATGTTCTGGGGCGCGGGCGATTTCGCCACCGCGCGCCAGCGGCTCGCCGAGGTCGACGAGGCCCGCCGCAGCGCCGAGCGCGCGCGGCTCGATGCGCTCGCCGGGCTTGTCGAAACCGCCGGATGCCGCCGCGCGGTGCTGCTCCGCCATTTCGGCGAGGATCCACCGAGCACCTGCGGCAATTGCGACAATTGCCTCGAACAGCCGAGCGTGACCGACGTCACCGAGCTGGCGCGCAAGCTGCTCTCGGCGGTCTACCGGACGGGGCAGAGCTTCGGCATGGGGCATCTGCAGAAGGTGCTCACCGGGAACGAGGACGAGCGCGTGCGCCAGCGCGGGCATGACCGGCTGAGCGTCTTCGGCATCGTCGAGGGCGAGGACGCGCGGCTGCTCCAGCCGCTGTCGCGCGCGCTGCAGGCGCGCGGCGACCTCGTCGCGACCGAGCATGGCGGGCTGGCGCTCGGCGGATCGGCGCGCTCGATCCTCAAGGGCGAGAGCGGGGTCGAGATCGTCATTCCGCCCAAGCGGCAGCGCGGGCGGCGCGGTGATGCGGCGCCCAACCCTGTCGGCGATCCGCTGTTCGAGGCGCTGCGCGCGCTGCGCAAGGAGCTGGCCGAGGAGGCGCAGGTCCCGCCCTATGTCATTTTCCACGACTCGACGCTGCGCGAAATGGCGGCGAACCGACCCGCAACGCTCGCACAATTGGCTCAACTGCCGGGCGTCGGGGCGAAGAAGCTCGAGGCCTATGGCGAACGCTTCCTGCTTGAGATCGCCCGCCATTGACCGAGTGGCCTGCCTGATATAAATATGATATCATAATTATATCGAAGGAGCGATTCGTCATGTCGGTCGAACTCAAGGGAATGAACACCAGTACCGAACGGGCCGGGTCGAGCTTCAGCGGCTATCCCATGCTCGCGCTGATCCTCGTCCTGCTGGCGCTGGTGGCGTGGAATCTTTCGGGCAGTCTCCCGCCCTACGGCGCGACCAAGGCCGAAAAGCTGATCTTCGTCGGCCTGCTTGTGGGGCCGCTCCTCCTGCTTGGCTTCCTCGCTGCCGGCTTCTTCATGATCCAGCCCAACCAGGCCGCGGTGCTGACGCTGTTCGGCGAATATCGCGGGACCGAACGGCGCGAAGGGCTACGCTGGATCTGGCCGTGGATGGGCAAGAACAAGATCTCGGTTCGCGCGCACAACATCCATTCCGAACGGGTCAAGATCAACGACCTTCGCGGCAATCCGATCGAGATCGCCTGCAACGTCGTGTGGCGCGTCGCCGATACCGCACAGGCGAGCTTCGACGTCGACGACTACAAGGCCTTCGTGAACATCCAGATCGAGGCCGGGCTGCGCACGGTGGGTTCGCGCCATCCCTATGACGATTTCGAGGGCGAGGAGGTGACGCTGCGCGGCAGCGTCGACGTCATCAACCGCGAGCTGCTCGAGGAGCTCAACGATCGCCTGCGCGTCGCGGGCATCCTCGTCGACGAGGCGGGGCTGACCCACCTCGCCTATGCCAGCGAGATCGCCAGCGCAATGCTCAAGCGGCAGCAGGCCGATGCGATCATCGCCGCGCGCGCCAAGATCGTGCTCGGCGCGGTCGGCATGGTCGAGGATGCGCTCACCAAGCTGGCGCAGGACGACATCGTCGAGCTCGACGGCGAACGCCGCGCGGCGATGGTCTCGAACCTGATGGTCGTGCTCTGCGGCGACAAGGAAGCGCATCCGGTCGTCAACGCCGGCTCGCTCTACTAGGGCGCAGAGGCGGACAGGTCCGATGTCCAAGAAGGCCTTCGCCTTGCGGCTCGATCCGGCGGTCCACGCCGCGATCGAGCGGCTGGCCGCGGCCGAGCTGCGCAGTGCCAATGCCCAGATCGAAATGCTCCTGCGCGAAGCGCTCGCCAGACGCGGGGTCGAGGTGCCCGCATCGCGACCGCCCCGCCGGGGGCGACCGAAAAAGGATGATTAAGATGACGTTGCTACACTCGCTTGCCGGCGCTTGCCTCCTGGCGGCTGCGGGCACCACGCCCCTCGCCGCGCCGACGGCGCAGTCCGACAGGCAGGACGGCGAATGACCGATCCCAACGACGGCGCGTGGTTCGCTCCCAAGCGCTTCGGCTATGGCTGCGGGCTGCCGATCGCGCGGCAGGGCTGGGCGCTGCTCGCGGGATATCTCCTCGTCGTCGGGCTTTGCGTTCAGCTCGCCCAATGGGACCCGGATGTCGGCATGATCGGGGCGCTAGCGCTGTTCGTCCCCGCGACCGCGGTCTTCCTCGTCATTGCGGCGTGGAAGACACGCGGCGGATGGCGCTGGCGCTGGGGCGGCGAGGACTGACGCCGCTCGCGTGGTTATTCCGATGTTAACCACGCAGCCCTATTCCGGCCTGATGGACTCGCCTTTCGCCCAGCCCGCCGCGCGCCTTCCCCGCTGGCTTCTCGCCGCCGTCGGAGCTGTCGCGGTAAGCGCCATCCCGCTGGCCGCACTGCTCGCGCAGGGGCGCGGACCAGCCAGCTTCACCGTCGCCGAAACCGGGCGCGGCTACGGCTCGCTCCAGGCGGCGGTCGATGCGATCGGCGATCGCGAAGGCACCGTGATCATCGCTTCGGGCAATTGGAACGAATGCGCCGTGCAGGACGCCGGCGTGGTCCATTTCCGCGCCGCGGAACCCGGCAAGGCGCTGCTCGGCGGCAAGGCCTGCGAAGGCAAGGCCGCGCTGGTCCTGCGCGGACGCGGCGCGAGCGTCGAGGGCCTGGTCTTCGCCGATCTCGCGGTCGATGACGGCAATGGGGCGGGCATCCGTCTCGAACAGGGGCCGCTGCGCGTTTCGCAGAGCTGGTTCCGCGACAGCCAGCAGGGCATCATGACCACCAACGGCGTCGACAGCGAGCTGGTGGTCGACAAGTCGACCTTCACCCGCCTCGGCACCTGCGAGAATTCGGCCGGCTGCGCGCATTCGATCTATGCCGGCGACTATGGCCGCGTCACCGTGACCCGCAGCCGCTTCGAACAGGGCACCGGCGGGCATTACCTCAAGTCGCGCGCGGCGCGCATCGTGGTCGAGGAATGTAGCTTCGACGATGCCAACGGCCACGGCACCAACTACCTCATCGACCTCCCCAACGGCGGCAGCGGCGCGATTCGCGGCAACTGGTTCGTCCAGGGGCGCGACAAGGACAATTGGTCGGCGATGATCGCGATCGGCGCCGAGGGCGCGCGCTATACCTCTGACGGGCTCGTGATCGCCGACAACGACGCGCGGCTCGTGCCCAACCTCGCGCGCAGCCCGGCCTTCGTTGCCGACTGGACCGGCGATTCGCTCGTTTTCGGCGACAACACGCTTGGCCCCAATGTCCGCCGTTTCGAGCGGCGCTAGCCAGCTAGCCGGCGGGCTTCGGCCCCAGCCCCATCTCGCCGAGCAGGGCATTCGCCCGTGCGACCAGCCGTTCGCGATCGGCGGCGCCGAGCTGCTCCCACAGCCCCTGCAGATAGCGCGCGGCGGTTTCGTCGCCCAGCTGGTCGGCGATCAGCCAATAGGCCACCGCTTCCTCGACGTCTTGCTCGACGCCTTCTCCGCGCGCGTAGAGTACGCCCAGCCCTTCGAAGCCGTGCGGCTCGCCCAGCCGGGCGGCCATTTCGTAGTGCATGCGCGCCTTGGCAAAGTCCTGCGGGACTCCACGGCCCATGGCGTACATCACGGCCAGGCTGGTCATCGCCTGGGTATTGCCCTGATAGACCGCCTGCTTGAACAGCAGCACCGCGTCCGCCGTATCGCCGGGGGCGGTTCCCTCGTCGATCATCACCCCGAGCCGCCAGCGCGCCGTGGCATCGCCCTTTTCGGCGGCTTGGCGATAGAGCTCGGCGGCCCTGCCCGGATTCGCGGGCACGCCGCGCCCCTCCTCGTAATAGTGGGCCAGTTCGGCAAGCGCCGCGACATCGCCCGAATTCGCCGCCTGTTCGACGAGAGCGAAGGCCTCGGCCTCCTTCCCCTGCTCCGAAAGTGCCTGCGCCTCGCCCGGAGGTGCATTGCCGAGCAGCAGCGCGCCGGCGAGCGCCAGCATGGCCGATTTCAAACGGTGCCGATCGTGCATCACCCTATCCCTCATCCGAACGCCCTGGCGTAGGTCACGATAGCCTGCGGTGCCTCGCCTTCAAGCACAAGTCGCTGGAAATACTCGGCTGGCGGGCCGGGATGGCGCAGTGCCGGATCCGCTTCGAAGCCGAAGCGTGCGTAATAGGCCGGGTCGCCGAGCAGCACGATGCCCCGCGCGCCGCGCGCCCGCAGATCGGCAATGCCGCGCTGCACCAGAGCCGAACCGATCCCCTGGCGGTGGTACTCGGGCCAGACGCTGACCGGTCCCAGCCCGTACCAGCCGGCACGGCCGTCGGTGAGCGTCACCGGCGAGAAGGCGATATGGCCGACAATCTGCCCGGCATGTTCCGCCACCAGCGAGAGCGCGAGGTCGCCGTCGGCGCGCAGGCGGTCGACCAGCTCCGCCTCGTCGCCGTCGCTGAAGGGCAAGTTGCGGAACGCCGCCTCGGTCAGCGCGAAAATGGTAGCCGCGTCGCCCGGCGCTTCGGGCCGGATCGTCGCCGTGATCACAGGATATGGCCGGAACGGTCGCGCTTGGTGGCGAGATAGCGGGCGTTGTGCGGATTGTCGGGCAGCGCATGCGGCACGCGTTCGGCGACCGTGACCCCTTCGGCCTCGAGCGCGGCCACCTTGGCGGGATTGTTGGTCATCAGCCGGATCGCCTTGACCCCGAGCAGGGCGAGCATGCGCGCGGCGGTGGGGAAGTCGCGCGCCTCGTCGGGCAGGCCGAGGCGGGTGTTGGCGTCGACCGTGTCGAACCCCTGGTCCTGCAGGCGATAGGCGCGCAGCTTGTTGATCAGCCCGATCCCGCGTCCTTCCTGCCGCAGGTAGAGCAGCACGCCCCAACCGCCCTTGGCGGCCTCATCGGCCATGGCATGGAGCGCGGCATCGAGCTGGGGCCCGCAGTCGCATTTGAGACTGCCGAGAATGTCGCCGGTGAGGCATTCCGAATGCAGCCGCACCAGCGGTGGTCGGTCGGAGGCCTGCTCGCCGATCACCAGCGCGACATGCTCGCGCGTGTCGTCGGGGCTGCGAAAGGCGACGATCCGCGCATCCTCGGCCGCGGTGACCGGTAGCCGTGCGCGCGAGGCCACCTGCAACCGTCCGGCATCGGCATAGGCCGCGACATCCTCGGCGGTGAGGGCAACCGCTTCGCCTGCGCCCTGCGGATCGACGAGGAAGGCGGGCAGTACGCCCGCCATGCGTGCGAGCTCGAGCGCGGCGCGCGCCTGTTCCTCCCATGCGAGCGGCAGCGCCTTGAACGGCCCCTTCAAGGGATTGGCCATGTCGAGCGCGGGGTCGGCCACTGCCAGCGCGGCGGGCAGGTCGAACGCTTCGGCCCCGCGCATCAGCACCGGCTGGCGCGGCACGGCGGCCTCGATCTGGTTGGCGAGCTTGAGCGTCGCCGCGCGGCTGGCGGAGATCAGCATCGCCTCGCCGGCGAGGTCGCCGAAGGCCGTCTCGACCGGCTGGAGCAGCGGTGCGCCCTCGATCGCCAGCGGCCAGCCGTGGCGCAGCGCGTCCACCGCCTGCGCCGCCCGGCGCGAAGGCGAGCGCTCGCTCAGAGCGTGAACTCCGTCACCAGCGGGACGTGGTCCGAGGGCTTGTCCCAGTCGCGCGCGTGCTCGTGCACCGCGTGGCCAGTCGCCTGCTTCGCGAGCTCGGGGCTGGCCCACATATGGTCGAGCCGGCGGCCGCGGTCGTTGGCCTTCCAGTCCTTCGAGCGGTAGCTCCACCAGCTGTAGTAGCGTTCGGGCGCCTTGATGTGCTCGCGCCCGATATCGGCCCAGCCATGCGCATCCATGAAGCGCTGCAGGCTCTCGACCTCGACCGGCGTGTGGCTGACCACCTTGAGCAGCTGCTTGTGGTTCCACACGTCGCTTTCGAGCGGGGCGATGTTGAAATCGCCGACGATCAGCGTCGGCCGGTCGACTGCATCGGCCCAGCGCGTCATCCGCTCGAGGAAGTCGAGCTTCTGGCCGAACTTGGGGTTCACCTCGCGGTCGGGTTCGTCCCCGCCCGCGGGAACATAGACGTTTTCGACGATCATCCCCTGGTGCTCGGTCAGCTCGACGCCGACGTGGCGCGCCTCGCCATTGTCCTGCCAGTCGTGGCGCGAGAATTCCTTCAATGGCGTTTTCGCCACGGTGGCGACGCCGTGATAGCCCTTCTGCCCGTGCACCGCGAAATGCTCGTAGCCGAGCGCGCGGAAGGCTTCGTAGGGGAACTGGTGCTCCTGGCACTTGATCTCCTGCAGGCACAGCACGTCGGGCGCCTGCTCGGTGAGGAAGCGCTCGACGATCGGCATGCGCAGGCGGACGGAATTGATGTTCCAGGTAGCGATAGAAACCATGCCGAGCGGGTTAGGTGAGCGCCCCCGATGCCGCAAGCGTCATGCTTCCTTCGCACACCGCGCTGATATAGGGCGACGCCAGAAACCTGCCGGGAGAGCCACGATGTCCGTCCGCACGATATTCCTTGCCACCACCACTGCCGCCGCGCTGGCGCTGGGGGGCTGCACCACCGTCAGCGCCCAGGATACGCCAGCGGTTGCCGCCGCACCGGCCCCGGCCCCGGCCAAGGCGAAGAACGTCATCCTCTTCATCGGCGACGGCATGGGCGTCTCGACCGTCACCGCAGCGCGCATCTACGCGGGGCAGAAGCTGGGGCACACCGGCGAGGAATACGTCCTGCCGTTCGAGAATTTCGAGCACCTCGCGCTGGTCAAGACCTACAACGCCAATGCGCAGGTGCCCGACAGCGCGGGCACGGCCAGCGCGATGAACACCGGGGTGAAGACCAATATCGGCATGCTCGGCTATGCGCCCGAAGCGCATCACGGCGACTGCGCCTCGGGCAAGGGGCTCGAATCGCCGCTGGTGAGCGAGGAGGCGCGCGCGCATGGCAAGGCGCTCGGCATCGTCAGCACCGCGCGCATCACCCATGCTACCCCGGCGGCGGTCTATGCCCGCAGCGTCAATCGCGACTGGGAGGCCGATGCCGCGATCGCCGAGGACCAGCGCGGGCTCGGCTGCCTCGACATCGCCCGGCAGCTCGTCGCCACGCCCTTCGACGTCGCGCTCGGCGGCGGCAGCGCGGCCTTCTTCGGCAAGGCCGGCGGCGGGCAGCGGCTCGACGCGTCGGCCGATCTCCCCGAGGCCTGGGCCAAGGCGACCGGCGGGACCTATGTCACCAGCGCGGCGCAAATGGCCGCCGCCCCGGCCGACAAGCCCGTGCTCGGGCTCTTCTCGCCGAGCCACATGACCTACATGGTCGATCGCAAGCCCGACACCAGCGAGCCGACGCTGACCGACATGACGCAGGCGGCGATCGGCCACCTGCAGAGCGATCCCGACGGCTATTACCTGATGGTCGAGAGCGGCCGCATCGATCACGGTCACCACGCCGGGCAGGCGGGCTATGCGCTCGAGGAGGCGGTCGAATTCGCCCGCGCGATCCAGTGGGCGATCGACAACACCGATCCGGACGAAACGCTGATCCTGGTGACCGCCGACCACAGCCACGTCTTCACCATCGCCGGCTATCCGCGGCGCGGCAACGATATCCTCGGCCTGGTCGTCCCGCCCGACGGCGGCGGCGAGGATGGCGATGCCGCCGGGGGTCCGACGCTAGCCAAGGACGGGAAGCCCTACACCACGCTCGGCTACGGCAACGGCCCCGGCGCCGTGACGCCCGATGCCGAGGGCGGGCGCCCCATGCCCGAGACGGGGGTCCACGCGCACCAGCAATCTTTGGTTCCGACCGGATCGGAGACGCATGGCGGCGAGGATGTCGCGCTCTACGCCAATGGACCGGGCGCGGAGAACGTGCGCGGCGTGATGGAGCAGAACCTCATCTACGACGTGATCCGCAAGGCCTTCGGCTGGGAATAGCGGGGTAGGTCTTTCGGTGTTTGCGCCTCCGACTTCTGTCGGAGGATAGCGGTACCTGCCCACGCCCCCTCCCGGCCACCCACGGCACGGTATCTTATGGGTGGCCGGGAGGGGGCGTGGGCAGGTTCAGCCGCGAGGGAAGCGCGGAGGCGCTTCACGCACGCAAATGGCAAACCAACACAAAAAACCCCCGCGCCGGGGGCATTGGCACGGGGGTTTCCTGTGAGCGTTCGTCACGCTTGGAACGAGATGAACCAGGTCGAAGGGGTCAACAGGGGGGAAACCCGCTTCGTGTCGTCTCGCAAGATCAAGAATAGGGCGGCTGCGATTGCTGTTCTATGAACGTGTGGCAACCGGCCAACGCACGGATCGCTCCACTCGCCGCCGAGCCGTTCAGCCCGGGCGACGGGACGATCTGCGAGGATCGCGGAAGGTGAACGCGCTGTCGGCCACCGCCACGCCGTAACGCTGGTTCGCGAGCCGCACGGTGGTGCGGTGGTTCTGCGAATCGAGCGCCACCCAATGGGTGAGGCGCAGGCCGCCGGGCGAAGAGGCGTCGCGCGCGAAGATCAGCGTGATCACGCCGAATTCGGGGCGCTGCGTGTCGCGCACCTCGACGCTGACGACGTCGGGATGGCTGGTGGGCACCAGCTTGCCGTATTTCTTCACGTCCCGGCTGGGATCGAGCAGAGCGCCGAGCGGAGAGTTCTTGATCGGCCAGCGCTGGACCTGGTTGACCTCGTAGTCGACCATATACATCGACTTTCCGTTCGAGACGACGAGCATGGGCACGCCCTTCTCGTATTCGAAACGGATCTTGCCGGGGCGTTTCAGCGTCATCACGCCGCGCACGGTCTGGCCGTTGCGGTCGGTCTGGACGAAATCCGCTTTCATCGTCGAGATGCCGCGCAGCGCGGCGACAGCCTTGTCGAGGTCGCCAGCGGCGGCTTCGACCGGTGCGGGTGCGAGGATCGCGGATGCGGGAAGCGCCGCAGCCAGCGAAAGAGCTAGCGCGGCGCGGATCGGGGTGGTCTTTTTCGAAGGCAAGGTGTTCATGCTCCTGCGATTAGGGTCGGAGCATTGAACCATCACTGAACCCAGGGTGTTCCCGCGGTTCAGCCAGAGCATCGACCGCCTGGGCCTTACTTGATCTTCGCTTCCTTGAACTCGACGTGCTTGCGCGCGACGGGATCGTACTTGCGGAAGGTGAACTTTTCCGTGTGGTTACGCGGATTCTTCTTGGTCACGTAATAGAAGCCCGTGTCGGCGGTCGAGACGAGCTTGATCTTGACGGTTGCGGGCTTCGCCATGGCGTGTTCCTAAAGATCTGAATGGGGCCGCTGAGGCCTGAAAAAACAAGGGCGGCGCGTCGCGCACCGCCGTCCGGCGCGCCCTTTGTGTGATTCACGGGGAAAAGTCAAGCATTCTACCAGTCGATCTTGCCGCGCTTTGCCTTGACCTCGCCGCGCGCCTTTTTCGCCTTGAGCCGCTTGACCTTGCCGACCCGATTGACGCGGCTCTTCTTGCGTTTGCGCGGCGGGGTGAGCGCCTCGGACAGCAGCGCCAGCAGCCGTTCGCGCGCCGCCTCGCGATTCTGCTCCTGCGTCCGATATTCGTTCGCGGTGAGGACGATCTCGCCGCCCTTGGTCAGCTTGCTGCCGGCGACCTCCTTCAATCGCTCGAAGGCCTCGGGCGGCATGCCCAGCTTGAACACGTCGACGCGCAGCTGCACTGCAGTGGCGACCTTGTTGACGTTCTGCCCGCCGGGGCCCGAGGAGGCGATGAACTTCTCCTCGGCGATTTCGAGGGCCGTGTCGGCGATGCGCCCCATTCAGCCCGGGCCGTCCGCGAAGCCGAGCGCGGCGAAGTCCTGCGGCAACGGCGCGCTGGCGGCGATCGGCGGCTTGCCTTCGCGCGGGACGGTGAGTGCGGCGGCGTGGAGCATGGTGCGCGGCGCCCCCTTCCCGTCGCCATAGACCGGGTCGCCGAGCAGCGGCAGGCCGAGCCCGGCCTGGCAATGGACGCGGATCTGGTGCGTGCGGCCGGTTTCGGGGCGGAATTCGACCAGCGCGCGGCCGTCGATCTCGGCCAGCACGCGCCAGTGGGTGATCGAGGGCTTGCCCTTCTTCGCGGCGATCATGCGCCAGCCCTTGCCCGCGCTGCTGATCTTCGACAGCGACAGCTCGATCGTGCCCTCGCGCGCCTCGGGCACGCCGGCGAGCACGCCGAGATAGCGCTTCTCGACCATCCGGTCCTCGAAGCTCTTCGAAAAGCGCTTCAGCGCCTTGGGATTGCGCGCCAGCAGCAGGCAGCCGCTGGTGTCGGTATCGATCCGGTGGACGGGAACGGGGGCGCGCTGGAAGCCGAGCTTCAGTTCCTCGAAATGGTCCTCGAGGCAGGGGCCGCCGCGGCGCGGGCGTTCGACCGGCAGGCCGGCGGGCTTGTCGATGACCAGCGCTTCGCCGTCTTCGAACAGGATCGGTATCTGGGTCATTGGGCAAGCCTCGCGTCCATCATCAGGCGCAGCGCATTGCCGAGGAAGAAGCCGTTTTCCAAGTCCTCGATTCGCAATTCTGCTTCGCGCGCGCGGCCTTCGTCGAGCAGCGTCCGGCGAAAGACGCCCGGCAGCAGGCCGAGCCGGGCGGGCGGGGTGAGCAGCACGCCATCCTCGCCGCGCACGAAGATATTGGTCACGCTGCCCTCGGTCAGCAACCCGTCCTCGCGCACGAACAGCGCCTCCTGCGCACCGTGCTCGCGCGCGATCCGTTGCGCATCGTCGTAGAATCCGCGATCGGTGGTCTTGTGCCGCAAGCGCCAGTCGCCTGCATCGACCGGCAGCGGCAGGACGATGCAGCGCGCGGGCTGCGGCCAGGGTTCGGGCATGTCCTGCGCCTCGAGCGCGAGCGCGCCCGAACGCGCCGCGAGCAGGCGCACGCGGCTCGGCTTTTCGAGCACGAAACAGAGCGCATGGAGCTGGTTGCGCGCCTCGTGCCGGTCGAACGACAGGCCCAGCGCCGCCGCGCTCGCCTTCATCCGCTCGAGATGCGTCTCGAGGAAGGGAATGCCGCCCTCCGGCGTGAAGCGCATGGTCTCGATGAGGTCGAACTGCGCCGCGCGGTGATCGGGCGAAGAGGTGCGCGCGAAGGCGCCCTTGAGCAGCGCCTCGCGCCATTCGGTGCGCGGCTCGCTGTCGGCGACGATCGCTCCGCCCACGCCGAGCACCGCCTTGCCCCGGCCATTCTCGATTTCGGTCAGCCGCAGCGTGCGGATGGCGACGTTGAAGGCGGCGTCGCCATCGGCGCCGATACGTCCGATCGCCCCGCAATAGGGCCCGCGCGGATCGCGCTCGACCTCGCCGATCAGCTCCATCGCGCGGATCTTGGGTGCGCCGGTGATCGAGCCGCAGGGAAACAGCGCGCGGACGAGGTCCACGGCGTCCGTGCCCTCTTTCAGCTGCGCGCGCACCACGCTGACCATCTGGTGGACGGTGGGATAGCTCTCGATCGCGAAGGGATCGTCGACGCGCACGCTGCCCGCCTCGGCGACGCGCGACAAATCGTTGCGCATCAGGTCGACGATCATCAAATTCTCGGCCCTGTCCTTGACCGATCCGGCGAGCTCGTCCGCCAGCGCGCGGTCGGACGCCGCTTCGCCGCCGCGCGGGCGCGTGCCCTTCATCGGCTTGGCCTTGGCCTCGCGGCCCTTGAGCGAGACGAACAGTTCGGGGCTGAGGCTCAAGAGCCAGTGCGACCCGTCGAACACCACCCCGCCATAGCCCGCCTGCGCGGCGGGCCGCAGCGCGGCATAGAGGCCCAGCGGGTCGCCGGTGAAATTGCCCGCCAGCGGGAAGGTCAGGTTGGCCTGGTAGATGTCGCCAGCGCGGATCGCCTCTTGCAGCGCGGCGAAGGCGCTTTCGTAGCCGCCCGGCGAGACCTGCGGTTCGAGCGGCCCGACGCTGCCGCCGCCTTGCGCGTGCGTCGTGAGCCATTCGGGCATCTGCTCGGCAGCTATGCGGCTGGGCGCGTCGAACAGGCCGAGCCAGACGAGCGGTCCGGCACCGCCGCTGCGCGCCTCGGCCAGTGGGCGCAGCCGTTCCTCGAGCGCGAGCCCGGCTTCGTAGGCGATGTAGCCCGCCAGTTCGCCGCCCGCCCGGCGCGCTTCCTCGGCGGCGGCGAGGACCGCTTCGACTTGGTCGGGGCGGTGCGCGACGAAGACCTCGCGCGGGTTCTCGAACACCAAGGCATCGGCCGCGCCGCTTTCGCGCGCATCGTCGAGCAGGACAAAGGGACGCCTATCCGCCATCGCTGGCAGCCTTTACCGCAAGTGCCGCGCCTGTCGAGGGATTGCTTGACCGCGCCCACAGCGCTGCGCCACAGCGGGGGTACACACCATCAGCGGGAGCGGGCGGGACGATGAGCGAGATTTTCCTCGGACTGGGCGCGAATGGCGAGAGGCAGGTGCTGCGGCTGGGTCAGGCCAACCGCCACGGGCTGATCGCGGGCGCCACCGGCACGGGCAAGACGGTGACGCTGCAGGGGCTCGCCGAGAGCTTCTCCGCCGCCGGCGTCCCGGTCTTCGTCGCCGACGTGAAGGGCGATCTTGCGGGCATCTCGATGGCCGGATCGCCGCAGTTCAAGCACGCCGACAAGCTCGAGGGCCGCGCGCGCGAACTGGGCATGGAGGATTATGCCTATTCCGACAACGCTGCGGTCTTCTGGGACCTCTACGGCGAGCAGGGCTTTCCCATCCGCACTACGATCTCGGAGATGGGCCCGCTGCTGCTCGCGCGCCTGCTCGATCTCAACGAGACGCAGGAGGGCGTGCTCAACATCGTCTTCCGCTTCGCCGACGAACAGGGGCTGCTGCTGCTCGACCTCGGTGATTTGCAGGCGATGCTTGCGCACACGGCCGAACATGCCGCCGAACTGTCGGGCAAATACGGCAATGTCACCAAGGCCAGCGTCGGCGCGATCCAGCGCCAGCTGCTGAGCTTCGAGAGCCAGGGCGCCGACCTGTTCTTCGGCGAACCCGCGCTCGAGATCGACGATTTCCTCGCCGTCGACGAACAGGGGCGCGGGGTGATCAACGTGCTCGCCGCCGACAGGCTGATGCGCGGGCCCAAGCTCTACGCGACCTTCCTGCTGTGGCTGCTCGCCGAGCTGTTCGAGAGCCTGCCCGAGGTGGGCGACCCGGAGAAGCCCAGGCTGGTGTTCTTCTTCGACGAGGCGCACCTGCTGTTCGACGATGCTCCCCAGGCGCTCGAGGACAAGGTCGAACAGGTCGTCCGGCTGATTCGCTCGAAAGGCGTCGGGGTCTATTTCGTCACCCAGAATCCGATAGATATTCCCGAGAAGATCGCCGGCCAGCTGGGCAACCGCGTGCAGCATGCGCTGCGTGCCTTCACCCCGCGCGACCAGCGTGCGATCAAGGCGGCAGCGGAAACCTTCCGCATCAACCCCGATCTCGATGTCGCGCAGGCGATCACCGAACTCAAGGTCGGCGAGGCGCTGGTCTCGACGCTCGACGAAGACGGCGCGCCCACCGTGGTCCAGCGCACGCTGATCAAGCCGCCGCGTTCGCGGCTCGGCCCGGTGACCGAAAAGGAGCGCAAGATCATCAATTCGGTGAGCGATCTCGACGGCAAATACGACACCGCCGTCGATCGCGAGAGCGCCGAGGAAGTGCTCGCGCAGAAGGCCGCCGATGCCGCCGCCACCGCCGAGGAGGTCGCGGAAAAGGGGCGCGAGGAAGTCGCCAAGCGGCCGCGCAAGACCACCTCGATGTGGACCAGGGCCGGCAAGGCTGCGGCCACCGCCGCCGCTGGCTCGCTGTCATCGATCGCCGTTGCGAGCGTGCTGGGCAAGAAGTCGAGCGCCGACCCGGTGCGGACCGGCCTCAACGCCTTCGTGCGCAACATCATCGGCGGGCTGATGCGCTGATCTACCCATCGCGGCGCCAGCCCGCACCCCCGCCCGGCCACCCATGACAATATCCTGATCGGGTTGCCGGGTGGGGGTGCGGGCCGGTCCCGCTCGCGTGACTACAACGGAATCCGGAACTCCGCGCGCAGGCCGCCCTCGCGGCGGTTGGCGAGCACCAGCATGCCGCCGTGCTGCTCGGCCACCGCGCGGGCCAGCGTCAGCCCGAGGCCCGAGCCGCCGGTGGCGCGGTTGCGGCTCGCCTCGCCGCGGGTGAAGGGCTCGAGCATCTCGTGGATGCGGTGCTCGGCAATCCCGGGTCCGTCGTCGTCGACGCGGAGGATCGCCATGCCGTCGGCGCGCAGCACCTCGACCCGCGCGGTGCCGGCATAGCGCAGCGCATTGGTGATGAGATTGCGCAGTCCGCGCTTGAGCCAGGTCAGATGGACCGGGGCGGCGACGCGCCCCTGCATCGCCAGCGTCACCGGGCGGCCCATGTCCTCGAATTCCTCGACCACCGAGGCGGCGAGCGCGCCGAGTTCGGTCATCTCCGCCGGCGTGTCGTTGCGGCCCACACGTGCGAGCGCGAGGATCTCGTCGAGCGTCTGCGTGATGTCCTCGATGCTCGTCGCCATCCGCGCGCGCACGGCCTCGTTCTCGACGCTCTCGATGCGCACGCGCAGCGCGGCGAGCGGGGTCTTGAGATCGTGCCCGATGGCACCGAGCATGACGTCCTTCTCGTCGAGCATAGAGACGATCCGCGCCTGCATCGCATTATGCGCCTCGATCAGCTTGCGCACGTCGTCGGGGCCCGAAGCGGGCAATGGCGGTTCGGCCGAACCCGATCCGGCAAAGCGCCGCGTGCGCACGGCCAGCGCGTCGAGCGGGTGGGTGATGCGCCGGAGGACGAGATAGAGCAGCCCGACGAGCACCGCGAAGAGGATCACGGTCTGCAAGACGAGCGTGCGCAACACGGCGCGATCGGGCGGAGGAACCGGCAGGCGGGCCACCTGCCAGACGTCGGCGTCCTGCTGCTTGAGCGCGACGACCATGAGATCGCGCGGGAGGCCCTGCCGCGCCCGTCGCAGCGTTCCGTCATTCCGGATCGCTTGCCCGATGCCCGGTTCCCTTGCCAGCGGTCGGATGGTGATGGCGATGCTCTCCACCGCCATTCCCTGCTCCTCGAGCAGGGTTTCGAGCACGGCCTCGCGGCGCTCGTCGCGCGGAGCGTCGTCGGGCAGCGGAAAGGCGAGGGTCTCGGCGTAGCGGAAGCTGCGCGGCAGCCGCAGGCCGCTCTCTTCCTCGCGCGGCCGGTGACGCGGTGGGGGACGGTCGCGGCGACCGCGCCGGTCGTCGTTTCGCGTGCCCGACAGCAGCTGGAAGGCGGCGGCGTTCATGAAGGCGAGCTCGCGCCGCTCGTTGGCCGCACGATAGAGCATGCCAGCCGAGATCGCCTGCGCGATCAGCAGCGCGGCGGCCAGCGCCAGCATGACCTGCCCGAGCAGGCTGCGCGGGCCGAGGCGCATCAGCTGTCGCCGTCGCGCGTCGCGCGGGTGACCTCGGCACCGAACCGGTAACCGCCGCCACGCACGGTCTGGATGTAATGGGGATTGCGGCTGTCGCTCTCGATCTTGCGGCGCAGGCGGCTGACCTGGTTGTCGACCGCGCGATCGAACAGATGCGCCTCGCGGCCCTGGACCAGGTCGAGCAAGCGGTCGCGGTCGAGCACCTGGCGGGGATGATCGCAAAAGGCGCGCAACATGCGGAATTCGGCGGTCGAGATCGGCACCAGTGCGCCTTCGGGATCGATCAGGCGGCGCTTGAGCGGATCGAGCCGCCAGCCCTCGAATTCGTAGAGCAGTTCTTCCGAAGGCGCGGGGCCGGGGCGCTCGGCGCGGCGCAGCACAGACCGGATGCGCGCCACCAGTTCGCGCGGTTCGAAGGGCTTGGTGACATAGTCGTCGGCGCCGATCTCGAGCCCTATGATCCGATCCATCGCCTCGCTCCGGGCGGTGAGCAGGATCACCGGCAGGCGGCGCGTCTCGACCAGGTGACGGCACAGCGAGAGCCCGTCCTCGCCCGGCATCATGATGTCGAGCAGGACGATGTCGGGCGTCTCGCGCGCGAGCAGCGTGCGCGCGGCGGCGGCGCTCTCGGCGTCTTGTACGGCGAACCCCTGGCGGGTGAGATATTCCGCCAGGGGCTCGCGCAGCGAGCGCTCGTCGTCGACGAGCAGGATGGAAACGGGGGCGGGCGTGGTCATGGTCTGTCTGTACCCGGGCCTACCGCCCGCCCCAGTGCCGGATCAAGCGCTTACTCGCCGCGCTGCGTATCGCGTCGGGCTTTCCACTCGGCGCGCATCGCTTCACGGGCGGCCTTGCGCTCGGCCTCGGTGGCCTTGCCGTCGCCGTCGCTGTCGAGCTTGGCGAAGTGGGCTGCGACCGCTGCGTCGAATTCGGCGCGGGTGATCGACTGGTCGCCGTCGGTGTCGGCCATGCGCGCCATCATGTGGCCGGGGCCGCCGGGACCGCCGCGCATGCCGCGGTGGCCGCGCTTGCCTTCGCCGCGCGGGCCGCGTTCGCCGCGGGCTTGATGCATCGCCTTCATTTCGGCGGGCGAAAGACCACCGCTCTTGTCGGTATCCATGCTGGCGAAATGCTCGGCCATGCGATCGCCGCGGCGTTCGGCGCGCGCCTCGCGGCGTTCCTCGCGGCGCTCTTCGCGGCGCTGCATGCGCGCCTCGTGCAGGGCCTTCATTTCGGCCTGCGAGAGCTCGCCGTCGCCATTGGTATCGGCCTTGGCGAACATCTCGGCGCCGCGGGCCTCGCGGTCGGCGGCATCGAGCACGCCGTCGCCATTGGCGTCCATCTTGGTGAAGCCTTCAGCGGCCTGCGCGCGGACCTCGTCGAGAGTCACGATCCCGTCGCCATTGGCATCGGGGTCGGGATGCTCGCCGTGATGGCGGGCGAGCGCGGCCGTACCGGTCAGCGCCAGCGCCGCAGCGGAAAGGGTGAGGAAAGTCTTGTTCATTGCGTGTCTCCAAAATCTGGAGAGCTGCGACGGACCCAGGGTCTGAGGGGAGGAACATGTGAGGCCCGCCGCAACTCGTGCCCCCTGTCTAGGGCTGTAATGTCGCAACAATATCCCGAACTTGGCCTGAATTGTAATGCTTTGTCGCGTTCAGGCCGGGCCATTCACCCGCGCGAAAGTCAGCGGGGCCGGTGCTCGGTGCCTTCGCCCGCGGTGATGAAGATGGCGGTGGCCCGGTCCGCGATATCGGCAATATGCCATACCCCCGGCGGGTTCACCGCGTAGTCGCCGGCGGCGAGCGTCACCGTGTCGCGCCGGCCATCGGGGAATTCCTGCGTCAGCACCATCGTGCCGGCGATGCAGATCACCACCTCGTCGCCCAGCGGATGCATCTCCCAGCTCGGCCAGTCCTCGGTGAAGCTGTGCTGGCTGACCAGCCGCCCCTCGCGCCCGTCGGCGCCGTGCCGCTCGCCATAGGCTTCGTACCACTCCACCCCGTCGAAAGGAGGCTGCGGCACGGCGGTGGCGCCGAGCCCGAGGTGGACGAAACTTTCGGCGAGGCGGCGCGGCTGGCCCATCAGGCCACCTTGTCCATCAGGAAGGCATTGAGCTTGTTGCCGTCAGGATCGCGGAAATAGGCGGCATAGAAGACCATGCCGTTCTCGTCCGGCTCGCCGCGCGGGCCCGGTTCGCCTTCGCAGCTCCCGCCATTGGCGAGCGCGATGTCGTAGAGTCGCTTCACCTGGTCGCGGTCCTTGGCCTCGAGCGCGACCATGGTGCCGTTACCGACAGTCGCTTCCTTGCCGTCGAACGGCTTGGTCGCGGCGATGCCGGGCGCGCAGCCCATCGCGCCCCAGGCGATGAAGCTTTCGAATTCCATCATCCGCCCGACGCCCATCTCGGCGGCCAGCGGGTCGTAGAACTTGGCAGAACGCTCGAGGTCGTTGGACCCGAGGGTGACGTATCCGATCATGGCAATGCTCCTTCGTCGCGACTCGCGATCGCTCGCGAGTCGTCAGGAACATTACGGGAACAAGGGCGGTCCTACAAGGGCGCGCATTCGGCCTTCAGCCAGGCGAGGTCCTCGCCCTCGAGCTGGGGCGAGAGGATGTCCCACACCTTGGCGTGGTAGCTGTTCCACCAGTCGATCTCGGCGGGCGAGAGCAGGCCCTTGTCGACCAGCCTGCGGTCGAGCGGGACGAAGGTCAGCGTCTCGAAGCCGAGATAGTCGCCCTCGCTCTCGATCCCTGCCGGCACGACGAGCACGAGGTTCTCGATGCGGATGCCGTAATGGCCCTGCTTGTAATAGCCGGGCTCGTTCGAGAGGATCATACCTTCGCGCAGCGGCGTCTCGGTGCCGGGGAAGGCGCCGCCGGGCTTGGAGATGCGCTGCGGCCCTTCGTGGACCGAGAGGAAGCTGCCGACGCCGTGGCCGGTGCCGTGGCCGTAATCGACCCCGCCGTTCCACAGATGCATGCGGGCCAGCGCGTCGAGCGCGCCGCCACTGGTGCGGTCGGGGAATTTCTGCATGTCGAGCTGGATGTGGCCCTTGAGCACACGCGTGTTGCGCTCGACCATCTCGGCGCTCGGCTCGCCCGGGCCGACCCACACGGTGCGGGTGATATCGGTGGTGCCGTCGAGATACTGGCCGCCCGAATCGACGAGGTAGATCGAGGACGGCGGGATCTCGATATTGCTGTCTTCGTCGACCTTGTAATGCGGCAGCGCGGCATGCGGGCCGGCAGCGCTGATGGTGTCGAAGCTCGCGTCCTTGAGCACGCCCGATGCTTCGCGGAATTCGCGCAGCTTGGCCGCGGCGGTCAGCTCGTCCACCCCGCCCTTGGGCGCTTCGATGCTGAGCCAGCGCAAGAAGCGCGACACCGCCGCGCCGTCGCGCGCCTGCGCGTCGCGGTGGCCCTGCTGCTCGGCGGGGTTCTTGATCGCCTTGGGCAGGACGGTCGGATCGTCGGTCCGCACGACCTTCGCGCCGCCCGCTTCGAGCGCATGGAAGATGCCCGCCACCGCATGGTTCGGATCGACCGCCACGCTCTTGCCGGCGAGCTTCTCGAGCGCGGGCACGAAGTCAGCGCGGTCGCGCACGGTCACTGCATTGCCGAGATGCTGGGTCAGCGCGGGGGTGACCTTCTCGGGAGCGATGAACAGTTCGGCGGTGCCGTCGGCATGCGCGAGGACATAGGACAGTGCCACGGGGGTGTTGTCGACGTCCTCGCCGCGCATGTTCAGCAGCCAGGCGACCGAATCGAGCGCGCTGATGACGGTCGCGTCATAGCCTTCGCGCTTGAGCCAGTCGGCCACTTCGGCGCGCTTGTCGGCGCTCGAGCGGCCGGCGTGTTCGTCGGCATGCGGTACCGCCACGGCGAGCGAGGCCTGCGGGCGGTCGTCCCAGATCGCGTCGATCGGATTGCCGTCGACCGGGACCAGCTCGATGCCCTTCTTCGCGAAGAACTTCTCCGCATCCTCGGCCCAGCCGATGCCGTGGAGCCAGGCGTCGTAGCCGATCTTCGCACCCTCGGGCGCGTGCTCTGCAATCCACTTCGCAGGCGAAGTGGCGGGGACGTCCTCGTAATCGTAGAGCTTGCCGTCGACCTGCTCGCGCACCTGCACCGTATAGCGGCCGTCGGTGAACATCGCCGCCCGGTCCTTGAGTACCGCGGCGCTCCCCGCGCTGCCACCGAAGCCGGTCAGCCATTTGAGGCGCTGGGCGTAGGAGCCGACATATTCGCTCATGTGCTCGTCGGAGATCGGGATGACGAAGCCGTCGAGCCCGCGCTTGCCCAGTTCCTTGCGCAATCCGTCTAGGCGGGCTTCATAGGTCTGCATCAGCATGGGCGGGTATCCTTTGTATCCTGTGGTGGCGCGGGCCTTGGTCCCGGCGCTTGCGGCGCACCCCCTGCCATCTTAGATCGGGGCGCGCATAGTCATGCGCCCCACTTAGGCCCCTTGGCCGCCCTTTTCCACCCGTTGCCAAGCTCAGGAGTTTCCCCATTTCGACGAGCCGCCCCGCCGCCCTGCCGACCACGCCGCCCCGGGCCGAGAAACGCGACTTTTCCTATGCGCACCACGGCGTGACCATCGCCGATCCCTATGCCTGGCTGCGCGATCCCGGCTATCCCGAAGTGACCGACAAGCAGGTGCTCGCGCATCTCGAGGCCGAGAATGCCTGGTTCGAAGCGCGGATGGCGCCGCACAAGGAGCTGGTCGAGACGCTGTTCACCGAGATGAAGGCGCGCATCAAGGAAGACGATTCGACCGTTCCGCAGAAGGATGGCGACTGGCTCTACTGGTCCGAATTCGAACAGGGTGCCGAATATCGCAAATACTATCGCAAGCCGGTGGGCGGGGGCGAGGCGCAGCTGATCCTCGACGAGAACGCGCTCGCCGAAGGGCACGACTATTTCCGCCTCGGCAGCTTCTCGGTCTCGAAGAACGGAAAGCTGCTCGCCTATTCGGTCGATACCAACGGATCGGAGCGCTTCACCGCGCGGATCAAGGACCTCGAAACGGGCGAACACCTTCCCGACGAGATTCCCGGCACGCTGTCGGGCCTCGTCTGGGTGATGGACGATCGCGCGCTGGTCTACGGCCTCGCCGACGACCACTGGCGCGTCCACGATGCCACGCTCCACGTGCTCGGCACCGCGCCGGCCGAAGACGTCGAACTCTACCGCGAGACCGAGGACGAGGGTTTCCGTGTCGGCGCGGGCCTCTCCGCCCAGGAAGACTGGCTGGTCATCGCCACCGGCGACAACGAGACCAGCGAAGTCCGGCTGGTCCCGGCGAACGACCCGACCTCGGCCCCGATCCTTGTCAGGCGGCGCGAGAAGGGCGTCGAATACGATGTCGACCTGCGCACCGACGGCGGCAAGACCACGCTGTGGGTCCATACCAATGACGAGCACGTCAATTTCCGGCTGGCGACTGCCTCGCTCGACGATCCGGGCACATGGGCAACGCTGATCGAGGGGTCGGACGACTTCTACCTCGACGGCTTCGAGCTCTACCGTGACTTCTATGTCACCGAAGGGCGGATCAAGGGTCTCGACCAGATCCAGCTGCGCTCCTACGCCGATCCCAATCTGGTCAAGCCGATCGCCTTCGCCGAGGCGAGCTTCACCGCCGGGCTGACCGACAATCCCGAATACCACCAGGAAAAGCTGCGGCTCTCCTACCAGAGCATGGTCACGCCCGATTCGGTCTACGACTACCATGTCGAAAGCGGCGAGTTGGAACTGCTCAAGCAGCAGGAAATCCCCAGCGGCTACGATCCCTCGCTCTATGTCACCGAGCGGCTCGAGATCGCGGCGCGCGACGGGACGATGATTCCGGTCAGCGTGGTGATGCGCAAGGACCGCGCCGCCGGGCCGGGGCCGCTGCATCTCTATGCCTATGGCGCCTATGGCTATGCCGTCCCGCCAGGCTTTTCGACCACGCGGCTGAGCCTCGTCGATCGCGGATTCGCCTATGCCATCGCGCATATCCGCGGCGGCGACGATCTGGGGCGCAACTGGTACCTCCAGGGCAAGCTCAACGAGCGGGTGAACACCTTCACCGATTTCGTCGACGTGGCGAAAGGGCTCGCGGCGAAGGGCTATACCGAGCCGGGCAGGATCAGCATTTCGGGCGGTTCGGCGGGCGGCGAGCTGATGGGCGTGGTCGCCAACACCGATCCCGGCCTGTGGGGAGCGGTGGTGGCGCATGTGCCCTTCGTCGACGTGCTCGCCACCATGCTCGATGCCGAACTGCCGCTGACCCCGGGCGAGTGGCCCGAATGGGGCAATCCGATCCTGTCGAAGCAGGCCTTCGCCTATATCCTCAGCTACTCGCCCTATGACCAGGTGGTGGCGCAGGACTATCCGCCGATGCTGGTGACAGCGGGCCTCAACGACCCGCGCGTGACCTATTGGGAGCCCGCGAAGTGGGTCGCCAAGCTGCGCGAGCTGAAGACCGACGGAAACGAGCTGCTGCTGAAGACCAACATGGGCGCCGGGCACGGGGGCAAGTCGGGACGGTTCGAGAGCATTCGCGAGACCGCCGAAGAGGTCGCCTTCGTGCTGTGGCAGCTGGAAGTGGGACGCGCGGAATGAAGGCTTTGATTGGCAAGATCATGCTGGTTGTCGCGCTTCTTGCGGCTGGCATGGTGCTGTTCGGAACAGTGTCGCTCTTGGACAAGAGCTATATGCCCATCCTTGCGCCCATCGCGACAACTGGTCTCATCGCATGGTGCCTCGCCGGAATCTTATTTTGGAAACGCTGGTCAATCGCAGCCATCCCGATTTTTGCCCTTCCATTCCTGCCGACTTCGATCTGGTATTGACGTCATGGCAATTACCTTCACCCGCGCTTTCACCGCCCGCGCCGAGCACATCGACGAGCTCGGCCACGTCAACAATGCGGTCTGGGTGCAGTGGATCCAGGACATGGCCACGGCGCATTGGGATGCAGTGGCGCGTCCCGACGATCGCGCCGCCTTCTTCTGGGTCGTGACCCGTCACGAGATCGACTATCGCGGCAATATCGACGAGGGCGAATGCGTCACCGGTGCAACCTGGATCGAGGGCCCCGCGCGCGGTGCGACCTCGCTCCGCCGCGTCGATTTCCGCGACGCGGCGGGCAAGGTCATCGTCAGCGCGGCGACGACCTGGGCCATGCTCGATCGGGCCTCGGGGAGGCTGGTCCGCGTCCGGCCGGAAGTGCTGGCGCCCTTCGTTTCCTAGGCGGCGGCTGACTGGCCTTCGGCCGCTTCGGGCACGAACCAGTCGAGCGTGTCGCTGCGGGTCCGGTTCCGGCCGGCGCATTTGGCATCGTACAGAAGCTGGTCCGCACGGGTGTAGAGCGTCCAGAAGTCGAGCCCTGGTTCGCCGGCCACGGCCGAGAAATCCAGAACGCCCATGCTCGCCGTGACCGGCCGGTCCAGCCCTTCCATGGCCGACATTGTGCGCGCGGTGATGGCGCGGCGGCGCGCTTCGGCGCGGGCGACCGCATCCTGACCGCGCAACATCAGCAGGAATTCCTCGCCGCCGATGCGGAAGGCGACGATATCGTCGTCGTCCCGGGCTCGCAGCGCGGCCGCCGCGCACACCAGCACGTCATCGCCGAAAGGGTGGCCGTAGAGGTCGTTGATCGGCTTGAAGTGATCGATGTCGAGCACCGCGATGGTGTGGAAGCCGTCGGCAACGAGCTCTTCGAACCGCGCATCCAGCGACCGCCGGTTGCGCAGGCCGGTCAACTCGTCGCGCTCGCTCAGCTTTTCCAGGATGCGCGCATCGTCGATCGCCTGGTCGCGTTCGCGCTTGATCGCAATGAAGCGGTCCGCAACCGCGAGCGCCGTCGCTACGACCTCGAACAGCAGGGCGAAGTTCTGCGGCCAGGTTTCGTCGAAGGCATAGAGGGCATCGGTGATGAAGACGCCGACGAACTGCAGGACAATGATCGAAGAGAAGGGTGCAAAGCCGAAGATGAGGTAGGACGCCATCCGGCTACCCGCGCGGCGCGCGTGCGACAGGATGGCGAAGTAGGTTCCCAGCATCAGCATGTAGGCGCCGAAATAGAAGTGATCGATCCACTCCCCGAACAGTTCGGGCAGGAAGGTCGTCAGCGCCCCGTTCAGGATCGCAAGGAGAGCGATGGCGACGAGCATCCTGCGTTGCCTGCGGGTGATGAATTCGGGTTCGATGAAATTGCTGGCGAACAGCATGGTCGCCGCCACCATCACGTCGAGGCTCATGTAGGTGATGAAGAGTTCTGCCTCGAAACCGATCGGCGTCAGCAGCGGGATCAGGCCCGACACGGCCGCGGTCTGCACGAAGGCCATGCTGCAGAAGAGCGCATGCCATAGCGGGAAAGGCTCGCGCAGGGCACGGAAGTAGCCGAGATCGAACAGGATCGGTGCGAGCAGCAGGCCGCAGATCAGCGCTGCGACAAGATGGACGAAGCCGGAGGTGGGCGGCACCGAAGGCCTGGCGACGAGTTTTGCGGCGGCGAGGGATTCGGGCCAATCCCCGCCGTCGAGTGTGAACAGGACGGCCTCGACCTTACCCGGGAACTCCGGAAGTTCGACCATCGAGCGCAGGCTCGATCGACCGAGCCAAGCCTCGTCGAAATCGTAGCGTCTGCTTGCCGTATGCCCGTCGGCGCCGATCAGCGTGACGGTCAGCCGCTTGAATTCATGACGATCGAATTCGGCATACCGCACGGCATTGGCATCGATGCCCTTTTCGCGCAGGTCGAGCCGGACGAAATGGCGCGGCTGCTTCCAGTCGTAGGTGTCGCCTGCGCAGGTCCATTTGGCGGGATGCGCGGCAAGCTCGGCATAGCGCAGTGCTTGCGCGCCCGATGTCCAGCATGTCGAGCCCTTGGCAAATCCCGGGCCCTGCTGGGCTGTTGCAGGCACGGCGAAAAGGGTCGCGCACAGCACGAGCAGCAGCGCCCGCAGGGCCTGCGCAAGAATGGCTGGTTCTACCCGTCCCACGCGCTCGCGATAGCGCGACGGACTTAAAAGCCGATTAAGGATCGGTGCGGGAAGGCAGCTCGGTCAGACGAGCAGCTCGCTGACCGGGCGATAGTCGTAGCCCAGTTCGCTGGCGACGGCTTCGTAGGTTACCTGGCCCTTGTGCACGTTGAGCCCCTCGGCGAGGTGCGGGTCGGTGGCGAGCGCCGCCTTCCAGCCGAGCCGCGCGATGCGCAGCGCATGCGGCAGGGTGACGTTGTTGAGCGCATAGGTGCTGGTGCGCGCCACCGCGCCGGGCATGTTCGCCACGCAGTAATGCACCACGTCGTCGACCACATAGGTCGGATCGGCATGGGTGGTCGGCTTCGAGGTTTCGAAGCAGCCGCCCTGGTCGATCGCGACGTCGACGAGCACGGCGCCCTTCTGCATGTCCTTGAGCATCTCGCGGCTGACCAGCTTGGGTGCGGCCGCGCCGGGGATGAGGACTGCGCCGATCACGAGGTCGGCGGTGGTCACGGCGTCGTAGAGATTCGCTGCATTCGAGAAGCGCGTCGCCGCGCGGGCCTCGAAATGGGTGCCGACCTTTTCGAGCACTTCGGGATCGCGGTCGAGGATGGTGACATCGGCGCCGAGGCCGACCGCCATCTGCGCGGCGTTGAAGCCGACCACGCCGCCGCCGATCACCACGACCTTGCCCGGCATCACGCCTGGTACGCCACCGAGCAGCACGCCGCGTCCGCCATGCGCCTTCTCGAGCGCGGTGGCGCCTGCCTGCACGCTCATGCGGCCGGCGACCTGGCTCATCGGCTTCAGCAGCGGCAGCTGGCCGCGCGGACCGGTGACGGTCTCGTAGGCGATCGCGGTCACGCCGCTGTCGACCAGGTCCCTGGTCTGCTCGGGATCGGGTGCGAGGTGGAGGTAGGTATAAAGGATCTGCCCCTCGCGCAGCTTCTTGCGCTCGACCGCCTGCGGTTCCTTGACCTTCACCACCATTTCGCATTCGGCGAAGATCGGGTCGGGACCATCGACGATCCTGGCACCGGCGGCGATATACTGCTCGTCGGTGGCGTCGATGCCGCAGCCCGCCTGCGTCTCGATCCACACCTCGTTGCCCTGCATGACGAGCTCTTTCGCGCTCTCGGGCGTCAGGCCGACGCGGTATTCGTGGTTCTTGATTTCCTTGGGGCTGCCGATGAGCATGGGGAGGACTCCTTGATCTGCGGCGCCCGTTACAACTGCAACCAATCCGGGGCAAGCCCACGGTCGCCGCGCCGAGCGGCCCTGTCGGGGAAGCGACGCCGGGACCCTGTGAGCAGGCCGCCCCGCGAAGGCTAATTTTGCCCGGTCGCGGTGGTCGACCAGGCGGCGGTAACGGTGTCCCCGCTTTCCGAAGCACGCATATCGACTCGTCGCCGCTCTTCGCCGAGCGCCCCGGTGACGGTCTCGAGCGCCTTCTCGCTGCCGCTGAGCGTGATACGCAGCCCGGTTCGCCGTGCCGCCCAGAGGATCAGGGCGAGCTTCCGGCTGTTCTTCGTATCGAGCCCCTCTTCGCCCACGCCTAGTTCGGGCAGGCTCACGAGTGGTGGTCGCAATTCCACCGTCCATCCCGGCGCGGTCCGTTCGAGCCTGCGTTCGAGCTCTCGATAGCCCGCCAGCGCCATGCCCTCCAGCGGCGCTGCGGTGGCCTGCGCGCGGCGATTGTCGCGGTCGAGCAGCACGTCCTGGCGATCGACGCCGGCGATCAGCGCCAGACTGCGGCCGAGGCTGGCGATCTGCCGTTCGCTCGCCTCGGCCGCCTCGCGGGCCCGCGCCTGCGCCAGCGCGGCCTGCTCGGCGGCGCCGGGATCGGTACCCACCTGGAACTGGTCGATCGTGACGACCACCGGGCGGCCCAGACGTCGCTCGAGACGCTTGGCCACTTCGCTGTCTGCATCGGCGCTGAATTCGGGCGTGAAGACGCTCGCCGAAACCGCGATCGGTTCGGAATCCCAATTGACGATCGGCTGGTCGACCCGTGCGCGCTCGGAGAAGGCGTCGGCGACCTCCTGGTTGACGATGCGCTGGCCATTGGCCTCCCAGGCGATCGTCCTCAGCGAAAATCCCAGCGGCACGGCCATGACGATGAACACCGTCAGGATCACCAGCGATTGCAGCTTGCCCTTGCGCTTCGTCGCATCGGACTCGAAACCATAGAGCTTGGCCATGACGGCGGCGGTCAGGCCGATGGTGACGAGGTTGGTCACGAACAGGCCCAGCGCCCCGGCGAATACGGTCCAGTTGAAGGTCGCGAGGCCGAAGCCGACCACCGCCAATGGCGGCATCAATGCGGTGGCGATGGCGACGCCGACGATGGTGCCCTCGCGTCCGCGGATCACGGCATAGGAGCCCGCCAGAGCCGAAAACAGCGCCACCAGCAGGTCGAAGAGGTTGGGCCGCGTGCGCGCGGCGATTTCCTCGGTCACCGTCTGCAGCGGCGAAAGGAAGACGATCAGCGCGCAGAACAGGATTGCGAAGATCGAGCCGGCGGCGAGTGCCTTGCCGCAGCGCCGCAGCCAGTCGGCATCGCCGGTAGCGAGCGAGAATCCGGTGCCGATGATCGGGTTCATCAGCGGCGAGAGCAGCATCGCGCCGATGACCACCGCAGGTGACGACAGCAGCAGGCCGAGGATGGCGATCCCGGCACTCATCGCGGTCATGAAGACATAGCGACTGGTAAGCAGCGATTCGCCGCGCACACGCTCGATCGTCGCGACATGGTCGAGATCGGCGATGACGCCGTCGCGCCACCACATGCGGACTTCGGCGATCGCGCGCAGGACCGTCAGCCGACTGATCGGGCGCCGCTTGGCGTAGTCGGTGCCAGGCTTGTCGTCGAGTTCTTCGGACCAGTCGTCGGCGGGAATGTCTGAGGTATGAGCCATCGCCGGGCGATCTAGCGGGCTGCCCCGCGAAAGTCCCGCCTCTTCCGCAGCATCGTCAGATCGGGTTGCCGTCCTGGTCACGGAAGATCTCGCGCCGACCGACATGGTTCGCCGGGCCGACCAGCCCTTCGCTTTCCATGCGCTCGATCCATTTTGCGGCGGTGTTGTAGCCGACCCCCATCTGGCGCTGCAGCCACGACCCGCTCGCCTTCTGGTTCTCGACCACGATCTGGCACGCCTGGCGGTATTTGCGCTCTTCGGGATTGTCGCTCGCGGTGAACTCGTCCTCGAAATTGAACCCGCCGTCCTCGGGTTCTTCGGTGACCGCATCGACGTAGTCGGGCTTGCCCTGCGCACGCCAGTGATCGGCCACGCGCTCGACCTCCTCGTCGCTGACGAAGGGGCCGTGGACGCGGATCATCGCGCCGGTATTGGGCTTGTAGAGCATGTCGCCCTTGCCCAGCAGCTGCTCGGCGCCCTGCTCGCCGAGGATGGTGCGGCTGTCGATCCGGCTGGTGACCTTGAAGCTGATCCGCGTCGGCAGGTTCGCCTTGATGACGCCGGTGATGACGTCGACGCTGGGGCGCTGCGTCGCCATGATCAAATGGATGCCCGCGGCGCGGCTCTTCTGGCTGAGGCGCTGGATCAGCACCTCGATTTCCTTGCCCACGGTGACCATCAGGTCGGCGAGTTCGTCGACGATGAGGACGATGAGCGGCAGCGGTTCGTAATCGAGCTGCTCTTCCTCGTAGAGCTCCTCGCCGGTCTCGGGGTCGAAGCCGGTCTGCACCCGGCGGCCGAGCGGCTTGCCCTTGGCGATGGCGGAGCGGATCTTCTCGTTGAAGCCGGCGATGTTGCGCGAATTGACGCTCGACATCATGCGATAGCGCTTCTCCATCTCCTCGACCGCCCATTTGAGCGCGCGGACCGACTTGTGCGGCTCGGTCACCACCGGGCTGAGGAGATGCGGAATGTCGTCGTAGGTCTTGAGTTCGAGCACCTTGGGATCGATCAGGATCAATCGGCACTCGTCGGGCGTGAAGCGGTAGAGCAGCGACAGCAGGATCGCGTTGAGGCCGACCGACTTGCCCGAGCCGGTGGTGCCCGCGACGAGCAGATGCGGCATGACGGCGAGGTCGGCGACGATCGGCTCGCCCGCGATGTCCTTGCCGAGGATCATCGGCAGGCTGCCCTTGTGGTCGACGAAGGCCGCCGACTGCGCGAGTTGCTTGTAGCTGACCATCTGGCGGTCGGCATTGGGCAGCTCGATGCCGATCACGGTCCTGCCCGGGATCGGCGAAACGCGCGCGCTGATCGCACTCATGTTGCGCGCGATGTCCTCGGCCAGGCCGACCACGCGGCTGGCCTTGATGCCGGGCGCGGGTTCGAGCTCGTACATCGTCACCACCGGCCCGGCGCGGACGGCGGTGATCTCGCCCTTGACGTTGAAATCGTCGAGCACGTTCTCGAGCAGGCGCGCGTTGCGCTCGAGCGCCATCTTGTCGAGCTTGGGCGCCGCATTCTCGGGCGCGTCGTCGAGCAGATCGTGGCTCGGCAGCTGGAAGCTCGCGAACATGTCGCGCTGCTTGGGCTTGGACGGCTTCGACTGCGCGGGCAGCGGCGCGGGATCGGCGATCTCGGGCGCGCGGCGCGATTCGCGTGGCGGTGCAGCCTCGGTGTCGCCATCGTCCTCCTGGTCGAGGAGCATGGCGCGCTTCTGCTTCTTGGGCACCAGCGGGAGATCGAGTTCGGGGAGCTGCGCCTTGCGTGCGATGAAATCGGGCAGGGTGAGGAACTGGGCCCAGTCGATCGCGAAGACGCGAGTGACCAGCGCGACGCCGCCGCCCAGCGCGACCAGCGCCAGCGCGAGCACGATCCAGCCGGCGAAATCGCCGCCGAAGCGGTCGGCCACCGCCTCGATCCCGAGCCCGCCAAGCTGGCCGAAAAGCCCGCCATAGCCAGCCGGAAGGCTACTGTTCGTGGCCTCGAACACCAGCGCCAGCACGGTGCCGAGCAGGACCATCGCCGCGAGCAACAGCGCGAACGGCCCCCACCAGCGCCCAGGGGTCTCTTCCTCGTCCTCGTGCTCGACCCCGCTCCACAGCCGCCGCGCGGAAATATACAGCAGCGGCAGCAGCAAGACCGCGGGGATGCCGAAATAGTTGAGCGCGCGTTCGCCGATCCAGGCGCCGCTCGCCCCCATCCAGTTGCGGATGTCCTCCCCGCTCGCCGCAGTCGAGGAACTTGGATCCGTCTGGGTGTAGCTCGCCAGTGCCAGCGCGAGGAAGACGAGCAGCGCGAACAGCAGCCCCGCCCCCGCCATATGCGTGGCGCGGCGGAAGCTGCGGCGGAAGGCCGCGCGCCAATCGGGTGCTGCGCCTGCGCGCGTAGCCATGAAAATTCCCCTGATCCGTCGAGAGCGCGCAGTATGAGTCCTCGGGGAGTCGCGCGTCAAGCGACCTTCGTCGAAGCGAGTCCGTCGATCGCCCCCCAGCGCGGCCAGTCGAGCTCGCGCGCTCGCTCGTGGGTCATCCCGCCGAGCGCGATCACCGGTACGGGCGATTGCTGGGCGAGGACATGGAAGCCGTGCACGCCGAGCGTTGCGGCGCCGGGGTGTGAGGCGGTGGGAAAGACGGGCGAAAGGAATATACCGTCGACTCCCGCCGCGATTGCAGCCTGCAGTTCCTCCCCATCATGCGCGGTGGCGAGGCGCAGTCCCGCGCCGAGGCTGTCGGAAGGGCCGTAGTGCCCGTCCGCCCCCCACTCCTGCGGGCCGGAAAGGATCACGACATGGCGGTATTGGCGGGCCACGTCGGCCAACACGTCGAAGCGTGCGTGCCGCGTCTCGGGATCGAGATGGTAGTGGCGGAACACGAAGCCCGAGCCCGGCGGCAAGGTGCGCAAGGCATCTTCGATCGTCGCATCGTTGCGCGCATCGCTGAGCAGCCAGAGCAGGGGAAGGGAGGGCTGTTCTCGTGTCACGCACACGCTATAGCGCGGCGCGATGGAAAAGGCAGAGACTCCGCTTCAGCAGGTGCAGGCGAATATCGCCAAGGCCTGCACGATCGCCCGGCGTGAGGTCGAGGAGGTGACGCTGGTTGCGGTCAGCAAGATGCATCACGCCGAGGCGATCGAACCGCTGCTGCGCCAAGGCCAGCGCCATTTCGGTGAGAACCGCGTGCAGGAAGCGCAGGGCAAATGGCCTGCGCTGCGCGAGGCGCATCCGGCGGTGCAGCTCCACCTCATCGGCCAGTTGCAGTCGAACAAGGCGGAGGACGCGGTGGCGCTTTTCGACGCGATCCATTCGCTCGACCGGCCGAGCCTGGTGAAGGCGCTCGCCAAGGCGATGGACAAGCTCGGCCGGCGCATCCCCTGCTTCGTCCAGGTCGATGTCGGCGAGGAACCGCAGAAGGGCGGTTGCCCGGTGGCAGAGCTGCCCGCGCTGCTGGAACAGGCGCGTGCCGCCGACATCCCGCTTGCCGGACTGATGTGCATCCCGCCCTTCGAGATCGAACCCGCGCCCTTCTTCGCCTTCCTCGACAAACTCGCCCGCGACCACGGGCTGGCAGACGAGTCCTGGGGCCGCAGCATGGGCATGAGCGGCGACTACCAGACCGCGATCAAGCTCGGCGCAACGCATGTCCGCGTCGGCACCGCGCTGTTCGGCGAGCGCCCCGCCAAGCCTTAGGGCACGCTCCTACGCGTTTTCGAGCCGGTCCTGCAGCGCATCGCTGGCGGCTTCCATCAGCCGCGCCTCGATCCGGTTCATCCGTTCGCCTGGTTCGAGCTTCCCGCCAGTGAGATCGGTGACGTAGAAGGTGTCCGCCGCGCGCTCGCCGTAATTGGTGACATGCGCCGACTGGACGACCAGGCGACTTTCGAACAGCACGCGCGCGAGGCGATTGAGCAGCGCCGGGCGATCGCGCGCGTTGACCTCGATCACGGTGAAACGGTTCGAGGCCTTGTTGTCGAACAGCACGCGCGGGGCGACATCGAAGGCGCGCGCGCGGCTGTGCGTCAGCGGGCGCTGGGCGAGGCGCGGTGCGAGGTCGACCCTGTTGGCGAGCGCGTCGGCGATCGATTGCTCGAGCCGCGCGAGTTGGCCTTCTTCGGCGAAGGGTTCGCCATGCGGGTCCTGGACGAGGAAGTTGTCGAGCGCCCAGCCGGCCCGCGTGGTGTGGATCCGGGCGTCGATGATATTGCCCCCGGCGAGATGGATGCCGCCAGCGATGCGGTAGAACAGGCCCGGGTGGTCGGCGGCGATCACCGTCACCAGGGTCGCTCCGCGGGCTTCGTAGAACTCGCAGTGGATCGACAGCTCGTGCTCGAGCTCGCGCGCCGCCGCGTAATGGACGAGGTTGAGCGCGATGATGTCGATCGGCTCGGCGATCCAGTAGGCCTCGCCCATGGTCTTGGCGAGATCGTCGACCAGCGCGGCCTTGCCTCCGAGAATCTCCCTGACCTCGCCCTGCTTGTGCGCCACCTTCTGCTCGCGTCCGTGACGCATGTGGCCGAGCCGCAGCCGCTCGCTCGAGATGTCGTAGAGCTCGCCGAGCAGCTGGCCCTTCCAGCTGTTCCACGTGCCCGGCCCGACCGCGCGGATGTCGACCGCGGTGAGGATGGCGAGATGCCGCAGCCGTTCGGCGCTCTGCACCTGGCCGACGAAATCCTCGATCGTCTTGGGATCGGTCAGGTCGCGCTTCTGTGCGGTGTGGCTCATCAGCAGGTGGTTGAGCACCAGCCAGGCGACCATCTCGGTCTCGCTGTCGGTGAGGCCGAAGCGCGGGCACAGCTCCTCCGCCACTTCGGCGCCGAGCACCGAATGGTCGCCGCCGCGCCCCTTGGCGATATCGTGCAGCAGCGCCGCGACATAGGCGACCCGCCGCGAATTGACCTTGTGGATCAGCCGGGTGGCACGCGGATGGTCGTCGGCGAGCTGGCCTTTCTCGATCTTGTTGAGGAGGCCGATCGCACGGATGGTGTGCTCGTCCACCGTATAGTGGTGGTACATGTCGAACTGCATCTGCGCGTTGACCTTGCCGAAATCGGGCACGAACTTTCCGAACACGCCCGCCTCGTTCATCCAGCGCAGCACGGTTTCGGGATCGTTGCGCCCGCACAGCAGGTCGAGGAACAGCGTGTTGGCGCGGGCATCCTCGCGTATCGCGGCGTCGATCAGCCCGCTGTCGCGATTGGCCTGGCGCATCGTCTCGGGATGGATCTCGAGCTCCTCGGCCTCGGCCAGCTGGAAGATCTCGATCAACCGGACCGGGTCCTTCCGGAACCAGTCGTCCGACGGCGCTGCGATCTTGCCGCCGAACACGCGATAGCCCTTGAGTATCCGCGCCTTCGCCTTCCACCCGGCGAAGAAGCCGCGTCGCGCGGTCTTGGCCTCGAACTGGTCGTCGATATGCGCGAGGAACACGCCGGTGAGCGAGCCGACACGCTTCGCCTGGAGGAAATAGAACTGCATGAAGCGTTCGACCGCGCTCTTGCCCGGTCGTTCGGCGAAATTCATCCGCTCGGCGATGCGGCGCTGGAGGTCGAAGGTTAGCCGGTCCTCGGCGCGGCCGGTGACCACATGCATGTGGCTGCGAACCGCGAGGAGGAAGTTCTCCGCCCGACGGAAACTGCGATATTCCTCCGGGGTGAACAGTCCCACGTCGACCAGTTCGGCCGCCGCGCGCACACGGTGGATGAACTTGCCGATCCAGTAGAGCGTGTGGAGGTCGCGCAGGCCGCCCTTGCCGTCCTTCACATTGGGTTCGACGACATAGCGGCTGTCGCCCATCCGCTTGTGGCGGGCATTGCGCTCGGCCAGCTTCTCGCTGACGAACTGGCGCTCGTTACCGTGCACCACCTCGGCCGTGTAGCGCCGCGACCCTTCGTCGTAGAGCTCCTGGTCGCCCCAGACATAGCGCCCTTCGAGCAGCGAGGTGCGGATGGTGAGATCGCTCTTCGACAGGCGCATCGCCTCGTCGAGCGTGCGCGTCGAATGGCCGACCTTGAGCCCCAGGTCCCACATCAGGTAGAGCATCGCCTCGACCACCTGTTCGCACCAGGCGGTCTTCCGGCCGCCGACGAGAAAGGCGATGTCGACATCCGAATGCGGCGCCATTTCGGCGCGGCCGTATCCCCCCACCGCCATGATCGCGAGCCGTTCGGCCTGCGACCGATTGGCGTTGGGGTAGAGGTGGGTCACCGCATGGTCGTGGATCACGCGGATCAGCTGGTCGATCAGGAAGGCGAAGCCGCCGGCGTTCTCGTGGCCTGCCGAGGGCTTTTCCTCGAGCCGCCGCGCAAGCTCGGCGCGCCCGCTGTCGAGCGCGTCCTTGAGCAGCCCGACGATCTCGGGTCGGGCCTTGTCGCCCCGCTCTCCGGCCAGCGCGTCGATCTCGGCGGCCAGCCGGCGGCGGTTGATGATCGCACGCTGGCGGGGAATGCGGGCGGTGCTCAAGCGGCGAGATGCTCCTTGGCATAGGCCGCCTTGACGCTGCGCTTGTCGACCTTCTGCGTGCCAAGGCGCGGCAGCTGCTCTTCGCTCTTCCACATCACGGTCGGCACCTTGAAGGCGGCGATGTGCTCGCGCAGGAATTCCTGCAGGTCCTCGACCGTCACATCCTTGCCTTCGTGCGTGTAGTAGACCGCTGCCGGGATCTCGCCGAAGCGCTCGTCGGGCAGGCCGAAGACCGAGCATTCGGCCACCGCTGGATGGGCGTAGATCGCCTCTTCCACCTCGATGCACGAGATATTCTCGCCGCCGCGGATGATGATGTCCTTCTTGCGGTCGACGATGAAGAGGTAGTTGTCTTCGTCGAGATAACCGAGATCGCCCGTGCGGAAATAGGCCTGGTCCGAATAGGCGGCGCTGGTCGCTTCCTCGTTCTTCCAATAGCCTAGGAAGTTGCAAACCGAGCGGATCGAAACCTCGCCGACCTTGCCCTGCGCCATCGGCTGCCCGTCGTCGTCGAGGATGGCCATGTCGACCAGCGGCAGCGAGGGCATGCCCGTGCTGCTCGGCTTGGCGAGGTAGTTCTCGTTGAGATTGCCCGCGCCCACGCCATTGGTTTCAGTGAGGCCGTAGCCGAGCACGGGGTAGCCGTCCTGGAAGGCGTCCTTGATCTTCTTGACGTGCTCGATCGGCCGCGCCGCGCCGCCGCCGGCAAAGGTCTTGCACTGCGAAAGGTCGTATTTCTCGCGCTCGGGATGGACCGCGATCTCGTAGCTCATCAGCGGCACGCCGACGAAATAGGTGATCTGCTCCCCTTCGAGCAAGCGCAGCGCCTCGGTCGCGTCCCATTTGGGCATCAGCACCAGCTTGCGCCCCAGCGCGAAGCTCTGCAGCAGCAGCGGGACCTCGCCCGTGACGTGGAACAGCGGCACCGCGACCAGCGCGCTCGGCTGGACGGTGGGCGCCTCGTCGCGCTCGGTCAGCAGCTGGAGGATCATCGCCGTCTGGCAGACGTAGTTCATCGTCCCCGAGACCACGCCGAGATGGTCCGAATAGGCGCCCTTGGGGTGGCCCGTGGATCCAGAAGTATAGAGAATGGTCGCGAGGTCGTCGGGCCCGATCTCGCCGAGCATCCGCATCGCCGTATCGCCCGCGGCCCAGACCGGGGCGAGCCCTTCGGCGGGCCGGCCGTGGTCGAAGGTGACCAGCTGGGCCGAATGGTCGACCCCCTCGAGCCGGGCGGCGCGCTGCGGATCGGCGAGCACCAGCTTGCACTCGCACAGATCGATACCATAGGCGAGCTCCTCGCCGGTCCACCAGCCGTTGAGCAGCGTCGCGCAGCCGCCGGCCATCAGCACGCCCATATAGGCGATGATCCAGTTGGCCGAATTGCGCGCGGCGATGCCGACGCGGTCGCCCTTCTCGATCCCGTGCATGGTCGCCAGCCCGTGCGCGACATGGCTCGCGGCATGCCAGATCTCGCCGAAGGTCAGCCGCATCTCGCCATCGACGATGAACAGCTCGTCCTTCTTCTCGTTGCAGAAATGCGCGAAGTAGTGGGCGAGGCTCGGCGGGGCGTTCTTGAACGCGGGCATGGGGACCCCGCGGCGGGTGACTTCGGTCAGCTCGAACATCTGGCCGGGGGCAGTGACCGCAGCGGTGATGCGGTGGATGTCCTTGTCGAGTTGTGTCGGCATGGGTTGTTTCGTGTCCTCTCCAATCGGCGCGCGTGCTCGTGCCCGAGGCTCGCGCATATATTGCGGCTCGACGCAGGCTTTCCCCAAAACCCCTGCTATGCCAAAAGCCGCCCCGATGGGTCGCCGGTCGCGGCCTTGGCAACACCTCTAAGGGGATAAGCACTTGCTGTCACTACTGGCTGCATCGGGCGCGGCGGAACCGATCTACTGGGAAAACCTCGGCCTCAGGCCCTATCTTTTCGAGATCGGCGGGTTCCAGTTGCGCTTCTATTCGCTGGCCTACCTTCTCGGCATCGTCCTCGCCTACTGGCACCTGTCGAAAATGATCAAGGCGCCCGGCGCCCCGATGGCGCAGCGCCATGCCGACGACCTGTTCTTCTACTGCACGCTCGGAGTGATCCTCGGCGGGCGGCTCGGCTATGCCGCTTTCTACAAGCCCGAGCTATTCGGCGGGGTCGAACTGTTCAAGCTTTGGGAAGGCGGGATGAGCTTTCATGGCGGCGTGATCGGCGTGCTCATCGCGATCAGCTGGGTCGCCTGGCGTGGCGGGCTGAACTGGCTGCGGGTGAGCGATTACATCGCAGTCAACGTGCCCGTCGGATACATGCTCGGGCGGCTTGCGAACTTCATCAATGGCGAGCTCTACGGGCGCCCGGTCGACAGCGATTTCCCGCTGGCGATGGTCTTCCCGACCGATCCCGAGCAGCTGCCGCGCCATCCCAGCCAGCTCTACCAGGCAGGCTTCGAAGGGCTGCTGCTGGGCCTGCTGCTGCTGGCGTTGTTCTGGAAGACCCGCGCGCGCTATCGCCCGGGCCTGCTGGTGGCGATCTTCACCATCGGTATGGGGATGGGCCGCTTCCTGATGGAATTCTTCCGCGCTCCCGATGCCTATCTCGCCTATGTCGTCACCGAAACCGGCCTGTCGCGCGGGCAGTGGCTGAGCCTGCCGATGATCGGGATCGGGATCGTGGTGCTGGTCTATGCGCTGGTGAAGCCGCCCGTGGGCGGAGCGGCGAAGGTCGCGTCGCCTTCGGCATGAGCGAGGCCGGCGAGACCGGGCTCGCGGACAGCTTTCGGCGCCTGATCGCGCAGCACGGGCCGATGCCCGTGTCGCGCTATATGGGCGAGAGCAACGCGCGCTACTACACCACGCGCGATCCGCTGGGCGCGGCCGGAGATTTCACCACTGCGCCCGAAATCAGCCAGATGTTCGGCGAGCTGGCGGGGCTGTGGCTGGCAGACATCTGGGCGCGCGCGGGGCGACCGGCCGGGGCGATCTACGTCGAGCTCGGCCCCGGTCGCGGAACGCTGGCGAAGGATGCGCTGCGGGCGATGGCGAGCCAGGGGCTGCGGCCCGAGGTGCATCTGGTCGAAGGGTCCGAAGCTCTGCGCCGGATCCAGGGCGGTGCGCTCTCCGGCGCGCGCTTCCACGACACGCTCGATACGCTGCCCGACGACCGGCCGATCCTGCTGCTCGCGAACGAATTCCTCGATGCGCTGCCGGTGCGCCAGCTGGTGATGACCGAGAAGGGTTGGCGCGAGCGGATGGTCGCGCTCGACGATAATGGAGCCTTCACCTTCGTGGCGGGGCCCAGCCCGATGGACGAGGCGGTGCCCGAAGCGCAGCGCGCGGCGACGCCGGGCACGGTGATCGAGACCTGCCCGGCCGCGGCGACGCTGGTCGAGGCGCTCGCGCGCAGGCTCGACGTTCAGGGCGGGGCGGCGCTGTTTATCGATTACGGTCATCTCGCGCCACGCAGCGGCTCGACGCTGCAGGCGGTGCGCGCGCATGATAAGGTCGATGTCTTCGCCGCGCCGGGCGAGATGGACCTCACCGCGCATGTCGATTTCGTCACGCTCGATGCGATCGCGCGGCGCGAGGGCGTGGCCAGCTCGCTGACCACGCAGGGCGCCTGGCTCACCGCGATGGGCATCGGCCTGCGCGCACAGGCCCTGGCCAAGGCGACGCCGGATCGCGCCGACGAGCTGGCGCAAGCATATGATCGCCTGGTTCAGCCCGGCGAAATGGGCGAATTGTTCAAAGCCATGGCGCTGAGCGCGCGCGATTGGCCGCGCGGGGCCGGCTTTCCCGAAGGGGAACGGAGGAGATCCGAGAAATGAAACGCCTGATTGCCCTTGCCGCAGCGGCGCTCGCCGCAGCGCCCCTGCTGGCCGCGGAACCCGTCGAGGGGCGCTGGATCAATGCCGAGAAGACCGCGGTGATCCAGATCGGCGCCTGCGGGGCGAGCACCTGTGGGCGGATCGCGCAATTCCTCGTACCTCCGCCGCAAGGGGACGATCAGCGCGACGTCCACAACAGCGACCAAACCAAACGCGCGCGCAAGCTGCTGGGGATGGCGATCCTGACCGGTTTCGCCGACAAGGGCGACGAATGGGGCGGGACGATCTACGATCCCAAGAGCGGCAAGACCTATCGCTCGGTCATCCGCCGCAAGGGCGCCAACCAGCTCGAGGTGAAAGGCTGCATCAGGCCCTTCTGCAAGACGCAGGTCTGGACCCGAGCGCGCTAGCTTTCACAGTCCGGCGCGCTCCGCCAGTCGGCGCGCGGCTTCTTCGAACGACAGCTTGTCGCTCTCGCGGTCGACCGAAAAATTAGCCTCGCGCATCGCATCGACATCGATCGCGCCGACCAGCGGGTGGAGCACTTCGAGCAGGCGTTCGTCTTCTCCCGCCTCGGGCGCGAGGAGGACGATGGCGTCGTAGTTGGGGAAGGCACCCTGCGGATCGTCGAGTATGACGAGGTCGTCCGCCGCAATACGTCCGTCGGAGGTATAGGCGCCGATCACATCGGCTTCGCCCGCCCGCAGCGCATTGTACATGAAGGTGGGCGAAAAATTGCGGCGCGCGGCGAAGCGCAGGCCATAGGCGTCGCGCACCGCGATCCATTCGGGTCGCTCGAAGAATTCGGGATCGCCCCCGATCGTCATGCCCTGCGCCTTCGCGGCCAGGTCGCCGATGCTGGTCAATCCCTCGGCCTGCGCCCTGGCGCGCGGCATGGCGAGACCATAGGCGTTCTCGAAGCCCAGTCGGCCGAGCACATGCGTCCCGCTGGTGCGACTTTCCCAGTCGATGATGTCGGCGAGCATGGCGTCGCGCGAAGGGTTGTCGCTGCGCTCCATCTGGTTGGTCCAGATCGTGCCCGTGTAGTCGACGAGGATATCGATTGCCCCGGTCGATACCGCGCGGTGGGCCACCGCCGATCCCAGCCCGTCGCGATAGCCGACCGCATAGCCCGCATCCTCGAGCCGCTGGCCGATCAGCCGGGCGAGGATGTATTGTTCGGAAAAGCCCTTGGCGCCGATGACGATGCGATCTTCGCTGCGCCCGGCGAACTGGACCGCGAGTGCCGCGAGGATGCCGAGCGCGACCGCGCCGAGCCCGCCGAAAGTCAGCACGCGCTGCCGGGTCTTGAGGCCATGTTCGATCGTGCCCAGCAGTGCATCGGCGATCAGCGCCAGCCCGGCGCTGGCGATGCAGCCGGCAAGCACCAGCACCCAGTTTTGCGTCTGCAGCCCGGCGAAGATCGGATCGCCCAGGCTCGGCTGGCCGATGGTGGTCGACAGCGTCGCCGCGCCGATCGTCCACACCGCCGCGGTGCGGATGCCGGCCATGACATAGGGCGCGGCGAGCGGTGCCTCGACCAGCCGCAGCCGCTGCCAGAAACTCATCCCGACACCGTCCGCCGCCTTGATCACACCGGGATCGAGATTGGCCTGCGCGGTCACTGCATTGCGCAGGATCGGCAGCAGTGCATAGAGCGCGAGCGCGAGCAGCGCGGGAAGGAAGCCGAGCGTCGGCAGCCCCTCGCCGAAGACCGCGCGCAGGCTCAGCAGGATGGGGAAGAACAGCGCCAGTAGCGCCAGCGCCGGGATCGTCTGGACGAGACTGGCGAAACCGAGCGTGGTGCGCGCGACCGCTTCCGAGCGGCTCGCCCAGATCGCCAGGGGCAGCGCGACCGCGATGCCCAGCGCAATCGCCGAAGCGGATAGAAGGACATGCGCGGCGAGCTTGTCGCCGAGGCCGAGCAGGGTGGTCCAGATGCCGTTCACCGGGCGAGCTCGGCCAGCCGGTCGGCCTGTCCGCGCGGGACCGCCACCAGCGCCTGCGCGATATCGCCGCCGGCCCCGTCGAGCAGCGCATGCGGGGTCTCGTCGGCGACGATCCGGCCCTCGTCCATCACCAGCACGCGTTCGGCCAGCAGCAGCGCCTCGGCCATGTCGTGGGTGACCATCACCGTGGTCAGACCGAGCTTGGCATGGAGCGCGCGCACGCGTTCGCCGAGCGCGTCGCGCGTGACCGGGTCGAGCGCGCCGAAGGGTTCGTCCATCAGCAGCAGCTGCGGCTCGCTAGCGAGTGCACGGGCAACACCGACGCGCTGGCGCTGGCCGCCGGACAATTCGTCGGGCATGCGCGGAGCCATGGCCGGGTCGAGGTCGACCAGTTCGAGCAGTTCGGTGATGCGTGCTTCGGGCAGGCGCTCGCCCACCAGCCGGGGGCCGATGGCGATGTTCTCGGCCACGCTCATATGCGGGAACAGCCCGATCGACTGGAAGACGTAGCCGATCCGGCGGCGCAGCGCGGCGAGCGGCAGGTTCTCGACGTCTTCGCCGTCGAACAGCACCGCGCCGCTGCTCGGCTCGACCAGCCGGTTCACCGCCTTGAGCAGGGTCGACTTGCCCGACCCCGATGCACCGACCAGCGCCACGAAGGCGCCGCGATCGATCGCGAGCGAGACGTCGTCCACGGCCATCGTCGTGCCGTAGTCTTTGTGCAGGTCGCGGAATTCGAGCAGGGCTTGCCGTGCGTCGGTCACGCGGCATCGTCGTCGGCTTCCGCGGGCGGCTGGTAGTCCACCCGTTCGAGCTCGATCGTCACCCCGCTGTCGCCCTTGGCGCGCATGGTGTCGCCCGACATCCGGCCGGGCTCCCAGCAGCGTTCGAGCCCGTTTTCGTCATCGGGCTCGAAGCACAGCCGCTTGCCCTCCTCGCCATCGATATAGCGCCAGCTGCCGATCTGCCAGGGGTCGCCGTTACGCAAGTCGCGATAGCTTCCGTCGGGATCGAGATAGGTGGTGTAGCGCGCCCCGTCCTCGGACATGGCGCGCCAGGCGGTTGCGGCGAGGGCTTCGGGAGCGGGTTCTTCCGAGGGCATCGGGGTGGCGCTCGAACTCGCTTCGCCCGCGGCTGTGGGGGTGGCTTCGTCCGCTTCTTGCGCGCTGCAGGCGGCGAGCGCGAACGGCACGATCGCCGTGGCCAGCCAGCGTCCGTTGATTGCTAGAGCCCGTCGCATGCAGGGGGCAAAGCACAGCAGGCCAGGCGGCGCAAGCCGCACGAGCGGTCAGCTTTCGATCGACGTGCGGGGAACGGTGATCGTTACGCTGAGGCCGTCTTCCGAATGACGGCGCTCGAATGTGCCGCCAAGCTGTCCTTCCACGGCCATGCGCAGCAGTCGCGAGCCGAACCCCTCGTGCTCGCCCGCCTCGGGGATGTCGCAGCTGCGCGCGCTTTCGTCCCAGGTGACGCAGATCTCGTTTCCGTCCGGGCCGGCTTCCTCCACGACGACGGTCACATGGCCTTCGGGGCAGGACAGCGCGCCGTACTTGGCCGAGTTGGTGGCCAGTTCGTGAAAGATCAGCGCCAGCGGCGTCGCCGCCCGGGGGCTGATGGCAATGCCCGGCCCGCCGATGCTGAACCGCCCGTCCCTGGCCGAGCCATAGGGTGCGAGCAGGTCCGCGAGCAGGCCCGAAAGCGTCCCGGGACTTTCCGCATTGCCGGGGCGCACATGGTTGTGCGCCGCGCTCAGCGCGCGGATCGCCTGGTTGAGCGCATCGGCGAATTCGGCGACCTCGGGCTTGCCGCGTGCGCGAATGGCGATGAGGCCCGAGACCACGGCGAAGATGTTCTTGATCCGGTGCGAGAGCTCGTTCGCCAAAAGGTCGCGCGCCTCGGACAGGCGCCGCTGGCGGTCGATCTCGATCACCGTGCCGAACCAGCGGGTCTCGCCATTGCCGACGGGCGATTTCACCGCGCGCGACAGCATCCAGCGGTAATCGCCGTCGGCCAGCTTGAGCCGCCACTCGTATTCGAAGGGCGTGTCGCTATCGAGCGCGCGCTGGAAGGCGCCAGCCGCATTCTCCCAGTCCTCCGGGTGAACCGCCGCCTGCCAGTCGGTCAGGGTTCGCGGGGCCGGCAGACCGGTGAGTTCGGTCCACTGCGGATTGATATAGTCGAAATTCCCGGCGGCATCGGCCGACCAGGCGATCCCCGGCACGCTGTCGATCATCCGCTGGAGATAGTTTTCGCGCAGATTCACAGCCTTCTCGGCGGTCGCACCCAACCTCTGCTGCGAAATACGCCGCATGACCGACTTGGCGAGCACCACCAGCGTTTCGCGCTGGATTTCGGTGAGACCGTCGGCGCGCGGTACGGTATCGATCACGCAAAGGGCCCCGAGCGGCGCCCCTTCGGACGAAACCAGCGGATGTCCCGCATAGAAGCGGACATGCGGCTCGCCGGTCACCAGCGGGTTGTCGGCGAAGCGGGCATCCTCGCGCGCATCCCTGATTACCAGGGATTCGGCGCCGAGCATGGCGTGGGCGCAGAAGCTCGTCGAACGCGGCGTCTCGCGCGCCTCGAGCCCGGTCCGGGCCAGGAACAGCTGGCGCTCCTCTTCGACCAGGGTGACCATGGCCATCGGTGCGTGGCAGATCCTGGCGGCGAGGCTGGCGATTCCCTGCAACTCGGGGTCGTCGACCATCGCATCGGTGCCATGGGCAGCGAGGATCGCGAGGCGCTGGTCCTCGTCGCAATAGGCCTCCGCCGGCGGCTTGCCGTCGGGCCACGGGGTGGCGTGCGTGTGGTACATGATTACGTCCCTGCAGGCCCCATAGCCACAAATGGCATCGGAGGCATAACTCAAAAAGCAAGATTGCTTCCGATTGCGTGTGAAGGAGCCATTGGGTTTGCCCCCCGATGCGCGCTCGGCTATCGGCTCGCGCGCATACGAATTTCGCGAGGCATTTGAGGAGAGACCATGCGCGCGACCCCCGATTTCGATTTCCAGCTCGGCGAAAGCGCCGAGATGATCCGCGACACCGTCGCCCGCTTCGCCGACGAGCAGATCGCTCCGTTGGCGGAGAAGATCGACCGCGAGGATTATTTTCCCCGCGCCGAGCTGTGGGCTCAGATGGGTGAGCTGGGCCTGCACGGCATCACCGTGGCGGAAGAAGACGGCGGCCTCGGCCTTGGCTATCTCGAACACGTCATCGCGGTCGAGGAAGTCAGCCGCGCCTCGGCCTCGCTCGGCCTCTCCTACGGGGCGCATTCGAACCTCTGCGTCAACCAGATCCGCCGCTGGGGCAATGACGAACAGAAGGCCAAATACCTCGGCCCGCTGATCAGCGGCGAGCATGTCGGCTCGCTCGCCATGTCGGAGGCCGGCGCCGGATCGGACGTGGTCTCGATGAAACTGAAGGCCGAAGCCGCGTCGCGCGATGGCATGGACGGCTATGTGCTCAACGGCACCAAGTTCTGGATCACCAACGCACCCTATGCCGATACGCTGGTGGTCTATGCCAAGACCGATGGCAGCGCGGGAAGTCGCGGCATCACCGCCTTCCTGATCGAGAAGGGCGACGAGGGCTTTTCGATCGGGCAGAAGATCGAGAAGGTCGGCATGCGCGGCTCGCCTACTGCGGAGCTGGTGTTCGACGACTGCTTCGTCCCCGAAGATCGCGTGATGGGTCCGGTCAACGGCGGGGTCGGCGTGCTGATGAGCGGGCTCGATTACGAGCGCGTGGTGCTCGCCGGCCTCCAGCTCGGCATCATGCAGGCCTGCCTCGACACGGTCATTCCCTATCTTCGCGAGCGCAAGCAGTTCGGCAAGCCGATCGGCAGCTTCCAGCTGATGCAGGCCAAGGTCGCCGATATGTATGTCGCGCTGCAATCGGCGCGCGCCTACACCTATGCCGTGGCCAAGAGCTGCGATGCCGGACACACCACCCGCTTCGACGCGGCGGGCGCGATCCTGCTGGCATCGGAGAACGCCTTCCGCGTGGCGGCCGAGAGCGTCCAGGCACTGGGCGGCGCGGGCTATACGCTCGACTGGCCAGTCGAACGCTACATGCGCGACGCCAAGCTGCTCGACATCGGTGCCGGCACCAACGAGATTCGCCGAATGCTGATCGGCCGCGAACTGATCGGCGCCGCGGGGTGAGTGCCGACGAGAACTACGTCTACGACGAGGAAAGCGGCGAATGGATGCCGGCTTCCGAGCTCGCCGCGAAACAGGCCGCTGCCGACCAGGTCGAGGTGCGCGATGCGGTGGGCAATCTGCTCGCCAACGGCGACCAGGTGACACTGATCAAGGATCTCGAGGTCAAGGGCGCGGGCCAGACGCTGAAGCAGGGCACGCTGATCAAGTCGATCCGGCTTACCGGCGATGCGCAGGAAATCGACTGCAAGTATCCCGGAATCAAGGGCTTGGTCCTGCGTGCCGAATTCGTGAAGAAGCGCTGACATGGCAGCGGTCGTTCTCGCTTCCACACTTGACCGGATTCCAATCCGGGCGGTGGACCGACGGCGATGGTAGACCAATGGGGCGGTAAGCCAGACCCCCGCAAGGGCACTCCGGATCTTTCGAATGTCGATATCGACGCCCTTCCGGATTGGGACGGCGATCCGCTGGCAGTCTACTACCGGCCTGTCGAGACGGAGTCCTGGCAGCTGTTCGGGATACCGTTCGGTGTGGCCATGGGCTATTGGTCGGGTCTCCACCGCGTGTACAACATGCCGATCCTGACCCGCGGCAAGGACGTCTGGATGTCGATCTGCCCGATGGAAGTCGAGAGCCAGTGGATCGGCATCGACAATGCGGGCGCGTATACCGTTATTTGCGGCCTCGGAATGGGTTGGGCCGCGGCAATGGCCAGCTTCCACCCCAAGGTCGAACGGATCACCGTTCTCGAACGCGATCCCGAGATTGTCGCGATGAACCGCGAGATCGGCCTGTTCGATCGCCTGCCCGATGGCCTCGGCACGAAGATCGAAGTCGTCGAGGCGGATGCGCTCGACTGGAAACCGGACAGCCCGGTCGACCTGCTGATGCCGGACATCTGGCTGGATATGGTCAGCGATGGCCGTGCCGAAGAGACGCGCCGGATGCAGGACAATGTGGAAGCGCAGAACGTCTATTTCTGGGGGCAGGAGCTGGAACTGGCGCGGTATATCGTGCGCGACGGGAACCCCATTACCGACGAAACGATAGCGGATATGGCCAGACGCTTCGACCTGCCGCTGGCCGGGCTCGACACGGACGATTATGCCGCAAACACGACAATTGCTGCCCGGCGATGGATGAAGGGCCGCTGGCTTGAAGGCACGATGGTGCCTGACGCCTTGAGAAGCGAAGCCGACGACATGGATGACTGCTAGATGACCGCACCCGTTCTTACCTCCACCCTCGACCGCGAAACGCCCGAAGCCAAGGCGCGTTTCGAGCACAACCGTTCGCTCGCCGCCGAACTGCGCTCGACCGTCGCCGCAGCCGCACTGGGCGGCTCCGAAGGCAGTCGCGAACGGCATGTCGGGCGCGGCAAGCTGCTCCCGCGCGAGCGCGTCGAGCGCCTGCTCGATCCGGGCAGCCCTTTCCTCGAGATCGGCCAGCTCGCTGCCAACGGCATGTATGGCAGGGACGAAATCAACGGCGCGGGGATGATTGCCGGGATCGGCCGCGTCTCGGGCAGGCAGGTGATGATCGTCTGCAACGATGCCACCGTGAAGGGCGGCACCTACTACCCGATGACGGTCAAGAAGCACCTTCGCGCGCAGGAAATCGCGCAGGAAAACCGCCTGCCGTGCATCTACCTCGTCGACAGCGGCGGGGCGAATTTGCCGCACCAGGCCGAGGTCTTCCCCGACCGCGACCATTTCGGGCGCATCTTCTTCAACCAGGCGAACATGTCCGCACTAGGCATCCCGCAGATCGCCTGCGTCATGGGCAGCTGCACCGCGGGCGGCGCTTATGTCCCCGCCATGTCCGACGAGACAGTTATCGTGCGCAACCAGGGGACGATTTTCCTCGCCGGCCCGCCGCTGGTGAAGGCCGCGACGGGGGAGGAAATCAGCGCCGAGGATCTCGGCGGCGGCGACCTCCACGCGAGGAAATCGGGCGTGGTCGACCACCTGGCCGAGAACGACGAGCACGCGCTCACCATCGTACGCGATATCGTCAGCCACCTCGGCGACAATCATGCCGCGGCCAAGGCGATCGAACTGCGCGAGCCGCGGCTGCCCAAATTCGATGCCGAGGATCTCTATGCGCTCATCCCCGAGGATGTCCGTGCGCCCTACGACGTCCACGAGGTGATCGCGCGCCTCGTCGACGGCAGCGAGTTCCACGAGTTCAAGCAGCATTACGGCAGCACGCTGGTCTGCGGCTTCGCGCATATCTGGGGTATGCCCGTGGCAATCCTCGCCAACAACGGCGTGCTGTTCAGCGAAAGCGCGCAGAAGGGGGCGCATTTCATCGAGCTCGCCTGCCAGCGCCGCATTCCGCTGCTGTTCCTGCAGAACATCTCGGGCTTCATGGTCGGCGGGAAATACGAGGCCGAAGGCATCGCCAAGCACGGCGCCAAACTGGTCACTGCGGTTGCCACCGCGAGTGTGCCCAAGGTGACCGTGGTCATCGGCGGCAGCTTCGGCGCGGGCAATTACGGCATGTGCGGCCGCGCCTACAGTCCGCGTTTCCTGTTCACCTGGCCCAATGCGCGCATCAGCGTGATGGGCGGCGAACAGGCCGCATCGGTCCTCGCCACCGTCCACCGCGACGCCGACAGCTGGACGGCGGAACAGGCGGAGGAATTCAAGGCCCCGATCCGCCAGAAATACGAGGACGAGGGCAATCCCTATTACGCCACCGCGCGGCTGTGGGACGACGGGGTGATCGACCCGGTCCAGACGCGCGACGTGCTCGGCCTCGCCTTCGCCGCGACGCTCGAGGCGCCGATCCCCGAGAAGCCGCAATTCGGCGTGTTCAGGATGTAGTCTCGCATTCCGCCGGCGCTGTGCTAGGCGGAGGCGGGGAGAGACAATGCAGACCGATCCGAACCGTCAGCCTTCGCTGCTGTCGCGCATCGTGCGGCGCATGCTCGTGGCGCTCTATCGCTGGAAGGGTTGGCAGCTCGAGGGCGGGCGGCCCGACTGCGACAAGTTCATCATCCTCGGCGCGCCACATACCTCGAACTGGGATTTCGTCTTCTTCCTCGGCGCGACGCACGAGCTCGGTATCCGGCCGAGCTTCATGGGCAAGCTCAGCCTGTTCCGCTGGCCCGCGACCAACTTCATGCTCGACATGGGCGGGATCCCGGTCGACCGGTCGAAGAGCGGCAATTACGTCGAGCAGGTCGCCGATGCCTTTGCCCGCGCCGACGATCTCGCTCTGGTCATCGCGCCCGAGGGTTCGCGCACTTTCAAGGGCGGCTGGCGCACCGGCTTCTACCATATCGCCATGGCCGCGGGCGTGCCGATCGTCCCCGCCTGGGTGAACAACGCGACCATGCGCGGCGGTCTGGGCGAACCGGTCATGCCGACGGGCGACTATCGCGCCGACCTGGCCAAGCTCGCCGCCTTCTATCGCGAGAAGCGGCCCGATTGCGATCGCTTCGTCGCTCTGGAAAAGAGTGCCGAGACAATCGAGGAGATGAAGGGTGATTCTTGAGTCGCTGCTAGCAAATGCCGTGATCCTCGTGGGGCTGGCGCTGCTCCTTTGGGTGCTCGCCGTCCAGATCAACGACGTCAGCTTTGTCGACGCCTATTGGGGCGGCGGAATGGCGTTGATGGCGCTGGTCAGCTGGCTGCGGCTGTTCGACCCGGGCCCGCTCGCCACGCTGCTGATGGCGATGACGGTGATCTGGGGCCTGCGGCTGTGCCTTCACCTGCTGATGCGCTGGCGGCGCGAGGGCGAAGACAAGCGCTATGCGCGCATCCTCAGGAAGGATCGCGAGAAGGGGCGCTTCGCCATGGCCGCGCTGACCAAGGTCTTCCTAGGCCAGTCGATCCTGCTGTTCATCGTTTCCAGCCCCGCGCAATACGGCATTCTCGAGGCCAGTTCGCTGACCCCGGTCAGCGGGCTTGCGCTGGTCGGCGTGGCGCTGTGGGCGCTCGGCATTTTCTTCGAATGGGTCGGCGACTGGCAACTCGCGCGGTTCAAGGCGAACCCCGCCAATGCCGGGCAAGTGATGGACCGGGGCCTGTGGCGCTATACCCGCCATCCCAATTATTTCGGCGATGCCTGCGTCTGGTGGGGGATCTGGATCGCGGCGGCATCGGCCGGCTGGTGGGTCGCGGCGGCCACGGTGATCGGCCCGTTGTTCCTGACCTTCACGCTCACCCGGTGGTCGGGCGCGCCGCTGCTCGAGGGCGGGATGAAAAAGTCGCGCCCGGGCTATGCCGACTATCAGGCGCGCACTTCGGCCTTCTTCCCGCGTCTGCCGAAGAAATCCGCCGGCTAGACCGGAAAGGGGTTTCACCCGCCCGAAAGCGTCCCTAATTTGCGATTCGAACCGATGGGAGCGCGCCGGGCGTGAGCGAGAAGGAAATCGACGAATTGCGGAGCCGCTTCGCGCGCGAGGCGATGGCGCTGATGGAGCGGACGGGCGAAGAGGTCACGCGGACGCGGCTCGCCGCAGAACTCAAGATCGCGCGCGCGCGCCTCGATGTCGTGTTCCCAGACGAAGGCGATTTGCTCGAGGCGGTGACCGGCGAATGGTTCGCCCCCAAGCTGGCGGTGATGGACGAGGTCATGGCCTCCGACCTGCCGCCGCGGCGCAAGATGTACGAGTTCTTCGCCCGGCGATTCCGCCTGCTGCGGCAGAACTTCCGCGACGATCCGGCAACCTTCAACCTCTATGTCGAAATGGGCGAGCGCTATTTTGAATATGCGCGCAGCTATATCGATCTTGCCGACCACTATCTGTGCGAATTGATCGCCGAGGCGCAGGCCGACGGGTTCCTCGCCGGGCTCGAGGTCGACACCGCGATGTCGCTCATCAACCAGATGGTGAACTGCTATCTCCAGCCCTACATGATCGCGATGATCGACGACCGGCTGAGCGAGGAGAAGCTGGCGCTGATCGTCGGCGCGATCTTCGACGGCCTCGATGCCAAGGATGGCGGTGCGCGCGGGACGCAGGATATCCGCGCCGCCTGAGGGCGGGCCTTCGGCTGCCTAGGCGGCGGCGCGCTGCTCGGCGAAAATGCCCCATGCGGCAAGGAACAGCCCGCAGATGAGCGGGCCGACGACGATGCCCGACAGCCCCATCAGCGCGATCCCGCCGAGCGTGGTGACGAGGATCAGCCAGTCGGGAATGCCCGTGTCGCGGCCCACCAGGATCGGGCGCAGGACGTTGTCCGCCATGCCGATCACCGCCACGCCGGAGACGATCACCACGACGCCTTGCCACAGCGCTCCGGTGGCGAGCAGGTAGATCGCCGCAGGGACCCAGACGATCGCCGGACCGAGCGCGGGGAGTAGCGAGGCGATCGCCATGATCACCCCGAGCAGCAGCACCGAGGGAATGCCGACGATCCAGAAGGTGATCGCGCCCAGTGCCCCCTGGACGATACCGACCACGACCGAGCCCTTGATCGTCGCGCGGACGATGGTGAGGAAGCGCTCCGCCAGCCGCTCGGCCACGCCGCGCTCCATCGGCAGGGCCGAAAGGATCGCCTCGCCGATCGCACGCCCGTCGCGGAGCAGGAAGAAGCCTGCATAGAGTGCGATGCCGAAGCCGAGCACGAACCCGAACACGCTGCCGCCGATGGCAATCGCCTGCGTCGCGATGAGGCCGAGGCTCGCCTGTATGAAGGCGCTCGCGCGCTCCTGCACCGCGCCGAAATCGCCGAAGCCCGCCCGCTCGAGCGAGGCCTGGATATTGGCGGGGAGAGCGCCGAAGACCTGCTGGAAATAGGCCGCGACATCGACGTCGCCATCGCGAAAGGCGAGGAACAGGCCGGCGGCCTCGTCGACCACCGCGCTGCCGATCCACAGCGCCGGCAGGACGACGGCGAAGAGAATCACGATGAGGCTCGCCAGCGCCGCCTGGCTGGGCTTCTCTGGGCGCCGTGCTAGGAACCAGCGATACAGCGGCTGGAACATGATCGCGCCCAGCATCGCCCACAGCAGCGGCTTGGCGAAGGGCAGCACCACCGCCAGCAGCGCGAGCGAGACGAGCGCGAGGAAGAGCAGGAACCCGCCCTGCTCGACCGACCTGCCTGGTGCCCCCCCGCCCATCCGGTCAGACGTCCAGGTTTGCCACGTTGAGCGCGTTGTCCTGGATGAATTCGCGGCGCGGCTCGACCACGTCGCCCATCAGCCGGGTGAAGATCTCGTCGGTGACGTCGGCATCCTCGACCTTGACCTGCAGCAATGCGCGGTTGTCGGGATCGAGCGTGGTCTCCCACAGCTGCTCGGCATTCATCTCGCCGAGACCCTTGTAGCGCTGGATCTTCTGGCCCTTGCGTCCCGCGGCCATGACCGCCTCGAGCAGCTGGGTAGGCAGGGTGATCGCGTCGTCCGAGAGGATCGCGGTGTCCTCGCCATCGCCGTCCTCGCCTTCATCGTGCTCGACCTCGGTGCCGCTGCGCACCAGGCGCACGGGCGAGGTGTAGACGTCGGCGAAGTCCTGCGCGATGCGGTGGAGCTTGCGCGCCTCGGCGCTCTCGAGGAAGGCAGGGTCGATCTCGTGAACGTCGGTGACACCGCGCCAGACGCGGCTGAGGCGGACCTTGCCGTCTTCGCCGATCGCGGCGCTCCAGCGTGCTTCGGGATCGCCCATCTGGAGGTGCGCGGCCGTCCGCTCGAGCGCCGCCGGGCGATCGCCCGCCGGGTCCAGAGCGCCGGTCAGCGCCAGTGCCTCGATCAGGTCGGTCTTGTATTTGCGCGGCACGAAGCCGAGCAGATTGCGCATCCGCAACCCGTGATCCACCAGCGCCTCGAGCTCGCCGCCGCCGCGTGCCGCGCCGCCCTGCGATTCGAGCACGCGCCCGTCGAGCCCCTGCGCGATCAGGTAGCGGTCGTAGGCCGCCTGGTCCTTGAGATAGACCTCGCTCTTGCCGCGGGCCACCTTGTAGAGCGGCGGCTGCGCGATGAAGAGGTGCCCGGCCTTGACGATCTCGGGCATCTGGCGGTGGAAGAAAGTCAGCAGCAGCGTGCGGATATGCGCGCCGTCTACGTCGGCGTCGGTCATGATCACGATCTTGTGATAACGCAGCTTTTCGAGGTTGAATTCGTCGCGCAGCCCGGTGCCCATCGCCTGGATCAGCGTGCCCACTTCCTTCGAGCCGATGATCCGGTCGAAGCGCGCGCGCTCGACGTTGAGGATCTTGCCCTTGAGCGGGAGAATCGCCTGCGTCTTGCGGTCGCGGCCCTGCTTGGCCGAGCCGCCTGCGGAATCACCCTCGACCAGGAAGAGTTCGCAATTCTCCGGGTTGCGGTCCTGGCAGTCGGCCAGCTTGCCGGGGAGCGAGGCGATGCTCATCGCGCCCTTGCGGCTCATCTCGCGCGCGCGGCGCGCGGCCTCGCGTGCGGCGGCGGCGTCGATCACCTTCTGGATGATCGCCTTGGCGTCGTTGGGATTCTCCTCCAGCCACTCGGTCATCTTCTCGCCCATGAGCGATTCGAGCGGCTGGCGAACCTCGGAAGAGACCAGCTTGTCTTTCGTCTGCGAGCCGAATTTGGGGTCGGGCAGCTTGACCGAGACGATCGCGGTGAGCCCTTCGCGCATGTCTTCGCCCGACAGGCTGACCTTTTCCTTCTTCATCAGACCGCTCGCGGCTGCATAATTGTTGAGCGTGCGGGTCAGCGCGGTGCGGAAGGCGGCAAGGTGGGTGCCGCCGTCACGCTGGGGGATGTTGTTGGTGAAGCACAGGACGTTTTCGTAATAGCTGTCGTTCCATTCGAGCGCGACGTCGATACCGATGCCGTCCTTCTCCGCGCTGACCGAGATCGGCTCGGCGACCAGCGCCTGCTTGTTGCGGTCGAGATACTTCACGAAGGCCGCGATCCCGCCCTCGTAGAACAGGTTGTGTTCCAGCGGCTCCTCGTGGCGCTTGTCGCGCAGCAGGATGCGCACACCCGAATTGAGGAAGGCGAGTTCGCGATAGCGGTGCTCGAGTTTCTCGAAATCGAATTCGGTGACGTTCTTGAAGGTCTCTTCGGAGGCCTTGAAGGTGACGCGTGTGCCCTTCTTGAAGCCGTCCTCGTCGGGGTTCTGCTCGACCTTGGGCGCATCACCGACGACGCGCAGGCTTTCCACCGCATCGCCGTGCTCGAAGCGCATCCAATGCTCCTTGCCGTCGCGCCAGATGGTCAGCTCGAGCCATTCGGACAGCGCGTTGACCACCGACACGCCCACGCCGTGGAGGCCGCCCGAGACCTTGTAGGCGTTGTCGTCGCTGGTGTTCTCGAACTTCCCGCCGGCGTGGAGCTGGGTCATGATGACCTCGGCCGCCGACACGCCCTCTTCCTTGTGCATATCGACCGGAATGCCGCGGCCATTGTCCTCGACGCTGACCGACCCGTCGGGGTTGAGTTCGATCAGGACGAGGTCGCAATGCCCTGCCAGCGCTTCGTCGATCGCGTTGTCCGACACCTCGAACACCATGTGGTGGAGGCCCGATCCGTCGTCGGTATCGCCGATATACATGCCGGGGCGCTTGCGCACTGCGTCGAGGCCCTTGAGGACCTTGATCGAATCCGCGCCGTAACCGTTCTTTTTCGGCGCTGCAGCGCCCGTATTCTCAGGGGTATCTTCCATGCCGAGTATATAGGCTTCGAGGGCGCGAATCCCAAGCTTTCAGGCCCCTTTCGCGGCCGTTTTCCACCGCTTGGCCGCAGCCTCAGTCCCCGTTCGGCTCCTCCGGGGCAATCGAGGACGCGAAGGCAGGCCGGAAATGGACCGATCCGCGCCAGATCGTCTGGTCGGACAGGTCGGGCAGGGCGGCGCGTTCCTCGGCGCTGAACTGGGTCGCGTGACATTGGGTCGCCCTGCGTGCGCGATCGAGATCGACGGCGTCATAGGTGTAAGAGACCGATAGCAAATCCGGGGCCGTAACAGCCCAGCTCTGCATTTGCGGGATTTCGGGAAGCGTCCCAGCGGCAATGCCCGGATAGAGGAGGAGAGGGCGGTCCTCGCCCCTGGCCTGCACGCGTTCGGTGACCACCGCATCGACGATGCGGTGGTCGGGATGGCCATAGCCGCCGTCCGGCCCCCAGGTCAGGATACGCGTGAAGTCCTGTTCGTCGAGCAGAGCATCGACGGCGCTTGCCAGCTGGCGCGCGGCGCTGGCGGGATGATGCGCCTGGGTGGCCAGCTGCCCGTCGCCAAGCTGCAGGAAGCGGACATCGCCGCCGCCGAGCGCCTCGATCGAGCAGCGCGCCTCGCCTTCGCGGACCGCGGCCAATTCCGCGCCGGGCTCCATGCCGGAAACGCCCGGTCCGACATCGCCGCTGGTGGCGTAGAGCACGGTCAGCGCCGCGCCCTCACGCACCGCCCGGGCGATCGCCGGGGCCATGACCAGCTCGTCGTCGGGGTGGGCCAGCACCACGAGCACGCGCTCCGACGTGGTGCCCGCGTCCTGTGCAAGGCACGCAGGCGCAGCCAGTGTGCTCGTGGAAAAAGCAAGCAGCGCCAGCGCCTTTCGAAGCATGATCACATCCCCTCCTCGCATGGGTTTCAGGTGAAACTACATTGACCCACGCCTGCGGCAAGCCCATTCGGGGGGCATGCTTTCGGTGCTCGACATCTTCCGGATCGGGATCGGTCCCTCCTCGTCGCACACGGTCGGGCCGATGCGCATCGCGCGGACCTTCGTGCGCGCGCTCGGCAAATCGGGGAAGCTCGCGCGAACCGCGCGCGTCGCGGTCGAACTGCAGGGATCGCTCGCGCTCACCGGGGTGGGGCACGGCACCGTCGATGCCTCGATCCTCGGCCTGATGGGCTTCGCGCCCGACAAGACCTGTCCCGATGAAGCGGTCGCGGCGCTCGCTGCGGTGCGTGGCGACAAGCGCCTGGCGCTGTGCGGCAATCGGGAAATCGCCTTCGACCCCGCCGTCGATATCGATCTTGCCGGTCACATCATTCCCGAGCTTCATCCGAACGGCATGAAGCTGACCGCCTTCGATGCGGCTGGCGAGGTCCTTTCCGAGCGGACCTATTATTCGACCGGCGGCGGTTTCGTGGCGTCCGAGGCACAGCTCACACGCAAGCCCAAGGACGACCGCATCAACACGGGCACGCCGGTGCCGCATGATTTCGGTTCGGCGGAGGAATTGCTGGCCGCCTGCGCGAAGACGCAGCTGTCGATCGCCGACCTCATCCTGACGAACGAGGACGCCTTCCGTCCGCGCGACACGACACTCGCCGGGATCGATCGCGTCGCGCAGGCGATGGACCAGTGCATCGATCGCGGTCTTACCCAGCGCGGGATCCTGCCCGGCGGGTTGAAGGTCGCCCGCCGCGCGCCCGACCTGTGGGACAAGCTTTCCGCCAATCCGCAGTCGAACGAGCGCGAACAATTGTTCGACTGGCTCAACTGCTTCGCGATGGCGGTGAACGAGGAGAATGCGGCGGGCGGCCGCGTGGTCACCGCGCCGACCAATGGCGCGGCCGGGATCATTCCGGCGGTGATCCGTTTCTACTGCGTGACCGCCGACGAGAACCCCTGTCGCGACAGCCGCCGCACCTTCCTGCTCACCGCGGGAGCGATCGGCCTGCTCTACAAGCAGCGCGCCAGCATCTCGGGCGCCGAGATGGGCTGCCAGGGCGAGGTCGGGGTGGCCTGTTCGATGGCTGCGGGCGGGCTTGCCGCGCTGTGGGGCGCCTCTCCGGTCCAGGTTGCTTCGGCGGCGGAGATCGGGATGGAACACAATCTCGGCCTGACCTGCGACCCCGTAGGCGGGCTGGTGCAGGTGCCCTGCATCGAACGCAATGCGATCGGCGCGGTCAAGGCGGTCAACGCCGCGCGGCTCGCGCTCCACCGGACCGGCGCGGAAAGCCTGGTCTCGCTCGACCAGGTGATCGAGACCATGCGCCAGACCGGGCTCGACATGAGCAACAAGTACAAGGAAACCAGCCAAGGCGGGCTGGCGGTCAATGTGATCGAATGCTGATGCTCTTCGCCGTGGTGCTGGTGGTGTCGGGCGCGCTGGTCGTCGGCGCGGCCTGGGGCATCTACGGCAGGTTGACCGAACGGCTCGAGGGATTTCTCGTCGCACTCGCCGGCGGTGCGCTGCTGCTCTCGGTAACCAGCGAGCTGATCGAGCCGTCGATCGAGAAGAGCAGCGTGCTCCACGCCATGCTCGGTGTCGGCGCGGGTGCCTTGGTGTTCGCGGTCTGCGACTACTGGATCAACGAGAAATGGGGCAGCGAAGGCGGCGGCGGGCTGCTTGCAGCAATCACGCTCGACGGCATTCCCGAAAACCTCGCGCTGGGCGTCGCCCTGATCGGCGCTGGCGGGATGGAAGTCGCGGCGCTCGCAGGGTCGATTCTACTGTCGAACCTGCCCGAAGCCGCCGGCGGCGCGCGCGAAATGGCCGAGGACGGTCGGTCGAAGGGCAAGGTGATGGCGCTGTGGGCGGGCACCGCGATTATCCTCTCGGCGGCGGCGATCATCGGCAATCTCGCGCTTGAGGGAGTCGGCGAAGGGACGCTGGCGGTGATCCGCTGCTTCGCGGCTGGGGCGGTCGTCGCCAGCCTCGCCACCGAGGTGTTCCCGCAGGCATTCCGGGAAGACCAGCATTGGGCGGGTATTGCCACCGCGCTCGGGGTCATCCTCGCCTTTTCGCTCGGTAGTCTCTCCGGCGGCTAGACAGGCGGGCGTGCCGCGATAGGGTGCGCCCATGGGAGAGACACAGACCACCGCCGCGCTGGCCGAGCCTTTCGGCAATTTTCCGCAAATCCTCGCCGCCAACGCTGCAGAGCTGGGTGATCGCCCCGCAATGCGCGACGACGATGGCGAGATCAGCTGGGCGGAGCTCGGCGACCGCGTCGAGCGGATCGCCGCTCGGCTGGTCGAAGACGGGCTCGCGCGCGGCCAGTCGGTCGCGATCCTCGGCTATTCGTCGATCCCCTATGCGCTGGTGTTCCTCGCGGCGGTGCGCGCGGGCGGCGTGGCCGCGCCGCTGACCACCAGCGCCAGTCCCGAACAGCTGGCGGGAATGGCCAGCGATTCGGGTGCCAGCCACATCTTCGTCGACCGCGCCAAGCTCGCCGAGCTGGGCGAAGACTGTTTCCCCGGAATGACGCGCATCGTGCTCGACGAGGAGCTCGAGGGATGGATGGCCGCCGAAGGTACGCAGGCGCCGGCCTTCGATCCGCAGCCGGGCGATCCCTTCAACATCATCTATTCGAGCGGGACCACCGGCGTGCCCAAGGGCATCGTCCATTCGCACCAGATGCGCTGGCGGCAATTCGCGGCGACCGCCTCCAGCTGGCTCGAGAACGGCCTGCCGGTGCGCACGCTCGCCTCGACCCCGCTCTATTCGAATACCACCATGGTCGCCTTCCTCCCGCCGCTGCTCGCGGGCGGGACGGTGCGGGTGATGCGCAAGTTCGACGTGCTTCGTTGGCTGGAGTTCGCGCAGGCGGACCGGACCACAGTGACCATGCTCGTCCCGGTGCAATATCGCCGGTTGATGCAGGAGCCGCGTTTCGACGAATTCGACCTGTCCGCGCTGCAGATCAAATACTGCACCTCGGCGCCCTTCCCGGCGGATTTGAAGCGCGAGGTGCTCGACCGCATGCCCGGCGCGCTAATCGAGATCTACTCGATGACAGAGGGCGGGGTGGTCTGCCTGCTCGAGGCGCACAAGTTCCCCGACAAGCTCCACACCGTCGGGCGGCCCGCTCCAGGGAGCGAGCTGAAAGTGCTCGACGACAACGACCGGCCCGTGGCGCCGGGCGAGGCGGGCAATCTGATCGGGCGCAGCCAAACGATGATGATGGGCTACAAGAACCAGCCCGCGAAGACGCAGGAAGGCTACTGGACCGATCCGGAGAGCGGCGAGGTGTGGCAGCGCATGGGCGATATCGGCCGGGTCGATGCCGAGGGGTTCGTCGAGCTCGTCGGGCGCGCCAAGGACATGATCATCTCTGGCGGCTTCAACATCTTCCCGGTCGATCTCGAGGACGAGCTCGTCAAGGAGGACGAGGTGATCGAGGCGGCGGTTATCGGCGTGCCCAGCGAACGCTGGGGGGAGACCCCGGTCGGCTTCGTGACGCTGAGGGCGGGGAGCCGCGACTGCGAGGAAATCCGCGCCGCAGTCAATGCGCGGCTAGGCAAGACCCAGCGGCTCGCGCAACTCCACGCGGTCGACGAGATGCCGCGCAGCCATATCGGCAAGCTGCTGAAGACCGACTTGCGCGAAGAAGCCGTGCGTCGCGGACTGCCCGAATAAGTTAAATCCCCCGGGGGTTGCACCTCAATCTATTTTGCTAATAAGTAAACCCGTCGGGTCAGCGAAAGGGTCGCACTCTTTCAACAATCCGTGGGGGCAAGAATGAAGTATAGCCGTGTGCTTGTGGCTGCCGTGACGACCCTGGCATTATCTGCCTGTGGCAAGTCGTTCGAGGGGCCGGACGAGGGGGACATTTCCGGATTTCTCGAAATGGAACTGGACGAGGGGATCGATGCCGAAGACATCGAAATCGTCGCCGCGCAGAATGTCGGCGACGAGATCGAGCCGGTCTATCGCACGCGTGCCAATCTCGACCTGGTGCTCGAGGAAGATTTCGCCGAAATGGTCGACCGGATCGGCGATCGTCCGGTGGTCAAGGTCGTGGCGGAGAAGGGCACCGAATATCCGGCGGTGCTGTTCACGCGTGCCGAACCGATCGGGGAAGACGACTGGAACGTGCGCATCGAAAAGCTGCAGGTTCGCAATCGCAAGGGGCGCCCGCTGTCGAGCTTCACCGATTACATCGTCGAAGGCTCGGCCGAGGAAAAACAGGCTATCGAGGACGAGAAACGCGAAGCCGCCGATGCCGAAAAGAAGGCGGCCGAGCGGCTGGCTGCGGCGCGGCGCGGCTTCGCAGGAAGCTGGAAAGCGACCCAGCCGCTCAAGCGCAGGGGGTCGGTCTACTCGCAGAACGGCCAGCAGATCGGCGTGAGTTTCGATCTCAAACCGGGCGAAGACGGTTTCGGGCGCGGTACCGGGCGAGTCTACGATTTCAGCGATCCCTCGGTCTTCGCGCAGTCGGATGTGACCTATACGGTCGACGACAGCGGCGATTTTGCGACGGTCACCTTCCTGTCGCGAGCACAGCATGACGAACTGCGATTCTACGTGACCGAAGGTACGAACTTCAAGCTGACCGACGACGGCAAGGCCGATATCAACAACGGCCGCTGGTCGATTGCGATGAAGAAATAGGCGAGGCGTTTCGAGACGCGGCACCGACTTCTTGGGGGGAGGGAGAGGAATGTCGGCGGCCGCGTCTCTACTCGCTGCCATATCGCCTCGCCGGTGCCGGTGGGCCAGGGGCCGACCGCAGTGGCGAGGAAGGCCAGAAACCCGGCTGCTTGGGGGGCCGGAGCTTCTGTAACTCGTCCGGGACGGGAGGGTCAGGGGTCTCCGTCCGGCTGTGAGGGCGGTAATAATATTCCACCGCTGTGAACTAAAGTGAGAAAAAATCGAAAGGTGTTGCGTTTCGCGCAACTATGCCGGGCGCAGCTTTCTCGCCGTGAAGCTGAAGATTCCGAGCATGACTACGGCAATAAGTGCCGACGTCACCAGGGGAATTGCAGGGAAGTGCACAATCGCGTCGGTTCCGGTGAAACGCGCGAAGAGCACCGTGTAGAACGGCGGCCCGACGATCGCGGCGAGGCTCCCGACCGCCTGCGTCGCGCCTTGCAGCTCGCCCTGGCTCGACGCGTCGACCGCTTGCGAGTTGAGCGCGTTGATCGACGGCATGACCAGCCCCTGCAGCCCGCCGACGAGGATTCCCACGAAGACGATCCAGTCGGAAGTCGCCGTGGCGTAGATCGCCGCCGCGGCGCAGACCGAGGCCACGCCCAGCGTCACCGCGCCGCGTTCGCCCAGCCGCGGGATCAACAACCGCAGGCCGAAGCCCTGCACCAGCGCGCTGGCGACGCCGACCATCATCAGCGAAAGGCCGATCTTCCATTCGCTCCAGCCATAGGCAGCGATCGCGAAATAGGCCCAGACCGAGGGATAGACGAGATGCGCCAGCTGCCACAGCGCCAGCGCAGCGACGAACCACAGCACCGTCGGGCTCTGGCCCGACAGTGCCTTCAGCGCGGAAAAGGCATTGGCGCGCGCGAGCCGGAAGGGGCGCCGCCGCTCCCGCGGCAGGCTCTCTTCGAGAAAGAAGAGCCCGAAGACGAAATTCACCAGCGCCAGGCCGCCCGCCGCGTAGAAGGGAATGCGCGGCCCCCACTCGCCCAGCAGCCCGCCGATCGCCGGGCCAAGGATGAAGCCGAAGCCGAAGGCCATCCCGATCGTGCCGAAGCTCTGCGCGCGCTTTTCGGGTGGGGTGATGTCGGCGAGATAGGCATAGGCCGCCGAATAGCTCGCCCCGGTCATTCCGGCGAAGGCGCGCCCCACGACCAGCCACCAGATCGAGGGCGCGAATCCCATCACGATATAGTCGAGACCGAAGCCGAGCAGCGAGGCGAGCAGCACCGGACGCCGGCCGTAGCGGTCCGAGAGGTTGCCGAGGATCGGCGCGAAGACGAACTGCATCGCCGCATAGCCAGCGCCGAGCCACCCCGCCCACAGCGCCGCCTTGTCGACCGCGATCTCGCCCAGATGCATGATCAGCTGCGGCAGCACCGGCATGACGATGCCGAAGCCGATCATGTCGACCAGCACCACCGCGAAGAGGAAACCCATCGCGCGGCGGCGATGCCTGTCGGTCATGGCGGGCGCCTCGCTCATCGCCATGGCCTATGGGGACAATCGCGCGCTGGCAATCGGCAATGCTGGACAGCGGGTGCAGCCTGCCCTTAACGGACCCCATGCAGCCAGAGCACCTCCCCGATTCCATCCTCATCGTCGATTTCGGCAGCCAGGTCACCCAGCTCATCGCGCGTCGCGTGCGCGAAGCCGGCGTGTACTCGGAAATCGCCCCTTTCACCCAGGCGGAAGAGGCCTTCCACCGGCTCAAGCCCAAGGGGGTAATCCTCTCGGGCGGTCCGGCCAGCGTCCCCGACGAAGGATCCCCGCGCGCACCCGACGTGATCTTCGACAGCGGCGTGCCGATCCTCGGCATCTGCTACGGCCAGCAGGTCATGACGCAGCAGCTCGGCGGCGAGGTTCGCCCGGGTCACGAGACCGGCGAGGGCGGCGAATTCGGCCGTGCCTATTGCGAAGTCTCCGAGGAATGCGTGCTGTTCGACGGCCTCTGGCAGCCGGGCGAAACGCACCAGGTGTGGATGAGCCATGGCGACAAGGTCACGCAGCTCGCCGATGGCTTCCGCATCGTCGCCACCAGTCCCGGCGCGCCCTTCGCGCTGATCGCCGACGACGCGCGCCGGTATTACGGCACGCAGTTCCACCCGGAAGTGGTCCACACGCCCGACGGCGGCAAGCTGCTCGCCAATTTCGTGCGCCATGTCTGCGGGCTCGCGGGCGACTGGACCATGGCCGAATTCCGCAAGACCAAGATCGAGGAAATTCGCGCGCAGGTCGGCGACGGCAAGGTCATCTGCGGCCTGTCCGGCGGTGTCGACAGCGCGGTCGCCGCGGTGCTGATCCACGAGGCGATCGGCGATCAGCTGACCTGCGTCTTCGTCGACCACGGGCTGATGCGGATGAACGAGGCCGAACAGGTCGTCACGCTGTTCCGCGACCATTACAACATTCCACTGGTCCATGTGAACGCGGAAGAAATGTTCCTCGGCGGTCTCGCGGGCCAGACCGATCCCGAAAAGAAGCGCAAGTTCATCGGCGGCGCCTTCATCGATCTGTTCGAGGCCGAGGCCAAGAAGATCGGCGGCGCCGATTTCCTCGCGCAGGGCACGCTTTATCCCGACGTCATCGAAAGCGTCAGCTTCACCGGAGGGCCGAGCGTCACGATCAAGAGCCACCACAATGTCGGCGGCCTGCCCGAGCGGATGAACATGAAGCTGGTCGAGCCCTTGCGCGAACTGTTCAAGGACGAGGTCCGCGAACTCGGCCGCGAACTCGGCCTGCCCGAGATCTTCGTCGGCCGCCATCCCTTCCCCGGCCCCGGCCTCGCCATCCGTATCCCGGGGGAAGTGACCAAGGAGCGCTGCGATATCCTGCGCAAGGCCGACGCGATCTATCTCGAGGAAATCCGCAACGCCGGTCTCTACGACGCGATCTGGCAGGCCTTCGCCGTGCTGCTGCCGGTCAAGACCGTCGGCGTGATGGGCGACGGACGTACCTACGACAGCGTCTGCGGCCTCCGCGCGGTGACCAGCACCGACGGCATGACCGCCGACATCTACCCCTTCGACGCCACCTTCCTGAGCCGCGTCGCCACGCGCATCATCAACGAGGTGCAGGGCATCAACCGCGTGGTCTACGATTATACGAGCAAGCCTCCGGGCACGATCGAGTGGGAGTGATCCCGCCTGCATCTTCGGCTCCGGCGACAATCGATGGGGTCTGCGATTTCGTCGATCGTTTCGCGCGCGGCCACTAGGCTCTGGCGTGCCTGCGGGAACATGTCGTTCCCACCCTTCGTTCGTTCCCCATCGGTGGGGATTGCATACGAACCGAGGAGAGAGATCATGAAAACCGCATATCTGTGTGCCGCGACCGCGGCTGTGTCCTTCGCGCTGGCGGGATGCGCCACGATCGAGGAAGGCATCGCCGAGGAGGTTGCCGAGACCTATTACGCCTCGCTCACCGGGGCGCAGGAGGTCGGCGGAGGCGATCCCGACGGGTCGAGCAAGGCCGAGATAACCGTCAGCGACGAACTCGACCAGATCTGCTGGGACATCAACGACGTTCGCGGCATCGGTCCGATCACTGCGGCGCATATCCACAAGGGTGCTGCCGGCACCAACGGCCCGCCGGTGGTCACGCTCAGCAAGGCCAACGAAGGCGGCTGGAAGGGCTGCACCGATGCCGGTGAATGGAGCGAAGACTGGATCGAGAACAATTACGCCGGCTTCTACGTCAACCTCCACACGGCCGAATATCCCAACGGTGCGATCCGCGGGCAGCTGACCAATACCGACGGATAGGAAGATCGCCATCGGCGGTTGTCGCGCGGGTGAAGGCGCGCGATAGCCGCCGGATGGAATTGCTTCTGGGCCCCGATCCGCGCACCGAGACGCTCCGCCGCCTCCAGGCGCTGCTGGTCCAGCGGTTCGGGCGGATCGAGCGCGCCGCCGACGCGTGGCGGCAGCCCGAATGGGCGCTAGTCCAGGGCGTGATCGGGGCGCAGACCAGGTCGGAAATCTCCAACCTCGCGACCGATCGGCTGCTCGAGCGCTGGGGCAGCTGGGAAAGCGTGGCCGAGGCCCCGCTCGACGAACTGCAGGCCGAGCTGGCGACGCAGACCTATCCCAATGTCGCCGGCGAGCGCCTCAAGGCCTGTCTGACGGACCTGATCGAGCGGCGCGGCAGCGTGGACCTGTCGCATCTCGAGAGGATGGAGACGCTGGAGGCGATGGAGTGGCTCGAACAGCTGCCCGGAGTGGGTCGCAAGATCGCCGCCGGGGTGATGAATGCGAGCACTCTGGACCGCCGCGCGGTGGTGCTCGACGGGCATCACCGGCGCATCCTCCAGCGCATGGGGCTGGTGCCGCCCAAGGCGAATACCGACCGCGCCTTCACGGCGATCATGCCCGCCATGCCGCCCGAATGGTCGGGCGCCGACTATGACGAGCACCACCTGCTGATGAAGCAGCTCGGCCGGACCTGGTGCCGCCCATCCGCGCCCGAATGTCCCGAGTGCCCGGCGCAGGCGCTGTGCGAAACCGGCCGTCGCCGCGCGTGATTGCAGCGGCCACGCGCTTGCGCCACAAGGGCGGCCAATGAAACGCATCGGCTCGATCCTGCTGTGGTCCGCAATCGCGGCCGCCTTCATCGGACCGGGGACGGTCACCGCCGCAGCCAGCGCGGGCGCCGGCGTGGGCCCGGCGCTGCTCTGGGCCATCCTCTTCTCCGGCATCGCCACCTTCACGCTTCAGGAATTCGCCGGCCGGCTGGCGATAGGGACCGGCGACGATCTCGCGAGCGTGCTGCGCCGCCGCTATCCCGTTGGCTTCGCAAGGCTCGCCACGCTGCTGCTGGTCGGCGGGGCGATCCTGCTCGGCTGCGCGGCTTATGAGGCGGGGAACATCCTCGGCGGGGCGGCCGGAGCGATGCTGGCGATCGACCTGCCCAAACCCGCGGTGACACTGATCCTGGCGTTCGCCGCCGCGCTTCTGTTGCTCGCGGGATCGCCGCAGGGCGTCGCGCGGCTGATGGCGGTGTTCGTCGGCCTGATGGGCGCGGGCTTCCTCGCGGTGGCGATCTCGCTCGCGCCTGCCGTCGGACCGCTCGTCGCCGGGCTGGTGCCGACACCCGGCTTCGCCGACGATCCCGCCGCGCTGCTCGGCGTGCTCGCGCTGGTGGGGACCACGGTGGTGCCCTATAATTTCTTCCTCGGCGCGGCGCTCGCGCGTGGGCAGGGGTTAGGCGAAATGCGCTTCGGCCTCGCGATCTCGGTCGGGATCGGCGTGTTGATCACCGCCGCCATCCTCGTCGTCGGTACCGCGCTCGCGGGCGAGTTTTCCTTCGAGGCGCTGGGCGACACGCTCGCCGAACGGCTGGGCGGCTGGGCGCGGACCGGCTTTGGCGTCGGCCTGCTGGCGGCCGGCATTTCCTCTGCGGTGACCGCTCCGCTGGCCGCGGCGCTGACCGCGCGCGGATTGTTCGCTTCGGCCGAGGACCAACGCTGGCAGGCCGGTGCCTGGCGGTTCCGCGCGGTCTGGGGCGCGGTGCTGCTGATCGGCCTCGGCTTCGGTCTCGCCGATATCAAGCCGACCCCCGCGATTCTCGCGGCGCAGACCTTCAACGGCGCGCTGCTGCCGCTCGTCGCGCTGTTCCTGCTCGCCGCCATGAACGACGAGGCGCTGCTGGGCGATGCGGCCAACGGTCCGCTCGCCAACGGCTTCGGCCTGCTGGTCGTCGGGGTCGCGACCATGCTCGGGCTCACCGCCGTTGCGCGCGCGGCAAGCACGGCGCTCGGCTTCGTGCTGCCCGATCCGGGGCTGATGCTCCCGGCCTTCGCGGTGCTAGGCGTGTTCCTCGGCCGCGCGGTCACGCGGCGCACGCAGGGCTAGCCGGGGAAGGCGATGCCCGTCATTTCCTCGGACTTGGCCCAGAGCATTTCGGCCAGCTCCTCGTCGCGGATGTGCGGCCAGTAGCCGCCCGCGCGCGGGTTTTCGGGATCAGCGGCAACCGCGATGTCGCAATCCTCGCAATAGACCCCGCCCTTGCCCTCGAGCAGCGGCGAGGTGGCGCACCAGACGCTGGTCGCCGCGCCTTCTTCGGTCGACTTGAAGGCTTCGTGGACATTGCCCTCCTCGTCGTACCAGCCCATCGCTTTCTGCTCCTCCATCGTCAGGTGGCGCTGGAGCGGGGTGGCGATGCCGCCGGGGTGGACCGCGAAGGCGCGCACGCCCTTCGCCTCGCCAAGCGTGTCGAGCTGGAGCGCGAACAGCGCATTGGCCGACTTCGCCTGCCCGTAGGCGAGCCATTTGTCGTAGTCGCGCTTCTCGAAATTCGGATCGTCCAGATCGAGCCCGTGGAGGCGGTGGCCGATCGAGGAGAGCGCCACCACGCGCGCACCGCTCTTCGCGACCAGCAGCGGCCACAGCCGCGCGGTCAGTTGGAAATGCCCGAGGTGGTTGGTGGCGAACTGCATCTCGTAGCCGCGCGCATCGCGGGCGAGCGGGCTCGCCATGATCGCGGCATTGTTGACGAGGATGTCTATCGCGTCGGTCGCGCCCGCGACCGCTTCGGCAAAACCGTCGATCGAGGCCGGGTCGGAGAGGTCGAGCGGCAGGATCGTGATGTCGCCGTCCATGCCGTCGAGCACGTCGTGCGCCTGATCGGGGCGCCGCGCGCCGACGATAACCCGTGCGCCGGCTCCGGCGAGGGCGCGGACGGTTTCTGTCCCGATGCCCGAATAGCCGCCGGTCACGACGATGGTCTTGCCCGCCAGGTCGACTCCCTCGACGACCTCGCGGGCGGTCGAGCGATAGCCGAAGGGCGAATCTACGGGGGTCTGCGGTGCCGGCATGCGGTCTCTCCTCTCGGGGAGAATGCTATGCGCATAGCATGACGGCTTGGCTACCCCTGCGAAAGGGGCGAAGGCTCAGCCCTCGGCGTCGACTTTAGTATAGGGCACGAAATCGTCGAGGAAGAGCACGCCGGTCAGGAAGCCGCCGGTGCGTTCGATCATCTCGATCTGGTCGGTGCGGCACAGCGAGGTCGCGCTGAAGCGCCGGATCACCATGACATCGCTGTCGTCGATGCTGTCGGGGTTGCGGGTGTAGTTGACCCACACCGTGTCGCCGTCGCGATAGGTCAGCGCGGTGCCGTCGATCTGGTGGATGGTCCGCGTGCCGAAGGTATTGATGCAGCGCTGCGGTTCGCCCGCCACGCGGCCTTCGAGGAGCTTGGCGAGTTCTGCTTCGCCGCGGGTCATCTGCGTGGGCTCCTCGGCGCGGAGCGGCATCGCCAGCAGCCCGAGTGCGGTGGCGGTGAAGGCAAGCGGTTTGAGCATGGCGATTCTCCCCAGTCGATGCACGGATACTATGTCACACTCGCTGAACCTGTGATGAGCGAGCGGGCCTCGCTCAGGCGGTGCCGCCCACGGTGATGCCATCGACCAGCAGCGTCGGCTGGCCGACGCCCGCGGGCACGCTCTGCCCGCCCTTGCCGCACATGCCGACGCCCTCGTCGAGCGCCATGTCGTTGCCGATGCCGCGCACCTTGGTGAGCACGGTCGGCCCGTCGCCGATCAGCGTCGCGCCCTTGATCGGGGCGACCACCTTGCCCTTCTCGACCTTGTAGGCCTCGGTGCAGGCGAAGACGAACTTGCCGCTGACGATATCGACCTGCCCACCGCCGAAGCTGGTGGCGTAGATGCCGTCCTCGACGCGGCTGAGCAGTTCCTCGGGATCGTCGTTCCCGCCGCGCATGAAGGTGTTGGTCATGCGCGGCATGGGCGCGTGCTCGTAGGACTGACGGCGGCCGTTGCCGGTCGCCTCGACCCCCATCAGTCGCGCGTTGAGCCGGTCCTGCATGTAGCCCCTGAGGATACCGTCCTCGATCAGCACGGTTTCGCGCGTGGGCGTACCCTCGTCGTCGATGCTCAGCGAACCGCGGCGATTGGCGATGCTGCCATTGTCGACCACGGTGACGCCCGGCGCGGCGACGCGTTCGCCGATCCGGCCCGAAAAGGCGCTGGTGCCCTTGCGGTTGAAATCGCCCTCCAGCCCGTGACCGACCGCCTCGTGGAGCAGCACGCCGGGCCAGCCCGGGCCCAGCAGCACGGTCTTTTCGCCCGCGGGCGCCTCGACGCTCTCGAGATTGACCAGCGCCTGGCGCACCGCCTCGTCCACCGCATGCATCCAGCGGCCCTCGTCGAACAGATCGTCGTAGAGATAGCGCCCGCCGAAACCGAAGCTGCCGGTCTCTCGGCGCCCGTTGGCCTCGGCGACGATGCTGACGTTGAGCCGTACCAGCGGGCGGATGTCGCGCGCGGCGAAGCCGTCGGCACGGATGATGTCGATCGCGCTCCAGCTTCCGGCGAGGCTGGCGCTGACCTGTGCGACGCGCGGGTCCTTGGCGCGCGCCACGGCATCGATCTTCTCGAGCAGCGCGACCTTCTCGGCGAAGGGCACGAGGTCGAGCGGGCTGACATCGGTGTAGAGGTGGCGGTTGGTGCGCTCGGGCGGGGCGGCATGGGGCGATGTGGTCGCATCGAGCAGCTGCAGCGTCTCGCCCGCGCGCGCGATCGCCTTGGCGCTGATCTCGTTGGCATGGGCGAAGCCGGTCGTTTCGCCCGAGACGCCGCGCAGGCCGAAGCCCGAATCGCGAGAATAATCGGCGGTCTTCAACCGTCCGTCGTCGAAGGCGAAGCTCTCGGTGGCCATGAACTGGAGATAGAGCTCGCCATCGTCGCAAGGGGCGAGCAGGCGTGCGGTGAGCGCCTTGGCCTCCTCGGGGTCGAGCTGGCTGTAGAGCAGGGCGTGCGGATCGGTCGCTGGCGTCATGCTACCCATGTAGGGAGCGAAGCGAGCGAAGGCGAGGGGTCAGCGATGCCCCGGGTCGGCGCCTTCGGAAATATCCATCAGCTGCGACTGGTCGACGCCATCGGCCGGGCCGCCCTCGAGCACGAAGCGCCGGTCGCAATAGCCGCAGTCGACATAACCGTGCTCGTCGATCTCGAGATAGACCTTGGGATGGCCGAGTGCGATCGGCTTGTAGTTTTCGCCGCTGCGGATGTCGGTCGCGCCGTCGCACCACACACGCCGCGTGGTGACCTTGGAGATTTCGGGAGGAGGCAGGCTCATGGGAGTGGTCCGATAATATGTGCCGTGCGCGGGCGCAAGCATTCGCCGCTTGTCGCGCCACGGCAGCGTCCCTAGGTCACTGCGCATGACCACGCCCCCAGCCATTCGCATCGACAATCTCGTCAAGGAATACGCCCCGCCGGGACCCGGCGAACCGCCCAAGCTGGCATTGAAGGGGGTGAGCTTCGATGTCCCGCAGGGCGGCATATTCGGCCTGCTCGGCCCCAATGGCGCGGGCAAGTCGACGCTGATCAACATCCTCGCCGGGCTGGTCAACAAGACCGGCGGCAGCGCCGAGATCTGGGGCTTCGACATCGGCGAGAACCCGCGCAACGCCAAGCGATCGATCGGCATCGTCCCGCAGGAAATCGTCTTCGATCCTTTCTTCACGCCCTTCGAGGTGCTCGAGAACCAGGCCGGCTTCTACGGCATCCCCAGGTCCGAACGCCGCAGCGAGGAACTGCTGCGCGCGGTGCATCTGTGGGACAAGAAGGATGCCTATGCGCGCACGCTGTCGGGCGGGATGAAGCGCCGCCTGCTGATCGCCAAGGCGATGGTGCACTCGCCGCCGATCCTCGTGCTCGACGAGCCCACCGCCGGGGTCGACGTCGAACTGCGCCGCCAGCTGTGGGAGCTCGTCACCGAGCTCAACGGTCAGGGCGTGACCGTGGTGCTGACGACGCATTATCTCGAGGAAGCCGAGCAATTGTGCGACCGCATCGCGATCATCAACCACGGCGAGCTGATCGCCGACAAGCCGACGCGCGAGCTGGTCGGCATGGCGCGCGAGAAGATCGTCGCCGTCACGGTCGACAAGGACCTCGGCGGTCCGATCATGGAAGAGGCCTTCACCCGGGCCGAGGTGGTGGAGCCGCGACGGCTCGAGATCACCTACGACCGCGATCGCACCAGCGCGGGGCAGGTGCTCGCGCTGGTCCAGAGCCACGGCTATGCGATCGAGGACGTCACCACGCGCGAGGCCGACCTCGAGGACGTCTTCGTCCAGCTGACCGGCGCGGGGTGACGCCGTCCTTTAGTGGATGGCGCGGCGGCCGAGCCCTGCGTCCTTGACCCGCATCGCGGCCCATAGGTGCGGTTCGACTTCTTCCATAGGCGTGCGGCAATTGCGGCAGCGTCCGAATTTCTGCCCGCCGGCGCGCTTCACGTTCTCGCGATCGACCTTGTGCTTGCCCAGCGCGCAGGCGATGTGACCCAGTTTCATTTTGTGCGACCCTCTAGTCCCGTAGCTGATCCCCTGTCGTCCCGGCCCTAGCGGGTCGCTGCGCCGCAAAAACCCCCCTTGCGCCGGACCGTTCTGTTCTTGCCGCCTGACGTTTACAGCGCCATGACGCGCGCATGACAGACACCCCTCACGACGTCCTCGTCATCGGTTCGGGCGCCGCCGGACTCACCGCCGCGCTGGCGCTGGCCCAGACCAAGAAGGTGCTGGTGCTGGCCAAGGGCCGGCTCGACAGTGGCTCGACCGCCTGGGCGCAGGGGGGCATCGCCGCGGTGCTCGACGCGGGCGACACCTTCGAGAACCATATTCGCGACACGATGGTCGCAGGCGCCGGGCTCAACGATCTCGAGACGGTCGAATTCGTGATCGAGCGCGCGCCGGCCTCGATCGACCGGCTGTGCGAACTGGGCGTGCCCTTCAACCGCGAGGAGGGCGATCTGCACCTGACCCGCGAGGGCGGCCATTCGCACCGGCGGATCGTCCATGTGAACGACGCCACCGGCTGGGCGGTACAGGCGGCGCTGCTCAAGGCGGCGGAGGAAAATCCCAACATCACCCTGCTGCCGGGGCAGAGCTGCATCGACCTCATCACCGGGCGCAACCAAGTCGATTATTCGGGCTCGGGCCGCGTCTGGGGCGCCTATGCGCTCGACGAGGAAAGCGGCGAAGTGGTGGCGCATGTCGCGCGCGCGACCGTGCTCGCAGCGGGCGGCGCGGGACGCGTCTACCTCTTCAGCACCGCGCCGCGCGGGGCGACCGGCGACGGCATCGCCATGGCGTGGCGCGCGGGCGCGCGCGTCTCCAACATGGAGATGATGCAGTTCCATCCGACCTGCCTCTACAATCTCGAGGTCAAGAACTTCCTCATCACCGAGGCGGTGCGCGGCGAGGGCGGCCGGCTGGTCAACCCGGTGACCGGCGAGCGCTACATGGAGAAATACGACCCCGAGCGCATGGAACTGGCGCCGCGCGACATCGTCGCGCGCGCGAACGACGACCAGATCAAGCGCTACGGGCTCGACTACGTCCATCTCGACATCAGCCACCAGCCGCCCGAATTCGTGATGGAGCATTTCCCCACCATCCACGAGAAGCTGATGGGGCTCGGCATCGACATGACCAAGGGGCCGATCCCCGTGGTGCCCGCGCAGCATTACACCTGCGGCGGGGTCAAGATCGGGCTCGACGCCAAGACCGACCTGCCCGGCCTGTGGGCGGCTGGCGAATGCACCGAGAGCGGGTTGCACGGCGCCAACCGCCTTGCGTCCAACTCGCTGCTCGAATGCTTCGTCTTCGGCGAAGCCGCGGCGAAGGATATCCTCGCCTGCTGGGACAAGCTCGACGACCCGCCCGCGATCCTGCCGTGGGACGAGAGCCGCGTGACCGATTCGGACGAGGAAGTCGTCATCAAGCAGAACTGGACCGAAATCCGCCGCTTCATGTGGAACTATGTCGGCATCGTGCGCACCACCAAGCGGCTCGAACGCGCGGCGCACCGCATCCGCAATCTGCGCGGCGAGGTCGAGGACTATTACGGCCACTTCCGCGTGACCACCGACCTCATCGAACTGCGCAACCTGCTCGAATGCGCCGACCTGATCGTCCAGAGCGCGCTCAAGCGGCACGAGAGCCGCGGGCTCCATTTCACCATGGACTTTCCCGAGACCGACCCCGTGGCGAAGGATACCGTGCTGGTGCCCTGACGCGGAACTCCCGCGCTAGTTGCTCGCTGCCCGCCAGTTCGCCATCGACCAGTCGCCGCGCAGCATCCAGTCTTCGAGCGCGTAGTGCCGCACGATACCGGCGCTGATCGGCTCGGGAAAGAAGATGCCGATGCTCTCGCCCAGCTGCCAGGACACTTCGCCCTGTGCGACATAGCCGGGCAGTAGGGTGAGCTGAACCGGCGAGCCGATGCGCGCGACGATGTTGCGGCATTCGACCATGCAGCCCGAGGGCGAGAGGTTGCGCATGGCACAGCGCATTCCCGCGCCGTCGATCGTGATCCGCACGTCGTCCATAGTCCCGCTGCGCGGTTCGCTGCGTCGGTCCATTCCCACCCTCCACTGGTCCCGGCGAAGACAGCACCCGAAAGGGATCGGTTGCACGCAGGGCGCCCGCCGGGGAACATGCCCAGTTCAAGGGCACGCTCCCCGGCGACCTGCTCCATTCTAGCAGAGGCGATTCGTTTTGATTGTAGAGCGGCGCCATGCCCCGGCCTGTTCGCTCGCGAAGGCTTTGGGCTGGACAAGCGGCGGCGATTGCGATGTGGTCGGCCTTCGCAATCGGGAGGAAGGGCATGCCCAAGGCGCAGGCTAACGGGATCGAAATTCACTATGAGGAGCACGGCGACCCGAACGCGCCGCCGATGCTGCTGATCATGGGCTTCGGCGCGCAGCTGACGCTGTGGCCCGACGAGCTGGTCGAGGCGCTCGCCGCGCACGGCTTCCGCGTCATCCGCTACGACAATCGCGACATCGGCCTCAGCCACAAGTTCGACGGGGTCAAGGCGCCGGGGCTGGTCAAGCTGACGCTCCTGTCGAAGATCGGCCTCACACCCAAGGTGCCCTATACGCTGGCCGACATGGCGGATGACGGGGCGGGCCTGCTCGACGCGCTGGGAATCGCCAAGGCGCATATCGTCGGCGCGAGCATGGGCGGGATGATCGCGCAGCATTTCGCCGCGCGCCATGCCGACAAATGCCTCTCGCTGACCTCGATCTTCTCGACCACCGGTAATCCCAAGCTGCCTCCCGCCAAGCCCGAGGCGATGAAGGCGCTGGTGACGCGGCCCAAGAGCACCGAGGAGAAGGTGCTGGTCGATCATGGCGTGATGCTCGCCCGCACGATCGGCTCGCCCGGCTATCCGGCGGAGGAAGAGCGCCTGCGCGAGCGGACCGCGGCGAGCGTGCGGCGCAGCTTCTATCCCGAGGGCCCGACGCGGCACCTCTCGGCGATCGTCGCCGATGGCGATCGTCGCCCGATGCTGAAAGGGATATCGGTGCCGACGCTGGTGCTGCACGGCGAGGACGATCCGCTGGTCCCCTGCGAGGGCGGGCGCGACACCGCCGCCAGCATTCCCGGCGCCAAGCTCAAGACCATTCCCGGATGGGGGCACGACCTGCCGCTCGAGCTGGTCGACGAACTGGCCGCGACCATCGCCGAGCATGCCAAGGAAAGCGCCGCCTAGTTGTGCGTCACCCGCTCTTGGGCGCTTCTGTTCGACGAATGACACTCGTAGTTCGACCGGTGGACGAACGGAAGTTGTGCAGCTGGGCGCAACTCTATCGAGTTTGTTTCTGACTGACGTACACTCCTGTCAGGCCTCTTTCCGCATTGCCCGGACCGAAGCAATGAAGAGGTGGATCGACCCTTGCAGTCTTTCACAACGCCGTTCGAAAGAGCGATTTTGCCCCTTTGTTTGACACGATTCTTTCGTCCTATAGGATGGCAATCGATGGCGGGCCGCCGCAGCCGCCCGCTCTCGCGATCGACCACTGATCGTGCATCACGGGACTGCCGCTCGCCTTTTTCGGCGTGGCGGGAGGCGCGAAACTGCGGCCGATCATCTTTGCAACGGAAAGGATGATCCGATGAAGCTCCCCCTCTTTGCCCTGGCCGCTGCGCTGTCGCTGACCGCGGTTCCCGCCACTTCGCAGGAGATTGTCGTCTCGGCGGATGCGGCCGCGCTCGATCTCGTCTCGCGCGATCTCGACCGCAACCTCCTGCGCGCCGAATGGCCCCGCTCCAGCACCACCGGCGAAGGCCTGGTCATGGTGCGGTTCCACCGCGGTGCCGATGGCCGGCCGGCGGAGGTGACTCTCTATCGCGCGTCCGGACGGCACGATGTCGATCGTCTCGCCCTGCGCGCGGTCGCCGCGCTCGGTCGCTCCGCTCCGCTGCCCGCGTTCGGCGGGGTCGGGCAGGTCTACCAGGCCAATGTGATCCTCGCCAACAGCGGCCAGGCGCACGCCGCGCTCCATGGGCAGCTGACGCGGCTCGAACAGGCCCGGCTGGCCGACCCGCGCGAGCGCTCGGTCCTGGCTTTCGGAGGAACGCCGCGCGACGCGGGCTAGTACCGCCGAGTCCATTCCCCTTCGGCGGTGTCGCTGGCCGCGCTGCGGGCGGCGGCGGCATCGTCGGAGGCTCTGCGAGGGCACTGCGCACGCGCCGCACGATTCCAAAATTGCGCATTCGGATTCGATTGAATCTCAAGCCGGTTAGATCGTTTTTGCCCGCAAAATTTTTTTCCCAGATTCATTTTGCCCCTTGCGTTCGCCGCGAGTCCAGCTTGGTCCACGCGTCGCGGCGTTGCAGCAAGATAAGGCACTGCGCCAATGAGCCGGTTCGGGGCGTTAAATCGGAATTGACCCTCTTGCGCTCGAATCGTGCCTGATTCAGTATCTAGTAGTCGGGCTACCGGGGGTACCCACAAGACCTAGCTATCGGCGGCTCGCTCCCCATATCGGGATCGGGCCGCGATCGCGGCGGGACTGTGGAGAAGAGGGGATAAGTTTTCGCCCCGGAAGCGCACAAAATTGCTAGGTGGGATCGCTGTCCCGCCGACTCGAACACAAGCGGAACACCGGCGCGCGGGAAACCCGCGCACAAAACTGGAAAAGGCGGGGCACACGATGGATTTCAAGAGCGGGGACGACACGGCGATGACACTGGATATCGATACCCACGACAGTGCCCCCGAGCCCACCACGCAGACAAAGGCGGTCGCCATGGACAAGACGGACACAGGCAGCGAAGGACTGGTCGCGAAGGCCGCGGGCGAAGCGCTCGCAGGTGCGGTCGCGAATGCGGCTGCCGCAGCCGCCAAGGAAGACAGCAAGAAGGTGCTCGATCGCCGCTTCGACGTGAAGATCGACGAATCGCGCGATGCCCTGCTGACCGAATTCGGCAAGGAAACGCTGATCGACCGCTACCTGCTCCCGGGCGAGAAGTTCCAGGACCTGTTCGCCCGCGTCGCCGACTATTTCGCCGACGATCAGGAGCATGCCCAGCGGCTCTACGACTATATCTCGAAGCTGTGGTTCATGCCCGCGACGCCCGTCCTGTCGAACGGCGGCACCACGCGCGGCCTGCCGATCTCGTGCTACCTCAACTCGGTTTCGGACAGCCTCGACGGGATCGTCGGAACCTGGAACGAGAATGTCTGGCTCGCCTCGAAGGGCGGCGGCATTGGCACCTATTGGGGCAATGTCCGCGGCATCGGCGAGCCCGTCGGCCTCAACGGCAAGACCAGCGGCATCATTCCCTTCGTCCGCGTGATGGACTCGCTGACGCTCGCGATCAGCCAGGGCAGCCTACGCCGCGGTTCGGCCGCCTGCTACATCGATGTCACCCATCCCGAGATCGAGGAATTCCTCGAGATCCGCAAACCCTCGGGCGACTTCAACCGCAAGGCGCTGAACCTGCACCACGGCGTCCTGGTGACCGACGCCTTCATGGAAGCGGTCCGCAACGGCGAGGAATTCGACCTCGTCAGCCCCAAGGACGGCAGCGTGCGCAAGACGGTCGATGCGCGCAGCCTGTTCCAGAAGCTGGTCGAAACCCGCCTCGCCACGGGCGAGCCCTATATCGTCTTCTCCGACACGGTGAACCGGATGATGCCCAAGCATCACCGCGAGCTCGGCCTCAAGGTCTCGACCTCGAACCTGTGCGCCGAGATCACCCTGCCGACCGGCATCGACCACCTCGGCAACGATCGCACCGCGGTGTGCTGCCTGTCCTCGCTCAATCTCGAGAAGTGGGACGAGTGGAACAGCGACAAGACCTTCGTCGAGGACGTCATGCGCTTCCTCGACAACGTCCTGCAGGACTATATCGATCGCGCGCCCGACGAGATGGCCCGCGCCAAGTATTCGGCGATGCGCGAGCGCAGCGTCGGCATGGGCGTGATGGGCTTCCACTCCTTCCTCCAGATGAAGGGCATCGGCTTCGAAAGCCCGATGGCCAAGGTCTGGAACCTCAAGATGTTCAAGCACATCAGCGCCAAGGCCGAAGAGGCTTCGCTGGTGCTGGCGCAGGAACGCGGGCCCTGCCCCGACGCCGCCGAAACCGGCGCAATGGAGCGCTTCAGCTGCAAGATGGCGATCGCGCCGACCGCGTCGATCTCGATCATCTGCGGCGGCACCAGCGCCTGCATCGAGCCGATCCCGGCCAATATCTACACCCACAAGACGCTCTCGGGCAGCTTCGTGGTCAAGAACCCCTATCTCGAGAAGCTGCTCGACAAGAAGAGCAAGAACTCGACCAATGTGTGGAACTCGATCCTCGAGAAGGGCGGCAGCGTCCAGCATCTCGACTTCCTCACGCCCGAGGAAAAGGCGACCTACAAGACCAGCTTCGAGATCGACCAGCGCTGGCTGCTCGAATTCGCCGCCGATCGCGCGCCCTTCATCGACCAGGCGCAGAGCCTCAACCTCTTCATCCCGGCCGATGTCGACAAGTGGGACCTGATGATGCTGCACTTCCAGGCGTGGGAGAAGGGCATCAAGTCGCTCTATTACCTCCGCTCGAAGAGCGTTCAGCGCGCGGGCTTCGCCGGCGGGGTCGAGGCGGACAACACCGCCGACGCGGCGAAATACGAACTCGCCGCGGGCGCTGAGCAGACCGATTACGAGGAATGCCTCGCCTGCCAGTAAGCGCCGGCGGACATGCGAAAAGCCCCGCTCTCCGGTGTGGAGGGCGGGGCTTTTTCATGGCCGGAACCTGTCCGGCGCGTCGGGGTCAGGCCGCTTCGGTGGCCTTGGTGCCCAGACCGTCGGGGATGCGGGCGCTTTCCTTCAGGTAGATGCGATTGTCGTCGATTGTCTCGACGTCGTCGATCTTGAGGAAATGGTGGATGTCGTCCGCGCTGTCCGACTTGGTCAGCTTGATCGCGTCGCCATCGACTTCGTCGACGGTGCCGACATGCTGGCCCTTGCAGTCTGCGACTTCCATGTGTTCCTTGATGCGAATCTTCTCGAACATAGAGATTCCCCTTTGTTTTGCGTTGCTTACACCTGATCAACGGGTCGCACCGGCAATCGGTCCACGCCTCGTCGAGGCTGAGGCACCGTCCATGGTGGGAGCGGTGTGAGCGCGTAGACAGGGCCCTCCAGCCCTCAAGCAGCGAAGCGGTAGGGGGACCAAGAAAGTGACGCCCCGCCCTCGGTGGAGGAGCGGGGCGCCGGGGTTCGCGGACATCGCCCGCAATGAGGGGAAACCGGACGATGCCGCTGTTCCCCGAACTGGCCGCGCGAGTCCCCGGTGTCGGGCCGACACGCGCGCGAAAAATCCATTCATTGCCATAACGCTGTCGATCGCCGCCGCGTTCCGCGGTTCGTCGCAAAGCCGCGGCGGCGGGGCGCGCGGGCGATCCCCATCTTATCCCCGCCGAATCATTCCCGCTTGCCTTCGATTCCGGGCTCTGATTCACTATATGAGTCGCTCGCGCCCAGACCACGCCAGAATCCGGAGACCACAAGATGTCGTTGCTCGAAGCCCGCAAGACCTACAAGCCCTTCGAGTACCCCTGGGCCTACGACTTCTGGAAGCGCCAGCAGCAGATCCACTGGATGCCCGAGGAAGTGCCGCTGGGCGAGGACTGCCGCGACTGGGCGCAGAAGATCACCGAGCACGAGCGCAACCTGCTCACCCAGATCTTCCGCTTCTTCACCCAGGCCGACGTCGAGGTGCAGGATTGCTACCACGACAAATACGGCCGCGTGTTCAAGCCGACCGAGATCAAGATGATGCTCACCGCCTTCTCCAACATGGAGACGGTGCACATCGCCGCCTATTCGCACCTGCTCGACACGATCGGCATGCCCGAGAGCGAATATTCGGCCTTCCTCGAATATGAGGAAATGAAGGACAAGCACGATTATTTGCAGGTCTTCGGGGTCGACACCGACGAGGATATCGCGCGCACGCTCGCGGCCTTCGGCGGCTTTACCGAGGGCATGCAGCTCTTCGCCAGCTTCGCCATGCTGATGAACTTCCCGCGCTTCAACAAGATGAAGGGCATGGGCCAGATCGTCAGCTGGTCGGTGCGCGACGAAAGCCTCCACTGCGAAGGCATCATCCGCCTGTTCCACGAATTCGTGCGCGAGCGCGATTGCTACACCAAGGCGGTCAAGGAAGACATCATCGACATCTGCCAGAAGTCGGTGCGGCTGGAAGACAATTTCATCGACCTCGCCTTCGAAATGGGCCCGGTCAGCGGCATGACCGCGAAGGAAATCAAGAAGTACATCCGCTACATCGCCGACTGGCGGCTGGGCCAACTCGGCCTCCAGCCGATCTACATGGTCGACGACCACCCGCTGCCCTGGCTCGCCCCGCTCCTGAACGGCGTCGAGCACGCCAACTTCTTCGAAACGCGCGCGACCGAATATTCGAAGGGCGCGACCAAGGGCGACTGGAACACCGTGTGGTCGAGCTTCGACAAGCGCAACAAGGCCAAGGCCGCGAACGAGGAAAGCGCCGACGAGGACGACGGCCCGGGCCTGTTCGGGGATGAAAGCGGAGCGCAAGCGGCGGAGTAGGGTTCCCAATTCACCCCTCCTATGGACACCAATTGTTCTCCGGGCTAGATTTGGGTTTCAGGAGACTCGAAATGGACACGCTCCCAGAACATCAACTTGGTGCTCTCTTTCGCGAATGTGATCGCTGCGGTGGCTCGGGCACTTTCTCCGAGTTTGAAAAGCGCGGGTCGAGCATGAGTTGGTCTCAAGGCCCGTGTCCTGACTGCAAAAGCATTGGTGCCATACCAACACTGCAAGGTCAGCGAATATTGGATCTGGTACGCCGTTGGAGACAGGCGGGGCGTTTGTAAAATGTCCGCAAAAGCATTCATTTCGTATTCTCATGCCGATGAAGCGCATATTGAGCGCCTTCATAAACATCTTGCCCAAATGGAAAGAGACGGGACGCTTTCCGGTTGGTTTGATCGAGAAATTCATGTCGGTGCTAATCTTGATCAAGATATCAGGAATGAGCTTTTATCTTCGGATATTTTTCTCGCGTGCGTTAGTCCAGATTATATCGCTTCCAACTATTGCTACGATAAGGAGCTAGAACTTGCTCTTGAACGTGAGCAGGCTGGGGAGCTGACTTTAGTGCCTATAATTCTTGAACCCTGCGAGTGGCTTCAGACCCCACTGAGCAAGTTCAAGGCGGCACCAAAAGATGGTAAACCCGTCTCGGAGTTTACCAATCCGAATGTGGCGTTTCTCGATGTTGTCTCGGAAATTCGTCGCCTCTGTGAGGCTCGAGTACCGAAAGTCGAATTTAAGTCAGAGCTCCCACCAATCACCTCATCTGAAGACAATTCAACTTCGCGTTACCGTGTGAAAAGGGAGTTCGACCCGCTTCACAAGCGAGACTTTGCTGAAAAATCCTTCAATGACATATATTCATTCTTCGAATCATCTGTGAGTGAGCTGCGCTCGGTGCCGGATGTGGAGGCACGATTAAGTCGAACCTCTGAAAGTCATTTTTCCTGCACTGTTATCAATCGCGGCATATCGCGTGGTTTTGAGACCCTTCACGTAAGACTTGGCGGCACGTGGGGGGGGATTGATATACTCTATGGAGAAGTAGATCAGAAAAACACCTCGCATGGTGGTTTTGGTGTCGGCTCTGACGAATATCAATTATTTCTGACGAGTGGGATGTTCGAGTATCGAAGGAACGACAAGAAGCTAACTGCTCGGGAGGCCGCTCAAAAGCTTTGGGACGATTTGCTTAGTCGAGTAGGAATTGGATATGCCTGAACCCGCTGGATTTCGTTGTGAGGAATGTGGCCATGGTTTCATGACGCAGGTGCTAACCGCGGCTGAGCGCCAGAAGCTTCGCGATGAGAACAAGCGAGGGAGTCCGATCTCCTGTCCACAATGTGGCAGTTTCAAAGTCAATCGGGTCTAGCAGGGCGTCAAAGGACAACTCCGAACACAGTCGAAGTCAGCTTTGATCGCAGCGAAGCGCTCGGTGATCATCGGCTCGAATTCGGTTTCGGTGAAGATATAGTCAGAACCAAGCCGCCGCTTAGCCGCCTAAGCCAAACTGTGCTATAAAACCGGCAGGGTCGCGATCCGGATGGGGAGAGCGACAGTGACGCAGGCAGATCTGCTTCTCGAATTACACGAACGGCGACTTCGCGACGGCGACGTCATCTTGGCCATGTCCAGCGAAGTGGCGGCCGAAGAGTGGCGCATGGGCACCACGACCATGGGCTTTGCCGCGCTGGCCTTTGGCGCATTCGCGCTGTTTCTTTCGACCACCGGCGCGCTTCCCCCGGCCTATTTCGCCCTGGCCGCCATCGCGGGCTTCGTGGTCGCCATTTTCGGGGCGATGCGCCTCAGGGCGACGCTGGCGCGTTTCAAGGCCGGCATGCGCGCGCATGTCGAACGCTGGGAGAGTGCGGAAACGGAGCGCTATGCCGGTCCCGATGACGATACGGGAGAGCGGCCATGAGCACCCGGCTGGAAAGGATGCGCGTCTTCCACGAACGCGAGAAGCGCCGCCTCGAGCAGAAATTCGACGCCGAGGTGCGCGACATTCTCGGCGACGAGGGCTTCACCAATTTCATGATCGGCATGATCGTCGCGGCGGCGCTGTTCGCCATCGCGCTGATCGTGACGCCCGAACCGGTCACCACCGCCATCGGCGGCGCGCTGGCGGCCGGACTGATCATCGTGATCGCGGCGGTGATGGTGTCGTGGGGCGTCGGCCGGCTCTCGACCGACCAGATCAAGGACGCGGCCGCGCGCTACGGCAGGGACGAGGAATCGGAAGACAACGGCTACCTCGACCGCATCGAACAGCTTGGGTGAGGGCGGGGGCGCTGCACCGCCAACGCTTCCTTCATGTCTTCGGCACTAAGCTGCGCCACCATGCAGGAAGTCGGCGCCTTGCTCCCGATCCCGTTCGCCCAGCTCGCGGCGGCGTGGCTCGTTGTCATCAACCTGCTCGCCTTCCTCGCCTTCGGCTGGGACAAGGCGCGGGCGCGGAGCGGCGGGTGGCGCATTCGCGAGGATACGCTGACGGGCTTCGTGGTCCTGGGCGGACTGCCGGGCGCGCTCGCGGGTAGGGCACTGTTCCGGCACAAGACCCGCAAGCGCAGCTTCAGCGAGAAGCTGTGGGGCGCGGCCATCACCAATATCGTGCTGGTTGCAGCCGGTTGGTACCTCCTCGGCTAGGGCGTCGAACCGGCCGGAGCGATAGCGCAGCCTCCGCCGCCTGCGGGGGGCTAGCGCCAGTAATCCCGCCGTTCGGCCCCGTCATAGCGGCCGCTCTTTAGGCAGCAGCGCTTGAAACCTCTTCCCCGAACCGCAGGGGCACGGATCCTCGCGCCCGAGTTTCTCGAGCAGTTCGACCGTACCGCCCCTGATCGTCCGCTTGCCGCGCTTGACGCGCGTCTCGCTCGGATAGCCCCTACGCCGTTTGCTGGTCCGCTCGAAAGCTGGGGTGGTTTTCGTAGTCGTGGGTCATCGTAGCCTCCTGTGGATACGAGCCTTGTGGCTCCTCCGTTTCTTGTTTGCGCCCTCAGACGCCGGGCGGGGCGCATCCGCGCCCCTTGGCTTCCTCGCATAAGCTCGGGCGGCCGGTCGGCCTTGCGGTCCGCTGGTCGCGGACCGAACCTGCGCGTCGACGCGAGGTCGGCCCGCGACTTCGGGTTAGTGGAGCGGATACCGCTCCGGCTTGGCGACGACCTGCCAGCGGTCCTTGTAGAGCAGCTGGCCCGGGTCGCGGGTCCAGTTGCGCTCCACGGGCACGCCGCACTCCTCGACCAGGCTCACGAGCGCCTGCATATGGGCAAGCATCTCGCGCGCATCGTCGCGGAACCAGCAGATGCCGTCGTCCCACCACACTCCCCGCGCCTTCACGCCGAAGCGCTTGGGCACGGGCAGTTCCTTGTTGAACCAGTCGAGCTCGCGCCGCAGCGCGATCAGGACGGGCTCGTTCTCGCGATCGCCATCCCAGTAGAGATCGCTCGCGATCCGGAACGGTCCCGGCGCGACATGCGCGCGCGTGACCGTGCCACCGTGCTCCTTGGGCACGGTAAAACGCAGATACATGGATAGTCCCCTCGCGGGAGGAACGGGTCCGGGCCGCTCCCCCGCTCTATCGGGGACGGCTCAGGCGGTGGCGCGCGCTGTCGCGCGGTCGAGCGCGGGGGGTGGGATCAGCAGTGCAAACATCGGCTGCCTCCCTTGTTCGTGCAGCGCCGTCGGCGGACCATCCGCGAGCGGGAAAGCGCCGATAGGCCTGCCGGGGAACAAAGGCAAGCGGGCCCGCGCTCGCGCCCCGCGTGCCGCTGGCCTTCGCGTCATGGGAAATGGCGCAAGGCCACCACCGGCAGCAGCCCGAAAGCGACCTGCCCCAGCGTCCCGTAGAGATGCGGCGCGCGCCACAGCGCTGCGAACCAAGCGCCCGGCGTCTGCCCGCCCGGACCGGTCGCCAGTGCCAGTTCGGCGCCCATCAGCAGCGCGAAGGCGAGCGCCCCCATCAGCGCGGCGGCGCCCGTGCTCCGCACCGCATGGCGGCGGACCAGCCAGCGCGCGGCGAACCAGCTTGCGGCGAGCAGCACCGGAACCTCGACGAGGATGAAACCCGTCTCGCCGAGCGCCTCTGCGCCCCACAGCACGCGCATCGCCCCGAGCGCGAAGCCGAGCGCAAAGATCGCGGCCCAATAGGCGAGCGCGGCGCGCAGGATGGTCATGGCCTCGCGCCATGCCATGTCGTCGGGGCGTCCGGTTTGATCGCCGTCAACCTGTCCTCCGGCGGGGTGCATTTTCCTACACGCCCGATCTCTGCTCTACTCGCCCCATGCCCGCGCCTGCATCCCGCCTGCCCGCCCATGCTCGCGGGCCTCCTGCGGCTCCCGGCGTTCTTTGCGCCTGGACCGTGTAACATGCGGTCCATGTGCATGGAGTGGCCGGAGGCGGTTCCAACACACGTCCTACAGCGCGCTCAGCGCTGCGGCACGCGGTCGCGGATGCGGTCGAAGCCGGCGGTGATCGCGGCGAAGCGCTCGGCGATCATCGGCTCGAACTCGGTGTCGGTGAAGATATAGGGCCAGTCGCCCTCGATCCCCTCGCGCACCAGCTCGCCGACATAGCGCGGGTCGATGCCGTGCTCGATCGCCGCGCGCGCGGCCTGGACCAGCTCGGACGCGTCGGCGCCCTCGTTCATCTCCTCGATCGCGCCGAAGCGCGCGGGGAGGTTGCGACGCGAGTCCATGATCTGCGTGCGGATGAAGCCGGGGCACAGCACCGAGACGCCGATGCCGCGCGGGGCGAGCTGGACGCGCAGCCCCTCGCTCAGCGCGACGACGCCGTATTTGGTGACGTTGTAGGACGGGCCGACCGCGGCGATCAGCCCGGCGATGCTGGCGGTGGAGACCACCTGGCCGCCCTCGCCATGGCGCTCGATCAGCGGGCCGAAGATCTCGAAGCCCCAGACGACGCTCATCAGGTTCACCCCGATGGTCCAGTCCCAGCTGGCGTCGGTCCACTCGCCATATTCGCCGCCGCCGCCGACCCCGGCGTTGTTGACGAGGATATGGACCTTGCCGAAGCGCGCGATCGTCTCCTCGGCGGCCCTGCGCAGCTCGTCCTTCAGGCTGACGTCGGCGCGCACCCCGGCGACATCGGCATTGGTCGCGGCGAGGCCCTCCACCGCGCGGTCGAGTGCGGCCTGCTCGATATCGCAGAGCATGACCTTGACCCCCGCGGCGGCGAGCGCCTGCGCGATGCCGAGGCCGATCCCCGACCCGGCCCCCGTGACGAACGCGACCTTGCCCTCGAGCTGCTGCATACTTCCCTCCCCGTCTCCCGACTCCAGCAGGGCGGAGCATGGACCCGGTCCGGCCTGCGGGCAATGGGGTGCCCGGGCGGGGCGCGATGCCGGCAAGGGGAGCGGGCAAGGGCTTCCTTAACCCCGGCGCGCTATGCAGGCGCGCATGTTCGGCCCGCGCCTCACCACCGTCTTCGCCAGCCGCTGGCGCGCGCTGTGGTTCGCGGGCGTGATCCTGCTGACCGCCTATTGCAGTATCCCCGCGCCCGAGGAGACCGCGCAGCAGCAGGCCGAGGCGAAAGCGCAGGCCGCCGCGAAGGCGCATTCCGCCAACCCCTGGGCGCTCGAACCCGCCGACGGGCCGGGCTAGCCAGCGGAGGGCGCGCGTGCCCCACGGGGCGATGGCGAGCTTTTCCTATGCCCCGCGCGCACCCCGGCCTATGCAGGTGGGCACTCTTGGAGGGAGAGCATCATGACACACCGCATCGCCGCGCTGGCTCTGGGCTGCTTCGCTCTGGGTGGCTGCGCCTCGTTCGACGGGATCCAGGAGCCGGTGATGGCCTCCGACGTCGCTGTGCAGACCGCCGTCGGCAGCTATGGCCTCGCCACCACGCTCGAGCGGATCGAGCGCGAAACCGACAAGAAGGCCTATCGCAACCGCGTGATCAGCATCTGGCTGCTGGCGATCGACACGCGCTACGACGCCTTCCGCCGCGACCTCTCGCGCGGACGCAAGGGGGCTAATGTCGGGCTCGACATGCTGACGCTCGGCCTGACCAGCGCGGGGGCGATCTGGGACGGCGCGGCGAGCGAACTCTCGGCGCTCGCCACCGGCGTGGGTGGCACGCGCGCCAGCCTCGACCGCGAGCTCTATTTCGAAAAGACGCTGCCCGTGCTGATATCCTACATGGATGCCGAACGGCTCACACTACGCGGCGCGATCATGGAGGGCATGGCCAAGCCGATCGGCGACTATCCGCTCGAACAGGGCTTTTCCGACCTGTGGCGCTACCAGTCCGCGGGCAGCCTCGACCGCGCGATCGGCAAGGCCGCCGAGGGCGCGGCCGAGCAGGTGGCGGAGGCGGAATACGACTACAGCCAGGCGGTCGAGCTGTGCCTGCCGACGCAGCAGCAGGACGTGCGTCGCCGCAGCCTCTACATGCGCATGATCGCCGGTGTACCCGCGGATGAATCCGCGGTGCCCGACGAGGTGCTGGCGCGCGCCAACCGCGGCGCCGCGCTGGCGGGCAAGTCGGCGGTCGCCACCGATGCCGCTCTCGCGACCAAGCTCGACCAGATCTACGCCGCGTCGGACCATCTCAACGGCCTGTGCAAGGAAAGCGAACTCGACGCGTTCGAGGCCGCGGTGTTCGGGGGAGGATCGTAATGGCGCATATCATCATCAAGCTGACCGGGCAGAGCGCCGAGGATCTCGGCCCCGAACTGCGCGCGCGCGAATTGTCGCTGATCCTCGCCGATATCGGTACCGACGGGGTCGACAATTACGGCATCTACAACCGCAAGCTGATCGTGCCCGACAGCGGCATTGTCGTCCTGCCCGAGGATGCGCCGCCGCCGGCGAATGGCGATTTCATCGCCAGCGGGCCGCTCACGATCGACGGCCAGCAAGAGGTCTACCACGCCTACCGCGTCCCCGCCTGAAGGGGCGATGCCGCGGACGTGGAGGGGCCCGCACAGAGGGCGCGGGCTTGAACCAAGCCGGACCATGTGTATTAGTGATCTAAATCACTAGAGAGGTACCATGTCCGCCATTCTTGCTCTCGCGCTCGCTCAGGCCACCGCGCCCGCCGCCGCACCCATGCCGACTGGCGATGCGCTCGTGCAGACCGTCGAAGCGAACGATGCCGCGCTGTTCTGGGGCTTCTTCGAGGGCTGCGATCCCGATGCGGTGGCCGCGCTGCTCCACCCCGACTTCCGGATGGTCCACGATCTCGTCGGCCTTGCACACGACAGCGCCGCCGACATCGTCGAGGATTCGCGCCGCAACTGCGCGCGCCGCGCTCCCGGAGGCGAGCCCGAGGGGTACAAGAACCGCAGGCTCTTCGTCCCCGGCTCGCGCCATGTCCAGAAGCTCGGCGACTGGGGCGTGCTGGAGGAGGGGCACCACACTTTCCTCGAATACCAGCGCGTCGCGCCGGGCAGCGAGGAGCGTCACTGGGTCCAGACCGGCGGCGGACGCTACATCCACACCTGGCAATGGATGCCCGAAGAGGGCCGCTTCCGCCTGCTCGAAAGCCTGAGCCTCGATCACGGGCCCGCGCCGGCCTATCCGCCCGAACAGGCGGGCTGACGCGCAGCGGCCAATCGACTCTCCACGATGCGCGTGGCATAGCTTCGCGCGGTCGCGCCGCAGGGGGAGGGACTGGGCATGACCGTCGGACTGGGGCGTCTTGCGCGCAGCGTCGAAGAAGTGGGGATGAACCTCGGCGCGATGCAGGAGGTCGAGCGGCCCAACTACCGCCCCTACGCCGCGCAGCCGGGCGATGTCTTCATCACGTCATGGGCCAAGAGCGGCACCACCATGACGCAGCAGATGTTCCACCAGTTGCGCATGCTCGCCGCGACCGGCGAACCCGACATGGAGTTCGACGACATCAGCCGCATGACGCCGTGGGAAGACACCGCGCGGCAGAACGATTTCGACATGACCGCTGCCCAGCGCGCGGCGCCGCGCGGGTTCAAGTCGCATCGCGAATACGAACGGCTCGAGCCTGGCATGCGCTACATCGTCACGCTGCGCGATCCGCACGAGACGTACCATTCGCTGCACCGCTTCTTCGCGGGCTACCTCTTCGAGTCGGGTTCGGTGTCGATGGAGGACTTTCTCCCGCTGTGGCTGATGGGCGGGCCGGGGGGCTGCGACTATTTCACCCATCTGCTGAGCTGGTGGGCGCGGCGCGACGAGGCCGATACGCTGCTCGTCACCTATCGCTGGGCGGTGACGAACAAGCCGGCGATGATCCGCCGCATGGCGGACTTCATCGGGATCGCGGTGGACGAGGCGATGGTCGGCCAGGTCGAGGCGCTGACCGCGCGCGACTTCATGTATGCCCACAAGGACAAGTTCGACGACGCGATGATCAAGGTGGCCATGGCCGAGCTGCTCGGGCTGCACGATCTCGAATCGAGCAAGGTCAAGGCCGAGGGCAGCGATGCGCGCGAGGTTCCGCCTGCGATCGCCGCGCAGATCGATGCGCTCTGGGCCGAGCGGGTCGCGCCGGTCACCGGCCACGCCGACTTCGCCAGCCTCGCAAGCGAGATCGATGCACGGGCGTGAGACACGAAAAAGGGGCGGCGGGATCGACCCGCCGCCCCCGGTGCGGCCGCCGGGCGGGGCTAGGAGGGGATCACCCGCCGCGGCCTGTCGCGAAGGCGGGATCAGCCTTCAGGATTGGTGTCGGCCTCGGCCTTGACCCCGGCATCGACCGAAGCGTCGACGCCCGGAGCGCTGGCCGAACCCTTCGCACGGGTCTTGGCGCCGGCCCCGATGTCGGTCGCTTCCTCGGCGCGGTCCTGCGCCTTCTCGGCGGCCATCTCGACCTTGTCCTGCGCCTTGGCGGTGGCGGTCTCGACGCGGGTCTTGGCGCGCTCGGCCGCGTTCGTCGCGGTGGTGCCGACGCGGGTCGCGGCGTTCTGCGCCTGGTTAAGCGTCGGCTGCGGATCGATCTTGGCCTGGGCGGCGGCGTTGACCGTGCCCGAGACGGGGGCCGCGAGCTGCGCACTGGCGCCCGTGGCACCGGCGGTGGCAAGAAGGGCTGCGGCAATGGCGGTAAACCTGGTCATGTATGCGACTCCTTTGTCAGTTACCGAGACCCGACATACGGCGGGAGGCGCGCCCGGCTCCCGCAAATGCGCCGGAATGTGCAATCCGATTGGCGAATTGCCGCCGTTCATCCGCCGTTTATCGAAGGTTTAGCCGGCGTTCAGCGAACTGGGCCCCTTAACCCTTTGCCTCGCGCGCCCGGCGCGGCTATTTCGCCGGCGATGAGCACCACACCCGACATCCACGCCAAGGCCGAGACGCTGATCGAGGCGCTGCCCTATTTCCAGCGCTATGCAGGCAAGAGCTTCGTGGTCAAATACGGCGGCAACGCCATGGGCGACGAGCGCGCCGCGCGCGAATTCGCCGAGGATGTGGTGTTGCTCAAGGCGGTCGGCATCAATCCGGTCGTGGTCCATGGCGGCGGCCCGCAGATCGGCGCCATGCTCGAGAAGCTCGGCGTCGAAACGAGCTTCGTCGACGGCCTGCGCGTGACCGACAAGCAGACCGCCGACGTCGCCGAAATGGTCCTTTCGGGCGCGATCAACAAGGCGATCGTCGGCTCGATCGCGCGCGCCGGCGGCCGGGCGATCGGCATTTCGGGCAAGGACGGCGGGCTGGTCACCGCGACCAAGCTCCAGCGCACGCAGAAGGATCCCGACAGCCTGATCGAGAAGGCGCTCGACCTCGGCTTCGTCGGCGAACCCGCCCGGGTCGACACCACCATCATCGAGACGGTGACCGGCGCCGGGATGATCCCGGTGGTCGCGCCGATCGGCGTGGGCGAGGACGGGCATACCTACAACATCAATGCCGACACCATGGCGGGCGCGCTTGCGGCGGCGCTGGGCGCGGCGCGACTGCTGCTGCTGACCGATGTCGCCGGTGTGCTCGACAAGCAGGGCCAGTTGCTCACCGACCTGACCCCCGCAGACATCTGGCGCCTGCGCGACGACGGGACGATTTCGGGCGGGATGATCCCCAAGCTCGAAACCTGCGTCGAGGCGGTCGAATCGGGCTGCGAGGCGGCGGTCGTGCTCGACGGGCGTGTGCCGCACGCCATGCTGCTCGAATTCTTCACCGCGCGCGGCGCGGGTACGCTCGTCAGCCGCGGGGTGTAACCCGACGGATGGGGGTGGCGCGCGGAGTGTTGCGCTTGTAGGACGCGCGGCAGGAAAAGCTTCAAGGGAACGCTCGACCAGATGCAGGCGCTCAGCACCGTTTACCAGATCATCTCCATGCTCACCAACGTGCTGGTGATGCTGATCATCATCCAGTTCATCATCGGGCTGCTGTTCGCCTTCAACGTGGTGAACCGCTCGAACGATTTCCTGGCCAGCTTCTACATGGCGATCAACCGCTTCCTCGAGCCGGTGCTGCGCCCGATCCGCAACGTCCTGCCCAATACGGGGGCGATCGACTTCTCGCCGCTGGTGCTGATCATCCTGCTCAACATCGTGCTGATCGTCCTCGGCAATGTGATCTACGGCTGATGGCGGCCGAGATCATCGACGGAAAGGCCTTCGCCGCCAAGCTGCGCGAGCGCGTCGGCACGCATGCCGCGACCTTTGCCGAGAAGGCGGGGCGCAAGGCCGGGCTCGCGGTCGTGCTGGTGGGCGAGGACCCGGCAAGCCAGGTCTATGTCCGCAGCAAGGGCAAGGCGACGGTGGCCGCGGGGATGGAGAGCTTCGAGTACCGCTTGCCCGCGGATACGCCGCAGGAAGAGCTGGTGGCGCTGGTGCGCCAGCTCAATGCCGACCGCAATGTCGACGGCATCCTCGTCCAGCTGCCGCTGCCCAGGCATCTCGACGAAAAGGCGGTCATCGCCGAGATCGACCCTGACAAGGATGTTGACGGCATCACCCCCGCCAATGCCGGCCGCCTCGTTCTCGGCATGGACGCGCTGGTGTCTTGCACGCCGCTCGGCTGCACGATGATCCTCAAGGACCTGATCGGCGACCTGAGCGGTCTCGACGCGGTGGTCGTCGGGCGGTCGATCCTGTTCGGCAAGCCGATGGCACAATTGCTGCTGGCCGAGAACTGCACCGTCACCATGGCGCATAGCCGCACGCGCGACCTGCCCGAAGTGCTGCGCCGCGCCGATATCGTCGTCGCCGCAGTCGGCGTGCCCTTCCTGATCAAGGGCGACTGGCTCAAGCCCGGTGCGATCGTGCTCGACGGCGGGATCAATCGCCTCGATCCCGAGCCGGGTGAGGAGAAGGGCCGGATCGTGGGCGATGTCGCCTATGACGAGGCGCTCGGCCATGTCCGCGCAATCACGCCCGTCCCCGGCGGTGTCGGCGCGACCACTATCGCGGTGCTGCTGCGCAACACCATCGTCGCTGCCTATCGCAATGAAGGGCTCGACCTGCCCGAGGGCGCGCTGTGAGGCTGGCGGTGGCCCTGCTCGCGCTCGGTCTTGCCGCCTGTGCCTCCCAGCCCGGCCCGCGCGATCGCTATGCGCGACTGTTGACCCCGAACGCCAACCCCTCGCGCGTGGTCGCGACCGAGCTGGCCTTCGCCCGTGCGGCGCAGGATGACGGTCAATGGACCGCCTTCCGCGACTATGCCGCCGACGGCAGCGTGATGTTCGTGCCACAGCCGGTCGCCGCGCGCGACTGGCTCAAGGACCGCGCCAATCCCGCGCAGGCGGTCAAATGGCAGCCGCACCGCGTGTGGTCGAGCTGCGACGGATCGCTCGCGGTCACGCGCGGCGCCTGGCAGCGCGCCGACGGCTCGAACGGCTATTTCACCACCGTCTGGCAGCGCCAGCGCGACGGCGAATATCGCTGGACGCTCGACCAGGGCGATGTGCTGGAAGTGCCGCTCGAGGCGCCTGAATTCGTCGGCACCGATGTCGCCGACTGCCCCGAAGGCGGCATGGCGGCGGAGCTGCGCGCGCAGGCCGAACGCTCGCGCCCGGTCACCGGGGGAACCTATTTCGATCAGGTCAGCACCGACAGCAGCCTGTTCCTGACTTTCGTCGTCTCGCCCGACCTCTCGCGCCATTGGAAGCTGATGCTCCACAAGGACGGCAAGATGGTCGACGCCATGGCGGGCGACGTTGCCGCGCCGGCCACGGAGTAGCGCGTTGACCCAGCTTTTCATTTCGGCCTTCATCACGCTTTTCGTGGTCATCGACCCGCCCGGGTGTGCGCCGATCTATGCGGGTCTGACCAAGGGAGCGACCCCGGCACAGCGACGCAACATGGCCATCCGCGCCTCGATGATCGCGGCGGCAATCCTGCTGGTTTTCGCCCTTTTCGGCGAGGAACTGCTTGGCGCACTTCACATCGAACTCGACAGTTTTCGCATTGCGGGCGGGCTGATGCTGTTCTGGATCGCCTTCGAAATGGTGTTCGAAAAGCGCACCCAGCGCCGCGAGAAACGTGCCGAGGAAGTCGCGGCGACGCCCGAGGTGGAGGATGTCTCGGTCTTCCCCATGGCCATCCCCATGCTTGCCGGGCCCGGTGCGATCGCCGCAATCATGCTGCTGATGAACGAGGCGCGCGGGCTGGAGGAGGACCTGACGGTGCTGGCCGCGCTGGCGGCCGCGCTCATCCTTACCATGCTGGCGCTGATAGCGGCCGGCCCGATCATGCGGCTGTTCGGCGACAAGGTCGAAGCAGCCATCACCCGGGTGTTGGGCGTCTTGCTGGCGGCGCTCGCTGCGCAATATGTGATCGACGGGCTGAAGGGCAGCTTCTTTGCCGCCGGAGCTATTGCAGCGTAACGATCTCGTCGCCGTCGTCGCGCAGCGCGAAGAACTGCATCAGCTGGATCATCACTTCGCAACGTGTGCGCAGGTCCTGCGCTTCGAGCAGGGCCTGTTTCGATGCCGGGTCGAAGGGCGCGATCTGGGCAACGCCGTTGATCAGCGTCTCGTCGTCGAGCCGCGCGACCGAATCCCAATCGACCGAATAGCCCTGCATGTCGGCGAAGCGCCGGGCCTCGAATTCGAAGCCCGCCCGCTCGACATGCGACAGCGTCTCGTCTTCCGGGTCGTCGAGCAGTTCGACTTCGACCTGGCGGAAGGGCGTCGATGTCTCGAGCTCGCGCAGCACGCGGAAGCGCGCCTCGCCGTCGAGCACGATATTGTAGCGTCCGTCTTCCAGCGCCTCGACATCGCTGATCTGGCCGACGCAGCCGATGGCGTAGAGCGGGGCGCCCTCGGCCGAGCGTTGCGGCTGGATCATGCCGATCCGCCGGTCCTTGGCCAGCGCATGGCCGACCAGCGCGCGATAGCGCGGCTCGAAGATATGGAGCGGCAGCTGGAGCCCGGGGAACAGGATCGCGCCGGGCAGGGGGAAAATGGGAAGGCGGTCGGCCAAGGCGCCCCCTAACCGAACAACAGGCGCGAAAGGCGGCGGCGCGTCGCGACCACCCAGGGATCTTCCAGTCCGACCGCTTCGAACATCTGCAGCAGGCGGGTCTTGGCGGCGCCGTCGTTCCATTCGCGATCGGCTTCGAACATCGCCAGCAACTCGTCCGCCGCCGCATCGCGATCGCCTGCTGCGAAGGCGGCTTCGGCGTAATCGAAACGCGCCTGCATGTCGCCGCCCGCCGCTTTCTCCTTCAGCGCGGCCAGTTCGCCGTCGTCGACCTTGCTGCCCGCCAGTTCGAGCGCGCTGCGCGCCTGCGCGATCTGCGGATCGCCGGCAATGGCGGGATTGGTTTCGGCGGCTGCCAGTGCGGCCTCGGCCCGTTCGACATGGCCGGCCTGGACCAGCGCGCGAGCCAGCCCGGCCTGGGCGGCGGCATTGTCGGGCGCCATGTCGACCACCTGCGAGAAGATGCCGGCGGCGCGTTCCGCATCGCCCTCGGCAAGGATTTGCTCACCCATCGCGACGAATTGCGAGACGTCCTGCTGCGGCTGGCCGCCGGCCGCACCGTCGCCGCCCTCGATCGGCAGCTGCCCGAGGATCTGGTCGAGCGCCTGCTTCATCTGCGATTCGCTGCGCGCATTGGTCAGGTCGGCTACCGGTTGGCCCTGGAACAGCGCATAGACCGTCGGGATCGACTGGACCTGGAACTGCGCGGCGATGAACTTCTCCGCGTCGACGTCAATCTTCTTCAGCACCACGCCCTTGTCGGCATACTCGGCGGCGACCTTTTCGAGCATCGGCGCCAGCGCCTTGCAGGGGCCGCACCAGTCGGCATAGAAATCGAGAATCACGAGCTTCGTCATCGACGGCTCGACCACGTCCGTGCGGAACCGGTCGACCGCTTTCTGTTCGTCGATGCTCAAACCCATGCTCGCCACTGCCAAACCTTTCTCGCTGGAATTCCGTGGGCCCCATGTGGGCCTTTTCACGCGAATGTGAAGGAGCAGGCGGGCCGCGACAAGGGAAGCGAAAATTCCGCATTTTTTGGGCTTGCGGCATTCCAGACTCGCTGCTAGTTGGCCGCCTCCCCACCGGGATCACACGGTTCCGGTAGCGCCAGTGAGCGGGCGTAGCTCAGGGGTAGAGCACAACCTTGCCAAGGTTGGGGTCGGGCGTTCGAATCGCCTCGCCCGCTCCATTTCCTCCCAGCGACGAAACTCCCTTCACGAAGGTCCGTGCGGATTTTCGCGGTGTTGCGTCACGTCTTCGCGGCGGAGCGCAAAGCCGCGGAGGAGCCAGACGAGCCCTCGCCCCGCCTCGCGCGTCGCACGATTCGTCAGCCGTTTTCTGCCGTTGGCAGATTTCGTTGTTGCATCGCAGCGCGGGATCGCTAACCCGCGCCGATATGTTGTATCATAAGGCCGGGCGCACCGCGCTTCTCGCATCGATTTCCCTCGCAACGCTGACCGTCGCGCATCCCGCGATGGCGCAGCAAGGTGGGGCGAGCCCGCCGCCGCAGGACGATGCTGCCGAGGCGACGGCCGACAGCGCGGCGTCGCACGCCCCGGTGTCGAACGAGATCATCGTTACCGGCGTGCTCCAGACCAACCGGCAGGACATGCTCTCGGCGATCGGCGTGCTGTCGCAGGAAGAACTCGCCAATGCCGTGCGGCCCTCGATCGGCGAAACGCTGGCGCACCTGCCCGGCGTGTCGGCCAGTTCCTTCGGCCCGACCGCCTCGCGCCCGATCCTGCGCGGCCTTCAGGGCGAACGCGTCAGCATCCTCACCAACGGGCTCGGCGCGATCGACGTATCGAACACCTCGGCCGACCATGCCAGCGCGGTCGATCCGCTGCTCGCCGAGCGGATCGAGGTGCTGCGCGGGCCGCAGGCACTGCTCTATTCGCCCTCGGTCGTCGGCGGGGTGGTCAATGTGATCGATCGCCGCGTGCCCAACAGCGTGCCCGACGAGCCGGTCCATGTCGCCGCCGACTTCGACTATGCCACCGCCGCCAACCAGCGCTCTGCCTCGGGGACGCTCGATGTCCCCGTCGCGGGCAAGGTCGTGCTCCATGCCGACGGCAGCTATTCGAAGAGCGACGACCTCGACATCGGCGGCTATGCGCTGACCCCGGCGCTGCGCGCGCAGGCGCTCGCGACCGCCGCCACGACCGGCGATCCGCTCTACGCCGAAAGCGCCGCGGTGCGTGGCACGCTGCCGAACACCGCCGCCGAGACCTGGAGCGCGGGTGTCGGCGCGGCCTATATCGACGAGGGCGGCAGCATCGGCGTCGCCTACAGCCATCTCGATTCGCTCTATGGCGTACCGCTGCGCTTCGCGACGCTGCCGGGCGAGGAGCAGGAAGCCCCGCGCATCAGCCTCGCGCAGGACCGGCTCGACGCACGCGCGGAGATCGATCCCGAGGGCGGTTTCCTCGAGAAGATCCGCCTGCGCTGGGCCTATGCCGACTACGTGCATTCCGAGCTCGAGGAGGATGGCGCCGTGGGCACCACCTTCCTCAACAAGGGCCAGGAGGCGCGGCTCGAACTGACCCAGGCGCGGCGCGGCGCGTGGAGCGGCGCGACCGGCGCGCAATATTCGTTCCGCGATTTCAACGTGATCGGCGACGAGGCCTTCCTGCCCAAGAATTCGACCGCCACCTTCGGCCTCTTCACCGTGCAGCAGTTCGATCTCGGCGCGGTCAAGCTCGAGGGCGGGGCACGCTTCGACCATCAGGGCGTGAGCGCGCATCCCGGTACCGACCAGCCGCAGTTCTTCTCCGGCAACCGCAGCTTCGACACCGTCTCGGCCTCGGTCGGGGGCACGTGGAACTTCGCCGGCGACTGGCGCCTCGGCCTCAACGTCGCGCGCACCGGCCGTGCGCCGAGCGCAGAGGAGCTGTTCGCCAACGGTCCGCACGCGGGCACGCAGTCCTTCGAGATCGGCAATCCCGATTTCGCGGTCGAGAAAGCGACCAGCATCGAGGCGGTGCTGCGCGGACGGGGCGACGGCTACACATTCGAAGCCTCCGCCTATCACACCTGGTTCTCGGACTATATCTACGAACGCCGCACCGGGGCGATCGAGGATGGCCTGCCGGTCTATCAGGGGACGCAGGGCGACGCGCGCTACTACGGCTTCGAGCTGCAGGGAACGCTGACGCTGGCGCGGATCGGCGGGGCGGACATTGTTGCCGATGCGCTCGCCGACTACACCCATGCAACGATCCTCGACTATGGCCCCGCGCCGCGCATTCCGCCGCTGCGCCTGCTGGGCGGGGTCGGGCTCGAAGGCATGAAGATCGACGCCCGGGCGGAGGTCGAATGGGTCGATGGCCAGACGCGCACCGCGCCGCTCGAAACGCCGACCGACGGCTATACGCTGGTCAATGCCGAGGTTACCTGGCGCCCGTGGGGCGAGGACCGGCCGCTCAGCTTCGCGCTCTCGGCGAACAACATCTTCGATGTCGACGCGCGCCGCGCGACGTCCTTCCTCAAGGACTACGCCCCGCTTGCCGGGCGCGACATCAGGGTCAGCGCCCGGGTCAATTTCTGACGCCTCAGCCGGGGTGGCCGTCGCCGTCGCGGTCGACCACGGTGGTCGTGGTCGGCGCGGCGGCCAGCCCCTCGGCCTTGCCCTCGGCGTGGGCGGCCTTGACCTCGGCGTCGAGCCGCTTGGCGCGCTCGTCGATCTCGCCGATCCGCCCGCGCAGCTGGCCATAGGCGAAGACCATCAGCAGACCGCCGGTGATGGCGATGTTCTTCAACGCCATCGCCGCCTGCATGGGGTCGGTGACCTTTTCGTGGAAGAACAGCGTCGCCAGAACCGTGAAGCCGGCCAGCACGAGGCTGGCGATGCGGGTCATGAAGCCGCTGGCGAGCACCAGCCCGGCGACGATTTCGAACGCGCCCACCGCCAGCGCGAGGCTGCCCGGGAAGGGCGATTCGGCTTCCATGTAGGCGGCGGTGCTGGCGGGATCCATGACCTTGCCGAGCCCGGCGAAGACGAACAGCGCGCCGAGCATGATGCGCCCGACCAGTGCAGCGATGGTAGCCATTGATTTCTCTCCCCAGTTTCCCTGTTGAATCGCTTCGGCGGGAAGGCGTTCCCTACTCTTCGACCGCGAAGCTGATCTCGGCATGGTCGCGCAGCCGCTCGACCAGCGCTTCGCCGAGGAAGGCACCGGGCGTTCCCACGCCGCCTTCGGCCTCGCTGTCGAGCAGCGCCATGCCGGTTTCAGCGAGCATCCGGCTGGTCGAGCCGTAGCCGGGATCGTAGCGGCCCTTCACGCCGTAGTGCAGCCGTGTGCCGTCGGGCCATTCGCCGACGAAGAGCACGTCGTAATGCCCGTTCTCGCGCTCGTCCTTGCTCGGCCCCTCGCCCGGCTTGGGCGGCTTGGCGCCGAAGGGGTTCTTGAGCATCTCCATCACCGCATGGGCGGCGGCCTTGCCCGCCTCGCCCGGGCTGGTGAGCATCATCTCGTCGTAGCGGAAATCCTCGCCATAGGGGTGCCCGCGCAGGAAATTGGTGCGGTGCACGTTCTTCACATTGATCGTCGCCATGATGAAGGGCGCGGCCCATTTGCCGAGCTCGTCCTCGTAGTGGGGGATCATGCCGCTCGGCTGGTCGGGGCCCTCGAAGCCGGGGGTCAGCCCGAAGGGATTGTTGAGCACCTTGATGATGCCGGGGTTCTTCGCCGCCGCCTTCATCGTCGCGGTGAGGCTCGCCGCGGTCCCGCCCGAGAAAGTGCCCTGCATCGATCGCACGCGGCCCTTCACGCGCGGGGCGGGTGATCCGTGCCGCGCCACCGCTTCCTGCTGCAGCATCAGCACGCCGAGATCGAAGGGAATCGAGTCGAAGCCGGAAGAGAAGGTGATGCGAGCGCCGCTCTTCTTCGCCGTCTCGTTGTGCTCGTCGATCTGCTCGCGCATCCACGCCGGCTCGCCGCAGAGATCGGCGTAGTCGGTGCCGGTCTTGGCACAGGCGGCGACGAGCTTGTCGCCATAGAGCTGGTAGGGGCCGACGGTGGTCAGCACGACCCTGGCGCGGTGGCACATCGCCTCGAGGCTGGCGGGATCGTCGGCATCGGCGACCACCAGCGGGGTGGATGCGGGTGCGCCGATCGCGTCGCGCACCTCCTCGAGCTTGTCCATGCTGCGTCCCGCCATCGCCCATTTGGGCCCATCGGCGGCATTGCCGTATTCGCGCACGAAATGTTCGGCGACGAGGCGACCGGTATAGCCGGTAGCGCCATAGACGATGATGTCGAACTCGCGGTCAGCCATGGATTCTCTCTCCTTCGGGCCTAGGTGTGCGCGTGGGCAGGGAGAGAGTCAAAGCCGTTGCGGCGCGCGACGTGGAGCTGGTGTGGGTGGTCCTTGCCCAGACCCGCTCAGCCTGAGCCTGTCGAAGGCCACTCGCTGCGGCCAGCCCCCCGGCATGGCCTTCTACGCTTACATCCTCCTCTGTAACGACGGCAGCTACTACGCGGGCCACACAGATGACTTGGAGACGCGGATCGCGCAGCACCAATCGGGGGCGCTCGGTGGCTACACTGTGAAGAGATTGCCGGTGAAGCTGGAATGGGCGCAAGACTTTCCAACGCGTGACGAGGCGTTTGATGCAGAGCGACAGATTAAGGGCTGGGGTCGAGCCAAGAAACGGGCTCTGATTGCGGGAGACTGGGACAAGATTTCGGAGTTGGCAAAGGGCCGAGCAGGCTGAGGGTCCTGCCTCAACCGGCGGCGTATGGCCTTCGACGGGCTCAGGCTGAGCGGAGTTCGATCCTACGGCGTCCTTGGTATCCGCGGCAGCACGCCGGTCTGGCTCGAGATCGCGAGCAGTCGCCCATCCTCGGCAAAATGGTGCGCCGAGCCGTGGACTACCCCGCGGTCGAATGCTGCCAGTTCGATGAAGGACAGAACCCAGCCCGGATCGCAGCCCTGTACGAAGCGGAACATGGCATCGAGGCTCGATCCGCCGCGCGTCGCCGGATGCGCGCCGAGGAAGAGGTCGGAGATGATTGCCAGCCAGCCCGCGTCGACCGCGAAACCGGCGTGCGAGCGGGTCCAGATCGCCTGGAGACCGCGCGCCTCGTCGCGCATCGCAATGCGATAGTCGAACTGGTCGGGCAGGCCTCCGGGCGCCGAATGGCTGATCTCGATCGATGTCGCCGCATCGGGGCCAGGTACCTCCGGCATGTCCGCGAACAGCGTCTGCTCGTTCGGCTCGCGCGATCCAAGCGCACCGCTCGCCCTGTGCGTCGGTCGCCCGTTCACGCTGGCGGAGGCGGCATATTGCGCCACCGCCTGCCCGCCGCCGCACTGCTCGACTTCGATCGCGAGCTCCTCGGCATGCTGCGTCGGGCCGAGGAACTGCACCTGCGCCCACAGCAGCGGCAGTTCGCTGTCGAGTTCCATCGCATCGACGATCGCCGCCAGCGCGACCCCGCCCATGACATGCGGCGCGCCTTCGGGACCGGCGGTCGCCGGGAGCATGACGGGGAGGGTGAAACTGCCGCTTCGCTGGCCCGGTACGACGCGCCAGAATGGGAAGCGGCCCACGCTCATTCCTTGGCGCTCACAGCCTTGGCAGCGTGACGCCGCGCTGGCCCATATATTTGCCCGCGCGGTCGGCATAGGTGACTTCGGGCCGCTCGTTGCCCTGGAGGAAGAGGAACTGGCACGCGCCCTCGTTGGCGTAGATCCGTGCGGGCAGCGGCGTGGTATTGGAAAACTCCAGCGTCACATGGCCTTCCCAGCCCGGCTCCAGCGGGGTGACGTTCACGATGATCCCGCAGCGCGCATAGGTGCTCTTGCCGAGGCAGATGACGAGCACGTCTTCGGGGATGCGGAAATATTCGACCGTGCGCGCCAGCGCGAAGCTGTTGGGCGGGATCACGCAGACCTCGGTGTCGCGGTCGACGAAGCTGTTGCTGGCGAAGTCCTTGGGATCGACCACGGCGCTGTCGACATTGGTGAAGATCTTGAACTCGGGCGCCACCCGCGCGTCGTAGCCGAAGCTCGACAGCCCGTAGGAGATGCACCCCTCGCGACGCTGCGCTTCGACGAAGGGCTCGATCATGCCTTCGTTCTGCGCCTTGTCGCGGATCCACTTGTCCGAAAGAATCGCCATGGGAGAGGGATTCCCGAAGTGGGGGGCGGGGGCAAGCTTGGTGCGGGGAATATCCCCCTATGACATTCAGGCGTCCCATACGGTGGTGTCCCGACACACCTGTGGTACTTGGCGGGAATGCGTTGGCTGACTTCACTTTTCAAATCTACGAATCCGCACAGGCAAGCCGAGCGCCTAGTGGATCGCGGCCTCGGGTATGTAAGGGAGGGGCAAACAGCCAAGGCACTGACCATTGCGAGGTACTTGCACGAGCTTCGTCATTCAGGAGGGTTTGAGGTCGAGGCACAGGCTTTGGCGCGGGATGGAGCCAAAGACCAAGCAATTGCCGTGCTCGAGAATGGTCTTGAAGTCGCCCCGACAAGTTGGCTCAACGCAAATCTTCTGGGTAATTACCTGTCCGACCAAGCGCGATATGACGAAGCATTTGATGCCTATGATCGCGCGATGGCAATCCCTGGCGCGAACCGGGCCCTAATCGAATCGAACCGCGCCTTGGCGTTACAGAGATCAGGCAGGCCCGATGAGGCTCGCGAGAAAATTGCGGCCATCCTGGCAAGCGGGGTGCCCGACGACGATCCTGGGCTTTTCGAGTTCATTGAAGGACTGCGCTCAGACCTTGAGATGCCTCAATCCCTAGCTCGCCAATAGCGTCGCGTTCCCGCCTGCAGCCGTCGTGTCGATGCAGACCACGCGCTCGGTCGCGAAGCGCGCGACATAGTGCGGGCCGCCGGCCTTGGGGCCGGTCCCCGACAGGCCCTCTCCGCCGAAGGGCTGGCTTTCGACCACCGCGCCGATCTGGTTGCGGTTGACGTAGAAATTGCCGACCGTGGCGCGCGCCTCGACGAAGGCGCGGACATCGTCGTTGCGGCTGTGGAGGCCCATCGTCAGTCCGAAGCCGGTGGCGTTGATATCCTCGATCACGCGTTCGAGATCGGAAGCCTTCCAGCGCACGACGTGAAGGATCGGGCCGAAATTCTCGCGCTTCAGGTCGAGGATCGAATCGATCTCGATGATCGTCGGTGCGACGAAGCAGCCGGCATTGGCACCGCGATGCAGGCGGCGGCGCCAGACCGGGCGGCCGCCCTTCTTGCGCCGCGCGACGTGGCGTTCGAGCGAGGACTTGGCGTCGGGATCGATCACCGGGCCGACATCGGTGGAGAGCTCCTCCGGATTGCCGATGGTCAGCGCCTCGAACCCCCCGCGGATCATCCGCAGCATCTCGTCGTAGACGTCGTCCTGGATATAGAGCACGCGCAGCGCCGAGCAGCGCTGGCCCGCGCTCTGGAAAGCAGAGGCGACGACATCGCGCGTCACCTGTTCGGGCAGCGCGGTCGAATCGACGATCATCGCGTTCTGCCCGCCGGTCTCGGCGATCAGCGTGGCGATCGGCCCCTCGCGCGCGGCGAGGCCGCGGTTGATCGCCTGCGCGGTCTGGGTCGAGCCGGTGAAGGCGACGCCCGCGATGCGCGGATCCGAAGTGATCATCTCGCCGACATCGCCCGCGCCGGGCAGCAGCTGGAAGGCTTCCTCGGGAATGCCCGCCTGATGGCACAGCCGCACCGCGAGCGCGGCGATCAGCGGGGTCTGCTCGGCGGGCTTGGCGACCACCGTATTGCCCGCGGCGAGCGCCGCTGCAGGCGTGCCGATGAAGATCGCCAGCGGGAAGTTCCACGGGCTGATGCAGGCGAAGACGCCGCGACCGTGGAGGCTCAGCCGGTTTTCCTCGCCGGTCGGGCCGGGCAGGATGATGGGCCGCGTGAACTGGCGCCGCGCCTCATTGGCGTAGAAGCGCAGGAAGTCGACCGCCTCGCGCAATTCGAGCACCGCGTCGACAAGCGTCTTGCCCGCCTCGCGCTGGCACAGGCTGAGGAACTCGTCGGTATGCTCCTCGAACAAATCGGCCGCGGCCTCGAGCAGTACCGCGCGCTTCTCGCCGCCGAGACGGTCCCAGCCGGGCTGGATCGCCTGCGCGCGGGTGATCGCTTCCTCGACCTCGAAATCGAGCGTGTCGCGGCGCGTGCCGACTTCGGCGGAAAGGTCGTGCGGCTTGTTGATCGGCGCGCTCTCGCCCTCCGCGCCCGACTTGAAGGTCGGCTCGGCGATCCAGTGGCGGTCTTCCAGCCTGGCGAGCCGTTCCTGCAGCGGTTCGAGCACCAGCGGGTCGCTGAGGTCGATCCCCGCCGAATTGCGACGGTCGGGGAAGATGTCGGTCGGCAGCGGGATCGCCGGATTGCGATAGGGTTCGAGCGCGGCCATGTCGGCTACTGGGTCGGTCGCGAGCTCTGCCGCCGGGACATCGGCATCGGCCATCCGGTTGACGAAGGAACTGTTCGCCCCGTTTTCGAGCAGGCGGCGCACGAGATAGGCGAGCAGGTCCTTGTGCGTACCCGTCGGCGCGTAGATGCGCACATTGGTCCGTCGGTTACCCTCCATCTGGGCCAGTGCGCCGTAGACGTCCTCGCCCATTCCGTGGAGCCGCTGGAACTCGAATTGCTTGGCGCCGGCGAGCGCCTTGATTGCACCAATTGTATAGGCGTTATGCGTGGCGAAAGCGGGGTAGATCGCATCGTCGGCCGCCAGCATCTTCTCCGCGCAGGCTAGATAGCTGACGTCGGTCGCGAGCTTGCGCGTGAAGACCGGGAAGTCGGTGTAGCCGCCGACCTGGCTCAGCTTGATCTCGGTATCCCAATAGGCGCCCTTGACCAGCCGAACGAAGAACTTGCGGTCGTGCTTGCGCGCCAGCCGCGCGACCCAGTCGATCATCGGCACGCCGCGCTTCTGATAGGCCTGGATGGCAAGGCCGAAACCTTCCCAGCGACTTCCGTCGGGACGGGTGAAGAGGCTGTCGTCGCGCGCCAGCGCCTCGATCAGATCCATCGACAGCTCGAGCCGGTCGGCTTCCTCCGCGTCGATAGTGAAGTGGATGTTGGCATCGCGCGCCGCAGTGGCGAGGTCGCGCACGATCGGCAGCAGGTCCCCGATCGCGAGATCGGCGTGGAGGAAGGTGTAGCGCGGGTGCAGCGCCGACAGCTTCACCGAGATGCCCGGGGAAGTACGGACGTCGCCGCTGGCTTCCTTCACCAGGCGGTCGATGGCCTTGTGGTAGTTGACCCGGTAGCGTTCGGCATCGTCATAGGTCATCGCCGCTTCGCCGAGCATGTCGAAGCTGTGCGTCAGACCCTTGGCACGCTCAGGCTTGGCGCGCTTGAGCGATTCATCGATCGTGCGGCCATAGACGAACTGTCCGCCGAGGATGCGCATCGCCTGCAGCGTCGCCCTGCGGATCACCGGTTCGCCCAGACGCGTGACCGCGTTCTTGAGGCTGCGGCGCATGCCCTTCTGCGCTTCCTCGGGCCGCTCGAGCACCTCGCCTGTCAGCATGAGCGAGAAAGTGGCGGCGTTGACGAAGGTCGAGGAGCTTTCGCCCATGTGCTCGGCCCAGTCGATGTCGCCGATCTTATCGCGGATCAGCGCATCGGCGGTGGCCGCGTCGGGCACGCGCAGCAGCGCTTCGGCGAGGCACATCAGCGCCACGCCTTCCTCGGTCGCGAGGCCGTATTGCTGGAGGAAGGCGTCGATCCCGCTCGCCTTGCGCTTGCGTGCGGATTCGATCAGCCCGATGGCGATGCGTGCCGCTTCCTTGTGTTTCGCGCTTGCTCCGCCCGCCTGTGCCATGCGTTCGGCGACGCAGGCGTTTTCTTCCGCGCGATAGGCTTCGCGTACGGCCTGGCGGGAAATGGGGGACAGATGCGCTGGATCGTGCAGGGCCATACGACTCCGGTAGGCAGGAAGGGATTCGCAGGCCCATTGGACCCGGGCGTCTCCCCTTTCAAGCTTTGTGACAGGCGCTTGTTCCGTAACGTCTTCTAGAGACGTGCGGCGAACCAGTCGGACACTGCCTGATGCGACTCGGCTGCGAGATGCAGTCCGAGCTTGCTACGCCGCCACAGCACGTCCTCAGCGGTGTGCGCATATTCGTGCGCCACCAGATAGTTTAGCTCCGCCTCGTAGAGCGTACCGCCCAAATCCTCGCCCAATTCGGAGAGGCTCGTCGCCTCGCCCAGGAGATCGACAATGCGCGTACCATAGGCCCGGGCGAGGCGCTGGAGCATTTCGGGGGGGATCCACGGCCAGCGCTCGTGGGCCTGCCACAGGAAGCCCGCGAAATCGCCCTCGAGGTCGCCACCGGGAAGCGGGGCGCTTGCGGTCCAGGGCCTGCCGGGAACGGCCATCGCCTTGCCCAGTCGCTCGAGCGCGTGCTCGGCCAGCCGGCGATAGGTGGTCAGCTTGCCGCCGTAGACCGACAGGATCGGCGCGCCGCCATCGGCCTCCAGCTCGAAGACATAGTCGCGCGTGACGGTCGAGTTGCTTTTCGCATTGTCTTCGTAGAGCGGGCGCACGCCCGAATAGGTGGAGACGATCTCGTCCTCGGTCACCGCGCTCGCGAAATAGCGTGAGGCGGCGTCGCACAGATAGGCGGTCTCACCGGGCGTGATCGCGACGTGGTCGAGATCGCCTTCGTAGCGAAGATCGGTCGTGCCGATCAGCGTGTAGTCGCGCTCGTAGGGAATGGCGAAGACGATGCGCCCGTCGGGTTGCTGGAAGATATAGGCATGCTCGCCCGGATAGGCGCGGCGCACGATGATGTGGCTGCCCTTGACCAGCCGGAGATGCGCGGGCGTTCCCACGCCCAGAGCGACGCGCGCCACACGGTCGACGAAGGGCCCGGCGGCATTGACGACGGCGCGTGCGGCCACCTGCTCTTCGCCGCCCTCGCTACGCAGCGTGGCGCGCCAGTGATCCTGGTGGCGTTTCAGCGCCGTGCATTCGCAGCGCGTGCGGATGGTGGCGCCGCGATGCTCCGCGTCCATGGCGCTCAGGACAACGAGCCGCGCGTCCTCGACCCAGCAGTCCGAATATTCGAAGCCGTGGGTGAAGCGATCCAGTAGGATCGAGCGGTGCGGCGCCTTGCGTAGGTCGATGGCCGTCGAGCCGGGCAGACTGCGCCTCCGACCCCCCAGCCGGTCGTAAAGCATCAATCCGATCTTCAGCATCCATCGAGGCCGCATGCTTGGTTCGTGCGGCAGGACGAAGCGCAACGGGCGGATGATATGCGGCGCCGCGGCGAGCAGCACCTCACGTTCGTGCAGGCTCTCGGCGACCAGCCGGAAATCGTATTGCTCGAGATAGCGCAGTCCGCCGTGGATCAGCTTGGTGCTGGCCGAGGAAGTGTGCGAGGCGAGGTCGTCCTTTTCGACCAGCAGCACCTTCATGCCGCGGCCCGCGGCATCGCGGGCGATCCCCGCGCCATTGATGCCGCCACCGACGACGAGCAGATCGTATTCGCCGCTCATCCCTGGCGGAACAGCCGGCCGGCGACGGCATCGAGCTTCGCCAGCACCGCCTTGTCGTGCTTGTCGGGGGCGGTGATCACCGCATCGTCGAGCGCCCGGTCGATCGGCGATGGCGTGCGTTTTTCGGGCAGGTTCCGGCAGAAGACCTCCACTGCCTTGCGCGCGAGCGATGAATTCGCGTTCATCTGCTCGACGATTTGCGCGACATCGACCGCCTCCCCATCCTCGCGCCAGCAATCGTAGTCGGTGACCATGGCGAGCAGGGCATAGGGAAGCTCGGCCTCGCGGGCGAGCTTGGCCTCGGGCATGCCGGTCATGCCGATGACCTCGGCGCCCCAGTGGCGATAGAGCCGGCTCTCCGCGCGCGAGGAGAACTGCGGCCCTTCCATCGCGAGATAGGTCGCGCCTTCGGCACATTCACCGCCGGCCTTGACGACTGCCTTCGCCGCATGTTTCGCGAGGCGCTCGCACACCGGGTCGGCCATCGAGACATGCGCGACGAAGCCATCGCCGAAGAAGCTCGAGGGGCGTCCCCTGGTGTTGTCGATGAATTGGTCGACCGTGACGAAGCGGCCCGGCGGCAGGTCCTCGGAGAGCGAGCCCACCGCGCTGATCGCGAGAATGTCGGTGCAGCCCGCGCGCTTCAAGGCGTCGATATTGGCGCGCGCATTGAGCGTCGAAGGGGCGATGCGGTGCCCGCGCCCGTGGCGGGGCAGGAAGCGCACGCGGACATGGCCGATGGTGCCGCAGAGGATTTCGTCCGACGGTTCACCCCAGGGCGATTGCACCGGGATCCACTGCGCATCCTCCAGCGCATCGATGGCGTAGAGACCCGATCCTCCGATGATGCCGATGGTCCATTCGCTCATGTAGTGTCTTTCGCAAGCCCGGGCAGTTGATGTGACGACGAGGGGTGACCGCTGGGGCTGCGCCTGTCCACCCCCCGAGTGCAGGAAGCCCGCAGCCGATCTGCGCCGAAGCGACATCCGCATGCGTATTCACGCACACCCGCACCGCCGTCGCCTTGACAGTTCGACCCATTTGCCGCGGAACCGACACCTTGGCGGGGCATAGGGTAGAGTGATGACAGAGACGAAAATCGAACCGACGCTGGCGAGCCTGAGCGAACGGCTCCGCGTGCTCCACCGCCAGACCCGCGAAACCCCTCTGTTCAATCCCGTCTTCCAGCTTTCGCTCGATATTTCGCGCAAGCTCGAGAGCGGCGAACTCGACATTGCCGCGCTGGCAGGGCTGGTCGACGAACTCGAAGCGCAATCGCTCGACGCCCGCGCATCGCGCTTGCGCAATCTGCTCCGTCCCGACGCGGCCGAAGAGCGGCTGTCGGAACTCGCCGCGGCGGGCGAGGACTTCGAGGCTTTTCGCGCCTTCTGGGAGCAGCCGCACATGCATGCGGTGTTCACCGCTCATCCCACTTTCTTGCTGTCACCGCAGCAGAGCGCGGTGGTGGCCGAGGAAATCGCCAGCGGGCGTAAGGCCGCGACGCAGGAGCCGGGCGAAAAACCTGAGATCACGCTACGCTACGAACACGAATGCGCCATGGAGGCGCTCGTCAATGCGCAGGACGCGCGCGACCGGATCGTAGCCAGCGTCCTGCGCCGCGCCCGCGAAGCCTTCCCCGATCGTTGGACCGAACTCAAGCCACTGCCTTTCCGCTTCGCCAGCTGGGTCGGCTATGACATGGATGGTCGAACCGACATCACCTGGTACACTTCGATCGCCTTCCGCCTCGCCGAGAAGGCGCAGCGACTGGCGCGCTATGCCGCCTCGCTCGAGGCGATCGATCCCGCGCATCCCATGCTCGCGACACTGCGCGGCGCCCAGCAGCGCGCGCAGGCCAGCGCGGAGGAATTCGCCGGAGACCTGTCGGACCCATCCGATCTCTCGGCCGCCGCCAACCGATTGACCGCCGACCATCCCGACAAGCTGCTGTCGCTCGCCCCGCTGGTCGACCAGCTTGAAGAGGAGGCTGCCGGGAGCGATGCGGAGCGCGCAGTTGCCCTGCGCACGCTCGCCGCGGCGATGCGCGCCGACGGGCTCGGCATGGGCTGGATCCACTTCCGCGTGAACGCCAAGCAATTGCACAATGCGATCCGTGCTAGGCTCGGCGATGCGGCGGATATCGATCTTTCCAGCCGCGGCGCGATCGCCGCGCTGCGCGAACTGCTTGCCGAGGTCGAGCCGCAGAGCGCCAATTTCGCCAGCCTCGCGGTCGAGAGCTCGACCGCGGTGCGCCAGTTCCTCGTGATGGACCAGATCCTCAAGCACGTGGACGCTGACGCACCGATTCGCATGCTGGTGGCCGAATGCGAACAGCCCGCGACAGTCCTCGCCGCGCTCTATTTCGCGCGTGCCTTCGGGATCGCCGGCAAGGTCGACGTCTCGCCGTTGTTCGAGACCGAAACCGCGCTCGAGCATGGCGGGCGTTTCCTCGACCTGCTGCTCGCCGAGCCCGACTACCAAGCCTACGCCAAGGAACGCGGGCGCATCGCCATCCAGACAGGCTTTTCCGACGCGGGGCGCTTCGTCGGGCAGATTCCCGCCAGCCTCGCGATCGAACGCCTCCAGGGCCGCCTCGCCGAAGCCATGGCCGCGAACGGGCTGAACGACGTCTCGGCGCTGATCTTCAACACGCATGGCGAGGGCATGGGGCGCGGCGCGCATCCCTCGAGTTTCGAGGACCGGATCGAATGGGCGCTCAGCGCCTGGGCGCAGCGACGCTTCGCCCGTGCCGGCATCACGCTCGAACCCGAGGCGAGCTTCCAGGGCGGCGACGGCTACCTGCTCTTCGCCACGCCCGAGATCGCGCTCGCCACGCTGACGCAGATCGTCGCGCACAGCCCTGCGCATACCGACCCCGACGTCCCGACCGATCCCTTCTATCGCCGCACCGATATCAGCCTCGATTTCTACCGTGCGATCAAGGATCACCAGCGCGACCATCTCGAAAGCCGGACCTACAGCCGTGCAATCACCGCCTTCGGCCTCGGCCTGCTCAACGAAACCGGCAGCCGCAAGTCGCGCCGCCAGAGCGATCTCTCCGCCGATCGCGAGATGAGCCTGCGGCAGATCCGCGCGATCCCGCACAATGCCATCCTCCAGCAGCTGGGCTATCCGGTGAACATCATCGCCGGCGTGGGCAGCGCGGCGGAAAGCCAGATCGAGGAAGTCGGCGCGCTGCTCGCCGAGAGCCCGCGCGGGCGCCAGATCATGCGGCTGGTGCGCGCCTCGAACGCGCTCGCCAGCATCAAGACCGTCGCCGCCTTCGGCGAATTGTTCAATTCGGCCTATTGGGCGAGCCGGCCCTATCGTGGCACCGAGCAGCATCTCGCGGAAGCCTGCGAAGCGCTCGCCGAATATCTTATCAAGGACGATCGGAACGGCGTCTTCCGCCGACTCGCTTCGCGGCTGCGCGTCGATGCGCTCAAGCTCCACCGCCTGTTCGACCTCGTCCCCGACGACGACCCGCATCCCCAGCGCGAGAACACGCGCCGCGCGATCGGCGTGCTCCAGGCGGTGCGCCTCGCGCTGCTGCAGCACATGTTCCTCAAGGTGGTCTCGGTCCCCGCCTTCAGCCGCGCCAACGACATCAGCCGGACCGACGTGCTCGAAATGGTCTTCACCCTGCGCGTGGACGAGGCGCTGGCGCAATTGCGCCGCGCCTTCCCCACCAGCTTCCCGCGCAAGGAGGACTTCACGCTCGACGAGCCGGGCGAATACCCGGTGGGCGTGGGCGAGGGCTATGCCGCCATCCGGGCGAACTACATCGACCCGATCGAACAGGCCCATGCGCTGTGCCTGCGCATCTCCACTGCCATCGCCAACGAGTTCGGCGCACACGGCTGATTGAAATTCCAGCCTTTTGCGCGCAGGGTCCTGCCCGGTTCGACCGGGGGAGGACGAGTCGATGGAAAATTTCCTGTGGGGCGTCGCGGCCGGAATCCTGGGCGTGGTGGCGCTGGTCTTCTTTGCATTCACGGTGTTCAGGCGCGGCGCGCTGACGTTTCAGATCGACGGGTTCTACACGCATGTCGTCGATGGCGATGTCGGGCCCTTCATCCGCGACGTGCAGGCCGATGTGCCCGATGCCGAGGTCTGCCGGCTCGACGATCGCATGTCGTGTTCGATCCGCGAGGCGGTGCAGAGCTGCGGCGATGCCGGCCGGCCTGACTGCAACGTGTTGCTGCTCTCGGGCGGCGGTCAGTGGGGGGCCTACGGCGCCGGGCTGTTCGATACGCTGAGCCGCCACAGTGCCGATGAGCTCGCGCTGCCCGGCATCGGCGTCATCACCGGAATTTCGACCGGTTCGCTGCAGGCGCTGATGCTGATGGTCGCGCTCGATCCGAAGCAGGCGCCCGCCATGCGCCGCTTCGCGCTCGATAGGCTGGTGTGGGGCTATTCGCCCGAACGCGAGAGCGAGGTGGTCCATAATACCGGTCTGATCAGCGTGCCGCTGTTCGGTTCGGCCGCGGGCACCGCCCCGCTGCGCCGGCGGGTGATCGAAGCGCTCATGCCCGGGGGCGACGAGAGCCTGATCGAGGCGATCGGGCAGTCGAGCATCGACGGCTTCGTCGGCTTCGTCGAGGCCGAGCGCGGCGTGTTCCGCTATGCCGAGGTCAAGGAACTGGTGAACACGGCGCCGAGCGCCGTCGCTGCGGCCGAGGCGCTGGCTGCGGCCACCATGGCCTCTTCCGCCATGCCCGTCTTCCACCAGCAGCTGCGCGTTGCGGGCAGCGACGGCAAGGCGCTGTCGCTCTACGATGGCGGCGTCCGCCGGTCGGTCTTCTTCGACCGCGCGATGGCGGCGGTCGACCAGGAAGTGCGCGAGATGATGACGAAGGCGCACAGGGGCGAACATGCGCTGGCGAGCATGGAGCAGGCGAGCTTCGCGCAGGAATACGAGGACAAGGCACCCACGGTCTATGTCGTGCGCAACGGGCCCACCGCGCGCAAGAAGGACGACCGGCTCAACACCAGCTCGGGCCCGCTCAAGAATGGCCAGCGCGGCTACGACCTGCTCGTCAACGAAAGCGAAATCGGCGCGATCGCCGGCCTACGGCTCAACAATCCCTATGGCCGGATCCTGCTGACCAGCGCCGATCGCTACGACACTTTCCCCAGCGACGTGGGCGAGAACTTCAAGAAGGACGAGATGTTCAAGCCGGCCTTCATGGCGCGGCTGCGCGATCTCGGACGGCACAAGGCCGAACGGCCCGAGGGCCCGTGGTGGCCGCTCAGCCCGATCGAACGGAGTTAGGAGACCGCCGGGCGGGGAAACTCATGCACGCCGGGCGGCCGTTGGCCCTGCCTCGCTATAGCGCCTGCATGTCCGCTTGCCGGCATCCTTGGCGTCGTAGAGCGCCCTGTCGGCACGGATGCGAAGCTCATGGGCGGTCAACGCGTCTTCCGGCAGGCAGGCAAACCCGGCGCTGGCTCCGACCCGGACCGTGACATCGGGTGCTATCACGAACGCCTCGTTGCAAATCGCCTCGACCAAGGCTTCACCGAATTTGCGTACGTGATCGACGTCGCAATCGCGAACCACGACCATGAACTCGTCGCCGCCCATGCGCGCGACGATGCCCTTCTCCCCGGCTGCGAGCGTGATCCGTCGCGCGACTTCCACCAGAACGGTGTCGCCCGCTCCGTGACCGTATTCGTCGTTGATGCCCTTGAAGCCGTCGAGATCGAGCGAGATGATCGCCATCGTCTGTCCGGGGCTGGCGACGAGGCGGCTCAGGCGCTCATCCATACCCTGCCGATTGTATATGCCCGTCAGACTGTCGTGGAGCGCCAGCTGCAGGTTTTCTTCCTCGGCCAGCAGGCTCTTCAGGAGCGTCTCGTGGAAGGTGTTGATGATCTGGCGCGCGCCGAACACAAACGGCGGCGTGAGCAGGACGATCACGGAGAGCCAGGGTTGGTCCGAAACGACGGCGCCAGCCACGAAGGGGATATCAAGAAGCAGCAGCAGAAGCGTCGCAAAGGCCGGGGCTGCGTAGTTTCGCGAACACACCGGTCCGAGAAGTGCCATGACGGTTGTTGCGGAAAGGACCTGGAGCACCGGGTCGCTACCGCTCATGATGGTGAAAGCCAGGGCGCCCTGCAGGCCGCACCAAAGGACCGAGAGCAGGGCGGACCAGCTTACATCGATAGTTGCGGCCTTACCCTCGATCGCCCGGCGTCGGCGCCACTCGAGGAGGCGAGCCACCGCCAACGCGATTTCGAGGACCGTGAATGTGGTGAAGACCGCGGACGGTGAGCGAATATTCGCGGTCGTCAGGATGATCAGCGAACACAGCGAGCCCATCAGGGCCGCGGTCGGCGAGTTCAGCAGCTGCGCGTAGAGGCGGCTTCGGATGTCGTCGCCAATTGCCAGACCGCTTCGAAACAGGCGACCGGCACCGACCCGCTCCGCCATCGAGATCGTATAAGTCGTGGTGTTGCGTTCCATCCGCCGACTATCGGTCGATAGGGTTAAGAGATGGTGGTGCGCGAGATCAGTGATTCCCTGAGAAGATCGAGGGATTTCGCAGGTTTCCGGTGAGCTGAACCAGGTGAAGGGGCAGGGGCTATCCGGCTCTTGGCCCAGGCCTCGGAATTGCTATTTCAGGGGATTGGTGCGGTCGAGAAGACTCGAACTTCCACGGCCTTGCGGCCACAACGACCTCAACGTTGCGCGTCTACCAGTTCCGCCACGACCGCACACAGTCTGCACCGGGAGCGAATCCGCGAAGGGCGGCTCCCGTCGGTAGGAGCGCGCCACTAGCAGCGAGGCTTCGCCCCCGCAAGCATCTTTATTGCGCGAATGGGAAAGCTAGCGCGGGGCCCAGCCGATATCGGCGAAGACCGCCGATTTGGGCACGTCGGTGACCGCTTCGTTGATGGTCAGTTCCTCGCCCGGCGCGAGGCTCGACTGCGGCGGCTGGACCACCCAGCTGTAGACCTGCCGCTCGCGCTGGTCGCGCAGCACGATCAGGATCGAGGGGATCGGGCGCGATTCGCGCGCGGTGTTCTTGACGACGATGCGCGCGCCGAAGAATTCGGTGCCGTTGGGCAGCGTGCGCCGTTCCTGCTGCTCGACCGGGAAGCGCAGCTCGAGGTCGGGCTGCGCCGCGCCGAACAGCGGGCGCGAAACGGGAACCCAGTCGGGCAGGCCGACATAATTGACCGCCACCACGGTGGTGAGCGCGACGGCCGCGAAGATCGCTGCCGCCCAGGTCCACAGTTTCGTCAGGTTCCGGCGCGGGCGGAAGGGCGGCGCATGGTCGAAGCGCGAGGGCCCGACTTCTTCTTCCGGCTCGGGGGGGGGCGGAAGATCGTCCTGCACCTCGCCATAGGGTGGTGCGGTCTCGTCGAAATCCGGTCCCTCATGCGCCGTGTCCGCCGGTGCCGTATCGTCATAGGTGAAGCCCGGCTTGGCCTGCGGCGCCGGTCGCTCAGGGGCGGGCGGCGGCGGGGGGGGCGGAGCTGGTGGAGGGGGTGCGGGAGCAACTGGGACCTCTTCGAGCGCGGCGAGCCGCTCCGCATCTGGCCCGTCCTGGAACCAGCTGTGCTTGCATTTCGCGCAGCGCACGGTGCGCCCTTCGATTCCGATGGCGCTGTCGGGCACGACATAGCGCGTGGAACAGGCAGGGCAGGCAATGATCATGGTGACCCAAGGCCTTAGGCCGCGCTGCGAATCACGACAAGCGACAGCCCTGTTCGCAAACCCCGAGAGCGGCTTTTTTCCACATGCAAGCGCGGTTATAGGCTGTTCGCGACGATGACTGGCGCCTCTTTCCTCTTGATCCAGCCGGTCGGGCGATGAGCGCGCCCGAGGAAGAGATCGTCCGGTTCGACAATGTCGGGCTGCGCTACGGCACCGAACGCGAGGTGCTGTCGAACATTTCCTTCACGCTGTTCCCCGGCCGGTTCTACTTCCTCACCGGTGCCAGCGGCGCGGGCAAGACCTCGCTGCTCAAGCTGCTCTATCTCGCCCAGCGGCCCTCGCGCGGGGCGATCCGCATGTTCGGTACCGACGTCATCACCCAGCCGCGCGAGAGGCTGCCCGCCTATCGCCGGCGCATGGGGGTCGTGTTCCAGGACTTCCGGCTGGTCGACCACCTTTCGGCCTTCGACAATGTCGCGCTGCCGCTGCGCGTGTCGGGCGTGCGCGAGGCGGACCTGCTGGGACCGGTATCGGACATGCTCGAATGGGTCGGCCTGGCCCACCGTGCCGACGCGCGCCCGGCGACGCTGTCGGGCGGCGAGCAGCAGCGCGTCGCGATCGCCCGCGCGGTGATCGGGCGGCCCGACATGCTGGTGGCCGACGAGCCGACGGGCAACGTCGATCCGGACATGGCGCTCAAGCTCATTCGCCTGTTCGAGGCGCTCAACCGCCTCGGCACCACCGTGGTGGTGGCGACGCACGACGTCCACCTGCTGCGCAAGGTGCCCGATTCGCTGATCATGCGGCTCGACAAGGGGCTGCTGTCCGATCCCACGGGCGCGCTGCGCTATCCGCCGCGCCGGGTGGGGGCGGGCGAATGAAGAAGCCCCCGGTGCTCAGCCGCGCCGCGGCACGCGGCCCCGCTCCGCTACGCGGCAAGCGGGCGGCGCACCTGCTGCCGCGGGCTCGCCTCGGCGGACCGATGCCCTGGGTGATCGCGATCATGGTCGCGCTGACCGTGCTGGCCGCTGGTGGTGGGCTGGCGCTCGACAATCTCGCCGATCGCGCGCGCGGCGAGCTTGCCGGCAGCGCGACTGTACAGATCCTCGCCGCCGATCCGGCGAACCGCGCCCAGCAGGCCGAGGCGGCGGCCGATCTGCTGGTGCAGGACCCTGCCGTGGCGGGGCTTGCACTGGTGCCGCAGGATACGGTGGAGGAACTGCTCGAGCCCTGGCTCGGGACCGACAATCCCGAGGATGCTGTGCCGATCCCGACGCTGATCGACCTGCGCCTGCGTGGCGGTGCCGACCAGGCGACGCTCGAACGGCTGCGCAGCCTGCTCGCCGACCGCGCGCCCGATGCGCGGATCGATGCGCAGGGCAAGTGGCTCGCCCCGGTGCTTGCTGCGCTGTCGGCGCTGGGATGGATGGCGCTGGGGCTGATCGCGCTGCTCGCCTTCACCGGCGCCGCGGCGGTATGGCTGGCCGCGCGCAATGCGCTCGGCAGCAATCGCGACACGATCGAGATCGTCCATTTGCTCGGCGGCAGCGACCACCAGATCGCGCAGATCTTCCAGCGCTCGATCCTCTTCGATGCGCTGCTCGGCGGCGTGTTCGGCCTCGCCTTCGGCATGGTCGCGGTGTGGCTGATGGGGGCGCAGTTCTCAGCGCTCGATTCGGGCCTTGTGTCGGGTGGCGGGCTCGAAACCACCGACTGGCTGGTCTTGGCCCTTGTCCCCGCGGGGGCGGTTGCTCTAGCGGTCCTCACGGCGCGGTTCACCGTCCTCGCGTCGCTCAGGAAAATGCTGTGATCCTCCGCTTCTTCGCCGCCGTCGTGCTGATCTATGCGCTGGGCTTCCTCGGCTTCGCCGTGGCGCTGCCCAAGCCCGCCACCGACGAGAAGACCGATGCGGTGATCGTGCTGACCGGCGGACCCGGGCGGATCGCGCGCGGGCTCGACGTGGTCGGGCAGGGGTTGGCCAAGGAAATGTTCGTCTCCGGCGTCGATCCCGAGGTCAAGCCGGCCGAATTCGCCGCCGAGTTCGACGTCTCGCGGCGGACGATGGAATGCTGCGTCAAGCTCGGCTACCTCGCGGTCGACACGCGCAGCAATGCCGGCGAGGCCGCGCAATGGCTCAAGGAGAATGATTTCACCACGGTGCGGCTGGTGACGACCGACTGGCACATGGCGCGCGCCGCGTCCGAATTCAGCGAGACGCTGCCGCCCGAGGTCGAGGTGATCAAGGACGCGGTTCCCTCGCATCCCGACCTCGCGACGCTCTATCTCGAATACAACAAGCTGCTCGCGGCGGCGGTTTCGCAGGGCCTGCCGCGGTGAGGGGGCTGGTGCGCCTGCTGCGGAACATCGCCTTCTATCTGGCCTTCTATATCGGCAGCCTGCTGATCACCTCCGCCTCGCTGATCGCGCTGCCCTTCAGCGTCACGGCATTCCGCGCGCGGGTGCGCAACTGGTCGCAATGGCAGCGCTGGTGCCTGACGCACCTGCTCGGCTGCGAGATCGTCCACGAGGGCGCGCCGCTGGCCGAGCCGGTGCTCTACGCGATCAAGCACGAGAGCTTCTTCGAGGCGATCGATGCGCCCGCCTTGTTCGACTGCCCGAGCGTCTTCGCCAAGCAGGAGCTGTTCAGCATCCCGCTGTGGGGCCGCGCGGCGGCGGCCTTCGGGCTGGTCCCGGTCGAGCGCGACGCGGGGGCGAAGGCGCTGATGCGGATGATCCGCTCGGCCAAGGCGCTGGTGGCCGACGGGCGCCCGCTGGTGATCTTTCCCGAGGGCACGCGTGTCCCGCATGGCGAGAAACGCGAACTGCAATCGGGTTTCGCCGGGCTCTACAAGATGCTCGGCCTGCCAGTGGTCCCGGTCGCGGTGAACAGCGGCCCGGTCTATCACCGCCGGCTCAAGCAGCCGGGGCGAATCACCTACAAGTTCGGCGAGCCGATCCCGCCGGGCCTGCCGCGAGACGAGGTCGAGGAGCGGGTGCGAGAAGCGATCAACGCGCTGAACGCGTGAGTTGCGTTGCGCGCAAGTTGACCAAGTACATTCCGGTCGCACTGTCTGGACGAACTCCATAGAGACGCGCTCAAACGCGAAAGCCCCGCACGGGCGGCGGGGCTTCGGACAGGGTGGATCGACGGGTCAAAGAACGCCTCGAGCCTAGGCCCGTGTCGTGCCTGTAGGAAAGGGGGAATCGCTGCTTGAGGGATAGTCTCCATCCCCGGGGATCGACCTGCAAAGCCGCCATTCCGTTAACGACCCGATTGCGGACGTTCGTGAAACCGTTAGTCTAACGCGATGTCGCGCCAATTTTTTCTCACGATTGCATTGATATTTGTGAGTGCCTGTTCCGACGCTGGAGCAGAGCACGGCGTTTCGCGAGATCACGAGAAAATTGTCCGCGCCGTTCTGATCGCACAGCCCGATGTAGCGACGCAGCACCGCGAGTTCGTTGCTGAGTATCCCGACGAAGCCAGCTGGCTGGATAGGTTTCTTGATTTTCGGCTTTGCGTTGCTCGTGAGACCGCAGGCACCGACGATGATTTTGAACGCACCGAATGGGAAGCGGGCGATCCGCCACCTGATTTCGCGATCTACAGCGATCGTTGGGAGGAGTCGCCCTCGCGCCAAAACATCCCTGGCGACGTGCTACCCGAACATCTTCGTTGGGACGCAGCTCTATCCTTTTGCCCAAGTGGCGTGCTGCGCATTGGCAATCCCATCATTCAGGGCGACAGATCCGTCGTCTACGTTGAAAACTCATCCAGCATCCATGGCTGGGCGGGGGAAATCGAGTTGATCAGAGACGGTGACGAATGGATCGTCCAAGAAGAACGGAATTGGTGGCAGACATAGTCACATCATATGTCCGCTAACCACCCAGTTCGTGACTTGGCTACCGCCTGCTGAGCGGCACAGCAGCTAACGACCCGATTGCGGACGCAGGCACATCGGTTCAAAACCCCATTATGAAGTTGGGCCCGACTCTTTGTCTCCTACTTGTTCCATTTGCGGCAAGTTGTGTGGGTGAGGATGTGGACGGCGGCGAGCAATGCACAGTCGAAGCGATAGGGAAGGAAACCGGCACCGGTAGTCTTGAAGCAACTCTCCAAGTCCCAAAGAGCTACATGTCGGGAGCCGAAATCTCCGATGGGGGAATCAGCGTTCAGCACAATGGATGCGATTTTCCGCTCAACGCATTCTTCTCAAAGGAAACAGCAGAGCGCGTCATTGAAGAAACGCCGTCAAAGACCCTCAGCCATCACGAGGGGTTTTTCCGCGTCGTCGATGCCTCCTTGTCCATCTGGAAGTTTTCAGATGGTTCGGGAGAGACGCGGTTTTTTGTGACCGGAGTTCATGAGATACGCCCTATTTTGAAGGCGAGAACAGCTCATGAGAAGAGATATTATGATGAGCCCGGTGACGGCAGCTAACCACCCAGTTCGTGACTTGGCTACCGCCTGCTGAGCGGCCCAGCAGCAGACTGGCAGCTAACGACCCGGTTGCGGACATCGCGCAATCGCGACTAGGTGTTCGAATGATGGTGGAAGAGATTTACGGCCCGATCATTAGTTTAGTGGGTACAGCCTTTTTTGGGTGGCTGTTGGTGAATGGGTTTCGCACTGGTACGATGGTGTTTCCCCCCGCACCCACTGTCGAGTTAAGAGGGCGCAGAACAGACCAGCCAGTGCGATTTTGGCTTGTTGCAATCTGGTTGGGCTTTTGGGCCATTGGGTGTGCCTTTGCCACAATCGGACAGCTCTTTTTCCCAAATGGGATCTAGAACACCCCGGCGGTCAACGCGCGCTTTCCACCCAGTTTGTGACAGTTTCACCACGCCAGCGATGCGCCAGGAGCGGATGGGCGGATGACGATCCGATTGCGGACTTTGGCATTGAGAGACTAGATATTGCTCGTGGCTAATGTCGTTTACCTTTCGCCTGGAGCAGTGATGCCGGACGTTGGCGATGAGGGCCGGTGGCTCTTCATCGAAGCTGACGATGGCAGATTCTTCGGCACCGGAGGTTCTTGGAAGCAGTCAGGAGAGTGGGTCGGTTACGGATCGCATTCCCAAAGCGATGTATCGCTAGACACGGCCTTGGCAGCAGCACAAGAGTGGGCGGCGAAATACGATGTGCCGACCATCTGGGTTCAAAGTAGGCCGTAGGTCCGCATTCCACCCTACTTCAAGACAAATGCGGGCCGTCACTTCGTGCCCAGAAGCGGCCCTTCGCCAGCCCGCCCCTCAGTGATCCTTGCGCCCGAAGTCGGGGCGCGCGTCGTCCTGGCCTTCCTCGATGATCGAGCGGCGGATGGTGCGGGTGCGCTCGAACAGATCGTAGAGTGTGTCGCCGTCGCCGTTGCGGATGGCGCGCTGGAGCAGGCTGAGGTCTTCGGTGAAACGGCCCAGCACCTCGAGCACCGCGTCGCGATTGGTCAGGAAGACGTCGCGCCACATGGTCGGATTGCTCGCCGCGATGCGGGTGAAATCGCGGAAACCGCCGGCCGAATACTTGATCACCTCGCCGCGGGTCACGTCCTCGAGGTCGGAGGCGGTGCCGACGATGGTATAGGCGATGAGGTGCGGGATGTGGCTGGTCACCGCGAGCACGACATCGTGGTGGTCGGCATCCATGATCTCGACCTTGGCGCCGATCCCCTCCCAGAAGGCGGAGAGCGTGTCGACCGCCGCCTGCGGCGCGTCCGCGCCGGGCGTGACGATGCACCAGCGATGGCGGAAGAGCTCGGCAAAGCCCGCATCGGGCCCGCTCTTCTCGGTCCCGGCGACGGGGTGCGCGGGGATCACAACGGCTTCGGGCAGCGCGGCGGTCAGCGCCTCGCCGACGCTGCGCTTGGACGAGCCGACGTCGCTGACCACCGTGCCGGGCCGCAGATGCGGGGCGATCGCCTCGGCGGCATAGCCCATCGCGCCGACGGGGACGCAAAGGATGACGAGGTCGGCCTCGCCCACCGCCTCGGCAATCGTCTCGCAGACCGTGCCGACGAGGCCGCGCTCGGCGGCGCGGCGGCGCACATCGGCATCGGCATCCCAGCCCGTGGTCGCGACATCGGGGAGCATGTCCTGCACCGCCAGCCCGATCGATCCCCCGATCAGGCCGAGGCCGACGATGGCGACGCGCTCGATGCTCACCCGGCTTCCCCGCAGAGCGCGCGCAGCACGGCGGCGATTTCGTCCATCTGCTTGGCGGTGCCGATGGTGATGCGCAGCCCATGCGGCAGGCCCTGCCCGGGCAGGTGGCGCACGGCATAGCCGGCCTCGCCGATCGCGGCGAGCGCGGTCTCGGCGCTCACCGCGCCTTCGAACAGCACCAGCACGAAATTGGCCCTGCTCGGCACGGCGCGCAGGCCGTAATTGCCGAGCGCCTCGATCGCCTCGGCGAAGCGACCCCGCTCGATCCGGTTGGCTTCGCGCGACCGCGCGAGGAAGGCATGGTCGGCGAGCGCGGCATGCGCCGCGCGCTGCCCGCTCGCAGTGACGTTGAAGGGGCCGCGAATGCGGTTGAGCACATCGACCAGATGCGGCGCTCCGGTCGCCCAGCCGATCCGCTCTCCTGCCAGCCCGTAGATCTTGGAAAAGGTGCGGGTGACCAGCACGTTGTCGTGACGCGCCGCAAGATCGAGCCCGCCGTCATCCTCGCCCGGCTCGAGATATTCGGCATAGGCCTGGTCGACCACCAGCAGCACATCGCCCGGCAGTCCGGCGTGCAGTCGCGCCACTTCCTCGCGCGGGAGGTAGGTTCCGGTGGGATTGTTCGGATTGGCGAGGAAGACCACGCGCGTCCGCTCGGTCACGGCGGCGAGCAGCGCGTCGACATCGGTCGCATAGTCGCTGTCGGGCGCCTCCACGGGGGTAGCGCCGCAGCGCCGCGCTGCGATATCGTAGACCGCGAAGCTGAAGCGGCTGAACAGCACTTCGTCGCCCGGCCCGGCGAAGCCCTGCGCGGCGAGGTTGAGCAATTCGTCCGATCCCGTCCCGCAGACGATCCGCGCGGGGTCGATCGCGTGCTGCTGGCCAAGCGCGGCGCGCAGCGCGGCGGCGTCGGGATCGGGATAGGCGGCGGGAGCGTGGTCGGTCGCCAGCGCGGCCAGCGCCGCGTCGCTGCAGCCCAGCGGGTTCTCGTTGGCCGAGAGCTTGACCAGCGCGCGGCCGTCCGTCCCGGTCGACTTGCCGGGGACATAGGCGTGGATGCCCTCGATCCAGGGCTTCATCCTCGGGCGGGTCATCGTGTCTTTCGCTGCCATCTCAGCTTCGTCGCATGAAAGAAATACGGCCCTTCGACAAGCCACCGGCGAGCGGATAGAGACAGGGTTTGATTGTTTCCCGCCAAGGTCCGATTTGAACGCACACTCGCAAACGCTGGCCCTGACCGCTCCGCTGCCGCTCGACGGCGGCGGCGAGCTGGCGCGCGTCGAAGTGGCCTACGAGACCTACGGCGCGCTGAAGGCCGATCGCTCGAACGCGATCCTGCTGTGCCATGCGCTGACCGGCGACCAGTATGTCGCCTCGCCCCACCCGATCACCGGCAAGCCGGGCTGGTGGGAGCGGATGGTGGGGCCGGGCAAGCCGATCGATACCGACCGCTTCCATGTCATCTGCGCCAATGTCATCGGCAGCTGCATGGGTTCGACCGGCCCGGCGAGCGAGGCCCCCGACGGCCGGCCGCATGCCATGCGCTTCCCGGTGATCACCATCCGCGACATGGTGCGCGCGCATGTCGGCCTGCTCGATGCGCTGGGGATCGAGCGGCTGCATGCGGTGGTCGGCGGATCGATGGGCGGGATGCAGGCCTTGAGCCTCGCGGCGAACTGGCCCGAGCGGGCGGAGCGCGTGCTGGTGATCGCCTCGACCAGCCGCCACTCGGCGCAGAACATCGCCTTCCACGAGCTCGGAAGGCAGGCGATCATGGCCGATCCGCGCTGGAACGGCGGCGATTACTACGGCGGCGAGGCACCCGACAACGGGCTCGCCGTGGCGCGCATGGCGGCACATATCACCTATCTCTCCGAAGAGGCGCTGACTGAGAAGTTCGGGCGCAATCTGCAGGATCGTGACGCCAAGACCTTCGGCTTCGATGCCGATTTCCAGGTCGAGAGCTATCTGCGCTACCAGGGCAGCGGCTTCACCCGCCGCTTCGATGCCAACAGCTATCTCTATATCACCCGCGCGATGGACTATTTCGACCTCGCCGAGGAGCATGGCGGGCGGCTGGCCGATGCCTTCACGGGGACACAGGCGCGCTTCTGCCTCGTCAGTTTCGATTCCGACTGGCTCTATCCCACGAGCGAAAGCCGCCACGTGGTCCATGCGCTCAATGCGGCAGGCGCGGCGGTGAGCTTCGTCGAACTCTCGGCCCCGCACGGCCACGACAGCTTCCTGCTCGACGTGCCCGCGCTCGATCGCGTGATCGGGGGCTTCCTCGGATGAGCTTGCGACCCGATCTCGCCGTGATCGCGCGCCAGATTGTGCCCGACAGCCGCGTGCTCGATATCGGCTGCGGCGACGGCGCGCTGATGCTCGCGCTGCGCGATAGCGGCTGCGACGTGCGCGGGATCGAGATCGATCCGGAAAGCGTCGAGCGCTGCGTCAGCCAGGGGCTCTCGGTGGTCCAGGGCGATGCCGACCGCGACCTCGCCGACTATCCCGACAAGGGTTTCGACTATGCCGTGCTCAGCCAGACGCTGCAGACCGCCGCGCGGCCCGACCGCATGCTCGACGAGCTGCTCCGCGTCGGCACCCGCGCCTTCGTCAGCTTCCCCAATTTCGCGCATTGGCGCACGCGCGCAGCGCTGCTGCTGCAAGGACGCATGCCGGTGACGCGCAGCATCCCGGTGAGCTGGTACGAGACGCAGAACATCCACCATGTGACGGTGAAGGACTTCCGCGAACTGGCGCGCGAAAAGGGCGCGCGGATCGAGCGCGAATGGTTCTTCGCGGGCGACCGGCCGGTGGCGGGCGCGGCCAACTGGCGCGCCGAATTCGCGGTGTTCGAACTCTCGCGCTAATCCGCTTTCGTCGGAATCTCTGCCACCACCGGTTCATGGCCCCAATGGCGCAGCAGCCGCAGCACGTCGGCGCCCGTCAGCCCCAGCGTGCCGGTGTTGCGCAAGGGGTGGACATTGATCCGCTCAGCCTGCGCCAGCCCTGCATCGAGCACGACGGTCACGCTGCCCGGCTCGGCATTGATCATCGCCAGCGGGGTGACCGATCCTGGGGAAATGCCGAGCAGGCGCTCCATGTCCTCCGCCTTGCCGAAGCTCACGCGCTTGCAGCCGATGGCCTCGGGCAGGGCCTTGAGGTCGACGCGCGCCGCGGCCGGAACGGTGACCAGCCAGAAGGCGCCGCCCGCATCCTTGAGGAACAGGTTCTTGGTATGCGCGCCGGGAATGTCGGCGTCGACCAGCCGCGATTCCTCGACAGTGAAAACCGCACTATGCTCGTGCGCCTCGAACGGGATTGCCAGCGCCGCGAGGTCGGCGCGAAGGCCTTCCTCACCCCGCTTCACAGCCAGCATACCGCGCACAGCTTGTGGCCGTCCGGATCGCGCAGATAGGCAAGGTATATCTCGCCGAACGGGCTGGAGCGAGGGCCGGGCGGATCCTCTGCCGATACGCCGCCATGCTCGCATCCGGCAGCATGCCAGGCCTCGACCATCGCGGCGGTCGGGACCTTGAAACCAATCGTGTTGCCGTTGGCGACCGTCGGCGGTTCGCCGTTGATCGGCTTGCCCACGACCAGCACGCCACCCTCGTGGCGGTAGACCAGCCGTCCCTTGGGATCGTCCTGTGCCGTAGGACCGCCGATCGCGGCGAAGAGCGCATCGTAGAACCGGCGCGAGCGTTCGATGTCGCTCGCGCCGATGGTCAGGTGGTTGAACACCGCGTCGCGCTCAGCCCATGCGGTGGAGCGCGCAGAGCTTGTTGCCGTCGGGATCGCGCAGATAGGCGAGATACATGCCCGAACCCGGACGCTCCCCCGGCGGGTCTTCGATCGCCGTGCCGCCCGCCGCAACGCCCGCGGCATGCCAGGCATCGGCCTGCTCGGGGGTCATGGCGAAGCCGATCGTGCAGCCGTTGCCCGCGGTCGCCTCCTTGCCGTCGATCGGCTTGGTGACGAGGAAGGCGCCGCCATTGTGGAGGTACATCAGCCGGCCCTTGTCGTCGACGATCGCTTCCTTGCCGCCGATCGCCTTGAAGGTCGCGTCGTAAAATGTCTTCGAGCGCTCGATGTCGTTCGAGCCGACCATCATGTGACTGTACATCGGATTCTCTCTCCTTTGGGTTTCGATTCGCCACCTTAAGCGCGCCAAGTGGGCTGGCAAGCGGCGATTGGCTGCTTGTCGCTTGCGGTTCAGCTTGGCGCGCCTAGAAGCGGCGCCATGCTGACCTTCCTCGCTCCGCTCGCCCTCACGCTCGCTCAGGCCGCCAGCGCGCCCGCGCTGCCCGCGCTCACCCTCGAACAAGCGAGCGCGCTGCGTTGCTCGGTCGCCTTCGGGCTCGTCCACAAGGGGCAGAATGCGGGCGACGCGGCGATGGCCGGATATCCGGTCATGGCCCAGCGCGGGCAGGAGTTCTTCGTCCGCACCGCGGCCAAGCTGATGGACGAACTCGGCGCAGATCGCGACACGATCATGGCGCTGGTCCAGCACGAAAGCGGCGAACTGTCCTCGTCTCCCGAGCGGCTCGACGAGGTCATGCCGCCCTGTCTGATGATGCTCGACGCCTCGGGGCTGTGACCGCGTTCAGGATCGGGTCAGTGCTTCAGCGCTAGACAGTCGACCGATTCGAAATCCGACTGGGGGTCGTCCATGCGTTCAATCGTCCTGCCCGCCGCGCTTGCGGCTTTTGCCGTTCCGGTGCCAGCCCTGGCGCAGGATGCGCCACAAGCTGCGCCGGCCCCGCTCGCCGAGCTGGCCGACCAGATGCGCGATCCCGCGCGCCAGCGCGAAATGGCGCTGATGCTCCAGGCGATGACCGAAGTCCTGCTCGACATGCCGATTGCCCCGCTGGCGCAGGCCGCCGCCGACATGGCGGGCGAGAAGGCGGACGAGATCGACCCCGACACCACGCTGCGGAGCATCGCGCCCGAAGCGGGCCGGGTGAGCGACGAGGTCGCGCGCACTGTCCCGCGCGCGATGCAGGCCGCCGGAGCGATGGCCGAGGGAATGGCGACGATGACCCCGATGCTGCGCCAAATGGCCAGGCGCATGCGAGACGCCATGCCTGCGCGCGACTGATCCACGGCTAAATTCGCCTCCGCCCCCCGCGGCCCGGTGGACGCGCGCCCCGGGCTTGTGGCAAGGCGGTCCATCCATGTGGCAGCTCTACCAATTCCCCCTGTGCCCCTTCAGCCGCAAGCTGCGTCTGCTGATGGGCGAGAAGAACATCGCCTATGAACTCGTGCGCGAGAACCCGTGGGAGGGGCGCGACGAATTCTGGCACCTCAACCCGGCGGGGCGCACGCCGGTGCTGCACGATGCGGCGCGCAATGCGGCGCTGTCCGACAGCCAGGCGATCTGCGAGTATCTGGAAGAAACGGTCGAGCGCAATCCGATGATCAACGGCTCGGCGCTCCAGCGCGCGGAGATCCGCCGGCTGGTCGCGCTGTTCGACGAGAATTTCCACGCCGACGTCACCGGCCCGCTGCTGCATGAGCGGATGAAGAAGCGCCTCGTGCTGCGCCAGCCGCCCGATTCGCGCATGCTGCGCGAGGCGATGAAGAACGCGCATGCGCATCTCGACTACATCGACTGGCTGGTCGACACGCGCCAGTGGATCGCGGGGCCGACGCTCAGCCTCGCCGACCTCGCCTGCGCGGCGCAGCTTTCGGTGGCCGACTATCTCGGCGGAATCGACTGGAAGGGCCACGACCAGACGCGCCACTGGTATTCGGTGATGAAGAGCCGTCCGAGCTTCCGCCCGCTCCTGAGCGAGAAGATGGAAGGCCTGCCCCCGCCACCGCATTACGCGCTGGTGGATGCGTGAGGCTTGAGGATGCCAGTCAGCGGGACTGCCAGTATTCCTTGAAGTCGGGGTGCTTGCTGAAAAGTTCGTCGAACGAAGGTTCGTAGATTCCTATGAGGTTCACCTCTCGCTCTTCAATTTCAGCAAAATCCTGAATCGCAATAGCTTCGCTCTTAAGCGTCCTTCCGTTCGACATCTCAATTCGCAGATTGTCAGAGCGGTCACCGACATAATCTCCGTTTACAACATTAGCGTGGCGGTCAGCGATGTAGTGGTCGGTCGGCTTGAAATTGGCGGTCGCCACGCACATTCCGGGATCGATTCCGAAAACTGTTGCTTCGCCGATTAGCAAATCCTTTTCGAATATTTTGAGTTTCACAGTTTCAGACCCTCACCGCTGACAAACCGGGCAGAACCACGTGCTCCGCCCGCCCTGCACGATGCGCCGGATCGTGCCGCCGTCCTCGTGGTGGCAGGGCTCGCCCTCGCGGCCGTAAACGTGGAAGCGGGTGGCGAAATAGCCGAGTTCGCCGTCGGGCTGGGCGAAATCGCGCAGGGTCGAGCCGCCGTCGCGGATCGAGCGCTCGAGCACGTCCCTGATCGCGGGAACGAGGCGGCGGAGCTGCGGCATGGTCACCTTGCCGCCGGGTTTTCGCGGCGCAATTCCGGCGTGCCACAACGCCTCGCAGACGTAGATATTGCCGAGCCCCGCCACGATCCGCTGGTCCAATAGCAGCAGCTTGATCGCCTGCTTGCGGCCCCTCGTGGCCTCGCGCAGGTGCTCCGCGGTCAGCGCCTCGCCCAGCGGCTCGGGGCCGAGCGCGGCGAAGGGCGGCCACAGGTCGAGTTCGGGCGCGAGCAGGAGGTCGACCGAGCCGAACCGGCGCGGGTCGTTGAGCGCGAAGACATGGTCCGCGGTCGCCAGCACGAGGTGGTCGTGCCTGTCCTCGGCCTCCGGATCGATCCGCCAGCGCCCGCTCATGCCGAGATGGAACACCATCGCATGATCGCGGTCGGTGTGGAGGATGCCGTATTTCGCCCGGCGCGAGAGGCCGGAGATCGTCGCTCCCGTAAGCGCCTGGACGAGGTCGGGCGGGAAGGGGCGGCGCATGTCGGGCCGGTTGACCCGCACCGACACGATCCGCTCGCCTTCGAGAAACCGGGCGAGGCCACGCACGGTTGTCTCGACTTCGGGAAGCTCTGGCATGAAAACCCCTGTAACAGCCTTTGCGCCCGGCTCAATTCCCCCTAAGGCTCGCCGCCATGAACGACACCGTTTCCTTCGGCTACGAAGACATCGACGCCTCCGAGAAGACCGGCCGCGTGGGCGAGGTTTTTTCGAGCGTTGCCGCCAAATACGACATCATGAACGATGCCATGTCGGGCGGCATGCATCGCTTGTGGAAGAACCGCTTCGTCAGCCGCGTCAAACCGCAACCGGGCGAGGCGATCCTCGACATGGCGGGTGGGACGGGCGACATCGCCTTCCGCATGGCCGAGCGCGGCGCAAGCGTCACCGTCTCCGATATCAATCAGGACATGCTCGACGTCGGCATCGAACGCGCGATGGAGCGCGGGATCGACGGTCTGGTTTGGTCGCGCCAGAATGCCGAGGAACTGACCTTCTCCAGCCGCATCTTCGATGCCTACACCATCGTCTTCGGCATCCGGAACGTGACCTTCATCGACAAGGCCCTGCGCGAAGCGCACCGCGTGCTGAAGTTCGGCGGGCGCTTCTACTGCATGGAATTCAGCCAGACCGACTGGCCCGGCTTCAAGGAAGTCTACGACCTCTATTCGCACCGGCTCATGCCCAAGATCGGCAAGGCGATCGCTAATGACGAGGACAGCTATCGCTACCTTGCCGAATCGATCCGTCGCTTCCCCAAGCCGCCCGAATTCGAAGCGATGATCCGCAAGGCGGGGTTCGAGAACACGCGCGTGGAATCGATCCTCGGCGGCGCGGTGAACATCCATTCGGGGTGGAAGGTCTAGGGTGGCACGACCCTCGACGCATATCTGGCGGCTTCTCAAATGGGGCCGCACGCTGGCGCGGCACGGCGCCTTGCGCGGGATCGAGCACGATCCCAACACCCCCCCGCCGGTCAAGCGACTCGCTCGCATCGCGCGCTTCGGTACTCGACAGCCGCTCACGCCCGACTATGCCGGTGCCTTCCGCGATATCGGGCCGGCGGCGATCAAGCTCGGCCAGACGCTGGCGACGCGGCCCGACCTGGTCGGCGAGGATGCGGCGCGCAATTTGCTGACGCTGCAGGACGATCTGCCGCCGGTGCCGTTCGAGCAGATAAAGGAGAGCATCGAGGCGAGCTTCGAGCAGCCGCTCGAAGCCCTTTATGCCGAATTCGACCCCGTGCCGATCGGTGCCGCCTCGATCGCGCAGGTTCACCGCGCGGTCACCACCGAAGGACGGCAGGTCGCGGTCAAGGTGCTGCGCCCCGGCGTGCGCGAGCAGTTCGCGCGCGACATCGACACCTACGAATGGGCCGCCGCGCATGTCGAGGCAATGGGCGGCGAGGCCGCGCGCCTGCGCCCGCGGCTGGTCATCGCCAATTTCAAGCGCTGGACCAATCGCGAACTCGACTTGCGCCGCGAGGCCGCGAGCGCGTCCGAACTGGCCGAGCACATGGTCGGCACCGAGGGCTACGAAATCCCCGGGATCGACTGGGACCGCACCAATGGCCGCGTAATGACGGTCGACTGGGTCGACGGGATCAAGATCAGCAATGTCGAGGAACTCAGGGCAGCGGGGCACGACACCGCCGAGATCGCGAACCGCCTCGTCCTGGCCTTCCTCAAGCAGGCGATCGCCGCGGGCTTCTTCCACGCCGACATGCATCAGGGGAACCTGTTCGTGAAACCGGACGGGACCATCGCGGCGATCGATTTCGGCATCATGGGCCGGATCGACCGGCGCGCCCGCATGTGGCTGGCGGAAATCCTCTACGGACTCACGACCGGCAATTACCGTCGCGTCGCCGAGATCCATTTCGAGGCACAATACGTGCCGAGTTATCACAATGTCGACGAGTTCGCGACCGCGCTGCGAGCGGTGGGCGAGCCGATGCGCGGCAAGCCGGTGAGCGAGCTGAGCGTCGGCCAGATGCTCGACGGCCTCTTCGCCATCACGCGTGATTTCGACATGCAGACGCAGCCGCATTTGCTGCTGCTGCAGAAGACCATGGTGATGGTCGAAGGCATCGCCACCCAGCTCAATCCCAAGATCAACATGTGGGACACCAGCGCGCCCTATGTCCGCAGCTGGATCCGCGACGAACTCGGCCCCGAAGCCGCCATCGCCGATCGTATCCGCGAGGACACCGAAACGCTGCTGCGACTGCCCGAGCTGATCCGCCGGATCGAGGATCGCTTCCCGGCCAAGGGCGGCGCCCCCGAGCCGCCGCCGCTGCCCAGGATCGAATTGATGTGGGAAAGGCGCCGCCGCAGGGCGCGCAGCTCCGGACTGCTCGGCTATATCGGTGCGGCAGTGGCAGGGGGGCTCGCGGCATGGGCAGCGTTGACGCAGGGGTGGATCGGCTAGCCGACCCCGCAGCGGCGCCCGCCTGGGACCGCTTCGCCCATTGGCGCCCATGGCCGGCGCGGGTGCTGCTGGCGGTCGTCGCGGCCTTGCTGGTGCTGGCTGCGCTCACGCCGCTCACCGCCAGCATGGATGGCACGCCCTCCGAAGTGCCCGATCTCGTTGCCGAGGAAGCGGCGTCCGAACCCGAACGCGACGACGACCTCGCCTTCTACGATCGTGTCATCGAGCGCATCGCGGGTGGCGAGAACTATTACGACTTCATCGTCGAGGAACAGCGCGCGAGCGACTATCCCGTCCGCCCGGGCATCGCCGTCCGCCTGCCGACGCTCGCCTATCTCCATGCCTGGCTCGGCGAGCCGGGGATGCTGGTGCTGGCGGTGCTGCTGCTGGGCGCCTGCGTCTGGGCGTGGTGGAGGAGGCTGGGTGATGAACCCGGCGGCCCGCCGCGGCAGCGGATCGGCGCCGCGCTGATGCTCATGGGCGGATCGCTCGGCCTCAACCGCTACTATTTCGTGCTCCACGAGCTGTGGGCGGGAATGCTGCTCGCGCTCGCCTTCGCGTTGCATCGACCGGGGCGCTGGGGAGCCTCGCTCGCGGTCGCCGCACTGGCGCTGGCGATCCGCGAGCATGCGCTGCCCTTCGTCCTGCTGATGGGCGCGATGGCTGCGTGGCGCCGCGACTGGCGGGAGACGGCGGCATGGGCCATGCTGGTGCTCGTCTTCCTCGCCGCGATGGCCTGGCATCTCTCGCTCATCGCGCCGCATGTCCTGCCCACCGATCCCGCAAGTCCCGACTGGCTGGTGATGCGCGGCCTCTCGGGCTGGCTCGGCAATGTCGTGCTGAGTTCGAACCTGCGCTTTCTCCCGCATGCGATTGCCGGGCCGCTGGTACTGCTCATGGTGCTCGGCTGGGCGGGTTGGAAGTCGCCCGCCGGAGCGACGGGCACGCTGCTCTATGTCGGCTATGGGCTCGCCTTCATGCTCGCCGGGCGGGCAAACAATTTCTACTGGGGCGCGGTGGTCGCGCCGGCGATGTTCGTCGGGATCGCCTTCGTGCCCATGGCGCTCGCCTCGCTGGTACGGTCCGCACGGGCGCGCGCATGACGCTGCCCGATCGCCCGCTGCGCCTGCTGCCGCGCTGGGCCGCGGCGCTGCTCCTCCTGCTGACGGCGCTGGCCTGCGTCTGGAGCGGGCCGGCGATCACCGCGCGCCATCTCGAGCACGATGCCGATATCGCGAAGCGCACCCAGCTCGGCGAGCGCCCCGACATGGACCTCTACAGCAGCATCGATACGCGTGTTGCGGCGGGCGAGGACTATTACCACGTCGCCGCCGAGCTGCAGCGCGAGCGGGGGTTTCCGACCTCGCCCTTCGTCACCATCCGGACGCCGGTCCTCGCCTGGACCACCGCGCTGTGGGGGGCGCAGGGCTGGCGGATCATCGCGGTGTTGCTGTGGGCCGCCAATATTTTCGCCTGGTTCGCCGTGCTGGGCGGGCAGGCACGCAAGCCCGAACGCTATGCCGCCGCGCTGCTCGCGGGCTATTTCGGCATGCTCACCTTCTTCGAGAAGATCGCGCTCAGTCACGAGGCGCTCGCCGGGCTGATGCTGTCGCTCGCGCTGGCGCTGTCGTTCCGCAAGGCCTGGTGGGCGGCGCTGGCGCTGGCCAGTTTCGCCATCGCCCTGCGCGAACTGGCGCTGCCCTTCCTGCTGGCCTGGGGCGCGGTGGCGCTGCTGGCGGGGGAGAGGAGACGGCTTGTCGGGATCGCCGCCGCGATTGCCCTGCTCGCGGTCGGGCTGGCCTTCCATGCCGCGGCGGTCGCGGCGGTGTGCCTTCCGGGCGACCTCCATTCGGAAGGATGGCTCGGCATGTTCGGCCCCTCGCTGCCCTTCTACGGCATCGACGTGACCACGCTGCTGGTCCTGCTGCCGCATGGGATCGCGGGCCCGCTGATCGTGCTCGCGCTGCTCGGCTGGCTCTCGCTCGGCGGGCGGCTGGGGGCCTTTGCGAGCCTGTGGTTCGCTGGCTTCATCGCCGCCACCGCGCTCTTCGCGCGGCTGGAGAACTTCTACTGGATGGGGCTGTTCGTCCCCGCCTACGGCGTCGGCCTCGCCTTCGCGCCGCGCGCGCTGGCCGACCTCGTCGCAAGAGTCAGCCGGTCCGCGGGGACCAGCCCCAGGACCGCATCGCCAGGATGATCGCCAGGCAATGGAAGGCCTCGACCCCCATCGGGACCATCCAGCCCTCGTAAGGTCCTTGCACCACCAGGTTGATGAAGCGCCCGGTGAAGGCGATGGCAAAGAGGCCGAGCGCAGGCAGCAGCACGTCGCCGCGCCGCCTCCATGCCCCCCAGACGAGCGACAGCGACCCGATGTAGAAGAAGGCGGTCATGTCGCCGCGCAGCGTCGCTTCGCCGTGGCGCGAGACGATGGCGAGGCCGAAATCGCTCGCTCCGCCGGCCGGATCGACCAGGAAGCTGGTACCCAACACCAGGTCGAGGATCGCCAGCGCAAGCAGCACCGCGCTCAGGATCACATGCATCGAATTTCCCCCGTTACCCCTTTATTCACCACGGAAGGGTAAGGCGTAACTGGAAAAACGCCAGCGCTCGATGCTGGCAATGCCACACGGGGGGCGCTAGCAAGCGCAGCAATGATCGGTTCGGAATGCATTTGCCGTTGCGCGCACATCTGCGCGGACCTGGCGCGCGCCCGCAGGGGTGCGGCGTGAGCGGCCCCAAGATCCTGCTCGTGATCGGCGGCGGCATCGCTGCCTACAAGTCGTGCGAGCTGGTCCGCCTGATCCGCCGGGCGGGTGGCGACGTGACCTGCGTGCTGACCGATGGCGGACAGCAGTTCGTCACCCCGATGGCGCTCGCCGCCCTGTCCGAGAACAAGGTCTATACCTCGCTGTTCGATCTCAAGGACGAGGTCGAAATGGGGCATATCCAGCTGAGCCGCGAGGCCGACCTCGTGGTCGTGTGTCCGGCGACGGCGGATTTGCTCGCCAAGATGGCTGCGGGCATTGCCGACGATCTCGCCACGACGCTGATCCTCGCCACCGACAAGCCGGTGCTGACCGTGCCGGCGATGAACGTGCGGATGTGGGAGCATTCGGCGACGCAGCGCAATGTCGACTGGCTGCGCCAGGCGGGCGTGGCGGTGATGGAGCCTGACGAGGGACCGATGGCCTGCGGCGAGTTCGGCCCCGGCCGCCTGCCCGAACCGCCCGCGGTCCTGGGCCGGATCGCCGAGGAGCTCGATCTGGACCTCGACCTTCCCGAGCTTTCCGCTACCGCTCCGGCACAACTCGCCGCACCGGCGGATGAAGAGGAGCACCTCGAGGCTCTCGAGCCCGAACCCGAGGAGGAAGTCGAGAAGAGCGGCGGCGGGCTTGGCGGGCTGCTGGCGATGATCATCCCGCGCTCGACCCCGCAGCGCAGCCACGAGGACATCGAGGCCGAGCTCGACGAACAGCCTGAACCCGATGTGGAAGCGTTTGACGCGGTGGAAGAACCCGTCCCGCCCGAAGCACTCGCCGATGCCGGCCCGATCCTCGCGACCAAGGGCAGGGCTTCCGCCGCACCGCCGACCGATCCCGGGGCGCTGGCCTATGACGCCGACGATGCGCAGGCGCGCGCCGTCGCCTTCGACGCCTCGCCGCTCGCCGGTCAGGCGGCGTTCGATCCCGATCCCGAGCATCGCCCGCTCTACGGCAAGCACGTGCTGGTCACCGCCGGGCCGACGCACGAGCCGATCGATCCGGTGCGCTATATCGCCAACCGGTCGAGCGGGAAGCAGGGCTTCGCCATCGCCGGCATGGCCGCCGCCGCCGGCGCGCGCGTGACGCTGGTTGCCGGCCCGGTCAACCTGCCGACTCCGGTCGGGGTCGATCGCGTGGACGTCGAGACCGCCGAGGACATGGCCGAGGAGGTGCGCAACGCCCTTCCCGCCGACGTCGCCTTCATGGTCGCCGCCGTCGCCGACTGGCGCAGTCGCCACGTCGCGGGCGAGAAGATGAAGAAGCGCGGCAGCGCACCGCCTGCGCTGATCCTGGCGGAGAACCCCGACATCCTCGCCAGCACCGCGGCAGGGCGCAAGCGTCCGGCGTTGCTGATCGGCTTTGCCGCCGAGACCGAAAACGTGGTCGAGAACGCAAAGTCCAAGCGCAAGCGCAAGGGCGCCGACTGGATCATCGCCAACAACGTCTCCTCTGCCGAGGGAGACGGCGTGATGGGGGGGGACCTCAACCAGGTGCACATCGTCACTTCGGCGGGGATCGAGAGCCTGCCCGAAATGCCCAAGGAAGACGTTGCGCGCGAACTGGTGGCCCGTGCCGCCGCCGCGCTGCAATCGATAGAGGAAGAGCATGGCTGACCGTATCGGCGTGCAGGTGAAGCGCCTGCCGCATGGAGAGGGGCTCGCGCTGCCCGCCTATGCCACCGGCGGTGCGGCGGGGATGGACGTGCTTGCGGCGGAGGATGTCACGCTCGCCCCCGGCCAGCGGCACGCGGTCGCGACCGGCCTCGCGCTGGCGATCCCGCAGGGTTACGAGATCCAGGTCCGGCCGCGCTCGGGCCTCGCGCTCAAGCACGGCATCACCGTGCCCAACACGCCGGGGACGATCGACAGCGACTATCGCGGCGAGTTGAAGGTCATCCTGATCAACCACGGCGCGGGAGACTTCACCATCGCGCGCGGCGACCGTGTCGCGCAGCTGGTGCTGGCGCCGGTCACGCAGGCGGCATGGGACGAGGTCGACGAGCTCGACGAGACCACGCGCGGTGCGGGTGGCTTCGGTTCGACCGGGGGCCACGCCAAGCTGTGAGCGCTTGACGCCGCAACCTCGCCGACGCAGGATCGCGCCATCGCCTCCGCGATCCGAAGGAACTATGTCAGAGATTGCCATCCGCTGAGCCGCCCGCTCCGCAGTCCGCTGCGGGACCGGGCAGATGCGCGCGCCGTGCGGCCCATAGCCGTGCCTGCTGCGCGCCCGATGCCAGCAGATGGAATCCCGAAATTGAATATCTCGAAATACGAACAGCGCGTGTTGCACGCGCTGGCGCAGGGCGGGCGGATCGACTTCCTCCGCAATACGAACGGCCGGGTCGAAGTGGTCGATTGCTTCAACCGCGACGGCTTCCGCCTGAGCGACTGTACGCTTGGCGTGTTCGAACGCCTGCGCAAGCGGCGTTTGATCCGCAGCCAGGGCGGGGCGCCCTATCGCATCACCCGAGAGGGGCTGGCGGCCGTGCGCGCGCAGCTGGACAACCGCTAGCGTAGCCCTGAAAGAGAAAGGGCGGCCCGATCCGGAGCCGCCCTTTCCGATTGTCCCGTCCGGGAAAAGTCCCTTCAGTCGATCTTGCGGACGGTGGTCTTTTCCGGCGCGATCGAGATGCGCAGCGTTTCACCCGAATTGCCGGGGAAGTCGGTGAACATCGCTTCGACCAGGTTCGGTACCAGGTACTGCAGCCGGTTCGAGGTCGACATCGCCTGCGCCTTGCCTTCGAACAGGCGTTCGCCGGTCGCGGCACGGTCGATCTTCAGGTCGATCCCGCTGGTGTAGACGGTGTAGCTGCGCACGTCGGGCCCGTCGAACCAAGGGTCGTAGAAGCCGAAGCCCCAGCTGCTGCCGTAGTAGCGCGGACGGTAGAAACCCGGGCGGGTGCGGTAACCCCAATAGGAGCGATAGCCGTACCACGGATCGTAGAACGGATCGCGGAACCCGCTTGAGCGGACGCGCTCGCGGCCCTTGTCGACGCCGTAGTCGAATCGCACCAGCAGGCTCGCCTGCTCCGGCGAGGCGGCCTCGGCATAGCCGAGCCGGCTCATCTGCGCCTCGACGAGATCGGCATATTGCGAGAACTCGAGCCCGCCAGCGAGCGCCGGATCGTCGGCGACGACGAAATAGCTTTCCCCCTGCGGCGCGGGCATCTGCGTCTGGAAACGCGAGACATCGGCCTTGAAGGGCGTGGCGCAGGCGGCGAGGCCGGCGAGGAGAAGGGGAATGGAGGCGAGCTTGAGTTTGCGCCCCCAACCCAGTGGCAGGTCGGTCATGCTCAGTCCCTTTCGAACGAGGGCGTATTCAACTGTGAAACGCCCGATTGCGCAGCCCGCCGCTTCCCCGAGGCACACTGCCAGTAACTGTGCATCTTCGTAGACGAATGGCCATGAACCCGGATTGAATATCCGGATTCACATTTGTTTCAAAGGTCGAGACGGTTAGCGGACGAGGCCGAGCGCCCGATAGGTCGCATCTAGCGTGGGGCGGGCCAGTTCGCGTGCCTGCGCCGCGCCGCGCGCGAGAATCGCGTCGATGGCTTCGCGGTCGTCGAGCAGTTCGGTGAAGCGCGTGGAGATCGGCGAAAGCGTCTCGACCAGAAGTTCGCCCAGCGCGGGCTTGAACTTGCCGAAGCCCTCGCCGCCGAATTCGACGAGAATTTCGTCGACGCTGCGGCCGGATAGCGCGGCATAAATCGTCACGAGGTTGAGCGCCTCGGGCCGGCCGTCGAGACCCTCGGCCTCGCTTGGCAGCGGTTCGGGATCGGTCTTGGCCTTCTTGACCTTCTTCATGATCTCGTCGGCATCGTCGACCAGGTTGATCCGGCTCATGTCCGACGGGTCTGACTTGCTCATCTTGGCGCTGCCGTCGCGCAGCGACATGATCCGCGCGGCCTGCGGCGGCACGATCGGATCGGGCAGGGTGAAGACCGGCGCTTCTTCCGAGGCGAAGTCGTTGTTGAACTTCTGCGCGATGTCGCGCGCCAGCTCGAGATGCTGCTTCTGGTCCTCGCCCACCGGGACATGCGTCGCCTGGTAGAGCAGCACGTCGGCCGCCTGCAGCACGGGATAGGCGAACAGCGCGACCGACTGGCCCTCGCGGTTCTTGCCCGCCTTGTCCTTCCACTGCGTCATGCGATTGAGCCAGCCCATCCGCGCGGTGCCGTTGAGCAGCCATTGCAGTTCGGCATGCGCGGGGACCTGCGCCTGGTTGAACAGCACGCTGCGCTGCGGATCGATGCCGCAGGCGACCAGCGCCGCGGCCATCTCGAGCGTGCCCTTCTTTAGCTCGGCTGGGTCGTGCGGCTGCGAGATCGCGTGGAGGTCTGCGAGGAAGAACAGGCACTGGTTCCTGTCTGCGCTACCGCCTGCGGCTGCTTGAGCGCGGTTGCCCTCCTCCATCTCGTCCTGCATCCGCACCCAGTTGCGGATCGCCCCCAGGTAATTGCCGAGGTGGAGATTGCCGGTGGGCTGGATGCCGGAAACTACGCGCATGGAAAGAAAGCTACCTGTCAGTTCGATGGGTCGGAAGCGGCGGCGGGCCGCTTGCGCCGTAGCTGCGCGACGAGGTCCTTGTCGAGGGCGCCCACGACATAGGCGGTGGCGAAGAACGCCGCCGCCCCTGCCGCGACGAGCGCGGCGAGCGACCAGATGCGGCTGAGCGCATCGCCGCGCCAGAAGGGTTCGAGTGCCGGTGTCAGCCACCAGAGCAGTGCGCCCATCACTGCCGTCGCGACCACTTGCCGGGCGATCCGGCCGGCGAGCTTGCCGGTAAGGTGGAACCAGCCGCGCACCTGCAGGATCGTGTAGAGCGAGAGGACGTTGAGCGTCGCGGTGATCGCGGTCGCCGCCGCGAGGCCGACGATGCCGTAGCGCGGCACGACGTAGAAATTGAGCGCGATGTTGATCAGCAGCGCGCCGGCGGCGACGAACACGGGCGTGCGCGTATCCTCGCGGCTGAAGAAGGCGGGCTGGAACACCTTGACCAGCACGTATGCCGGCAGGCCGCAGACCAGCGCGACGACGATATTGCCCATGATCTCGGTGTCGGCGGGAGTCATCTTGCCGCCTTGGAAGATCCCGGCGGTGAAGGCCTCGGCGCAGATCGACAGCGCGACCGCGCAGGGCAGGCACAGCAGCATGGCGATCTCGACCGCATTGGCCTGGAGGCGCTGCGCTTCGCTCTTGTTGTCCGCCTGGATATGGCGCGCCAGCATCGGCAGGATGGCCGTGCCGAGCGCGATGCCGAAAACGCCGAGCGGCATCTGGTTGAGCCGGTCGGCGAGCTTGAGCAGCGTCAGCGAGCCCTGCGGCAGGCTGGTGGCGAAGAAAGTGTCGACCAGCTGGCTGATCTGGTAGATGCCCGCGCCGAAGGTTGCCGGCAGCATCAGCATCATCAGCCGCTTCACTTCGGGGGTGAAGGAGGGAACCTTGATCTTCAGGTGGACGCCCGCGCGCCGCGATGCCCACCACATATAGGCCAGCTGCGCCACGCCCGCGAGTGTCAGCGATATCGCCAGCGCCCAGGCGACGACCATGTCGTCATCGCTGTCGCCGCGCAAATACCAGCCGGTCACGATGCCGCCAATCATCACGATGTTCAGCAGCACCGGCACGAAGGCGCCGGGCGCGAACTTGGAGCGGGCGTTGAGCACCCCCGAGAACATCGCCACGAGGCTGACCAGCGCGAGATAGGGGAAGGTCACCCGGCTGAGCCAGACCGAGAGTTCGAACTTGCCCGGAATGTCCTGGTATTCGCGTGCCAGCAGCCAGACGATGCCCGGCATGGCGATCATGCACAGCGCGGAAAATCCGAGCAGCACCCAGACGAAGACCGACAGCACATCGGAGGCGAAATGGTCGGCCGCTTCGTCGCCGCCACCCTCTTCGTCGTGCAGCCGGCGGGTGTACATCGGCACGAAGGCGACGCTGAAGGCGCCCTCGGCGAACAGCCGGCGAAAGGTGTTCGGCAGGGTGAAGGCCAGCTGCCAGGCATCCGCCGCCAGCCCCGCGCCAAGCACGCGCGCGAGCAGCATGTCGCGCGCAAAGCCGAACACGCGGCTGACCAGCGTCAGCCCGCCGATGGTGCCCACATTGCGGACGAGGCTCATTGGTCGAGCCCTGCCTGCGGCGTCAGTGCCTTACGCCTCGCCGACGGGCGGGGTGGCGCCCTGGCCCTGCATTTCCTGCGCGCGGGCGGCGAGCTGCTGCTGGTAGAGCGCGCCGAAATCCATCGGGTCGAGCATCAGCGGCGGGAAGCCGGCATCGCGGCTGGCGTCGGCGATGACGCGGCGCGCGAAGGGGAACAGAATGCGCGGAGCTTCGGCGAAGAGGAAAGCATGCGCCGCCTCGTCGGGCAGGTTGCGCATTCCCATCAGGCCGCAATACGCCAGGTCGATGAGGTACTGATTGCCCTGGCTGGTCTTGGCGGTGCAGGTGATCTTCAGCGTGACCTCATGCACTTCCTCGGCGACCTTGTCGGCGGCGATGTTGAACTGCACATCGAGCTGCGGCTGCTCGGTCCACTGGAAGCACTGCGGCGCATTCGGATTCTCGACCGAGAGGTCCTTGATGTACTGCGAGATCACGCCGGCGCTGGGCTGGTTGTCGGCGCCGTTGGCGCCCGCTGCGGGATCCGGGTTGAGGTCGGTGAGAACGTCGCCTTCGTCGGCCATGTGAATTCGCTTTCCAGTTATCCGATTTTGCGCCCGGGCGTGCGGCAGCGGGCCGCGCCGGGGTTTCGGTGCGCGCGCCTAGCACTGTCGGGCGCGCGTAGCAATGCGGTCTCCGCCGCCGGTCGCGGGCAGGGCCATCGTTCATCGCAGGAACATTGTCGGTTTGTAATTCGTCCCTATCTAGGGCAGGACATTCGTTGGACTGCCGGGGGCGTACCGCCTCCGCGTGTTGAATTGGGAAGCAGGTTATCTACGTGATCACCGAGATCGTCATCCTCGCCATGATCGCCGCCTTTCTCGGGCTGCGGCTCTATTCGGTGCTCGGCCGAAGGTCGGAGCACGAAGAGGAGGTGATCCCGCACCGGTTCGAGCGGAGCGAAACGCCGCCGCCGACCGATCATGCGCCGCGCGCGCTGCGCCAGCCGGTCGTCCGAATTGCCGGCGAGGGCAGCGCGCCGGTCAACGAGGCGGGGATCCGCGCGATCGCCGCGGCCGACCCCGGCTTCGACCTGCTCGGCTTTCTCGAAGGCGCCAAGGGCGCCTATGGCATGATCCTCGAAGCCTTCTGGAAGGGCGACAAGGGCACGCTGCGCGAACTGACCGACGATGACGTATATGAGAGCTTCGCGCAGGCGATCGACGCACGCGAGGAAGCGGGCGAAACGCTCGACAACCGGCTCATCCGGATCGAGGACGCAACCGTTCGCTCGGCCGAGCTCGACGGGCGCACCGCGCGGATCAGCGTGCTGTTCGTCGCCGATATCGCCGCCGTCACCCGGGATGCAGACGGCAATGTCGTCGCTGGTTCGCTCGACGATGCGATCGAAAGCCGCGACGTGTGGACCTTCAGCCGCAATGTCGCTTCGGCCGATCCCAACTGGGTGCTCGACGAGACCGACGAGGGCTGACGTCCCGCATCCTGGGGGAGGGATGATGCGCAAGCTGCTGGTTATCGCCGCGACGCTGGCCTTGGGCGCCTGCGTGCGCGTGGTTCCCGATACCGCGCCCGTGCAGCCGACCCCGCTTCCGCCGGGCACGGTGAGCAGCGCCGCCTTCGCGAAGATCGCGCGCGGGGCGAAGATCGAGTCGCTCGGCATCGCTGCCGACGATGCCGGCACCGCACTCGTCTCCTTCCTCGAATCCTGCCCGGCAATCCTCAAGCGCGAGGATGCCAGCGGGCTGACCTTCGCCGAAGACTGGCGTCCCGCCTGCGAGGCCGCGGCGAGCTGGCCGCTCTCGGAGGCGCGCCGCTTTTTCACCAGCTATTTCGAGACCGCGCGGATCGGTGACGGGGCCGCCTTCGCCACCGGCTATTTCGAACCCGAGATCCGCGGCAGCCGCACTCGCGCACCGGGCTACAATGTTCCGGTCTACGGCCCGCCGCCCGAACTCACGCGCGCTTGGCCCGCAGACATGCCCGAAAGCGAGCGCAAAGGTCGCCCGCCGCTCGGCCGCTACGATGCGAGCGGCAAGTTCGTCCCCTATTACGAACGCACCGAGATCGAGCTCGGCGCGCTCGCCAATCGCGGGCTCGAGATCGCCTGGGCGGCCGACCCGGTCGAATTCTTCTTCCTCCAGATCCAGGGCTCGGGCCTGCTGCGCCTGCCCGACGGGTCGGTGATGCGGATCGGCTATGCGGGCCAGAACGGGCGCGAATATGTCGGAGTCGGCAAGATCATGCGCGAGCGCGGCATGATCGGCGCGGGCACAAACTACGCCACCTCGATGCAGGGCATCATGGAATATTTCCGCGATCACCCGGCCGAGGGGCGCGACATCATGCGGCTCAACAAGAGCTGGGTGTTCTTCCGCGAGCTCGATACCGACGGCCCACTGGGATCGCTCGGCGTGCCGGTACGGCGCGAATCCTCGGTGGCGGTCGATCCGGCCTTCGTCCCCTATGGCGCGCCGGTCTTCCTCGATCTCGACCGTGACGTCGCCGACGGCTTGTGGATCGCGCAGGATACCGGCGGCGCGATCAAGGGCGCCAACCGCTTCGACACCTTCTGGGGCAATGGCGGCGACGCACGCGAGGTCGCCGGGACGATGAGTGCGCGCGGTTCGGCGCTGGTGCTGCTGCCGCGCGGAACGCTCGACCGCCTCGACTCGCGCAAGTGAGCTTCCCGCGCGGATTGTCGGCGGAAGAGGCGGCGGCGTGGGAGAAACTCGCCGCGACGGTCGAACCGATGCATCCGCTCCGGCCCGTCCAGCCGCAACCGGCACATCCGGCCACGCCGCCTCCGCAGCCGAAAGCGACACGCAAGCCGCCGACAGCGCCCAAGCCGCGCGCCATGGCAGCGCCACCTCCGGCTCCGCCCAAGAATATCGCTGCGCCCGATCGCGGGCTCGATTCGCACTGGGATCGGCGCCTCAAGTCGGGCTCGCTCCAGCCCGAGCTCACGCTCGACCTCCACGGGCACACTCTCGATTCGGCCTATGACCGGTTGATCAGCGGCGTCGCGCAGGCGCGGGCGATGGGGGTGAGGACGATCCTGCTGGTGACCGGCAAGCCGCGCCCGGCGGCGGCGGCGGATCGTGCCGACAGGCGCGGCGCGATCCGCGCCAAGGTGCTCGACTGGCTCGCCGCCTCGAACCACCATTCGGCCATCGCGGCCGTGCGCCGCGCGCACCAGCGGCACGGCGGCGAGGGAGCGCTCTACATCGTCCTCAGGCGCGAGCGCTGATCACGCGCTTGATCGCCATCAGCAGGGCGCCGACCAGCAGGAAAAACAGCGCCAGCCCCGCGATATTGAGCGCCAGCTGCCCCCAACCGAGCTTGTCCGCGTCGAGGAAGAAATAGGCGTAGAAGCCCGAGACCGCTCCATAGCCCAGCGCAAACATGGCATAGACCACCGGCGCGACCATCACCGAAGGCAGGGCGCTCCAGCCTGCACGCGGGCGTGGGGCGAAGGCGAACCACCACAGGATCGTGGCGGCAGGCACCAGCGTGTGGTGGAACTGGTTGGTCACCCGGTCGAGCCCGACGGGCTTGTGATCGACAGCGAGCAGCGCCCAATAGACGGCGGCGACGATGGCCAGCGCGGTGGCCAAGGCGTGCAGGATCGCCGGGGTGACCTTCCGTTCCAGCGCGACCATCATCATGACGACGCCCGCGGCAAGATTGCTCCAGATCGTGAAGAATCGCATCAGCAGGCCCGCGGCAACCAGTGGCGATCCGTCGCGATCAAGGTTCAGCACCGTCTGCAGCGCCAGCGCACCAAGCGCGGCAATGGCGATGATGGCGGCAATTGCTCGCGCCGGTTTCGAATATGTCACGTCCATGCCCTCGATTCTCGAACAGAGCTGCGCGTAAAGTTCGATTGCATAAGAAAAAAGCCCCCGACGCTAGGTCGGGGGCCCTCGGTGGACGACCAGCCAGGCCGTCTGACCATCACTTATGGTATTTCTGATAGCCAATGTCAAAGCGATCTGCATCCATGACCTTGATCCAGGCCTTGACGAAGTCCTCGGCGAACTTCTGTTCGTTGCCGTTCTCGGCATAGACCTCGGCCACGGCGCGCAGCTGCGAGTTGGAGCCGAACACCAGATCGGTGCGCGTGGCGTGCCATTTGACGTCGCCCTTGAGGCGGCATTTGCCGACGAATTCCTCGTCGCCACTCTCTTCGACCACTTCCCAAACCGTGCCCATCTCGAGCAGGTTGACGAAGAAGTCGTTCGACAGGACGCCGGGGCGATCGGTGAGGACGCCGATCGAATTGCCATGCTGCGTATGCTTCGACACCGCGCCGAGCGCGCGCATGCCGCCCAGTAGCACGGTCATTTCGGGCATCGACAGACCCAGCAGGTGCGCCCGGTCGACGAGCATGTCCTCGGTCTTCACCTCGGCCTTGGTCTTCAGGTAATTGCGGAAGCCGTCGGCGAAGGGTTCGAGCGGCTCCCAGCTCTCGGCATCGAACTGGTCCTCGGTCGCATCGCCGCGCCCGGTCGTGACATCGACCTTGATGTCGAAGCCGCCGTCCCTGGCCGCCTTCTCGACCGCTGCCGCGCCGCCGAGCACGATGGCGTCTGCCATTGACATGTCACCGCGGAGTTCGTCGAGCTTGGCGAGCACCCTGCCCAGTTCCTCGGGATCGTTGACCTTCCAGTTGCGGATCGCATCGAAGCGGATATGCGCGCCATTGGCGCCGCCGCGATGGTCGGAATTGCGATAGGTCGAGGCCGAGGCCCAGGCCGCCTTGACCAGTTCACTGACCGAAAGGCCGCTATCGAGCACCTTCTGCTTGAACTCGGAGACCGCGCTGTCGGAAGGCTTGGTGCCGGCGGGGATTGGGTCCTGCCAGATCAGGTCTTCCGACGGCACTTCGGGGCCGAGGTACCGCACTTTGGGCCCCATGTCGCGGTGGGTCAGCTTGAACCATGCACGGGCGAAGGCATCGTCGAGCGCGGTCTGGTCGTTGAGGAAGCGCTCCGAGATCTTGCGATATTCGGGGTCGCGCTTCAGCGCCATGTCGGCGGTGGTCATGATGGTCGGGACCTTCTTGTTCGGGTCGCGTGCATCGGGGGCCATGTCCTCCGGATCGGGATTGACCGGGGTCCACTGGTTGGCGCCTGCCGGGCTCTGGACGAGCTCGTAGTCGTATTTGAACAGCAGGCGGAAATAGTCGTTGCCCCACTGCGTCGGGTTGGGCGTCCAGGCGCCCTCGATCCCGCTGGTGGTGATGTGGCCCTTGCCGATTTCCTCGGGGTCGGTCAGCCAGCCGAAGCCCATCCGGTGCAGGCCCTCGCCTTCGGGTGCGCTGCCGAAAGTGTCGGAGGGCGCGGCGCCGTGACACTTGCCGAAGGCGTGGCCCCCAGCGGTCAGCGCGACCGTTTCCTCATCGTTCATCGCCATCCGGGCGAAGGTCTCGCGCATGTCGCGCGCCATGCCCTCGGCATCGTGCGGATTGCCGCCCGGGCCTTCGGGATTGACGTAGATGAGGCCCATCTGGATTGCGGCGAGCGGGTTTTCGAGCGCCTTGCCCTCATCGGGGATGATGCGCGTCGCGACGCCTTCGTTGACCCATTTCTCTTCCGAGCCCCAATAGACCAGTTCTGGTTCGAACACGTCCTTGCGACCGCCGCCGAAGCCGAACACCGGGCCGCCCATCGATTCGATCGCGACATTGCCGGTGAGGATGAAGAGGTCGGCCCAGCTGATGTGCTTGCCGTATTTCTGCTTGATCGGCCACAGCAGGCGGCGTGCCTTGTCGAGATTGCCGTTGTCGGGCCAGCTGTTGAGCGGCGCGAAGCGCTGCTGACCGCTGCTGGCACCGCCGCGGCCGTCGCCAGTGCGATAGGTGCCCGCGGCGTGCCACGCCATGCGGATGAAGAACGGCCCGTAGTGGCCGTAGTCTGCCGGCCACCATTCCTGGCTGTCGGTCATCAGCGCCGTCAGATCGTCCTTGAGCGCCTTGTAGTCGAGCGCGTTGAAGGCCTCGCAATAGTCGAAATCGGGGCCCATCGGGTCGGGGTTGCGGCCTTCGGTCTGGAGGATGTCGACCTGCAGCTGGTCGGGCCACCAGTCGCGATTGGTGCGGCCGAGCAGGTGGCGCGTCCCGCCATCGCCATGGAAGGGGCAGCCGCTCATTTCACCGGTTTTGGCGTCCATTGTCGTATCTCTCCACTCTTTGAGACTCGAAGGTAGTTCGTGGGAGAAGGATTGCGCATTTGCCGGTGATCCGTCCAATCGATTAATTGCGTCGGTTTGATTGCCTATGCCGATTATAACGCAAAGCGCGCGCAAAATACGAAAAGCGCCGCCATCCGCTTGGAATGACGACGCTTTCGTGACTGATCTGAGTCTAATTCAGGCGGCTTGCGCGATATCCTCGGCCGGCTCGGTGCGGATGAGGTAGTCGAAGGCTGACAGCCCGGCTTTCGATCCTTCGCCCATCGCGACGACGATTTGCTTGTAGGGCACATCGGTCACGTCGCCCGCGCCGAAGACGCCCGGCACATTGGTGCGGCCTTCCTCGTCGGTGACGATCTCGCCGAACTCGGTCAGTTCGAGCCCCGAGTCATGCAGCCATTCGGTGTTGGGCACGAGGCCGATCTGGACGAAGACGCCTTCGAGTTCGATGCGGCGCTCGTCCCCGGTCTTGCGGTCCTTGAACACGAGGCCGTTGACCTTGCCGTCTGCGCCGGTGATCTCGGTCGTCTGACCGCTGGTGACGATCTCGACATTGGCCATGCTGCGGAGCTTCTTCTGCAGCACATCGTCGGCGCGCAGTCTGTCGTCATATTCGATCAGCGTTACGTGGCCGACGATCTTGGCGAGGTCGATCGCCGCCTCGACGCCCGAATTCCCGCCGCCGATCACGGCGATGCGCTTGCCCTTGAACAGGGGGCCGTCGCAGTGCGGACAATAGGCGACGCCCTTGTTGCGGTATTCGGCCTCGCCGGGGACGCCGAGATTGCGCCAGCGCGCGCCGGTGGCGAGGATGAGCGACCGCGCCTTGAGACTGCCGCCATTGCCGAGTTCGACGGTGTGGAGCCCGCCCTCTTCCGTGGCCGGAACCAGCTTCACGGCCTTGGCGAGATCCATCAGGTCGATCTCGTATTCGCCGACATGGCGCTTGAGCTCGCCCGCCAGCTTCGGGCCCTCGGTATAGGGCGTGCCGGGCAGATTCTCGATGCCGAGCGTGTCGTGCAACTGGCCGCCGAAGCGTTCGGCCGCCATGCCGGTGCTAAAGCCCTTGCGCGCGGTGTAGATCGCACTTGCCGCGCCAGCCGGGCCGCCGCCGATCACCAGCACTTCGAACGGCTCCCTCGCCGAGAGCTTCGCGGCAGCCTTTTCCTCGCTGCCGGTGTCGAGCCGCGCGAGGATCTCGGCCAGCTCCATCTTGCCGTTGTAGAAGGGTTCGCCGTTGAGGAAGGTCGCGGGCACCGCCATGATCTCGCGCGCATCGACCTCGTCCTGGAAGGTGCCGCCCTCGATCAGCGTGGCGGTGATGCGCGGGTTCTCGAGCGCCATCAGGGTCAGGGCCTGCACCACGTCGGGGCAGTTGTGGCAGCTCAGCGAGAAATACATCTCGAAGTTGAAATCGCCCTCCAGCCCGCGAACCTGTTCGATCAGGTCGGCATCGACCTTGGGCGGGTGGCCGCCGGCCCACAGCAGTGCGAGCACGAGGCTGGTGAATTCGTGCCCCATCGGCAGGCCGGCGAAGCGCACCCACTTTTCCGCATCGCTCGCGCGGCGGATGACGAAGCTCGGCTTGCGCGCATCGATCCCGTCGAAGCTGGCGCTGACGAAATCGTGCAGCGCGGCAATCTCTTCGAGCAGCTCGCGCGTCTGCGCGCTCTTCGCGTCCTCGCCGAGTGAGGCGACGAGTTCGACCGGCTCGCGCAGGTTCGCGAGATAGGTTTTGAGCTGCTGGGTCATCGTTGCGTCGAGCATAGGGGGACTCCGGGCGTCGGGTGGAACGAGGCTTCGAAAATGTGGGGGAAGGAAAAGACCCGGGGCTTGGGGGGGAGGGGGATGGCCCCGGGTCTTCCAGCGACCCGAGTCTTAGGGCTCGGGCTGTTGTACGGGCGCCGCTAGGCGTCCCGATCTTTCGCTTGCCTTAACGGCTCAGATCTTGCCGACGAGATCGAGCGAGGGAGCCAGCGTCTCGCTGCCTTCTTCCCACGCGGCCGGGCAGACCTGGCCGGGGTTGGCGCGGACGTACTGGGCCGCCTTGATCTTGCGCGCGAGTTCGTTGGCATTGCGGCCGACGCCTTCGCAGGTCTGTTCCATGATCTGGATCACGCCGTCGGGATCGACCACGAAGGTCGCGCGGTCGGCGAGGCCGACGCCTTCGCGCAGCACGTCGAAATTGCGCGCGAGGACGTGGTTCTGGTCACCGAGGAAGGGGAACTTGAGCTTGCCGATCTTTTCCGACGTGTCGTGCCAGGCCTTGTGGCTGAAGTGCGTGTCGGTCGACACGCCGTAGACTTCGACGTCCATCTTCTGGAGCATGGCATACTGCTCGCCGAGGTCTTCGAGCTCGGTCGGGCAGACGAAGGTGAAGTCGGCGGGGTAGAAGAAGAACACGGCCCACTTGCCCTTCACGTCCTCGTCGGTGACTTCGAAGAAGTCCTTGCCGGCCTGGAAGGCGGTGGCGGTGAACGGTTTGATCTGCGATCCGATGATACCCATGGTTTTCTCCGTTGTTCGGGTTGAAACTCGTGGGTGTCAGATAGGCCCTGTTGCGATGCACAAAAGCGATATGTTGCGATTGCGAGCATCGGAATAATCGATCAAATCGATGGAACTTTCGAAAAGTTCAACATACCGGGGATTGTGTTGCCATAATTGCAACGAAATGGCGCCCGGCATTCTTCGTCTCTCTGAAAGCCGGTTTGGGCGATTGCGATGCCGTAGTGGCGGTCTCGTCTCATACCGAATGCTCCTGGAGCGGCATTTGGGCAGTGTTCCTGAAACGCAAAAGGGAACCCTAGCATGCGCAAATTCCTGTCTGGCGCCATACTGCTCGCCCTCACCTCGGCATGTTCTGCCTTTCACCCTGCTGAAATGCGGCTTCCACAAAACCTTGCCGATCGCTCTGCCCGCCTCCCTGTGGAAGGGTTCACCGGCTGGACGCACGGTCGCTTCCGGACCGGAGACTGGTATGGCGGCTACAAGCGTTCCGAAGAGCGGCTGGAATTCTTCGACACCTTCGTCCGCAATTCTGGACACAGCGAGTTCACGATCGAAGGGCCGGGTGTCTCTTCGAGCATCGAGGCCTACTGCCGCATGCGCGAAAGAGTGCTCGATTTCGGGTTCGCCGAATTCAAGCCGAAGCGCATGTCCTACAGGTGCGAATTCACCGCCGAGGGACGCGATATTCCGGCCCGGTTTGAGCTGCAGGAAGTGCGCAACGGATTGGGAGGCGTGTTGAATCGCAGCGCGCGACGCGGAGAGATTGCGCTGGGCGGAAATACGGTGCAAATCCGATCGGTTCACAAACTTGCCGGATCGCCGATAGAAATGGCCGTTCCCATCGGATATGTTTTCGAAAGGCATGGCCGCGCGATTGGCGCCGTGGAGCTCAATGGTTCGCCTGTTCTCTACATCGAGGACCTGACCGACGAGGGCCTCTCCCGCACGATCACGGTCGGCGCCATCGCCCTCGCGGCATTCTGGGATCCGGCGAACAGTGCGCTTGGCGAAGATTGATCCGCATTCGGCGGTAGATGCGCTGCTGCACGAGGTCGTCGCGCAGGCCGACGATCTCCACGGGACGCTTTATGAACTGACCCGCGCGCGGCGCCGCGTCCTGTGGCTGCTGGCGCTGGTCTGGCTGGTCTGCGCGGGGCTGTTCATGCTCCCCTCGCTGGTCCATCTGCACAACGATCTCGACGCCCCCACGATCATTTCGCACCTGGTCATCGCGGTCACCGGAATGGTCTTCAGCATCCTTCTGCTCCTCGTGATCGTGCAACTGCGCAAGCTGCCGAAACGCCAGGCGTTTATAGGTTCGGTTGCCGGGGTGGTGGCGGCAGCAGCGGCAGTGGCGACCTCCGACATTGCCCTGTTCGACGTGATTCACGCGTTCTTCGCGCGAGAGCACGCACCACACATCTCCTACATGGTGAAGTGGACGAGCAATTTTGCGATCTTCACGTCGCAGTTCTCGGTCATAGCCGTAACCTTCTGGATGCTCGAGACGCTCGAAACCAACCGGATCCATCAGCTTGAGATCGAGCAGGTTCGAAGGATCGCCGCCGAAGCCCAGGGAACCGCGAACCGGGCAAAGCTCTCGGCCCTCCGCTATCAGCTCAACCCGCACTTCCTGTTCAACACGCTCAACTCGATTTCTTCGCTGGTCATGACGCGGCGCAGCCGCGACGCGGAAGAGATGCTGGCCAAGCTGTCCGATTTCCTGCGCACGACCTTGTCGGGCGATCCCGACGCGGCGCAGACGCTGGAGGGCGAGCTCGAAACGATCGATGCCTACCTCGGGATCGAGAGGATCAGGTTCGGCGACCGGCTGGCCGTGGCGATCGACTGCCCGGCCGAGTTGCGCGACGCCCGCTTGCCGCATTTCCTGCTCCAGCCGCTGGTCGAGAACGCGGTCAAGCATGGCGTCGCCCCTTGCGACCGACCGGTCATGATCAGCATCTCGGCGCGGGCAAAGCACGGACAACTCATCGTATCGGTCGAAAACGACTGCCCCACGGTGGATGCCGAAGCGCAAGGGACAGGCGTGGGCCTGCGCAACGTCCGCGAACGCCTTGCCGCGGTCTATGGTAGGGCCGGGAACCTCGAAACGATCGAGCGTGAAGCGGGCTTCATCGCCCTGGTCAGGCTGCCGCTGGAGTTTGGCGAAGTATGACGCTGCGCGTGGCCATCGTCGACGACGAAGCGTTGGCGATCGACCGCCTGAGGGAGTTGCTCGGCGATATCGAGGGAGTAGAGGTGGTCGCAACGGCCCATACCGCCGACCAGGCATGCGAGAAGATTGCCGAGGTGCGCCCCGATCTCGTCTTGCTCGATATCCAGATGCCGGGACGCAGCGGCATGGCGCTGGCTGCGGACTTGCCTGTCGAGGAGCGACCGGAGATCATCTTCGTAACCGCCTTCGAGCACTTCGCACCCGACGCCTTCGCGGTCGATGCTGCCGACTATCTGCTCAAGCCCGTGCGTTTCGATCGGCTACGGCAGGCGATCATTCGGGCGCGGCGCCGGATCGATCTCATGGCGGCGGCCGAACACGGCAAGGCCGTGGCCGAAGAGACGGGACGCTATGCCCGCGAGCTGTGGGTGTCGGTACGCGACGGGCAAGTCAGGCTCGACGTCGACCTGATCGACTGGATCGAGGCGGCGAAGGACTACGTGCTGCTTCACACGTCGACACGCAGCTATCTTCACCGGATCTCGATGAATGCGCTCGAGGAGAAGCTCGATCCCAAGGCGCTGCTTAGGGTTCATCGCTCGGCCTTCGTCCGCCCCTCGCTGGTCGAAAAACTGGAACGACCGGGCCGGGGCAGCCTCAACCTCATCCTCCGCGACGGCGTCATAGTGCAGGTCGGACCGAGCTATGTGAAGGATGTGCTCCGCGTGGTCGGGCCCAACACCCAGGATTGAACCTTCTGCGGAGGCTTGGCGCTCGCCATCGCCCCAGAGATACGAAAAGCCCGCCCGGAATGATCCGGGCGGGCTCGCTTCTGAATTCCGGGGGGCTTGGGACGAGAGAGACTCAGAAGCGCATACCGGCAGTCAGCATGATCTGGTGACGGCTGGTTTCCAGATCGGTGTCCGAAAAGGAACCGTAATCCGAATAGCGATATTCGAGGCGGCCGAAGCCCTGACCGAAAGCGAACTCGGCGCCGGCGCCCAAGCGGAAGCCCCCGATGTTGTCGCCATCGCTCTCGGTCTCGTCGTCGAGCGTATATGCGAGATTGAAGCGCTGGTTGGTGTAGCCGCCCTTCGCGTAGATCATGAGCGTGTCATTCACCGGCACCCCGAGGCGGATACCAGCGTAGAGATCGCGGCCGGCCTTCAGGATCAGCTCGTCGCCATCCTCGAAGACGTCCGTATCCGAGGCGCTGACTGAACTGTCGCCGATCTCGCCTTCGACACCGAGGACGAAATTACCGAGGTTGTAGTCGTAGCCCAGCGCGACACCGTATGCGAAGCCGTCTTCCGAGCCGCCCTCGTCTTCGCCTTCGCCATCGCCGGCATCGAACACATCGTAGCCGGCAGTCGCGCCCACCCAAGGGCCGTGGAACGGCTTGCTGTCCTGCGCAAAGGCAGGCGAAGCCACAGTGGAAACGACGACGATCGCCGCCATGGTGATCAGTTTCTTCATTACGTATTCCCTCGTTCGATGGCTCGATTGCCACCTTTGTCGGAAGCACCGGCCATCCGGTGTTCTGGAGCGGGAATAGGTCGGGCCGTCCGCGCGGTCGTTCGGTCAGCGTCTGACCTCATCAAGCCGTCGCTGAAGTCGGCCGGATGCGATCAACGATGATTTCCGAGCGACGAAGACCGGCGTTTGCCGGATCTCATTGCCGCGATTTGCAGTCGGTCAGCAGGTCGGTTTGCGAGGTATTCCGAACCGTGCGGTGGTTCGGGATTGATGCCCTTACGGGGAGCGCACCGTGCGATCCGCTAGCCGCACTGCGCCCGGTGGAGCAGCTTGTGGTCGGCGAGCACCAGCGCCATCATCGCTTCGACCACCGGCGTGCCTCGGATGCCGACGCAGGGGTCGTGGCGGCCCTTTGTGCGGACCTCGGTCGCCTCGCCGTCGCGCGTCACGCTCTCGACGGGGGTGAGGATCGAGCTCGTCGGCTTGAACGCCACACGGCAGGTGACCGGCTGGCCGGTCGAGATTCCCCCAGCGATGCCTCCCGCGTGGTTCGCCTCGAAGCGCGGGCCGTCGTTTCCCCCCTCATTCAAGGATGGCCGCATCGGGTCGGCATTCTGCTCGCCCGTCAGCCGCGCGGCGCCGAAACCGTCGCCGATCTCGACGCCCTTGACCGCATTGATGCTCATCATGCCTGCGGCGAGGTCGGCGTCGAGCTTGGCATAGACCGGCGCTCCCCAGCCGGCAGGCACGCCGGTGGCGACGCATTCGACCACCGCGCCGAGCGAGGATCCCGCCTTGCGTGCCTCGTCGACCAGCGCCTCCCAGCGCTTGGCGGCTGCCGCGTCGGGGCACCAGAAGGGATTGCGCGCGATTTCCCCGGCGTCGAAATTCGCCGGGTCGACAGCGTCGCCGCCGATCTCGGCGACATAGGCGAGGATCGACACCTCGCCGATCACCTTCCGCGCCACCGCGCCCGCCGCCACGCGCATCGCGGTCTCCCGCGCGCTGCTGCGCCCGCCGCCGCGATAGTCGCGAAAGCCGTATTTCGCGTCATAGGCATAGTCGGCATGGCCGGGGCGATAGGTGTTGGCGATCTCCGAATAATCCTTCGATCGCTGGTCGGTGTTCTCGATCAGCAGGCTGATCGGCGTGCCCGTCGTCTTCCCCTCAAACACGCCCGAAAGAATCCGCACCGCATCGGGCTCCTGCCGCTGGGTGGTGAACTTGTTCTGCCCGGGCCTGCGCGCATCGAGGTAGGGCTGGATGTCGCCCTCGGACAGCGCGATTCCCGGCGGGCACCCGTCGACCACCGCGCCGATCGCGGGGCCGTGGCTTTCGCCCCAAGTGGTGAAGCGCAGCGTCCGTCCGAAGGTATTCCAGCTCATGGCAGCAACTCATGCCCGCAACTGTGGGCGCCTGTCCATTCTCGCTGGACCAAATCCTTCTTGAGGCCCAAGAACAAACCATGATTGCGAAGCTGAAGGGCGTGCTCGACGAGACCGGCGTGGACTGGGCGGTGATCGACGTCGCGGGCGTCGGCTACCTCGTCCATTGCTCGACCAAGACGCTCGCCACGCTGGGCGCCATCGGCGAAGCCTGCGTGCTCTATACCGACCTGCAGGTGTCGGAGAACGACATGCGCCTGCTGGGTTTTGCGGACGGTGCCGAGCGCGAATGGTTCCGCCTGCTCACCCATGTCCAGGGCGTGGGGTCGAAGGTGGCGCTGGCGATCCTCTCGGCGCTGTCGACGGGTGAGCTGCAGCAGGCCTGCGCCGGGGGCGATGCGGCGATGGTCGCGCGCGCCAATGGCGTCGGGCCCAAGCTCGCCGGGCGGATCGTCAACGAGCTGAAGGACAAGGCCGGCGCGCTGCCGGGCGGGGCCATGCCGGGCGTCGTCGCGACACCGGCGGGCGGGGCCGGCGCCGATGCGGTGAGTGCGCTCGAGAACCTCGGCTTCAAGCCCGCGGTCGCCGCGCGCGCGGTCGCCGCGGCGCAGGGCGAACTCGGCGAAGGGGCGAGCGAGGGCGACCTTATCCGCGTGGCGCTGAAAAAGGCGGCGGGATGATCCCGAAGTGGGTGGATTGGCGTATCGCGATCTTGGCAGCGTACGCTGCGCTGACCTTCATTGCGATGGCCGAAATGGGGTCGCCACAGGCCGCATCCTGGTACGCGCTAAGTGTTCCATTTCTTGTTTTGGCGATCCTGCCAGTGGCCCTGTTCTGTCTTGGATCAAGCCATGTCGTGCCCAAGGGCTTGGGTGCTTTGGTGATCGCTCTCTCGGGTGCCCTGATCTATCTCCACACAGCTTGGTTCGCTGCGCCTGATGCGCAGGCGGGGCTAGTTTTCCTTCTCGTCCCGCTTCTCCAATTCGCGGCGGCTGTGATCTGGCTGGGTCTGGTGCATGTCACCGGCAAACTGACAAATCAGGATCGGTGACAAATGAAGCATCGAATAACGCTGAAGCGGGCGGTGGGATGAGCGCGCGCCGCGCAAGCTGCATGTGCGGGGGGTTGTCGCTGACCTGCGAGGGCGAGCCCTTCCGCATCTCGGTGTGCCACTGCCTCGACTGCCAGCGCCGCAGCGGTTCCTCTTTCGCGGCGCAGGTGCGCTATCCGGCGGAGCAGGTCACCGTGACGGGCGAGGCCAGGGTCTTCACCCGCACGGCCGAGAGCGGCCATGCGAGCGAGCACCATTTCTGCCCGAACTGCGGCTGCGAGATGTGGTACGTCGCGCGCCCGTTCCGCGAGATGATGGCGATCCCCATCGGGCGCTTCGCCGAGCCGGGTTTCCCGGCGCCCGAATATTCGGTCTACGAAAGCCGCAAGCACGCCTGGGTCGCGATCGCCGGCGAGGCCACCGAGCATTACGACTGACGCGGGGGCTTCAGCCCTCCCAGGCCTCGCCGTAGACGCGCAGGAAATTGAGCCCGAGCAGCTTCTCGATCTGCCGCTGGCTCCACCCGCGCCGCGCGAGCGCATCGGCGAACCTTTCGAGCCGGTCGATCGAATTGTAGTCCTGGACGATGGGGTAGAAGCCGATCTTCTCGCCCGGGGCCGCTATTCCTTCGTCGATCCGGCGCTGCTGCTCGGTGTCCCACGCCTTGCGGGTTTCGGCCGTCATTTCGGGCGGGACCGGGCCGTTGTCGGTCCCGATTCCGATATGATCCTCGCCCAGCACGCCGAGCATGTGGTCGGCGTGGTCGAGCAGGACCTCGCCCGAGGGCGCCATGTCGGCCGAAAGATAAGGCATGAAATACAGCCCCACGACGCCGCCCTTGTCGGCGACCGCGCGCATCGTTTCGTCGGAGGTGTTGCGCGGGTGGTCGTTGAGCGCGCGTGCGCCGGTGTGGCTGATCACGAGCGGGCGGGCCGAGGCCTCGACCGCCTCGGCCATGGTCCGCGCGCCGCCGTGCGACAGGTCGAGCAGCAGGCGCTCGCTCTCGATCCGCTCGATCGTTGCGCGGCCGAGCTTCGAGAGGCCGGCGTTGTCGGGCTCGATCGACCCGTCGCCGGCGAGGTTGCGGTTGTTGTAGGTCAGCTGGATCGAGCGCAGGCCGCGCTCCTTCATCGTCGCGATCCGGTCGAGCGCGGGGCCGATCATCGCGGTGTCCTGCGTGCCGTAGATGATCCCCATCCGGCCGGTTTCCTTGGCCGTGCGGATGTCGGCCGCCTGCCGGACCACGAGGAAGCGGTCGGGATTGGCGCCGACGAAGCTTTCGAAATAGTCCATGAAGTCTTCGTATTGCTCCCAGGCGTCGACCTGGTTGCCCACCGGCATGGCGGTGATGCGCGTCGCGGTGACGCCGCTTGCGCGGATCTCCGCCCAGCCCTTCGCGGACAGACGCGTGACGCCGTCCTCGCCATAGGGATCGCCGATCCCGCCGAGACCATCGATCACGATGGCGTCCTTGAGGAAGCTTCTGGCGGGGCGCGCGAAAACGGGGCTGGGGCCGACGAGAACGGCAGCGGCGCCTGCCCCCATCCCGGCAAGCCACTGGCGTCTGTTGATATGCATGGCGCAAGGGCTACAAGCGGTTGGCAGGAGTGGCAAGCGCGCCGCGCGAGAGAGGATACAGGTCATGCGGGCAATGTGGTTGGTTCTGGCGGTGGCAGGGCTTTCGGTGCCGGCGGCGGCGCAGGACATGAGCGCCTTCAAGACCGGCCCGGTGTTCGAGGATTTCGGCCCGCATGCCGCGGTCGAAGGGATCGGCGAGGTGCCGGCGGACACCGAATTCGCTGTCGCCTTCGACGCCACCGAGCCGGCCAAGGACGGCGAGCGCAACAAGGGCGTGGAAAGCGCCGCGCGCTTCATCAACATGCATGTCGCCGCCGGCGTGCCCGAGGACAATATCCGTGTCGCGGTGGTGGTCCACGGCAAGGCGGTGCTCGACCTGCTCAATCCCGAAGGCCGGACCGCGCATGACCTGGGCGACAATGCCAGCGCAGCGATGATCCGCGCCATGCTCGACGAAGGCGTGCGCCTGATCGTCTGCGGCCAGAGCGCCACCGCGCAAGGTGTGAGCCAGGAGGAGCTGATCCCCGGCGTCGAAATGGCGCTCTCCGCCATGACCGCCTTCGCGCTGCTGCAGCAGGCGGGCTATACGGTGAACCCGTTTTGAGCGGCTATTTCCGTAGATCCGTCATCCTGAACTCGTTTCAGGATCCATCTGGCCGCTCGTATCGAGCAAGCGGGTCGAACCCCAATCCGACAGCCAGGTCGATCCATTGCGGGTTATCGCTCTCGATGAGATTGATCTTCCATTGACGATGCCAGCGCTTCAGCTGCTTCTCGCGCAGGATCGCGGCTTCCATCTCGTCGAACATCTCGAAGCGGGCGAGGCGGTAGACCCTGTAACGCGCGACGAAGCCACCGGTCATGCCTTCGCGATGTTGCCACAGTCGTTGTTCGAGGTCGGAGGTGACCCCGATATACAGCGTGCCGCGTGGTTGGCTCGCAAGGATATAGACGCAAGGGTTGCGCTCGAAAGACATGCGCCGGTGATTGCTGGCAGATGGATGCTGAAACAAGTTCGGCATGACGGTATGGGGAAGGTGTGACCGAACCCGTCCCCCTCCATTCGCCAGACCGGCAACCCGAAGACCCCGACGCCGCACTGCGCCCGAAATCGCTAGGCGAATTCGTCGGGCAGAAGGCGGCGCGCGAGAATCTGCGCGTCTTCATCGAGGCGGCGCGTGGGCGCGGTGAGGCGATGGACCATGTGCTGTTCTTCGGCCCGCCGGGGCTCGGCAAGACCACGCTGGCGCAGATCGTCGCCAAGGAACTCGGCGTCGGTTTCCGTGCCACTTCCGGCCCGGTGATCGCCAAGGCGGGCGACCTTGCCGCGCTGCTCACCAATCTCGAGCCCAACGACGTGCTCTTCATCGACGAGATCCACCGGCTCAATCCGGTGGTCGAGGAAGTGCTTTATCCCGCGATGGAAGACCGCGCGCTCGACATCATCATCGGCGAGGGGCCGAGCGCGCGCAGCGTGCGGATCGACCTGCCGCCCTTCACCCTGGTCGGTGCCACGACACGGCAGGGGCTGCTGACCACGCCGCTGCGCGATCGTTTCGGCATTCCGGTGCGGCTGAATTTCTACACCGAGGACGAGTTGCTCCGCGTCGTCACCCGCGGGGCGGGGCTGCTCGGCATGGGCATCGACGAGGGCGGCGCGCGCGAGATCGCCCGCCGCAGCCGCGGGACGCCGCGCGTCGCCGGGCGGCTGATGCGCCGCGTGCGCGATTTCGCGCATGTGCTGGGCGAAGCCATCGTCACCACCCGGGTTGCCGACGAGGCGCTGACGCGGCTGGAGGTCGATTCGCTCGGTCTCGATGCGATGGACCGGCGTTATCTCACCATGATCGCGACGACGTACAAGGGCGGGCCGGTCGGCGTCGAAACGCTCGCGGCGGGCCTCAGCGAGCCGCGCGACACGGTCGAGGAGGTGATCGAGCCCTACCTCATCCAGCTCGGCCTGATCGCGCGAACTGCGCGCGGGCGCATGCTCAACGACGGCGGGTGGAACCATCTCGGCCTTGCGCCGCCCTCGAGACCGCAGGGCGACATGTTCGACAAATGAGGTTTCCGGCGCGGTAACACCAGGGCGGAAATCGGTCCCGAAACGGGACGGGGCTTGCGCAACCCTCGCATTTCCGCGAAAAATTTACTTTCTGAGGGTACTAGCGATCGATAACCATAGGCGAGTCCCACGGGAGGGATAAGCGACAGGATACGCAGGATCGCGATAAACGGCGGAAATCCCCCGCTTTTGCGCGGTCGCAACAGGAAGTCAGAACGATGTCGGTTAAGTCAGCTCTTGCCAAACTCTCGGCCACTGCGGCGGGTGGCGCGTTGCTTGCAGGCGGCGCGGTGCATGTCGCCGAGAAGCCGATCACCGACAATCCGCAGTACAAGGCCAAGGCGGTCAAGCAGGTAAAATACGTCAAGCAGGCCAAGCCCCGCGCCGTGCCGCGGCCGACCGTGCCGCGCGCCCGCTCGATCCCGCGCCCGGTCGAATGCGTCCCCGCCGACTCGCCCGAAGCGGTCAACAATCCGAACAACATCTGCCCGCCGGTCTATCGCCAGGCGATGGCCGCCGTTCCGGTTCCCCCGCTGCCCGCAGCGGCGCCCGTCGGCGGCGGCGGCTCGGCCCGCTCGATCCCGAGCGGCGGCGGTGGCGGCTATGGCGGCGGCTTCGGCGGCGGCTTCTTCGGCGGTTTCTTCACCGGTTCGAGCGGCGGTGGCAGCGTGGTGGTCAATTCGACCACGACCACCGGCGGAGAGCCCGGCGATGTGATCGTCGACGTGTCGACCACCACCTCCACCGGCGGTTCGTCGACCTCGACCTCCTCGGGCGGATCGTCGACTTCGACCTCGACCGGCGAAGTGTCGACCACCACCAGCTCGAGCAGCAGCACCGGCGAGGTGTCGACCTCCACGGGTGAGGTTTCGACCACCACGACCACGGGTTCGGTTTCGACTTCGACCGGCGAGGTTTCGACGTCCACCGGTGAGGTCTCGACCTCGACCGGCGAAGTCTCGACGTCCACTGGCGAGGTCTCCACCTCGACCGGCGAAGTGTCGACCACCAGCGGCAACATCACTTCGAGCACCAGCTCGTCGTCCTCGACCAGCACCTCGAGCTCGACTTCGTCCTCGACCTCGACGTCCAGCTCGACCTCGAGTTCGAGCAGCACCTCGAGCTCGACCTCGGGCAGCAGCAGCGGCACCGATGTCCCTGCCCCGCCGATGATGGCGCTGTTCGGCATGGCTGCCGCGGCAGTTCTCGGCCGCCGCAAGTTCCGCATCAAGCGGGGTGCGTGAGGACGCTCGGGCGCGTTAGCCGCGCTGCCTGAGGCTCCATTCGCCCTGGCGATACCACTGCGTCACGACATATTTCTCGCCCGCGAGCACGGGTAATGCCGCGTGCCTGGTGGCACGGTTGGGCTGTCCCTTGCGGTCCATATTGTCCCACAGCACCAGCATGCCCGGTTCGGGCACGATCCGCAGGTCGAGTTCGGGAAACTCGGTCTCGCCCCCCTCCCCGACCTCATTGAGATAGACCATCGCGGTCCAGCTGCGCTGGCCACCGCGATTGCGCTCGACCTGCCAGTGCGGGCGGTCGAGGCGGAAGTGGTCGCGGTGATGGCGATATTCCTCACCGACGAAATAGCGCTGGCCCTGCAGCGGTTCGGCATGGACGCGGTCGATCCCGGTCATCGCGGCGATCCTGTCCGCCAGCGCGCGTGTTTCGGGCATCTCTTCGGAGAAGAAGTGGGTCGAGCTGGTCCGTCCGCGCGGCGACGATCGCTCCGAGAACAATACCGAGGGCTGGATCCGGCTGTCGATGATCGCGATCAGCTTGCGGCATTGCTGCGCGCTCAGCAGGCCGCGCACCAGGAACAGATCGGCCTTGCCCCCGCCGCGCGGCTCGGCGTCGGGATGGGCCAGCAGCCGCTCGCGCACCGCCTGGCCGATTCCGCGCAATATGGCGGGATCGGCCTCGGGGTCGGCTGGCGTGCTACCCAGCAGCTGCGACAGGCGGCCGCGTAGGGACATGCCAGCCGGCGTTACCGCTCGCCCCAGATCATGCCGCAGCGAGCTTGCGCAGTACGTAGTGAAGGATGCCGCCGTTGCGGTAATACTCCATTTCGTTCGCCGTATCGATGCGGCACAGCGCGGTGAAGGTGAAGCTCGAACCGTCTTCGCGGGAGACTTCGACTTCGATGTCCTGGCCAGGGGTCAGGTCCGCAAGGCCCCTGATCGAGAAGCTGTCGGTGGAGGTCAGCCCCAGCGTCGCGCGGCTGTCGCCGTCCTTGAACTGGACCGGGAGCACGCCCATGCCGACGAGGTTCGAGCGGTGGATGCGCTCGAAGCTCTCGACGATGACCGCGCGCACACCGAGCAGGATGGTGCCCTTGGCGGCCCAGTCGCGGCTCGAACCCGTGCCGTATTCCTTGCCCGCGACGACCACCAGCGGGGTGCCGTCTTCCTTGTGCTTCATGGCGGCATCGTAGATCGCCATCTGCTCGCCGTTGTAGGTGGTGTAGCCACCCTCGACGCCGGGGACCATTTCGTTGCGGATGCGGATGTTGGCGAAGGTACCGCGCATCATCACATCGTGGTTGCCGCGGCGCGAGCCGTAGGAGTTGAAGTCCGCCTTCGAAACCTGATGGCTGTTGAGGTATGCGCCGGCCGGGCTGTCTTCCTTGATCGAGCCCGCGGGCGAGATGTGGTCGGTGGTGACCGAATCGCCGAGGATCGCGAGCGGCTTGGCGCCCTCGATGTCGGTGATCGGCGCCGGTTCCATGCCCATGCCTTCGAAATAGGGCGGGCTGGCGACATAGGTGCTGGTCGGGTTCCAGCGATAGGTGTCACTGGCTTCGACTTTGATCGCCTGCCAGTGCTCGTCGCCCTTGTAGACGTCGGCATAGCGGGTTTCGAACATCTGGCGGTCGATATTGGCAGCGCGGTGCTGGCGCACTTCCTCGTTCGTCGGCCAGACATCGGCCAGCATCACGTCGTTGCCCGCCTGGTCCTGGCCCAGCGGCGTCTCGGTGATATCCTGCGTCACCGTGCCGAGGATCGAATAGGCGACCACCAGCGGCGGCGAAGCGAGGAAGTTGGCGCGCACGTCGGGCGACACGCGGCCTTCGAAGTTGCGGTTGCCCGACAGCACCGAGGCGGCGACGATGTCGTTGTTGTTGATCGCATTGCTGATCGGCGGGGCGAGCGGGCCCGAATTTCCGATGCAGGTGGTGCAGCCGTAGCCGACGAGATCAAAGCCCATGGCGTCGAGATCGTTCTGCAGGCCCGACTTCACGAGGTAATCGGTGACCACCTGCGATCCAGGGGCGAGGCTGGTCTTGACCCAGGGCTTGGGCTGGAGGCCCTTCTCGCGCGCCTTCTTGGCAACGAGGCCGGCGGCGATCAGCACGTCGGGGTTGGAGGTGTTGGTGCAGCTGGTGATCGCGGCGATCACGACGTCGCCGTCGCCCACGTCGTGGTCCTTGCCATCGACATCGACGCGCACCGGCGCATCCTTCTTGTAGATCGACTTGAGGTCGGTGTTGAACAGCTCGTCGACCTGCGGCAGCGCGACGCGGTCTTGCGGACGCTTCGGACCGGCGAGCGAAGGCACGACCTTCGAGATGTCGAGTTCGAGCGTTTTGGTGAAGACGGGCTCGTTCTCGGGCGTGAACCACATGCCCTGTTCTTTCGAATAGGCTTCGACGAGGGCGATGGTGTCCTCGTCGCGGCCGGTCAGGCGCATGTATTCGAGTGTCTTGTCGTCGATGCCGAAAAAGCCGCACGTGGCGCCATATTCGGGGGCCATGTTGGCGATCGTCGCGCGGTCGGCGAGGGTGAGGTTGGCGACGCCTTCGCCGTAGAATTCGACGAAGCGGCCGACCACGCCGACTTCGCGCAGCATCTGGACGCAGGTCAGCACGAGGTCGGTGGCGGTGACGCCTTCGGCCATCGCGCCGGTCAGCTTGAAGCCGACCACTTCGGGGATCAGCATCGACACCGGCTGGCCGAGCATGGCGGCTTCGGCCTCGATCCCGCCGACGCCCCAGCCGAGCACGCCGAGGCCGTTGATCATGGTGGTGTGGCTGTCGGTGCCGACGCAGGTGTCGGGATAGGCGACCATCTGGCCGTCCTCACCCGGCGAGGACCACACGCCCTTGCCGAGATATTCGAGGTTCACCTGGTGGCAGATGCCCGTGCCCGGGGGCACGGCGGTGAAGTTCTCGAAGCTCTTCGAGCCCCATTTGAGGAAGTCGTAACGCTCCGCGTTGCGCGCATATTCGAGCTCGACGTTCTTCTCGAAGGCCTTGGGGTGGCCGAATTCGTCGACCATGACCGAGTGGTCGATGACGAGGTTCACGGGAACCTGCGGATTGATCTTGGCGGTGTCGCCGCCAAGCTTGGCGATCGCATCGCGCATGGCGGCAAGGTCGACCACGCAAGGCACGCCGGTGAAGTCCTGCAGCAGGACGCGCGCCGGGCGGTACTGGATTTCCTTGCCCGTAGCGGGGTTCTTCTGCCAGTCGGCTATCGCTTGAGCGTCGTCGGTCGAGACGGTGAAGCCGCCATCCTCGAAGCGCAGCATGTTCTCGAGCAGGACCTTGAGGCTGAAGGGCAGCTTCGACACGTCACCGATCTTTTCCGCCGCCTTGGCGAAGGAATAATAGGCGTAATCCTTGCCGTTCACGGTGAGAGTGGAGCGGGTTCCGAGCGTGTCCTTGCCGACCTGGGTCATGCGCGCATCTGTCCTTTCGTTTGAGAGCCGTCACCAGTCCAATGGGCAGGACGGCTGAATGTGCCGCGCACCTGCGCCGGAACGTCGCAAAAATCAAGTCTGCCGCGGTGCAGCATGGCAGGGCGCGGGAACCCGTGCCGGGGGTGTGCGGTTGATTCGGTAACAAGAGGGCTGGCGCGCCGGACGGGTTGCGCAGTCTCAAGGAGGAAATTGCAATGGTTTCGCGCAAGGCGCGCACGCGCTCGCACCAATCGCTTCGTCTCGCCGTTCTCGCGGCCGCACTCGGTGTGGCCGGATGTTTCACCGCCGCCTTCACTTTCGCCGACCAGCCGGTACAGGCCGCCGAAGTGGTGCAGCAGCGCTAGAGCGCGCTTTGTTCGGTGTGCCTGCCGGTCGTCGCGATCCAGCAGCCGAACACGATCAGCGCCGCGCCCGCCACGGCAGTCCAGGTCACCGCCTCGGCGAGTAACAGCCAGCCGAAGAGCGAGGCCCAGACGAACCCCGAATATTCGAGCGGGACCAGCACCTGCGCCTCCGCCCGGGCATAGGCCCAGGCCATCGTCAGCGCGCCCGCGACCGTGAGTGCGGCGCCGATCGCCACGCTGCGGAGCCCGGCCACATCCGGGAATTCGAACAGGAACGGCGCGGCGAGGCAGTAGGTCAGCCCGGCGATCCCCATATAGAAGGTCGCCACCTCGGTCGGTTTGGCGACGAGCGCCTGCTGGCGCTGGAGCACCAGGTTCCAGGCATAGAGCAGTGCCGAGGTCACGATCGCCGCGAGGCCGAACAGCGTGTCCTCGTTGAGATTGCCGCGCCCGAACTTGCCCCCCACGATCACCAGCACGCCCGCCAGCCCCAGCACCGCGCCCCACACCGCGCGCGGGCGCACCGTCTCGCCCAGCAGGATCGCGGCGAGGTAGAGCGAGATGATCGGCGCGACGAAGCTGATCGCGATGGTCTCCGCGAGCGGCAGCTTGGTCAGCGCGTAGAAGAAGGTCAGGGCCATCCCCGCGCCGACCACGCCGCGGATGGCGTGGATCTTCATCACCGTGCGCGCCGGCCACGACGGGCGACCGGCGAGCCACAGCGGGGCCACGATCGCGAAGGCGATCCCCGCGCGCAGCAATGCCGCCATATAGGCGCCGAGCGCGAGCGAGGCGGTCTTCATGACCGCGTCCATCGCCGAGAGGATCGCGATGCCACCGGCCGTCGCAAGAATCGGACCGATTGAGGAAGGGGGCTTGCTCACCCGACTGCGCATATCGAGGGTCGGGCGCCGCGTCATCAATTCAGCCTCGCGAAAGCAGGGATATTGGAAAGCCTTGACGCATTGGGCTAATATACGGCCCGACGCGCCGCTTCGGCGCGGGGCGCTTCTGGTAGGACTTATGACACGCTTTCGTCTGATTCTCGGTTCCGCAATGGGTGCGGCGCTGTGTGCAACCTCGGTCATGGCGCAGGACAAGGCGCCCGAAGACCTGCTGCCGCCCGAACCGGCGAAGGTCACCGAGAAGCTGCCCGACTACACTGCCGACACGCCGAAGCCGCAGCCGAGCGTGGACGACAGTTTCGACGATATTCGCATGAGTTCGGGTGAGGTGGTTCAGCAGCTCCCCGTGCTGGTGCGCGCATGGAGCGTGCCGCAGGCGAAGAAGCTGCTCGCCTTCATCCCCACGGTCGAGGCCGAGGGACTGGTGCCGGCCGACTATCGCGCCGCCGACCTGTCCGCCGCGATCGCCCGGGGCGAAGGCACGGCGCTCAACGAGCTTGCGAGCCAGATTTTCGTCTGGCTGGTCGAGGACCTGCGCGACGGGCGCACCCCGATGGATGCGCGGCGCCAGTGGTTCGTGGTCGATCCCGACCCCGATGTGCTCCCTTCGGATCGCCTGCTCGAACAGGCCGTGACCACCGGCGATATCGCCGGGATCCTGGCGGCGCTCAATCCGGTCTCGCCCGACTACGCGCGCCTGAAAGAGAAGCTGGCGACCACCACCAATCCCGCGGAGCGCAAGCTGATCCGCGCCAATATGGACCGCTGGCGCTGGCTCGGCCGCGATCTCGGCAAGCAGTATCTGCTGACCAACGTGCCCGAATACCAGCTGCGGCTGACGGTCAACGACCGGATCATCAAGAACTACCGCGTGGTGGTGGGCAAACCCGGCCGCACCGCGACGCCGCAGCTCGCCGAAATGGTCGAGGCGGTGATCTTCAATCCGACTTGGACGGTGCCGCAGTCGATCGTGAAGGGCGAGGGGCTCGGCGCCAAGGTGCTCAACAATCCGGCCTGGGCGCGCGCCGCCGGCTACAAGGCGACCAAGGGCGCCAATGGCTGGATCAGCGTGGTGCAGCAGCCGGGTCCGGGCAATTCGCTCGGCCTGATGAAGCTCGACATGCCCAACGAACACGCGATCTTCCTCCACGACACGCCCGCCAAGGCGCTGTTCAACCAGGATAACCGCGCGCTCAGCCACGGCTGCATCCGCGTGCAGGGCGCGCGCGAACTGGCGATGACCATGTCGATGCTGGGCAATGCCAAGAGCCGCGAAGACCTGCCGGCGATCCAGCAGGAGGTCTCCGAAATCACCGCCAGCCGCGAATACACGCGCTATCCGATGGCCAAGCAGTGGCCGGTCTACATCACCTATTTCACCTACGGCGTCGATGTGGACGGCAATCTGCGCAAGTTCGCCGACATCTACGACCGCGACGCGCCGGTGCTCGCCGCGCTCGACGCGCCGCGCCAGCGCGACCGTGCGCGGGAAACCAGCGAGGAAGTGATCGAGATCGTCGACGATCTCCAGACCAGCTGAGGAATCGGGCCTAGACCGGCGGCGGGCTCGCCCGCTCCACGGTGGCGCCGTGGGCATTGCGCAGCAGGTCGTATTGCGCGACTGGCGGCGCGATGCGGCTGCCGCCTTCGGCGATGCCATAGCTGCCCGCGAGCAGCAGGCGTCCGCCCGACAGGTCGATCAGCGCACGGTCGAACTGCTCGGGACCCATGGCGAAACAGCCGTTCGAGCGACCGAGGCGCCCGAAGCGAGCGACATGTTCGGGCGTGGCGTAATTCGCCTGGTGCATCACGATCGCGCGCGGCAGGGCGTTCGAATTGGTCGGGTCGAGCCCGTCCAGGCGGATCGAAGTGCCGTATTTCCCCTTGTACCAACTGCGCGTCATATAGGCGCCGCGGCTCGAGGCTTCGCTACCCTCGATGTTCGAATAGCGCTTGAGCCAGCCGTCGTGCTCGCTGTCCGAGCCCGATCCGTGGCTGACGTGGTAGCTCGCCACGCGCTCGTTCTCGAGATCGACGAAATGGAAGCGTCGCTCGGCCGAATGCAGTCCGAAATCGGCGATGCCGACGATGTCGCGCCGCCAGATATGCGAACCGACCCGCGCCAGTTCGTCGCGAGCGATGGCCATCAGCTTGGCATCGCGCGTAGCGGTCGGATTGACTTGCGCAAAGAGGCGCGCTGGAATGGCCATCGCCGCACCAGCGGCGAGCGTGCCCTTGAGGAGATCGCGACGCTTCATCCCGTGCATTTAACATGCTCTGCGCGGGCTTGCCACGAGGTTTGCGGTGGGACGGGCACGCTATTCGCCCAGCACCATGCGATCCTGCTCGATCCGGACCGGCTGGATGGTGGACAGGAAGCTCTGGCCCAGTAGCGAGATGGGCAGGCCTTCGGGGACGATCACCGCCGCCACATCGCGCGCCTCGTGACCGCCGAGCGTGACGCTGTCGAGCGTGACGGCGACGCCCGAGACCGGGCCCGAGGCTCCCTGTGCCACCGGCCGCACGTCGGCACTCGACCAGATCAGACCGGCCGCACGAGCATCGGCGCCGGTCAGCGCGACCACGCTGGCGCCCGTGTCGACGAGGAAACCGACGCGCGATCCGTTGATCTCGGCATCGGCATAGAAGTGGCCGTCTGCCGCCCGCGGCAGTTCGGTCGTGCCCGCGACCCAGGTGGCGTAGCTGTCGCGTCTCGCATCGGCTTGCTTGGCAGCGACTTTGTCCGCCGCGAGGGTTTGGGCGCCGTCGGCCAACCGATCGGGCGCATCGTCGGGCATGGCGGTGATGCCGACGAATACCGCGACGACAAGGGCAAGAAGGACAGCCTCGCGCATGGGTGAATAATGCTCGCAGCCGCCTTAATGCGCGGTAAATGGCTACTCCGCCGCTTCCGCAGTGCGCGCATGCGGATCGAAGGCGACCGCTTCGCCGGCCTCGATCTGCGCCGCCTTGGCCTCGACCAGCGCCACGATATGGTCGAGCATGTCGTCGCTCTTCACATGGTGGTCGGTCACGCCCGACAGATAGACCATGTGCTTGCCGTTGCCGCCGCCGGTGATGCCGATGTCGGTCTCGCGCGCTTCGCCGGGTCCGTTGACCACGCAGCCGAGCACCGAGAGGCTCATCGGCGTCTTGATATGCTCGAGCCGCTTCTCGAGCGTTTTCACCGTGCGGATCACGTCGAAGCCCTGGCGCGAACAGCTGGGGCAGGAGACGACGCGCACGCCGCGCGTCCTCAGGCCGAGAGCCTTGAGAATTTCGTAGCCGACCTTCACTTCCTGCTCGGGCTCGGCCGAAAGACTGACCCGGATCGTGTCGCCGATCCCCGCCCACAGCAGGCTGCCGATGCCGATCGAGCTCTTGACCGTCCCGCCGACCAGCCCGCCCGCCTCGGTGATGCCGAGGTGCAGCGGGCAGTCCACCGCCTCGGCCAGCCCGTGATAGGCGGCCACCGCGAGGAACACGTCGCTGGCCTTCACCGCGACCTTGTATTCGTGGAAGTCGTGGTCCTGCAGCAGCTTGATATGGTCGAGCGCGCTCTCGATCAGCGCCTCGGGGCAGGGCTCGCCGTATTTCTCGAGCAGGTCCTTCTCGAGGCTTCCGGCGTTGACGCCAATACGGATCGCGCAGCCGTTCGCCTTGGCCGCGCGCACCACTTCCGCCACGCGCTCGCTGCTCCCGATATTGCCCGGATTGATCCGCAGGCAGGCCGCGCCCTTGTCCGCCGCCTCGAGCGCGCGCTTGTAGTGGAAGTGGATGTCCGCGACGATCGGCACGTTCGCGGCCCTGGTGATGCGGTCGAAATGCTCGGTTGCCTCCGCGGTCGGACACGAGACGCGGATGATGTCCGCGCCTGCGTCCTCACAGCGGCGAATCTGGTCGATCGTCGCGCCCACGTCCTCGGTCGGCGTGTTGGTCATGGTCTGCACACTGATCGGCGCATCGCCCCCGACGGGGACGTTGCCGACCATGATCTGGCGGGACTGACGGCGCTCGATATCGCGCCACGGGCGTACGGAAGACATGGCCTGCGATATAGTCCCCTCGATATGAAGGGGCAATGACGGCTAGGGAATCGCGGTCAGAAACGGGCCCCTATTGCCAGTGCCAGCACATCGGCATTGCCCGTGCTGTTCGAGCGGATGCGCGTATCGATCGCGGCGGGCGTGCCTGCGAAGAAGGTGTCGGTCCGGTCTATCGGCTCGCTCTTCACGAAGACATGCGCGTAGGACAGGCTGGCCGAGAAGGTGTCGCTGATGTTCCAGGTCGCCCCGGCGGACAGCCAGGTGCGGTCGCCATCGGGCACGCGCGTGGTGCGATAGCGATCGGTGATGGGCGATTCGTCGAACATCGTCCCCGCGCGCAGCGTCAGCCGGTCGCTGACGTCGTATTCGCCGCCCAGCGCCATCGAAAAGGTATCGCGGTAATTCTGTTCGCTGACCTGCGGCGGGAGGCCATCGGGCTGGACGCGGATTTCCTCGAACTTGCTCCAGTTGTACCACCGCCAGGTGCCGTAGATCCGCCACGGCGTAACGGTGCCGAATAGCACGCTGAGCGTGGCGATGTCGGGGGTGGAGAGCGGCGCGGTGGCCGCGGTGGTGACATTGCTCCCGGCGAGCGGGCCGGTCAGACCCGACAGCGCGAATTCGCCGTCGAGCGTGTGATCGACCGAGGAGCGGTAATGCGCGCCGATGCGCACCGGGTCGAAGGTGGCGGTGATTCCCGCATTCCAGCCGACCGAGATGTCGTCGCCGGTGATCCTGAGCGCACCGTCGGGATCGGCCGGGTTGAGGTTGGGCACCGCGTTTGCCAATTCGACATCGATATACTGGATATCGAGCCCGGCGCCGACCGAGACATGCTCGGACAGCTTGTAGGCCACGCTCGGCTGGACGTTGAGCGTGAAGACGTCCGAGGTCTGCGAATCGTAGCGCCCGAAGAAACCGTCGTCGTAGTCGACCACAACGCCGAAGGGGCTGTTGACTCCGAGGCCGACCCACAGGCGATCGCTCACCTGCGCGCTGGCATAGATGGAGGGCACGAGCAGCGGTTGCGAGAACGGATTGCCGCCGTCATTGCCGCTCACCGGCAGCGTGACCGGCAGGCCCGGCACGCTGCGCGTGGTGCCGGTGTTCGACTGGCGCGCATCGACGAACAGCGCCTGCGCATTGGCTTCCATCTGGACGCCGTCGAGCTCGGTCATGCCGGCCGGGTTGAAGAAGATGGTTGCCGGGCTGTCGGCGGCGGCGGCGTCACCCGAATAGGCGCGGCCCGCCTCCTTGGTCGACTGCTCCTGGATGTAGAAACCGCCCGCCTGCGCCGGGACGGCAATGGCCAGGCCGAGCCCGAGGGCCACAAGGGACGAAGCGGTTCTGATCGAGGCGTTCATGTGGGGCGAACGATTGAACTTCGGCAATGGTTTCTCGTATTCGGTTTCGGGAAGGGGTAGCGGCGTGCCGCTGTGGGGCGGCCCTTTCGCCGTCTGACCCGCTCAATGCAAGCCGTTGCGATATCGCCTGCTGCCGCGCGTCTCGCTGCCGTCCTCCAGCTTCACGACGAAATCGCCGCTCGGGAGCGTACGAATTTCGCGCACCGCCTCGCGGCGGAGGAGGCGGCTGCGGTGAATGCGGACGAAGCTCTCGCCGAGCTCGCTCTCGAGTGCGGCCAGCGTCGCGCGGTGGAGATGGACCGTGCCGCCCGCATGGAGCTCGACATAATTGCCCGCCGCCTCGACGCGGTCGATCTGCGCATGGGGAAGGCGGATGCGGCGCGTGCCGTCCTGGATGGTCAGTACCGGCGTGCGGCTTTCGGTCGGGTCGGGGCGCGTCGTCCACTGGATACCGGCAAAGGCGGCGGCGAGAAGGAAATAGGACGGCGCGTCCTTGCGATATTCGTAGAGGATTTCGTCCAGCAGCTGGCCATTGGCGAAATCGTAGTCCACGCCGCCGAGCGCATAGGCGCCCTCGCGCAGCATCACCATCAATCCGATGTGGAGCAGCGAGAGGGGCACGGTGGCGAGGAGGTGCAACGCGGCAACCGCGGGCCAGCCGAAGCGTGGCGGACGCAGCAAGCCGACCAACCGCCAGATCACGACCATGCATACCAGCCAGGCGAAGAAGCTGCTCGTCTCATCGACAGCGATCGTCCAGCCAAGCACGTCGGAACCTGCGCCGCGCAGATCGGAAAAGCGGCTGACGCCATTCACCGCGCCCTGGATCGCCGCGAAGACGACGATGATGCCCAGCATCACTCCTCGGCGGGCCCAGACGGGGATTCCGCTCGTCACGCGCGCTCCACCGCTCGTCAAACCGGCCTCACCGTTCGTCCCTGCCGCATCGCGATCCATGTCCTGCCGCTAGCAGACTGCGCCGCCCCTCGCCTAGCGCCGCAGGCATGGAAACGCACACTCTACTCGGCACCGAGATCGACCGTCATTATGGCATGGACTGGCTGCGCATCGGCGCCTTCGCGCTGCTCATCCTCTATCACATCGGCATGTTCTTCGTGCCGTGGGGGTGGCACGTGAAGGCCGACCCGATCGTCGAATGGGCGACGATCCCGATGCTGTTCACCAACGGCTGGCGGCTGTCGCTGCTGTTCCTCGTCTCGGGCTATGCCAGCGCGGCGATGCTCGCCAAGCGCCCCGCACTGGGCGCCTTCGTTCGCGGTCGGACCGCGCGCCAGCTGATCCCGCTGGTCTTCGGCATGATCGTGGTCGTTCCGGCGCAGCCGTGGATCGAGCTGATGGGCAAGTACGGCTATCCGCACGGCTTCCTCCATTTCTGGCGCGAGGATTACTTCCGCTTCGGATCGCTTCACGACATCATCCTGCCGACCTGGCAGCACCTGTGGTTCGTCGCCTATCTCTGGCCCTACACGCTGGCGCTCGCGCTGCTGCTATGCCTCCCGTCGCGCCTGCGCGGCGCGATCGGCGCGCTGTTCGACCGCGGCTTCGGCCAGGCACCGGTGCTGCTGCTGGTGCCCATCGGCTGGATCATGCTGCGCATATTCTGGCTGTGGCCGGGTATGGAAGATACGCACGCCCTGTTCGACGATGCGCCGGCGCACTGGATCTACTTCCCCGCCTTTCTGTTCGGTTTCGCCCTGCTGCGCGCCAGGCGGACCTGGAGCGCGATCGGAGGGAACTGGGGCCTGGCGCTGGCGCTGGCAGTGATCGCCTATGCGGTCGTCGCCGCGCTCGAATGGCGCTATCCGGGCGATACAGTTGCGCCTGCACTGGCCATGAAAGCCTTCGTCGCCGCGCGTGCGGTCAATGCCTGGGCGATGATCGTCGCACTGCTCGGCATCGCCGATCGGTTCTGGAACCGCGACCACCGCTGGCGCGCCACGCTCAACGAGGGTGTCTTCCCCTTCTACATCGTCCACCAGACGATCATCGTGGTCGTCGCCTGGTATTGCCTGCGCGCCGGGCTGGGCAATGGCGCGAGTTTCCTCGTCCTGGTCGCCGCCACCACGCTCGGCTGCTGGCTCTTCTATCGGATCGGTCGCGAGATACCGGTGCTGCGCCTGCTGATCGGGCTCAAGGGCTGGCACATTGCCTCTTCCCCGAGGCGCGGCGATGCGGCATCCATGCCGGCATGCCAGAACTGACCGATGCCGCCGACACCGACGCCGAAACGCCGCTCCTGTTCGGCCGCGTGCTCGACGGGAAGGGCGGCGCGCGGCCGATCGGCTGGTACGAGGCGCAAGGCTGGCGGCCTTCCGCCGAGGGCGAGGTGCTGTGGCTCCATATCTGCCGCAGCCTCCCGGGCGTCCAGGAATGGCTCGAGGAAGACCTGGGCATTCCCGAGCCTACCGCCGAACTGCTGACCAGCGACCAGACCCGCCCGCGCGCCTTTCGCGAGGGGGCGACGCTGGTCGGGACGCTGCGCGGGATAAATTTCAATCCCGGGGCCGAACCCGAAGACATGATCTCGATGCAGTTCTGGTGCGACGGGCAGCGGCTGGTGACCTTGCGGCGGCACCCGCTGCAGACTCCGCGCACCGTGCTTGCGCAGCTCGACCAGGGGCAAGGGCCGCTCGACGCCGGCGCGACGATCACGCTGCTGGCCGAATACATGATTGCGCGGATGAGCCAGTCGATCGTCGACATGAACGATGTGCTCGACGAGCTCGAGGACGACGATCCCGACGAACACGCCGAAAGCATGCTCAAGCGGATTTCCACGATCCGCCGCAACTGCCTAGCGCTGAAGCGGCACATGGCCCCGCAGCACGAGGCGCTCGAACAGATCAGCCGCGACGCGCCCGTCTGGTTCGACGAGAGCGACCGCCGCGAGATCGCCGAGAGCATTGCGCGGCTGCGCCGCTATCTCGACGATATCGACATCAGCAAGGAGAGCGCGCTGGTGCTGCAGGACGAGATCCGCGCCCGCAGCCTCGCCAGCAGCGAGCAGGCTACCTACATGCTGACCATCGTCGCTGGGATCTTCCTGCCGCTGTCCTTCCTCACCGGCCTGCTCGGCATCAATGTCGGCGGGATGCCCGGCATGGACGATCCCGACGCCTTCTGGGCCGTGGTCGCGCTCTGCGGGCTGCTGTTCATCGGCCTGATCGTCGCCTTCCGCCGGCTGCGCTGGCTCTAGCGCTGCGGCAGGTCAGCGCTGCGAGGGAATGAACTCCTCGCGCACCGCCTTGGCCATCAGCTCGAGCGGGATGATCCCCTGGCCGAGGAGGAAGTCGTTGAACGCCTTCTCGTCGAACTTCGCGCCCAGCGCGACCTCGGCCTCGACCCGCAGGTCGATGAGCTTGCGATAGCCGTAGTAATAGCTGCCCGCCTGGCCGGGCATGCGATACTGGTAGCGGTCGAGTTCCTGCTTCACCATGCCGGGCGAGAACAGCGCCTCTTCGCGCAGCACCCGTTCGGCCTCTTCCCGGCTGATCATCCCGAGGTTGAGCATCGGGTCGAGGAAGGCGCGGGCGGTGCGCAGCAGGCGGAACTGCTGGGCGATGAACTGGCCCTCGATCGGCTCGTAGGGCAGCATTTCGGCTTCGGCATAGAGCGCCCAGCCTTCGACGTTGACGCTGTTGAAGGCATAAAGCAGCCGTGCGAGGCTGACCCCCTGCTTGACCAGCGCGGCGAATTGCATCTCGTGCCCCGGACGCGCTTCGTGCGCGCTCAGCGTCCAGCTGGCCGCGGGGAAGTTGAAGTCGTCATAGGCCTCGCCCTCGGCGGCGGTCGGGTTCGACACGGTCAGCACGAAGGTGCCCTGTTCGCCGGTGTTGCCGATGAGTCGCGGCGGGCGCATGTGCGGCGCGGGCTGGGCGGCGCTTTCGGCGGCTGAGGCCACCCGCATGGCGAGCGGATAGTCGGGCAGGCTGACGACGTCGTGCTCGCGGATTTTCCCTTCGATCTCGGCATTCACGCCGCGATAGAATTCCTCGATCTCGTCATTGGGGATCGTGCTTTGCTTGAGCTTGCGCATGACCGAGGCGTAGTCGGTCTCGGCCCAGCCGTTCTTCTCGGCGATCTGCGGGGCGAGCGCTTCCATCTGTGCGCGGATTTCGTAGAAACCGCGCCGCGCCTGGCTCATCGCCTCGCGCGGGTCGGCATCGATACCCCAGTTCCTCAGCGCGAGGGCATAAAGCTCCTCGGGCAGGCGGGGATTGTCGCGCGCGGCGGGCAGGACCACCTCTTCGGTCCATTTCGCATAGTCGGCGAATTGCGCATCCATCGCGTCGAGTGCCTCGTCGGCACCCTCGATCTCGTATTTCTCAACCAGCTCGCGAATGCCCGTCGCGAAGGTCGGAATATTGTCGATCGATTCGCGCACCTCGACCGCATAGGGGCCCATCTTGCCCTCGCCGCGGCTCGCCTCGAAGCGACGCTTGGCCAGTTCGGTCATCGGCTCGGTGTCGGGCCAGGTGCCGGTAAAGCGCTGGAGCAGCTCGAGCGCCTTGCCGCGACGGCTGGCTGCTGTCTGTTCGGACAGCAGCGTCCCGATGGTCTGGAACATGTCCTCGGGCACTTCGGCGAATTCGAGCATGTAGCGGCGCTGGAGTTCGATGCCCTCGATGTTGTGGTCGAGCGCGTCGATCAGGATCTGCAGGTCCTGCTTGACGTAGGGGTTGGTCTCGGTCGCCATGGCGGCGGCGAATTCGGCGCGCAGCTCGCGGGCTCCGGCGAGGTAGCGCTCGTCGCGGTCGAGCGCCATGTCGTTCACCAGGCCATCGTACTGCTCGTAGCCGGCAAAGCTCGCACCGGTAGGGAAGATGCTCGCCTCGAAGGTGATGAGCTTTTGCGTGTAGGCATTGCTCGTCTCGACCCATTGCGGGCTGGCGGGCGCCGTGGTTTCTTCCTGCGCGGCGAGCGGGACGGCGGGCAGCGCCACGGCGAGCGCGACGGCGGCGGTAAAGGTCTTCATCTGGCTTCCCCTCTGGATATCGCTTGCTGGGGTGCCGCCTGCCGTACCGCTTGGCAAGCGCGGGCCGGACGAACGTCGCTTACCAGCGGACGAGCGGCGGGACCGTAATCCGGCCGATTACGCCGCCAAGGACGACCGGCAGGACATGCCAGCTGCCGAGATGCGCCAGCGTGTCGACCGGGCAAGCAAGGCCATGTGCGAAGGTGCCCAGCGATCCGGCCGCGATCCCTGTCAGGGTGCCCGCCAGCGGCGGCGACACCGGCGCGCCGCGGCGCAGCCAGACGATCAGCGCGACGAAGGTCAGCCCGCCGAACTCGATCCCGGCAATGAGACATCCAAAGCCGTAGGGATCGTGTGCGACCTGCCCCAGGTCGCCTTGCAGGCCGAGCACGACCAGCGCGGCGACGGGCAGCAGCGCGGCCATAGCCAGCGCCCAGCGCGTGCCTTCGTGGCTGTTGCCCACTTGCGGGGAAGCCATGCGGATCGCCGCCAGGGCTGCGGCGGTGCCGAGCATGGCGAACATGCCGTTGGCGATGAAGAACAGGGGCGAGGCCTGGCCCGTCGCGATGCCGCGCCAGAATCCGTCGATGACTTCGACCAGCACCACGGCCACGAGCGTCGCGGTAGCGACCAGCGCGATGCCGCGCGCGCGTCTGAGCGGCCGGACGGGCGCGAGGTCCGCGGCGAGCTCGTCGATCAGCGAATGGGGCACGCGATTCATGTCAGTCTGCTTTCTCTACGAGCGCGGACAGCTTCTTCAATCCGCGATGGATATTCACCTTGACCAGGCTCTCGCTCTGGCCCGTTCGCGCCGAGGCTTCGGCAATCGACAGTCCCTCGATCTTGACCAGTTCGATGGCCTCGCACTGCCCTGCCGAGAGGTGCACGAACAACCGCTCGAGACTCATCCGCGCCATGACCGCCTCCTCGTCGCTGTCCTCGATCGCATCGTGATCGCCCAGCTCGTCCTCGGCCTTGCGATAGACCCGGCGCAAATGATCGACCCAGCGATAGCGCGCGATCGCCGCGAGCCAGGGCAGGAAGGCACGCCCGGGGTCCCAGCTCGCGCGCTTGGCATGGACCGCCAGCAGCACTTCCTGGACCAGGTCGTCGAGCTGCGCAGGCGCGACGCGGCGGCGGAAATAGCGTTCGAGCCACAGCCGGATTTCGGCCAGCAGCACGCGATAGGCCGCGGCATCGCCCTTCTGCGAAGCGGCCATCAGCCGGGCCAGGCTGGCTTCGTCGGCGATCATCGCAGGCCTCCCATGCGCCAGCCTACCACCCGGCGCGGGCACGCGCGAGCAGCACATCCGCCGCCAGAGGCCCGCCGCCGCGCGAGACGAGCACCGCCGCCATCGCGACCCACGCCATATGCGTCTGCCACCACGCCTCGGGATAGACGAAGACCTGGATCACCAGCGTCATCGCCAGCAGCGCCAGCGCCGATATGCGGGTGAACAGGCCCAACACCAGCAGGATCGGGAAGAGGTGTTCGGCATAGGTCGTCAGCGGGGCGGCGATGGCCGGGGGTAGCGGGACACGGGTATACTCGTATTCGAACAGGAAGCGCGCCTGCTCGCCGATCGTCAGCAGCGTGCCCTCGGCCACCTTGGTGCGTCCCGAGCGCCAGAATACGCCCGCCAGCGCCAAGCGCGAGAGCAGCAGCGCCAGTCCCTCGGGCCATCGCGAGGCGAGCCATGCGGCGAGATTGTCGTAACGGGCGAGCAGCGTCTGCATCGGGCTGGACCTCGGTGCCGCTCAGCGCGTGACCGGGGTCAGCGATCCCTTGCCCTTGGGTGTCGCGGTTTTCTCGCAGGTGCCCTTGGGCACGAGCTTCCAGGCATTGCCCTGGTAGTCGCGGGTCGAGGTGCCCGCGCAGCTGGTGCCGGGGCCCGCCGCGCAATCGTTCTCGCCCGCCTTGGCGACGCCATAGCATTTCTCCATGGCGGGCTTCTTCTGTGCCGCGGCGGGGCTGGCGGCGAGGCCGGCAGCCGCACCGGCGGCCAGGGCGATACGGGCAAGGCGGGTCAGGGGCTGTGCGATCATGGGGTCTCTCTCGAATGAGGTTTGACAATGTGATCCGGCGTCGGGCCAGGTCGAGCGGACATTCGCCGGGTCGGGACACCGCGTTACAGCACAGGTGAATTTTCCGGCCGTGTAACCGGCACGGCGGGGCGGGCGAAGAAGGCCGTGTGCGCATTTCCGCGCAGGACGACAGGAGAGGATCCGACCCGATGACCGCCATCCGCAAACCCGCAAGTGCCGCCGCCGCAGCTGCCTTCGCGCTTTCCTCCATGGCCGCATTCGCCGCCGAACCGCCCGCCGGAAGCAGTGGCCGGGCGCTCGGCGCCGAGGACACCGTCCATTGCTACGGCGTCAACAGCTGCAAGGGCACTGCCGACTGCGCGACCACGCAGCACGAGTGCAAGGGCCAGAACGAATGCAAAGGCCACGGTTTCAAGGCGTTGAAGGCGGGCGACTGTCTCGCCAAGGGCGGCATGATCGGCGACCTTGGCTGAGCGCCCGGCGGCCCGGCAGCCTCATCAGCCCCCGATCGGGCATGCCGGGTCGCCACCCATCGCACGCACTTCCATGAACGACATCGCCCCATTCCACGGCTTCGGCCTCGGCCTCCGCCGGGCGCACTACGCCGATTTCCTCGGCGGTGCGGTGCCGGTCGATTTCGTCGAGGTCATTTCCGAGAACTACATGGTCGTGGGCGGCAAGCCGCTGCGCGTGCTCGAACAGGTGCGGCAGGAGCATCCGGTGATCCTTCACGGCGTGTCGCTCTCGGTCGGCTCGGCGCATGGACTAGAGCCGGACTATCTCGCACGCCTGCGCAAGCTCGCCGAGCGGATCGAGCCGCTGTGGGTTTCCGATCACCTGTGCTGGACCCGTACCAGCGCGCATAACAGCCACGACCTCCTGCCGCTGCCGCTGACCCGCGAAGCGCTCGATGTCGTCTGCGCCAATATCGACCGCGCGCAGGAGGCGCTCGGCCGGGCCATGCTGTTCGAAAATCCCTCGAGCTATCTGACCTTTCCCGAGGACGAGATGACCGAATGGAAATTCCTTGCCGAGATGGCGCGGCGTACGGGCTGCTATCTGCTGCTCGACGTGAACAATGTCCATGTGAGCGCGCGGAACCACGATTTTTCCGCCGCCGACTATCTTGCCGGGCTACCGCTCGATCGCGTCCGGCAGATTCATCTCGCCGGGCACCAGCCGGGCGAGCTCGTGGTCGATACGCATGATCGCGCGGTGTGCGAGGACGTCTGGGCGCTCTACGCACAGGTCATCGCCCGGACCGGTCCCGTCGCGACGATGATCGAGCGCGACGACAATATTCCGCCGCTCGTCGAGCTGCTGCGCGAACTCGACCATGCCCGCGCAATCGCGGGCGCGCGCCAGAGGAGCGTGGCGGCGTGAGCGGGCTGGCGCAGCGGCAGGCGGCGGTTCTCGGTGCGATCCTCGACGAGGAGGCGGCGCTGCCCGAAGGCTGGGGCGAGCGGCAGGCGCGCGGGCTGGCGATCTATCGCAACAATTACCGCAGCGCGCTGGTCGAGGCGCTGCGAGCTACCTTCGAGCGAACCGAACGGCTGGTCGGCGCCGATGCCTTCGCCCGCGCCGCCGCGCATCACTGCATCATGCACCCGCCGAGCGGCTGGACGCTCGACCTGGTCGGCGACGGCTTTGCCGAGACCTGCGCCGCGCTTTTCGCCGGCGATCCCGACGTCGCCGAACTCGCCGCGCTCGAATGGGCGATGCACCTTGCCTTTACCGCGCGCGATGCCGTGGTGCTGAGCCCCGAAGGCTTCGCCGCGGCGACTGCAGATTTCGGCGAGCGCGAGTGGGACCGGCTCTCGCTCGCCCTCGTTCCCTCGCTCCGCTGCGTTGCCGCGACACGCGACCTCGTGCGCCTGTGGTCATCGCTCGCCAGGGATGGCGACGCGGACCTAGCGCCACTCGATGCCCTGCATGTCGCGGTCGTCTGGCGCGAGGACGAGCGCCCGGTCTTCGTGCTGCGCCCCGAATGGGAGGGCAGCGCGATCGATGCCTTCCACGCGGGCGCCAGCTGGGGCGATGTCTGCGCAGCCATGTTCGCGTCGCTGGGCGAGGACAGGGCCATTGCCGAAGCCGGTGCGATGCTCGCGCGCTGGGTGGCCGAAGGGTGGATCGAAGCGATCGCTCAATAGGCGAAGGTTTCGCCCACCAGTTCCTCGCTCAACGCCCACAGCTTCTCGGCATTGCCCTCGTCGATCGCATAGCCGCGCACACCGCCCATCGGGTCCTCGTCGTCGCGCTCGGCGACATGGCAGTCTTCGCAATAGACCCCGCCCTTGCCGGCCAGCTCGTCGGTGGTGGCAACCCAGCAGGTGGTCGCCGCGCCCTGCGGAATGGACTTGAAGCCCTGGCTCTGCTGGCCGCTTTCCTCGGCCACCTTGCGCATCCGCTCCATCATCCACTGGCGGTCTTCCTCGGTCATGTGACGCCCGAGATTGGTCATGATCCCGCCGGGATGCAGCGCATAGGCGTGGATGCCCTTGTCGGCGAGGCGCTTCTCCAGCCCGACCGCGAACAGGATGTTGGCGGTCTTCGACTGGCCGTAGGCCTGCCACTTGTCGTAATCGCGGCTCTCGTAATTGGGATCGTCGAAATGCATCTGGTCGATGTGGTGACCACGGCTCGACAGGTTGACGATGCGCGGCTCGCTGCCCTTCTCGACCAGCGGCATCAGCAAATTGGTGAGCAGGAAATGCCCTAGATGGTTGGTGCCGAACTGCATCTCGAAATCGTCCGCCGTGCGGCCGAGCGGGCAGGCCATGACTCCGGCGTTGTTGATCAGCAGGTCGATATTCTCGAAGCGCTCGTTCGCTTCCTTCGCCGCGGCGCGCACGCTGTCGAGCGAGGCGAGGTCGCAGACCAGCGTATCGACCTTGGCGCCGGTCGTCTCGGCAATCTCGTCCGCCGCGGCGGCCAGCTTGGTGGTGTCGCGGCCCGAAAGGATCACATGCGCGCCCTTTGCGGCCAGCGCCCGCGCGGTTTCCATTCCGAGGCCCGAATAGCCGCCGGTGACGAAGGCGGTCCGTCCACTGAGATCCTTGCCCTCGAGGACTTCGTCGGCGGTGCTCTCGAATCCGAAATTGCTCATGCGCTGTCTCCCTTCGGGGCGGGGGACTAGCACAGAAAAAGGGGCGCGGGAGGGTTATTCCCGCGCCCCGATGTGCGTTTCCCGGAGGGCTTTGTGTCAGCTGCCCGGCGGCAGCGGGGCGTCGGATGTCGGTGCTGCCTTGGGCTTGGGCCGGGGCGTCGGCGCGCTCGCGGCCCCGCCCAGGTCGTTGTCCATCTCCTCCAGCTTGCGCGCCGCCCAGTCGCGCCCGCCGAGGCCGAAGGCGAGCGCGCCGGCCACCGCGATGCCCGCGATCAGGATCGTCAGCGCATTGGCCGGGATCATCCCGCCGATGCCGGTGAACTGCAGGCCCATGAAGACGAACAGGATGATCGTCGCCCAGCGGACGATGGTAGCTGCCGTGGTTCCCCCGGCATCCCCGGCGATGAGCCGCGCGAGCAGGTTGGCGATGAGGAAGCCGAAGGCGATCACCACTGCGCCGAAGATCACCCGACCGCCCAATTCGAGCAGCTGGTCGAGGATCGCGGTCAGCTCCGGAAAGCCGAGCAGCCGTGTCGCGGCGATGGCGAAGAACAGGATGATTGCCACCTGAGTCACCCTGGCGATGATTCCCGAGGCGGTCGTTCCCTCCGTTACCAGCCCGCTTTCCTCGAGCGCCCGATCGACACCGAGCCCCGGAAGGATTTCCTTCACGATCTGCACCACGAACTTGCTGATCAGGTAACCGATGCCGAGCAGCACCGCGGCGGCGATGATGTTCGGGATGGCGGCGAAGATCATCTCCAGCATGCGCGAGGCCGGCCCGCTTATCGAATCGATCCCGAGCTGTTCGAGCGCTGCGATCGCCACCGGTATCGCGATCAGCACATAGACGATCGTGCCGATCGTCCGGCTGATCGCGGTGTTGCCGGTGACATTATCGACCCCGCCGCGATTGGCCCATTTGTCGAGATCGACCGTCTGCAGCGTGGTGACCACCAGGTCGCGCGCGATCCGCGCCACCATCATGCCGATGAAGAAGATCAGCCCCGCCCACAGCAGGTTGGGCAGGAAGCCGACGACGTTTTCGAGCAGGCTGTCGATCGGCCCCGCGACCCCGCCCAGTTCGAGAATGTTGAGCACGATCAGCAGGCCGAACAGCCAGATCAGCAAGGACACGATCTTGCCGAGGGATTCCCCCAGCGACTGGCCGCTACCGGTCCCGCGCTTGAAGAAATCGACGGTGTCGACGAGTTTGGCGAAGGCCCATTTGGCGGCCTTCGCCGCGAGCCAGGTGACGACCAGCGCGACGACGGCAAAGAGGATCTTCTCCCCCAGGTCCATCGCCAGCTGTTCGTCGAAACGATAGCGGTCGAAAATCATGAAACCTCTCCCCATTGGTTTCCGTAGCGTCAGGGCTATCACGCGTGTCGGAAATCTACAAAATGCATTCGCGCGTGAAGTGGATAAGTCTGTGTGCTATCGCCTTCGAATGAGAGGATTTTCAGTACCCATCGTTCGCGCGCTGGCCGCGCTTTGCGTCGCATTTGCAGTGCCTGCCGCGGCACAGGAGGCCGAGCCGCGCTGGTCGATCGCCATCCATGGCGGTGCCGGCACGATCGCGCGCGAGAACATGACGCCCGAGCAGGACGCGGCCTATCGCGCCGCGCTGCAGGCGGCGCTCGATGCGAGCGCCAAGGTCCTGCGCGAGGGCGGCAGCGCGATGGATGCGGTCGCGGCGGCTATCATGCCGATGGAAGACGATCCGCTGTTCAATGCGGGCCGCGGTGCGGTGCTCACTTGGGACGGCGATATCGAGCTCGATGCGTCGATCATGGATGGCAGCACGCGCGATGCGGGTGCGGTCGCAGGGGTCACCGGCATCCGCCACCCGATTGTGCTGGCGCGCAGGGTGATGACCGACAGTCCGCATGTCATGCTGGCGGGCGACGGCGCGGAGGCATTCGCCGCCGAGCAGGGGCTCGAACGCATGCTGCCCGAATGGTTCGAGACCGAGCGTCGCCGCGATTCGCTCGAACGGATGAAGGCCGAGAAGCTCTCCGCCATCGATGTCGACGTGAAGTTCGGCACGGTCGGCGCGGTCGCGCTAGACAGCCACGGCAACATGGCCGCGGGTACCTCGACCGGGGGAATGACCGGCAAGCGCTGGGGCCGGATCGGCGATGCACCGATCATCGGCGCGGGCACCTATGCCGACAACCGCGCCTGTGCGGTTTCGGCGACGGGCTGGGGCGAGTATTTCATCCGCGTCGGCGTCGCTCAGGAGATCTGCACGCGGCTGCGATTGGGGATGACCGTCTCCCAATTGCTGGAAGCGGCAGAAGATGGAGTGGGGTTGATCTCCAACTCCGCCAGCTTGGTTTCTGCGGCGAGCACTTTCGAGGAAGCACAACAGACAGCCGACGATGTGATGGGCGAGGTCAAGGAACTCGGCGGCGACGGCGGGGTCATCCTCGTCACCCCGGAAGGCCACGCGCTCTTCAGCTTCAACACCTCGGGCATGTATCGCGGCCGCGCGACCAGCGATGGCGTCAACGAGGTGGCTATCTATGCCGACGAATAGGCCTCGCCTCTAGTCGACAGATGATCAGCCGCGCTTGCGCGCCTGCGCGTAGCTGCCGAGCAGGCGGACGCCATTGGTCTGGAAGGCGAGCTCCTCGAGCGCAGCGTCGACACGCGGCTCGCCGGGTGCGCCCTCGATATCGGCGAAGAACTGCGTCGCCGCGAAGCTGGCGCCCTTCTGATAGCTTTCGAGCTTGGTCATGTTGACGCCGTTGGTCGCGAAGCAGCCCAGCGCCTTGTAGAGCGCGGCGGGGATGTTCTTCACCTCGAAGATGAAGGTGGTCATCGCCTGCGCCCCTTCGAGCGCCGCGAGGTCGAGCGCCTCTCTCGCAAGCACCACGAAACGGGTGGTGTTGTCATGCGCGTCCTCGACCTCGCGCTCGACGATCTCGAGCCCGTAGAGATCGGCGGCGAGCGCGGGGGCGATGGCGGCGACGTCCAGCTTGCCCATTTCCGCGACATAGGCTGCCGCGCCCGCCGTATCGGCGTGACTCAGCCCGACGATGCCGCGCTCGGAGAGGAATTTGTGCGACTGGCCGAGCGCCTGCGGGTGGCTGTAGGCGGCCTCGAACGGGCCCTGCCCCAGCGCCATCAGGCAGTGCGTGATGCGCATGAAATGCTCGGCGACGATGAACAGCCCGCTTTCGGGAAGCAGGAAATGGATATCCGCCACGCGCCCGTGCTGCGAGTTCTCGATCGGGATCATCGCGCAGCCTGCCATCCCGCTCTCGACCGCCTCGAGCGCATCCTCGAAGCTGAAGCAGGGCAGCGGCAGCGCATCCGGCGCGAACTGCATCGCCGCCTGGTGCGAGTTCGATCCCGGAGCGCCGCCAAAGGCGATCGCACGCGGCGGATCTTCGGCGGCTGCTGCGCGCATCGAGTCGACGAGGGCGAGGGCGGGCTTGGCAAACTGGCGCATGGTGGAATGCGCGTTACGGGGGCCGTCCCCCGCCATCAAGCGCTATTGCCGCCTGCACTCTTGCGAAAGCCCGCCGTGCGCACTAGAGCGGCGCCCAACCATCCGACCAACCGAATTTCGCCGGGTATTTTACGCAATGGACGATCGTTTCAACACCGCTGCAGGCTGGGTCCTCTTCGCCGGGATCGTGGCGCTGGGCGGCTCCATCGTTTCGGGCATGTATTTTGCTGCCGACAAGCACGCGCATATCGAAGAGCCGGGCTTCTTCATCCAGGGCGAAGCCGAAGAGGGCGGCGCCGATGCAGGCCCCGATCTCGGCACGCTGCTGGCTGCGGCCGATCCTGCGGCTGGCGAGAAGGTCTTCGCCAAGTGTACCGCCTGCCACACCGTCAATCAGGGCGGCGCCAACGGCATCGGTCCCAACCTTTACGGCATCATCGGGAAGCCGATCGGCAAGCACGCCGCGGGCTTCGCCTACAGCTCGGCGCTGTCGGACCATGGCGGCGACTGGTCCTATGAAAACCTCGACCACTGGCTCGCCAACCCGCGCGGTTTCGCCAATGGTACGAAGATGAGCTTCGCCGGCCTGTCGAAGCCGGAAGACCGTGCCAATGTGATCGCTTTCCTCAAGGCCAATGGCGGCGGGCCCGACTATCCGGCACCGGCCGTACCGGAAGCCGATGCCGCAGAAGGCGCGGATGCGCCGGGCGCGGGGCCGGGTCCGGTGGAAGGTGCCGAAGCCGGTGCAGCCGAGGCGGCGGGTGCCATGGGTGCCGACCAGCCGGTGGCCGGAGATGGGGCGGCGGCCAGCAACGACGGCGGAGCCAAGACCGGCGCCTGACGCTCACTCTATCCGGAAAGTTCGAAGGGCTCCGCTGCGGCGGGGCCCTTTTCGTATGAGCGCGGAGAACTACCCCTTGAAGCCCTGCGCGATGACGTACCACTCGCTCGAGCCCTTGCGGCTCGCGGGCGGCTTGGCGTGCTTGACCGTCTTGAAGTGCTTCTTCAGCAGCGCGAGCAGGTCGCTGTCGGTTCCGCCGGCGAGAACCTTGGCGAGGAAGGTGCCGCCGGGCGCGAGATTCTCGACTGCGAACCAGGCACCGGCCTCGACCAGCCCCATGGTGCGCAGATGGTCGGTCTGCTTGTGGCCGACGGTGTTGGCGGCCATGTCGCTCATCACCAGATCGGCCTTGCCGCCGAGCGCCTCTTCGAGAATGCGCGGCGCATCGTCGTCCATAAAGTCCATCTGGAAGATGGTCACGCCTTCGATCGGCTCGACCTCGAGCAGGTCGATGCCGACGACATGCGCCTTGGGCTTGAGCTTGCGCACCACCTGGCTCCAGCCGCCTGGCGCGATGCCGAGATCGACCACGCGGGTCACCCCTCTCAACAGGCCGAACTTCTCGTCGAGCTCGATCAGCTTGTAGGCCGCGCGGCTGCGATAGCCTTCGGCCTTGGCCTGCTTGACGTAGGGATCGTTGAGTTGGCGCTGCAGCCAGCGGGTCGAACTCGCCGTGCGCTTCTTCGCGGTGCGCACCCGCGTATCGCGATCCTTGCCCGAGCGTGACATTATCTGTTCCTCGTTTCGTGCGTGAAGCGCGTCCGCGCTTCCCTTGCTGCTGCTCCGGCCCACGCCCCCACCCCGCCACCCACGGCACGGTATCTTATGGGCGGTCGGGTGGGGGTGTGGGCCGGTGCCGGAAGGTCGGGACCGACGTCCCGACCGCACCCCACAAGCAAAACCTCAGACATCCTGCTCTCGCATGCGCTGGAGCGCCGCGCGGCTGCGTTCGCCCTCGGCGTCGGCCGCGATCAGGCTGCGCAATATGCCCTCGCGAATCCCGCGATCGGCCACGCCGAGCTGCTGCGACGGCCAGATGTCGAGGATCGATTCGAGGATCGCGCAGCCCGCGATGACGAGGTTCGCGCGGTCGTCGCCGATGCAGGGCAGGCGCTTTCGGTCGGGCGCGCTCATCCGCGACAGCCGGCGCGAGATGTCGCGCATCGATTGCGAGGGAACGATGAGCCCGTCGACCGCGCGGCGGTCGTATTGCGGCAGTTCGAGATGGAGGCTGGCGAGCGTCGTCACCGTGCCGCTGGTGCCGAGCAGGCGGATTGGTTCGGGCGAGCGCGTATGTTCGCGGATGCGCTCTGCGAATTCGGCGAAGCTGCGCCCTACCGTCCGGCGCATCGCGACATAACGGTCGAGCCGCGTCTCCTCGCTCTCGTCCGATCCCTGGACCGTGTCGGTCAGAGAGACCACGCCCCAGGGAACGCTGAGCCAGTCGACGATGCGCGGGACCTTGTCGGCGGGTTCGACCAGCACCAGCTCGGTCGAACCGCCGCCGATATCGAAGATGATCGCCGGTCCCGCGCCATCTTCGAGCAGGATGTGGCAGCCGAGCACGGCCAGCCGCGCCTCTTCCTGAGCCGAGATGATATCGAGCATGATCCCGGTCTCGCGCCGCACCCGCTCGATGAAAGCCGGGCCATTGGCCGCCCGCCGGCAGGCCTCGGTCGCCACCGAGCGCGCGAGGCGCACGTTCCTGCGGCGTAGCTTCTCGGCGCAGACGTGGAGCGCGGCGAGCGTGCGCTCCATCGCTTCGTCGGACAGCTTGCCGCTCGCTGCCAGGCCCTCGCCCAGCCGGACCACACGACTGAAGGCGTCGATGACGGTGAAGTTTTCGCCCGAGGGCCGGGCGATCAGCAGGCGACAGTTGTTGGTGCCGAGATCGAGTGCGGCATAGGCCTGCCGCCTCGGCGGCGGGCCGCCCTGCGGAGTCGAGACGGAATTCGACGGAGGTGCAATCACGCTGTCGCGAGGCGACGCCTTGCGCCGTTCGCTGCGCTTGCCATCGGGCCGGGAGGGGCGCTTGTAGCGGAAATCGGCTACCTTGCCGGACTTGCCGCCCCGTTGTGTCCCGTGCCCCCTTTTCGTGTCCGGCGGAGGATGGTCCGCCATGTGCGAGAGCTTTCTTGTTCCTCCCGCGCAAACCATTGTGCGCGGGGACTTGTCGGCGACGCTAGCCGCGAAGCGGGGGCGGGGCAAGAGGCGCGCGCAGACACGGGGTTGACCTCGCGCGGCGACGAAACTAGATGCGCGGCCTCCAATCCGGAGCGGTCACGCGATTCTCGCCCGCCCGGTCGGCTGATGCCCCGTCGTCTAATGGTAAGACTACGGACTCTGACTCCGTCAATTGAGGTTCGAATCCTCACGGGGCATCCATTCTCCTTCGCACCCGTTGCCAAAGCCGTTTTCCCGCGCCAGACAGGTTGCAATGGGAGACGGACATTTGAGCGAGACCTTTCCGGAAATCCGCGAGGCGGTGCGGCGGCTGTGCGCGCGCTTTCCGGGCGAATACTGGCGGAAGCTCGATCGCGAGCGCGCCTATCCGAGCGAGTTCGTCGCGGCGCTGACCGAGGCGGGCTTCCTGTCGGTGCTGATCCCGGAAGAATACGACGGTTCGGGGCTCGGGCTCGAGGCGGCCTGCGCCGTGCTCGAGGAGATTCATCGCTCGGGCTCGAACGGCGGCGCCTGCCATGCGCAGATGTACACCATGGGTACGCTGCTGAAGCACGGGTCGGAGGAGCAGAAGCGCCACTATCTGCCCAAGATCGCGAGCGGCGAACTGCGGCTGCAGGCCTTCGGCGTGACCGAGCCGGGGGCAGGCACCGACACTACACGCATTTCCACCTTCGCCCGCCGCGATGGCGACGATTACGTGGTCAACGGGCAGAAGATCTGGATCAGCCGTGCCGAGCATTCCGACCTCATGGTCCTGCTTTGTCGCACGAGGCCTCGCGAGGACTGCTCCAAGCCGTCCGACGGGATGAGCGTCCTGCTGGTCGACATGCGCGAGGCGATCGGCAAGGGGCTCACCGTGCGCCCCGTGCGGACCATGCTCAACCATGCCACGACAGAACTGTTCTTCGACGATCTCCGCGTGCCCGCCAGCGCGCTGATCGGTGAGGAGGGCAAGGGCTTCCGCTACATCCTCTCGGGCATGAATGCCGAACGCATCCTGATCGCGAGCGAATGCATCGGCGACGGGCGCTTCTTCATCGACCGCGCATCGGCCTACGCCAAGGATCGCTCCGTTTTCGGCCGCGCGATCGGTGAGAACCAGGGAGTCCAGTTCCCGATTGCCCGCGCTTATGTCCAGCTTTCGGCCGCAGCCGAAATGGTCACCAAGGCGGCGCGCATGTTCGACGCGGGCGAGACCGCCGGGACCGAGGCGAACATGGCCAAGATGCTGGCGAGCGAGGCGAGCTGGTTCGCCGCCGACATGTGCATCCAGACGCATGGCGGCTTCGGCTTTGCCGAGGAATACGACGTGGAGCGCAAGTTCCGCGAAACGCGATTGTACCAGGTCGCGCCGATCAGCACGAACCTGATCCTCAGCCATGTGGCGACGCATGTGCTGGGCCTGCCGAAGAGTTTCTAGGGAGAGAGAAATATGCCGAGCAACGGTCCGCTGACCGGCCTCAAGGTCGTCGAATTCCAGGGCATCGGCCCCGGTCCTCACGTGGCGATGATGCTCGCCGACATGGGCGCCGAGGTGGTGCGGATCGAGCGCGCGGGACACCAGCCGATGAATGCGGTGGTCGAACGCGCCCGGCACCGGGTGGCGGTCGACCTGAAGAGCGAGGACGGGCAGGCCTTCGTCAGGACCGCGCTTAAGCATGCCGACGTGCTGGTCGAAGGGTTTCGTCCGGGCGTGATGGAGCGGCTCGGACTGGGGCCAGAGGAGATGCTCGCCGCCAATCCGCGGCTCGTCTATGCGCGGATGACCGGCTGGGGGCAGGAAGGTCCGCTGGCGCAGGCTGCCGGGCACGATCTCAACTACATCGCGATCACCGGCGCGCTCGACGCGATCGGCAAGCGCGGCGAACTGCCGGTACCGCCGCAGAACCTCGTCGGCGATTTCGGCGGCGGCTCGATGTATTGCGCGATGGGCATCCTCGCAGCGCTGTTCGAGCGCCAGACGAGCGGCAAGGGGCAGGTAGTCGACGCGGCGATCGTCGATGGCGTCACCAGCCTGATGAGTTTCTTCTACGGCCAGCCGCACAGCGCGCTGCGCACGGTCGAACGCGGTGCCGGCCTGCTTGGCGGCGCGGCGCATTTCTACCGCTGCTACACCTGCAAGGACGGCAAGGAAGTCAGCGTCGGGGCGATCGAACCGCAGTTCTACGCCGAACTGCTCCAGCGCGCCGATGCACCCGAGCACCTGCGCGAAGCGCAGATGGATCCCTCGAAATGGGACAGCTATGCCGAGGATCTCGCCGCGCTGTTCGCGACGAAAACGCAGGCCGAATGGTGCGACCTGCTCGAAGGCACCGACGCCTGCTTCGCGCCCGTCGTCCCGCTCGATCATGCCAAGGATCACCCGCACATGAAGGCGCGCGGCGCCTTCGTCGAAAAGGGCGGGCGCTGGCACACCGCGCCGGCACCGCGCTTCGACCGCACGCCGAACACAATTCGCGACAGCGCTCAGGACGGCGAAGAGGTGGTGGCGCGCTGGCGGCAAGAGGGCTAGGGCTGCGCGCAAAGGAGAGATTGAGATGCGCGATTGCACCAAGTTCTACATCGACGGCCGGTGGGTCGACCCGGTTACCGCCAACACCCAGCCGGTCGAGAACCCGGCGACCGAGGAAACCATCGGCCACATCAGCTTCGGCACAAAGGCCGATGTCGACAAGGCGGTGGCCGCCGCGCGCCGCGCCTTCGAGAGCTTCAGCCAGACGAGCAAGCAGGAACGGCTCACGCTGCTGCGCGCGATCCAGGCCGAGATCGAGAACCGCAAGGACGACCTCGCCACCGCGGTCAGCGACGAGATGGGCGCCCCGATGAGCCTTGCGAACGGTCCGCATGTCGGCCTGCTCGCCGGGCACTGCCAGAAGGCGATCGAAGTGCTCGAAGGCTTCGACTTCGAACGCCAGGACGGCCCGACGCTGCATGTGTGGGAGCCGATCGGCGTGGTCGGCATGATCACCCCGTGGAACTGGCCATTGAACCAGATCGCCTGCAAGGTCTTCCCCGCGCTCGCGACGGGCTGCACCATGGTGCTCAAGCCTTCCGAAATCGCGCCCTTCGACGCCTATATTTTCGCCGAGATCATGGATGCAGCGGGCGTTCCGGCGGGCGTCTTCAACCTCGTCAACGGTGACGGACCGGGCGTGGGTGAGGCGATCTCGGGCCATCCCGACATCGACATGGTCAGCTTCACCGGCTCGACCCGCGCGGGCATCCTCATCGCCAAGAACGCCGCCGACACGGTCAAGCGCGTGGCGCAGGAACTGGGCGGCAAGAGCCCCAACATCGTGCTCGACGACAGCGTCTTCGCGCAGTCGGTCGCCAAGGGCACCGTCGGGATGATGGGCAATTCGGGCCAGACCTGCACCGCGCCGAGCCGCATGCTCGTGCCACACAAGCGGATGGAGGAAGCCAAGGCCGCGGCCAAGGAAGCCGCCGAAGGCGTCATCCCCGGCGATCCCAAGGGTAACGCCACCATCGGCCCGGTCGTCAGCCGCGCGCAGTGGGAAAAGATCCAGGGTCTGATCGAGAAGGGCATCGAGGAAGGCGCGACGCTGGTCGCGGGCGGACCGGGCAAGCCCGAGGGGCTCGAAACCGGCCACTACGTCAAACCGACCGTTTTCGCCGATGTCACCAACGACATGACCATCGCGCGCGAGGAAATCTTCGGGCCCGTGCTCTGCATCCTCGGCTACGAGGATTACGACGACGCGATCCGCATCGCCAACGACACCGAATACGGCCTCGCCAGCGCTGTCACGGGCGAGGACATGGACCTCGCCCGCAGCCTCGCCAAGCGCATCCGTGCGGGCCGCGTCGCGATCAACGGCGGCTACGACCTGAATGCAGCCTTCGGCGGCTACAAAAAGTCGGGTAACGGCCGCGAATGGGGCGAGTGGGGCTTCCACGACTTCCTCGAGGTGAAAGCGGTCATGGGCCACGGCTGATGGCGGGCAAGTTCTTCGACCAATGGCAGATCGGCGACAAGCTGACGCATGACATCCGCCGCACGGTGACCGAGACCGACAATCTCCTCTTCACCACGATGACGCACAACCCGCAGCCGCTCCACCTCGATGTGGAAGCGGCCAGGGAGAGCGAGTTCGGGCAGATCCTGGTCAACGGGACCTTTACCTTCTCGCTGATGGTGGGGCTCAGCGTCGGCGACACCACGCTCGGCACGCTTGTCGCCAATCTGGGCTACGACAAGCTGGTCATGCCCAAGCCGGTGTTCCTCGGCGACACGCTGCACGCAACGAGCGAGGTGATCGCCCTGCGCGAGAGCAAGTCGCGACCCGATGCGGGGATCGTCACCTTCCTCCACGAAGCGGTCAACCAGCGTGGCGAGGTGGTGTGCCGCTGCGAGCGCTCGGCGCTGCTCAGGAAGACGCCCGACTGAGGCAAAGGTAGCCTTTTTGCTGCAACAAGCGTTCGGTGGCAAAGGGAGACAGGCGTGCCGCATAACGAACCGACCAGCGTCAGCGATGTGCTGTGCGAGCTCGACGAGCTCGCCACGCATGGCGACACCGTCTGCGTCGCCGACGTGCTCGACGATTTCGGCGGTCGCAGCTTCGGCCCCTTCATCATGATCCCGGCGCTGCTCGAGATCACGCCCGTCGGCGGCATCCCGGGCGTGCCCACCGCCCTCGCGCTGTTCATCGCGCTGATCGCCGTCCAGCTGCTTCTCGGACGCGAGCACGTGTGGATGCCGCAATTCGTCCAACAGCGCGCGGTGGGATCGAAGAAACTTCACAAATCGGTGCGCAAGCTGCGCAGGCTGGGGGACTTTCTCGATCGCCATAGCGAGGGGCGGCTCGAGGGCCTGACGCAGGGGCCGGCGATCAAGATAACCGCGCTGGCGATCCTGGCCCTGTGCTGCACCGTTCCGCCGCTCGAACTCCTGCCCTTCGCCAGCTCGATCCCGATGCTCGCGATCGCCATCCTCGGTCTGGCGCTGACAGTCCGCGACGGGGCGCTGGTGTTGGGAGCGCTGATCTTCACCGCACTCGCCACGGCGATCGGAGTCGCCATGTATGTCAATTCCTCGGGTGGCGGCGATGGGGGCGGCCTGGCCTTCTTCTAGGGCCGCTCTTGACCTCGTCGCGTGGTGTGGCGCACATTCGGTTGCAAAAGGCAATCGGGAGGGGAGTGCCGGTGAAGAGGATCACAAGGAGCTGGGTCGTGCTGGCGGTTGTGGCGCTGGCGGGCTGCGATCTCGCGGGCGAAGGCGAACCGACCGAGGCGCAGCAAGGCGATGGCAGCGACACCATCGAACTCGCCGAATTCCCCGACCGCCCCTATTGGGGCGACACCCACCTCCACACCGACATCTCGGTCGATGCCTTCGGCTTCGGCGTCCGGCTGGGCCCGGAAGACGCGCTGAAATTCGCGCGCGGCGACAAGATCACCTCGACCACCGGGGTCGAGGCTCAGCTCGATCGCCCGCTCGATTTCCTCGTCATTTCGGACCACTCGGATGCGATGGGCGCGACCAAGCGGCTCTACGATGCGCCGCGCATGCTGGTGCGCGATCCGACGCTGCGGCGCTGGTACGACATGATGCACGAGAGCCCCGAGCAGTCGACCCGCGCGGTGGCCGAACTCATCACCGCCGCTGCGAACAACAAGATTCCCGCCGCCCTGCGCGATCCGGAGCGTCAGGCGAAGGCGACCCGCGAATTGTGGGACGACCATCTCGCGATCCTCGACCGTTACAATCGTCCAGGCGAATTCACCGCCTTTGCCGGCTTCGAATGGACGCTGATGCCCGATGGCAACAACCTCCACCGCGTGGTCATGTTCAGGGACGGCAGCGCAAAGACGGGACAGATCGTGCCCTTCCCAGGGCTCGACACCGAAACCGAGCAATTGTGGGACTATATGAAGGCCTATGAGGCCAACACCGGCGGGCGCGTGCTCGCCATCCCGCACAATTCCAACCTCTCGAATGGGTTGATGTTCGACCTCGTCGGGCCCGACGGCGGACCGATGAGTGCCGACTATGCCCGCCGCCGCGCGCGCTGGGAGCCGGTGGTCGAGGCGACGCAGATCAAGGGCGACAGCGAGACGCATCCCTTCCTTTCGCCCAATGACGAATTCGCCGCCTTCGGTGTGGCGGGTTGGGAGCTCGGCAATCTCCCGCTGACGCAGGAGACGACGCCCGACATGTATGCCGGCAGCTATATCCGCAGCGCGCTGCTGCGCGGGCTGACGCTCGAACAGCGCATGGGAGTGAACCCCTATGCCTTCGGGCTGATCGGTTCGACCGACAGCCACACCGCGCTGGCGACCGGCGACGAGGACAATTTCTTCGGCAAGCACACCGGGGTCGAACCGCGCAAGGGGCGGGCGATGGAGAGCCAGAACCTCGGCACGAAGCAGGGGCGCTTCGGCTGGCACTATCTTGCGGGGGGCTATGCCGCGGCCTGGGCGCGCGGCAACACGCGGGCCGAGATATTCGACGCTTTCATGCGGCGCGAGGTCTATGCCACCACCGGGCCGCGCATGGTCCTGCGGCTCTTCGCCGGGCACGATTTCACCGATGGCGACTGGGGGGGCGACTGGGTGCGCGCGGGCTATGCGCGCGGCGTGCCGATGGGGGGCGACCTTAAGGATACGGGCAAGCCGCCGGTGTTCCTGATTTCCGCGCTCAAGGACCCCGAAGGCGCCAACCTCGACCGCGTTCAGGTGATCAAGGGCTGGGTCGACGCAAGCGGCAAGGCGCAGGAGCGCATCTACGACGTCGCCTGGTCGGACATGGACGGCAAACGCCGCCGCGTCGGCGGCAAGGTCCCCCCGGTGGGCGATACGGTGGTTCGCCGCGAGGCGACCTACACCAACTCGATCGGCGCCACAGAATTGCGCGCGACCTGGCGTGATCCCGACTATCGCCCCGGCCAGCGCGCCTTCTATTACGTCCGCGTCATCGAGATTCCGACGCCGAGCTGGGTGCTGTTCGATTCCAAGCGTTTCGGTGTCGACCTGCCCGCCGAGGTCATCGAGGCCAATGTCATCCAGGAACGCGCCTATTCCTCGCCGGTCTGGCTGCGCCCGCACCGCGGGCCAGACGATGCGCCGCGCATCATGGACAAGGGATGACACCAGCTTTCCTGCGCGATCCGCTCGCGCATTTCCTGCTCGCCGGGGCGGCGATCTGGGGCATCTTCGCGCTGGTCGGCGAGCCGGTCGATCCCGCAAGCCGGACGATCGAGCTCACGCGCGAGCGCCAGGCCGGGATCGCGCTGGGGTTCGAGCGGATGATGGGCCGCCCGCCGACCGATGCCGAGATGGACGCCGCGATCGCGCGCTGGGTGCGCGAGGAAGTGCTCTATCGCGAAGCGCTGCGGCTGGGGCTCGACCAGGGTGACGCGGTGGTCCGGCGGCGGCTGGCGACCAAGATGGACGAGCTCGCCGGGGCCGAGGCGGAATTTGCACCCGTCGCCGAGACGACGCTTGGCAGTTGGTTCCATGCCCACCAAGAGCGTTTCAGCGATGGCGGTAGATACACCTTCACGCAGGCCTATTACCCGGATGAGGAAACATTGCATGTAGCGCTCGACGGTGGGGGACCGCCGGGAGGCCATGCGACAGCATTGCCACGGAAGATGGTGGACGCGACGTACGCCGAGATCGCCGCCGTATTCGGCTCGGACTTTGCCGCGGCGGTCGCAAAAGCGAAACGGCCCGGAGAACTTCAGACTGAATCCGGATACGGCTTCCACCTCGTCGACCTCGAACGGCGCGAAGCTGGACGGATTCCGCCGCTTTCCGAGATTCGCGATCGGGTCGAGGCCGACTGGCGCAGTGCGACTGCCGCGGCTCGGCGCGAGCGGGCCTATGCCTTGCTGCGCGAGGCCTATTCGGTCGAGGTCGAATGATCCGCTGGCTGGCCGCGCTGTGGCTGATGGCGCTTGCTGCGCCGGCATGGGCGGACGAAATGCGGCCCGTCGCGATCCAGTTCGAGCAGGTCTCGCCTGCGGAATGGGATCTCGGCTGGCGGCAGCCCATCGCCAGTTCCGGAGATGATCGCAGCGTCATGCCGCAGCTTCCCGAGACCTGCCGTGTGTCGGGCGCCCTCACGCGTCGCGTCGCCCCGCTGTCGGTCAGCGGCCATGCAAGGATTACCTGCGACGGCCCGGTCGCGGGCAAGAGCATCGGCTGGCCGGCGCTGATCGGCCAGAGCGATGCAATCCTGCGGGTCGCACCGCTGGGGCGGAGCGTGCAGGTCTATCGCCTGACCCCCGAACACCCTGCCGCCGTGATTGCGGCGAGGCCTTCGTCGCTGCAGGTCTGGCGCAGCTATTTCGCCATCGGTGTGGCGCACATCCTGTCGGGCTGGGACCATTTGCTGTTCGTCATCGGGCTGGTCCTGCTGGTCGCGCGACCCTGGCCGGTGGTGAAGGCGGCCACGGCCTTCACGCTGGCGCATTCGTTCACGCTGGCGGCGGTCACGCTCGGCTTCGCCGGGATCCGGCAGGATCTGGTCGAGGCCCTGATCGCGCTGTCGATCGTCTTCCTCGCGGTGGAGATCGCACGCGGGCAGCGCGATACGGTGACGCAGCGCTTGCCCTGGCTGGTCGCCTTCGCCTTCGGCCTGATCCACGGCTTCGGCTTCGCCGGGGCCCTGCGCGAGATCGGCCTGCCCGATGGCGAGGTGCCGGCGGCGCTGGTGAGCTTCAATCTCGGGGTCGAGGCCGGCCAACTGCTGGTGATCTGCGCGGTGCTGGCGCTGCTTGCCCTGGTGCGGCGATGGCGTCCGCGGGACGAGGCGCGGGCGCTGCGGTTCGCGTCTTACCCGGTCGGGATCATCGGCGCCTACTGGCTGATCGACCGGCTGCTTGCCTGAGTGCGGAATTTCCGCTCAACGGGTCAACTTGCCATTCACCCCCGGCATCCTACATAATCGGTCATGAAAGGATCCCCTGCATGAGCGATCAGAATTCCCCGCCCGAGCCCGAGGGCAACGGGCCCAATCCCTGGGTGAAGAGCCTGATGGTGTGGGGCGGCGTTTTCCTCGCCCTGCTGTTGGTTGTATCCTTCTTCGGCGGAAGTTCGAGTGGGGGCGGCGCGCAGATCCTCTATTCCGACTTCCGCGACAAGGTTGCCGAAGGCTCGGTCGCGACGGTGCAGATCTCCGAGAAGCAGATCGTCGGCGAGATGAAGAATGGCGAGAAATTCTCGACCATACCCGTCGCCAACGACACTTCGCTGCCGCAGCTCCTCGAAAACAACGGCGTACGCTATTCGGGGGTCGAGGCCGATAGCGGCAATATCCTGCTCTATGCGCTGATCCAGATCCTGCCCTTCGTGCTGATCCTCGGAATCGCCTTCTTCGCGCTGCGCCAGGTGCAGAAGGGCGGTGGCGCCGGCGGCGCGATGGGCTTCGGCAAGTCCAAGGCCAAGCTACTCACCGAACGCCAGGGCAAGGTCACCTTCGCCGATGTCGCGGGCATCGACGAGGCGCGCGAAGAGCTCGAGGAAATCGTCGAGTTCCTGCGCGATCCGCAGCGTTTCTCCAAGCTCGGCGGGCAGATCCCCAAGGGCGCGCTGCTGGTCGGTAGCCCCGGTACCGGCAAGACGCTGCTCGCGCGGGCCATCGCGGGCGAGGCGGGCGTGCCCTTCTTCACCATTTCGGGTTCGGACTTCGTCGAAATGTTCGTCGGCGTCGGCGCCAGCCGCGTGCGCGACATGTTCGAACAAGCCAAGAAGAACGCCCCCTGCATCCTGTTCATCGACGAAATCGACGCGGTCGGTCGCAGCCGCGGCCATGGCCTCGGCAATTCGAACGACGAGCGCGAGCAGACGCTCAACCAGCTGCTGGTCGAGATGGACGGCTTCGAGGCCAACGAAGGCATCATCATCATCGCCGCGACCAACCGCCCAGACGTGCTCGACCCCGCGCTGCTGCGCCCCGGTCGTTTCGACCGCCAGGTGGTCGTGCCCGTGCCCGACATCGACGGACGCGAGAAGATTCTTGCGGTGCACATGAAGAAGGTTCCGCTGGCGCCCGACGTCAACCCGCGCACCATCGCGCGCGGCACGCCCGGCTTCTCGGGCGCGGACCTCGCCAACCTCGTCAATGAAGCAGCCCTTTTGGCGGCCCGCCGCAACAAGCGCCTCGTCGCGATGCAGGAATTCGAGGACGCCAAGGACAAGGTCATGATGGGCGCCGAACGGCGCAGCATGGTCATGACCGAGGACGAGAAGAAGATGACCGCCTATCACGAGGCCGGCCATGCGCTGGTCAGCCTCAACGAGCCGGCATCGGACCCGATCCACAAGGCGACGATCATCCCGCGCGGACGCGCGCTGGGCATGGTGATGCGCTTGCCCGAGCGCGACAGCTATTCCTACCACCGCGACAAGATGCACGCGAACCTCGCCGTCGCCATGGGTGGCCGTGTCGCCGAGGAAATCATCTTCGGCCACGACAAGGTCTCGAGCGGGGCGTCGGGCGACATCCAGTACGCCACCGACCTAGCCAAGAACATGGTCACCAAATGGGGCATGTCCGACAAGCTCGGCCCGCTGCAGTACGAGGCGAGCCAGGAAGGCTATCTCGGTATGAGCGGGACCCAGCGCACGATGGCGGGCGCGGAGACCAACAAGCTGATCGACGCCGAGATCAAGGCGCTGGTCGAAGGCGGCCTCAAGCGCGCGCAGGAAATCCTCAGCAGCCAGGAGGACAAGCTCCACCTGCTGGCCCAGGCCATGCTCGAATACGAGACGCTCACCGGCGAGGAAATCGACAAACTGATGAAGGACGGCAAGATCGACCGGCCCGACGAGCCCAAGGGGCCGGTGACGGTCAAGCCGGTCGGCGGCGTCGCCGTACCCAAGGCCGGGCGCAAGCTCGGCGGAGGCCCCGCGCCGCAGGGCGCCTGACCTCGGGTTGACCTCTCCCTCCCTTGGCGTATTAGGCAAATAATACACTGAGGGAGGTCGTTCTTGTTTGTTGCCCGTTACTTCGCATCTGCCATGGCTGCCTGCGCGCTGCCGCTCGCTTCGACGCCGGCATCCGCTTCTTCGGCTGCAGACGACGGTGCCTGCGCACTGGCGGTCGAAGCACCGTCGGAGGCTCTGGTCAGCCTGCCTTTCCGCACGATCGACGGGAGGATCTACCTCGAGGCGATGGTCAATGGCGCAGGGCCCTATGTCTTCGCGCTCGATACCGGTGCCAGCGGCGTGGGCCGTGCCGATGCAAGCCTGGTCGAGGAGCTGACCCTGCCGCCGGATGGCGAGGACGAGACGTCCGACGGGGTCAGCAGCGCGGTGGTCGACAGGGTACGGATAGCCAGCTTGGCGCTTGGCGCGCTCGAAAGGCACGATGTCTCGCTTATCGCGCGCGATTATCGCAGCAGGATGTCCGCCGAATCCGCTTTCTCGGGCATACTCGGTCGCGAATTCTTTGCCGATGGCCTCCTGGCGATCGATTTTTCGGCGGAGCGACTGAACTTCTACCGCAGCCGGGAAATGCGCGCCTCGCAAGCGGGTGCGATGACCTATGAACGCGCCTTTCGCGTCCCCGTGACGCTGGGCGACCTCGAGACCACGGGCAATGTCGATACCGGCGCCAACGTGACGCTGGTCCTGCCCGGTGCGGTCTATGAGCAGGTGGAGGGCACGTCGCTCAAGCCCGCCGGCGAAGGCAGCCTCACCAATACGCGGATAGAGTCCTCCAAGGCGCGGCTCGCCGGTCCGGTACAGATCGGCAGCCTGCGGCTCGAAGACGTTCCGGTGCGGGTTGCGGCAGATTATCCTGAAGTGCTTGTCGGCGCGCACGCATTGCAAGGCCAAGTCCTGCTGATCGACCAGCGTCACAAGACGCTGGCGCTATGCCCGCCTGCGGCGCCCTAGGCGCTTCAGAACGCGCCGAGGATCAGCAGCAGCTGGAGGAACAGGCTCAGCACGATGGAAATGAACACGCCGAGCACGCAGAGGCGCCAGAAGGCGGAAAAGCGCGACAGGCCGTAGGCGCCGCGCAATTGCTTGTAGATGTGGATCGGCGGGATCAGGCCGAGCATCGATGCCCAGACTGCCTCGCTGGCACCGAGTTTCACAGCCACCGAGATGGCAATGAACAGCAGCGACATGAAGGCGATCGAATAGGTGACGAAGATCGCGTGATCATAGGCGCGGAAACGCCGTTTCCAGAAGAACAGCAGCCACATGAAGGGCACCGACAGCGGGATCAGCAGCCAGCTGAATTTGTAGCTGTTCGACTGCAGCTTGTAGAGCATCAGCCCTGGGTTGGTGCGCCATTTTTCCAGCGCGTGATCAATGAAAGGCACGCCGATGGTGCTCACCGTGTAGCCGGGAGCCGAGTTGTTTCCCGAGACGAGCTCGCGTGCCTTCGTAATGCCGTCGAGCTCCTCCCGATAGCTGCCGAGCCGCTCGACCTGCTTGGCGTAGTCCTCATCGTCTTTCGCCATCACCTCGACGCGGGCTTCCTGCGCGGCGACCTTCTCCTGTGCCTTTTGCTGCACCTCCTCCATATCCGCACGCAAGCCGTCGGAGGTCTTGATGTCGGTCGGCGCGCTCAGTCCCACCGCCTGGAACACGGCGAACATCAGGAAGATCGAGAACAGGAACAGCGCCATCGGGCTGACGAAACGGGCACGCTCACCCTCGATATAGCGGCGCGTCAGCTGGCCGGGCCTGAGCGCCAGCAGGGGCAGCGTCTTCCAGGTCTTGCCGTCGAGATGCAGCGCGCCGTGGAGGAGATCGTGCCCGAAGGCGGCCAGAGTACGGTGGAGATGGGCCTTCTGGCCGCAACTGTGGCAGTGCTCGCCGATCAGCTGGGTGCCGCAGTTGAGGCAGGCGCCTTCGGCAAAATGGCCGCGCTCGAGCGGCACGCCGTCGGGCGTCGCGGATTTGCCGCGGCCAATCGCCTTGGCGAACAGTCCGCCCTCGACCGCAGTACCCAGTGCCTCGCCAAAATCGCTCATGATCCCCCCTGTTCCTATCGACTAGAACCTTAGGCAGGGGGGCCGCAACGCAAAAAGGCCGCCCGATAGGCGGCCTTTTCACATTGGCATAGCTGCGGGACGACCTAGCCGTCGTAATCGGCGCCGATCGAGGTCGACCGGGTCGGGGCCGAGGCGGTGATCCGCAGGGCTTCGGCCGACTGGCTGAGCGAGCCGACTTCATCCATCTCGTCGTCGTCGTCGGGGAGGATCTTCTGCAGGTTGGTTACCGCCGCTTCGTGCAGGTCCTTCGGCTTGACCGTCTGCTCGGCGATCTCGCGCAGCGCGACGACCGGGTTCTTGTCGCGATCGCGCTCGAGCGTCAGCTCCGCACCGCCCGAAATCTCGCGCGCCCGCTGGGCAGCCAGCAGGACGAGATCGAAACGGTTGGGGACCTTGTCTACGCAGTCTTCGACGGTAACGCGCGCCATGGGGCACTCCGATGCAAATCAAGTGATTCCGGGAAAGCGCGCCACTTAGGATCTCGGCCCGCGATAGTCAAGGATTTGCCGGGGCGCAGCGGGGCGCTAAGGCTGATCGGCGATGGGCGAGAAAAATGTTCCTGACCAGCCAAGCGCCTATCGCGATCCCGCGCCCTTCACGGTCGACGCTCAGGGGCAGCGGCTGACATTCTATCCCGCCGGCAAGGACCGCCGGGCAGCGCTCATGGAGCTGGTCCGTACGGCCAAGAGCTCGCTCGAAGTGTGCTTCTACATCTTCGCCGAGGATGCCGTTTCGACCGAATTGCGCGACGAGTTGTGCACGGCGGCGAAACGCGGCGTCGCGGTCACGCTGATAATCGATCGCTTCGGCGCCTCCGCATCGGACAAGTTCCTCCAGCCGCTTGTCGATGCCGGCGGGCGCTATGCGTGCTACAGCCCGCGCCTCGGCCTGCGTTATCTCATCCGCAACCACCAGAAAATGGTCATCGCCGACGGCGCGCGCGCTCTGTTCGGCGGCTTCAACATTGCCGACGACTATTTCGCCCCGCCCGAGCAGAACGGGTGGAACGATCTGGCGATCGCGCTCGAAGGCCCCGCCGTCGCGGGCCTCAGCGACTGGTTCGCTCTGCTGGTCGAATGGACCCACGACGGACGCAGCCACTTTCGCGCGATTCGCCGCGCGGCCGCCACATGGGACTGGCGCAGCGAAGACGGCAAGGTCCACTGGCTGGTCGGCGGACCCACGCGCGGTCTGTCGAGTTGGGCGCGATGCGTGACGCGCGACCTCGTCGAGGGCGAGAGGCTCGACATCTTCATGGCCTATTTCTCGCCTCCCTACCCGCTGCTGCGGCGGATCGCGCGGGTTGCGCGCAAGGGCCGGACGCGGCTGCTGATGGCGGCCAAGAGCGACAATGGCGCGACGCTTGGCGCGACTCGCTCGCTCTACCACTACCTGCTCAGGCGCGGTGCGAAGATCTGGGAGTTCAGCCCGTGCAAGCTGCACACCAAGCTGCTCGTGCTCGATGATGCGGTCTACATGGGTAGCGCCAATTTCGACATGCGCAGTCTCTATATCAACCTGGAGATCATGTTGCGGATCGAGGATGCCGCGCTGGCCGAGCGGATGCGCGAATTCGTGAGCTACCACATCGCCGCGTCCGAGGCGATCACTCCCGAAGTCCACGCCCGGCGACGGACATGGTTCAACCGGGTCCGCTGGGCGCTCGGCTGGGTGCTGGTGTCGGTGATCGATTACACCGTCACGCGGCGGCTCAACCTCGGGATCTGAGCTACTCGTAATCCTCGTCGTAGTGCCGCACGTCGGGGCTCGAGAACTTGGTGAACTCGCTGTGGAACAGCAGCGGGACGTTGCCGGTCGAACCGTGGCGCTGCTTGGCGACGATCAGCGTCGCCTTGTTGACCAGTTCCAGATGGCGCGCCTCCCACTCGGCATATTTCATCCGCACCTCTTCCGAACTGGTTTCGTCGGGCGTGTCGGGCTTCAGCGCGTTGTGGTAGTATTCGGCGCGGAAGATGAACCACACCATGTCGGCGTCCTGCTCGATCGAGCCTGATTCGCGCAGGTCCGAAAGCTGCGGGCGCTTGTCCTCGCGCTGTTCGACCTGACGGCTGAGCTGCGACAGCGCGATCACCGGCACGTGGAGTTCCTTGGCCAGCGTCTTCAACCCGCGGCTGATCTCCGAAATTTCGTTGACGCGGTTGTCGCTGGCGCGGCCCGAACCCTGCAGCAGCTGCAGATAATCGACGATCACAAGGCCGATGTCGTGCCGCCGCTTGAGCCGCCGGGCGCGCGTGCGCAGCGCGCCAATGGTCAGCGCCGGGGTGTCGTCGATATAGAGCGGCAGGTCGGTCAGTTCCTGGCTGGCGAAGGACAGGCGCTGGAATTCCTCACGGCTCAGCTTGCCCGAGCGTAGCTTTTCGCTCGAGATCTCGGCCTGCTCGGCAAGGATACGCGTCGCCAATTGGTCGGCGCTCATTTCGAGGCTGAAGAAGGCAACGCCCGCGCCGGGCGATTTCTCCGGTTCGATCCCGGCCTTGAGATCGTCCATCAACCGCCGCGCGGCGTTGAAGGCGATGTTGGTGGCGAGCGAGGTCTTGCCCATCGCCGGGCGCCCGGCGAGGATCACGAGGTCCGAATTGTGAAGGCCCGAGGTCTTGTCGTTGATCGTGTCGAGCCCGGTGGTCTTGCCCGAAAAGCGCCCGCCCGAATTCATCGCCGCCTGGACCACTTCGAGCGCGCCGAAGGCCGCCTTGCGGAATGTCTGCGCTTCATTGCCCGTGCTCGCGCCCTCGGCGACGCGGTAGAGATCGGCCTCGGCCTGCTCGATCTTGCGCAGCGGCTCTACTTCGTCCGAGGTGTCGAGCGCGCCTTCGACGAGGTTGCGCCCCACGCTGACCAGCTCGCGCAGTAGCGCGAGGTCGTAGATCTGGTCGGCCAGTTCGCGCGGGTGGAGCAGGCCCTGCCCGTCGGCGGTGAGCTGCGCGAGATAGGTCGTCCCGCCGAGCTGCTTGAGCGCCTCGTCGCTCTCGAAATAGGGCTTGAGCGTGACCGGCGTCGCCACCGAATTGCGTTCGAGCAGCTTGAGCACGCGCTCGTAGATGCGCTGGTGCACCGGCTCGTGGAAATGCTCGGGCATCAACGGGGTGGTCAGTTCCTCGATCACCCGGTTGTCGATCAGGACTGCGCCGATGAAGGCCGCTTCCGCCTCGAGGTTGGCGGGCAGCACTGTGCCCTTCGCCGGCTTGGCATCGGTCGAATCGTCGGCGGGGAAGAGGAGATCGGTATCGGCCATCGTCCCACCATGCGGAATGCGGACTCGGCTGTGAAGGTCTATCGGAAGCAAGCTCGCGGACAGGTCTGTGGACTTCGCCCAAAAATTTTTTCACGCGAAACCGCGGAGAACAAATTCCTGATCTACCTTGCCCCGTCTGCTCGCAGTTGCGAAAGCAGGGCGCAGGCATGACCGATTCCGCATCCTCCCCGGCCGATCACCGCATCGCGCATATCGAGCTCGACGAGGAGACGATCATCTGGCGCAACGCCGATATCGAGCAGGAGCGCAAGATCGCGATCTTCGACCTGATCGAGGAGAACTGCTTCAAGCCGCTGCGCGCGGTCGAGCGCGGGGCGAACGGCCCCTACCGCCTGAAGCTCGCTGTGCGCGACGGACGGCTGCTGATGAGCATCGCCGACGAAGAAGAACAGTTGCTTGAGGAACTGCTGCTCGGCCTCGCCCGCTTCCGTCGCCCGATCCGCGAATATTTCGCCATCTGCGACAGCTATTACCAGGCGATCCGCAAGGCGACGCCGATGGAGATCGAAACCATCGACATGGCCCGCCGCGGTGTCCACAATCGCGCCGCCGAACTGCTGATCGAGCGCCTCGAGGGCAAGGTCGAGACCGATTTCGCCACCGCACGGCGCCTGTTCACGCTGATCTGCGTGCTCCATATCAAGGGCTGAGGGGGGAAGGGCATGGCCAGGCGAGCGCGCAGACGGCGCAAGTTCCGCTTTCCGCAGATCCTGTCGCGTGCGGGCAAGACCGAGCTGTTCCTGGTGGCGATCGTCGCCATCGGCGCGAGCTATGCCTGGTACGAAGGGCGCGACTGGCGACCCGACGAGGCGGTCTGGCCCGACCAGGGTGCGCTCGTCAGCGCCGCCGACGGTGCGGTCGATTTCGGCACGATCGCCGGGCTGGGCGCGAAATTCGTCTATCTCGAGGCGAGCGACGGGGCGGGGCGCAAGGACCGCGCCTTTGCCCAGAACCTCGCCCGCGCGCGTGACGCAGGGCTCGAGGTGGGGGCGGCGCACCGGTTCGATCCCTGCGCGGTGGCCGACGGGCAATCGGCCAATTTCGTCACCATAGTCCCGCGCGAGAGCGACCTCCTGCCGCCCGCCATCCTGCTTGAGAGCACCGCCGCCGAATGCCCCTCTCGGGTCTCCGACGCGGCTGTGCAGAGCGAACTGACCACGCTGGTCAACCAGATCGAGGCGCATACGGGCAAGCCCGCGATCCTCGCGCCGACCGAGGATTTCGAGGAGGCCTATGCTCCCTCGCGCCGGTTCGAGCGGCAATTGTGGCTGACGCGCAGCTGGTTCGAACCCGATTACGCCACGCGCCCCTGGCTGATGTGGACCGCCAATCGCTGGTACCAGACCGAAGCCGCCCAGACGCCGCTACGCTGGGTCGTGGTGCGGCCCTGAGGATGACACGATGACCGACGAACAGCTGATCGCCGCCGCTCGCGACGCCGCGCGCCATTCCTATTCCCCCTATTCCGGTTTCGCCGTCGGCGCGGCGCTGGTCTTCGCCGACGGCAGCGTGGTCACCGGGACCAATATCGAAAATGCGAGCTACGGCCTCGCGCTCTGCGCCGAAACGGTCGCGGTATCGAAGGCCATGGCCGACGGCGTGCGCGGCGGGCTTGTCGCGGTCGCGGTGACCGGGCCGGGGACCGAGCCGATCACCCCCTGCGGGCGCTGCCGACAGGTACTCAACGAACTGGCGCAGCTCGGCGGGACCGATCCCGACATCCTCTGCGTCGGACCCGATGCGGTGACTAGGCTGCGGCTGTCGGACCTGCTGCCGTACGCCTTCGGCCCCGCCAGCCTCGCATGATCGGCCGCCGCGCCGCGCTCGGTCTCATCGGGGGCGCGGCCGGTGCCACTCTGCTACCGGGGGGACTCGCGGCCAAACCGGCGCGCAAGCCGCCGCGCCTGCGATCGGGCGACACTGTCGGCCTCGTCGCCCCGGCGAGCGCGATCACCCTGCCCGACGAACTCGACCGTGCGCTGCACTGGATCACCGGCATGGGGCTGGTACCCAGGCTCGGCGCGCATGTGAGCGAGCGTGATGGCTATCTCGCGGGGACCGATGCGGCGCGTGCGGCGGATGTCGATGCGATGTTCGCCGATCCCGAGGTGCGCGCGGTCTTCGCCATCCGCGGCGGCTGGGGCTGCGCGCGTATCCTGCCGCTGCTCGACTGGAAGGCGATCGCCGCCAATCCCAAGCTGCTGATCGGCTATAGCGACAACACCGCGCTGCATTGCGCCATCGCCGCGCGTGCAGGCTTCCCGACGCTCCATGCACCCAATGCCGCGAGCAGGTGGGAGCGGGCCAGCTGGGAGAGCCTGTGGCGCATCGCCTTCGCCGGGGCCACGCCGGTGCTCGGCGGCGAGGCGGTCGAGGCGGCGGTGGGGCGTCCGGCGCGCGCAGTGGTGCCGGGTACGGCGCAGGGCCGCTTGTTTGGCGGTAATCTCACCATACTCTCGACGCTGATGGGGACCGGCTGGCTGCCCGACCTGACCGGCGCGGTGCTGCTGCTCGAGGATATCAACGAGGAGCCCTATCGCGTCGATCGCATGCTCCAGCACTTGCGCCTCGCCGGCGTGTTCGACCGGGTGGCGGGCGTGGTCTTCGGTCAATGCACGCGCTGCGACCTGCGCGATCCGGATTACGAGGGTTTCACGCTCGACGAGGTCCTCGACCGCCATTTCGCCGGACTGCAGGTCCCGGTCATCGCCGGCTTCGACACCGGACATGTCACCGACCAGCTGTGCCTGCCCGTGGGGGTAAGGGTCGAGCTCGATGCCGCCGCGCGCACGCTGCGCATGCTCGAACCGGCGGTCGCCTGAGCGCCAGCGCTTCGTACGTACGGGCGGCGAGACGCGCCTTCAGCTAGGGAATGTCAGCGCGCGGCGCCGGCCTCGCGCAACACGCGGACATCGGGCCCTTCGCCATAGTTGCTGGCCGCGTCGTGGGTGAGGAAGCTTTCCCACACGGTTCCATCGAGGTCTGCCGTCCAGTGCTTGCGCGAACGGGCATAGCAGCAGTTCGCTTCCTCCTCCTCGAGGAGCGCAGCACCGGCGCGAAGAATTCGGTCGCGGACCTGGTCCAGCTCGCTGTCGTTCTCTACGTCGATCCCGAGGTGGTCGAGCCCCTTCTCGACACGCGTGGAAAGCGCGAAATTGACCATCGGGTCGTCCAGCCGCCACTTTGCATAGTCGGGTTTCGACACGGTTGGGGCGGTGGCGAACAATTCGCTGTAGAAGGCGACAGCGCGCGGGAGATCGCTGACGCCCAGATGCAGGTGCAGGCGTTTCACTTGGGGGTTTCCTTGTCCTGGGGGGATGGATCGCAGGCATCCTCGCAGCAATTGGCGAGAAGATAGCCGACCAGATCGTCGACCGCTGTGAAATCGGCGCGATAGAGGATGGTGCGGTGTTGGCGTTCCTGCTTCACCAGCCCGGCGCCGCCGAGTTCCTTCAGGTGGAAGGACAGCGAGCTCGGCGGAAGACCGAGTTCCTCCGCGATTGTACCGGCGGATACGCCGTCCTCGCCGGCCCTGACCATTCGCCGGAAGGCCGCCAGGCGGTGTTCCTGTGCGAGCGCGGCGAAGGAGGCGAGGGCTTCCTCGTCGGTCACTTGCAGTCGCACTCCTGCCTGGCTGGGCGCCGCAGCATTGCCTTCGGAATGCCGCCGGTGGCGTGATGACAGCACAGTTCGAGCGAGCGCGAGATCGAGGCGAGCCAGCGATCGAGACGGGTTGGTGTGGACATGCGAATCTCCTTCATTTCGATAAATATCAAAATGAGGCCTGCCGCCCTGCCTGTCAAGTTCATTTCTAAAATAATCGAAACGAGAGCTGGACACGAAAAAGGCCCGGGAGCGCGCGAGCGCTCCCGGGCCGATCGTTTGGCGGTGCTGCGCCCGTGGGGGAGGTCAGCTCGGTCTGGTTTCAAGCCATTCAAGCAGGCTCGCGAGGCAGTCGCGGGCGAGCATCTTGCTGCGCTCGGGGCTCCAGCCCTGCTCGGGCTCGGGATTGGCCTTGTTGTCCTTGTAGGGCATCTCGAGCGTCATCGCGATCGCGCCGAAGCGTTCGGCGACCTGGTTGGTGCTCATGCTGAGATTGGCCTTGCCCGGAGCAGCCTTGGTATAGCCCTGCTCGGTCTGGAAGTCGGGCGTGCGGCGATCGAGGATCGCCTCGTAGCGATAGTAGCCCTCGCCCTGTTCGTCGGTCCAGCCGGGGATGCCCTCGAAGCCGGCGAGGAAGGCGACAGGGATCGCCTCGTCGCCATGCACGTCCATCGCGAAGTCGACGCCGGTCTTGTCCATGTGGTTGCGGATCGCGAGCACTTCGGGCGATTTCTCGGCGCTGGGCTCGGCCCATTCGCGGTTGAGATTGGCGCCCGCGGCGTTGACTCGCAGATTGCCGCGCTTCGATCCGTCGGGATTGCAATTGGGCACCAGATGCAGGCGGCAGCGCTTGCGCAGTTCGCGGCCGACACTGTCGGCGGGATCGGTGAGCACTTCCAGCGCGCCTTCCATCCACCATTCGGCCTGCGTCTCGCCCGGGTGCTGACGGGCATAGAACCAGACGTTGAACGGGCCTTCGCCCATTTCGAGGCAGTCGATCGGCTGCCCGTCGAGCGTGGCGCCGAGATGGACGTAGTCGACGCCCTCGGACGAAGCTGCCTCGGCGACGAGGTCGTGGTGGCGCTCCATCGAATAGGGCGCGAAATAGGCGAACCACGCTACGTCGCTTGCCGGCGTGTAACGGATCGTCAGGGTCCCGCCGTCGGCGTCCTTGTCATAGGTGGAGGTGGCGCGGCCCCAATAGTCGCGATCTTCCGACACGCAGGCATCGTAATCGGGCCAACCGCCGGGATAGGCGCTTTCCTCGAGCCCGGTGATGTTGAGCTCGAGCTCGCGCCCCGCCGCGCCCGCGACGCGGAAATGGAACCACTGCTTGAACTCACTGTTCGTGTCCTTCGGAATCGCCAGCCTGGCGCTGGCGCCGTCCACCGACAGCACGTCTATATTGCCGCTGTCGAAGGCGGAATCGATCCGGATATCGCTCACTCGGTAACCTCTACTTCTATCGTTTCGCCATTGTTGCCGGGAAACTCCCGGAACAGCGCGGAGGCGACCGTCTGGGCGTTCGCCTGTCCGCGTGCAAGGGGGGAATTCTCGGGCGGCTGGAAATCGGCGCGGCCTTCCCACAGGCTCTCGCCGCTTGCCTTGTCGCGAATGGTCACCGCCAGCTCGGTGCCCAGGCGGTCCTTCTCGCCCCCGCCGAGATTGATGCCGATGCCGACACCCACGCCAGAGCCGTAGCTGCCGGTCGAACCGCCGACGCCCACGCTCACCGGGCTGCGCCGACCGCCGGCCCCGATGACGTAGTGCTGCACCGCGACCTGCGCGACCTGGCCGGCGCCAGTGCGCTCGCTTTCGGCATAGCCCAGGCGGCGCAGTTCTTCTGCGACGGCCGCCTTGTAGGGTGCGAGCGCGAGGCCATCGGCCTGCGACCCGGGAGCGGTCTCGATGAAGATCTCGCCCTGGCCCAGGAGCGCAACGCGATCGGGTGCGACGAAGCGGGTCACCTCGACCGGGCCGGGGGGCGTGGCGCATCCGGCCAGCGAAAGCGCGGCGGCGAGGCTCAGGGCAAGGGAAAGGGGTTTCATGTCTGCGATCCTTTTCGCGTCTCCGAAGGCGATCATGCCTGCCCCGACAACGCATGGGCAGGCGAATTCGCACCGGCGCGAGTAGGGCGGGCTGTCTAGGACGTTGCCCTTACCAATTCCTATGCTAGTCCCGCTACCCATGAGCGATGCGAACAAGGTACCAGTCCTCGTGACCGGGGGGGCGGGATATATCGGCAGCCATGCGGTCCTCGCCCTGCGCGATGCCGGCTGGCCGGTGACAGTGATCGACAATCTCTCGACCGGCTTCGCCTTTGCTGTGCCCGACGACGTGCCGCTGTACGAAGGCGATGTCGCCGACGCGGCTCTGCTCGAGCGGATCTTTTCCGAACACGGGATCAAGGCGATCATGCATTTCGCCGGGTCGATCATCGTGCCTGAGTCGGTCGAGAATCCGCTGAAGTATTACGACAACAACACGGTGAAGAGCCGTGCTCTGATGGAGGCCGTAGTCAGAGGCGGAGTGGAGCATTTCATCTTCAGTTCGACCGCGGCGACCTATGGCACGCCCGAATGCTCGCCAGTGTCGGAGGACAGCCCCAAGCGGCCGATCAACCCCTATGGCTGGTCGAAGCTGATGACCGAGCAGATGCTCGCCGATGCCAGCGCCGCGCATGGCTTCAACTTCTGCGCGCTGCGCTATTTCAACGTCGCGGGCGCTGATCCTCAGGCACGCACCGGTCAGTCTACGGCGGGCGCGACGCATCTGATCAAGGTCGCCTGCGAGGCAGCCACGGGCAAACGCGATGGGGTTGCGGTGTTCGGCACAGATTACGATACGCCGGATGGCACCGGAGTGCGTGATTACATCCATGTCAGCGATCTGGCGAACGCGCATGTGCTGGCGCTCGAAGCGCTGATCGACCAACCCGAGCGCTCGCTGACGATGAACTGCGGTTACGGGCGCGGTTTCTCGGTGCTGGAAGTGCTCGACGCGGTCGACCGGGTCACCAACCAGACCATCCTCCGGCGGATAGAGTCGCGTCGCGCGGGCGATCCTGGCGAGCTGGTTTCGGACCCCTCGCGGATTCGCGAAATCCTGCCCTGGCAGGCGAAATATGCCGATCTCGACCAGATCATCGCGCATGCTCTGCAGTGGGAAAGAAAATTGTCGGAATGGGGCGAAACCTAACTTTCGCCAGATTGCGCAGGCAGCCTAACGCTGCCAAATCTCGCTCTACCGCTAGGCCTTGTCGGGCCGGATTTCGCTTGTTTAAGGCCCGGTGGAAGTAATGCAGACGCCCAATCTCCCCGATGGCGCCCTCGATGGCGATCGGCACCTCTACGCCGTGCGAGTCTATTACGAGGATACCGATCTCTCGGGCATCACTTATCACGCCAACTATCTACGCTGGTTCGAGCGCGCGCGCAGCGACCTGCTGCGCCAGCTCGAGATCGATCAGCGCGCGGCGATCGAGGCGGGCGAGGGCGCCTATGCGGTGTCCGAGATCAACCTGAAATACCTGCGCCCGGCCAAGCTCGACGACGACGTGCTCATCGAAACGCGTTGCACCGAGCTCAAGGCCGCTTCCTGCCGGATGCACCAGCTTGCATTCAGACTGGCAGGTGGAGAGCGCGAATTGCTGGCCGAGGCACATTTGCGCGTCGGCTTCGTTTCACCCGAAGGCCGGCCCAAGCGCCAGCCCGAAGAATGGCGCGCGGCCTTCGCGCGTTTTGCCGAGCAAGGGGACCAATGAGCTCGCTTCTACTTCTCAGCGCCGCGGCACCGACCCGGCTCGATCCGATCCGCCTGTTCCTCGACGCCGACATCGTCGTCCAGCTGGTCATGGCCGGACTGCTGCTTGCCAGCGTCTGGGTGTGGATGATCATCGTCAGCTTCAGTCTTCGCATGAGGAAGCTGCGCAGCCGGACGATCGATTACGAAAACGAGTTCTGGCAGGCCGAGAGCTTCGACCGCTTCACATCCGAACGCGGCAACAAGGACATTCCGGCGGCGCGCGTCGCGCAAGCGGCGGTGTCCGAATACCGCCGTTCTTCCAAGGGGGCGGTGCGCGATCCCGAGGCGCTGCGCGGCCGCATCGCGCTGGCCATGGACAGCCAGATCGCGCTCGAGGCGGACGATATCGCCGAGCGGCTCAACTTCCTCGCGACGGTCGGCTCGGTTGCACCATTTGTGGGCCTGTTCGGGACCGTTTGGGGGATCATGAACAGCTTCTTCCAGATCGGTGCGCAGGAAAGTTCCTCGCTTGCGGTGGTCGCGCCAGGCATTTCCGAAGCGCTCTTTGCCACCGCCATCGGCCTCTTTGCCGCGATCCCAGCAGTGATCGCGTACAACCGCTTTAGCCATCGGGTCGATCGCTACGAGGCGCGCCTGCAGCGCTTCGCCGACCGGCTCAACTCGACCTTCAGCCGCCAGCTGGAAGCCCGCTGATGGCGATAGGGCTTGCCTCGGGTGGAGGGCGCAGGCGCCGCGGACGCGGTGGGCGTCGGCCGATGTCCGAGATCAACGTCACACCGCTGGTCGACGTCATGCTGGTGCTGCTGATCATCTTCATGGTCACGGCGCCACTGCTGACCGCCGGCGTGCCGATCGACCTGCCCGATAGCCGCGCCGCGCAGCTGCCCAATGATCCGCAGCAGGTTACGATCAGCATCGACGAGGCAGGCTACGTCTATATCGACGATGTCGCGGTCGAGCTGGGCGGCTTGCCGCAGGCGCTCGAAAGCCTGCCGCGCAGCGGCGGCGAAGGGCCCGACATCACGCTGCGTGCCGACAAGGCGCTCGATTACGGTCGAGTGATGGCGGTGATGGGCGAGCTCAACCGTGCAGGGCTCAACCGCATTTCGCTGATTACGAACAGCGCGACGCCCGCATCGGTCAACAACCGTTCATCGGTCGAGGAATAGCCGGCGGTCATGGAGAGGACAGGGATCAGGCACGAGGAACGGACCGGACTGGTCGTTGCGGTCGTGCTGCACCTTGCGCTGGTCGCTCTCCTTGTGGTGCAGGGCCTGTTTCCGGCTCCTGTGATCGAGCCGCCGCAGCGCATGACGGTGAGCCTTGCCGAGGACGTTGGCATGGCGGCGACGGCACCCGATCCGGTAGCCGAAAGCCGCGCCTCAACCGCGCCGACGATGGAGCCCAATCCGGCCCCGGCGCCTGCACAGGACCAACCGGTCCAGCCGCAGGTCGAACGCCCCGTGCCGCCGCGTGTACAATCGCCGGTGCCGCCGCCCAAGGCCGCGCCCGACCCGCGCCCCCGTCGCCGCCCCGATCCGCCGCGCACGCAGGCCCAGCCCAAGAGCAGCCAGCGTAGCGGCGGCTCGCGCCTCGGCGACAATTTCCTCGAGGGGGCAGGATCGAGCACCAGTACGAGCGAGACGCGCGTCCCGGCATCGCAGATCGGGAACGCTGCGAAAGCCTCTATCATTCAGGCCGTTGCCCGACAGATCAAACCCCATTGGGAACCGCCAAACGGCCCTGAAGTAGAAAAAATCGTTTCCTACGTGCGGTTCCGGCTGAACCCTGATGGCAGCCTTTCCGGTAGGCCGGAGGTGGTCAGGCAGACCGGGGTCAACGACACGAACCGGGCGCAAGCGGGACGGCACGGCGAGCAGGCAGTCAGAGCCGTGCAGTTGGCTGCGCCATTCGATTTGCCCGAGGAATATTACGAGGCTTGGAAGGTCGTCACCGCCAACCTCGACTGGAGGTTGGCACAATGAAGTATGTCCTTTTCGCATCGTTCCTGGCGCTGGCTGCGCCACTGAGCGCACAGAACCAGGATCTTGGACAGCCCATCCCCGAGGGCGGCGAAGTCGAGACCATTGAAGAAGATGGGGGACTCGAGGTGACGGTCAGCTTCGAAGGCAATCTCGACGATCTCGGCATTGCCATCCCGGGCTTCGCGACCGATCGCGACGTCGCGACCCCGGCCAATTCCTCGGGCACCGCTGCGCTGGGCAAGGAACTCGCGCGGGTCATCACCTCCGACCTACGCAACAACGGCCTGTTCAAGCCGACCGGTCCCGACGCCCTGCCCCAACCGGGTTTCGCCGAGATCACCGCTCCGAGCTGGTCGACCTGGTCCAATCGCGGTGCCGAAATGCTTGTCCATGGCTATGTCCGCGGCCGCGCCGACAGCAAGCTGACCGTCGGCTGTTATCTCTACGACATGGCGCTGCAGCAGGAACTGGTGCGCGAAGGCTGGGTGGTCCAGCCCGCCGACTGGCGCCGCGCGGCGCACAAATGCGCCGACCTCATCTATTCGCGCCTGACCGGCGAAAGCCCGTTCTTCGACAGCCGCATCGCCTATATCGCCGAGACCGGGACGAAGGATAACCGTACCAAGCGGCTTGCGATCATGGACAGCGACGGGGCCAACCACCGCTTCATCACTACCGGCCGCTCTACCGCGCTGACGCCGCGCTATTCGCCCGACTATAAGAAGCTGTCCTATCTCAGCTATGTCGACGGCAATCCGCGCATCTACGTCTACGACATCGGTACCGGTCGCCAGACGCTGATCACGCAAAGCGCCAACCCGACCTTCGCCCCGCGCTGGAGCCCCGACGGACGCTGGTTGCTCTATTCCATGGCGGTCAACGGCAATACCGACATCTACCGCGTATCCTCCAGCGGCGGCGAGCCGATCCGGCTGACCGACACGCCGGGGATCGACATCGGCGGCTCCTATTCGCCCGATGGCAGCCGGATCGTCTTCGAAAGCGACCGTTCGGGCGCGCAGCAGTGCTACGTCATGGATGCGAACGGGGGGAACCAGCGCCGGATCAGCTTCGGCGGGGCGCGCTGCGCGACGCCCGAATGGAGCCCGCGCGGCGACCAGATCGCGTTCACCAACGCGAGTACGTTCAATATCTCGGTGATGTCGCCCTCGGGCGGCAATGTCCGCGTGCTGACCAATGGCTGGCAGGACGAGGCACCGACCTGGGCGCCCAACGGCCGGATCATCCAGTTCTTCCGCACCGAACGCAACAGCGGCAAGACCGGGCTCTATCAGGTGGACCTGACCGGCGAGAATCTGCGCAAGCTGCCGACGCCGGTCGATGCTTCGGACCCTGCCTGGGGACCGATCCTGCCCTAGCTGCATTGTGAAAAGATAAAGACGAATTCGGGGGGCAAAACCGACTTCACCACGCTGTTTGAAAGGGGACAGCCTATGAATACCCGTATTGCTACCGGTCTGATGCTGGCATCGACCATCGCGCTTGCTGCCTGTTCGAAGAAGGCGCCGGAAGAACTTCCGCCGCCGCCGACCGAAACCGCGACCCCCACGCCAACCGCCCCGACCGGACCGACGGTCGGCTCGCAGGCGCATTTCGTCGATGCCGTCGGGCAGGAGAACACGGTCGTCTATTTCGATACCGACCGGTTCAACATCGATGCGGAAGACCAGACCAAGCTGCAGCGCCAGGCGCAGTATTTCAGCCAGTACCAGCAGGTCAATTTCACGATCGAAGGGCATTGCGACGAGCGCGGCACGCGCGAATACAACCTCGCACTGGGCGAACGCCGGGCCAATGCGGCGAAGAACTATCTCGTCTCGATCGGGATTCCGGCGAACCGCATTCGCACCGTGAGCTATGGCAAGGAACGCCCGGTGGCGCTGGGCTCGAACGAGTCGGCCTGGGCGCAGAACCGCCGCGCGGCGACGATCACGATCAACTGATCGCTATCTCGGCGAAGCCGAAAACGAAAAGGGCTCCCCGATCGGGGAGCCCTTATTCGTCGGGGAGAACCTGAGGGCTTGCCTAGCGAAGCGCGCTCAGTTCCACCAGCGGACCTGCACCGGTCGCCAGTTCGCGCTGGTCGCCTGAAAGTCCGCCGAAGCCGGCGGTCAGGGCGAACACAGCCATCGACAGGACGGCGGCGGTGGCGGAAAGGGTCAGTTGCTTGCTCATGGTCTCTCTCGTGCGAGGGTGCTAGCGCCCAGATATTAATTCTTCGTTGCAATGCAACATTGCAGATTGAAACTGGTTCCCACATGCTTGCACCTTTCGCCAGTCCGCCTAGATTGACCGCCATGCCCAGCCGACAAACGACATTCTTCCGCCGTGGCTAAGGCGCGGCGCTCCAACGACTGGGGCTTTCCGCGCTGGCGCGGCTATGGCTCCTCGCGCGAGGCGACGACCGTGCGGCTGTGCGACCGGCACGGCTGCGAGGAGCCGGGCGACTGCCCCGCTCCCAAGGCGCCCAACAGTCCCGAACGGTGGATATTCTGTCAGAAGCACGCCGCCGAATACAACCAGAAGTGGGACTATTTCGAAGGCCTCGACAAGGCCGAGAAGGAAGCCCGCGCGAAGGCCGAGCGGAGCGAGAATGCCGGCTATGCCGAGGCCCAGCATTATGGCTGGAGCGGCAGCGGAGACGGTTCGCGCAGCGCCGACGAGATGCGCGCGCTGGAAGTGCTGGAGTTAGAATCCGACGCCGATTTCGCGGCGGTGAAGAAGGCCTGGCGCGACAAGGCCAAGACGGTCCATCCCGACGTGAAGCCCGGCGACAAGGAGGCCGCGGCCGAGTTCCAGAAGCTCCAGCTCGCCTATGAGGTGCTGAAGGCCGCCGAAGAGCGGCGCGAGTGGCAGGGCTGAAGCTCCGGCCTATTTCGGCCGGGTATCGATCCCAGGATTGGGATTGTCGTTCCACCACGGAACATCGGTGAAGGGGCGCACGTCGACCTCGTGCGACCAGCAATTGCGCGGCTGGTGCGCGAGGTGCCAATAGGTCTCGGCGAGCGCGGCCGGATCGACCACCCCGTCGTCTCCCTTGGACGCCTTGTAGCCTTCGAACCGGTCGCCGAGCAGCTTGCCCAGCGTGTCGGGCGCATCAACCGAGCCGTCGACTACCACATGCGCGACATGCACCCCCTGCGGTGCGAATTCGGCGTTGAGCGTCTGGCACAGCATGCGGCGCGCGCCCATGGCGGCGGCGTGGCTGTGCTGCCCGGCATTGCCGCGCACGGCGGCGGTGGCGGAGGTCACGAGGATCGTCCCGGAGCCGCGCGCCACCATGTGCGGCGTGAGCGCATGGGCAAGGCGGAAGAGGCCGAAGCACCCGAGCCGCCAGCCGAGCTCGAAGGTGCGGTGCGGCGTATCGGCGAGCGTGCGGCTCCCGATCTGCGCGCCGAGGTTGTAGAGCACGGCGTGGATCGGCCCGATGTCGCGCTCGACGCGCTCGACCAGCTCCTCGATCGTGCCGTCCGCCGCCGCATCGAGCAATGTCCCCGAAGCCATGCCGCCCGCCTCTTCGATTGCATCGACGAGCTTCGCCAGGCCGGCTTCGTCGGAGCGCCGGGCAAGCACGGCATGGTATCCGCCCTGCGCGAAGCGCATCGCGGCATGGCCGCCGATCCCCGCACCGGCCCCGATCACGAGGAACACCTTTTCCGCCATGCCTGCCTCCCTAGATGCGGGCGAGGATAGCCTGTGCGAGGCGTTCTCCCAAGCGCGGACCCTGTTCGGGGTAGAGATAGGGCTCGATCAGTTCCGCTTCCATCACCGCCAACTCGCCCGTCGGCAGCCGCGCCATGTCGACGCGGGCGTACAGCAGATCGGCGAAGGGCAATGCCGCGATCACGGCCTCGGCGGTCGCGAGGTCGTGCGGTTCGGGCGCGTAGTCGCATTCGTAGCCGCCATAGAGCGACTGGATGCGATAGTCGTCGGCGCCGGCACGCTTGAGCACGCCGTGGCTGAAATGGCCGCCGATGAAGACGAAGGTGTATTCGCCTTCCGCGACCACGCTCGGCAGGAAGGGCTGGACCATGCAGGCGCGCCCCATGCTCCAGCCGTCGTCGGGCAGGGCGTCCCGCGCAAAGCTGTGCTGGCCGAGGCCGCCCGCGCCCACCTGCCGCTTCACGACGATTCGGTCGGTGCCGAAGTGGTCCATCGCCGCCTCGACGCCTGCCCGGTCGACATCGTCGAGCCAGAGCGTCGGGACGGTGGCGGCCCCGCGCTCGCCCAATTCCGCAAGATAGCGCTTGTTGGCGTTCCAGCGGACCACCTCGGGCGGGTTGCACACCGCGACGCCTTGGGCGGCCAGAGCCTCCAGCCTGGCGAGGAAATCCTCGGGATGGTCCTGGTAGTCCCAGGCCGTGCCGAGCAACACCAGCGCGAGCCCCTCGAAATCCGAGAGTGGCGCGCGCCAGTCCACTTCGACCAGTTCGAGCCCCGCAGCGGCGAGGGCCGGGCGCAGCGCGGCGACCTCTATATCATGCTCGAACGCGTCTCCCCGGCGAGGTCCGTCGCCGGGGAGCGTGTCGGCACAGGCGAGAAACCCGATCCGGTTCAGACCGCCTCCAGCGCCTGTTCGAAGTCGGCGATCAGGTCGTCCGGGTCCTCGATGCCGATCGAGATGCGGATGAGGTTGTCGCCGATGCCCAGCGCAGCCTTGCGCTCGTCGGGCACCGAGAGGTGCGTCATCGAGGCGGGGTGGCTCGCCAGCGTCTCGGTCCCGCCGAGGCTGACCGCGAGCTTGGCGATCTTGAGACTGTCGAGGAAGCGGAAGCACTCGGCCTCTCCGCCCTTCAGCAGCAGCGAGAAGGTGCTGCCCGCGCCCTTGCAGTGGCGGTCGTAGATGTCCTGCTGGCGCGCATCCTTGATCATGCCGAGATAGCCGAGGCCTTCGACCTTGGGATGCCGGGCAAGGAATTCGCAGACCTTGGCGGCGTTCTCGCCCGCGCGGCTCATCCGCAGTTCGACCGTCTCGAGGCTGCGCAGCAGCATCCACGCGGTGTTCGGGTCGCAGATCCCGCCCATGGTGTTGCGCAGCATGCGCACCGGATCCATCCACTTCTTCGCGCCGGCGATGCTGCCCGCGACGAGGTCCGAATGGCCGCCGACATATTTGGTCAGCGAGTAGCAAACGATGTCGGCGCCCTGGTCGAGCGGGCGCTGCCACAGCGGGCCGAGGAAGGTGTTGTCGATCGCGATCGGGCAGTCGAGGCCGGCCTCGTCGACGGCGCCGCGCACCGCCTCGACATCGACCAGCGCATTGGTCGGATTGCCCGGGCTTTCGAGATAGACCATGGCGACCTTGCCGCCCTGCTCGTCGGCCTTGGATTTGGCCTTGGCCAGCACCGCGTCGATTTCCTCGCGCGTCGCGCCCGCGGGGAAGTCGAGATAGCTGACGCCCCAGCGCGACATCCACTTGGCGACGAAGCCTTCGGTCGCGGCGTAGAGTGGGCCCGAATGGACGATCACGTCGCCCTGCTGGGCATAGGTCAGCAGCAGGACGCAGATCGCGGTCATCCCGCTCGAGAAGCTGAGCGCGTCCTCGGCTCCGTCCCAGATCGCGAGACGATCCTCGAGTATCTCCTGGTTGGGCGCGTTGAAGCGCGAATAGACGAGGCCGTCGGCGCCGCCCGGACGCTTGCCGGTGATGCCTTCGAAGTGGCGCTTGCCATCGGCGGCGCTGGGGAAGGCGAAGGTCGAGGTGAGGAAGATCGGCGGCTTGAGGCTGCCTTCGGACAGCACCGGGTCGTAGCCATGGCCCATCATCAGCGTACTGGGCTTCAGTTCGCGGCCGGCGATCTTGGTGACCTCCTGCTTGGGAGCCATGCGGGGCGATGTGGGGTCGATTTCGTGTTCGCTCATGGGACGAGCATCCTTCCTGAATCACGCTCCCAGGAAGGCGGGAGCCGGGTGGGCTGGCCGGGGCGCCCGTTCCTAACCTCCGCAGGAACGCCTCTCCGCCGACAGCGCTTTCGGTTGCGCTCCATATTGCGGAGCGATGTTGGTTTCAACTGCGGCGAAGCCTGCAACATGGACCGCATGGACCACGGTCCTGCGCCAAAAATTCTTCGATCGCGGTCGACGGGAAAATCGGACGCAAGAGGGGGCGAGCGCATGACCATCGCGTCCGTTTACAGCGTGCGGGCGCTGTAGGAAAATCAGCCGCCGATCAGCGCGTGCATTCCCCAGACCACGGCGACGATCATCGCGATGCCGAACAGGTCGAGCAATATGCCCGCCTTGACCATCCGTTCGATGCGGATGCGGCCCGTCGCCCAGGCGATGGCGTTGGGTCCGGTCCCGGCGGGCAGCATGAAGCCCCAGCTCGCCGCCAGCGCGGCGGGCATGGCGAGCAGCACGGGGTCGACGCCGAGCGCGACCGTCAGGCTCGCGACCACCGGGATGATCCCGCTGGCGGTGGCGACATTGCTGGCGAATTCGGTGATCAGCACCACCATGGCGACGACCGCGAGGGCGACGAAGACCAGCGGCCAGGCCTCGAGCGGCAGCAGCGCCTGCCCGAGCCAGTCGGCCAGCCCGCTCGCGCTCATCCCGGCGGCAAGCGCGAGGCCGCCGCCGAACATCATGATGACACCCCAGGGCGCGCGGTTGGCCTCTTCCCAGGTCAGCAGCGGTCGGCCGGTGCCGTCGGGCAACAGGAACAGAGTCAGCCCCATCAGCACCGCGATGGTGCCGTCGGTCAGCGATCCCTCGGGCAGGTAGGGCGCGATCAACATCTGCCCCATCCACAGTACGAAGGTGACTGCCACCACCGGCACCAGTCGCCTCTCGGGACTTGTCCAGGCATCGTGGGTGTCGATCGCGGTACGCGCGGCCTCGGTATCGAAGGGATGTGCACGGACATTCTGCACTCGGCCGACCAGCAGCGCGGCCAGAGGGACGCCGATGATCACCACGGGAAAGCCGTAGAGCGCCCATTGCGCGAAGGTGATCCGTGTGCCGGTGAGCGTGTCGACGAGCCCCACGGCGATGGCATTGGTGGGCGACCCGACCAGAGTGCCCAGCCCGCCGATGGAGGCAGCGAAGGCAATCCCGATGGGTAGCGCGCCGGCGAGCCCTTCGGTGTCGCCATCCTCCGATCCGCCGCCGCGCAGCACGGCGAGAGCCATCGGCATCATGATCAGCGCGGTCGAGGTGTTGGAAATCAGCATCGAGAGGATCGCCGCGGTGACCATGAATGCGAGCAGCACGCCCGTCTGCCCGCGGTGGCCGACGAGCTGGAGCAGTGCGAGCGCGAGACGGCGATGGAGCCCGGTGCGTTCGATCGCGAGCGCGATGAAGGCGCCTCCGAGGATGAGGAACAGGATCGGCGAATAATAGGCGCTCGCGGTCGCCTTGGCGTCCATCACCCCGGCGAAGGGCAGGACGAGGAAGGGCATCAACGCGGTCGCCGTCAGCGGCAGCGCTTCGGTCATCCACCACGAGGCCATCAGCAGGACCAGGCCCGCGACGACGAACGCCTCGCGCGTCATCCCCGCAGGCGCGGGCAGGACAATGCTCGCCAGCAATGCGAGCGCACCCACGAACAGTCCGATAGTCTTGGCGTTCATCCCACTCTCCCGCCCGCGCTGCTAGCAAGCGGGCGGGGCGGGGGCTAGTGGGTCCAGTCGAGCTTTACGCTGTCGATGTGCCAGCGGAGTTGTTCCGGAGACGCGCCGGGTACATCATTGACGCGCTTCAGGACGATAGGCCCTTCATAGCTTATGGGGCGCCCCTCTCTGTCCTTCGCGGTAATCGTGGCCTGGCTGGTGTAGTAGGACGAACCCGCCGCACCCTCCAGGATCCCACCGGGTACCGCCACGGTGATCTTGCCGAGGTCGGCGAAGAGCTTGCGCCATTCGCCCTTGGGCCATTTTTCCTGATCCGCCGGATCGAGCATCGCCCATGCCTGGTCGAATTCGCGCAGTTCGATCGCCCGTGCGAAGGAAAGAAGCACATTGCGTGCGCCCGTTTCGGTGCGCTCGATCTCGGGTTCGAGCGGGGCCGGCATGAGGTCGGGATGCCCGTCATTATCGGCGTTCTCACCGGTATCGAGCGGCGGAGGTGGTGAAGGTATGGGATCGCCGGGCGTCCCTTCGAGGTCCACCGTCCGAACGGCGTCCTCGGTGTCCGTCTGCGATCCACATCCGGCAAGCGCGAGGCTGGCGGCGAGAGTGAGGGCCAGGGTGCTCTTCATGCAAAGAAAAACCGGGGAGCAGTGGCCTGCGTTCCCCGGTTCGTCGCTGTTGGCGGTGCGGCCGTCCGCTTACTTGGGGGCCAGCACCATGATCATCTGGCGCCCTTCGAGGCGCGGGAAGGCCTCGACCTTGGCGATTTCCTCCACATCGTCGCGGACGCGGTTGAGGAGGTCCATGCCGAGCTGCTGGTGCGCCATCTCGCGACCGCGGAAGCGCAGCGTGCACTTCACCTTGTCGCCGTGCTCGATGAACTTGACGACGTTCTTCATCTTCACGTCGTAATCGTGCGTGTCGATGTTCGGGCGCATCTTGACCTCTTTGATTTCCTGGGTCTTCTGCGTCTTGCGCGCGAGGTTGGCCTTCTTCTGCGCCTCGTAGCGATATTTGCCGACATCGAGGAACTTGCACACCGGCGGGTCCGCATTGGGGGACACTTCGACGAGGTTCAGGCCCAACTCGTTGGCCTGCTCAGTTGCTTCGCGGGTGAACATAACGCCGAGGTTTTCGCCTTCGTGATCGATCACGCGGACCTTCGGCACATTGATCATGTTATCGTAGCGCGGGCCGCTCTTGACGGGCATCTGCATGCTACGGCGGGGTGGACGGGCTATGGGGCACTCTCCTTTGGTGGCCGGATATTCAAAGGGGCCATGTAGGGATTGTTCCGCAGATTCGGAAGTGTGTTATGCGATTGGGGCGCAGATTTGCGCGCGACCGTTGCACCTAGGCAGCGCGATTCCACAGGTTGAACCGCGCCAGCTTGCCCTTGGCGGGCACGACCGCGTCGATCCGGTCGGCGGGTTGCAGGGCCTGCAGGATCGCCGGATCACCCGCGTTCATGCCGCCGGTGAAAGCGCCGAATGCGGGCAGGATCATGCGGCCGCTGGGTCGACCGTCGGGCCCGTCGTTGGCGCTCACCACCGCGCAGGGGCGGCGGATCATCCGCTGCCTTACCTTCAGCTGCAGGCGCGGATGGTAATGGCCCGAGAGTTCGGGGCGAGTCTCGCCCCTCAGCGCCTGGTGGCGCAGGACCACACCGCCGATCTCGAGTTCCTCAGCCAGTGTGCCGCCGCAGCGCGTCGCCATATCGGGATCGTGCCCGTGATCGTGATTTCCGGTGATCCACACCCAGTCGACCGCGCGCGTGAGCGCATCGAGCATGCCCGCCGCATGCGGTTCGAGCCGCGTCGAGCCGTCCGAATCGTGGAAATTGTCGCCCAGCGTGATCACCCGCCGCGCGCCCGTCTCGCGGATCGCGTGCGCCACGCGCTCGAGCGTCTCGCGGCTGTCGTAGGGCGGGATCATCTGCCCGTGGCGGGCGAAGAAGCTCCCTTTCTCGAGATGCAGGTCGGCGACCAGCAGCGCACGCTCGCGCGGCCAGTAGAGCGCGCGACCTTCGGTCAGGAGCCATTCCTCGCCTGCGAACGAAAGGGGAACCATGGCTCGCTATTGCCGTAGCGAGAGGGGGATGGCAAGGCTCTTGGCATGACCGAGAGGACCCAGCACACCGACACCGCCCGCCAATGGTTCGAGAGCCTGCGCGATCGTATTTGCGCCGAGTTCGAGGCGATCGAACGCGAAGCGGGTTCCGAGGCGCGCTTCCAGTACGACAGCTGGCAGCGCGAAGAGGAGGGCAATCCCGATCCGGGCGGTGGCACGCGCGGGCTGATGAAGGGCACGGTGTTCGAGAAAGTCGGGGTCAACGTCTCGACCGTGCGCGGCAATTTTGCGCCCGAGTTCGCCGGTACGATCAACGGCGCGAGCGCGGAGAACCCCGGCTTCACCGCGACCGGCATCAGCCTGGTAGCGCACATGGCCAACCCGCATGTGCCCGCGGTGCACATGAACACGCGTTTCCTCACCACTGGCAAGGCCTGGTTCGGCGGCGGGGCCGACCTCAATCCGCCGATCCCCTATGCCGAGGACACCGCGGATTTCCATGCCCGCTTCCGCGCCGCCTGCTCGGCGCACAACCCGACCTATTACGAACGCTTCAAGAAGTGGGCGGACGACTATTTCTTCATTCCCCACCGCGGCGTCCATCGCGGCGTGGGCGGGATCTTCTACGATCATCTCGAATGCCCCGACGATGCGGCATTCGAGCGCAATCTCGCCTTCACGAAAGACGTGGGCGAAGCCTTCCTCGACGTCTTTCCCAAGCTGGTCCGCCGACGGATGGAGAGCGACTTCACGCCCGAGGACAAGCAGACCCAGCTCGAATGGCGCGGGCGCTATGCCGAATTCAACCTCGTCTACGACCGCGGGACGCTGTTCGGCCTCAAGACCGGCGGCAATATCGATGCCATCCTGATGAGCCTGCCGCCCGAGGCGACCTGGGCCTGATCACTCCGCTTGTTCGTCTTCGGGCGCGTAGACCCGCACCCAGTCGACCAGCATCGCCACTTCGCCGGTCTTGACCTTGTCGACGGTCTCCTGCGGGACGCCGTTATAGGGCTTCTCGATCCCGTTGGTCTTGAACGGATAGGCGCCGCCCATGGCGAAATTGAGGATCAGGTATTTCGGATTGTCGAACCGCCATTTGCCGTAGTTTTCGACCATCGGGCGGGTGACGCGGTAGGTGGTGTGGCCGTCGACCTGGAAGAGCAGCTCGTCCTTCTTCCATTCGACCGCATAAACGTGCCAGCCGGTCACATCGTCGCCTTCGGGGAAGAAGAACTTGTTCACCAGCGGCGTTTCGCCCGAATAGCCGGGGCCGTGGAGCGCCACGCCGACCCAGTCCTTCTCGCCGACATATTCCATGATGTCGATCTCGCCCGTACCCGGCCATGTGTCGTTGCCGAGCAGCCAGAAGGCGGGCCAGACGCCCGTCGCGTCAGGCATCCTGATGCGCGCTTCGGCGCGGCCATAGGTGAAGTCGAACTTGCCTTGGCTCTCGACCCGTCCCGAAAGGAAATCGGCCTTGCGGTCGGGGTGCGGATCGACGCCGGGCTTGAATATGGGACGCAGCATGAGCGCACCGCCGTCGGCGCCCGAGAGCCCGTCGACGATCGAGAGCACGGCGGGCGCATCGACATAGGCCTGCTGTTCGTTGTTGACCCAGAACTCGGGCCCGATGACGCCCCATTTGTCGCGATCGAGCTCGGGCGCGTTGAATTCGTCGGCCCAGATGAGCGTGCGGGCGGCCGGTTCCTCGGCCGCCAGCGGCTTCGCCAGCAGGCCCAATACTCCGGCGCAAAGCGCGAATCTGGTGCGGATCATGATGCTCTCCCCAAGACTGTGAACGTTCTCATTGCATGCATTCTCCGGGATTTCCAGCCCTGGCGAATGCCAATTGCCGCGCAGGGCTGGTGCTGTACCGCAGGATCGGCAATAGCGCGGCAGCGTTGAAAAGAACCCAGCGCGCGGACAGCAGGTCCGCCGCGAAAGACCTTCGGAGAGTTGCCCATGCGCCGCCTTGCCGCCCCCCTCGCCCTTCTGCTCGCCAGCACCGCCTGCACGACGATGGAGGGCACCGCGCCCGTCGCCGCCGCGCCCGAGCGGATGGTCTCGCCGATCCTCACCACACCCGACGCGGTCGACAGCGCGACCTATGCCCAGCCGCAGGTCGCGCGGGTGACGCATGTCGCGCTCGACCTCGATCTCGATTTCGATGCCAAGCGCGTCGGCGGGGTCGCCGAACTCGACGTTCTCGCCGCACCGGGTGCCGAGGATATCGTGCTCGACACCAGATGCCTCGAAATCGCCAGCGTGACCGACGGCGCCGGCCGTGAACTGGCCTATGAAATCGGCAAAACGGTCGAGGAGGGCGGTAAGGGCGCGCCCCTGACGATCGCGCTCGACGGTGCGACAAAATTGCGCATCGCCTATCGCGCGCCGGCCGGTGCCGAGGCGCTGCAATGGCTCAGCCCAGAACAGACCAAGGGCGGGGTGCATCCCTTCCTCTTCAGCCAGGGGCAGGCGATCCTCAACCGCAGCTGGATCCCGACGCAGGACAGCCCCGGCATCCGCCAGACCTGGGAAGCGCGCATCACCGCGCCCAAGCCGCTCGACGTGGTGATGAGCGGCGTGCGCCAGGGCGAGCCCGAAGACCTCGGCAATGGCCGCCGCGCCTTCCGTTTCGTGATGGACAAGCCGGTGCCGCCCTATCTGATCGCGCTGGCCGCCGGCGACATCGATTTCGCCGAGCTCGGTCCGCGCACCGGCGTTTGGGCCGAACCCGCCACGCTGCCGCGCGCCGCGAAGGAAGTGGGCGACACCGAGCAGCTCGTCTCCGCTGCCGAGAAGCTCTACGGCGCCTATCGCTGGGGCCGCTACGACATGATCGTGCTGCCGCCGTCCTTCCCCTATGGCGGGATGGAAAACCCGGTGATGACCTTCCTCACCCCGACCTTCATTGCCGGCGACCGTTCGAACAACGGCCTCGTCGCGCACGAGTTGGCGCATAGCTGGTCGGGCAATCTCGTCACCAATGCGGTGTGGGAGGACAGCTGGCTCAATGAGGGCGTGACCTCCTATTTCGAGAACCGCATCGTCGAGGCGGTCTATGGCAAGAAGCGCGCCGAGCAGGAGGCTGCACTGGCCTTCGCCGGGATCGAGGAAACGCTCGCCGAGGTGGGAGACGATGCACCGGGGACCGCGCTGCACCACGAACCGGGCGCCAACGAACTCGGCAGTGCGATCACCTACGACAAGGGTCACTTCTTCCTGCGTACCGTCGAGCGCCTGGTCGGACGCGAGCGCTTCGACGCCTGGCTGCGCCAGTGGTTCGACAGCCACGCCTTCCAGCCGGCGACGAGCGAGATGTTCTACGAGGACATGCTGGCGAACCTCGTGCGCGACGAGGCCGAGGCCAAGAAGCTGATGCTGCGCGAATGGATCTTCGCCCCCGGCCTGCCGGCCAATGTCGCCAAGCCCGATCCCGCAGCCTTCGCCGAAGTCGACGGCGCGGTGGCCGCCTATGCCGACGAAGGCACGATCCCGCCCGCCTATGCCGGCTGGACCGCCGCCGAACAGATGCGCTTCCTCGACAGTATCCCCAAGGAGCGCAGCGCCGAGCAGCTTGCGGCGCTCGACAGCGCGCTCGGCCTGTCTGAGACCGGCAATAACGAGATCCTCTTCCTGTGGCTCGAACTCGCGCTGGCCAATCGTTACGAGCCCGCCGTGCCGCAGGCGAAGGAATTCCTAGCCGAAGTGGGTCGCGCCAAGTTCGTGCGTCCGCTGTTCAAGGTGCTGTGGGACCAGGGCGACTGGGGTCAGGCGCACGCGAAACGGATCTATGCGAAGACGCGGGCAGGATACCACGCGGTGACCCGTGCGGGTGTCGACCGGATCGTCAACTAGTTCCGATCCACAGCCGCAGGACATAGGCGACCACGCCCAGAACGGCGACGCTGGCGGCCCAGATCGCCGCCAGCCACGCCAGCCGCTGCCACAGCGGGGCCTCTTCGGGCGCGTCGCTCAATGATATCCTTCGTGGCCGGTCTTGCCGCGAAAGACCCAATAGGCCCAGCCGGTATAGGCGAGGATCAGCGGCATGGTGATGCCGACGCCGACCAGCATGAAGATCTGGCTGCGCTCGGGCGCGGCGGCGTCCCAGATGGTCAGTGAGGGCGGCACGACATTGGGCCAGATCGTCACCCCGAGCCCGGCCATGCCGAGCAGGAACAGGCCGAGCGCCAGCCAGAAGGGCCGGCTCTCGCCGCCGCGAGTCAGCGAGCGGTAGAGCGCGATCGCCAGCGCGGCGGTGAGCAGCGGCACCGGCGCGGCGTAGTAGAGCTCGGGTGCGGTCAGCCAGCGGGCGGCATATTCGGGGCGCAGGACGAGGTTGTAGAGGCTGACCAGCGCCATCAGCCCGCCGGTCGCCCAGAAGGCGCGCAGGGCCAGTTTGCGCGCGTGTGCCTGCGCCTCGCCGTCGAGCTTCCACACTAGCCAGGTCGCGCCGAGCAGGGCATAGCCGGCCACGGTGCCGATACCGGTCAGGACGGTGTAGGGCGTCAGCCAGTCGAACCAGCTGCCGGCATAGGCGCGATCGACGACCTCGATTCCCTGCAGCAGCGCACCGAGCGTCATGCCCTGTGCCATCGCCGCGACGAGGCTCCCGCCGGTGAAGGCGAAATCCCACAGCCGCCGGTGCGCCGGGTCGCGCCAGCGGAATTCGAACGCCACGCCGCGGAAAACGAGCCCGAGCAGCATGGCGATGATCAGCGGGTAGGTGGCGGGCAGCACCACCGCATAGGCCAGAGGGAAGGCAGCGAAGAGGCCGCCTCCGCCGAGCACCAGCCAGGTCTCGTTGCCGTCCCATACGGGCGCGATCGAGTTCATCGCGCGGTCGCGCTCGGGCCCGACCTCGAATGCCGGGAAGAGGATGCCGATCCCGAGATCGAAGCCATCCATGACGACATAGGCAAAGATCGCGAAGGCGATGATGAAGGCCCAGATCACCGTGAGGTCGAAATTAACGGCCATCGGTCGCCTCCTCGCGGTCTTCCGGCAGGACATCGGGATCGCCGCCCGGGTTTTGCGTCGGGCCGGGGGTGATGCCGGCCGTCCGGACCGGCCCCTTCTCGGTCCGCTTGACGCCCTTTTCGCCGGTGTGCGGCGGTGCCTTCATCAAGCGCAGGATGTACCACGTGCCCACGCCGAAGACGGCGAAATAGACCACTACGAACGCCAGCAGCGAAGCGCCCACAGCCGGCGCGGCCAGCGGGCTGGCGGCATCGGCAGTGCGGAGCATGCCGTAGACGACCCACGGCTGGCGACCGACCTCGGTGGTGATCCAGCCGGCCAGCACCGCCACGAAGCCACTCGGTCCCATGACCAGCGCGGCGCGATGCAGCCAGGACCAGTCGTAGAGCTTGCCGCGAAAGCGGGCGAGCAGGCTCCACATCCCCACGCCGAGCATCGCGAACCCGGTCGCGACCATGATGCGGAAACTCCAGAACACCATGGCCACCGGCGGTTGTTCGTCGTCGGGGATGGTGTCGAGCCCGGCAAGCGGGGCGTCGAGGTCGTGCTTGAGGATCAGGCTCGACGCCTTGGGAATGCCGACGGCGTAGTCGAGCCGCTGTTCCGCATCGTTGGGGATGCCGAAAAGGTAGAGCGGCGCACCGTCCGGGTGGCTCTCGTAGTGGCCTTCCATCGCCATGACCTTGGCCGGCTGGTGCTCGAGCGTGTTGAGCCCGTGCATGTCGCCCGCGAATATCTGCACCGGCACGACGATGGCCGCCATCCACATCGCCATCGAGAACATCTTCCGCGCATGGGCGTTGGTGCGGTCCTTGAGCAGGTGCCAGGCGCCCACCCCGCCGACCACGAAGGCGGTCGTGAGATAGGCGGCCAGCACGGTGTGGACGAGGCGGAAGGGAAAGCTGGGATTGAAGATGATCGCCAGCCAGCTCTCGCCCGGCAGGAACTGCCCGTTGGCGCCCACCTCGTAGCCCGTCGGCGTCTGCATCCAGCTGTTGACCGAGAGGATCCAGAAGGCCGAGACGAAGGTGCCGAGCGCGACCATCAGCGTGGCGGCGAAATGCAGCTTGCGCCCGACCTTCTCCATCCCGAACAGCATGACGCCGAGGAAACCCGCTTCGAGGAAGAAGGCGGTCAGCACCTCATAGGCCATCAGCGGCCCGATCACCGGCCCCGCCTTGTCGCTGAACACCGCCCAGTTGGTGCCGAACTGGTAGGACATGACGATCCCGCTGACCACGCCCATGGCGAAGGCGATGGCGAAGATCTTCAGCCAGTATTTGAACAGGTCGAGATAGCGCTGCTCGCCGGTCTTGAGCCACAGCCCCTCGAGCACCGCGAGATAGCTCGCGAGGCCGATGGAGAAGGCCGGGAAGATGAAATGGAAGCTCACCGTGAAGGCGAACTGGATGCGGGCGAGCAGCAGGGCGTCGAATTCGGGCATGACCGAATACGCGCTATGACAAGTGTGGCGCGGTGGCTCAAGCCACCGACTGTGCAAGCACTGTTGCAGAAAAATGCATGGCCGGACGGAGTTTGCGCAGTTTCCCCTTGCCCTGCGCAGGGCAATCCTCACATCGTGATTTGCGATGCTGCGCCAGTACGAACTCGTAGAGCGGGTCAAGGAATACGACCCCGACGCCGACGAGGCGATGCTCAATCGCGCCTATGTCTATACCGTGCAGAAGCACGGCACGCAGACGCGCGCGAGCGGGGATCCCTATTTCAGTCATCCGGTCGAGGTCGCGGGGCTGATGACCGACCTCAAGCTCGACCAGGAAACCATCGCCACCGCGCTGCTGCACGACACGGTCGAGGACACGCTGGCGACGATCGAGGACATCGAGGACCATTTCGGTACCGATGTCGCGCGGTTGGTTGACGGGGTGACCAAGCTCTCGAAGATCGAGCAGATGCCCGAGAACGAGCGCGCCGCCGAGAACCTCAGGAAATTCCTCCTCGCCATGAGCGAGGATATTCGCGTGCTGCTGGTCAAGCTCGGCGACCGGCTGCACAACATGCGCACGCTGCATTTCATCAAGAATCCCGAGAAGCGCCAGCGGATCGCGCGCGAGACGATGGATATCTATGCCCCGCTCGCGGAGCGGATCGGCATGTACGAATACATGCGCGAAATGCAGATGCTCGCCTTCGAGCAACTGGAGCCCGAGGCCTTCGAGACCATCACCCAGCGGCTCGACCAGATCCGCAGCGAGGATGGCGGCCAGGTCGACGCGATCGCGCTCGACATGAAGCACGCGCTGGCCGAAGCGGGGATCGTGACCGAGGTGTCGGGGCGCGAGAAGCATCCCTATTCGATCTGGCGCAAGATGGCCGAGCGGCACGTGTCCTTCGAACAGGTCACCGACATCATGGCCTTCCGCATCATCTGCGAGGACGTGTCCGACTGCTACCGCGCGATGGGCGTTCTGCACACGACCTGGCAGTTCCTGCCGGGCAAGTTCAAGGACTACATCTCGACGCCGAAGAACAACGGCTATCGCTCGCTCCACACCTCGCTGATCTACGGCAAGTCGATGCGCGTCGAGGTCCAGATCCGCACACGCGAGATGCACCGCCGCAACGAATTCGGCCTCGCCGCGCACTGGGCCTACAAGCAGGGCGATCGCCCCGACGGGCAGGTCGGCTGGCTGCGCGACCTGATCGAGATCGTCGACGCCAGCCACGATCCCGACGAACTGCTCGAACACACGCGGCTGGCGATCTACCAGGACCGCATCTTCGCCTTCACCCCCAAGGGCGCGCTGTTCCAGCTGCCCAAGGGCGCGACCCCGGTCGATTTTGCCTTCGCGGTGCACACCGATCTCGGCGCGCAGACGGTCGGTGCGAAAATCAACGGGCGTCACATGCCGCTGCGCACGCAGCTCAACAACGGCGATGTGGTCGAGATCATCAAGAGCGACCATGCCGATCCGCAGCTGAGTTGGCTGGGCTTCGTCGTCACCGGCAAGGCGCGCGCCTCGATCCGCCGTGCGGTGCGGCTGAGGGAACGGGCCGAAGTGGCCGAGATCGGGCAGAAACTGTTCGACGAAATTGCGCTGCGCGTGCCCGCCAAGATCGGCAAGAAGGCGCTGCGCGAGGCGCTGAAGCGGCTCGAGATGGAGGAGGAGGAAGACCTCTATTACGCCATCGGCTCGGCCAAGGTCGAAGACCGCGTGGTGATGGAGGCGCTGGTTCCGGGCTGTACCGCCGAACTCGAGAACGAGCCCGACTGGGCCAAGAGCGGCAAGGCGCTGTCGATCCGCGGGTTGACCCCCGGCGTCGGCTTCCAGCTCGCCCAATGCTGCCACCCGGTGCCAGGCGACCGCATCGTCGGCCTGCGCAAGCCGGGCGAGGGGGTCGAGGTGCACACGATCGACTGCACCCGTCTCGCCAGCGGGATCGACAGCGACTGGCTCGACCTGTCGTGGGGCAAGCGCTCGCGCGGCGCGGTCGGTCGGCTGCGGGTCACTCTCTACGACCGGCCCGGCACGCTCGCCGAGATGGCCGGCATCTTCGCGCAGAACCACGTCAATGTGACCAGCCTCGAGCAGACCCAGCTCGACCATCCCTTCACCACCTACGAGATCGATCTCGAGGTGCAGGACGTGCCCCACCTCACCCGCATCTTGAGTGCGCTCAGGGCGAGCGACTCGGTCGCGCAGGCCGAGCGCGTGTGATTACCGGGATCGACCACGTCCAGCTGGCCATGCCGCATGGCGGCGAATCGCATGCGCGGCGCTTCTGGGTCGATCTGATGGGGCTGGAGGAAGTGGCCAAGCCCGCGCATCTCGCGGTCAACGGCGGCTGCTGGTTCGAAGGCGCGGGCGTTGCGATCCATTGCGGGGTGGAGGATGCCTTCCTGCCCGCGCGGCGCGCGCATCCGGCGCTGCTGGTCAGCGATCTCGCGGTGCTGGTGGCGCGGCTCGGGAAGGCAAACGTCCGCTTCAAGCCGGGCAAGGAGCTGGAAGGCTATGTCCGCGGCGACATCGCCGATCCCTTCGGCAACCGCATCGAACTGATGCAGAAGCTCTAGAGCAATTCGAGCGCCAGCTCTGCCTCGTCGCCTGCCGCAAGATCTTCCGCTTTCAGGACCTTCTTGCCCACGAGCAGCCACCACTCGCCCGACTTCGAAGGAAAGACCGAGGTCTTCCAGCGCGTCCCGCCGATGGTCGCCATCACCTTCACCGAACCGAAGCCGCGCCTGCCGCCCAATTCGAGGCGCCGCAGCCGCTCATGCATGGTAAGATCCTCTGCCACGCCGCCGCCGATGGTCAGGAGGTGGTAGACCGCCTTCTCGCCATCCCAGCGGGTGATCGGTCCGCGCCAGGAGAGTGTCTCGCTCAATCGGCGACCCGACGCACCGGCACGGGGATGTTGCAGATGTCGGCGCCGCCTGCCGGCACGATGAAGAAGGGATCGCGGCGGTTGGCGCGGGCGTCGGCATAACGCGCGAAGCTGGCGCCGTCGGTCGAGAGGTATTCGAAGCGCGGCCGCTCTCCATCGGGCAGGTCGCTGGCGACCCGCACCGAGAGGATCGGTGTGCGCTTGTCCGCTTCTTCCTCGGTGTAAAAGCCCAGCGCACCCGAACCGCGCGGCAGGCTGGAGAGATGCTCCATCCCCTCGACGATCCGGCCAGCAAGGGCGATATTGCGGTCGAGGTGGCGCGGGGCATGGCCGATCACCGTATAGAGTTCCGCGCCCGTGCCTGCGTCGGGCGACATGTTCCTGCCCACACCGACCATGCCGTAGCAGTGGATCGGCCAGACACTTGCCGGTTCGCCCTCATCGTCCGACCCCACGTTCGACGCCAGCGGCCAACCCTCGTGAAACAGCGAAAGCTGCGCATAGGAATCGACCAATCCATTGGCGATGATGACGGCGGCTGTCTTGTTCCCGGAAACTAGGGATTCGGCTTCGAGCGCCAGGTCGCGTTCGGAATCGGCGAGCAGGGTCGACAGGCTGATGGCGTCTCCGTTGACCGTGTAGTCGCGCTCGTCGGTCTCGACGAGCGCCGGCGGGAGTGCCTTCTGTTCGCCGCTGCTTTCGGGGTTGTCGTAGTTCGGATCGCCCCATTGGACGACGTAATTGTCCTGCACGCGGTTGACGGTGATGTCGTCGAACCAGCCCGAACGGGCGAAGGTGCGAATGTTCTGTACCCAGCTTTGGCTGAACGGCGCGGGCATCAGCTGGATCACCACCTTGCGTTCGCTTCCGTCTTCGGCCGGGGCCAGCGTCATCACCAGCAGATCCTCGGGTGCGATGGCGACCCATTCCTCGGCAGGCGCCTGCGCCACGATCTCCCCTGGCGACGGAGCCGGCGGAGGTGTCTCCTCCTGCGCGATGGCGGGAGCGGCGAGCGCGAGCAGCGCGGCGAGCGAAATCAGGGGCCTGGTCATGCGCGAACTGGTGCCACCGGCCCGGACAAAACAAAAGCCCCCTCTCGCGCATTGTACGGGCGGGAGGGGGCTTCGAGACGGTGTTCGCAGGGTATGCCTGATCCGCGCAGCACCGTCGCACGAATGTTGTACACTCAAAAACGCCATCCGCAATCATCCGGTTCCCGCTCCGGCTTGCGGAATCATCGCCCCGCCGCTAGACGCGCGGCTCTTTTGTGACGCTACCACGCTGTGTGCTGCTTGAGCGCCGGGGATCTTCTCGGGATTTCTGCCCTCAAGTAGCAAAGCGGTAGGGCAACAAGAGAGCATGCGGAGCAGTGGCCGAGTGGTCGAAGGCGCACGCCTGGAAAGTGTGTATACGGTAACCCCGTATCGAGGGTTCGAATCCCTCCTGCTCCGCCACACATAAGTCATTCATAGAGAACGATTTTCTTAATGACGGAACGTGCCGCAGTTCTGCGTCGTTCGGCGCGGAAGGTGGTCAGCCGGAGAGCGCGTCGAAGCTCGTTCAGTAGCCACCCCCCCAACATTCTCTGGCGCCTCATTCAGAGGTACCCGTTTCGCTTTCGCTGTTTGATGCCCCAACGAACACGAGCAGCAGTCGCCCGCCGCTCGCCAGTCGCTTTCTCGCGAATCTATCTGTCGAGCAAAAGGTCTTCCTGTTCGTTCCACGATAGTGGCAGGTCGCTCATACCGAACAGCTTCTTCGCATCGAGATCGATAGGCTGCTTTCCCGTAGCTATCGCTTCGACAACTTCGGGCGCTAGGAAGTTCAATCGCACGACGCGCGATGCGTAGGAGCTGGTCACCTGCTGTTCGCGTGCGAGCGCCGAGATAGTAAGTTTGCGGTCCAGCATCATCTGCCACCAGGCGCGAGCGCGATGGAGCAGCTTCAGGAGGTGCTCCTGAGGCTCGCCCTCAGTCGACTTCGACAAGCCGTCGTGGATCAATCGAACAGCGCGACCGCTGCGCCGGAGGTTCGCGTTTATGGATATCGCTGGATTGGTTGTTGCTGGTGAAGTTGGCGTGATGGACAGCAAGTCGCAAAGGCCGGTGGCATATAGCTCTATTGTCAGCTGCGCGGGCCTGATGGTGACCTTCGCGATGCACATTCGCACCGTGGCTCGCTCCCGCTTTCTCAGCCCGGTCGCCAGGCTGGCGGAGGGATCTGCGAGGTTCGCAACGATATCAGCTGTCAGCTCGATGCCCGCCTTCGCCAGCAACCCTAGCGGCCGTTCAACCTCCTTTGCTACGAGCTCACACACGACCTTCTCCAGCTCGGGCGCGGGAATGCGAAGGGTTCGCTGAGCTAGTGAGGTGTCGCCCTCGCCGCCCTTTCCGATGTAGTATCGGTAGCGCGTGGTCCCCTTGGTCGCGTGGCTAGCAATCAGGGCGTTGCCCTCGCTGTCGAAGACCCTACCAGCCAGCAGACTTGGCGTCCTTCCCGTACGCGACTGCTGCTCACCTTGCGTATTGGCTTCGAGCTGCGCCTGCACTCGATCCCACGTCTCGCGATCGACGATGCCTGAGTGCTGGCCATCGTAAATCTCACCCTTGTGGCAGATCTTGCCAATGTAGATCGGGTTGGAGAGGATCTTGTAGATCTGCCCGCGCGTAAACGGCTTGCCGCCCAGTTTGCGCCCGGTGCCGGTCACACGCTTGGGGACACGGAGATCCTGCTCCGAGAGCTGCGCTGTTAGCAGTCGAACGTTGCGGACCTCCAGATAGTGATTGAAGATGCTGCGAACGAGAGCGGCGTGCTGATTGTCCATCGCCAACGTCCTGCCGTTCGCCTTATAACCGAGCGGCACCACGCCGCCCATCCACATACCCTTGGCCTTCGAAGCAGCGATCTTGTCGCGAATGCGCTCGGCGGTCACCTCGCGCTCGAACTGCGCGAAGGAGAGCAGCATGTTGAGAGTCAGCCGTCCCATGCTGGTCGTGGTGTTGAATGACTGCGTGACCGACACGAAACTGACCTTTGCCTTGTCCATGGCTTCGACCAGCTTAGCGAAATCAAGCAGCGAGCGTGTCAGCCGGTCGACCTTGTAGACCACCACGATGTCGATCGTGCCTGCAGCGACATCTGCCAGCAGCCGCTTGAGCGCGGGACGTTCGAGCGTTCCGCCCGAGATGCCGCCATCGTCGTAAACCGCGGGAAGCTGTGACCAGCCTTCCGAAGCCTGGCTCAGGATATAGGCAGCGCAGGCCTCGCGCTGGGCATCGAGCGAGTTGAAGTCCTGTTCCAGTCCCTCCTCGCTCGACTTGCGGGTATAGATCGCACAGCGGACCTTGTTCATGCTGTCTTCGCCTTTGTCTTCAAGCCGAAGAAGGCAGGTCCCGACCAGCGCGTGCCAGTGATCGCGCGGGCCACCTCGCTCAAGGAGCGCCATTGCCGCTCATTCCAGATGATCTCGCCATGCTCGCCGATCGCGACCACGTGGAGCTTGCCGCCGTACTCACGCGCGAGGCGCATGCCTGGCCGGATGTCCTGCGTCGTCGTCTTCCCGCTCGCAGCCTGATCGAGCCGCTGCATGATCTTGCGCGGCAGGCCGCGCCCGGTCTTGGACTGCAGCTCATAAGCTACTGCCAGGCGCAGCATTTGCGCGCTGGCTTTGGGGATCGGTCGACCGGTGAGCTTCACCCACCGGTCGCCGAGTGCTGGCTTGTCCATCGCTGCAAGGGCAGCCAGCTCGTCTGACAGTTCTGCCATCCTCAGGCGCTCTTCGTGATACGATAGCACGACATCCCGCCGCGCTTGTCGCGCTCGATCGTATGCCCCTTCTTCTTCAGACCGGTCATCGCTGCGCGGGTCGTATGCGGCAGCCAGCCGGTGGCCTTCACCATTTCATCGAGGGTTGCGCCCTGCTTGCGTTTAAGCAGCGCGATGACCTTGTCGATCTTGGTCTCGCGTTTGGGTTCTGCTGCTTTTTCGGTCTGCTTCGTCATGAGTGGTTCTCCTGGTCTCAGACGGCATTATGTCGCCTGCCACCACCCAAGGCCCCGGCTCGCGCGCTGCGTCGGGGCGGCAGCCCGCCTTCAGGGGCCGCGATACACTGACAGCACCAATGCTTGCTTTGGTCGCGAAGTCGAATGGAAAGTGGGGGCAAACGAATGTCCGTTTTGCGCCCTGATTTCGGTCGTAGCGAGCATCCTTCGCGATAGCTGAAAGCCGCCATAAGATTTGCTTGAGATCGGGTGCCTTCGCGTTCCTCAATTGGCCGATTCTTGGCCGAGGAGAAATGCCATGGGCTACTCAGACTACGATCCGCCGATGCAGGATCGAACACCTTGCAACGCCGGAAAGAAAGTCGGGACCAAGCGACCACTTTCGCAGAAGCAAATATGGGCGGTTCGCTTCTTTCTCGATCGTGAGCAAAGGGTCAGAGACCGAGCGTTGTTCGACCTAGCCATCGACAGCAAGTTACGCGGCTGCGACCTGGTCAAACTCAAGATCGGCGATCTGGTCGCTGGCAGTGAAATCCGAAGACGAGCGACCATCATGCAGCAAAAGACGCACCGGCCGGTTCAGTTCGAACTGACCAGTGACGTACGAGCCAGCCTCATGGCGTGGTTCGAGCGTCGTGGCGGCACTATTGGTGATTTTGCCTTCCCAAGCCGGATAGATCGCGACGGTCACCTAAGCACACGGCAGTATGCTCGACTGGTTGATGAGTGGGTCACAGCCATCGGACTTCGCCGGGAGGAATACGGGACACACTCGATGCGGCGAACCAAGGCTCCGATGATCTACAAGGCGACTGGTAACCTACGAGCGATCCAGATCTTGCTTGGTCATTCCAAGATCGAGAACACTGTGAGGTATCTCGGTGTCGATATCGAAGATGCTCTACTGCTCGCCGAGCGAACGGAGATATAAAGTCGAGGTGGCCCTTCCCGAAGCGGAAGGGCCGCTTTCCAGTCGATCAAGCAACCGCGAATGACCGATACGGGTGGGAAGCGGACTTCAGGTCGCGCGCAATTGCGGTGCAGCGTCAGCGATCACGCGAACGGCGGAGCGAAGGAAGATCAACGCCATCACACCACCAATCGCGATGTCGGGCCAAGGCGAGGCGAACCACCAGACAAGCGCGGCGGCGAGCAGCACGCCGCAATTATTGATCAGGTCGTTCCTTGAGCATTCCCAAGTGCTCGCCATGTTGACGTCCTGGTGCCGGAATCGGGTGAGGAGACGGAAACACACGAGGTTGGCGGCGAGCGCCAAGGTGCCAAACGCCACCATCAGCGTCGAGGACGGCGGCACGCCGCTCTCGATCTTGAGCGCCACGTTGACCGCGATCCCGAGCCCGAGACATAGAATCACCACCCCCTTGAGCATCGCTGCCCCCGCCTTCCAACGCTCCGAGCGCGCGAGGGCATAGATGCTAACGGCGTAAACCACCGCATCCCCCAGCATGTCGGAGGCATCGGCCATCAGTGCGGTGGACCCGGCGATCACGCCAGCGCCGAATTCGAGCACGAACATCACGGCGTTGATGGCGAGCACGACAACGAGCACGCGCCGCTGCTCGCGCTGGCGGGCAAGCTTTTCAAGTTCGGTGGACTTGGCGGAACAGCAATCGGCCGACATTCAGGCTATGTGGCTGCAACAGTGGACGTCCGCAACCGGGGCGGGGGCCGAATGCTTGCTATCTTGGGCCGACCTGCAAGAAGCAGACAGTCCGCCCCCCCAATAGCGCCCGGCGGGATGCTAATTGGCGCCTTCCGACAGAAAAGCTAATATCGGCACGCCTCCTCGCTCGACATTGTGGTAACTGAGCGCACTTCCTTCGTTGAAGAAACCAGCCCCCGTTTCCGGAACACCGACAAATGCACCGACGTGTGGTTGGGTATCGTCTCGGCGGGCCTCGCACTCTGTGGTGCCGCTGAAGTTTTCTATCAGGTCTGCCGCGAACTCGCGCACGGCTAGGCCCCCGCATGCCGTTCAGAGAGAAAGACCGTGACATAGCGTGGCCCGCGTTGCCGACTACTAGCCAAGCGTGATAAGCGCCCGACTTCGATATGAAGTCCAAGAAGACCTCCGCTGGCACGACCGTTATCATTCAATTGCTTTCGGGGATGGCGCTCTTCGGTAGCGCGACCCCACTCAGCAAGATCATTGGCCAGCATTTCTATATCTTCACCGCATCGGCCTTGCGAATGGGCATCGCGTGTATCGTGCTCGCGCCTTTTACTTGGTGGATGACCCAATGTTTCGCACGAGCCAAACGTTCAGACTTTTTGGTGATACTGGCGATCTCGGCTTTCGGAATGGTCGGATTCACGGCGACGATGCTGTTTGGTATGCGTCTTACCTCGGGCGTTGTCGGCTCGACGATCATGAGCGCTACTCCGGCCGTGACCGCAGGTGCAGCGGTCCTATTTTTCGGTGCCGCGATGAACGGCCGTAAATGGGGCGCGCTCGCTCTTGCAGTGGCTGGTATCGCAGCGATCAATCTGCTTCGCAATGATACGGACGGTGCTGGCGGAGCACCGCTACTAGGAGCAGCACTTGTTGCTGCAGCCGTATGTTGCGAAGCAGCCTACACCCTGCTGTCTAAGAAACTGTCCAACGATATTAGCTCGCTCGAAGCGACTTTGGCTGCATCGCTAGTCGCCGCGATCCTGTTCGTAGTTCTCGCCATGCTCTTCGACCCCAGGCCGTTCGACCTGTCGAAGGTTGAAATACGAGCCTCTGCAGCCCTGATCTTCTGGGGCGCAGCGACAGGCGGGCTGGCTCCGGTCCTATGGTATAACGGCGCGCGAGAGGCACCCGAAGCGCTCACCGCCGGAGCCATGGCGATCATGCCCATTTCGGCGCTGGTTTTGTCCTATGTGCTGTTGGGCGAGACCTTTCGCTGGTCGCATTTGATCGGCTTTGGGCTGGTATTTGCCGGACTGCTGCTGATGATTAAGGAACATACGAGGGCAAGCCTGGATAAGCCTCAAAGCGCGAAGAGCTAGGCCCCCCGAGTGACGCATCGGGGGTTTGTTCGGATATCCAGGGATCGGAAGTGAGCGCTTCCACGACACCTTTATCGCAGGTAGTTTTCGCTCTGTCTTGTGTGCCGGGATGATGTTCGCATCCCACCCATAGTTATGATCGTCACCTTCTCTCGATCAAAGGAGGAAATGATGAAGGTCGAAGATATCATGACGAAGGATCCCGCGTGCTGTGCGCCATCAGATAGCGTGAAGACGGCATCACAATTGATGATCGACAACGATTGTGGAGAAATCCCGGTGATCGACGAGAGCGGCGTCCTCGTGGGGGTCGTAACAGATCGGGACATCGCTTGCAGGTGCGTCGCTGAACGTAAATCAAGCGACACCGCTGTGGAGGCCGTGATGTCCCAACAGTTAGTAACCAAGCCCCAAGAATCGGTAGAGGACTGCTGCGCGAAGATGGAAGACGGGCAGCTTCGCCGGCTTCCCGTGGTCGACGAGCAAGGAAAGTGCTGCGGAATTGTTTCTCAGGCCGACATAGCGATGGAGGGCAGCAAGAAGGAGGCCGGTGTGCTCCTGCGAGAAATCTCGGAGCCAATCGAAGAGCCCGCGAAGGCTGGCTGTTGTTGAGCATTACCCCATAAAGCCAGATTTCGTGGACGGCTTGCATTACGAGTTGAGAGCGTGCTGGCCAAGCATAGCTTGCGCTTGGTGAATTAGCGAAACGGGGAAGCTCGTTGCTTTTCCGCCTCCCACTCTTTAGCTATGCCTCGTGCGATTGTTCCGTATCCTCTTCCTCATGCTGATTGCCGGTGGCTTGACCGTGCAGGCTGCGGCTTATGCGGCGGTTCCCATGAGCTTGGAAGTTGAGAGCACGGAACATTGTTCCGAAATGGAGATGACTGCAATGACAGGATCTCCCGAAACAGATAGCGGCACGCCATGCGAGGACATGAACCTTGCTTGTCTGGTTGCCATGAATTGCCTGCCCCCACTAGCGATGTCCGGTGATAGCCCTTCGGACATGGTCCAGCTTTCAGTGCCGCAGTCCTTTCTTCCCCTTGGCATCAAGTGGCTCAACAGCGCGCCACTCATACCGGAATCGCCTCCTCCAAAAGCCACACTCACCGTCTGATTTTCCCGGATGGCGCTTCGCGTCGTTTGCGAGCTTGACGGATGCATTGGTGCGCCCGGGAAATTGCCGGGCATCGACGTATTGGCCCGTCATGCTTGCTCAGCATGAGTGAGATTTATGAATTGGCGAAATGGCTGGGTGCCGTTGACGGCCCTGCTTGCTGCTCAGACTGCGAATGCACAGTCGATCGGCTATGAAGAAACTCTCGCGGCTGCGCGAGACGAACAACCCACGCTGCAAGCTGGTGACCTGCGGGTCCAAGGTAGGCGCGAAGCGGCCAAGGCTGCGGATGCGCTGCCCGATCCGCGTGTTCGCGCAGGTATAATGAACCTCCCCGTTACCGGCCCGGTAGCGTTCGAGTTCGGCGAGCAACTGCCCACGCAATTTGCCGTCGGGGTCGACCAGGAGATTCCCAATCTCGCCAGGCGGCGGGCGCGATCGGCTGCCGCGAGTTCAGAGGTGCGACTAGCCGAGGCGCAGCTAGGCGTTGCCGAGCGCGATGTCCTCGTCAAAGCGGGGACGGCTTGGGTAAGCCTCTATTATGCTCAATCTAGACTGGATTTGGCTCGTGAAGCTCTCAACGATTTGCGGAGCATGGTGCCGGTCGCCAATAGCGCCGTAGCTTCGGGTTCAGCTCGCCCAGCCGAGAGCCTCGCGATACGGCGCGAGCTGCTCGAAATCGAAGACGCGATGACCCGCATCGATGCAGAACGCGAGGCCGCGCAGGCCCGCATTACGCGTTACGTGCCCACCGAGGATCCGGTTGCTGTCGGCGTAGCGCCCCTGCCTACCGCCCAGCCACAATCCCTGCGCCTCAATCTGGAAGGCAATCCGGAACTGATGCTGGCAGACGCCGAACGTGTGCAGGCGGAAGTAGGCATCGACCTCGCAAAAGCTGAGAAGAGGCCCGATTTCGGAGTGAGCGTCACCTATGGTCGTCGTGGTAGCGGTTTCGGCGATGCCGTTTCCATTATGGGATCGGTTACCCTTCCCATCTTTGCCGGCAGCAGGCAGAACCCGCGCATTGCTGCAGCCGAGTCCGAAGCCGCCGCGGCCGTGGCTGAACGCGAAGATCGCAGGCGTGCGTTGATCGCGAACTTCGAAGCCGATCTTGCTGCCTGGCGCAGCGCGGTTCGGCAATGGGAGCGCGCGCGTGATGAGCTGCTCCCGCTAGCGCGCGACCGTGCCGCCCTTGAAACGGCCAGCTTCGCCGCAGGACGAGCCGATCTCGTCGACGTGATTGCAGCCAAAGCTGCGCTCGCGCTTCTGGAGCTGGAGATACTCGAACGCGAACAGGCGGCGGTCGAGGCGGCCGTGAAGTTGCAACTCACCTACGGGGAGAACCGGTAATGAAGGCTGTTCTCGAACGCCTTACGCCGCGCCAGCGGTCGTATCTGGCAGCCGCTGGCATCGCGCTTGTGAGTATTGCCGCAGGCTATGGCCTTTCGACGCTGGGTGAAGACAGTGCCGGCACAAGCAACGATGCCGGGACCGATGCTGGCTGTGAGGAAGTGTTATACTGGTATGATCCCATGGTCCCGGACCAACGGTTCGACGAACCGGGAAAATCGCCCTTCATGGACATGCAATTGGTGCCGAAATGCGCTGGCGGCGATGCCCAGAGCGGCGGCGGGGTCAGTATTGACCCCACGCTGGTCCAGAACCTGGGTATTCGAACGGCCACGGCCGAATTCGGCGTGCTCGAACCGGAAACAAGTGTCACCGGAACGCTCGCCTACAACGGCAGCGAGGTGGCGATCGTGCAGCCCCGCGCGGGTGGTTACGTGCAGCGGACCTATGGCCATGCGCCGCAAGACCTGATTGCGAGGGGCGCACCCATCGTCGACCTCCTGATCCCAGAATGGGGAGGAGCGCAAAACGAGTTTCTCGCCGTCGCTGCGACGGGGGATGAAGCCCTTATCCGCGCGGCACGTGAGCGGTTGCGGCTGCTTGGCATGCCCGACTCGATAATTTCCTTGGTTGCTCGAAGCGGCAGGCCTCATACCACAATAACGGTGAGCACTCCCCAATCAGGAGCGATCACTTCGCTGGGTGTGCGACCGGGCATGACTGTTGGCGCGGGTCAGATGCTCGCTGAGATCAGCGGTTACAATCCGATCTGGCTAGAAGCGGCGGTGCCGGAGGCATTGGCGGCCAGCGCGCGTGTCGGGCAACCTGTCAGCGCGACGCTGACCGCCTTTCCCGGCGAACGATTTGCTGGCCGGATCATCGCTGTTCTGCCTAGTGCGCAGGATGCCAGCCGCACGATTACCGTGCGAGCGACTATGCCCAATCCGGGATTACGGTTGAAGCCGGGTATGTTCGCGCAGGTGACACTCGCGCCGGAGCGCCGAGAAGCCCTGCTTGTGCCTTCCGAGGCGGTAATCCGAACTGGCTCGCGGGCCATCGTTATGATCACTCGGGAGAGTGGCGGCTATCGACCTGCGGAAGTCCGCATCGGTCGGGAGGCAAATGGACGCACGGAAGTGCTGGCGGGACTTGCCCCCGGCGAAAAGGTGGTGACCTCGGGACAGTTCCTGATCGATTCCGAGGCCAGTTTGGCCGGCATCAACGTGAGGCCAATAGACGAGGCGCCGACAGCCGCGCCGGGCGACGAGACGCAAGAAGAAACCGAAGCGTCCCCCACATATCGCGCTACGGGCACCATCAAGAGCATCACCGCACGCGGAGTCACGCTGCGCCACGGGCCGGTGCCCGCACTGGAGTGGCCCGCGATGACGATGACCTTCGCCAGCGAAGGACCCGCACAGTTGCGCGGTTTCAAGAGCGGGGACCGCGTGACTTTCACCTTTGAGCAGCGCCCCACCGGGCCGCGCATCGTCTCGATTGCGAAGGCAAGCCAATGATCGGGCGCGTTATCGATGCGTCGATCGCCAACCGCATTTTCGTGGGGCTGGTTGCCATCGGACTGACTTTGGCAGGTTTCTGGGCGGTCAGAACGACGCCAGTCGATGCTCTGCCTGATCTGTCCGATGTGCAGGTGGTAATCCGGTCGAACTACCCGGGCCAGGCGCCCCGGATAGTCGAAGACCAGGTTACCTACCCGATGGCGACCACCATGTTATCGGTTCCCGGTGCGAAAACCGTGCGGGGCTACTCCTTCTTCGGGGACAGTTACGTGTATGTCATTTTCGAGGACGGAACCGATCTCTACTGGGCTCGGTCGCGCGTTCTGGAATATCTGAATCAGGTCCAGAATCGCCTACCCGAAAACGTCGAAAGCACGCTGGGTCCTGACGCAACCGGTGTCGGCTGGATCTACGAATACGCCCTCGTTGATCGCAGCGGCAATCACGATCTTGCTGGCCTGAGGAGCCTGCAGGACTGGTTCCTGCGCTACGAGCTCCAGACGATACCCGGCATAGCCGAAGTCGCCAGTGTCGGCGGGATGGTGAAGCAATACCAGATCGTCCTCGATCCCTATCGCATGGCTTCGCTGGGCGTGACTCACGCTGAAGTGGTCAACGCGGTGCAGGCTGGCAACCAGGAATCCGGCGGCTCGATCGTCGAGATGGGCGAAGCCGAATATATGGTTCGCGCTTCCGGCTATCTCGGGGACTTGGCAGACTTTCGTAGCCTTCCGCTACGCACCGAAGCCGGTGGTGTCCCGGTGACATTGGGCGACGTCGCGCATGTGCAGGTCGGCCCCGAAATGCGACGCGGCATCGCTGAGCTCAACGGCGAAGGCGAGGTCGCGGGCGGCATCATCGTCTTACGTCAGGGGGAAGATGCGCGCGGCACGATCGAGGCGGTCGAGGCCAAGCTCGATCAATTACGGGCGAGCCTTCCTGAGGGTGTAGAAATCGTCACAACCTATGACCGTTCGCAACTGATCGACGCCTCGATCGAGAACCTGACCAGCAAGCTGATCGAGGAATTCATCGTTGTCGCGATCGTCTGCCTGCTGTTCCTCTGGCACGCGCGATCCGCTCTCGTCGCGATCGTCACGCTGCCGCTGGGCGTTCTCGCCGCTTTCTTTGTGATGCGATTTCAAGGCGTGAACGCCAACATCATGTCATTGGGTGGTATCGCCATCGCTATCGGTGCCATGGTCGATGCGGCGGTCGTCATGATCGAGAATGCGCATAAGCATATCGAGCGCTGGACTGAGGAGAATCCGGATACGGTCATGTCGGCCAAGGAACGGTGGCGGATCGTGGCCGATGCATCGAAAGAGGTCGGCCCGGCGCTGTTTTTCAGCCTGCTGATCATCACCCTGTCCTTTCTCCCCGTATTCACCCTGCAAGCACAAGAGGGGCGGCTGTTCGCTCCGCTTGCCTTCACAAAGACCTACGCAATGGCTGGGGCGGCAATCTTGTCTGTCACGCTGGTACCGGTGCTGATGGGCTGGCTGATCCGCGGCAAGATTCCGCCGGAGGAGCGTAATCCGATCAATCGTGTGCTGACGCGCGCCTATCGCCCGGGTCTCGACTGGGTGATGCATCGACCGAAAACGACGCTGGCGATTGCCGGGCTGATTTTCCTGACGACACTTATCCCCTTCTCTCGGCTGGGCGGGGAGTTCCTGCCACCGCTCGATGAAGGCGATCTCTTATATATGCCCAGTGCGCTTCCTGGCCTGTCGCCCGGGGAGGCATCTGCGCTCCTTCAGCGAACCGACCGACTGATCAAATCAGTGCCCGAAGTGGATACCGTGTTTGGCAAGGCCGGACGCGCAGACACGGCAACAGACCCCGCCCCGCTCACGATGTTCGAAACAACCATCCGCTTCAAGCCACGCAGCGAATGGCGAGAAGGCATGACGTCCGACAAGCTGGTCGAGGAACTGGATCGCGCCGTGCAGGTGCCGGGGCTTGCCAATGTTTGGGTGCCGCCGATCCGTAACCGGATCGATATGCTCGCCACCGGAATCAAGAGCCCCATTGGGGTGAAGGTTTCCGGCGAGGACCTCGACCAACTCGAGAGTGTCGCCTTGCAAGTCGAGCAGATCGCCGGGGAGATCCCGGGGGTGAGCTCCGCGCTCGCCGAAAGGCTATCGGGCGGTCGCTATGTCGATGTCGATATCAACAGATCGGCAGCGGCTCGTTACAGCCTCAACATCGCCGATGTGCAGCAGATCGTATCGGGAGCAGTCGGCGGTGCAAACGTTGCTCGCAGCGTTGAGGGGCTGGCGCGATATCCGATCAATGTGCGCTATCCGCGGGAGATCAGGGACAGTGTCGACCAGCTGCGCAACCTGCCCATGCTGACCCCGGCGGGTCAGCAGATTACGCTCGGCACGGTGGCGGATATCCGGGTAACTGGCGGCCCTCCGATGTTGAAAAGCGAGCAAGGTCGGCCAACAAGTTTCGTCTACATCGATGTGCGCGGGCGCGACCTCAGTTCGGTAGTAACCGACCTGCAGCAAGCGATCGCTACGCAGGTCGACCTGCCACCTGGAGTCAGCCTGTCTTATGCCGGGCAGTTCGAATATCTGACTCGCGCCTATGAGCGCTTGCAGATCGTCGTTCCGGCAACGCTCGCGATCATATTCCTGCTGCTTTACCTGATCTTCCGACGACTTGATGAGGCCCTGCTCATCATGGGCACACTTCCCTTTGCCCTGACCGGCGGATTTTGGTTGCTCTATCTGATGGGCTACAACCAGTCCGTTGCGACTGCCGTCGGCTTTATCGCCTTGGCCGGGGTATCTGCGGAATTCGGCGTGATCATGCTGATCTATCTGAAATCCGCGCTGGAACGGTCCGGGACCAATCCGGATGCTGGGGAAGTGTCGACTGCCATCCGCGAAGGCGCATTGCTGCGTGTGAGGCCCAAAGCGATGACGGTCGCGGTCATTCTCGCCGGCCTGTTTCCAATCCTGATTGGCACAGGCGCGGGGTCCGAAGTGATGAGCCGCATCGCCGCACCCATGATCGGCGGGATGATCACCGCCCCGCTCCTATCCATGTTCGTATTGCCTGCAGCCTACCTTTTGCTGCGGCGTCCCCGGCCAGACCGGCCAAATCACCCCCAAGGAGAAGATGAATGCGTATCACAACCCTCATGACGGCGCTCGCCGCACCGCTGGCGCTATCTGCCTGTGGTCCGAGTGACGATGCCGCTGACATGAGCGACATGCCGATGGACGATGACCAGGTGGCGATGGATGGCGCGGACATGCCTATGATGGGCGACCGCGTGACGGATGGCGGGGCTACGAAGTCCGCGAGCGCCGAAGGAACTGTCACTGCGATTGATCCGGAAGCGGGAACGATCACGATCGATCACGGCCCCGTCCCCGCGACTGAATGGCCCGCCATGACCATGGCGTTCGAGGCTAATCAGCAGCTTCGTGATGACGTGAAGGTTGGTGACGAAGTCTCGTTCGAATTCCGCGCTGGCGATGAAGGCAGTGTCATCACGTCAATCGACAAGAAGTAATTTCGCGATGCGGCGTCGGCCTCAGGGCCGGCGCCGTCGCCAAGGGAGCACGACGAAAAGGGACAGACTGATCGGTCGAAAACCCTCGATAGGCGCGATTTGATGAAACGATTTGGTCGCCCCAACCCACCGATGGACTACTGTGGGTGGTTTCATGAATGACAATTAGCGAGGTGGTTTTTTCCAGTAGCTCAGAAGCTGCCCTGCCAACGCAAGGTGACGGCTCGCCCGCGCCCCGAAACGAAATCTCGATCGCTGACGAAGGTGACCGTCTGAGAGAAGTAGGTGATGTATTGTTCGTCGAGCAGATTGCTGACCGCCAACGAGAAATCGCCGGCCTTCTCGGTTTCGTAACGCAGGATCAAATCGACGAGCGTGTAGCCGTCGAAGTTAAACTTGGGGTCGTTGCTTTCGAACGTGCGATCGAACAGGCGCGACGCTTGGACGCGCCCACTCAGTGGTCCAGCGATTGGCCCTTCGACGAAAGCGTTAAGGCGATCAGGGGCGATGTTGCGGCCATCGAGTTCGCGATCGACGATATCATCCCCGTCGCTGTCGAACCGTCCGTCGAGTGCGGCAAAGCTTGCGCCCAGTCGGTGCCCGCTGCCCAGCTTATAGCTGGCGGCGATTTCCAGCCCTTCGATTTCGGTGCGCTCGCGCCGGACCTGGCCGGCACCCCCCACGACCTGGATGCGCGAGCCGAGATCCGAATTCGACCAGAAGTAGCTCGCCGTCAGATCGAGGCCGCCTCCGCGCCAACCAGTTCCAACTTCGACGTTGTCGGCAATGACGGGCTGCAGGTCGACAAGTTCTTCGACACTCTGCCCCGGCGTGCTCACGGAGCGCAGAATCAAGCCAGCATCGGGCATGGTAAAGCCCTGGGCGTAGGAACCGAAGAGCGTGAAGCCGTCCATCGGCTTGAGAACGATGCCGGCATTGAATAGAACTTCGTCGAAGCTGGGCTCGCCGCCCTCCACGAAGGTGCTGTTTGCGCTGGCGATAGTAGTAAAATCGGGGACCTCGAGCGTCGCATTCTCCCAACGCGCTCCCCCGGACAATCGCACCACCTCTCCTGCCAGCGCCTGTTCCAGCTGCACGAAAGGAGCCCAGCCGTGATAAATCAACTCCGGCACCCAGAGCCGATCTGTCTGTGCCAGCTCCTGAAAGCTGCGGTCGCGCAGGTAATCGGCCCCGAGGGCCAGTTGCAGTCCGTTCCAGAGCGCATCTTTACGCACCCACGTCAGCTTCGCACCGTATTTTTCAGAGCTGAGCGCGGACTGGTCGAACAGCGTTCCTGCCGGCGCGATTGCCGGATCCTGAAAGACCGGGAAAGTATCACCACCATAAAGGGCGTAGAAGTCGAAGTAGTAGCCCTGGAGCGTCAGATCTCCGCCGAGCAAGGAGTCGTGCGAATAGGACAGCGCCGCGTTGAACGCCTCCGTGAAGGTGGGATCGCCAGCCGGGGTTCCTGGGACGGAAGTGGCTGGAACTCCGGCATCTCGGTTGCCGAGAACCGTCGTGTAGTCGCCTTCTCCGGTTACCTCAAAGAAGTTTACTGTTCCCTCAATCCGCTGGCCCGGTGCCGGCTCGAAGCCTGCTTTGCCGAACAGCGCGAGGCTGTGGCTGTCCATCAGTTCGCCCTGGATGGTGTCGACCGCGATCGGACGATCATTGCCGTCGAAGAATAGGTCATGCTTTTCGTAAGCCGCGCCGCCCACGAAATCGAACGCGCCCAACTTCCGACCAGCCACTCCGGCCACGCGGTAATGGAAGCCGTTTTCCTCGAAATCGTCGGTAGTGATCTCGGCGGTGATCCGGTTCAGCCATTCGCCGGTTTTCGGGGCATCCACGGTCACATAGTTGATCACACCGCCAGTTGCGCCGACCCCCTGGATTGCATTCGCGCCGTAGATGACTTCCACCCGCTCGACGAACGCCGGATCGATCGTGAAACCGCTGCGCTTTCCGTCGCGTAGCGGAGTGGACTGCGGAATGCTGTCGACCATGTAGAGCGGTGTTCGCCCTCGCAGCGATTCGCCGGTGCTGGTTAGCTTTTGTCGGGCCGGGGCGAGACTGGGAATGGAAAAGGAAAGACTGTCGAGGAGACTGGCGCTCACAGCCAGTTGTGTCTCCATCTCTTCCCGGCCGATGATCTTGACGGTGTTTGGAATAGCAGTGATCGGCGTCGGCGTCCGGGTGGCAGAGACAATAATTGTATTCTTGGAATCGACCTCTTCGCTCTTCTCGGTTGCTTGGAGAGCGTCGGTCGGCTGCGCTTTATCCTGCGCATAAGCCGGCGCAAACGTTAGGGCGGTGCTGGCGGCGCCGAGCAGAAGATAGGGCCTCATAATTTCCTTCCTGCGAATCGTTCGCAGGCGGAATAGAAGCGAGGCCACCGTCCGTCAATGCGAATGATTTGCAATAGCGAGTAAGTTTGCGGTGGGTTGGAATGATTGCGCCTGTCGATCGCCTGAGTGTTCCATTACCACCGCAATCGGATCGTTAGCGTCGGTCCAACTCCTGGCACATCGCTAGCTTGGGGGAAGCGTCGTCAGGTGGGTGGGAGCGGACGGTCTGCTTATGGTCTCGTAGGTTTAGGCTTAGCCTTCGCCGCCAGCCAGACTTTCCAACACCGGGCACCGGTCATCACTGGTAGTGCCACACTGCCTGATCAATTTTGTCAGAGCAGTTTCCATGCGCGCGAGGTCCGCCAGCTTGGCGCGGACGTTCCCGAGATGCTGTTCCGCGATTGATTGCACTTGATCGCAATGCACATCGGGCCCCGGTGTGAGGTCGAGCAGCGCCCGCACCTCTTCAAGGGAGAAGCCGAGTTCGCGCGCACGCCGAACGAAGCGCAGCCGCTCGATGTCCCGAAGACCATAGTCGCGGTAAGCGCCCCTTCGTGGAGGCGGGTCGATGACTCCTATCCGCTCATAATATCGGATTGTCTCGATTTTGCATCTGGTCTGTTTCGATACATCTCCGATTTTCACACGAAACCCCTTGAGTCTGTAGTTGCTATAGACTGTAAATAATTGCGGGAATTTTGCAAAGGGACGACTGGTGCGCAGCTTCAGCACATGGTGGAACGGATTAGCGGCGGGCAGCGGTGTCTTTGCTGCCTTCGGAGCAGCCGCTTGCTGTGCACTCCCATTGACGCTTACGTCGATTGGTGTGGGTTCCGCGTGGCTTGGCAGTATTTCGCCTGTCGTGGCTCCCTATCGCACGCATCTGCTCATTGTTGCCTCGGTGTTGCTTGTTGCTGCGACCGCTCGATTGCTCTGGCAGTTTCGACAGGCGCGCACTTGCCCGGCAGACGGAGCTTGCGGATCATCGACCTATCGAGCGCTGATCGCCATAGGGATTGCCATCGGTGCGGCGCTGCTGACAGGTGCCATTCTCTATGGTTGATCCGATCCTGATCTCGCGCTTGCGCTGTCCCGAATGCGGTCATGAGGAGGACATGGAAATGCCGACCGACGCTTGCCTGTTCTTCCATAACTGCGCGGGTTGCGGCGTTCGCCTTCAGCCGCTCCAAGGCGATTGCTGCGTATTCTGTTCATACGGCACCGTTCCCTGCCCCCCGATTCAGGAAGGGGACTGCTGCAATGGCTGAGACTTTTGATTTCGTCGCTATCGGATCGGGAACTGCAGCGCAGGTCGCAGTCCACCGCATGGCCGAGGCCGGGAAGCGATGCGCGGTTATCGATTATAGGCCTTACGGCGGCACGTGCGCTTTACGCGGGTGCGACCCGAAGAAGATGATGGTTAGCGGGGAGGAGGCGCTAGCGGCATACAGGCGAATGAAGGGGAAGGGTATTGAAGGCTCGGTTTCCATTAACTGGGGCGAGCTCCAGGCTTTTAAGCGGAGCTTCACGGACCCTGTCCCTGAAAAACAGGAAGCTCGCTACGAACGTAAGGGCGTCGAGACCTTCCACGGCGCGGCGCGCTTCGCTGGCCCCGACCGGATCGCGGTAGGCGGCAGGGAACTCTGTTTCTCCCACGCGCTCATCGCGACGGGAGCGGAGCCTCGACCACTTGGCATCGAAGGCGAGGTGTTGCTGACTCATAGCGATGCGTTTCTAGAACTCGAAACCCTTCCAGAACAGATCGTATTCGTCGGCGGCGGATACATTGCTGCGGAATTTGCCCACCTCGCCGCGCGCGCCGGTGCAAAGGTCACTATCGTCCAACGAGGCCGCATTCTGAAAGCCTTCGACCCTGACACGGTCGATTGGCTCATGCCGAGTTTTGACAATCTCGGCATCGAAATCGTGGATGCTGAGGTCGACAGCGTAGCGAAGAGAGACGGCGTTCTATCCGTGCATGCTAGCGATCGCAGGATCGAAGGAGATGTGGTGGTGCACGCTGCCGGACGAGTTCCTGCGATCGGCTCGCTCGATCTGGAGGCCGGAGACGTCGCGTTTGATGATGGCCGCTTGGTGCTTACCGAACAGCTACGCAGCCAGAGCAACCCCAAGGTCTTCGCGGCGGGTGACGCTGCTGCAAATGGTCCGCCACTAACACCGGTCTCCAGTCACGATGCCAAGGTCGTGGTAGAAAACATACTCGAAGACAGCGGCCGAACACCAAACTATCGGGGGGTTCCGAGTGCGCTTTTCACGGAGCCGCCGGCGGCGAGAGTCGGAATGTTGGAAAGCGAGGCGCGTGAGGCAGGGCTGGATTTCACGGTGCATGCTGGCTCGCACCCCGGTTGGTTTTCGGCGAGGCGGCTGAACGAAGAGATCTATGGCCACAAGCTGCTGGTCGAGAATGGCACAGGGCGCATCCTTGGAGCCCACCTGGTCGGCCCTGACGCCGACGAGCTCATCAATGTCTTTGGCTTGGCCATGCGACATGGGCTCACCGCGGACGACATTAAATCGACAATGTTCGCCTATCCGACGGCGGCCTCCGATGCCGGAGATATGTTGGGTTGAGCAGCAACTTAGCGCCTGAGCTCTCCCGATCGCTGAGGTGTGACCGCGGTTAGGAAGCATTGCTATTCGACAAACATCCGCAATCATGGTCGTTAGTCGACGGTCGGCTCCTAGCTTATCGCTAGATCGGCGACTCGGTCACGAACTTAGTGAAAAAGTGACGAACCGACGACGCGCGCCCGGAGTCACTCACACTCAATCATTACACCGCTACCGATTTAGCGCTCATCCACCAGCCGAGCACACCACCAAAGATCAGATGTGCGACGATTGTGATCGCATTGCGTGCCATCTCGAACCACGGATAAAGCGCAGTTAGGCCGTAAAAATTGACGAGATAGACCAGTAAACCGAAAACCAGCCCAGCACCGATCTTGGCGGCAAAAACCCTCTGAAACCGGTTAATAAACAGAGCAAAAATCACGCCCAGAACTGCGGAAAGTGCGAAATGGACTAGCATGCCCACGGTAAAAATGCCTGCGTCAAACGTAGCCGGAGGAGGCAAAACTTCCTCACCCATAGCGATAGCAGCTATCATGCGCGGTGGGCCAAACGCACTACCTCCGCCGACAGTCGGAACCAAAATCATTTCGACCAGAACGAAAATTAGCCCTGCGACTAATCCCCCGACAATACCGGTTTTCATAGATGGCTCCTCTCATCTCAATGCTATAGCTGGTTCGCTGCACGAAGCGAGAAGGTTACAGTCCTTTCCAATTGAAATAGAAATTCTGGAATTTTTCTGACTGTCCGCAATCGGGTCGGAATCGGACCGTCCGCTCTCGGCCTCACCTTCGGCAATATAGACATCCACGGGCCCATAAGTCGGTCTGAGACGTTACCCGTTCCATGACCATGCACTACACGCGCACGGGGCGCGGAAAACCCCTCCTCCTGGTTCATGGACTGGGGGCTACCTGCGGCTCGTGGGACACGATCTCGCCTGTGCTTTCCCAAGACAGGGAGGTAATCGCCGTAGACCTGCCCGGGCATGGGCAGACACGCGAACAGGCCGACAGCGGCACGTTCGAAGGGCTCGCGCGCAGTCTCGACGAATGGCTCGGCGCGGAGAATTTCACAGGTATTGATATGGTTGGCAGCTCGCTGGGTGCTCGCCTGGTGCTCGAGATGGCGCGGCGCGGTCGAGCGGGCGCGGTTGTCGCACTGGATCCGGGCGGCTTCTGGCAGGGGTGGGAGCGCACTTACTTCAAAGCCACCTTAACGCCTTCGGTTGCTCTGGTTCGCGCTCTGCGACCGGCGCTTCCTGCTATCATCGGAAATGTCGCAGGACGGACCGCGCTCATGGCGCAGCTCTCTGCAAGGCCGTGGGCGCTCGACCCGGCATTCGTCGCGCGTGAATTGAAGTCATTGGCTGATACGCGCACCGTCAATTCGCTTGTGAGGGACCTCGCCAACGGCGCAATGCAGGAGGGCCCTGCAAAAACGTCTGCACGGGTTGTCATCGGCTGGGGACGCAAGGATCGACTGTGTCTTCCGCAGCAGGCTGATCGCGCGGCCAAAGCCTTCCCTGAAGCCACGCTGCACTGGTTCGATCATAGCGGACACTTCCCGATGTGGGATCAGCCAGAGGAGACCGTTCGCGTGATTCTGGATGCAACGAGCGTCTCGGAATCGAAATGATACTGCAACTGGGCCGTTAGCAAAGGGGCTACTCCCACTGTAAGGTCTTTTGTTGGGCCGGTAGCAGATAGTCCGCATTCGGCCACGAGGGCTCGGCAAGCAGCCATAGAGCGGTTCTTCTTGTGCTGCCCCATCAAGTGTGTGGGACTTATGCTCAAAAGCGATTGCGATCAGCTCTTCAATTTAACATGCATCAGCGTGGTACCCGGAGAGTCGCCTATATCGAGCAACGCAACCAGCCAAGCGCTGGATACCCTATGGGGTTTCAGCGGCTTTATGACCGGATCGACTCTCTTGCCTTTCTAGCGCGCCAAGCTTTTGTGATCCGAACTGCGATAGTTCCACCGGTATGCGCCGAAGCCCCGCAAGACGCTGATCTGGTCGAATTCAGGTTCGATATTTCGAAAACTCGATCGGATGCGTTCGATATACTTCGAAACCGTCTGATCGTAGATTTCGCCTCCGGCAACGGTCGCGAGAAGCGATCGCGTAAGCCCGCGCCCCTCGGCCTTCACCAAAGCTTCCACCATCAGGTGCTGGCTTCGCGGCAACGACAGCGGGTGGCCTTCGAACAGAAGGTCGCCGCGTCTGTCGATGGTGATGTTGCCATAGGTGAATTCCTCGAACTGCCGCAAATTGCATCCGCAGTTCGGACAGAGGCTCGTCGCTGCACGGTGCTGGAAGTTTTGACGATGGATCATGTGCGGATCGTCCTGTTGACATAATCATCGGCGGCCGCGCGGCGTCGGACGGTCAGGCCGAGCGCGATCAGCGAGGCTGCGAGCGCCAGCCATCCCATTTGTCCCATCGCGGCTTCCATGGATGCGACCAGACCCGCGGCGAGGCCCGTCGTGCGATTGACGATCCAGGCGATCGCCGCCGTAGCACAGGCATAGGCCAGCGTTCGGCGCATCCCGTCGTAGAAAGGGTGCCGGGACAAGACGAGCAATGAGGGAACAACGACGGTAACGAGGGCAAGCTGGACCATTTCTATGCCGAGGTTGAACCCCAGCAGGGTAAGCGCGCCGCTTGCGGCGCCGGCATGCGACTTCTGGACCAACGTGGCAAAGGCGAGTCCGTGAACCAGCCCGAACGACAGCGCCACGACCGGCTCCCTGCCGGGCAGAATCGGGCGCACCGCATGCATTGCGGAGACGAGCACCGACACGGCAATTGCAGTTTCAACGGGTGCGACGGGCAGCGACCATTGCCATAGGGTCGCGACCACAAGCGTCACGCTGTGACCGAGCGTAAAAGCGGTGACGATCTTGGCGAGCTGAGCGAGCGTTTCACCCGTCGGACGATGCCCGGCCCAAAGTCCGGAGCGGGCGACCAGCGGTGCGGGTAGGAGCAGGGCCAGAAGGAAGAGCAGGTGGTCGTACCCCTCCAGAATATGATGCGCGCCGAGCGTTATTGCGCTGACCAAGGGATCGAACAGGCTTGGCCTGGAAAGTGCGATATCAAGCGAGGAACTGCCGTCCCGGACTGCTCCGAGGAGAGCCCCCTCGTCGCCCTCCCGACCATCGTCGAGAAGAAAAAGCGCGAAATGGCCAGGCAGCGTATCCGTCAGAACCCGCCAATCGATCGTCAACTCGCGCGGGGACATGCCGGTTGGCGGTGCAAGCTCGGCGACGGCGTGCAAATCCGCCCCGCCCTCGGTGCGAACGAACTCGATTGTGTGGACCGACACATTCCACGGCTGCCCCTGCGGACCCGAAACACTGATATGACCAAGCAGGTAATCGCGTGCGCTGCGGAGCGACTGACCGCTTCCATCGACCGGATTGCCCGTGCCAAAGGCATATTCGCCCTCGGGTACGATGATATCGGCGGTCACCGCATCTTCGGTCAGCCTCAGACGAACTTCCGAATTGGGAGTCGAATGCGCAGCGAGGGGAGATGTCATGAAGACCAGCATCGCGAGTGCGATCAGCCGCAGAACCAAGGGCGCGACACCCGTCATCCGTGCGAAAGCCAAACCAGTGAGGCTTCCGGTTCGAAGATACGCGGATTGAGGGTCTCGGCCACCGCCCGCGCCTTCTTGGCCGCATCCCCATTGTCCGACAGCTCCAATGCTCGTGCGCGAAGCGCATAGAGCGGAGCGCTGCGCCATCCCGAGCTTTCGGCCAAAGCCAACTGCTGCAGCGCCCCCTCGACGGCCCCGGTGGAAAGGAGCGCCGACGCAAGCAGGACGCGGGACTCTCCATAGGGTCTGGCAGCAAGATTGCGTCTGGCAAGATCGAGCGCTCTCGTTGGCGAGCCGAAAACGATCTCGTGCTCGACCGCATGGCCGTACGCAGCCTCGGGCAGCTGGGCCAGGCGTTCCTCCCATATGGCGGCCGCTTTGCTGGCCCAATCTCGGCTTTCCTCGGGTCGTCCGTCGGCTCGCAGGAGCATGGCGAGGGCGTCGATGATTTCCGCTGAGGGAGCGCGACGTGCGATCACCATCATGTCCGCAATGGCGCCATCCAAATCGCCCTCCAACGCCTTGGCTTGCGCCAGATGGGCCTCGATAAGCCAGTATCCGGGAAACAGGCGATGGGCTGTCTCGTACCATTCCCTGGCCGAAGCGTAGTCCCCCCGGGCGAGGTAGACCCCACCGATGTGCATCGCAGTGCTGGCATTCGCGAAAGGCGTAGATGCCTGCGATTTCGGGTTCGCATCCGCAAAATTCCGGATCGCCGCGTCGAAATCGCCGCGTGCTTTCGAGAGTATCGCCAATCGATAGGCCACCCCTGCATCGGATCCGTAGGCCGAGGCTTTCTCGTAATACGATTGCGCGAGGCCCATCTCTCCGCGGTAGAATGCGATATCGCCCTTCAAACTGACGCTTTCCGCAAGCATCGACGGTTCGCTTTTGACCGCCCATGCGTCCATCGCCGTTAGCGACGATTCCGCCCGTCCGAGCTGGTGGGACATCTGGGCGAACACCGCATCGGAGAGCAAAGGGCCGGAGCCGGTGGGCGCCAGGCGCTTTGCCTCCGACAATGCTTTCCCCGCCGCCGCCAGTTCATCATAGGTGTAGCTCAGCCGTGAGCGGTGCAGATATCCTCGCGCAAGACTCTCCTGCCGCAGCCATTGATCGCGCCCATTGCGAACACGCTCTTTGCCCAACGCGATCTCGGCGTCGGATTGCGCCCGTGCGGCTTCATAGGAAGCCGGACCGTATCCGGACTTTCGCCAATCGGCCGCACTGACCGGCGCTTCGGCCGAGTTATTGGCCAACCATTCGATACCGGTCAGGAACGCGACCGCTGCGAGCGGAAGCACGAGATAGCGAAGATTCCTCATGACATGGCGCATCCCGTTTCACCCTTCCTGGCATTTCTCGACGAGAGAACGGTGGCGGACGTTCCAATGACGTCCGCCACTCTGCCTCTCACGCAGGCGTCGCACACGGCGTGAGGCCGGCATCGATCAGGTCATCGGCAAGCGCATTGGTCAGACCCGTCAGCGTGTCCGCCAGATCGGGCACGAAATCGCCATCTGCATCCTGCGCCGGGTTGGCGTCGTTATAGGCGTTCTTCCTGTCCGACGGAATCAGGGCCGTCGAGACGGCAGGCATGCCCATCCTGTCCACCCGGACATAATCGGATTCCGGATTGCTCCGAAACGTGAACATCGTTCCGCTGCTGTCTGCGAGCGGGGGTGATCCCTGGGGCGGCGCCAGATAGGGGAATGTATCCCTGAAGGCGACATCGTTCGCCGGCGGATTGAGCGGCAGGCCGGCTAAAGTCGCCGGACCGTTCACGGACAGGTCGAGGAAGATGACTGCCAGTGTCACGTCGATTACCGGATCGGCCAGTTTTCGTCCGTTCGGGAATCCGGAAGAAGCGGACAAATCCAAGGTAAGCGTGTCAGGCACGACAGCCTGCGCAACGGTCACGCCCGTGCCCGGGATCGTCTGGTCAAGACATGCCTGAACGTCATAGGAGGTTGGCGTCGGAGTTGGCGTAGGAGTCGGGGACGGTGACGGCATCGCCACAAAATCGTCATCTCCATCGAAGCATGCGGAAAGCGATCCCAAGCATGCGATGAGCGAAGTGGCCATGGCCAGTCGGCGAAGCGTAAGCTGGTTTTTGCTGGTCATCAGAGCTGCCCTCCCAGTCGTGCGGTTGCTCCCCAGACGTCCACCAGTGCGCCGGTGTCGATCCGGTCCTTGGGAATTTCGATCACCACGGCGGTCAGGTTCTGCCCGGCGAAGAAGTCGCGATCGGAGTCGAAGCTCAAAGTTCCTGTGTTGCTCGTATCTCTGAAGCCTTGGAGATCGAAAAAGAACGGGTCGTCGAAGAGCCCGGCCCGAACCTTCACCCCGTCTTTTTCCAGGGTTGTTTCTACCGACCCTTCGATGGCGCCCGTCACGCCGGGCAGGCCGGTTACGCTGATCCCGTATTGGTCCATCGCTCCCGTCCCGAACCGGAAACGGATCGGTATGTCGGTGGTCGTCCGTGGTGCCGCGTTCGAAACGTTTATCGAATACAGAACATCCGGATCGTAGGTGGCGGGCATGTCCGTTGCCTGCGGTCCGGAAAAGGTCAGTGCGAGGATGACCGATGTGTCGGTGTGCCAGGCGAAGATATCGGCGATGTCGGCTGCCCTGTCGGGAGTGTCGTCGACCGACGGATCCGTCCGTGCCGGCGGATCGAGGTGGTCGGCGGCCATTATGCCCACACCGGGTGCGAACAGGACGGCTGCCGTCGCAAGCGAGAGCCCTCCCAATGCGCAGGGCAATGCTTTAGTGAACTTCATCGCGATCTCCCCAACTTTCTAGGCTCGCATTCAGAGCCAACGTCGTCTGCGGGGCTTTCGAGCGGCGTCGCGGGAAAGCGCCCTGACAGTATTGACGACACCACGGGGCGAAACGATGCGCATCGGGCCCAAAAATAGTTTGCGACCGTCCGGGCAGAGGAGTGATGACCGCACCATGGCCGGGTCGCGAACCAAATTTAGTCTGTCGCTCAGATGGGTATCGCGCTAGGTGCACATTGGTGCAGGATCGTCGAACCCAGCAAGGCAAGGCAGATCAATCTGCACAAGAAGGCTCCGAGAGCGAGTCGCTTTCGCGCGATATCGAACTTGTCGGGAAATCCGACCGAGAGGCCTTTCGACGCGTCTATGCGCAGTCTGCAAACAAGCTCTTTGCCATCTGCGTTGGAGTGACGCGCAACCACGCCGCAGCCGAAGACGTTCTTCAGGAAACATACCTCAAGATCTGGGACCGGGCAGCCGGATATGATCCAGAACGCAATCGACCTCTGGCTTGGCTGGGCGCGATCGCGCGCAACACCGCTATCGATTGGTACCGCTCGCATACGCGGCATCGGCATGTTGGCGAAGAGCACCTGGATTCGCACGAAAGTGAAGCGATCGCCGCCGACGAGCGTATGATAGCCATGAACCAGGAAAGTGAGGCCTGGGTGGCGATCGGCGAACTCGACAAGGAAAGCGAAATTGAATTGAAGTCGATTTTCTTTCTTGGGCTAACCTATCCGCAGGCCGCCGAGCGGCTCGGCTTACCGGTCGCCACCTTCAAGAGCCGGGTGCGTCGCACCGTGCTCAAGATCCGCCGTCTGCTCAGCGATGGTTGAGCGCAGGTCCCTCGACGACCTTGAGGTCATGGCGGCTGGGCTCGCTCTCGGCCTGCTCGATGAAGGCGAGCGGGCCGAGGCCTTGCGCCGCAAACTCAGGGACCCTGACTTCGCCGATCGCGTCCGGGCATGGCAAGAAACGGCCGATCGCTGGCTGGAAGATGTGGATCCCGTCGAAGCTCCGACCGGCGCCCTTTCGTCGATCGAAACGCTTCTCGACCAACGGAACCCGAGAAAGGAAGGCCAACCAATGGATGGCGACCGGCGCGCGGCAGATAGGTGGCGTATATTGACAATGACCGCCTCCGCTGCCTCTTTGGTGCTTGCCGTGGGCTTGAGTTTTGTGCTGCTGACTACCGATCGCACACCAAACAATGCCGCCCCGCAAGTGGCCGAAGCGGCGGCGCGATCGGCCAATATCGCACAGATCAGGGATGCCGGAGGCGCTCCGCTTCTCAGCGCACTATACAATCCGGGATCGGGCACTCTTTCGTTGCGACTGGCCGATCTGCAACAACCGGATTTCGGGCCGGAGTTGTGGATCATTCCGCAAGATGGCGTGCCGCGGTCTCTCGGAATGGTGGATGACGAACGCCTGACCATCACCCTCTCACCACGCCTGCGCTCGTATCTGCGTGACGGAGCGACAATGGCGATCACGATCGAGCCTCGCGACGACGCACCGCACGATGCACCTTCCGGCGACATTCTGGGCACCGCGACACTTCAGGAGGTTCCTGCCGCAACCACTTGAGCGGATCGAAGTCGATTCTCAGTGATCGGGCAGGGTGTGCCTGCGCTTCGCGACGAGCAAGCCGTTCGAATGCCTGCAAGGAAGAGAGTGCAAGGAGGCCTGGGATCGGGCGGTGCGGGTCGTCTTCCGAAGGGCAGCTTGCCGACTTTATCTCACCGGAAGCTGACGGTCAGGAGACGGCCCAAAAGCTGCCTTCGTGAGAGAGTCTCGCTGAAAGACTGAAATGGGGCCGTTAGCAGACTGTCTGCTTTCCAATGTAAAAGCCGAGAACGCGGTCGTCCATAACAGCGACACAGCGGAAGTAGCCAGGAAGACTGCAATCGCATGCCACCGTAATTGCTATTGCGATTTATTCGCATTGACGCGAATCCGCGGGCTATGTAGCTGAGTTGGCATGTCCCGAAACGCGATCCGAAACTGGTACATCTTACATAAGTGGAGCAGCCTAATTCCGACGGCGTTTCTCCTGATGCTATGCGTGACCGGCTTGCCGCTGGTCTTTCATGACGAAATCGATGCGGCGATGGGCGAGGATGCCGAAGAGGCATTGTCGGGCACACCTTCTGCCGAAGGGGGGCTTCCCCTTGACGTAATGCTCGACCGAGCGCTTGCCGAAAGGCCGGGCGAGGTCCCGCTCTTCATGGCTTTCAGTCAGGAGAGCCCCTTGCTGACCGTCACCACCGGTCCGACGCCCAATGCTGCCGGCGAGGAAATGACGTTGCTTTTCTTCGACCGCACGACCGGTGCGTCGCTGGGGCCAGCGCCCGGCAATGCGTTAATGGACTTCCTGCTCCAGCTTCACACCGACATATTTCTGGACCTACCCGGCATGCTGTTCCTGGGAGCGATGGGCATATTGCTGGTGATCGCATTGATCTCAGGCGTCGTGCTTTACGCTCCGTTCATGCGCAAACTGCCCTTTGGTACTGTCAGGAAAGGTCGTAGCGAGCGCCTTCGCCGGCTGGACGAGCATAATTTCCTGGGCATCGTTGCGCTGGCATGGATGCTCGTGATTGCCCTTACCGGCGCAATCAATGCCTTTGCCGATCCACTTACCGAGAACTGGCGCGATGGCGAGATCGCCCGCATGACCGAAGCTTATGTCGGTACCCCGGCGCTGGCACCTGCAGACTATGGCTCGATCGATGAAGCGATGTCGGCCGCCAAGCAGACTCTCCCCGGCCGAAGCCCCCAGTTCATCGGCTTTCCAGGCGGAGCCTGGTCGTCCGGCCATCACTACGCGATATTTTTCCAGGGCGATCGCCCGCTAACGCAGCACCTCCTGACACCGGCACTCGTCGACGCGGCGACCGGCGAACTCACCGATGCTCGCACCATGCCGATAATCAATCAGGCGCTGATGATGTCGAAACCGCTCCACTTCGGCGATTACGGGGGCCTTCCGCTCAAGCTGATCTGGGCCGCGCTGACCCTCGCCACGATCTGGGTTTTGTGGACTGGAACCATGCTCTGGCTTCGCCGCAAGCCGGGTGAAATCGAGCGCCGGATCGAGGAAATCCGAACCGGCGCGGCTGCAAGGGCTTCGTCATGAAAGGACAAAGCAGGCCCACCCGCACCATTTTCACAATTCCGGCCGCGATTGGCGCATCCTCCCTGCTGGGGCTCTTCCTCGGCCTGACGGGCGATGGCCTAGGCGACCTTTTCGCATGGCTGCTGGTCGGTCTCGCCCCCTTCACCATGGCCGCAGTGCTGCTGCGCCGCTCACCGAATTAATCGCGACACTATTCACGAAAGACGATCGCAATGAACCGCTTTTCCCAGATATCCATCCTCGCTTTCTGCATTTCGGTCGCCACGTCAGCTCAGGCGCAGGAGCAACCGGCGGACGACGTGATCGTCGTGACAGCGCAGCGCGACAATGAAACGGAGGTGGTGAATGGTGGCAGCGCCGGGGTTCTCGGCGATAAGCCGGCAAGGGACCTGCCCTTCGCAATCCGTTCATATGACGAAAGCCTGATACTTAATCAGCAACCTCGCTCACTGGGCGATGTGCTAGAAAACGACCCGACGATCCGGACCACCTATGGCTTCGGCAATGCGTCAGAGCAGTTCGTGATCCGTGGCTTCACCTTGTTTGGCGACGATGTGGGTCTCAACGGCCTTTACGGGATCACCCCGCGCCAGTTGGTTGCACCCGAACTATTCGAAAGTGTGCAGGTCCTCAATGGCGCCAGCGCCTTCCTGAACGGCGCAGCGCCTGGCGGTTCGGGACTTGGCGGTAGCGTCAACCTGCAGCTCAAGCGGGCAGGAAATGCCGATCTCAATCGCCTGACCGTTTCAGCCAGCGCAAATTCCCACTTCGGCGGAAGTTTCGATGTCGCACGCCGCTTTGGCCAGAACGGCGAATGGGGCGTTCGCCTGAACGCAGCCTATCGTGACGGCGAAACTTCGATCGACCGTGAAGACCGCCGCACGCAGGTCGTGGGCGGCGCGATCGACTACGACAACGGCCCACTACGGGCTGCCCTCGACCTCGCGTTCCAAAATGTTCGAATCGACGCTTTGCGGCCGAAGGTCACTGTCGGAAGCGCGACCATCCCTGCCGTTCCGGGTAGCGATGCGAACTATGCGCAGGATTTCACCTACACCGAAATGCGCGATGTCTTCGGCACGTTGGCCCTTGAGTACGATCTTGCCGATAACGCGATGGCTTATTTCAAGGCAGGTGCGCGCGACGGTCGCGAAGAAGGCATTTACGGCGGCATCACCGTCCTCGATGCCGGAAGCGGTGCTGCCAATGGCACAGCGCTGTTCGTCCCGCGGACCGACAATAACGAAGCGCTCGAAGCTGGCATCCGCGCGAAGTTGGGCGAAGCGATTACCCACGAGTTCAATTTCGGCGGTAATGCCAGCTTGCTGGTGAATCGCAACGCCTACGATTTCCGTTACGGGCCGGGTTTTGCCGGCTACGCCACCAACATCTACGACACTCCCCAGGTGGGCCTGCCGTCTTCGACCCTCGTCGGCGGCGACCTGGATGATCCATTCCCGATTGCGCGGACGCGACTTTGGAGCGCTTTCGCATCCGATACGATCGGGGTGATCGAAGACCGTTTGCAGGTCACGGCGGGTCTGCGCCTGCAATCCATCAATGTGAAGAGCTACAGCTATTTCGGCGGCGACCTGACGACCGAATACAACGAAAGCGCCGTCACGCCTTTGATCGGCGTGGTGCTGAAGCCCTTCAATGGCCTGTCGCTCTACGGCAACCGGATCGAGGCGCTCCAGCAAGGTCCGACGGCGCCGCTCGACCCGGCGCTCGTCCGCAATCCGGGCGAGGTCCTCGCCCCGCGCAAGTCGCTGCAGTACGAAGTTGGCGGCAAGCTGGCGCTCGGCAAAGTCTTCGTCGGCCTTGGCGCCTATCGTCTCGAACGCCCCGGTGAGGGCGTCCTAGCCGATGGCAGTTTCGGATACCTCGGCGATCAGCGGCACCAGGGCATCGAGTTCACCATCAACGGCGATCTTACCCCCAGCCTGAGGCTGATCGGCGGCGCGGCCTTGACCGATGCAGAGCTCGCCAGCGGCAACGATGTGCCCGGCGTTCCCAAATATACCGCCAATGCAGACGTGGAGTGGGACCTGGGCTTTCTGCCGGGTGCGACAATCACTGCACGTGCCGTGCACACTGGCCCGCAGTGGGTCGATGCTCAAAACACGCTCGAACTCGACAGCTGGACGCGTATGGATCTTGGAGCGCGCTACGTTTTCGCGACTGGCGAAACACCGGTCACGCTTCGCCTCTCGGTCGATAACATCACGAACGAAAAGTACTGGGCCAGCGCGTTCGACGCCTTTTCTGCCGCACTGCTCCAGGGAACCCCGCGCACCGTCAAGGCTAGCATCTCTGCCGACTTCTGAGTTGGACTGCTAAGGGGGCCGAGAACAAAGGATCTGCTCTCGGCCTCATCTACTCGGTGAGCTACTGCCATGTGCGCGGGGCTCTTTAGCTGGAGTTTTCTCCGTTCTCACATCGACGACTCGGAATCGCGCTCTTACCTGCGACGGGATTACCCGCTCTAGGTCCAAGCGGAAGTAAACATCACACCTCACTCTTCTTCTTGCGACCGCGCTTCTGCCCCTTCTGGTGACCGAGCCCGATTTTGACTGCAAGATCGCGACGGGTCGCGGCATAGTCGGGCGCGACCATCGGGTAGTCCGCGGAGAGGTTCCATCTGGCGCGATAATCGTCAGGTGTCAGTTCGTGCTCGGTCGAGAGATGACGTTTGAGCATCTTCATCTTCTTGCCACAGTCGAGGCAAACGAGATGGTCCTTTTTGACCGATGAACGGATCGACACCGCCGGATCAGGAACTTCTTCTACTCTGCCGCTGCCGAGTTCGGAGAGAGCCGAATAGACGTTCGAGATCAGGGACGGAACGTCGTTTACGTCGACGTTGTTATTGCTCACATGTGCAGCCACGATATCCGAGGTAAGGCTGATGAGGGTCTCGGTCATGCCGGTATTGAAATCTTCCATTATTGGGCTTTCTGAACTTAGATGATAACTTTAACGTCGCGACCCGTTCCAGGGGCCATTGTATAAAATCGACAAGAATTGCAACTCATCAGTGCCGTCATTGATCGACCGGGTCCATCGCATCAGCCAGAGGTCAAGGGAGAACGCAGCGTTCGACAGGTAAAGTTCGCGAGGGTTTCGATCGATTTGGACCGCTAAAGCCAACTGCGGGCTTCTATCCTGTTTTAAGGCTCTGCTTGGGATCAGCCTTCAGGATTCGATGAAGCTCTTTAATCCAAGCCGGCGATTGCCAAAGTAGCTCGTAAACCTTTACTCGTCGACGACGCGACTGCGGATAATTCGAGTAAATATGAATGCTGATCCACCAAGCAATGGATTCGGCAATTTTCGATCTTACGAATAGGATTGAAGGTTCGATCGACAGCTTCCATTTTGATCGCAGAAATTACAAGAATATGATCGCGTAAAGGACGAAAATATAAAAGCTCCATACGAATGTCGAAACGAATATAGCGAGCTTGACCTCTTGCATTTCTCCGTCACCGGCTCTTATGTGATTGTCGTCATTCATGTTGCGATAGTCCGGCAGCGCATCACTTGTGCTTCGCGACCTGATTTTGCGGGGTCGGGTCGGCGGTAACGATCGCCCATCCGAGCAACCCCGAGAGGATCACCGCGCCTAAGGTAGCCCAGAGGCAGCCTTGGCCAGGCTTCCGCTGCTTGCGTCTATCCATGAGTCCTCATAACGCAGAGAACTTCTCAATGTTCGCAATCCTGCCCGAGACGACCAGCTCATCGTCGGGAAAGATGATGGTATCCGGCACCGCGTGAATGAAGTCCTCGCCGCTTCGCTTCACGCCCACGACAGTAACATCGAACTTCTTCCTGCATTCGCTCGTGACGAGTGGCAGGCCGACGATCGGCTCGGGTGCCTTCAGGCGCGCAATCGCGAATTCGTCGTCAAACGCAAGGAAGTCGAGCAGCCGTTCGTTGACGAGGTGGGCCACCCTTTCACCCATCTTCTGCTCGGGAAAGACGACATGCTGGGCGCCCGTGCGATCGAGTATCCGGCCATGGCGCTCGCTGGTCGCCTTTGCCCAGATATTGGGAAGCTCAAGATCGCAAAGCGCGAGGACGGTTAGAAGGCTTGCTTCCACATTGGTGCCGATCGCCACGACCGCGGTTTCAAATTCTGCCGCTCCAAGTCTGCGCAAGGTCTCGATTTCGGTGCAGTCCGCCTCAACCACTTGTGTCAGGAGATCCTTGTGATCACGAACGATCTCGTGATCGGCATCAACCCCGAGCACCTCGTGTCCCATCCGCTCCAG
>NZ_JAIGNU010000002.1 GCF_019711655.1 Qipengyuania mesophila
CCCAGATTGCTCAGAGTGTATCCCGAGAAGATTAGAACCGCCCCAAGCATCCCCAGGTAGGTGAGCATGTCGGGCGACACCCAAGCGGGAAATTTGGAACAGATCCACGTCAGTAAGCGGCGTTCTTCACGCGCCAGGAAGTTCTCCTGGATCCGCTCGATCGGTTGAGTCTCGAGTGGCTTGTCGCGCATTGCTACCTCACGATTAAGAACACTTGCCGACGGTGGACGGCGCTGGCCCCTTAGCTGTGTGCCGATCGAATGGCGACTGACTCACGCCTTCAACAGGCCTCTGCTGACGGCGAGCATACTCCTCCATTGCATTTCAGGAACGCCAACACGGGATAAAGGTTCTGTCGTAGCGCGGGATCGCAGCCGTGCCGGGTGATCTGCAGGGCCTGTCCCCTAGGCGCTAACGTGCAGATTGCCCGTTTAATTCAGGCTGTGATGGCGAAAATTTACAATTCATCTGCGGTCAATGAGATAGCTTTTGAGATAGCGACCCGAAGGGCGCGGTCTTGTACCTCGCTTTCGCCTTTGGCCTCACCTCAAGGGTGAGGCCAAATTTTTGCCCGGCAAGCCGATCCGGCGTGGGCCACGAGTTATGGCCGCTCAGGGGCTCAATCGGTTGTGCGGTAATTGGGGGGCCGCATCCTCTCCGTGACGCGTCTTCCATAGCGAGAACAGCACTCCTCCTGCGATCAGTGCGGTAGTAGCTCCCAAGCTTAGCGCCGGCGGAAATTTGCCGCCGTCAAGGAGGAAGTCGGAGACAAAGATCTTCGATCCGATAAACACCAGCACCGCTGCAAGCGCGTATTTTAGATAATAGAAACGATGGATCATTGCCGAGAGCGCAAAGTAGAGCGCTCTTAAACCCAGGATCGCCATGATATTGCTGGTATAAACGATAAAGGTGTCGGTCGTGATAGCGAATATCGCGGGCACACTGTCAACCGCGAAGACCAGGTCAGCGAGGTTGATAACGACGAGCGCGAGAAACAGGGGGGTCGCGGCACGTACGACCTTTCCGGTCTTTTCGTCGATGACTTTGACAAACAAGTGCTGCGCGTGCAGCTCTTTCGTCACCCGCATATGGCTCGATATCCAGCGCACCACCGGGTTATTCGCGATATCGGGGGGATGATCGCCGGCAAAAAACATCTTGATGCCAGTGAAGATTAAGAAAGCGGCAAAGATGTAGAGCACCCAATAGGCCTGATCGACCAGAGCGGCGCCGCCCGCTATCATCAGTCCGCGCAAGACGATCACTGCGAGTATACCCCACAGCAATGCGCGGTACTGGTATTTCGCGGGGATGGCGAAGAAGCTGAAGATCAGGCTGATGACGAAGACGTTGTCTATCGACAGGGCCTTCTCAATGAAGAAGCCAGTGAAATACTGCATACCCAGTTCGGGGCCGCGCTCCGTCCATATCCAGGCACCAAACGCCAAGGCGACGGCGATGTAGAAAACTGTCAGCTTCAGGCTTTCGCCAATACCCATCTCGCGGTCCTCGTTGTGGAGGATGCCAAGATCAAATGCCGTCAGGCCCGCGACGAGGGCAGCAAAGACGAACCAAAACCAGGCTGGAGTGCCCAGAAAATCGAAGGTGAGGAATTCCATTGCGTCGCTCCCAACGGGTCAGTGGGGCGGCAACACCGATCGCCGCCGCCCCGTCAGCATCAAGCCTCGCTTGCGCGCCGGCGCAGCGTTGCCACGATGCGATCCTTGATCGCTAGTTTGAGCTTTTTAAGCTTGAGAATTTCCAGCGGGTCGACCCACCGTTGTCGGCGGGCGTCCTCCAGAAGGCGGTCGAGTTTCTGATGGCGCTCCATCAAGCGGAACACGTGTTCGGACATCGGTCTCATCTCCCTAATCGAACAATGGGGTTCGATCGGATGAGCCGAGGGGCTTGGGAGGGGGGAAGCAACCCGGGCCACATCGGCATCATCCGATGCGGTCCGACATCACGCGCTGCAGCAGCCTCAAAGCTGATGCGGCACGCCAGAGGGGCCCGGTCCGCGTACAAGAGCTAGGTGTGCTGAGATGAGATTCAACAGTGCCCCTCTCAAAAAAATTTCCAGCCGTTTGGGGAGCTGTGCACGCGAAACTTGGCCTAGTTGAGGTGTCGACATTGGGACCGGTTGAGGTCGGTCCTCTTTCAGCCAATTGGTGCAGAAAACCGTCATTTAGCTGAAGAACCCATTTGAGCGTTCCCCAGCGTTTAGACACTCGTCCCCACCAGGCTCCCAATCAGGGCCGTGAGACCCATTGCCAGCGCGCCCCAGAAGACTACGCGGGCCACTGGGCGCAGCGGCTTTGTCCCCCCGGCCTTGGCCCCCACCGCCCCCAGCAAGGCAAGGAACAGGATCGAACCGACCGCCTGCCCCGGCACCACCAACTTCATCGGCAGGAAAGCCACCAGCGCTAGCGGCAGCGCGGCCCCGGCGGTGAAGGAGCCGGCGGATGTGACGGCGGCCAGCACTGGGCGCGCCTCGGTGATTGCAGTGATGTGCAACTCGTCGCGCACATGGCTACCCAGCGCGTCAAAAGTCGTCATCTGCTGGGCCACCTTGCGTGCCGTTTCAGCATCGACGCCGCGCTTTTCATAGATGCCGGCTAGCTCGGCTAATTCGACCTCCGCTGCGCTGGACAGTTCGGCCTTTTCCCGGGCTATATCCGACTGTTCGGTATCCGACTGCGAACTGACCGAGACGTACTCGCCCGCCGCCATCGACATTGCGCCGGCCACCAGCCCGGCCACGCCCGCCACAAGAATCGCCGGCCGGTCCGCCCCCGATGCTGCCACGCCCAGGATCAGACTGGCGGTGGACACAATCCCGTCGTTCGCCCCTAGCACGGCGGCGCGCAGCCAGCCGATGCGGGAAACAAGGTGTTGTTCGGTATGCGGCCTCATGCGGTGTCTTCCTCCTCTGTCCCCTTCGGTCGTAGAAATGAGGTATCGATCAGTTCGTCCACGAACAGCGCCAGCAGAGCGGTGTGCGAGGTGACCCCCGCCTTGGCATAGATGCGTGCCAGTTGCGCCCGCACTGTGCCCGTCGCTGCGCCGCGCATGGCGGCAATTTCGGCCACGTCGCAGCCCTTGAGGGCAAACAATGCAACGTCAGTCTCGGCCGGGGTCAGGAGCCACTGGGCGAAACGAAGTTGGACCAGCTGGCCCAGCGCGCCGCGAGCCACCGCCACGGAAGCCTCATCGGTCCGCGCGCTGGCAATCAGATGGCGGATCTGGATCGCGCCCAGCACCACCGAAACGATCAGGGTAAGCGCAGCTACGCTTTCCACGATAAGGTGACCATCGGCCGGCTCGCTGGCCATGTCCCCCGCCAGGTCGGCCAAGAAGAAGGCCGCGGCAAGCGCCTGGAGGACCACGACGAAGGTCATCGCCGTGGCCCGGTGTTCTAGTTTTCGTGCCCGCCCCTGCATGCAGCTGGTTTACCGGCGGCGGGGCAGCATCGCCAGCACAACGTGCCGGCCGCTGCGCCGGGTCTCGAAGGCCACGCCGGCGATGTGCAGCACGATCAGCAGGTAGAGCAGGTTGACCGCTACTTCGTGTACTTCTTCCCACCCCTCCTCTTCATGGCCGCCTTCCTCGTGGCCTTCGCCGTCTTCCTCGGCGTCCTCGCCATATTCGGCGTCGCCACAGGCGGCTGGGTGGCCTTCCTCGCGGCTCTCGCCCTGCGGGGGGAAGCCGGTCATCACGATTCCACTGGCAACGATTACGCCCAGGCACGACCAGATGGCATAGACCATTAGCGACCCAAGCGGGTTGTGGCTGGCGTGCTCGCGCTTCTCGCCGCGGCGGATTTCACCGATATGGTGCAGGGCACGGGCGGGGTTGGGCGGAAAGGCGGAGAAACGTGCCTCGGTCGGGCCGATCAGGCCCCACAACAGGCGCAGCGCCAGAATCGCGGCCAGGGCATAGCCGACCCATACGTGGACCGAGCTGCCCTCCTCGGTGAACAGGGCGTTCGTCAGGATGGCCAAAACGATCGTCCAGTGGGTCAGCTTGACCACCGGATCCCAGTTTTTTGTCTTGCTTGGCGCGGTCATGGCAGCGGTCTCCTTGGCTGTAATGCCCGCGACCGGCCGGGTGAGGGATCGGGGAAAGTCTCCGGACTAGCCGCGGGCAAGCGCCAGATGGCGCGGCGACGGGCGCGGCGGAATCGGCCCGGCGCTTACGAGCACCAAGATAAGCGGGTGCTTATGCACTGTGTTCGCGCAACGAAGTCCAGCGTATGACGACAGACATTGGAGGTACCCATTGTTCGGACCAAAGCTGCCGGTCCGCTATCGGGCATTCTCTGGAAGATCCCGAATGTCTGAAAAGGGGGCGCATTGCGGACGTGCCGCTCTCCTGGAATGCCGCTAGTCGGTGTTTTTGTACCTCTGGTGTGTTTGGTGGCGATAGGGCAGTATGATCCTCTGTCAGGCGCTGACAGCGGCTCGGCGTCGAAATTTATTGATGTTAGAGATTTGGACAACGTTAGCGAGACAATGGTCTGCGATTGAAACCTCTCGCCCAAAGATCTCCAAACCGATTGCCTTTTCTCGTATTGCCTCAGAGCACGCGCCACTTAACCGTCGGTCGAGACACCCTCCTTCGAGAGCAAAAATTAAATTGCCGCAGCTCCGAATTCCTGCCGCGGAGAGCTGCGCTTTCCAACTGGCCTCAGCTTGCTGGAGAGCGAACCTGCCGGACCGGGTGTGCATATCGTACGCAAAAGACGGGTAAGGACCAATCATCTCCGGTTTTGGAATTCTTTCGGCAATCGTCGGCGATAGCGGATTGGCATCAGCATATCTCCCCAGCAGGACGTAAGGAATGGCGAGACTATCTCGGCATCGGCTCAGCCCCATCCTAACGATGTAATGAAAGATCAAAGGGGCTCCCTGCATTGTGAGAAGCCTTAGAAGTCCCCCCTGGCCCGCGCCCGCAATAGCTCGTAATTTTCGACTCCGTAATCTGCCTGTCCCATGCAGTAGCCAGAGAGAGATAAGCTGCTTTGAGGAGCCAAACTCATTCGTTCGCACGATCCCGCAAAGTGACTCTTCGTCGAGGTCGTAGAGCGGTTTAGCAAGCGTCTTAGAATTGGGATCGTACTCGACGAGGCTAAGCATTTCACAAGCCAGCCGACTCTTTACAGCCCCACTCATCTGCGTAGCCAGATAAACCGCAAGTCGCTCCTCACCTAGGCGTTGCCTGCGGCGCTTGTCCCCGAGAACAGCCAAGGTTGCTGCAATTAATTTCAAATCACCAAGGCCCACATCCTCAAGAGCTATGATGGCGAGCCTGCGGAAGGTGTGATCCGCATCGATTTGGACGCCGCTTCGCGCATATCGTTCAGCCAAGTCAACGTGGCCGCGACGGATGCATTTTTGGAGCGCGCTTGTGGTGAGCCACTTGTCGCCGGTGTACAGGACCTCGGCCCGAATTGGAGGAAGTCCGCTTTCTAATGTGGCACGTTCAATGTCCTCCCACAGAAGCTCATCGACCGATCTAAACATTGAGGAGCTGACAACGCGGTCCCCTCCGATTGCCGCATCTGACGGTGCCCTCATTAAGCACGGCTGGCGCAGAGCGACAAGCGATTCCCAAATATCAAACATACGCATCTCCTTGTTTTACAAAGAGAAGGTTAGTTCTGTTTACCCCGCTCGATAGGAAAATCGAATGTTATCCGGCTAAAGAGCGCGACCTAGTTCGTAAGTAAGAATTTTACCGCGTGTAGGGTCGATAAAGAGCGAAACGTCAGCGTCGGGGAAATAGTAAATCACGCTCCTTACGGCATTCGGGCTATCATAGCTTTCAAACCGACCGAGCCGAGCTTGAAGTTCAGCATCGGACCAAACCCTATTCAAATCCATCTCGCCTAAGACCCAGCGCTGCATACGAGCCTGGGCCTTAGCGTGTTCTGCAGTCTCGCCGGAACCTCCCAAAGTGATGCTCTGAGTTGCAGACATATCGGGCACGTTAGAGGCCCTTGGATTTCTCGCCGCCCCCCAGCGAGCGTAATATGACACCTCGGCTTCATATTCACCGGTAGGGAGACTTTTGCCGTTTAACGTTGTGTCGAGGACGAAGGAGGTCGATTGCTCATCGAGCGTCACCTTTCTCTGTTCGCCGATCCAAGTCTCATGATCTAGTTGGCCCGCTAATGTTACGTCGGCCATAATCTCAATGGGCAAGGGCGCATTCGTAGAAACGATGAATTGAATCTGAGTATCAGAGATCGGAGTAGCACTCATGATGATCTCATAAGCGCTGGATGCCAATCGCTCCTGGTCTGGGTCTGTCTGTCCTTCGCCCTCAATCGAGGGGTTAGACGGACCCCGAACGGGATCATCACTCGGCGAAGTCAACCAATACCCAACTAGAGAGAGCGAAATCACTGAAAAAATGCCGATCCAAACAAACCTTAGATTGGATCGCTTCTTGGGCTGTGCGGAGGTCTCAATCGCTCCGCCTGATGCGACGTATTGCTTCAACCTTTCCATAATGCGCTCCTTTGCATCGAAGCGTAGCGAATATCGCTTTTCTGGCAATGTTATTACGGAATGGCAGCAACTAGTAATGTCATTCCCTGCCTGAATCTGCTCGCCGAACCTATGCCGCTCACAGGAGTACGGCATGGCGAAGCTGCAAGTTCAGTTCGGGAATCTCGTTGCAGCACATCGCCGCCGACGTGGTCTCACCCAGGCCGCGCTGGCCGAGAGTTGCGATCTTAGCGAGGATATGATTGCTCGGGTTGAAGCAGGAGGCACCGGCGCGAGCTTCAAAACCATCGAAAAAATCGCTGATGCTCTAGGAGTTAGCGCGGCAGCTCTGTTCGATGACACAATCGGCTTCGCTGATAGCGATTATCCAGAATTGGCCGTACTTAGGTCTCGTTTGGCAAAACTATCTGCGACCGACCTGCGTTGGCTCATAGGTATTATGGAAGCAATTCTGACACCAAAAAGATGACTCGGCGACAGTGCCATCTCAGAAGTGTGCGCAAGCCCGGAAATGCGGGGTTCTGATGCAGCTTCCTCACAACCCACCAAACCTTGTTTCAGTCTCTTTTGAGCCCAAGGTATCCTCTCGTTCGAGAAACCTGTGTTGCAGTCCAGCTGTGACCCTGTCTGGTCGAGAGACCTCGCCGATTTAATTCATCAGCTACTGACGTGAGGGTCCGATTTCCATCCAAGAATAGCTCTTCAAACTGGCTTCGTAGGCCCTCGGCAAATCCAATCGCAGCCCTCCTGTTCTGTTCAGCAAGAATTTTACCATGAGGACCAAGCCTAACACCCCTCGCCTTTGCTGCCGCGAGCGCGACTTTTGTCCTCACTGAGATTTGCTCTCGTTCATGCTCTGCGAAGGCCGACATGATGTGAAGCATCAGTCGGTTTGCATAGGGTGCGTCGCAAGCGACAAACTCCACCCGTGTTTCCATTAGCTGCGAGATGAAGGCGACGTTCCGTGCAAGACGATCGAGCTTAGCGATCACGAGAGTTGCCTTGTTCTGCCGGCAGGCATCTAATGCCGCCTCAAGGATCGGGCGCCTGCTTTTCGCCCCGGACTCGACTTCCATGAACTCTTCCACCAGGTCTCCAGAATTTCCGGCCAGGTACGATGCCACGGTTTGTCGTTGAGCATCGAGACCTAAACCGGAAATACCCTGGCGGCTGGTGGATACACGGAGGTATGAGACGAACTTTTCCATTTAACACAGACATTTATAGGTTGGTTTGTGTGTTAAACGCTATGCAATGACGTTCCGCAGTCCAGTGAAATCGATTTCAGGTTGGTTTGGCGATCCCAGTCAACAACAAGCCATCGTTCCAGCGTGACCAGGAGCCGATTGAGATCAAATCTTGAGGGAAATCGTCGTAGAGTTGGTTTAGCTTGATTCCCTCAGCGATTGGGAAGCCTAGCTCACTCCATTTTCCTCGATCCGGGAACCTTGCCCGATGAATTCGCTTCCAGCGTTCGTTGGTCCCGAGACCCTCCGGCCAAGCAAAGCCCGCACCAAGTCCTGCCAGCATGTTTCTAACATTGTTGAGTGTAGCCAGACTTGGTCGGTAAGATTTCCATGTTCGCGGTACTTCAAAGCGCGTCACCGGAATACCGCCGGCCGGCTCGGAAAGCTTATGCCATTTTGCGTGCGCGGATCGATCGTAAATTCGTGCCAGAAGTCGCCCATGCGCCTTGTAGGAGCCGTGTTTAGGTTTTTCTTTCGGATGGGTCTTCGGGGCATAGAGATAGAGCGTTTCGCAGTGGTTCTTGTTCTCCCAAGCACACCATTTTCCGGCATGATTCATGCTCAAAACAAGGTCAAACGGCCTGAGCCCATACATATCAATCGCAAGGTCACATCGGCTCACTGGCAAGCGTGAAATTAATTTCACCACGTCGATCATGCAGAACGCATATTCCAACCGGTCAATCAGGATCGGCAGGCACTCGCTACCGACCTTGAACGGGCTAAATTGCAGAGTGAAAGACCATATGCCGAAGTCTTTGCCCTTCCTTCGCTTCAGCGCCGCCCATCCCAGATGCTTTTCGTCATCCTTTAGAAGAACATTGAGCTCATATTTGGTCTGCTTTTTGGCTTCGACACCGTTCGAAGGATCGGCTGGGAACGACGCGACGAACTGCAAGAGTGCCAGATCGATCTCTTGATATACGGCGAACACCGATTTGCCCGAATGATCTGGAACATCAAAATCTTCGTCCAGAAGGTCTCCAGTCAAACGGATCGTATCAGGGAACGGCACAGTCACTACGATCTGCCTGTTCCCGTAGTTACCTAGGCTCGCAATCCAATCTTCACCCAAATGCTTTTTCACCTCTTCTAATGGGCTTGTTAGAGGGAACGATGGCAGTTGGCCCGGCTGGTTCAATTGCACCGGCATCACTGACCTCCCTCGTACTTGAGAAGCGGGACCAGCGACACTGGCAGTTTCATTGTTTCAACGGCTTGGGCCTTCAAGGAAAGGCTTGGCCCTTCCCCATATTCAGAGCTTACCTTCCCATCACTGTGACCCATGATGCTGTCGATCGTATATTGCTGGAGATTTGCGTTCCTGAATGCATCTTCAGCGCCATGCCGAAAGCTGTGAAATGTGAGCTTAGGGTCGGTCAGTCCCACGTGGTCCATCAACCTTGCGAAGAACTTTGAGAACTGAGTGGAGGCTTGTCCATCAGCGCCAAGCGTGATCTCCGAGAAAATGCGCTTGCAAGGCTTGTCCCATTTTCGGCGCTTCTCGACGAAGGCGGCAAAGCCTAGCGATAACACATCCGGATGAATCGGCACCTTCCGGATGCCAGCGGCCGTTTTGATGTGCTTCGGATCGCCTGATCCGGAGTTCTCGTTCAGATCGAAATGCGGGACGTCCGCCTCGAGGACGGCGTCGGAAATGTGTAGCTGGACGATCTCTCCGAGCCTCATGCCGGTGTAGAACCCTATGATGGGTATCCAGTATCTCGCGTCTTGAATGACCGTGTCGCCCGGCTGAAGCCGGCGATACTGTGACTTCGATCCGGTAAACAATGGGGAACCAAATAGCACTGCGAGTTCTTCTGCGTTGAACGGTCGGCGTTTGAAGCCAGACTTGTTGACTGTCGTTGGCTGCCACCTGACATCTGCTGCGGGGTTCTCGGCGAGAATGCCCTCTTCCTCTTTGGCCCATCGGAAGAACGCTTTGGCCGGCTCGAAAATGATGGACGCTGACTTGTTCGAGATTTGGCTGCCCGTGTTTTCCGTCAATCGCTCCTTGAACGTCATCTGTCTTGCTCGACCACGATTGGATCGAAGCATCGTTAATGCGTTTCGATAGGCTCGAATGTCGGCTGCTGAGACTGAAGAAATTGGCATATTTGGACCGAGGAAGTCCTTGAGGTATCCCAACTGCTTTGATCGCGCGACAACGGTTTTTTCGGCCCATATGGGCTTCTTACACGCGAGGTACTCAGCAATGCAGGCCTCAACAGACGGTCCGAACTCCTCAATTTGCTGCGTAGGAGTTTTTTGACCTGAAACAGACTCGCTGAACAACGGATCGAGCGGCTGATAGTCAGCCAAAGGATCGTTCAGCCGAGCCAGTTCCAAGCGCTGCTTCTCGATCAGCAGCCTGGTGAAGCCGTCCAACAGCCGGAGGCGTGCCACTGGTGCCATTGATTTCATGTCCGTGCCGCGCAGCGCCAACGCCTCTTCCGCCGCTCTTATCGTTCCGATGGAGTAGGCACGGTGTTCGAGTTCGTCGGCGAGCCGGGTAATCTCTTCCTGGGCATAGATGGCCTGCTCCTCAATCTCCATTTCAGGACAGTCCGTCTTGAGGACGTAGGGAGGTCGTAGGTCAACCTCCCTACGAACTTCGGCAAAACAGGCGTGAATTAGCTCGCGGGCTTCACCGGGCGATACGTTCGTAAGTTCGTCAATCACTGCAAATGTCTCCTGCACCTTGGCTGAGACGGAGGCGGCCAGTCGCCGCGCCAGCGACGGCGAGTAGGTCTGCAAGGATTTGCAGACCTCTTGCCTGCCGATGCGGGACCGCAGTCGGTCAGGCACCCGCATGCGCAGGTGGTAAACACCATTCCGTCTTGTGAGGTGAGGAGCACGGCTTCCGCTCATTGCGGCGCACCCCGGTGCCGGTCCCACCTAGTTCGGACCGTCCCCGCCGATATTGTTCCCTCGGCAGCACGGGACCGGGTCGGAGAATCGTATTCCCGGTGGTTTGTGTAGCAAGCTGTGTAGCAAAAAACGGGTAGCCAGCGCCAGCCCCTTTGGGAAAGCCCAGAGTTCCGGGGTTTCTTAAGGGCGGTGGTGGACAGGGCTGGATTCGAACCAGCGTACGCTTGCGCGGGCAGATTTACAGTCTGCTGCCTTTAACCACTCGGCCACCTGTCCACACGGGCCATTTCGCTTAGGAAATCGAGGGATCGCAAAGCCGATCCCGTGCCGAGAGGCGCCCCTTTGGCGAAGCGAGCCTTGCCTGTCAATGCCCTCGCTGGCACAGGCCGCAACCAAAGTTTCTGACAGGACGAATTCGATGGCAAAAGGCGAACGCAAGCGCGCACTCAGGGGACGGGCAGGCCGGATGAAGGGCGGACGGGGCAGCGGCCGCGCCGGCACCGGGCAGGTGCGGCTGTGGGGCCGCCACGCGGTCGAGGCGGCGCTCAAGAACCCCGATCGCGTGCATCGCAAGCTGTGGGCGACGCGCGAAGGCGTCGAATCGCTCGACGGCGAATTGCCGCAGGATTTCCCGCTCGAATATGCCGACGTGCAGGATCTCGCTCGGCTCGTCGCCAAGGATGCCCCGCACCAGGGCCTCGTGCTCGAATGCGCCCCGCTCGAGGACATCCACCTAGACGAAGTGCTCGACGCCGATCCGGCGCGACCGATCGTCGTGCTCGACCAGGTCACCGATCCGCACAATGTGGGTGCGATCATGCGCTCGGCCGCGGCCTTCGGCGCCGCGGCGCTCGTCACGCAGGACCGCCATGCCCCGCCCGAGGGCGGCGTCATCGGCAAGGCCGCCTCGGGTGCGCTGGAGGTCCTGCCCTGGGTGCGCGTGGTCAATCTCGCTCGCGCGCTCGAGCAGATCGCCGAAGCAGGCTATTGGCGAATCGGCCTTACCGGCGGCGCCGAAACGACTCTCGCCGAGGCGCTTCCCGAAGGGCCGGTCGCCCTCGTGCTCGGTGCCGAGGGCGAAGGGATGCGGCATAATATCGAATCGCATTGCGACGCGCTGGCCAAGCTGCCGATCGGCGACCAGATCGAGAGCCTGAATGTCTCGAACGCTGGCGCGATCGCACTTTATGCGGTGGCGACACGCTAGACACACCAATGGGGAGGGAAACATGATTGCCATGAAGTTTCGCGCGGCGGCGCTGGCGGGCGCGAGCGCGCTGATGCTGTCGGGGTGCCTGCTCTCGCCGGGCCAGTTCACCAGCCAGCTCGAGCTGATGAAGGACGGCAGCTTCGCCTTCGCCTATGACGGCGAAATCCAGATGCTCGCGCTGAGCAAGCTGGCCGAGATGGGCAGCAAGGTCGACGAGACCTTCGAAGCCGAATGCTGGGACGAGGATTTCGATCCCCGCGACTGCACCCCCGACGAAGAGGCCGAACAGAAGCGCGAGTGGGAGGCGGAGGCCGAAACCCGCCGCGCCAAGAAGGCGCAGGAGGCCCAACAGATGAAGGCCTTCCTCGGCGGGATCGATCCCTCCAATCCCGAGGCGGCCCGGGAGCTTGCCGAGAAATTGCAGCGCCAGCGCGGCTGGAAGACGGTCGAGTACAAGGGTGACGGTCTGTTCGACGTCGATTTCTCGATCTCGGGCCAGCTGACGCACGACTTCGTCTTTCCGACGATCGAGAAGATGGCCATGGCGAACAGCTTCGTCAGCGTGATCCTGCGCGACGAGGGGCAGGTCCGCATCGATGCGCCGGGCTTCGCGGCGCAGGGCGGCGGCAATCCGATGCAGGGCATGATGGGCGGCATGGCCGGACTTGCAGGAATGTCGGACGAGGAACATGCGGAGGGCGAGTCGCCGCCGCGGATCGTGATTGCCGATGGCGACTTCACCATCGTCACCGACGGCCGGATCCTGGCCAACAACACCGACGAAGGTCCGCAGCGCCATGCCAAGGGCCAGATCCTGAGCTGGTCGATCACGCCGCGCACCGAACAGGCGCCCACGGCGCTCATCGCCTTCGACTGAGACGACACGAAAACGCCGCGCTTCCCGGTATGGAAAGCGCGGCGTCGTTCAGTCCCTGGATCGCACCGCGAGGCGCGGCGGCGCGGCGGTGGGAAACCGGATTAGTTGACCGAGTCCTTGAGGCCCTTGCCGGCCTTGAACTTGGGCTGGTTCGATGCCTTGATGGTCATCGGCTCGCCGGTGCGCGGGTTGCGGCCGGTCGAGGCCTTGCGCTTGGCGACGGAGAACGTGCCGAAGCCGACCAGGCGCACTTCGTCACCGCTCGATAGGGCCTTGGTGATGGCGTCGAACACGCCTTCGACGGCGCTCGAGGCATCGCTCTTGGAAAGGCCGCTGGAATCGGCGACTGCGCTGATCAGGTCGTTCTTGTTCATTATGGAAACCCCCTAGTTCTTATCGTCTGATGGTATTGGCTGAATCGCCTCGGTTAAGGCGCACGAATTGAGAGTTTTTTGGAAGCGGTGTCAAAGGCAAATTCGGCGAAATTCGGCGGATTTTGGGGCATGCGCGGTGAAATTCAGGGTGAAGCGTCCATTCACCCTGTGACGAGGCCGCGCACGGCGACGGGCCGGGCCCCGCTCGAGTGTCGGGGCCCGTCCGAGTCGCTGCGGCGCAGCATATCTTTTGCTAATGCGCGGTTTGCGAGGCCGGCTGGTGCGGGTGATCAGGCTGGCTCGCGAGATCGTCCGCCTCGGTCCACTCGATCGCCTCGGGCACGCTGCAGAGCGCCTGCGCGAGAACCTCGTCGACATGCGCGACGGGCACGATTTCGAGCCCCTCCTTCACATTGTCCGGGATTTCGGCGAGGTCCTTCACGTTCTCTTCGGGGATCAGGACCTTCTTGATCCCGCCCCTCAGCGCGGCGAGCAATTTCTCCTTGAGACCACCGATCGCCAGCACGCGACCGCGCAGTGTGACCTCGCCCGTCATCGCGACGTCGGGCCGCACCGGGATGCCGCTCAGCGTCGAGACGATCGAGGTGACCATGCCCACGCCCGCGCTCGGGCCGTCCTTGGGCACCGCTCCTTCGGGCAAATGGATATGGATGTTGCGGCGCTGGAACAGGCTCGGCCGGATGCCGTAGTGCGGGGCGCGCGCCTTGACGAAGCTGAAGGCCGCGGCGACGCTTTCGTTCATCACTTCGCCCAGCTTGCCGGTGGTCTTGATCTCGCCCTTGCCCGGCGTGGTCACGCTTTCGATGCTGAGCAGTTCGCCGCCGACTTCGGTCCAGGCGAGACCGGTGACGGCCCCGACCTGCGGCTCGTCCTCGCTCATGCCGTGCTTGAACTTACGCACCCCGGCGAACTCGCTGAGGTTCTCAGGCGTGATCGTGACGCTCTCGGCCTGTTTCTCGAGGATCTTGCGCAGGCTTTTGCGCGCCAGCCGCGCCAGTTCGCGCTCGAGCGTACGGACGCCCGCCTCGCGCGTGTAATAGCGGATAAGGTCGCGCAATGCGTCCTCGGTCAGCTCGAACTCGCCCTTCTTCAGGCCATGCTCTTCGACCTGCTTCGGCAGCAAGTGCCGCGTCGCGATTTCGACCTTCTCGTCCTCGGTATAGCCTTCGAGCCGGATGATCTCCATGCGATCCAGCAGCGGCTGCGGCAGGTTGAGGCTGTTCGCCGTGGTGACGAACATGATGTCCGACAGGTCGAGGTCCAGTTCGAGGTAATGATCCTGGAACTTCGAGTTCTGTTCAGGGTCGAGCACCTCGAGCAGCGCCGAAGCGGGATCGCCGCGGAAGTCCTGGCCGAGCTTGTCGATCTCGTCGAGCAGGAACAGCGGGTTGATCTTGCCGGCCTTCTTGAGGTTGGTGACGATCTTGCCCGGGAGCGAACCGATATAGGTACGGCGGTGGCCGCGAATCTCGGCCTCGTCGCGCACGCCGCCGAGCGACTGGCGCACGAACTCGCGCCCGGTCGCCTTGGCGATGCTCTTGCCCAGCGAGGTCTTGCCGACGCCCGGCGGGCCGACGAGGCAGAGGATCGGCCCCTTCAGCTTGCGCGTGCGCGCCTGCACGGCGAGATATTCGATGATCCGGTCCTTGACCTTCTCGAGGCCGTAGTGATCGGCATCGAGCACTTCCTGCGCCTTGCCGATGTCCTTCTTGACCTTGCTCTTCTTGCCCCATGGCAGGCCGAGCAGCACGTCGAGATAGTTGCGGATGACGGTCGCCTCGGCGCTCATAGGCTGCATGCTCCTGAGCTTCTTGAGCTCGGCCTCGGCCTTCTCGCGCGCTTCCTTCGACAGCTTGGTCTTGCCGATCTTCTCGGTCAGCTCGGCAATCTCGTTGCTGCCATCCTCGTCGCCGCCGAGCTCGTTCTGGATCGCCTTCAACTGCTCGTTGAGGTAATATTCGCGCTGGGTCTTCTCCATCTGCCGCTTCACACGGCCGCGGATCCGACGCTCGACCTGCAGCACCGACAGTTCGCCTTCCATGAAGGACATGACCATTTCGAGGCGCTTGAGCGGATCTTTCTCCACCAGCAGCGCCTGCTTGTCGGACACCTTGGCGTTCACGGCAGCGGCGATTGCATCGGCCAGTTCGCCGGCATCGTCGATATCGCCCAGCTGCTCGACCGCCTCTTCGCCGAGCTTCTTGTTGAGCTTGGCATATTCACCGAACTGCTCGACCACCTGGCGCATCATGGCAACCACTTCGCTACCCGAAGAGGTCACGGTGTCGATGATCGACACGCCGGCTTCGACATGCGCGCCGGACGGGGTCAGATTTTCGAGCGTCGCGCGGTCGCTGCCCTGAACCAGCACGCGCACGGTGCCATCGGGGAGCTTGAGCAGCTGGAGCACCTGCGCGATCACGCCGACATCGTAGAGATCGTCACGCACCGGATCGTCGCAACCGGGATCGAGCTGCGCCAGCAGGAAGATGTCCTTGCTGCCTTCCATCGCTGCTTCGAGCGCCGCAACCGATTTGTCGCGTCCGACGAACAGCGGCACGACCATGCCGGGAAAGACCACGATATCGCGCAGGGGGAGGAGGGGGTAGGTGTGGGTCATCAGCAATTCCGTTCGGGGCCGTCAGCGGCCGTTCGCAGGGAATATGGTGACACCCGACCCGAGGCGCAACGCCGCGCGCCAAACTCCATGTGGATGACGCAGTATTACAATGCCAACATGGTTAATTTGTGATATATGTGCAAAGCAGAGGGCTGAGGAAATTTGGTTTCCTTACGGGAGTAAATCGATGCTGAATTCCGTCATCTGCAAGGTGACCGGCCATCGAGTCAATCGGCGCCGCGTATGGCACGACGCCGTGGATTTTCGCACCACATGCGATCGATGCAACATACCCTTGATCCGTGACGACCGGGAGGGATGGCGACCGTTCGACAACGACCGGGACCTCCTCGAAGAACGCAAGGCGCACCCTCACAGCGCATAGGTCTCCGGCTGTAGCCGACCGATTTGCGAACAAGGCGAGATCGCCGCGCACCGCGCGAGCTGCCTGCAACGCGCCCGGTTTGGACGGAGGGCGGGCACACCATCATCGCGCCCTGACTGGTGCGTCGACGACGCAGGCTGCCGATTACAGGCCGGGCAGCTTGAAGCCCGGCGGCAGGCCCGCGCTCTGCTGAATATTGGCCATTTCCTCGGCCGACTTGCGATCGGCCCGGTCGCGCGCATCGTTGAAGGCGGCGGTCACGAGATCCTCGACGATCTGTTTTTCTTCGGGTTTCATCAGGCTTTCGTCGATGGTGACGCCGATGATGCGCCCGCGTGCCGTCGCGCGAACCTTGACGAGGCCGCCACCGGCCGTTCCCTCGACCTCGATTTCGTCGAGCTTGGCCTGGGCATCGCTCATCTGCTTCTGGATCGTTTCGGCGGCCTTCTGGGCCTGCGCGAGCATTTCTTCCATGTTCATGCTTTTCTACTCCAGGGTATCTCGCGGCGCGTGGGGGATACGCCGCCATCGTCAATCAGTTCGGCTTCGGGAAAGGCCTCGAAGGCCGCTTTCACCAGCGGGTGGGCTCGCGTTGCCGCAGCCGCAGCTTCGCGCTCGGCTTCGATCACCTCGACGAGCGAGGGGCTCCCCGCCCCGCCGGCGACCTCCTCGACGGTCCAGCGCTTTCCGGTATGCCGGTGCAGCGCCTCGCGCAGGACTGGCGCGATGTCGTCGGTGAACTTGGCATCGCGTCCATAGCGCAGGGTGCCGTCGGCCAGTTCGACCACGCGCACCTGCAGCCGCATGATGCTCGCCTCCTGCATCAGCCCCGAGGCATCGATGGCCTCGACCAGTTCTTGCCAGTCGACCGGGGCAGCAGCGGTTGCCGGAGCTGGCCCGGGCGTGCCGGTGGGCGCATTGGCCGCAGGGGCGACCGGCCCTGCCTCGGCCAGCGCCTCGATCTTCTTCGCCAGCTTGCCCGGATCGGGCATCTGCCCTGCATGAAGCGTGCGCAGCAGCGCCATGCGGAGGGCCACCAGCGGATCGGGTGCGAGCCGCACCTCCTCGTGCCCCTTGAGCAGCAACTGCCAGAGGCGATGGAGCTGTCCCGCGGGAAGCCGCGAGGCCCAGTCGGCGAGTTGCTCGCGCTCGTCTGGGCTGGCGCCTGCCGGTTCGCCGCCGGAAACCTGCGCAACCGTGATGCGGTGCGCGAGATCCATCTGCGCGCGCATCAGCGCCAGCGGTTCGACGCCAAGTGCATATTGCTCGTCGACTGCCTCGAGCAGCGCCTTGCCCTCGCCTTCGAGGATATGACCGAACAGCCGCCGCTGCGCGCCCTTGTCGGCGAGACCGAGCATGTCGCGTACGCGCGCGGCGGTCACCCTGCCCTCGGTATCGAGATCGGCATGGGCGATCGCCTGGTCGAGGATCGACAGGCCGTCGCGGACCGAACCTTCGGCCGCAACGGCGACGATATGCAAGGCCTCGGCATCCGCCTCGACACCTTCCTTGCGGCAGATCTCGGCGAAATGCGCTTCGAGCAGTTCAACCGGGATACGGCGCAGGTCGAAGCGCTGCGTGCGGCTGAGCACGGTGACGGGGAGCTTCTCGACCTCGGTCGTCGCGAAGAGGAATTTCACATGCGCCGGCGGTTCCTCCAGCGTCTTGAGCAGCGCGTTGAACGCGTTGCGCGAAAGCATGTGGACTTCGTCGATGATGTAGATCTTGTAGCGCGCGCTGACGGCGGCATAGCGCACCGCCTCGATGATCTCGCGCACGTCGTCGACACCGGTGTGCGACGCGGCGTCCATCTCGATCACGTCGATATGGCGGCCTTCGGCGATCGCGCGGCAGGGCTCGCATTCGCCGCAAGGGCTGATCGTCGGACCGCCCTGCCCGTCGGGACCGATGCAGTTCAGCGCCTTGGCGATGAGGCGCGCGGTCGAGGTCTTGCCCACCCCGCGCACGCCGGTCATCAGGAAGGCATGCGCCAGCCGGTCGCGCGCTATGGCATTAGCCAGGGTGCGGACCATTGCCTCCTGTCCGATCAGTTCGGCGAAAGTCTGGGGACGATACTTGCGCGCGAGCACGCGATAGGGTTGCGCAGGATCGGGCTTCGCCGGTGCCGGAGCAGTTTCCGGCGCTGGTGCCGGTGTGGGCGCAGGTGTCGGCGGTGCGCCGAACATCGATTCCTGCCCGGCCTGTTCGAGCTCCGCAGCGCTCGGCGCGTCGGGCTCTTCGACCTCGCTCTGCCACGGGAGGCCTTCTGTGTTGTCCGGTGAATCACCCATGCCCGACTAGGTAGGCACTGGCGCGGCAAAAGTCATGCCGTCGCGGTCACGAAATGTGGGTGAAAAAGGAGCCGGCCGACCCGCCGCAATCCACCTGGGCTGCTTCCTTCCGGACCTGACCCGGTGAGCGAACGCTAACGTCCGACCGACTCCCGAGGCGCCATATGGCGACGGGAGCGATAAAAATCAATTACCGAAAATTGTCGGCGTAGGCCTGCAGCTTGAGCGCCTTGGGCGGCGTCGCATGGACGCGCGCAACGATACCGTATTTCTCGGCATAGGCTTTCGCCTCGTCCTTGCTCGGGAAGGTCAGCTGCACCTGCGCCTGCGTGTCGCCGCTGCCGGTCCAGCCCATCAGCGGGTCGGCATGACGCGCTTCGGACTGCTCGAACTCGAGCACCCATTCGTCGGTACGGGCCTTGCCCGACTGCATGGCGTTCTTGGGTCGCTGGTAGATTCTCGCGGTCATGGGCGAGCCCTGTAATTCAGCCTCCGGATTTTGAAAAGGCGTTCTTGGTCTTCAAACTCGGCGCTTCGGCCCAGGGTTCCTCGGGCCAGCGATGCTTTGGATAGCGCCCCTTCATCTCCTTGCGGACATCGGCCCAGCTGCCGCGCCAGAAGCCGGGCAGGTCGCGCGTCGCTTGGATCGGGCGACCGGCGGGACTGGTCAGCTTGAGCAGCAGCGGGGTTTGACCGACCATGGGATGCCGTTCGAGCCCGAACAGCGCCTGCACGCGCACTTCCACGCTCGGCGCATCGTCGCCGGTGTAGTCGATCCGGTGGGTCGTGCCCGCTGGCGAGGTGAATTCGCGCGGCGCCACCCGATCGAGCTTCTGGCGGCTGTCCCAGTCGAGCTGGCCGAGCAGCGCATCGACGAGCTTGCCCTTGGGAACGGCGAGATCGCGTCGCCCCTGGAGCAGCGGGGCAAGCCAGTGCGATGCATTCTCGGCTAGCCCTTCGCTTGTCAAACCCTCGACCCCGGCGAAGCTCGCCCGCGCAAGCAGTTCTGCCGGAAGGAGTTTTGCCGGGTTTTCCAGAGCCTTTTCCACAAGCATGTCCACAATCGCCGCGGCATCGGGCGACGGATCGGGACCCCGCGCCAGCGTGATCGCGCCGAGCCTCCGCTCGACGAGTGCCTCGACCCGCTCGCCGGTCCAGCGCAGCACGTGGCGGCGTTCGATCCGCTCGGGGAGCCAGCGCTCGAGATCGCTCTCCTCGAGCGCGATCGCCGAGGTGATTCGCGCGCCCTTCGCCTGCCCCTGCGCATCGCCGACGACGAGGAACTCCGCCCGCGCCAGCGGCGACGCCGGGTCGAGCATGAAGCCCCTGCCCCCTGCGGTCACCCAGTTTTCGCCGCTGGCATCGCGGCGCCTGGCGATGAATTCGGGGCGTCCTGCGGCGAGGAGGATACCGGCCTTGGGCACGTCCTTTCCGGGCGAGGGTTGCACCAATTGTGCAGCCCGTTTCGCCCAGCGAGCGGCCAGCTTGCGGCTCGCTTCGGCGCGTGCGCCCCGGTCCGTGTTCCAGCGCGAGAGCCGGGCTTCCAGATCCTCGCAGCGGCCGCCCAGCCCCCTTTCCTGGAGCAGGAGCGCGATCCGGGCTGCCTCGACTTCCATTCCATGCTCCGCGCCGAACAGCACGGTAGCCGCGCCCTGTGGATCGAGCGGGAGCTGCGCAAGCTTCTGTCCCCGCTGGGTAATCCGCCCCTCCGCGTCGAGCGCGCCGAGAGCGAGAAGCGTCTGCCGCGCCGCGCTCACCGATGCATTCGGCGGCGGATCGAGCCATGCCAGTTCCGACGGATCGCCGCTGCCCCATTGCGCCAGCGCAAGCACCAAAGGCGCGAGGTCGGAGGTGAGCATCTCGGGTGGATCGTAGGGAGGTCGCCCACCATGTCCTGCCTCTTCCCACAAACGGTAGGCGACACCGGGCCCCTGCCGCGCCGCGCGCCCGGCGCGCTGCGCCGCCGCCGCCTGGCTGGCGCGATGGGTTACGAGATGCGTCGTCCCCGCCGCGCGGTCGAATTCGGCACGGCGCGAGAGGCCGGCGTCGACGACGACCGACACGCCATCGAGCGTGAGCGAGGTTTCCGCGATAGCCGTCGCCAGTACTATCCTGCGCCGTCCCTCGGGATCGCGCCGGATCGCAGCCCGCTGGCCCGCCGGATCGACCTGCCCGTGCAGCGGGAAAAGCAGTGCGGCGGGCAGGCGAGTCTCGAGCCGTTCGCGTACCCGCTCGATCTCGCGCACGCCCGGCAGGAAGGCGAGAACATCGCCCTCTTCCGCGCGCCAGGCCGTGACGATCGCCTGCGCCATCGCATCCTCGACCGCCAGTTGCGGCGAAGAGCCGAGCCACTCGATGCGCAGGGGATGCGCCCGGCCCTCGCTTTCGATTACCGGCGTGTCCTCGCCCAGCAGGCTCGCGAAGCGCGACCCGTCGATCGTCGCCGACATCACCAGCACGCGCAGGTCCTCGCGCAGCACGCTGCGGCTTTCGAGCGCCAGCGCGAGGCCGAGATCGCTGTCGAGATGCCGTTCGTGCGCCTCGTCGAAGAGCACGGCCGACACGCCTTCGAGTTCGGGATCGGCGAGGATCGTGTTCACGAAGATCGCCTCGGTCACCACCAGCACCCGGGTCTTCGCCGAGCGCTTGCTGTCGAGGCGCGTGAGGTAGCCGATCGTCTCGCCGGGCTTTTCGCCGAGCATCTCCGCCATACGCTCGGCCGCCGCGCGGGCCGCGACCCGGCGCGGCGAGGTGAGGATGATCGTGCCGGAACACCACTGCTCGTCGAGCAAGGCCGGTGCCACGGCCGTCGTCTTGCCGGCCCCAGGCGGCGCGACCAGCACCGCACCGGAATGCGCGCGCAAGGCTCCGAGCAATTCAGGGAGGACGGAATGGATCGGCAGGTCGGGCACGATAGCGGCCCTAGGACGGATCAGTACCCGCGCGCTACCGCGAAGAGCGCGGCCTGCGTCATCGCCTGGCGCGCCTTGCTGTCGGGGAAAATCGACAGCGCGTCGATCGCGCGCTGGGCGAAATGACGCGCGCGCAGCTTGGTATCGGCCACCGCCTGGTGGCGGTCGATCAGCGCGATCGCGTGTTCGAGGTCTTCGTCCTCGGTCCGGAATCCGCCGATCGCGGCCTTCCAGAACTCGCGCTCCTCCTCGCTCCCGCGGGCATAGGCGAGGATCACCGGCAGCGTCATCTTGCCTTCGCGAAAGTCGTCGCCGCGGTCCTTGCCCATGGCGGCGGCGTTCGAATCGTAATCGAGCGCGTCGTCGACCAGCTGGAAGGCCACGCCGAGATTGCGGCCGTATTCGTCGAGCGCCTGTTCCTGCGCTTCGCTGCATTCGGCGACCACCGCAGCGATCCGGCTCGCGGCGGCGAACAGCGCAGCGGTCTTGGCGCGGATGATGTGGAGGTAGCGCTGCTCGCTGGTGTCGATCTTGCGCTGCGCGGTGAGCTGGTCGACCTCGCCCTCGGCGATGATCGCGCTCGCGCCCGAGAGGATCTTGAGCACCTTGAGGCTGCCGTCCTCGGTCATCAGCTCGAAGCTGCGGCTGAAGAGGAAATCGCCCACGAGGACGGTCGCCGGATTGCCGTAGATGATGTTGGCCGCCGCCTTGCCGCGCCGCAAATCGCTGCCATCGACGACATCGTCGTGGAGCAGCGTCGCGGTATGAATGAACTCGACCGCGGCGGCGAGCTTGTGATGGCGCGTGCCCGAATACCCGACCAGTTCGGCCCCGGCGAGCGTCAACATCGGCCGCAGCCGTTTGCCGCCGCCCGAGATCAGATGCCCCGCCAGCGCCGGGATCAGCGGCACTTCGCTCTGCATCCGGTCAAGAATGACCTGGTTGACCTGGTTCATGCCCGGCGCGGTCAGCGCCAGCATGGGTTCGATCGAGCCTTCGGGTTCGGCGCGTTTCAGGGGAATTACGTCGGCGGACATTTCGGCTTGGCCATGGTCTGCCCAAGCTTTCTTGGCAAGACGGGATTTCTTGTTAGCGTGATCGCATGACCGAAACGCCCCAGCCCGATCCCGTCCTCGCCGGCTTCCGCAAGAGCATCGACAATATCGATGCAGCGCTGATCCACATGCTGGCGGAAAGGTTCCGGATCACCCAGGCGGTGGGTGCCTACAAGGCAAGGGTTACCCTGCCCCCGGCCGATCCGGCACGCGAACAGGAACAGATCGCGCGGCTCCGCCGGCTGGCGGAGGAAAGCGAGCTCGACCCCGAGTTCAGCGAGAAGTTCCTGCGCTTCATCATCGACGAGGTCATCCGCCACCACGAGCAGGCGGCGGGCCTCTAATCGCGCCCTAGCCGGCTGCGCGCGGCAGCGTCAGCCGTACGAGCAGGCCACCCAGATCCTCGCTCGTGTCTAGTTCGACCGAACCGCCATATATCGCGACCACATCGCGGACGATGGCGAGACCGAGCCCTGTCCCGGGTTTGCCCGTATCGAGCCGTGCACCGCGGTCGAAGATGCGCGTGCGCTCGGCAGGAGGAATGCCGGCCCCGTCGTCCTCGACCCAGATGATGCAGGCATCGCTCTCCCGCTCGGCATCGATGGTCACGAAGACGCTGCCACCGCCATATTTGGCGGCATTCTCGATCAGGTTGCCGAGGATTTCGTCGAGGTCCTGCCGCTCGATCGAAACCACCGCATCGCGATTGCCGTCGAGATCGAAGCGCGTGTTCTCGTAAATCCGCGTGACCGCGCGCAGCACGCTTTCCGCACTTGGCCAGACCTCGGCACGCGCATGCCCGCTGGCGCGCCGGCCCACTGCCCGAGCACGAGCGAGATGGTGCTCGACATGGCGCTGCATGGTGCGCGTCTCGCGGAACACCAGGTCGGCGAGCTTTGGATCATGCGCGGTCGCCGCATTGGTCAGGACGGTCAGCGGTGTCTTGAGCGCATGCGCGAGGTTGCCGGCATGCGTGCGCGCTTCCTCGGCCTGCTGTTCGGTATGCGCCAGCAAGGCGTTGATTTCCTCGACCAGCGGTTCGACTTCGAGCGGCAGCGGCTCGGTGATGCGGTTGGTGCCCTCGTTGCGCATCGCCTGAATCGCATTGCGCACGCGGCGCAGCGGCGACAGGCCGTACCAGCTCTGCAGCATCGCCAGTGTCATCAGGCCGAGCCCGAGCGCAGCGAAGCTCCACACCAGGATCGATCGGATGCGGCTAATCTGGTAGTCGAGCTCGCCACGCGCAGACGCGACCGCGAAGGTCCAGCGGGTATCGCTGTCGGGCAGGATGACGGTGCGCTCGACGATGCGCAGCGGTTCGCCTTCGAACTGGTAGGAATCGTAAAAATGCGGCGCGTTGTCGATGTGATCGCCTTCGATCGTCAGGCTGCGGTCCCACAGGCTGCGGCTGGGAAAGGGATCGTGCCCCTTGCCGCTGATCTGCCAGTAAACGCCGCTGTTGGGCTCGAGAAAGCGCTGGTCGCCGAGCGAGCGATAGAGCTGCACATCGCCGAAATTGTCGATCTCGGCCGAGGTGATCAGCGCGGTCTGGACGTATTCGAGTTGCTCATCGAAATTGTTCTCGACCAGGCGGACGAGCGTGCGGTCGAGCGCGAAGCCGCCGCCGAGGAGCAGCACGCCGATCCACAGCGCGGCGATCGCCATCATGCGCCGCGCGAGGCTCCGCCGCGCGCGCGGCGCGACCACGGTCACCGGATCTTCCACGGGCGCGCCGGCGGGCGGGATTCCCCCGACCGCCGCCGTCTCGCCGGACTCTGCCTCAGGCGCGCGGCTGGTCGGCGGGATCGTCGAGGCTGTATCCAAGTCCACGGATCGTCGTGATCACTTCCGCGCCCAGCTTCTTGCGGATGCGGGTGACGAAGACCTCGATCGTGTTCGAATCGCGGTCGAAATCCTGATCGTAGATGTGTTCGATCAGTTCGGTACGGCTGACCACCTTGCCCTTGTGGTGCATGAGGTAGCTCAGCAGCTTGTATTCCTGCGCGGTCAGCTTGACCGGCTCGCCCTTGAGCGTGACGCGGCCCGAGCGCGTGTCCAGGCGGACGTCGCCCGCGGTCAGTTCGGACGAGGTGTTGCCCGACGCACGACGAATCAGCGCGCGCAGGCGCGCGATCAGCTCTTCGGTCTGGAAGGGCTTGGCGAGATAATCGTCCGCGCCCGCATCGAGCCCGGCGACCTTGTCGCTCCAACTGTCACGCGCCGTGAGCACGAGCACAGGGAACTTGCGGCCCTCGCGGCGCCACATGCCGAGCACGGTGAGCCCGTCTATTTCGGGCAGGCCGAGGTCGAGGATGACGGCATCGTAATCCTCGGAGCTGCCGAGAAAATGGCCGTCCTCGCCATCGGTGGAAAGGTCCACCGCATAGCCGTTCTGTTCGAGCGTCGACTTGAGTTGCTGGCCCAGCGTGGGCTCATCCTCGACGATCAGGATCCTCATGAATATCCGTCCTTGATTGGTGTTTGTCGCGTTTCGTTCATGTAGATGAACGCGTCAACCTGAACGGCGTTTCACCAGGGATGCGATTTCAGCGGCTCCGGCGCAGGACCTTGCCCGTGCGCGCATCGACATCGACATACATCACGCGGCCGTCCTTGATGAACTTGAGCCGGTACGCCATCGCCGTCGAATCATAGGCCGGACCGAGATATTCCGCGCCGCGCATGGTCGGCAGGATGCGCGCCTCGATATCGCGCAACTGCAGGATATTGCCTGCATTCATCTCGCGCCGCGCCTCGCCCTGTTCCGAGCGGCGTTGCGCATCGGCAGGCGCGGAAACCAGAGGCCCGGCGACCAGCCCGAGGGCGAGAAAAGAGGCGAAAATGCGCGTCATTGTGCCTTCCTGCCTAGGTGGAGGGCATTGAACAAGGTGTGAATGTGGCAGGGAGGCACCATTCAGCCTAGCGGGTCATTTCATATTTGACGGTGAGCGAGACCATCGTCCCGACGAGACCCGGCTCGACAGGCGTCGGGGCGGCCGCAACCTTGATCGCCTGGCGCATGTCGGATTCCGCATAGGCGATCGGCCGATTGGTCATGATCGATTCGCTGATTTCGAGCAGTCGCACCCCGGTATAGCCCGACCAGCGCGCATATTCCTCGGCCTGCGTGCGGGCCTTGGCGAAGGCCGCCTTGCGCGCCTGCGCCCGGGCCTGCGTGTCGTCGTCGAGCGAGAAGCGCGGACCACTGAGATCGGTCGCCCCGGCGGCAACCAGCGCGTCGAGCACTTCGCCGGCCCGCTTGACCTCGCGCAGCGTTACGCTGACCCGGTTGGATGCCTGATAGCCGCGGAACACCTGACGTTGTTCGGACTGGTCATAGTCGTACTGCGCGCCAAGGTTGATCCCGGTGGTCTGGATATCGTCCTTGTCGATACCGAGCGCCTTGAGCCGCTCGATCACCGCAGTCATTTCGCGCGCATTGATCCGCATCGCCTCGACCGCCGTATAGGCCTGGCTGGAGACGCCCGCGCCGATCTCGACGATGTCGGGCTTGGCATCGACCGTTTCGCTCACCGACAGCTCGACCACCGGCCCCTGGCTGACGATCTGCACTTCGGCGGCCTGTGCACTAGTGGCGATGATACCTGCGGCGAGCGCGGGAATTGCGAAACGGATCATGGGCTTGCTCCTCATTGGTCGAACGGACTATCGCCTTGCCAGCTTTACGGCTTGCTGAATGGTTCCGTTCCCGCTTTCCTAGCGCGAAGCCGGTGGCCGGCCCACGGCGCCGATCGAGGGGGATTGCATGAAAGCCTGGACATTCGCACTGGCGGCATTGGCCGCGATCGCGGCACCGCCGCTCGCCGCGCAGATGGAGCGTGTGCCCGACCGGGTGGCGGGCGAAGGTGACGGACCGTTCGGCAAATTGCTGATCCGCGGCGCGACGGTGATCGAGGGATCGGGTGCGCCCCCGGCCGGTCCGGTCGACATTCTGGTCGAGGGCAATCGCATCGCCGCGCTCTACCCCGGCGGTGCGCCGGCGAACGAGGTGCAGGCCGCGCAGCGGGTGGTCGATGCCGCGGGCATGTATGTCCTGCCCGGCTTCGTCGACGTCCACGGGCACAATGGCGATGCCGTGAAGGCTCCGCAGCCCTCCTATGGCTACAAGCTCTGGCTCGCGCATGGCGTCACCACGGTGCGCGGGGTGAGCTTCTATTTCGGTCCCAACACGCCCGACCTCTCGGATGCTGCGCGCAGCGCTGCCAACACGATCACCGCTCCGCGCCTGATCCCGTACGCGGTGTTCGGCGACAAATGGTCTGGCGGCAACCCCGACAGTCCGGCCAAGGCGCGCGAATGGGTGCGCTGGGCCAAGGCGCAGGGCTATTGGGGCATCAAGTTCTTCAATTCCGCCTCGCCCGAAATTCTTGGCGCCGCGCTCGATGAAGCGAAGAAGCAGCAGATGGGTACCGTCGCCCATCTCGCCCAGACCGGCGTGGCCGAGGTCAATGCGCGCAAGGCCGTCGAACTCGGGCTTGGCGGCGTGACGCATTTCTACGGCCATTTCGAAAGCCTGCTGAAGGATGGGCTCCCCTACTATCCCGAAGACTACAATTACTTCGACGAGCAGTCGCGCTTCGGCTGGGTCGCGCGGCTGGCACCGCAGGCGGTCGAGCCGGGCAGCGAGAAGTGGGACGACTATGTAGACTTCCTCGTCGACAGCGGCGTCACGCTGAGCCCGACCTTCAACATCTATTCGGCCAGCCGCGACGTGATGGCCGCCAAGACACGCGACTGGCACGCGAAATACACCATCCCTTCGCTGATGGACTTCTACGCCCCCAGCGCCACCAATCACGGCAGCTATTACAAGGACTGGACCAGCGAGGACGAAACCGCCTGGCGCCAGTTCTACGCCAAGTGGTTCGCGCTGACGAAGGACTTCCACGATCGCGGCGGCCGCGTCACCGCAGGCTCGGACCCGGGCTATATCTACCAGACCTGGGGATTTGCTTACGTCGGCGAGCTCGAGATGTTGCGCGAGGCGGGGCTAGCGCCGCTCGCCGTGATCCGCGCTGCGACCATCGATGGCGCTCGCGAGATCTACGAGCCGCTGGGCAAGGAGGCGCCGATGGGGCGTATCGCGGTGGGCCAGCTGGCCGACCTCGTCATCGTGCCCGAGAACCCGCTCGCCAATCTGAAGGTGCTCTACGGCACCGGCCATACGCGGATGAACCCCGAGACCGGCGCGGTCGAGCAGGTCGGCGGGGTGCGCTGGACGGTCAAGGATGGCATTGTCTACGACGCGCACGCGCTGCTCGCCGATGTCGCCCGCATGGCCGAGGAGCAGCGCGCCGCGCGCTAGGCGCTTGCAGCATAGGCCGCGCGCGCCTACTTCGCGCGGCCTATGGCACAGCCCCCCATCCTCAGCCTCGAAGGCATGGCCCTGCAGCAGGGCGGCAAGTGGCTCTTCGGCGGTCCCGATCACGATCCGCTCGACCTGCATATTGGCCCGCGCGACCGCATCGCGCTGATCGGCCGCAACGGCGTCGGCAAGACTACGCTGTTCCGCATGATCGACGGTCGCGTCGAGACCGATGCCGGCATTCGCAAGACCAAGCCCGCACTGCGCATCGTGCTGCTCGAACAGGACCCCGACCTCACCGGCCATGCGACGCTGATGGACTGGGCGCTGGCCGGCGACCACGCGCCGCAGGAGCACGAGGTCGAGGCCATCGCGGGCCAGCTCGGCATCGACATGAGCCGCGAGACGACCGGCGCGAGTGGCGGCGAAAAGCGCCGCGCGGCGATCGCCCGCGCGCTGGCGCAGGATCCCGACCTGCTGCTGATGGACGAGCCGACCAATCACCTCGATCTCGGCGCGATCGACTGGCTCGAAGGCTGGCTCGACCGCTATCGCGGCGCCTTTCTCGTGATCAGCCACGACCGCACCTTCCTCAAGCGGCTGACGCGCTCGACGCTGTGGCTCGATCGCGGGAACCTGCGGCGCAAGGAAGTCGGCTTCGGCGGCTACGAGGCGTGGGAAGAGGCGGTCTATGCCGAGGAAGCGCGCGCGGCGGAGAAGCTCGACGCCAAGCTCAAGCTCGAGGCGCACTGGCTCGAGCGCGGGGTGACCGCGCGGCGCAAGCGTAACCAGGGGCGGCTCGAGAAGCTGTGGCAGATGCGCGCCCAGCGCGCCTCGATGATCAGTGCCGGTGGCACCGCCAAGCTCAAGCTCGCGACCGAGGAGGACTTCAAGTCGAAGTCGGTCATCGTCGCGCAGGACATCGCCAAGTCCTATGGCGATCGCACGATCATCAAGCCCTTCAGCCTGCGCATCCAGCGCGGCGACCGCATCGGCATCGTCGGCGCCAATGGCGCAGGCAAGACCACGCTGCTCAAAATGCTCACCGGCGAGCTCGAACCCGACAGCGGGACGGTCGAGATCGCCAAAACGCTGACCGGCGTGATGATCGACCAGCAGCGCCAGCTGCTGACCGCCGACAAGACCGTGCGCCAGATACTCGCCGAGGGCGGCGACTGGATCGATGTGCGCGGCAATCGCAAGCATGTGCAGGCCTATCTCAAGGACTTCCTGTTCGATCCCAAGATCGTCGACATGAAGGTCGGCGTGCTGTCGGGCGGCGAGCGCAGCCGGCTGCTGCTGGCGCGCGAATTCGCCAAGGCCTCGAACCTGCTCGTGCTCGACGAGCCGACCAACGATCTCGACCTCGAGACGCTCGACCTGCTGCAGGAGGTCATCGCCGACTACGAGGGGACGGTGCTGATCGTCAGCCACGATCGCGACTTCCTCGACCGCACGGTCACCATCACGCTCGGTCTCGACGGCACCGGTAAGGTCGACGTGGTCGCGGGCGGCTACGAGGACTGGGAGGCCAAGCGCCGCGAGCCGGTGGCGGGTAAGGCCAAGGCCGAGAAGGCGCCCGACAAGCCCGCGCCGCCCCCGCCACCTGCCCCCAAGTCGACCAAGCTCTCCTACAAGGATCAGCGCGACTACGAGTTGCTCCCGGCTCGGATCGAGGAGCTCGAGGCGGCGATCGCGAAGGGTGAGGACATCCTCTCGGACCCCGACCTCTACACCTCGGACCCGCAGCGTTTCGCCAATATCTCGCAGGGCGTCGAGAATGCGCGCAGCGAGAAGGACGCGGCGGAAGAGCGCTGGCTGGCGCTCGCCGAACTGGTCGAGGGATGAGCCTGCAGGCCGAGATTGCGGCCTGCCGGATCTGCGCAGACCACCTGCCGCACGGCGTGCGCCCGGTCGCCAGCTTTTCGGCAACCGCGCGGTTGCTGATCATCGGCCAGGCACCCGGATCGAAGGTCCACGAGAGCGGCATCCCGTGGGACGATGCCAGCGGCGACCGGTTGCGCGACTGGACCGGGCTGAGCAAGGACCAGATGTACGATCCCGCGCGCGTCGCGCTGGTACCGATGGGCTTCTGCTACCCCGGCAAGGCGAGCGGCGGCGACAAGCCGCCCCGCCCCGAATGCGCGCGTCAATGGCATGGCCGCGTGCTCGACCTGCTGCCCGAGGACCGGCTGACGCTGCTCGTCGGCACCTATGCGCAGGCGCATTATTTGTCCGAAGCGCGCAAGCTGTCGATGACCGAGCGCGTGCGCGGCTTTCGCGACTATCTCCCGCGCTTTCTCCCGCTGCCCCACCCCGCCTGGCGCTCGACGATCTGGATGCGACAGAACCCGTGGTTCGAAGCCGAGGTGCTGCCCGCACTGCGCAAAGAGGTCGCGCGGCACGTGTAGGATCGCCCGCGCGCCATTCCACGACATGGACCGCCTGTTACACGGTCCAAGAGGAAAAACGGCGCTCACCCGATGCGGTAGAAATCGGCCACCCGGTCGAGCGCGAATTTGAGCACCAGCTTGCCGCTTCGCGCGGGCCATTCAAGAGCCCGCTCCGCCGCTGGGACACCCTCGCCCGCGCAGACCACGCGCCACAATATGTCGGTCAGTCCCGGGCCTGCAGCGGCGATCGCGCCGTCGAAGCGCGCCTTGGCCGCGATCTGGCGCTCGGACGGCGTCAGCCCCGCGCTGGCGCCGCCGTCGACGCGGACCGGGTCCCAGCGCATGGTGACCGCAGGCGCCAGCTGCGCGCGCTCGTAATCGGTGCGCAACCGCTCGCCGGCGTCGAACTGCCGGTCGCTCAGATGGCCACGCGCATGCAGCCAGCCGAGCGGGCTTTCGGCGAGGTTGACGGTCACGCTGCGGCGCTTGCCCCTTGCCCCGACACCGCGGCGCGGGCCTTCTTCGGTCAGTTCGCGTTCGACGAGATGGCGGCGGGGCATGGGCGTCTCCTTGGCTGGAAGAATTCCCTTGCGCCTTCTCGGTTCATGTAGGAAAGAGTGAAAACCAAATCGGTTATATATGGAAGCGTGATGATCAATCGCATCCGCGACATCCGCAAGCAGAAGGGCCTGACGCTGGCCGATCTGGCCGCGGCCTGCTCCCCGCCGACTACGCCGCAGACCGTCGGGCGGCTCGAAACCGGCATGCGCAACCTCTCGCTCAAATGGATGGAGCGGATCGCCGCCGCGCTCGAGGTCGATCCCGAAATGCTCGTGCGCAGCGAGGACACCGATCCCCCGCAAGTCGTCGCGCGTTTGGCGAGGGATGGGCCCGAGGCGCTCTCCGCACCGCGTGACGCGATCCTGTCGACCGACCTCGGCGGCGATGGTGCGCTGATGGTGCTCGAAATCGACTACCCGCATGGCGAGTACCGTCCGGGCGACCTCTTGTGGCTGCGCCAACTCGATCCCGCCGAGACCTCGCGCGCGATCAACCGCGACGTCCTGGTGCCGCGGAAAGGCGGCCGCTTCGCCTTTGGGCGGCTGATCGACCGGCAGGGCAGCCTCGTCGGCCTGTTGCCGCCAGGGCATGGCCAGAAGCAGCAGGTGGTCGATAGCCCGCCGTGGATCGCGCTGGCCGAAATGCTGGTGCGCCCCTTGTGAGCGGGGCCAAGACCCGCCGCGTGCTGTCGCTCTCCACGCTGTTTCCCAACGCCGCCCATCCGCGCTTCGGCATCTTCGTCGCCAAGTCGCTCGAGGCACTGCAGCGCGACACGCATTGGGACGTGACGCTCATCAACCCGATCGGCCTGCCGCCGCTGGCGCTAGGCCGCTACAGACCGCTCGCCGCGGCCGCGCGTGACGGGCAGGAATTCGGCATGGCCGTGCATCGCCCGGTCTTCCGGCTGATCCCGAGGTTCGGTGGCCGGCTCAACCCCAAGCTGATCGCGCATGCGGTGCTGCCGCTGGCCCGCCGCCTCCACGCCGAGCGCCCCTTCGACCTCGTCGATGCGCAGTTCTTCTATCCCGACGGCCCCGCCGCGATGCTGGTTGCACGCGAGCTCGGCCTGCCCTTCTCGGTCAAGGCGCGTGGGGCCGACATCCATCACTGGGGCGCGCGCGGCTATGGCCGCGCGGCGCTGCTCGACACGGCCCGCGAAGCGGCGGGCGTCCTGGCGGTATGCGAGGCGCTGGCCGACGACATGGCAATGCTCGGCATGGCGCGCGACCGGATCGCCGTGCATTACACAGGGCTCGACCGCGACCTGTTCCGCCCGATGGATCATGGGGGCCTGCGCGCCCGGCTGGCGACCAGCTTCTCCGTCCCCATCGCCGGGGACGACCTGCTGCTGGTGACCGTCGGCGCGCTGATCGAACGCAAGGGGCAGGCCTATGTCATCAAGGCGCTCGCCGATCTGCCCAAGGGCAGGCTCCTCCTCGTCGGCAAGGGCGAGGACGAGGCGAGCTTGCGCGCGCTGGCAAAGGAGGTCGGTGTCGCCGAGCGCGTCCACTTCCTCGGCAGTCTCGATCCCTCTACCCTGCCGCCGATCCTCTCGGCCGCCGATGCCATGGTGCTGCCCTCGGCCAGCGAGGGGCTGGCGAACGCCTGGATCGAGGCCCTCGCCTGCGGCACACCGATCGTCATCACCGATGCGGGCGGCGCGCGCGAAGTAGTAACCTCGCCCGCAGCCGGCGCGATCGTCGCGCGCAACTGCCGCGCCATCCGCGAAGGGATTCTCGCGGTGACCGCCCGTCCCCGCTCACCCCAGGAGGTGGCGGCGTGCGTCGATGGCTTCAGCTGGGAAGCGAACGGAGCGGCGCTGGCCGCCCATTACGATGGCCTTGCCTGAATCGAGTTCGGAAAGCGCCTGCGCGCTTCCATCGCGGCGGCGGCGGGCCGCAAGGTCAGGACGGAGGTCCTGACCTTGAGCAACAAAAAACTCACACCAGCCCGCGCGCCTTCTTTTCCTGTTCGTCGGCCACGCTTTCGGTCGGCACGAAGCTGTCGCTCGTGACGCCCAGCCAGACCAGGAACGGTGCCGCCATGTAGATCGAGCTGTAGGTCCCGACGAACAGGCCCAGCGTGATACCCGCGACCATGCCGAACAGGCTGGCGGGGCCGAAGAACAGCAGCGGGATCAACGCGATAAGCAGCGTGAGCGAGGTCATCACCGTACGCGCGAGCGTCTCGTTGACCGAGAGGTCGAGCAGTTCGGGCAGCGGCATCTTGCGGAATTTCTTCAAATTCTCGCGGATGCGGTCGTAGACGACGATGGTGTCGTTGAGCGAATAGCCGATGATCGCGAGGATCGCGGCGATGATCTGCAGGCTGAACTCCATCTGGAACAGCGCGAACATGCCCAGCGTCAGGCTCACGTCGTGGAACAGCGCGAACAACGCACCGACGCCGAACTGCCATTCGAAGCGGATCCAGATGTAGAGCGCGATCGCCGCCATCGCCGCGAGCAGTGCGTAGAGCGCGGTCTGGCGGAATTCGCCCGAGACCTTGCCCGAGACGTTGTCGTTGCCGTCGAGGCGGAAGTCGTCATATTCGCCCTGCAACGTCTCGACGATGGTGTTGGCAGCGGCCTGCGCGGCTTCCTTGTCGGCCGAAACATCGTCGGGAAGGCGCACACGGATCGAGACCTGGTTGTCCTCGCCGAAGCGCTGGACCACCGGATCGCCATAGCCGAGCGTCGCGATCTTCTCGCGCAGTTCGCCCACGGGCGCCTCGGCGCTCTGGGTGAAGGTCGCGCGAACCTCGAGGCCGCCGGCGAAATCGACGCCGTAATTGAGCCCCTTGGTGAGAACCAGCGCCCAGCTCGCCGCGATCAGCAGCAGGCTGACGGCGAAGAAGGGCACGCGCCACTTGAGGAACTTGATGTTGGTATCGTCGGGGACGAGCTTGAGCAGTTTCATCTATCCCGCCTCCTTACAGCACGATGTCTTTGGGTTTGGCCTTGCGCAGCCAGTCGGCGACCCACATGCGGGTCAGCGTGACGGCGGTGAAGACCGAGGTGAACAGGCCGATCACCAGCACCACGGCAAAGCCGCGCACCGGACCGCTGCCGAACAGGAACAGCAGCACGCCGGCGATAAAGTTGGTGATGTTCGCGTCGTAGATCGCGCGGCTGGCTTCCTTGTAGCCATTCTCGACCGCGGCGACCACGCGCCGCCCACGCTTGCGCTCTTCGCGAATGCGCTCGTTGATCAGCACGTTGGCGTCGACCGCCGCACCGATCGTCAGGACGAAGCCGGCGATACCGGGCAAGGTCAGCGTAGTGTTGAGGAAGGCCATGACGCCGAGCAGCATGAGCACGTTGAACACCAGCGCGACCGTCGCATAGACGCCGAAGCGGCCGTAGGTGACGATCATGAGCAGCACCACGAGCAGCGAGCCGATGGCCATGGCGACCATGCCCTGGCGGATCGAATCCGCGCCGAGATCGGGCCCGACGGTGCGTTCCTCGATCACCGCGAGGTCGACCGGCAGGGCGCCCGAGCGCAGCGAAATCGCCAGCTGATTGGCGGTATCGACCGAGAAGCCGCCCGAAATCTGCGCCGTGCCGCCGCGGATCGGCTCGTTGATATTGGGGGCGGAGAGCACCTTGCCGTCGAGGATGATGGCGAAGGGCTTGCCGACGTTTTCGCTGGTCAGCTTGGCGAAGCGGAACCCGCCGTCGCTGTCGAACTGGATGTTGACCACCGGTTCGTTGGTCTGCGGATCGAAGCTCTGCTGCGCACCGGTGAGGTTGTCGCCGCGAATACCGCCGAGACGGCGTACCGCGACCGAGCTGCCGACGAAGTCCGAGGTTTCGGCATAGGGGAAGATTTCCGATCCCGGCGGGGCGAGGCCCTGCTGGACGTCGCTCTGCAGTGCCTGCTGGTCGACCAGCTTGAACTCGAGCTTGGCGGTCTGGCCGAGCAGCGCCTTGAGCTGGTCGGGATCCTGCAGGCCGGGAACCTGGACGACGATGCGCGTGTCACCCTGGCGGATGATGGTCGGCTCGCGCGTGCCCAGTTCGTCGATCCGCTTGCGCACGACTTCGGTGGCGCTTTCCATCGCGTCGCTCACCGCCTGATCGGTCCCCTCCTGCGTGGGGGTGAGGATCATGCGATTGCCGTCCTCGACGGTCAGGTTCCATTCGCGCACCAGGCCGGTGCCGTTGATCGAGGGCAGCAACAGTTCGCGCGCCCGATCGATCTCGCTCGGATCGTCGAGCACAAAGCTCAGCCGTCCGCCGCGGGTCGAGACGTCGCCGATGCGGATGCGCGGTTCGGCGCGGCGCATCGTGTTGCGTACGTTCTCTTCCATGTTCTCGAGCCGCTGCGCCGCGACCTGCGAGGAATCGGCTTCGAGCAGGATATGGCTGCCGCCGGCAAGGTCGAGACCGAGGTTGACCATCGGATCGGGCAGCGCGTCGGGCCAGCGGATGCTGGTCGCGGAGAGCAGCGAAGGCAGCGCGGCGAGACAGCACAGCGCCGTCACCAGCCACAGCCATGCCTTACGCCAGGTGGGGAAATCGAGCATGGAAGAGGGCGTCCTGTGATTAGTCGTTGGCGGCAGGCGCGTCGCGCGAGGAGAGCACTTCGCCGATGGTGCTGCGCACCGCCTTGACGGTCATGCCCTTGGCGAGCTCGACATGGACGAAATGCTCTTCGACCTTGGTGATCTTGCCGACGAGACCGCCCGCGGTGACCACTTCGTCGCCCTTGGCGAGGCCGGCGACGCGTTCGCGATGCTGCTTCTGCTGGCGCATCTGCGGACGCAGGATGAGGAACCACAGGATCAGCAGCATGCCCAGCGGCAGGACCCAGCCGGTCCATGCGGGGGGCTCGGCTGCGGCGCTGCCGGCGGCGGCGAGGAGATCGATCATCGATGGAATTCCTGTCGGGAAATTTGTGTTCTGTCGGGTCCGCAGGTGGGTGGCGCCCGGCGCCCGTTCAAGCGGTCCGCGCGCTCCCTCATGCGAAAGTGCGGCGCGGTTAGCAGCAATGCGGGAGCGGGGCAACGAATTGCCTGAGAACTGTGCTTGCCATGCACAGGCCTGCGCCCTATAGGGCCGCCTCCACTGGTTTCGGGATGTAGCGCAGCCTGGTAGCGCACCATACTGGGGGTGTGGGGGTCGCTGGTTCGAATCCAGTCATCCCGACCAGTGGTTTTCCTCGCAATTGGACGGTCTCGGCAAGCGCTGCTGCACGCCCGCTTTCCTACACGAACCGATATGGTTAGGTGATTCGGTCTCGCAAACCGGAGACGCCTCATGCCGCTCATCGATTCGCTCATCAGCCCGATCGCCTCGATCATCGACAAGGTGATCCCCGACAAGGAGGCGCGCGCCAGGGCCAAGCTCGAGCTGATTGCGCTCGAGGGCACGCAGGAACTCCGGCAGATCGAGGCACGGCTCTCGGCCATCGTGGCAGAAGCGCAAAGCCGCGACCCCTGGACCAGCCGCGCACGACCGAGCTTCCTCTATGTCATGTATGCGCTGATCATGTTCAGCGTGCCGATGGGCGTGATCGCCGCCTTCGATCCGATCACCGCGCGCGCCATCGGCGAAGGCATGACACGCTACCTCGCCGCCCTTCCCGAGGCGCTCTACGCACTCTTCGGTACCGGCTATCTCGGCTACACCGCCGCGCGCCAGTGGGGCAAGGTCAAGGGCGTGGACCAATAGGCTTCGGTGCTCTGCCCGGGGTCAGGGCTGCGCGGAGCCTTCCTCTCCGATCGCCAGCGACAGCTCGACCCTGAGGCCCTCGGGCCGGTAGTCGAACGCGCTGCTCCCATCGTATTTTGCCGTCAGGCGCTCGATCATTCGCGTGCCGAAACTCTGTCGGCTCGGAGCGCTGACGGCGGGCCCTCCCCGTTCCTGCCACGTCACCGCCAGTATCCCGTCGCGCCGCTCCCACTCGACCCGGACCACGCCATCCGCGGCGCTCAACGCCCCGTATTTCGCGGCATTGGTGGCGAGCTCGTGCAGGACGAGCGAGAAATCGAAGGTCAGTCCCTCCGACAGGACGATCTCGGGGCCCTCCAGTTCGAGTTTGTCTTCGGCCAGGCTGAAGGGAGAGACATGATCGTGAATTATCGTTTTCAGGTGCCCTTCGTCGGGTTCCTCCTTGGTCAGGCGCTCGTGCGCCAGCGAGATGGACTGGAGGCGCGCGAGCAGCTCTTCCCGAAAATCGTCGATGTCTCGGCAGTTCTTTGAAGCGAGCTTCACGGTCGCTTGCAGGATACCGAGCATGTTGCGGGTCCGGTGGCGCAATTCGTCGAGCAGGAACCTCTGATACTGCTCGCCTTCCGCCAGCCGTTCCATCATCGCCGCAGCTTGGAACTGCCTCTCGCGTAGCTGGATCTGGCTTTTGCACACGGTGGTGAAAACTGCCTTGCGAAGCGGCCTTTGCAGCACCACCACCGTCGCCGTCGCCGAGCTGTCGATGATCTTCTGCGAGGGCCGGGACAAGTGTTCGGGATCGCCGATCGCCAGGATCAGCGGAATGGACGACCATAGCGGGGCTGCCCCCGAATGGCGCTCGATCGCCTGCGCCGCTTCCTCGGAGATGGCCTCTTCGGTCAAAATTGCGCAGAGGGGATGGGTTTCGAGCGCTTCGAAGAACGACGCGGGATTACCGCAGATATCGCTTTCGTAGCCCATCTCGGCAACGAGGCCGGCGATCGCTTCGGCATCCCCCGCAAGCGGGGCAAAAATTGCCACCACGGGTCGAGGGGCGACCTGTTCAATCATCTAGGACTGGCTCTCGATCTGCCGCTTGGTTCCCTCCTCGATGTCTTCGACATCGACCTTCCCTGGGGCGATGACGAAGTTCTTGATCCGCCGGTCGTGGTCGCTGTGCCTCTTCTTCACCACCGCCAATGTCCGCCGTATCTCGCTTCCTTCCGGCGAATGGCGAAGGAGGATGATCGAGTCCGCGAGGAAACTCACGTCGACTTCCGTCCGAGGCGTCTCACCCAGCAGCCCGTGCTGCGACATGGTGAGTATCACTACCAAGTTCTGCCGCGCCAGCTGCTGCAACAGCGACTGGATCTGCGGAATAAGGTTATGTCGCTCGGGCAGGACGCTCACGAAACCGGAGAGGCTGTCGATGACTACGACATCGAGATCCTCTTCTTCGACCAGGTTGAGGATCGTCTGCGAGAAGTGGCCCACCGAAACTTCCGAAGGATCGAAATGCTCGAGAAACAAGGTGCCTTCGCGTTCGGGCTCGACGACATCGATTCCGACACCTTCGGAACGATCGCGGTAGACCTCGGGTCGCTCCTCCAGAAGGAAGAGGCCCGCCTTCATCCCCTGTTTGGCGGCCGCACTGGCGAAGACGGTCGCGAGAGTCGATTTTCCGGTTCCCGACTGGCCTGCGATCAGTGTGGTGGTCGCCCTTTCGAGCCCCCCGCCGAGCATGGCATCGAGGCTTTCCACCCGGGTCTTGAGCTGCTTCCCGACCTTTTGGGGAGGGAGTCTCTGCGGCAGGAGCCGGGCGAAGACGTCCAGCCCCCCCGGTTGAATGTCGAAGTCGTGCCACCCTTCGATGAAACGGTGGCCACGGAATTTGCGGATCATCAGGCGGCGATAGGTGGTCCCGATGTGCGGCGTGTAGCTGTCGAGAATGATCACGCCATGGGCAACGCCTTCGATCCGGCGGTCCAGCCCTTCGCCGACATGGTCGAGAATGATCGCGGTCGTTCCGAGCTTGACCAGCGAACGCTTGAGCGCGAGTACGTCCCTCCGGTGGTCGTAGTCGCTTCTGGCGAGGAGCCGCATCTCAAGGAGGGAATCGAAAACCAACCTCTCCGGCTTGACCCGCTCGACGATGGAGTGGACCTGCGACAGCAGGTCATCGAGGTCTTCCTCTTGGGTATTTACCGCATATTGGTCTGGTGCTCCGTCATGCCCGATATCGACGAATTCAAGGTCGAGCGCGCCGAGGTCGAAGCCATGGCTTGCAGCGATATGCTCCAGTTCGGTCTTCGTCTGGGCCACGCTGATCAGGAGGCTCCTCTCGCCCTTTTTCGCGCCCTCCAACAGAAACTGGAGCCCCAGGGTTGTCTTGCCCGATCCGGCATGGCCTTGCAGCAAGGTGATACTGCTCTTGGGAACACCCCCGTTGAGAATCGTATCGAGCCCGGTGATTCCGGTCGAAATGACGTCACCCATAGAACTCCCCCGGGGGCCTCGGCGGCCAATAGTGTCACGACGAGATGACGCGTGCGATGATTCGAATTGCACGCGCGATGGTTCGAATCTTAGAAGTAATATGCATTAGGGCGGCTAAGTGTTCCGATGGCGACGCAAACTCGGCGTTGCGGTCAGGGACCGAAGTTCGCCGGTCGGAAAGATCACGAACGGATCAGCGGCCGTCTTTGAAGACTGGTTGCGCGTCTTTCAGCGACTGGTCTTCAAATGTCCTCGGTCCGTTGCAGGGGATGGCCGGTTTTTCACCTCTGCCCACCTCAAAGCGCGGAGACAGAGATTTTTTGCGCTCGCATCTCTGCGGGCCCGTAGCTTGTCAGGAAAGAGACGTCGGCAGCGTCACGGCCGACGCCGATCTTGGCCATGTCCTGCGCGCTCGCCATGCCGGTCGCGTCGACCACGTACCACGCGCCGTCGAGGAAGACTTCGGCCACGGCATGGAAATCCTGCGGTTTGACGTTGGGTGCATAGACGCTGGCGAAGCGCGCGGGGATCGCGCTGGCGCGCGCGAGGGTGACGAGCAGATGCGCGAAATCGCGGCACACGCCGCAGCGCGAGACGAAGATTTCCATCGCATCCGTGCCAGCATTGCTGCTGCCCGATCTGTATTCGATCGAGTCCGCGATCCAGTCGCGCATCGCGGCGATCCGCGCGCCGCCCACCGTATCGCCGAACTCGGCTTCGACGAGCGCCATGAATTCGTCGGCAGGACAATACCGCGACGGGAAGAGATACTCGACAGCTTCGGCGGGCAGATCATGCGGCGGCACGGCGGCCAGCGTTTCGATCTCAGCATCGAGCCGCCGGATGTCGACGGTCGCCTCGTAGCGGACCTTCAGGCTGCCTTGGGTCTGGAAGCAGATCCTTTCGCCGATCGTATCGTGGCCGGGCAGCCGGGCGAAGTGCTCGACATCGGGGAGGTCGATATGCGCGTGCTCGATCTGCTGTTCCGGGATCGCGGCCGCCTCGATCTGCAGGATGACGTCGGTAGGGGCCTGGAAGGCATAGTCGAGTTCGGTGGTGATCGAGAGGCGCATGCCGTGACAATGCCCCAAGGTGCACCTTCGGTCCCGAGCCCGCTTTCCTGCGGCCCCGACAGCCGCTAACCCCACCCCATGATCGACACCGTCTTCGTCCTCAACGGCCCCAATCTCAACCTGCTCGGCACGCGCGAGCCCGAGATCTACGGTTCCGCTACGCTCGCCGACATCGAGGCCATGCTGCAGGACAAAGCGCGCGAGCTCGGCCTTGCCATCGATTTCCGCCAGACCAATCACGAGGGCGTCCTGGTCGACTGGTTGCACGAAGCGCGCGCGACCGGGGCGAAGGCGGTGCTGCTCAACGCCGCCGCCTATACCCACACCTCGATCGCGCTGCTCGACGCGATCAAGGCTATCGAGCTCCCGGTGATCGAGGTCCATCTCTCCGATCCCGCCACGCGCGAGCCCTTCCGCCACATCTCCTATGTCGGCATGGCCGCCGTGGCCGAAGTCAAGGGACTGGGCGCGAACGGCTATGCCGTAGCGTTGGCAAAGGCGGCGGCGCTCTAAAACGCGCGCGCACCCCTTGCCCTATCCGCCCGCGCGGAGCATAGGCGGGCCAAACAACATACAAGGGGTTCCATGGCCGACCATAAGGGCAGCGCCGGCAGTTCCGGCATGAACGTCGATACCGCTCTCGTACGCGAGCTCGCCGAAATGCTGGGCGAGACGGGTCTTGTCGAGATCGAGGTCGAGGATGGCGATCGGAAGATCCGCGTCTCGCGCGGCGGCGGCGTGGCGATGGCCACGGCACCGGCAGCGATGGCGGCGCCGACAGTGGCCGCACCCGCTCCCGCCGCGACGGCACCCGCGCCTGAAGCCAGTGCAGGTGCCGATGTCGCGGGCGCGATCAAGTCGCCCATGGTCGGCACCGTCTATCTCGCCCCCGAACCCGGCGCCGCGGACTTCATCAGTGTCGGCGCCAGCGTCAAGGAAGGCCAGACGCTGGTGATCGTCGAGGCGATGAAGGTGATGAACCCGATCACCGCCGACAAGGCCGGGACGGTGAAGGCGATCCTCGTCGAGAACGCCCAGCCGGTCGAGTTCGACCAGCCGCTCGTCGTCATCGGCTGAGGTCGGTCCCGTGAGCATTTCCCGTATCCTCATCGCCAACCGCGGCGAAATCGCGCTGCGCATCCATCGCGCGGCGCATGAGATGGGCATCGAGACCGTCGCGGTGCACTCCACCGCCGATGCCGATGCCATGCATGTCCGCCTGGCCGACCATGCCGTGTGCATCGGCCCGCCCGCCGCGGCCGACAGCTATCTCAACATCGCCAACATCATCTCGGCCGCCGAAGTCAGCCATGCCGATGCGATCCATCCGGGCTATGGCTTCCTTTCGGAAAACGCCAAGTTCGCCGAGATCGTCGAGGCGCACGACATCGCCTGGATCGGCCCCAAGCCCGAGCATATCCGCACGATGGGCGACAAGGTCGAGGCGAAGAAGACCGCGGGCGCCCTGGGCCTTCCGCTCGTCCCCGGCAGCGATGGCGCGGTCGAAACGGTCGAGGAGGCGCGCAAGGTCGCCGACGAGATCGGCTATCCCGTGATCATCAAGGCCGCCAGCGGTGGCGGCGGACGCGGGATGAAGGTCTGCGAGAGCGAAGACCAGCTCGAAAGCCTGATGAAGCAGGCGGGCAGCGAGGCCAAGGCCGCCTTCGGCGACGCCACGGTCTATATCGAGAAATACCTCGGCGATCCGCGCCACATCGAATTCCAGGTCTTCGGCGACGGCAATGGCAACGCCATCCACCTCGGCGAACGCGACTGTTCGCTCCAGCGCCGGCACCAGAAGGTGCTCGAGGAAGCCCCCTCCCCCGTACTCGGCGAGGAAGACCGCATGCGCATGGGCGAGGTCTGCGCGCAGGCGATGCGCGACATGGGCTATCGGGGCGCGGGGACGATCGAGTTCCTGTGGGAAAACGGCGAGTTCTACTTCATCGAGATGAACACCCGCCTGCAGGTCGAACACCCGGTGACCGAGGCGATCACCGGCGTCGACCTGGTGCGCGAACAGATCCGCATCGCGGCGGGCCACCCGCTCTCGGTCAAGCAGGACGAGATCGAGTTCAAGGGCCACGCGATCGAATGCCGCATCAATGCGGAAGACCCGTGGACCTTCGCGCCTTCGCCGGGCGAAGTGACCTATTACCACGCCGCCGGGGGCATGCATGTCCGCGTCGATAGCGGGCTTTACGCCGGCTATCGCGTCCCGCCCTATTACGACAGCATGATCGCCAAGCTGATCGTCTATGGCCGCACGCGCGACGGCTGCATGATGCGGCTGAAGCGCGCGCTCGAGGAGATGGTGGTCGAAGGGGTCAAGACCTCGATCCCGCTGCACCAGGAACTGCTCCAGCAGGACGATGTGAAGAGCGGCAACTACTCGATCAAATGGCTCGAGGAATGGCTCAAGACGCGGGAGGGGTGAGCGACGCCGCTCGAGCCAGCTAGCGATGCGCTGCCGGTATCATGACGGGCAATTCTTAACTGGCTGCGATGAGGTCGCCCACACTGGACTTGGCGCCGGCGGACGCCGTCGTGGCCTGCGTCGCTAGTCGAAGCTGAAGCCCGCCGCTTTCGCCTCGGCAATCACCTCTTCGCCCGTCTGGCGGGGATGGTCGCCTTCGAGGCGGCACCAGTCCGCGCGCTCGTCGGCGAAAATCTCCTTCTCGATGCCGTGCGATGCCGCGGCGTCGAACAACCCGGCCGAGAAGCTGCGATTGCCCGTGGGCAGGAAGCGGAACCACAGATTGCTGCCGCATTTCGAGCAGAAGGCACGCTCGGCCCAGGCGCTCGAGCGATATTCGGTGATGGCGTCTTCGCCCGCAATGGAAAAGCTCGCACCTGTCTGGCCGGCATAGAAGGCCCCGCCCCAGCGCCGGCACATGGCGCATTGGCAGATTTCGACCTCATGCTTGGGATCGTCGAGCGTGATGGTGACCGCGCCGCAGAGGCAGTGGCCCTCGATCCGCTCACCCGCGCTCACAGCGGGACGCCGGGCTCGTGCTTGCTGGTCCGGATGGTGAGCGAGGTCTTCACGCTTTCGACATTCGGCGCGGGGGTGAGCTTGCTGGTGAGGAATTCCTGGAAGCTCTGCAGGTCCTTGCTGACGATCTTGATGATGAAGTCGATCTCGCCGTTGAGCATGTGCACTTCGCGCACTTCGGGCAGGTCGCGCATCGCCGCCTCGAATTCGCGCAGCGCGTCTTCGGCCTGGCTCTTGAGGCTGACCATGGCGAAAACGGTGATCGAAAAGCCCAGCTTCGACGGATCGAGTTCCGCGTGATAGCCCCTGATCACGCCCTCTTCCTCGAGCGCGCGGACGCGGCGCAGGCACGGCGGCGCGGTCAGCCCCACGCGATGGGCTAGCTCGACATTGGTGATTCGCCCCTCCGTCTGGAGTTCACCCAGCAATCGCCGGTCGATATCGTCGAGATTGGCCATACTCACTGCCTCTGCTACCCTTGCGCCAGCGGCGGGGCATCGCGAAACTTCCACGAAATGTTGACAACGCGATGCAGCCGTCTTGGCTAACATTATTAGCTTTGCCAGCAATTGTCCCGCTTTGCAACGCGGCTGAGCGGCTCATTGGCGGTAAATGGGCCGGTAACTATATCCATTGTCGCCCGGCCAATGCCGGGCTGTCATGGCGAATCCATCGATCCGCCGCCCCCGATCCGGAGACCGAATGCACTTCGACGACCGCCTTGCCACAGTGCTGCGCCTGCGCGCCGCTGGCGAGCGCGCGGCGAAGACCCAGTTCCGCCAGCTGCTCGACCTGCTCGGCGAGCGGCCGCAGGCGGGCGACCCGGCGCTCAAGGCGGCTGCCTATCTCCGGCTGATCGCACTGGCCGAAGTCATCCCGGTGCCCGAGCGCGCGGCGATTGTCGGCGAGAACGGCTGGCGCTTCCGCAATCCCGAGCTGGTCCGGTGGTTCGGCGAGGCGCATCCGGCGATTGCCGGTGCGGCGCTCTATCGCGCGCAATTGACCGGCGCAGAATGGGCCGAGCTGATCCCGCGCCTGCCGATCCGCGCGCGCGGCTTCCTGCGCCATCGCCGCGACCTGCCCGATGCTGCGGTGCGCGTACTCGACCGGCTGGGCGTTTCCGATCGCGCCCTGCCCATGCCCCCCAGCCCCGCACGGGCGCCCCGGGGGGCGACCGACGACGAGGTACGGATCGATCCGGACCCGATCGAGCCGCTGGTGTTGCGCCCGGCGCTCGAGGAAGTTGCGCCTCCGGTCGAGAAAGTCATCCCTTCGGTAGCCGATGTCACGGAGACGGACGCCGAGGTGGAAACCGCCGCGGAAGACGCACGGTCACCGGAGCACTCGTCGAAGACGTCGCCGCCAACCGGCCAAGCCGCCGGCAAATCCGAGGATATCCGCGCGCTGGTCGAGCGGATCGAGACTTTCCGCAAGGCCCGCAGCGCGTCGCAAAGCGACGAAGCGCCGACCCTGCCGATGGCGGGGCTCGACGAGGCCTCGCATCGCAAGCCGCTCGCGGCCTTCAGCTTCGGCACCGGATCCGAAGGCCGGATCGACTGGGCCGAACCCGAAATCGCGCCGATGGTCATCGGCATCGACCTGTCGCAACACCGTGAGGCCGACCGGCTGGGCGAGGATTTCGCCGCCGCATTCGCCAACCGCCAGCCGGTCCGCGGGGTCCCGGTATCGCTGCGCGGGGCCGAGGCGATCGAGGGTGACTGGATCGTCGATGCCGCGCCGCGCTTCACCCGCGGCGAAGGGCGCTTCTTCGGCTATGTCGGCCGTTTCCGCCGCGCCGTCGAACCGGTCGACGATCGTGCGCAGCGCGGGGCCGACCGGCTGCGCCAGCTGCTCCACGAACTGCGCACGCCGGTCAACGCTATGCAGGGCTATGCCGAAGTCATCCAGCAGCAGGTCTTCGGACCGACGCCGCATGAATACCGCGCGCTGGCGGCATCGATCGCCGGCGATTCGGCGCGCATCCTCGCCGGATTCGACGAACTCGACCGGCTTGCACGGCTCGAAACCGGGGCGCTGGACCTCGATGCGGGGGAAAGCGATTTCGTTGCGATCGTGCGCGGACAGATCGCCCAGCTCCAGACCGTCCTCGGTCCACGGGTGGCCCGGTTCGAAGCCCGGATCGCCGATCGCGCCGCGCCGCTCGCACTGGCGCAGCACGAGGCCGAGATGCTCGGCTGGCGCATCCTGGCGACGCTCGCCGGGGCGACCGGTGCGGGAGAAACCGTGCCGCTGAGCCTGTCGCTGGCGGACGAGCAGGTCGCGCTGCGCATCCAGCTGCCCGCCCAGCTTGCCGGGGCCGAGGATGTCTTCGCCTCGGATATCCGCTCGGCCGGCAGCACGCTCAGTTCGGGCATCTTCGGCGCGGGTTTCTCGCTTCGCCTCGCCCGCGCGGAGGCGCGTGCCGCGGGAGGGGAATTGTCGCGTGAGGACAATATGCTGGTGCTGAGCCTGCCGCTATTGACCGGCGCCGAAGCGCTGCCTAGCCCTGCCGATGCGCCCGATCGCGCGGCCGGTTAGGACATTCCGACAATCATCTACGCCAACCTCCTCCATCCACCGCACCCTTCGCAAACCGCGCGCTTTGCCGAAGGTTTCGGCCAGCGCGTCCTGCTGACGGTCGATACGGAGGAGGAGTTCGACTGGGACGGACCGTTCCGCGCCGAGGGTTACGGCCTCAGCCACGTTCGATCGATTTCGGGCTTCCAGGAATTCTGCGAGGGGATCGGCGTTTCGCCGGTCTACCTGGTCGACTGGCCGATCGCCAACGATCCGCTGGCGCGCGAGATCATCGGCGATGCGGTGCGCGCGGGCAAGGCCGAGGTGGGCGTCCAGCTGCATCCCTGGGTCAACCCGCCGCACCACGAGCAAGTCAACACCTACAACAGTTTCGCCGGCAATCTGCAGGAGGAGCTCGAAGCCTCCAAATTCCGGCGCCTGCGCGACGCGATCGAAGCGGGCTTCGGCGCGGCTCCGCGTATATACCGCGCCGGACGGTATGGGCTGGGTCCGCATACTGCCCGGTTATTGAGCGAAAGCGGCATCGCGATCGATAGTTCGGTCCGCGCGCGCTACGATTATTCGGAGGGACACGGGCCAGATTACAGTCGGCATCCGGTGACGCCCTACTGGACCGACCCGGAGCGCAAGCTGCTCGAGCTGCCGCTGACAACCGTGTTCTGGGGTCTGTTGCGAAGGCAGGGACAACGGCTTTTCCCGCTGACCGCGAAATTTCCGCTGCTCGGCGGACTGCTGTCGCGGCTCGGACTGCTCGAGCGGATCGGACTGACCCCTGAAGGCGTGAGCGAGGAAGAGGCTCTGCGCGCCATCGACATCGCGCTCGACGACGATCTGCCGGTGCTGGTGCTGAGCTTCCACAGTCCCTCGCTCGCCGCGGGACTGACTCCCTATGTTCGCAGCGAGGAGGATCTCGATGCGCTCTACGACTGGCTGCGCACGGTGTTTGCCTATCTCGCCAGTCGCGGGGTGCGTCCGACCACGATCGAGGAAATCATGTTGGCGGTCGACGCCTAGCGCTTGCAAGCCCACCGCACCGGGGCTAGGCGCGTGCCTTCCGCACGGCGTGGCTGGGGGCCTGTAGCTCAGTTGGTTAGAGCTGGCCGCTCATAACGGCTAGGTCGCGGGTTCGAGTCCTGCCGGGCCCACCAAGCCTGGCGTCTTGCGGGAAACACGGTCGGGGAGTGGCGCAGCCTGGTAGCGCACTTGTTTTGGGTACAAGGGGTCGCTGGTTCGAATCCAGTCTCCCCGACCAGTTTTTCGGAGTTCGGGGCCGTCCGCGGGGCGGCACCGGCCGAAAGACTCACAAGCGACAGCGCGTGAGGAGCACCGCCTGAACACCTCCGCCGCCCCCACCATCGACAGCCGCCTGATCTGGGCCATCGCGCTGCCCGCCATGGTCACCAACGTGGCCACCGCGCTGATCGGGATGGGTGACATGTGGATCGTCGGACAGCTGGGCGATGCGCCGACGCAGGGCGCGGTAGATGTCGGCGCCAAGCTGTTCGCCGCGCTATTCACGGTGATGAACTTCCTCAAGACCGGCACCACCGGCCTCGTCGCGCAGGCGGGAACGCGGCAGGGCTCGCAGGCGCAGGCCGAAGTCCTGCTGAAAGGACTGGCGGTCGGTTTGTCGATTGCCGCGGCCATGCTTCTCCTGAAGCCCGTTCTCCTGCCGCTGCTGCTCGATGCGCTGGGAGCCGACGCCCGCGTGCGCACGGCGGCGGTGATCTATGCCGACATCCGCTATTGGAGCGCACCGGCGGTGATGGCCAATTTCGCGCTCGTCGGCTTCCTCGTGGGTCGGCGCCAGATGCGCGCGGTGCTGGCGATCGAAGTGGCCTACAATCTGCTCAATGTCGCGCTCGGCCTGTGGCTCGCCCTCGGCCTCGACTGGGGCATCGCCGGTATCGGCTGGTCGAGTTTCATCGCCGAATTCGCCAAGCTCGCGGTCACCGCCGCACTGATCCTGCGCATCGCCGGCGGCGATCTAGGCGCTGCGCTGCGCATGCGATCGGGCATCACCTGGCGCGCGCTGGGGCCTTTTCTGGCGGTCAACCGCGACCTCTTTCTGCGCACCGTAGTGCTGATGGTCGCGATCGCCGCACTGACGCGGCTGGGTGCCGAACGCGGGCCGGTGGTGCTGGCGGCCAACGGGATCGTCTACCAGATCTTCATCCTCTCCGCGCTCCTGCTCGACGGTTTCGAGAATGCCGCACAGGTGCTCAATGGCGAACGTGCGGGCGCGGAGGATCGCGATGGCTTTCGCGCCTATGTCGGGGCGATCCTGTGGCGCTGCTTCGGTCTTGCCTGCCTTGTCGCAGTGGCCTTCGCCTTGTTCGGCACGGCAATCACCGACAGTTTCGCCGCGACGCCCGAAGTGGCGGCGGAGGCGCGGAGGCTGTGGCCATGGATCGTCGCCCTGCCGCTGGCAGGCTTTGCCGGTTTTGTGCTCGACGGGGTCTTCGTCGGGGCGAGCTGGACGCGCGCACTGCTGCTGTCGATGGCGGGCGCTGTGGCGGGCTACGGCGTGCTGCTATGGCTCACCTGGCCGCTGGGCAATCACGGCTTGTGGCTCAGCTTCTGCGTCTTCCTGGTGTTGCGCGCGGTGCTGCAGCTGGCGATGATGCCGCGACTCTTGCGGCGATCCTTCGCCTAGGCGATGGCCTCGCGCATTTCGCCCTGATCGTCCGCCCCGGTATTGATCGGGGTGACCACGCCGCCCTGCTTCTCGCCGTCGCGGACGGTCCGATTGCGGCCAGCATCCTTTGCGCGATAGAGAGCGGAATCGGTGCGCGCGAACAGCTTGCCATAGCCTTCGCCCTCGCCGCGCCCGGCAGCACCGAAGCTGGCGGTCAGGCGATGGTCGTCGGGCATGCCCTTGATCTGCATCTCGGCAAACTTGCGGCGGATACGCTCGGCCATGGTCACCGCGGCTTCCTCGTCGCAGTTCCAGGCGAGAATGCAGAATTCCTCGCCGCCGATCCGCCCGGCAATATCGGTATCGCGGATCGTCCCGCGGATCACCTCGCCGAAGCGGGCGATGGCATGGTCTCCGATCTGGTGACCCCAGACGTCGTTGACCGCCTTGAAATGGTCGATATCGGCGACGACCAGCGAGACGGGCAGATATTCCTGCTTCGCCTTTTCCAGCAATTCGACGACATCCTGTTCGAAGGCGCGCCGCGTCCGCAGGCCGGTCAATCCATCGATCTCGGCCTGCTCGCGAACCGCTCTGATCTGGTCGTAGACGCAGGCGCCCACCAGCACCATGGCCGACATCAGCGAAACGAGCGCTAGCGAGAGGTTGAGAACCGAGTAGTAGACCGACTGGCGATAGACGTCGGCCGCGATGGCCTGCTCGACGAGCAGAGTCAGGACCGGGCGGATCATGAATTGTGCGCCCATCACCGCGTGCGTGGCGATGATCAACTTGTCGATCGCTTCGCGTCGCTGCGCGCCGAGCAGCGACATGACGCACACAAGATACATCGAGCCATAGCCGACATTGACGATGATCAGCCGTGGGGCGATATCCGACGTGATAACCACCGCCACGGCCAGCGTGGTCGCCGCAAGCCCGTAAATGGTCAGCAACACGCCGAGATAGGGCGGCTGACCCGCGCGGCGCGTCAGGCCCCAGATGCCCGACGCGGTGCTCATCGTGTAGAAAAACTGGGTTATATGAAAGACGTAGGGCGAACCCGTATCGAAGAGATGGGTTATGCCGAAGCCGACCGCAAAGAACAGATAGGAAGCGGCAAAGGCGAGGACGTAATTCCCCATCCTTCCGCGCCACCACATCACGAGGAAGACCGCGATAAACACGACCGCCATCGTCGGTGTGATCAGTCCCATAATCTGTTCGCGCATGGACTGCCCCCTGCCCTTCCTGCCGTCTTCCGTACACCCCGCCAGTTAAGACTTGGTGTAGGTAAATACCCCAGTCCGGGCGCCATCGGGTTTCCCAACCCGCTTGTCCAGCCTTTGTTGTAAGAATGCGACAATTCTCTTCGGCACTGAGAGCGTGGGGGAGCTGCACGCCCCGTCGCCGCGCTTGCCCCGCGCGGAAGGTACGACTATCTGCGCGGCAGACCTTTGCGGGCACTACGCTCGCCCACCCAATCCGAACCCGAAGGACTCCCGCCAGATGGCCGCCCAATACGCATTCGTCATGAAGGACATGACCAAGACCTTCCCCGGCGCACAGAAGCCGGTGCTGTCGAATATCAACCTGCAGTTCTACCAAGGCGCCAAGATCGGCATCGTCGGCCCCAACGGCGCGGGCAAGTCGACGCTGATCAAGATCATGGCCGGGATCGACAAGGACTTCACCGGCGAAGCCTGGCCGGGCGAAAACATCACCGTCGGCTATCTCGAGCAGGAACCCGAACTCGACGAGAGCAAGACCGTGCTCGAAAACGTCAAGGACGGCGCGCGCGAGACCGCCGATCTGGTCGAGCGCTTCAATGCCATTTCGGCGGAAATGGGCGATCCGCAGGACGACACCGATTTCGACGCGCTGATGGAAGAGATGGGCGACCTCCAGGCCAAGATCGACGCGGTCGACGGCTGGACGCTCGACAACCAGCTCGAAGTGGCGATGGAAGCGCTCCGTTGCCCCCCGGGCGACTGGCCCGTCACCGACCTCTCGGGCGGCGAGAAGCGCCGCGTCGCGCTGACCCGCCTGCTGATCCAGAAGCCCTCGATCCTGCTGCTCGACGAACCGACCAACCACCTCGACGCCGAAAGCGTCCAGTGGCTCGAAAACCACCTCAAGGAATATGCCGGCGCGGTGCTGATGATCACCCACGACCGCTATTTCCTCGACAATGTCGTCGAATGGATCCTCGAACTCGACCGCGGCAGCTACTATCCCTACGAGGGCAACTACTCGACCTATCTCGAGAAGAAGGCCAAGCGTCTCGAACAGGAAAGCCGCGAGGAATCGGGCAAGCAGAAGGCGCTCGCCCGCGAACTGGAATGGATCCGGCAGACCCCCGCCGCGCGCCAGACCAAGTCCAAGGCGCGTATCCGCAAGTTCGAGGAACTGCAGAACAGCCAGGACAGCCGCCAGGTCGGCAAGGCTCAGATCGTGATCCAGGTGCCCGAACGTCTCGGCGGCAAGGTCATCGAGGCCAAGAACATCTCCAAGGCCTATGGCGACAAGCTGCTGTTCGAAGACCTCAGCTTCACCCTGCCCCCGGGCGGCATCGTCGGCGTGATCGGGCCCAATGGCGCGGGCAAGTCGACGCTATTCAAGATCCTCACCGGCAAGGAAGAGCCCGACAGCGGCAGCATCGAGATCGGCTCGACCGTGCGGCTGGGCTATGTCGACCAGAGCCGCGACCATCTCGATGCCAAGAAGAACGTGTGGGAGGAAATCTCCGACGGGCTCGATTACATGAAGGTCAACGGCCAGGACATGTCGACCCGCGCCTATGTCGGCGCTTTCAACTTCAAGGGCCCCGACCAGCAGAAGAACGTCGGCAAGCTCTCGGGCGGCGAGCGCAACCGCGTCCACATGGCCAAGATGCTCAAGCAGGGCGGCAACGTCCTGCTGCTCGACGAACCGACCAACGACCTCGACGTCGAAACGCTGGGCGCACTGGAAGACGCGATCGAGAACTTCGCCGGCTGCGCCGTGGTCATCTCGCACGATCGCTTCTTCCTCGACCGCCTCGCCACGCACATCCTCGCCTTCGAGGGCGACAGCCATGTCGAATGGTTCGAAGGCAATTTCGAGGCCTACGAGGAAGACAAGCGGCGTCGCCTGGGCGATGCGGCGGACCGTCCGACGCGCCTGGCGTACAAGAAACTGACGCGCTGATCCGCGACTAGGGTCGCAAGTCGCCGTGCGGCTTGCGACCCCTCGCGGCAAACGCACTTGTAATATCGAACGGCTGGCCGGCGAAGGTTGAGCTCAACACGCCAACCTTGCTTGGCCATTTCCCGATGAGTCTCTTGTGGTTTTACCGCCCTGATCCTGCCGTTGACGGGCAACGATCAGTTCGAGCACGGCCGCATGCAAAGGGCGATCGAACCGCACCCCGGCCTTGTGCCCGCTGTTCCACACGACGGTGCCCGAAAAGCTCTCGAACTCGGGCAGGGTCACGCCGATCCTGTCCTCGATCACCAATTGTTCGATGCGATGTCTCAGCAGGCAGCCATTGGCCGACAAGTTGTATATCTTGACCTTGAGGTCGCGCTGGTATCCCAGCCGCACCGTCGCGTCACACCTCAATTCGCTCCGGGGTTCCCGCCGCCTGTCGCTCGGCTCGACCTTGACCACCTTCTTCTTCGAAGAGAGTTCCGGCAGGCGGCGGCCGAAAGCGTCGCGGAGTGCGGCGTCGTCGCGCATCTCCGCTACCCCCCTTTGAACGAGGCGCAAGAAGCTCTCGAGGCTGAGCTCCCGATCGAAGCGGATGCCGGCCACGCCGGCATCGAACCAGACGACTTCGCCGGGAATCCTTTCGTTGTCCGAGAGCACGAGCGTGACGGGAGCCCCTTGCTCGATAGCAGAGCTCTTGCACCGCGCCTTGCAGCCGGAAACCGACAGGTCGAGAAGGGTCAGCTGGATCGTCGCCCCGGATACCCGAGCGTGGACTTTCTGCTTTGCTGTGGCACGGTGACTAACCCTGCGCTCCACTTTCGATCTCCAAACGCACGCCCAGGCGATCAACGGTAACGCCTAATCTTCTCGAAATCCTTATCAGAACGGCAGTCCGGCTTGCGCGTTAACCACCGCCTTCGCGAGACCAACCGACCCGCGACCGTTCCGCTTCATTTGACTCCCCCCACCATCCTTTGCGAGACTCAGGGGCAAGGCGCTCGGTCCGCGGGCGCGTTTCCCATGCGGCACACCTTCACGCCGCGAACACGAAATCGACAAGGATATCCATGACCACTCCCAGCAGCGGCGACACCGTCACCATCGACTACGTCCTCAAGCGCACCGACGGCCAGGAAGTCGGCAATACCGCTCAGGTCGGCCCGCAGGACATCACGCTCGGCAACGGGCAGATCTTCCCGCAGATCGAAGAGGCGCTCACCGGCATGAGTGTCGGCGACGAACAGAGCATCGCCATCCCCTGCGACAAGGCCTTCGGTCCGCGCAACGAGCAGATGATCATCGATATTCCGCGCGCGAACCTGCCGCCCGAGCCGGCCCCGCAGCCGGGCATGGCACTGCAGGCACAGTCGCCCGACGGCCAGCCGATGACACTCTACGTCCTCGAGGTCGGCGAAGAATCGATCAAGGCCGATGGCAACCACCCGCTCGCGGGCGAGGACCTGACCTTCGACATCACCCTGCGCGATATCAAGCAGGCCGCCTGATGCGATCTCGGCGGGCGGTCATGCGTTCCGGCAGATGGCCGCGTAGCGCGTGACAGCCCGCCATTGCATCGTCCACGGCCGCGTCCAGGGCGTGTTCTACCGCGACTGGACCGTCACCAGGGCACGCGAACTGGGCTTGGCCGGATGGGTGCGCAACCTGCCCGATGGCACGGTCGAGGCATTGCTCGAGGGCGATGCCGAAACGATCGTTCGCATGGTTGCCGCGATGCAGCAGGGCCCACCGCGTGCCGCGCCGACGCGGATCGAACAGCGCGAGGTAGAACCGCAGGGCCTCGATGGCTTTACCCGGCGCTAGGGCGCAATCCATTGCCCGCCGTCGCGCGTCAGCAGGGCGCGGCGATGGCCGGTATGCGCGAGGCTGAACCAGTCCACTTCCGCCGCCTCGACCAACAGGAGCGCGAAATTCTCGCGCGCGGGCAGGAGTTCCGCATCATCCGGTTCCACCCCCTCGAATTGCTCGGGCAGGCCCGACGTCGGAGTCTCCGAAACCGCCCCCGGCCCCGCGCCGAGGTAGCATCGCCGCGCGAAATTGGTGCTGGCAGCCCAGGCGGTGTCGACCGCCGCGCCGGCCCGTTCGATCCGGCCCGCGCCGCGCAGGCGCAATTGGACACTGGCGTCCCGATCATAGGCGACCACCGCGACCCGCCGATCCGCGTCGATGGCGGCGACCTTGGGGCTGCGCACGTCGGTATGGAAGCGCAGCGTCCAACTCGCGGGATCGAAACCGCGCAGCACCATCACCCGCGCATCGGCATTGGCGGTGGCAACCACGGGCGTATGCATGGGCGAGCGGCGGTCGCTCGCGGCCGTGGCAAGCCTTGCTGTGATATCGGCGCGCACCTGATCGAGAGTTTCATACATGACGCCCTGCTTGCACAGCCGCTGCCAAGCTGCCAAGCATCAAGATGTTCAGTCTGAGGCGAGGAAATATGAACGAAAGACCGACAGGCCGGTTCAGATTGGCGTCAGGCCGTTGTGATACAAGTTGCGACATCGACAATAGCCGCGGGTGGTGGAGCGGCTCCGAACGAAGAGAAGGAAAGGCTCCATGACACTCACCAAGCTCATGAAGGGAAGTGCGCTGGGTGCCCTCGCTGCGGCGATGGCCCTGACTGCGCTGCCCGCCGAAGCCCAGGCGCAATCGCGCAACTGGCAGGAACGCGCCGAGCGCGCCCGCGGGGATCGCAACGAAGCCCGCCAGCAGCGGTCCGAACGTCGCGAGAACCGACAGCAAGCAAGGCAGGAAGAGCGACGCCAGGACACGCGCGAAGTGCGCCGTGCGGCCAGCGAACGCCGCGCCGACATGCGCCAGCGCCAGGAAGTACGTGGCGACAACCGCGCGGATATCGCCCAGGCGCGCGGCAGCCGCGGCTGGAACCAGGCGGACCGCCGTGTCGAAGCCGCACGCGAGCGCAATGCCCGCCGTGAGGTCGAGCAGCGCAATCGCACCTATGCCGCCGAGCGCAACCGGAACTACACCGATCGCAACCGCGCCGAACGCCGTGCCGAAGAGCGGGCCGAGCGCCGCGCCGAACGGCGGACCGAACGTCGAGTAGAACAGCAGCGCGATGCCCGTCGTGAGGCCTATCGTGATGGCCGCCGCGACGCACGTCGCGAAGCCTATCGCGAGGATCGCCGTGATGCCCGCCGTGATGCCTATCGCGACGCACGCCGCGAAGCCAATCGGCGCGCGCGCTATTACGACGGGCGCCGCTGGCACGATTACGATCGCTGGGACCAGCGCCGCTGGCGTTCCAACCATCGCTACGACTGGCAGCGGTACCGCCACAGCAACCGCAGCATCTTCCGGCTGGGGAGCTACTATTCGCCCTATCGCGACTATCGCTATCGCCGGCTGAGCATCGGCTTCCGTCTCGGCAGCCTGTTCTTTGGCAGCCGCTACTGGATCAACGACCCCTGGCGCTATCGCCTGCCCGAAGTCTACGGCCCCTATCGCTGGGTTCGCTATTACGACGACGTGCTGCTGGTCGATATCTACAGCGGCGAAGTGGTCGACGTGATCTACGACTTCTTCTGGTAAGATCGCCCAGCCACCCGGCGTGAGAGTGGTCCGGGCGGCCGACGAGAGCCCTCGCCGAGCGATCGGCGGGGGCTTTCTTGTGCCTCAGCCCGGCACCTTGCCGAAGGGCAGCATGCGGAAGATGCCGCCGTTCCTGTCGAAGAAGGTGTGCTTGAGCGCGCCGAGAATATGCAATCCGATCAGGTAGATGAAGATCGAACCTGCGGTGTGATGTGCCTCGAAGATGGTGTGGCCGAGATCCTTGTTCTCGCCCACCGGAAGCGCGGGGATCGTGAACAGGCCGAAGAAATCGATTTCGCGCCCGCTCAGCGAATTGGCCAGCCAGCCACCCAGCGGCAGCCCGATCAGCAGGACATAAAAGAGGATGTGCAGACCGCGCGCGAGTTTCGCTTCCCATGGCGCGAGCGTGGCGGGGAGCGGAGGCGTCGGGTGCGTCCAGCGCCAAAACAGCCGCCCGACCGTCAGCGCGAGGATCGTAATTCCGAGCGCCTTGTGGTTGCCCATGATGGCGGCCGCCTGAAGTTTGTCCCCGGCGTGATGAGCGTTTTCCGCAAGTCGCCAGTTCCAGATTACCGCAATGGCGATCGCCCAGTGGAACAGCATGGCACCTGCGGAATAGCGACGCGCAACCGGATCGTTCATGTCTTTCTCCAGAAAATCAGGCTCCCTACCTAGCGGTTCGCTGCGGGGCGGCAAGCGGCAAGCTTGATGCGCCGCGAACGATTGCTAACAGGGAAAGGCAATGACCAAGACTGCTACCGTTCCCGACCAGGATGCCCTGAAACGCGTCGGCGCCATGGTGCGCAAGCGACTCGACGCCGACCCGCAGGCCTACAAGATTCCCACCGACAAGGCGGAGATCTATGCCATCGGCAATTTCCTCACGCCCGAGGAATGCCAGCGCCTGATGCGCATGATCGATACTGTCGCGCGGCCGAGCGAGCTGCATGAAACGGCCTATGTGGCAAAGTTCCGCACCTCCTATTCGGGCAATTTCGATCCGCACGATCCCTTCGTGAAATCGATCTCGCGGCGGATCGATGATGCGCTCGGCCTGCCGGGCAAGGTCGGCGAGAGCATCCAGGGCCAGCGCTACCTGCCGGGCCAGGAATTCAAGCCCCACAACGACTGGTTTTATACCGACCAGGAATACTGGAATCTCGAGCGCAAGCGCGGCGGGCAGCGCTGCTGGACCGCGATGGCGTTCCTCAACGAGGTGGAGGAAGGCGGGCATACGCATTTCGTCGAGGTCGGCGCCTCGATCGAGCCCAAGCCCGGCGTGTTGATGGTGTGGAACAACGCCACCCCCGAAGGTCTACCCAACGAGGACACGCTCCACGCCGGCACGCCGGTGATCAAGGGCCAGAAATACGTGCTGACCAAATGGTACCGCACGCGCAAGCACAGCTGAGGCGTCAGGCTTTCGCCAGCGCCTCGGCGATCAGCTTGCGGCTGTTGGCGATCCCGTAGAGCGCGATGAAGCTGCCCATGCGCGGCCCCTGATCGCTGCCGAGCAATGTCTGGTAGAGCGCCTTGAACCAGTCGCGCAGGTTCTCGAAACCGTATTCCTCGCGCTTGCCGATCTCGTAGACCTCGGTCTGCAAGTCTTCAGCGCTGGTGTCCTCGGCCGCATCCGCCAGATAGGCGTCGAGCGCTCGCAGCGCCTCGGCCTCGTTCGCGGTGGGTGCGCGCTTGTCGAGCGTCGGCACGATATAGTCGCGCGTGTAGGCCACCGCGGTGCCGATCAGTACTTCGAGCTCGGGCGTGATCCGCCCTGCCCCGATATAGCTTTCGAGATAATCGCGCAGGCTCGCCTCGCTCGCCTCGGCACCCAGCACCGAAGCGAGGTTGAGCAGCAGGCCGTAGGTCACCGGCAGGCTGTCGCCCGCACCCGGCGCCTCGCTGCCCTCGAATCCGCCATTGGCGCGCGCGAGGTGCCACACCGGATTGCCGAGTTGCTTGTCGAGCTCCTGTTCGGCGAGCCGCTCGCGAAACTGCCAGTAATCGTCGACCGCGCGCGGGATCACGCCCACGTGGAGCTGCTTGGCGCTCTTCGGGTTGGGGAAGATGTAGAAGCCCAGGCTCTCTTCCGAGCCGTAGGTCAGCCATTCCTCGATCGTCAGGCCATTACCCTTCGACTTGGAGATCTTCTCGCCCTTCTCGTCGAGGAAGAGCTCGTAGATCAGCCCCTCGGGCTTGCGGCCGCCCAGCACCTGGACGATTTTGCCCGACTGGGTGACGCTGTCGGTCAGATCCTTGCCGCACATCTCGTAGTCGACGCCGAGCGCATACCAGCGCATCGCCCAGTCGACCTTCCACTGCAGCTTGGACATGCCGCCGAGCGCCGACTGCTCGACTGTGCTGCCGTCCTCGTCGGTGAAGCGCACCACGCCCGCCTCGGCATCCACCACCTCGACCGGCACCTGCAGCACCGCACCCGTAGTCGGGCTGATCGGCAGGATCGGCGAATAGGTCTTGCGCCGTTCCTCGCGCAGCGTCGGCAGCATGATATCGAGGATCGCCTGGTTCTTGCGCAGCACCTGGCGCAGCGCCTCGTCGAACCCACCCGAATTGTAGCGCTCGCTCGCCGAGACGAACTCGTATTCGAACCCGAACCGATCGAGGAAGTCGCGCAGCCTCGCATTGTTGTGGTGCGCGAAGCTTTCATGCGTGCCGAAGGGGTCGGGAATGCGCGTCAGCGGCTTGCCGAGATTGGCCGCGAGCACCTCTTTGTTGGCGATGTTGTCGGGCACCTTGCGCAGCCCGTCCATGTCATCGGAGAAGGCAACCAGGCGCGTCTTGCCGTCCTCGGGCTTCGCACCGATCATCGCCTCGAAGGCGCGCCGCACCAGCGTCGTGCGCAACACTTCCTGGAAAGTGCCGATATGCGGCAGGCCGCTGGGGCCGTAGCCGGTCTCGAACAGCACGGGCGAACCGTCTGGCTTGACCCCGTCGGGGTAGCGTTTGAGCAGCCGCTGCGCCTCCTGGAACGGCCAGGCCTTGGACACGCGGGCGGCGGTAGTCAGATCACTCATGCTCATGCCCGCGCCTCTCGCCAAAATGGCGGCGCTACGCAAGCCGCAAGTTGCATGGGGCGATTGCTCCGAAACCGTTCTTCGCTGGCCGCCCGCCGCGCATGGGCGACCGAATTAGCAAGTCGGCGATGCTCCGCCGTGGAGCCAGTTGGAGTCGAAAACCCTCTCGGCAGCGCGGACACATCATCCAGCGGCCGATCCGCGCCGCGACACGATCAGACGAGGGGAATTGACCATGGCATCCTTACCCAGCTTCGACGAAGAGAAGGTCCAGCACGCTCTGGAAGCCGCCAGCCGGCACAACGAGACGGTCGGCCTGAAAGCGTCCGACGGCGCGCCGAACATTCTCGCGGGCGGCGAATATGCCGCGCTGGCCGAATGCATCAGCGTGACGGTGAGCAACAACAAGATCTGCCTCAACCTGCCTCTGGGCCTCGGATCGGTGTGCATCCCGATCCCGCTGTCCGTGCCCGACGGCACCGCCGCGCAGGCCTGCCTCAGCATCTGCACCACCTGGGGCATCCCGACCGGGGTCAAGGTGACGATCTCGGTCGGCGGGGTCACCATCGTGACCAAGAGCTTCGGCAAGTGCTGAGCGCAGGGCAACCTGCGAGAGACGGGACAGGCTGCGGCCGACCGCAACCTGACCGCATATGAAAAGGGGGCGGACAGGCCACCCTGTCCGCCCCCTCCCCAGAATCTGAACCGGGGCTCAGCCCTTGTTCTTCTTCTTTTCCGCCTTGAGGCGCTTCTTGCGCTCCTTTTCGGTTTCGGTCTGCATCGAGACCGGCTCCGGGTGATAGCCGGCGTCGAGCGCAATCACACCGTCGATCGAAACGAAGGCGACGTCGTTCAGCAGGGTCGCGCTGAAGTCCTTGCCCTGGACGATTTCGGCGCTGTGTCCCTTGACGACCAGCCCGCCGACCACGCCGGCGGCGAAGACCGCACCGACCGTGCCCGCGGTGTTGCCGGCGCCTTCCTGGTAATAGGTCCCATCGAGCGGGATCTGCTGGCCTTCGAGTTCGAGATATTTGAAGGCGAGTTCCATCTTGCCCGACTTGCCGAAGCTGCCGTTGCTCTTGGCATAAGTGACGAGGCCCATGGCGCGCGTACCCCGGGGGATGACGACATGGCCGTCGACGAGCACGTCCTGGGCCACGGTGAGCGAGAACTTGTCGCCGGTGTAATTGGCCTTGGTGGTCAGCGGCGAATTGAGCGTCAGCGCGATCGGCGTGTTGGCGCCGAGAACGACGGAGGTAGCGACAGGCGCCGCCGGAGCGACATAGGCAGTCCCGGTGGCAGCCATCTCCGCCGCGGCGTCGTCTTCTGCAGCGCTGACGAAGGCAGGCATAGCAACAGTCGCGAGCGCAAGGCCCGCGGCAATCATACGAACTTTCATTATTTGGTCCCCTAGAAAGGACCGCGATCCCATGCGGTCCTGGACATGGGCTAACAGGGATTGTCCGGATAATTGTCAATGTAGATGGTATACAAATCCTGTTCGCAACTTGGGAAATATTTTGAGGTGCGGGAACAGGCGATTGGCCACCCCCACGTGGTCACCAGATGGCATGACACCGCAATAGGGACGTCCCCGAAGGAACGCCCCTACCGCTGCGACACCATTCGAGGGTCGGGAGAATTTAGGCTGTCGCAGGTCGCCAGCCGCGCAATTCCGGCCAGACATTGGTGTACTGACTCAGGTCGATGCCCGGCTTGCGATCGGTGAAACGGGTCCCGATCGACTGGAGGATCAGGCGGGCACGCTTCGCGCGGGCCTTGTGCGACACGAACGGGTTGGCCCGGTCGGGCTCGGCATCGATCATGCGCTTGAGCAGGCGGTCGCGTTCGGCGGGATCACGTGGCTTCTCGGCCGGCAGTCGGACCGGGGCATCGCTGTCGGTTGCAAACGAGGTCGCCGGTTCGGCAGGCATGTTGCCCAGCGGTTCGACGTCATAGGCGCGATCCCGCTGTTCGAGAGGTGCCGCACTGGCAACCACCGGCCGTTCGATCACGGGAACGTCCTTCGACCGTCGACGACGGCGGAACAGGAACGCACCTGCGAGGGCAACACCACCCAGACCGAGCAGAGCGAACAGCAGTGCAGCGTCGAACGGGTCGCCGACCGGCTCTGGCACGGGCTCGGTGGCCGCGAGCGGCTGGCTGTCAGCGGTGTTCGCGCTGGCAAGGGGCTCCTCGACCGGGAGCGTCGCTGCTTCGGGCGCGGCCGGCTCGGCCGTCATGGCAGGCGCAGTCTGCGGCGCTTCGGCGCGCGGCTGCGGATCGGGGCGACGCGTCGTCTGCGTCGCGGCCACGGGTTCGGCCTGCTTCACCACCGGCGGATCGACGACGGGCGCGGGCTTCGGCACCTCGATCGCGATCGGTGCGGGCGCAGGGGCCGGGAGCACGATCGGTGCGGGCGACGCGATCGGGGCCGGCGCGACGGGCTGCGATGCCACCGGTGCAGGGGCAGGCGCAGGTGCTGGCATGTCCAGCACGATGGTGGGCGCATCCTGGGCGATGGCAGCAGGGGCATGGAGCGCGGCCATCGCGGCAATCGCGATGGGGGCGCTGGCGATCATATGGCGTGTCTTCATCATGCCAATAAAACCGACATGTTTTCGCCACAGTTCCGATGAACGGGTGTTCAGAAAAGACCAATAGACTGTTTTAGAAAGATTTCCCGGATCCGTTTCACGGCTAACCGCCGATCGCTTGCGACGAACCGAAGCCCCTTGGGCACAGCGCCGCCACCCTCTGTTTACTTTTCGTTCCCTCGCTTTCATGGTCGCGCGGTGAGCGCCCCGCTGCCCCTTCCCGCCCTCCATGCAAGCCACGCCGGCACCTGGCTGCGCGATGCGAACGGGGCCACGCGCGGTTGTTCGAAGGGCGAGGCGGTGATGGCCGCCGCGGACACGCCGCAGCTGCTGATGAATGCGCCGCTGGTGGCCAGTCGGCTGGGCTATCCCGACCTCTCGGGGCTCGACCTGCTCGAGCTTTTCGCCTTCGTCCACCCGGCGCGGTTCTGCGTGCCCACGCCCAAGGGCCTCGCGCACGCGCTTGGGCTCGCCGAGCCAGCCGACGATGCCGCGGTTCCGCTGCTGCTCCAGCAGGCTGCGGGCGCGCTGGTCGCCATGTGCGAGAGCGAGGACTGGCCCGAGCGCGAAGGCGCCTGGTCGGCCCTGCAATCGCTCGCGCGGCTGCGCTGGCCCTGGGCGGGCGTGCTAGCGCCGCATATCCGCCGCCCCGAACGCGCCGAGAAATGGCTCTTCAGCCGCCTGCCCGAATGGGAGGAGACGCCCGAGCGACCGCAGCCCGGCCAGGTGCTGATCGAGGAATTCGAGATCGAGGCGCAACTCGAACGGCTGACCGGCGAAGGCGCCGAGCGGCGCGAGGGCCAGCGCGCGTTTTCGAAGGGCGCGGGCCACGTCTTCGCGCCGCGCGACCGGCAGAAGCGCCCGCATGTCCTGCTCGCTCAGGCGGGCACGGGGATCGGAAAGACGCTCGGCTATCTCGCCCCCGCCTCGCTCTGGGCGGAACGGTCGGGCGGGACGGTGTGGGTTTCGACCTATACCAAGAACCTCCAGCGCCAGCTGCGCCGCGAAAGCGCGCGCGCCTGGCCCGCCGCACGCGCCGACGGCTCGCCCCCGGTGGTGGTGCGCAAGGGGCGCGAGAACTACCTCTGCCTGCTCAATCTCGAGGATGCGCTGCAGGGCGGGTTTGCGGGCGGCCCGGCGATCCTCGCGCATCTGGTGGCGCGCTGGGCGGCCTATTCGCAGGATGGCGACATGATCGGCGGCGATCTGCCCGGCTGGCTCGGCACGCTGTTCCGCAAGCGCGGGATCGCGGCGCTGACCGACCAGCGCGGCGAATGCGTCTATGCCGGCTGCCCGCATTACCGGAAATGCTTCATCGAGCGCAGCGCGCGCAATGCCGCGCAGGCCGATCTCGTCATCGCCAACCACGCGCTGGTGATGGTCAACGCCGCACGTGGACGCGACGTCCATGCGCGCCCGACGCGGATCGTCTTCGACGAGGGCCATCACGTCTTCGACGCCGCCGACAGCACCTTTTCCGCCGCACTGACCGGGCAGGAGGCGATCGAGCTCAGGCGCTGGATCATCGGCCCCGAAAAGAACAGCCGCGGGCGGCGGCGCGGCCTCTCGGCACGGCTCGCCGATGTCGCGAGCTATGACGAGGCGGGCGGCGACGCGGTCGAGGCCGCAGTCGAGGCGGCGCATGCCCTGCCGTCCGAAGGCTGGCTCGGGCGGCTAGCCGAGAATGCCCCGCTCGGCCCGCTCGAGGAACTGCTCGCTGCGGTCCGCGCGACCACCTTCGCGCGTGACGAAAGCGGCCTCGAGGCAGGCTACGGCATCGAGACCGAATGCGCGCAGCTTCCCGGCGAGCTGGTCGAGGCGGCGGGCAGCGCGGCACAGGCTCTCGCCGCGATCCGCACGCCGCTGCTCAAGCTTGCCGGAAGGCTCGAGGCGGTGATGGAGGACGCGCCCGACTGGCTCGACGGCCAGGGCCGTGCGCGGATCGAAGGCGCGCGCCATTCGCTCGCCTGGCGGATCGACCTGATCGCCGCATGGGAAGCGCTGCTCGGCCGCCTCGGCGGGCCCGCCGATCCCGAATTCGTCGACTGGCTGCAGGTCGACCGCAACGATGCGCGCGAATTCGATGTCGGGCTCTATCGCCACTGGCTCGACCCGATGAAGCCCTTCGCCAGGGTCGTGCTCGAACCCGCGCATGGCGTGATGCTGACCAGCGCCACGCTGACCGATCGCGACGAGAGCGGGCCCGACTGGCCGCATGCGGTGACCAAGAGCGGCGCGCCGCATCTAGAACTGCAGCCCAAGACCGCGCAGGCCGACAGCCCCTTCGACTATGCGGGCCGCGCCGAAGTGCTGATCGTCACCGATATCCGCAAGGGCGACATTCCGGCGCTGGCGGGCGCCTACGCGCGGCTGATCGAGGCTTCGGACGGCGGCGTGCTCGGCCTGTTCACCGCGATCCGCCGGATGCGCGCGGTCTATGGCCGCATCGCCGACCGGCTCGCGCGCGCCGGCCTGCCGCTCTACGCGCAGCACGTCGATCCGATCGACACCGGCACGCTGACCGATATCTTCCGCGACGATCCCCGCGCCAGCCTGCTCGGCACAGATGCGCTGCGCGACGGGGTCGACGTGCCCGGCCGGAGCTTGCGCTGCGTGGTCATGGAAAGCGTGCCCTGGCCGCGGCCGACGATCCTCCACCGCGCACGCCGCGCCGCCGCCGCCGAGCAGGAGGGCGGCGCGCAACGCTACGACGACCGCATCATCCGCGCGCGGCTGGCGCAGGCCTTCGGGCGGCTGATCCGCACGCGCGAGGATGCGGGCCATTTCGTCGTCCTCTCGCCCGCTTTTCCCAGCCGGCTGCTCAGCGCCTTCCCGGAAGGAACGCCCGTCACACGCCTGACGCTCGACGAGGCTTTACAGCGCGTCGCCCAGGGTGTTGTTAGCCCCGAGCATTCGCCAGCGGAGAACCCAACATCGTGAAGATCCTCGGCCTGTTGCGCCACGCCAAGTCCGACTGGGGCCAGAGCGACAAGCGCGATTTCGACCGAGGACTGAACGATCGGGGCCACCGCGGCGCGCATGTCATCGGCGAGCATATTGCGAAGCATGGCATCAAGTGGGACAAGCTCGTCGCCAGCCCCGCCACGCGGGTCAGGCTGACGGTCGAGGACGCACTCCCCGACCTCACCCCGCACTGGGACGAGCGGCTCTATCTCGCTGGGACCGACACGATCATGGACGTCATCCGCGAAAGCGGCGGCGATGCGGATGCGCTGCTGGTTTCGGGCCATAATCCGGGCCTCGGCGACATGCTGTTCGAACTGGTATCGCCCAAGAACGAGAACGCGCTCTACGACGAGGCCAAGGTCAAGTTCCCCACCGCCGCCTATGCGGTGTTCGAACTCGATATCGAGGACTGGAGCGAACTGCGCGACGGCTGCGGCGTGCTGGTCCAATTCGCCCGCCCGCGCGATCTCGATCCGGAGCTGGGACCGGAATATTAGTGCGGCTGATCCGGTTTGCGGTGTAGAGCGTTCGCAAGGGTTGGGCGGCTATTGGGTGGAAAGCAGACTTTCGAAGCAGGCCCCTCTTCACGCGCGTAAACAGGTGATCAGTACTGTTTCACACGATACGGCTCGATGCCCAAGTCGATGCCGAGGCTCGCGATCGCTGAGAGCAACTCGACGTCGAAGACCTCACCGTGCTCGCCACAGGTCCAGCCAACGAAGAAGCTTAGCCTGCCTCCACTCTGCTTGATTTCTTCGATGTAGCTTTTCTTCGCCTCAAGTTTATCCACGAGGCCTTTGAAGCAGTCAGCCAGCTTGCCATCTTCACCTGAGGCGAGATCGAAATGACAGTAGCTTTCTCGATACGTCCCTGAGAGCGGGGTGCCCTTGGATGTCTTTCGCGCCTTACCAGCCGTTTTTTTGTGCGACGCTTCGAGTGCAAACCCTCGCTCGACCAGATCCGGGTCGGCATGGGGGTGCCAAACCTGAAGACCGATAGAATATTGAAAGCTCATCCGAGCAGGTTAGATGGTCAGCGAATATCTGCAATCGCGTCGAGAGCAGAATGTCGTGAATCACCGCAGCACCCGCGGCCCCGGCCCGCCTTCGGCGGCGATGTCGTCGGGATTGTACAGCTTGCAGGTCTTGAGGCTGAGGCAGCCGCAGCCGATGCAGCCGTCGAGATTGTCGCGCATCGCGCGCAATTGCTCGATCCGCCGGTCGAGGCTGCCGCGGATCGCCTCGCTGATCTTCCACCAGTCGAAGCTCGACGGCGCACGGCCCTTGGGCAGGCTGCGCAGGTGCTCGCCGATCTCCTCGAGCGAGAGACCGAGCTTCTGGACGATCAGGATGAAACTCAGCCGCCTTATGTCGCTGCGCAGGAATCGCCGCTGGTTGCCCGCGGTGCGGAAGGATTCGATCAGCCCCTTGTCCTCGTAGAAGCGGATCGCCGAGGTCGAGAGGCCGGTGCGGCGCGCAAGATCGCCGATGGTGAGGTGGTCGTTCGCATTCATCGATTTCTCTGATAGGCGTTTTGCGGCTTGACCTCAAGTGAACTTTAAGTTGCATAAGTCCGGGCATCGCAAGACGGGATGCCCGGGCCGGCCATGGTCCGCGAGCTCCCCAACAGGAGATGCACCATGGCCACAGGACGCCTCGAACACGCCAATATCTCGGTCACCGATCCCGAGCGCAGCGCCGCGCTGCTCAAGGACCTGCTCGGCTGGGAGGAACGCTGGCGCGGCCCTTCTCTGCAAAGCGGCCGTTCGGTCCACATTGGCGCCGAGCACGATTACATCGCGCTCTACACCGGCGATCACGTGAAGGGCGAATACAGCAAGGGCCAACCGCTCAACCACGTCGCCTTCACGGTCGACGATCTCGATGCGGCCGAAAAGGTTGTGACCGAGCACGGCCTCGAGCCTTTCGGGCACGACGATTACGAGCCCGGGCGCCGGTTCTATTTCTTCGACTGGGACGGGATCGAATTCGAGGTGGTCAGCTATGAATGAGCCGATGCCCCGCGAACCTATGTTCGCGCCGCCTGCCCCGCGCCGACCGGTCCGTGGAACCCGGCCATCGCCGCCAGGGGCACTTCCTCGAAGCGGCCCAGCCAGCGCCGGGCCATTTTCGCCAGCGGCACCGGGTTGAGATAGTGCCGCTTGCAGCGTCCGTCGCGCTCCGAGGCGACCAGCTCGGCCGCCTCGAGCACGGCGAGGTGCTTGGCCACCGCCTGCCGCGTCATCGGCAGGTCCTCGGCAAGGTCGGACAGCGTCAGCCCGCCCTCCTCGCTCAGCCGGTCGAGCAGCAGCCGGCGGGTGGGATCGGAAAGCGCCACGAAAGTGTCGGTCATGGCCGCAAGGTTAAGAAGCGCTTGCCGAGTCGCTCAAGTTTGCCGGCCCGCGGGGACGCTACTTGTCCACGGATCGGGTTCAGCCCGGCAGGGTACCGGTCTGGCGCAGCGCCTCGGCGAGCGCGATCGCGGCGCTGGTGGCGACGTTGAGCGAGCGAACCCCCTCGCGCATCGGCAGACGCAGCTGTGCGTAGCTGGCATGCACAACATGGTCGGGCACGCCGGCGCTCTCCTTGCCGAACAGCAGCACGTCGTCGGCGCGATAGGCGAAGTCATAGGCCGATTGCGTCGACTTGGTGGTGAAGAGCACCAGCCGCGCCTCCCCAAGCGTTTCTAGGAAGGCTTCGAAGCCCGCGTGGCGCACGATCTCGACATGGTCGATATAGTCCATCGCCGCGCGCCGGACGCGGCGGTCGTCCCAGGTAAAGCCCATCGGCTCGATCAGGTCGATGGCCGCGCCGAGACACGCCCCGAGCCGCATCACCGCACCGACATTCCCGGCAATCTCGGGTTCGAACATCGCGATACGCATGGGTCAGAGCAGCCTTGTCGCGGTCGCCGCACTGCCGGCCCAGGGCTCGTCCGTGCGATCGAGCGTCAGCGGGCCTTCCCAGGGGCGGCACAGGTCCAGCGCCTCTTCGGGCGAGCCGCCGGTCCAGCGAGCCCAGTCCTCATCGCGCAGCAGCACGGGCATGCGCGTGTGACATTCGGCCGCCGCGCCGCAGGCCTCGGTCATGACCATCGAATAGCAGCGCCCCCATTCCTCGCTGTCGCGCCAGACTCCCGCAACCGCGAAAAGTTCGGCATCCGGACGCGACAGCCAGCTTCGCGTCTTCCCGCCCCTCGGCCCTTCTGCCTCGGCCCAGGCGGTAACCGGGATCAGGCAGCGGCGCTCCTCGAAGCTGTAGCGCCAGAAGAAGCTGTCGAGCTTGTCTGCGCGCGCGTTGTTCACCGGCTTGGGCTTCAACGGCTGGCCATTTCTGCCCTTCATCGCCAGGGGGAAACCCCAGGTCATCTGCGTGAGCCTGCCCTCCGCCACGACAGCGCCGGGATAGCCAGGAAAGACCTCGGTGCCGAAATTGGCCCCGCCAAGCGCGTCGACCGCGCCGAACCACTTCGCGACCTCGTCCTTGGTCTTGGTCATATTGTAGAGATTGCACATCAGGCGTTGCCCACAACGAAACAGGCTGCGGCGACCAGCGCGCCGGCCATGCGGTTCGAGCGGAAGCGGTCGAGCGGATTACCCGGAGCCTCGCCATCGAGCGTCGCGACCTGCCAGAGCAGGTGCCCAGCCGCCGGGAGCAGTGCGAGCAGCGCGACCCAGTCGGCGCGATAGAACCAGAAGGCGAGCGCCCAGAAAGCAACCGCACCGGCGTAGAACAGCGCCACCCCGCCCTTCACCCGACCGCCGAGCCGCAGCGCGGAAGAGCGGATGCCGACCAGCGCATCATCTTCCCGGTCCTGCATGGCGTAGATCGTGTCGTATCCGATCACCCACAGCACGCTGCCAGCATACATGGCCGCGAGCGCATCCCAATTGTCCGCCCGCAGCTGCGTCCAGCCGACCAGCAGGCCCCAGGTGAAGACCATGCCGAGCCAGGCCTGCGGCCACCAGGTTATCCGCTTCATGAAAGGATAGGCGGCGACCAGCGCGATGCTCCCCAGCGCGACCCCCTGCGCCAGCGGTCGCAATTGCAGCAGCACCAGCAGCCCGATGGCGCAGAGCGCCAACAGCCATCCCCACGCCAGTTTCTTCGACACGCGTCCGCTCGCCACCGGGCGCAGGGCGGTGCGCGCAACCTGCCGGTCGAGGTCGGCGTCGACGATGTCGTTATAGACGCAGCCAGCGCCGCGCATCGCAATGCTCCCGAGCAGCAGCCACGCGACCAGCTCGAGCTGCCAGCCAGCCCCGGTCAGCCACACGCCCCAGGCGCAGGGCCAGAACAGCAGCCACCAGCCGATCGGCCGGTCGAATCGTGCCAGCTGCGCCAGGTCGCGCGGCATTTGGGGCAGCCGCGCGACGAGGCCGCGGTGCTCGCTGTCGGGTACGACGTCGGGAGTGGCGGTCTCGCTCATGGCTTGCTCCCTAACCGCGCCCGTGCCACCTGCAAAGCCATGCCTGCCACCCCCGCCTGGCCGCCCAAGAGCGCCCCTCGCCTGTTCGTCGAGCACGCCCTGTCCGCCGACCAGCCCGTGCAGATCGAGGGCAACCAGGCGCATTACCTCGCCAAGGTGATGCGCGTGACCCCCGGCGACGCTGTGATCCTGTGCGATGACGTGACCGGCGAATGGGCCGCCGAAGTGATCGAAGTGGCCAAGCGTCACCTCCTTCTCCAGCCCCGCGACCACCAGCGCCCGCGCGAACCGGTGCCCGATTTCTGGCTCTGCCCCGCACTGCTCAAGAAGGACCGCTTCGACATGGTGCTCGAAAAGGCGACCGAGCTCGGCGCCGCGCGGATCGTCCCTGTCATCACGCGCCGCTGCGTCGCCGACAAGCTCAATGCCGAACGCGCCGCCACGGTGGTCACCGAAGCCGCCGAACAATGCGCGCGCACCGCACTGCCCGAAGTCGCGCCGGTGACGAAGCTCGAGGCGCTGCTGCGCGGCTGGCCGCAAGAACGCCACCTGTTCTTCGCCGACGAGGAGGGCGGCGAGCCGGCGGCCGATGCCTTCTGCTACGCCGAGGGGCCCGCCGCGCTGCTGGTCGGGCCCGAAGGCGGGTTCGACGATGCCGAGCGCGCCGCGATCCGCGCGCATCCGGCATCGGTCGCGATCACCCTCGGCCCGCGGATCCTGCGCGGCGAAACCGCGGCGATCGCCGGCATGGCGGTATGGATGGCCGAGGCCGGCGACTGGATCGACGAAGAATAATTTCCTTTCCACGCAAGGTTCCGTTTCCTAACGAAACCGGCATGAGCACGCGCGACATCTCCGCCAAGGAAGATCCCATCATCGAATCGCGCGACCAGTTGGTCGCCCCGATGCAACTCGGCGAAAAGCCGGAGGCGGACTGGCGCATCGGCACCGAGCACGAGAAGCTCGTCTATTGCCGCAAGACCTTCAAGGCGCCGTCCTACGACGAGCCCGGCGGCATCCGCGACATCCTGATGGCGCTGACCGAGTTCGGCTGGGAGCCGATCGAGGAAGGCGGCAAGGTCATCGCGATGAAGGGCGACGATGGCACGGTCAGCCTCGAGCCCGCCGGCCAGCTCGAACTCTCGGGCGCTCCGCTCGAGAACCTGCACCAGACCTGCGCCGAGACCGGCCGGCACCTCGACCAGGTGAAACAGGTTGGCGAACGCTTCGGCGTGGGTTTCCTCGGCCTCGGCATGTGGCCCGACAAGACCCGCGCTGAGCTGCCGGTGATGCCCAAGGGGCGCTACGAGATCATGATGCGGCACATGCCGCGCGTCGGCAGCCTCGGCCTCGACATGATGCTGCGCACGTGCACCATTCAGGTCAATCTCGACTATTCGAGCGAGGCCGACATGGCGCAGAAGTTCCGCACCGGCCTCGCGCTCCAGCCGCTGGCAACAGCGCTGTTCGCCAATTCGCCCTTCACCGAAGGGAAGCCCAACGGTTACCTGTCGTATCGCAGCCATATCTGGAGCGACACCGACCCGCATCGCACCGGCATGCTGCCCTTCGTCTTCGAGGACGGCTTCGGCTACGAGCGCTGGGTCGACTACATGCTCGACGTCCCGATGTATTTCGTCTTCCGCAACGGCAAGTACATCGATGCCGCCGGCCTCAGCTTCCGCGATTTCCTCGACGGCAATCTCTCGGTCCTGCCCGGCGAAAAGCCCACCCAGAGCGATTGGTGGGATCACCTCTCGACCGCATTCCCCGAGGTCCGCCTCAAGAGCTTCCTCGAAATGCGCGGCGCCGACGGCGGTCCGTGGAGCCGCATCTGCGCGCTGCCCGCCTTCTGGGTGGGCCTGCTCTACGACCAGGCCGCGCTCGATGGGGCCTGGGATCTCGTCAAGCACTGGACGATGGAAGAACGCGAGGAACTGCGCAACGCGGTACCGAAACTGGCGCTCGACGCGCCGATCCCGGGCGGCGGCAAGCTGCGCGACCTGGCAAAGGACGTGCTCGCCATCTCGCGTGCCGGGCTCGCCGCGCGTGGCCGCTACAACAGTTCGGGCGACAACGAGACCGGCTTCCTCGAGACGCTCGACGAGATCGTCGCTAGCGGCAAGGTTCCGGCGCAGGTCCTGCTCGACCGCTACCACAGCGAATGGGGCGGCGACATCAAGCGCGTCTACAAATACAGCTTCTGAGAAGGCACCGATCGTATCGGTTTGTCGCAGGCGTAACGCCAGCGTCTCGGAATGCGATGGTTCAATCCATAGCGTACAAGATGATACCGGGCGCCGTTGACCTGTAGCCCTTCCCCGTCATTCATCGGACCGGGTTCCGAGGGATGAGAGGATGAGGGTCTAGGCATGCCAAACATGGCGCGAAACATCGTATCGCTTGCAGCTCTTTCGCTGCTCCTGGCGGCCTGCGGCGGCGGGGGCTCCACAGGGACAACGGGCGGCGGCGGCGGAGGTACTGCGGTGGTGACACCCACCCCCACCCCGGCGCCCACGCCGACCCCCACCCCGCCGACAACGGGCAACGAGGACGGCAACGCCATCATCCAGGCCTATCTGCGCCTCGATCTCGATGCGCTGGAAAACTACGCCGCGCCCACGTTGCCGGCCTATTACGACAACACCGCATTCGCGCTCGACAACACGCCCAACAACGACCCCGTGAGCGACGATCTGGCCATGCTCGGCCGGGTGCTGTTCTACGACACCGCGCTGAGCGTGAACGATTCGATCAGCTGCGCCAGCTGCCACCAGCAGCAATTCGGCTTCGACGACAACGAGCGCTTTTCCGAGGGCTTCGCCGGGGGCGCATTTACCGGCGCGCATGCCATGCGGCTGGGCAATGTGCGCTTCTACCAGCCGGGCGAGATGTTCTGGGACCGCCGCGCCGACAGCGTGGAGGACCAGGCGACCCAGCCGATCCTCAACCCGGTCGAAATGGGGTGGGTCGACAATGGCGGCCTCGCCGCGCTGGTGACCAAGCTTCAGGGTCTCGAATACTACCCCGTCCTGTTCGATTACGTGTTCGGCGACGAGGCGATCACCATGAACCGCATCGAGCGGGCGCTGGCCAATTTCGAGCGCGCGATGATCTCCACCGACAGCCGCTGGGATCGCGCCTATGCGCAGGTCTTCAATGCCAATGCGCAGAACCGCAACCTGAACGTGAACCTGCCGGGCTTCTCGGCCAGCGAGAACCGCGGGCGCCAGCTGTTCATGGGCGGCCCCAACAATGGCGGCGCGGGCTGTTCCGCGTGCCACCAGCCGCCGACCTTCGCGCTCAGTGCCAACAGCCGCTCCAACGGGCTCGACGCCGGCGAGACGACGATCTTCAAATCGCCCTCGCTCAAGAATGTGGGGCTCTCGACCAACTTCATGCACGATGGCCGCTTCGACAGCCTGCTCGACGTGATCGTCCACTACGACCAGGGCATCCAGGCCGGCCCGGCGCTCGACAACCGCCTGCAGGCAGGCGGCGCCCCGCGACGGCTCAACCTCTCGGTCGCCGACCGCCAGGCGCTGGTCGATTTCCTCCTCACGCTGACTGACGACACGCTCACCACCGATCCGAAATTTTCCGATCCTTTCATCCGGTGACCTGCTATCGCCTCTCTCTACGCGACGAGAGGAGAGAGGCGATGATCCAGATAAACGGCACGATAAAGCTCGGGCGACCGATCGACGCGGCGACGCGCAAGGCGATGGTCGAAATGATCCGCGCGAGCCGCGCCGAGGACGGTTGCCTCGACTACACCTTTGCCAGCGACCTCGCCGATCCCGACACGCTGATCCTGTTCGAACGCTGGCGCGACCGCGAGGCCTTGGCCGCGCATGGCGCCTCTGCCCACATGGCCGAATTCCAGAAGGTCATGGCCGCCAATCCCCCCGAAACGCGCGACCTGAGGATCTACGAGACCGACGACGGCCAGCCGCTCGGCTGACTATTCGGCAGGCTGGATCTCGATCGCGGGGCGCGGCCGAAAGCGGTGCCACATCCGCGTCAGCGGCGCGGTGATGAGACCGTGCTGCGCCATCCAGGCGTGGTATTCGCGATATTTCGGATCCTCGGCGAGGAGATGCGCCTCCTCGGTCTTGGCACGCCAGAAATAGATCCCGTTGACCACTGCGAGGAAGAAGCAGTTGCGGATCGCCTCGACCAGCGAGCCGGTGGTGACGAGGAACGGCATCACCGAAGCCCACCAGAACAGGTTCTTCGAAACATATGCAGGATGACGCGTGAAGCGATAGGGGCCGTTGGTCAGCACGCCGCGATAGGTGAGATTGGAGAACCTTAGCCCGAAGGCGAAGGTCGCCCACGCATAGATCGCGGTCAGGGCCACCAGCAGCGCGCCCCACAGAGCAATCGCCAGATCGTGCCCCTCGAGCCAGTGCAGCCAACCCGCGGTATCCTCTTCGTAGAAGATCGCCTTGCCGTTCCCGAGAATGCCCCAGACCGCCGGCGGATAGCAGATCAGCGCCGCGATCCAGCCGCCGAGCAACGGGTTACCCGAACGGATATGCGCGTCGAGCGGGCGCATGGTGACGATATAGCCGACCGTGCCGATCATCACGTCGATCATGAACATCGCCTCGATCACGGTCAGCGCGATACGCTCGGGGCGCGCCATGACTTCGGCGAAATCTGCGGTCACGATGTGGCGGAACGCGAAGGGGATGATCGAGATCATGAAGGCGGTGAAGAAAGCCTTGATGATCCAGGCCCGCCAGTGCTTCTTGACCTCGTCCAGCTCCCAGCCGGGCCGCATCAGCAGCAAGGCGCCGAAATGCCAGGCATGGTCGCGCGGATTGACCAGCGCGCGGTCGATCCAGAAGACATAGGGCACCGAAAGCACCACCAGCGGCAGCGCGGCATAGCCGAGTACCTGCATCGAGAAGACATATTGCCCCTGCCAGTACCAGCGGCACAGGCAGTAGAGCCCGGCGATGATCGCCCAGGTCGCCCATAGCCCCGCAAGCTTGACCCAGGTAACGCTGCGATCGGGCCTGCGGCTGTTCATCAGCGACCAGTCGAGCCCGGTCGAGGGGCGCAAGTGGACCTTGTCGACGAGTATCGACCAGGCGGCCATGGGGAGCGCTGCCGCAAGCAGGCCGACGAGCGCCGAATTCTGCCCGCCCAGCGTATCGTGCGGTACGGCCCAGTCGAAGGCCTCGGCAATGCTGGGGAATGCGCGCGCGAAGACGACCCAGGCGAACAGCCCGGCAAGGCCCACCAGCCCTACGGCCGAAGAGACGTCGCTCCGCGGCCGCGCAAGGGGTGCTTGCTCCATCGCACTCATGACCCTGCCTCGTTAGCCCAGATTGGTTAACACGCGGGTCACGCTAGCACGAAAATCAGCGGAAAGCGGTAATCCGGCCGCTGTCGTCGAGAATGTAGAGCGTGTTGTTGGCCACGATCGGCGCGAGCGAGACCGACTGGTCGAGATCGGTGAACAGGCTCGCCGAGCCCTCGCCGGTGCTGATGCGATAGACCTCGCCTTCCGAATTGACCGCCCACAGGCTGTCGCCGGCGAGCACCGGGCCCGACCAGAAGATCGGCCCCTTCTTGTCCTTCTCGTCGCGCCATCGCTGCATCTGCGTGAGCCAGCGCACCTTGCCCGTCGAGCGGGCGATGGCGAGCAGGCGGGCATCGTCGGTGAGGGTGAAAATCCATTCACCCGCGACGGCCGGAGTGGAGATGCCTGCGAGGTTGAGTTCCCAGATCCGCTGGCCGGTCACCAGTTCGTAGGCAGCCATCCGACCGCCCTGGCCGAGCGCATAGACGCGGCCGTTATCGATGATCGGATCGGCATCGATATCGGTCAGCGAGCCGACCGAGGTCGAGATCGAAGTGCGTGCGAGCGCGTCGGCCCACAGCGTACGACCGTTTTCATAGCGATAGGCGTTCAGTTCGCCCGAGCTGTACCCGGCGATGACCGTGCCCTGCCCCGCTGCCGGAGCGGCAACCCCGAAGACGCCAGCCTGCGTCGAGGAACCCGTTTCCTGCCACTGGACCGAGCCGTCGGCAGCACTGAGGGCGAAGATCTGGTTGTCCTGCGTCATCACGAAGACCGAGCCGAAAGCGATGGTCGGCGAACCGCGTAGCGGCCCCGAGGGCTTCACCTTCCACAGCACCGATCCGTCGGCGGCATTGAGCGCGACGACATCGCCGACGCCGTCGGTCATGTAGACCTTGCCGTCGTCATAACTCGCCCCGCCACCGAAGGCCGAGGGTCGCAGGTCGCTCTCGATGCCGGGATTGTAGGTCCAGCGGCGCGCGCCGGTCTGGGCATCGAAGGCGGACAGTGTGCCGTCGCCGCCGACGGCGAACAGCTTGCCGCCACCGACCACCGGAGCCGCACCGAGCCGGCGGCGCTGGCTGGCGCCCTCGACATTGACCGTGAAGGCACGCGTCGGGTTCTGCGAAAGCGCCACATGGCCATAGGACTTGCTGGCGGTGCCGCCGGCCTGCGCCCAGCTCTCGTTGACCTGTGCCGGCGGGAGCACGACCGAGACGCTCGCCAGTGCCGGGTCGACCTTGGCACCGGTTTCGATGCGCGAGAGGATCGGCTGGCGATCGCCCAGCGTGGGGGTGACCTTCTTGTCCTTGCCGCCGCCGAACAGGCCGCCGCCCGCGCAGGCGCCAAGGCCGATCGCCAGAGCCACGACGAGCGCCGAGCGCGAGAGGTGTGTGCGGTTCATTGAAATCCTCGTTCCGTGTCTTGTCCGGCCGCAGCGGCCTTATTCGGTGGCAGCCGCGGCGTTATCGCCTGCGGCCTCTTCGCGTTCGACCCCCTGTTCCTCGAGCAGCGCATCGACATCCTCGATCGCATCGACGCCGAGCACGCCGGCCATCTGCCGCGCACGCGAACGGAGGGTTTCGGGTGCATCCTTGTCTTGCGCGATCTGCGCGAACAGCGCACCGGCCTCCGCCTTCTTGCCCTGGTCGAGATAGGTATGCGCCAGCAGCTCACCTGCGCTGGCGAAATAGGGCTTGCCCGGGACCGCCAGCGGCTTGAGCGCGGCAACGATCTCGGCGCTCTTCATGCCGTCGTAGTTGAGAGCCACGTCGCGCAGGCGTGCAAGGTCGCGTAGTGCGGGCGCGGCGTCCTCGTTGTTGGCTACGCGCTTGAACATTTCCGAAGCCTGCGCGCTGTCGCCGCGCTGCTCGGCGATCCCCGCACGCATCAGCACGGCGGCCACCGCCGCGCCGCCGCCATCCTCGCCGGCCAGACCTTCGAGCCGGTCGAAGCCGGAATCGAGATTGCCCGCCTGAATCTGGTCGAGCGCGCCGACGAGCGTCTCGGCATCGCGCTCCATCGCCGCTTCCTGGCGGCTTTCCCAATAGAGATAGCCACCGAAGGCGGCGAGCCCGGCGAGCAGCACGCCGAGCAGCGGCTTGCCCCATTGATTGAGAAAGGCCTCCGCATCGCCCTGGCGGACGGCATCGTCGACTTCGCGCAGCAACGCTTCCTGCTGGGCGTTTTCTTCCTTGGCGCGCTTTTCTTCGCGGGAGAGTTCGTTCTTCGGCGTCAGGGCCACTGCGGCGGGCTCCATCTGGATAGGTATCGGTTTGCGCGGCTCTTTACGGGCAGGCGGGGGCAAGGGCAATGGTCGGGAAAGCCTGTCCCCCAGCGCGTGAATGCCGGATGAAAGGGCCTAGAGGTCAATTCGCATCGCGCTCGAATAGAGACGGCGGTAGGTCGCGACCATCTTCGCCTCGTCGAACTCGGCCACGGCCTTCGCGCGGTTGGCTTCGCCGACCTCCTTGCGCAGGTCCTTCGAGACGGCGAGCTGGACCAGCGCCATCGCTAGCTCTTCTTCATTGCCCGGCGGAGCGATGAACTCGGCATTGGGCGCCGACACCATGTGCGCGATATCGCCCACCGCGGGGGCAACCACCGGCAGGCCGGCGGCCATCGCCTCGACCACCGAGAGCGGGAATTGCTCGGAATCGCTCGACAGGGCGAAGATGTCGAACAGGCCGATGACGCGCGCCGGATCGGACACCGCGCCGGGCAGGTGGACGCGGTGGTTGATCTGCAAACGGTCGGCCTCGGCCAGGATCGCCTCGCGCGCGCCGGCGTCGCCCTCGCCCAGGATCACCAGCTGCCAGTTCTCGGGCAGGTCGGCGAAGACGCGCACCAGCCGCGGCAGGTTCTTGATCGTGCGCAGTCCCGCCAGCGTGCCGACCCAGAACTCGCCCGGATGCTTGATCAGCCGCAGCGCGTCCTTCTTGGGCCGCATGGCGAAGGCCTTGGTGTCGATCCCGTTGGGAATGCGCTTCACCCGGCCGAGCGGCTGCTGCCAGTCGACCAGCGCGATCTCCTCGAGTCGCTCGGACGGGACGACCAGGCCAGCAGCCTTGCCCAATGCGATCCGGCGGTACCAGGTGCGGCTCGGCTTGAGCCTTGTCAGCTCGCTCTCGTCGAAGCCGTCCTCGTGATGGATCAGCGGGGGGAGATTGTGGAGGTCCTTGAACAGCGTGTGCGCCATCACCGCGTCCATTGCACCCCAATTGTAGGTGCAGACGAGGTCGTAGCCCTTCATCGCCTTGGCGAGTCTCTGCAGCCGCCCCGGCATGGGCCAGCCTTTGAGGCTGGGAAATTCGGGCTGGAGGCGGACGTCGATCCCCTTGTCGATCCGCTGGGCCGCGCCGAGATTCTCGGGTTCGGCCGAGACGATCGTGTGCCGCGCCTTGCGGCCGAAAGCGTTGATCAGCTGGACCGTGCGCAATTCCTTGCCGCCAGGGGCGAAGGTCGAATGGAGATGCAGGATATGCGGCACCGCGCCGCCACGCGGCCGGTTCATGCGACGCGCGCCAGCAGTCGGTCGATCGCCGCGCGCGCTTCGGGCTCGTCGAGCGTGGGGGCATGGCCCACCTGCGGGATCACTGCGCTCTCCGCAGTGGGGGCCACCTTCTGCATCTCGGCAAAGCTGGCGGCGGAGAGCAGCGTCGACAATTCGCCGCGCAGCAGCAGCAACGGCTTGCCGGCGAGCGCGCGGAAAGCGGGCCACAGATCGACCGGTGCCGCCGCCTCGGGCGAAGCGAGGATCGGTTCGGCGAGCTTCATGTCGTAGTCGAACACGATCCGTCCGCTGCTCGACAGCGTCATCACCCGCTTGGCCATCGCGATCCAGTCCTGGATGTCATAGGCGGGGAAGCTTGCGCCATGCACTTCCTCGAGCCCGCGTGCCGCGTGCATCCAGGTGGGGAAGCTGCGCCCCTGTCCAACATAGGACTTGATCGTGTCGAGCCCCTCGGTTTCGAGCACTGGCCCGATATCGTTGAGCACCGCACCCGCGACCCGCTCGGGCTGCGCCTGCGCCAGCAGCATCGTCATCAACCCGCCCATCGAGGTGCCGATCGCGACGAAGCGCTCGATCCGCTCCTGATCGAGCAGCGCGAGCAGGTCGCCGACATAGGTCGGCAGCGCGTAGCTCTCGGAGTGTTCGGAATAGTCGCTGTCGCCACGACCGCGCGTGGAGGGGACCAGCACCCGCCAGCCCTGCGCCGCGATATGCGGCGCGAGCTCCTCGAAATCGCGGGCGTTGCGCGTCAGCCCATGCAGGCAGATCACCGGCGGGCGGTCGCCGGCGCTGCCGTATTCGCGGAAACGGAGGGTGAGACCGTCGGCACTGGGCCACTGACGGTCGGTGAAGCTGGTATCCATGTCTGGCGGCGAAAACCCCGGTAACTTGGCGTTCGAGCCCTTGTGTCGGGCTGGCTTGCCGCCCACTATCGCCGCATGCGCGCCGAACCGCAAGCCGCGAGCTATCGCCCCGACACGCCGATCGAAACGCTCGCCGACTGGATCGGCGATGCGGTCGAGCCGGCCCCGTTTCCCGAAACATGCCTGCGCCTCCGCAACGATTCGCATGCCGCGACTGTCGGACTGGCCTCGCTGACCGACGAGGAATGGCTGCGCCATTTCGGGCGCTTCGAACCGCTCGAAGGCAACCTCGCCCACCCTCTGGCGCTGCGCTATCACGGGCACCAGTTCCGCGTGTACAATCCCGAGATCGGCGATGGCCGCGGGTTCCTTTTCGCCCAGCTGCGCGATGGCGGGGGCCGACTGCTCGATCTCGGCACCAAGGGCTCGGGCCAGACTCCGTGGAGCCGCGATGGCGACGGGCGGCTGACGCTCAAGGGCGCGGTGCGCGAAATCCTCGCCACCGAGATGCTCGAGGCGCTCGGCGTCTACACGTCGAAGACCTTCAGCGTGGTCGAGACCGGCGAGAAACTGTGGCGCGGCGACGAGCCCTCGCCCACCCGTTCGGCGGTGCTGACGCGGCTCAGCCACGGCCATATCCGCATCGGGACCTTCCAGCGCCTGCTCGCGCTCGAGCAACGCGAGCACATGGAGCAACTTGTCGATTATTGCCTCGCGCAGTTTCCCGGTCCGCCCCCGCCCGAAGACGCGCCTGGGCGCGAGGAACCGGCGGTGCGGCTGATGCATCTGGTCGTCGAACGGCTCGCCGACCTGGCGGCAAGCTGGATGGTCGCGGGCTTCGTCCACGGCGTGCTCAACACCGACAACATGAACATCTCGGGCGAGAGCTTCGATTACGGGCCGTGGCGCTTCCTGCCGCATTGGGACCCGGCATTCACCGCCGCCTATTTCGACCACCAGGGGCTCTATGCCTTCGGGCGCCAGCCCGAGGCCCTGCACTGGAACTGTGGGCAACTCGCCGTCGCGCTGCGTCTGGTGGCCGAGGCCCCGCCGCTGATCGCGGCGATGGAGCGCTTCGGACCGCTCTACATGGATGCCGTCGGCCGACGCTGGTGCTGGCGGCTGGGCCTGGTCCCGCGCGATGCCGAGGCCAACGCGAAGCTCGTCGCCGCCTCGGAGAAGGCGCTGCGTGAGAGCGGCATGGCGCCCGACACCTTCTTCTTCGGTCATCGCGGCGGGCGCGAGGCGCAAGGCGAGCTCGCCGAGGCGCTGCACGACTTCGAAGCGGTGGCGAGCGATCATCCCTATTGGAGCGACGATACGCCACAATCCATGCTCATCGAGGAGGTCGAGACGATCTGGTCTGCCATTGCGGAGCACGACGACTGGCAGCCGCTCGAACACAAGGTCGCTGCATTGCGCCGCATGGGCGAGGCACATGGCGCGCCGCCCGCACCTGCCGGACACGCCTTGCGCGGCGAAGACGTCGATTGACGCGGCGCTTCTGACCTACCACTTAGGGCCCGATTCGAGCCGCAGAGAGGAATATCATACCACAATGGCGACCGAACTGGTCTCAACCGAACCCGCGACCGGCAAAGAGATCTGGCGCGGCAAGTCCGGCAATGTCGACGCGGCGATCGAACGCGCGCGCAAGGCGATGCGTGAATGGTCGCGCGAGCCGCTGGCCCGCCGGATCGAATTCATGCGCCGCTTCGCCAACACCGTGCGCAAGCATGCCGAGCCCTTCGCCGAACTGATCGCGCGCGAAACCGGCAAGCCGCTGTGGGAAGCGCGCACCGAGGTCGAGGCGGTCATCGGCAAGGTCGAGATCTCGATCACCGCCTATGCCGAGCGGACCGGGATGAAGAAGCTCAACAGCGCGCTGCAGGGCACCGCCGCGGTACGCCACAAGCCGCATGGCGTGATGGCGGTGCTGGGCCCCTATAATTTCCCCGCGCACCTGCCCAACGGCCATATCGTCCCGGCGCTGATCGCGGGCAATGTGGTGATCTTCAAGCCGAGCGAGAAGACGCCCGCAGTGGGCGAATTCCTCACCCGTTGTTTCCACGAGGCGAAGATTCCCGAAGGCGTGGTGCAGTGCATCCACGGTGGGGTCGAGACCGGCCAGGCGCTGGTCGAGCACTGGATGGTCGACGGCGTCCTTTTCACCGGCTCGGCACGCGCGGGCATCGCGATCAACCGCAAGCTCGCCGCCGATCCGGGCAAGATCGTCGCGCTGGAAATGGGCGGCAACAACCCCATCGTCGTGGTCGACACGCCGAAGGTCGAGGATGCGGCCGCAACGATCATCCAGTCGGCCTTCACCACCGCAGGTCAGCGCTGCACCGCCGCGCGGCGACTGATCGTGGTCGATTCGATGTTCGACAAGATCGTCCCCGCGGTGAAGGCGCTCGCCGAACGGCTGATCGTCGACGAGCCCTTCGCCGATCCGCAACCCTTCATGGGCTGCGTGATCGACAACGGCACCGCCGACCTGTTGTCGGAAAGCTTCGTCGCGCTGATGAACCGCGGCGGCACGCCGATCATGCACATGCGCCGCCCCGACGAGAAGCTGCCCTTCCTCTCGCCCGGCATCCTCGACGCGACCGACGTCCACGAACGGCCCGACATCGAGCTGTTCGGCCCGCTGCTGCAGGTGATCCGCGTGGCCAATTTCGAAGAGGCGATCTACGAAGCGAACAACACGCGCTACGGCCTTTCGGCCTCGCTGATCGGCGGCAAGCCGAGCGATTTCGACCGTTTCTGGGACGAGATCCGCGCCGGGATCGTCAACTGGAACCGCCCGACCAACGGCGCCTCCTCGGCCGCTCCCTTCGGCGGGATTGGCCTGTCGGGCAACCATCGCCCGGCGGCCTTCTATGCCGCGGATTACTGCGCCTATCCGGTTGCCAGCAATGAGATGGAACAGCCGCGCGCCAGCATCGGCGTCGGCGTCAAGGACGCCTGAGGCGGCTCAGTCGGTAGTGACGAGGTCGATCTCGGTCACACCCTGCTGCAGGCGCCGGCCGTACACCACATAGGCCGACTTGCCCTTGGTCCCGCTGAGGATGTTGTCGCCTCCGCTGGTGACATGCTCGACGCTGTAGCCCGAAGTTTTGGCGCGAGTGTTGTAGAAGGCGAGCACCTCGTCGAGCGCGACGGGGGTCAGGAAAGACACGACGCGCAGCGCGCATTGGCCCTCGTCGGTACCGGCGGCTTCCTGCGTGTTGCCGCGCGGATAGACCGGGAAGGCCGCAGGCAGCTTGGCCGCCCAGGCCGAGGTGTAATCGACCTTGTCGCCGCAATTCGCACCGCCCGGCGCGACCGCGGCCTTGGCCGCGGCAACCATCGCCTTGCTCGGCGCGGCATCCTGGCCCAGCGCCTTGGCCGCGGGCGGTGCCACCAGCTTGCTGCGCCCGCCGACCAGTTCGGCGGCGCGGCTGCGCGCGGCCTCGATGGCGCGCGTCGACTTGTCGATGTTGGGGACCGCCGCATTGCCCGTGCCCGACAGCGCGGCATTCGCCTCGTTGCGGCCGGCAAGGTCCGGATCGGTCGCCAATTCGTCGTTGAGAGCCTGTTCGCTGGCCGGGTCCATTGCGTCGCCTGCTGCCTCGTCCTCGGTCTTGTCGCCACAGCTTGCGAGCAGGGCGACGGGGAGGAGTGAGACCAGCAGGCGACGTTTCATCTGTAGACCTTCAGCTTGGGAACACGGACCCCATAAGGCTGGACTCGCGGATGAATCCAGCGGGGCGGAGCGGCTGCACCATAGCGGGACAGCCCTTGCCGAAAAGACTAATGGGCGCCGCCCGCCCCCGCAAGCGAGGACGAACGACGCCCGCACGGTCCGCTGGGGACCGCGGTATCCGGCCGTGGGTGGGCACGGCCGGATCTCGGTATTTCAGTTAGCCGCAGCGCGTGCTGGAACGGTCGATCGAACGGCCGAGGAGCGCGCCGGCGGCACCGCCGAGGATCGCGCCAAGCGTGCGGTCCCCGCCGCGCCCGGCGACTTCGTGACCGATCAGCGCGCCGACGCCGGCTCCGACCAGGAGACCCGTGGTGCCATTGTCGCGGCGACAGTAATAGCGCCCGTCATTGCCGCGCCAGATGCGCGTGTCGGCGCGAACCGGCTGACCGTAATAGCGGCCATAGCCTTCGTAATAGGGCTGCGCGCGGTAGCTGCCGCGATAGCCGCGGTAGTCGCGCTCGCGGTGCTTGCGATACTTGCGGTGCTTGCCATGCTCGAAACTCATGTCGCCGGTGACAGCGGCATGCGCGCCGAGGCCGGCGTGGGTCACGGGCGCGGCGCTCGCCGGCATGGCCAGTGCGAGGCCGGTCGCAGCGAGCGCCATCGAAGCGGTCTTGAAGGTCTTCGCCATGGTCAGGGTCCTTTTCTTCGTCTTCTTCGTCGGTTTGCGGAGCTCACTCCGTCGATGTCGTTAAGCTTTACACCCCCGAATCTGAACGGAATGCAACATCCCTGTCAGATTTGCGTTTTTCGATGACGCGAGCGTCCCGGGCGACGAATTGACACTTGCGGGCCCTGCCATGCCCGCCTAGCGCGCCGGTGATGAACGCGAGCGCCACACCGCAGCACGACCGCACCGGGCTCGCCGCAGCCTTCTGCGCCTATCTCATCTGGGGCTTCCTGCCGCTCTACCTGATCCTGGTGAAGAGCGTGCCGGCCTTCGAATTCGTCGGCTGGCGGATCATCTGGACGCTGCCGCTGTGCCTCATCATCGTTGCGGCGCGCAAGCAGGGCGGCGAGCTGCGCGAAGCGTTGCGCAATCCGCGCACCATGGGCTGGCTCGCCGTCAGCGCGACGCTGATCGCGGTCAACTGGGTGGTCTATGTCTGGGCGATCCAGGCGGGCGAGGTCTATGCCGCGAGCCTGGGCTATTACATCAACCCGCTGGTCAACGTGCTGCTCGGCACGATGCTACTCGGCGAGAAGCTCACCCGACCGCAATGGGCTGCGGTGGGGATCGCCGCGGTCGGCGTCTCGCTGCTGGCGGCGGGTGCATTGACGACGCTGTGGATCAGCCTGACGCTGGCACTGAGCTTCGGCACATATGGCCTCATCCGGAAGCGTGTGGAGATCGGCTCGGTCCCCGGGCTGACGATCGAATCGACGCTGCTGCTGCTGCCGTCGGCGGGCGTGGTCTGGTATTTCGCGCAGACGCAGGGCTCATCCTTCACGGTCTCGACCGAGCTGAGCCTGGCGATCATGGCGGGCGGCGCGCTGACCGCCTTCCCGCTGCTGTGCTTCGCCATCGCCGCACGCAAGCTGCCCTATTCGACGCTCGGCTTCATCCAGTTCCTCGCGCCGAGCATCGTCTTCATCCTCGGGCTGACGGTCTTCGACAAGCCGCTCCATCCGGCCGAGATCGCCTGTTTCGCCTGCATCTGGCTGGCGGCAGCGATCTTCGTGTGGGACCTCGTCGCGCGGTCTAGGAAGCCAGCCACCAGCTGAGCGTCTCGCCCGCATGGAAAGGCACGATCGGCGCCTCGCCGCCATCGAGCTCGGCGGGCACGTCCACCGGCGCCTTCTCGAGCGTGATCCGCTCCTCATTGGGCGGCAGGCGATAGAAGGCCGGGCCGTTGAGGCTGGCAAAGGCTTCGAAATGCTCGAGCGCCCCTTCTTCCTCGAAGACCTGGAGGTAGCTTTCCAGTGCGAAGGGCGCGTTGAAGATGCCCGCGCAGCCGCAATCGCTTTCCTTGGCGTGGCGATGGTGCGGTGCGCTGTCGGTGCCGAGGAAATACTTCGGCGAACCGCTGGTCGCCGCGCCGCGCAGTGCGAGCCGGTGCTGCTCGCGCTTGGCCACCGGAAGGCAGTACATATGCGGGCGGATGCCGCCGACGAGGATGTCGTTGCGGTTGATGTGGAGGTGCTGCGGCGTGATCGTCGCGGCGACATTCGGTCCCGCGCTCTCGACGAAGCCGACCGCCTGCATGGTCGTGATGTGCTCGAAGATGACGCGCAGGGTCGGCAGGCGATCGACCAGCGGCTGGAGCACGCGGTCGATGAACACCGCTTCGCGGTCGAAGATGTCGATGTCGGGCGTGGTCACCTCTCCATGGACGCACAGCGGCATCCCGATCTCGGCCATGCGCTCGAGCACGCCCATGATATTGGCGATATCGGTCACACCCTGCGCCGAATTGGTGGTGGCCCCGGCAGGATAGAGCTTGGCCGCGGTCAGCACGCCGTCGGCATGGCCCGCCGCCAGATCGTCGGCATCGCTCTCGTCGGTGAGGTAGGCGGTCATCAACGGGGTGAAGTCGAGCCCCTCGGGCACGGCGTCGAGGATCCGTTCGCGATAGGCATTGGCGAGTGCGCTGGTGGTCACCGGCGGGGCGAGATTGGGCATCACGATCGCACGGGCGAACTGGCGCGCGGTATGCGGCACCACGGCGCGCATGGTCTCGCCATCGCGGAAGTGCAGGTGCCAGTCGTCGGGGCGGCGGATTGTCAGCGATTCGACCATGCGGTTGCCTATGGCGGCAGGCGGCCTATCTGTCACCCATGACCGCCACCCGCCTGACCAGCCGCGCCGTGATCCGCCTTTCCCCCACCGACGAGTGCGAAGACGTGATCGCTTTCCTCCAGGGGCTCGTGACCAACGACGTTATCGGTACGCTGCCCGCCTATGCTGGGCTGCTGACGCCGCAGGGCAAGACGCTGTTCGACTTCATCGTCTGGCCGGGCAAGCCGGGCGAACTCCTGCTCGATTGCGAGGCCGAGGTGGCGGAGGAGCTGGTCAAGCGGTTGTCGCTCTATCGCCTGCGCCGCAAGATCGCCATCGCGGTCGATCCCGCAGTTGCGGTCCACTGGCGGCCCGAAATGGGTGACGGCGCCGCCGCGGACCCCCGGCTGGGTTCGCTGGGCCAGCGCTGGCTTGCACCCGCGGCCGATGGCGAAGAAGCAGCCGACGAGGCCTGGCAAGCGCACCGGCTCTCGCTCGGCGTGCCTGAAGGCCGCGCCGAGCTCGGCGACATACTGTGGCTCGAGACCAATGCGGTCGAGCTCCACGGCGTCAGCTTTTCCAAGGGCTGCTACATCGGCCAGGAAAACACCGCGCGGATGAACTGGCGCAGCAAGGTCAACCGCCGGTTGCTGGTGGTGCCGCTCGGCGAGTCGGAGGAAAAGCGGCGCAAGGCGGCATATCCCGCGCTCGGCCTCGCAGTCGACCACCTGCGCGTAGAGAACATCGATCCGGAGCGCGCGCCCGCCTGGCTGCGCGCCACGCTCAGCCCTTCGGAAGCCTGACCTCGATCGAGCGCGTCAGCATGCGCTCGGCCCGGTCGCGCGCGGCGGTTTCGGGCAGGCCGAGCGAGCGCGACAGCGCACCGCCGATCAGCGCATCGCCCATCGCCATCAGCACCAGCGCCAGCGTTTCCTCGTGCACCTGCGCGGGCGTGGCGCCATGCGCCGCCTCTTCGGGCGCGATCTCGTCGACAAGCTGGTGGATGGTCTCGACGATCGGCGTCAGCGCATCCTCGTTGCCGGTCAGGATCATCCAGCTGGCAAGCGCGCCGGCGCCCTCCTTGTCGAAGGCGTCGAAGGCGAGGTCGACCACCTCGCGCGGCGATCCCAGCCCCGCCCTGCTCGCGCGCACGGCATCGATGATCGTGTCGCAGACGGTCTTGGCGAGATGGCCGGCGAGCTCCTTCTGCAGCCCGGCGGCCGAGCCGAAGTGATGCAGCAGATTGGCGTGGGTGCGCCCGATACGCCCCGCCACCGCCTTCAGCGTGACCGATTGCGGGCCGGTTTCGATCAGCAGCGCGCGCGCCGCTTCGAGCGCTGCGAGCCGCGATTCTTCGGGAGAAAGTCGTTTTCGTGTCGCCATTGGCCTCCGGGTTAACTCATCTCCGGCAGGGTGGGAAGCCGTCTCGAAAGCTTATTGACATTTATGTAAGTAAGCACTACTTACACTCCTGTCAGTCAATTCCCGGAGTACCGATGCACGCCCCCGTCACGATCGATACCGACACGCGCCGGTCGGCACCGACCCCCGCCGACCTCACCATCACCGTGCGCGACGAGCGCTTCAACCGCGCCAGCAGCCCGCGCCGCTGGTGGGCGGGCGAGCCCTTCGGCACCGCCTGGCACAACGCGCTCTCGGCCACCTTTCCGCGCGGCGAAGCCTTCTTCATCGAGGCGGTCAAGGCGCATCGCGAAGGAGCCGACCCCAAGCTCGAGGCCGAGATCCGCGCCTTCGTGAAGCAGGAAATCAACCACACGCGCGAACATATCGCCTTCAACCGTCTCGCCGAAGATGCAGGCTACGACATCAAGGCGATCGACAAGCGCGTGGCCGAACTGCTCGCGCTGACCAAGGATCGCCCGGCCATCGCCAATCTCGCAGTCACCATGGCGCTCGAGCACTATACCGCCATGATGGCCGCCGAGTTCCTCGCGAATCCGAAGCATTTCGCAAATGCCGACAAGGAAGTGCGCGACATGTGGCGCTGGCACGCCGCCGAGGAGATCGAGCACAAGGGCGTCGCCTTCGACACCTGGAACCACGCGACCAGGGACTGGACCGGCTGGCGCCGCTGGAAGGTCCGCAGCCTCGTCATGCTCACCGTCACCGCGCGCTTCTTCAAGAACCGCTGGATCGATTCGCTCAACCTGCTCGAGCAGGACGGTATCACCGGCTGGAAGGCCAAGTGGGGCCTGTTCAAATACCTCACCGTCAGCCCGGGCGTGGTGCGGCGGATCTTCCCGGCGTGGCTGGCCTATTTCAAGCCCGGCTTCCACCCGTGGGACCACGACGACCGCGAGCTCATCAAGCTCTACGAGGGCGACTTCCAGGACGCTCTCATGCCGGCCGAATAAGCCGCTTCAAGAAAAGCAAAGGGCCCCGCAAGCACATCGCTCGCGGGGCCTTTCGTTTGGCTCAGGCCGCCATCGGCGGGACGAGCGTCTCATCGCCGAGATCGAGCCGGTAGAGGGCGCAGTCGACCGCCTCGCCGCGCCCGCAGCTGTGCCGCCTGGCAACCTTGCCCGTGGGACGGAAGCTGAGCTTGCGCAGGACGCGACCCGAGGCGGGATTGTCGAGGAAGTGGCCGGCTTCGAGCTTGCCGTACCCGAGCAGCCTGGCGACCTCGATCACCCCCCTGCCCGCCTCGGTGGCGAAGCCCTGGCCCCAATAGGGCCGCGCGATCCAGTAGCCGAGCTCGACGCCCGTCTCGGTTTTGCCCAGCCCGATCGAGCCGATGATGCGCGAGCCGTCCTCGCCGGGCAGCGTCATGAGGAAGTTGGGGACGCGCTGGTCCTGGCCGCGGGCGACGAATTCACGCGCATGTTCGGGGAGATAGGGCCACGGCGCGCGCGCGAGATTGCGCACGACGGTTTCGTCGGCGATTCCGCGCAGCAGCGCATCGGCATCTTCGGGCCAGGCAGGCCGCAGCAGCAGCCTTTCGGTGACATGGAACATCGGTAATCTCCCCTTCGATCCACGCTCCGGGCTCCTAGGCCGGACGCGTGACAATTGCGTGATGGCGAAAGAAAATTTCGCGGCGAATTGTGAAGAGAGAGAAACGACGAGAGGGAGACGGGGTGGTCCCATCTCCCTCTTCGGTTGCCGGATCATGGACCCGGCTGGGACCGTCCCGTTTGGACGATCCCGTTATCGGAGCGTCCGGTTATTCGGCGGCTTCGGCCATCATGTCGACCGAGACGAACTTGCGGTCGAGCTTGCCCTTGTGGAAGCGCACAACACCGTCGGTAAGGGCGAACAGCGTGTGGTCCTTGCCCATGCCGACATTGGCGCCCGCGTAGAACTTGGTGCCACGCTGGCGCACGATAATGTTGCCGGCGACGACGTTTTCGCTGCCGAACTTCTTCACGCCAAGGCGACGACCAGCCGAGTCACGACCGTTACGCGACGAACCGCCTGCTTTCTTATGTGCCATCGTCCGCGCTCCTTACTTCTTGGCTTCGGTCTTCTTGGCAGCAGCCTTCTTCGGCGCAGCCTTCTTGGCGGGAGCCTTCTTCTCCGCGGCTTCTGCCTTCGGAGCGGCTTCCTTCTTCGGCGCAGCCTTCTTGGCCGAACCGGTGCCGACATCGGTGATGCGCAGCAGGGTCATCTGCTGGCGATGACCGTTCTTGCGGCGATAGTTGTGGCGGCGACGCTTCTTGAAAACGATCACCTTTTCGCTCTTCGCCTGCGCGATGATCTCGGCCGAAACGGTCACCTTGCCGGCGTCCGAAAGCGAATCGCCTTCGCCTGCAAGCAGGACGTCGCCCAGCGTGATGGTGTCGCCGGCTTCGCCTGCCAGCTTCTCGACCGCGATCTTGTCTCCGGCGGCAACCCGGTATTGCTTGCCGCCCGTGCGCACTACTGCGAACATGGTGGTTATCTCTCGTTCAAATTGCTGTGCCCTCACCCACAAGACGAATTCTTGCAAATGCACGGCGCGCCCGTCAGGCCGCCAGTGGCAGCCCCGGAAAGAAGCGTGCCGTTAGGCGAAAGGAGGGGCCAAGTCAACGCTTGCCGCGAGGAAATTTGCATCCTCGCTGGCGCCCGGCGATGCGCGTGATATGGAGAAGGCGATGAACTTCCGCAAGCTTCCCGTTCTCACGATCACCGCAATCCTGCTCGCCGGCTGCGCCACGACCGCCGACGACCGCTATCCCTCGCTCGCCACGCGCGATGTCGAGCGCGCCGAAGGGACCTTCGAGCCGGTCGAGACGGAGGAACTCGACGTGCCCCCGGTCGAAGTCAACCAGGGAACGAACCTCGCCGAGCGGCTCGACGCACTGGTCGCGCAGGCGCGCGAGGCGCATGCCGGCTTCCTCGACGCGGTGCCAACCGCCGAAAGCCGCGTGAAGGCCGCCGCGGGAAGCAGTGTGGGCAGCGACGGCTGGGCCGCCGCTCAGGTCGCGCTCGCCGATCTCGATTCGGCGCGCAGCAATGCGGCGATCGCACTGGGCGATCTCGATATCCTCTTCACCGCAGCGACGGTCCAGGCAGATGATGCCACCGCCATCGTCGCCGCGCGCGACAGCGTCATCGCGCTGGTGGCGGAGGAAGATGCCGTGCTCGAAAGACTTCGCGCACAGGTTCGCTGACTCGACCACGAAATGCTAAGCGCGGGGCCGGTTTCCCGACCCCGCGCCTCTCCCCAGTCGATTTGAAGTGCTTCAGGTGAAGGCGGCGATCGTCACCGCGGCAATCCCCCAGCAAAAGATCAGCACCGGCAGGACCAGCACCTGCACCGCAGCGTCGCGCGCACTGACGCGTCCAGTATGGGTGGCGACACCCTGGCTGACCAGCCGCGACCAGCTTATGTTGCGGCTGCGATGGGGCGGCTGCATCCGCGCCCAGATCGTCGGAAGGCCGAAGCCGGCGAGAATGAAGAAGGCGAAGATCGCCATCGGGATGATCAGGCCCGGGCTCGACAGCCCGGCCGCCATCACCGCGAGGAAGCCGAGATAGAGCCCCACGGTCGCGACATAGAGCCCCTTGGGCAATTCGAAGCTGCGATCGACCTCGTGCGCGACCTTGGGCGTTTCGACGATGATGGCCTGTTCGGCAACAAGCTCACGGGTGAAGTGCTTGACCATGCTGTGCTCCTTTTCCGGAGCCTTGATGCGCCGGCCATCGCGAGGCTTCCTTGATCGAAATCAAGAGGTGCGGATTATTTCCACCGGTCCAGGTCGGTGCGGTCGGCCCCGCGCGGTTCGACCCAGTGCCAGCCATTGCCACGCTTCTCGCGCTTCCACAGCCAGGCCGCCGATTTGAGATGATCCATCAGATAGTCGGCCCCCTCGAAGGCATTTCGCCGATGGCGCGCGGCAGCCGCGACCATCACGATCGCCTCGCCCGGCACCATCACGCCCACCCGGTGCCAGACGAGCGCCCCGTCCAGCTCGAAGCGCGCCTGCGCGGAGCTGGCCAGTTCCTGCATCCCGGGCAAAGTCAACGGCTCGTAGTGCGTCAGTTCAAGTGCCCTGACATCGCCATCCGGGCGGACCTTGCCGAGAAAGGAGACGATCCCGCCCGCCTCGCCATGCGCCGCGTTGAATGCCGCCAGCGCCTCCCCGACCGACAGCCCCCGGGCGAGCAGCCGGACGTCGAGCGGAGTCGAGAGGGCGAGCCTAGCCACCGCTGACCGGGGGCAGCAGCGCGACCTCGTCGCCCTCGCGCGCATCGAGCCGGGTCTTGTCGCCCAGAACCCTGCTGCCACAGGCGACATGGACCCGAGGCTCGCGCAGTTGGTCGGCAATATCGGGGCCGACCGCTGCGAGCAGGCCCGCCCAGTCGAGCGGGGCCGGCACTTCGCGCTCCGGCTCGCCCGCGATATCGCGCAGCGGCCCGAGGAAGAGGATGCGTACGCCCACTTCTCAGGTCTCGAGATACTGGCCGGTGATGCCGGGTGCCCGGGCGAGATAGGTCTCGGTGGCATCGACCGCATCGCCCTCGCCCGCGACCATGTTGATCCGCTGCGGTGCATGCTTGCGCGCGAGACCAGCGACGATGGAAAGGCGCCATTCGCGATGGGTGTGATCGGCGGAGCCAATCTGCAGCATCACGTCCTCGCCCCTGCCCAGCACGTCTTCGACATGCGCCAGCCAGTGCTGGTGGAAGACGCCCGCGGCGGCGAGCGGGTCGTCGGGCAATCCGTCGACCGCGATGCGCTTCATTCGCGCCGCTCACGGTGCAGCGTGATGCCGATCTTCTCGCCCGCTTCGGCAATGGCGAGCTTGACGATCTTGACCGTCACCGCCTCGATCCGCCTGTCCTGCAGGAACAGCGTCTCGCAGACATGGTCGGCGACCGCTTCGATCAGCTTGAAATGCACGCCTTCGGGCAGCGCCTCCGAGGCGGCGAATTTCAGATCCATGTAGTTCTTCGAATGATCGAGCGAGGTCTCGGGATCGTAACGAAGCAGCGGCTTCATCCGCGCCTGGATGGTGAAGCGCAGCGGCTGCGGACGGCCGGTTTCTTCCGAATAGATGCCGGTGAGCACGTCGTACTCGAAATCGGCCACCTCGAGGATCAGCGAATCGGTCATGACGGGCGCCTTAGCGCGGATTGGACCAGCGCGCGAAGATCGCGGTGGGCAGCAGCCGGCCCGCCCGCTCACCCTGAGGCTGTCGGAGGGCGTCTTCTTCCACCGCCAGATCGCCGTGTTCGATCGTGCCGGGAAGCCCTGCGAAAACCTCTTCGAGCAGTCCGCCCAGTGCGAGGCTGCTCATCCGCACGGCATAGACGGTGAGGAAGAGGAAGCGGCTGTTGTCGTCGAGCAGCTGGCGGCAATCCGAAACGAGACCGGGCAGCCCTTCTTCGAGCCGCCAGACCTCGCCATCGGGACCGCGCCCGAATTTGGGCGGATCGAGAATGATCCCGTCGTAGCGACGCCCGCGGCGCACTTCGCGCGCGGTGTATTTCATCGCATCCTCGACCAACCAGCGGATCGGGCGGTCGTCCAGCCCGGCGAGCGTCGCATTGGCGCGCGCCTGCGCGACCGATTTCTTGCTCGCATCGACATGGGTCACGCGGCCGAAACGGCTGAGCGCCTGCGTGCCGACGCCGGTGTAGCCGAACAGGTTCATCGTCTCGGCGTCGGTGGCATCGGCCAGCTGCGCACCCATCCACTCCCACACCGGCGCCATGTCGGGGAAGAAGCCCAGGTGGCGGAAGGGCGTGCATTGCGCGGTGAAGCGTGCTTCCGCGCCCCAGCCGAGCTCCCAGCCATCGTCGGGCACGCTCTTCGCATACTGCCAGCGCCCGCCGCCGTCCTCGTCGCTGCCGGGAACGAACTCGCCATGCGCGTCCCAGCTCTCGAGCCGCGGCGACCACATCGCCTGCGGCTCGGGACGGATGAAGCGGTAGGGGCCATAGGCCTCGAACTTGCGGCCATGCCCGCTGTCGAGCAGGCGATAGGCATCCCAGCCCTCGCCGACCATCAGCACGGGTTCGCGAACCAGCTCGGCCATCAGGAGGCATGCCCCAGGATATGCTCGCGCACCGCCTCGTAGGTGCCGGGCAGCTCGGTATAGGCTTCCTCGCGCGCGAACAGGTCGCCGACCCGCGCGGGCAGCGTCGGCCGCATTCCGGTGGCGCGTTCGACCGCATCGGGGAACTTGGCCGGATGCGCGGTCGCCAGCGTAACCACCGGGACATCGGTGGGCAGTTCGGCCTGCAGCGCAGCATGAAGCCCGATCGCGGTATGCGGGTCGATCGTCTCGCAGCAGGATTCATAGGCCCAGCGGATCGCCTGCGCGGTTTCGGCCTCGTCGGCGCGCGCGCTGGTGAAGAGTGCCGCGGCGCCCTCGCGCTGGGCATTGGTCAGCTGCATAGCCCGGCTCGCCTCGAAGCCGCGCATCTGCTCGGCCAGCGCCGCGCCGTCGCGCCCGCCGACATCGAACAGCAGCCGCTCGAAGTTCGAGCTAACTTGAATATCCATGCTCGGCGCGGCGGTGGGGGTGACGGTGCCGGTCGAATAATCTCCGCTCGACAGCGCGCGGTGGAGGATGTCGTTGATATTTGTGGCGACCAGCAGCTGCTCGATCGGCAGCCCCATTCGCGCGGCGACATGGCCCGCGAAGACATCGCCGAAATTGCCCGTCGGCACACTGAAGGCCAGCTTGCGCTCGGGCCCGCCGAGTTGCAGCGAGGCGGCGAAATAATAGACCACCTGCGCCATCAACCGCGCCCAGTTGATCGAGTTGACCGCGCCGATGCGATGCTTGGCGGTCACGCTCTCGTCGGCGAAGATCCGCTTCACCATCGCCTGCGCATCGTCGAAGCTGCCGTCGATCGCGATATTGTGGACGTTGGGCGCGCGCACCGTGGTCATCTGGCGGCGCTGGACGTCGCTCACCCGGCCCTTGGGGTGGAGCATGAAGATCTCGACCCGGTCGAGCCCCGCGACCGCATCGATCGCCGCACTGCCGGTATCGCCGCTGGTCGCCCCGACGATCGTCAACGTGCCGTCCTCGCGCGCGAGGAATTCCTCGAACAGCAGGCCGAGCAATTGCAGCGCCACATCCTTGAAGGCGAGCGTCGGCCCGTGGAACAATTCGAGCAGCCACTGTTGTTCAGTCAATTGTACCAGCGGTGTGACCGCCTTGTGGGCGAAGCGGGCATAGGCTTTCGCGGTCAGCTCGTGCAGTTTTTCGGGCGTCAGGCAGTCGCCGACGAAGGGCTGCATGACCCGCGCGGCGAGCTCGGGATACGGGAGGCCGCGCATCGCGGTGATCTCGTCGAGCGAGAATTGCGGCCATTCTTCGGGGACATAGAGGCCGCCGTCGCTGGCCAGCCCGGCGAGCGTGACGCCGGCGAAATCGAGCGCAGGCGCGCTACCGCGGGTGGAGACGTATTTCATCGCGACAAGCGGTTAGCGGGCGCAGTGTGAGCGGGCAAGCAAGCCGGCCTAGTCGGTGGATTGCTTTTCCTTGTCCTCGACCGCTTCGAGGTCCCGCTTGAGGCGCGCCAGCCCCTGCACCGCCTGCGCGGCATGGGGGCCGATCCAGCGCTCGTGAATATCGTGGATCGGCATCGCGTCAAGGTGATTGAACCGCTCACGCCCCTTGCGCACCGGGACCACCAGCCCCGCCTCCTCGAGAACCCGCAGGTGCATCATGACGGTGGTCCGGTCGAGCGTCGGAAATTCGGTGCAGAGCTGCTTGGTCGTCAACGGGCGCGGCCGGATTGCGTCGCAGATCGCTCGCCGGACCGGATTGGCCAGTGCCTTGAACACGCGGTCGAACTGCTCCTCGGTTGACATGTTAGTTTTTTATAACATACACAATCGCGCGGCAAGAGGAGTCGGCCATGGAACTCAGATATCGCGTCTTCGCCCATATCTCCAAGCCTCCGCACGAGGTGTTCGAGGCGGTCGCCGACCCGGACAAGCTGTCACGCTATTTCACCACCGGCGGGGCCGAGGGACGGATTGAGCCGGGCGCCACGGTCATGTGGGACTTCCACGATTTCCCCGGCGCCTTCCCGGTCCAGGTGATCGAGGTCGTGCCCGACGAACGCATCGTGCTCGAATGGGAGGGCGAGCCCGATGCGGGCTACAATGTCACGGTGACGATGACCTTCAAGCCGGTCGATGGGGATGCCGGGCGAACGCTGGTGGAGATCGCGGAGGAAGGCTGGCGCGAAACCGAGAGCGGGCTCAAGGGCAGCTACAACAATTGCATGGGCTGGAGCCAGATGCTCGCCGCGCTCAAGGCCTGGGTCGAATACGGCATCAATCTGCGCGAGGGGATGTACAAATAGGCTAGGCGCGGCTCCGGCGGCGCAGCGCGCGGATGTAGATCACCAGCGCGGTCAGGGCGAAGAAGAACCACTGGCCGGCATAGGCAAGGTGGTTGTTGGGGATCGAGCGGGGGTCCGGGCGTGCGCTTGCCTCAAGACCGGGAGCCGGTTCGTCCGCTACTACTCGCGCTCCGTCAGGGCCATCAGGCGCGATTATGCCCGCTACCCGATCAAGCTCGTATGGGACAGTGGCCGGGTTCTGTGACCAACCGATGTTTACCAAAACCGGTGTATGGTCGACATCCTCCGTGCAGCGGGCCCAATGCGCCCAGCCTACCCGGCCCTCCTTATTTGCGCCAGCGCGCGGCTCGGTTACGCCGCTACCCGTGCAGGTGAGCGTCGTATGGCGGAAATAGAATTGCGGTCGCTCAAGCGATTTTCCCATGAGCGGAGCATCTTCCGTCATCATCTCCGCCTGCGCATATCGTGCCAGCAGCGCTTCCTTTTCATCCTTGCGACCCAGCTGCCAGATGCCGAGCGCGATCATCGTGGCGACCGCGCCGGCGACGAAGACGGTGGGTATCAGCGGAAGGCGCATCACAGATCCTTGCTGCCCGCTTCGCGGGCGTCGTTGCGGTATTCGCTGGCGAGCAGCCACGCCTTGGTCACGCGCAGGCCGCCGATGACCAGCGCGAAGGTCAGCGGCACCCACAGCAGGGCGTGCACCCACCATGGCGGCTCGAACGACAATTGCACCCAGATCGCCAGCCCCACGGTGATCGTGCCCACTGCAAGCGTCACCAGTGCGGCGGGGCCATCGCCGACGTTGAAGCGCGCATAGTCCAGCCCGCAGGCGGGGCAGCGCTCGGAAAAGGCGAGCATGCCGCCGAACATCGTCTTGGCCCGGCAGCGGGGGCACAAACCGAGAAGGGCAGCCTCGGCCAGAGAAGTCTCGGTGCCGGGCTGCCCTTCGCGTGTTTCGGGATTGTCCGAAGACATCAGTGGATGGCAGCGCCCCACCCGCCCCAGACATAGACGGTGACGAAGAGGAACAGCCACACCACGTCGACGAAGTGCCAGTACCACGCGGCCGCTTCGAAGCCGAAGTGCTGACGCGGGGTGAAGTGGCCCTTGTAAGCGCGCACCAGACAGACGATCAGAAAGATCGTGCCGACCAGCACGTGGAAGCCGTGGAAGCCGGTCGCCATGTAGAATGCCGAACTGTAAGTGTTGCCACCGAAGCCGAACGGCGCATGCGCGTATTCATAGGCCTGAATGGCGGTGAACAGCGCGCCGAGCACGATGGTCAGCCACAGGCCCTTCTTGAGGCCTTCGCGGTCGCCGTGGATCAGGCTGTGGTGCGCCCAGGTCACCGTGGTGCCCGAGCACAGCAGGATCAGCGTGTTGAGCAGCGGCAGGCTGAACGGATCCATGACCGCTTCGATCGCCTTGGGCGGGAACACGCCGCCGACGACGTCGGACAGCTGGCTGGGGAACAGCGCGAAGTCGAAGAAACTCCAGAACCAGCCGACGAAGAACATCACTTCCGAAGCGATGAACAGGATCATGCCGTAGCGCATGTGGAGCTGCACCACCGGGGTGTGATCGCCGCGCTGCGCTTCCTTCACGATGTTCGAGAACCAGCTGAAGAAGGTCGCGATGAGGCCTGCGATGCCGAGGCCGAGCACGAGATGCGCGCTGGCCATCTCGTGCATGAACAGGACCATGCCGCTGGTGAAGGTCAGCGCCGAAATCGAACCGATCAGCGGCCAGATATCGGGTTCGAGGATGTGATATTCGTGATTGACGTTGCCAGCCATTGTACTCGCGTCCTGGGTTTCGCTTTGCGGGTGCCCTTAATGCGCCATTGCGCGCGGGTCTAGGGGCTACTCGGCTAAATCCAGCGCCCGGTGAAAAGTATAGGAGAGCGTGATCTGCTCCACCCCCTTCATATTGGGATCGTCGAGCGCCTTGGGATCGACGTAGTAGAGCACCGGCATGCGCACTTCCTGACCCGGCTCGAGCACCTGCTCGGTGAAGCAGAAGCACTGGATCTTGTTGAAATAGGCGCCCGCCTGTTCGGGCTCGACATTGAAGGTCGCGGTGCCGGTGATGCGCTCGTCCGAATTGTTCTTCGCGATATAGATCGCCATGTCGCGCTGGCCGATCGTGACCGTGTCGGTGGGATGCTCCGGGTGGAAGGTCCAGGGCATGTCCGACGCGGTATTGCCGTCGAAGCGGATCGAGATCGTTCGCGCGGCCGCGCTGTCCGCGAAGCGGGCGGCCCGAGCGGCGTCGCTTTCGCTGGCGACCTGGGTGGTACCGGCAAAGCCGGTGACCTGGCAGAACATGCGATAGAGCGGGACTGCGGCAAAGCCGAGCGCGAGCATGCCGAGCGCCATCAGCACGGCGAACACCGCGGTGCGGTTCTTGCGCATGTCGAGGGTCGATGCACTCATGTCCGGCCTCACATCCGCGCGATGGTGATCACGTAGAACAGGACTGCCAGAAACAGCAGGATGCCGCCAACCACAAGGTTGCGGCTCTTCTGGCGACGACGGTATTCGGCTTCTTCTTCGGGGGTCATGCGATCCATCCGTTGTTGGCCAGCGCCCGGTCCACCACCAGCGCGGCGAACAGGGCGAAAAGGTAGATGATGCTGAAGCCGAACAGGCGCTTCTCGGGCTTCATCGTGTCGGTCTCCCCGGTCTGCCGGAAGGCGACGGGAAGCGAAAGCGCAAGGAAGGCAAGCGACAGTGCGAGCGCCGCAATACCGTAGACATAGCTCGTCCCGCCGATGAACCAGGGCGCGGCGGCGACCGGCACCAGCAGCACGGCATAGGCGAATATCTGGCGGCGGGTCGATTTCTCGCCCTTGACCACCGGCATCATGGGTATGCCGACATTGGCGTAATCGGTCTTCACGAACAGCGCGAGCGCCCAGAAATGCGGCGGCGTCCACATGAAGATGATCAGGAACAGCAGCACCGGCATCAGCGTGATGTGGCCGGTCACCGCGACCCAGCCGATCAGCGGCGGAAAGGCCCCCGCCCCGCCGCCGATGACGATATTCTGCGGCGTGCGCGGCTTGAGCCAGATGGTGTAGACGACGGCGTAGTAGAGGATCGACAGGGCCAGAATCCCGGCCGAGAGCCAGTTGACGCCCAGCCCCATGATCACCACCGAGGCGGCCGAGATCAGCACGCCGAAATCGCGCGCGTCGGTGCGCTGCAGCCGTCCGGCAGGCAGCGGCCGCTTGCTGGTCCGTTTCATGCCGGCGTCGAGATCGGCTTCCCACCACTGGTTGAGCGCCGCCGCCCCGCCCGCGCCCAGCGCGATGCACAGGATGGCGGTAAAGCCGAGCACGGGATGGATGCTGCCGGGCGCGGCGAGCAGGCCGCACAGGCCGGTGAAGATCACCAGGCTCATCACGCGCGGCTTCGTCAGCGCAAAGAAATCGCGCCAGTCGGCAGGCAGCTGGGTTGGAACGGTCTGGGTCATGGAATCGGGCGCCATATAGGGCGTCAGAGACGCTTTAGCCAGTCAATCAGGAGGCGATTCACTTCTTCCGGGCGTTCCTGCTGCGTCCAGTGGCCGACGCTATCTAGAATATGACCTTCGGCCTTGGGTGCGAAGAGCTTCACCAGCGCGACGGGGTCATCGACCGCGCCGAACAGGAAGGTCGCCGGATCGCGCGTCCCGCCAATGAACAAGGCAGGCTGTTCGATCAGCTTGCCCGCCCACCCCTGCAGCCATTTATAGTCCGCTTCGTGGTTGCGATAGCGGTTGAGCGGGCCGCGGAAGCCCGATGCCTTGAACTCGGCTTCGTAGAAATCGAGGTCGTCCTCGGTGAGCCAGGAAACGGGTTCGGGATCGGGCAGCCCTTCGAGGAAACTCGCGCCGAGCGGCTTGTTCCAATAATCGCCCGGCGGCACGTCGCCGCTGATCGAGTACATCATCCGCTGAACGAAATCGCGCGGGTCCTTCTCCGCTTCCGCCTCGGCGACGCCGGGTTCCTGGAAATATTCCTGGTAGAAGAACCGCCCCTGGCTGGTGAAATGCTCGCGGAACACCTCGGTGAAGGGCCTGGAGGGCACGCCCGCGAAGGGCACCGAAAGCCCGGCCACCGCGCGAAAATCCTCGGGATGGGTGAGCGCCGAGTTCCACACGATCGGCGCCCCCCAGTCGTGGCCGATCAGTATGGCGGGTGTGTCGGGAGAAAGGGCTTTGCGCAGGCCCACCAGGTCGCCGACGATGTGCTCCATCGCATAGGCATCGACCGGTTCGGGCTTGTCCGAGCCGCCATAGCCGCGCACGTCGATGGCGCAGGCGGTGAAACCGGCGTCAGCGACGGGGCCGATCTGGTGGCGCCAGCTGTACCAGCTTTCGGGAAAGCCGTGGACCATGATGGCGAGCGGCCCTTCGCCCTCCACGGCACAGCGCAGGCTGACCTCACCCGTATCGATCGTGCGCATTCGCGGCATTGGCTCATTCCCCTCGGACATGAAAAAACGGCCGGTCCACCATGGGACCGGCCGCTCTTTTCTGTCCAGTCTTTCGACCGCTCGCGTTACGCGGGCTTGGGGTCGCTCAGGTGATCGTGAGCCGTATGATGATCTTCGATCACCGGCAGCGTCGAGAACTGGTGGAACGGCGGCGGGCTCGACAGGCTCCATTCGAGCGTCGTTGCGCCTGCGCCCCACGGGTTGTCGGCCGCCTTCTTGCCCGCCGTGAAGGCATAGACGAGGTTGATGAAGAAGAAGATCATCGAACCGGCCATGATGACGTAGCCGATCGAGCTGATCTCGTTCCAGTAGGCATAGGCATCCGCATAGTCGGGATAGCGGCGCGGCATGCCCTGCAGGCCGAGGAAATGCTGCGGGAAGAAGATCACGTTCACGCCGATGAAGAAGCCCCAGAAGTGCAGGTGGGCCAGCAGTTCGGAGTGCATCTTGCCGCTCATCTTCGGGAACCAGTAGTAGAAGCCCGCGAAGAGCGAGAACACCGCACCCATCGACAGCACGTAGTGAAAGTGCGCCACCACGAAGTAGGTGTCGTGGACCACGTCGTCGACGCCGCCATTGGCGAGGTAGACGCCGGTCACGCCGCCGACGGTGAACAGGAAGATCATGCCGATCGCCCAGACCATCGGGCTCTTGAACTCGATCGAGCCGCCCCACATCGTCGCGATCCAGCTGAAGATCTTCACGCCGGTCGGGACTGCGATGACCATGGTCGCCGCGGTGAAATACATCTTCGTGTTCACGTCGAGACCGACGGTGTACATGTGGTGCGCCCACACGACGAAGCCGACGACGCCGATCGCGACCATGGCGTAGGCCATGCCGAGATAGCCGAAGACGGGCTTGCGGCTGAAGGTCGAGACGATCTGCGAGATCATGCCGAAGCCCGGCAGGATCATGATGTACACTTCGGGGTGACCGAAGAACCAGAACAGGTGCTGGTAGAGGATCGGGTCACCGCCGCCGGCCGGATCGAAGAAGGTCGTGCCGAAGTTGCGGTCGGTGATCAGCATGGTGATCGCGGCCGCGAGAACCGGCAGGGCCAGCAGCAGGAGGAAGGCGGTAACCAGCACCGACCACACGAACAGCGGCATCTTGTGCAGGGTCATGCCCGGCGCACGCATGTTGAAGATGGTGGTGATGAAGTTGGTCGCACCGAGGATAGAGCCGGCACCGGCAAGGTGCAGCGAGAAGATCGCGAAGTCGACCGCCGGGCCCTGGCTGCCGGTGGTCGAGAGCGGTGCGTAGACGGTCCAGCCGGTGCCCGCGCCGGGACCCGTGCCGCCGGGCACGAAAAGCGAGAACAGCAGCGAGCAGAAACCGGCAACGGTCAGCCAGAAGCTGATGTTGTTCATGCGCGGGAAGGCCATGTCGGGCGCGCCGATCATCAGCGGCACGAACCAGTTGCCGAACCCGCCGATCATCGCCGGCATGACCATGAAGAAGACCATGATCAGGCCGTGGGCGGTGATGAACACGTTCCACATGTGGAGGTTCTGGTCCATCTGCGTCGGATCGGCACCGAAGAACGGCGCCACCTGGTTGAGGACCTGGAGACCCGGCTCGGCGAGCTCCCAGCGCATGATGCCCGAGATCGCGCCACCGACGATGCCGGCGATGATCGCGAAGATCAGGTAGAGCGTGCCGATGTCCTTGTGGTTGGTCGACATGAACCAGCGCGCGAAGAAGCCGGGCTTGTGGTCGGCGTCGTGCGCGTGGTCCTCGTGGTGGGCCTCGAAGTGGTCGGCGGTGGTTGCCATCGTGCTGTACTCTCGAGCTAAACGATTATCTTAAGCGGCCGGTGCGGCGGGGGCCGCTTCGGCTTCGGCGCCTGCCGCATCCTCGGCCGGTGCAGCCGCGGGAGCCGCGTCCTCGGCGCCGGCGACCGTGCCGCCCTGCGCCAGGACCCAGGCGTTGTACTGATCCATCGGCAGCGCTTCGACCGCGATCGGCATATAGCCGTGGCGCGCGCCGCACAGTTCCGAACACTGGCCGTAATAGACGCCGGGCTCGTCGATGAAGAGCAGCTTCTCGTTGAGGCGTCCGGGGACGGCGTCGAGCTTGAACCACAGGCTCGGCACGGCGAAGGAGTGGATCACGTCGGCCGCGGTGGTCTGCAGGCGGATCGGCACGCCGGCGGGGACGACCATGCGGTTGTCGACCGCCAGCTGGTGCGGCTCGCCACGGGCGTCGGCCTCTTCCTTGGTCAGCATGTTCGAGACGACTTCGAAGTCGCCGTTGTCGGGATAGGAATAGCCCCAGTACCACTGATAGCCGGTCGCCTTGATGGTAATCGCGTCCTTCGGCGGCGTCTTGTACTGCGCGCTCAACAAGCCGATCGAGGGGATCGCGATGCCCAGCAGCACCAGCGCCGGAACCACCGTCCACACCACTTCGATCAGCGTGTTGTGGCTGGTCTTCGACGGCACCGGATTGGCGCGCTTGTTGAACTTGAGGATCACCCAAACGAACAGCGCGAGGACGAAGATGCTGATGATCGCCATGACCCAGACGAGGCCGATGTGCAGCGCATTGGCCTGATGGCCGATCGGCGAGTACTGCGGTTGGACGTCGATGCCCTTGGCAACCGGCATGCCCTTGCCTTCGGTCGGCTTCATCGGCGTGTAGCCACCCGAACCCGGGCCAACATCCGCGCTCGAAGCATCGGCGGCTGCGGCCGGGTCGGCCTGCTCGATCTGCGCGGTCGCGTCGGCGGCGTCCTGCGCCATCGCGCCCTGTGCGCCGAAAGCCAGCATCGCGGCCATCGCCAGGCTGGCGACAATCCGGTGGAACCCGTTGAGGGAGCCGAGAATTTTCATCGTCTTGGCACTCTTTCGTGTCGTGTCTTCGTCGGGGCCTCTTGCCTCTGCGCATTCCGCGTGCACGGCGGAACGCACCCCTGTGGCAGGGCCCGATTGCGCCCGCCCTATAGGCAGGGATTGCGCCAGCCTCAAGCGGGTGGCGGATAAAAATGTGCAAGCGCCTTTGCCTCTTGCGCAAATGCGCGCGAGGCGCTTTGGACGCACGGACCATGACCGACGATGAAATCCTCCACGAGTTCCGGGCCAGCGAAGCGCTGCTCGAAGGCCACTTCAAGCTCTCGAGCGGGCGCCACAGCGGCCACTATTTGCAATGCGCGCGCGTGTTGATGAACCCGGAGCGTGCCGGGCGCCTCGCCTTCGCGCTCGCCCAGAAGATCCCGCGCGACATCCGCAGCCAGATCGAGGTGGTCGTCAGCCCGGCGATGGGCGGGATCATCATCGGCCAGGAATTGGGCCGTGCTCTGGGCAAGGACGCGATGTTCCTCGAACGACCCGAGGGGACCTTCCACCTGCGGCGCGGCTTCCGGCTGGAACCGGGTGCCAAGGTGCTGATGGTCGAGGACGTCGTCACCACCGGCCTCTCCAGCCGCGAAGCGATCGAGGCCGTCGGGCGCGAGGGCGGCGAGGTGATCGCGGAAGTCGCGCTGGTCGACCGCTCGAATGGCGAGGCCGACCTCGGCGTACCCTTCTTCCCGCTGGTCGACATCAACTTCCGGACCTACGCCGAGGACGAATTGCCCGCCGAGCTGGCCGCCGTCCCGGTGACCAAGCCGGGGAGCCGCGCCGCTTGAGCGAGCGCCTTCGCCTCGGGGTCAATATCGACCACGTCGCGACGATCAGGAACGCGCGCGGCGGCGATCATCCCGACCCGGTGCGCGCGGCGGAAATCGTCGCAGCGGTCGGTGGCGACGGGATCACCGCGCATCTGCGCGAAGACCGCCGACACATCCGCGACGACGACCTCAAGCGCATCCGGGCGGCGACCGACCTGCCGCTGAATCTCGAAATGGCCGCGACCGAGGAGATGCTCGCGATCGCCCTAGCCCACCAGCCGCACGCCGCCTGCATCGTCCCCGAAAAGCGCGAGGAACGCACCACCGAGGGCGGGCTCGATGCCGCCGGCCTCCACAACCAGCTCGCCCCGATCGTCTGGAGACTTGCCGACAACGGCATCCGCGTCTCGCTGTTCATCGAGGCCAGCGAGCGGCAACTCGAGGCCGCCGAGCGCCTGCGCGCTCCGGTGGTCGAATTCCACACGGGCGAATATGCCCACGCCGGACTCGATGGCGACAGGGATCGCGAGGCGAAGGAGCTCGACCGTATTGCGGCCATGTCCAGGTTGGCGCGGGAGATGGGGATCGAGCCGCACGCCGGCCACGGCCTCACCTATGACAACGTCAAGCCGATCGCCGCCATACCCGAGCTCGCCGAGCTCAATATCGGCCACTATCTCGTCGGCGAGGCGGTGTTCGTCGGGCTCGAGGCGGCGGTCCGCCGGATGCGCCAGCTGATGGACGAGGCGCGATGACCGAAGCTACCCAAGCGAGCATCTGGGCCTACCGGATCGCCTTCATCGCGGCTGTCGTGCCCCTGGCCTACTGGCTTCTCGTGACCTTCTACGCCGTGTTCTTCTTCGGCATTGCTCCTGCCTGGGCGCTGCCCCTCGCCATCGTGGCGTGCGGGGTGCAGATCGTCGGCCTGAGCGTGGCGAAGGGGGAGATGGCGAGCGGTGCGATCGTCACGGCGACAAAGCGCGCCGCGTCGCATGCCGTCGGTTTCTGGTCGATTACGATCGCCTTCGTCTTGCTGGCATGGAAGTAGCATCATGATCATCGGCCTCGGCTCCGACCTCTGCAATATCGAGCGCATCCAGAATTCGCTCGACCGCTTCGGCGAGCGGTTCGAAAACCGCGTCTTCACCGATATCGAACGCGCCAAGGCGCGACGCCGCCCCTTCACCATCGCCGGCACCTACGCCAAGCGCTTCGCCGCGAAGGAAGCCTTCTCCAAGGCGGTCGGCACCGGCTTTCGCCGCGGCGTGTTCATGAAGGACATCGGCGTGGTCAATGCCCGCTCGGGTGCACCGACGCTGGCGTTGACCGGCGGGGCGGCGATCGTACTTGCGGAAATGGTGCCGCAAGGCCATGAGGCGCGCATTCATCTTACCCTCACCGACGATCATCCATGGGCCCAGGCCTACGTCATCATCGAGGCCCTACCCAAGTGACCAGCGGCGCCACGGCATTGAACAAGTCCCCTGAAACCGAATCCGACAAGAAGGTCGACTGGATCGCGGAAATCCGCGGCCTTGCGCTGATGCTGCTGGCGGTCTTCGCCTTTCACAGCTTCGTCGCCAAGCCATTCTACATCCCGTCGGAATCGATGATGCCCAACCTGCTGGTCGGCGACAGGTTGATCGTCAGCAAGTATCCCTATGGCTGGAACTGGAGCTCGATCAGCTTCCATCTCGCCCCGCGCGGGCAATGGAGACTATTCGGCGGAACCCCCGAATATGGCGACATCGTCATCCCCGTGCATCCCGAGAAGGACGAGGATTACATCAAGCGCGTCGTAGCTCTTCCGGGCGACCGACTCGCGGTCCGCAATGGCCAGATCATCCTCAACGGCACGCCGGTCGAACAGAAGGTCGAACCCGCGCTCGACCTGCCGCTCGATGCCAATTCGCGCTGCGACGGCTTCGGTTTCGACGATTTCCGTGCGGAAACTGCCGCCGGCAAGCGCGTCTGCCGCGTGCCGGTGTTGCGCGAAACGCTGCCCAATGGTGCGACCTATCTGGTGATCGACCATCAAAACCAGGAACTCGACAACTTCCCCGAAATCACCGTGCCCGACGATGCCGTCTTCGTCATGGGCGACAATCGCGACCATTCCGCCGACAGCCGAGAACTCAACAATTCGCGCGGCCTGCTCGGTCCCGTACCGCTCGAGAACATCGGCGGACGGGCCGAATTCATCACCTTCTCGCTCGACGGCACGACCACGCTGAACCCGATCAGCTGGTGGACCAGCCTGCGCGAGGGACGGGCGTGGTCGACCCTGCGCCCTGCCATCGCGGAACGAAAAGCCGCTCCCGAGCGCTAGGGCTCTGAAACAGGGGACGCGCATGGCCGAAGAGACACAGGGCAGCACCAACCAGGATCTCGGCACCAGCCCTTCGCGGATCAACAACCCGCGCATCCGCCATGAAATATCGCGTGCAATCGTGTGGGTCGCGGTCGTCGGCACGGTCGCGCTGGCGGTGTGGATCGCACGCCCGCTGCTGGTGATCTTCGGAGCGATGGTTTTCGCCTCGATGATCGATGGCGGCGCGCGCCTGCTGGGCCGCGCGCTCTCGATCAGGCGCAGCTGGCGCGTCGCCATCGTCCTCGCCGCAACGGTCTCCTTCATGCTCTGGCTCGGCTATTTCGCCGGTTCGACGATCTCGCAGGAAGCCGCCCAGTTCCCCGCCATCGTCGAGCGCCAGCTTGGCGAGCTGTTCGCCTGGGCCCGTGCCCAGGGCTTCCAGATCGACCAGTCGCAACTGCAGAATTACCTCGGCAATATCGGCAGCGGGATCAGCACCGTCACCAAGGCGCTCGGAGGGATTCTGGGCAGCGCGGCGACGATGCTGCTCATCGTAGTGATCGGCATCTATGTAGCAGTTGACCCACAGCTCTACGAGCGCGGGGTCGCCTGGATGCTACCGCGTGAACAGCGCGACCGGTTTTACGTCACGACCGCGCGCATGGGCCAGACCATGCGACGGCTGATGGCCGGCCGCCTGCTCGGCATGGTGGTCGAAGCGCTGTTCACCTATCTCATGCTGGCGGTGGTCGCCCCGCTGATCGGCATCGGCGTGGTGCCCATGGCCGCCCTGCTTGCAATCCTCACCGGCCTGCTCGCCTTTGTCCCCAATCTCGGCGCGATCATCTCGGGTGCGCTGATGGTGCTGGTCGGATTTTCGGGCGGGGTCGAGATGGGGATCTACACCATCTTCGTCTATTTCTTCGTCCAGAACTTCGACGGCTATATCGTCATCCCCATGATCGCCAAGAAGACCGTGGATCTGGCCCCGGCGCTGGTGCTCGCCTTCCAGCTGATCATGGGCATATTGTTCGGCATCCTCGGCCTGTTTCTTGCCGATCCGCTGCTGGCAATGATCAAGGTCGCGCTCGAACGCCGGGCCGAACAGGCGGATGAAAACACTTCGGGAGAAGCGGTCGGCCATGGCGCGTAAGTTCCTCTACTTCATCGCGGTCTGCATCGTGCTGGGCATCGCGGGAGCAATCGCCCTGTCGATCTGGTCGCGCGAGTTGACCGAGATCGCCTTCGTTCCGCGCGGCGAGTTCGTCGAGCAGGAACCGCTCGCGGCAAACGCCTATCAGGATCCTGCGATGTGGTACTCGCGCCCCGGCATCGGGCCGAGCGATCCTGCGCGCTACCAGCCCGCGATCGCCGAGAGTGCACCCGACCCGGCTGAGCAGGACGCTTCGCCCGAGGCTCCGGCTGCCGAGCAAAGCCTCGATGCACCCGCTCCTACCGCAACCCTCGGCTCGCGCGCCGGCGAAGCGGCCGAGCCTGACGCGCTGCCGAAGTTCGCCGTCTTCTTCGTTCCCCCGACCAGCTACACCAAGGGCGCGCTGGGCGACTGGAATGCAGCACTGAACGATGCCGATACAGACCGCCTCGCCGCGGTGTTCCTGCGCGGCCTTGCCAGCCCCTTCAACCGGGCCGACGAGCTGTGGGCGCCCAAGTACCGCCAAGCCGCGGTCGGTGCCTTCCTGACCGACAAGCCCGAGGCGACCATGGCGATCGATGCCGCCTATGCCGACGTCGCGCAGGCCTTCGAATATTTCCTTTCGAGCGTTGGTCCTGACAAGCCGATCGTCCTCGCAGGCCATAGCCAGGGATCGACCCATATCCTGCGGCTGCTGCGCGAGAAGGTGGCCGGAACGCCGATCGAGGCGCGCATCGCTGCCGTGTATGCGCCGGGCTGGCCGATCTCGGTCGAGCACGATTTGCCCGCCTTGCCCGTGCCCGCCTGCGCCGCACCGAACCAGGCCGCATGCCTCGTCGCCTATGCGAGCTTCGCCGACGATGGGGATGCAGGTCAGTTACTGCGCCGCTACGCCGCAACGCCGGGATTGGACGGCGAACCGCGCGGCGAAGACGATCCGATCGTTTGCGTCAATCCGCTGACCGGCGTGAGCGGCGGTTCGGCGGAGGCTTCCGCCAACCTCGGCACGCTGCTCCCGAGCAAGAACCTCGCCACTGCAGAGCTTGTGGCGAAGGCGGTGCCGGCCCGCTGCGATGCGCGCGGCCTGCTGCGGATCGGGGATCCGCCGGAACTGGGCCCCGGAGTCCTTCCTGATGGCAACTATCACGTCTACGACATTCCGCTGTTCTGGAAGAACCTGCAGGAGGACGTCATCGCTCGAGTGAAGGCATGGACGGCGGCACACGCATCGTAACCGACAATGCGCTAGCCTACGGCGATGTGCTGCCCGATGGCGGCGCGCTGCTCGGGCTCGACCTCGGCACCAAGACGATCGGTGTCGCCACCTGCGATGCCGGATGGCGTTATGCAACGGCCGGCAAGACCATCGCGCGCAGCAAGTTCACCAAGGATTGCGGGGCCTTGCGCGCCATCGTTGCCGAGCGTTCGATCAAGGGCGTGGTGATCGGCCTGCCGCGCAACATGGACGGGAGCGAAGGGCCGCGCGCGCAAGCGAGTCGCGCCTACGCCCGCAACCTCGCCCAATCGCTCGATCTGCCGGTACTGCTGTGGGACGAACGCTGGTCGACCTCGAGCGCCGAATCGGCGATGATCGGGCAGGACATGAGCCGGGCGAAACGCGCGGACAAGATCGACAGCCATGCTGCGGCGGTAATTCTGCAGGGCGCGATAGACGCGTTGGCGGGCGGCGGGCTATAGTCGCAGCCGCCATGCGGCTGATCGATGCTCTCCGGCACCTCGCCTTGGGCGAAGGGTCCGATCCCGATACCGGGCTGGCGCATCGTGAACGCTCGCTGTCGCGCGCGCTGGCGCTGCTCGCCGCGATCTTCCTGCTGCTCGGCTTCGGCCTCTTCGTAATTCTCTACGGCTGAATCGCGGCGCGGCGCAGACGCGCTTCCCCGGCCAGCATGAGGCTCCCGGCCCGCTCCGCCTCGCGCCACAGGCCATCGCGGTCCGCGTCGCAGTCGAGCAGTCCGCTGCGCGCCTCGAAACTGGCCAGCCGCATCCGGGCGCTGGGGTGCGTCCGGCCGAAGCATTCGGCAAGATCGAGCGCCTCGGCATCGCCCAGCGCCACCGCGCAGCGCAGGAAGGTCTCGCTGGCGGAGGGATTGAGGATTCGCGCCACAGCCGAGCGCTCGAGATCAAAGCCGTATTGGTCGAACCAGTCCTGCCCCGCATCGACCCGCATGACGTTGAGCGAAACTGACGTGGTCACCGGCGGAAGCTGCGCGTGGACATCGACATGCGCGCGATAGTGCATGAGCTTGCCTTCATGGAGCGCGCTGCGCTCGGCGAAGCGCAGCGGAACCTCCTCGCCCGAGAAGCCGGCGATCGCCTCGTAGTCGATCTCGTAATAGTCGCTGCGGTAGCCGGGTCCGAAATAGCCCGCGGTGAGAAAGTCGAAATTGTGATCGTGCGGGATCCCGTAGACGAAGCTGCGCGCGCCGCTGGAGCGAAAGCAGCTCTCTTCCTCGCTGGGCCAGATATTGGCGCGCAGAAAACAGCCGCCCCGCAGCGGCGAGAGCACGATCGCCTGCGGGCCGTAGGCGCTGTCCTCGAAGGCGTCGCGATGCCGCTCCCGCAATTGCGCGACCAGCAGATCGCCGAGAAAATGGCGGTTGTTGGCCAGCCGTTCGAGCGCCGCGGCGGCCTCCAGCGTGCTGGCCTCGTCGCGCGGGTCGAAGCCTTGCGCGAGCGCGTCGATCGTCTCTGCGAGACTGGCGGTGCCCGCCTGCGTATTGGCGATCACGCGAGGCATGGCTCAGGCTCTAGATTCGCGAGTCGTGGGTGCGTTTCGACCAGCCCCGCGCGCAGATTCCGCGCGGGGCCGGACAACGCATCGGCAGGGTCCTTGGCAATGCTCGACAGCACGCGGAATCCCGCGGCAGTGTCGAGCGCGAGGCATTCGCGCAGGGCCTGCCACCGGAAATGCTCGCTGCCGCCTGCACCGTCCAGGGCGAGATCGGCGAGCACCGGCACGGCATCGGAGCGCCCCATGCGGCCGAGCAGCGCCATCATCAATTCGTGCTGGCTCTCGCGTCGGTCGCCGCTGGCGCGATGGAGCAAATTGCCGGACGGGAGCGCGAAGCGGCGGGTCGGCCGCGGCGCCTCGGCGAACCGGATCAGGCACAGGATCAGCAATCGCCCGCGCACCGCGCGCAGGATATGCGATTGGGCGGGGCCGCACAGGGCAATCACGCGACCCTCGCCAACCTGCTGACGACGCTCGACAATCGTCGCATCCGCACCGTTTTCGCTGGCGATTTCGAGCAGGCCGAACTCGCCTGCACCGGCCAGTACGACGTCGTGTCGCTCGGCATCGGGGAAGGTTGCGCTTGTCGCTTCGAAGCTCGGCGCCCCTCGATCGTAAAGAGCGAAACCCAGCGTCGCGCGCCCCTTCCGGGCAATCTGCAGGTAGTGAAATCCGGATCCCGACTGGTGGCGAAAGGCGAGTTGCGCCAGGGGATAAGCGCGCTGCAAGCCCACCAGACGGCGCACAAATGGTTCAATCGCCCTTCGCGGATTCCCCTCTGCTGCGAACAGCGTCGCGAGATGTGTGCAGTCGGAGAGAAAAGCTCCGGCCCCATAGGCTTCGAGGTCGGTCAGGACAGGCGCCAAAGCAGGATCGTCCCGGCATTGTCGCACCACCTCGACCACCGCCTCGCGCATGACGCGCTGCGCGGCATGGTCGCCGCGCAGCGCACCGATCTGCGGATCGATCTGCATCGTCCGCCCGCGGGTCAGAGCAACATGTCGATCAGCGAATGGTCGTAGACATAGACCATGATCGCCACGATCGTGTCGTCCGACCCGCCCGCCGACAGACTGCCGAACAGGCCCGTCGCCGCCTCGAGCTCGGGCAGGCTGCCCAGGTCGATCTTGGGAAAATCCATCAACTCCTCCTCTATCCCCAGCATCCGTCGAACCCCCTGTTCCCGTCTGCCGCGATCCAGGCTGACCGAGCGTGGCAAGAAGAAGTATTTAAAGGATTGTAAGGTCTGCGGCCGCGCGGCTATCGCAGCCCGCGATGAGCGAGCAGGAGCGCAAATTCGACCCCGCAAAGGCGACGTCCTTCTTCACCGGGCGCGGGCATTCGGGCTGGCTGGGATTGAAATATTCCGACCATGGCGACGACTGGGTCGAACTCGAGCTTCCCTGGCGCGAGGATTTGCTCGGGGAGGAAGGCCAGCGCGTGCTCGCCTCGGGCCCGATCCTCAGCCTGATGGACATGGCGAGCGGCATGGCGATCTGGCGCGCGATGGACGAATTCACCGCCATCGCCACGCTCGACCTGCGGGTCGATTACGTCCGCCCCGCGCGCGAGGGCGCGAGCGTGTTCGGCCGCTCGCAATGCTATCGCGTCACCCGCAGCGCCGCCTTCGTCCGCGGCCTGGCGCATGATGGCGACGCCGACGATCCGGTGGCGCACATCCAGGCGGTCTTCATGAAGATCGCACCCACGGCGAGGCTCTGAGATGGCGGACCATCCCGAAATCGACGCACTCACCCCCTACGCCCGTTCGCTCGGCATCACGCTCGACCGCTGGGAGGATGGCACGCCAACCCTTTCGGTACCGTTCGACGAGACGGTCGAGGGCCGGCCCGACCATTATCACGGAGGGGCAACCGGCGGGTTGCTCGAGACCGCGGGCTATGCAGCGCTGCGCGCCGAGCTCGCGCGCCAGGATCGCGCCGCGATGCTCAAGCCGATCAACATCACCGTGCAATATCTCGCCGCGGGCAAGAGCCGCACGAGCTATGCGCAGGGGCGGATCACCAAGCTCGGCAGGCGCAGCGCCAACATCACCGTCGAAGCGTGGCAGGACGACCGCAGCCGTCCGATCGCCACCGCGGTGATGAACGTCTTCATGGCCGAGCCGGAAGGCTAGTTGCGCGGCTCCTGCGCCGCGGCCTCCTCGCGGCGATTGCGCGCTTCCGCCCGCCGTTCGTCAGCGCGCCGGCGGGCCTCCTCGATCGCCGCCTGGTCGACCACCACACCCCCGTCACCGATGGAAATGTCGAGCGGCACACCGTCGATCTCGGTCGAAAGCACCGCCTCGCCGTCGCGGATGCGGAGGCGCGAATTGCCGTCGCCCAGCGGGATGTCCTCGAGGTCGGGTACGTCGAGCGGCTCGATCGGGCCGCCCGGATCGTCCTGCTCGCGCGGCTCGGGACGGCTCGGCGCGGCTTTCACGTTCATCGCGCGGTTCATGAAGTCGCGCCAGATCCGCGCAGGCATCCCGCCCCCGCTGATCGCGCCCTTGAGCGGCGAGTTGTCGTCATTGCCGATCCACACGCCGACCACCAGGTCGCCCGCATAGCCGACGAAGAGCGCATCGCGATTGTCCTGCGTCGTGCCGGTCTTGCCGAAATTCGGGCCGCGCAGCATGGCCGCACGACCGGTGCCGTTGTTGATCGCCGAACGCAGCATCCTCTCCATGGACCGCTGGGTCGAGGAGGAGAAGCTCGAGGGCCCGTCCCACAGATTCTCGAAGAAGCCGCGCTCGGGCCTGGCGAAGGCGTGCGGCTCGATCGGGTATTCGTTGGCGGCCACCGCGGCATAGGCCGAGGTCAGTTCGAGCAGCGACATGGTCGAAGTGCCCAGCGCCAGGCTCGGGTCGCCCTCGGCGAGCGGCGAGGTGACGCCGAGATCGCGCGCGGTGGCGATGACCTTGTCGCTCCCGACTTCGCCGAGCAGGCGGACCGCGGCAACATTGCTCGATCGCGCGAAGGCTTGCTCGAGCGTGAGGCTCTCCGAATAGCGCCCGCCCGAATTCTTGGGGCGATAGCTGCCTTCGGTGATTTCGGTATTGGCGATCAGGTCGTCGGGGCTCCACCCGGCGCGCAGCGCCGCGAGATAGACGAACAGCTTGAAGGTCGAACCCGGCTGGCGGCGCGCCTGCGTCGCGCGGTTGAAGGGCGATTGCGCGTAATCCTTGCCGCCGATCATCGCCACCACCTCGCCATTGCGCCGCATGGCGACGAGCGCGACCTGCGCCCCGCCCAGCGGCGCGCCCTGCGTCACCTGGCGGGCGATGTTCTGCAGGCGGGCATCGAGCGTGGTGGTCAGCGTCTGCCTGGCATAGCCCGCCTCTGTCTGGTCGCGCGCCTCGGGCAGCGCCCAGTCCGCGAAATAGGTTCCGGTCGGCAGATCGTTGCGCGTGCGCACGTCGAGCGCAGGCGGCCTCATCGCGCGCGCCTCGGCCTCGGTCAGGTAGCCCGCGGCGACCATCGACTGGATCACGATCGCCATGCGCTTGCTCGCCCGGTCGTAATGCTGTGTCGGGGCATAGGCGCTGGGCGCCTGCAGCAGCCCCGCGAGCATGGCTGCCTGGTTGGGTTTGAGGTTCTCGGGCTTGCGGTAGAAATAGTGCAGGCTCGCAGCGCGCAGGCCGTAGACGTTGTCGCCGAAATAGGCGTTCGAGAGATAGCGGCTGAGGATCTCGTCCTTGGTCAGCCAGGCCTCCAGCCAGAAGGCGATCAGCGCCTCGCGCGCCTTTCGCGTCAGCGTCCGCTCGGGCGTAAGGAAGGTGAACTTGGCGAGCTGCTGGGTGATCGTGCTGCCCCCGCCCGTGCCGGTGAACGCGGCGCGGGCGATGCCGCGCGGATCGACGCCCCAGTGCGAGTAGAAGCGCCGGTCCTCGGTTGCGAGGAAGGCCTCGACCACATGCGGCGGAAGCTTCGCCACCTCGACCGGTTCGTCGGTGATCGCGCCGTTGCGTGCGATCGGCGTGCCGTCGGCGGCAAGCAGGGTGATCTGCGGTGCGGCGATGGGCTCGAGCGATTTCGAGAGCGGCGCGGTGATCGCCAGCCAGGCGAACAGCGCCATGAACAGGCCGAGCACGCCCGCGACCAGGCGGACCGCCCACCAGCGCTTGCGCCGTCCGCGCCAGTATTCGCGCTGCCAGAAGCGCAGGCGCTTGCGCTCCTCGGCCTCCAGCGCGGTGTCGAGCCGGTCGAGACGGTCGTCCCAATCGTCGTAGTCGAGCGCCTCGTGCGTCGCGTAATAGCCGCGATGCGCGGGGAAGTCCGCCTGCGGTTCGCTCTTGCGCCGGAAGGAATCGAAAACGCCCATTGCCTACTGTGTTAACGGAACAACACAGCTATGCATAGGGGACGTCCGATGATCCCTGCTTTACGAGGCTTTGCCGACCACGCTCTCGGGCAGGTCTTCGCCGAACACGCGCTGGTAGTATTCGGCCACCAGCATGCGTTCTTCCTCGTCGCACTTGTTGAGGAAGCTGAGGCGGAAGGCGAAGCCGACATCCTTGAAGATGGCGTAGTTCTGCGCCCAGGTGATCACCGTTCGCGGACTCATCACCGTGCTGATGTCGCCATTGATGAAGCCCTGGCGCGAAAGGTCGGCGACCTTGATCATGTCGGCGAGAATCTTGGGATCGATGTCGGGGTTCTTCGCCTCGACGATCTTCTGCTCGGTTTCGGCGGGCAGGTAGTTGAGGCCAACGACGATGTTCCAGCGGTCCATCTGGCCCTGGTTGATCTGCTGCGTCCCGTGATAGAGCCCGCTCGTATCGCCGAGGCCGACCGTGTTGGCGGTGGCGAAGAGGCGGAAGCCGGCATCGGGCCGGATCACGCGGTTCTGGTCGAGCAGGGTCAGCTTGCCCTGCTGTTCGAGAACGCGCTGGATCACGAACATAACGTCGGGGCGGCCGGCGTCGTATTCGTCGAACACCAGCGCCACCGGGTGCTGCAGCGCCCACGGCAGCAGGCCTTCGCGGAATTCGGTGACCTGCAACCCGTCGCGCAGCACGATCGCGTCGCGCCCGACGAGGTCGATACGGCTGATATGCGCATCGAGGTTGATCCGCACGCAGGGCCAGTTGAGACGCGCGGCGACCTGTTCGATATGCGTCGACTTGCCGGTGCCGTGATAGCCCTGCACCATGACGCGGCGATTGTGGGCAAAGCCCGCGAGGATCGCGAGCGTGGTGTCCGGGTCGAAGACATAGGCCTCGTCGAGATCGGGGGTGCGTTCGTCCGGCTTGCTGAAGGCGGGCACCTGCCAGTCGATATCGATCCCGAAAGTCTCGCGCACGTCGACGGTGGTGTCGGGCGCGGGAAGCACGGTTTTGGCGGAAGCGTCGAAGGTCTTGTCGGTCATATCGTTCATCGCGTCTGGCGGGTTAGACGGATGGATAGGTAGCTGCAAGCAACGAAATCGCTGGGCCGGTCAAGCCCGGCTCGACTCGCCGTTCGCGCGGTCGCATAGTCGGCACCGATGCTGCCGCCGACGCCGCTGTCCGAACGCTTTCGCCGCAAGCTCGTCGAGCGGGTGCGCGGCGTGTTCAACGACGTCCAGAACGGACAGCAGCCCGTCCCTCCCTCCGACGAGGCGCTGTTCGAACGCGACAGCCCGATCCGCATGGTCCATGCCGATATCGTGGCGATGATGGTCGGCGGGATCCGCGGCCTGCTGCTACAGATGCTCCACCCCCATGCGCTGCAGGGCGTGCTCGACCATTCGAATTTCCGCAGCGACATGCACGGGCGCCTGCGCCGCACCGCGCGGTTCATCGCGGTCACGACCTTCGGCCATAGGGACGACGCGCAGCAAGCGATCGCGCGGGTCAACCGGATCCACGCCGCCGTCGGCGGAGTATTGCCCGACGGCACGCCCTACTCGGCCTCCGATCCGCGCGTCCTCGCCTGGGTCCACGTCGCCGAAGCGACCAGCTTCCTCGCCGCCTATCTGCGCCATGTGCGACCCGAAATGCCGGGCAGCGAGCAGGACGAATATTACCGCCAGTTCGCCACCATCGCCCATGCGCTCGGCGCTGACCCCATCCCGACCGATCGCAGCGAAGCCGAGGCGATTTTCCACGAGTTGCGCCGCGACCTGTCGGGTTCTCCGGCAGCGCGCGAGATTGCCAACCTCGTCCTCAACCAGCGCCCGGCAGGCGCACCGCCAGCGGTGCAGACCCTGCTCGGGGCGGAAGCTGTCGCGCTGCTGCCGTCCTTCGCCCGCCCGATGCTCGGCCTCGAACGCCCCGGCCTGACGGGCATTCCGGCGCGTGCGGCGACCTGGGGCATGGGCAAGACGCTGCGCTGGGCCTTTCGCCAGAACTGATCGTTTCGACGGCGCGCCCGCACCCTTCGCCGCATCCGCCTTGTCTACATACCGACCGGTTGGTATGCCGCCTCTCGTGATACCGAATCGACCCTTCCGCCCCGCCCCACAGAATGCGCGCGATCGCCTGCTCGAGGCGGGCGTGAAGCTGATCCGCACGCAGGGCTTCGCCGCCACGTCGGTCGGCGAATTGTGCGCCGAGGCGGGCGTAACCAAGGGCGCGTTCTTCCATCATTTCGAATCGAAGGAAGCGCTGGGCGCGGAGCTTGCCGCATATTGGAGCCGGTCGACCTCGGGCTTCTTCACCGATGCGCCGTTCCGGCAGATCGAGGATCCGGTCGAGCGCATCCTCGGCTATCTCGACCTCCGCCTCGCGCTCATCGGCGGGCCGACCGAGGGGTTCAGCTGCGTCGCGGGCACGATGATCCAGGAGAGCTTCCGGACCAGCGAGCCGATCCGTGCCGCCTGCCGCGACAGCATCCTCGGCAATGCCGACCTGTTCGTCGCCGATTTCGCCGAAGCGATCGAAACATACGGCGTCGAGGCGGACGCCAGGAGCCTGTCGCTGCACATGCAGGTGGTGATCCAGGGCGCCTTCATCCTCGCGAAGACGCAGGACAGCGACGATGCCGCAGCCGCCATGGCGCGCGACAGCCTGATCCATCTCAAGCACTACATTTCGCTGCTGTTCGAAAAGGAAACGGTCCAATGAGCCAGATGATCTTCGTGAACCTGCCGGTGGCCGATCTCGCCCGCTCGAAGGCCTTCTACGAGGCGATCGGCTTCACCAACGAACCCAAGTTCACCGACGAAACCGCCGCCGGCATGATGCTGAGCGAGGCGATCCACGTCATGCTGCTGACGCATGACAAGTGGAAGGGATTCACCAGCAAGGCGATTCCCGATGCGAAGAAGTCCGCGCAGATGATGCTGTGCCTCAGCCGCGAGAGCCGCGAGGCTGTCGACGCCATCATCGCCGATGTCGCCGAGGCGGGCGGCAATACCGATTGCGATCCGCCGCAGGACTACGGCTTCATGTACGGCCGCAGCTTCGAAGACCCCGACGGCCACAATTGGGAAGTCATGTGGATGGACCCGGTCGCAGTCGAGAAGGGTCCCGAGGCCTTCATGGAAGCGGCGGCGGAATAGGCCGATGTCGATGATCGATCCGGATGCCGAAATCGAGATCAGCGGCTACCGCTGGGTGCCCGGTTTCGCGCAGGGCTTCGTCCGCGACCTGCGCCCGCGCTGGGCCTGCGAGGAGGCCGGTATCCCCTATCGCGAACGCCTGGCCAATGTGGCCGACAAGCCTGCGTGGCTGGTCGAGGGCCAGCCCTGGAGCCAGGTTCCGATCATGCGCCATGGCGAGATCGCGATGTTCGAAAGCGGCGCGACCCTGCTCCACCTCGGCGAGATGAGCGAGACCCTGCTGCCGCGCGATCCGCAGCGACGCGCCAGCGCGATCTCCTGGCTCTTCGCCGCCTTCAATACGGTCGAGCCGCCGATCTTCGAACACGGCAATATCTCGTTCTTCGCCAAGGACGAGGAATGGGCCAGGCTGCGCCGCCCCTCGCTCGAGGAATTCCTCGGTCGGCGGCTCGCCCCGCTCGAACGGCGCCTGTCGCAAAGCGACTGGCTCGGCGAGGCCTTCACCATCGCCGATATCGCCATGGTCACGACGCTGCGCGCGCTTTCGGGCAGCCGGGTAATGGACGCCCACCCCGCAATCACCGCCTATGTCGCGCGCGGCGAGACCCGTCCCGGGTTCAAGCAGGCGATGGCCGACCAGTTGGCTGCTTTCGCGCGCCATGCGGACAATACCGAATGAGATAACAGCCGAGGAGAGAGGCGATGTATGTGAACGGATTCGTGGTTCCCGTCCCCGAAGGCAACAAGGATGCCTATCGCGAGGTGGCGGCGAAATTCTGGCCGATCGCCAGGGACTATGGCTGCACCGGCCATTTCGAGGCCTGGGAAGCCGACGTGAAGGACGGCCAGCACACCGACTTTCGCCGCGCCGTCGACCTCCAGCCCGGCGAGAAGGTGGTATTCAGCTGGATGACCTGGCCCGACAAGGCCTCCGCCGACGCGGCGCATGAGAAGATGATGGCCGACGAGCGCATGGCAACCGAGTTCGGCGCCCCCGACGGCAGCGACATGCCCTTCGACGGCAAGCGCATGATCATCGGCGGGTTCGAAGTCATGTTCAGCGAGGAGGCCTGAGCCATGTCCGACGATCGCGGTGCCTTCATCTGGTACGAACTCATGACCACCGATCCCGAAGGCGCAAAGGCCTTCTACGACGAGGTGGTGGGCTGGTCGCTCTCGACCGGTCACGCAGGCGACGATTCCTACGGCTTCATCACGCGCAGCGATGGCGGAATGAATGGCGGCGTCCTGCGATTGGCAAAGGACATGACCGATCACGGGATGCGGCCATGCTGGATCGGTTACATCCACGTCCCCGATGTCGATGCCGCCGTGAGCGCGATCGAGGCCGCCGGCGGCAAGACGCTGATGCCCGCAACCGACAACGAGATGGCGGGTCGCTTCGCCATGGTGGCCGATCCCGACGGGTCGATGTTCTACGTCATGACGCCCAAGCCACCCCCCGGCAATCCCGACGCGAAGAGCGACGTCTTTTCGGTCGACCAGGCACAGCACGTGCGCTGGAACGAGTTGTGGGCCTCCGACCCGCAAGCGGCCGTGTCCTTCTATCGCGAGCAGTTCGGCTGGACGCAGGAAGGCGCCATGCCGATGGGCGATTTGGGCGACTATCTCTTCATCCAGCACGACGGCGTCGGGATCGGCGCGATCGCGCCCGTCATGCCGGGTGGCCAGGGCCCGCGCTGGAACATCTACATCGGCGTCGACGATATCGATCGCGCGATGACCGCCGTGACTGGCGGCGGCGGGTCCCTGCTCGGAGACGCGCAACAAATTCCAGGTGGCGAATGGTCGGCCCACTGCCGCGACCCACAGGGGGCGGATTTCGGCCTCGTCGGTCCCCGAAAATAGGAGTCTTGGCAAAATAGTGCGAGAATGTTCTAATTATGTTCTCATATGGGGAGACACCGCATGGCCGACTATACCTTCTTCACCAACCCGATGAGCCGCGGCCAGATCGTGCGCTGGGCGCTTCACGAAGCCGGCGCCGACTACGAGACCGAGTTCGTCGAATGGCAGGACAAGCAGCCCGCCTTCCTCGAGGCCAACCCGATCGGAAAGGTCCCGACGATCGTCCACCACCATGGCGACCATAGTCACGTCGTCACCGAAGCGGCGGCGATCTGCCATTACCTCGCCGAAATGCACCCCGACGCGGGCCTGCTGCCGCGGGCGCACGAGAAGGCCGACTATTTCCGCTATTTCTTCTTCGCGGCAGGACCGGTCGAGCAGGCGGTCACCGCCAATGCGATGGGCTGGCAGGTGCCCGAGGAGCGCACCGGCATGGCGGGCTTCGGCACCTACGACCGCGCAATGGACACATTCGAGCAGATGTTCTCAGACCGCGATTTCGTCTGTGGCGATCGCTTCACCATGGCCGACGTCTATGTCGGCAGCCAGGTCGACTGGGGCCTAAGCTTCGGCTCGATCCCCACGCGCCCGGCCTTCGAGGCCTATGCCGCGCGCCTGCGCGAGCGCCCCGCCTACAAGAAGGCGAAAGCCATAGACATGAAGCTGATCGAGGAGAGCCAGAATGGTTGAGAAGCTGACCACCGTGCTGTGGTACGATGGCGACGCCGAAGAAGCCGCGCGGTTCTATGCCGAGACCTTCCCCGACAGCGAGGTGGGAGAAATCTTCCGCGCCCCGGCCGACTTCCCCAGCGGCAAGAAGGGCGATGCGCTGACGGTCGAGTTCACCGTGCTCGGCCGCACCTTTTCCGGCCTCAACGGAGGCGACATGTTCAAGCCCAACGAGAGCGTCAGCTTCATGGTCGTGACCGAGGACCAGGAGGAGACCGACCGCTACTGGGATGCCATCGTGGGCAATGGCGGCCAGGAAAGCGCCTGTGGCTGGTGCAGGGACAAATGGGGCTTCAGCTGGCAGATCACCCCGCGCACGCTGCTCGAATCGCAAATGGCGGGCGGTGACGAGGCCCGGCGTGCCTTCGAGGCCATGATGGGCATGGGCAAGATCGACGTCGCGGCGATCGACGCCGCGCGCGCGGGGAACTGAGCCGGTGGCGCGCAGCATCATCGGGGCGGCCTTCGTTTCGCTCGACGGAGTCATGCAGGCTCCAGGCGGGATCGATGAGGATCGCAGCGGCGGCTTCGAGCATGGTGCGTGGCTGGCGCCGGTGGGCGACGAGGCGCTCGAGCAGGCGCTCGGCGCGCTGTTCGATGGCGAGTTCGACCTCCTGCTGGGCCGCCGCACCTACGATATTTTCGCCGCCTACTGGCCATACGCTTCGATGGACAATCCCATCGCCGCCAAATTCGCCGAATGCGACAAATTCGTGCTGACCGGGCGCGACGCCCCGCTCGACTGGGCGGGCAGCCACCGGCTTGCCTCGGTCGACGAGATAGCCGCGCTCAAGGCGGGCGACGGTCGCGACCTGATCGTCCAGGGGAGCTCGACGCTCTATCCGCAGCTGCTCGAACGCGGGCTGATCGACAGGCTGGTCCTGATGATTGCCCCGGTCCTGCTGGGCAGCGGCAAGCGACTGTTCGGCGACGACACGCCGCCGCGCACGCTGAGCCTCGTCTCACAGGTGACCGGCTCGAACGGAATGAACGTGGCCACCTACGAACCCGCGGGCCCGGTGGAACACGCACCCGCCGGTCCCGAAATCACCAGCGATGCCGAACTCGCGCGGCGGGCCGAAGTCGCCAAGGGAACCTGGTGATGCTTGATCTCCACGGACATCTGTTTTCTTCCTACACCTGGAAGGCGCTTATCGCGCTCTACGCCAACGAGACGCCCTTCACTTTCGTCGAGATGGAGGGCGACAAGCCGCTGCACCAGCAGTTCTGCGGCAAGGTCCACCCCGGCGGCCACATCCCCGTGCTGGTCGACGACGGTAATATCGTGGTCGAGGCAACCAGCATCGTCGAGCATCTTGCCGTCCACCATCCCGGCCCTGCCCCGCTGATACCGGCGCATCCGGCCGAGGCAGTGGTCGCGCGCATGATGGACCGGGTGTTCGACAATTACGTGATGGGCAATATGCAGCGTTTCGTCTCGAGCTGGTTCATCAGCCGGGACCGGCCCGAACAAGGCCTGCGCGAGACGCCCGATGCCGGCGAACAGGACGCCGCCCGCATGCGCCTCTACCAGGCCTACGACTGGCTCGAGGACTGGCTCGGCTCCAACAGGCTACCACCACACATCAGCCTGGTGAGCTGCGCCGCCGCACCGAGCCTGTTCTACGCCGACTGGATCGAGCCGATCGGTGCCAGCCGCCCGCGCCTTGCGGCGTTGCGCACCGAATTGCTCGCGCTTCCCGAGGTCGCGCGCTGCATCGACGATGCCCGACCCTATCGCGAATACTTCCCCCCCGGCGCGCCCGACCGCGATTGACGGAGAGCACCATGAACGAACTGAGCATTACCCGCTTCATCGACGCACCCCCGGCAAAGGTCTGGGAGGCCATGACCGAGCGGCAGGAGGAGTGGTTCTGCCCCGCGCCCTGGCGCGCGGAGGTGGTGACGCAGGAACGCCGCCCCGGCGGACGCTGCGACATGGTGTTCAAGGGACCGGACGGCGAGGAAATGCCGCAGAACGGAATCTACCTCGCCTGGGACGAAGGGAGGCGCTTCGTGACGACCGACGCCCTTACCGCCGATTTCGAGCCCGCCGGCCCCTTCATGGTCGGCAGTTGGGAGGTCGCGCCCGAAGGCAAGGGCACCCGCTACACCGCCACCGCGCGACACTGGACCGAGGAGGCCAAGAAGCAGCACGAGGACATGGGCTTCGAGCAAGGCTGGGGTGCCTGCGCCGACACGCTCGCCAAGTTGTGCGAGGAGTGATAGCCTCGCGCGTCGAGGGAGGGTTTATCCATGCGTGACGGCGGCTGCACCTGCGGCAAGGTGCGCTATCGCCTGACCGAGGACCCGATCGTGGTCCATTGCTGCCACTGCCGGTGGTGCCAGCGCGAGACCGGTGCATCCTTCGCGCTCAACGCCGTGATCGAGGCCGACAGGGTCGAACAGTTACAGGGCGAACCCGAATGCATCGACACGCCCTCCGAAAGCGGGCGCGGTCAGCCGATCTTCCGCTGTCCGTCGTGCAAGGTCGCGCTGTGGAGCCACTATGGCGCGGTGAAGGACAAGGCCGACTTCATCCGCGTCGGCACGCTCGACGATCCCGACCGCTGCCCTCCCGACGTGCATATCTTCACGCGGAGCAAGCAGCCCTGGGTGGTCATCCCGGAGGGGGCCGAGGCCTATCCGGTATTCTATTCGGGCGAGGACGTCGTCCGGATCTACGGCGAAGACGGTGCGCGGCGCTGGCGCGCGCTCAAGGACGGGTGACGGGATGAGGCGCTGGATCTACGCAACATTGGTCTGCGGAACGCTCGACATCGTCTATGCCTTCATCGCCTCGGCCACGCTCAAGGGGCGCGACCCGGTCACCGTGCTGCAAGGCGTCGCCACGGGCCCGTTCGGCGATGCGGCAGCCTCGTGGGGCCTTGGCGGGGCCGCATTGGGGGCCCTGACGCATTACGCCATCATGGCGGCGATGGTCGCCATCGGCTTCACACTCCATGCCCGCAAGCCCTTCACGACGATGCCGTGGTGGCTGGCGGGCAGCATCTACGGGCTGGCCTTGTGGTTCGTGATGTACGGCATCGTCCTGCCCATGCGCTTCGGCGCGCCTTTCCCCAACCCGGACCCGGTCGCGCTGGTGGTGTGGGGTCTGCCACACTGGCTCTGCGTCGCCTGGCCGCTCGCCTGGCTGACGCGTCGGCCGACCTAGGCGATCGCGCGCGACTTCCTGAGCGTCTGATAGGCTTCGACCACCCGGTTGAGCCGGCCTTCATACTGCCGGTCGCCGCCATTGCGGTCGGGGTGGTAGCGCCGCACGAGTTCCGAATACCGGCGGCGCAAGCGGGTGCGGTCGGTATCGAGCCCCAGCCCCATCGTCTCGAGCGCCTCCGCCTCCTCCTTCGAGAAGCGCCCGTCCATCGCCATTTCCGCTTCGCGCCGGGCGCGGCTCTTGATCCCCGCCGCGCGCGCCGAGATCGCCTCGAGCGGATCGTCGTAATCCGCCCAGCGCGGCATTCCGTCGACACCGCCGGTGGGACGAAAACTGGGACTTTCGGTGCGCCAGCCCGATCCGGGGGCCTGCGCGTGATAGATCTCTTCCGCGCTCATCCCCTCGAACCAGTCGTAGCCGGAGTTGAATTCGCGGACGTGGTCGAGGCACAGCCAGCGCCACTCGCCGGGGCCGTCGAACCCGTGCCCCTGCATGCCCGGAGCACGGAATTCTCCGGGCTCTTCGCAGGCGGGATGCGCGCAAATCCGGCCGGTGTTGTCAAATCTCCCGTGAAACTTAGTCTGGCGCATTCGGTATAGAATGGGGAGCAATCTGCGCTAAGGAAACCCCTGAAGAGGAGATTCGAACGCGTGTCAGGACCCGTCCAGCAGGAAATGGAACGCCTCTTGACCGAGGCATTCGCACCGACCCGGCTCGAGGTCATCAACGACAGCGTCAGCCACGCGGGCCATTCGGGCGACGATGGCAGCGGGGAATCGCACTTCACCGTCGTGATCGAGGCGCCGGCGTTCGCCGACAAGTCGCGGCTCGAACGACAGCGCATGGTCAACAAGGCGCTGGGCGACATTCCGGGTGAGCGGGTCCACGCGCTCGCCATCCAGGCCTCGGCCCCGACCAGCTAGGAGACGCGCGACCATGAGCCAGATCGACCAGGTCCTGACCCCGACCACGCACGATCTCGGCCAGTTCGAAGTCCGACGCGTCCTGCCTTCGCGGCCCCGGAGCATGGTCGGGCCGTTCATCTTCGTCGACCAGTTCGGTCCCGCGCAGCTCGATCTCGGCACCGGCATGGACGTGCGCCCGCATCCGCACATCAATCTCGCCACGGTGACCTGGCTGTTCGAGGGGGCGATCGACCACCGCGACAGCCTGGGGAGCTTCTCGACCATCCGGCCAGGTCAGGTAAACCTGATGACCGCGGGTCGCGGCATCGTTCATTCGGAGCGGTCGCCCGAAAGCGAGCGCGCCACCGGCCCCCGGCTCTTCGGCATGCAGACCTGGCTCGCCCTGCCCGACGGCCGCGAGGAGATCGATCCGGCCTTCGAGGCGGTCAGCGACCTTCCGGTCATCGAGGACGGGCGCGCCAAGGCGATCGTCATCATGGGCGAGCTGTGGGGCGAGCGCGCCGCGACCACCACCTATGCCGATACGATCTATGCCGAAATCCACCTTGCCCCCGGCGGCGCGATCCCGATCGAGGACGAGGCCGACGAGCGCGCGGTCATGCTGGTCGAGGGCGAGGCCACGATCGACGGGCATTCGTTGAAGCGCTACGAACTCGCGGTCCTCCAGCCGGGCCGCGACATGACGCTCGAAACCAAGACGGGCGGGCGGGTGATGCTGCTCGGCGGCGAGGCCTTCGAGACCCGGCGCCATGCCTGGTGGAATTTCGTCAGCTCGCGCCGCGAGCGGATCGAGCAGGCGCGCGCGGACTGGCGCGCGGGGCGCTTTCCCAAGGTGCCGGGCGACGAGGAGGAATTCATCCCCCTGCCCGAAGGGACGCCCAAGACCGTTACCTATCCGTGAGGGGAGACTTATGAGTTTCGAAGGCAAGACCGCCTGGATTACCGGCGCATCGAGCGGAATCGGCGCGGCGCTGGCCCGCGAATGGGCGAGCCGCGGTGCGCGCATCATCCTGTCGGGCCGCGACGAGGAACGCCTCGCCCAGGTGGCCGCAGACATCTCGACCGAGACGCTGGTGCTCCCCTTCGACGTGCGCGACGAGGCGGCGATGCGCGCGGCGACCGACAAGGCGATCGGCTGGCACCGCGGTGTCGACATCTTCGTCGCCAATGCCGGCGTTTCGCAACGCAGCGCGGCGCTCGAGACCGAGATGAACGTCTATCGCGAGATCATCGACATCGACCTGACCGCGCAGATCGCCGCGACTCAGGCGCTGCTGCCGCATCTGGTCGAGCGCGGGAGCGGGCACCTGCTGTTCATCAGCTCGATCGCGGGCAAGGTCGGCGTGCCCATGCGCACCGCCTATTGCGCCGCCAAGTTCGGACTGATCGGCTATGCCGACGCGCTCCGCGCCGAGCTCTCGCAGCAGGGCGTATCGGTCCATGTCGTGTGCCCCGGCTCGGTTGCGACCGATGTCAGCCGCAACGCGCTGACCGCCGACGGCAGCAAGCGCGGGCGCAGCGACAAGGTGATCGACAACGGCATCGCCCCTGCCGAGGCGGCGCAGCGGATCATCGACGCGGTGGCTGCAGGCCAGCGCGAGATCGTCGTCGCCGAGGGCATGGAGCAGGCGATGGGCGAAATGCGGCGCACGCCCGACCAGCTGCTCGACCAGGTCGCGGGCATGGTTGCGGCGGGCTATATGGAAAAGATGAAAGCGGAGGCCTGAGCATGACGCTCGAGCAGAAGCGCGTCGAGCTTGCCAACGGCATCCACCTCGACGTGGTCGACGAGGGGCCGCGCGACGCGCCGGTGCTGATCTTCCTCCACGGCTTTCCCGAAAGCCACCGCACCTGGCGCCACCAGATCGCGCATTTCTCCGGTCGCTACCGCTGCATCGCGCCCGACCAGCGCGGCTATCGCGGATCGTCCAAGCCGCGGGAGGTCGAGGCCTATACGCCCGACAAGATGGTCGGCGACGTCTTCCTCCTCGCCGATGCACTCGGCGTCGACAGCTTCACCATCGTCGGCCACGACTGGGGTGGCGCGATCGCCTGGGGCGTGGCCTATGGCGGGATGGCGAACAGCCGCGTGACGCGCGCGATCATCGCCAATGCGCCGCATCCGGTGCTGTTTCCCAAGCTGCTTTACACCAATCGCCAGCAGCGCGAGGCGAGCCAGTATTTCCGCGAGTTCCGCGATCCGGCCCATGATCCGATGATCCGCGAACACGGTCTCGCGCCGGTGCTGATGAAGGCGTTCGAGGGGCGCGAGGTGACGACCAGCATGGAGCCCGAGGAACAGGCACGCCTGCTGGAGGACTGGGCCGATCCCGCGGCCGCGTTCGGCATGCTCAACTATTACCGCGCCAGCCCGATGGCGGTGCTGCCGCTCGATGCGCCTTACGAGCTACCGGCGGACTATACGCCCTTCCCGCTACCCAGGCTGACCATCCCGACGCTGGTGATCTGGGCGATGGAGGACGAGGCGCTGCCCCCGACCAATCTCGACGGGCTCGACGAAGTCATCGAGAACCCCGAGATTGTGAAGGTGCCCGGCTGCGGACATTTCGTCCAGTGGGAGGCACCCGACGCGTTCAACGCCGCGGCCGACACCTTCCTCTCTCGAACGGCCTGATCAGCCCTTCCAATCGATCCAACTGCCGTGCGGATGCGCGGTGGCGAGCTTGCGCCGCATGTCTCCGTGCGGCCAGTAACTCACCGTCAGCTCGTGCCGGTGGGTGTCGCGGTTGGCCTCGAGGCTGACCCAGGCGAGCGGCGTCTCTTCGCGCGCCCTGTGCCCCGCCTCTTCCATCAGTTCGACGATCTGGTCGCGCTCCTCGCGCGGGACATATTGCCACACCACCGAGTGCATCAGCACCCGTGTCGTGCCTTCCTGCTGCGGCCGCTCGAGGCGATCGCGCAGGAAATCGACCGCGCGCATGCGGGCGATCTCGGGCGGGAAGACGTTCGCCGCCTCGATCGCCGCCTCGAGCCGGGCAAAGCGTTCAGTGAATTCGGGCCAGATATAGGCCTTCAGGCGCAGGGCCTGCATCTCATCTGTCAGATCGACAGGGGCGACATCGCACCCCTCGGCCCCGACGATGTCGTAGCCTTCCGTCGGCGGCGGGGGCCCACGCCACTCGGGTTTCAGCTGCATGCGCGCATTCTTCGGCCCGATCATGACCCCGCCGAGATCGTAGCGAAAGCGGCGCATCATCAGGTTGATCCCCGCGCTCGAGCCGATTTCGAGCAGGTCGAAATGCCCGGGCAGCCCGTGATCCACCAACCACAGGAAAGCCGCGGCAAAGCCCGCCGAGCGCCCAGCCTCATTGGTCTGCGGCGGGCCATCGAGCCACGGCATAAGGAACGGTTCGTGCCGCTCGATCGCATCGGCGATCAGGTCGGTCGCATTGGTCGGGCCCAGCCCTTCGTAGATCGGTGCCAGGCTGGGTTCGTCTCCGCGCAGATGGAGCGCGTGCAACCCGCCAGCGACGCGCAACGGCAGGGCATCGGCGAGCGCAGGGCCCGCCCAGCGACGCACCCGTCGCATCACCGCACCCCCGCGTTCGCTGTCGAGCAGTTCGCATAGCGCCTGACACACCAGCGCCGTGATCGGTGCGCCGTTGTCGCGACAATAGGCGACCTGGTTCTCGAAGGCCCGAAACACCGCCTCGGATCCGGTGGCCCCCGGTTCGATCACCACATATTCCGCCTGGTCGATCGGCATTGCCCTTTCCAAGCCTGCTGCCTATCTGCGCTTCCCATGAACGATTGCCTGACCTTTGCTGTTCCCAAGGGGCGCATTCTCGACGAAGCGCTGCCCGTGATGGCTCGTGCCGGCGTGGTGCCCGAGGATGGGTTCCACGACAAGGCCAACCGTTCGCTGACCTTTGCCACAACGCGCGAGGACATGCGGCTGATCCGCGTTCGCGCCTTCGACGTGGCGACCTTCGTTGCGCATGGCGCGGCGCAGCTCGGCATCGTCGGCTCCGACGTGATCGAGGAATTCGACTATGCCGACCTCTACGCGCCGGTCGATCTCGACATTGGGCACTGCCACCTCGCCGTGGCCGAACCCAAGGAAGGTGCCGCCAGCGTCGATGGCGCCAGCCATCTGCGCGTCGCGACCAAATACCCCAACCTGACCCGCCGCCATTTCGAGCGACAGGGGATCCAGGCCGAATGCGTCAAATTGAACGGGGCGATGGAAATCGCCCCGGCGCTGGGCCTTGCCGGCCGGATCGTCGACCTGGTTTCGAGCGGCACCACCTTGCGCGAAAACGGCCTCGTCGAAACCAGCCGCATCCTCGACATCTCGGCGCGCCTGATCGTCAACCGCGCCGCGCTCAAGACCGATCCGCGCGTCGCCGCACTGGTCGAGGCCTTCCGTACCGATGCGGCGCGGCGCGAGGCTGCCTGATGCAATTGCTGCACACCACGGACGAGGACTTCGCGAAGAAGTTCGATCGGATCGTCCGCGATCGCCGCGAAAGCGATGTCCAGGTCGGGCGCGATGTCGCGACAATCATCAACGAGGTGCGCGAGCGCGGCGACGAAGCGCTGGTCGACTACACCGCGCGCTTCGATGGCCACGGCCTCGGCGAGGATCGCGACTGGCAGATCTCGGCGGAGGAATGCCGGGCCGCGCATGAGGCGCTCGATCCGGCGCTGCGCGACGCGCTCGAACTCGCGGCTGTGCGCATCCGCGCCTACCACGAAGGCCAGTTGCCTGCCGACCGCGATTATACCGACGAGATCGGCATGCGGCTCGGTGCGCGGTGGAGCGCGGTCGATGCGGCGGGTCTCTACGTCCCCGGCGGGCGCGCAGCCTATCCTTCCTCGCTGCTGATGAATGCCATTCCCGCCAAGGTGGCGGGCGTCGAGCGGCTTGTCGTGACCACGCCCACACCCAAGGGCGAGGTCAATCCGCTGGTCCTTGCCGCGGCGCATATCGCCGGGGTCGACGAAATCTGGCGTGTCGGCGGAGCGCAGGCGATTGCCGCTCTCGCCCATGGCACCAAGCGGATCGCAAAGGTCGATGTGATTGCAGGCCCCGGCAATGCCTGGGTGGCCGAGGCCAAGCGCCAGCTCTATGGCGTGGTCGGCATCGACATGGTCGCCGGACCGAGCGAAATCCTCGTCATCGCGGACCAGGACAACGATCCCGAATGGATTGCCGCCGACCTGTTGAGCCAGGCCGAGCACGATCCGACCAGTCAGTCGATCCTCATAACCGACAGCGGAAGCCTTGCCCGGCAGGTCGAGGATGCGGTCGACCTCGCGCTGATGAAATTGCCGACCGCCAAGACCGCCCAGGCCAGCTGGGATGCGCACGGCCTGATCGTCGTGGTCGACAGCCTCGACCAAGCCCCGGCTCTGTCCGACCGCCTCGCGGCCGAGCATGTCGAGCTGATGGTTGACGATCCGCAAGCGCTGTTCGACCGGCTCCGCCACGCGGGCAGCGTGTTCCTCGGTCGCCACACGCCCGAAGCCGTGGGCGATTATATTGCCGGGCCCAACCACGTCCTTCCCACCGGTCGCCGCGCCCGCTTTGCCAGCGGATTGTCGGTGCTCGATTTCATGAAGCGCACCAGTTTCATCGACGCCTCCAAGGCCGCGCTTGCCGCGATCGGCCCGGCAGCGGTGAGGCTGGCGGAGGCAGAAGGCCTTCCCGCGCACGCCCTGTCGATTTCCACGAGACTGAAATGACCCAGAACCCCAAATCCCAGGCGCGCAGCGCCGCCCGCCTCGGTGCCGTCCAGGCGCTCTACCAGCAGCAGATGGAAGGCACCAAGCTCGCCAAGCTGCTCGACGAATTCCACCAGCACCGCCTCGGCCGCGTGATCGAGGACGAGGAATATGCCGAGGCCGATGTTGATTTCTTCGACGACATCGTCAGCGGCGTCGAAGCCCGACGCGCAGAGATCGACGAGAAGCTGACCGCGCGCCTCGCCGAGGGCTGGACGCTCGCGCGCCTCGACAAGACCATGCTCCAGATCCTGCGCGCCGGCGCCTACGAACTCATCGCCCGGCCCGACGTGCCCAAGGCGAGCGCGATCAGCGAATATGTCGACGTCGCCAAGGCCTTCTTCGACGATCGCGAGGCGAAGTTCGTCAACGGCATCCTCGACGCGGTCGCCAGGGAAGCCGGGCGCTAAAGGCGAACAACGATTCCATTGCGGGCGCTTTGCCAACCGCTATCTTCCTCGAATGACCGAAGCAGAAGCCAATCTTCGTGATGCCATCGAGCAAAACTACTCGGCGTTCGCTTGCATACCTCGCCCAGGGAAGCTTTGTACGTCGCCCTATCGCGATGCAGACAAGATCTGGCGAACACTCACGTCGGCACCACTACGCGAACTAGGAGATAAGCAGATTGGCCCTTATTGTGGTTGGGCGATCACAACAGCAGGCGACGACCGCGATTATCGGCATTTTCTGCCTCGCATCTTTGAGCTTTCAGTCACAAACCCATCTTGGCTGGGAACAGAGCCGCCAATCATAGCCGAAAAGTTGAACTTGGCTCATTGGCGATCATGGCCAAGCGATCAACAGGCATCGGTTCTCCAATTTTTCTATTCCGCCTTTCTCGCAGAGCTTGAGAAGCATCCCGACGAGGGAATAGGTGTGCCCGATTGGATCTGCGGACTTGTGACCCTTGGTGAGCCGGCATCACGAGTGATGGAGCGGTGGATCGCTTCCCCCGCGATAAATGCGCAACTTCAGATGGCATCCTTCATTGTCGATCAGGCAAGGGATTTGAGCTTGTGGGCGAAGGTAAGCGGTCCGTTCTGGGATGACGTGAGCGTAGATGTCCGTCGAGAACTGGCTGAACAACTTAGGGCGGACCAGACGAAGCGCTACTTGCATGCAGCGGCGGGCAATGTTTCAGATGAAGACCGGTCTGCCCTTTTGGAACCCGCGCTCTCGGAATTCGAGAAGTTCTGATGCCTGCCTTGCACCGACTTGCAGACATCCCTCCCGTGGCGCGCTAGGTCCATAGCATGAACGAAGGCACCTTCGTCGCCGCGCTGCGCGCGCTGGCCGGTGATCCCGCCGCACGCGGGCTCGAAGACGATGCCGCGGTTCTCGAATTCGGGGGCGAGAGCCTCGTCCTGACGCACGATACGCTCGTCCAGGGCGTGCATGTCCGCGAGGACGAGGACCCGGCCGACATCGCTTGGAAACTGGTCGCGGTGAACCTGTCCGACCTCGCCGCCAAGGGCGCCGAACCGGTCGGCGTGCTCGTCTCGCACATGCTCGGCGAAGGCGACGAGCGGTTCCTGACGGGGCTGGGCGAAATACTCACAGCCTATGACGTCCCTCTGCTCGGCGGGGACACCGTGCGCATCGATGGGGCCCGCAGCTGGGGGTGCACCGCCATCGGCCTCGCCACGCATACGCCGGTTCCCGATCGCCGCGGAGCGCAGGTCGGCGACGCGGTCTACGTCACCGGCGTCCTTGGCCGGGCGATGCTTGGGCTCGAAGATCGCGGTTCGGGCAGCGCGAACGACCTCGCCTACCGCCGCCCGCGACCGCTGCTCGCCGAAGGCCGGATGCTGGCGCCTGTCGTCACCGCGATGATGGACGTTTCCGACGGATTGCTGCTCGATTGCTGGCGCCTGGTGAAGGCGAGCCGGTGCACGATCGAGTTGGAACGCGACAGCATTCCCGTCGCCGACCCAGCCCGGGCGGACGACTGCATCCGGTGGGGCGACGACTACCAATTGCTCTTCACCGCGCCCGTCGATGCTCCGCTGCCCGTTCCCTCAGCCTGCATCGGGCGGGTCGCCGAGGACGGCGGTCACGAGCTCTGGATCGACAACGAGATCGTCACCCCCGAAGACGGGCTCGGCTACCAGCACTGAGCGCTTGCGCGGGAGGCGGTCGATAAGCGCGGATTGCTGCGCAATTCGGCCTTGTCACGCAACATAGGCCCCTTATACCCACGCCCCACATGCTCCGGCGTTTCCCGCGCAGGATCGCATAGACATATAAGATCAATCGGGAGGGGAATTTTTCAGTGGACCTTGTTCTCATAGCAATTGTGCTGGGACTGCTTGCCGTCGTCTACGGCTTCGTCACCAGCCGCCAGGTGCTGGGCTCCGGCGCCGGCAACGAAAAGATGCAGGAAATCGCCGGCGCCATCCAGGAAGGCGCGCAGGCCTATCTCAAGCGCCAGTACACCACCATCGCCATCGTCGGCGTCGGCGTGGCCATACTCGTGGGCGTGTTCCTCGGCATCATTCCGGTGATCGGTTTCGTCATCGGCGCGATCCTGTCGGGCGTTGCAGGCTTCATCGGGATGAACATCTCGGTGCGCTCGAACGTGCGCACCGCCGCCGCCGCACAGAGCGGGCTGCAGCAGGGGCTCACCCTCGCCTTCCGCGCGGGCGCCATCACCGGCATGCTCGTGGCAGGCCTCGCGCTGCTCGCGATCGCGGTATTCTTCTGGTACCTGACCGGCCCCGCCGGGCATGCTCCCAACAGCCGTGAAGTGATCGACGGCCTTGTGGGCCTCGCCTTCGGTGCCTCGCTGATCTCGATCTTCGCGCGCTTGGGCGGCGGTATCTTCACCAAGGCGGCCGACGTCGGTGCCGACCTCGTCGGCAAGGTCGAGGCAGGCATCCCCGAAGACGATCCGCGCAACCCCGCCGTGATCGCCGACAACGTGGGCGACAACGTCGGCGACTGCGCCGGCATGGCTGCCGACCTGTTCGAGACCTATGTCGTCACCGTCGGTGCGACCATGGTCCTCACCGCGCTGCTGTTCGGCGAACGCCTCGGCGACCTGCTGATGCCGATGATGGCGCTCCCGCTGCTGATCGGCGGCGCGTGCATCGTCACCAGCATCATCGGCACCTACTTCGTGAAGCTCGGCAAGGGCAGCACGAATGTGATGGGTGCGATGTACAAGGGCTTCCTTGTTTCGGCCATCCTGGCAATCCCGCTGATCTGGCTCGTCATGAGCTACGCGCTGGGCGGTATGGGCACCGAGCTCGGCGGTTCGGCCATCGGCGTCGACCCGGGTGCTCCGCTGGCGGAGGAAGGCACGGCAGAACAGGTCATCGCCTTTACCGGCATGGACCTCTTCATCTGCGCGCTGATCGGCCTCGCCATCACCGGCCTGATCATCTGGATCACCGAGTATTACACCGGCACCAACTATCGTCCGGTCCGTTCGATCGCCAAGAGCTCGGAAACGGGCCACGGCACCAACGTGATCCAGGGCCTCGCCATCAGCCTTGAATCGACTGCCCTGCCCACGCTCGTGATCGTGGCCGGCATCATCGCCACCTTCCAGCTCGCCGGTCTGATGGGTATCGCCTATGCGGCCACCGCCATGCTGGCACTTGCGGGCATGGTCGTTGCGCTCGACGCCTATGGCCCGGTGACGGACAATGCGGGCGGCATCGCCGAAATGGCCGGTCTCGACGACAGCGTTCGCGAGAAGACCGACCTGCTCGACGCGGTGGGTAACACCACCAAGGCCGTGACCAAGGGCTATGCCATCGGTTCGGCTGGCCTCGGCGCACTGGTCCTCTTCGCTGCATACACGACCGACCTCGCGGAATTCTTCCCCGATGCGGACGTCGATTTCAGCCTCGAGAATCCCTACGTGATCGTCGGCCTTCTGCTCGGCGCGCTGCTCCCGTACCTCTTCGGTGCGATGGGCATGACCGCCGTGGGCCGCGCCGCGGGCGACGTGGTGGTCGACGTGCGCGAGCAGTTCGCCAACGACAAGGGCATCATGGCCGGCACTTCCAAGCCGAACTATGCCCGCACGGTGGACCTCGTCACCAAGGCCGCGATCAAGGAGATGATCGTACCCTCGATGCTCCCGGTCCTCGCACCGATCGTGGTCTATTTTGCGATCTTCTTCCTCGCAGGCCAGGAAAACGCCTTTGCCGCCGTCGGAGCGCTGCTCCTCGGAGTGATCATCGGCGGTATCTTCGTCGCACTCTCGATGACCGCCGGCGGCGGCGCGTGGGACAATGCGAAGAAGTACATCGAAGACGGCAACCACGGCGGCAAGGGCTCCGAAGCCCACAAGGCCGCGGTGACCGGCGATACCGTGGGCGATCCCTACAAGGACACCGCGGGCCCGGCGGTGAACCCGATGATCAAGATCACCAACATCGTCGCCCTGCTGCTGCTGGCAGCTCTCGCGGCGGGCTGATCGCTTCATCATCGTAGCCAATCGGGGCGGCGGCATCCACGGGTGCCGCCGCCCTTAATCTTTTCAGCGCATTAACCAGCTTTAAGCGCCTTTGCGCCATAGGGGTGTCTCCGTAGCGGAGGGTACCCTTGTCGAATATCGCCGACCTTGTTGAGAAGCCGACGGTCGGCATACCCGTGAGGGCATTCGGGCCAGCGCCCCTCCCCGACGGGTTTTCGGTCGTTCCTTGGCGTACGATGATCGCTCCTCTGCTCGCCGCAGGCTGGGCCGATCTCGCGCGGGACGCGGCGACTGCCAATCCCTTCCACGAGCACTGGTTTCTCGCACCGTCGCTCGCCCAGTTCGACCCCGACGGGAAGATCCTACTCGCGACATTGGTCGAGGACGGGCGGCTGGTCGCGCTCATGCCGCTATGGCGCGATACCGACTACAGCGGTCACTACCTGCCGCATCTGGCCAACTGGATTCATCCCAACTGCTTCTGTGGCGAACCGCTGGTAGCACGCGGCCATTCGACGTCCTTCTGGCAGCAGCTTCTCGCGTGGTGCGACCGCAACCAGCGCGCGAGCCTGTTCCTCCACCTCGCCTGCCTGCCGACCGATGGCTTGGCCTTCGGCACATTGCGCGATTTGTGCGCGGATTCGGGCCGCAGCTTCGCCCCGGTCAAGCTTTTCGAGCGGGCTGCCCTGCGCAGGGGCGTCTCGCCGGACGAGCATCTCTCCCGGACGCTGGAGAAGAAGCGCCGCAAGGAACTGGCCCGCAAGCGGCGTCGGCTCGAGGAGATCGGCAAGCTGGAATTCTCGCGCAGCACGCAGTCCGAGGGGATCGACGACTGGATCGACGGCTTCCTCACCCTCGAACGTTCGGGCTGGAAGGGCGACCGGGGATCGTCGCTCGCCAGCGCGCCGCAGACCGAGGCATTGTTCCGCGAAAGCTTGTTCGGCGCGGCCGTCGAAGGGCGCCTCGAGCGGCTGTCCCTGCAGCTCGACGGGAAGCCGATAGCCATGCTGTGTAACTTCATCGCCCCGCCTTTCAGCTTCGGCTTCAAGACGGCATTCGACGAGGCCTATCGCAAATATTCGCCCGGAACGCTCCTGCAGGTCGAAAACCTCGCTTTGCTCCATCGCGCGGATATCGAGCTGTCCGACAGCTGTGCGGTGCCGGGCAATCCGATGATCGAACAGATCTGGTCGGACCGCCGCGAGATGGCGATGGTGTCGATCGGCATCGGCGGAACGCTGCGGCGCGCGATCGGCGCCCTGCTGACCGGGATCGAACTCCGCCGCGAGGAGGCACGGCGATGACCGTTCACGATCCGAAACTGTTCGACACCGCCACGGGCGTGTTCCCAAAGCAATCGCGCGACGCCTTTGCCCGTGCCTATCCCGAAACCCCACATGTGCTGCGCCACACGCTGCAGGACGACCCGCGCATGGCGCTCGATGCGCTGGCCGAGCTCGCCGAAGCGCTCCCCGAGAGCTCGATCGAATACAATCGCGGCAACCTGCCGATCGGCGTCGACGGAAAACCCGGGGCGACGGACCTCGCGATCGGTGAGACGATCCGCCATATCGCCACCAGCGATAGTTGGGCAGTGCTCAAGAACATCGAACAGGCGCCGTCCTACCGCGCCCTGCTGATGGACCTGCTCGACGAACTGCGCCCGGTGATTTCGGCGACCACGGGCGAGCTGCTCACCCCGCAGGGTTTCATCTTCGTCTCGAGCCCCGATGCGGTCACGCCCTATCATTTCGACCCCGAACACAACATCCTGCTGCAGCTCAAGGGCAGCAAGGTGATGACGCAGTTCCCCGCGGGCGATGCCCGCTATGCTCCCGACGAAGTCCACGAAAGCTACCATCTCGGCGGCCCCCGCGAACTGCCCTGGAACGATGCCTTCCTGGCCGAGGGCACGCCCTTTGCGATCGGGCCGGGCGAAGCGGTCTTCGTGCCGGTGATGGCCCCGCATTTCGTGCGCAACGGGCCGGAGAGCTCGATCTCGCTGTCGATCACCTGGCGCAGCGAATGGAGCTATGCCGAAGCGGGCGCGCGGTGTTTCAACGGAACGGTGCGCAAATTCGGCCTGACGCCGCGCCCGCCGGGTCGCTGGCCGGTGCGCAACCAGGCGAAGTCGCTTGCCTACCGGGCATGGCGCAAGGCATCGAGACCGCGTAGCTGATCGCGGGATGGGAGCGAACGTGTCTGGGGAGGGATGGCTCGACGAGGCGGCAATCTTCGATACGCTCGCCGCCACGGACGCGCCGCATCGCGCCTTCCTGCGCAGCGCGTGGTTTGCCGACGCACCTGTCCGGTTCGCAGCCCGGAGAGGCGATGGTTCGCCGCTCGCCGCATTCGCGCTGGTCGAGCGCCGCAAGGGCCCGCTCGTCCTGCGCGAAGTGGGTGGCTCCTACTGGCCATTCCGCGGCGTCCCGGTAGCACCGGGCATAGTCCCCGAAGACCTTGCCCAAGCTCTTGCTGCCGACGCCAGCTATCTCGGTCACGCATGGCGGCTCGGCCCAGCCGAAGCGGGCGATCCCGCACTCGACACGCTTGTCGCCGCCGCCCGGCTGGCAGGATGGCACGTGCTGACCCGTCCTCTAGGCACCGTTTTCGTGCTCGACCTTGCCGTGCTCACCGCTTCCGGCGACTGGCCCTCCGCCAAGACGCAGCGCAAGAACCGCTGGCGCAAGCGTCGGCTCGAGGAGGAAGGCGGCGCGCTGCACACCGAAGTCTTCACCGGCCGCGACTGGACCGCCGGACAGCGCGACGCCATGGCCGCGATCGAGGCAGCCAGCTGGCTCGGGACGCTCGCGGATGGTGGCGACACCAAGTTCCGCGACCCGGAGATGCGCGCCTATTGGGAATCGCTCTGCAGCGACCCAGTCCTCGCCGCCATGCTGTTCGGCAGCATGATGTGGATCGGCGAGGTCCCCGCGGCCTTCACCTTCGGCGTCGAGGCGGGAGGCGTACGCTACTACATCGCCAACAATTACGACGAGCGCTTCACCAATTTCGGCCCCGGTCGCGTGCTGCTCTACGAGGATTTCGCCCGCGCCGCCGAAGCTGGGGTGACGACGATCAGCTGGGGCCTCGGCGACGCCGGCTACAAGAGCGAAATGGGGGCGCAGGCGGGGCCTCAAATGGTCGACCTGCTGTTCGTTCGCGGCCGCATTCCGGCCGCAGTTCTCCGACACTGGTGGGAGCGTCCTGCATGAACCGCTCGACTGCAGTCATAGTCGCAGCCGCCGTGCTGCTGGCGCTCTTCGCCGGGCTGGCGATCTACGAATATGCGGCCTTCGGCTGGCATTTCGCGCGCGAAGAGGTGCCCGGCACGAGCGCGTGGCACTGGCTGCGGACCCTGCTCATCGCGCTCGCCTCGCTGGGTTTGGTAACCAGCCTGTCGCGGATGCCGATCGTCGAGCGGTCGAGCGCGCAGGTCGGCGGGCGAGCCACCCTCCTCGCCTACGGCATTGCGCTACTCGCGGTGGGCGCAACGCTGGTGCTGGTCGCCGACCCTCGCCTCTACCAGCGCATGAGCGCCGAGGATTCGGCCATCGAATGGAGCACTGCGCTCGCCCTGTTCCTCGCCTGCGGATTCATGGTCCTCCGCCAGCGCCAGCTGATGCGCGAACCCATCGGCACGCCGTGGCGCTGGCTTCACGTCCTGCTCGGGCTCGGCTTCATTTCGCTGTTCTTCCTCATGGGGATGGAAGAGGTCAGCTGGTTCCAGCGCCAGATCGGCTTCGCCACGCCTGCGAGCGTCGCGGCGGAAAACTGGCAGGGCGAATTCAACCTCCACAATCTCCAGACCGACATCACCGAGTTCGCGCTCTATTCGGCCACCGGGGTGTTCCTCATGCTGCTCCCGCTGGTGCGCGAACGGCTGGCGACATGGCCGCTCGTCGCCCCGCTGCTTCCCCTCCTCCCCGATCGGACCGTGGCCGCGCTCTCGGCGCCGATGCTGGTCTTCACCTACAGCCACTGGGACCTGCCGCCGGTGCAGGCGGCCTTCTGGACCGGCCTCTTCGCCTGCATCCTCTTCGCCCGCAGTTCCGGCGCACGGGGCGAGCGCCTCCTGTGGTCGCTGCTCGCCGCGCTGGTCGTGATCGGGCAGCTCGTCCATCTCGCCTTCGGCCACACGATGGTCGCGATCTTCGACAGCACCGAATACCGCGAGTTCTTCTTCAGCATCGGCCTCGCCGCCTATGCTTTCCGGCAATGGCGCACCGGCGGACGCTTGACGCAAACGTAAACCGCCCGCAAGACCGAGGGCGTGACCGAACCAAAAACCCCCGAAGAGCTCGTCGCCGGCCTCGTCCGCCTGCTGACCGTCACCCGCACCGGCGAGGACGCATTCACCGGCCGCAAGCAGCCCGGCGGCGTCGGCCGCGTGTTCGGCGGCCAGGTCATCGCCCAGGCGCTCCAGGCGGCACAGGCGACCGCGCCCGAGGGGATGGAGGCGCATTCGCTCCACGCCTATTTCCTCCGCGGCGGCAAGGAAGGCGTCGACATCGCCTATCGCACCGCGCGCGATTTCGACGGGCGCAGCTTCGCCAACCGCCGCGTGGTCGCGAGCCAGGAGGACGAGGACGGCTCGACCCGCCCGATCCTCAACCTCACCGCCAGCTTCCAGCGCCCCGAGGACGGCCTCAGTCACGACGACGTGACCATGCCCGAGGTCGCCCCGCCCGAGGAGCTCGAGAGCGACATGGATGTGCGCGCCACCGTGGCCGAGCGCGCCGGCGAGCGGATGAGCGAGGCGCAGCGCGCGCTGTTCCTGCGCCCGCGCCCGATCGACATGCGCAGCTGCGGCCCGCTCCACTGGATGAACCGCGAGCCGAGCGAGCCGCGCGCGCACAGCTGGTTCCGCACCGTCGCCCCCCTGCCCGACATCGCCGAGAACGCCGCGCTCCACCGCGCGGTGATCGCCTATGCCAGCGACTACACGCTGCTCGGCACCAGCGCGCTGCCGCATGGCCTGAGCTGGATGCGCGGCGAGCTGGTCGGCGCGAGCCTCGACCACGCGATCTGGTTCCACCGCCCGGCGCGCGCCGACGAATGGCTGCTCTACGCGACCGACGCCCCGTGGAGCGGCGGCGGACGCGGCTTCAACCGCGGTCGCATATTCAACCGCGCGGGCGAACTGGTCGCAAGCGTCGCGCAGGAAGGCATGATGCGCAAGCGCGTCCGCAAGTAGCGGAGCGGACAAAGGTGACAGCGTGTCACTTTCGCGTTTCCAGACAAGTATCTGGTACGGAACGGTATTTTTCGACTTCCCGTGAGGGTGACACGGGGAGCGAGGCGCAAAATTCCGCCCAGTACTCAAGGCGGAGCGGTTCGGGAGTCGACGGGGGGAAAGAGCCGAGGCGAAAGTAGCAAAGGCCGGGAGTGTAGGAAAATTGTGTGGCGATGGACCAGGGCGAATCGGAATGAAGTCGGAAAAGCGGCCGTAAAGTGAGCGTCTGGTTCTAGGAATCGAAAGGCAAGCAGCGGAAGCGCATGAGATGATTTGGGACGATGATCGGTCGGACCCTGAGACATGCGCTTGGGCCATGCCCCTCTCTCATTCGCCCTTAGAGAGTTCCTTCTCCATCTGCGAATAATGGAGCAGCTCAGAACACCTTCCTCAACTCGAGTTCGACAATGCGGCCTATGGGGTCCCGGTATGCAGCCTGATACTGGTGCGGCGCATAGCCAGTCGGATCGGCGACCACTTGGCGGTCGTTCGCGAGATTGTTGATCGTCAGCGACAAGCGCGTCTGTTTGGACCAGGGTTGATCGCTCAGCATCTCACCCAGATCCACGAACCCGCGCAAATTGACCAGCGTAATGGGTGAGAAACGAAGGGGAGACACCGTCGCGCTGTCGCTCGTCGCAAGCGTGCTCGCTCCACGATAGAGCGCCGAGACGCCGAGACCGGCGCCGCGGCGGCTAAGGGTCAGGCTCGCATCGAATTGATGGCGCGGTCGTCCGCCTCCAAGACCGATGGCACCGCCCTGCAAGAGGTCGATGGTAGCGAGGCCCGGACGGATCGTGACCCTGTCCTGAAAGACAACGGTGTGCGCGGCATTGCCCTGAAGTCGCCAACCAGCTGCAACGGACGTTTGGACATAGGTTTCGACCGCCGCACCCTCTTCCGGGGGCATTCTTGGGGCAGATGCGGCGGCCGAACTGGTGTCGTCGTAGAGGGGTATCGAGAAGCCGAGCCCGTAGCGAAGCTCCTTCTGGTCCTGCCGATTGAAGTTCACCGGCCTGCTGTCGATCCGGACGAGGCGTCCCTGCGGATCGCGTTCGAACCGATCGGGAAAGGCGGCAAGGATCGCAGCGCTCGCTGGGGGGATCGCCGCGACGAAGTCGCGTCGCGAAACCGAACGATAATCGGCGAAGACCTGCATGTTCGCCGCCTGCCAGACCGATGCATTCGCCGTGAACTGGCGCACCCTTTCATTCAGCGGGCGCAGCGCCGGATTTCCGCCGGTTACGATGGATGCCGAAACGGTTTCCCCACGGATAAAGTCGAATGAAGCGACATCGTCATAGATTATGACGGGATCCGCAAGCAGCTCGATAGCTGGTGGCATTTGTGTTCTTGTGGTCGAGCCGGTGAAGCTCAGTCCCGCGGCTGGCTGCCACAATCCCGAAAGCGTCGATCGGCGCGAGTTCGGCAGCCCCTTGAGATAACCGACGACGAGTTCGAGACCCGCCGATGCCTCGCCCAAGGCCGGAAGAAATCCCGCCCGCCTACTGGCCAGAGGCAAATCCAGTCCCAGCTCGACCCGCTTCTCATCGCGCGAATAGCCGCGCTTCCGATCCTGCCCGGGCAAGGATTCTGTCGAATCCAACCGTGCGAAGACGACTTCCGATGCCCCTCGGGCCCTGACGGCCCCCGCAGGTCCTTCCAGGATCGGTCCCGACACCGACAAGCGGACCGAAGCGTCCCTCTGGTTCGCGCTGGAAACATCCAGGCGGCGCGAAAGGAAGGGATCGATCATGCCGGAACGGTAGTTGAGACCGGCGGGCAATGCGCGCGGGCCGAACTGGTCCGCCTCCTCGCGCTCGTTGCGATAGGTCCGTTCCGCCAGCGTGAACTGGCCGGTCAATCCCGCCAGCCAGTTCCCTTGCGTTACGTTGAGGGAGAAATTGCCGCCAACGCTCCTGCGCTCGCTGCGCTGCGTCAGTGGCGCTTCGCCGTATAGTGCCAACAGGCGATCGGTATTGTCGGGTAGCCGTTCGATAAACAGACCGTAGGGCAGTCCGCTGAACGCTTCATCGGTTCCCGATCGGCCCCTCAGCGAATAGGTTCCGCTCAGCCAGGGGGCGAAGCGTGTCGAGCCGATGAGGGTAGCGTCCCATTCCCTCGCATCTGGCCGTAACGTCCTGAACTGCGTGGGGTCGAGCGGCGACACAAAGTCGGCATCGGCGAAGCCCGTCGGAACGCGACCGGCAATGGTTCGGTCGCTCTCTAACAGGCGGCCCGAATTGCGCATTCTCAGGGTCAGGTTCGTCCGGTCGCGCCCCTTGATCCGAGTCAGCGTCGCTTCGCCGCGTTTCTCACTCCATGCTCCTTCGGTCGCCAACTTTGTCGATGCGGCGAGTGTCAGGCTGCGGAGTTGGTCCTTCAAGGTAAGGCTGTAGACGCCACGATTGGCTTCGCGCCCGACCCGCTGGCCAGCTCCCCTAGGAAGGATTTCGAGATTGGCGATGGCTTCCGCCGGGTAGTCGGCCAGATCGTCGAGGTCGGCGACTGGCTCGCCATCGACCAGCAGGATGATTTCGTCGTCGCCGTTTTCAATCCGGATTTCATCGATGAATTCGCCGACGGTCGAGCTACCGCGCCCGGCGACATCGGCTTCTTCATAGCTGCGCTCGGGCACGATGCCTCGCAACGCCGCGTGCACTGCGCGATCCCCGGTGACGACAATGGTGTTCTCCTGCGGGGCAAGGGCAGGCTGCTCGGCAAACGCCGAGCTGGAGGCTATCAGCGCCAATGCCGAACCCGATCCCGCTAGAGTTCCGAACGATCCGGCCATTGATGCCACCCCAAAGGAAAAATTGGGGCGGCAAGCAATATCGCCCACCGCCCCGAGGCCGATCCCAGAGACTATTGGGATTTTTGAACCTACCGATTAGAGTTCCTTGCTCGTTCCATTGAACGTCACGAACAGGCCGCCCGTCTCGCTGATCAGATCGACAGCAGTGACGACACCCGGATTGTTGCCCGGGCACGCTGCGCCGAGATCGGGAGCGGTTTGCCCGCTCGTGGTCGAGGCGCCGAGACCGGTGAGGTTGTAGCCGGTATACTGGTTCGACTTGCGCGCATCATAGGCGACGCCCGAAAGCACGCTCGAGTTCTTCGGCACCGTGATCTCGTGGTGGACGACGTTGCCCGACTTGCCGGCGACAGTGTCCCATTCGCAGGTCACGTCATAGGTCGTCTCGGTCTTGTAGCTGAAAGTGACCCCGTTGGCGTTCGCCTGGGCAGCGGCATTGTTCCAGCCGAATGCCAGCTGTACGTCACCCTTCCCGACGAAGCCGGTCCCGGTGGCCGGGTCGAACGTCACCGAAGCGATGGCTGCGGTCGAGAGAACGGCCACCGCGCAAGCGGCACCGATTGCGAATTTGCGAAGCATGTTTTTAATCCCTTGAAAGAATGTCAGGCCCACGGGACGCTTGTGACTTGTGTCCCCCCACGGGATGCAGAAGAGATACGCTGCTCGCCGCGACGGAAAAATCTGTCCAAGGGTTAAGAGATTCCTAACTAAAGTTAGGTGTCCGATTTCGGGGCGCTTCTGTGCATGAGGAGCGCGAGTTCGGTCCGGGTTTTCACGCCCAGCTTCTGATACGTCGAATAGAGATAGACCTTCACGGTCCCCTCCGACATCGCCAGCGTCTCGGCAATTTCCCTGTTTCTGAGGCCGAGCGAGACCTGATCGGCGACCTGCCGTTCTCGTCGGGTGAGCGAACCAAGTGGGTCGGGACTTTGGCCATCAATCGAAAGGCTCAGCGCGCGATGCAGCAGGTCACGCGGGATTGCCCTTTCACCGTTACGAATGGCCCGAAGCGAATGCAGTAACGCATCCTCGGCACCATCCTTCAAGACGATCCCATTGACCCCGTTCCGCACCGCATCGATCAACAGGCGGTCGTCTAGCTCCGCGGTCAAGAGGACCACTGGGCGCGTATCGCCCGAAGAGCGCATGTCGATGAGGCATTCGACGCCGCTTTTCCCCGGCATGCGGATGTCGAAAATGCACATGTCGGGATCGTGGCGCTTCACCGCCGCGAGGGCATCGTCTCCCCGGGACGTCGTGGCGACGATCTCGAAATCTGTATCACGAAGGACCGCGCTCACGCCTGCGCGCATGAACGAGTGGTCGTCGGCGAGAAGGACGCTTGTCACGCCGCACCCACGAGCGGCAATCCGATGGTCAAAATGGTGCCCTCATCGCTGGTATCCAGCTCGATCGTTCCCATCATTTCGTCCACCCGCTCGGCCAAGGTACGCGGCGGCCTTCCATGCCACCCTGCCGGGAATCCCGCCCCATTGTCGCGAATTACCACCTGCATCCGTTCCCCTTCGACCCGGCCGATTGTCTGGATCCGCGTAGCCTTCCCGTGACGGACCGCGTTGGCCACGGCTTCGCGCAATATATGCGTAAGCTGACGCTGGAACCGGGAATCGCCGGCGCGCAGCGCGTCGAAATCGAAATCCAGGTCCGCCTTCCATATCGCTTCCAACTCGATCGCAAGCTGCGAAAAGGGGTCTGCCCCGGAAACGCGATGAGCGATGGGGTAGCCGTCGCTATCGCGAAGCTGCTCGATCAGAGCCCGGACTTGCCGTTGCTCGGTCCTCAATGCCTGCTTGAGCGCATTGATTTCCGGCAGCGGGTCTCCGCCCGACGCGATGAAGCGCCGCAGTCCTTCCAGCTGCATTCCAACGGCGGCAAGCGACTGCGCGATCGTATCGTGCACGTCCCGCGCCACGCTTTCCTTGAAGCGAACGACAGCTGCCTCCTGCGAAAGCGCCATGGTTGCATGTCGATCGAAGGCTGCTCCCACTTCCTTGCTGACGTATTCGGCCAGTTCGAGGTGATCGACGGTCATTCCCTCGATCCCGAACAGGAGGATCTCGCCACGGCCCAGAACGCTCCTGCAAGGGAAGGTCAGCCCCTCCGTCTGACCGAAGACATCGCTCCGATCTTCGATTCCCGCAGGTCGGTAGAGAGATAGCCGCGAGTCGGTCCTGAAAATTCCACGATTTCCAGCCAGATCGAAAATGCGCGCATGATCGGTGAAGGGAAGTTTGGTCTTGGGCGCTCCTCGCACAGGGAATTCGGCGTCGTCGGGGAGGCCGGCGGTCGCCAGTTCGTGCCCCGGCTCCTCGTCGTCGAACCACAGGATGGCACCCTTGGCCGCACCGAACTCGGCCATTGCATATGAAAGGGCTTGATCGATCGGCAACTGCCGGTCGCCCGCGGCGACGGGCAAGCGGGAGACCATCGGGGCTTGGCGCTGGAGACCGAACCAAGTGAGCACCACCCCCAGCACCACCATGTAGGCAACCCGCCGACCGAACCGATAGCTATCGAAGTCGATTGCTGCAGCTTCCATTGACAGCCCTACGACAAGATACAACGTCGTTACGAGGGTGCCGGTCGCCAGGGTGATGCGCCAACCCCAGCGAATTGTGGCCGACATCAGGAGGAAGGCGAAAAAGGCAAGGAAGGGACTAGTGAACTCGTCCACCGCACCTTCGGTGAAGTAGATCGCGACGAGAAACGCAGTTCCATCAAGGACATGCATGGTCCAAGCGAGCCGATAGTCGAACCACCAGCTTTTCCAGGCCACGGCAACAAGGGCCAGAGCCAATGCTAGGTAGGAGGTGAGGATTACGTAGCCGAGCGTGCTCGACCGCACCGGCTGGCTGGGATCGATCCACAGTGCGAACAGGAAGATGCCCGCCAGCAGCAGGCGACAAACCGCAACGACGCGACCCGATTTGTAGCGGAAGGCCTGCGCGATGGCAGAACCCGGCAGTCGAAACATCATGTGCTCGTTATGGCTGTTCTCATGCGATTTCGTCTTGGCGCTTCGGATTGGCAAGGGACAAATGAATTCGCCGTATCAAATTAGGGCAGTCGGCATCGTTGACAGTACTCGTCGCTGCTCGTTACCGGATCGCTTGTGAGGCAAGAGCAGCACGAATGCCGCCTGCTCCGAATTCTTCGCCATCGGCACCAACACATAGCTGCCGGTCTGGTCCTCGGTGCCTTCAGAAACTGTCGAAACGTTCGAAATGGGGCGCAAAGCGGACCGGCAGCATTAGCTTCCAGCGGACTGACAGCCTTGGGGCCGGAAGGAAACTGTCCGGTTTTGGCAGTCCCAGATCGGAAAGCTGACGCGCCTACTTTACGAGCGCAGTCCACTCCAACCCGAATTTGGCGAGGTATTTCCGAAGGCGATCTGAATCGTTGGTCGATGTGCGTTGTTCACGTGAGGCGGCAAAGAGGGTGCGCCCTGCGTCGGAAAGATTCGTCGAGCGTCGACACACCTCAATCACATATTCCAGTTGTACCCTGTCAAATGGGTCAATCGTTGCCACGCGATCCTTTCCGAGCAAGTCCGTCAAAACGACTATCTCTGCCTTGTCGCCTGACCAGAACCGTGCAAGGCGGCCCGTTTCGAAGTCCACTGCCTCGCGGTCGATCCTGCCGGTGGGGCAAAGTGTCGCCATGCGGGTGACGCTGGCAGCGAGATCGCGGAAATTGCCCTGCCAGCGGGCGGAAGGGCTCTCGGCAAAAGCGAGATAGCGGTCCCGTGCCTCCTTGTTGAATGTGACTCGCGTCCCCTCGCGTTCGGCGAAGCGCTCAAGTTCGTAGTCGAGGTTGGGTTCGATATCTTCGCGCCGCTCGGCGAGCCCGGGCAATGCGAAGGTCCAAAGATTCAGGCGTGCAAACAAGTCTTCGCGGAAATTGCCAGCGGCGACTTCATCCATGAGGTTGCGGTTGGTTCCGGCGATCAGCTGGAACTCGCTCTTTGCCTCAGTGTCCGCGCCAACCGGAAGGAAGCGCCCCTCCTCGATCGCGCGCAGGATCATGGCTTGCTCGTCCAGCCCCAGTTCGCCAATCTCGTCCAGGAACAGGAGGCCTTTGTCGGCACTTTTGAGCAAGCCGGGCCGGTCCTGCACTGCACCCGTGAAAGCACCTTTCTTGTGGCCGAACAGCGCTGACATTGCGCTGTCGCCCTTCAGCGTCGCACAGTTGACCTCCACGAAGGGCCCCTCGACCTGGTGGCGCAGTTTCTTGAGCTCGTAGACCTTGCGCACGAGCTGGCTCTTGCCTGCGCCGGTCGGTCCCATGAGGAGTATCGGTGCGCGGCTGCGAACCGCGACCTGTTCGATTTCCTCGATCATCCGGTTGAAGGCCGCGTTGCGGGTTTCGATCCCGCTCTTGAGGAAATTGGTGCTTTCTACACTCGCCTCAGCGAAGCGGCTGGCGATGGAATCGTACCGCGACAGGTCGAGATCTATCGAGGCCCACGTGCCGATCGGTTGCGGCGCTCCCTTTTGAGGCTGTGTCTGCAATAGCTTGCCGGGCAGATAGCGCGCCTCGGTCAGCAAAAAGAGACAGATCTGCGCCACATGGGTCCCGGTGGTAATGTGGATCAGGTAATCGTGCGTGTCCGGATCGAATTCGAACTCGCGCGCGAAGTCGAGCAGCTTTCCATAAACCTCCTCGAAGTCCCATGCGTCTTCGAAATCCATGACGTGGGGGACGACTTCGGTCTCGGGCGATACGTCCCGAATATCCTGCATCACAAATTCGGCGAGGCGTCGGTGATAGCTGCCGTGGATCAGCACAAACCGATCCACTCGCAGGTCTTCCTGCATGCAGATGCTGACCGTGGGCCGCCACTTGTTCCAGCGTGACGGACCAAACTTTGCGGCATCGAGTGTTGAACCGAGAAAACCAATGACAGTAGTGGGCTTCATTCCTGTTTTGATAATATTTTATCATCTGCGATACAAGTAGATAGCTTTTTCGCAGTTCTGCGATGCGCTGTTGAGAGGATCGAGTCTAAAGAATCGTATATATTTCAAAGTGCTATAAGAAATCTGCAGCGAGCGAATAAAAGATGGCACGCCTCATGCTTTATCCAAACCGTCGGGTAAGTCGAACACCCGGCGAGACGCGGGAAACGGGCGGCCGGAATGGGCCGGCCGCCCAAAGCCCGATGAAGTTTCATGATGGAGTTGGACTTTGGCCAACAGGACGCTTTTTTCCTCGGCGCTCTCGTCCTTTGGGGCGAAGCTTCTGCCGCGCACGGACACGGTGAACCAGGCTGGCGGCAACGCCTATGCCTATGGTCCCGAAGCCCTGCTCGCGCAGCTTGCGGCGACCGGCACGTTGTCGGACGGTTTCTACGCCGATGCGCAGGACCAGCTTGCCAAGGTGCTCGAAGCAGCCTGGGCGGTGGATGCCGAATGGGTAGCCAAGTGTGCGATCTATGCTCGCCAGTCGGGCGCGATGAAGGATATGCCGGCATTGCTGACGGCAGTGCTGTCGATGTCCGATCCGGACCTGATGGTCCCGGTGTTCAAGCGCGTGATCGATAACGGCCGCATGCTGCGCAACTTTGTACAGATCATGCGATCGGGCCAGACCGGGCGGACGTCGCTTGGCTCGCGGCCGAAGCGGCTGGTGCGTGAATGGCTGGAGAATGCCTCGACCCGCCAGCTGATGCAGGCGGCGACTGGGAATGATCCGAGTCTGGCCGATATCGTGAAGATGGTTCACCCGGCTCCGGCTTCGGCAGAGCGGCGTGCCTTCTACGGCTGGCTGATCGGCAAGCCCTATGATGTCGCGGCGCTGCCGAAGGAGATCGCCGAATTCGAGGCGTGGAAGGCGGACCGTTCGCGGCCCTTGCCCGATGTGCCCTTCGAATGGCTGACTGCCTTCGAGCTCACCGCGAAACAGTGGGCCGTGCTGGCCGAGCGTATCGGGTGGCAGGCCTTGCGGATGAACCTCAACACGCTGGCGCGTAAGGGAGTGTTCCAGATCGACGGAGTGACCGGGATGGTTGCTGAGCGGCTCGCCGATCCCGATGCCATCGCACGGGTCAAGCCAATGCCCTACCAGTTGATGACCGCACTGACTCAGGTCGGTGACGGCGTCCCGCTGGCGGTGCAGGCCGCGCTTGAGAAGGCTCTGGACCTGTCGCTTGCGAAGGTCCCGGTGCTGGAAGGCAATGTCGTGGTGTGTCCGGACGTGTCGGGCTCGATGAGCTCGCCTGCGACCGGTTACCGCAAGGGCGCGACTTCGGTCGTGCGCTGTATCGACGTCGCTGCGCTGGTATCGGCCGCGATGTTGCGGAGCAATTCGCAGACCCGCGTTCTGCCGTTCGAAGTGGACGTGGTGAAGCTCAAGCTTGATCCCAAGGCCCGTGTGGCGGTGAATGCCGCCAAGCTGGCAGGGGTCGGCGGCGGCGGAACGAATGTCTCGGCCCCGCTTGCCTTGCTGAACCGCGAGAAGGCGATGGTCGATAGCGTAGTCATCGTCTCGGATAACGAGTCCTGGTTCGATGCGCCGCGTCCGTGGTCCTATGGCGATGCTTCGGCGACGATGAAGGAGTGGAACAAGCTGAAGGCCCGTAACCCGGGCGCGAAGCTGATCTGCATCGACATCCAGCCTTACGGCTCGACGCAGGCGAAAGATCGCAAGGACATCATGAATGTCGGTGGTTTCACCGACGCGGTGTTCGACGCAATGGCGCGCTTCGCCAACGGCGATGCGAAAGATTGGGTCGAGATCGTCAACGAAGTGGAGATTTAAGGAAGGAACACACAAGGTCGCGGCGAATGCCGGAAGGACTACATATGTCGCGGGTTCGAGCCCCGCCCGACGGGAAACCGGCGGTAGCTCAGTTGGTAGAGCGTCTTTCCGAACTCTGGTCGCCGCGACCTTCGAAAATGAAATTTTATTTTGGAAAGCAGCCGTGGCGAATGCAGTCTGGGACTACATCCTCCACCATGAAAGGCCCCGTCGGGAAAAGCGCTCCATCGTCGCGCAAGCGGTCTGGAGAGATCGGGTTCAAATCCCGCTTGGAGTAGTAGCTTAAGGGCCGTCGTCTCGACATTTCTCGTCGCCACGACTGTTTTCCAAATTCACGGCGAATGCCGGGTCAGGACTACATCCTTGCACGATGCAGGTCGCGGGTTCGAATCCCGCCGGGTCCACCAGATGCGGGCCCGTAGCTCAGCGGATAGAGCGGCGCCCCTCGGGGCAACGTCTTGCCCAAACCTCGTCGCCGTGAACCGAGTATCGATTAACGCTGGCGGATGCCGGTGGGACTACATGGGTAGAGCGCCTGCGAAAGCAGGAGGTCGGCGGTCCGAGTCCGCCCCCGGGCAACCGGAGTAGCTCAGTAAAGCGTCTCATCAATCACTCGCCGCCAGCACACCGCGCTCACGCAGCGAAGCGATAGCGCAGAATTACATAAGCGCTGGCGAATGCCGGTCGGGACTACATCGGTAACCAGGCGGTTCGAACCCGCCCCCGCATGGCAACATGCGGAGAAGTCTCGCCAAAACTTGTCGCCAGCACCTATGAAGAAGCATGAGGAGGTCGCGATGACCCAGACGACGTATGAATATCAGGAGGTGGACGGCGGGTCGCCGATCAAGATGTGGACCCGCGGTGTTCCCGTTGACGACAAGGCGCGCGAGCAGCTGACCAAGGCGGCGAAGATGCCGTTCATCTTCAAGCATGTTGCGGCCATGCCCGACGTCCATGTCGGGATCGGCGCGACCGTGGGTTCGGTGATCCCGACCAAAGGCGCAGTGATCCCGGCCGCGGTCGGTGTCGACATTGGCTGCGGGATGATGGCGGCGCGCACCTCGCTCGTCGCAAGCGACCTCCCGGACAACCTTGCCGGTATTCGCTCCGCGATCGAGGCGGCGGTGCCGCATGGCCGCGATGTGGGCCGGGGTAAGCGCGACAAGGGTTCGTGGGGCGATCCGCCTCGGGCCGTGGTCGATGCCTGGGCGAAACTAGCCGAACGGTTCGGCCGGATCGTCGCCAAGTACCCGCGCCTCAAGAACACGAACAACCTCGTGCATCTGGGGACGCTGGGAACCGGCAACCACTTCATCGAGCTTTGCCTCGATACCGAGCAGCGCGTGTGGGTCATGCTCCACTCGGGCTCGCGCGGGGTGGGTAACGCCATCGGCACGTTCTTCATCGAGCTGGCCAAGCAGGACATGCGCAAATGGCACATCAACCTGCCCGACCAGGACCTCGCGTACTTCCCGGAAGGGACCGACCATTTCGACGACTACGTCGAAGCGGTCGAGTGGGCGCAGGACTTCGCAGCGCTAAACCGGCGCGTGATGATGACGCATGTGCTCGATGCCTTGCGCAGCCAGATCGCCAAGCCGTTCGATGCCGAATGCGAAGCGGTGAACTGCCATCACAACTATGTGACGCGCGAGAACCACTTCGGCGAAAACGTGCTCGTCACCCGCAAGGGTGCAGTGCGGGCGGCGAAGGGCACGATGGGGATCATCCCCGGCTCGATGGGGGCGAAGAGCTTCATCGTGCGCGGGCTGGGCAATGCCGAGAGCTTCGACAGCTGCTCGCACGGCGCAGGGCGCGTGATGTCCCGGACGCAGGCGAAGAAGCTGGTGACTCTCGACGAGCATATCGCCGATACCGCCGGCGTCGAATGCCGCAAGGATGAGGGCGTGATTGATGAAACGCCCAAGGCCTACAAGCCGATCGAAGCCGTGATGGCCGCGCAGGCCGATCTGGTAGAGATCGTCCATACGTTGAAACAGGTGGTGTGCGTGAAGGGTTAGCGCCCTTCACGTCGCTACCGCCAAGTGACCAAAGATAATTTCGATGCAGGATACGCTGGCCATCGCGCCCGACGTGCGCGCCGATATCGAGGCCCGTCTCGCCAGTGCAGCGAGTGAGGACGGCGTGCGCCTGCTGATGGCAGTGGAATCCGGTTCGCGTGCATGGGGCTTTCCATCGCCTGACAGCGACTACGACGTGCGCACTCTCTACGTCCGGCCTCGCCGTGACTATCTGGCGCTCAAGCCGGTTCGCGATGTGGTCGAACGGCCGATTGTCGATGACATCGATCTCAATGGATGTGATATTCGCAAGGCGCTAGGCCTTATGCTCAAGCACAACGCAGTGCTGTCCGAGTGGCTCGAAAGCCCCATCCGCTACATTGTTGACGATCCCGTGGTGGAGCAGTTGGCCGATCTTGCTAGCCGTCACTTTAGCCCTCGTGGCTACGCGTTGCATTACGCGAGCCTTGGTAGGAGCTCGGTAGATCGCTGGCTCGGCCCAAACGGCGAGATCGCCGTGAAGCGCTATTTCTACGCGCTGCGACCGGCGCTGTCCGTACGTGCGCTGCGCCTCGATCCGTCGAGGCGCCCGCCGATGAGCATGGTGCCGCTGATGCAGGCGGCTGACTTGGATGGGGTCCTGGTCGATCAGGTCGATGAACTGATCGCTCAAAAGGCGAAAACCAACGAAGCGGGAAACACCATCAGACTGCCCGATATCGAGCGATTGGTAATAGGTGAGCTCGAACGCGCTGGCGAAGTGCCAGAGCGCACCGATAAGGCGAACTTTGCGGACGAGGCCGAAGCGCTTTTCCTTGAATTGGTAGAAAAAGAATGATCACCATCGACGGCTCAGAAGGTGAAGGCGGCGGACAGGTGCTGCGGTATTCTGCGGCCCTGTCGCTCCTGACCGGCGAGCCATTCACCATCCGGAACATTCGCGGTCGCAGGGCCAAGCCCGGCCTGATGCGGCAACATGTCACCGCGCTGGAAGCGGCCTGCGCCATCGGCGGAGCGGAATGCTCCGGGCTGACGGTTGGTGCGAGCGAACTGACCTTTCGGCCTGGCACTGTTGCACCCGGCGAATACCATTTCGCCGTCGGCACTGCCGGTTCGACCGGGTTGGTGCTCCAGACCGTGCTGGTGCCGCTGATGCTGGCCGATGCGCCGTCACGGCTGGTGATCGAGGGCGGGACACATGCGATGGCGGCGCCGCCTTTCGAATTCCTGCAAAAGACGCTGCTGCCGGTGCTGGAGCGGATGGGACCAAAGCTTTCTATCACGCTCGAGCGTCACGGCTTCTACCCGCGCGGCGGCGGGCGCATTGTTGTGGAGATCGATCCAGCGCCCTTGCACCCGATCGAATGCGTAACGCGCGGCGCGTTCAAGGCGGGCAAGGTAGAGGCCTTGATCGCCGGGATTCTGTTCGACATCGCTGACCGCGAACTGAAGGCGGCGCGAAAAGTGCTCGCTGAATGGCCGGAAGAAGCCTTCACGCCTGTGCAACTCCCGGCCGAGAATGGCCCGGGAAATGCCCTGCTGATGGAAGCCGAATTCGAACATGTCACCGAAGTCATGTCTGGCTTCGGCAAACTTGGAGTGCCTGCGGAGCGCCTGGCAAAGACAGCGGCCAAGCGAATGGCGGGCTATCTGGCGTCGCAGGCCTTTGCCGGACCTTACCTCCAGGACCAGTTGCTGCTGCCGTTCGTAATGGCGGGTCGTGGAGCGTTCACCACAGTCAAGCTCAGCGAGCACACCCGCACCGCTGTGAACCTGATCGAACGATTTTCGGGGAGGGGTTTTCGCTTCTCGGAAACCGCTGATGGAGCACATCTTGCAGAGGTTTGCTGACCGGCGCGAATGGGGCCGGAAACCGACTGGCAGCTTTCAGTGCGAGAAAATGGGAAAGCAGCCTCTCAAGTGGGCGAAGGTTTCTAGAATTTACTAGTCAGCAGTTCGTTTCCATTAGCATGAATACGGGCCTGCAAGCTCAATCACCCGGCTCTGCTACTCCCACGAGATCACGCCGTCCGCCGAACGCCAGCTCGCTGGCCGGATCATTTTCTCATGGGCGATTCGGACTGACCTTATCTCCGCCTCGATCTCGCGCCGCCAATGCGCGAGGAAATCGAACAGCACCGGAAAATCCGGTGCTGCATCGTATTCCTGCCAGGCATAAATCTGCAGGAGCGAGGGGTAATCCGGCATGAAATAGCAGATTTCTGCCGTGGTCAGCCCGTATCCTTCCAGCTGAACCAGGAAAGCGCGGTCGGTCATTGCAGTGTGGGCTGGCTGTCTGGGCCGTCGAGCGAGCGCAGTGCCGCGAATACATCGTCAACGGAAACCGGAGCTTTGAGTTCGGGAGGCTGGCGCATTGCAGGATGATTTTCGACGGCATGCCGATCGGACGCCCAGGAAGCCAGGATGGCTCGCTTCACTTCGGGCTCAAGCGAGGGATGATGCGCTACATCGAACGGATGCAGGTAGCGCGCCAATGGTTGCGACATAGGAACATCCTCCTTTCTGCCTTGCCGCTGATCACTCACTGCGGATTGCTCCGCTCACCATATTTTGTGAGTCCATTTCAGACCGTCAAGTCCCTGATAAGGCGTACGGAAAGTGCCCATTGGCAGTCGCAATCGGCGAGTGCCAAAAAATTTGGTTTGGACCTCTTGAAGCCGTTTTCAGCAAAACTAGATCGCGCACTGCCTCCTGCCGATCATCCGGGGGAGGCGCTGTAAGTCATTTCGCTTTGTAATGGAGGTTATGCATGCATTTCCGACCTTTGCACGATCGCGTGCTGGTTCGCCGCATCGAGGCCGAAGAAAAGACTGCCGGCGGCATTATCATCCCCGACACCGCCAAGGAAAAGCCGATGGAAGGCGAAGTCGTCGCCGTGGGCCCTGGTGCGCGTGACGATTCCGGGAAGCTGGTGGAACCCGCCGTCAAGGCAGGCGACCGCGTCCTGTTCGGCAAGTGGTCCGGCACCGAAGTGCGGATTGATGGCGAGGACCTGCTCATCATGAAGGAGAGCGACATTCTCGGCATCATCGAAACCACCGCCGAACTCAAGAAGGCGGCGTAAGCAATCAACCCAATCTTCAGTTCAATCGAAAGAAGAGAAAGGAGCAGGCCAAAATGGCTGCGAAGGAAGTAAAGTTTGCGTCTGACGCGCGTGATCGCATGCTGCGTGGCGTGGATACGCTTGCAAATGCGGTCAAGGTAACTCTCGGCCCCAAGGGGCGCAACGTGGTGATCGAGAAGAGCTTCGGCGCTCCCCGCATCACCAAGGATGGCGTCACCGTTGCCAAGGAAATCGAACTCAAGGACAAGTTCGAAAACATGGGCGCGCAGATGCTGCGCGAAGTCGCCAGCAAGCAGAACGACAAGGCGGGTGACGGCACGACCACCGCCACCGTTCTGGCCCAAGCCATCGTGCGCGAAGGTGCCAAGGCGGTTGCTGCCGGCATGAACCCGATGGACCTGAAGCGCGGTATCGACCTCGCCGTCGGCACCGTGGTCAAGGACCTCGAAAGCCATGCTAAGAAGGTGTCGGCCAACAGCGAGATCGCGCAGGTCGCAACCATTTCCGCCAATGGCGACGAAACCGTCGGCCGCATCCTTGCCGAAGCGATGGAGAAGGTCGGCAATGAAGGCGTGATCACGGTCGAGGAAGCCAAGAGCCTCGAGACAGAGCTCGAAACGGTCGAGGGCATGCAGTTCGACCGCGGCTACCTCTCGCCCTATTTCGTGACCAATGCCGAAAAGCTGAAGGTGGAACTCGAGGATCCGTACATCCTCATTCACGAGAAGAAGCTGTCGAACCTGCAGGCGCTGATCCCGCTGCTCGAACAGGTCGTGCAGTCGGGCAAGCCGTTGCTGATCATCGCGGAGGACGTCGAAGGCGAAGCCCTTGCTACCCTTGTGGTCAACAAGTTGCGCGGTGGCCTGAAGGTCGCGGCCGTCAAGGCACCCGGCTTCGGCGATCGCCGCAAAGCCATGCTGGAGGATATTGCCATCCTTACCGCCGGCAATGTGGTCAGCGAGGAACTTGGTACGAAGCTCGAGAACGTCACGATCGGCATGCTCGGCCGGGCCAAGAAGGTCATCATCGACAAGGACAACACTACCATCGTCGATGGTGCCGGCAACAAGGCCGACATCGACGCCCGGGTCAGCCAGATCCGTGCCCAGATCGAGACCACGACCAGCGACTACGACCGCGAAAAGCTGCAGGAACGCGTGGCGAAGCTGGCTGGCGGCGTCGCCGTCATCCGTGTCGGTGGTGCCACCGAGGTCGAGGTCAAGGAGCGCAAGGACCGCGTCGACGATGCGCTGCACGCGACCCGTGCCGCTGTCGAGGAAGGCATCCTGCCGGGTGGCGGTATCGCCCTGCTGCGTGCGCTCAAGTCGCTCGAAGGGCTCAAGGCCGCCAATGACGACCAGCAGTCGGGTATCGACATCGTGCGCCGCGCGCTGCGCGCACCGGCTCGCCAGATCGCCGAAAATGCGGGCGAGGACGGTGCCTATATCGTTGGCAAGCTGCTCGAAGGTGACGATTACAACCACGGCTTCAACGCCGCGACCGGCGAATACGAAGACCTGGTGAAGTCGGGCGTAATCGATCCGGCGAAGGTCGTTCGCACGGCGCTGCAGGATGCAGCTTCAGTCGCCTCGCTGCTGATCACCACCGAGGCATTGGTGGCGGAACTGCCTAAGGACAACGCGCCTGCCCCGATGCCGGCGATGGACTTCTAATCGCGAGAGGAGAGCGCGGTATCGTACCGCGCTCTCCAATCCGCGAACACCAGGCAGTTAGCAATGCCAGTTCGGCACCTGCTCACGCGGCCTGACACCGGGCAGGTTCTGAACGGGGCTTAACGGATCAATCGGTCGAATGAGAGAGGAGGAGTCTATGGCCGACAGGTATCTGGAGTATCTTTCACGCGAACATGCACGGCTGGAGGATAAAATCCGGCAGGAAAGCAAACGACCCCGGCCTGACGAAGTTTTGATTGCCCGCCTTAAGAAGTTGAAACTGGCGCTCAAGGACCAGATGCAATCCTGGGCTGGTACTCGCCCGAGTCCCGATCAGCTGACCGCGTAAAAAGGGGCTGGGCTTACTCATTTTTTCTCCTGGAAGAGGACCAGGCGTGCCTGTGTCGGTGCGCCTGGTCCTTGTTTGCAAGATACTGAAAGAACGATTGAAAAAACTTTTTCGGGAAATCTTGAAACCGATTGAGCGGCTTCTAATTCTATCAGTGCCGGATGCCATAATGGGTCCGGCTGGACAGAGGGCGTCGGCTCTTGGTTCCCGGCGTCTCTCATGCCCAGATTGCTCAACAAGGAGGATTTGGAAATGAGAACTGCATTTGATTTGACCCCCTATCGCCGCTCGACCGTCGGCTTTGATCGCCTGTTCGATGCGCTCGAAAACAGCTTCCGCGCCGAGTCGCAGGACAGCTATCCGCCGTTCGACATCGTTCGCACCGGCGAAGACAGCTACCGGATCACCCTTGCGGTGGCCGGATTCCGTCCGGACGAGATCGACATCACCGCACAGCAAAACCAGCTCGTTATCACTGGTCAGAAGACCGAAAAGGACGAGGAAGGTGTCGAGTTCGTGCATCGCGGTATCGCGGCCCGCGCGTTCGAGCGCCGGTTCCAGCTAGCCGATTATGTCGAGGTGCGCGAGGCCAGCTATGAACACGGCATGTTGACGATCTCGCTCCAGCGGATCGTCCCGGAATCGCTCAAGCCGCGCAAGATCTCCATCGGAAGCCGCGAGCATGTCAACGACGACACGCCGCAGCTGACCGAAGACAAGGCGGCCTAAGCCGCAATAATCGGGCAAATGCTCGGCGGGGTGGGTGTGCGCACCTGCCTCGCTTGATGGGCTGTGCCCCAACCAGTCGGATGAAAGGAGGAATGTCGAGACGGCTATTCGCGATCTCATTCCCTGGAAGATCCAGGGCCAGGACATCGTTCCCCGGCAGGAGGAGCGGGTCGATCATCCGGTGATGTCGCTTCACCGGGATATCAATCGCTTGTTCGACGATATGTTTCGCGGGTTTTCCATGCCCTCGCTGCCGTCCATCGGACGCAGCATTGGCTGGCCGCGTGTGGAGTTGTCGGAGAACGACAAGGAAATCCGTGTCATGGCCGAACTGCCGGGCATGGAGGAAAAAGACATCGAAATCAGCCTAGACGATCATCAACTGGTGATCCGGGGTGAGAAGAAGTCCGAGACCAGCGACGAGGAACGCGGCTATTCCGAACGCAGCTACGGCCGCTTCGAGCGCCGCATCGGTCTTCCCTCGCAGATTGACGAAGACAAGGTCGAGGCCGCTTTCCGCAACGGTGTTCTGACCGTTAGAATTCCGCGTACCTCAGAAGCGGCAATAGGCCGCAAGACGATCCCGATCAACGCCAGTTAATGGCAGCCAAGAGGGCCGGTCCTGCCCATGGGACCGGCCCTTCTTTGTGCATCAACTTCCCGGTTCGAGTTCGAGCCTGACCGTTCGCACCTCGCCGCCGCGCATCAACGTCAGTTCAACGCTTTGCCCGACCCGAAAGTCGTCAAGGCGGGCGAGCAGGTCGCCGACCCGCGAAACAGGTTTGCCGTTCATAGCGGTAACGATGTCCCCGGGAGCCACGCCGCGCCTTGTGCGCTGCGCTGCGACCAGACCGGCGCGCTCGGCTACCGACCCGGGATCGACCCGCAGGACAAAAACACCCTCGATCCCTGAAGCGCGCTTGAGCCGGTCGTTGATATCGTCGTCGCTTTCGAGGCCAAGGCTGGGCCGCGTATAGCGCCCCTCGGAAATGAGCTGCGGCACAACGCGCATCACCGTGTCGACCGGCACAGCAAAGCCGATTCCTGCCGATGCCCCAGAGGGACTGTATATCGCGGTATTGATCCCGATTAGTCGGCCAGCGGAGTCGAGTAGCGGGCCACCCGAATTTCCCGGATTGATTGCGGCATCGGTCTGGATCAGGTGCCGAATGTCGGGGCCGTTTTCGTTCGGCAGCGAACGATCCAGTGCCGAGACAATGCCCTTGGTCAAGGTCCAGTCCAGGCCGAACGGATTTCCGATCGCGAAGACATTCTGTCCGACCTGCAGGTCGCTGCTCGTGCCTATGGGCACCCGGGCAGGCGCAGTGAAGCCTGCACCGCCAATTTTTAGGACAGCAAGATCGTGTTGTGGGCTCACACCGACCAGAGTGGCGGAAAACTGGCGACCGTCGGCAAGCTGTATTTGTGCTTCGGATGCACCCTCGATGACATGGAAATTGGTCACAATATGGCCGGCTCCATCCCATACGAGACCGGAGCCAGATCCGCGCGGCACGCTGTAGACATTACGTGTCCAGAAATCGGCAACTCGCTGCCGTGTCGATATGAAGACAACGGACTCTCGGGCATTGCGGAACAGGTCGATAGTGGCGCGTTCATCTGCGCCAAGGTCTCCGCGCGGAGTGACCATGCGTGGCTCGGCCACCGGACCCAATTGGCTGAAGAGTAACGATGCTGTTGCAGCTAGAAGCAGGGCGTTCATTATGATCAAAACCACTATCCACGGACGCGAATTTGACATTGGCTTCGTCAACGTTTGTCTCATCACGGATAAATAGCGCCGGTTGTGCCAGGATCAACGCAATGCCTCGTCATTATTCGATCGACAAGAATGTCGGCAAACCAACCATAATCGGACATTGGCGGTGCGCATAACCAGGGCAAAGCTGCCTGTCCGCTTTCAGGCATCGTTTGGGAGAGCCTGAACGTCCGACATGAGGGCGCATTGCCGACCTGCTGAAATGGGGCCGGTTTCGGACCGTCCGCTTCCGGCAGCTGATTGCCAGCTTCAGACATCACCACGATATCTAAGCCGGAAGCCAACCTTAAATCGGCCGAGAACAGCGCAAAATGTTTGGTCACCCCAGCTTCGTCTCCGCCTAGGTGACGAATTGGTTCGGGGACCCGTCTTCATCTCGAGAGGGTGGCCAAGGATATCGTGTCGAGCCGGATGTCAGGCAATCGAGGCGCTGGTTCCTGGCCAATGCGCTGCTCCCTGATTGGAGAAAGTGCAGGCTCGTCAACGAAAATGATACCGGACCGAAGAGGTCAGTAGAGAATCTCCTCGTAATGACACTTTACGAATCACCCCTATGCATGCAGATTTACTTAGTCCAACCGAACGACAAGCAAAGGAAGTTTCGATTCGATAGCGATGCGAATGGTGGTTCTGCCAGGCCACCGACCATCTTCATTACGTGATAACCTAAAAGATGACCTCCGACACACAAAACAAGCTGCGCTCGGCTCTGGAGCGGGCTGCCTGGCAGCCGAAGGAGTGGATTCCTGCGCTTCGTCTACTCGCGGATGAATGCGGAGCGAGCCATGCTCAGTTGATCGGCATCGGTGGGCCCGCGATGGTCATGTTCAATTGGATTTCCGACTTCAGTGAGGGATTGGCGAGCGTGCTTCACGACGCCGCACTCCACGACCCTGAAAACAACTATCGAGTGCTTGCAGGGATGTCCGCCGCCGAATGTGCGGTAGTCGATGAGGAGGACTATGCCCGAGCCACGAAAAAGCTTTCAGGGAGCGAGTATCTGAAACTCGTTCGGCGGCACTCAATTCAAAATGGGCTGCAAACGAACCTCAGGAAGACACAGGACGGACTCATCGGCCTGGCGACACTGCGGCGAGAGCGAACCTCGCCCGAAGAGAGGGAGCGGTTCGAGAATATCATTCCCCTTGCACACACTGCGGTCAAACTTCAGGCCGCATTGGGCCATCAGGGCGCCCAGATCCTGGCAGGCAATTACGAAACGATGAGCCAAGCGGCGTTTGTGATCGATGGGAACGGGATGGTTCAGGCGCTTACTCCCGCCGCCGAGACCGCCCTTACGGCCCCCGGGTCGTTTCGGCTCGACAGGCAGAAGTTGTATCTGAGCGATCCGGAGGACGACCGAGCTCTCCAGAAGGCTCTCGCTAGCGCCCTTCTTTCAGGCGACAGGACTCTTTCAGCGCACTCGTCACTGGTCATCGGCAGCGCCACTCCGAGCCCCTCAATAGTGGACGTTATTGCCATGCCCAAAGAGGATTGGGCAATGCCATTCGGTCCTCGCGCGGTCGTGACGCTGGGTCGACAGCATTTTCGTAGTGACCGGATTGCGCTCTTGTGCGCCGCGTTCGGCTTTACCGAGGTGGAAGCCAAGGTGGCGGACTTTCTATCACGCGGAAAATCGCGCAGCGAGATCGCGGACCTGCGCGCTACCAGCGATGAAACCATCAAGAGCCACATCAAGAGCATTTACGCGAAGGCAGAGGTCTCACGTGAAAATCAGCTCGCTGCGAAAGTTCGCGACTTGCTCGACGGAAGTCCACAAGACCGCTGAATTCACAAGTCGCAGCTGCAATCGCCTATCTTTCACCGCGCACCTGGCCCGAACCCTTTGGAACTCCATGCCAAGGTGCCAAAAATGAGGGGGCAGCAACGCCACCCCCTCAGGTCAGAGACTCCTGACGAGCCCTCGGGTCGCAGAAGAAAGTTAGGCAAATGTTTTTCTTTTTAATCCCCTGATTGGGGGAGGCGCCGGGCCAATCCTTGCGTTACCTCCGAATCGAGGGAACCGGACGACCTTTGGACGCGCCACTCGGTTCAAATCCCCGGGGCAGACCCGAAGGTCAGGGGCGAGTCTCTCCCAATGAGAGCCCTCTAAACATAGAGTGACCTTGCGACAGTCATAGTCGTGAGAAAATCACATGCTGCGCGCGGAATGTAAGATTCCGATTCGCGTGTATATTTATATATCATACCAAAGACATCCCGATTCAATAATTGACGCCCCAGAGATTCACCATGTGAATGGTGATTTGTGGCCAGTGCAGCGCTGAATCCGCAGAATACTGCCGATAAATCACCCTCATCATGGCGAAAATGCTAACTGTCCCGATTTGGTGCGGATTTCAATTTGCGATTTACTGGGGTTCAAAGCAAACGGTTAATCAGCTAGCAACCATGGATATCGAGTCGCGTACCAAGAAAAAGAACAAACAGAATACTCTCGCTGACAGCGTCGAATGATGCGGAGCAGAGAAGAAAACGATGCAGACGCGACACGAGGAGGGGGCGTGCTAATCAGATTCTCTATAGGGGCAGCCCTTGTGCTGTCTGTGTGCGGGGGGACCGCCGCAACGGCGCAGGACCTGGTCCACGAGCCCATCAGCCCGACTTTCGGAGGCAACCCGTTCAATTCGAATCATATTCTCGGGATCGCCAACGCGCAGAACAAGAACAAGGATCCGAACGCCACCAGTTCGAACTCTCAGGCCGACATCTTCGCGCGCCAGCTCCAGTCCCGGTTGCTATCCGCGCTTTCATCACAGATCGTCGACGCGATCTTCGGCGAAAACCCTCAGGAAAGCGGAGTAGTCAGTTTCGGCGGCCAGACGATCGAATTCTTCCGTTCGCTCGATTCCGTAACCCTGATCATCACCAACGACGAGACCGGCGAAGTGACGCGGATTGTCGTGCCCCTGTTTGTCGAGGTGAACTGATGAAGGGTTTCGTGAAACTCGGGATGGCCATCGTTGCGCCATTGGCCTTGGGCGGCTGCATGTCGGTTACCGGAAGCGGCCGGGATTTCCTCCCGACCGACACTTCGCTCGCCTATTTCCCCAAGCGCACGCAGACACAGGTCCTTCTGCAACAACTGCCCGGCCCGCAACGTCAGGTTGCGGTGGCAGTCTATGGCTTCACCGACCAGACAGGCCAGTTCAAGCCCACCGAGGCTGGGCAGACGCTGTCGCGCGCCGTGACGCAAGGTGCCAGCTCGATGCTGGTGAAGGCGCTGCAGGATGCCGGAGATCGGAAGTGGTTCACGATCGTCGAGCGCGAGCGTCTCGATAACCTGCTCAAGGAACGCCAGATCATCTCCGAAATGCGCAAGCGCTACCTCGGCGAGGAAACGACCAATGCGCAGGCGTTGCCGGCATTGCTGTTCGCCGGGGTGCTGCTCGAGGGGGGTATCGTCGGTTACGACACCAACACCGTGACAGGAGGCGCGGGAGCGGCCTTTCTCGGCATCGGCGGGCGAACGGAGTATCGCCAGGATACCGTCACCGTCTATCTGCGCGCCGTCTCGGTCCGCACTGGCGAGGTCCTGACAACCGTCAATGCGTCGAAAACGATCGCCTCACGCGCCATCGGCGCGAGTGCCTACCAGTTCGTCGCTTTCAAGGAACTGCTCGAGTTCGAGGCGGGGTTCACCAGCAACGAGCCCGACCAGGTCGCCCTGCAGCAGGCCGTCGAGAAGGCTGTCTACGGACTGATCATGGAAGGGGTTGAGCTGGACCTATGGAAATTCGGCGACATGCAAGCGGCTGAACCGATCATGTCGCTGTATCGCAACGAACGCGACGGAATCTACGAGGCGCGCGATGTCCAGCGTGCCGTGCGCAAGGCGGGCTCTTTGTCCGATATGCGCGTCGTCGACGTCGAGGAGGAGGACGAGGGACCCTGAGCAATAGTGCTTGGGTCCACAGGGGCGGGTGCGGAGGACCCGTGAGGAGAGGAAAAGGTGCCGCAATAAAGGCGCTGGAATAAGTCGCAAAAAGAAGCACGCACCTGAGCTGCCACTCGAATGCGTGCAGTGTGTAGGCCGTGATAACCTTGCGTATGCCGGGCGTCTTTGTGCGCCTTTGGCAGCGATGGTTATCGCCTTTTGAAAAAGGTGATGCAACCATGAAGAAGACTATTCTGACCAGTGCGTCCATTTTGGCACTGTCCGTCGCAAGCCCCGCGCTTGCCCAAAGCAACACGAGCGACGTCGATCAGTTCGGTACTGGCAACGGTGCCACGGTCACGCAGACCGGGACCGGCGCGAGCGACTCAACCGTCAATCAGAACCTGAATGACGCAGGCGCCGGCGGCGGCAACACCGCCGAAGTCGACCAGGGCGACGGCACCAATTCTTCGGTCATCAATCAGGATGGCGAGAACAATGCGGCCGACGTCGATCAGTTGGGCGACGCGTCTTCACTGATCAACCAGGATACCGCCGACTATGGCGGTGCGATCGGCAACCGCGCAAATGTCGTGCAGGACGGCGCGAGCACCTCGATCGTCTCGCAGCTCGGCCAGGACAACGAGAGCAACATCAGCCAGACCGGCGAAGGGAACTACTCCTACGCCGACCAGGGGGGGCCGCCGCCAGCTGAAGCCAACAAGACCGGCGACGCCAGGAGCCTGACCAATATAACCCAAACCGGCACCGACAATTCGTCTGAAACCCGGCAGCGCGCTGACGACGCTTTCATCAGCGTCACCCAAGGCGGTTCGGGCAATGTTTCGACCGTCTTCCAGGGAGCCGGCACGAACAATCCCGCGGACGAGAACGGGGATCGTTCCTCGGCCACGGTCGGCCAGTATGGCGACGACAACCGTTCCGACATCCTGCAGGGCAATGACGACGTAACCGCGACGGTCTATCAGGATACGGCAGGTGTCGCGTCGGGCGGCCTTCCCTCGAACGATTCCGTGATTACCCAGCGCGCTCGCTTTGGCAGCGCCAATGTGAACCAGACGGGCGTTGGCAACGACTCCAGCATTTCACAGGGTACTGCCGGCAGGTCGTCGGTGGCCGATGTCACGCAGAGCAACATGACCGGTGGCGCTCGTAACAGTTCGACCGTGACGCAGGCTGCGGTGCGGTCGGACGTGACGATCGATCAGGACGGCACGGGCAATACCTCGAATGTCAGCGCCAACGGAGCGAACCGGGGCGGCGGCTTCGGGATCATCACCGTCACGCAGACCGGCGAGGACAATGCCTCCGACGTCCAGCAGAGCGGCAATTCGAACGCCGATATCGACCAGCTGGGCGCCCGCAACAGCTCGCTGCTGACCCAGTCGGGTGCGGCATCGACCGTGGGCGTGCTCCAGACGAGCGATGACAATACCTCGATCATCGACCAGTCGGGCGATGGCTCGTCGGCCAGCATCAGCCAGACCGGCGGATCCAATGGTTTCGGGCCGCGCGAGTGGGACGGGACTGCGATTCCGCCGACCGATGCCGGCACGGACTATCCGAACAACGTTTCGCTGGTTGACCAGTCGGGCAACGGCTCGACCATCAACGTCGCCCAGGACGGCGTCATCAACCGCTCGAATGTTGTGCAGAGCGGCGATGGTGCCATGGCCGATGTTTCGCAGAGCGGTGTCTACAACACCTCGATCCTCAACCAGTCGGGCGACGGTTCGGCAGCGACGGTGATCCAGGGCGGCCCGCATGCCCGCAATACTTCGGTGGTGGACCAGGGTGGCAGCGGCAACACCGCCAACGTCACGCAGCTCGCCTCGGACCTGGCTCCGCCGAGCCGTTCCCCGACGCAGGAGAGCTTCGTCAACCAGTCTGGCATCAACGTGACTGCAAACGTGCTGCAGGTGGGCGACGAGAACCTGTCGACCGTCGACCAGTCGGGCGAGGACAATTTCGCTTCGGTCGATCAGAACGGCATCGGCAACCAGTCCAACGTGGTGCAATCGACCTCCGCCGACGCATTCCCCAACATCGTGGCCGGTGCGTTCGTCGACCAGGATGGCTCTTACAACGTTTCGGACATCAACCAGTCCGGCGGTGGGACGGGCAACTGGTTCTTCTCGAGCACCGGAAATCCGAATGTGGCGCCGGGTGCTTTCGTGACCCAGTCGGGAACGGGCAACATGTCCGATGTCGACCAGACCAACCTGTCGAACCTGGCAGAGGTCGGTCAGTCGGGTAGCGAGAACGACTCGACGGTGCTCCAGACCGGAGTGAACAACTACACGGTGGTAAGCCAGACGGGCTCGGACAACGTCTCGGACGTCAATCAGTCCAGCTTGCCGGACTCCTCTGCGCTGGCGGGTGCATTCGTAACGCAGGATGGCGCACGCAACGATGCCTCGATCGACCAGGATGGTACGGGACTTGGCAGTCTCACGACCTTCTCCCCCGACGCATCGCTGACCCAGACCGGCAACGACAATGTCGGTTCGATCACCCAGTCGGGTGCCGGCGACCGGGCCTACATCAGCCAGATCGGCGACATGAACCAGTCGTCGATCCTGCAGAATGCAGGCGGCCTCAACAATCTCGCCACTACCAACCAGACCGGCGAGAGCGGGCTTTCGGAGATCACCCAGAGTGGTGAAGGCAACGATGCGCTGCTCAATCAGGGCGGACTCGATAACGAAAGCTACATCACCCAGTCGGGCATCGGGAACATCGCCGATGTGACGCAGGGCGGTGTGGGCGATGTCTCGACCATCAACCAGACCGGCAATGGCAACACTGCGACCGTCGGCCAGAACAACTGAAACTGAGGGGCGCGCCCGACCGGGTGCGCCCCTTTCCACTTCGAGCGCGCGACAAACAAGCGCGCCATTCCACTGCGGGCGCAAATCCCAACGAAGGAACTCAAGATGAAAAAGGTAATGCTCACCAGTGCTTCGATCATGGCGCTTGCCATGGCAGGCCCGACATTCGCCCAAAACACCAGCGATATCGATCAGACCGGCAACGACAATGCGGCCGCGGTTGCCCAAACCGGCAGCAACGGCTCAGATATCGATCAAACAGGCGACAACAACAGCGCCAGCGTCGACCAGAACGGTTCGGGCAACAGTTCGAGCATCGATCAGGATGCGTTCTTCGGCTATGCCGATGTGACGCAGGACGGTGCCGACAATTCCTCGACCATCGACCAGGACGATCCCGACACCGCACCTGGCGAGGACGGTACCATCGGCGTCTCCAACTTCGATCCCGACGCTACTGTCAGCCAGGTCGGGAACTCCAACATCTCCGGCATCACCCAGACGATCTCCGCTGGCGGGGGTTTCAATCAGACGGCAAGCGTCGACCAGACCGGCGACAACAACCTGTCGAACATCGACCAGAACTCGGATGGCCCGGGGTACACGGGCGGCCTTCGCGCCAATGTGACGCAGACGGGCGATGCCACGTCGGATATCATCCAGACGGGATCGAACGGTGGCAAGAACATGCGGGCCATCGTGACGCAGGATGCCTCGACTTCGAATATCATTCAGACCGCAACCGACACCAGCGGGTTCAATCCTTCCGCGAATGCCGTCGTCAATCAGTCCGGCGGTTCGCTGTCGAACATCACCCAGACGCTGAACGGTGATCTGACGGGAGATCTCAACGCCAATGTCACCCAGTTCAACGGCGCTACTTCCAACATCACCCAGACTGCCAATGGTGCGGAATCGCTGACGCAGGACGCCATCGTGACGCAGGACGGTGCCAGCACTTCCAACATCACGCAGACGTTCAACAACGACGGTTCGAACAATTTTTCGGCGACCGTCAATCAGAACGGCAGCAGCAATCTGTCGAACATCACTCAGCGTGACGAAGGCTACGGCATTATCGGCAACGCCGACGGTGGTCTGGTCGCCGACGTCAACCAGACCGGTGACGACAACACTTCCGATCTCGTCCAGGAGAACAAGAGCGCGTTCGCCGATATCGACCAGACCGGCGATGCCAATATCGTCGATGCCTTCCAGGGCACGGCGGGCAACGATTTGATCGTGCTCCAATCGGGCGATGCCAACACGTCGACCTCGACCCAGCTGGGTCTGAACAACTATGCCGATGTGACCCAGGCCGGCAACGGCGCGACCTCGAACATCAACCAGACGGGCCGCAACGATCAGGCGTTCGTCGATCAGCAGGTCGGCTCGGACGGGTCAAGCTCGACGATCAACCAGACCGGTGCCGGCGGTCCGCGTTCGGAAAATGTCGCACTGGTCACCCAAAGCGGTGCAACGAATGGTTCGACAATCAACCAGAGCGGTTACAACAGCGTAGGCGACGTTCTGCAGAGCGGTGCGGGCAACAGCAGCACCGTGACCCAGAACGGCGCAGCGGAAGATGCCGGCCATCTCGCCACGGTGACCCAGTCGGGCGACGGCAACTCGTCGGGCATCAGCCAGAACGGCACGTTCAACACCGCCAATGTCGAGCAGTCCGGGGGAAGCAACAGCAGCTCCGTGACTCAGTCGACCAACAACTATGCCGCAAACATCCTCCAGTCGGGCGACAGCAACACGTCGACCGTCACGCAGTTGGATGGCGCCCTGATCGGCAATACCGCCAGCACCGTAAACACGGAGCAGTCGGGCAATGGCAATATGGCCACGGTCACCCAGCGCAGCATCAATTCGGAAAGCAACATCCTGCAGTCGAATGACGACAACACGGCAACTGTCACGCAAGGCTTCTTCTCGCGTCGGCAGCAGAGCGACCTGACCCAAAGCGGCGCAAGGAATACCGCGACGGTCCAGCAGGGCGTTGATCGTACCGGACCGTTCGACGATGACAATGTGAGCACCGTGGTGCAGAGTGGTGACGACAACGACGCCACCGTGCGCCAGTTTCTGGGCGAAGGCACCAGCAGCCTGACCCAGAGCGGCAATGGCAACACGGCGCTTACCGAACAGGGAGCAGACCAGAACTTCGGCTACGGTGCCTTCAGCGCGACTGTCATCCAGTCGGGCGATGGCAACTCGTCGGAAGTCTACCAGCCGGCTGCTGACAGCAGTGCCTATGTCGAACAGATCGGCAATGGCAATACGTCACGCGTCACCCAGCTGACTGGCCAGGCCGATGTGCTCAACAGCGCGACGGTGACCCAGAGCGGTGATTTCGGCCTGTCCGAAATCACGCAGACGGGCAGCTCGAACGCGGCGACCCTCAGCCAGGGTGGACTGAACAACGAGAGTTACATCGCGCAGACCGGAACGCTCAACACCGCGAGCGTGACGCAGACCGGTACGGATAACCTCTCGACCATCGACCAGAACGGTAACGGCAACACCGCGACCGTCACTCAAGGCAACTGAAACCAGTGATCCGGGAGGGCGATTGAGCTCTCCCGGCATTCTTTCTTAGCGAGTAAACATCATGAAAAAGACAATCCTTGCCGGCGCATCGATCCTTGCGCTCGGCCTCGCAGCTCCCGCCCTCGCGCAGAGCACTTCGGACATCGACCAGACCGGCAACGGCAATGGCGCAACGGTCGGTCAGACCGGTTCAAGCACCTCAGACATCGATCAGGACGGCGACGGCAACAACGCTGGCGTCGACCAGGACGGCGATGGCAACAGCTCGACCATCGACCAGGATGCATTCGGGGCCTCTGCCGACGTGAGCCAGACCGGCGACGACAATTCGTCGATGGTCGACCAGAACGATGCCAACCCGCTGCCCTCGGGGGTGTTCGATCCGACCGCCACGGTCACCCAGAACGGTTCGCTCAATGGATCGACAATCACGCAGACAGCGGCCGGCGACGCCACGCTGCTCGACGCCTCGGTGGACCAGAGCGGCTCGGGCAACATGTCGATGATCACCCAGAGTGCCGACGGTGCGGGCGCAGCGACGGGCAATCTCAGTGCCTCGGTCGTCCAGACCAATGGTGCCATGTCGAGTATCAGCCAGAACATCACCGCTGATGGGGCCAACAACGCCGCGGCCAATATCACGCAGGACGGAGCGAGCTCCAGCTTCGTGATCCAGAACCTTACCAAGGACGATTCCAACACTTTCGACGCCACGGTCAACCAGACCGGCGATGCGCACATGTCGACCGTCCTGCAGGAATCCGCTGGCGGAGGGACGCCGAACGATCTCCAGGCAGTCGTGACCCAGACCGGGTTCGACAATACATCGACTGTCACCCAGAAGGGCAGCCGCTCGCGCGCGGGCGTCATCCAGTCGAACTCCGGCAACACGTCGAACATCCTTCAGGGCCCGTTCGACCAGGAGGTCGACGTCAACCAGTCGGGCGCCGACAACTTTTCGGATGTCTTGCAACGCGGCTTCGGTGAAGATGCCACGATCGATCAGTCGGGTGATCGCAACTCCTCCTATGTCACGCAGGTGAATTCGACCAACCGCTCGGACGCCTTCATCAACCAGACGGGCGACGACAATACGTCGAACCTTCTGCAGAACGGCGGAAGCCTGAATGTCGCCACCGTCAACCAGGGCGGCCAAGGCAGTTCGTCGGACATTCTGCAGACCGCGAGCTCCTGGGAGGACAGCGCAACCGTGAACCAGTTTGCCGGAGCCGACCAGAACAGTGCGTCGATCACCCAGCGCGGCGTCGGCACTGGCGGCAACCTCAGCCAGAACAGCGCCGAAATCACCCAGGATGGAGGGCTGTTCAACACGTCCTCGATCGAACAACTGGGCCGGCTGAACGATGCAACCAGCTGGCAAGACGGTTCCAACCTGGCCTCGACGATCTTCCAGGATGGAACGAGCAATGCGGCCACCGTCATGCAGTCCGGCGACGGTAACGTGTCGAATGTCAGCCAGTCCGGGGATGGCAACAGCGCAAGCGTCAATCAGGGTACGGTCGCACCGCCCGTACTGTAACCGTTCGAAGCGGGCGGCGGCTGCCGCCGCCCGCCGACTTCTTCATCGGAGCACGCGATCATGGCTAGCCTCAAATATGTACTTGCCGCATTCGCCGGTCTTGCTCTGGCCGCCACCCCAGCGCTCGCCGGCAACAAGGACGGTCATCGCAGAGGAGGCGGTGCCGGAGAGCATGTGCCGCCCGGCGATCCGTGTGGAGACGGCCCCGGCAGGGGTACGGGGAACCCATGCAAAGGCAACAACGGCAATTCCGGCAGGAACGGCAATGTCGGCGATCCTTGGCAATTTCAGGAGATCGAGTTGCCGGTGGCAGAGGATGCAGGGGTGTTCATAACGCAGATCGGCGCGACCAACTCCGCCACCGCCCGCCAGACCGGCTCGCAAAGCTATGCCGAGGTCGTGCAGAAGGGCGAGGACAACGTGGTCGACATCGACCAGCGGACGGGCAGGCATTACGCCACCGTGGCGCAGGATGGGAACGGGAATGGTCTGACTCTCGAGCAGACCGGAGCCGGACAGACGGCGCTCATCTTTGCGCAACAGGGTAACGGCAATTTGGCCGAACTTCTCCAGAACGACAACGGAGCTTCCTATACTGCTGCGGCAGTTGCCCAGAATGGCAATGACAACAGTCTGACCCTCATACAGGATGGCGACGACAATCAGGCTCGCCTTACCCAAAACGGGTCTGGCAATGCCATGACGGCAACACAGTTGGGTACTAGCAATCGGCTCGAATGGACGCAGAATGGCGATGGCCTGTCTGACCTGCAGATCGAACAGACGGGTAGCGCCACGATGCAAGTGACCCAGTCCAACGGCGGCCAGGGCAACGCCTACGGTCATGGCCAGGGCAACGGGCACGGCAGCGGGAGCTGAAAGGACCGGCAGGCATGATACTATCAGCTACCATCGCGCTTCTTCTGATGGGACAGGACAGCATTTCGGTCACCCAGATCAGGCCCAAAGAGCCCGAAAAGCGCGAGGCGCCGATCGAGCAGCTCAGCGAACCCGGTGAGGGACTGGCCGAAAGCGCGCCCGACCTGGAAAACGACCAGACTCCAGGCGTTGTCCCGCAGCTTTCGACCAGCAATGGCGACGTCGAGCTCGGTCGGGTGGAGGGCATGGATCGCTGCAGTGCCGAACTGTTATCCGCTGCCGACGCGGAGTTTTGTGCCCGGCGACTGGAAACGCGGTCGGCCGAGTTCGCGACCGACAACAAACCCCAGCTCTCGGCGGAGCAGATCTTGATCGGCGAGCGATTTGCCTCGGCCGCGGATGGCGATGTCGCCGAACGTTCCCGCACGATCGGACGTCGCGATGCCCGCGCTGACGACCGCGATCTTCAGGCCCTTGCCTTGATCACGCTCGGGTCGGGGGCAATCATCGAGGAGCCTGCGGAAGATGATGGCGCGAGCGGCCTCCCATCGGAAACCCAGGCCTTGATCGAGGCGATCGTCGAAAGGCTCGGGGATCCGTCAGGGGGCGGCACGTGAGTGCGGTTTCGGCGGTTTATGCAGTGCTACTGGGAGGGACGATGATGAACGGCACGGAACCCGTTGAGCGCGCCATCGACATGGAGATTTCGCGCGAGGGTGAAACGATCGAGGTCGTCCTTAGGGGAAACTCACCTCGCGACCAGCGGGTCCAGTACGAGCTCGAACTGACTGGCGCCTCGACCAGCCGCCACAAGGGCAGCACCATGTTGCGGGCCAATGATGCTTCTGTGCTGTCGACGATGCGAATGAGCGCTGCACCCAGTTGGTGTGTCACTGCGCGAGTCACCGAGCAGGACGGCACGACCTACGAGTTTCTGGAAGGCACCTGCGCTTGATCGCCTGAAGGTAATTCGATCAGGAATTCGTCATACACCGGGTCATAACGAATGGGGATGCCCATCGCCGCAAGTACATCGACGGCAACGTACTCGGATGCTGCGGAAGATTGCGAAAGGCGCTCGAATTCCGCTGCTTCGAACCGGTCGGAAACCAAGTTGAGCAGTGACCCCAAGCGCACGCTAAGGATCTGGGATTCATCAGAGAACTCCAACTTTCCAGCGGAGCTGCCGGAAACAATGGCCTGTAGCGTCTTAGGTTTGTGGGTTCGTTCGACATCGGTCCACGACGTGGTGTCGGATTTGGGCAGCGACACGAAGTCATCCTCGGCTGGAAATGAGACAACCTCATCCGCGGCGATGCTGACTGCAGGGTAAGAATTGCGTTTGCCTCGTGTGATCGGCTCCGGCGCCTGCTGCGGCTGGTGTCGAGTGACTACCGACAATGCCGAATTCACGGCACGGCCAGTCTCTTGGAAATCCCCTACGGACCCAAGGGAACCATCGGCTGCTTTGGGCAGGACGACGCGCGAAACGAAGCCGACCTGGCCCAACGAATATTGTGCGGCGGGCTGTCCGACTAACAAGCAGATCAACAGGCATGGGGCGAGACCGGGATACGATCTACCGGTACGGTTCTGCGGTGGAAAGCGCCTAAAGGCAGGACAATCGGGAAACGTTGCCGCGAGCGCCTCAGCATTCCCGGCCAGCGCCTGGGAATGCAAGCTCGCTTGCCATTCGAATTGGCGAAATGTCCCGTACATGCCCCCTCCCCGTCAGGAGCCTAGCACGGCACCCAGCAATCAAGAAGCGAGCTGTACGCTGGCAATGGAAATCTCGATGAGATGCTCCTCTATACCGGCTGCTTCGGCAATGGATTTTCGTCCTCTGGCTATCGCCTCGGCCAATGAAGGCTTGCTGTCGCCAGAAGATCCTTCGAGGGGTGAGGCCATACCCGCTGCCGCCCCATATGCGAGTTCCACCTCAGCAACGCGCAATGCGCCGCACAGTCCCCTGAAATGGTGCTGTGATGGTAGAATCTTCCCAGTTTCCCACTTCCATATGGTCGGTTTGCTCACGCCAATCGCTCTTGCCAGGCCAACCATCGACAGACCGGCTTCTTGACGGAGTCGCTTGATACGCGGTCCGATCGGCTCGAGTTCGCGTGCATTGGGTCCGTCACTGCGAAGTGCCGAATTGACCAGGTCGACCCGGCGAAGCGGTTTCTCGAAATGGCATCCGACAAACTGTCCCGAGGACCAAACAACTTTGGCACGCCGTAAATCGACGTCAGGTATAACCACTGTAATAGGCTCTAATTCATGAAAACTAAAGCTTGTCTCAAGCAACATTCCGGTGCGTGAAATATTTAAAATTCGCGCATTACCTTGGACGGATCCCTGACGAACGCCGGCCAAAACATTGAGGCTGAGACGCGGCTCTCCCCGCCTGGGTTCGGAAGTCTCGGCGATTTGCCCTAGAATCGCGCCTGCGCTCATGAATTTCAGTCTGGCAAAGAGCTGATGTGCTGGCAACCACTCTATTACTTCATGAATTGAGTAACGCTGTGCCTGAATTTTCGGAGTCAGCCAGTCTTTTCATCTCGACTATGCTCTTGGCCCCTTCCGAAAAGATCATTCAAATTGTCCGCTTTCAGGCCAGCTCAAACATGAGCGGTATATCCGACTTAGGGCGCAAAGCGGCCGTATGCTTCGGTCCCGAAACAATCCACAACACCCGCCCCACTGCCGCACTTACCCCACCCCCCATCTCGCACCCGCAAAAAACAACAAGCCAAACCGGACATTTGTCGCTATAGGCGCGGCACCCCCGTGCGCCCCGAGCCGTGCCCCCCGCATCGCCGCGCCGGACAAGATACGAGATTCCATGGCTTTCGATACCCTCCCGCCGATCCTCGGCGAAGCATTGGCCGCACGCGATTACGATGCGCTCACCCCCGTCCAGCAGGCGGTCACCGCGCCCGATGCCAAGGGCCGCGACCTGATCGTCTCGGCGCAGACCGGCAGCGGCAAGACCGTCGCCTTCGGACTCGCGCTGGCCGACCAGCTGCTCGCCGACCTCGGCGCCGCGCCGCTGGTCGAGCGCCCGCTCGCGCTGGTCATCGCCCCCACGCGCGAACTCGCGCTGCAGGTCAGCCGCGAGCTCGGCTGGCTCTATGCCGGCGCGCATATCCGCATCGCCACCTGCGTCGGCGGGATGGACGCGAGCAAGGAACGCCGCAATCTGCGCGGCGGCCCGGCGATCGTCGTCGGCACCCCCGGGCGCCTGCGCGATCACCTCGAACGCGGCGCGCTCGACCTCTCCGACCTCACCGCGGTGGTGCTCGACGAGGCCGACGAGATGCTCGACATGGGCTTCCGCGAGGACCTCGAGGAAATCCTCGACGCCACGCCCGAAACGCGCCGCACGCTGCTGTTCTCGGCCACCATGCCGCGCCCGATCGAGCGGCTGGCCGAACGCTACCAGCGCAATGCGCTGCGCCTCAGCCTCGTCGGCGAGACGCGTGGCCATGGCGACATCGCCTACCAGGCGATCACCGTCAGCCCCTCGGAAATCGAGAATGCGGTGGTCAACATGCTGCGCTTCCACGAGGCCGAGACCGCGATCTGCTTCTGCGCCACGCGCGAGAGCGTGCGGCGGCTGCACACCACGCTGCAGAACCGCGGCTTCGGCGTCGTCGCGCTGTCGGGCGAGCATTCGCAGAGCGAGCGCAACACCGCGCTGCAGGCGCTGCGTGATCGCCGCGCGCGCGTCTGCGTCGCCACCGACGTCGCCGCGCGCGGGATCGACCTGCCGACGCTGAGCCTCGTCATCCATGTCGAGATCCCGCGCGATGCCGAAACGCTGCAGCACCGTTCGGGCCGCACCGGGCGCGCGGGCAAGAAGGGCACCGCCGCGCTGGTCGTCCCCTACAACCGCCGCCGCCGCGTCGAGGGCATGCTGCGCGGCGCGCGGATCGAGGCCGAATGGCTCGATGCGCCGACCCCCGAGATGATCCGCGCCAAGGATCGCACGCGGCTGATCGAGAAGCTGACCGAGCCGCGCGAGATCGAGGATTACGACCGCGAGCTCGCCGCCGACATCATGGCGCGGATGACGCCCGAGGACATCGCCGCGGCGCTGGTCCAGGCCTGCCGCGCCGAAATGCCCGAGCCCGAGGAACTGCTCGCCAACACGCCCGAGGCGCGCGAGCAGGCCAAGGCCGAGCGCCACCGTCCCGGCTTCGACGACGTGGTGTGGTACAAGATGGACATCGGCCGCCGCCAGAATGCCGAACCGCGCTGGCTGCTGCCGCTGATCTGCCGCCGCGGGCACATCACCCGCAACGAGATCGGCGCGATCCGCATCGGCCAGCACGAGAGCTGGTTCCAGGTGCCGCGCGCGGTCGCCGCCAAGTTCGCCGATGCCGTGGCGCGCACCGCCAGCCCCGAGGACGAGCAGGACGCGATCGCCATCATCGAGGCGCCCGAGGGCCCGCGCATGGAGGCGCGCGAGAACCGCAAGCAGGGCGGCCCGCGCGTGCACGCACGCCCGATGGGCAAGGGCCCGGGTGGCGGGTTCAAGGGCAAGGGCCCGGGCAAGCGTCCCGGCGGCGACAAGCCGTTCAAGGGCAAGAAGTTCGCCGGCAAGCGCAAGCCCGGCGGGAAACCGCGCGACTGACACCAACCGCTTGGGTTTCCCCGCCAAAGCTTGCTAAGACGTGAGCCGAGAGGGGAAACCGGGCATGGCGAACGAAGCGGGCGCGCAGCGCGCGAAGTACTGGCTGCTTGTAGCGGGACTGCTGCTGGCACTGGCGGGCGGCTGGCTGGCGCAGAGCGTGCGGACCACGGGCGGGACGGCGGTCACCGACGTGCGCTTCACCGGCGCGGGCGGCCAGCGGATGAGCGCGCTGCTCTACGTCCCCGCAGGCGCGTCGCCCGAGAGCAAGGCGCCGGGCATCCTCGCGGTTCACGGCTACATCAATTCGCGCGAGACGCAGGACGGCTTCGCGATCGAGTTCGCGCGGCGCGGCTATGTCGTGCTCGCGCTCGACCAGACGGGGCACGGCTATAGCGACGGACCGGCATTCGCGCATGGCTTCGGGGGGCCCGACGGCCTCGCCTACCTGCGTTCGCTGCCGATGGTCGACACCGACAACATCGGGCTCGAGGGGCATTCGATGGGCGGCTGGACCGTCCTCGCCGCGGCCGCCGCCATGCCCGATGCCTACAGATCGGTGGTGCTCGAAGGCTCCTCCACCGGCGCGCCCTTCGCGCAGGAAGGCTCGCCCCAATGGCCGCGCAACCTCGGGCTGGTGTTCAGCACGCATGACGAATTCTCCGCGCTGATGTGGGGCACGCCCCGCGCGCTCGATGTGGCCAAGAGCGAGAAACTGCAGGCGGTCTTCGGCACCGAGGGGCCGGTGGTCGCTGGGCAAACCTATGGCGACATCGCCGCGGGCACCGCTCGGCGCCTCTATCAGCCCGTGACCACCCATCCGGGCGACCATTTCTCGCATGCCGCGATCGGCGATGCGACCGACTGGTTCGCGCGCACGCTCGAGGGCGGCAAGCCGCTTCCCGCGACCGACCAGACCTGGCTGTGGAAGGAGATCGGGACCGGGATCGGCCTCGTCGGCTTCGTCTTGGTGCTGCTCGGCGCCTTCGACCTGCTGCTGCGCCTGCCGGGCTTCGCCGCGCTGCGCGGCGTGCCCACCGCCGCCCGCGAGACGCGCGACAAGCGCTGGTGGCGCGATTTCGCGCTCGCCACGCTGGTCCCCGCGCTGCTGTTCTTCCCCGTGTTCGGAGCAGTCTACCTGCTCGTCCCCGTCTCGGCAGCGCTGCCGCAGCAGGTGACGACACAGGTGACCGCCTGGGCGCTGCTGGTCGCGGCGATCGGGCTGGCCATCGCCCGCTTCACCGAACCCAAACTGCCCGACACACGTCCCCACTGGCTGCGCACGGCTCTGCTGGCGATCGCGAGCGTTGCGGCAGGTTACGCCGCGCTGTGGCTGGCCGATGCGCTGTTCCTCACCGACTTCCGCCTGTGGGTGGTGGCGATCAAGCTGCCCGCAATGCATCACTGGACGAGCGTGGCAATCTACCTCGTTCCGCTGACGCTCGCCATGCTCGCGATCATGCGCACGCTGGCGGGGCTGACGGTGGCGCAGGACGGGACGGGCAAGCGGATGCTGGCCGCCGTCGCCGCGCTCGCCGCGGGCATGGCGGCGATGCTCGCTGCGATCTACGGCATCTTCTTCGTCAGCGGGACGCTGGTCACAGCCTTCGACCCGCTGAGCACCGTGATCGCGATCCAGTTCGTGCCCGTGCTGGCGGCGCTGGCGGTGATCGGCACCTTCGTCTGGCGGCGGACGGGCAGCTATCGCCCGGCGGGGCTGATGGCAGGGCTGCTGGTGACGCTCTACGTCGTGGCGGGCACCGCGACGCAGGCCTGAGTGCCGCCCCGGCCGCTAATGCGTCATCAGCAGCGGCAGGCGCACCTTGTCGAGCATGGCGCGCGTAACACCGCCGAAGATCCGCTCGGCGAGCCGCGTGCGACCATAGGCCCCCATCACCACCAGACCGCATTGGCGCTGTTCCGCGGCCTCGACGAGCGCGCCCGCGACGCCTTGCTTGCCCGGATCGGGGAGTTCGACCACGTCGCAGGCGATCCCATGCCGCGTGAGATAGTCCGCGCCGCCTAGCGGGGGCAGTTCGCTGTCGCCGGCCCTTTCCTCTGCCACGCTGGCAAGAAAGACGCCTTCCGCCCGCGCGAGGAAGGGGAGCGCGGCGCGCAGCGCATGGCTGGCCTCGGCCGATCCATCCCACGCGACCAGCGCGGGCGCCGCGACGTCGAACCGCTTGCTGTCTTCTGGCAGGACCAGCACGGGGCAGCGCGCCGAGATCGCGAGTTCGCCGGCGGTCCACGAGGGCGCGCGACCAAGGTCGACGGGCTCGCGCGCGCCGAGTACGATCAAATCCATCAGCGAGGAGTGCTGGAGCAGGCCGAGCGCGGCGGGTCCGATCGCCTCGTGCCAGTCCCACGGCACGTCCTCGTTCGCCATGTCCGCCGCAACCTTGGCGCGCATCTCTTCCGCCTGCTCCTTCCATATCGGCGCCATCGCGGCGAAGGCGGCGCCCTGCAGGTCGGTCATCGTCCCGACCGAATAGGGGAAGGTATGGAGAATCGTCAGGTGGCCGTCGAAGGCACGGGCGAGATCGAGCGCGACGTCGAGCCGCCTGTCGAACGAACCGTCGTCATGGGCGTGGAGGAGTATCGAGCGCATGGGGTCTCTCCTTGTGGGCAGACCGCCGAGGCACGCGCGGCCTTGCTTCGGATGAGAAGCTAACGCGAGTGCGCAGCGCGGGTCATTGATCTGCATCAATTTGCGGCCATTCTCCGTCGCCGGCCCGCGCACCCGGAGGGCGCGGGCCTTTGCAAGCATGGGCGCAGCCGGTTAGGGTCGCCCTGCCCTCAACCGGAGATTTCCATGTTCCTTCGCAGCCTTGCCGCATCGACGGCGCTTTTCCTCGCGACATCCGCCATCGCGCAGCAGGAGGCGGACACCAGCGGCATCGACACCGAGCACCTGGTGGAGACCGTGCGCACCATGGCGTCGGACCAGTTCGAGGGGCGCGCGCCGGGGACGGTCGGCGAGGAGCGGACGATCGGCTATCTGATCGGGCGCCTGCAGGGGCTCGGCCTCGAACCGGCGGGCGAGGACGGCACATGGACGCAGAAGGTCCCGCTGCTCCACACCCGGCTGGGCGAGCCGCAGACGCTCGCCTTCGCGCATGACGGCGCCACGACGGCGCTGGAATTCCCCAAGGACATCTACGTCTCGACGCTGCAGCCTTCCGACACCGCGCGGATCGACGACGCGCCGCTCGTCTTCGTCGGCTATGGCGTCGATGCGCCCGAGCGCGGCTGGGACGATTTCAAGGGCGTCGACCTCAAGGGCAAGGTCGCGGTGTTCCTGGTCAACGATCCCGATTTCCATGCCGGCGAGGACGAGCCGGTCGCGGGCAGCTTCGGCGGGCGGACGATGACCTATTACGGGCGCTGGACCTACAAATTCGCCGAGGCCGCGCGGCAGGGCGCGGTCGGCGCGCTGATCGTCCACGAGACCGAGGCGGCGGGCTATGGCTGGAACGTGATCGAGAGCCCCGGCGGCGAGAATTACGACGTCGTCCGCAAGGCGGAGGACGTCACCAGCCTCGCGCTGCAGGGCTGGATCTCGGGCGAGACCGCGACGGCGCTGTTCGCCGATGCGGGATACGACCTAGCCGAGCTGAGCCAGGCCGCGCGGCGCAAGGATTTCAAGCCGATCGACCTCGACACCACCCTCTCCGCCTCCTTCCCGGTGACGCAGGAGGTGGTCGACAGCCAGAACGTGCTGGCGAAGATACCGGGCACCGCGCGACCCGACGAAACCGTGATCTATGGCGCGCACTGGGATGCCTATGGTGAGGGCAAGCCCGATGCGCAGGGCCGCATCTACCGCGCGGGCGCCAACGACGACGCGCTGGGCGTGGCCGGCCTGTTCGAGATCGCGCGCGCCTTCAAGGCTGCCCCCGCGCCCGAGCGCAGCGTGGTCTTCGCCTTCTGGACCGCCGAGGAGCGCGGGCTGCTCGGCTCCGAATATTACGCCGCCAATCCGCTCTTCCCACTCGCCAAGACGGTCGCCAATTTCGACCTCGACATCCTCCAGACCGCGGGGCTGGCGAAGGACGTGATCCTCGTCGGCAAGGGCCAGGGCACGCTCGAGGACGATCTCGCGCGCTTCGCCGCCGAACAGGGCCGCACGGTGAGCGAGGAAAGCCTGCCCGAACGCGGGCTGTTCTTCCGCGCCGACCATTTCAGCCTCGCCAAGCGCGGCGTGCCGGTGATGCTGATGATGGGCATCGCGGGCGCTTCCGACCTGGTCGAGGGCGGCAAGGAGGCCGGCCAGGCCTGGGTCGATGCCTATACCGGCGATTGCTACCACGCCGCCTGCGACGCCTGGAACGAGGACTGGAACCTCGCGGGCGCGGCGCAGGACATCGCCCTGTTCCGCGACATGGGCGCCGAACTGGCCAACAGCGATAGGTGGCCGGGGTGGAAGGACGGTTCGGAGTTCAAGGCCGTGCGCGAGGAGAGCGCGGCGGTGCGTGGGGAGTAGGCTGGTCTTCGAGAGACTAGGCTTTAGCGCCCGCCAACACTAAAGCGGTGCTCTCCACCGAATTAATCCGTCAGACTTCAGTTCATTATGCACGTCAAATGATTGGCGTTGCAGTCGCTTGTCTATGAAATGTCTATCACTAATCTTGTTTCCGATAGCTAGCGCTTCGGCTTGAGTGACAACAGCATCGTTAATTGCTGTAATGAGCTTTCCCGAAGGCTGATTCGCGAAGGCATCCGGCACATCACGACTTTTTGCGAGAATTAGAAGTTTGTTCGGGCCGATAGGAAGCATCACAAAACTGTGAATGTGATGCAGTCCGTCTGACAAAATGGTTGGTCGATCTGACGTCATAAGACGATGCTTATTTTCGCCTACAGACAACAGGAATATCGAAAAACGAACTAACTCCGAGATCATCATGTCGGATGCCACGAGATCGGTGAACACCCCTAAAGCTGAATGTCGGAAAAAATCATCGGGCAACTGCTCAGGATTGAAATCCTTCGGCAATCGATTCCTCAGTTCGTTCTGCAGAAATTGGATTCTTCCTGGAGTACGATGAATGAAGGAAAGGAGCAGCTGAACGATATGTATTTTGTCATTGGGACTTGCAGCTTCACCACCTTCCAGTTTTTTGAGGGAGGCCGCGCCCTTTGAATCGATCTTTTGAAGAAAATCGGCTTCAATAGTTTGGCGATGGCGAGGGTCTTCCGGACGGGGATAGGCATATAAATTAGGTTGGAAACCGATCGCTTTCGGGGCGACGCGGCGTGCGTGAATTTCATGCTTCGGACCTCTCGGTCGTAAAAACCTCCAAAGCACTCCATCGACGGTCCAGCGAGAAAGATAGAACTCTGGGAGGTAGTGGTGGCGATTTGGCTCAGACAATGCTTTCCTCACCCACCCGCGTGGTAGAAATCGTAGATCTGCTGCGCCACGCCCTCGCTGATCCCCGGCGCGCGCTTCAAGTCGTCGAGCGCCGCGGCGCGGACCTTCCCCGCGGTGCCGAAATGCAGCAGCAGCGCGCGCTTGCGCGAGGGGCCGATGCCGGGGATCTCGTCGAGCGGTGAGGCGGTGATCGCGCGGCTGCGCTTGGCGCGGTGCGCGCCGATGGCGTAGCGGTGGACCTCGTCGCGCAGCGTCTGGAGATAGAACAGAAGCGGCGAATTGACCGGCAGCGTCTTCTCGCGCCCGTCGGGGAAATGGAACACCTCGCGCCCCTCGCGCCCGTGATGCGGCCCCTTGGCGATGGCGATCAGCGGGACGTGCTCGATGCCCATCTCCTCGAGCGTGTCACGCACCGAGGACATCTGCCCCTTGCCGCCGTCGATCAGCACGAGGTCGGGCCAGACGGTCTCGTGGCTGTTGGCCTTTCCCTCCTCGCCCTCGGGGTTTTCGGCGAGGTTGCGGAAGCGACGCGCCATGACCTCGCGCATCATCCCGAAATCGTCGTTGGTCTGCGCGGTCTTGATGTTGAACTTGCGGTACTGGCCCTTCTCGAAGCCCTCGGGGCTGGCGACGACCATCGCCCCGACCGCCTTGGTGCCCTGGATATGGCTGTTGTCGTAGACCTCGATCCGCTGCGGCGGCTCGTCGAGCTCGAGAAATTCGGCGAGCTCGCGCAGGATCTTCGCCTTGGTGCCGCTTTCCGCCAGCCGCCGGTCGAGCGCCTCGACCGCATTGCGGCTCGCCTGCTCCATCAGCTTGCGCCGTGCGCCACGCTGCGGGATCGAGATCGCCACCGCGTGACCCGCCTTTTCCGCCAGCGCCTCGGCTACCAGCTCCTGCTCGGGCAGTTCGCGATCGGTCAGGATGGTGCGCGGCGGCGGCACTTCCTCGTAGAATTGCAGCAAGACGTCGGACAGCACTTCGCCCAGCTCGAGATCGCCCGTGTTGCGCGGGTAGAAGGTGCGGTGGCCCCAGTTCTGGCCACCGCGGATGAAGAAGGCCTGCACCCCGACCTGCCCGCCCTTGGCGGCAAGCGCGAAGACGTCGGCATCGCCCACGCCTTGCGCATTGATCGCCTGGCTGCCCTGGATGAAGGTCGCCGCACGCAGTCGGTCGCGCAGGATCGCCGCAGTCTCGAAGTCGAGATCCTCCGCGGCCTTCGCCATCTGCTTCTCGATCTCCGCCTGCACCGCCGATGACTTGCCGCCGAGGAAGTCCTGCGCCTCGCGCACCAGCGAGGCATAGCCCGCCTCGTCGATCCGCCCGACGCAGGGGGCCGAGCAGCGCTTGATCTGGTAGAGCAGGCAGGGCCGGTCGCGATTGGTGAAGAAGCTGTCGGTGCAGCTCCGCAGCAGGAAGAGTTTCTGCAGCGCGTTCAGCGTCTTGTTCACCGAGCCCGCGCTGGCGAAGGGGCCGTAGTAATTGCCCTTCGCCCGCCGCGCGCCGCGATGCTTCTGGATACGCGGGAAGGCGTGATCGGCGCGGAGCAGGATGAAGGGGAAGCTCTTGTCGTCGCGCAGCAGCACGTTGAACGGCGGGCGATAGCGCTTGATCAGCTGCGCCTCGAGCAGTAGCGCCTCGGCCTCCGAATTGGTGGTGACGATCTCCATCGCGCGGCACTGGCTGATCATCCGCTGGATGCGGTTCGAAAGCCCCTTGATCTGCGTGTAGTTCGCCACCCGCGCCTTGAGGCTGCGCGCCTTGCCGACATAGAGCACGTCGCCGCGCGTATCGAGCATGCGGTAGACGCCCGGGCGCGGCTTGAGCGTCTTCACCGTCTCGCGGATCGCGGTGATCCCGGCTTCCAGATCGGGCTGCGCGCTGGCGACCGTATAGGTGGCGCGTTCCTCGTGGAACCGCTCCTGGCCTCTCGGATCGTGCGGGGAACCTGCCTTGCTGCGCGACATGGCGGTGGAGATAGGCGGGCAAAGCCCATTGCACAATCGCGTGCCTTGCCAATCATTTGTCATGCTGTATTGCTACACCAACACAGAATGGGGAATGCATGCAGGCCACCGCCACAATCCAGCCGCTCGAGACAGAGCGCACCGCAAACTGGTGGGTCGTCCCCGAAGTGCTCGCCTTCGCCGCGCTGGCCTTCGGGTCGCGACTGGTCTTCGCGCAATTTGCCTGGGCCTATTCGGGGCCGATGTCGCTCCTGCTGACGCTGGTGGTGCTGACGCTTTATTTGCGCGCCCGCGGCGTCGCCTGGCGCGACATGGGCCTGATCCGCCTGCCCGGCTGGAGAGCAAAGGCGCTGGTCTTGCCCAAGGCATTGGTACCTTTCGCGCTGTTCGCCGCAGCGGTGGCACTGGTGATGTTCGTCGGCGAACCGATGGGTCTGACGCGCACCGATACTGCCGGGGTCGAGGAGCGCTGGGGCAACGTCGAGGGCAATTTGCCCATGCTGCTGCTGTGGCTCGGCCTCGTCTGGACCAGCGCGGCCTTCGGCGAGGAGATGTTCTTCCGCGGCTACATGGTCACCCGCCTTGCCGCCGGACTGGCGGGTGTGCCCGGCCGGCTGGCGATCGCGGTGCTGCTGCCCGCGCTGATTTTCGGCTACGGCCACTATTACTACCAGGGGCTGTTCGGACTGGTAATGACCGGGCTCATCGGCCTCGCCTTCGCCATCTCCTTCCTGCTGCTGAAGCGCAATCTGTGGCCGCTGGTGCTGGTCCACGGGACGATCGACACGATCAACTTCGTCGCGCTCTATCTCGGCGAAGCCTGAGGCGGCGACAAGCCCGCTTGCGCGGGCAGGCGTTTGCGGGCACCCCAGCGCCCATGGACGGGACCAAGATCGCACCGCCGCGCACAGTCGGCTTCTGGGGCACATCGCTCTTTCCGCTCAACGGGATGATCGGCGCGGGGATTTTCGCACTGCCCGCGGTCTTGGTGGCGGCGGTGGGCAGCTTCGCACCGTGGATGATGCTGATCGGCGGGATCCTCTTCCTGCCGCTGGCGCTGTGCTACGCTTGGATGGCGAGCCGCTTCGAGCACAGCGGCGGCTCGGTCCTCTATGGCGAGGCCGCCTTCGGGCGCTTCGTCGGTTTCCAGGCCGGCTGGGCACGCTATGCCAGCGCGATCGTGACCGCGGCGGCGAACATGCATGTGATGGTCGCCTATCTCGCCGCGCTGTTCCCCGGCCTCGCCGGACCGATCGCCGCGCCGGTGGCGGTGGCCATCGGCCTCGCGCTGATCACGCTGGTCAATCTCTACGGCATGCGCGCCTCGGTCGGCACGCTGGGAGTGATGACCGCGATCAAGCTGCTGCCGCTTGGCGCGCTGATCGTGGCTGCCGTCTTCGCCGATGGCGGCTTGGGGGCAGTCGCACTGCCGCAGTTCAGCGCGGTCGAAAGCGTGGTGCTGCTGACCTTCTACGCCTTCATCGGCTTCGAGGGCGTCGTCGAGGCGGCGGGCGAGTTCAAGGACCCGAAGCGCGACGTGCCGCGCTCGATCGTCACCATGGTGAGCGGGGTGACGCTGCTCTACATGGCGATCATCTGGGCCTTTATCGCCATCGGGCCGCAGTTCGCGGGCGAGACCAACGCGCTGGCCGGCGTGGCCGAGGCTTCGATGGGCCCGCTCGGCTCGCTCGCCATCGTCGTCGCGGCGAGCTTCAGCATCGGGGCGAACAATTTCGCCAGCGGCGTCGCACAGCCGCGACTGATGTACGGCATGGCCGAGCGCGGCATGCTTCCACGCTGGTTCGAATACGTCCACCCACGGTTCCTCACGCCCTTCAACGCGATCCTGTTCTACGGCGTGGTGTCGATCCTGTTCGGCCTGTGGGAGGGCTTCGAGGTGCTCGCAATCGCGGGCACGCTGGTACGGCTGGTGACCTATGTCGTGACGAGCTGCGCGCTGCCCGTGCTCGAACACCGCGAGGGGCGGATCAATCCGTGGCACCTCGCCTGCGTGATCATCGCCGTGGCGAGCTCGCTCTACATCGCGCTGCAGGCGCAGGCGCAGGCCTGGCTGGTGCTGGCGGGCTTCGTCGCGGCGGGAACGCTGCTCTATTTCATCGCCGCGCGGCAGCCCCCCGAATACCCGCTCGACGAGGCGTAGATGTCCGACAGCTACGATGCGATCGTCCTCGGCGCCGGCGCCGCGGGCCTGATGTGCGCGGCTCGTGCGGGGCAGCGCGGGCGACGCGTGCTGGTGCTCGAAAAATCCGACAGGCCGGGCAAGAAGATCCTCATCTCGGGCGGCGGGCGGTGCAATTTCACCAATATCGGGGCCCGCCCGGCGAACTACCTCAGCGCCAATCCGCATTTCGCCAAGTCCGCCCTCGCCCGCTACACGCCGCGCGACTTCCTCGACCTGGTCGAGAGTTACGGGATCGCCTGGCACGAGAAGACTCTGGGGCAGCTGTTCTGCGACGGATCGGCCAGGCAGATTGTCGACATGCTGCTGGAGGAATGCGCCAAGGGCGACGTGACCTTGCGCTGCGGCGAAGAAATCGGCTCGGTCGAGCATGGCAATGGCTTCACCGTCACGACGCAGTCGGGTCGCTTCAGCGCCCGCGCCCTCGTCATCGCCACCGGCGGCCCCTCGATCCCCAAGATGGGCGCGACCGGTTTCGCCTACGACCTCGCGCGGCAATTCGGGCTCAAGCTGGTCGAGCCGCGCCCCGCACTCGTCCCGCTGACGCTGGGCGGCGAGGAAGTGCTGTTCCGCGAGATTTCGGGCGTGGCCGCCCCGGTCGTCGCCATCGCCGGCAAGACCGGCTTCGCCGAAGCCGCGCTGTTCACCCATCGCGGGCTCTCGGGTCCCGCGATCCTGCAGGCGAGTTCCTACTGGCGTCCGGGCGAGCCGCTGCTGATCGATTTCGTGCCCGATCGCAGCGCGGAATGGCTGCTCGAGGCCAAGCGCGACACGCCGCGCACGGGCGCCAGAACGCTGCTTCGCGAAGCGCTCCCGGCCCGCCTCGCCGACATTCTGGCGGAAAAACTCGGTCTCGACGGCGACATGGGCAATCTGCCCGACAAGGCGCTCCGCGCTGCGGGCGAGCGGCTCAAGCGCTGGACCTTCCGCCCCAACGGCACCGAGGGTTTCGCCAAGGCGGAGGTCACGCTGGGCGGCATATCGACCGCCGGGCTTTCGTCCAAGACGATGGAATCCAAGCGTATTCCGGGCCTCTTCGCCATTGGCGAGGCGGTCGACGTGACCGGCTGGCTGGGCGGCTACAACTTCCAGTGGGCCTGGGCGAGCGGCGTCGCCGCGGGCGAGGCGATCTGAGCAGCGACTTCCGCAACGTCAGCGATTGACCGGCGCGGCAAGTTGACGGCGCTCCGCCGCGTGCTAGCCTTCCCCTTCGCACCCGCAAAAGCGGGGCATGCAAGGGGAACAGGATGCAGCAGCTCCAGGGCATGGATGCGAGTTTCGTCGCGCTCGAGACGCGCAATTCGCCGATGCATATCGGCTCGATCCTGATCTACAATCCCGAAACCGCGCCCGACGGCTTCGTGCGGTTCAAGGACATCCTCGCCTTTTTCGAGAGCCGCCTGCAGCTTTCCAAGACCATGCGCCAGCGGATGGTGCGCGTGCCCTTCGATCTCGATTATCCCTACTGGATCGAGGATCCCGACTTCGATCTCGAATACCATGTCCGCCATGTGGCGCTGCCCGCGCCGGGCGACTGGCGGCAATTGTGCATCCAGGCGGCGCGCATCTTCGCCCGCCCGCTCGATCTCGACCGCCCGCCGTGGGAATTCACCGTGGTCGAGGGGCTCGACAATGTCGAAGGCCTGCCCAAGGGCTGCTACGCCTATATCACCAAGGTCCACCACGCGGCGATCGACGGGATGAGCGGGATCGACCTGATGGAGGCGACACATACGCTGCGGCCCGACGAGCCGCCCCCGCCCGGGCCCGACGAGTGGAAGCCCGAGAAGGTCCCCAATCCGATCGAATTGCTCGGCAAGAGCTATTTCAACGCGATCGCCAATCCGCTCAAGCAGATCGAGGTTGCGGCCAAGGCAGCCCCTGGCCTCGCCAAAGCGCTGAGAGGCCTCGCGGCGAAGGAATTCGACGTCTCGACCGAGATGATCGCGCCCAAGACGCGCTTCAACCGGAAGATCAGCCCGCACCGCGTGGTCGAGGGCGTCAGCGTCCCGCTGGCCGATATCAAGACGATCCGCGGCGCGGCCGAGGGCGCCAAGGTCAACGACGTCTTCCTCGCCATCATCGGGGGCGCGATGCGGCGCTACCTCGACAGCAAGGGCGAGCTGCCGAAGAAATCGCTCACCGCGATGGCGCCGATCTCGGTCCGCTCGACCGACGAGAAGAACGCGATGGGCAATCAGGTCGCTGCGATGATCGCGCCGCTCGGTACGCAGATCGCCGATCCGATCGAGCGGCTCGCGTGGGTCCACGACCGGACGACCAATTCCAAAGCCATGACCGACGCCATGGGCGCGCGCAACATGACCGAGATGAGCAAGGTCAGCCCGGCACTGTGGATGAGCCTCGGCGCGCAACTCTATACCCGCCTCAGCCTTGCCAACCGCGGCGTCGGTCCGATCTTCACCACTGTGGTGACCAATGTGCCCGGCCCGCCGGTGCCGATCTACTCGGCCGGTGCGCGGCTCGAGAGCATGATGGGCCTGATCTGCCTGACCGACGGCATGGGCCTCGCCCATGTGGTGCAGAGCTACACCAAGGAAGCGACCATCGCCTTCACCGCCGACCGCGAGATGATGGACGATCCGGAATTCTACGCGGCCTGCATTCGCGAAAGTTTTGAGCAATTGCGCGATGCTGCAGCGGGAAATGCCGCGCCTGCGGAACAAAAACCTGCGGCAAAGAAGAGCTTAGCCAAATCCGCACCCAAGAAGCCCGCCGCCAAGAAGCGGGCTGCACCGAGGAAAAAGCCGTCCGAACCCGCAAAAGGAGGCACAAAGACCTCCACGGGGCGTTCGAAGAAGCCTGCCCAGCCCCTGAAAGGTCCGACCACCGAATGACGACAACCACCACCGAAGCCCGCCCGCCCAGCCGCCTGCTGACGCTGGCCGAACCGGGCCGCGCGATGGGCGAACTGGCCAGCTTCTACGCGCTGCGGCCGCTGCTTTCGATGTTGCCACGCGGCGACGGCCATGGCGTGCTGGTGCTGCCCGGCTTCATGGCGTCGGATTATTCGACCGCGCCGCTGCGCTCGCTGCTGTCGGATCTCGGCTACGACGCGGTCGGCTGGAACCTCGGTCGCAACGTCCGCGTCGACAATGCCCGGATCGAGGCGATGATGGGCTGCGTCGATGAACTGAACGAACGCACGGGCGGAACGATCAGCATCGTCGGCTGGAGCCTCGGCGGTGTCTTCGCGCGCGAACTGGCCAAGCTCGCACCCGAAAAGGTGCGCGGGGTGATCAGCCTCGGCTCGCCGATCAGCGAAGATCGCGGGCATACCAACGCTGCTCGCCTGTTCGAATATCTCAACGGCAAGGAACCCGAGCCGATGCAGGGCGGCAATTTCCGCAAGCTGGCCGAAGCGCCCCCGGTGCCGACCACCTCGATCCTCACGCGGACCGACGGCGTCGTCCACTGGCGGGGATCGGTGCAATGCGGCGATCATGCCGAGTGCGAGAACATCGAGGTCCACGCGAGCCATTGCGGGCTCGGGGTGAACCCGGCGGCCGTCTATGCCATCGCCGACCGGCTGGCGCAGCCCGAAGGGGCTTGGAAGCCCTTCCGCGCGGCAGGCCTCGCGAGCCTGTTCTTCCCGCGCCGCGCGCTCGCCTGACCGGTCAGAACATCTTCCGCAGGTCGATGCCGAGATAGCGGCCCACCGGATCGATCCGGCGCGGGTCGTAGGCATCGGGCACGTCGCCATTGGCGTCGACCACGCGGCGCTGACCGTCGAAGATATTGTCGACCACGAAGGCGACGCGGAAGCCCTTCAGGAAGCCCTCCTCGCGCTGGAGTATCTCGCCGAGGTCGGCGAACAGCCGCAGGTCGAAGGTGACCAGATCGCCGAAGAAGAGGTCGCTCGATCCGGGCAGCCCGCTGCCGCGCAGCACCGCCTCGCCGAGGTAATTGCCCGAAAGGCGCGCGCCATAACCGTTCATGAACATGCCGCCTTCGAGCCGCGTGCTGTGCCTGGGGATCGCCCCGCTGCCGAGCACATAGCCGTCGAGCTGGTCGAACACCGGCCCGCCTTCGGCCAGTGTGACCTCGTTCTGCAGGGCGATGGTGTGGTTGAGATTGACGAAATAGCGCCCGCCTCCGCCGCGCCGGGCGAAGGGATTCATCCCCGCCCCGCCGCCGCGCTGGCCGCCCTCGCCGCGCGGCGGGCCGCCGGCACCGTCTGCCGCGCACATGCGGGTGCGGAACTGGCCGAGCCGCTCCTGGTCGATCTCGCCATCCTCGCCGCGCAGCCGTTCGAGCATCTGCAGGGGTAATTCGTCGATCCGCGGCGGTTCGGCACACAGCGCCTCGCGCATGGCAGCGAAGCGGCCGACATCGGCCTCGCCATCGGCGCTGCACAGGCGCTGGCGCAGCATCTCGACCCGCACGGGATCGGGATTGCCGTCGGCATCGACCAGCCGCGCGCGCATGCCCTCGGGCAGCTGCGACAGGTCTGGCGTGTCCGAGGCCGGCGTGGCGCAAAACTGTTCGCGCAACTGGGCGAAGCGTTCGGGATCGAAGCGCGGCTGCTGGCTCTCTCCGCCACCGCCGCCACCGAACCCGCCCGGCGGGCCCCCGCGCGAACCGCCGGAGCGGCCGCCCCCGGATTCATCCGAACCGCCGATGCGCCCGCGCATCGAGAGGCCGAAGCTGAGCGTGCGGCTGCGTGTCTCGTAAAGCGTCACCGGACGCCGGTCGATGGCCAGCAGCTCGCCCCCCGCATCGCGCGTCACCCGCTCAGGAAAGGCCTGTTCGAAGGCGGCGGTAAAGGCGGGCGAGGACAGCGTCACGTCGCGCGAGCGGTTGATGCCGTAGTCGACCTGCAGCCGCATGCCGTCGATCGGCAGTTCCCAATTGGCCCCCAGCTTCCAGTCCGACTGCGTCTCCGCGCCGAGATTGGGATTGCCGCCGGCGGTAACCGTGGCGAGCACGTCCTGCCCGGTCGCGAAATCGAACACGGGCACGTTGAATTCATCGATCCGTGGATTGCCCAGCGCCGAGATCCCCGGTGCCGCCTCGCGCCAGATGCGCGTGACCTGGAAGTTGAGCTTCTCGACGGGCGACCAGTTGAGGCCCGCGGTCCAGTTGGCGAGGCTACCGAAATCGGACAGGTCCTCGGCCCCGGCGGACAGGTTGAGGCTCGCGGTACCGATCGCGCCCCAGGCCTCGCCGCGGCGAGCGATGGGGATATTGAGGCTGATCCCGCCATCGAAGCGGCGGCGCGTGATCGAGGCATCGGTCGCCGAGCGCGTGTCGCTGCTTTCCAAGCGCTTCCAGTCGAAGCCGAGGTCGAGCGTGGCCGACACTTCGCCCGCTGGCAGTTCGACCGGATAGCCGGTGAAGGTCGCCTTGTTGACCACCGTCCGCGTGCGCGCTTCGGCGGTATCGAAACCGCTTCCCGTTCGGCGATCGATCTCGGTATCGCCATTGGCGAGCACCGCGTCGCTGGTGAAGGTGGCCTTCCACGACCCGATGCTGCGGTTGTAGGCCGCGCCCAGCGAAAGCGTGTCGGTCCGGCTGCGGCGCTCGATCGGCTCGATCGCGCTGCCCGTGTCGCGCAGGCCCGAGAGGCCCGTTCTCTCCGCCCGCGAAGCAGTCGCGTTGAGGCTGAGCGAGGAGCCGCTGTCGATGAAGGCGCGCGCGTAGTTGGCGGTCCCTTCGACCTGCCAGGTGTCCGACACCAGGCTGCGGAAGGGCGCCTCGTCGGCGACGCCGGGGATCGACGAGGGCACTGTGAAGCCGCGTTCGGCCTCGGTCAGCAGGCTGGTATCCTCGACGTCGAGGTTGAAGTTGAGCCGCGCGCCGTCGGCGATCCTGAGATAGGTCGCCTCCTCCTCGTTGCGCCGGTAGCCGCCGCGTGCGGGCGCCTCGAGCTCACCTTCGAGCGTGAGCGCCGAATAGTCGTTCTTGAGCACGATGTTGACGACGCGCTGGTCGGGATCGTAGCCGAAGCGCTGCGCGACCTCCTCGGCGAAGACCTCGATCTTGGCGATGCTTTCGGGCGGGTAGGAGCGGAATTCGCGCGGGCTCGACACGCGGATGCCGTTGATGAGGAACACCGGCCCGCCGCCGCCACGGCTGCCGCGCGCACCGCCCGTCGAAGGCTCGATCGCGGCGATGATGTCGGCGATCGAACTGCCGCCGAAGGCGGAAATGTCCTCGCTGTCGTATTCGGCGACCGCCGGCTGGTCGACGATCAGCTGCCCGCGGATCCGCTCGCCGGAGACGATGATCGTACCCGGGGCGGCAAGGTCCTCCTCGCCGGTTTCGGAAGCGGCATCGGCGGCCTGCGCCACATCCTGTGCCTGGACGCTGGTGGCCCAACCGATGGCTACCAGCGAAACTGCTGCGATCCTTAGCGATTTCAAGAACGGGCCTTCCTATGGACGATGTCGAGCCGCCCCCCGAAAGAAGGCTATGTGGCCAAGAATGCCCCACCGCAAGCCCGGTTTCCGTATCGCATTGTCGCTGGTCGGGCGGGATAGGTGGTCCGTAGATGGGCGCCGCGTGTCGCCAAGGCTTCCCTTTTCGCGCCTGCGCCGCTAAAGGCCGCCGCTCGTATTGCAATCGAACGGACACGACAGACTAGATGGCCAAGGAAGAACTTCTCGAAATGCGCGGCAAGGTGGTGGAACTACTGCCCAATGCGATGTTCCGCGTCGAGCTCGAGAACGGCCATGAAGTGCTCGGCCACACCGCCGGCAAGATGCGCAAGAACCGCATCCGCGTGCTGGTGGGCGACGAAGTCCTGTGCGAGCTGACGCCCTACGACCTGACCAAGGCGCGCATCACTTACCGCTTCATGCCCGGTCGCGGCGGCCCCGGCCCGCAATAAGCGCCCGTGGGCCAGCCCACTCTCATTCTAGCATCGGCCAGTCCCCGCAGGCGCGAGCTGCTCGCCCGCCTCGGTGCGACGCCTTCCGCCATCGCGCCCGCCGATATCGACGAGACCCCGCGCAGGGACGAACTGCCGCGCGACTACGCCCGCCGCATGGCGCGCGAGAAGGCCGAGGCGGCGGCATCGAACGACGGCTTCGTGCTCGCGGGCGACACCGTGGTCGCCGCCGGGCGCCGCATCCTGCCCAAGGCCGAGGACGAGGCCACCGCGCGCCAATGCCTCGAATTGCTCTCCGGCCGCCGTCACCGCGTGCTCTCGGCAATCGCGCTGCGCGCGCCCGACGGCAGCATGCGCGAGCGGCTGAGCGAGACCGTGGTCATCTTCAAGCGACTCTCGGCCGACGAGATCGACGCCTATATTGCCAGCGGCGAATGGCATGGCAAGGCAGGCGGTTATGCCATCCAGGGCGTGGCCGAAGGACTAGTTCGCCGCATCCAGGGCAGCCATTCGGGCGTGGTCGGCCTGCCGCTCTACGAAACGCGCACGCTGCTCAAGGCGGCTGGGTTCGACCTTGCCTGAGTGGCTGATCGAGGAGGGCATCGGCGAGCGCCGCGCCCTGCTGATCGAAGGCGACGAAGTTCTGGCCGCGAAGCTGCGCTGGCCGGGCGAACTTGCCGCGGGCGACGAATTCGAAGGAAGGCTGCTGCGCAAGAACGGCGCGCGCGGCTTGGCCGAACACCCCTCCGGCCGCGAGGTGCTGGTCGACAGGCTGCCCCGCGATACAAGCGAGGGAGCGAGCTATCGCTTCGCCGTGGCCCGCGCAGCCATGACCGAACGCGGGCGCTTCAAGCTCCCGGCCGCACGCCCGGCGAACGAGGCCAGCCCGATTGCCGAGGATGTCTTCGAGACCGGAATACCAGTCCGCCGCCTGCCCTCCGGCTCGTGGGAAGAGGTCTGGCATGCCGCATCCTCGGGCGAGATCGGTTTCGCCGGCGGGTCGCTGCTGTTCTCCGTGACACCCGCGATGACGCTGATCGACATCGACGGCGACCTTCCCCCGCGCGAACTGGCGCTGGCCGCCGTGCCCGAAATCGCGCGCTGGCTGCCGCTGTTCGATCTCGGCGGCTCGATCGGGATCGATTTCCCCACGCTCAAGGCCAAACTCGAGCGCAAGGCGGTCGACGCGGCGCTCGAAGAGGCGCTGGCCGACTGGCCGCACGAGCGCACCGCCATGAACGGCTTCGGCTTCGTCCAGATCGTCGCGCGGCTAGAAGGGCCCTCGCTGCTCCATCGCTTCGCCATCTCGCGGGTCGGACTGGCCGCGCGCATGGCCTTGCGGCGCGCGGAAATGGTCGAGGGGCCGGGCGCAACGCTGTTGACCGTGCATCCGGCGCTCAAGGCCAAGCTCAAGCCCGAATGGCTTGCGGAACTCGAGCGGCGCTCCGCGCGCCCGGTGCGGATAGAGATCGATCCGGGCCTTGCGATCGAGGCCGCCGCGGCCCAGATCGTGGGCCATGACGACTAAGCCCCGCCCCTGCCCGATCTGCAAGAAGCCGCGCAGCGAGGAATACACCCCCTTCTGTTCGAGCCGCTGCCGCGACCGCGACCTCTCGCAATGGTTCGGCGACGGCTATGCGGTGCCCGGGCGGCCCGCGCTGCCCGAAGAAATCGTCGCCGAGGTCATTCAGGGGAAAGAGGACTAATTACCCCCTTGCCAAGGCGGTCCCGCTTCGCCATAGGCGCGCTCTCATTGCTCGCGGGGCCGCACCGGCCCCCTTCGCCGAAGCAGTGTGCCCGGGTAGCTCAGTGGTAGAGCAGACGATTGAAAATCGTCGTGTCGGTGGTTCGACTCCGCCCCTGGGCACCACTTCGCTGCCCGGCCTTTTCAGAACTTCACCGCTTGTTCGCCGGACGGTTTGCCGGGGCCATCGCAGGTCGCGACGACCTGCCCTCCAACAGTACCGATAGGTAGCGCTTCGGCCGATCGCTTCGGCCGCTCCAATGGCGCCATCCGGCGACACGCGCGCCGGATGGCCAACTGTCGCCGCGCCTTACTTCGGCTTCCTGAAGAACAGGATATCCTGGCCGAAATTCGCCCCTTCGCTCAGCGGCGAGTTCTTGCGCCATGCCCCCCAGATCGGGCCATGCGACAACTCGACACCATGCTTGGCGAAATTTTCTTCGAAGAAGCCCTGCTCGTAGCCAACGGCCACTTCGGGCATCTTCGGGTCGATGAAGCTGTGCCGGTCCTCGGTGTGCGCGAAAGTGCCGATTTGCCCCTCGCGCCCATGATCCATCAGGAAGGTCGTGACCATGCAGTGGCCACCCGGCGCGAGCATGCGCGATATTTCAGAGATGTACTGCTCCACGTCCTTCGTCAGCATGTGCGTGAACACGGAAACGAGGAAGATCACGTCGAAGGCGTTATCGTCATAGGGAAAGCGGTATTCGTGCGCGTCATACTTCCCGTTCGGATTGTATTCGTCGTTGCGAACGTCGAGCGAATCGAACTTGAATCCCTTGCGTTTGAAAACGCCGCGTTGCTGGCAGTCCTCAATGCTCACCCGCTCGATGTCCATACCGGTGAACCCGCCTTGCTCGAGCCGGTCGAGCAGGGCGTAGGCAGTCCTACCCACACCACAGCCGATCTCCAGCACGCGCGAACCGCTGGTGAGGCCGGCATGGGTTTCGAGATAATTGGCCAGTAGATTGCCGAGATGGGCGAACTTGCCGCCTCCGAATTGCCCGCCGACCCCGTTGGAGCGGATGCGGCGGGAATACCGCGGAAGATGCCCGAGACCCCGCGGGACACGCACCGCCCAATCGACGGGATCGAGCGCGAGAAAGCCCGCATTGAGAACCGGGTTGTCCCAGGACGCCCCCTTCAGGAATTTGCGCGCGATCTGCCTGATCAATGATCCCTCCGATGTATGGAAAAAATATGGAAAAATAGTCCCGTCGCTGCAACTATAACCGTGAACCCGACCAAGACAAGAAGTCGAATCGTCGCTCCGCGCATCTTGCTTGGGAAAGGGACGATATCGCTCAGGACAACGGCATGACCGGCTCTGCCATGATCAGGAATGGTCGCAGGCGGAGGGCACAACCTTGGCCTTGCCGATGTCACGCGCTACGCAGCGGCCATGCATGACACCGCCAGCAGTGCGCTTTCCGCTTTCGACCTCGCCGCGCTGCTCGTGGTCGCCGCGGCGCTGCTCGGCTGGTTCAACCACCATGTCGTCAAGCTGCCGCATGTCATCGGCCTGACCGTGATGGGCGCACTGACCGCGATCGGGCTGATGATCGCCAACGCCTTCATCCCCGCCATCACGGTGGACGACTGGGTCGCCGAGACGCTGCAGCGCCTGAACTTCACCGAGACGCTGCTGCAGGGCATGCTCAGCTTCCTGCTCTTCGCAGGCGCGCTGCATGTCGACCTCGACCGGCTCAAGAGCGCCTGGCTGCCGGTGCTGCTGCTGTCGACGCTCGGCGTGATCGTTTCGACAGTGCTCGTCGGCCTGGCCATGTGGGGCGTCGGAATGGTGCTGGCGCTGCCCGTGGCGCCGATCTGGTATTTCGTCTTCGGCGCGCTGATCGCCCCGACCGACCCGGTCTCGGTGCTCGGCGTGCTCAAGGAAGAGAAGGTCCCGCAATCGCTGCAGAGCGCGGTGGCGGGCGAGAGCCTGTTCAACGACGGGGTCGGCATCGTCGTCTTCACCATCCTCTTCGGCGCGGCGCTGACCGGTGCGGACTTCTCGCTCGCCGAGGGCGCGCGGCTGTTCGCGGTCGAGGCGGGCGGCGGCGTGCTCGTCGGCCTCGTGTTCGGCTGGATCGGCTATCACGCGCTCGCCAGCATGGACGAATATACGCTCGAAGTGCTGATCACGCTGGCGATCGTCATGGGCGGCTATGCGCTGTGCTCCTCGCTCCACATCTCCGGCCCGCTGGCGATGGCGGTCGCCGGGCTGCTGATCGGCAACCAGGGGGTTACCTATGCGATGAGCGACGTGACCCGCGACTATGTGATCAAGTTCTGGGAGTTGGTCGACGAGCTGCTCAATTCGGTGCTGTTCCTGCTGATCGGGCTCGAGATGATCGCGCTCGCCGCCGGGGCGGACGACCTGCTCTTCGGCCTCGCCGCAATCCCGCTGACGCTCGTAGCGCGCGCGATCGCGGTGACGCTTTCGACCAAGGCGATCCCGGCGGCGCGGCTGTCGGACAAGGGGGCCGGACGGGTGCTGTGGTGGGGCGGCCTGCGCGGCGGCATCTCGATCGCGCTGGCGCTGTCGCTACCGCCCGGCGAGACGCGCGAACTCATCCTCGCGGCGACCTTTGCCGCCGTGCTCTTCAGCGTGCTGGTGCAGCGCGCGACACTTGGCAGGCTGATCGAGAAGCTGAAGGACGATCATGCCCCGGCGGTCGAGGATACGCCCTCGACGGCGGTGCACTAGAGCGCGCCGATCCAGAACTGCATGGCATGCGGGATTTCGTCCGCGCTGTCGTGCGTCTTCCAGTCGAACACGGTGGTCAGCCCACTGGCCTTCTCATAGCCGCGGCCGCGCCAGAAGTCGTCGAGCGGGTGATAGGCCGCAGGCCTGCGCGGATCGTCCTCCGCCCGGACCACGGCGCAGAAGCACGCATGGGTCGCCCCGGCCACGCGCGCCGCCTCTTCGCGCAAATCGAAGAAGGTGTGGCCGATTCCCTGCCCGCGATAGGCGGGCAGCAGCACGCTCTCCCCGAAATAGAACAGGCGGGCGATGTCGTGACCGCGCTCTTCGAAAGGGCGGCGGAACTCGGCCTTCTGCCCGGCCATCGGCGAGGCGGTCGCGGCGCCGACTATCCGCTCGCCGTCCGTGGCGGCGATCAGGACAGATCCCGGTTCCAGGGCGAATTCGCGGAGGTATTCGCGCTCGTATCCGGCATCGCCGTCATAGAGATAGGGAAAGTCCGCGAAGACCGTGATCCGCAGCGCCGCGAGCGCATCGAGTGCGTCGGTCAGCGCGCTTCCCTGCAACCGTTCGACCGATACCCCCATGGCCCCCGGCTACTGCGCGCAACCATGCCGCGCAATTGCTTTCGCGCACCCGCTTCTGTATGGGGCTTCGCACACGCCCCGGCAGTCGCAATCGCCCGTCGATTGAGCGCCGGGGCGACTGTCTTTTACGCGCGAAGGAATGCACGCCCATGGCTCGTCGCCGCCAGATCTACGAAGGCAAGGCCAAGATCCTCTACGAAGGCCCCGAACCGGGCACGATCATCCAGTATTTCAAGGATGATGCGACCGCGTTCAACGCCCAGAAGAAGGGCACGATCAACGGCAAGGGCGTGATCAACAATCGCATCAGCGAATATGTCTTCACGCGCCTCAGCCACATCGGCATCCCGACGCACTTCATCCGCCGCCTCAACATGCGCGAGCAGCTCGTCCGCCAGGTCGAGATCATCCCGCTCGAAGTGGTCGTGCGCAACGTCGCGGCGGGAACGCTGTCCAAGCGCCTCGGCATCGAGGAAGGCGAGCTGCTGCCGCACACGCTGATCGAATATTGTCTCAAGGACGACAGCCTGGGCGATCCGAAGGTCTCCGAAGAGGAAATCGCCTGCTTCAACTGGTGCAGCCATGAAGAGCTGCAGGACATGTCGTCGATGGCGATCCGCATCAACGATTTCCTGTGCGGCATGTTCAGCGCGATCGACATCCGCCTGGTCGACTTCAAGCTCGAATTCGGCCGCATCTGGGACGGCGACTACAGCCGCGTGATCCTGGCCGACGAGATCAGCCCCGACGGCTGCCGGTTGTGGGACATCAACACCGGCGAGAAGCTCGACAAGGACCGCTTCCGCCGCGATCTGGGCGGCGAGAGCGAGGCCTATCAGGAAGTCGCGCGCCGGCTAGGCCTGCTCCAGAACGACGACAGCGGCCCGGGCGAAGTGCTCGACATGAGCGCCCATCGCGGGCGGCTGCGCACGCCGAGCAAGCCGAAGAAGTGAGGTTCACGCAGCTTGCGGTCCACGTGGCGGCAAGAATTGCGGGAAAGCTTGGCTTAAGCCTGCCGATTGCATAGCGTCGGACCATGTCCGGCCTCGGCCGCAATCGCACAGGTTTCCGTGTCCGTATTTTCCACCGGCCGCATACTCGCGGCGCTCCCGCTTCTCGCCCTCGCCCACCCGCTGATTGCGGGCGAGGCGCGCGTCGTCCCCCCTGGCCAGACCGTCGAGGCGACGACCGGCTGGGGACATCCCGTCTACGATATCGACCCCGATCCAGCGGTACGCTTCGGCAAGCTCGCCAACGGCATGCGCTATGCCATCCTGAAGAACGGCACGCCCGAGGACACGGCGGTGATCCGCTTCGGCTTCGATGTCGGCTACATCGACGAAGGCGATAACGAGCTGGGCCTCGCGCACATGCTCGAGCACATGGCCTTCAACGGCTCGAAACAGGTGCCCGAAGGCGAGATGGTCAAGCTGCTCGAACGGCTCGGGCTCGCCTTCGGGGCGGATACCAATGCCTCGACCGGATTCGAGGACACGATCTACAAGCTCGACCTGCCGCGCACCGACGAGGCGCTGCTCGACACCGCGCTGATGCTGATGCGCCAGACCGCGAGCGAGCTGACCATCGCCGACGACGCGGTCGATCGCGAACGCGGGGTGATCCAGTCCGAAACGCGCACGCGCAACAGCTATTCGCTGCGCCGTATCAAGCACTGGTTCGGCTTCGTCGCACCCGACACGCTCTATTCGCAGCGCTTCCGGGCCGACGGGACCGAGGAGATCGTCGATACGGCGCCGGGTGCAGTGCTGCGCGATCTCTACCGCCGCTACTACCGGCCCGACAATTCCGCGATGGTCGTGGTCGGCGACGTCGATCCCGACACTGTCGAGGCGAAGATCCGCGCGACGTTCGGCGACTGGACGGCGCCCGCCACGGCGCGGGTCGAGGTCGACAAGGGTGCGCTCGACCTCGAGCGCGGGCCAGCGGCGGCCAATTTCGTCGATCCCGATGTCCAGACGCTGGTCACGATCGATCGCTTCGCCCCTTATGTCGAACGGCGGCCCACCGTGGCGGAAAGCGACGAGAGCCGGCTGGTCGCGCTCGGCACCGCGATTCTCGACCGTCGGCTGCAGAAGATCGCCAATGGGGCAGAATCGCCAATCATTACCGGCAATGCCTCGGCCTCGGACTTCTTCGACATCCAGCGCGAGGCGCAGGTCGCGATCCAGGCGCGCGAGGGCGAATGGCAGCGCGCGCTGGAAGTCGGCGAGCAGGAATGGCGCCGCGCGGTCGAACACGGCTTCACCGAGGCAGAACTGGCCGAGCAGCTCGCCAATTTCGAGCAGCGTTATCGCGACGCGGCGCGCCAGCAGGACACGCGGCGGAACTCGCAGCTCGCCGACGGGATCCTCTCGACGGCGCGCCGGGAGCGGCTCTTCGTCACCCCGCAGACAACCTACGAGCTGTTCCTCGCGCAGAAGCCCGGGATCACCGCCGAAGCGGTGTCGCAGGCCTTCGCACGGCACTTCGCACTGTCGGACCCGCTGATCCACGTTTCGACCAAGCAGCCGATCGCTGATGCGCAGGCGACAATCCTCGACGCCTGGCGCACCTCTGCTGCCGAACCTGTCGATCCACCGACCGATATGGGCCAGCAGGCCTTCGCCTATGACGATTTCGGCGTGCCCGGGACGGTGGCGGAAGATGGCATGGTCGAAGACCTTGGCCTGCGCATAATTCGCTTCGCCAACAATGTCCGGCTCAATCTCAAGCCAACGCCCTTCGAGAAGGATCGGGTCCGCTTTGCGATCCGCGTCGGTTCGGGCCAGCTGGCGCTGCCGCGCGACCAGATGGCGCAGGCGGTCTTCCTCTCTTCGGTCAGCGCGCTCGGCGGGCTTGGGAAGCAGGGCTACGACGAATTGCGCGAGGTCCTCGCCGGACGGCGGGTGACCTACGGCTTCGATGCGGGTGAGGACAAGTTCACCGTGCGCGGTAGTACCACCATGGCCGACCTGCCGTTGCAGATGCGTCTCAGCGCCGCCTATTTCACCGATCCCGGGTTGCGCCCCGAAATGCTCACGCGCTGGCAGGCGGTGATCCCGCCCTATGTCGCGCAGCTCGATGCGACCCCGCAGGCGGTGGCGCGCGCGCAGGTTCCGCGAATCCTCGCCGACGCCAATCCGCGCTTCGGACTCCCATCCGAAGAAGAACTGACATCGGTCACGCTGGAGCAGGCCCGCGCGCTGGTGACCGAACAATTCGCCCGGGCACCGATCGAAATCTCCGTCGTGGGCGATTTCGACAGCGACGCGGTGATTGCCGCGGTCGCCGCGAGCTTCGGTGCCCTGCCCCAACGCGCGGCGACGCTCGAAGGCTGGGACAGCGAGCGGGAGGCACAGTTCGCGAGCGACCGCAGCGAGCGTGTCCTCACGCATGCAGGGGCGAACGACCAGGCGCTGGCGCTCACCTATTGGCCGACCACCGACGACGCCGACGCGCAGGAAGAGGCGACCATGCAGATGCTCGCGCTCGCCATGCGGCTCGAACTGCTCGACCGCATCCGCGAGCAGCTCGGTGCCTCCTATTCGCCCGGCGCGGGATCGAGCATGTCGAGCATCTATCGCGGATACGGCACCTTCTCGACCTCGGTCGTGGTCAAGCCGGAGCAGGCCGACGAGGTCTTTGCGGCGGTCGACGCGATCGTCGAAGATTTCCGCAAGGCGCCGATCGATGCCGACCTGATCGAGCGCGCGCGGACCCCGCTGCTCGAGCAGATCGCATTGAGCCGGCGCGAGAACGGCTGGTGGCTCGCGGTGATCGATGAGGCGCAACTTCACTCCGAGCGGCTCGACCGCGTGCGCAGCTACGAAGACCGTATCCGCGCGGTCACGCCCGAAATGCTGCAGGTTGCGGCGCAGCGCTATCTCGACCCGGCGCAGGAACTCCGCATCCGCGTGGTTCCCGCCGAACCTGCCGCGCAGCCATAAAAATGGGCCGGAGGGATCGCTCCCCCCGGCCCCGATTTTCTGACGCGGTCCCGCCTCAGTAGCTGACGCGCGCCGAGATGCCGAACACGCGCGGATCGTTGACGAAGGCGGTGTTGTTGTTGAAGTCGATGCCGCCCTTCACATTGTCGGCATCGGTGATGTTGCGCACGAAGGCCGCGACCTCGAACGTGCCGTCGGTGCGGGCATAGCCCACGCGCAGACCGCCTTCGATCTGGTTGTTCGCGTTGAACTCTTCACTTTCGTAGAGGAAGAAGTTGGTCTTCCCCTGATAGGCCCAGTCGGTGAAGAAGAAGACTTCACCGGCATTGCCGACCGGGAAGGCGTAACGCGCGGTGACGTCGGCGATCCATTCGGGGGCATTGGGGAACGGGTTGCCGTCGACCAGAGCGCGGGTGGTGCCCGACAGAACGACGGTCGGATCGGTCACGGTGCACTGCGCACAGATGCCCACAGCCAGGTTCTCGTCCTGGATCTTGGTGTTGTTCCAGCTCAGACCGGCAGTGAGCAGGAAATCCGGCGTCACCTGGAACGCGCTGTCGAGTTCGAAGCCATATCCGCGTCCCTTGTTGGCATTGACCAGCTGGACGAGGTTGTCGGCACCGCCAACGGCAGTGAACTGCGGGTCCTCGATCGTGTAGTAGTAGACTGCGCCGTTGAGGCGGACGCGGCGACCGGCCATTTCCGACTTGAAGCCGGCTTCGTAGCTCATGATCTTTTCCGACGTCGCGATCGACGGCGGCGAACCGAAGGCCACGTCGCGGCCCTGGATGGTCGGAGCGCGGAAGCCGTTGGCGAGACGCGCATAGACACTGGCGTCGTCGCTCACGTCGAGGAAGGCCGACAGGTCCCAGCTCAGACGCTCGTCCTTGACGATGCGGTACTTCGAGCCGGGTCCGGAAATGAACGACGTCTGGGTGACGGCGAATTCCTTCTTGTCGTCGGTCCAACGCAGACCGCCGGTGAGCTTGAGCACGTCGCTCGCCCGCACCGAGACCTGGCCGAAGGTCGCCCAGCTGTCGTTGGTGTGGCGCACGGTGACCGCCGGCGGGAAGCCGAAGCCGACCGTGGTGACGTCGAAATCGCTCTGGAAGACGAACATGCCGACCTGCCAGTCGATCATGCCACCCGGGTTCGAAGCGAGGCGAACCTCGTGCGTGAACTGCTCGAGATCGATCGAGTCCTGCGTATCCGACTCGAAGGGAATGAAGCCGGGGCCGGTCTCGATCACGATATCGGGGTCGGTTGCATCGCGAATGACGAAGCCGCCGTCGATGTCGCCGCGGCTCGAACCTTCGCTATTGGCCCATGCAGTGATGCTGGTCAGCGTCGCAAAGTCGGCGTCGTAGTCGAGCTTGAAGCTGCCGACGAAGGCATTGTACTTCGCCACATTGCCGCCGCCGGCATCGTAGAACACCGTGTCGCGGTCGTAATTGGCGTTGAGGTCGTTGTTGCCCGGGCCGAGGATATTGGCGCGGAACAGCGTCGAAGTGCCGTCGAGATCGCGGAAGGCGACCGAGCCGAGCAGCGACAGGCGACTGTCGGGCGTGATCAGCAGCTGCGCGCGGCCGGCGAGCTCGTCATAGCCGCCAAGCACGTCGTCCTGACCGGTGAAGCCGTTGTCGACCCAGTCGTCTCGGTGCTGGTAGAGGCCCGAAACGCGCAGCGAGGCGACCCCGGGGGCGATCGGAACGGTCACGCCGCCGTCGAGCGAGAGCGAGTTGAAGCTGCCGTAGCTCGCCGAAAGCTGCGCGGCGAACTGGTCGCCCGGCTTGGCGGTGTCGATCTTGACGATGCCGGCCGGCGTGTTGCGACCGAACAGCGAGCCCTGCGGACCGCGCAGCACTTCGATGCGCTCGACGTCGAAGATCGGGAAGCTCTTCAGCGTGACGTTTTCCATCACGATGTCGTCCATGACGACCGAGACCGGCTGCGAGGCGGCGAGATCGAAATCGGTGTTGCCGAGGCCGCGAATGTAGAAGCGCGGCGCGGCGCGACCGTTCGAGCTTTCGACGAACAGGCCCGGGACGCGCGCGGCGAGCGCGGTCACTTCGGCGCCGGCGTCGAAGATGGTCCTCACCATGCTCGAATCGAGCGTGGCAGCCGAAACGGCGACGTCCTGGAGGTTTTCCTCGCGCCGGTTGGCAGTGACGATGATCGTGTTGAGCTGGCCCTGGGTGGCTTCAGCTTCCGCGGGAGCATCGGCTTCCTGGGCGAAGGCGGGCTGCGCGGCGATGGCCGCGAGCGCGAGAGTGCTGGCCCCGAGGAGATGGGCAGCGGTCGAACGGATGGTCATGGTGGGGAGCGTTCCTGCTTGAGCTCGCATGGAATCATGCGGGCATTTGGAGGTATGCGGCAATATCGCCGTCCGCGCCCGATAGCATGTCGGCCGGATTTTTGGGGTGCGACACTCGGTTTCGCGGCAGTTTCGTTTCAATTGTTGCAATTGGGCTACAGGCGTTCCGAATATGTCACGCATGCGACCGAAGCGAGCGATCCGCGTCCGACGCTTGAATGCGCGCGGTGGCTGCGCCATAGGCGCGGCAAACGAAAGGCCTTGCCCGATGAAGATCCGCGTCCATGTCTCGCTCAAGCCCGGCGTCCTCGATCCGCAGGGTCGTGCCGTCCATCATGCGCTCGAAGGCCTCGGCTTCGCCGGGGTGGATGATGTCCGTGTCGGCCGGATGATCGAGCTCGACGTCGCCAACGATACTAGCGACGATGCCCTCACCGAGATGTGCGAGAAGCTGCTCGCGAACACGGTGATCGAAAACTACCGCATCGAGAAGGTCGGCTGATGTCGTTCCGCGCCGCCGTCATCACCTTCCCCGGATCGAATTGCGACCGCGACATGGCGGTGGCAATCGAGAAGGTCTCGGGGACTGCGCCGATCCGGGTCTGGCACGGCGATGCCCACCTGCCCGAGGATCTCGACTTCATCGCCCTCCCCGGCGGCTTTTCCTATGGCGACTATCTGCGCTCGGGCGCGATGGCGGCCAACAGCCCGATCATGCGCAGCGTCAAGCGCCGCGCGGAACGTGGGGTGCCGGTGCTGGGGGTGTGCAACGGCTTCCAGGTCCTGACCGAAGCTGGCCTGCTGCCCGGCGCACTGATGCGCAATGCCGGCCAGACCTTCATCTGCCGCACCGTCGCACTGACGGTCGAGAACAGCCAGACGCTGTTCACCGGCGGCTACGACAACGGCCAGACGATCCGCATTCCGGTGGCGCATCACGACGGCAACTACTTCGCCGACGAGGACACGCTCGACCGGCTCGAGGGCGAAGGCCGCGTGGCCTTCCGCTATGCCGAGAATTGCAACGGCTCGCGCCGCGATATCGCCGGCGTGCTCAATGCCGCAGGCAATGTTCTCGGCATGATGCCGCACCCCGAACGCGCGGTCGATGCGGCGCATGGCGGTACCGACGGCCTCGCCCTGTTCGAGAATGCGGTGAAGGCGCTGGCCGAGGCCTGATCAGGCGCTCTTGAGGCGCCACTCCTCGGCCTGGCGGCTGAGGATGGCGCGGACGTCGCTCGCGGGCATCGGCCGCCCGAAGTGGAAGCCCTGGATCTTGGTGCAGTTGAGGCCGCGGATCATCGCCGCCTCTTCCTCGTTCTCCACCCCTTCGGCGGTGGTGGTCATCCCGAGGCTGTCGGCCATGGCGACTACGGCACGGATGATCGCGATCGATTCGGGGCTCTGCTGCGCGGCCCCCTGGACGAAGGTGCGGTCAACCTTGATGGTCGAGAACTTGAGCTTGCGCAGGTAGCCGAGCGAGGAATAGCCGGTCCCGAAATCGTCGAGCGCAATCGAGCAGCCGATCGCCATGCATTCCTCGAGCGCCTTGCGCGCCACGCTGGCGTCGCGCAGGAAGATGCTCTCGGTGACCTCGATCTCGAGCCGCTTGGGATCGAGCCTGCTTTCGCTCAGCGCGCGCACGACCGTGGCGACGAAATCGGGCTCGAGCAGCTGCTCGGGCGAGACGTTGACGTTGACGCGCACATTGGCCGGCCAGTGCGCGGCGGCCTCGCGGCACGCCTGCTGCATGACCCAAGTGCCGATCGGAACGATGAGGCGGGTGTCTTCCGCCAGGGGCACAAACTTTCCTGGGCTGACGAAGCCGTGCTCGGCGCTGTTCCAGCGGATCAGAGCCTCGAAGCTGACCACCCCCTCGGTCCGGGCGTCGACCACCGGCTGGTAGTGCAGCACCAGCTCGTCGCGCTCGAGCGCATGGCGCAGCGAGTGTTCGAGCTGGCGACGTTCTTCGGCATTGGCATGCAGCGAAGGCTCGTATTCGCGATGCGTACCGCCACCCTCGTCCTTCGCGCGATAGAGCGCGAGGTCGGCATTGCGCAGCAGTTCCTCGACCGTGCGTCCGTCACGCGGGCCCAGCGCCGAGCCGACGCTGGCGCCGACGTAGAGGACGTGGTTTTCGATTTCATAGGGTTCGGACAGGCGCTCGATGATTTCGCGTGCGAGGTTCTCGATCCGGTCGCGTTTCGCCGCGTCGCGGATGACGACCGCGAACTCGTCGCCGCCCAGCCTTCCGCAGACCTCGTCATCGGTCATCAAGCTCTTCAATCGCGCAGCAACTTCGGCCAGCATCCGGTCGCCGACGAGATGGCCGAGCGAATCGTTGATCGCCTTGAAGCGGTCGAGGTCGATCATCATGAAGGCGCAGCGCGAGCGCCACTGGGCGGCATATTGCAGCGCCTCGCCCAGCGCCTCGTTGAGCATCCTCCGGTTGGGCAGGTGCGTCAGCGTGTCGTAGCGCGCCAGATATTCGATTTTTTCGGAGGATTCCCGTTGCTCGGTGACGTCCGAACCGACACCGCGGAAGCCGTGGTAATTGCCGAATTCGTCGATGATCGGCGTACCCGACAGCTCCCACCAGCGATCCTGCCCGTCGATCGAAACCTTGACCAGGAGGTTGGAGAAATTCTCCTTGCGCTTCAGCCGTTCGGCCAGCTCGTGCAGGCTTTGCGGGAAGCGCCCGGTCTTCCAGCCATTGCCCGAGATGAGCTGGAGGAAGGACTGGCCTTCGACCTGGGTCGATTCCTGCCCCAACGCAAAGGCGAAGCGGGGCGAGACCGACTTGAGGCGCCGCCGCGTATCGATCTGCCACAGCCAGTCGGCCTTGCCCTCCTCGAACTCGCGCAGGAGCATGGAAACGACTTCGCTCTTTTCCTGCATCGCCGATTCGGTCAGGCGCACGGCTACCGCCACGCGCGCGCTCTCGATGACGCCGAAAACCGACATGAGCGTCGAAAGAAGCACCACTGTGGCCAGGATGAACTGCCCGGCAATGAGCGCGGCGAGCAGCCCGCCGGCCCCCACGGCTAGCGTGAAGCTGATCGAGGAGAGCGATGCGCCGAAGCGGCTGGCGCTGCTCGCCAGCACCATCATCGCCGCGATGCTCCACACCAGAACTGTCGCAGCAGGATCTGCGACCAAGGCGCTCAGGATCATGCCCACGCCCCACATCGCGCCCTTGGCGGCAGAGGTCGTGGCATGCGTCTTGATTTCGTCGAGTGAGATGCTGCGCGTGTCCGCGTCGCCCAAGCGGCGATCGGCGCGGGCCGAAAGGCCGACGGCGAACAGCAGCGCCATTCCCCAAACGCCTAGCAGGGGAAGCGGAACGGCACTGTAAAGCATTGCTGCAGCGAGAAGGAAGCCGAGCACGTGCAGCGCGGCACGCACACCCATGCGTTCCTTGAGCAGGGCATATTGATGGCCGTGGACCTGCGCCCAATCGCTACCCTCGGGAGCATCCATCCCGATGACCTGCCCGATCGACAGCGAGGCCGCTTTCGCCTTGAGGGTGGATGCCTGTTCGCTCACGCTAATACTGTTAACCGGAAATCCTTATCTCCGGGTAAAGGCCTACCACACCGTGGAACTCTGCCTGTGCCACCTACTCGACGGTCACCGACTTGGCCAGATTGCGCGGCTGATCGACATCGGTGCCTTTGACGCAGGCGACGTGATAGGCGAGCAACTGCACCGGAATGGCATAGACCAGCGGCGCGATCAGTGGGTGGACGCGCGGCATCTCGATCGTGGCAAGGCATCCCTCGCCCGCCTGCTCGAGACCTTCAGCATCGGAGATGAGCACGATCTGGCCGCCGCGCGCGCGCACCTCTTCCATGTTAGAGACGGTCTTCTCGAACAGCGGCCCCGACGGCGCCAGAACGATCACCGGAACCGCGTCGTCGATCAGCGCGATGGGCCCGTGCTTCATCTCGCCGCTGGCATAGCCTTCGGCATGGATATAGCTGATTTCCTTGAGCTTCAGCGCACCTTCGAGCGCCAGCGGGAAGTCCGGTCCGCGGCCGAGATAGAGCACGTCGCGCGCCGGAGCGATGAGATGCGCCATGCTGGCGATGTCGTCGTCGTGATCGAGCGCGGCGTTGAGCGCGGCGGGGGCCTCGAGCAGGTGCGCGACCACCCGTTGCTCTTCCGCCCGGCTCATCAGCCCCTTCTTCACCGCCATATGCGCGGCCAGCGCGGCGAGCACCGCGAGCTGGCAGCTGAAGGCCTTGGTCGAGGCGACGCCGATCTCGGGGCCCGCATGCGTCGGCAGGAGCAGGTCGGCCTCGCGTGCCATCGAACTGGTCGGCACATTGACGATCACGCCGATCGTCTGGCCGTTTTCCTTGCAGTGACGCAGCGCCGCGAGCGTATCGGCGGTCTCACCGCTCTGCGAGATGAACAGCGCGAGCCCGCCCTCCTCGAGCACCGGCTCGCGATAGCGGAATTCGGAAGCAACATCGATGTCGACCGGCACGCGGGCGAACTGCTCGAACCAGTATTTCGCCACCATGCCGGCATAGAAGGAGGTCCCGCAGGCGACGATGGTGACACGCCGGACGCTGGAGAGGTCGAAATCGAATTGCGGCAGTGCGACCGAATTGTCTGCCTGCCGGAGGTAGGAACCGAGCGTCTGCGCGACCACGGTCGGCTGCTCGAAGATCTCCTTCTGCATGAAGTGGCGGTAATTGCCCTTCTCCACCGCCGCCGCGGAAGCGCCGGAGGTGCGCACCTCGCGCTCGACCCGGGTGTTCTCGGCATCGTAGATCGTCGCGCCCTCGCGCGTCACCACCACCCAGTCGCCTTCCTCGAGGTAGCTGATCTGCTGCGTCAGCGGGGCGAGCGCGAGCGCATCGGAACCGATGTAGGTCTCCCCTTCGCCATAGCCGACCACGAGCGGCGAACCGCGCCGCGCCCCGATCAGCAGTTCGGGATGGTCGCGAAAGGCGATCGCCAGCGCGAAAGCGCCGCGCAGCCGTGGCAGCACGTCGGCCACGGCCTCCTGCGGGCTCTTGCCCTGCTCGACCAGCCAGGAAATATGCTGCAGCACGACCTCGGTATCGGTGTCGCTTTCAAGCGTGCGGCCCGCCTCGCGCAATTCGGCGCGCAGTTCCTTGTAATTCTCGATGATGCCGTTGTGCACCAGCGCGACATGCTCGGTCGCATGGGGGTGCGCGTTTTTCGCCGTCGGCGCACCATGCGTGGCCCACCGGGTATGGGCAATACCGACTTCGCCGGGGGCAGGATTGGCGGCCAGCTCGGTCACCAGATTGGCGAGCTTGCCTTCCGCACGGCGGCGGATCAGTCGCCCTTCGTGCAAGGTGCAGACGCCGGCACTGTCATAGCCGCGGTATTCCATCCGCCGCAGCCCGTCGACCAGGCGATCGGCCACGGCCTCCGCACCGACAATACCGATAATTCCGCACATGAGGCCTGTTCTCCGATTTGCTGTGGGAGCCGACTTAGCCATTCCTCGCCGGCAATCAAACGATGCTTGGAATTGTCGGCGCGTGGACGGTTCCGCACGGCCCGTCCCCGCCCGCACCATTAGGGATTAATCAAGGTTTCCTTTCTATTCACCACAACCCGTGAGACGGGCTTTGCCACTGTAAGGCACGGTCCGTCCGATGAATCAGGATTTTCCTCGGGGGTGACCGGAATGAGCGCATTCGGACGGAAGAACGGACCGGCAGGGATTAGTGCCGGTGCGCGTCCGCAATTCGGGGTGGCCAAGCCCATGCGTGGCGGCACTCCGCCCCCGGCGCAGACTCGCGTCGATCGCGACAACGACAGCTCCCGCAGCGGCCAGCAATTCCCGCCCTTGCCCGAAACCGATTCCGCGGTGCCCGCTCCCGTAGCGCCCTCGAATGGCGACGCCATGTCGCGCCTCGAGGAACGGATGAACTCCACCCACTCGGGCCAGAGCGAAGTCGGCGGATTCGAAGCCAGCGTCCACAAGATCAAGGAGCAGGTGCTGCCGCGCCTGCTCGAACGCGTCGATCCGGAAGCTGCGGCGACGCTGACGAAGGACGAGCTGTCGGAAGAATTCCGCCCGATCATCATGGAAGTGCTGGCCGAGCTGAAGGTCACGCTCAACCGGCGCGAACAGTTCGCGCTGGAAAAGGTGCTGGTCGACGAACTGCTCGGCTTCGGGCCGCTCGAGGAATTGCTCAACGATCCCGACGTGTCGGACATCATGGTCAACGGTCCCGACCAGACCTATATCGAAAAGAAGGGCAAGCTGGTCATCGCGCCGATCAAGTTCCGCGACGAGACCCATTTGTTTCAGATCGCCCAGCGCATCGTCAACCAGGTCGGCCGCCGGGTCGACCAGACCACGCCACTGGCCGACGCGCGCCTCAAGGACGGCAGCCGTGTCAACGTGATCGTGCCACCGCTGAGCCTGCGCGGCACCGCACTGTCGATTCGTAAGTTCTCCGAGAAGCCGATCACGCTCGACATGCTCAAGGACTTCGGGTCGATGAGCGACAAGATGTGCACCGCGCTGAAAATCGCAGGCGCCTGCCGGATGAACATCGTCATATCGGGCGGTACCGGTTCGGGTAAGACGACGATGCTCAACGCGATGTCGAAGATGATCGACCCCGGCGAACGCGTGCTGACGATCGAGGACGCGGCCGAACTCCGCCTGCAGCAGCCGCACTGGCTGCCGCTCGAAACGCGTCCGCCGAACCTCGAAGGCCAGGGCGCGATCACCATCGGCGACCTCGTCAAGAACGCGCTGCGTATGCGCCCCGACCGCATCATCCTGGGCGAAATTCGTGGCGCGGAGTGTTTCGACCTTCTCGCCGCGATGAACACCGGCCACGACGGGTCGATGTGTACGCTGCACGCCAACTCGCCGCGCGAGGCGCTCGGCCGTATGGAAAACATGATCCTGATGGGCGACATCAAGATTCCCAAGGAAGCCATTTCGCGTCAGATCGCGGAATCGGTCGATTTGATCGTGCAGGTGAAGCGCCTGCGCGACGGTTCGCGCCGCACCACGAACATCACCGAGGTGATCGGGATGGAGGGCGACGTGATCGTGACGCAGGAACTGTTCAAGTTCGAGTATCTCGACGAGAGCGAGGACGGCAAGATCCTCGGCGAGTTCCGCAGCTCGGGCCTGCGCCCCTACACGCTCGAAAAGGCGCGCATGTTCGGCTTCGACCAGGCCTATCTCGAAGCCTGCTTGTAAGTACGCGCCGCATTACGTCGGCTTCGTACAATCAGTCCCGTGCATTTCGGCGTATACCTTGGTTCAAGGTAGGACGACGCGATGCTCGACAAATTGTTTTTTCTTGGTGACCGCAAGCCGACGCGCAAACAGACGTTGCGCGATCTCGACCGCGAGCGGCACTTCGAAGCGCTCTACATGCAGAGCTTCACCGAGATGCGGGCGCGCAGCTCGAAGCCGCAGCTGGGCTAGCTTCCCAGGATCACGGGAACCGCCAGGGCGAGCAGCCCGCCGCCGATCACCGCAAAGGTCAAAAACAGGCCGGTCCACGGCATCCAGCCGACCCGGTTGATCTCGGCGCGCTTCATCCGCCGCCGCTCCATCATCAGGCAGGCCAGTGCCGCGAGGACGCAGGCCGCACCCCAATAGGCGGCCAGTTCGGCATCGCTGGCGAAGAGCAGGAAATCGGGCTCGGTCACGGGGCAGCCATATGGGCACGGCCCGCGGCCCGCGCAATCTCCGGCTTGCACTGCGATGTGGGTGGTCTAACCGCCAAGGTCGATGCAGGCCGAGAGCGACCATCCCCACCACCGCCCGCTGCTCGCGCTGGGGCTGCGCCTCGCCGCCGCCTTCGTGCTCGCCGGGTTGCTCGCCTGCGTGAAGCTGGCGAGCAACAAAGGCATCCATCTCGCCGAGATCATGTTTTGGCGCCAGCTGCCGACGATCCCGATCCTGTTCGGCTGGTTCGCCCTGCGCGGCAGGCCCGACCTGCTGCGCACGCGGCGCACCGCATCGCACCTGCGCCGTTCGGGCTTCGGCCTGCTCGGCATGACGATGAACTTCGGCGCGGCGACGCTGCTGCCGCTCGCGGTCGCGACCACGCTCAACTACAGCTCGGCGATCTTCGCGGTGCTGCTCTCCGCGCTGGTTCTGCGCGAACCGACGGGGCCGTGGCGCTGGAGCGCGGTGGCGATGGGGTTTGCCGGCGTCGTGCTGATCGCCCAGCCCTGGGGCAACGACCTGCCGCTGCTGGGGGCGGCGATTGCGCTGGGTGCGGCGCTGATGATCGCGCTGATCTCGGTCCAGTTGCGTGATCTCGGGAGGACCGAGCACCCGCTCACCATCGTGTTCTACTTCTCGCTCTTCACCGTGCCCATCCTCGCGCTGGCGATGCCCTTCGTCGCGACGACGCATACGCCGGGCGAATGGCTGCTGCTGCTCGCCTGCGGGGTCATCGGTCTGCTCGGCCAGGCGCTGCTGACCGCAGCCCTACGCTACGGCGCCGTCGCCAACGTCATCGTGATGGACTATTCGGGCCTCGTCTGGGCGACGCTGTTCGGCTGGCTGGTGTTCGACAATTTGCCGCCTTCCTCGACCTGGCTCGGCGCGCCGCTGGTGGTGGCCGCAGGCCTCCTCATCGCGTGGCGCGAACACAAGCTCGGGCTTGAGCGTCGGGCGCTGGCGGAACCGATCGAGGCGTGACCCGTTCCATTGCGCGGAGCCAAGCTATTGAGCCCTTCGGCAAGGAGATCACAATGATCAAGAAGATCCTGCTCGCATTCGGCATCACCGCGATGTCCCTCTCGGCCGCAGCCTGCAACACGGTCCGCGGCGTTGGCAGCGACCTCCAGTCCGCCGCAAACGCCGTCGACGAGGAAACCTGAGCCCAGCGCACAGCAACAGGAAACGCGCCCGCCTCAAATGGCGGGCGCTTTCTTTTGGGAGCAGCGAATCGCCGCCGACCGTAGCCGGCGCTAATTGACCTGGCGGTCGCGCCCTTCCCAATAGGGCGCGCGCAGTTCGCGGCGCAGGATCTTGCCGCTGGCATTGCGCGGCATTTCGGGGATCACGTCGATCGTCTTGGGGACCTTGAACCCGGCCAACCGCTCGCGGGTAAAGGCGATGATGTCCTCGGGATCGACCTCGCTGCCGGGCTTGGCCACGACGCAGGCCTTGACCGCCTCGCCCCAGGTATCGTCGGGGACGCCGATCACCGCCACCTCGCCCACCGCCGGATGGCCGTAGATCGCGCTTTCGACCTGGGCGGGATAGACGTTCTCGCCGCCCGAGATGATCATGTCCTTGATGCGGTCCTGGATGTAGACGTAGCCGTCCTCGTCCATATAGGCGGCATCGCCGGTGTACATCCACCCGTCCTTCAGCGCGCCGCTGGTCGCATCGGGCAGATTCCAGTATCCCTGCATGTTCGACGGGCTCTTGCAGATCAGCTCGCCGACTTCGCCGCGCGGCAGTTCCGCGCCATCGTCGCCCACAACCCTGAGTTCGGCCCCTGGCACTGCCTTGCCCGCGGACTTCATCCGCTGGTTGCCTTCGAGCGTATGGTCGTCGGGCGGCAGCATGGCGATGGTGCCGGTGGTCTCGGTCATGCCATAGCACTGGAGGAAGCCTGCCCCGGGGATCGTCTGGACCGCCTCGCGCAGCAGGTCGAGCGGGATCGGCGCGGCACCGTACATGACGTATTTCACGGCGGAAAAGTCGGTGTCCTTCGCGCGCGGATGCTGGATCACCATCTGCAGCGCGGCGGGGACAATGAACAGCCGAGTGATCCCCTGTTCGAAGCCGTCAAGAACGCCATCGGGGGTGAATTCGGACTGGACGATGGCGCGGATGCCCGCAGCGATCGCCATGATGCCGAGCCCGGTCCCGCCGATATGGGCGCAGGGCATGCAGACGAGGATCGCCTCGTTCTCGTCCCATTTCGACCATGGCTGGGCCGCTTCCTCGGCCGGCAGGCGCAGCGAGAAGAGGTTGGCGTTGGTGAGCACCGCGCCCTTGGGATTGCCCGTCGTTCCCGAGGTATAGAGCTGGAGCACGGCGTCGTCGGGCCCCGCCCCTTCGAAATCGTCGGCCGGGGCGGCAGCGATCTCGGCCTTGGCGGTGGACGTGTCGACGATCTCGGGCGGATCGTCCATCTGGCCGCAGGCCTTGGCCGCGAGCTCGTCGAAACCCTCGTCGATGAACAGCAGCCGGGCGCCGGTATCGCCGAGGATGAAGGCGATTTCGGGCGCTGCGAGACGCCAGCCGATCGGGACCATGACCACGCCCATCCGCGCCGCCGAGTAGAACAGCTCGAAATAGTGCCGCGCGTTCTTGCCCAGCCAGGCGATGCGATCTCCCTTCGACAATCCATGCGCGCGCAGCATTGCCACGATCCGCCGCGAGCGTTCCTCAAGCTGCGCGAAGGTCAGCGCATCGCCATCCTGCTCGATCGCCACCTGATCGGGTTTCTCGCTGGCCCAGTGCCTGATGAGCTCATCAAAGGTGAGCTTCTGCGTTCCGGTCATCTATCCTCTCCGCTGTTATCAGCTTTGAGAGCATCATGACATGTCGGTTGCGCCGTGCAACCCGATTCGCACTAGCGCCAGCGCCCGCCTGCCCGGGCGCGCCTTTCGCGCAGACCGAGCCACAGCAGCGGGCCGAGCGGCCCCGCCACAAAGGTCGCCAAGAGGACCGGCGCCTGGACCAGCCGCGAAAACTTCTTGGCGTCGGCATCGCGTGCGATCCAGAGCCCGGTGAAGAGGTCAAAGGCGAGATAGTGGATCCAGCCGATGGTCGCCCCGCCATCGCTGGCGAAGATCGCGCGAATGCCCGCGATGGTCGAGAAGTCGATCGGTGCCCGTGCCCCGCCGGGATCGAAGCCGCCCGACACTATGCCGATGATCCCGGTTGCATACGCAAGGCACAGCAGCCCGACGCCGAGATAGAGTATGGCCGAGAGCAGGGCCGGCCAGCGCGGAAGCAGCACCAGCGCCGTCCACATGACCATTGCCAGCAGGTTCGCCGCGCCGAAGACCGTGTCCCACATTACGCCGGTTCCGGCGCGATGAGCGGCAGAGTCCTGGCGGCGCGGTGGACCGCGTCATTGTCGTGGACGAAGCGCCCGCGCGCCGCGCGCTTGGCGAGCGCCAACGCCGCCTGTGCGACCACGTCCGCCGGGATTGCGCGGTACTGGCGATACTTGCCGTGCAGCAGCAGATTGCCGAGCGGCGCCGCGGCCAGGCCCAGCCTCTCGGCAGGACGATGGTCCTCCGCGCGCTTGCCGCGCAGCAGCCCAGGGCGCAGGATGTCGAGCCGGTCGAAGCGCAGCTTGGTCACCTCGCGCTCGGTCTCGCCCTTCACGCGCAGGTAGAAGGTCTTGGCGAGCGGGTCGGCCCCGACCGAGCTGACGAGGATGAAACGCTCGACTCCCTGCTCCTTCGCCGCCCTTGCCGTGGCGAGCACGAGATCGTGGTCGACAGCGCGGAAGGCGGCCTCGTCCTCGCCCGCCTTCTTCCACGTGGTGCCGAGAGCGCAGATCATCGCCCGCGGGCGGACCGCCTCGATCACTTCGCCCCACTTCGCCGGGTCGGCGACGAACAGTTCCATGCGGATGCCGCTCGGCAGCTTGGTCTCGCGTCGGGCGATGCCGGTCAGCCGCACATCCTCGCGCCCGACACATTGCGCCATGACCGCCGAACCGATCAGGCCGGTGGCGCCGACCAGTGCGATTCGCACCGAGTCAGACATTGCTCAGCCCCTCGGGCATGCGACCGTAGATGCGGGCGCACTGGGTGATGGCATAGCGATCGGTCATGCCGGCGATGAAATCGGCGATGTGGCGGCTGCGCTGCGGCTCGGCCGCGGGCAGGCTGGCAAGCCAGTCGGCGGGCATGGCGGTGGGATCCCGATGATAGGCGGCGAACAGCTTCGCGATCACGTCGTGCGCGCGCTTGGCCGTGGCAAGCTGTTCCTCGTGATAGTAGAGCCGGTCGTACATGAAGCGCTTGAGCACGCGTTCCTGCTCGCGCATCGTCGGCGAGAAACCGGCGAGCTGGCGTCCCGCGCCGCGCACTTCCTCGACGCTGCCGATGTCTTTGACCTGTTCGCGCGTGTGCGACAGCATGTCGTTGACCATCAGTCCGATCTGGGTGCGGATCAGCTCGCGCAGCTGGCGGTCGCGCGGGGCATGCGGAAAGCGCCTTTCGACCGCGCGCCACTGGTCGGCGAGCCAGTCGAGCACCAGCAAATCGTCGAGATCGAGAAAGCCCGCGCGCAGGCCGTCGTCGATATCGTGATTGTCATAGGCGATGTCGTCGGCAAGCGCGGCGACCTGCGCCTCGAGCGAGGGCCAGCTGTGAAGGTCGAGCGGGAACGCGTGGTCGATCTCGGCGAGCGCCCAGCTGGGCTCGGCGAGCGGACCGTTGTGCTTGGCCAGACCCTCGAGCGTTTCCCAGGTGAGGTTGAGCCCCTCGTGGTCGCAATAGGGGCTTTCGAGCCGCGCCAGCGTGCGCAGCCCCTGCGCATTGTGATCGTAACCACCGGCCGCGGCCATGGCTTCTTCGAGCGCCTGCTCGCCGGCATGGCCGAAGGGCGGATGGCCGATGTCGTGTCCAAGGCACAGGGCCTCGGTCAGGTCCTCGTCGAGGCCCAGTTCGCGCGCGAGGACGCGGCCGATCTGGGCGACCTCGATGCTGTGCGTCAGCCGGGTGCGATAGTGGTCGCCGTCGGGCGAGACGAACACCTGCGTCTTCGAGCGCAGCCGGCGGAAGGAGATCGAATGGACGATGCGGTCGCGATCGCGCTGGAACTCGCTGCGCGGCCCGCGTGATCCTTCGCGTTCTTCGCCGAATTCGCGCCCGCGGCTCGCGGCAGGGTCGGAGGCGTAGGGAGCTCTGTTCATTGATGCGCGGGCTTAGAGTTCATGCCGCCCGCCGACAACGTGAACGAATAGCGAACCCAGCCGGTTTTCGGCCAAAAGAAAGGGCCGCACGCCCGATGACGTGCGGCCCGATCGAGGTGCGACCCAACCGAGATCAGTTGATGCCGATGGTGTCCGGATTTCCATCCGGATCCCCATTCACAGTGCCGCCGCTGCGGGGCGTGCCGAGCAGCAGCAGGCCGGCCATGTGCGGGCTGGCCATCGAGGTACCCGACAGCGTGGCGTAGCCGCCATTCTTGTAGGTCGAATAGATCGACGAGCCCGGCTCGGCGAAATCGACCGGCGGGTTGCCGTAGTTGGAGAAGCTCGACCAGTTGTCGCCCTGCGCGAACGAGCTGATCGTGTAGATATTGGCACCATTCGCCGAAGCGGGCGACTTGGTGTTGGCATCGGTCGACTCGTTGCCCGCGGCGAGCGCGAACTTCAGGCCTTTGCCTGCAGCGGCGATGACGGCATCGTTGAGCGCCTGGCTGAAACCGCCGCCGAGGCTCATGTTGGCGACGTCGCCGGGCTGGAAGTTTGCACCGGCATAGTCGACCCCGGCGATCACGCCGCTGTTGGAGCCCGAACCGCGGCGGTCGAGGACCTTCACCGGGATGATCTGCGCACCGGCGGCGACGCCGACTGTGCCGATGCCGTTGCCCTTGATGCCTGCGATCGTGCCCGCGACGTGACTGCCATGGCCGTTGTCGTCATCGGGCGTACTGGTGCGGGCGATGAAGGTCGCGCCTTCGGTCTGGTTCACGTTCAGGTCCGGGTGATCCATGTCGACACCGGTGTCGATGACCCAGGCGCGCCGCGTGACACCGGTCTGACCGCCGCCGACACGAGCAATGCCCCAAGGGGTCTGTTCGGGAGGCTGGGTCGTGCCGCCGCCGGGCTTGCCCTTCGCGCCGTCACCCGGCTTGGCAACGGTGGTCATCATCTGGTCCTGCTCGCAATAGGCGATGCGCGGGTTCTTCGCCTGCATGTTGGCGATGCCCTGTGCCGACGCATTCACCGCAAAGCCGCGGATCGTGTTCTGGTATTCGAACTTGACCTGCCCGTTGGCTGTCTGAGCGGCGCGAGCCGCCTCGGCCTTGACGTTGCCCTTGGCGACGAGGCCGGGCTGGAAGATGCAAATATAGCTGTTTTCGATCTTCTGCGCCGAAGCAGGCGCAGCGATGCCTGCACCCGCGAGCGCAACAATGCTCGCGGCCGCAAGGCGACCCAGTTTCATGTTCATAAGCCAGTCCCTTCCCTTGAGTGGGAAGGGCAGCATGCGGCGATCTACGCCAGCTTCAATCGGTGCATGGTTAATTTGCACCGAATGCCCGGGACCTGTCGCCGAAATGTCGCATTCTTACAAGTTGGGTTTCAATCGAGTATCCATTCCGCCGCCGCGCGGCAGTGAATATCAGTCGAATCGAACACGGGCAGCACATTGGCATCGGTGTCGACCACCAGCTCGAGCTCGGTGCAGGCCAGCACGATCGCCTCGGCACCTTCCTTTTCCTTCATCGTGATGATGGTCTTGAGCGCGCGTTCGGCGCCGCGTGTGACGCGGCCGAGCATCAGCTCCTTGTAGATGATCCCGTCGACCATCTCGACGTCGTCGGGATTGGGCGGGAGCAGGTTCACGCCATGCGCGACCAGCCGCTGGCGATAGAAAGGCTCGGTCATCACGAACCGCGTGCCGAGCAGCGCGGCGCTCTTGCATTCGGCCTCTTCCATCGCCGTGCCGACGCTGTCCGCGATATGGAGCACGGGAATCGACACGGCCTCGGTCAGCCGCTCGTGAACCTTGTGCATGGCGTTGGCGGCGATCACCAGACCTTCGGCCCCGGCGGTTTCGAGGCGGCGCGCGGAATCGACCAGCGTGGCGGCGATCGCGTCCCAGTCGTCGGCCTGCTTGGCCGCCGCGATGGGCGCATAGTCGAGGCTCTCGATGAGCAGCGGCGGGCTCGCCATCGGGGCTGCGCGCTTCTGCACGAATTTGTTGATCCGTTCGTAATAGGCGCGGGTCGAGATCCAGCTCATCCCCCCGATAATGCCGAGCTTGCGCAAGCCTTGATCCCTCTTCTTCCGCCCTGTCGTCCAGTCGATCGCGGTTGGCCCGCGTATCAGTGGGTTGCAACGGCTGGGTTACGAGGCGGTTCCATCCACCGTGGTATCCTTCGAGGCAAGCACCTCGGAAAGCCAGACCTCGAGGTCGGTAACGCTGCGTTCGGGCGCCTCCTCCATCGGGATATGGCCGATGCCCGGATAGCTGGCGAGCGTCGCATTGGGCAGCTGGGCCATGTACCAGCGCGCCGCGTCGAACGGGATCAGCGCATCCTCCTCGCCCCACATGACCAGCGTCGGCACGTGGACCTTGGCAACGGCTTCGGCGGCGAAGCTCTTGCGCGGCGTCGAGAAACGCTTGCGCGTCGCCGCGCGATTGCCCGGGTAACGCGCCAGCTCCCAATAGCGATCGACCGCCTCGGGAGTGACCACCTGCTGGTTCGAAACGCTCTGCGAGAGGCTCTTGGCGACCAGCGAGCGCGGCAGGAGCTGGCTCATGGCATCGCCGATCACGGGCGAGCCGGCGAGCCGGAAGGCCAGGTTGCCGCTCCCTTCGCGCTCGATCGGTGCACCGCCCGCATCGACCAGCACCAGCCCGTCGAGCCTCTCGGGATGGGCGATGGCGTAGCCCATGGCGATCGCCCCGCCCATCGAGTTGCCGACCAGGGTGAAGCGGCCGACATTGAGCGCATCGGTCACCGCATCGATGTCCGAAATGAAGCCGTCGAGCTCATAATTCCCGTCGGGGGCCGGCCCGGTCAGTCCGTGCCCGCGCTGGTCGTAGCGGATCACGCGATAGTCGAGCTTCAGCTCGTCGACCCACTTTTGCCAGGTGTGCAGGTCGGAATTCGAACCGTGGAGCAGGATGATGACCGGCGCATCGCGCGGTCCCTCGTCGCGGACATGGATGCGGCGGTCGCCGTCGATCGCGAGCATCCGCGAAGGCGGGGCGCCGTATTTGGCGTACATCGCATCGGGATCGGTATCGGGTACGCGCAGCACGAAGAACGCGACCACCAGCGCGAGCAGCAGCCCGCCGAGAATGCGCCAGAGCCATTTCACGGCGCCATCTCCTCGATCCAGCGGCGGACGATGTCGAGCCCTGCCTCGTCCACCGTGGCCTTGCCGAGTTCGGGCATGGCGACACCGGGTTCGGGGCTGCCCATGCGATAGGTCAGGATCGAGCTGTCGGGCGCGCCAGGGACGATATCGAACAGGTGCCCGCCGGCCCCGCGCCCGGCCGCGACGGGGCGCTTGCCGATGCCGACGGCGTCGGGCGATTGCTGCTCCCACCTGAGGTCCAGCCCGCTGTTCGAGGCGGTCGCGCCGGGGCGATGGCAATGCGCGCAATTGACATCGAGATAGCCGCGCGCGGCGGCGGTGAGATTGGCGCTGTCGCGATGCTCCCATACGGGCAGCTGGTCCGCATCGCGGGGCATCTCGTCGATGTGGCCTGCCTCGACCATCGCGGCTAGCCATTCGTGCGACAGGTTGCGCGCCTTGGGGCCGATGGGGACCACCGCTCCGTCGAGCCCGTGGCATTCCTTGCACTGGTTCTTGTTCGGCACGCGGTAGCTGATCGCCTCGCCGCCGGGCGTGACGACAGGGACTCGTGCGCCCGCGATCGCCAGCTGCGCGTCGGTCTGTTCCTCGTTCCACAGATAGGGCAGCGCGAGCCAGCCGTCGGCACGGTGCAGCAGAACGCGCGTTTCGACCAGGCGGCGGTCCTCGCCCTCGCCGAAAGCGAAGGTCTTGATCAGCGCGCCACCGACTGGGATGTCGAGCAGGCCCTCGCCATCGGCCGCCATGGTTGTGCCATCGGGCAGGTAGACGAACCGCAGTTTCTCCGCCCCGTCCGAATAAAGTGGCGTGTTGAGCCTGTAGGGCGTCACTCGCGCATTGGGGATTTGCGCGGCAGGATCGGCGAAGAATCCGTAGGCCGACAGCGTTCGCGGCATTCCAGGATCCATGATCGCCGCATCGGTGTCGATACGCGGCGCGGTTGCCATCGCCGCCACCGCGCTCAGCAACGCGGCTCCGAAGATGGCCTTGCGGATCATCCGCCGAGCCTCTCGTCGAGCGCGGAAGGTGCACCGATGCCGCTGCGATCGAATTCGCCTGCAGGTGCGGAGACCGCCAGCGGGCCGGGTTGCGCCGCGTCGAGGCCCTTGCCCTGCTCGGTCAGGTTGAGGCTCCATCCAGAGGTCCCTTCGACCGCCGAAAGGCTGCCGAGCCCGTCCCACAGGACCGGCGGGAGTTCGCCACCGAAGGCCGCGAGGAGCATCTCGGCCCCGTCGAGCTGCGGATCGTAGCCGCCCCCGTCATAGAGGTTGTCGCCCACCACCACATCGCGAGGAAGCGGGTTGTAGCGTTCGTCGTCGAAGCCCTGCGTATAGGCGATCACCATCACCGGGGCAGTCGGGTTCTGCGCCAGGATATTGTTCTCGATGAGCACCTTGTCGTTGGCCATCACGAGGATGCCCGTTCCGCGCCGCACGCCCGCGACGATATTGCCCGGGGGCGCGAAATTGGGCGTGTCGTTGGCCACAACAAGGTTATTCGCGACGATGACGTTGCCGCCGCCCATCACCGGCAGCGCGGGCAGGTCGAACACCAAGATCCCGCCGGTGTTGCGCGTGGCGACATTGTGCTCGACGAGCGCGTTGCGGCTGTTCTCGATCTCGATCCCGGCGACATTCGCCTCTGCGATAGAATTGCGCACGGTGATGTGGTTCGACTGGCCGACATAGATGCCCGCGTCGGAGGCGCCGGTGACCTTGGCCCCGTCGACGAGGACGCCGTCGCTCTCGACCGGATAAATGCCATAGGCGCCGTTTTCGGGGTGCGGCCCGCGCGTCCAGGTCACGCGGATACGGTGGTAGACGATATTGTCCGCGCCCTTGGACTTGATCCCGTCGCCCTTGGGGTTCTCGAGCGCGAAATCGCGCAGGGTGACATTGTCGCTCGTGACCAGCAGTCCCTCGCCCGATCCGGCCTGGGTGGTGAAATCGAGCACGGTGCCCTCCATCCCTGCCCCGCGCAGCGTCACTCCGTCTACATCGAGACTGAGCCCGTCGGTGAGCTCGTAGCGCCCCGCCGCCAGCACGATCTCGTCGCCTGGCTCGGTAAGGATCAGCGCCTCTTGCAGGGCCTCCTGCGCATTCTCGCCCGGAGCGATATCATGCGTGGCGGCAATAGCGGGCGCGGCGGTGGCGAGCAGCGCGGCGGCAAGCGTCGGTCTGATGGTCATGAGTCTCTCCCTTGCAACCTATTGTGCCGCAAGGGCGAATGATTGCAAGCGCGTCAGCGCTGCGAGAAGGCGCAGACAGCTGCCGAACCCGCCGCCACTTCGAGCACTTCGGGATCGTCCACCCGGCGGACGCGCTCGAGGAACTCGGCGACGTTCAGCGGGATGTCCGCCTCGCCCTCTTCGGGTGCCAGCTTCATGAGCTTGCGGATCTGGTTCACCGACAGGCGTTCCGCCATCCGCCCGGCCATGCATTCGGCCATCGGCTGCGGCAGGCCGCGCGCGACCAATTCGGCCTGGAGCCGTTCTTCCACGCTCCCCTGCAGGCCGCCACCTACGGTCGCCCAGAGGAGCGCCCCGGCGACCGCCAGCAGGGCGAGCACGATCACAAGCCGTTTCACGTCAGTCGAGCGCCTTCACGATTTCCTCGACCATCTTCTTCGCGTCGGACAGCAACATCATCGTCTGGTCCATGTAGAAAACATCGTTGTCGACCCCGGCATAGCCCACGCCGCCCATGCTGCGCTTGATGAAGAAGACCTGCTTGGCCTTGTCGACGTCGAACACGGGCATGCCGTAGATCGGGCTGGACTTGTCGGTCTTGGCCGCCGGATTGACCACGTCGTTGGCGCCGATGATGAAGGCGACATCGGCTTGCGCGAATTCGGAATTGATGTCCTCGAGCTCGAAGACCTTGTCGTAATCGACGCTGGCCTCGGCGAGCAGCACGTTCATGTGCCCCGGCATGCGCCCCGCCACCGGGTGGATGGCGAATTTCACCTCGACGCCCTTGTCCTCGAGCACGTCGGCCATCTCGCGCAGCGCGTGCTGCGCCTGTGCCACCGCCATGCCGTAGCCGGGGATGATGATGACCTTCTCGGCCTGTTCGAGCATGAAAGCGGCATCCTCGGCGCTGCCCTGCTTGTAGGGGCGCTGCTCCTTCGCCTCGCCTCCGCCCGCGCTCTCGTCGGCGCCGAAGCCGCCCGCGATCACGCTGATGAAGCTGCGGTTCATCGCGCGGCACATGATGTAGCTGAGGATCGCGCCCGAAGAGCCGACCAGCGCTCCGGTGATGATCATCGCGGTATTGCCGAGCGTGAAGCCCATCGCCGCCGCGGCCCAGCCCGAATAGGAATTGAGCATCGAGACCACGACCGGCATGTCGGCCCCGCCGATGGGGATGATCAGCAGGAAGCCGATGAGGAAGGCGAGTACCGTCAGACCGATGATGAGCGGCATGGTCTCGGCAGGGCCGGCCATCGCGAAGAGAGCGGTCAGCACGACGATCGCGGCGAGCGTGCCGAGATTGATGACGTGGCGCGCGGGCAGCAGGATCGGCGAACCGCTCATCCGCCCCGACAGCTTGGCAAAGGCGATCACCGAACCCGAGAAGGTGATCGCCCCGATGGCGATACCGAGCCCCATCTCGACCTTGGAGACCGGTTCGATCCCGTCCGCACCGAGGATGCCGAAGGACCCGGGATTGAGATAGGCAGCCCAGCCGACCAGCACCGCGGCGAGGCCAACGAGGCTGTGGAAGGCCGCGACCAGCTCGGGCATCGAGGTCATCGCGATGCGGCGGGCGATCACGAAACCGACGATGCCGCCAATGGCGATGGCCACGCCAATCTCGACGACGTTGGCAACCTCATGCGTAATCAGCGTCGTCACCACCGCGATCAGCATGCCGATCATGCCGAAGCGGTTGCCCGTCCGGCTCGTCGCGGGCGAGGACAGGCCGCGCAGCGCGAGGATGAAGAACACGCCGGCGGCGAGATAGGCGAGCGCGACCCAGGGGTTCACGGGGGCGCCGGTCGAGGCCGAGGCCGGGGTTGCGAAGTAGGCAGCCACAAGAGCAAACGTCACCCCGAACTTGATCCGGGCCCGGTGCTTTTCTTCGGAAGCGGCGCTCGAAGGAAGCGCTGCCCCGGATCGATGTCCGGGGCGACGAAGGAGTGCAGTGAGCGCCCGCATCACTTCTTCTCCTTCTTCTTGTACATGGCGAGCATGCGCGCCGTCACCGCGAACCCGCCAAAGATATTCACGCTCGCAAGCACGATGCCGAGCAGCCCCAGCCATTTCGCGCCGGGCACGTCCGCCGCCGCCGCCGCGATCAGCGCGCCAACGATGATCACCGAGGAGATCGCATTGGTCACCGCCATCAGCGGCGTGTGCAGCGCGGGCGTGACCGACCAGACCACGTAATAGCCGACGAAACACGCCAGCACGAAGATCGACAGGATCGAAATGAAGTCCATGTCTATTCCCCTCCATCTCCGCCAGCCGGTACGCTTTGAATGCGAACGTGCGGATTTGTCTCGTAAGTACTGTACTTGACGATCCAGAACAGGATTGCGCCGACGAGTAGTACTGCGGCTCCAAGATCGACTGCGGAAAACTTCAACCCGCCAGCCTATCGTTCACGACCTTGCCGCCCTGCGTCAGGCGCACGGCATCGCCGATCTCCTCGTCGAGCACGGGCTTGCCCACCTCTTTGTCCCAGAAGGCCGACAGGAAATTGTAGAGATTGCGCGCGAACAGCGCCGAGGCGTCGGCGGCGAGGTGGCCGGCGGTGTTCGAGAAACCGACGATGGTCACGCCGTGCTTCACCACCGCTTCGTCGGGCTTCGAGCCTTCGACATTGCCGCCCTGCGCCACCGCGAGGTCGAAGATCACGCTGCCCGGCTTCATGCTGGCGATCTGCGCGTCCGAGATCAGCCGCGGCGCGGGCTTGCCCGGGATCAGCGCAGTGGTGATGACGATATCCTGCTTGGCGATGTGCGAGGAGACGAGCTCCGCCTGCGCTGTCCGGTATTCCTCGGACATTTCGGTGGCATAGCCGCCCGAGCCCTCGCCCTCGATCCCCGCGACATTCTCGACGAAGACCGGCTTGGCGCCGAGCGACTGGATCTGTTCCTTGGTCGCGCTGCGCACGTCGGTCGCGCTGACCTGCGCGCCGAGCCGCTTGGCGGTGGCGATCGCTTGCAGGCCCGCCACGCCCACACCCATCACGAAGACCTTGGCCGCCTGCACCGTGCCGGCGGCGGTCATCATCATCGGGAAGGCGCGGCCATAGGTGTTTGCGGCGACCAGCACCGCCTTGTAGCCGGCGAGGTTCGACTGGCTCGACAGCACGTCCATGCTCTGCGCACGCGTAATGCGCGGCATGAATTCCATGCTCAGCGCCTCGAAGCCGGCCTTGGCATAGGCCTCGACCAGCTCGCCATTGCGGAAGGGATCGAAGGTGGCCGCAACCCAGGCACCCGGCTTCGCGCCCGCCAGCGCGGACGGGTCCGGAGCCTGGACGCCGAGCACGATGTCGGCATCCTTCACGATTTGCGCAGCGGGGCCGACTTCGACCCCTGCCTCGCGGTACGCCTCGTCGGTGACAGAGGCACCGGAGCCGGCACCTTCCTCGACAGCGACAGTGGCCCCGAGCGCGGCGAACTTCTTCGCCGTTTCGGGTGTCAGTGCGACCCGGTTTTCACCGGATGCGCGCTCCTTCAGCACCGCAATGCGCACTGGCGGCGCTTAGTCCGAAATCAGGATGACGACGAGCAGGGTGATCAGGGCGATCAGCGGGACCGCCCATTTGAGCATGCCGATGAAGGAGCCGTAGGTCTTGGAGTGCGCCTTCATGTCGTTGGCGGATTGCATGACGAAAAGTCCCTGTGTGATAGTTGTGTTGCGCCGGGTCTATCGCGGAGGGCGGCGGCGCTCAAGCCCCGCAATCGCGGCTTCCCCGGTGCCCCGCGCTTAATCCGCTCTTTACCCTATTGCGATAGGGACAGGACACGGGGCGTGGTCTGGCGTCCGCGGGGCACAAGGGAGCACGGGAAACCCAATGGCGACACGGCAATCGCGCCTGTTGATGCTGATCGACGACGAACCGGCACAGAGCCGGCTCGTGGCCGCGCTGGCCGCGCGCGAAGGCTGGCGCACGCTTACCGTCGCCAGCGGCGAGGACGCCCTCGCCACGCTCGCCTCCCCCGAAGGTGCCGATGTCCAGGCGATCCTGCTCGACCAGTGGGTCCCCGGCGATGCCGCCTGCGACCTCATTCGCGAATTGCGCACGGCGCGGCCGCAGGCCCCGCTGCTGATGCTCACCGCCAGCACCTCGCCGCTGCTGGCGGTCGAGGCGATGCGCGCGGGTGCAACCGATTATCTCGTGAAGCCGGTCGGCCCCGATCGCTTGCTCCAGGCGCTCGCCAGCGCGAGGAACGCCGCGCGCCCCCGCGCCGAACTCCAGCCGCTGACAGAGAAGCTGCCGCATCCGGTCGATTTCGACGCCATGGTCGGCACCGCCGCGCCGTTCCGCACCGCGCTGGCCAAGGCGGCGACAGCTGCGCGCAGCCATGCGCATGTGCTGGTCGAGGGTGAGAGCGGGACGGGCAAGGACATGCTCACCCGCGCGATGCACGCGGCCAGCACTCGCGCCAAGGCGCCGATGCAGGTAGTCCATTGCGGCGGCATGGCACCCGCCTCGCTCGAATCGCTGCTCTTCGGCCACGAGAAGGGCGCCATCGCGGGCGCCTTCGACCGCCAGACCGGGCTGATCGAGCAATGCGACGGCGGCACGCTGATCCTCGACGAGGTCGACCGCATCCCCTTCGACCAGCAGGAACGCCTCGCCGAGTGCCTCGCCAGCGGCATCGTCCGCCCGACCGGTGCCTCGCACGGCTTCCGCATCGACCTGCGCGTCTTCGCCGCGAGCGATTGCGCGCTCGACGATCTCGTCGCGGCAGGCGGCTTCTCGCAGGCGCTGCTCGAGCAATTGTCCGCCACGCGCATCCGCCTCCCGGCGCTGCGCGAGCGGCTCGGCGACGTCCCTGCGCTGACGCGCTATTTCCTCAGCCGGATCGGCGAACAGCCGGGGCTCAAGCACCATTCGATCGCCGACAGCGCGCTGTCGCTGCTCGAGGCCTACGACTGGCCGGGCAACGTCCGCCAGCTGCAGGCAGTGCTGTTCCGCGCCTGCGTGTTCGAACAGCGCGAGGCATTGACCGCGCACAGCTTCCCCCAGCTCGCCGAACTGCTCGGCGACAATCCCGATCGCGGCGAGAGCCGCTCGCGCGGGCTCGGCGTGCTGCTCTACACCGACGACGGCAACGTTCGCCCGCTCGAGGAGATCGAGGCCGACATCATCCGCCTCGCCATCGGCCACTATCGCGGCCGCATGACCGAGGTCGCCCGCCGGCTCGGCATCGGCCGGTCGACGCTGTACCGCAAGCTCTCCGAACTCGGGATCGACAACGCCGCCTGACCTGCGGTACCCCGCCGGGGTCATGATGAAGCTCGACAATCTGCTCTGCGTCGTCACCGGCGGCGCGCGCGGCATCGGCCGCGCCGTATGCCAAGCCTTCCTGGCCGAGGGCGCGCGTGTCGTGCTCACCGATATCGACGAGGAGGCGGGCAGGCAGGCCGCCGCGGAGCTCGGCTGCGAATGGCACCGGCTCGACGTCGCCAGCGAGGCCGGTTGGGACGCGCTCGCCGAGGCCTTTCCCGCCATCGACGTGCTGGTCAACAATGCCGGCATCACCGGCTTCGAGGACGGCCCCGCCGCGCACGACCCGGAGAACGCCAGCCTCGCCGAATGGCACCGGGTCCACGCGGTCAACACCGACGGCTGCTTCCTCGGCTGCCGCTATGCCCTGCGCGCGATGAAGGCCAAGGGCACCGGCTCGATCATCAACATGTCCTCACGCTCGGGCCTCGTCGGCATTCCCGGCGCGGCGGCCTATGCCGCGAGCAAGGCGGCGATGCGCAACCACAGCAAGTCGGTCGCGCTCTATGCCGCGCAGCAGGGCTGGCAGATCCGCTGCAACTCGATCCATCCCGCCGCGATCCTGACCGAGATCTGGGAGCCGATGCTGGGCGACGGCCCCGACCGCGAGGCCAAGATGGCCAGGCTCGTCGCCGACACGCCATTGAAGCGCTTCGGCACGGTCAAGGAGGTCGCCGCGCTGTGCGTCTTCCTCGCGAGCCCCGAGAGCGCCTATATGACCGGCGCCGAGCTCACGCTCGACGGCGGGCTGCTCGCGGGCAGCGCCGCCTCCCCGGGCTAGCCCGGAAGATCCCCGAAATCGGTCAGTGCGGCGTCGCGCAGGCCGCGCCAGACATTGCGCGCCTGGACGGTTTCCGGGACGTCGTGGACGCGGTGGAGCTGGACGCCCGCGCGCATGCCCTCGAGCGCCAGCGCGAGGCTGCCGCCGAGCCGGTCGCCCGCCTCCGCCTCGTTCGACAGCGCGCCGACCATGCGCTTGCGGCTCGCGCCGAGCAGCAGCGGGTGGCCGAGCGCGTGGAACAGCGGCAGCGCGTTGATCAGCGCGAGATTGTCGGCGAGGCTCTTGCCGAAACCGATGCCCGGATCGAGCAGGATCTTGCCCGCCGCAATCCCGGCCTCGAGCGCGGCATCGCGGCGCGCACGCAGCGCGTCGAACACGTCGAGCACGACGTTGTCGTAGCTCCCGCCTTCGTGGAGGTCCTCGCCCGCGGCACCGGGCGCATGCATCAGCACCACGGGGCAACCGGCGCGCGCAACCACCTCGGCGCTGCGCGGATCATGCGCGAGGCCCGAGACGTCGTTGACCAGATGCGCGCCCGCCTCGAGCGCGGCCTCCATCACCGCGGCCTTGCGCGTGTCGACGCTGATCGCCGCGCCCATGCCGGCGCAGGCTTCGATCGCGGGCACGACGCGCGCGATCTCGTCGCCTTCCCACAAGGGCTTGGCTCCGGGCCGCGTGCTCTCGCCGCCCACGTCGATGATCGCCGCCCCCGCCTCGAGCATCGCCGCGGCATGCGCGCGCGCGCCGTCGGGCCCGTCATGCGCGCCGCCGTCGCTGAAGCTGTCGGGGGTGACGTTGAGAATTCCCATCACCTGTGGCTGGTCGAGCCGCACGGTCCGCGCGCCGAGTTCGAGCGGCGGATGCGCGAGCGTGAGATTGCTCCATTGCGCCTCCGCATCGGCGCCGCAGCCATCGGGCAATTGCCCGAGCACCCCGGCCATGGTGTCGGGCGCGGCGAGCCAGCGTTCGGCGACCACGCCGTCCCTGCGCAGGATCACCGCGAAGCGGCTGGCATAGGCCATCCCGCCGGCGAGGCGGACGGCATTGCCGTGCTCGCTCTGCGGGCCGGGCACGAAGCCGATCGGGCGGATATAGGCCTGCTGGATCATTGTTGGAGCGCCCCGGGGCAAGTCCCGTGACATGGACCGGGTGTTACACGGTCCGGGCGGACAAAAGCCGGGGGCCGAATTCCGGCCGTCCGGAGGTGCGGGCTGGTGGCAGGCGAGCGCGAGGTCATGCGCACAGGTGTAGCGCCGCAAACCCGTGTAGGACAGCGGCTCAGGCCGGCTTTTCCTCGCCCTTCTCGGGCGGCAGGAAACCGCGCGAGAGCACGAGATAGAGCTTGTCGCGGCAGACCATGCTGCCCGCCCAGTCGCCGATCAGAGCGGTGGCGAAGAGCGGCAGGATCACATGGCTCGATCCGGTCGCCTCGCTGAGGATGATGACGGCAGTCAGCGGCGCGCGCACCACGCCGGTGAAATAGCCCGCCATGCCGAGCAGCACGATCACGCCCGCCTGGTCGGCCGGGAACAGCGGGGTGAGCAATTGCCCGAAGCCCGCCCCCGCCGCCAGCGAGGGTGCGAAGATGCCGCCGGGAATGCCGCTGGCGCTGGTCGCCAGCGCGGCGACGAACTTGGCCGGGCCGAACCAGTAATCGCCCTTCTCGCCTTCGAGCAGCGCGGTGGTCGCCTCGTAGCCGGTGCCCGCGGCATTGCCGTCGGTGAGATAGATCAGCAGTCCGACGAGCGTGCCGCAGGCCAGTGCGGTGACCATCGGCCAGCGGTCGAGCAGCGGCGCCCAGCGCCCGTCGGGCCCGCGCAGCATCAGGAACAGGCGCGAGAACAGTCCGCCCAGCACCCCGCCGATGAGCCCGGCAAGCGGCGCAGCCACCAGCACGCTGGTAATCGGCAGGCTGCCGTCGAGCAGGCCGAAATAGACATAGTCGCCCGCCAGCCCCTGCGCGGTCAGGCCGGCGATCATCACCGCGCCCATCACCAGCACCGCGAGCCGCTGTTCATAGGCGACCGCGAGTTCCTCGATGGCGAAGGCGATCCCCGCGAGCGGGGTGTTGAAGGCCGCCGCAACGCCCGCCGCGCCGCCCGCGATAACCACGCCCGGCGTCACGCGCAGGCGGAAGAGCCGGTGGACCTGGACCATGATCGCGCCCGCGAGCTGCACCGTCGGCCCCTCGCGCCCGACCGAGGCCCCGCCCAGCAGCGCGACCACGGTGAGGACGATCTTGGCGATCGCCGCGCGCAGCGACAGCAGCGCCCGCGCGGTGCGCCCCATCGGCTTGCGGCTCGCCGCCATGACCTGCGGAATGCCCGATCCGCGCGCCTCGCGGGCGAAGCGCCGGGTCAGCACGGAGACCACCAGGAAGGTCAGCGGGGTGAGCACCAGCGGCAGGTACACATAGTCCTGCCGGACCGAGAGGAAGAGCGCCTGCGCCGCGTCACCGAGCCGGGCGAAGAGCAGCGCGGCGAGCCCGATCAGCACCGCCGAAACGAGCATGGCGATGCGGCGATGCCAGTCGTCCGCCCTGACCAGTTCCTGCGGCATCTTGCCGGAGAGGAATTCGGGTCTGCGGGGAAGGAGCGCCATCGCGGCGCTCTCTATGGCGATGGCGATGGGGAGTCGAGGGGAGAGTGACGGTTAGAGGTGGCGATCGAAATCCATGCGATGATGCAGCACGCGAACGATCAGCACCGCGTCCGCATCCGCCCGATAGAACACCACATGCGCCTGCTGCCGGATGCAGCGCAGGCCCAGTGCGAGCTCGTCGGCACTGCGGCCGAGCATGGGATTGTCGACCAAGGAATCGAAGCAGCGTTGGAACTGGTCGCGGTATTTTCTCGCCTGTTCGACACCGAAGGCAGCAATGGTGAAGTCGGCTATCCCGGAAAGATCGTCTGCTGCCTTTCCACTGAGACGAAGCCTACGCGCCAACTGCGCCGGCCCGATCCTCCGCCTCTGCCCAGATCGCATCGAGCGACCGATCCGAAAGGTCGCTTTCCAGCCCCTCGGCAATCGCCTGCTTCAGCCCAGCAAGCTTCGCCTGCGCTTCCTGATCGCGGCGCACGAGATCGCGAATGTATTCGCTGTCATTGGTGAACGCCCCTCGCGCGATTTGCCGCTTGATCCAGGCATCCTGCGTATCGCTGAGCGTGATGGTCTTGCGGATGGTGGGCATGGGTTGCTCCTTTGCGGAGCAAGGTATCATACTATTGGTGCACAAGGCAACGGACAGCACGTAAGTGCGGGTGTCCCAACATTCTTAAGGTTCAGATACTTGTGCCGATATCGTGGGTGCGGCTGCCCTAGCTTAGGCGATGTGACCGTCGCGCAGTAGCGGAGCCAATCGCGAAAAGTATTCAGAAATCGCCCATGCTTTCGATTCCAGCTCCGTCTGTCGAGATAGATTTGGAATGCTGAAGCCAGCTTTCTGATAGGCGATCAAGAGTGAGAAAGCCTCACTGACTATGTTCGCCATAGGGTCTAATCTTTCTGCAAGAACGAGCGAGTTCTTGTGCTCATTGAGGCGCCGGACGATGAACATCCCTCTTGTTGCCAAATTCGCAGCTTACTCTTCGATGGTGGGCCTAGAAACTGCTCTTGATGACCAGCCGCTCGCGGCGATGGCACGGCCCACTTGCGGAGCGAATGAAATCAGCAATATGATTGCGATGGTCCACACTAGTGCCGGATGAAATACGAGATTCTCGGTGGCAGCCGCTGCTTTCTGCCATCCGATAACTGAGAGCCAATGGCTGATGTTCGACGTGGCTTCGTCCGGGCCAACGCCCGCTGCAAAGAGCAATACGGCAAGTATTACTCTGACGCTCCAGATAGCGAACTTGCGCACTTCGGTTTGCACCTTAAGCAAGCGGCAAGACCTCGTCGACCCAGTGGTGTGCCAATGGGCCCAAACGCCCCTCAATCCTCCACCGCCAGCAAATACAGCTGCCGCGCGGCGTCGATCGGCTTGACCTCGCCGCCGTTCTCGTAGTGCCAGAAGGTCCAGCCGTTGCAGCTGGGCGCACCTTGCAGCTCCTTGCCGAGGCCGTGGATGCTGCCGGTCTGCTTCTCACAGGCGAGCGAGCCGTCGGCGCGCACGGTGGCGACCCAGCGGCGCTTCTTGTCGAAAACCTGCGTGCCCGGCGCGATAAAGCCGTTCTCGACCAGCGAGCCGAAGGCGACCTTGGGCGCGGCCTTGCGGCTCTGCATGGTGGTGAGTGCGCTTTCGTCGAGCGGCAGCTCCTTCTCGATCCGCTTGTAGGCGGCATCGCGATAGACGGTCTCGCGCTCGCAGCCGATCCATTCGCGACCCAGGCGCTTGGCCACCGCACCGGTGGTGCCGGTGCCGAAGAAGGGATCGAGCACCACGTCGCCGCGCTCGGTGGTCGAGAGCAGGACGCGGTAGAGCAGCGCCTCGGGCTTCTGCGTCGGGTGGACTTTGTGCCCGCCCTCCTTGAGCCTCTCGCCGCCGTTGCAGATCGGCAGGACCCAGTCGCTGCGCATCTGCAATTCGTCGTTCAGCGTCTTCATCGCGCGATAGTTGAACTGGTATTTCGCCTTCTCGCCCTGCGAGCACCACAGCAGCGTCTCGTGTGCATTTGTGAAGCGCGTGCCCTTGAAATTGGGCATGGGGTTCGACTTGCGCCAGACGATGTCGTTGAGGATCCAGAAACCGAGGTCCTGCAGGATCGCGCCGACGCGGTAGATGTTGTGGTAGCTGCCGATCACCCACAGCGCGCCGTCGGGCTTGAGCACGCGCTTGGCCTCGGTCAGCCAGTCGCGGGTGAAGGTGTCGTAGAGCGCGAAGCTGTCGAACTGGTCCCAGTGGTCGGTCACCGCATCGACATGGCTGCCGTCGGGCCGGTTGAGGTCGCCGCCGAGCTGGAGGTTGTAGGGCGGGTCGGCGAAGACGAGATCCACGCTGGCATCGGGAAGCGAGCGCATCGCCTCGACGCAATCGCCGTCGAGGATGCGGCCGAGCGGCAGCAGTTCCTTGGGCGTTTCCGCGGTTTTCACAGTCGCTTTCGCGCGACTCTTCGTGGTCGTGATGACCCCCATCATATGCTTCCCTGTCCTGAGTTATCCACAGGGTGAGTCGAAACCGAGGCGGGGTCAAGCACGAAAATTTCGACGCCTTTCCAATATCTGGACCAGCGCAGAGAGAACAGAAGGTGTCCGCCACAAGATATTGAGTCTGCATCGAATCCGGGGACTCAAGATCGTGCGGTGTGGCGCGGAGGACTCTATCGGATCGCGATTGCGGCCAGGATTAGGTGCCTGTGGCGATCTGTGCTATCCGCTCCGTCGCTATCTGTCGCAATCGATGGCTCTGGGTGTCCGATAGCACCGGCACCCGCTCCCTCCTTTCCGCCTCCTAGCCGCAACCGCGCCACGTGGGCCCGATTGCTTTGCTAACCGAAAGGAATTGTCATGAAACTGAGCCAGCGTCTCGCCACCTTCTTTCGAGCTTCGCGGCTCGATCAGGATCGAGTCAGCGCAAATGATTCGCGACCCTGGGTCGCAAGCGGAGACGACTTCGACCGCCAGATCGCCGAATGGACCGAATTGATCGAGGGCGGCGTTCCGCCCGCCTCGCTCGACGCACCAGCGAGTCCGCGAAACGACAATCATTGCGAATGATCATTAGGTATTGTGCCCGCTGCATGCTAATGCCGCTGCGCTGACGTCGAAATTTGCGACGGACTTCGGATTTTGCCAACCGCCGCTTGCCTTCATTGGCCCCGGCGCAAACCAGACGACGACTTCCTTTCATCGGACGATTTGACGCACGACCACGCCGCATGTCGCGGCGCGGCAACCCCATGCGTTCTTGAAAGGAACCATCATGAGCAAGACCGGAACCGTAAAGTTCTTCAACACCGACAAGGGCTATGGCTTCATCCAGCCCGACGACGGTTCGGACGACAGCTTCGTCCACATCAGCGCCGTGCAGGCCGCCGGCATGCACTCGCTCGATAAGGACCAGCGCCTGAACTACGAGGTCGAGACCGGCCGCAATGGCAAGGCCAGCGCGGTGAACCTCTCGGCCGCCGACTGATTTTCGCCGCGCGCCGCTTCCTCCTCGGATGGCGGCGCGCGGTATCCTCAATATCTTGGCGGAGCACGCAAATGGTAAGCCAGACTTACGAATTCTATGCAGCCCGCGCGCAAGAATCCGCGGCCGAGGCCGAAGCGGCGACGCTCGACAACGTGCGTGAGCGCGCGCTGCGATCGGAAGCCACCTGGCAGACGCTGGCGAAGCAGGCGCGCGATGTCGCCAACCAGCGGCGCAAGCTCGAAGAGCAGAAGGCTGCCGAGCGCGAGAGCGCCGCTTCCTAGGCCGCTTCTCCAGCGAACAAGTCGACCTGCGCGACCGGTGCGAAGCTGCGCCGGTGGAGTGGCGTCGGGCCGTGCGTACGAAGCGCGGCCATATGTTCCGCCGTGCCGTAGCCCATGTTGCGATCCCATCCGTAATGCGGGTGCGCCTCCGCCGCCGCGCGCATCAGCCGGTCGCGGTGCTCCTTGGCGAGGATGCTCGCCGCGCCGATGCATTTCTCCTTGCCATCGCCCCCCACGATCGGGCGCGCCTGCGCCCAGCGCCAGTCGGGATGGCGGCCATGCGGGGTCATATTGCCGTCGATGAGGACTTGCGAGGGCTCGCAACCGAGCGCCTCGACCAGCCGCGCGACGGCCAGCGTCATCGCCAGCATGGTCGCCTGGAAGATGTTGATCCGGTCGATCTCCGCGGGCTCGACAACCGCCAGCCCCCAGCCGCAACGCGCACGGATCTGCGGCTCGAGCTCGGCGCGTCTTTTCGACGAAAGCCGTTTCGAATCGTCCAACCCGGCAGGGCATGGCTTGCACAGCACCACCGCGGCTGCAACTACCGGTCCGGCCAAGGGCCCGCGCCCCGCCTCGTCCACGCCGATGATCAGCGGCGCGGCACCCAGACCTGTCTCGGGAGTTGCACTCAACATGACCCATTTTCCGCAGTTCGCCGCCACCCTAGCGCTCGCCATCGGCCTCGCAAGCTGCGGCAATGCCGCGAGTGTGGATACGCAGCCCGTCTCTTCCCCGACCGTGACCGATCCGGCCCCCTTCGACGGCGACTTCGCGATCGAGGAGATCGGCAGCTACGCCGAACCCTGGGCGGTGGCGGTGATCCCGGGCACCGAGATCGTCGTGGTCACCGAAAAGGCGGGCGGGCTCAAGGGCTATGACGCCGCCAGCGGCAAGGCGTTGTTCTTCACCGGCGCCCCGCGGGTCGATTACGGCGGCCAGGGCGGCATGGGCGACGTCGCCTTCCTGCCGTCCGAAGCCGGCGCTCCGCTGTCGGGCCGCGCGATCTATCTGAGCTGGGTCGAGGCCGGGGAGAACAATACGCGCGGCGCGGTGGTCGGGCGCGGCACGCTGTCGTGCGAGGATCACCAGACCTGCGCAATCGAAGGGCTCGAGGTCATCTGGCGGCAGGACAAGGTGACGGGGCGCGGGCATTATTCGCATCGCATCGCCTTCAGCCCCGACGGCCAGCACATCTTCGTCGCCAGCGGCGAGCGGCAGAAGATGGAGCCGGCGCAGGACACGACCAACAATCTCGGCAGCATCGTCCGCCTCGATCTCGACGGCACGCCCGCGAGCGACAATCCGCTGGCCGGGCAGGACGGTGCTTCAGTCGACATCTGGAGCTGGGGCCACCGCAACATCCTCGGCCTCGCCTTCGATGCACAGGGGCGGCTGTGGGACATGGAACACGGCCCGCGCGGCGGCGACGAGCTCAACCTCGTGCGGCAGGGCGAAAACTACGGCTGGCCGCGCGTCTCGGACGGGATGCATTACGACGGCACCCCGATCCCCAACCACGACACCAGCGATGCCTATGCGCGTCCCGCGATCACCTGGACGCCGGTCATCGCGCCGGGATCGATGATCTTCTATCGCGGCGCGCTGTTCCCGGGGATGCAGGGTGACGCGCTGATCGCAGGCCTGTCGTCCAACGCGATCATCCGGGTCGAGATCGACGGCGAACGCGCGCGGGAAGTCGCGCGCTATCCGATGGGCGCGCGCATTCGCGGCGTCACCGAAGGCCCCGACGGGGCGCTGTGGGTGATCGAGGATGGCGAAGGCGGGCGCTTGCTGAGGCTCACCCCGGGCTAGATAATTTTGATCGACTTGAACCGGTCGCGCCCCTAATCGGCGCGCGCCCATGGCCACGCTCGTCCCCCTTGCCGCGATCGACCCGCACTTGGTCGAAGACCTGCTCGACACCGCTTTCGGTGAAGGCCGTCACGCACGCACCGCCTATCGCATCCGCGAAGGCATGGACTGGCTCGAGGCGCTGAGCTTCGCCGCACTCGACGACGAAGACTATCTCGCGGGCACGATCCAGTGCTGGCCGGTGGCGCTGACCGATCCGAAGGGCCGTGCGCATCCGATGATCATGGTCGGCCCGGTCGCGGTGATGCCCGGGCGGCAGGGCGAAGGCTTCGGCAAGGCATTGATGGCCGCCAGCCTCGGCGCGATCGATGCCGGCTTCGACGGTGGTGCCGCACCGCTGCCGCAGGTGATGATCGGCGACCCCGACTATTACGACCGCTGGGACTTCACCGCCGCCCACACCGGCGGCTGGCACTGCCCCGGCCCCTTCGAGCAGCACCGCCTGCTGGCAAGGTCCGGCAATCCGGCGATCCTGTCTGCCGAGGGCATGCTGGGGCCGTGGGCAACCTCCCCCACCGGGGGAGGGGGACCGCGAGACGCGTAGCGGCTCGGGGTGGAGGGGCACGTGCCCCGATCCGGACCTCCGAGCTCTTGAACTATCGACAATGCCCCTCCACCAGCTGCGCCGGTCCCCCTCCCCGGTCCGGGGAGGATTGAGTCCGCCTCTCCCATATGCCATCGCGCTCGCCGTGCCCTACACTCCGCCCCCCGAACTCGCCGGCATGTCGCTCGCCCAGATCGCAGAGGCGGTCGCCGCGCGCAAGCTACCCCCGGTGGAGCAGTGGTCGCCCGACAATGTCGACGAGAGCCACATGCGCATCGCGGCGGACGGGACCTGGTACCATGAAGGCTCGCCGATCAAGCGCCCCGGCATGGTGCGCGCCTTCGCCGGGCTGCTGAACCACGAGGAGGACGGCAGCTACTGGCTGGTCGTTCCCTACCAGAAGCTCAGCATCGAGGTCGAAGACGCCTGCTTCATCGCCACCGATGTCAGCGAGACCGAAGGCGACCTCGCCTTTCGCCTCAATACCGACGAACTGGTGGTCGCCGGACCCGACAATCGCATTCGCGCCGCGGGCGATCCCGACCAGCCCGCCATCTACCTCCATGTCCGCCGGGGGTGCGAGGCGCGGCTCAACCGTTCGACCTACGAACAGCTCGCCCGCATCGCCCTCGCGCGGGGCGACGACTGGACCGTAACCAGCGGCGGCGAGACCTTCTCGCTGCTGCCCGCATGAGTGCCGTCTTCGACCGGCTGACGCAGCTCTTCGAGCACGGCCACGCACGCGATGTCGCCGATCTCATGTCAGATCGCCGCTTTGCGGACGCCGAACGCACCGCCGATGCCGCCGTGCTGATCGCGGTCACCGAACAGCCCGATCCGACCGTGATCCTGACCCAGCGCCCGCGCACGATGCGCGACCATCCCGGCCAGGTCGCCTTCCCCGGCGGCAAGCTCGACCATGGCGAGGACGCGGTGCAGGCGGCGCTGCGCGAGGCGTGGGAGGAACTGCACATCGCGCCCGAACAGGTGCGCGTGATCGGCACGACCGACCGTTACCAGACGGGCACCGGCTTCGACATCACCCCGGTCCTCGCCACCGTGCCGCCCGACCTGCCGATCCGCCCCGATCCGCGCGAGGTCGAAAGCTGGTTCACCTGCCCGCTCGACAAGCTGATGGATGCATCGCAATGGGGCCGCAACGAAGTCTTCTGGAAAGGGGCCATGCGCGAATATCTCGAGATGGATCACGAGGGGTACAGGATCTGGGGCGTGACCGCGGCGATCTGCTGGAACCTGTCGCGCCGTATCGCCTGGCTGGAGCCGCGCGGATGAGCGAACGCCTGCCCGAGACCGAGTGGACCCGGCGCAAGAGCCTGGCGAGGCTGGTCGCGGCCCTTGGGGTCGAGGACATCCGCTGGGTCGGCGGCTGCGTCCGCGACACGCTGCTCGGCTACCCGGTGAACGATATCGACGCGGCGACGCGGCACCTGCCCGCCGCGGTGATCGACCGCTGCAAGGACGCCGGCATCCGTACCATACCTACCGGTATCGATCACGGCACCGTCACCGCGATCCTCGAGGACGGCAATGTCGAGATCACCACGCTGCGGCGCGACGTCGCGACCGACGGGCGGCGCGCGACCATCGCCTTTTCGGAAGAATGGAAGGACGATGCCGCACGGCGCGATTTCACCATCAACGCGCTCTATGCGCATCCGGAAACGCTGGAGATTTCCGATTATTTCGGCGGTCTCGACGACCTCGCCAAACGGCGCGTGCGCTTCATCGGCGATGCCGCGACCAGGATCAGGGAGGACCACCTGCGGATCCTGCGCTACTTCCGCTTCGCCACCCGCTTCGGCGACAGCTGGGACGACGAGGCGAGCGACGCCTGCAGCTCGCTCGCCCCGACGCTGAAGGGTCTCAGTCGCGAACGCGTGGGGTGGGAAATGCAGAACCTGCTTGTCCTGCCCGATCCGGCCGCAACGCTCGCCAGGATGCGCGAACTCGGCGTGCTGAAGGAGGTGCTGCCCGAGAGCGGCGCGCGCGAGGTCGAACAGCTCGCCACGCTGATCGAGGCGGAAAAGGCAGCAAAGATCGATCCCGATGCGATGCGCCGCATGGCTGCGTTGCTCCCCGCGATCCCGCCGGTGGCGGAGGCGGTTTCGGCCCGGCTGCGGCTGTCGCGCAGCCAGCGCGACCGGCTGGTGTGCGTCGCCAGGCGCGACATGCGCGATGGCGAACATCCGCAGGCGCTCGCCTATGAGGTCGGCCGCGACTGCGCGATCGACCGGCTGCTGCTCACCCATGCCGATCCGGCACCGATCCGCGAGTGGGAAGCGCCCGTCTTTCCCTTGAAGGGCGGCGAGATCGTCGCTCGCGGGGTCGGCAAGGGGCCCGAGGTCGCGCGCATGCTGCAGCGCATCGAGAAACGCTGGGTGGCCGAGCAATTCCCCCCGCGCGAGCGCGTCGAGCAAATGCTCGATGAAGAGCTCGCAGCCCGCTGAACGGGTGTCACGGAGCATCTTCAGCCTGGCTTAAGGTGCAATGCAGCATAAGGGGCTCGCGGTTGCAAAAAACCGCAACCCGTGAGATAGAGCACCCCGTTCTCTCAGGGGGACTTGCGGGTGGCGCTGATTTCCACTCTCGCCCGCTCTTTCCAGTCCAGTCGGTTCGATCGCGCGTTTCGCGTGTGGGAGAGCCGCGTGTTTCGAATAATCAAGTCTTGGAGTTGCCACATGAAAACCGCGAAGCTGGCGCTTGCCGCCATCGCTCTCACCACCGCCGCCGCCATGCCGACCATGGCCGCCGCACAGGAAGCCTCGGCTTCCGTGACTGCCGGCGCGACCGTTTACGGCAATGACGGTGCGGAAATCGGCACGCTCGAACGCATCGAAGGCGAAACCGCCATTCTCGTCGTCGACGGCATGAAGGCGCCGGTTCCGGCCAATGCCTTCGGTACCGGTGAAAAGGGTGCGACGCTCAACGCCACCAAGGCGCAGATCGTCGGCATGCTCCAGGCTGCCAAGCAGCAGGCCATCGCCGCGCGCGACGCCGCGCTGGTCGTCGGCGCCGAAGCCATGACCGCCCAGCATGCGCCGCTCGGCACCGTGCTCGAAATCAACGGCAACAACGTCATCATCGCTCGCGGTGGCGACGAAGCCAACAAGATCACCCTGCTGCGCGAACACTTCGCGGCGGACGCCGACGGCATGCTGATGGCGCTGCTGACCAACGCCCAGATCGACGCTGCCATGGCCGCCCAGGCCGGCGCACCGGCGGGCGGCACCGGCGAGTAATACGCCTTACCCTTGGACGGGTCGCACGAAGGCCGGGGACGAGCGATCGTCCCCGGCCTTTTGCGTTAAGGCGGCAGTTGCGCCAGAGCGCTCCTATCAGCCGAAGCTGTTGTCGCGCGGGAAGCCCTGCGGCGGCATGCGGCCGGCGCCGCCCCGCGCGACCTTCCACTGCCACATCTCGCCTTCGGTCCGCGTGCGCCCTTCCTTGCCGCCCATGGTCCAGCTGAGCCCCTCGGCCAGCGTGAAGGTGGTGGCATCGGACAACCCGCCGTCGCGGTAGCGCTGCAGCGTCACGCCCTGCCCGCGCGCGAGCTGCGGCAGTTCCTCGAGATTGAACACCACCAGCTTGCGGTTGTCGCCGACGCAGGCGACGTGGTCGTGCCCTTCGGCGATCGGGCGCGCGACCACCAGCTTGGAATCTCCCTTGAGATTGACCACCTGGCGCCCCTTGCGGGTTTCGGCGAGCAGCTCGTCGGTGGTCGCGCCGAAGCCCTTGCCGGTATCGGCGGCGAGCAGCAGGCGCTGGCCGGGCCTGTGCACGATCACCGCGATGATCTGCGCGCTGGCATCGATGTCGAGCGTGTTGCGCACCGGCTCGCCGAAGCCGCGCGCGCCGGGCAGCTTGTCGGCGCCGAGCGTGAAGAAACGGCCCTTGTCGGTCGCCAGCAGCAGCTTGTCGGTGGTCTGCGCATGGAGCACGAAGGCGGGTCCGTCGCCTTCCTTGTACTTGAAGTCCTGGTCGAGCGGGAGGTGCCCCTTGGCGCCGCGCACCCAGCCCTTCTGCGAGAGGATCACCGTCACCGGCTCCTTCTCGATCATCGCATCCATGCTGAATTCGACCGCCGGAGCGGCTTCCTCGATGGTCGTGCGGCGCGCTCCGAGCGCGGTATCCTCGCCATACTCCTTGCGCAATTGGTTCAAATCGCGCTTCAGCCGCGTGCGCTGGCGCGCCGGGCTGGCGAGCAGCTTCTCGAGCTCGTCCTGTTCCTTGAGCAGCTCGTCGCGTTCGTTCCGCAGCTGCATTTCCTCGAGCTTGCGCAAGCTGCGCAGGCGCATGTTGAGGATCGCCTCGGCCTGGCGGTCGGTGAGCTCGAACTCCGCCATCATCACCGCCTTGGGATCGTCCTCGTAGCGGATGATCTCGATCACCCGGTCGAGGTTGAGGAAGGCGATGATGTAGCCCTCGACCAGTTCGAGCCGCCGCGCGATCTGGTCGAGCCTATGCTGGCTGCGGCGCTGGAGGATGTCGATCTGGCTGGCGATCCAGTGGGTGAGGACTTCCTTGATCCCCATCACCATCGGCGTGCGTCCGGCATCGAGGACGTTGAGGTTGAGCCCGAAGCGCGTTTCGAGATCGGTCAGCTTGTAGAGGCTTTCCTTGAGCAGTTCGGGATCGACGTTGCGGCTGCGCGGGACGAGCACGATGCGGATCGCCTCGTCGCTCTCGTCGCGCACGTCCTCGAGGATCGGCAGCTTCTTGTCGGCGATTGCCTGCGCGATCTGCTCGATCAGCTTGCCCTTGGCGACCTGGTAGGGGATCTCGCTGATCACCAGCTGCCACTGCCCGCCGCCGAGACGCTCGATGCCCGCGTCGCGATCCTCGGGTTTCTCGGCCTCGGCCGCGTGGAAGCGGCCGCGCACGCGGAACGACCCGCGTCCGGTCTCGTAGGCGGCGGCGATGGTCTCGGCGCTCTCGGCGAGGATCCCGCCGGTGGCGAAATCGGGGCCCTTGAACAGCTCCATCAACCGCGCATGCTCGACATGCGGATTGTCGATCACCTCGAGCGTCGCATCGACGATCTCGGCGACATTGTGGCTCGGGATATTGGTCGCCATGCCCACCGCGATGCCGCTGGCACCGTTGGCGAGCAGATTGGGGAACAGGCCGGGGAAGATTTCCGGCTCCTGCTCCTCGCCATTGTAAGTGGGGACGAAATCGACCGTGCCCTCGTCGAGCCCCTCCATCAGCCGCAGCGCGGTCTTGGTCAGGCGGGCTTCGGTGTAGCGGTAGGCGGCGGCGTTATCGCCGTCGATATTGCCGAAATTCCCCTGCCCCTCGACCAGCGGGTAGCGCAGCGCGAAATCCTGCGCGAGGCGGACCATGGCGTCGTAGACCGAAGCATCGCCATGCGGGTGGTACTTGCCGATCACGTCGCCGACGACGCGGGCCGACTTCTTGAAGGCTGAACTTGGATCGAGCTTGAGCTGTCGCATGGCCCACAGCAGGCGGCGGTGGACCGGCTTCAGCCCGTCGCGCAGATCGGGCAGCGAGCGCGCGGTGATCGTCGACAGCGCATAGACGAGATAGCGCTCGGACAAAGCGCTGTCGAAAGGGGCATCGACGATCGCGTCGAACGGGTCTTTTTCGTTGTCGAGTGTGGTGTCGTTTGCGGCCATACGCCCTGCCCTATCACCGCCACGGCTCGCCTAGAAGAACGGAACGGAGCGCTTTCCCCACGCATTGCAAGAGCAACACCAACTCCAAGGAGGCAAAGCATGACCAAGCGCGTAATGATCCTCGCCACCGACGGCTTCGAACAGTCGGAACTCGAAAAGCCCAAGGCCAATCTCGAGAAGGCCGGAATCGCCACCGAGGTGGTCAGCCTCGAGAAAGGCATGATCCGCGGCTGGAAGGACAAGGACTGGGGCGACGCGATCAAGGTCGACAAAACCGTCGACGATGTGGCGAACTGCGAAGGCTACGACGCCCTGCTGCTACCCGGGGGCCAGATGAACCCCGACATCCTGCGCATGAACGAGCGCGCCATCGCCATCGTCCGCGAATTCGGCATGGCGGGCAAACCGGTCGCCGCGATCTGCCACGCTCCGTGGCTGCTCGCCGAGGCAGGCCTGATCGACGGCAAGACCGTCACCGGCTGGCCCTCGATCCGCACCGATCTGAAGAACGCCGGCGCGAACGTCGTCGACCAGGAGGTCGCGACCGACGGAAATCTTATCACCAGCCGCAATCCCGACGACATCCCCGCCTTCAGCAAGGCGCTGATCGACATGCTCGGCGAAAGCGTCGCGCAGGACCAGCTCGAAGCCGCCTGATCGGCTAGACGGACACTACGAACCGGAGCCCCGTCGCAGCGATGCGGCGGGGCTTTCGCATGCGGGCACGAGAGACCTTGCCCAAATTACGATATGTTGTAACATCTTTATTATGTTTTGATTGTGTTCATATTGTGGCGAAAATAAGGCGCAATTGGGACGGGTGATTTGAGAGGAGTCGGAAATGCGGAAATTTCTCCTGGCTGGTGTCGCCTCGACGCTGGTCCTCGCCGGATGCAGCGGATCCAAGAACGAAGCGACCGAGCGTATGTCCACGGTCGACGGCGAAGCCGAATCGATGGCCAGCTACGACATCGCGGAACCGCCTCCCGCTCCGGCGGCCGTGGTCGAAGAGGCGCGATACGGCGACTCCGGGAGCATGGCCGGGGCAGGCACGATCCCCGTCGGCGTGCCGCAGGTGGCCTATCGCTACGCCTATGGCTTCCGCCTTCCCTCCGACGCGATCCGCCCCCTGCAGGAACGCCATGCCGACATGTGCGAGGCCAAGGGCCCCGACGTCTGCCGGATCATCTCGATGGACCAGGCGGAAAACGAGGGCGACTATGCCCAGGGCAGCCTGACACTCGCTGTCCGCGCCCGCGACGCGCGCACCTTCGGCAAGGAGCTCGCCAATGCGAGCGGCAGGGTGGACGGCGAACTCGTCTCCTCCTCGATCGAGGGCGAGGACCTGTCGAAGAACATCGTCGACACCGAGGCGCGGCTGCGCGCCCGCACCGTCCTGCGCGACCGGCTGATGGAGGTGCTGCGCAATCGCAAGGGCACCGTCTCCGAACTCGTCGCCGCCGAACGCGGCGTGGCGCAGGTCAACGAGGAGATCGACCAGGCGACCAGCTGGCTCACCGAAATGCGCGGCCGCGTCGCCTATTCGAACATGACCGTCACCTATGAAAGCGGCAAGCCCGCCACCGGCAGCTTCGCCGAGCCGATCCGCAGCGCGTGGAATTCGCTGGGCGGCATCTTCGGCACGATGATCAGCCTGCTGATCGTGCTGCTCGCCGTGGTCGTGCCGCTCGGGCTGCTGGTGTGGCTCGGCGCCAAGGCGTCGCGGAAGCTCGGCCTGACGACCGGCATCGGCGCGGGATGGACCCGGCCCGAAGAAGCCGAAAGCGCCTGATCGGAGATTCAACCTGACACAAGGAGCCTCGCCGCAGCGATGCGGCGGGGCTTTTTGAATAGTTGTATCCAGACCGTTCTGTGGCAAAAACATTGCGTAAGCGGAGGGAAATGTGAAGAAATCGATCTGTGTGGCCACACTCGCCCTCGCTCTAATCACAGGATGCAACGACACTTCGGAAGACGAGGCCTCGCCGCGCGCGATGATCGCTCAGGTCGATCCTGATTCAGGGAGAGAGGGTGCTCCGCGGAATTCGTTCGGCTTCATGGAAGCGATGGAACAAGGCGGGGTGGACGTTACAGGCAGGGAAAGCCAGGCGCTCCGCAAGGCTACGCTGCGCAATGCCGTCGACATAATTGAAGAGGACACGCCCACCCTTCCCCAGGCAGAGCGGCCCGAGAAGGGCCAAATCGCCTATTCTTATGGCTTCGGTTTCCGGATCGACGGAGACAAGATCGGCCGGTTGCAGGCGGCCCATGTCGCTATGTGCGAAGCGATGGGGCCAAATTGCCGGATCCTGCGCATGTCAGCGGCGAGCATGGACAGCTGGGACGGCTATGGTGAACTGCAGCTCCAGATCGCAAGCGACAAAGTCAGGACTTTCGGGGACGGTATTGCCGAGCCGGCGGAAGATATTGGCGGGGAACTCGTCTCCTCGGTTCGCGATGGCGAGGATTTGTCCGAACAGATCATCGACACCGAGGCGCGGCTCGCTTCGAGGCTGTTGCTACGCGACAAGCTGACCGCCATTCTCGCCGGCAACCGCGGCTCGGTCGACGAACTGGTCAAGGCCGAGAAAGCGGTCGCCGAAGTCAACGAGGAAATCGACGCCACTCGCACCAAGCTGGAGAAATTCCGCAACCGCATCCGCTTCAGCGACGTGAAGATCGAATACGAGCCATATTTTGGCCAGTCGCAGGTGGGATTCGGGATGCCGGTGATGCAGGCGCTGCGATCGATTGGCTCGACGCTCGGGGGAGCCACCGCAGCGCTGATCTACGCGCTGACCGCGCTTGTTCCGTTTATCCTGTTCGTCCTGTTGCTGCGCTGGGTGCTACACCGGTTCGGAATGCGGCTTCGCTTCTGGAAGGACCGCAGAAACGAGGCCTAGAACCGGCGCATATCGTGGCTTTCCGCGGGGATGCGCACGGTGAGGCCGTCCATCTCCGCAGTGAGGTCGATCTGGCAGGAGAGACGGCTGGTGCGCGCGACGCCGGCGGCGAGGTCGAGCATGTCCTCTTCCTCCTCGCTCGCCTCCTCGAGCCGGTCGAACCATTCCGGGGCGACCACCACGTGGCAGGTCGAGCAGGCCATCTGGCCCTCGCAGGTACCCTCGAGCGGGAGGCCCGCCGCCTGCGCGACGCGCAGGAGGTTGTCGCCGGGTTCGGCCTCGGCTGTGACGGTCTCACCCTTCGAGGTGACGAATTCGATCTTCACAGTCCCTGCGCCTCCGCTGCGGCGTTGATCTTGCCCGCTGCCTGTTCGATGTCCTCGAGCGTGGTGTAGCGGCCGAAGCCGAGCCGGATCGAGCTCTTCGCCTGCTTGTCGCTCAGCCCGATGGCCTTGAGCACATGGCTCGGGCGGCCCGAGCCGCTAGCGCAGGCCGATCCGGCGGAGAACATCACATCGCGCACCTCGCTCATCAGCCGCCCGACGTCGAGCCCCTTGCGGCGGATGTTGAGATTGCCGTGCCAGCGCGCCTCGTCGCTGCCATTCAATGTCCAGTCGCCGAAGAGATCGCGCGCGCGGTGCCAGAGCTTTTCGACATGGTCGCGGTCCTGCTCCATCCGGTCCTTCGCCTCGGCCGCCGCGGCGCCCATCCCCGCGATCAGCGCAGGGCTGAGCGTGCCCGAGCGCAGGCCGAATTCCTGCCCGCCGCCGGTCTGGACCTCGTGCAGGTCGAGCCCGTTCCGCAGCCACAGCGCGCCGATGCCCTTGGGGCCGTGGAACTTGTGCGCCGATATGGCGATCATGTCGGCCCCGGTCAGCTCGATCTTGCCATAGGCCTGCACCGCATCGCACAGGAACAGCGCGTTGTTTTCCTTGGCCTTGCGATGCCACTCGACGGTGGGCTGGATGGTGCCGATCTCGTTGTTGACCTGCATCACGCAGACCAGCCGCGTATCGGCGGGCAGGTCTTGCCTGGTGTTGCACTGGCCGTTCTTCGCGACATTGAGCATGTGGCTCGCCCCCGCATCCTGCGCGGTATCGCCGACCGCCGAATGCTCGATGGCCGAGTAGGAGACTGTACCACCCCGACCCGATCCGCGGATCGCCAGATTGAGCGCTTCGGTCGCGCCGGAGGTGAAGATCACGCGGCCATTGGGCGGGAACAGCGCGGCGACCTGGTCACGCGCCAGTTCGATCGCGGCCTTCGCCTGGCGGCCCATGCGATGCGCGCTATGCGGATTGCCGAAGCCGGTGCCGCCCGGCCCGTCGAGCCAGCGCAGCATGGCATCGCGCGCCTCGGGAGCGAGCGGGGTGGTGGCCTGGTAGTCGAGGTAGATCATGCCTTCGCCAACTCAAGCCATACCTCGCAGAAGCGTTCCACCTCTTCGCGGGTCGTGTTCCAGCCGAGCGAGACGCGGATCGTGTTGGCAGCAACCTCGGGCTCGACCTGCATCGCTTCGAGCACGCGGCTGGTCTTCATCGTCCCGCTCGAGCAGGCGCTACCCTGCGAAACCGCGATCCCCGCCATGTCGAAGCGCATCACCTGCGCTGTGGCGCTCATCTTGGGCATGGCGATGGCGCGGATGAACATGGATGTCATGCCGTTACCATCGACGATTGCCCCCCCTGAGTTCCAGACCGCGTCGGCAAGATCGATGAGAGCGTCGCCAACGCCTTCACTGTCTTCCAAATAGGCCGGAGAACACGCTTCCAAGGCGGCCGCAAAACCAAGTGCCCCCGGCAAATTCTCGGTTCCCTGTCGGTACCCACGCTCGTGGCCACCACTCGGCTCGAGCATGGCAAAATCCTTGACGAGCAACGCCCCGATTCCAATCGGCCCGCCCAACTTGTGCGCTGAAACCACCGCCATGTCGCAATCCGGCATTTCATGCTTGCCCGCATTCTGAGAGCAGTCGCACAGCAGGAGCGAACCGTGCATTTGGGTAATCGGATAATAGTCGAACATCGGCTGGATAACGCCGGTCTCCGAATTGACTGCTTGTATCGCAACCACCGCTTCGCTGCCCTTGGATAGCAAGCCACCAAGGTAGTCAGGGTCGATAAGGGGGATGGCGCCAAATTTCAGGATCTCCGCGCTTGGCGCTGCGCGACCAACGGCATCGTGTTCGATCGGACTGATAATCTGTCGGGAGGGTTTTGCACGCTGCAAGCCGATAGCCAACGCCTCGCTCGCACCCGAGGTGAAGATCACCTCGCCCTGCCAGCCGAGCGTCGCCTTTACCCGCTCGCGCGCGTCCTCGAGCAGGCTGCGCGCCTTGCGGCCCTCGGCATGCGGGCTGCTCGGATTGGCCCACAGCGCGAAGCCCTCCTCCATCGCCTTGCGCGCCTCGGGGCGCAGCGGGCTGGTGGCGGCGTGGTCGAGATAGATGCGGTTCGCGATGGGACATGCTCGAAATGATTGCGATTTGGGCAACAAACCCTATATAGCGCGCAACCTCGCGCAAGCCCTCTCGGGGGCCGAGCCCATGAAAATTTCGACCAGGGTACACCTCCCATGCCGACCGTGATCTTTCCCGGCCCCGAAGGCCGTCTCGAAGGCCGTTTCTCCCCCGCGCCGCGCCCGCGCGCGCCGGTGGCAATGATCCTCCACCCGCACCCGCAGGGCGGCGGCACGATGAACGAGCAGATCACGCAGCGGCTCTACAAGACCTTCGTCAACCGCGGCTTCGCGACGCTGCGCTTCAACTTCCGCGGCGTCGGCCGCAGCCAAGGCAGCTTCGACAACGGCATCGGCGAACTGTCCGATGCCGCCAGTGCGCTCGACTGGGTGCAGCAGGTCCATCCCGAAGCGCAGGTGACCTGGGTCGCGGGCGTGAGCTTCGGCGCGCTGATCGGCATGCAGCTGCTCATGCGCCGCCCCGAGATCCGCGGCTGGATTTCGGTCGGCGCACCGGCGAGCATGTACGATTTCTCCTTCCTCGCCCCCTGCCCGGCGAGCGGCATCTTCATCCACGGCGCGCAGGACACGGTGGTCCAGCCGCAGGCGGTGACCAAGCTGGTCGAGAAGCTGCGCACGCAGAAGCACATCACCGTGCATCACGAGGAAATCCCGCGCGCCAACCACTTCTTCGAGAACGAACAGGCCGAGCTGATGAAGTCGGTCGACAACTATCTCGATTTCCGCCTCGACCCGAGCTGCCCGATCAAGTGATCGGGCGGGCCGCGCGCCCTCCTGACAGTCCGGCAACCCCAAGGTTGCGGAATGCAACGCGAAAACGCTTGCCTCTTGTATGTTACGTTGTAACATTGCTCACATGGAGTCGCACGAACGGCTCCGGCGTTGGAAGAGGAGCACTACCCATGTCCTATATCGACCAGACCCGCAGGCCCTCGCCCGCCAGCATGGCGGCGGTCGTCGGGGTGCATGCGGCGATCGCGGCGGCGCTGATCGCCGGGCTGACGGTGAGCGGGGTAATCGCCACCGAAGACGGACCGCTCGTGTCGACCGAGTACGATCTGCCCAAGCCCCCGCCGCCCGAACGCATCGACCCTATCGAACCGAGCGCGACGCGGCCCGCCAACCCTGTGGTCCACGTACCCAAGCCCAAGTTCGACATCGCCCCGGTCGAACCGACCATCCCCACCACGCCCTTCGTGTTGCCGCCGGTCCCCACCCCGCAGCCGGGCCTCAACCGCGAATTGCCCAAGCCGTTGCCGCAGCCGGGCTTCGATCCGGTCGGTGCCAAGCCGCGCAACGACCCGGCAAGCTGGCTGAGCGACAACGACTACCGGCCCAGCTGGGCGCGGCGCGAACTGACCGGGCTGGCGCGCTTCCGGCTCGAGATCGCCGCCAGTGGCAAGGTCACCCGCTGCACCGTGACCGGCTCGACCGGCCACGACGAACTCGACCAGGCGACCTGCGCGCTGGTCACGCGGCGGGCGCGCTTCGAACCCGCGCGCGGCACCAGCGGCGAACCCGTCGCCGGCAGCTATGCCGGCGCGGTGCAATGGGAGTTGCCGCGCTAGGCGCGGGTCAGCGGGCGCCCTGCTCGAGCTTGTCGAGCGGGGCCTCGCCGCCCGCATCGGGCAGCGTCCAGATCGCGACATTGACCAGCGCGATCGCCGCCAGGAGCACCATCAGCAGGGCGTTCTTCGCATTGCCCGTACGGCGCCAGAGGAAGAAGGCGCCGACGAGCAGGGCCAGCGCAGCGAGAACGGTGATCGAGAGCACGGCATCGAGCATGTGATCGCATTAACCGGTTGCGCTCCTGCGGCAAGTCTCCTCACCGGAACACGGCCATCCTTCACCCGTTCGATTGGGGCAAAGGAGACAATCCCATGAGCATTTTCAGCAAGATCAAGGACGCGATTTTCGGCAAGAAGGCCGAAGCGCGCGAAGCCCCCCGAACTCAGCCTTCCGGCCATGGCACGACCGACGCGCCTGTCATAGAGGCCCAGCCAAGGCCGGTCATCGACGTTGAAAACCACCTCGATTCGATGCCCGGCGCGGACAGCCTCAACTGGCGGACCTCGATCGTCGACCTGATGAAGCTGCTCGGCATCGATTCCGATTACGAAGCACGCAAGGCGCTTGCGATCGAGATGGGCCGCGAGGACTACGCGGGCACCGCGGAAGACAACATATGGCTCCACCGGCGCGTGATGAACGGCCTCGCGGCCAATGGCGGCAAGGTCCCCGCAGAATTCCTCGATTGATTTGACAGGCATGCGCGCGGCCCGCACACCGCGCGCATGACCCAGACCAGCTTCGACATCACCCGTCGCCAGGCCCTTGCCGGGCTCGGCGCCACCTCCGCCCTCGCGCTCACCGGTTGCGCGGCGACCGCGCGCCCCGAGGCCATCGTCCGTGCGCAGGCGATCGGGGCCGAGCGGCTGCTCGAAGTGGTCGGTTACAACCTGCTCGAGCACGAGCCCGGACGGGCCACCGAGCTGGGTGTCGATACTGGCGCGCACTACCATTTGCGCGGCAAGCTCGAGGACCAGTCGCCCGAGGGCCAGCAGGCCTATGCCGCCACGCTGCGACAGGACCTCGCCCGCGTCCGCGCCTTCCCGCGCGAGGGGCTCGACGATGCGACGCTGACCAGCCTCGAGGTGGTCGAGAGCGCCTATGCGCTCGCGCTCGACGGTTTCGCCCTTCCCTATGGCGACACGCCGGTCGGCAACTGGCGGACCGCCCCCTATGTCGTGATCCAGAACGTCGGCGAGTATCTTGCGCTGCCGCGTTTCATGCAGTCGAACCACAAGGTCGAGAACGGCGACGATGCCGACGCCTATATCGAGCGCATGGAGCAAATGCCCGCGACCTTCGCAGGCGAACTCGAGCGCATTCGCGCCGCGCGCGGCATGGGAGTCGTCCCACCCGGCTTCCTGCTCGACAAGGCCATGCGCCAGATGGAACAGACCATCGCCAGCGCGGGGAAGGGCGAACTCTTCGCCGACGACCTGCGCACCAAGCTCAAGGCCAAGGGCATGCCCGAAAGCCATGCCAACCGCGCGCTCACTCTCGAAAGCGGGCCAATCGCCGAAGCGCTGAATAGCCAGCTTGAAGAACTACGCGCGGAGCGCGCGGTGGCGAGCGACGATCCGGGAATTTCGGCGCGGCCGCATGGCGAGCAGTTCTACGACTGGGCGCTGCGGTCGAGCACCACCACGCAGCTCTCGCCCGACGAGGTCCACCGGCAGGGGCTCGAGGAACTCGAGGCGCTGCACGCACGGATGGATCCGATCCTGCGCGATATCGGCTACACCACCGGCTCGGTAGGCGAACGCATGCAAGCGCTCGCAGCGGACCCGCGCTACCAGTTTCCCGAAGGCGATGTAGGCCGGGCCGAGATCATGGATTTCATCCACGAGCGGATCGACTGGATCAGGGCGCAGATGCCGCGCGCCTTCCACACGCTGGTCGACCCCAATCTAGAAGTGGTCCGCATCCCGCCGGCCGAGGAAGTCGGTGCCCCGGGCGCCTATGGCGGCGCGGGCAGCAAGGACGGGACGATCCCCGGCCGCTTCTGGATCAACCTCCGCACGACCGACCTGCATCGGAAGTACGACCTTGCCGACCTGACCTTCCACGAGACCATCCCCGGCCATGTATGGGAGGGCGAATTCTCCAACCGCCTTCCGCTGATCCGCTCGATCCTTGCCTTCAACCCCTTCAGCGAAGGCTGGGCGCTGTACGGCGAACAGCTTGGCGACGAACTCGGCGCCTATGACGATTTCGCGGTCGGACGCCTCGGCTATCTCCAGAGCCTCGCCTTCCGCGCCTGCCGCATGGTCGTCGACACGGGCCTCCACGCCAAGGGCTGGAGCCGCGCGCAGGCGGTCGATTTCTTCGTCACCCGCAACGGCAACAAGCCGACCGAGGTCGACAGCGAGGTCGATCGCTATTGCAGCTGGCCGGGCCAGGCGACCGGCTACAAGCTCGGCCACAGCCGCATCGTCGGCCAGCGCGAGCGTGCGCAGCGAGAACTGGGCCCGGCCTATGATTTCAAGGGCTTCAACGACGCGGTCGTGCTCGGCGGCAATGTCCCGATGGACGTGCTGGAAAAGACCATCACGCGCCATATCGAGCATGCGAAGATGACGCATTCGTCATAGATTTTTCGCGTTCCCCGGCTAGTCTCTACGTCGATACACAGACGGGGGTCGCACCATGCTGAGGATTTTCGCTGCGGTTGCAGCACTTTCGCTCGCTGTACCGGCGCAGGCGGAATGGCACCGCGCCGACAGCCAACACTTCGTCATCTATGCCGACGATAGCGCAAAGGATGTCGCGCGCTTCTCCGAAATGCTCGAACGCTATCACGCAGCCATGGCCTTCGTGACCCAGCGCGAGGTCGAAACGCCCAGCCCTTCGAACCGGTTGACGATCTATGCGGTCGGAAGCGCGCGCAAGATGCTGAAGCTCGCCGGGTCGCGAAACGTCGCCGGGTTCTACTTCGCGCGCGCCGGCGGTTCGGTGGCCTTCGTGCCCGATGTCAGGGCCTCCAGCGGCCAACTCGACTTCTCGATGATCACGCTGCTGCACGAATATGCCCATCACTTCCTGATCGGCAGTTCGCGCTTCGCCATGCCCCGCTGGATGGATGAAGGCGGGGCCGAATTCTTCGCCCCCGCGCGCTTTCCCAGCGATGGCGAGGTGCAGATCGGTCGCCCGGCGCTCCACCGCACCTACGAGTTGAAAAACGCTCCCGACGTCTCCATCGCCCAATTGTTCGAGCGCGGCGGATTTCGGCTCGGCGACGGCATTCCAGAAGACAATTTCTACGGGCGCAGCTGGGCGCTCTACCACTATCTGACCTTCGAGCCGGCACGCAAAGGCCAGCTGCTCGACTACGCGCGCCGGATCGCGGCTGGCGAAGCATCGGGCGTGGCTGCCAAAGGCGCTTTTGGCGATCTCGTCGCCCTCGACCACGAGCTCGACCGATATGTCAAGCAACGCAGGCTCAAGGGCTTCGTCCTGCCACCCGAGCTCATACCGATCCGCCCGATCACGGTAGTGCAGGTAAGTCCGGGCATGGACGAGATGCTTCCCGTGATCATCCGCTCGAAGCGCGGGGTGGACCGGGAAACGGCGCTCGAGATCCTAGAAGACGCGCGCGAGGTCGCGGCGCGTTATCCCGGCGACGCCGGCGTCCTCGCAGCGCTAGCAGAAGCCGAATACGACGCAGGCAACGACGATGCCGCCATCGCGGCCGCCGACGCCGCGCTGGCGATCGACGCCACGGTCAAGAATGCGCTGGTACAAAAGGGATTCGCCCTGTTCCGCAAGGCCGAGGAGGCGGACGACGAAGAGGCCGCCTTCGCCGCCGCGATGCAGCCTTTCTCGGCGCTCAACCAGCTCGAGCAGGACCATCCGCTGCCACTGATCTACTACTACCGCAGCTTCGTCGAACGCGGCGCCGCACCCAACGAAACCGCGCGCCACGCGCTTGAACGCGCAGCACAGCTGTCGCCCTTCGATCGCAGGCTGGCAATGAATGCGGGGTTGATGCAGGCGCGCGAGGGCAAGGTCGCGATTGCCCGCAGCACGCTGGGTCCGGTCGCGGCGAACCCGCATGGCGGACGCATGGCACGCGAGGCGCAGCGCTACATCGATGAACTGGCCGAAGTCGCCGAAGGGACCGAATGGCGTCCAGGCAGCATGGTCGACCTGACCGACGTGCTCGCGGCGATCACCCGCAAGTATGACGAGTACGACGAAGACGAGGGCGAATGACCGCGCTTGGGCGCCCGATCGTCATGGCCTGAAATTTTCGGCCCCCGGTCCGCGATCGCTCGCGGCCGGGGGCCTCCTCTCCAACTCGAGGGCTCCCTTGGGGAGCCGATCTCGTCAGGCGGCGACGGCCGTGTTCGGCGCCGCATCGCGCACGCCCTGGTCGACATGCGCTGCAAAGGGTTCGAAATTGTCGACGAAGAGCTGCACCAGCTTGCTCGCGGTGCGGTCGTATTCGTCCTTGTCTGCCCAGGTCGAACGCGGGTCGAGAATGCCGCTGTCGACGCCATCGACGCTGACGGGCACTTCGAAGCCGAAGTTCGGGTCCTTGCGGAATTCCGCATCGTTGAGCGATCCGTCGAGCGCGGCGTTGAGCAGCGCGCGGGTCGCCTTGATCGGCATGCGGTTGCCGGTCCCGTACTTGCCCCCGGTCCAGCCGGTGTTGACCAGCCAGCAGGCCACTTCGCCCTTGGCGATGCGCTCTTTCAGGAGGTTGCCGTAGACGCTCGGGTGGCGCGGCATGAAGGGCGCGCCGAAGCAGGTGCTGAAGGTGGCCTCGGGCTCGGTCACGCCGATTTCGGTACCCGCGACCTTGGCGGTGTAGCCCGAAAGGAAGTGGTACATCGCGTGGTCGGGCGTGAGCCGCGCGATCGGTGGCAGAACGCCGAAGGCATCGGCGGTCAGCATGATCACGTTCGACGGCGGCGGGCCCATGTTCTCGGCGCTCGTGTTGGGAATCGAAGACAGCGGATAGGCGCCGCGCGTGTTCTCGGCGAGGCTGTTGTCGTCGAGATCGATCTCGCCCGCGTCGTTCATCACGACGTTTTCGAGCACGGTGCCTTCCATCTTGGTGGTGGCGTAGATCTCCGGCTCGGCCTCGGGGTTGAGGCGGATCATCTTGGCGTAGCAGCCGCCTTCGAAATTGAAGACCGCCGTGTCCGACCAGCCGTGCTCGTCGTCACCGATCAGCGTGCGGCTGGCATCGGCCGACAGCGTCGTCTTGCCGGTGCCCGAGAGGCCGAAGAAGACCGCGCTCTTGCCGTCGGGGCCGATATTGGCCGAGCAGTGCATCGGCATGACGCCCTTGGTCGGCAGCAGGTAGTTGAGGATGCCGAAGACGCTCTTCTTCATTTCGCCGGCGTATTTGGTGCCGCCGATCAGGATCAGCTTTTCCGACAGATTGACCGCGATCACGGTCTCGCTGCGCGTGCCGTGGCGTTCGGGGTCGGCCTGGAAGGTCGGAAGGTCGATGATCGTGTATTCGGGCGTGAAGCCCTCGAGCTCGGCCTCGGTCGGGCGGACCAGAAGCGTACGGATGAACTGGTTGTGCCAGGCGAGTTCGTTGATGACGCGCACGTTCACGCGATATTCGGGCTGCGAACCCCCGAACAGGTCGGCGACGTAGAGGTCGCTCTTGTCGGCCACCGCCTTGAGGAAATCTTCCTTGAGCGCGGCGAAATGCGCGCTCGTCATCGAGGCGTTGTTGTCCCACCACACGGTGTTCTCGGTCTCGGCGTCGCGGACGATGAACTTGTCCTTCGCGCTGCGTCCCGTGTGCTTGCCGGTCTCGACCACCAGCGGACCGTCCTTGGCGCGGCGACCTTCGCCATTGGCGAGCGCAGCGGCGGTCAGCTCTTCCGAGGTGAGGTTGGGGTGGATCGTGGCGGCAGTCTCGATGCCCTGGGCGGCAAGCGAGTGGGAAAGCGGAAAGGTCACTGAATTCTCCAGCGCATGGTGCGGGTTCGTCCGGGAATCGCCTGCGCATACGAATGCGCGGCTCTCGCTATCGCCAATAGTCCCGCCGCGCCGCTCCGTCAAACGGCTGCGCGACAACTTGTCTTGAGGAGGGACATGGCCTGCGTTGTTTTGCCTGATTATTGCGGCTAACCAGCATGACGATGGACAGCACAAGCCCAGAGCCCGCACAGGGGCCCGCAAAGGGAATCGAGGAAAACCGCACGGTCATCGCGCTGGTCGACGACGATCGCAACATCCTCACCACGGTCTCGATCGCGCTGCAGGCCGAGGGCTTCGCCACGCGCGTCTATTCGGACGGCGAAGCGGCGCTGAGCGCGCTGCTCTCCAACCCTCCCGACCTCGCCATCTTCGACATCAAGATGCCCAAGATGGACGGGATGGAACTGCTCCGCCGCCTGCGCGAGAAATCGCCGCTGCCGGTCATCTTCCTGACCAGCAAGGACGACGAGACCGACGAGGAAGCCGGTTTCGAGATGGGCGCCGACGACTATATCGCCAAGCCCTTCAGCCTGCGGCTGCTGCTCGCCCGCATCCGCGCGATCCTGCGGCGCAGCGGGGACGATCACCACCCCTTGCTGCTGTCCGAGCAGTTCGACGACACGCCGGGCGAAGTGCTCGAGCGCGGACGGCTCTACATGGATCCGGCGCGGCACCATGCCACCTGGGACGGGCAGGCGGTCTCGCTCACCGTGACCGAGTTCCTCCTGCTCGAGGCGCTCGCCGCGCGGCCCGGAGTGATCAAGAGCCGCAACCAGCTGATGGATGCCGCCTACCCCGACGACGTCTTCGTCGACGACCGCACGGTCGACAGCCACATCAAGCGCATGCGGCGCAAGTTCCGCAGCGTCGATTCCACCTTCTCGGCCATCGAGACGCTGTACGGCGCCGGCTACAGCTTCAACGAAGGCTGAGGCGGGGCAGCCGCGCCATGTCCGAAATCGGCAGCGTCCTCAAAGGCGATCCGCGGCTCGACAAGCTGCGCTGGTCGCGGCGGCTCTCGCTCACCAGCCGTATCCTGTTCGTCAACGTCCTGCCGCTGGTCCTGCTCGGCGGCGGGGTGATCTATGTCGACGCCTATCGCAAGCAGCTGCTCGACGAGCGCTTCAAGCTGGCGTTGGTCGAGGCGCAGATCACCGCCGAGGCGCTTGCCGGGGCGACGCCGCAGCGGCAGGAGGCGCTGCTGATCCAGATCGGCAAGGAACAGCGCCTGCGGCTGCGAGTCTACGGACCCGACGGCAAGCTCGAATCCGACAGTTTCCAGCTTGCCCCGCCGAGCTTCACCCTGCCCGACGCGAGCGAGATCGACCGCGATGCCTTCGCGCTGCGGCTCGATCGCTGGTTCGACCGCATCGTCGGCGCGCCCGCCCTGCCCGACTATGTCGAGCCCGAAAGCGACGATGTCGAGGACTGGCCCGAGCTGACAAGGGCGCGCGAGGACAGCCTCACCCAGATCGTGCTGCGCGACGCGCCCGACGGCACGCATGTGATCAACGCCGCGGCCCCGGTCGGGCTCGACGGCGACACGCTGCTGCTCACACGCAACCCGATCGACATCACCGAACGCGTGCGCGAGGCGCGCTCGACCGTCGCGCTGATCGTGCTGCTGGCGCTGGCGATCTCGACCTTCCTGTCGCTGTTCCTCGCGCAGACCATCGTGCGCCCCCTGCGCGAGCTGGTCCAGGCAGCGGTGCGCGTGCGGCAGGGGCGCGACCGCCAGGTCGAAGTGCCGCGCCTGCCCCAGAGGCGCGACGAGATCGGCATGCTCGCGCGCTCGATCTCGGACATGACCGCGGCGCTGCGCCAGAGGATCGACGCGGTCGAGCATTTCGCCGCCGACGTCGCGCACGAGATCAAGAACCCGCTGGCATCTTTGCGCAGCGCGACCGAATCGCTCGCCAAGGTCGAGGACCCGGACCTGCGCGCGCAATTGCTCGACATCGCCACGCACGACGTCCGGCGGATCGACCGGCTGGTGACCGAGATTTCCGACGCCAGCCGGATCGATGCCGAAATGTCGCGCACCGACTTCGAGCCGGTCGATCTCGCGCACCTGCTCTGTACCATCGCCGAAAGCCGCGCGGCGCGCGACGAGAACGAGGGCCGCCGACTCGAGATTTCGGGCGCCGACCATCCGGCCTGGGTCATGGGCGTGCCCGTGCGGCTCGAGCGCGTGATCCAGAACCTGCTCGACAACGCGGTCTCCTTCTCGCCCGCCGACGGGCGGATCTGGGCCGATATCGTGCGGCGCGACGACTGGATCACGCTGTCGATCTGCGACGAAGGCCCCGGAATCCCCGAGGAAAAGCGCGAGAAGGTGTTCCAGCGGTTCCATTCGGACCGCCCGGCGGACGAGGATTTCGGCAACCACTCGGGCCTCGGCCTCGCCATCGCGCGGACCATCGCCGAGGCCCATGAGGGAACGCTCATCGCGACCTCGCGCGCCAATGACGAGGACGGCGCCTGCCTCGAGCTCGGCCTCCCGGCCAAGCGATGAGCGACCGCGTCCTCGCCAATGTCACCGGCGTGGCGCTGGGCGGTCGGGTGCTGCTGATCGAGGGGCCGCCGGGTGCGGGAAAATCCTCGCTCGCCCTGGCGCTGATCGATCGCGGCGCGGTGCTCGTGGGCGACGATGCGGTGGCCGTAACTGTGCGCGACGGGCGTCTGGTCGCCACGCCTCCACCCAACACTGCGGGGCTGATCGAGATCCGCAATGTCGGAATCGTGGAAATGCCGGTTGCGAAGGGCCCGGTGGCGCTGGTCCTCTCGCTCGATCCCGCCGCGCCGCGCTTCCCGATGGAGGTCGCCACGCGCGAGATCGAGGGTTGCGCAGTGCCCGTGCTGCCCTTCGCCCCGGGCGATGCCATCCAGGCCTTGCGGGCCGAGCAGGCGCTGGCGGTACACGGTCTCCCCCTCCCCAAGCCCGGCGAAAAGGCATAGGCAGCCCGCCGATGGCCGACGATTCGCCCCCCTCGCAACGCATCCTGCTGGTCACCGGCCTGTCAGGTGCGGGAAAATCGACCGCATTGCAGGTGATCGAGGATCTCGGCTGGGAGACGATAGACAATTTCCCCATCCGCCTGCTCGGCGGGCTCGTCGCGAGCGGCGATGCCAATACGCGGCTGGCGATCGGCTTCGATTCGCGCACCCGCGGCTTCGTTCCGGCGGAGATCATCGAACTGTGCCGCCAGTTCTCCGCGCGCGACGACATCGAGCTGACCACGCTGTTCATCGACTGCACCAGCGCCGAGCTCGAGCGGCGCTACAACGAGACGCGCCGTCCTCATCCCATGGCGCGGGGGCGGCCCGCGCTCGAGGGGATCAAGGCCGAACGCGAGCTCCTCGAACCGCTGCGGCGTTGGGCCGACAGCGTCATCGACACTTCCGATTACGCGTCCAACCAGCTGCAGCAGGTGGTGCGCGAGCGCTTCGCCGAGGAGACCGCGCGGCCGATGACGGTCACGGTCTCCAGCTTCGGCTTCGCACGCGGCATGCCGCCGCTGGCCGACCTCCTGTTCGACATGCGCTTTCTCGACAATCCGCACTGGATCGAGGGCCTGCGCGAGAAGACCGGGCTCGACGAGGCGGTGGCCGACCATATCGCCGCCGACCCCGCCTTTGCGCCCGCCTTCGAGCGGATCGTCGCGCTGCTGCAGGAGGTCATGCCGCGTTATGCCGCGCAGGGACGCAGCTATCTCAACATCGCCTTCGGCTGTACCGGAGGGAGACACCGCTCAGTATACAGTGCGGAACGCGCCGCCGAGGTCTTGCGCGAGGCCGGATTTTCGCCCACGGTCATCCACCGAAACCTCGGATCGCGTCCCGCCGACCCGCTCGAGCGCCGCTAGACCCGGGGGCAAGGAATGGTTAAGCGCCACGCAGGCACACTCTTCGGGCATCGCAAACGGAACTGAAGCTGCATGATCGGCATGATCCTCGTCACCCACGGCAAACTGGCCGAGCATTTCATCGATGCGATGGAGCATGTCGTCGGCAAACAGGACGGCGTGGCCACCATCTGCATCGGCCCCAATGACGACATGGAGCGCCGGCGCCAGGACATCGCCGACGCGATCAAGCAGGTCGACACCGGCCAGGGCGCGATCATCCTCACCGATTTGTTCGGCGGCACCCCCTCCAATCTCGCGATCTCGCTGCTCGATACGGGCCATATCGAGGTGATCGCGGGGATCAACCTGCCGATGCTCATCCGCCTCGCCGGCGCGCGCAAGAGCATGAACGTGGTCGATGCGGTCCACGCCGCGCAAACCGCAGGGCGCAACTACATCACCGTGGCCAGCGAATTTCTCGGCCAGGACCTCGCCAGCGCGCGGAAAGCCTCTTGAGCGAACTGCGCAAGAGCATCGAGGTGGTCAACCAGCGCGGCCTGCACGCGCGGGCGAGCGCGAAATTCGTCAACGCCGTCGCCGAGCTGCCGAATGGCTGCAGCGTGCGCGTCGCCAAGGGCGACAACGAGGCCGCGGGCGGCTCCATCCTCGGACTGATGATGCTCGGCGCGGCCAAGGGCGACACGATCGAGCTGATCGTCGCGGGCGACAACGCCGATGCGGTGATGGCCGAACTGTCCGCCATGGTCGAGGATGGCTTCGGGGAGCCGTAAATCCATGGCCGAGCGCCGCCACATCACCGGCTTTTCCAATCCCACCGTCAAGGCGCTGCGGGCGCTGCGCGAGAAGAAGCACCGCAAGGCTGCGGGCAAGTTCCTCGCCGAGGGGCTGCGCCTGCTCACCGACGCGCGCGAATGCGGGCATGTGCCCGAGGTGCTGGTGCTGGCCGACCGGCGCGACCCGCATCCGTTGCTCGACGCGCTCGAGGATGCCGTTGAGGCCGCCGGCGGCGAGGTGATCGAGACCAGCGCCGACATCCTCGCCAAGATCACCGGCAAGGACAATCCGCAGGCGGTCGCGGGCGTCTTCGCCGAATTCGATACCTCGCTCGCCGCGCTCGACCGGTCGGGCGCCGATATCTGGCTGGTCGCACAGGCGCTGCGCGATCCGGGCAATCTCGGCACCATGCTGCGCACCGGCGACGCGATCAGCGCGGGCGGGCTGATCCTGATCGACGATTGCGCCGATCCCTTCAGCGTCGAGGCGGTGCGCGCGAGCATGGGCGCAGTGTTCACGCAGAGGATCGCGCAGGCGCGGTGGGACGAGTTCGAACCCTGGCTTCGGTCGGGCGACGGACAACTCGTCGCGGCGAGCCTGCGCGAGGCGCAACCCTATCGCGGCGCGCCCTATGCCGCCCCCTGCTTCGTCATGGTCGGCAACGAAAGCCGCGGCCTGCCCGAGGACTACGAGATGGCCTGCGACCTGCGCGTGACCATGCCGATGAAGGGCCGCGCCGACAGCCTCAACGCGGCGGTGGCGGCGGCGGTGCTGGGTTACGAGGTGCTGGCGGGGCTCGAGGATTGAGCTTTCCGGAAATCCAGAAGGATTTGAAGCTGAGGCGCAAGGCGCTTTGGAACAGGGTCGATGAAATCGATGCTCGGTGCGGGAATTCGTCGACGATCCGGAGCGATTTGCCCGAACCCGTCAAAGAGATCGGAAGGCAAGCTCGCGAAGCCCTCGAGCGCGATCCCTCGTCCGCGCTCGCGCTCTATGAAGAGGCAGCCAGCCTGGGTGACCCCCATGCCATGGTCGCGGCGGGTTGGATGTACGAATACGCAATCGGAACCGAAAGAAATTCGGACAAGGCATATGACTACTACCACCAGGCGATGGGTCTGGGGTCATGGCAGGCGGTCATATACTACGCCCGGCAAATGGACCGCTTGGGGCACAGGGACATCTGCATCTCGATGCTGGAAGACGCTGTTGAGGTCGACCATCTGGGCGCCTATTTCTGGCTCGCATGGTTTCGCTACAAATATGATCCGACCCGCAGGACGGCAGCCTCGCTCCGGCCCCTTCTCGATCACGCGATCGGCGAAGGTCATCCCGGTGCAAAGTGGTTGCTGGCCCGATTGCTCGTGCGAGGGAAATACGGATTTACCCGCATCGGTGAAGGCATTCGGCTGATCTGGGATCTGAATCTGGACCTGCGGAACGAAGTGGATTTGAAGCTCCGACCCCAACCCGGCAGCGGCGGGTCGGCAAGCGGATCTTAACCACGCGGGGCTAGGCTTAGCGGTCACGGCCCATGAACCAGACCGATCGCTTCATCGCCCTCGACGGCCTGCGCGGGATCGCGGCGATCGCGGTCATGCTGTTCCACGTCTCGCGCGCGAGCATGCCCGGCGGCTATCTGGCGGTCGACTTCTTCTTCTGCCTCAGCGGCTTCGTCATGGCGCTCGCCTTCGGGGATCGCCTCGCGCAGGGCCTCTCCTTCCGTAGTTTCGCCAAGGCGCGCTTCGCCCGGCTCTACCCGATGATGCTGGTGGGCGGCCTGCTCGGCATCCTGCTCCATGGCGGGAATCCGAACATTCTGCTGCTCGTGCCGGACATCATGAGCGACGGTCTGTTCCCGACCAATCCGCCCTTCTGGTCGCTGCTCGCCGAGGTGCTGGCCAATGCGGCTTTTGCACTGGTGCTCGCGGGCCTGTCGACGCGGCGGCTCGTTGCGGTCGCCGCGGTGTCGGGCGCGCTACTCGCCTATGCCATTCTCTCCGGGCCCTGGCCGCGCGAGCTCGGCTCGCATTGGGTCGGCGCCGGCTGGGCGGTGCCGCGCACGCTCTATTCCTTCACCATGGGCATGCTGCTCTATCGCTGGCATGCGCAGGCCGCGCCCGTCCGCCGCAGCGCGAAGCTGGCGCTGGCGATGCCGCTCGTTCTCCTCGGCGCGAGCTGGTTCGGCGGAGCGGAACACGCGCTGTGGGACACGCTTGCGATCCTGGTGGTCCTGCCCGCGCTGGTCTGGGTGGGGACGCGCTACGAGATGCCGTTCCCGCGCTTCTGGCAGCGCATGGGCGCGCTGTCCTACCCGCTCTACTGCATCCACGTGCCGCTGATCGCGCTCGCGGACGACGTACCGACCCGGCTCGCCATCGCCGCACTGCTCGTGCCCGCCGCGCTGGCGCTCGATGCGCTCTACGACAGGCCGGTGCGGAGCTGGCTGGCGAGGCGCCTCGCCCGCCCCCGCCCGAGCCTGGCCGAAGCCGCCGCGACCTGACGCACGCTATTCGGCCGCGTCGCGCCGGTCCTCGATCTGCGCGGTTTCAGGGGGTCGGGGATTCGCTTCGATCATATCGACATCCGCGATCTCGCGCTTTCCGATTTCGATACCCTTGTCCTGCATCTTGCGGGCGGACACCAGCACCCGGCTTTCAAAGCTGCGGGTGAAATCGTTGTAGCTCGAAACTGCACGTCCGAGGTGCGTGCCCATCTTGCCAAGGTCTTCGGTGACCTTCGCCAGACGGTCGTAGAGCTCCGCCCCAAGTCGGCCGATATCCTTGGCTTCTTCTGCCATTTTATCCTGCCGCCAGACCTGCGCCACGGTGCGCGCGATGGCGACGAGATTGGTCGGCGTCGCCAGCAACACCTTGTTGCGGAAAGCGAAATCCCACAGTTCGGGATCGTGTTCGAGCGCTGCGGCCACGAAATGCTCGCCCGGCACGAACATCACGACATAGTCGGGCGTGTCGTCGAACTGGCTCTGGTAGTTCTTCGATCCGAGCGTCTGGACATGGTTGCGCATCGATTTCGCATGCAGGTCGAGATGGCGCACGCGCTCACCCTCGTCGTCGGCCTCGAAGGCTGCCTGGTAAGCGTTGAGCGACACCTTGGCGTCGATCACCAGCTTCTTCTGCCCGGGCACGTGGACCACGGCGTCGGGGCGCAGTCGGCCCTCCTCTGTCTCGATCGAGTGTTCGAGCTGGAAATCGGTGTGCTCGGACAGACCGCATTGTTCGAGGACGTTCTGCAACGCACGCTCGCCCCAGCGCCCGCGCGCCTTGGGCGCGTTGGTGAGGCTGTTGCCGAGCCGCTGCGCCTCGCGCCGGACCTCTTCCTGCCCGCGCTGCATCTCGGTGATCTGCTGGTAGAGCCGCCCGAAGGCGTCGGTGCGCTTTTCCTCCAGCGCGGCGACCTGCTTTTCATAGGCTTCGAGCCGCTTGCCGACCGGATCGAGCAACGCCTTGAGCTTCTCCTCGCTGGTCTTTTCCGAATGGCCCAGCCGCTCGTTGGCGCGTTCGAGAAAGGCCTCCTGCGCCTTGGTCAGGACGGCGGAGCCGGTGTTCTGGAACTCCTTGAGCAATTCCTCGCGCGCCTCGATCAGCAGGCGCTTCTGCTCGTCGAAATTGGCGGTCTTTTCCTTGAGCGTCGCGAGTTCGGCGGTCAGAGCGCCATTGCTGCGGCGCAATTCCTCCATCGCCCCCTCGTGGGTCTTGCGCGTCTCGCGCAGCTCGGCATCGAGCGCATCGGCCCGTTCGGCGCGCACGGTGGCATTCTCGAGGTCGACGATCGCCTGACGGAATTTCTCGTCGAGCGCCTTGGCCTCGGCATCGCGTTCGCCATGGCGAGCCTGCCAGTCCTTGGCGGGCGCAGAGCCAACGCGATTGCCGAGAAAATAGCCCAGCGCGAGACCGAGAAGGAGGGCGATGATGGCGAGAAGAGTGGGATCCATGCCGACACATTAGGCGGAACGGAGAGGGAACGCTAGAGGGTGGTGCGCCCTACCCACAGGCGTCATCCTGAACTCGTTTCAGGATCCATGGCGCAAAAAGCGACCGTACCAAAGAAGGTATGGACCCTGAAACAAGTTCAGGGTGACGGGTCGGTGGAAGCCGGACCCCGGATCAAGTCCGGGGTGACGACGATTTGGGGGTCGGGCGCTGCCAGCCTAGGCCGCTTCGCGCAGCTTTTTCAGCTTCTTCAGCGCCATGTTGCGCTTGAGGCGCGAGAGGTGGTCGATGAAGAGGATTCCCTCGAGATGGTCCATCTCGTGCTGGATGCAGGTCGCCATCAGCCCGTCCATGTCCTCCTCGTGGGTCTCGCCCTCGAGGTCCTGGTAACGCACGCGGCAGGTCGCCGGGCGGTCGACATCGGCGAAGATGTCGGGGACCGAGAGGCAGCCTTCCTGATAGGTCGCGAGGTGCTCCGCCGGGTCGAGGATCTCGGGGTTCACGAAAACCCGCGGTTCCTTCTTCGTCGGATAATGAACGTGTTCGTGCCCGCCGTGGTTGCAGACCTCGCCCTCGGCTTCCTCGTCCTCCGGCTGGAGGTCGATCACCAGCACGCGCAAGGGCACGCCGACCTGGATCGCGGCGAGGCCGATGCCGGGCGCGGCATACATGGTTTCGAACATGTCGGAGACGAGTTCGTTCAGTTCGTCGCCGAACTCGGTGACGGGTTCGGACACGACCTTGAGCCGGGGATCCGGCACTTCGAGGATTTCACGGATAGTCATGGGGTGTCAGATAGGCGCGGCGCGGGGATTCTTCAATTATTCGTTGCGTGCGTGATGCGCCTCCGCGCTTCCCTTGCGGCGGCACCGGCCCACGCCCCCACCCGACCACCCATAAGATACCGTGCCGTGGGTGGTCGGGTGGGGGGCGTGGGCCGGTGACGCAAGCCTTCGACGGAGGTCGAAGGCGCATCCGACAAAAACCCTACCCCACCGGCCGCCTTGCGCGCAAAGCCTGCGCCAGCGTGCCTTCGTCGAGATAATCCAGCTCGCCGCCGACCGGCAGGCCGTGCGCGAGCTGGGTGATCCGCAGCGGATGCTCCTCGAGCCGCTCGGCGAGGTAGTGCGCGGTGGTCTGGCCTTCGAGCGTGGCGTTCATCGCGAGGACGACCTCGTCGACCCCGCCCTCCTCGATCCGCGCCAGCAGGCTGGCGATATTGAGGTCCTCGGGCCGCACGCCGTCGAGCGCCGAGAGCTTGCCGCCGAGGACATGGTAGCGACCGGTGAAGAGTTTCGCCCGGTCGAGCGCCCAGAGATCGGCGACGTCCTCCACCACGCAGAGCGCTTTCGTATCGCGGCGCGGGTCGGCGCAGATGCCGCAGGGGTTGGTGGTGTCGACATTGCCGCAAGTGTCGCATTCGACCAGCGCCTCGCCCACCGTCGCCAGCGCCTCGAGTAAAGCGGGCAGCGCGCTCTCGCGCCGTTTGACCAGCCACAGCACCGCGCGCCGCGCCGAGCGCGGGCCGAGGCCGGGGAGGCGGGCCAGCGCGGCGGCCAGCGTCTCGATCTCTTGCGATGCCATGGCGGCACAGATAGGGGCGCGGGCGGAACAGAGAAAGACCACAAGGCCCTTCATGCGCATAATCTTCATGGGTAGCCCCGAATTCGCGGTGCCGACACTGCAGGCGCTGGTCGATGCCGCGCATGAGGTGGTCTGCGTCTACACCCAGCCGCCCCGCCCCGGCGGGCGCCGCGGGAAGGAGTTGACCCCCACCCCTGTCCACCAGCGCGCGAGCGACCTGGGGATCGAGGTGCGCCATCCGACATCGCTCAAATCCACCGAGGAGCAGGAGGCTTTCGCCGCGCTCGATGCCGACATCGCAGTGGTCGCGGCCTATGGGCTGATCCTGCCGCAGGCCATTCTCGACGCGCCCCGGCTCGGCTGCCTCAACGTCCATGCCTCGATCCTGCCGCACTGGCGCGGCGCGGCGCCGATCCACCGCGCGGTGATGGCGGGCGACCCAGTGACCGGCGTCACCATCATGCAGATGGAGGCCGGGCTCGACACCGGCCCGATGATCGCCTTCGCGCGCACGCCGATCGAGGACAAGACCACCGGCGAGCTGACCGAGGAACTGGCCGAGATCGGCGCGCAGTTGATGGTCGGCACGCTGATCGACTTGAAGGCGCTGCACCCGCTGCCGCAGGACGATGCGGAGGCGACCTATGCCGCCAAGATCGACAAGGCCGAGGCACGGATCGACTGGAGCCGGTCCGCGGAGGAAGTGGTGCGCCAAATCCACGGCCTCTCCCCCTTTCCCGGCGCATGGTGCGAAATGGACGGCCAGCGCGTGAAGCTGCTCCGCGCCGAATTGGTCGAGGGTTCGGGCAAGCCCGGCGAAGTGCTCGACGAACGGCTCGCAATCGCCTGCGGCGAGGGCGCGCTGCGTCCGGTCGAGCTGCAACGCGCGGGCAAGCCGAGGATGGACCTCGACACCTTCCTGCGCGGCAATGCGGTGGCCAAGGGCACGGTGCTGGGGTGAGGTTTGCGACTATGCTTCGACAGGCTCAGCATGAGCGGATGGGGGTACATCGCCAAAACCCGCTCAGCCTGAGCCTGTCGAAGGCCACGCGCCGACGGTTGGACCGATGACCCGTTTCGCGCTCACCCTCGAATTCGACGGCACGCCCTTCTACGGCCTCCAGCGCCAGAAGGACGGGCCGAGCGTGCAGCAGGCGGTGGAGGACGCCGCCTTCCGCGTGCTGGGCGAGGAAGTGCGGCTGCACAGCGCGGGCCGGACCGACACCGGCGTCCACGCGCTCGCCATGCGCAGCCACATGGATATCGCTAAGGACATCAAGCCCTTCCGCCTGATGGAGGCGCTCAATGCGCATCTGCGACCCGATCCCGTCGCGGTGACGCAGTGCGAGGTGGTGCCCGACGACTGGCACGCGCGCTTCTCCTGCATCGGGCGCGCCTATGTCTATCGCATCGCCAACCGCCGCGCACCGCTGACGCTCGACCGCGACCGGCTGTGGCTCGTCCCTCAGGAACTCGACCACGAGGCCATGCACCGCGCCGCGCAGGCACTGGTCGGGCTGCACGATTTCACCACCTTCCGCTCGGTCCATTGCCAGTCGGACAGCCCGGTCAAGACGCTCGACCGGCTCGACGTCGAGCGTGAAGGCGAGGAAGTGCGCATCCATGCCGAGGCGCGCAGCTTCCTCCACCACCAGGTACGCAGCATGGTCGGCTGCCTCGCGCTCGTGGGCATGGGCCGCTGGCGCGAGGAACAGCTCGCCGAGGCGCTCGCAGCGCGCGACCGGCAGGCGCTGGGCCTCAACGCGCCGTCGGCTGGCCTCTACTTCGTCCGGGCGGTCTATCCCGAGGACGATTGACCTAACGTCACCCTAGCCAAGCCCGGTTTCGGGGCGTAGCGAGACGCTCAAAGAGTTTCGTATCGCAACGAAAGGGACCAGGATGACCACCACCGGCAAGCAGCTTTTCACCACGCTCGAAAGCGACGGCACGCTCACCGTAGAGATCGCCACCAGCGAGTTTCCCGATCCCACCGGCAACCAGGTTCTGGTCAAGATGGAAGCCGCGCCGATCAACCCCAGCGACCTCGCGATCCTCACCGGAGCGGCCGATTTCGAGAATGCGGAATACTCGCCGGGCAAGGTCGTCGCCAAGATGCCCGAACCCTTCAACAGCGGCCAGAAGGCGCGCCACGGCCAGCGCCTGCCCGCGGGCAATGAGGGCGCGGGCACCGTCGTCGCCACCGGCGATTCCGACATGGCCAAGGCGCTGATGGGCCAGCGCGTCGCCTGCGTGCCGGGCAGCGCCTATGCCGAATACGCCCTGGCCGATGCGGCCATGTGCCTGCCGCTAGGCGATCACAGCGCCGAGGAAGGCGCCTCGAGCTTCGTCAACCCGATGACCGCGCTGGGCTTTGCCGAGAATGCCAAGATGGACGGCCAGAAGGCGATCCTCCACACGGTCGGCGCCTCGAACCTCGGCCAGATGCTGGTCAAGATCTGCCAGGAGGACGGGCTCGGTCTCGTCAACATCGTGCGCAAGCACGAGCAGGCCGACCTGCTCAAGGGGCTCGGCGCCACGCATGTGGTCGATTCATCCGACGGCGACTTCATGGCGCAGCTCAAGGCGGCGATCGACGAGACCGACGCCTTCTACGGCTTCGATCCCATCGGCGGCGGGCAGATGGTCGACACCTGCTTCAAGGCGATGGAACAGGTCGCGGTGTCGAAGATGACCGAATATTCGCGTTACGGCTCGAACCAGCAGAAGCGCATGTTCATCTATGGCCGCCTCGATTTCGGGCCGACCACGCTGACGCCGAGCTACGGCTTCGGCTGGACGCTGTCGGGCTGGCTGCTGACGCCGTTCCTCCAGACCGCAGGCATGGAAACGGTGATGCGGATGCGCCAGCGCGTGCTCGACAACCTCACCACTACCTTCGCCAGCAGCTACAAGACCAAGGTCGATCTCGAAGGCATGCTGACCAAGGACGCGATCCTCGACTATCGCCGGATGAAGACCGGCGAGAAATACCTCGTCACGCCCAACGGCTGACGATCAGCGCCCGTCGAAGGCGCGCTGGATGGCGGCGGGATCGCTGGTCCCGCCCGCCAGCAGCATCTGCAGCAGGATGCGCGCTTTTTGCGGGTTGAGCGCGCGCGCGGCGACGAAGCCATTGGCCTCGTCCTCGGGCTCGCGGTCGACCAGCCCCTCGTCGAGGCGGCTCGCCCGCACCACCGGAATGCCCTGCGCGGCCAGCTCGACGAGCACGGAGCGTGCATCCTCTGCCATATTGCCCTCACCCACCCCGGCGACCACGATCCCGCGGGTCTCGGGACCGACTTGCCGCCGTACGCTGGCACCGTCGAAACCGGCATAGGCATAGAGGATCACGACCTCGGGCAGGCTGTCGGGCAGCGCGTAGGCGGCGGCGCTGTCGCTGCGCCAAGGTGCACCGAACCATTCGAGCGACGCTGGCGTGACCAGCCCGACCGATTCGCGCGGGAAGCCGCGGAAGGCCTCGGTCCCGCGTGTGCGCACCTTGTGCACGTCGCGCGCGGCGAAAACGCGGTCGCCCATCACCACCAGCACGCCGCGCCCGGCAGCCTGCGGATCGCTCGCCACGCGCACCGCATTGGCGAAATTCCTGAGCCCGTCATAGCCCACCGCATCGGCGGGCCGCATCGCGCCGACCACCACAACAGGCTTGGTTGCGGGCAATGTCAGGTCGAGCAGGAAGGCGGTTTCCTCGAGCGTGTCGGTGCCGTGGGTGACGATCACACCGTGGCAGCCCTCGTCATCCAGCGCCGCCAGCGCGGCGGCATGGAGCGGGTGCCACACCGCGGGCCCGATATCCGCCGAATCGATATTGGCGATCTGCGTGCCCGACAGCTCAGCCCCGAGGCCGAGCCCGCCGACGCGCTCGAGATAGTCCTCGATCCCGATCTCGCCCGCGCGATAATCCTGCGCGATGGCGGAGCCGGCGATCCCGGCGATGGTGCCGCCGGTGGCGAGAACGGTGAGCCTGGTGGTCATGCCGCGCGGCCTAGCCCCCGCGGCGCGATCTCGGCAATTGATTTTGAAGATTTGGACGTTATGTGCAGCACTCCCGCGGAACGGTGCGGGCGCTTAGCTCAGTTGGTAGAGCATCTCGTTTACACCGAGAGGGTCGGCGGTTCGAGCCCGTCAGCGCCCACCATTCCCTGGCAGGAACCCGGAGGCGGCAGCGGGAGGGGGTATCCGCCAGTCATACGACATCGCGATAGTCGGATGCGGCCCGGCCGGGCTTGCCGCCGCGCTGTTGCTGCATCGCGACGGGCACAGGGTCACGCTGTTCGAGCGTTTCGACGAGCCTCAGCCGCTCGGGTCGGGTCTGATGCTGCAACCATCGGGCATGGCGGTTCTCCAGAGGATGGGGCTGGCTGATGACATCGCGGCGCGCGGTGCGCGGATCGATGCCCTGCTCGGCCGCGAAGAGAATGGCCGCATCGCGCTCGACGCGCCCTACGCGAAGCTGGGCCTTGGCGAGGCTTTCGGTATCGGCATCCACCGCGCCGGCCTGTTCAGTGTGCTCTACCAGCGCGTTCAAGAGGCTGGGATCACGATTCTGACTGGTCACGAGGCGCGCGGCAGCACCGTCGACGGCGGAAAGCGCAGACTGACCTTCTTCGACGGCGCTGCATCAGAGCCCTTCGATCTCGTTGTCGATGCCAGCGGGTGGGCGTCACGCATCGAGTTGGGCGACCGGCAGGGCCTCCTTCCCTACGGCGCCTTGTGGGCGACCGTACCGGTTCAGCCGGACGATCCGCATGCGAGGAACCTCCTCGAACAGCGCTATCGCCGTGCATCGCAAATGGTCGGGGTACTGCCGATCGGATCGCGAGGACCGGGCCTACCCGACGAAGTCGCCTTCTTCTGGTCGCTCCGGCGCAGCGACTACCAACGCTGGCGTGCCGCCCCGATCGAGGGGTGGAAGGAGGAAGTTCTGCGCCTCTGGCCCGAGGTAGATTTCCTGCTCGACCGCATTTCCAGTCACGCCGATCTCACCTTCGCGCGCTACGCCCATCGGAGCGCGCATCGCCCGTATCGCGAGCGCCTGGTGCGGATAGGCGATGCCTGGCATTCGGCCAGCCCCCAGCTCGGACAAGGCGCGAACATGGCCCTGCTCGATGCCTGGAGTCTTGCCGCCGGCCTGCGCGAGGGGCGGATCCTGCAGGAAGGCCTGCGCCTGTCGGCCAGCTGGCGGCGCGACCATGTGGCGCTCTATCAGGCGGTCACCGCGGCCTTCACGCCGCTTTTCCAGTCGGACGCGGCACTGTGGCCGTGGCTGCGCGACCGGATCGTCGCGCCGCTTTCTCGCCTTGGACCGGTGGCGCGGTTGCAGGCGCAGCTGATGAGCGGGCTGTTCGGCTTCCCGCTAGCGATGCTCGGACTGGACCTGCCCGACTACTCCGCAATCGCCGCGTCGATGGCGGCGCGCGCTTCTTCGCTTTCCCAGTCGAATTCGCCCTGTACGCGCCACACTTCCTTGCCATCACCATCGTAGAGGACCGTGGTCGGCATCACCCCGCCGCCGATCGCGAAGCCCAGGTTGTTTTCGGGGTCCATCCACGGTTCGAGCCGGGCGAAGCCGCCCTGCGCGAAGAAGGGCTCAACCTTTTCCGCCCCCTGCATGTCCTGGCTGACCGTCACCACCCTCAGGCGCCCATCATATTCGCCCGCCAGGGCGTCGAGAAGCGGCATTTCCTTGACGCAGGGCGCGCACCAGGTGGCCCAGAGATTGAGCAGCACCGGAGTGCCGCGCAGGCTGCCCAGATTGAGGACGCGCCCGTCGGGATCGGCCACATTGGCGGCGGGCATCGGCGCGCCCGCTTCGCCCGTGTCGATTTCGGCCTTTGGCGCCGAAGAAGCGGTGCTTTCTTGCGCCGTCTCGGGTGCGCCCCTATCGCAGCCGGCGACAGCAAGACCGAGGACGATGGCTAGCGTGAACGATAAGCGGGACACCAAGGGCTCCAATTCGATGTGGGGCGGCAGGTTCGCCGAAGGCCCTAGCGCGATCATGCGCGAAATCAACGCCTCGATTCCGTTCGACAAGGCGCTGTGGCGCGAGGATATCGCGGGCAGCCGCGCGCATGTCGCCATGTTGGCGCAGCAGGGCATCGTCAGCGCGGCGGATGCCAAGGCCATCGACGAGGGGCTCCAGCAGGTCGCCGAGGAATACGAACGCGACGGCGTGCCCGAGGACTGGGACCTCGAGGACATCCACATGACGGTCGAGGCGCGGCTGACCGAGATCGTCGGCCCGGCGGCGGGGCGCCTGCATACCGCGCGCAGCCGCAACGACCAGGTGGCGACCGATTTCCGCATCTGGGTGCGCAGTGCGATGCGGCGCGCCGTAGCCGGGATCGACGCGGTGCTCGGTGCGCTGGTCACGCGCGCCGAGGAACATGCCGAGAGCATCATGCCCGGCTTCACCCATCTGCAGACCGCGCAGCCGGTGACGCTTGGCCATCACCTGCTCGCCTATTTCGAGATGCTGATGCGCGACCGCTCGCGCTTCGCCGACGCGCTGGCACGGATGGACGAGTGCCCGCTCGGTTCGGCGGCGCTCGCCGGGACCGGCTTCCACCTCGATCGCGAGATGACCGCCACGGCGCTCGGCTTCGCGCGCCCGACGCGCAACAGCCTCGATGCCGTGTCCGACCGCGACTTCGCGCTCGACTACCTGATGGCGGCGAGCCAGTGCTCGCTCCACCTCAGCCGGCTGGCCGAGGAATTCATCATCTGGGCGAGCCAGCCCTTCGGCTTCGTCAAGCTGCCCGACACGCTCTCGACGGGCAGCTCGATCATGCCGCAGAAGCGCAATCCCGACGCCGCCGAGCTGGTGCGCGGGCACGCCGGGCGCGTGATCGGCTGCGCGACCAGCCTGATGGTGACCATGAAGGGGCTCCCGCTCGCCTATTCGAAGGACATGCAGGACGACAAGCCGCCAGTTTTCGAGGCGGCCGGCCTGCTCGACCTCAGCCTCGCCGCCATGGCGGGCATGGTCGCCGACAGCGCGTTCCAGACCGCGCGCATGCGCAAGGCTGCCGAGGCCGGCCACGCCACCGCCACCGACCTCGCCGACTGGCTGGTGCGGCAGGCCGACATCCCCTTTCGCGAGGCGCACCACATCACCGGCGCGGCGGTCAAGCTGGCCGACGAGAAGGGTGTCGCGCTCGACGGGCTCTCGATCGAGGACCTCAAGGCCATCGACGCGCGGATCGACGAACGGGTCTTCGATGCGCTGTCGGTCGATGCCTCGGTCGCCGCGCGCGCCTCCTATGGCGGGACCGCGCCGGTTCGCGTAAGGGAGCAGGTGGCCGCGGCGAAACAGCGCCTCGGCATGGAGAAATGATGCGCCGCACCCTCGCCCTTGCCGCCCTGCTGAGCCTGTGTGCCTGCGGCCAGAAGACCGCGCTCGAACCGGTCGAGGGGACCGCACTGCCGCCCGCGCCCTATGGCGCGGAGGCGCAGCCGACCTCAGAGGAATTGCTCGCGCTCCCGCCCACCGCAGCGCCCGACCGCAGCGTCGAACTGCGCACGCGGTCGGAAGAACGCGAGGACGACCCCTTCGACCTGCCGCCCGAGTAATTTCGGCGGGGCAAGCAAGGCTTGCTCGACAGGCCGCGCGTCATTGGGCAGAGGCGGCAGCCATGGACCATTTCCAGCTCAGGGACGGCGTGCTCCACGCCGAGGACGTGCCGCTGCCGCGCATCGCGCAAGAGGTCGGCACGCCCGTCTACATCTATTCGCGCGCCACGCTCGAGCGGCATGCACGCGTGTTCCGCGAGGCGCTCGGCGCGCTCGACAATCCGCATATCGCCTTCGCGGTTAAGGCCAATCCCAATCTCGCCGTGCTCAAGGTGCTCGCCAACGAGGGCTATGGCGCCGATGTCGTCTCGGGCGGCGAGCTGACCCGCGCGCTGGCGGCGGGGATGAAGCCGGAGGACATCGTCTTCTCGGGTGTCGGCAAGACGCATGCCGAGCTGCTCCAGGGGCTCGAGGCCGATATCGGCCAGTTCAACATCGAGAGCGAGGAAGAGGGCTACGAACTCGCCGCCATCGCCGCGCGGCATGGCAAGCGCGCGGCCTGCGCGCTGCGGGTCAACCCGGATGTCGATGCGCGCACGCATGAGAAGATCTCGACCGGCAAGCGCGAGAACAAGTTCGGCGTGCCTCTCGACCGCGCGGCAGAGATCTACGCCCGGCTGGCGGAGGAAGACGGCCTCGATATGCGCGGCGTCGCGGTGCATATCGGCAGCCAGCTGGCCGATCTCGAACCGCTCGAGACCGCCTTCGGCAAGGTCGGCGCGCTGATCGCAGAGCTACGCGCTGCGGGTTGCAGCGTGACGCATGCCGACCTCGGCGGCGGGCTCGGCGTGCCCTACAAGGCGGGCGAGGAACTGCCCGCCCCGGCCGAGTACGGCGCCATGGTCGCGCGCGTCACCAGGGACTGGGACGTGCGGCTGATGTTCGAACCCGGCCGCGTCATCGCGGGCAATGCCGGCGTGCTGCTGACCCGCGTGATCCGCGCCAAGCGCAGCGGCAACGGCCCACCCTTCGTGGTGGTCGACGCGGCGATGAACGACCTCGCCCGGCCCGCCATGTATGGCGCGTGGCACGATTTCGACGCGGTCGAACCCAGCGGCGAGCGGATGACCGCGCATATCGTCGGCCCGATCTGCGAGACCGGCGACACTTTCGCCATGGACCGCAACTGCGACGCGCTGGTCGCCGGCGATCTCGCGGTGTTCCGCACCGCGGGCGCCTATGGCGCGACCATGGCCTCGTCCTACAATTCGCGCGGCTTCGTCGCCGAAGTGCTGGTCGATGGCGACCGCCATGCCGTCGTCGCCGACCGCATCGCGGCCTCGGCGATCATGGATGCCGAGCGCGTGCCGGAGTGGCTCGCCTGATGCCCAAGAGCCATGCATAGCCTGCCGCTCTTCCACCGGATCGCGAGGGAGCGCGTCGTGGTGGTCGGCAGCGGCGAGATGGCGGCGGCCAAGGCGCGGCTGGTGACGCGCGCGGGCGGAATTCCCTGCGCCGAGACCGAGGCGCATCACGCGCGGCTCGGCTTCGTCGCGCTGGAGGACCCGCGCGCGGCGGAGGCCGCCGCGCTGCGGCTCAAGCGCGCCGGGCTCCTGGTCAATGTCGCCGACCGCCCCGAGCTGTGCGACTTCACCCTGCCGAGCGTGCTCGACCGCGACCCGGTGCTGGTGGCGGTGAGCACCGGCGGGGCGTCTGCGGGGCTCGCCAAGCATGTCAGGCTGCGGCTCGAAGCGCTGCTGCCGCAAGGGCTTGGCGCGCTCGCGCGTGCGCTCGAGGCGGCACGCGAGACCATCCGCGCGCGCTTCCCGCAGGCCGATGCCCGCCGCCGCGCGCTCGACGAGGCCCTGCGGCAGGGCGGCGCGCTCGACCCCTTCGACGAGCAGGATAACGACGTGGTCGACCGTTGGCTCGCTGGACGCAGCGCGGCGCGCGATGGCGAGGTGCTCGATGTCACCCTCGCCAGCGACGATCCGGACGATCTGACTTTGCGCCAGGCACGCGCGCTGGGCATGGCCGATACCGTGCTGCACGATCCGGACGTCCCCGAAGCGCTGCTGGTCCGCGCGCGCGCCGATGCGACGCGCCTGCCGCTGCCTGCCGATCCGCCCGCCAGCGGGCTGACCGTGATCCTGCAGCGGAAGCCCTAGACCACCGCCAGTTCGCTCGCGCCGACCTCGGCGAAATAGCGCGCCAGCGCATCGGCGGTATTGTCGGCGAGCGCGATATAGGCGCGGCGGCGGTCGTGCGGGTCGGACACGCGCACCAGCAAATCGGCCTCGACCATCTGCCCGATCCAGCGCAGCGCGGTTGTCGCCGGCACGCCCGCGGCAATGCACAGCGAGGTCACGCAGACCTGCTTGCGCTCCGCCCGCGCGGCGGCGAGATCGAGCAATATGTCCCAGGCGGGATCGGCGAACAGTTCGGCATCGAAGAAACGCATCCGCGCCTGGCGCGCCTTGATCAGTTGGCGGATCGTCGCCGCATCGGGCAGCCGCGGCCGCTCGTCCTTGCCCGACACCGCGTAATCCTGCCCTTCGCCGCGCCATCCCGGCGATGGCGTCTCGAGCCGGAAGGCGCCGCCGCCTTCGCGCTGGCCGGGCGAAAGCCGCTCCAGCCGCTCGGCGATCCGACCGACCTGTTCGGTCAGCCGCAGCAGCATCAGCCGATCTTCCTCGCCCATTTCGCGCAGCCGCAAATTGGGAATCCGCGCGAGCACGCGGCCGATGGCGATCACCCGTTCGGCGCGCGCGGGATCGACGAGGATCTGCGGCGCAGACATCGAGAAACAACCGAACACGTCGTCGAGCGCGCCCATGGTGGTCGAGACCACCAGTTGCGCCCCCGCCTTGCCCCCGCGCATGTCGAGCCGCGAGAGCAGCGCCAGCGCGTCGGCGCTCGCCTCTGCGCAATCGACCAGCACGAGGTCGCCCAGCGCGGCCAGCGGCCCCTGCGCATATTCCTCGAGGCTGCAGCAATCGCGCAGGCGAAACCCGGCGGCGAGCGCATCCTCGCGCATTTCCGCCCGCACATGGTCGCGATCCGCGAGGACGGTGACCGACAGCTGGCACCCCGACGCATCGCGCGCCGGCTCATACTCGAAATCCGCCTGCATCGACTCGCACTCCTTGCTCCGATACGGAACATGATGAGAACAAAAAGCGGACAGGTCAAGAAGTGGGGCAAAATGGCCACGGGCGATTGAACCTTTCGGCCCGCTGCTGCGACTATCGCATCATGACAACGACGGGCAGCACGGCCGGACCACCCGCTTCGGCGCGGATCTATGACGAGCTGCTCGTCACGCTGGTGCAGTCGGGCGACCGGCGCGCGGGCGAGCGGCTGGCGGCGCGCTGGCAACCACGGCTCGCGCGGACCGCACGGCGGCTGCTCGCCGAGGACGAGGCGGCGCTCGCCGCGGTGCAGGAGGCGTGGCTGTCGATCCTGCGCGGGATCGGCAGCCTGCGCGATCCCGCGCGCTTCGCCCCCTGGGCCTTCGGTATCTTGCGGCGGCGCTGTGCCGATCGCATCCGCAGGGCGCAGGCGGAAAGGGCGCGGAGCGGCGAGAGCGCGCACGAGCCCGCCCTGCCCGCATCGGCGGAGGAGGCGGTGGCCATCCGCCAGGCCTTCGCCGCGCTGCCGCCCGACCAGCGGCTCGCCGCGCAACTGTTCTTCGTCGAGGGCCTCACCCTCGCCGAGATCGCCGAGGTGCAGGAGGTGCCGCTGGGCACCGCCAAGACGCGCCTCTTCCATGCCCGCCGCAAGCTGAAGGCGGTGCTCACAGGAGACGACACATGACCGATATCGACGACCGTATTCGCGGCGCGCTCGACGCCGACGACAAGGCCTTCCTCGCCGGCCTCGACGAAGGGCGCGGCATGTTCAGCCAGATGGGCGACGTGCTCGCCGGGCCGCTGGGCGGCTGGGCCAAGCTGATCTTCGTCTTCGCCGTCCCGATCGGGATCGCCCTGGTCTATTGCGGCTATCGCTTCATTACCGCACCGGGCCTCGACCAGGCGCTGTGGTGGGGCTTCGTGACGCTCGGCCTGCTGATCATGCAGGGCTTCATCAAGGAATGGTTCTACTCGCGGATGAACCTGCTCAGCGTGCTGCGCGAGGTGAAACGCCTGCAACTGCAGGTGGCGATGCTGGAAGAGCGCGGGCGCTAGGGCCGGATCTCGATCGGCGTGCCGTCGGGCACGAGGCTCCACAGCTCCTCGATCTCCGCATTCGACATGGCGATGCAGCCGTCGGTCCAGTCGCCCGGGATCCGTTCGTCGAAAGCAAGGCCGTTGGGCTGGCCGTGGATGAAGATCAGCCCGCCCGGCGAGCGCCCGCGCGCCTTGGCATAGGCCCGGTCCGCGGCGTTGGGATAGTCGATATGCAGGCTGAGGTAATAGCTCGACTGCGGATTGCCGTAGGAGATGCGATAGCGCCCTTCCGGCGTACGCTCGTCGCCCTGGAAGCGCTTGTGGCCGATCGGCTGGTCGCCGAACTGCAGGCCGGTATAGGCGCGGATGACCTTGCCGCCCTGGTAGAGCCAGAGCCTGCGATCGGACTTGTCGATCAGCACGAAATCGGCCCGCTCGCCCGCGCGCGCCTGCTGCGCCTGCGCACTCGGTGCCGGCTGCAGGCAGGCCGCGAACAGGAGAACCAGCGAAAGGGCGAGAGCGCGCATGGTGCGGGCACCATAGCGCGCATTTCTCATCAATCCATGAACGGATCGCGCATCAGGATCGTGTCCTCGCGCTGCGGGCTGGTGGAGACCAGCGCCACGGGCGTTTCGATCAGTTCCTGCACGCGCTGGATGTACTTCACCGCATTGGCGGGCAGGTCGGCATAGCTGCGCGCGCCGGCGGTCGATTCCTTCCACCCCGGCATGGACTCGTAGATCGGCTCGACCGCGGCCTGATCGGCGGCGTGGCTGGGGAAATAGTCCATGATCTTGCCGTGGAGGCGATAGCCGGTGCAGATCTTCACCTCGTCGAGCCCGTCGAGCACGTCGATCTTGGTGAGCGCGATGCCGGTGACGCCGCTGATAGCGCAGGTCTGGCGCACCAGCACGGCATCGAACCAGCCGACGCGGCGCTGGCGCCCGGTGACGGTACCGAATTCGTGGCCGCGCTCGCCGATGCCCTTGCCCACTTCGTCCTCGAGCTCGGTCGGGAAGGGCCCGCTGCCGACGCGCGTGGTGTAGGCCTTGACGATGCCGAGCACATAGCCGGTCGCATTGGGGCCGAGCCCGCTGCCCGCCGCCGCGGTGCCGCTGACGGTGTTCGAGCTGGTGACGAAGGGATAGGTGCCGTGGTCGATGTCGAGCAGCACGCCCTGCGCGCCCTCGAACAGGATCTTGGCGCCCGCCTTGCGGACCTTCTTGAGGCGTTTCCACACCGGCTGCGCGAACTGCAGCACGAAGGGTGCGATCTCGCGCAGCTGGGCGAGCAGTTCCTCGCGGTCGATCGGCGGCTGGTCGAAACCGGCGCGCAGCGCATCGTGATGCGCGCAGAGCCGGTCGAGCTGCGGTTCGAGATGGTCGAGATGCGCTAGGTCGCAGACGCGGATCGCGCGGCGACCGACCTTGTCCTCGTAGGCCGGGCCGATGCCGCGCCCGGTGGTGCCGATCTTGCCCGAGCCTGCAGCGGCCTCGCGCAGCCCGTCGAGATCGCGGTGGATCGGCAGGATCAGCGGGCAATTGTCGGCCACGGCGAAATTGTCGGGATTGATCTCGACGCCCTGGCCTTCGAGCTTCTCGACCTCGGCCTTGAGATGCCAGGGATCGAGCACGACGCCGTTGCCGACGATGCTGAGCGTACCCGTGACAATGCCCGAGGGGAGCAGCGAGAGCTTGTAGGTCTTATCGCCGACGACGAGCGTATGGCCGGCATTGTGCCCGCCCTGGAAGCGCACGACGGCATCGGCGCGGCTGGCGAGCCAGTCGACGATCTTGCCCTTGCCCTCATCGCCCCACTGGGCACCGATTACGGTCACATTTGCCATGATTACGCCTTTTCCCCTGCCAGGGGATCCACAAGGTCCTTCGACAGGACTCGACCAAGGGATGGAATGGAGAAGCGGGTCTGCCGCTTCAAATGCGGGGCGCGAGGTAGGAGCCTGCGGGTTGGCAGTCAAGCCAAGGAAACAATGCTGCACTGCATCATTGATAGGGCAAAGGAGATCCCATGACCGATTACCCCACTCTCGCCCTCAACGATGGCCGCCGGATTCCGCAGCTCGGCTTCGGCACCTGGCAGATCGAGGAGGAGACGGCACCCAAGGCCGTCGAGACCGCGCTCGAGACCGGCTATGCGCTGGTCGATACCGCCGCCATCTACGGCAACGAGCGCGGGGTCGGGAAGGGATTGGGCGATCGGTCGGACATCTTCCTGCAGACCAAGATCTGGAACGAGAGCCAGGGCTACGACCGCACGCTGAAGGCGGCCGACAAGTGTCTCGAGCGGCTCGGCCGCGAGCATGTCGACATGCTGCTGATCCACTGGCCCTGCCCGGGCAACGACCTGTTCGTCGAGACCTGGAAAGCGCTGATCGAACTGCGCGACCAGGGCAAGGCGAAGTCGATCGGCGTGTCCAATTTCCGCGAGGAAGATCTGAAGCGGATTGTCGACGAGACCGGCGTTACCCCCGCGCTCAACCAGGTCGAACTGCACCCCAGCTTCCAGCAGCGCGAGCTCCGCAAGGTGCATGACGAGATGGGGATCATCACGCAGAGCTGGTCGCCGCTCGGCCAGGGTGGCGGCATGGATGCGAGCACGATCCGCGACATCGCGGGCGAACTGGGGCGTCCGGCCAGCGCGGTCGTGCTGCGCTGGCACATCCAGCACGGGCTGTGTCCGATACCCAAGTCGACCAGCCGCGATCATATCGAGCAGAATTTCTCCGCGCTCTCCTTCGAACTGAGCGAGGAGCAGATGGCGCGGATCGACGCGCTCGATACCGACGACGGACGTCTCGGGCCCGATCCGGCCGCCTTCAACGGCTGAACGAAAGCCCGCTTGCCGAGCATTGACTGTATTACATAGGCATGACACTCCTCCGAAAAACGGAGAGTGTCATGCCCCTGCTTTTCGCCAGCCTGCTCGTAGCCGCAGCGGCGCCCGCGCAGACCGCAGCCGAACCGGCCGACCCGGTCGCCATCGTCGACGCAGCCGCACGCGAGCGGGGCGATCTGAGCGAGGTGCTGGTGCTCGGCACCGCGCATCTCAGCGCGCTGCCCGAGGATTTCGACCGCAGCCGTTTCGCCCCGCTGATCGACCGGCTCGCCGATTGGCAGCCCGAGGCCATCGCGATCGAGAATCTCGACGGGCCGCAATGCGATTACCTGCGCGCCTATGCGCATGCCTATCCCGAGACAGCGGAGAACTATTGCCCCGATCCCGAACCCGCGCGCGCCGCACTCGGCCTGTCGGGGCCCGAGGCGGACCGCGAGTTGCGCACCGTGCTGAGCGACAGTGCTGTCGAGCGGGCGCCGGCGCAGCGGCGGCGTCTGGCCGCGCTGTTCCTCGCGGTGGGCGAACCCGATTCGGCGCTGGTCCAGTGGCTCCGCCTGCCCGAAACCGAGCGCCACGCCGAGGGCCCGCTGACCGCAAAACTTGCCGCGCAACTCGACAAGCGCCTGTCCCGCCGCAACGAATCGAGCCTGATCGCGGCGCATCTCGCCGCCCGGCTCGGCCACGAACGCGTCTATCCGGTCGACGACCATACCGGCGACATCGCCACCGGGCCGATCGAGGACGAGGACCTCTATGCGCGCGAGATCCGCGCCGCGTGGGACAATCCCGCGACCGCCGAGCGCCATGCCGCTTCCGAGGCCTGGAACAAGCAGCTCGAAGCGGGCACGCTGTCGGTGCTCGAATGGTATCGCCTGATGAACCGCAACAGCGAGGCGCGGCTCGCGATGCGCAGCGATTTCGCCGCCGCCGCGGGCGCCCGCCACCCCGGCAATACCGGCCGCAAATATCTCGCCTATTGGGAGACCCGCAATCTGCGCATGGTCGCCAACCTCCGGCAGGTGATCGGCGCCGGCCGCCGCGTGCTGGCCATCGTCGGTTCCTCGCACAAGCCCTATTACGAGCGCTACCTCGGCATGACGAGCGATGTCGAACTGGTCGATACCGAGGCGGTACTGGCAGGCGAGGCCGGGGACTGACATCGAGGGGCACCCCGAGCGACCCGGAGTGTCAACGGGGTGCTATCATGTCGCTGCCCCCATCCGGAGCGCCGCGCTCTACCAGTTCGTGCAGTTCGACGATCTCCGCCTTGTCCTCACCGCCTCACCGAGTGCCAGTTGCGGCTCCGGTGACCTATTGAAATCCCAGAAAGGTGAAGAGACGCGAGACCATAAACCACCATGGAACGAACCGCCCTGCAGGTCCGAACAAAGCTCGCACGCGAGAAAGCGTCGATTTTTCAAGCAATATTGCGTTTTTCAAAGTAGTGCTCTAGATTAATGCCCCATGAACGGGGAATCTACTTTTTTCCTGCTTGCGACCTTGTTGTTTCTGGCACTGCTTGTTCTGGGTTTTCGAACAATTGAGGTGTCGGAAAAACGCGCACGCTATGCGCAAGCGCTGCTCACCCTGGTTGCCCTCGCCACCACAGGTTACTGGTTCTTCCTCGAACGCAAGGGCATGCCGCACGCCGATGTTTCGCAAGAAGTATCCGCGGTTCCGCTTGGTGATGGGCTCATCGCAGTCGAAGCGCACGTAAAGGTTCACAATTTGGGGCAACGCGAGCTTGTCGTCGATCATCTCAAAAGCCGCCTGCAACTCGTCCGAGGCGATGCCTATCGCTACGACCTGCTGAATGCCAAGAAGGGCGACGATTACTGGGCCGCGAAGCGCTCAGGCAAAAGCCACAAGCCCCAATTCAATCAAGCAGAATTGCTATGGCCCATCCATCGGACCTTTGACCGGCGTGTCGAATACAAGATCGAGCCCGGCGAGACCGACTTGGTGGTCGCCACCTTCTTGATGAGCTGCAGCAAGGCGAACTGGATACGCGTGGCGACTGACATTTTCAAACCGAGTGGTGCAGGTCGGTGGTTCGGATGGAAGAATGAGAAGGACAAGGACAAGGCTTGGAAAGCGCGAACCTTCCTCGATGTGAGAAGCGCTTGTGATCAGGAGGAAAACCACGATGAGTAGGAGCAATTTGAAGTTGGTCGTAGCCGCAGCCTGCGTGTTGGGTTTGGCAGCATGTAGCGAAGCCACGGAGGATGCTGCCGAAGCGACCGCGGAGTCCGCGGCTGCCGAGACCGAAGCCAACATGGAAGCCGCCGGCGACGCGATGGAAGCTACCGTCGACGACTACGACGCTGCTGGCGCCGCGGATGACATTGCCGAGGATCAAGCCTCGGACAGCGACGACGACGAAGAATGGGACGACCCGACCGGCTAACAGGACCAAGCCGTGCTGGGGACGATGTGCTTACCATCCACCGCTGCTGAGCAGGGATGCATGTTGATCACACCGCTGCTAAGGGCGCGGCGAAATGTCTGCCCAGCCCATCCGTATCGCCGCGCTCTACCAGTTCGCGCGGTTCGACGATCCTGCCGCCCTCAAGCCGGATCTCCTCGCCTGCATGGAAGGCGCCGGCGTGCGCGGCACGCTGCTGCTCGCGCGCGAGGGGATCAACGGCACCATCGCCGGGTCGGACGCGGGCATCGATGCCGTGCTCGCCCATGTCCGCGCCCTCCCCGGCTGCGCGGAGATCGAGGTCAAGGAATCGCGCGCCGAGGCGATGCCCTTCCACCGCACCAAGGTGCGGCTGAAGAAGGAGATCGTCACCATGGGCCAGCCCGATCTCGACCCGCTGGCGGGCGTCGGCACCTATGTCGCGCCCGAGGACTGGAATACGCTAATCTCCGATCCCGACACGATCCTGATCGACACGCGCAACGATTACGAGGTCCAGATCGGGACCTTCGAGGGCGCGATCGATCCCGAGACCAAGAGCTTCCGCGAATTTCCCGACTGGTTTCGTGCGCAGCGCGCAGCGCTCGAGGCAGAGGGCCGCACGCCGAAGATCGCCATGTTCTGCACCGGCGGCATCCGCTGCGAGAAGTCGACCGCCTTCGCGCGCGCCGAGGGAGTGGAGGAGGTCTACCACCTCAAGGGCGGCATCCTGAACTACCTCGAACACGTGCCCGAGGATGAGAGCCGGTGGCGCGGCGAGTGCTTCGTCTTCGACGAGCGGGTGAGCGTGGGTCATGGGCTGAAGCTCGGCGACCATGCCTTGTGTCGCGCCTGTCGCCGCCCGCTCAGCGCCGAGGACATGGCGCACGAGCATTACGAGGAAGGCGTCTCCTGCCACCGCTGTCACGGCGAACGCAGCGAGGAACAGCGCGCCCGCTATGCCGAACGCCAGCGGCAGGAAATGCTCGCCGAGGCGCGCGGGGCGGAGCATGTGGGACGCAAGGACGACGCCGGGGCCGATGGCTGAGGCCGTCCTCTACAGCTTTCGCCGCTGCCCCTATGCGATGCGCGCCCGCATGGCGCTGAGCGTGAGCGGCGCGCGCTACGAGCACCGCGAGGTGGTGCTGCGCGACAAGCCTGCGGAGATGCTCGAGGTCTCGCCCAAGGGCACCGTGCCGGTGCTGGTGACCGAAGACGGCGCTGTGCTCGAGGAGAGCCTCGACATCATGCGCTGGGCGCTCGGTCAGAGCGATCCCGAAGACTGGCTCGCGCGCGAGGATGCGGCGTTGCTCGCAGCCAATGACGGCCCCTTCAAGCACCATCTCGACCGCTACAAATACGCCACCCGCTACGATGATGTTGACCCGGCGCAGCACCGCGCAGCGGCGCTGGAAATCCTGAGGCGGCTGGAGGATCGCCTCGGCGAAAGCGACTATCTCTGCGGCGACGCGCGCGGCTTCGCCGACATCGCGATCTTTCCCTTCATCCGCCAGTTCGCCAATGCCGACCGCGACTGGTTCGATGCGCAGGACCTGCCGCGCCTGCAGGCCTGGCTCGCCGGGCTGACCGGTTCGGAGCTGTTTGCCGAGGTGATGCACAAGCACCCGCAATGGCGGAGCGCCTAGAGCGGTTTCGGCTCCTTGCCGTCGAGCGCATGCGTGCAGCCCAGCGCGCGCGCATCGTCGCTCTCCGCCACGGCGGCGATGGTCCGCCAGCCGATCCCGCGCAGTCGCGCCGCCGCATCGCGGTCATGGCCCAGCGGCAGGAACAGCGTGTCGCGCCTGTCTGCGGCGATCTTGCCGAGCGCCTCGAGCAGCGGATCGATATAGAGCGAGAAGCCGGTCGCCGGTTCGTCGCTGCCCTTGATCGTATAGGTCCCGCCCCGGCCCAGCGCGCGCCGCGCACCCTCTCCATAAAGCGTGAAGCCGAACCAGCTCTGGTATTCGAAGCCGTGGCGTTCGGTCGGGTCGAGCGTGACGCGCGCGCGGTCGCCGATGGCTGCAGCGATCTCGCGCAGGCCCACGATCCGGCTGGCTAGCGCCCCGCCCGCATCGATCTCCGCGAGTTTGTCGATCGCCTCGCCGAAGGGGCCGGTTGCATAGAGCAGCGGGAGATAGGCCTCGCCGCCGGCATCGCGCAGCCCGCCGGCATCCTTGGTGTCGAGTTCGCGCCGCACCGCCTCGCGCTGCTCGGGATCGAGCGGCATCGCGTCGACCACGAGCGCATCGAGGAGGTCGGGCAGCGTGAAGTCGACCGAGATCTTGGCGACTCCTGCCGCCTTGAGCGCATCGATCGCGACCGAGACAACCTCGCTGGCCGCCGCGACGCTGTCGGCGCCGATCAGTTCGGCGCCCATCTGCAGCCGCTGGCGCGCAGGGTCGAGCTGGTCGGCGCGGAGCAGCGCGACATCGCCCGCATAGCATAGCCGCAACGGGCGCGGCGCGCCGGCCATGCCGGTCGCGGCGATGCGTCCGACCTGCACGGTCATGTCGCTGCGCAGCGCCAGCGTGCGCAGGCTGTCGGGGTCGGTGAAGCGCACCATCCGCCGCGTCGCGACGCCGGCCATGCGCCCGGCCAGCGAGCGTTCGAATTCGACCAGCGGCGGGCGTACGCGGTCGTAGCCATGCGCGTCCATCGCATCGAGCACGGCGCGCATGGCGCGGGTGATCGCGCGGGCCCGCTCGGGAAGAGCGTCTTCGAGGCCGACGGGCAGGAGGTCGTCAGATGTGGTCATCGTGCCGCGCCCCTGCCCCATCGTCCGTCAGAATGCCAGCGGCATCACGACCTTGACGCCTTCGAGCGCGCAGGCCGCCTTGACCACCTCGGGCGGGATCGGCGCATCGACGCTCAGCAGCAGCACCGCTTCACCGCCCGCCTGGCGGCGGCCGAGGTGGAAGGTGCCGATGTTGATGCCGTTTTCGCCCAGCAGCGTCCCGATGCGGCCGATGAAGCCGGGCGCGTCCTCGTTGACGATGTAGAGCATGTCGCCCGACAGTTCGGCCTCGATCCCGACGCCGAACATCTCGACCAGCCGCGGGGCATCGGCGCCGAACAGCGTGCCGGCGACCGAACGGTCGCCCTGTTCGGTGCCCACCGTCACGCGGATCAGCGTGTTGTAGGCGCCTTCCTTCTCGTGCCGGATCGAACGCACGTCGAGCCCGCGTTCCTTGGCGAGATAGGGCGCATTGACCATGTTCACCGTATCCGAATAGCAGCGCATCAGACCCGCCAGCACCGCGCCCTCGATCGGCTTGCCCGACAATTCGGCCGCCGCGCCTTCGCGCTCGATGCTGATCTTGGTAAGGTTGCCATGCGCCAGCTGGCCGACGAGGCTGCCGAGGTTCTCGGCAAGCTTCATGTAAGGCTTCAGCTTGGGTGCTTCCTCGGCGCTCAGGCTCGGCATGTTGAGCGCATTGGTAACGCCGCCATTGACCAGATAGTCGGCCATCTGCTCGGCCACCTGCAGCGCCACATTGACCTGCGCCTCGGTGGTCGATGCCCCAAGGTGCGGGGTGCAGATGAAGTTGGGCTTGCCGAACAGCGGGCTGTCCTTGGCCGGCTCGGTCTGGAACACGTCGAGCGCCGCGCCCGCGACCTGCCCGCTGTCGAGCGCCTCGGCCAGCGCCGCCTCGTCGATCAGCCCGCCGCGCGCGCAATTGACGATGCGCACGCCCTTCTTGGTCTTGGCGAGGTTCTCGGCCGAGAGGATGTTGCGCGTTTCGTCGGTCAGCGGCGTGTGCAACGTGATGAAGTCCGCCTTGGCGAGCAGCGTGTCGAGATCGGCCTTCTCGACGCCCATCTCGATCGCGCGCTCCTCGGTCAGGAAGGGATCGTAGGCGACGACCTTCATTCTCAGGCCGAGCGCGCGGCTGGCGACGATGCTGCCGATATTGCCCGCGCCGATCAGGCCGAGCGTCTTGCCGGTCACTTCGACGCCCATGAAGTCGTTCTTGGGCCATTCGCCCGCCTGCGTGCGCGTGTTCGCCGCGGGAATCTCGCGGGCGAGTGCGAACATCATGGCGATGGCGTGTTCGGCGGTGGTGATCGAATTGCCGAAAGGCGTGTTCATCACCACCACGCCCTTGGCGCTGGCGGCGGGGATATCGACATTGTCGACCCCGATCCCGGCACGGCCGACGACCTTGAGATTGTCTGCTGCTTCGAGGATATCCTTGGTGACCTTGGTCGCCGAACGGATCGCGAGGCCGTCGTACTGGCCGATCACGGCCTTGAGCTCGTCGGGCGTCATGCCCGGCTTCACATCGACGTCGCAGCCGCGCTCTTCGAAGATGCGCGCGGCATTGGGGTCCATCTTGTCGCTGATGAGGACCTTGGGCTTGCTCATGACAGATACTCCTGTCGTTCACCCGGCACGGGCCGGGACATGATTTGGAAAAGGGATTGGCGGCGGCCCGGAACGCGGGCCGCCAGCCGGATCAGCCGTTCTTGACCTGCTCGTAGGCCCACTCGATCCACGGCAGGAGGCGCTTGAGGTCCTCCTGCTCGACCGTGCCGCCGCACCAGATGCGCAAGCTCGGCGGGGCGTCGCGATAGCCGTTGAAGTCGTAGCCGACGTCGCGGTCTTCGAGCAGCTTGACGATCTTCTTCGGCACCGCCGCCTTGTCCTCGTCGGAGAGGCCATCGTACCATTCGCCCTGGAAGACGAAGCACACGCCGGTATTGGTGCGCTTGGCCGGGTCGGAGACCATGTTGCGCAGCCACGGCGTCGCCTCGATCCAGTCGAGCACGATCTTGGCATTGGCGTCGGCGCGTTCGAACATCGCCTTGCGGCCACCGAGCGCCTGCGCCCATTCGAGCGCATCGATATAGTCCTCGGTCGCGAGCATAGAGGGCGTGTTGATCGTCGCGCCTTCGAAGATGCCCGTATTGATCTTGCCGCCCTTCTTGAGGCGGAAGAGCTTGGGCAGCGGCCAGTCGGGATCGTAGCTCTCGATCCGCTCGACCGCCTTCGGCGACAGGATCAGCATGCCGTGCTGGGCTTCGGAGCCCATTACCTTCTGCCAGCTGTAGGTCGTGGCATCGAGCTTGGCCCAGTCCATCTCCATCGCGAAGACGGCGCTGGTGGCATCGTTGATCGTCACGCCTTCGCGGCCCGGGGCAAGCCAGTCGGTATTGGGGATTTTCGCGCCCGAGGTCGTGCCGTTCCAGGTAAAGACGACGTCGCTTTCCTGCGGGATGCTCGCGAGATCGGGGATCTCGCCGTAATCGGCGTCGAGCGTGGTCAGCTGCGGCAGCTTGAGCTGCTTGACCGCGTCCTGGATCCAGACATTGCCGAAGCTTTCCCATGCCGCCACGGTCGCTGGGCGGTCGGGCCGCAGCATCGTCCACATCGCGCATTCGAGCGCGCCGGTGTCCGATGCGGGCATGATGCCGACGAGGTAATCCTCGGGCACGCCGAGCAGCTCCTTCGACAGGTCGATGGCGTATTTCAGCCGCGACTTGCCGAGCGCGCTGCGGTGCGAGCGGCCGAGCGATTCGGTTTTGAGATTGGCGGCAGACCAGCCCTTGTGCTTGGCGGTCGGACCGGACGAAAAGAAGGGGCGCTCTGGCTTGAGCGTCGGTTCGGCAGTCATGTATTCTCTCCTTGCAGAGAGCTCGCGCGGCGTTGGGACCGCGTGGCCCGACAGCCGAACTAATGTTGCGCCGCAGCAAGTCAATGCGAAATACCTATGCAGCGACGAAGCGTAGCTGCGACACGGCAGGCTCCCTCTCGCCAAAGCGGCACCAATTCCCTAAGGGCGCGGCGATGGATGTGACCGATCTCCGCATCGCGCTGTTCAGCGGGAACTACAACTACACCCGCGACGGCTGTAACCAGGCGCTCAATCGCCTCGCCGAATACCTGCTGCGGCAGGGCGCGGCGCTGCGCGTCTATTCGCCCGTGGTCGCCGAGCCGGATTTTCCGCCGACCGGCGACCTCGTCGACGTGCCCAACATGCGCATGCCGGTGAAGAATCGCGGCGAGTATCGCCTCGGCCTGCCGCTCGACGCCAAGGCGCGTGCCGATCTGGAGGCCTTCGCTCCCAACACGGTCCACCTCTCGGCGCCCGACTTCACCGGACATTCGGCACTCAACTGGGCGCGCAAGCATGACGTTCCCGTGCTTGCCTCGGTCCACACCCGGTTCGAAACCTATCCCCAATATTACGGCATGGGCTTCCTCGAACCGGCGGTGATCGCGCTGTTGCGTCGATTCTACCACCGTTGCGACGCGCTTGTGGCGCCGTCGCAGAGCCAGATCGACGAGCTCAAGGCGCAGGGGATGCATGACGACATCAGCATCTGGTCGCGCGGCGTCGACCGGACGGTGTTCCATCCTTCGAAACGCGATCTTGAGTGGCGCCGCTCGCTCGGCCTTGCCGACGACGACGTCGCGATCGTCTTTCTCGGACGGCTGGTGATGGAGAAGGGCCTCGACGTCTTTGCCGAGACCATCGTCCAGCTGCGCAAGCGGCAGGTGCCGCACAAGGTCCTCGTGATCGGCGACGGGCCGGCGCGCGGCTGGTTCGAAAAGGCGCTGCCGGGCGGCATTTTCGCCGGATTCAAGACCGGGGCCGACCTCGGCAAGGCACTGGCGAGCGGGGATATATTCTTCAATCCCTCGATCACCGAAACCTTCGGCAATGTCACGCTCGAGGCCATGGCCTGCGGCTTGCCGGTGGTTGCCGCCGGCGCTACCGGCGCCGCCAGCCTGGTCACCGACGGCGAGACCGGTCGCCTCGTGCCCCCGGGTAAGCCCGATATCTTCGCGCCAGCCTGCGCCGAGGCGCTCGCCCCCTATTGCCTGGACGACGAGCTACGCCTGCGTCACGGCGCCAACGGCGAGAAGGCCGCCGGCGCCTACTCGTGGGACGCGATCAACCAGGCGGTGGTCGACACATATATGCGGCTCCACGAACAGCGCGCCGCCGAAGCAGCCTAGTTCAGCGCAGAACCCCGGCAGCCTTCTGGCTGCGCGCGTACCACCACTGCAGTACGACCGCGAGGATGATCACCAGCGGCATGATCTTGCCCATGGTGTTGTCGGCCAGCTGCGGCGGCAGATCGATGGTGTACTGATAGGCGAAGCTCAGTATCGCGCCGACCAGCGAGACCAGAAACGCGGTGACCGCAAAGCGCGAGCGGAGCAGCAGGAGCACCGAACCGGCGACCGAGCCCCAGACGCCGAGTGCCCACAGGACATCGGCCCAGACCGGGAAGCTGTCGAGGAAGGCGATCGATTGGTCGACCGACATGCCCATCGGCCCCATCGTCGCTTCGAGATAGGCCGGATCGCGCAGTTGCGACATGGTGTAGTCATAGCCGCCGAAAGCATTCCACAGCAGCGATACGAGCCCCACCACCCACAGGTGCCACGGTGCCTTGCCTGGATTGTCCATCGTCTTCCCTCCCTGTGACGAACTGCGGGGAAGGATAAACCTCGCCCCGCGGAACGTAAACAGGGGGACGCTCAGAGCCGCTCGATCTTCTTCGCGAGTTCGTCGACCAGGTCGACGATTTCGCGAATCGTCTCCTCGTCTAGCTTGCCCGAACGCGCACGGTTCTTGAGCACACCCGCGAGATTGCCGATCGCACGGAACATTTCGGGCGTGGCATAGGCGCGGCGGTGCTCGCCGTGACCCGAGAGGCGTTCGAACAGCGCCTCGACTTCGTCGGCCCGCTCGTCCAGTTCGGCGCGGCCCGCCTCGGTCGCTTCATAGGCTTTGCGCGTCTCGTCGCCCGTCGCCTGCGCGATCGCGCCCTCGTCCTCGAGCAGCGCCAAGGTGGGATAGATCGTCCCCGGGCTGGGCGCATAGGCGCCCTCGGTCAGTTCCTCGATCGCCTTGATCAATTCGTAGCCGTGGCGCGGATCGTCGGCGACGAGTTTCAGCAACACAAGCCGCAATTCACCCGATCCGAACATGCGGCGACGGCGACGCCCTCCACCGCGCGGACCGAAGTCGAAGGTCCAGTTCGGCCCGCCGAATCTCGCCGCAGCGCCGAAACCGTCGCCGCAATCGGCCTCCGACATCATCGCCGCCACGAAAGGCCAGCCGCCCATCTTGCGCATCTTGCGCCACTTGTGAGCCTTGTGCATCGCGCTGTTCCTTGTCCTATCTTCGATAGCTCTAAGATATATCGTAAAGAGCGCTACGCAAGAGGGCGATGCAAATCCTCGGCGAAGGCCCTATGTCAGCCGACCAATGGCCGACTTGTTTCCCGACGATACTCCACAGCCCCGCCCCGCCGACACGCCGCGCGAGGATGCGCCGCTCGCCGACCGTCTGCGCCCGGCGAGCCTCGACGAGGTCATCGGGCAGGAGCATCTCACCGGGCCCGAAGGCGCGATCGGGCGGATGGTCGCGGCGGGCCGCCTGTCGAGCATGATCCTGTGGGGGCCGCCGGGCACGGGCAAGACCACCATCGCCCGGCTGCTCGCCGACAGTGTCGGCATGCGCTTCGAAAGCGTCAGCGCGGTGTTCAGCGGCGTCGCCGACCTCAAGAAAGCCTTCGCCGCCGCCGACAAGGCCGCCGAAGCGGGCCAGCGCACGCTGCTGTTCGTGGACGAGATCCACCGCTTCAACCGCGCCCAGCAGGACGGCTTCCTGCCGTTCGTCGAACGCGGCACAGTGACACTGGTCGGTGCGACCACCGAGAACCCCAGTTTCGCGCTCAATGCCGCGCTGCTGAGCCGCGCGCAGGTGCTGATCCTCCAGCGGCTCGACCGCGAGGCGCTCGGCCAGTTGCTCGATCGTGCCGAGGAACTCGAAGGGCCGCTGCCACTCACCGCCGAGGCGCGCGATGCGCTGGTCGCGAGCGCCGATGGCGACGGGCGCTTCCTGCTCAACCAGGCCGAAACGCTCTACAATGCGAAGATCGGCGAGCCGCTCGACCCGGCGGGCTTGGGTGCATTCCTGCAGCGGCGCGTGGCGGTCTACGACAAGGACCGCGAGGGGCATTACAATCTCATCTCCGCACTCCACAAAGCGGTGCGCGGGAGCGACGTGCAGGCGAGCCTCTATTACCTCGCGCGCATGCTCACCGCGGGGGAGGAGCCGCGCTTTCTCGCCCGCCGCCTCGTCCGCATGGCGGTGGAGGACATCGGCATGGCCGACCCGCAGGCGCTGGTGCAGTGCATGGCGGCGAAGGACGCCTACGAATTCCTCGGCAGCCCCGAGGGCGAACTCGCGCTGGTGCAGGCCTGCACCTATCTCGCCACCGCGCCCAAGTCGAACGCGGTCTACAAGGCGCAGAAGGCTGCGTTCAAATCGGCCCGCGAAACGGGCAGCCTGATGCCGCCGCAGAACATCCTCAATGCACCGACCAAGCTAATGAAGAATATCGGCTATGGCGCGGGCTACAACTACGATCACGACGCCGAGGACGGCTTTTCAGGCGACGACTTCTGGCCCGCGGAGATGGAGCCGCAGAACTATTACGAGCCGGTCGAACGCGGCTTCGAGCGCGAGGTGAAGAAACGGCTCGACTATTGGGACAAGCTGCGGCGCGAGCGTGGCTCGCGATCAGGCAGCCATGCGGTAGCGCAAGACAAGGGTGCCTAGCTTCAGCCATTTCCTCGCGATCGACTGGTCGGGAGCGAAAGGTCCGGTCCAGAAGGGCATCGCGCTGGCGCTGGCGCATGCCGAGGGCGGACCGCCGGTGCTGGTCGAGCGCGGACGCGGCTTGTCGCGCGAGGATGTGCTCGCCTTGCTGCGCGAGGATCTGCCCGAGCACACGCTGGTCGGGCTCGATCTCGGCATCGCGCTGCCCTTCGCCGATTGCGGGGCTTTCTTCCCAGGCTCCAGCCACTCCCCAAACGACGCCCCCGAACTCTGGGCGCTGATCGACGATGTCTGTTCGCGTGATGCCAATCTCGGGGCGCAGGCCTTCGTCGACCATCGCGAGTTCCGGCCCTATTTCCGCGACGGGATCGAGACCGGGCCCCATTTCGGCTGCGACGGCGCCGCGCATGGTCGCGGCCGCTTCCGCGTGACCGAACGGGCGCAGGCGGCCATGGGGTGCAAGCCATATTCGAACTTCAACCTCGTCGGCGCGGCGCAGGTCGGGAAATCGAGCCTGACGGGCATGCGCATGCTACATCAGCTGCGCGGGCATCTGCCGGTCTGGCCGGTCGATCCGCTGCCGCGCGAGGGCTCCGCCGTCGTCGAAATCTATACCAGCCTCGCCGCGCTCGAAGCCGGGCGCAGCGCGACCCGGGCGAAGATGCGCAACCACGATGAACTGAATGCCGCCCTGGCCTCGCTGGGAAGCCCACTCATTGCCGGATCGGGGCCGATCGACGACCATTCCTCCGACGCGCTGTTGACTGCCGCCTGGCTCCGCAAGGTCCATCGCGACCCCGCGCGGTGGCACCCGGCCGGACTTTCACCCGGCCTTGCCCGTACCGAGGGCTGGACCTTCGGCGCGCTCTAGGCCACTTCCCATCAGGGAGGGGCCATGGCCGATACCGAACCGCTGATCGAATTCCTGTGCGATCCCGCGCTCGAGGGGAGCATTCCGCCCCCAGAGCGCGCGGTTCGTTTCGCGCCCGAATGGTTCAAGCGGCTCGATCGCGAACTGGGCGTGCCCGATGCGCACGGCCTGCCCGGGCTGACCGTGAAGGCTTGCCTTCCCGTCACCGACGCCTTTTCTCTCGGCTATGTCATCCCGCTGCCCTTCGACGTCATGCTGCGCGTGCCGGAGGATCGCGTTGCGATCCAGCTCGGCTGGGGTCCCGATGTCCCCTTCCAACCGGTCGAGCAGCACCTGCCGGAGCAGATCGGCGCGCCCGAACATCCCTTCGAGAGCGCGATGCCCTTGAAGTTCATCAATCCGTGGCGGATCAAGGTGCCCGAAGGCTATTCGGTGCTCTTCGCGCCGCCGTTCAGTCGGCCCGATCTGCCCTTCACCTGTTTTTCGGGCCTGGTCGATTGCGACCGCTTCGCCACCACGATCAACTTCCCTTTCCTGTGGACCGGCGAGACGGGCGACCACTACCTGCCCGCGGGCACGCCTCTGGTGCAGGCGGTCCCGATCCGCCGCGACGCGCTGCTCAAGCAGGCGCAGGCTCGCGCCGCCACCGAGGAGGAGCTGGCCGAACAGGACGCGGCCAGAGCCCGCAAATATGGCGAGGAATCGGTCTATTCGCGCGAGTGGCGCGAGAAGAAATGAGCGCTGGATTGGAGGGTCCTGGTGGAGCCGAGCGGGATCGAACCGCTGACCTCGTCATTGCGAACGACGCGCTCTCCCAACTGAGCTACGGCCCCGTTCCAGGTTTGCCGCACCGCCGCCTGGCAGCGGTACGAGGCGCGCCGTGTAGCCAATTGCGGCGCGCCTGAAAAGAACCAATATTTTCAATTCTGCGGTGTGTCGTCCTCGCCCGCATCGTTGAGGATCGGCTGGATGACAGGAACCGAAGAGCGCGTCTCGTCGACCGGGACGACGGGAATCTTCGCCCCTGTCTCGGGATCGACCACCTTGGCTTCCTGCAACGGCACGGCGCTGAGCATGGAGGGATCGGCGCCCGGCCCCGGAAGCCGCTGCGCACGCGCCCTCATGACCGCGACATAGCCGGGCTGCGAGGCGCCATAGCGCTCGCCATAGCGTGCATCCCAGGCGGAGGATTCGCGCTCGTATTGCTCATAGGCCTGGAAGAAGCGTTCGAAAGGTCCTTCGAAGGCCGCGAAATTGGCCAGCCCGAAGGCGAGCGGATCGACCTTCTCCGAAGCCAGGTATTGCTGCGAGATGCCCAGCGCGGTGCGGCAGAAGTCGGCCCGTGCGGGCGGCAGCGCGAAATAGTTGTAGACCATCGTCATCTGGCTTTCGCGCGCCTGGATCGCCGACCGGCCCTTGCCGTATTCCTTGCCGTAGGCGGCATCGATCCGGTCGTTCACCTGCTTCAGCGGCCGGGCATAGTCCTTGATGTAACTGCTGTAGGCATCGAGGATCGGCTGGTACTGCGGGTCGAGGCAATTGAGCGCGGCGACGTTCCACGCCGAACGGAAGTGCCACACCTTCTCGTCGTCCGAAATGCCGAGATTGACCGTTTCGCGCAGCCCGAGCGAATTCACCGGGGGGATGTCCATGACATAGGACGCCTGACCCGGCGGCAGCGGGCGGATGGGCACCGCTTCGACCACCGGCGGCGGTGGCGGCGGGGGGGGCGGAGGCGGGGTCGTGCAGGCCCCGAGAGCGGCGAGACCGGCGGCGGTCGCCGCCATGCGAATGGTGATGTTCAAACCGCGGCTCATGGCGCGCAGACCCTCCTCGATAAAGCTGTCGTTCATCCTGCGACCCCCTCCCTTGACGGGGGATGAAGCAGGCCTGCCTAGACGTTGCGCGAACCAAAGAAAATGCCCGGGGTGCTGGTTACGCCCCGGGCACGATCAAGCGATTCCTGTGTGCGACGAGCGGATCAGTCGCGGCTGCCCATGAAGCGCAGCAGGAACAGGAACATATTGATGAAGTCGAGATAGAGGCTCAGCGCTCCCATGATCACCGCCTTGCCGGCAAACTCGGTACCGCGCAGGTACTGGTATTCGCGCTTGAGGCGCTGGGTATCCCAAGCCGTCAGACCGGCGAAGATGAGCACCCCGAGGAAGCTGACCGCGAGCGCCAGCGTGCTCGACTGCAGGAAGATGTTGATCACCATCGCGATCAGCAGGCCGATCAGGCCCATGACCAGGAAGGTGCCGAAGCCCGACAGATCCTTCTTCGTGGTGTAACCGAACAGGCTGAGGCCAGCGAAGGCGCCGGCGGTGGCGAAGAAGGTCGCGGCGATGCTTTCACCCGTATAGACGAGGAAGATCGTCGACAGCGACAGGCCCATCACGGTGGCGAAGGCCCAGAACATCGCCTGCAGCGTGCCCTGGCTGAACTTGTTGATGCCGAAGCTCATCGCGAAGACGAAGACCAGCGGCGAGAGCGCCACCAGCCACATCAGCGGGCCGCTGGCAAAGGTCAGCGCCAGGCCGCTGCGCGCCGTGAGCAGCGCGACCAAGCCAGTCAGCAGCACGCCCGAGGCCATGTAGTTGTAAATCTTGAGCATGTGGGCGCGCAGGCCCGCATCGAAGGTTTCCTGCCTGGCAACGGCGTCGCCGGCGCGCGGCACGGTGCCGAAGCCCAGTCGCTGGTCGGTGTCGTTCCAATTGGCCATCTCTGTGCAACTCCTCTTGGCGGGGCGGCGATACGCCCCGCTCCGTGGGCCGAATATCGGCATTCGGGCCTGCAATTTCAAGCAAAACCGGCCCGGGATCGCCGAGCGCGCATTCCCCCTCGACGAAGGGGCGATCAGGCCTCGCCGGCGGCGTCCACCATGGCCGCTTCGAGCGCCTCGGCCGGCGTCCGGCCGCCCCAGAGGACGAACTGGAACGCCGGATAGAAACGGTCGCATTCGTCGACCGCGATCTCGACCAGCGCCTGCGCCTGGCCGAGGCTCAGCAGCCCCTCGTCGCCGAGCATGGTCCCGTTGCGATAGAGCAGCACGCCGCCATTCGACCAGATGTCGAAATGGCCGAGCCACATCTGCTCGTTGACCAGGCTGACGAGCTCGTGCGCGGGCGCCAGCTTGTCCTTCGAAATGCGGATGTCGGGCAGGCAGAGGATCTGCAGCACCAGGTCCTCCGGGCGCCAGATGCCGCGCAGCTGGTAGGTTGTCCAGCTACCCTGGATTTCACCGCTCATCTCGGTCGGCGTCGATTCGCAGGGCCAGCCGCGCGCCTCGAACAGCGCCACCAGCATGTCGAGCGGCGCCGCGTCCTCTTCCGCCTCGAAGCGGTCTTCTGCTGGTCTCATCGAAGCTGTCCCGTGCCCGTCATAACCTGCTGGATGCAGAAACGCGGGGGCGCTTGGCAATGCGGGCGGGGCTCGACGCTGGGGAGAACCGCGCTGGCTTGTGCAAAGCTTGTGAACAAGTGGGCGCACGGCGTTAACCGTGCTCGTTGGTCACAGCTTGTCGATCTTCTCGCCCTCGGCGCTGGTGAAGGGGAAGGAGTCCAGCCCCAACTTCCTGAGTTCATTCACCATTTCGCGCGCGCTTTCGGCGCTGTCGAAGGGTCCCGAAAGCAGCCGGTTGGCTTCGCCCCACGGGGTGACGAAGGGCCCCTTGCCATCGAGCTTGCCTTCCGCCTTGCGCGTGATCCTGCGCCAGTCGAACTTGAGCGCGTCGGTATCCTTGCCGGTCGCCACCTGCACCCAGTGGCGCGAAGGATATGCAGGTGGAGGCGGCGGCTTGGGGGCCGCGCGCTCGCGCGGGATGTCGATGCGCGTGATATCGACCGCGCCGCTGGCAGCGGGAGCGGGAGCTTGCGGCTCGAGCGTGAAGCCGCTGAAGGCATCGGCGACGCTTGCCGGGCCTGGTTCGGGCGACGGTGTCGGCGCAGGAGATGGTGTCGGCGTGGGCGACGGCGCGGGTGACGGCGGCGGCGCGTTCGTGGCGGACCTTGCCATATCCGGCTCCGCCTGTGCGATCACGACCGGAGTCGCCCGCGACGCCCCTGACTCTCCGGCAGGCGCGGGGTCATTGCCTCCGATGTTCGTGGCTTGCGGCGGAACCGGAGTCGGCGGCGGCGAAGCGGGCGAGGATGGTTCGCGCTCCTGCCGCTGGATTGGAGTGGCGCTGACCGCCCTGCTGCGGGTCATGTCCGGCCGTCGCCGGTTCTGGCGATTGCGCGGATCGCTCGCCGCCGTTGCGGATGCAGAAACGGGCTGCGCTGGTGCCGTATCGGCGCGCGCCAGCTGCGGCGGCGGCGGCGAATAGCCCGCGATCTCGGCATCGTCGGTGCCGATGCTCGCTGTGCGGGGAAAGATGCCGAGATTGGCGGCGGCGGCCTGCTGCGCCTTGGTCAGCCGGGGCATGTAATCGAAATAGGCTGCCATGCGCGACCCGACACCCGCCGGGAGCATCGTATCGGCGATCTCCTTGGCGGCGCGCGCCTCGCCAAGGATCGCCAGCCCGAATGCGCGCGTGCGGTACGCCGTCACGTCACGCTTCTCCAGCAAGGGCAGCAGGGTGGCTTCGAAGCCCTTGCGGTCGCCGGTGATCGCCTGGCTCAGCGCAAGGCGGCGGGTGGCCTCTGCACCCGCGCCATTGGCCAGCGCGAGGCGGTAGAAATGCTGGGCGCTCGCAGCATCGCCGACCAGGTCGAAGGCGAGCCCGCGGTCCTCCGCCATCGACGCCAGCGGGGCCCCTGCCTTTTCCGCTTCGGCGAAGAGGCGCAGCGCCTCTATCGGCCGGCGCGAGCGGGTGTAGGCGCGGGCCAGCCCCAGCTTTGTTCGCGGATTGCCCGGCGAAAGTTCGTTCGCGCGGCCGAAGAAACCTATCGCCGCATCGATGTCGCCAAGCTGGAGCGCGGCCTCGCCCGCATCGAGGAGGGCGTTCGTGTCCGCCGCATTGCGGGCGAGGCGGGACAGCGCCTCGCTCAGCTTGCGCTCGCCTTCCCCGGGCAGGGGCTGGACGATCTCTCGCTGGGCCGCGGCCGGCGGTGCATGCGCAGTTACGGCCAGCAGCGCAGCCGCAGTCGCAAGTCGCCGGTTCGAAATCATATCCCGCTCCCCTCGGCGCGGGCATCATCCCGCGCCGACGCGGCTGCACTTACTGGTTGTTCTGGCGTCCGAGGAAGCGCGGGATGTTGAGACCACCGCCGCTGCCGCCATCGGCATCTTGGTCCTCGTCTTCCTCGCCATCGGAGGTGTTCGCCCCGCGCGAGAGATTGGCCATGCGCTCGAACAGCGTGTTGCCGGGCAGCGAGCCCGAGCCACCGCCTGCCGGAGCACCGCCCTGGTCGCCCGACATGCCGGGCTGACGCTGCGCCGGCTTGGCCGCCAGCGGGCTGCCACCGGCGACATGCTCGTCGCCGAGCTCGAATTCGTCCTGCGACCCAGCATCGGGTTCGCGCATCGCCCCGGACAGGTCGAGCGGCGCACGCTGCTGGCCACCCCCGGTCCCCTGCGGTGCGCCGATGCCGTGGTCATCCACGTCCTCATCCTGCATGTCGAAGCGTTCGGTATGTTCGTTGCGCAGGCCGGCAAGCGGATCGACGATATCGTCGACGTCGTCATAATCCTCTTCGGCATCCTCGCCCGAGGTTGCAGGCGACAGGCCGAAAGGGCGCTCGTCCTCTTCCGCATAGGCTTCATCGGTCAGGTCGAGCGCATCGCCTTCGTCCTCAGCGGGCTCGGGCGAGTGCATGGCAGCGGGTTCGTGCGCGGGCTCCGGCTCGGGTTCGGCCGAGAGTCCTTCATTGAGTTCGAAGGGCTCGTCCTCGGCCACGCTCTCGCTCGGCAGGTCGAGCACCGGACGCTTGGGCGCGCTGCTCTCGCGCATCGAGAAGCTACGCGTCGGCGCGACCGCGACCGAACCGTCTGGTTCGATCCCGGTGGCGACAACCGAGACGCGGATCTTGCCATCGAGATCGGGATTGAAGGCCGAACCCCAGATGATATTGGCATCTTCGTCGACCAGCTCGCGGATGTGGTTCGCGGCTTCGTCGACCTCGAGCAGCTTCATGTCTTCGCCGCCGATGATCGAGATGATCACGCCCTTGGCGCCGGCCATCGAAACGCCGTCGAGCAGCGGATTGGCAATCGCGCGTTCAGCCGCTTCGAGCGCGCGGTTGTCGCCCTCGCCCTCGCCCGTGCCCATCATCGCCTTGCCCATCTCGCTCATGACCGAGCGGACGTCGGCGAAGTCGAGATTGATCAGGCCGGGCATGACCATCAGGTCGGTGATCGAGCGGACGCCCTGCTGGAGGACCTCGTCCGCGAGCTGGAAGGCCTCCTTGAAGGTGGTTTCCGCCTTGGCGACCAGGAACAGGTTCTGGTTGGGGATGACGATCAGCGTGTCGACATGCTTCTGCAGCTCGTCGATGCCCGCCTCGGCTGCGCGCATGCGGCGCGTGCCTTCGAACAGGAACGGCTTGGTCACCACGCCGACGGTCAGCACGCCCTTCTTGCGCGCCGCTTCGGCAATCACCGGTGCCGCGCCGGTGCCGGTTCCGCCGCCCATGCCGGCGGCGATGAAGACCATGTTCACGCCTTCGAGCGCGTCCTCGATATCACCCACGGTTTCTTCTGCGGCGGCCTTGCCCACTTCGGGGCGTGCGCCGGCACCGAGGCCGCCGGTGATGTCGGGGCCGAGCTGGATGCGCTTTTCGGAAGGGGAACTGCTGAGCGCCTGCGCATCGGTATTGGCGACGATGAAATCGACGCCCTCGATCTGCGCCTCCATCATGTTGGCGATGGCGTTGCCGCCCGCACCGCCGACACCGACAACCATGATCTTGGGACGAAGATCGTCGTCCGATGCCGGTCCGATATTGATACTCATCAAGAGTCCCCTGGGTATTCGAAAGTCAATTACGGGCTTTATGTCACAAGTCGGGCACAAAGCGAATCGCGGAGCGATGCGCCGGATGCCTTATCCACAAGGCCTAAAGGCGGGATCGCGCTGTGTAGCAACCCTCAGAAATACTCGCGCACCGCTTGAAAAACACGGTTCACCAAACCCATGCCGCGATAGCGCTTGGTCGGCTGGTAGCGCGGGCCCACCGAACGGATGTCGACCGGGTCGTCGGAGGCATAGAGGCACAGGCCCGCGAGCGTCGCGAAACCGGGCGTCGCATGGGCCTCGGGCAGGCCCTGTAGCGCGGGCGGCTTGCCGATGCGGACCGGGCGGCCGAGTGCGCCCTGCATGAATTCGGCGATGCCATGCAGTTCGGCCCCGCCGCCGGTGAGAACGACCTGACCGCCCTGCGCGCCGGTGAAGCCCATCGCCTTGAGCGCCTTGCCCACCTCGGCGGTCGTCACGCCGAGCCGGTCGGTGACGATCGACACCAGTTCGGCGCGAGCGATGCGGTTGTGCTCGTCGGCGCCGCGCGCAAGCCTTCCGCCGGGCTCCTCGCCCGGGCCGTTCACCGGGATCATCTCGCGGTGGTCGGTCGGCGTGGCGATCGCCGAGCCGGCGACGCATTTGAGCCGCTCCGCCTGGCTGCGACGGATTCCAAGCGAGGAAGCGATGGCGTCGGTGATGTCGTTCGAGCCGACCGGGATCGACTTCAGCCCCAGTAGCATGCCCGCCGCATGGACCGAGACATTGGTCACTTGCGCGCCGATCTCGACCAGAGCCACGCCGAGATCGCGTTCCTCGGCGGTGAGGCAGGCATAGGCGGCGGCGAGCGGGCTCGCGACCACGCCCTCGACATCGAGATGCGCGGTCTGCACCGCCTCGATGAGATTGCGCACCGGCGCGCCCTCGGCCAGCGTCACATGGACGTCGACCCCCAGGGCCTCGGCGTGCAATCCCTTGGGATTGGCGACGCCATGCGCCCCGTCGAGCGTGTAATGCGCCGGTTGCGCATGAAGCACCATCCGCCCGTCGGGATGCAGGTGATCGCGCGCCGCATAGAGCAGGTGCTCGATATCGTCCTCTTCGATGCGTCGCCCGCCGATCGCGATCTCGACGCTCGAGATCTTGCTCGACAGCCCTGCCCCGGCGCAGCCGATCCACACGCTCTGGATCGAGGTGTTGGCATTGGCCTCGGCCTTCTCGATCGCGGTGCGGATCGCGTGGCTCGCGGCGCGCATGTCGGTCACATAGCCGCGCTTGATTCCCTCGCTCGCGCGGTGACTCGACCCGAGCACGACCATCTCTCCGCTCTCGGCCTGGCCCATGATCATCGCCGAGACGCGGAAGGAGCCGATGTTGACTGCGGCGAAGACTCGGGTGATGCGCGGCTGCTGGGTGGCCATCAGTCAGCCTTTCCGTTGAGCGAGGTCAGCTTGGGACAGGGCCCGTCCTCGCAGCGCAGATAGGCGCGATCGGGCACGCGCATGTCGATCGCCACCGGCTTGCCGCCGATCAGCCGGTGCATCCCGTCGAGCTGGGCGAACTTGACCAGCGCCGGCGCGCCGAGATCGCCTTCGGGCAGCGCGAGCAGTTGGCCGGTCTTGAAGGTCAGGTTCCAGCGCCGGTTGCCGACCCATTCGGCTGCCGCAATCTGGGGCTTCAGCGCAGGCGCCGCGTCGAGCAGCCGGCCCAGCTCCTGCACCTGTCGCGCCGCGCCGGGACCTTCGATGAGCAGCATGCCCTTGGCCTTCGCGGCGCTGATCGGTTCGAGTTCGTGACCCTGGCGGTCGATCAGCATCAGCCGGTCGGGCTTGCGCAACACCGCATGCGGCACGCGCTCGACCACGTCGATCTTGAGCGTATCGGGCAGCTGGCGCGAGACGCGCGCATCGGCCACCCAGGGCAGATCGAGCAGGCGTTCGCGCACGCCGTTGAGATCGACGAGCGGCATGGGCTGGTCCTGCTCGGCGAGCACGCGCTCGTAGACCAGCTGTTCGTTCATCCGCTTGACGCCCGAAACCTGCACGCGGCGAACCTCGAAGCCCGAGCGCGAGGCCGATTTGGCCAGCTCGGTCTGGGCGATCTCCGGCAGGCCGGCGAAGCTGGCGATGGTCCATGCGATCCCGAGACCCGCGACAATGATCGCGGAGAGGAAGAACTTGTGCCACTGCTCCTCGGTAAAGGGCAGCGCGGTCATCGCGCGATCGAACAGCCCGCTGGTATGCTGGCGCGCGGCGCGAGCCTTCTGGTTGCGGCTGCGCGTCGCGGCAGAGCGGCGCACGCCGGTCGGCTTGCGCTTGACCTTAGCCATCGCCGCCCCCCGATTTCGCTGCATGGTGGCGCAGCGCGGCGGCAACCACCAGTTCGCACAGCGCACCATATTCGATGCCCGCGTGCTTCGCCTGTTCGGGCACCAGGCTGAGCGGCGTCATGCCCGGCTGGGTATTGGTCTCGAGCACGAACAGCCCGTCCTCGCCCTGCTCTTCGTCCCAGCGGAAATCGGTCCGGCTGGTGCCGCGGCAGCCGAGCACCTTGTGTGCGCGCAGCGCATATTCGAGGCACAGCTCGCGAATGTGATCGGGTATTTCGGCGGGGCAGACATGGTCGGTCATGCCGTCGGTATACTTCGCGTCGAAATCGTAGAAGCCGCTCTTGGGCTTCAGCTCGGTGACCGCCAGCGCGCGCGGCCCATCCTCGAAATCAACTACGGCCGCAGTCATCTCACGGCCCTTGATATAGGGCTCGGCGAGAAGCTCGGCGAATTCCTGCCACGGCCCCTTGGCCTCGCGTGCGATGGGATTGCCGTAATTGCCTTCCGCAGTGACGATGGCGACGCCGACCGAACTGCCCTCGTTGACCGGCTTGAGCACATAGGGCCGCGGCATCGGGTCGCGCTCGTAGAGGTCGGCGCTCTTGACAATCCGCCCGCCGGGCATGGGGATGCCGTGCGGCACGAGCGCCTGCTTGGTCAGCTGCTTGTCGATCGCGATGACCGAGGTGGCGAGACCCGAATGGGTATAGGGTACGCCCATCAGGTCGAGCATGCCCTGCACCGTGCCATCCTCGCCCGGCACGCCGTGGAGCGCGTTGAAGACCACGTCGGGCGCGGTCTCGGCGATGCGCGCGGCGACCTGACGGTCCATGTCGATCCGCGTGACGCGGTGCCCGCGTTCCTCGAGCGCCTTGGCGACGCCCTCGCCCGACATGAGGCTGACCGGCCGCTCGTTGGCCCAGCCGCCCATCAGGACCGCGATGTGGAGTTTGGGGAGATCGCTCATCAAAAGTTCCTAGGGCCGCCCCACTCGTTGAATTTCCCATTCGAGCTCGACGCCCGAATTCGCGCGCACGCGGCGCTTCACCTCTTCGCCCAGGCCTTCGATGTCGGCGCTGGTCGCGTCGTCGACATTGAGCAGGAAGTTGGTATGCTTCTCGCTCACCTGCGCGCCCCCCATCTTGAGGCCGCGACAGCCCGCCGCATCGACCAGTTCCCAGGCCTTCTTCCCCGGGGGGTTCTTGAAGGTCGACCCGCCGGTCTTGGTGCGCAGCGGCTGCGATTGCTCACGTGCCTCGCCGATGGCATCCATTTTCGCACCGATCTCGGCGGGATCGCCCGGCTCGCCCTGGAAGCGTGCGCGCACGACCACCGCGCCTTCGGGCAATTCGGAATGGCGGTAGGTGTAGCGAAGCTCCGCCGCGAGCAGCGTGACCAGTGTCCCGTCGGGCAGGACGACGTCGCAATCGATCAGCACGTCGCTGACCTCGCGGCCATAGGCGCCGCCGTTCATCCGCACGAAGCCGCCGACCGTGCCCGGTATGCCGCGCATGAATTCGACCCCGGCAATGCCCGCGTCGCGCGCGGTCGAGGCGACGAGGATGCCATGAGCGCCGCCCCCGCAGGTCAGCGTGTGGTCGGCATGGGTCTCGATCTTGGCGAAGGGCTTGCCGAGCCGGATCACCACGCCCGGCACACCGCCGTCGCGGACGATCATGTTCGAGCCGAGGCCGAGCGCCATCACCGGCAGGCGGCCGCCGAGCCGCTCGAGGAAGAGCCTCAATTCGTCGAGGTCGGCGGGTTCGAACAACCAGTCGGCCTTGCCGCCGGCCTTGAACCAGACGAGCTTGGCGAGCGGCGCATCGGGCGTCAGCTTGCCGCGCAATCCCGTGGTGTCGACGGGTTCGTCGAGTGCGGTCATGCCGTGGTCGCCCTCGCGATGGCATCGGCGAGCCCTGCCGCCCATTGCGTGATGTCGCCCGCACCGAGGCAGACGACGAAATCGCCCGCGCGCAGATCGCCGGCCAGCTTCGCCGCGAGATCGCCTTCGTCGGCGACCGTCTGCGCGGCGCGGTGGCCGCGCGCCTTGAGACCGGCGACGAGCGCATCGGCATCGACGCCCTCAATCGAGTCCTCGCCCGCGGCATAGACCGGCGTCACATAGACCTGGTCGGCCTCGTTGAAGCAGGACTGGAACTCGTCCATCAAATCGCGCAGGCGGGTGTAGCGATGCGGCTGGACCACGGCGATGACGCGCCCCTCGCCCGCGCTTTCGCGCGCTGCGGCGAGCACCGCCCTGATCTCGACCGGGTGGTGACCGTAATCGTCGATGATCGTCGCCACACCCGTGCCGCTGGGCACTTCGCCGACCTTGGTGAAGCGCCGCCGGACGCCGCCGAAATGGGAGAAGCCGGTGCAGATAACATCGTTGTCGCAGCCCATCTCGATCGCCACGGCGATTGCGGCGAGCGCGTTCTGGACATTGTGCCGCCCGGGCATGGGCAGGCGTACACCCTCGATCCGGCGATCCTCCTGCCCGCGGCGGCGCACGATCACATCGAAGCAATTGCCGCCCGCATCGGGGCGCACGTTGACCCCGCAGATGTCGGCCTGGAGGTTGAAGCCGTAGGTCACGACGTTGCGATCGCGCACCTTGCCGATCACCGCCTGCACCTCGGGATGGTCTATGCACAGCACCGCCGCGCCGTAGAAGGGCACGTTGTGGATGAACTCGACGAAGGCATCCTTCATCCCGTCGAAATCGCCGTAATGGTCGAGGTGTTCGGGATCGATATTGGTGACCACGGCGATGGTCCCGTCGAGCCGCAGGAAGCTGCCGTCGCTCTCGTCGGCCTCGACCACCATCCACTCGCTGTCGCCGAGCCGCGCGTTCGAGCCATATTGTTCGATGATCCCGCCGTTGATCACGGTCGGATCGATCCCGCCGGCATCGAGCAGCGCGGCGATCATGCTGGTGGTGGTGGTCTTGCCATGCGTGCCCGCGACCGCGACAGTCGACTTGAGCCGCATCAGCTCGGCGAGCATCTCCGCGCGGCGCACCACCGGGATGCGGTTTTCGAGCGCATAGGCGACTTCGGGATTGGTCCGCTTGACCGCGGTCGAGGTGACGACGACCGCCGCGCCCTCGACGTTCTCGGGCGCATGGCCGATGGCGATCTGGATGCCGCGCTTGCGCAGCCGCTCGACGGTCGCGCTTTCCTTCGCGTCCGAGCCCTGGACCCTGTAGCCGAGGTTATCCATCACCTCGGCGATGCCCGACATGCCGATGCCGCCGATGCCGACGAAGTGAATGGTCCCGATATCGGTTGCGACGCCTCTCATCGTGCAGTCTCCCGATTGGCGCCTTGCCCCGCCGGAATGCCCTGCGACGCGCCGCGGGCATTGTTGCCGCCCACGCGGATCACATCCATCATCTCGGCACCGCCGAAGCTCTCGACGAGATCGGCGAGGTCCTCGGCCGCCCTCGGGCGCCCGCAGTTCCAGGCAGCATGCGCGGCCTTGGCGAGGCCCTGCGGATTTTCCGCGAGCGCCTTGATCTGCTTGGCCAGCTCCTTGCCGGTGAACCGTTCCTGCCGGATCATCCGCGCCCCGCCCGACTTGGCCAGCTCGCGCGCATTTGCGGCCTGGTGGTCGTCGGTGGCGATCGGCAGCGGGATGAGGATGGCGGGACGGCCCACCGCGGTCAGTTCGGCAATGGTCGAGGCACCAGCGCGACCGATGAACAGATGCGCATCGGCGAGCCGCGCCGCCATGTCCTCGAAATAGGTCGCGAGTTCGGCGGGGATGCCATGCGAGCGATAGCGCTCGCGGACCGTGTCGAGATCCTCGGGCCGGCATTGCTGCGTGACCTGCAGCCGCTGGCGCAGCGCGGGCGGGAGCATGGACAGGCCGTCGGGGACCACTTCGGAAAGGACTCGTGCGCCCTGGCTGCCGCCGGTCACCAGCACGCGCAGCAGCCCGTCCTCGGTGAAGGGAGGGAACGGCTCGTCGCGCAGCGACAGCACGCCCGCACGCACCGGATTGCCGACCAGGTGGACCTTGCCCGCGTGCTTGGCGTCGAGCCGCTCGACCTCGGGATAGGACGTCGCGATCGCATCGACCCTGCGCGCGAACAGGCGGTTGACCCGGCCGAGCACGGCGTTCTGTTCATGCACCACGGTCGGCACGCCCGCGCTGGTCGCGGCGAGGATCGTCGGCAGCGAGGGATAGCCGCCGAAGCCAACCACCGCGCTGGGTTCGAAGCTCTCGAACAGCCGCAGCGCCATCCGGCGCCCTTCGAGCACGGCCCTGATGCCCTTGATCCAGGTGAGCGGGTTCTTGCCGAAGCGCCCCGCGGGAATGACGTGGGCGGGCAGGAAGTCGGGCTTGCCCGGAATCTGCGCGCCGCGCGCATCGGTGATCAGCGCGACGTGGTGGCCGCGCCGGTGAAGTTCGGCGGCGAGCGCGAAGGCGGGCAGCAAATGCCCACCGGTGCCCCCGGCGGCGAGAACATAATGGCGACTGGCACCGGTCATGGGTGAATCTCCCGGCGCGCGGAACCCGACTTTTCTTGCATGGGGGCCATCTGCCCGAAGCCGAGGCGGTCGCCAAGTCCCTTGGTCCGGCTTTTGAGGAAGGGATTGCGCCGCGTGACTGCCAGCAGCAGGCCGACCGTCAGACAGACGGCGATGGTCGAGGACCCGCCATAGCTGACCAGCGGCAGCGTCATCCCCTTGGACGGGAAGAGCTGGAGGTTGACGAGGATGTTGATGAAGGCCTGCCCGCCCAGCAGCGCGGTCAGCCCCGCCCCCGCGAGGAGCGCGAAGAGATCTTCCTCGTCGATCAGCCGCATCAGCACACGGCCGACGATGGCGAGATAGAGCAGCACGATCAGCGCGCAGGCGATCAGGCCGAATTCCTCGCCGATGACGCTGAATATATAGTCGGTATGCGCTTCGGGCAGGCTCATCTTGCGGATGCCGAGGCCGTAGCCCGCGCCGAGCCACCCGCCAGCGGTGAGCGTGCGCGCGCCGAGATCGACCTGGTCGTAGGCGGTACCGCCGCCGATGAAGCTGTCGATACGGTGGCGCGCGTTGTCGTAGAGGAAATAGGTTGCGGTGAGCCCGGCGACCGCCGCGCCGATCACCGCGCCGAGCCGCTTCACGTCGATCCCGGCGAGGATCATCGCCACGAACCACACGCCGGCGAAAAGGATCGTCCCGCCGAAATCGGGCTGCATCATCATCAGCGCCGCGATCAGCCCGACGTAGGCGGTGGCGATGCCGGCCACGGGCATGTTGGGATCGCGCATGCGCCAGGAGAGAATCCAGGCGGTGGCGATGGCGAAGCCGGGCTTGAGGAATTCGGACGGCTGGAACTGCATGCCGAGATTGATCCAGCGCCGCGCGCCGTTGATCTCCGCGCCGATCACGGGGACGAGGAACAGCAGGCCGGTCATCCCTGCCGCGAGCAGCAGGCCGAAACGCCGCGCGTTCTCGCGCCCGAGCATCGAGATGCCGAGCATGGTGGCGATCGCAAGCATCTGCCAGGCAAGGTGGCGATAGAAGAAATAGAGCGGGTCGAGCGTCTGGCTGGAGGTCGACAGACGATCGGCGCTGGCGGGGCTGGCGGCGGCCACCGCGATCGTGCCGAGACCCATCAGCAGCAGCACGAGCAGCAGCAGCACGCGGTCGATCTCGCGCCACCAGATCTTGAGCTCGGTCCAGCGCGAAATCTTGCCCTTGGGCATGTGCGCGGGCTGGCGCTTGCCGGGAACATAGGGCTGCACCGTGTTCATGCGAGCCCCTCCACCAGCGCGCGGAAGTGCTCCCCGCGCGCCTCGAAATCGCGATACTGGTCGAAGCTGGCGCAGGCGGGCGAGAGGAGCACGGTATCACCCGGCGCCGCATTTTCCGCCGCCTTCGCGACCGCACGGTCCAGTGTTTCGCACCCTTCGACGGGCACAATTGGTTCAATCAGCGCGGCGAAGTCGGGCCCGGCCTTGCCGATGGTATAGGCGGCCTTCACATGGCCCATTTCGGCCTCGCACTCGCCCAGCCCCGGCTCCTTGGCGAGCCCGCCGACGATCCAGTGGATCTTGTCGAACGCCGCCAGCGCAGGCGCGGAGGCGGCGGTGTTGGTGCCTTTGCTGTCGTTGACATAGGCGACGCCCGAGATTTCGGCGACGCGCTCCATGCGGTGCGGGAGGCCGGAGTAGCTCTCGAGCCCGTCGCGGATTTGCTTTCCGGATAGTCCCAGAATGTCGCAGACCTCGATCGCGGCTGCCGCATTCTCGAGATTGTGAGGGCCCTGCAGCGACGGCCAATTCGCTTGCTCGCCTGGCTCGACACCCCTGTTCTTGAGTACATCTTCGAGGATGCTTGCTATCGTGCCTTCGGCGAATTGGCCCAAGGCTCGCGCATCGGTGAAGCGGGCGATGGAATTGTGGCCGCGGGTCTGCATCGCCAGCAAGCGCGACTTGCTCGCCGCATATTTCGCGAAGTCCCCGTCGTAACGGTCGAGATGATCGGGCGTGATGTTCAGGAGCACCGCAACGTCGCAGTCGAGCGAATAGGTCAGGTCGATCTGGTAGCTGGACAGTTCCAGCACATATACCCCGCCTTCGGGCAACGGCTCCTGCTCGAGGATTGGCAGACCGATGTTGCCGCCCATGGTGGTCGGCACGCGAGCGGTCTTGAGGATGTGGTGGACCAGCGCGGTGGTGGTCGACTTGCCGTTGGTGCCGGTGATGCCGACGACCTTGTGCGGCGGCAGGTCAGCGCGCGCCTGCGCGAAGAGTTCGATGTCGCCGATCACCGGCACGCCGAAGCTGTCGGCATGCGGCTTGATCGGGTGGGTGTTGAGCGGGACACCGGGACTCACGATAACGCCCGCATAACCGGTCAGGTCCGCGTCCAGCGGATCGGCCACGGCGCAGCGGCCCAGGAAGGGTTCGCGCGCCTCGGCGCGGTCGTCCCACGCCAGCACATCGGCGCCCGACGCCAGCAGCGCCTCGACCGTGGCCCGGCCGGAGCGCGCGAGGCCGAGCACCGCGTACTTCTTGTCCTTCCAGGCAGGCGAGGTGATCATCGTAGCTTGAGCGTTGCCAGCCCCATCAGCGCGAGGATGATGGCGACGATCCAGAAGCGGATAACCACCTTGCTCTCCGACCAGCCCAATTGTTCGAAATGGTGATGGATCGGCGCCATGCGGAAGACCCGCTTGCCGGTGCGCTTGAACCAGAACACCTGGATGATGACCGAGAGCGCCTCGAACACGAACAGCCCGCCGACGATGGCGAGGACCACCTCGTGATGGGTCGATACGGCAATCGCGCCGAGCGCCCCGCCCAGCGCCAGCGAGCCGGTGTCACCCATGAACACGGCGGCCGGCGGGGCGTTGAACCAGAGGAAGGCGAGACCCGCCCCCATGATTGCCGCACAAAAGATCGCCAGCTCGCCCGCACCCTCGACATAGGGGATGCCGAGATAGCTCGAGAAGTCGACGCGGCCGACGAGATAGGCGATCAGCGCGAAGGTGCCCGCGGCGATGATCACGGGCATGGTCGCGAGGCCATCGAGCCCGTCGGTGAGGTTCACCGCATTGCCCGCGCCGACGATCACGATGGCGGCGAAGACATAGTAGAAGAAGCCGAGTTCGATCCCGAAATCGTTGACGAAGGGCACGTAGAGGAAGGTGTTGATCTGGCTCACCGCGAGGTAGCTCGCCACGCCCGCCACCGCAAATTCCAGCAGCAGGCGGACGCGCGCCGACACGCCCTTGTGGCTGGCCTTGGTGACCTTGTCGTAATCGTCGAGGAAGCCGATCAGGCCGAAGCCCAGCGTCACCGCCAACACCGCCCAGATGAACGGGTTCCTGAGGTCCATCCACACCAGTACCGAGAGCGACAGGCTGATGAGGATCATCAGCCCGCCCATGGTCGGCGTGCCGCGCTTGGCGAGATGCGATTGCGGGCCGTCCTCGCGGATCGGCTGGCCCTTGCCCTGGCGCACGCGCAGCATGGCGATGAAGCGCGGCCCGATGACGAGGCCGATGACCAGCGCCGTCATGAGAGTCGCCCCGGCGCGGAAGGTCTGGTAGCGCACGAGGTTGAAGATGCCTTCGAAATTCAACCATTCGGCGAGGAGGTAAAGCAATTCGGCCTCTCGTCGCGCCTATCCGGCGCGGGTGAAATGATCCACGAGCCGGCCGAGCCCGACCGAGTTCGACCCTTTGACCAGCACGGCATCGCCCGCCACGACGCCATAGTCCTCGAGCAGCTCGATCGCCTCGTCGGCAGTTCGGCAATGCGCCCAGGCAAGCGGCTTGCCAAGCGCGGTGTTCTGCGGTTTCCCCAGTTCGCGCGCGAGGGCGAGCATCTCGTCGCCGACCAGCAACGCATAGTCGACATCGGCCTCGACGATGGGTTCGGCCAGCGCGGCATGGAACTGCGGGCCGAAATCGCCCAGTTCCTTCATTGCGCCGAGCACGGCGATCCGGCGCCCCGAGGGCGTCTGGCCGAGCTGCGCCAGCGTAGCGCGCATGCTGGCGGGATTGGCGTTGTAGCTCTCGTCGATCAGCAGCGCCTTGCCGCCGGGGACGTCGATCCCGTGGCGTGCCCCGCGGCCCTTGAGCCCGCCCATTTCGGCAAGCGCGAGGCCGGCGGCGGCCATGTCGCCGCCCGCCGCCCGCACCGCGGCCATCACCGCGAGCGAGTTGACAACCCAGTGGTCGCCGGGCTCGGCTACGGTGTAGCACAGCCGTCCTTCGGGGAATTCGCAGGTCACGAGGCTGCCGCCGTTGGCGCTGGGGATGGCATCGAGCAAGCGGACATCGGCGAAACGTGCCCTGCCGAAGCTGACCACTTTCGCACCCGCGTCGAGTGCGGCCTGCGCGAGGCGCTCGTAATGCTCGCTGTCGGCGGGGATGACGGCGGTGCCGCCGGGTTCGATCCCGGCGAAGATTTCCGCCTTGGCGTCGGCGATCGCCTCTATGCTGCCGAGGTTCTCGATATGCGCCGGGGCGATCGTGGTGATGACCGCCACATGCGGGCGTACCTGGGGGGTCAGCCCGGCGATCTCGCCCGCGTGGTTCATGCCCATCTCGAACACGCCGAAGCGGCTGCGCGCGGGCATGCGGGCGAGGCTCAGCGGAACGCCGACATGGTTGTTGTAGCTGCGGGTCGAGCGATGCGCGGCGCCGCGGCTGGCGCGTTCGAGGCTGGCGAAGATCGCTTCCTTGACCCCGGTCTTGCCGACCGAGCCGGTGACGCCGATGATTTTCGCCTCGACCCGGCTGCGCGACGCGCGGGCCAGCGCCTTCAGCGCCTCGGTCGTGTCGGCGACCAGGATATGCGGCCAGTCGACCGGGCGGTCGACGATCGCCCCTGCGGCGCCATTGGCGAAGGCCTTGTCGAGGAAACGATGGCCGTCCATCGCTTCGCCCTTCAGCGCGATGAAGAGATCGCCATGGACCACGTCGCGGCTGTCCATCTCGACGCCGGCAACCTGGAAGTCATGGCTGGCGGTGCCGCCCACGGCGGCGGCGATGTCCTTCGCCGACCACAGCGTCAGCGGCAGCCGGTCGCGCGGTTCGGCGGGCCATTCGACATAGGCCGGATGGCGCAGGATCGCGGCGCTCATTCCGCAGTCCCGACTATTTCAGCCGCGCACTCACGCGCAACCTCGACATCGTCGAAGGGCAACACCCGCATGTTTTCTCCCGATCCGATGATCTGACCCGTTTCGTGTCCCTTGCCGGCGACTAGGACGATGTCGTCCGCGCCGGCTTCGGCGATGGCCGCGCAAATGGCTTCGCGACGATCCCCTATCTCGCGCGCCTGCGGCGCACCCTCAAGCACCTGGCGACGGATATCCGCAGGATCCTCGCCGCGCGGATTGTCGTCGGTGACAATCACGAGATCGCTCGCCTTGGCAGCAGCCTCGCCCATCGGCGCGCGCTTGCCGTGATCGCGGTCGCCGCCGGCCCCGAAGACCGTGATCAGCCTTCCGGCAACGTGCGGGCGCAGCGCGGCGATGGCCGCCTCGAGCGCGTCGGGCGTGTGCGCATAATCGACATAGACCGGCGCGCCCGACGGCGCGATCACAGCGCGTTCGAGCCGTCCGCGTACCGGCTGGAGGCGTGCGACGCCGTCCCATACCTGGCTGGCATCGATGCCCGTCGCGAGCGCGAGCCCGGCAGCGGTGAGCGCATTGGCCACCTGGTAGGCGCCGATCAGCGGCAGGTTGATCGTCCGGCTTGTGCCCCTGTGCTCGATGGTCAGCGACTGGCCGAGCTGGGTCGGCTCGCGGCGGGTCAGGCGGATCGCCTCGCCCTGCTCGCCGACGGTCATGACGCGGAGGCCGCGGCGGGTCGCATGATCGACGACGCGCGCATTCCAGCCGCTGTCGCCCGACCCCATCCAGATCACCGCCGTCGCGCCATCGGAGACGACCTCGTCGAACAGCCGCATCTTGGCGCGGAAATAGTCCTCCATGTCGGCGTGGTAGTCGAGGTGGTCGCGGCTGAAATTGGTGAAGCCCGCCGCCTCGACCGGCACGCCCTCGTTGCGGAACTGCGACAGGCCGTGGCTCGATGCTTCGTAGGCGACATGCGTCACGCCCTCGCGCGCCAAACCGCTTAGGTTGGAAAGGAAGGTGACGATATCGGGCGTGGTCAGCCCGGTCGAAACGCTTTCGTCAGGCGTCGTCACGCCCAGCGTGCCGATGCTCGCCGCGCGCTCGCCCGCCATGCGCCAGATCTGGCGCGTCATCTCGACTGTGGAGGTCTTGCCATTGGTCCCGGTGACCGCAACGATGTGGTCGGGAACGGGCGTGAAATACTGTGCCGCCAGCGCGGCGAAGGCCCGCCTCGGCGTGACGTCGGCGATATGCAGCGCGCCCTCGACCCTGGCCTCGGGACGCGCGACCACGGCGACCGCGCCGCTCTCGATCGCGGCAGGAATGAAGTCCTCGCCATTGACGCGCGCGCCCTGGAAGGCGCCGAAGACGGTGCCCGGCGCGACCTTGCGGTTGTCGATCGCGAAGCCGGTCACCTGGACGTCCGCATCGCAGGCGATTCCTGCCGCCTTGCACAACTGGGCAAGCTTCACTTGTTGGCCTCCGGGATCAGCGGCTTGATGTCGGAAATGTCGACATCGCGCGTATCGTCGGGGCGCACGCCGATCAGCGGTCCGATGCGCGGGACGAGGCGCCCGACGATCGGGGCGGCATTCCAGGCGGCGGTGCGCTGGTAGGAGCTGGCGAGCGTTCCGCGCGGCTCGTCGAGCATGGCGATCACGACATAGCGCGGACGGTCCATCGGGAAGGCGGCGGCGAAGGTCGAGACGAGCGCGCTCTTCTGGTAGCCGTGCGCGCCGGGCTTTTCGGCCGAGCCGGTCTTGCCGCCGACCCGGTAGCCGGGGGCATCGGCGTTCCTGCCGGTCCCGTAGACCGCGATCGCGCGGAGCAGCTGGCGCATGCGGCTGGAGGTCGAGGCCTTGAACACGCGGCGGCCCTTGGGGGCCTCGCCCGGCCCGAGCTTCTTCAGCGTGGCCGGGCGCCAGATGCCGCCATTGACCATCGCCGCGTAGGCGCTGGCGAGGTGCAGCGGGGTGACGGCGATCCCGTGGCCATAGCCGACGGTCATCGACCGCAGGCGCGGCCATTTCTCGCCCGGCCAGATCGGGAAGCCCTTGGCGGGCAGTTCGATATAGGGGCGCTCGTTCATACCGAGATCGATCATCGTGCGGCGCATGCGTTCCGGTCCGAGCTCGTCGACCACGCGCGCGGTCACGGTGTTCGAGGAATGGATCAGCGTCTCGATCACATTGAGATCGGCACCCAGGCTGTGGCTGTCGCTGATGGTGAAGCGGCCGACCTTGACGGGGGTCGCGTCCCACCGCCGGCCGAGGTTGCGGACCACGCCGGCATCGATCGCCGCCGCGATCGACAGCGGCTTGAAGGTCGAACCGAGTTCGTAGACCTGGTTGGTCACCCGGTTGAACATCAGCTTCTCGCCGCGCGCGTCGATCTTGTTCGGGTCGAATTCGGGGAGCGAGGCCAGCGCGAGGACTTCGCCGGTGTCGACGTCGAGCACGATGCCCGCGCCGCCCTGTGCCTGGACCAGCTTCATGCCGCGGCGCAGTTCGTCTTCGAGCGCGCCCTGGACGCGCGAATCGATCGACAGGGCGACCGGCGTGCCGCGGGTGGCGGGGTTCGAGAGATGCTTGTCGAACACCTGCTCCATCCCGACACGGCCATGCCCGTCGGCGGCGACATAGCCGAGCACATGCGCCGCCATGGACCCCTGCGGGTAGTGGCGATCCTGTTCCATCGGCATCTCGAGCGCGAGTTCGCCGATTTCCTGCACGCGATTGGCCTCCTCGGGCAGCACGCGGCGGCGGATATAGCCCTGCTTGCCGGCCGCGAATTGCGCGGCGACGGCCTTCTGGTCGAGGTCGGGGAAAATCGCCTTGAGCTTGGCGGCAACGGTCGCGGGATCGCGCACCAGCGGCGCGCCGTCGTCGCCCAGCGCGGTCGGGTTGAACCACAGCGCGTAGGCGGGGAAGGCGCGCGCCAGCGGCACGCCGTTGCGGTCGGTAATCTCGCCGCGCGGCGGCAGCAGCGCTTCCTCGAGCGAGGTGCCGCGCAGCCCGTGGTCGGCCATGCCGAGATAGGCGATGCGGACCAGCGCCAAGAGCGCGACGAAGGCAAAACCGAGCGCGACCCACAGCACGCGCCAGCGCGCCGTGGTCAGCGAGCGTTCGCGGATGGTGACCAGCTGGACGCGGCCCGAGGCCACCGCCATGCTCACCGCCCCGTGCCCGCTCCTGCCCGCAGCGATGGCGGGTCCGAAGCCGGAAAAGGCGTTCACTGGCTCACCTCGGCGGCGACGGCCATCGACACCGCCGGGCGGGCGAGGCGATCGGCCAGCCCTTCGGCGGCCGCGGCCGCCAGTTCGCGCCGTTCGGCCTGTGGCCGGGTCTCGGGCTCGTCGCCGTCATCGATCCACTCGGCGAAGAGACCTTCGCTTTCGGCGACCGGTCGGTTGAGCGCGACGCGCACGGGCGCGGGTGCATCGAGGCCGCGCGGCGTGCCCAGCGCGGCAAGCTGGCGCTCGTTTTCGAGATACTGGTCGGCCCGCGGCGCGGAATAGCCGAATTCGACCGCGTTCCAGTCGGAGAGTTGCTGCTGGCTGGCGCGCGTCTCGAACTCGGTTTCCAGCATCAGCTTGGCCTGCTGCGCGGCGATGATCCGGCGCTCGGCCAGCCGCACGTCGCTCTTCACCGCATTGACCTTGAAGGTCAGCGCGAGGAGCAGCGCGAAACAGATGGCCAGCACCAGCGCCCAGCCGATCTGGCGAATGCGCGAACCGCCAACCATCACGCGGCCTCCCGTGCCGGGGTGGCCGTACGCGTGGCATGGCGCAGCACCGAGGAACGGGCGCGCGGGTTGCGTTCGATCTCGGCCTCGCCCGGCTTGATCGCCTTGCTGACACGAAAGAAGACCGGATCGTCCTGCGCCGCCATTGGGACGTGACGCGAGGCGCTCGGGGTTGAGGATGCCTCGCGCAGGAAGCGCTTGACGATCCGGTCTTCGAGGCTGTGGAAGCTGACCACCGCGAGGCGGCCCCCTTCACGCAGCAGGTGTTCGGCAGCCGACAGTGCTTGGGACAGTTCGTCGAGCTCGCCGTTCACGTGAATTCGAATGGCCTGGAAGGTGCGGGTGGCCGGGTCCTTCTTGTCGTGCGGCTTGTGGCCCAGCGCCTTGCGCACGACGCGGGCGAGTTCGCCGGTCGTCTCGAGTGGGCGCGCGGCAACGATCGCGCGTGCGACGCGGCGCGACTGACGTTCTTCGCCATAGGTGTAGAGCACGTCGGCGATCGCCTTCTCGTCCGCCGTATTGAGGAAATCGGCGGCACTCTCGCCCTCCTGGCTCATGCGCATGTCGAGCGGGCCGTCGGCCGAGAAGGCGAAGCCGCGATGCGCCTGGTCGAGCTGCATCGACGAGACGCCGATATCCATCACCACGCCATCGACCTGCGCGACCCCCGCCGCCGTCATGACGTCGAGCATCTCGGAGAAGCGATGCGCGTGCAGCACGAGGCGCGGCGGCTCCTCGCTCGTTTCGGTCCAGGCGCGCCCGGCGGCGATCGCATCGGGATCGCGATCGAAGGCATGGACGGTCGCGCCGCGTTCGAGCAGCGCGCGGGTATAGCCTCCGGCGCCGAAGGTCGCGTCGATCACGACGTCGCCCGGCTGCGGGTCGAGCGCCTCGATCACCTCGTCGAGGAGGACGGGGATGTGCGGGGCGCCGGTCATTTGCCCCCACCCTTCGCTGATTTCGCCTTCGTATCGGCGAGGAAGCTGTCGCAGGCGGCTTTCGCGCCGGCCCAGTCGTCGCCCATCTGGGCAAGTTCTTCCGGGTTCCACAGGGTGAAGAAGCGGCCGCCGCCCTGGAAGTAGAGCCCGTCCTCGATCTTGCCGAGCGCGCGCAGGTGCTCGGGCATGACGAAGCGCCCGCTGTCGTCGAAGGGCAGCTCCTGGAAGCCGAACAGCTGGCTCGAGCGCGTGTCGCGGTCGTATTCCTTGCCGAGCCGGGCGGCGAGTTCTTCCTCGCGATCGAGCTGGGCTTCGAGTTCGGGTTTGCGCGACAGGCCGAAGCCGACGAGGCAGTTCCAAGTCGGGTGCTTCATCAGGCACAGGACGCGGCCGTCGCTGCTGTCCTTCACCGCCTTGCGGAAGAGGGGCGGAAGCACAAAGCGGCCCTTGTCGCCCGCGGGCGAATAGGCCTGACCGCTGTACCCTCCGAATGCCACTTTCCCCGAACCTCTAATAGGGTTTCAATCACCTTCCCACCGCACAAGACCTTCCCCACGCCCGGGCAAACGGGCGAGCCGCCTCGCCTGCCGGCGAAGCGCGCAGTGACAGTGCATGTCCGATGTGAGACCGGTTTATCGCGGGTACGCGGGGGATGAAAGGGAAAATTGCGGGATTTTACGGGATAACCCGTCAAATAACTGTTTTTCCACTATATTTTCACACATGCGATATTCGTATTGGTTACCAAATAGCTAACGAAAGCACTGGGAAGGCACGGATTTTCGCGGGACTCGCGGGCTTTCCCGCGCTTTCCCCGAGCCCCTCCCGCAAAATCCCCAATCAGTCGGCGGGAGTGTCGCCAGTGGCGAGCGGACCGAGCAGGCTCCACAACGCAGCCTTGCGCTCTGCGGGCGCGGGATCGGGACCTTCCCAGTCGAGCAGCGCGGCATCGGCTAGCACCACCGCCGTCCCGTCGCCGATAGCGCACCGGGCAAGCAAGCCGGCATCCCCGACCGTGCAGGCGCGGTCCTTCGCGTCGGCTTCGCGGACCGCGAAGTGCCCGGAGAGATTAATCGGGACGGGAACGCCGTCGATCTCTGCGCTACGCTCTCCCGCGGGCTGGTCTTCGTCGAAGCGCAGTTCGAGGCCCCAATGGGCGAGGATGGGCGAGAGCAGGACGACGTCCTGCGGGCGGCGCCTGTCGCCCAGCGAATAGCGCGAGTGACGCGTCAGCATGGGGTCGGCGAAGATCACCGCCCTACCGCCTGCGACGAGCCACTGGTCGAAGGACACATTCTCCGACGGCGCGAGCGCGCGCGGCTGGGCGAGGATGACCCGGTCGAGCCCGGCGAGCGCCTCGGGCTCGAGCGTATCGAGCGGGACGAGGTCGAAGCGGCCTTCCAACTCCTCGCGCACCCAGTCCTTCTCGTCCGCCCCGTCGATCACGGCGGCGATATCGCCCTCGCCCCAATAGATCGGCAGGGTGGAGAAGAGCCCGACACGCGGTTTTGCCACCGCTTCCTCGCTCGCCGACCCCGCCGAGCACGCGGCGAGGGCCATGGCCAGCGATGTCGCGAACACCCTATTCAGCGGGCGGAGCAGCATTGGGGGCGGTCGTCGATGTCGGAGTGGGCGTCACGCTGGGCTGGGTCGTGGGCTGCACCGGCAAGTCGGGCACCACGCCGGCCTCGACCAAAGGATCGTTCTGAGTTGCAGCCTGCGTCGGCTCGGTTGTCGGGGCCGCCGCGGGCACGGTGGTCGCATCGGTTTCGGCAGCGCGGTTCTGGATGATGCTCGCCAGCCCGACGAGCAGAATCATCATCACGATCCCGGTGATCCCGATCTGCAGGCGCTGGATGGTCCGCTCGCGACGGGCATCGTTGCCGGGCACCTCGGGCAGTTCGCCCACTGGCGGCTTGCGGCTCATGTCGAAGAATTGGGGCACGCGCATAAGCCTAGGGACCGCCGTCTGTCAGTCAATCGTCCGATTGCAACCAATCGAAGACCGGCAGGTTCTTCGCCGCCAGCCATTCGGGATTGTAGAGCGTCGAGAGATAGCGGAAGCCGGTATCGCACAGCATGGTCGCAACGCGCGGGTTCTCGCGTCCTTCGGCGACCAGCTGCTTGCCGAGCGCGACGGCGCCGGCGACATTGATCCCACTCGACAGTCCGAGGCAGAGGCCCTCTTCGCGCAAGAGGCGCGCGACCCAGGCGAGGCCTTCCTCGTCCGAGATGCGGAACTGCGTGTCGATCGGCGCGCCTTCGAGATTGGCGGTGATGCGGCCCTGCCCGATTCCTTCGGCGACCGAGGAACCCTCGGCCTTGAGCTCGCCATGGGCATAGTAATTGTAGAGCGCCGCGCCGTGCGGATCGGTCAGCGCGATGGTGACGTTCTCGTCGAGTTCCTTGAGACCCATGCCGACCCCGGCGATGGTCCCGCCGGTCCCCGCAGCGCAGGTGAAACCGTCGATCCGCCCGTCCATCTGCTCCCACAATTCTTTCGCCGTGCCTTCGATATGCGCCTTGCGGTTGGCGGTGTTGTCGAACTGACCGGCCCAGACCGCGCCGTCGATTTCCTCCGCCATGCGGCGCGAGACGTGCTGGAAGTGGTTGCAGTCGGCGTATTTCGTCGGCGGGACGGTGACCAGCTCGGCGCCCAGCGCGCGGATGGTCTGCATCTTCTCGCGGCTCTGGTTGTCGGGCATCACGATGATCGTGCGATAGCCCAGCGCATTGGCCACCAGCGCGATGCCGATGCCGGTGTTGCCGGCGGTGCCTTCGACCACCGTGCCGCCGGGCTTGAGATCGCCCCGCGCCTCTGCATCACGGATGATGTAGAGCGCGGCGCGGTCCTTCACGCTGGCGCCGGGATTGGCGAATTCGCACTTGCCGAAGATGTCGCATCCGGCTTCCGCGCTCGGACCTGCGAGGCGGACGAGCGGGGTGTTGCCGATAAGGTCGAGCGTCTGCTCGCGTACGGGAGTTGCTGTCATGCTGGCCGAGTTAGGCGAGCCGACCTTAACCCGCAAACAACATCAATCTTCAGGCAGGAAAGCAGGATTCCCTGTCGGATGCACCTTCGACGTCCGTCGCAGGCTTGCCGCAAGGGAAGCGCGGATGCGCTTCACGCACGCAGCAAATCAGTCCTCGGGAGCAATCGTAACCTTCAGCCCGTCCAGTTCCGCCGTGAAGGGGATCTGGCACGATAGGCGCGAGGTCGCTTCGCGGTGATCGGTCGACTCGAGAAGGTCGTCCTCGTCCTCGCTCATTGCGGGCAGCTTGTCGGCGAAGGCCGCGTCGACATGGACATGGCAGGTGGCGCAGGAACAGCAGCCGCCGCACAGCGCGAGCAGCTCGTCGAAGCCGTTGTCGCGGATCGCTTCCATCACGGTCAGGCCGTCGGCGACGTCGATTTCGCTGGTTTCGCCTTCGCGGGTGGTGACGATCAGTTTCGGCATTTGCGTCTTTCCTCGGTTGCAAAGGGCCACTGGCCCAACCTATGCGTCGCGCTGCTATTCAATCGGGACGGGGAAGGCAAGCACGCTCGCCATGGGTCTGACCAATGCACAATTGCGCGAGCATCTCGATGCCGTCGCTGCCGAAGACGCCGTCGTCGCTGCCGCGGTCGAGCGCTGCGGCTATCCCGAGGAACGCATCCGCCCGACCGGTTACCGGACGCTGCTGCGCACGATCGTCGGGCAGCAGGTCAGCGTCGCGGCCGCCGCCTCGGTGTGGAACAAGCTCGAGGCCGAACTGGGCGAGGAGATGCACCCGCACGAACTGCTCGCCCGCGATTTCGACGCCTTGCGCGCCTGCGGCCTCTCACGCCAGAAGCAAGGCTACGCCCGGAGCCTGTGCGAGCTGGTGGCGAGCGGCGAACTGCAGTTCGACAGCCTGCCCGAGGACGATGAAGAGGCGATCGCCGAACTCACGCGGATCAAGGGCATCGGCCGCTGGTCGGCGGAAATCTACCTGCTCTTCGCCGAAGGTCGTCAGGACATCTGGCCAGCGGGCGATCTCGCGGTTCAGGAGGCGGTCGGCCGCCTGCTCGAACTGCCGGCACGGCCGAGCGAGAAGGAGACGCGCACGCTGGGTGACAAATGGCGCCCCTATCGCGGCGCGATGGCCATCTTCACCTGGCACACATACAACAACGCCGCGCTCTGATTGCGCGGCCGGGAGGGAGTGAGAACATGAGCGAGCGCAAAGCGATCTTCATCACCGGTGGCGGGTCGGGAATCGGCCGCGCGGTAGCGGTCTATTTCGGCCAGCGCGGCTGGTTCGTCGGGCTCGGCGATATCGACAAGGCGGGCATGCGTGCCACCGAGGAGATGATCGGCAACGGCTTCGTCTATTCGCATGTCTTCGACGTGCGCGATCGCGCCGCCTGGGACGAGGCGCTCGAAGCCTTCTCGGTTGCGGCGGGGGGCAGGATCGACGTGGTGTTCAACAATGCCGGCATTCCGCTCGGCGGCTCGCTGCTCGAGAACAGCACCGAGGAAATCGAGCGCTGCCTCGACATCAACCTCAAGGGCGTGCTGTTCGGCGCGCAGGCGGCGCATCCGCACCTCAAGAAGAGCGCGCCTGGCTCCTGCCTGCTCAACACCGCCAGCGCTGCCGGCATCTACGGCACACCGGGCGCCAGCGTCTATTCTGCGACCAAGTTCGGCGTCCGCGCTGTGACCGAGAGCCTCGACGGCGAATGGGCCGAGGACGGGATCAACGTCCGGAGCCTGATGCCGAGCTTCATCGACACGCCGCTGCTCGACCACAATCCCAACGCCCGTTCGAACGAGGGCATCCGCCAGCGCGTGACCGAGGCCGGGCTCGAGATCACCCCCGTCGAAGAAGTCGCCGCAGCCGCCTGGGCCGCGGTCCATGGCGAGAAACTGCACACCACCGTCGGCAAGACCGCCAAGAGCATGGCCTTCGCCGCGCGCTGGCTGCCTGGCCGCGTGCGCAAGCAGACGCGTTCGTCCTTCCGCCCGCTGGGCCAGTAAGCGCATCCGGGGAGTCGCAACCATGCTGAAAGCAATGATCTCGGGCGCCGCGCTGGCGCTCGCCCTCGCCGCTCCCGCCGAGGCCCAGCTGACGGACGGAGAACCGCTGGTCGTCGCCACTACCTACACAGTCAAAACCGCGATCCTCGAGGGCGAGAGCCGCAAGGTCAGCGTGCGCCTGCCGACCGGCTATGACGAGGAGCCCGAGCGGAAGTATCCGGTGGTCTATGTCCTCGACGGCGGGCCCGAGCAGGATTTCGAGCACATCGCCGGGATCGCGCAGAGCCGCGACATGAACTGGTCGTTCGAGCCCTTCATCCTCGTCGGGATCGAGAGCGTGAACCGGCACCACGAACTGGCGCCGCCGGTTGTCGATCCCAAACCCTACGAGGACGCCATGGGCGCCACGCCCGGCGGTTCGCCCGACTACCGCCGCTTCCTGCGCGAGGAGCTCAAGCCGCTTGTCGAAGCGAGCTTCCGCACCGACGGGCACGACGCGATCATGGGCGAGTCGCTCGCCGCCCTGTTCGTGGTCGAGACGCTGCTGAAGGATCCGACGCTGTTCGACGACTATATCGCAATCTCGCCCAGCATGTGGTGGGAGCAGATGAAATTCGGCAAGGAAGCGGCAGGCTATCTCGCCAAGCATCCCGCTGGCGAGCGTCGCCTTTACCTCACCAGCGCGAGCGAGGGCGACTGGCACCGCGAGGGGACCGAAAGGCTGATCGCGGCGCTGCGGACCGACGCGCCCGAGGGGCTGGAATGGGCCTTCGTGGAGGCCGGGGACGCCGAGACGCACGGCACGCTCTACCACCCCATGGCGCTCGACGCGTTCCGCCTGCTCTACGGGACACCGACGCGCGAGTATAAGAGCTACCCCCTGATCGGCGGCCCCGACATCGCCGAGCGCACCGAGGAGGAACAGGCGCTGCTCGATACAGAGTGCACGCGCGACAACAGCATCGCGATGACACCGGGCACGGCCGAGCGGGCGCGCGAAAGCCTCTACTACCGTTGCCTGCTGCTGGACCTCGGACCGCGAGCGCGCGAGGGAACGCTAGGCCAGTAGCGCGTCGATCTTGCGCGCCATCTTGACGTCGCGCAGGCTGAGCCCGCCGGCGTCATGCGTGGTCAGCGTGATTTCGACGCGGTTGTAGACGTTGAACCATTCGGGATGGTGGTCGCGCGTCTCGGCGATCATCGCGACACGCGTCATGAAGGCGAAGGCTTCGGAGAAGTCGGCGAACTCGAACGTCCGCTCGATCGCCTTGCCCTCGCGCGCAAGCGCCCAGCCGGTCAGGCCGCGCAGCCAGCTGTCGCGTTCTTCCTCGGTCAGTTGCTCGACGGTCATGGTGAGCGAATCTCCTCTGCTTGTCGCTGCGGGCGCTTTTGCCTATCGCCCCTGCCCATGCAAGCTCGCCTCGTCGCAAAGGATATAGCATGCCGCCGCGGCGAGCGGCTGCTGTTCCGTGGGTTTTCGCTCGAATGCGGCAGCGGCCAGGCGGTGCAGGTCACCGGCGCCAACGGGATCGGCAAGTCGAGCCTCATGCGGATCCTCGCCGGGCTGCTGCGCCCCTTCGCGGGCACGGTCGAGCGCGAAGGCATGATGGGGCTGGTCGACGAACGGCTGGCGCTCGATGCCAATCTCCCGCTCGGACGCGCGCTAGCCTTCTGGCAGGATATCGACGGCTGCCGCGATCCCGGCCGCGCGCTCGAGGTGCTGCAGTTGGACGCGCTGATGGACGTGCCGGTGCGGTATCTATCGACCGGGCAGAAGAAGCGCGCCGCGCTCGCGCGGCTGATCAACCGAAACTGCCCCATCTGGCTGCTTGACGAGCCGCTCAACGGGCTCGACAGCCAGGCGCAGAAGGCCTTCGAGGCGCTGATTGCGCTGCATTGCCAGGGCGGCGGCATCGCCGTGGTAGCCTCGCACCAGCCGATCGCCCTGCCCGCCCCGCGGACGATCGACCTCGCGGAGTATGCCGCATGATCGGCGTACTGCTCCGACGCGATCTCGGCCTGCTGCTGCCCGGCGGACGCGGTGGCGGGAGCGTGTTGCCGCTGCTGTTCTTCCTTGCCGTCGCCATGCTCTATCCTTTCGCGGTCGGGCCCGATGCGCAATTGCTGGCGCGCACCGGCGGCGGGGTGATCTGGGTCGCCGCGCTGCTCGCCGCGATCCTCCCGCTCGAAAAGCTCGTCGCCGGCGACATGGAGGCGGGCGTGTTCGACCAGCTGCACCTGCGCGGCGTGAGCGAGGAACTGGCGATGGCGGTCCGGTTGCTCGCGCACTGGCTCGCCTTCGCACCGTTGTTGCTGCTCGCCACCCTGCCCGCCGCCGCCCTGCTTGGACTGCCGGGCGAGACCACGCGCACCGTCCTGCTCGGCCTGCTCGTCGGTACCCCCGGTCTCGCCGCGGTCGGCCTCGCCGTCGCCGCGCTCACTGCGACGCTGCGCGGCGGCGCGGCGCTCGCCGGCCTGATGGTGATCCCGCTCGCCGTGCCGATCCTGATCTTCGGCGCGGGCGCGCTCTCGACCACCGGCGAGGGCGGGATCGCCCTTGCCGCGGCCATCAGCCTCGGTCTCTGCGCAGCCGCGCCCTTCGTGGCCGGCGCCGCCATCCGCTCGGCACGCGAGGGGTGATCGCCGCGCGATAATATGCTTTGAAGCGGAGTCTAAGATCCAGCCGGGGGGAGAAACGGATTTGGGTGCCCAGAAAGAGCCGCATGGCGGCGAGCTGAAGAACCTCTATCTCAGCGAAGAGGAGGCAGCCGAGGAAAAGGCGCAGTCCAAGGACTGGCCGAGCTGGGACCTTACGCCCCGGCAGCTGTGCGACATCGAGCTGCTGCTCAACGGTGGCTTCTCCCCGCTCGAAGGCTTTCTCGGCAAGGCCGACTACGACAGCGTGGTTGCCGACATGCGCCTCACGGATGGCCTGCTGTGGCCGATCCCGATCACGCTCGACGTCTCGCAGCACTTTGCCGACAGCGTAAGCGAAGGCGATGTCATCGCGCTGCGCGACCGCGAGGGCGTGCTCGTCGCCACCATGACGATCGCGGACAAGTGGACGCCCGACAAGCGCAAGGAATGCGAAGGCGTTCTGGGGACCACCGACGACACCCATCCGGAGGTCGACCGGCTGCTCAACCACTCGGGCCCCGTCTATCTCGGCGGCAGGCTCAAGGGCGTACAGGCGCCGCGCCATTTCGACTTCACCCATATCCGCCACAGCCCGCGGGAAATGCGCGATCTCTTCGCCAAATGGGGCTGGCGCAAGGTGGTCGCCTTCCAGACGCGCAACCCGCTCCACCGCGCGCACCAGGAGCTGACCTTCCGCGCCGCGCGCGAGGCCGAGGCGAACCTGCTGCTGCACCCGGTGGTCGGACTGACGAAGCCGGGCGACATCGACTATTTCACCCGCGTGCGCTGCTACGACCGGCTGATGCAGCACTATCCCGAACAGACCAGCACGCTGAGCCTGCTGCCGCTCGCCATGCGTATGGCCGGCCCGCGCGAGGCGCTGTGGCACGGGATCATCCGCAAGAATTACGGCTGCACCCATTTCATCATCGGCCGCGACCATGCCGGGCCCGGCAAGGACAGCAAGGGCGAGGACTTCTACGGCCCCTATGACGCGCAGGACCTGTTCGTCGAGCACCAGGAGGAACTCGACATCAGTCTCGTTCCTTTCAAGCAGATGGTCTACGTCCAGGAACGCGCGCAGTACGCACCGGTCGACGAGGTCGAGGACCACGAAACGCAGCTCAACATCTCGGGCACCGAACTGCGGCGACGGCTGAAGCACAATCTCGAGCTGCCCGAATGGTTCAGTTTCCCCGAGGTGGTCGCGGTGCTGCGCGAGCGCCACCCACCGCTTACCGAACAGGGCTTCACACTGTTCTTCACCGGCTTCTCGGGCAGCGGCAAGTCGACCATCGCCAATGCGGTGATGACCAAGCTGATGGAAATGGGCGGGCGGCGAGTGACGCTGCTCGACGGCGACGTGGTGAGGAAGAACCTTTCGAGCGAGCTCGGCTTCTCGAAGGAGCACCGCAACCTCAACATCGAGCGGATCGGCTTCGTCGCGAGCGAGATCACCAAGAACGGCGGCGTCGCGATCTGCGCCCCGATCGCACCGTACAGGGGGAGCCGCCGCGTTGTGCGCGAACTGATCGAACCGCTCGGCGGGTTCCTAGAAATCCACGTCAACACGCCGCTGGAGGTGTGCGAGGCGCGCGACCGCAAGGGCCTCTACGCCAAGGCTCGTGCCGGGGTGATCAAGGAATTCACCGGCATCTCCGATCCCTATGAGGAACCGGAAAACCCCGAAATGCGGATCGACACCACCGACATCACCATCGACCAGGCCGCGCAGCAAGTGCTGCTCAAGCTGGAGAAGCTGGGGTATCTGGCGTGAGCTAAGAGCGCCTCAATAAGGCGGCTGGTGCAGGCCCTTGGGGCTTTCGGTGAAGATCTCCACCCCGTCCTCGGTGATCCCGATCGAATGCTCGAACTGCGCCGAGAGCGACTTGTCGCGGGTGACGGCGGTCCAGCCGTCGCCGAGGACCTTGGCATGCGGGCGACCGGCGTTGATCATCGGTTCGATGGTGAAGAACATGCCCGGCTTGATCTGCGGCCCGGTGCCCGCGCGCGCGGCGTGGATCACTTCGGGCGCATCGTGGAACAGGCGGCCGAGGCCGTGGCCGCAGAACTCCTGCACCACGCCATAGCGATACTGGCGCGCATGCGCCTCGATCGCGGCGCCGATGTCGCCCACGCGCGCACCCGGCTGAGAGGCGGCGTCGATCCCGAGCATCAGGCATTCATAGGTCACCTCGACCAGCCGCCTGGCCTTGATCGAAGGTTCGCCGGCGAAGAACATGCGGCTGGTATCGCCGTGCCAGCCGTCGAGCAGCGGGGTCACGTCAATATTGACGATGTCGCCGTCCTTGAGCGCCTTGTCCGACGGAATGCCGTGGCAGATCACATGGTTGATCGAGGTGCAGCAGCTGTGCGCATAGCCGCGATAGCCCATGGTTGCCGGCACCGCGCCGGCATCGAGCGTCATCGTCCGGACGAGATCGTCGATCTGCCCCGTGGTCACTCCCGGCTGGACGAAACTGGTCAGCTCGTCGAGGATTTCGGCGGCGAGGCGCCCGGCCTTGCGCATGCCCTCGAACCCCTCGGGCCCATGGAGCTTGATGGTGCCGTCACGATAGACGGTCTGGTCGCTGTCGATCACCTGATATTCGGTCATGCGCGCCCACATAGCGATTGTCCGGGCATTTTGCGAGCGCGCTAGTGCTTGACGCTGAAGGCCCTCGCATATTCCGGCTTCACCGCGTCGAGGACCGAGGCGGTGACCGGGAAATCGAGTTCGTAGTCCCCCTCGGCATAGGCGCCCGCGACATAGGGGCCGAAATAGACCGTGATGCGGTCGAAGGTCTTGCCGTTGGACGAGCCGATCAGCACTTCGGCCTCGTCGAGGCCGGGGCACTTGTCGAACATGTCGTCGCTCCCCTCGTCAACGGGCTCGCCGCGGCGTTTCTCGCGTACCTTGTTGAGCGTATCGCAGAGCCGCTTGCCCAGCCCCTGCTCCAGCGCCACGGGCGAGTTGAACAGCTCGATCCCCTTCACGGCCCGGTGTTTCTCGCGGTCCCACACCAGCGATTCCGTGCCGTACATGCCGTGCGCCCCGCCCGAATAGGAGGAGAGATGGCCCGAAAGGCTGAGGAAACGCGGCAGGTCGGCGACAACCTTCCATTCCTCGGCGGCGCTGTGCTGGCGCGGGGTCCAGTCTTCGCCCTTCGCCGAGACCCAGTCCTCGTCGGCTTCCTCGCGCAGTCCTGCGAGCATCGCATCGGAGCGCTTCTCGAGATAGTCGGCCAGCTCGGGCTCGGCGGCGACCACGACGGGCCAGGAATAGGCGAACTGGTAGCGCTCGGTCTCCTGCTCGACCGAATAGGCTTCCGCGGCCGGGGCAGCGCTCGCTTCGGCCTCTGCGGTCGCGGTTTCGCTCACTCCCGCCTTCTCCGCATAGTCGGCGCCGTCCGAACAGGCCGCACTCGACAGGGCGAGCGAAATCAGGAACAGGGGCGCACGCATCGCGGTTTCCTTTGCGAAAGACGAATTGATCAGGGGCGATTTTCGATATGGCCGACAAGCAGCCGCTTATCCAGCCCGACCGGGGGCAAGAGGCGATTTCCATCCACCTCGTCAACCGCGACGGCTTCCAGGGCTGGGTAAAGAAGCTCTCCGCCAGCCAGCGCGCCGCGCTGGAGGCGCAGAAGTTCGACGGCAGCGGCTACCAGGTGGGGATCGTACCCGATGGCGATAGCTGGTTTGCGGTCGGCGGTGTGGCCAATCCCGACGAACTTTCGAGCTGGTGCATGGCGCGGCTCGCCGAGAGCCTGCCGGCGGGGACCTATCGCCGGGCCGAGGGCGAACCCGGCCCCGCGCTCCACGGCTGGCAGACCGCGCAATATGTGTTCGACCGCTACAAGCAGCCCGAGCGCCCGGTCGGCCCTCGCGTGCTGCTGACCAAGGAGGTCAAGGCGATCGATCCGGCGATCGCCGAGGCGGAGGCGGTGTGCCTGGTCCGCGACCTCGTCAACACTCCGGCGGAGGACATGGGCCCGGCGGCGCTCGAGGAGCAGTGCGAGGCACTCGCCAAGAAGCATTCGGCCACGCTCAAGGTTACCAAGGGCGATGCGCTGGAGCAGGAATATCCGATGGTCCATGCGGTCGGCCGCGCCGCGGCGCGGCACCACGCACCGCGCATCATGCAGCTGAGCTGGGGCAAGGAGGGCGATCCCGTCCTCGCCATCGTCGGCAAGGGCGTGTGCTTCGACTCGGGCGGGCTCGACGTGAAGAGCGCCGCCGGCATGCTGCTGATGAAGAAGGACATGGGCGGCGCGGCACATGCCATCGCGCTCGCCGATCTCGTCATGGGCGCGGGCCTGCCGGTCCGCCTGCACCTGCTGGTGCCGGCGGTCGAGAACGCCATCAGCGGCAACAGCTTCCGCCCCGGTGACGTGCTCAAATCGCGCAAGGGGCTGACGGTCGAGATCGGCAATACCGATGCCGAGGGACGCCTCATTCTCGGCGATGCGCTCCAGCGCGCGAGCGAGGAGAAGCCCGAGCTGATCCTCGATTTCGCCACGCTGACGGGCGCCGCGAGGATCGCGCTGGGCCCCGACTACCCCGCGCTGATGACGCGCGAGGATGCCACCGCCGAGGCGCTGATCGCGGCGGGCAAGGCGCATGACGACGAACCCTGGCGCCTGCCGCTGCCAGACGCCTATCGCGAATGGCTCAACTCGGACATCGCCGACACCTCCAACGCCCATGCCAATTCCTTTGCCGGAGCGAGCGTCGCGGGGCTGTTCCTCGACAAGTTCGTCGGCGAGGGGATCGACTGGGCGCATTTCGACACCTTCGCGTGGCGCCCGCAGGCGAAACCCGGTCGCCCCAAGGGCGGCGATGCCTATGGCCTGCGCGCCGCCTGGCACATGCTGCGCGCGCGTTTCGGGGGAGGCTGACCCCCGCCGCCTTGCCTGAAAGGCCGCGCGCGGCTAAGCGCCCGCAACATTCACAACCGGATTTACCAGACAGCGTGCCTGCTCCCGCCAGTTATTCCCTCCCCGAGAGCACCGTCGGCCTGAAGGGCCCGGTCGACAGGCCCGCGCCGGGAACGCTCCCGCTGCGCGGCGACCTCGCGCATATCGCGCTAGCCGAACATTATCTTGCCGCCCACTACGTCATCCCGCAGCCGCGGCAGATCGGCGATGCGCCCGCGGTGCTCAAGCTGAACACGCGCGACGATGCCGAAGACGGCGCGACGCTCGCCGCGGGCCAGGCAATCGAGCTGCTCGACTGCGCCGGCGACTGGGCGTGGATCGCCTGCGGCCCGCAAGGCCCGAGCGGCTATGTCCGGCTCGGCCAGCTCGCCCCCTCCAGTGACGCATAAGGTCTTCATCGACGGCGCGGCGGGCACCACCGGCCTCGAAATCGCCGATCGGCTCGCCGGACGCAGCGAATTCACCCTGCTCGCGCTCGACGACGAGCGGCGCAAGGACACCTCGGCGCGGCGCGAGGCGCTGAACGAGGCCGACATCGCCATTCTGTGTCTGCCCGACGAGGCCGCGCGCGAAGCGGTGGACATGCTCGATCCGGCCATGGGCACGCGCGTGATCGACGCCTCGTCGGCGCACCGCACCACCGAAGGATGGTGCTACGGCTTTCCCGAACTGGTCGGCAGCGACCGCGTGGCGGCGGCCCGCAGGGTCAGCAATCCCGGCTGCTATCCGACCGGCTTCCTGGCGCTGGTCGCACCACTCGTGCGCGCCGGCCTGCTGCCCGCCGACTGGCCCTACACCGTCAATGCCGTGAGCGGCTTTTCCGGCGGCGGCAAGGCGCTGATCGAGCGCTTCGAGACCGCAGGCGCCCCGGCCTTCCGCGCCTATGGCTACGATATGGCGCACAAGCACCTGCCCGAGATGCAGGCGCATGCCGAACTCGTGCATCCGGTGCTGTTCGCGCCGGCGGTCGTCCCCGCCTATCGCGGCATGGTGGTCGAGGTCCCGCTGCACCTTGGCGCGATGGAAGGCGAGCCGCACGCCGACAGCCTGCGCGATGCGCTGGCCGAATTCTACGCGGATTCGCCCGTGGTGACGGTTCGCGACAAGGGCCCGGTGGGCGAACTCCTGCTCGAAAAGGATGCCGAGCCCGGCGACGGTCTGGAGCTGTTCGTCTTCGGCAATGAAGGTGGCTGGAACGCGCGCCTCGTCGCCCGGCTCGACAATCTCGGCAAGGGTGCGAGCGGGGCCGCGGTCCAGAATCTCAACCTGATGTGCGGCCTGCCCGAAACCGCCGGCCTCAAGCTCTCCGCTGCCTAAGATTTAGGCACGGCCTGATCGAAGCATAAGCAGCCTCGATCGCGCAAGCGAAGGGGATTGCTCCGGCACCCGCCCACCTATCGCAATAATTGCGCCAAGGGCGTTTGGCGCGCACCGAAACTTCGTCTACCTCCGGACCGGCCCCTTGGCATGATTCTTGGATTGAATCGCGCGAAGGATCGGGTTCCACATTTTCCGGGGGTCGGAGACGACGTGAAAAAGATCGAAGCGATCATCAAGCCCTTCAAGCTCGACGAGGTGAAGGAGGCGCTGCACGAGATCGGCGTATCCGGCATCACCGTCACCGAGGCCAAGGGTTTCGGGCGGCAGAAGGGCCACACCGAACTCTATCGCGGGGCCGAATACGTCGTCGATTTCCTGCCCAAGGTGAAGCTCGAGGTTGTCGTGTCCGACGCCATCGCCGAACGCACCGTCGAAGCCATTGCGGCTGCCGCCCAGACCGGGCGGATCGGCGACGGCAAGATCTTCATTTCCACCATCGAGGGCGCGTTGCGCATCCGCACCGGCGAGCGCGACGACGACGCCATCTGACGACCCACGGGGCGCGCCCCCGCAATTCCAATTTCCAGTTCAAACGGAGGCAATACCAATGTCGAGTGCAAAGAAGGTCCTGAAACAGATCGAGGACGACGGTATCGAGTGGGTCGACCTGCGCTTCACCGATCCCAAGGGCAAGTGGCAGCATCTGACGATGGTCGCGAAGACGCTCGACGAAGACCAGCTCGAAGACGGGCTGATGTTCGACGGCTCGTCGATCGCCGGCTGGAAGGTGATCAATGAATCCGACATGATCCTCAAGCCCGACCTCGAGCGCGTCTACGTCGATCCCTTCAGCGCCGAGCCGATGATGATCCTGTTCTGCGACATCGTCGAACCCTCGACCGGCGAATGGTATGCCCGTGACCCGCGCACCACCGCCAAGCGCGCCGAGGCCTATCTCAAGTCGACCGGTATCGGCGATACCATCTACGTCGGCCCCGAGGCCGAGTTCTTCATGTTCGACGATGTCCGTTTCGAAGACGGCTATGCCGGTTCGGGCTTCACCCTCGACGACATCGAACTGCCGACCAATACCGGCAGGGAATACGAAAGCGGCAACCTTGCCCATCGTCCGCGCGCCAAGGGCGGCTATTTCCCCGTCGCCCCGGTCGACAGCGCCGTCGACATCCGCGGCGAGATGGTCTCGACCATGATCGAAATGGGATTGAACTGCGACAAGCACCACCACGAAGTGGCCGCCGCGCAGCACGAACTCGGCCTCACCTTCGGCACGCTGGTCGAAACCGCCGACAACATGCAGATCTACAAGTACGTCGTGCACCAGGTCGCGCATATCTACGGCAAGACCGCGACCTTCATGCCCAAGCCGATCAAGGACGATAACGGCTCGGGCATGCACACCCACATGTCGATCTGGGACGGCGGCAAGCCGACCTTCGCCGGCAACCAGTACGGCGGTCTCAGCGAAAACTGCCTCTATTACATCGGCGGCGTCATCAAGCACGCCAAGGCATTGAACGCCTTCACCAACCCGACCACCAACAGTTACAAGCGCCTGGTGCCGGGCTTCGAGGCACCCGTGCTGCTGGCCTATTCGGCGCGCAACCGCTCGGCCTCGTGCCGCATCCCGTATGGTGCGGGCGACAAGGCGAAGCGCGTCGAGTTCCGCTTCCCCGACGCGATGGCGAACCCCTATCTCGCCTATGCCGCGCTGCTGATGGCCGGGCTCGACGGGATCACCAACAAGATCCATCCCGGCGAAGCCATGGACAAGAACCTCTACGACCTGCCGCCGGCCGAGCTCGCCGACGTTCCGACCGTGTGCGGGAGCCTGCGCGAGGCGCTCGAGGCGCTCGAGGCCGACCACGAGTTCCTGCTCAAGGGCGACGTCTTCACCAAGGACCAGATCGACGCCTATGCCGAACTCAAGTGGGACGAGGTCCTGCGAGTCGAAACCACGCCCTGCCCGGCCGAATTCGACATGTATTACAGCGCCTGACGCGCTCCGCTCGAAGCAACTCGAACGACAGGGGATTGGGCGGTCGGAGCGATCCGGCCGCCTTTCTCTTTGATGTATATAAAAAGGTGCGACTTTCCCGCCACTATGCAGGGAAAAAGTTGGGCAAGTATCGTAAACAGACCCTTCCCTTTTGATCGCTTCCAGTCCTAGGATGGATCGATGCGCGACTTGGGGCGCGCATTTGCGAACATTTCCTGGAGGGGCTTCGTAATGAAATCTACGTTCAACCGCCGTGGCGGCCGTCTTCTGACGAGCGCTGCGACTATCGCGTTTTCGGCCATGGCGCTGAGTTCGCCTGCCCACGCCATCGTCACGAACGACAATGTAGACAACAACACCGACCGCTCGGACGGCGGTTCGGTCGATGCCGATAACGAATTTGCCGGGGTCGGCATGTTCTATCGCGCAGACGGCTTCGTCTGCACCGGCACCCTGATCAACCCGCGCACGGTCATCTTCGCCGCGCACTGCGTGAACGATCGCGATGCGAGCGAGTACAACCAGGACAATGTGCCTGCCGCTTTCTCGTTCAACGCAAATGCGCTGGACGGCTTCATTTCGTGGATCAATGCCGGGTTCAACACGGTGCTTGCGGACAACGTCTTCAACGTAAACCGCATCTACTATAATCCGGAATCGGTCGAGCGTCCCGATGGCTTCGGCTTCCTGGAAGGCGACGTGGCGATTGCAAGCCTCGACACGCCGGCCGCCAATCTGCCGACGTGGTCGCTGCTGTTCTCGCCGCTCCCGACGCCCGACGAGATTACTGCGGAAGACGGCACCGGTTATCACGTCAATATCACCGGTTACGGTCGTTCGGGCACCGGCACCGGCGGTGCGACGCAGGGGATCGACTGGCGTCGTCGCGCAGCCGAGAACATGGTCGGTTCGCTGACCAGCTTCGACGCGCGCAACACCTTCCTGTTCGGCGCCGCCTTCGGCGACCTGCCGCAGGTACTCTACCGTCTCGATTTCGACGATCCGAACAAGACCAACCCGTTCGACTTCAACCTCTACAAGGACGAACCGCGCGAGCGTGAAGGCACGACCGCCGGCGGCGACTCGGGTGGTCCGCTGATCCTCGACGCGGCCAACAACACGTTGAGCGACGAAGACCTCGTCATTGCAGTTCTTTCGGGTGGTTCGCGCTTCTTCGGCCCGCAGGTTTTCTCGAGCTACGGCACCGAAAGCTTCTACCAGCCGCTGTTCCTGTTCTGGGACTGGATCGCGGCGAACAACCCCTATCGCTACGTCACGGCCAAGGCGGGCGACGGCGCCTGGGAAGACGGCAGCCACTGGGAAACCACGGTCGACAAGAACTATCGCGTCATCAATGCCGATGGTGAGGTCGTCAACGGTATCCCCACCTCGCCGGGCAACGGCCGGATCGGCAGCGAGCCGAACTGGGGTGAAGTCTGTTTCGACCAGGAAGGCGACAATCCGGGTGAAGGTTGCCAGGATCTGTCGACTGGCGAAGACACGCCCCCGGCGCGCAACGCAGACGGGCTCGTCACTTCGGGCATCGGCTCGGTCGACGGCGACGTGATCGACGCCATCGGCGGCGGCAATGCCGTTCGCGTGGCCTCTGCAACCGGAAGCGCCTCCGGCGGTCGCGGCGCGATCACCCGTGATGGCCTGATCAACGCCAACGAAGCCCACGGCAACGGTGTCGAATTTGCGGAAGATACCGCCCATGGAAACGGGGCGGACTTCGCGGAAGATACGCCGCACGACAGCGACGGCGGAAGCCCCGAATTCTCGGACGATCCGCTGCCCGATCCCACGCTCGACAACGGCCTGCCCGGCGCGACCGACTTCGTGCCCGACAACGTCGATCCGGTCCCCAGCGAGGATCCGACCGTCAATGTGGACCCACGCTACTTCGACGTGACGCTCGGCAATGCCGGCACAACGACGCTGAGCAGCGATGTCACCATTGACCGTCTCACCGTGCTCAGCACTGCCGGCCTCAACATCACGGCCGACGGCAGCCTGACCTCGCTGATCGACATCAGCCAGTTCGGCGGCACGATGACGGTCGACGGCCAGCTCACCTCGGTAGGCGACTACACGATCTTCGGCGGTGCACTGCAGGGTACCGGTACGATCACCGCGCCCTTCGTCACCAACATGGTCGGTGCGATCTCGCCGGGTACCGTGGGCGGCATCGGCACGCTGACGATCGACGGATCGTTGGTTATGTCTTCGCAATCGACCCTGCTGATCGACATCGGGCCGAACGGCACTTCTGACACGCTCGCAGTCACGGGTGACGCTTCGCTCGCTGGCGACGTGATGGTTGGCTCCGGTATCACCGGTCAGGTCAACGGCCTAGGCCAGACCTACACCATCATGACGGTCGACGGCGGGATCTATGGTTCGTTCGACGTGAACGACCTCAGTCCGATCCTGCGTCAGCAGTTCACCTACACCGACAACGCTGTGCTGATGCAGATTCGTGCACGCAGCTACAACAACGTGATCGACCTCACGAACTCGGTGCAGCGCGGCTATGCCCAGCTGTTCGACCAGAACCGCAGCAACGCGGCGCTGGCCGAGCTCTATGCACTCGACTTCGCGGACGTCGCCACCATCCAGGCCACCTTCGACGGTCTGGCTCCGGTGTCGGAGAGCGCGGTTCGTCAGCTGGCTGCACAGTCGTACAACCATCTCGGCTCGTTCAACGCCTCGCGCCTGCGTGAGTCGACGCTGGAGCGGTCGGGTGGCACCATCGCCACGCTCGGCAATCCGATCCAGACCGCACAGATGGAAGTCTCGCGCGGCAGCCAGCCGGTCCTGACCGGTGCGCTGGGCCTCGACCAGGGCGACGAACCGACCAGCATGCGTCAGGGTGCCATCCGCGAGGATGTCGGCATCTTCCTGGCAGGCGGCCTGCTCAACGGCAGCGGGGCTCCGATGCCGGGCTACAGCGGCGACACCGATATTGACGGCTACTTCTTCGCCGGCGGTATCGAGTACTTCCCGAGCGAGAGTTCGATGATCGGCCTGTCGGGCTATTACTCGAACCTCGACGCGGATGTTGCGCTGGGCCAGGAAGCCGACTCGAAGATGTTCGCGGTCTCGCTCTATGGTAGTGCCAAGACCGAAGACGGCTTCGTCCTCGATGGCCAGGTGAGCCTGACCAAGGTCGACATGGACACCACCCGGACGGTGGGCTTCCTCGGAACCACGCAGACGCTTTCGAGCGAGAGCAGCGACGGTGGCATCTCCGCCGCGGTCGGAATCTCCTACGACTTCGAAGGTGATTTCGGCACGTTCTCGCCCGGCATCGAACTGCGCTATGCCGACCATTCCTTCGACGTGGTCGAGGAAACCGGCGGGACGCTGGCGCTGCGGATCAACCGCGAGGACTTCGAAAGCCTCCAGGGGCGGATCGGTTTCGACTACCAGAAGTCGACCGGCTCGTTCCAGATCGACCTCAATGCCGACTGGGTCCACGAGTACGAAGACAGCGTCTATGCCGTCGGCGCGCAGTTCGCTGCGGGCACCGGTCCGGCCGTGCCGTTCCGCGTCGCTTCGACGGACAAGGACTGGGGCGAAGTCGGCCTGGCAGCGCAGTTCGTCTCCGGCTCGGCGAAGTTCGGCCTCGGTGTCGACACGACCATCAGCCGCAGCAATGCCAACGCACAGACCTACCGTGCCATGGCGAGCTTCAAGTTCTAAACCAGACCAGGGGCTCAGGCTCAGACAGGAAGGGCCGTCCGGGAAACCGGGCGGCCCTTTTCTTTGGTGCAAAGGCACCAGCGAGCCGATGTCATCCGTCCCGGCCCCGATCCGCGCTCCTGATCGCAGCCAGCGCATGATCGAATGGTTGCTCGGAGATTAACCGGAACCCCATCCTTTCGGCACCGTTGGAGCCCAAAAAGGAGTTTTTGAAATGCGTATCTTGGTCGCAGGCGCCGCGGCGGTCGCACTCGCGGCGGCCGGAGCCAATGCCGAACCGGGCAAAGGCAAAGGAAACGAACACGGCGGCAAGCCACATGCCGCAGCGCAATCCGCAAAGGATCGCGGAAACGGGGGCGCCAAGCGCGCACAATCCCACGAACGCCATTCGTCAGGTTCGAAACCTCATCCGGCATCCCAAAAGCGCGAAGAGTTCCGCGGAAACGGACGGACATCCGCCCGCGGGGACGACCAGCGCAGCGCGCGTCCGGCAGGACGGGAAGACCGGAGCAAACAGGCCCCGCGCACCCGGGTCGAGCGCTATGGCGTCGAGAGGATTCGCGATCGCGAATTTCTGGTCCGTGATCGCAGTCGCGGCCTCATTGCCGGCTGCCCACCGGGTCTCGCGCGCAAGAACAATGGCTGCCTGCCTCCGGGACAGGCCAAGAAGCGGTCCATACGCTCGACCGGCTGGAACGGCTACACCTATCGACCGCGCCTGTTCGGGCTGACGAACTATGCGCCGGGTCCTTACGAATACGCCGGAGGCTATCTGCTGCGCGCCCTGAACGACGGAAGTATCTCCGGTTACATCCCGCTGCTCGGCGGCGCACTGGCGATCGGCAATACCTGGCCCTCGACCTACCAGAGCTACGCCCTGCCCGACTATTACGTCGATTATTACGACCTCGGGCCGTCCAACTCCTATCGTTACGCCGACAACGTCATCTACCGCGTCGATCCGGAGGACGCCGCCATCGCATCGGTCGCCGCCCTGCTGACGGGCGACGAGTTCGTGGTCGGACAGCCGATGCCGCAGGGCTATGACGTATACAACGTCCCCTATTCCTACCGCGACCGCTACCGCGATACGCAGGACGCCTGGTATCGCTACTCGGATGGCTACGTTTACCGCGTGGATCCGACAACGCAGCTGGTCGCAGCCGCAATCGATCTTCTCGTATGAGGTGGCCAACGATGCCCGCAACCTGGAAATCCGCACTCGCGCCGCTGGCGCTGGCCCTGCTCGTTCCGACGACGGCTTGCAGCGACGCTGACAGCTCCGCCAAGGAAAATGGCACGCGGGACGATGGCACGCAGACCCTCGCCTCCGCTCTTGCCTCGGATAACGACCTCCGCAGCTTGCAGGCCGCAGTCGAACGCTCGGACTTATCGGGCGTGTTCGACGGGCCGGCGAGCTATACCGTCCTCGCACCCGACGATGCCGCCTTCGAGGCGCTCGGCGATGAGGGCGAAACCCTGCTCGAGGCCGACCAGCGCCCCATACTGGTGGCGATCCTGCGCGATCACCTGCTCCCCGGCCATCTCACGCCCGAAACGATCGGCGAAGCGATCGAACGCAAGGGTGGGCCGGTCACCATGACCACGCTCGGCCAGACAGAGGTTTCCTTCAGCCGGTCGGGCGACGACATCGTGGTGTCGAGCGGTGACGGAACGACCGCGCAGTTCGCAGGCGCGGCCATTGCCACCAACAATGGCGTGATCATCCCCATCGACACGGTGCTGTTGCCGCCCCGGCAGGATACGGCGTCTTAGTAGTCCCGGCTGATCTCGGCGACGACGCTCTCGCGTCCCACGGTCGAGACGGCGGCGAGGAGCGATAGCCAGCTGGTCACGCGGAATTCCACCTCGGTCGCGCTGTAGCCGCGGCCGTCGGTGATGATCTCGGCATAGAAGCGACGTCCGAAATTCTTGCCCAGCGCCACGCCGGTGCCGCGCCCGAGGGCGGGGTCGGCACTGACGATCCGCAACCGGTCGAGACCGATGGCACTGCGCAGCTGGTTGATCGGATCCATCCCCCCACCTCCGCGCAGGCTCGCGACTGCGGCGCCGAGTTGCAGCGCATCGGTCGCCGAAAGGCTGGTCACCGAGCCGCCGAACAGCAGGCGGGCGAGCAGTTCCTCCTCGGGCAGGGCGGGATTGGAACTGAAGGCGATCTCGGGCTGGGTGGCACTGCCGGTGACCGTCGCCTCTACGGTCAGGCCGTCGCGCTCGGTTTCGGCCCTTATGTCGAGCCGCGGATCGATCGGGACGGTCTCGTCGAAATCGATGTCGCCCCGGGTCAGCTCGAATTGCGTCCCGGCGAAGGTGTAATCGCCGCGGATCATGGTCGCGCTGCCGCCGATCCGCGGATCGTCGGTCGTGCCGCGCAGGAGAATATCGGCCGACCACTCGCTATCGAGCCCCATGCCGTCGACATCGATCCGGCTCGATGCCTTGGCATCGACGAGATAGCGCCACGGGCGCGCGGGGGCGGCGCGCGGCGCGCGATTGGCCGGCGCGTTGATCTCGCGCGTGGCGATCTGCGGTAGGCGCAAGTCGTCCGCCGCGGTGCCCAGCCTCCAGCTGGCACGGTCGACCCGTACCCGACCAGCGATCGTGCCGCCGAGGCCGTTCGACACGATCCGCAGCGGGCCGGTGATCGTCGCGCTGAGGCCGGCGGTGTCGATCAGTCTGGCGTTCCTGGCAGAGGCGCGCAGGTCGATGATCGGCCCGCGGATTTCGAGCAGCCGGCCCTCAACCGTCTCGCCTAGCGTCCTCAGGTCGACGATCCCGCTCCCGCTGACGCTCCCGCCATTGACCGCCGTCCCCGAGAAGCTGGCCAGCTGCAATCGCGAGCCGCTGAACTTGCCGCGCACGGCGAGGTCGCGAATGTCGGTGCCCGAAATGGCGCTGCGCAGATGCAGCGCATCGCCCGCGATCGAGCCGCGCACCGTGGGATCCTGCAGCGATCCGGTTGCATCGGCCGCGATGGCGATCGGCCCGGTGATGTCGAAGGTGTCGAGAGCGGCGAGCCGCCACAGGCTTTCAGCCGCACCGCGATAGCGGAGTTGGCCGAAGAGCCTGCCCGCGCGCAACCGGTCGAGCAGCAGCCCGCTGCCCGGTAGCCCGGTGATCCGCGCCTGCACTCGGCCACGCTGGATATCCTCATTGCCGAGCACCGCCCGCGCGGCGAGTTCGCTTTCCGACAGGCGCGCCACCAACGCGACGTCGACCGGGCGAGAGGTCAGCACTAGGCCCGATCGCGTCAGCCCCTCGATCTTGACCTTGGCCTCGCTCACCGGGAGACCTCTCGCGCCGGCGCGGTAGTCGATGGTGCCTGAAATGGTCCCACCCAGTCCGGTATCCGGACGGACGATGTCGATCAGCGACAGCGGCATGCGGGCAAGCTTGAACTCGAAATCGAGACTGCCGCCGCCGAAGCTGCCCGCCGCGATCATCCCCGCGCTGCCATAGGACAGCTGCGTCGGGGTCAGCCGCCACCCTCCCCCGTCGAGGCTGGTCAGCACGGCGCGGCGCGGCATGGAGATGCGTCGCCCGGCGAATTCCCCCTGCGCCGCCAGTGCCATGCGCTCGGGCGTCACAGTCGCGTTCAGGTCGAGCGCGAAGCGCCCGCTGCGCCGCCCGGCGAGCGAGGCATCGATCCGGCCGACGCCGTCCTCAACCTCGCCCTTGGCGGCGAGTCGGCCGATGAACAGCGAGCCATAGGAAAGCCCCGCCGCCGTGCCCGTGCCGGTGAAACTCGTGTGCCCCTCGCGGATCAGCCCCGCAGCAGTGATGTCGGCGCGGGCGATCCGCATGGCAGGCTCGCCGCCGAAGCGGGCGTTGCGCGCATGCAGGTCGATGTCGAGCCCCTGGCCGCCACCGCGCGGAGCCAGGGCCACCGTGCCGTCGATCCCGCCTCCGGCGAAGGCGAGCTGCCCATCGGCACCACCATCCGCCAGCGAGACGGCGCCGGTCACCTTTGTGTCGGAGACGCGCATCTCCTCGATCGCGATGCGCGTCGGCCCGCCTGCGGGCGCGGTCAGTCCGAGCGTGCCCTCGAATGGCCCGAACAGCGATTGGCCATCGGTATCGATGATGAAGCCGTCATCGCGTGGGGCAATGGCGACCCGGACGTTTTCGAGCCCCGTCGTCGGCTTGGCGAAGACCAGCGCGGCGCTCGGCCCCGCCTTAGTCAGGCTGGCCTCGACGGTGAAGGGCCCGTAATCCACGTGGGTCCCGCGCCCGGCGAGGCGCGTCGCCCCCTCGCGGACGCTGCCATCGAGTGCGAGGTGGACCTTGCTCGCGTCGATCCGCATCCGGTTGAAGTCGAGCGGCGCATTTCCGCCCACCGCCACCCCGCCACGGACGCGGATCGGGGTCCCGGCGAGATTGGCGAGCGTGGCGTTGGTCACCGGCGCGACCCGCGCGTCGAGATCGGCCGAAAGGCGCCAGGGCGTGCCCGACGCCAGTGACAGGTCGATCACCGCTGTGCCGCCCAGCATGCCGACATTCTCGAGCGCCAACCGCTCGGCACGCACCGGACCGCGAAGTTGGTAGTCCCCGCTGGCGAGATCGCCCCGCAGCGCCAGATTGGCCGACGCAGCGGGGAAAGCGAGGCGCAGGTCGTCCGATCTCAGCGTCGCTCCGGTCAGGACGATCGAGCTGCGCGCAACACCGTTGATCAGCCGAGGATCGACCATCGCATTCCCGCTGGACACACGCCCGAGCCGGAGGTCGAGCGGCAGCATCCAACGCGTTCCATCGTAGCGCGCCGTGGCCGCCTGCCGCAGCCCCTTGAGCTTGGTACCGCCGAGATCGAGCTCGCCCACCTGCAGGTCGTGAACGATCGCGAGATTCTTGAACGGCCCGTCAAGCGTTGCCGTAAGCCGCGCATTGCGGAGCGCCATGCCCTCGCCGAGCAGCGCAGGGTCGCGCACGAAGGCCGTGATCTCGAGGTCCTCTGCGCGGTTCTCGGCGAGGTCGAGCAAGCCCTTGGCATCCACGTTCAGGCCCCGGCCGACCATGATCGTGCGACCATCGAAGGCACGATTGTCGATCCCCAGCTCGGCCTTGAGCGCCACGTCGTCACCCAACGCGCGCGCGGGAATCCCGAAAAGGAAGCCCGAGGGATCGATCTTGCCCAGCAGGCCGAAGCGCCCCGAGCGGTTGGTGATGCGCAACGCCGCGACGCGCCCCTCGTCGTTGCGGACGAGCAGCCCGCCCGTCCATTTCGTCCAGCTCCCGTCGCCACGGATACGCGCACTGTGTGCTCCATCGAGCCCCGCGAGCGCGGCGATGGGGCCGTCCTCCGCCGCATCGAGATCGAGCGAGAGGTCGAAATCGTCGCCATCGGGTTCGGCATCGAGCAGCAGCGCGAGCCGGTCACGCTCGCCCAGGCGTCCATCGACATCGACCATCAGCCGGCGGTCGGCGACCTCGGCGCTGCCGGTCAGGTCGACGCGTTGCGGACGGTCGCCGGCGATCCCGCGCGCCAGCATGAGATTGTCGATCTCCAACTGTTCGATCGAGATATCGAAGCCCGGCAGGATCGGATTGTCCTCCTCGCTTGGGAGGAATTCGGGGACCCGCGCGAGATTGGCGCGACGCGCCGCAAAGCTGTCGATCTCCAGCCGGTTGTAGAGCCAGGCGCCGGGATTCCAGTCCACCTCGGCGCGCGGAATGGTCAGGAACACGCCCTTGGGGTCCGACAGGCGGACATCGTGCAGCACCGCCGCGCCGTAGAGATTGCCCTCGATCCGTCCGATTTGGATGTTGAGCCCGTTGGGAAAGGTTCGTTCGGCGATGCGGCTGGCGAGGAAGCGTTCGCCCAGCGGCGTATTGAGCACCACCAGCGCCCCGATGGCGAACAGGACGAGCGCCGCCACCGTGCCGAGCACCCATTTCCCCGCCCGGCCGAGACGTCCACGCCGCGCGCGGCGCGCCGGTCCGGCTTCGACGGCCTGGTCCTCGGCCATCAGAAGGCCTGCCCCAGCGAAATATAGACCCCGACCGCAGCATCCTCTGGCTCCGGGTTGAGCGGAATGCCGACATCGAGCCGGATCGGACCGAAGCCGGTGGCATAGCGCACACCAAGCCCTGCCCCCATCTTGACCTCGCCGAAGTCGGGGGTGGTCGAGGTGGACACGCTGCCGAGGTCGAAGAAGGGCACGATCGACACTGCTCCGTCGAGGAAGCCGGTGCCGATCCGCGCCTCGAGCGAGGCCTCGACGAGGCTGCGCCCGCCGGTCGCTTCCATGAACTCGTTCTTGGGTCCGATCGACTGGTAGCCGTAGCCCCGCACCGAGCCGCCGCCGCCCGCATAGAGCCTCCGCGAGGGCGCGATGCCCACCAGATCGGCCCCCTGGATGCTGGCGAAGGCGCCGCGCGCAGCGATCACCGTCCGCTCGCCGAGGGGCATGTAATAGGACGCGTCGACGCGCGACCGCAGGTAATAGAACTGCTCGCCCTGCGTGCGCGAAGTCTCGGGCGCGAGGAAGCCTGTGACGCGGAAACCGCGTGTCGGGTCGAGCAGCGAATCGCTGGTGTCGAGCGTGGCTCGCCCGAACAATGCCCCGACGAAATAGGTCTGCCGCGGCCGCGCCACACCGTCGACGATGCGGTTGCGTTCGTCCGTCGCCAGAATTTCGGCCCCCACGCCCCAGGCGAGGGGCTTCTGGAACAGGAGTGTCGAGGTGCGTTCGTAGGTTCCCGTCAGCGCGACGGTGCGCGCATCGTAGGCGGTCGTGTCGACGCTGGAAGCATAGGCATCCACCGTCAGCACCTTGTCGCGCCCGCCGAAATTGTTCCTGCGGAAGGTCACGCCCCCCAGTTGCTCGCGCGTGCCCAGAATACCGCGCAGCTTGAGCGCGCCTTCGGGCGGGAAGAGGTTGCGATGCTCCCAGCTCGCCTGAATACGGACGCCCTCTTCCGAACCATAGCCGATGGCGCCGGCTATCGTGCGCAGCTTGGCGCGCTCCACCGTGACGTCCATCGCCACCACGCCCGGCTCGTCGCCCTGCGGCGGGGTTACCTCGCGCGCCTCGACGCCGACGGCGGAGACGAGCCCGGTGGCGGTCACCGCACGGCGCAGGTCGAAGGCGAGGCTGCGCTGGTAGACCTCGCCGGGCTCGAAACGCGCAATCTCGGAGAGATGGCGGCTGGAGAGAAACGCCTCATCACTGCTGACGACTTCGCCGAAGACGTATTTCCCCCTGGGACGCACCGGCAGAGTCAGATCCCCCGCAGTCCGTTCGTGGTCGATCAGCAGTTCGGGCTGGTCGATCTCGGCAAAGGGATAACCGGTCTCGCCCAGCGCCCGATCAAGGTCGAACCGTTCGGCGACGATGGTATCCGATTGGAGGAAGTCGCCCGGGTAGATTTCGAAGGCCTTGCGCAGTCGCGCGGCGTCTGGGGCGCTGTCGAGCTCGCCCAGGTCAACCGTGCCGACGCTGTAGCGCGGTCCCGGGATGACATCGAAACGGACCCGCGGACGCTGTTCGGCAGTGTCCTCGCCGGCATCGCGAGTGCCGATCGTGCGGACGATCTCGCCGTCATAATAGCCATAGACGCGCAGCAGTGTACCGAGCAGCTCCTCGTCCTTGCGTGCGCGGGCGGCAAGCTGGGCAACGTTTTCGTCGCCATCATCCAGTTCCTCGATGGTCGAAAGCGCGGTAAAGCGGTCGACGAAATCGCCCCGCTCGCTGAAGGGCGGCTCCTTTTGCGGGAAGCCCAGCACCAGCGCGTCAGAAATCCGCTCCATATCCGCCTCGTCGAAGGCGATCTGCGGGGAATCGCCGAGCAGGTCGGCGAAGCGGATATCCTCTTCCGGCTCGAGTTCCTGCAGCGGCGCCAGCTCGACCTCCTCGGGCCAGGCGACGGGCATGTCGGGCAGTTCGGATATCGGCGTGTCCGCCTCGGGTTCGCCAAGCGCATCGGATGCAGTCTCGACCGACCCATCGGTCCCCTGCTGCGCCCAACTTTCGGGATCGTCGACCGCGCTGTCTGGGATCAGATCCTCGAGGCTTGCCGGAGCTTCGCGCTCCTGCGCGGCAAGCGCCGGGCCGCCGACGAGAGCAAGCACCGCCAGGGAGTGAACCAGCGCGGTCAGTGCGCGGTCAGTCGGGAATCTTGTAGTCCGCGGACAGTCCGTCCTTGGCCGGAAGAGCATCTTCGCGGCGCTTGCCGCGCGGGGCGGTCGCAGCGGCGATATGGCGCTTCTGCTCGTGGTCGGGCATACGCTCCCATCCGCCGCGGCTGAGCCGTTCGAGCGGGCGGTAGCGGACCTTGTACTGCATCCGCTCGGCGCCTTCGACCCAGTAGCCGAGATAGACATAGGGCAATCCATTGGCGGCCGCGCGGCGGATGTGGTCGAGGATGATGAAGTTCCCAAGCCCGGCGCGATCCTCATGCTCAGGGTCGTAGAAGCTGTAGATCATCGACAGCCCGTCGCCCTGGTAGTCCGTCAGGCACGCCCCGACCAGGCGGCCCGGTTCGGGACCGACTGCCGGCTCCCGATATTCAATCACATAGCTGGTAACACTGGTGTGTTCCACCATGTCTGCAAAGTCGGTTTCCTCCATCTGCGTCATGCCACCACCGGGGTGGCGCGCAGCGAGGTATTTCTGCAGCAGCTCGAACTGTTCGGCAGTCGCCCAGGGGCGGCACTCGGTGGCGACGAGATCTTCGTTCGCCTTGAGCGTGCGCTTCTGGCTAGAGGATGCCTTGAATTCCCCGGCCACGACCCGCACCGAAACGCAGGCCTGGCAATCGAGGCAGGAAGGGCGATATGCGACCGTTTGGCTGCGGCGGAAACCGATCCGCCCGAGCGCTTCGTTCAGCTCGTCGGCATTGTCGCCGCGCAGTTCGGTGAAGACCTTGCGCTCGCTCTTGCCCGGCAGATACGGACACGGCGCGGGGCTGGTCACGAAAAAGCGGGGAAAGCGTATCGGTGCGGTCACTTTCGGCTGCATCCTTCCGGCGGCTAGATCCTACCTCGTATGCATATCAATGCCAGAGCGGGTGATAGGTTAAAACCCTCTTTACCATGAAAACCACAATCGCTCCGCCGAACGTTCGTTCCGGGTCAGGCGAGCTCGGCCACCGACACGCTGTAACCCTTGCCGCGGAGCGCCTGGACCAGCCGGTCGATCTGTTCGGCATCGCGCGCCTCGCACTCGATTTCCGCCGTCAGGCCCTTGGCAGGCAGCGTGGTGAAAATGCGCTGGTGATATATCTCGATGATGTTCACGTTGTGCTCGTTGAACTCGCGCATCACCTTGAACAGCGCACCCGGTCGATCCTGGAGCACGATCTGCAGCCGCGCGAGCCGCCCCGAGCGGGCGAGGTCGCGCAGCAGCACATTGGCGAGCAGGCGGGTATCGATATTTCCGCCGCACAGCACCAGGCCGACCGTCTTGCCGGCGAACTTCTCCGGGTTGGACAGCACAGCGGCAAGCCCGGCCGCGCCGGCGCCTTCGACCACGGTCTTCTCGATCTGCAACAGCAGCGAGACGGCGTGTTCGAGCGTGCCTTCCTTGACCAGCAGCACCTCGTCGACCAGCTCGGCAATGATCTGGCGGGTGAATTCCCCCGGTGCCTTGACCGCGATCCCTTCGGCCAGCGTGTCGCCGCCACAGGGGCGCTCGTCGCCGGTCACCGCGGAATACATCGAGGGATAGAGTTCGGCCTGGACACCGACCATCTCGATTTCGGGCTTCAGCGCCTTGGCGACGGTTGCCATGCCGCTCATCAACCCGCCCCCGCCGATGGGCACGACGAGGCAGTCGAAATCGTCCTTGTCGGCGAGCATTTCGAGCGCGACCGTGCCTTGGCCAGCGGCGACCAACGGATCGTCGAAGGGATGGACGAAGGTCAGGCCGCGTTCGCGTTCGAGCTCGCGCGCATGGGCATAGGCTTCATCGAAAGTCTCGCCGAACAGTTCGACATTGCCGCCCACGCTCTCGGTCTGCATCACCTTCACGCTCGGCGTGGTCTGCGGCATGACGATGGTCACCGGCACGCCGAGCCGGCGTCCGTGATAGCTCAGCCCCTGCGAATGGTTGCCCGCCGAGGCAGCGATCACGCCGCGCGCCTTCTGCTCGTCGGTGAGGTGCAACAAGGCGTTGAGCGCGCCGCGTTCCTTGTAGGCGGCGGTGAACTGGTGGTTCTCGAACTTGAGCCAGATATCGGCTCCTGTAATCTCCGACAGCGTCTGCGAGCGCAGCATCGGCGTCCGCACCACCGCGCCTTCGATGCGCGCGGCTGCAGCCCGCACGTCGTCGAGAGTCAGGAGCTCGGTCGCCGGAGCGGCGGCACGCACGGGGGATGCTTCGGTCATGGTGCCCGGCCCTACGGCGCGCGCGGCTGCGGCGCAATCGCCGAAAGGGTTTGCCTCGGCCAAGCTATGCCTTATCGCGGGCGGCGAATTGCCTGACGGGACCGCCTGACATGAAGCTCAAACTCCTAGCAACCGCGGTTGCTTTCACCTTTGCCCTGCCCGCGCAGGCCGACGTGCTGTTCGACAATGTCGAAGGCCTCACCATCGGCGAGGACGGCAAGGTCCAGCGCTTCACCGCGCTGGTCATCGACGATGACGGTAAGGTCGCGCAGATCCTCCAGGCGAAGGACAAAAAGCCGCAGACCGATTATCGCGAGGACGGCAAGGGCCGGGTGATGATCCCCGGACTGATCGATGCCCATGTCCATGTCATGGGGGTCGGGATCGGTGCGCTCACGCTCGACCTGTCGGACACCAATTCGCTGGCCGAGGCGCTCGACAGGATTCGCGCCTTCGCGGCAGCCAACCCGGACCGTCCGTGGATCCTCGGGCGCGGCTGGAACCAGGAAAAATGGGGCCTCGGCCGCTTTCCCACCGCCGCCGAACTCGACAGCGCGATTGCCGACCGCCCGGTCTATCTCGAGCGGGTCGACGGCCATGCCGGGTGGGCCAACAGCCTCGCCCTGCGCGCGGCAGGCGTCGATGCGGCGACCAAGACTCCGGCCGGGGGGCGCATCGAACGGCTGACCGACGGCAAGACCCCTTCGGGCGTGTTCGTAGACCGGGCGACCGATATCATGCAGGCCGCCGTGCCCGCACCGCGCCCGAAGGAACGCGATCTCGCCTTTGCCGAGGCGCAGAAAGTACTTCATCGCTTCGGCATCACCGCGGTGGCCGACATGGGGACGAGCATCGAAGACTGGCAAGCCTTCCGCCGTGCCGGCGATCGCGGTGCGCTGACGCTGCGGATCATGTCCTACGCAGCGGGGCCCGACCAGATGGATCTCATCGCCGGCTCGGGACCGACCCCCTGGCTCTATGACGACAAGCTGCGCATGAACGGCGTCAAGCTTTACCTCGACGGCGCGCTTGGCAGTCGCGGGGCCTGGCTCAAGCGGCCCTATGCCGACGATCCGGGCAATACCGGCCTGCCGCTGATGAACCCCGCGCAATTCCGCAATATCCTCGTGCGCGCGGCCACGGGCAATTTCCAGCCCGCGATCCATGCGATCGGCAGTGCCGCCAACGAGGATGCGCTCAACGCGGTCGCCGAGATTGCCGAAAGCTTCCCCGGTGACCGCCGCTGGCGGATCGAACATGCGCAGATCGTCGATCCGGTCGACCTGCCCAAGTTCGGGCAGAACGGCATCATCGCCTCGATGCAGCCGGTCCATCAGACCAGCGACCGGGTGATGGCCGAGGCGCGGCTCGGACCAGACCGGCTCGAGGGAGCCTATGCCTGGAACACCATCTTACAGCTCGGCGGGCGGCTCGCCTTCGGTTCGGATGCCCCCGTCGAATCGCCCGATCCCTTCGCCGGCCTCGCCGCCGCGACGACACGCATGGATGCCATGGGCGAGCCCTTCGGCGGATGGCGCCCGCAGGACCGGGTCACCCGCGAACAGGCGCTGGCAGGCTTCACCAGCGATGCAGCCTACGCCGGGTTCGCAGAGGGTCGTTTCGGTCGCCTGTTGCCGGGTGAGCGGGCCGACTTCGTCCTGATCGATCGCGATCCCATGCTGGCAACGCCGAGCGAACTGCGTGCGACCAAGGTGCTCGAAACCTGGGTCGGCGGGCGCAAGGTCTACGACGCGGACTGAGGTTCTTCGGGGCTGTCGACGTCCGCCTTGCGGCGTTTCTCGGTCACGCGCATCAGCAGCAGCGAGCCTTCGAACAACAGCAGGAGCGGGATCGCCAGCAGCAGCTGCGAGCCCGGATCGGGCGGCGTGATGACCGCCGCCAGTGCCACCACCAGCACGATGACATAGCGGCGCGCCGCAACCAGCTGGGGTCGCGTCACGATCCCCGCGCGGTGGAGCAGCAGCAGCAGAACCGGCAGCAGGAAGCTCATCCCGAAGGCGAGAATGAACTGCATCACCAGGCCGAGATATTCATTGGCGGTGGGCAGCGCCTGGATTTCGAGCCCGCCGGCACTGCCTTGGAAGCCCAGGAACCATTTGAAGGCCGTCGGCATGACCACGTAATAGGCCAGCGAGGCGCCCAACAGGAACAGCACCGGGGTCGCCAGCAGGAAGGGCAGGAAGGCCTTCTTCTCCCTGGCGTAGAGGCCCGGCGCGATGAACGCCCAGAGCTGGTTGGCGATGATCGGAAAGCTGAGGCAGAAGCCCGCAAACAGCGCCACCTTGAGCTCGACGAAGAAGACCTCGTAGAGCTTGGTGAAGATCAGCTGGCCCTGCCCGTTAGGAAAGGCGCTCTTGAGCGGCTGGATCAGGAAGCCGAGGATTGGATCGGCGAAATAGAGGCAGATCCCGAAGGCGACGACCAGCGCCGCCACGCAGCGCACCAGCCGCGCGCGCAGCTCGATCAGATGGTCGAGCAAGGGCGCCTGGCTCTCGTCGATGTCCTTGATCACCGCCATATCACGAATCCTTGCTGGGCGGAGGCGGATCGAGCGGGAGCGTGGGCTCGTCGGCATGCTCGGGGGCCTTCACCGGCGCGGCGCGCTTGATCGCGGCTTCCGCCGCGGCAGCGGCATCGGGCACCTCGCCTGCAGCGGCGAGCGGTTCCATTTCGCTGGGCAGGAGGTTTTCCGGCGAGCCTCCTTCCGGCGTCGTGCCGTCGGGATACTTGGCCATGATCTCCTTATTCCGCGCGGACCACTGCTCTTCCATTTCCTCGATCTCGGCCTGGCGGACCATCTCGTCGAGCCCGGCGCGGAAATGGCTCGACATGCGCCGCATCTTGCCGATCCAGCGCCCCGCGGTGCGCATGGCGCGCGGCATGTCCTTGGGGCCGATCACGAGGATCGCCACCACGACGATGACCAGCAATTCGCTGGCGCCGATATCGAACATGGGCGGGCTCCGCCTGTCTGCGGGTTACTTGCTGTCGGTGCTCTGCTTGACCTGGTCGGAGGTCAGCCCCTCGTCGGCTGGTTTGGCGTCGTGCGAAATCCGCTTCGCGGGCGCATCGTCCTCGTTCATGCCCTGCTTGAAGCTTTTGATGCCCTTGCCGAAATCGCCCATCATTTCGGAGATTCGCCCGCGCCCGAAGAGCACGAGGATGACGATGGCGATGATGATGAGCTGCCAGGGACCGAGCGACATTGTGAAACCTTTTTCGTAGCTAGATTGCGAATATAGGCCTGCTGGCGGCCAAGCGCCAGTCAGGCGTGATCGCCGCTGTCGGATTCGACTGTCGCCTCGGCCTCGCCTTCGTCCGCGCCGACCAGCTCGTCATAGGCTTCGTCGATGGGGTCGAGCAGGCCAGTGGCTCGCAATTCGGCGATACCGGGAAGGTCGCGGCGGCTCGAAAGTCCGAAATGCTCGAGGAACTCGGGCGTCGTGGCATAGATCGTCGGCCGCCCCGGCACCTCGCGCCGCCCGGCGATCTTCACCCAGCCCGCTTCCATCAGCACGTCTAGCGTCCCGCCGCTGGTCTGAACGCCGCGGATCGACTCGATTTCCGCGCGGCTGACGGGCTCGTGATAGGCGATGATCGCCAGCACCTCGGTTGCGGCGCGGCTCAGCCGACGGACCTGCTCCTTCTCGCGCCGAAGCAGATGGGCGAGGTCGGGCGCGGTTTCGAAATGCCAGCGCTTGCCACGCTCGACCAAGTGGATGCCGCGCTTCTCATAATCCCCAGCCACGCTGCGCAAGGCCTCGCGTACGTCGCCGACCGGTGCATCGCCGAGGAAAGCCGCCAGCGCCTCCGCCGTCATCGGTTCTTCCGCCGCGAACAGCGCGGCTTCAACGGCGCGAGCGAGTTCGTCCATCAGGCGGGCACCCGGCGCAGGTGCAGCGGGCCGAAGGTGTCTTCCTGCTGCAGTTCGGCCTTGCCCAGCCGCGCCAGTTCGAGCGCGGCGACGAAGCTCGACGCCAGCGCCGAGCGCTTGAGCCGCGGTTCGGCATGCGGCGGGAGGAAATCGCGCAATTCCATCCATTCGAGCGTGACGCCGAGCATGTTCGACACCCGATCGAGCGCCGATTCGAGCGTCATCACGGGACGTTCGCGGACCATGTGGATCGCCGGCGCGGTGCGCGCCTTGACCCGGCCATAGGCCTCGATCAGCGCGAACTGGTCGCATTGCCACAGGTTCTTGCGCGCGATCTCGAGCCCTTCGGGACTGCCGCGCAGGAAGACGTCGCGCCCGATCCGGTCGCCGCCCATCAGCCGCGCCGCCGCATCGCGCATCGCGCCGAGCCGCTGGAGGCGTAATTGCAGCTTGAGCGCCAGTTCCTCGGGGCTCGGATCCTCCTGCTCTTCCTTGGGCAGGAGCATCGCCGATTTGAGATAGGCCAGCCACGCCGCCATCACGAGATAATCGGCGGCCAGTTCGAGCTTCAGCGCCCCCGCGCGATCGATGTAGTCGAGATACTGGTCGACCAGCGCAAGGATCGAGATCGAACGGAGGTCGACCTTCTGCCGCCGCGCGAGGTCGAGCAGCAGGTCGAGCGGCCCTTCCCAGCCGTCGAGCTCGAGGTAGAGCGCATTCTCGTCGACCGATGCTTCGCTTGCCACCTCGTCCCATTCATCCGGCGTTGCGCCGGTTGGATCGGCGAAGAGGAGGCCGTCGCTGGTCATGCCGCGCGATCTTCCGCAATGGCCAGCAAGGCGTCGCGCTTGGCCAGCAACTCGGCGGTGTCGGGTCCTTCCCGAGGCTCGCCCATTGCCGCATGCACGCGGTCGAGCCGTTCGGCGGTCGCGCCACTCATCGATCCGAGCCGCTCGGCAATGGCGGTCTGGTCGTCCATCTTCGCCCAGCAGTTGAGCACGATGTCGCAGCCGGCCGCGAGCGCACGCTCGGCACGTTCGGGAATGGTCCCGTCGAGCGCCTGCATGTCGATATCGTCGGTGAGCAGCAGCCCGTCGAAGCCGATCTTGCCGCGGATCACCTGGCTGATGACCGTCTCCGACAGCGTAGCCGGATGCGCCGGGTCCCACGCGTCGAAGACGATATGCGCGCTCATCCCCAGCGGATGCGAAGCGAGCGTGCGGAAGGGCGCAATATCGGCCTCGAGCTCGTCCGCGCTCGCGCCGACATGCGGCAGTTCCTTGTGCGAATCGCAGGTCGCCCGACCGTGGCCGGGCATGTGCTTCAGGCAGCCGACCACGCCCGCGCGGTCCAGGCCGTCGAGCACCGCGCGGCCGAGCGCCGCGACCTGCATCGGCTCGCTACCGAGCGCGCGGTCGCCGATCACATCGTCGGTCTCGGGCCGACGCACGTCGAACGGCGCGTGGTAATCGACGGTGATGCCCATCTCGGCGAGTTCGCGGCCCATCGCTTCGGCATTGGCGCGCCCTGCCTCGATGGCCGAGGCGGGGGCGATGTCCCACAGTTTCGCGAAGGCTTCCCCGGCGGGGTAGCGCTGCCACACGGGCGGCTTCATTCGCGCGACGCGCCCGCCTTCCTGATCGATCGAGACGATCAGCCGATCGCGCCCGTGGATCGCGCGCAGTTCATCGGTCAGCCGCCGCAGCTGGTCCTTGCTCTCGCAATTGCGCGCGAAGAGGATGTAGCCCGCCGGATCGGCCTCCTTGAAGAAGGCGCTCTCATCGGCCGTCAAATCGGGGCCGGAAATGCCGAAAATGGCGGGTGTCATGGACGGAAACTGTGTCTTTCGCCCCGATGCCGCAAGCTCGCGACCTGCGGGAAGTGTGGAAATTTCGACCGGCCGAGCGCCCTACTTGACGAAACAGGCCAGCCCGTCCGCCTTGAGCGCGGCGCACAGCCGGTTGGCACCGCCGCGATCGCCCGCGACCGCCTGCAGCCGGTAGACGCGTCCGATATCGACCTGTGCCTCGACCACGCGGTGGCTGACGCCGTTGAGCGCCTCGGTCTGGCGCATCAGATTGGCCCAGGCCGCCTCGGCATCGGCGCGGCGGGGATAGGCCCCGACCTGCACCACGGTTCCGGGCGCCGCGGAGGTACGCGGGGGCTCGTTCACCGTCGAGGCGATCGAGGGGCCACTGGCGGCGGGCTTCGCTGCCGCCTTGGGCGGCGCGGTCTCGGCCAGCTTGGCTTCGCGGGTCTGCCCTTCGCCCACTGCGAAGCTGGTATCGCCGGTGCCGGCAAAGGTCTTGCCGCCGGGATCGTCGGGCCGGGTCTTGTAGGGTTCTTCGGGTGCGGCGATCACGCTGCCGTCCGCCTCGGGCTCGTCCGATGTCTGGTTGGCCACGAACCAGATCCCGCCCACGACCGCACCGAGCAGCACCAGCGCGAGCACGCCGACCATCAGCAGACGCGAGGTATCGAACCCGGCCGCCTCGTGCTCGTCCTCGCCCGCTTCCAGCCAGGGCAGGCTTTCGCCATCGGCAAGGTCGAGCTGATCCTCGCCGTCCCAATCCTCATCGGTGTCGTATGGCGTGGACGCCGTCATGCTTACATCTCCTCGACCGCCTCGACCCCCAGGATGGCGAGGCCGTTGCGGATCACCTGCCCCACCTGCGCCGCGAGGAACAGCCGCGCGGCTGTGAGATCGGGATCGCCTTCCTGGATGATCCGCTTCGCCGGATCATCGTTACCCGCATTCCAGAAGCTGTGGAAGGCGGCGGCGAGATCGCCGAGGAAAAAGGCGATGCGGTGCGGTTCGCGCGCCTTGGCCGCGGCTTCGACCACGCGCGGGAACTGCGCGGCATCGCGCACGAGGGCGAGCTCTTCCGCGCCCAGCCGGTCGAGATGGACATCGCTCGGTTCGACCCCGGCCTTGCGCAGCGTCGAGCGGATGCGGGCATGCGCATACTGGACGTAGAAGACCGGATTGTCCTTCGACGCCTCGACTACCTTGGCGAAGTCGAATTCCATCTGCGCATCGGGCTTGCGGGTGAGCATGGTGAAACGGACCACGTCCTTGCCCACTTCCTGCACGACTTCCGCAAGCGTCACGAAGGTGCCCGAACGCTTGGACATCTTCACCGGCTCGCCGTCGCGCAGCAGTTTGACCATCTGGACCAGCTTGACGTCGAAGGGCACGTCGCGCCCGGCGCCCTTGGTCAGCGCAGCGACGGCGGCCTTGATCCGCTTGACCGTGCCGGCGTGGTCGGCGCCCCAGATATCGATCAGCGCATCGGCCTTTTCCGCCTTCTGGAAATGATAGGCGAGGTCGGCGCCGAAATAGGTCCATGCCCCGTTCGATTTCTTGATCGGGCGATCCTGGTCGTCGCCGAACTCGGTCGAACGGAACAGCGGCAGCTCGACCGGCTCCCAGTCCTCGGGCGGTGCCTTGCCCTTGGGCGCCTCGAGCACGCCGTCGTAGACGAGACCCTTCTCGCGCAGCCAGGCCTCGGCCGCCTCGGGCTTCTTCGCCGCCTGGAGTTCGGCTTCGGAGGAGAACAGGTCGTGATGGATACCGAGCAGCGCGAGGTCTTCGCGGATCATCTCCATCATCGCCGCGACCGAGCGCTGGCGGAAGAGTTCGAGCCATTCGCTCTCGGGCGCGTCCCTGTAGGCGGGACCGAATTCCTGCGCCAGCCGCTCGCCGACCGGCTTGAGATAGTCGCCCGGATAGAGCCCCTCGGGGATCTCGCCGATCTCGTCGCCCAGCGCCTCGCGGTAGCGCAGATGCGCCGAGCGGGCGAGGACGTCGACTTGGCCGCCGGCGTCGTTGACGTAATATTCGCGTGTGACACGGTAACCCGCCCATTCGAGCAGGCCGCTCAGCGCATCGCCGACAACCGCGCCGCGACAGTGCCCCATGTGCATGGGGCCGGTGGGATTGGCCGAAACATATTCGACATTGACCGTCTTCCCGTCGCCCATGTGCGAGCGACCATAATCGTCGCCGAGCGTCGCAATCGCCTGCAGCTCGCGCCGCCATACATCGCTCTGCAGGCGCAGGTTGATGAAGCCGGGTCCTGCGATATCCGCCTCGGCGATCGCCGGATCGCGGCGCAAATGCTCGACGATCGTCTCGGCCAGCGCGCGCGGATTGGTCTTCGCCTGCTTGGCGAGCACCATCGCCGCATTGGTCGAAAGATCGCCATGCGCGGGATCGCGCGGCGGTTCGACGGTCACATTGCCGCGATCCGATCCGGCAGGCAGCCCGCCCTCCAGCTCGAGAGCGTCCAATACCGCGTCGATGCGGGCCGCGAAGGCCGCGTGAAGTGTCTGCATGTCAGCCATGGCGCGCGCCTAGACTATCGGCGCGAAATGGCAAGATGTCAGAGGCTCAGCGGGTGACGTTGTAGCGCAATTGCTCTTCGGTCAGCTGGAAGCCGACCAGCAGTTCGAAGGTCGCACGCTGGACCGCCGCGCGCACTGCGGGATCGGCCAGCGGGTCGAGCGCGGCGTCGGGATCGCCCGCCTTGCGCTTGCGGGTGATCTGCTCGCGAATCTCCGCGGGCAGCGTCGCCTCGGCGCGGTTGACATAGGCGCCCGCAGTGCCGCGAGCCATGGCGCGTTCCTGGCCGTCGGCGAACTGCAGCGTCACGCTGCCGACCCGCTTGGTCACGACCGCCGAACCGCCGCGCAGGACGGTGGAGAAATAGGGCAGCGTCACGGTACGGGTGCCGCGCGTGTCGGCGCGGCGTGCGACGACGTCGAAACTCGCCTCGGTATAGACGCGGTCACCCGCGCCCTCGTTGCAGTTCGAGCGCAGATTGGTCATCGCCGCAGTCACGTCGAGATCGGCCAGCGTGGTCGATCCCGGGGTGCGGAAGGTGGTGATATCGCCCGTGTAGTCGGGAATGCCGACCGCGGGGCAGGCGGTCCGCACCGCGCTGACGCCGACGCCCTGGTCGACGATCAGGTCGCCCTCTTTGGCGCAACCGGCCAGCGCCAGGCCGAGAGCAAGCGCGGGAACAAGGCGGGTGCGGATGGTCATGCGGCAAAATTCCCTTTTACGGTCATTCGAATTCATCGCCCGGCCGGGCTGCGCGATGCCCTAGCTTGGGCAGCGCGAAAGCGCTAGAGGGCGGCACATGAATGCCCCCTTTCCATCCACGCCTGCGCCAAGTCCCGGCGAAGCGAGGCTGCCGCTGAAGCTGCTGATCGCGGCTCCACGCGGCTTTTGCGCCGGCGTCGACCGTGCGATCGAGATCGTCGAGCGTGCGCTGCAGAAATACGGCGCCCCGGTCTATGTGCGGCACGAGATCGTGCACAACCGCTATGTCGTCGACAGCCTCAAAGCCAAGGGCGCGATCTTCGTCGAGGAATTGGACGAAGTGCCCGACGACGCGCCCGTGGTGTTCAGCGCCCATGGCGTGCCCAAGACCGTCCCCGCCGAGGCCGAGCGACGCAAGATGCTCTATGTCGATGCAACCTGCCCGCTGGTGAGCAAGGTCCATCGCCAGGCCGCGCGGCAGATCGAAAAGGGCCAGCACATCCTGTTCGTCGGCCATGCGGGCCACCCCGAGGTGATCGGCACCATGGGACAAGTGCCCGCGGGCCGGATCACGCTGGTGGAAACGGTCGAGGATGTGGCGAAGCTCGACTTCCCGGCCGGTGCAGACCTGTCCTATCTTTCGCAGACAACGCTCTCGGTCGACGATACGCGCGACATCATCGCCGCGCTGGAGGCGCGCTTCCCCCAGATCGTCGCCCCCAAGGCCGAAGACATCTGCTATGCCACCAGCAACCGGCAGGCGGCGGTCAAGCAGATGGCGCCGAGCTGCGACCTCGTTCTGGTCATCGGCGCGCCCAATTCCTCCAATTCGCTGCGCCTCGTCGAAGTGGCCGAGCGGATCGGGACCGATGCCCGGCTGATCCAGCGGGCCGACGAGATCGATCCTTCGTGGCTCGAAGGGGTCGGCACGGTAGGCCTGACAGCCGGCGCTTCCGCACCCGAGAAGCTCGTCCGCGAGGTGGTCGACCGCCTGTCGGACTGGCGCGTCGTCGACGAGGAAGTGGTAACCACCGCCGAGGAAAACATGGTCTTCAAGCTGCCCCGCCAGCTGACCGACTAGGGTGGCGGTCTACACCCACCTGGGGGCCGAAGATCTGGCGCAGCTCGTCGCGCAGTACGATGTCGGCGAGCTGGTTTCCTTCAAGGGCATCGCCGAGGGCGTCTCGAATTCGAACTGGCTGGTGGAAACCACGCAGGGCCGCTTCGTCCTGACGATGTACGAACGGCGAATCGAGACCGCCGACCTTCCCTTCTTCCTCGGCCTGCTCGATCACCTTTCTGCGGCCGGCTGCCCGGTACCGCGCACGATCCACGACCGTGCGGGCGATGCCTGGCGGATGGTCGGCGACAAGGCGGTCGCGCTGATCGAGTTCCTCCCCGGCCTATCGCCCAGCCATCCCAGTGCCGCGCAGGCGCATGCCGTGGGCTCTGCCTTAGCGCGCATGCACGGCGCCGCGGGCGATTTTCCGACACAGCGAGAGAACCGGCTTGCGCCACCCGATGCGCTGGCGATCCTGCAGGACTGCGGCGAGGCAGCGCTCGCCGCCATCGATCCGCAATTGCCCGCCATTCTCGACACCGGAGCGGAGATCGTTGCTGCTTGGCCCAACGACCTGCCGCAGTCGGTGATCCATTCGGACCTCTTTCCCGACAATGTCCTGATGCTCGGCGACCGGGTCACCGGCATGATCGACTTCTACTTCGCCTGCAACGGCGCGATGGCCTACGACCTGGCGGTGACACATGCCGCCTGGTGCTTCGACGAGACCGGCCGGAACTGCGACCGGAACCTCGGCCATGCGCTCGTCGAAGGCTACGAGAGTGTCCGCCCGCTCGAAGACCGCGAACGCGCGGCGCTGCCGCTGCTGGCCGAGGGCGCCTGCCTGCGGTTCATCGCCAGCCGCGCGCAGGACTGGCTCGAGACGCCGGCCGATGCGCTGGTCCGGCGCAAGGATCCGATGGAATTCATGCGGCGGCTGGAATTCTACCGCGCGAATGGCCAAGGGGCTTTCGCATGAAGAAGGTCGAATTGTTCACCGATGGCGCCTGCAAGGGCAATCCCGGCCCCGGCGGATGGGGCGCCCTGCTGCGAATGGGGCCGCACGAGAAGGAACTGTCGGGCGGCGAGCCCGATACGACGAACAACCGCATGGAAATGACCGCCGCGATCATGGGCCTGCGGGCGCTGGTCGAGCCTTGCGAAGTCGATCTTTATACCGACAGCAAGTACCTGATCGACGGTATCACCAAGTGGGTCCACGGCTGGAAGAAGCGCGGCTGGGTCAATGCCAGCAGGAAGCCGGTGCGCAATGCCGAACTATGGCACGATTTGATCGAGCTTACCGCGCATCACAAGGTCGAATGGCACTGGGTGAAAGGCCATTCGGGTCATGAGGAAAACGATCGCGTGGACCGCCTTGCGAGCGACGCCGCAGAGCGCGTCGCAAATCCTGTAGGCTGACGCTTCGACCGCGCCTCGCTAGCCGAAGCGCGCGGGCGAATAGAGCTCCGCGTCGAGCCCCTCGGTCATGACGTCGCGCTCTTCGCCGAGCAGCAGCTGGCGGGTGAGCCGCGCCGCCGCGGGCGAGGTCTGGATGCCGAAACCGCCCTGCCCGGCGAACCAGGCGAAGCCTTCAACTTCGGGATCGCGGCCATAGACCGGTCGCCGGTCGGGCGCGAAGCTGCGCAGGCCCGCCCATCTGTGCTCGACCGCCTCGACCCGCCAGTCGACTACCTCGCCGAGTCGCTCGATAGCCTGCGCCACCGCCAGCTCTTCCGGCGCGGCGTCGCAGGGCTCGCTCGGCTCCTCGTCGTGCGGACTGAGCCACAATCGGCCCGATTCGGGCTTGAAATAGAATTGTCCGCGCAGGTCGAGCACGAGCGGCAGGTCGTCGGGCACCGCCGGATCGACCCGCACCTGCACGACGGTGCGACGATAAGGCGTGATCCCCAGGGTCCTGGCGCCTGCGAGACGCGCCACCGGATCGGCCCAGGCGCCGGCTGCATTGACGATCGTTCCGGCGCGATAGTTCTCACCCCGTGCGGTGGTGATCGCCCAGCTTCCCTCGCCCCGCTTCAGGTTCACTACCTGTGCTCGGCATTCGAGCTGCACACCAGCGGCGCGCCCGCGGGCGAGGAAATGTCCGTGCAGCGCGGCGACATCGATATCGGCGCAGACCGGTTCCCAGATCGCGTCGGTCCAGCTGGGGCGCACACCCGGGAGCCGCGACTGCAGTTGGCCGCGACCGAGATGTTCGATCGTCGCGCCGGTGGGGACGAAGCGCTGCATAAAATCGGTGACGAGCGCCTCGTCCCCAGCACGCCCGATATAGAGCGCGCCGCGCTGGTTCAGGAACCCGCCCTCGTGCAGCGGAGGGCCCGAGGCGAGCGTCAGGGGGACGATCTCGGGCCCGCCGTAGCATTCCTCCCAGAAGGCTGCCGAACGGCCGGTGGCATGATAGCCGGGCCGCTCTTCAGCTTCGAGCAGCAGGACGCTCGCGCCGCCCTCGCCCAGCTCGGCGGCAAGGCTCGCGCCGGCGATGCCGGCGCCAACGATGGCGAAGTCGTAGTGGCTCACTGCATTTGCGCGGGCGCCACGCGATCGAGAAAGGCGTCGATTTCCGCCAGTGCGCGGCTGCGCACGGGATCGGCCTCGCGAAGGATTTCGTGGCGGGCCTCGTCGCCGAGGGCAACCAGCTCGCCCTTGGGCAGGCGCTGCGCGGTACGCACCGCCGCTTCATGGCTGACCAGCCTGTCCGCCGAAGTGCTGAGCACCAGCACGGGAACCTGCACCGCCTCCATTGCGCCGGTTTCCTCCAGCCTGCGGCTCGAGGCATAGGCGCGCTCGACCCAGCCCCAGCTACCCGGTCCCATGACCAGTTCGGGGCGTTTCTCGCGCCACCACAGCTCGTCGGCATAGCGTTCGGCGTCGTGCGTCAGCAGGGCGCCCCTGTTGGCCGGCATTTCGCCTGGCTTCTCGCTCCACTTCCATGCCGGACGGGTCGGCGCACCGATCTTCGTCATCAGCTTCGCGACCGCTTGAAGCACTGCCAGCGGCAGCGGCGGACCGGCCATCCCGATCATCGGCGCGCTCAGCACCACGGCGTCGGGATCGACCAGCGGAACGACGAGGGCGCGCATCACCAGATGTCCGCCCATCGAGTGCGCGGCGATTATGTGCGGACCCGGAGTTTGTGCCTTCCAGACCTTCCACAGCTCCGCCAGATCGGCCGTCCACACCGAGAAATCGGCGATATGGCCGGTGATCGCATCGTTCCCGAGCCGCCCCGATCCCGCCTGCCCGCGCCAGTCGGCCGCAGTGACCCGCCAGCCGGCGCGATGCCAGTGATCGAGCGTCTCGAGATATTTCTCGTAGAAGTCGCCGCGACCGGGAAGAAACAGGATCGAACCGCGCCTGCCGCCATCCGCGCCGGGCCAGTCGATCCGCCGGATTGCATGCCCATCTGCCAGGGCAAAAGTGGACTCGGTCGCGCCGGGCGGGATCGAGCGACGGTCGAAGGTCTCCTGTTGCGCTGGCATGCCCGTGATCGCGACCTCCTCTATGGTTACTTTTTGGTAAGCACGTTCCTGTAGCACCGCGCCCGAAGGAGACCCTTGGGCGCCCATGCACAGCCAGACTTTCACCTACGTATTGCTCTGCGGCTTGGCAATCGCGCTGCTCTGGGTAATCGTGACCGACCTGCGGAGCCGGACGATCAGCAACAGACTGACGCTGACGATCGCCGCGGGCGCGCCGCTCTATTGGCTCTCGCTCGGCCTGCCGCTCTGGCCGGGAATCGCGCTCCAGGTGGGTCTGGCGCTGGCCGTTTTCACGGTGTGCTGCGTACTCTTCGCCGTTCGCCAGATGGGCGGCGGCGACGTCAAGCTGCTGACCGCCCTCGCGCTGTGGATCCCACCCTCGCAATTCACCCTGCTGCTGGTCGCCATGGCGATGCTCGGCTGGGTTCTGACGATGGCGGTCGGCGCCTGGCGCGTCGCGCGCTCGAAGGCGGCCGAGACCAGGCCGGTTCTCGATACCGCCCTCCTCGCCATTGGCACGGCGATCGCGGCGGTCTTCGCCAGCGCCGTTCTCGGCGGGCCGACATTGCCGGTGCCCGAAGCGATCGCCAGCCTCGGTGCGACCAGTTCCGCAGCGATGCTGGCGCTGGTGCTGGCACCATTCGTCCTCCTGCTCGCCGTGACTCTGGGATCGATCCGCATCATCCGGCGCCATGAGGCCGATCTGTGGGTGCCCTACGGCCCGGCGATTTCGCTGGCCGCCATCTGGATCCTCGCCAGCGGACAGCTGCTGGCAGGCACGGCAATTCCCGCCGGTGGTTGAGAACGCGATCTTAACCAATTCGCCCTTAGAGGATGCAACCATACATGCCCGCCATTTCGCTACGCGGGCCGAATTAGGGGGCTAGATAGCCATGGATAGGAAGAAGCTGGTTCTGCTGGTCGTCGCGCTGATCGTAGCCATCGGCACGGCACTTGTCGCGCGGAGCATGTTCGCCGGGGCAAGCGCTCCGCAGGCCGACGCCGCGCAAGTCGAACCGCTGGGTCCCAAGGTACTCGTCGCACAGCGCGCGCTGCCGGTGGGCACGATCATCACCGCCGATGCGCTCGGTTTCCAGCCGTGGCCCGAAGAACTGGTCCAGGATGCCTATTTCCTCGACGGCGAAACCGACATGAGCAAGCTGCTCGGTACGGTGGTGCGCAATCCGATCACCGCGGGCGAACCGGTCACGCAGGGCTCGCTGGTCGCGCCCGGCGACCGTGGCTTCCTCGCCGCCGCGCTGGCCCCGGGCATGCGCGCGATCACCGTTCCCGTAAACGTCCAGTCGGGCGTCGCCGGCTTCGTCTTCCCAGGCGACCGCGTCGACATGGTCCTGACGCAGCAGGTCGAAGGCGAAGGTCCCAGCCTGAAAGCGTCGGAAACCATCCTTCGTAACCTTCGCGTGCTTGCCACCGACCAGTCGACCGTTTCGGAAAAGGCCGAGGACGGGACGACCGTGGTCAAGGAATTCCGCACCGTCACGCTCGAGGTCACGCCGGTCATCGCCGAAAAGGTGGCGGTCGCGCAGACCATCGGCACGCTGAGCCTCTCGCTGCGCTCGCTCGCCGACAACCAGAGCGAACTCGAACGCGCGATCGCCGAAGGCGACGTGACCATTCCCGACAATGCCTCGCCCGAAGAGGAAGAACGGATCCTGCGCCAGGCCATGTCGCGCCCGGTCGACGGCAAGAGCACCTATGTGACGGGTGGCGACGTGTCGCGCTTCCAGCGCCGCACCGCACCGGCGCAAGCACCGTCGAGCGCAGCGCAGCAGGCCGCGCCTGCGCCCGGAGTTGCGCCGGCAGCCGGGGCACCCGCTCCGGTTCACAGGGGTCCGAGCGTCCGCGTCACCCGCGGCAAGGAAACCGAAGAAGTACCAGTGGGCGGCAAATGAGCCGGACCGGAAAAATGAAGAGCCATTCAGGGGGCAATTCGATGAAGCGTCGTCTTACCACGAAACTGCTGCTCGCCAGCATGGCCATCGCGCCGCTGGCGGCCACACCGACCAGTGTGGCGACAGCCCAGTCGGTCGTCCGCCCGAACTCGGAGATCGTCCTTTCGATCGGCCGCGGCGAACTGGTCAACGTACCCGGCACCATGGCCGACGTCTTCGTCGCCGACGACAATGTCGCCGACGTCCAGGTCAAGTCGCAGCGCCAGCTCTACGTCCTCGGTAAGGCCGGCGGCGAAACCACGATCTACGCCAGCAATGCCGCCGGAGACATCATCTGGTCGGCCAATGTCCGCGTCGGCTCCAACATCGGCAGCATCGACCAGCTGCTCGCCCTCGCCATGCCCGAAGCCAAGATTTCGGTGGCGACCATGGGGTCGAATGTGGTCCTGCTGACCGGCACGGTCGCCGGACCCGAAGACGCCGAGGAGGCCCAGCGCCTGGTCGAGGCTTTCGTCGGCGAAGAGACCAACGTCATTAGTCGGCTGCGCATGGCGACGCCGCTGCAGGTCAACCTGCAGGTCCGCATCGCCGAAGTCAGCCGCAGCGTCGTCCGCGCCATCGGGGTCAATCTGACCAGCATCGACAGCACCAGCGGGTTCCAGTTCGGTGTCGGCCAAGGTCGTACCGGCTTCATCACCGGGGGCACACTGCCTGCCCTGGGCGTCGGCAACACGCCCAGGGGTTACATCCCCGACCCGACCGATCCGACCAAGCTGATCGAGGCTGTCGGCACCACGATCACCCGCGCCTCGCCCGGCACCACGCTCGGGGCGATGGGCAAGTTCCTCGGCCTCGATGTCGGCGCCGCGCTCGATCTCGCCGAGACCGAAGGCCTGGTGACCACGCTGTCGCAGCCGAACCTCACCGCCCTGTCGGGCGAAACGGCCGAATTCCTCGCCGGCGGCGAGTTCCCGATCCCGCTCAGCCAGGGCCTCGGGACGACCACGGTCGAATACAAGAATTACGGTGTCAGCCTCGCCTACACCCCGACGGTGCTCGCCAACGGCCGCATCTCGATGCGCGTCCGCCCCGAAGTTTCGGAACTGTCGAGCCAGGGCGCGATCACGCTGAACGGCTTCCAGGTCCCGGCACTGGTGACGCGCCGGGCGGAAACCACCGTCGAACTCGGCTCGGGCCAGAGCTTCATGATCGCCGGCCTGCTGTCGAACAACGCGACCAACTCGGTCGACAAGGCGCCCGGTCTCGGCGACATCCCGATCCTCGGCAATCTGTTCCGCTCGTCGACCTACCGCAAGGGCGAGACGGAGCTGGTGATCGTCGTCACGCCGTATCTGGTGAAGCCGGTCGACGGCAACGACATCAAGCTGCCGACCGACGGCTTCCGTACGCCGACCGAATTCCAGCGCCTGCTCGGCTATCAGCAGAGCGATGGCGTGACCGGTGGCGACCGTCCGAAACCGAGCGCTGTGGAGGCGGCTCCCGCGGCGCCCGGCTTCTCGCAGGGACAACCCACCGACGACGGCAATCGGCAGGCGAAGGGCAAGCCCGACACGGGTCGCAACGAACGCACCGCATCGGCCGAACCCGGCTTCAGCTTCGAATAGGGGACGAGTACCATGGCCAAGGCAATCAATCGCAAGCTCGCCGGGACGCTGACCGTCTCGCTCAGCCTCGTGCTCGGCGCCTGCGTGGGCGGCATGCCGACCGACAACCGGTCGCTGGAAAGCGCCCGCCAGCCGGTCGTCGAACGCACCAATTTCACGCTCGACGTCAGCACTTCGGGTGACGGCCTTCCCGTCAGCGAACAGCAGCGCGTCTCCGGCTGGTTCGAGGCCATGGGCCTCGGCTACGGCGACCGCATCTCGCTCGAAGATCCCACCGCCAACCCCGCGGTGAGGGAAGATCTCGCCGCGCTTGCCGGGCGCCACGGCCTGCTCGTCAGCGAAGGCTCTCCGGTGACCGCCGGCTATGTGAACCCGGGCCAGGCGCGGATCGTCGTGACCCGTTCGACCGCCAGCGTACCCGGCTGCCCCGACTGGGCGGCCAACAACGAGGCCAACACGTCCAATGCGACCTATCCCGGATACGGCTGTGCCGTGAACGGAAACCTGGCCGCCATGGTCGCCAATCCCGAAGATCTGATCGCCGGCCAGAAGGGCACTGGCGAAACCACGGTCACGACCTCGACCAAAGCCATCAAGGCCTATCGTGAGCAGGCACCGACCGGCGCCGGCGGCCTGGCCGAAGTCAGCACCAAAGAAGGAGGCTAAACAGCCATGAGCGCTTCACTCAAATCCAGCATGCCGGGCAATCGCGACGTTTTTGCGGCGTATGTCTGCGACGAGAATGCTCTCGACGTGCTGCGCCCGGTGGTGATCGAACTCGGCTGGGCGCCCGAGAAGTGCAACAAGGGCGGCCTGCGGAACGCGGTGCAGTCGCTGTCGGTGTCGGCCAGCCCGAACATCCTGATGGTCGACCTCTCCGAAAGCGGCGATCCGCTCAACGACATCAACGCGCTCGCCGAAGTCTGCGAACCCGGCACCGTCGTGATCGCGATCGGCCAGGTCAACGACGTGCGCCTCTATCGCGACCTGCTCGCGAGCGGCATTCACGATTATCTGCTCAAACCGCTGTCGGCCAACATGCTGCGCGATTCGCTCACCCAGGCACAGGCCGTCTTCATGGCACCGCGTAGCGGCGAGGACGAAGGCGTGAAGCGCCACATCTCGTCGGCGGTCATCGGCACGCGGGGCGGGGTCGGCGCATCGACGCTGGTCACCTCGCTCGCCTGGCTGTTCTCGGTCGACAAGCGCATGCCCACCGCGCTGCTCGATCTCGACGTGCATTTCGGCACCGGCGCGCTGACACTCGATCTCGAGCCCGGCCGCGGTCTCACCGACGCGATCGACAATCCGAGCCGCATCGACGGGCTGTTCATCGAACGCGCCATGATCCGCGCGAACGACAATCTCGCGATCCTCTCTGCCGAAGCGCCGATCAACCAGCCGCTGATGACCGACGGCGCGGCCTTCATGCAGCTGCAGGAAGAGTTCAAGCACACGTTCGAAATGACCGTGCTCGACATGCCGCGCAACATGATGATCAATTTCCCGCACCTGCTCAACGACGTGAACGTCGTCGTGCTGGTCACGGAAATGTCGCTCGCCTCGGCGCGCGACACGATCCGCATCCTGTCGTGGCTGAAAACCAACGCTCCGCATGCTCAGGTCCTGATCACCGCGAACAAGGTCCAGCCGGGCGTCGCAGAAATCAGCAAGGCCGATTTCGAAGCCTCGATCGAGCGCAAGATCGATATCGCGATCCCCTTCGATCAGAAAGCCGCCGCCAATGCCGCCAAGCTCGGCAAGACCTTCGTCGATGCCAATGGCAGCACGAAGGCCACAGCGGCGATCAAGCAGCTCGCCTTGCAGATCATGGGCGCCGGGGAAGAGGACGCCCCGGTTTCGAACGATGCCGGTGCGAAGAAATCGCTGCTCGGCTCGCTCGACCTGAAGGGGCTGCTGGCGAAGAAGAAGACCGATCAGGTGGCAGAGCCCGCCGAGTGACGGCTTCGGCGGCCGTTCCCTGGTCGCCGGGCTCTGAAGAAACGGAGTTGACGCATGAACATCATCCAGCTGGTGCTGTTTGCCGTCGGGGTCCTGGCGTTGCTGGCGATCGGCTATGCGATGCTCTCCGGCCCCAATGCGTCCAAGGCGAGCCAACGCCGCCTGCAGCAGGTGCGTTACCGGCACTCGGAAAGCACTGACGCCAAGGTAGAATCGCAGCTCAAGAAGGCCATCGCGGCGCGCAGGCCCAAGATGCACCGTGTCGCGGGCTCGTCCTCGCGCATCGAAGCCCTGGTCAACCGCCTCGACCAGACCGGCAAGGGCTGGACGCTCAGCCAGTATGCCTATGCTTCGCTGGGGCTCGGTGTCACCATCGCCCTGTTGATGTACCTGCGCAGCGGTTCGCTCGCCCTGTCGTTCGCCATCGGCGTGTTCGTCGGCGCGGGCCTGCCGCACTTCATTGTCGGACGGGCGATCAAGAAGCGCACCGCCGCCTTCAACGCCAAGTTTCCCGACGCGATCGAACTGCTCGTGCGCGGCCTCCGCTCGGGCCTGCCGGTGACCGAGACGCTGGCGGTCGTGGCACAGGAAGTTCCGGGCCCGGTGGGCGTGGAGTTCAAAGGCATCGTCGAACGGATCAAGATCGGCCGGACCATGGAGGAATCGCTCCAGGAAACCGCCGACCGGCTGAACATCCCGGAATTCAACTTCTTCTGCATCACGCTCGCGATCCAGCGCGAAACCGGCGGCAACCTTGCCGAGACGCTGTCAAACCTCGCAGACGTGCTGCGCAAGCGCGCGCAGATGAAGCTCAAGATCCGGGCGATGAGCTCCGAATCCAAGGCGTCGGCCTACATCGTCGGCGCGCTCCCCTTCATCGTCTTCACGATGATCTGGTGGATCAATCCCGAATATATCGGCGGCTTCTTCGAGGACGATCGCCTGATCGTGACCGGCCTCGGCGGCCTCGTGTGGATGAGCATCGGCGGCTTCATCATGGCCAAGATGGTCAGCTTCGAAATCTGAGTGGGAAAAGAATAGCGCAATGGACCCTGCAACCGGCCCCACCCTTCTCGGCTTCGACGTCTTCCTGGTCGGCTCGATCCTCGCCGGGATCGCCGCCATGGCGATGGTATTCGCGATCTACACCGCGCTGACCATCAAGGACCCGATGAGCAAGCGCGTGAAAGCGCTCGAGGGCCGGCGCGAAGAGCTCAAGATGGGCCTCGTCACTTCGAACGCGAAGAAGCGGCAGAGCCTGGTCCGCAAAACCGACACCACCGAGAAGATCAAGGACACGCTCGGCAACCTCAAGGTGCTGCAGCAGAGCCAGGTCGAAATCGTCCAGCAGAAGCTGGCGCATGCGGGTATCCGCAACAAGGAATTGGCGATCGTCATCATCGGCCTGCGTGCGGTGTTGCCGATCCTGCTCGGCGGCTTCGCCTTCGTCATGCTGTACATCGTCCAGGTCTATCCGGACTGGCAGATGAAGCGCGTCGCCGCGCTCGCGCTCGCCGTTTTCGTCGGGTACAAGGGTCCCGAACTCTACATCGGCAATATCGCCAAGAAGCGCTCGGACGCGATCCGCAAGGGCCTGCCCGACGCGCTCGACCTCCTCGTCATCTGCGCCGAGGCCGGCCTGACGGTCGATGCCGCCTTCAACCGCGTGGCCAAGGAACTGGGCCGCGCCTACCCCGAACTGGGCGACGAATTCGCGCTGACGGCGATCGAGCTATCGTTCCTCAACGAGCGCAAGAAGGCCTTCGACAACCTTGCCTATCGCGTCGATCTCGATGCGGTGAAGGGCGTGGTCACCACCATGATCCAGACCGAGCGCTACGGTACGCCGCTGGCCAGTGCGCTGCGCGTGCTCTCGGCCGAGTTCCGCAACGAGCGCATGATGCGCGCCGAGGAAAAGGCCGCGCGCCTGCCGGCGATCATGACCGTGCCGCTGATCATGTTCATCCTGCCGGTGCTGTTCATCGTCATTCTCGGCCCGGCGGCCTGTTCGATCGCCGACGCCTTCAGCGGCGGTATCGGCTAACCCGCTTCTCCTGCGCAGCTTCGCAAAGGAAGCCCGGTCGACGCCTAGTCGGCCAGGCTTTCCGCGTCGAAATCACCCGCCTGGTCGCGCACGCGGCCGAGCATGTCGAGCAGGCTGGCGCGCTCTTCCTCGCTCAGCACCGAAAACAGCTCGCTTTCGATCTTGAGCGCGAGCGGCATGATCCCGGCATGCACTGCGCGCCCTTCGGCAGTCAGTTCGAGCAGGTGCGAGCGGCCGTCGCTGGCATTGGGCGAGCGCTGCGCCAGCCCGCGATCCTCCAGGCGCCGGCAGGCCCGGTTGACCGGCACCTTGTCCATCAGCGTTTCCTGCGTCAGTTCGCGCTGGGTCAGCGCGCCATGATCGCCAAGCACCGCCATGACCCGCCATTCGGTGGTCTTGAGCGCGAAGCGCTTGCGGTACTGCTCGGCGATGCGGGTCGAGACCGCGTTCGAGGCGATCGACAATTGGTAAGGCAGGAATTCTGCGAGGAGCTTTGCTGGCTGACGTCGGGACATGACGCCAACCTTGGATACCCGAACGCGGCTTGGCAAGGCCGTTACCGCTGTAACCGTCACAAGCGCAACTATCGATAGGCGGGCTCGTCCCACCAGGGGTAGAAATCGGGCATGTCCGCGCTGACTGTGTCGGGATAGGCAGGTGGGCGCTTCTCCAGGAAGCTGGCGATCCCTTCCTTCGCATCGGCGCTGCGGCTGAGGCGATAGATCGCGCGGCTGTCGATCCGGTGCGCATCCATCGGATGCCCGCCAGCGCCAAGCCGCCACAGCATCGCGCGCGTCATGGCCACCGACACGGCCGAGGTGTTGTCCGCGATCTCGCGCGCGATGCCCAGCGCCGCATCCATCAGTTCGCCCTGAGGATGGACCGAGCGCACCAGGCCGCGCTCTTTCGCCTCGGCTGCATCGAAAATCCGCCCGGTCATGCACCATTCGAGCGCGGTCTGCATGCCGACCAGCCGCGGAAGGAACCAGCTCGAGGCGGCCTCGGGCGTGATCCCGCGCCGCGCGAAGACGAAGCCGAAGCGGGCGTTGTCGCTGCACAGGCGGATGTCGAAGGGGAGCTGCATCGTCGCGCCCACGCCCACCGCCACGCCGTTGCAGGCGCCGATCAGCGGCTTCTTCGAATTGAACAGTCGCAAGGTCAGCCGCCCGCCCCCGTCGCGCACGCGCTCGTCGGAAAGATCGTCGACCGGGTTCGGGTCGGAGAAGACATGGCCCCCGCCTTCGGGAGTCAGGTCCGCCCCCGCGCAGAAAGCTCGGTCTCCATGCCCGGTGACGATCACCGCACGCACGCTGTCGTCGGCATCGGTGGTGTCGATCGCGTCGATCACCTCGTCCATCATCACCCGGGTGAAGGCGTTCATCTTCTCGGGACGATGGAGCGTGATCGTGGCCACGCCGTCGGCGATGTCGAGCTTGATCTGCGTGTAGGACATGTGTTGGTTTTCTCCTCGATCAGTCCCGTGACTTGGACCGCGTGTTACACCCTCAATTGGCAAAAAAGTTCGGCGCCCCTTTCCGCCTGCCGAAGCAAAGGGAAAGAAGCGCCGAATTGGTCATGCCGCCGAGCCTAGCGCGCCGGCAGCGAGTAGGAAAACGGACAGCGAGGCAGCCTCACCGAGGCGCCATGCGGATGGCGCCGTCGAGGCGCACGTCCTCGCCGTTGAAATAGCCGGTCTCGATCATGCACATGGCGAGTTTGGCGTATTCCTCCGGATTGCCGAGGCGCTTGGGGAACGGCACGCTGGCGGCGAGCGCTTCCTTCACCTGCGGCGGCGCGGCGTTCATCAGCGGAGTGTTGAAGATGCCCGGCAGGATGGTGTTCACGCGGATGCCTTCGCGCATCAGGTCGCGCGCGATCGGCAGGGTCATGCCGACGACGCCCCCCTTCGAGGCCGAATAGGCCGCCTGACCCATCTGGCCGTCCTCGGCCGCGACCGAGGCGGTGTTGACGATCGCCCCGCGATCGCCCTCGTCGGTCAGCGGGTCGAGGGTCATCATGCCCGCGGCCGACTTGGCGATGCAGCGGAAGGTGCCGATCAGATTGACCTGGATGACGAAGTCGAACGCGCTGATCGGGAAGCTCTTGATCTCGCCGGTCTGCTTGTCGCGGCTGGCGGTCTTGATCGCATTGCCGATGCCCGCGCAGTTGACGAGGATGCGTTCCTGGCCATGCGCCTCGCGCGCCTTGGCGAACCCTGCATCGACGTCCTCGTCGCTGGTCACGTTGACCTTGCAGAACACGCCGCCGATGTCCTTGGCGACCGCCTCGCCCTTCTCCTCGTTCATGTCGAAGATGGCGACCTTGGCGCCTTTTGCGGCGAGCGCACGAGCGGTGGCTTCGCCGAGACCCGACGCGCCGCCGGTTACGACCGCAGGGGTTTTGCTGCTGACTTCCATTTCAGATTTCCTCTTGATTCAGTGAATTATAGCGCCTCGGCGCCCGAGCACGGATGTGCTCAGAGCGCCTCGATGATGGTGACGTTGGCGACGCCGCCGCCTTCGCACATCGTCTGCAGGCCGTATTTCTTGCCCCGCGCCTTGAGCGCGTGGACGAGCGTCGCCATCAGCTTGGTGCCGCTCGCGCCGAGCGGGTGACCGAGCGCGATCGCACCGCCGTTGACGTTGAGTCTGTCCGGATCGGCGCCCGTGTGCTTGAGCCAGGCAAGCGGGACCGGGGCGAAGGCCTCGTTGACCTCGTACAGGTCGATATCGCCGATATTCATGCCGGCGCGCTGCAGCGCCCGATCGGTGGCGAAGAGCGGCTCTTCGAGCATGATCACCGGATCGCCCGCGGTGACGGTGAGATTATGAATCCGCGCCATCGGCGTAAGACCGTATTCCTTGAGCGCCTTTTCCGAGACGACCAGCACCGCGCTGGAGCCGTCGCAGATCTGGCTGCTGGTGGCCGCAGTGATCGTGCCTTCGGGGCTGAGCAGCTTGACAGACGAAATGCTTTCGAGCGTCGCATCGAAACGGATGCCTTCGTCGACCGTGTGCATCTCGGTGCCTTCGGGGGTTTCCACCTCGACCGGGACGATCTCGGCCTCGAAGGCGCCCGACTTGGTCGCCTCGATCGCCTTCTGGTGGCTCGACAGCGCAAAGCGGTCGAGATCGTCCTTGGTGAAGCCGTGCTTCTTGACGATCATCTCGGCGCCCATGAACTGGCTCCACTGGATGCCGGGATACTTCTCCTCGAGCCCCGGAGATTTGTAGTTCCCCAGGCCTTCCTTCATGTGGAACATCGCGGTCGAGCCCATCGGCACGCGGCTCATGCTCTCGACACCGGCGGCGATCACCACATCCTGGGTCCCGCTCATCACCGCCTGCGCGGCGAACTGGATCGCCTGCTGCGAGGAACCGCACTGGCGATCGATCGTAACCGCGGGTACGCCTTCGCCGAGATGCTTTGCCGCGAGCACGGCATTGCGGCCGACCTGCATGGCCTGCTCGCCGCCCTGGCTGACGCAGCCCATCACCACATCGTCGATGGCCTTGGCCTCGAGCCCGCTGCGCTCCATGATCGCATCGAGCGATTTGGCAGCCAGATCGACCGGGTGGACCCCGGCGAGGCGACCGCCGCGCCGCCCCCCGGCAGTACGGACGGCTTCGACTAGATAAGCTTCGGGCATCGTCATCCTCTTGTAGCTTTTCCGAAACCATTAGGTTTCGATTAGGTACCGTTTGCCTAGGCCCGCCTTACGTGAACGTCAACCGGAACGGGTCGCTTTCGCCGCGGCGGGTTTTCGAGTCCGTGCGAGTCGTGCGCTTCGCGCGAAATTTAGCCAAACCGGCAGGTGTGACTTAGGCGTCACACCCCTTACGCCAAACCGCGCAAAATGTAACAAAAGCTTTGCATTCGGCGCGTCCCTAAAGGCACATGCGAGCCTCCACTGGAGGGATTGTGCATACGTATGGGCCTTGGCCGCGTGCGGATTCCCGTCCCTCGCAGGGGTTCCTTGGAGATCCGACCTCAGGGGTCGGTCGATCAATAGAGGGATTAACAGAGTGAAACTCCACACCTATTTCAAAGCAAGCGCGGCTCCTGCTGCCCTTGGCCTTGCCCTGCTTTCGCAGCCGGCAATGGCTCAGGACACGGGTGACGATGCTGAAGCAGCACCGACTGGTGGTGCCATCGTCGTTACCGGTTCGCGTATCGCGCGTCCGGACGTCGAAAGCGCCAGCCCGGTCACCGTCGTCGGCGCTCAGGAAGTTGCCGATACCGGTACGGTCCGCGTCGAAGACCTGGTCAACTCGCTGCCGCAGGTTCTCGGTGGCCAGAACGCCTTCGTCGCCAACGGCGCCTCGGGTACGGCCACGGTCGACCTTCGCGGTCTCGGCACTGCGCGTACCCTGGTCCTGGTCAACGGCCGTCGCCTGCAGCCGGGTGACCCCGCGCTGCCCGCAGCCGACCTTAACCAGATCCCGGCTTCGCTCATCGAGCGCGTCGAAGTTCTGACCGGCGGTGCATCGGCTACCTACGGTGCCGACGCTGTGGCCGGCGTTGTCAACTTCGTCATGGACACCGACTTCGAAGGCGTCCGTCTCGATGCGACCTACGGTTTCTACCAGCACAACAACGACACCAACCAGGTCGTTCGTGGTGACGGCCAGACCGTCAACGATCGCCAGGATGCTCGCGGCTTCGTTGCTCCCAAGGGCAATGACGTCGGCGGTTCGCAGTACAATGTCGAACTCACCCTCGGCTCTGCCTTCGACGATGGCCGCGGCCACGTCACCGGCTATGTCGGCTATCGTGAAGTCGAAGCGCTGCTCCTCGGCGACCGCGACTATTCGTTCTGCGCCCTGACCGGCGGCGGTGCTCGCGACAACACGTCGTGCGGTGGTTCGGCCAACGCCATCAACGCTACCGTGGCTGACCCGTTCTTCAACTTCTTCGGCGCACTCGTCGCCGACGGTTCGGACGACTTCAGCGGCGCGTATCAGCCGTACAACTACAACCCGATCAACCACTTCCAGCGTCCGGACACTCGTTACACCGCAGGCTTCTTCGGTGATTACGAGATCTCGCCGGCGGTCACGGCCTATGCCGAGTTCATGTTCATGGACGACCGCTCGCAGGCCCAGATCGCTCAGTCGGGTACCTTCTTCGCCGAACAGTACAACCTGTCGTGCGACAGCCCGCTGTTCAACGCTGCCCAGGGCGACTACCTGTGCGGCCTGATCGACGGCAATGAAGATGCCGGTGACTTCGTCGATACCGACGGTGACGGCGTGGCCGATACCGATCCGACCGGTGCCGGCGTGGTTCCGATCTACATCGGTAAGCGTAACATCGAAGGCGGCCCGCGTTTCGACGACCTGCGTCACACCGCGTATCGCATCGTGGCCGGCCTGCGTGGTCCGATCACCGATTCGATCCGTTACGATGCGTCGTTCCAGTACGGCACGACCATCTTCCAGCAGAAGTACAACAACGACTTCTCGGTCTCGCGTCTGCGCAACGCCCTTCAGGCGACCACCGATGCCGACGGCAACGTGGTCTGCCAGTCGGTCGTGAACGGTTCGGACCCGAACTGCGTGGTCTACAACCCGTTCCAGGGCCCGGGCATCGTTGCCAGCGGCGATCCGCGTGACGGCATCACCCAGGCAGCCATCGACTATGTCAGCATCCCGCTGCTGTCGACCGGTGAAGTCGAAGAAGTCGTCGCCAATGCGTACATCGCCGGCGATCTGGTTTCGATCGGCAACGCCAGCCCGATCGGTTTCGTCCTCGGCGCCGAATATCGTGAAGAGCTCATCTCGACTCGCAACGATGTCGGCTTCCAGACGCAGGACGGCGCCGGCCAGGGTAGCCCGCAGCTGGACGTGTTCGGTAAGTTCGATGTGAAGGAAGTCTTCGGCGAACTTCGCATCCCGCTGATCGAAGACGGCTTCGTGGACATGCTCGCCCTCGAACTCGGCTATCGTTATTCGGACTACAGCACCGGCAACTCGACCGACACCTACAAGATCCTGGCCGAGTTCGCTCCGGTCGACTGGATCAAGTTCCGTGGCGGTTACAACCGTGCGGTCCGCGCCCCGAACATTCTCAACCTGTTCTCTCCGAACCGTGTTGCCCTGTTCGGCGGTAGCGATCCGTGCTCCGGCGCCACCCCCGACTTCACTGTTGCACAGTGCGTCAACCTGGGTGTTCCGGCAGCTCGCTACGGTACCGTTACCGGTAGCCCGGCTGCTCAGTACAACCAGTTCATCGGTGGTAACCCGAATGCAGAGCCCGAAAAGGCCGATACCTACACCGTCGGTGTGGTCATCGAGCCCGATCAGTTCATTCCGGGTCTCACGCTGGCGGTCGACTACTACGACATCTCGGTCGAAAACGCGATTTCGACCCTGGGTGCGCAGACGATCATCAACCAGTGCGGTCTCACCGGCGATCCGTTCTACTGCGACCTGGTTACCCGTGCTCCGGGCAGCCTGACGCTGTGGACCAACGGCGGCTTCGTGACCAACACGACGCTGAACGTCGGTGGCTTCTCGACCTCGGGTGTCGATATCGCTGCCGGATACAACCGCTCGATCGGCGCAGGCCGCCTGAACTTCCAGTTCAACGGTACCTGGCTGAACGAATACGCCTTCGACACGGGTATCCCGACGGCGACCACCGACGGTATCGGCGATTGCGCCGGCTACCACGGTACCGTCTGCGGCACCCCGGCTCCGGAATGGCGCCACACCATGCGTCTCGGCTACACCTTCGACTTCGGTTTCGGTGCGTCGGTTCGCTGGCGTCACTTCGGCGCGGTCGATTGGGACCAGCGCAGCACCGACGGCGACGTCGGCACGGGTGCAGCAGCTTCGGTTGGCGACATCGGCCAGCAGAACTACTTCGACCTGACGCTGTCGTATGACCTCGATCCGGTGATGCTGCGCCTCGGCGTCAACAACATCTTCGACAAGGAACCGCCGGTCATGGGTGCCAACTACGGTGGCAACAACGGCAACACCTATGTCGAAACCTATGACCCGGTCGGTCGCCGCATCTTCATGAGCGCGACCCTCCAGTTCTAAGCTTCGGCAGAAGAACAAGCGGAAAGGCGGGCTTCGGCCCGCCTTTCTTTTTGCCCGATCGCGTTCTGGCATGGCGTGCCACACACGATCGTCCAGGCCCGGCCTACGGCCGAACTAGGCGTGCACAGTTTTTGCGGAAGTCAGCGCAGCGCGACGTCGAAGGCGACGGTCAGCCGTTCGCCCGCCGTGAAGGGGCGTGTGCCGTGCCAGGCCCAGGACGGGAACAGCGCGAGCCTGCCCACCTCAGGCTCGATCAGCCTGACCGGCCCCCAGTCGAGGCCGAACTCGCGCGGCGGCTCACCCACCGCGAGCCAGCCGTCAGTACCGTTCCCATCGGCACCCAGCGCTTCGGGCAGAGCGATGTAGCAGGCCGAACTGACGTCGCCGAGATTGTGGATATGGGCGACGTGGAACCCGGCGTCCTGCAGCCGTACCGACCATGCTCCGCTGAAGCGCTTGATCTCGCGCGGGAGCGAAAGCCACGGATGCTTCGGATCGCGCGGCGGAAGACCGGCGAGATAGTCCCGCACCGCGTCCTCGATCGCCGCCTTCAGCTCGACGATTTCCGGGGCCGTCCGGGCGAACAGCATGCCGTCGGTCTGCGTGCCCCCGCGCAACGACTGCTCGAGCGGCTGGCGCTGGGACTGGTGGATGCTTCTGAGGTACCCGGCGAGCGCATCGATGTCCTTGAGCCGCGAACTGATATCGAGTGCGCCGACGAGGTTGCCATCGCGTTCGAGCCAGTGCCAACGCTCCGGGTCGCTGCCGCGCCAGGCCAGCGAGAGATAGGGCAGGATGTCGCGCTGCAAGCCGGCGCGCAGCAAGCGTTGGCCAAGCGTCGCCAGTTCGTCCCAGCGGTGCATCCGCGCGAGCCAGCGCGCACGCAGCATGTCGGCATAGGGATCCTTCCAGTCCGCCAGTGCTGCGATGGCATCTTCCCGCTCGGCAAAATCGTCGGCCTCGCAGGCTGCCTGGGCGGCCATCAGAGCGACGTCGCGCGTGTTACCCAGCGATGCCCGCGCGCGCTTCACGATCTCCAGCGCCGCTTCTGCACCGCTCTGCCGTTCGATCAACCGCGCATACTCGCGCCAGATCTCGGGCGGGCAGCCGGGACGCGCCACGGCCTGTTCGAAGCCCTCCATCGGATCGCCCCCGAGAGCGGCTTCCCAGCGCAATTGCGCCCGGGTGCGGAGCGCATCGAGATGAAAGGGCTGAGAGGCGAGGATTTGGCCCAGCAGCCTGTCGCCATCCTCGCTACGGCCTTCGCCATGGAGGGCTGCGGCATATTTCGTGGCAAGTGCCGCATTGCCCGGATCGGCCGCGCAGGCCCGGGCGAAAAAATCGGCACTCGGCTCGCCCGAATCGAACTGGGCGAAGGCGCGCGTCGCCAGTGCCGAAGCGTCGCCCGGCGCCGTTGCCAGCACGTGGTCCGCGGCCGTGATGGCCCGCTCGGTAGCGAAGGCTTCGCGTTCGAGCATCGCGAGATTGCGCCAGCAGCGGAGATGCGCCGGGTTGTCCCGCGCAATCCGCCGCAAGTCCTCGATCATCGCGGGACGATCGAGTTTCCTTACCTGCAGCACCGCCCGGTCGATCGCGGCATCGACCAGCCGCGGTTCAAGCTGCAGCGCGCGATCATAGGCCTTGACTGCCTCTTCCGGGCGCCCCGCATCGTCGAGCGTGCTGGCATATTCCGCCCATAGAGATGCCTCTCGCGGAGAAGCACGCAGGGCCTTCTCGAACAGTTTCGCCGCCCCCCTCGGGTCGCCCTCCGCGCGGGCGAGGCGCGCCGAGAGATAGAGCACCGCCCTCTCCCGCGGGAACGCCTTGCGCAGTGCGGCGAGCAGCCCGCGGGCCTCGGCAGGCCGCCCCTGCTGGAGCGCCGCCTGCGCTGCCTGGAGCGCCCGCTGCGCTGTCGCTGTATCCATCAGTCGATGCGCTTGACGCCGCGCCAGCCCTTCTTCCCGGCAACCGAGAGCTTGAACGTGCCGAGAGCGCCCTTCTCGATCGTCACCTGCTCGCCCGGCTGGAGGAAACCGAGGTTCAGCGAGCCCGAGGTCTTGGCTTCCCAGATGCTGCCATTGTCGAGCTGGAGCCGCAGAATCCGGTATGTCTGGTTGAAATCGACATGGGTGATCGTTCCGCTGTAGGCATCGGCCGTGTCCTGTTCCTCGGCCGCGAGATTGCCGAAATTGTCACGGCGCAATTGCTCGCGTTCGGCCTCCGCCACCTCGTCGACGCCGAAAATGGTGTCCATCGCATTGTCGAAACATTCGAGACGCTGCGATTTCTTTTCGAGGGCGCGGCACTGCAGCAGCAGGGCGTCGTTGCCCGTGGCCTGTGCATTCAACGCGACCGGGCTGGCAACGAGGATGGCCGCGAGGCCGATGAGACGCAGCATCAGGTTGTTTCCTCTCTCGAAAGCGGATCATGGGATCGGCCGCGATCCTAACAGATTGCCCTGAGGCGACAAGACGAGGCGAGCGTCTCTTTCGGGTCGGGCACAGGTTTCTCCTGCGTGCGGAAACGGACACACCAAGAAGAAAGGGCCTCGCGTTTTGCGGGGCCCTTTCCTTTCGGACGAGGAGATCACCGGGATCAGGTCACGGTCATCGCCAACTCGCCATCGCCTTCGTCGATCTTCACCGTCGAGCCGTCGGGCACCTTGCCCGAAAGGATCATGTCGGCGAGCGGATCCTGCACGTAGCGCTGGACCGCGCGCTTGAGCGGGCGCGCGCCATAGACCGGATCGTAACCCACGCGGCCGAGCCATTTCTTCGCGCCTTCGGTGAGGTCGAGCACGATCTTGCGGTCCTTGAGCAGCTTCTGCACCCGCGCCACCTGGATATCGACGATCGGCGCCATGTGCTCCTGCGCCAGGCGGTGGAACAGGATGATCTCGTCGAGCCGGTTGAGGAATTCGGGGCGGAAATGCCCGCGCACCACGTCCATCACCTGCGGTTCGACGCTCTCGACGTCCTGCCCGTCCTCGATATTGGCGAGATACTGGCTGCCGAGATTGCTGGTCAGGATGATCAGCGTGTTCGAGAAATCGACCACGCGGCCCTGCCCGTCGGTCAGGCGTCCGTCGTCGAGCACCTGCAGCAGCACGTTGAACACGTCGGCGTGCGCCTTCTCGACCTCGTCGAACAGCACGACCTGGTAGGGTCTGCGCCGCACCGCTTCGGTCAGCACCCCGCCCTCTTCATAGCCGACATAGCCCGGAGGCGCGCCGATCAGCCGGGCGACCGCGTGCTTCTCCATGAATTCGCTCATGTCGATACGGACCATCGCCGAATCGTCGTCGAACAGGAAGCCGGCGAGCGCCTTGGTCAGCTCGGTCTTGCCCACGCCGGTGGGGCCGAGGAAGAGGAACGAGCCCAGCGGACGGCCCGGATCCTGCAGGCCCGCGCGTGCGCGGCGCACGGCCTTGGACACGGCATCGATCGCCTGGCTCTGCCCGATCACGCGCTTCGACAGGATGTTCTCCATGTCGAGGAGCTTCTCGCGCTCGCCTTCCATCATCTTGTCGACCGGGATGCCCGTCCAGCGCGATACCACGCCGGCGATGTCGTCCTCGGTGACCTCTTCCTTGAGCAGGGCGTTGTCGGTGTGACCCGAGGCTTCTGCGAGCTTCTTCTCGAGCTCGGGAATGCGCCCGTATTGCAGCTCGCCCGCCTTGGCGAGATCGCCGCCGCGCTGCGCCTGTTCGAGTTCGAGCCGCGCCTGGTCTAGCTCTTCCTTGATCCGCGCCTCGGCGTGGATCTTGTCGCGCTCGTTCTGCCAGCGGGTGGTCAGCTCGGAAGATCGCTGTTCGAGTTCGGACAGCTCCTTGCGCAGCGCCTCGAGGCGGTCCTGCGAGGCGCTGTCGGTTTCCTTCTGCAGCGCCTGCTCCTCGATCCGCAGCTGGATGATGCGCCGGTCGAGCCCCTCGATTTCCTCGGGCTTGCTCTCCACCTCCATGCGGATGCGGCTCGCCGCCTCGTCCATCAGGTCGATCGCCTTGTCGGGCAGGAAGCGGTTCTGGATGTAGCGGTTCGACAGCTGCGCCGCGGCGACGATCGCGCCGTCGGTGATGCGCACGCCGTGGTGCAGTTCGTACTTGTCCTTGATGCCGCGCAGGATGCTGATCGTGTCCTCGACGCTCGGCTCGTCGATGAAGACGGGCTGGAAGCGTCGCTGCAGCGCCGGGTCCTTCTCGACGTATTTCTGGTATTCGTCGAGCGTGGTCGCGCCGATGCAGTGCAACTCGCCGCGGCTGAGCGCGGGCTTCAGGAGATTGCCCGCATCCATGCTGCCTTCGCTGGCGCCGGCGCCGATCAGCGTGTGCATCTCGTCGATGAACAGGATGATCTGGCCCTCGGCGCCCTTCACCTCGTCGAGCACGGCCTTGAGCCGTTCCTCGAACTCGCCGCGATATTTCGCGCCCGCAATCAGCGCGCCCATGTCGAGCGCCATCAACGTGCGGCCCTTGAGGCTGTCGGGCACGTCGCCATTGGCGATGCGCAGCGCAAGGCCCTCGGCGATCGCGGTCTTGCCGGTGCCGGGTTCGCCGATCAGCGCCGGATTGTTCTTGGTCCGGCGGGCGAGGATTTGCACCGTGCGACGGATTTCCTCGTCGCGGCCGATGACAGGATCGAGCTTGCCGTCGCGCGCGGCCTGGGTCAGGTCGCGGGCGTATTTCTTCATCGCATCATAAGCTTCCTCGGCCCCGGCGCTATGCGCGGCGCGGCCCTTGGTCACCTCCTGGATCGCCGCTTCGAGCGCCTTGGCATCGACCCCGGCCGCCTTGAGCGCCTTGCCCGCAGCGTTGTCGGCCAGCGCCAGCGCCTGGAGGATGCGCTGGACGGGGACGAAGCTGTCGCCCGCCTTCTCGGCCAGCTGCTCGGCCTGATCGAGCGCGCGCACCGCGTCGTTGTCGAGACCGGGCGTCTGCTGCGCGCCGCCGCCCGACACCGCCGGCACCTTGGCCAGCGCATTGTCGATCTCGGTGATCGCCACGCCCGGATTGCCGCCCGCGCGCTGGATCAATTGTGCGGCCATGCCCTGATCGTCGTCGAGCAGCGCCTTGAGCAGATGCGAAGGCGAAATCCGCTGGTGGCTGTTGCGGATGGCAACGGTCTGCGCCGCCTGGAGGAAGCCCTTGGCGCGATCGGTGAACTTTTCGAGATTCATGCAAACACCCCAATCACAAGATACCGCCGCGATATGGTGTGGCGATAATGCAACACAAGCCCTCCCCCGCAAATTTCACGAGGTGTATTAGCGAGATATAGGGGTGTCTTCGCGGTTGGCGAGGGGGCAGAGGAAATTTTTGTCGCGGATTGACCGCGCATCCTCTCCGCGCAACTCTTCCGCCATGACTGCATTCGACGACTGGCGCTCCCGCTCTCCCTTCTACGACGACAGCCACGAGGCGCTCGCCATGAGCGTCCGCCGCTTCGTCACGCGCGAGATCGCTCCGCATATCGACCGCTGGGAAGCCGAGGGTGAACTGCCGCGCGATCTACATCGCAAGGCGGCCGAGGCGGGCATACTCGGGCTGCGCTATCCCGAGCAATACGGCGGCCACGAGGAAGGCTTTGACATCTTCCATTCGCTAGTGGTCACCGAGGAACTCGCCGCCTGCGGCGCGGGCGGGCTCGGCGCCTCGTTGATGACACACGGGATCGGCCTGCCGCCGGTCCTCGCGCTGGGTTCGGATGACTTGAGGCAGCGCGTGGCTCCGCCGGTGCTCGCGGGTGAGAAAATCATCGCACTCGGCATTACCGAGGCCAGCGGCGGATCGGACGTCGCAAACCTGTCCACCACCGCCGTGCGCGACGGAGACCATTACGTCGTCAACGGCGGCAAGATGTTCATCACCTCCGGAATGCGCGCCGACTGGCTGACCTGCGCGGTGCGCACCGGCGGCCCCGGCGCGGGCGGGATTTCGCTGCTGCTGATCGACATGGAAAGCGAAGGCGTCGAACGGACGCGGCTCGACAAGATGGGCTGGCGCTGTTCGGATACCGCCGCAATCCATTTCAGCGATGTTCGCGTTCCGGCAGCGAACCTGATCGGCCCCGAAAACGGCGGCTTCATCGGGATCATGCGCAATTTCAACGGCGAGCGCCTGGGCATGGCGATGGGCTGCTGTGCCTTCGCCCGTGTCGCCATGGCCGAGGCTGCCGACTGGGCGCGAGAGCGCGAAACCTTCGGCAAGCCGCTGGTCGGGCACCAGTCGATCCGCATCAAGCTGGCCGACATGGAGCGCCAAATCGAGGCGACGCAGGCCTGGGTCGACCTGTGCGCCTGGCAAGTACGCGAAGGGCGCGACCGCCCGGCCGATTTCGCCATGCTCAAGGTGCAGGCGACGCGCATGCTCGAAGCTGTCGCGCGCGAGGCCGCGCAGGTCCTCGGCGGGGTGAGCTACATCACCGGCAGCAAGGTCGAGCGGATCTATCGCGAGGTGCGCGTCAATGCGATCGGCGGGGGAAGCGAGGAGATCATGCTCGACCTCGCCGGGCGGCAACTCTTCGGTGGCAAACGCTAGCGACTAGCCGGCGGCTACGCCATCCAGCCCCGGCACCATCACCGTCCGGTCGCCGCCGAAATCCTCGCGCACCACGATCAGCCCCTGCCGCTCGAGATGGTCGAGCAGGCGGCGGATGCGACCCGGCGAGCTGGTGCCATAGGCGCGTGCGAGCGCGTGTTCGTCGACCTGCGTCTCGCCCGCATGCGCCGCCTTGGCGATCACGAGGAAGGGGCCGAGCAGGTCTTCCTCTACCGCGCCCGCCAGCTGCATGATCCGCGCCTGCACGTCCTCATCGAGCTCGCCCAGCCCCGCCCCCGCCACCGCGAAGCGGCGACGGAAGGCACGCATGTCGGGCATCGGACCGATCAGCCGCTCGCGGCGGCAGCGGGTGAGGAAGGTCTGGAACTGCGCGCTCGCCGACTGGAAGGCGACGCCTTCCTCGCGTGCGAGCTCCTCGATGATCTCGGCGATCCGCGTCGCCACGACCGAGCTGTCGACCGGCTCGGGCGGAGCGACCTGCCGCTCCTCGGCCTGCGCGATGCTGTCTGCCATCTCCTCGACGCGCGGTGCGGGCGGGGGTGCGGGCGGCGGCGGGGCCTTGGCGACTTCGCTCGCGAGGTCGCTGGTCAGCAGCGCGGCCATGTCCTCGGGCGCGGTGTCGGGCAGCGCCATCAGCCCCTCGCTGCGTGCCTGGTTACCGGTCTTCACCGGGCCGATCTTGCACGCCAGCGGCAGTCGTGTGATCGCCGGGCCGAGCGCGAGGAAATGCCCGCGCTCGAGTTCGCGGATGCGTTCGGCCTGCCGCCGGTCCATGCCCAGCAGGTCCGCCGCGCGGACCATGTCGATATCGAGGAAGGTCCGTCCCATGAGGAAGTTCGAGGCCTCGGCCGCCACGTTCTTGGCGAGCTTGGCCAGTCGCTGCGTCGCGACGATACCGGCGAGCCCGCGCTTGCGCCCGCGGCACATGAGGTTGGTCATCGCCGAGAGCGTCATGCGGCGCGTGTCCTCGGCGATCTCGCCCGCCACCGCGGGGGCGAACATCTGCGCCTCGTCGACCACCACCAGCACCGGGTACCAGTGCTCGCGCGGGGCATCGAACAGCGCGGTGAGGAACTGCGCCGCGCAGCGGATTTGCTGTTCCACCTCGAGCCCGTCGAGATCGAGCACCACGCTCGCACGATGCTCGCGGATGCGGCGCGCCAGTGCTTCGATCTCGGCCGGCGAATAGGCCGATCCGTCGATCACCACATGGCCGAATTTCTCGGCGAGGCTGGGGAAGTCGCCCTCGGGATCGATCACCACCTGCTGGACCAGCCCGGCGCTCTCTTCGAGCAGGCGGCGCAGCAGATGCGACTTGCCGCTGCCCGAATTGCCCTGGACGAGCAAACGGGTCGCGAGGAGCTCCTCGATGTCGAACTCGACCGGTTTGCCGGAGGATTCGTGGCCGATGGTGATCTGCGCTGTCACTATGGGGTGATTAGCCAGCCGAATCCGCCGCGGGGAACAGCCGCGATGCGGTTTTGCCCAATCACATTGCCTCGCGCCCGTACGCTCGCTACGCCAGTTGCAAGAGAGGACGGGTTTTCATGAAAAAGTGGCTGGGGCGCATCGGATTCGCGCTGCTCGTGGTGGTGCTGGTGGCATTTGTCGCGCTGGCGAGCTGGGAGCCCATCTGGGCGAAGCGCGACGGGGTCGCGGTTGCGCAGGAAGCCTATGAGGCGGAAATCGTCCGCGACGAATTCGGCGTCCCGCATATCTACGGCATGCGCGACCGCGACGTCGCCTACGGCGTGGCCGTGGCACATGCCGAGGACGATTTCTCGACGCTGCAGGACGTGATCGCGATGAGCCGCGGCCGCTACGGCGCGATCGCGGGCGAGGAAGGCGCGCAGATCGACTACGTCTACCACCTGCTCGACGCGCGCGGCACCGCCGAGCGCCACTATCCCGAACTGCCGGCCGACACCCGCGCGCTGTTCGAAGCCTATGCCACCGGGCTCAACGACTATGCGGACAAGCACGCCGACGAGATCAAGCTCGCCAACCTCTTCCCCGTCGACGGGACCGACGTCGCCGCCGGTTTCGCGCTGCGCCAGCCGTTCTTCTTCGCGCTCAACAACACCATCGGCCCGCTGGTGGCCGGCGAAGAGCTGCTGCCCGAGTTCGGTCCGCGAATCCCGCTCGATAAAGAGGCGCAGCAGCCCGCAGCCGACGGCGTCGAGGTGATCCGCGAGGAGAAGGTCGCGGAGGCCCGTGCCCTCCCGCTGCCCTGGGGCGAGGACGGCGCGCTGTCGGGCTCCAACGCCTTCGCCATCGCGCCGCAGAAGTCCGACGACAACGTCACCCGGTTGGTCTCGAACAGCCACCAGCCCTGGCGCGGCGGCGTCGCCTGGTACGAGCTCGTCGTCGAAAGCGGCGAAGGCTGGCACTATGCCGGCGCCAATTTCCCGGGCAGCCCCTTCCCCTTCCTTGGCCATAACGAGGATCTCGGCTGGACCAATACGGTCAACCGCCCCGACATGACCGACGTCTACAAGCTGGTGCTCGACGAGAGCGGCAAGAAGTACCGCATGGGCGACCGCTGGTTCGACCTCGAGGAAGAGACGGTGACGCTGCCGGTGCGCTTCGGCCCTGTCGTCTTGCCCGTCCGCCGCACGGTCTATCGCAGCGTCCACGGGCCGGTGATCAAGAACGACAAGGGCGCTTTCGCCATCCGCTATGGCGGGATCGACAATCTCGGCCAGCTCGACGCCTATTACCGGCTCAACAAGGCCGAGACGCTCGAACAGTGGCAGGACATCCTCGCGCGGATGGACATCCCCTCGACCAATTTCCTCTACGCCGACAAGGCGGGCAACATCGCCTATGTATACAACGCCGCCATCCCCGACCGGGCCAAGGGCTACGACTGGCGCGGCGTGCTGCCGGGCGACGATCCGCGCGCGCTGTGGAGCGGGCCGGTGCCTTACGAAAAGCTGCCCAAATACATCAACCCCGCCTCGGGCTGGCTCTACAATTCGAACAACACGCCTTTCACCGCCGCGGGCGAGGCCAGCGATCTCTCACCCGACAGCGTGGCGCCCGAACTGGGCGTCGAGCTCAAGCAGACCAACCGCTCGCGCCGCGCGTGGAAACTGCTGAGCGAGGCGGGGCCGATCTCGCTCGAACGATTGAAGCGGGTCAAATACGATACTGGCTACGAGCGCGCGGGCTATGTCGCCGACCTGTGGGATGCAGTCGAAGCGCTCGACCTCGACCCGGACAGCGATCTCGGCCGTGCGCGGGCGCTGCTGCTCGACTGGGACTTCACCGCCGACAATATCGGCCGCGGCGATGCCCTCGCGCTGCTGATGATCAAGGATTTCATGTCGGCCGAATACCAGAACAAGCCGCTCCCCGACGTGCGCGAGCAGCTCGAATGGGCGGTCGACCATCTGCAGACGCATTTCGGCGGCATCGACCCGCCGATGGGCGATCTCCTGCGGCTGCGGCAGGGCGACGTCGACCTGCCGTTGGACGGCGGATCGGACACGCTGCGCGCCTCGACAACCTGGGACGTGGACGACGACGGGCGGTTGTCGGTGAGACACGGCGACAGCTTCATCCAGTTCGTCGAATGGGCGCCGGGCAAGCGGGTCAGTTCGCAGTCGATCCAGCCTTATGGCGCGGCGACCACGCGACCGCGCTCGCCGCATTACGCCGATCAGGCTGTGCTGTTCGTCCAGCACCGCTTGAAGCCGGTGCATTTCTGGCGACAGGACGTGCTTGCCAATGCCAAGCGGCGCTATACCGTCGCCCACCAGCCCACGCGCTAAACTGGAGTATCCGATGCGTCGCAATTTGTTGAGCGGCATCGCCGCGGTCGCCCTCGCCGGACTAGCCGTCGCGCAGCCGCTGCCGCTCGCGGCGCAGGACACCGCCGAGGCCGCGCCGCTAGCCGAGCTGGTCGACGAGGTCGACATTCCCTACGAGCAGTTCACGCTCGACAACGGGCTCACCGTGCTCGTCCATACCGATCGCAAGGCGCCGATCGTCGGGGTGACGACCTATTACCGCGTCGGCTCTAAGCACGAACCGCGCGGCCGCACGGGCTTCGCGCATCTGTTCGAACACCTCATGTTCGGGGGCAGCGAGAACGTCGAGAATTTCGATATCCCGCTCGAAGCAGCCGGATCGACGAGCACAAATGGTTCAACCGACTTCGACCGCACCAATTACGTCGAGGTGGTCCCGACCGGCGCGCTCGACCTCGCGCTGATGATGGAAAGCGATCGCATGGGCTACCTCCTCGGCGCGATCAGCCAGGAGAAGCTCGATAAGCAGCGCGGCGTGGTCCAGAACGAGAAACGCCAGGGCGACAACCAGCCCTACGGCCTGTCCTTCTATGCCATGCTCGAAGGGCTGTTCCCCGTCGGCCACCCCTATCGCCACTCGACCATCGGCTCGATGGCCGATCTCGATGCGGCGAGCCTTTCCGATGTGCGCCAGTGGTTCCTCGACAATTACGCGCCCAATAATGTCGTCCTCTCGCTGACCGGCGATATCGACGCGGCGACCGCGCGACCGATGGTCGAGCGCTGGTTCGGCGCCATCCCCGCCGGGCCCGAGGTCCGCTCGGTCGAGGCGCCGCCGACCACGCTCGCCGCCGAGACATCGCGCGAAATGGTCGACCAGGTGCCGCAGCCGCGCATCTACAGGCTGTGGACCGGCCCCGCGCTGACGCATCCCGATGCCGAACCGCTCGACCTCGGCATGACGGTGCTCGGCGGTCTCGCCAGCTCGCGGCTCGACAACGTGCTGGTTCGCGACGAGCAGCTCGCCACCGGCGTCTCGGCCAGCAGCTACCAGTCCGAACAGGTTTCGATCCTGTTCGCCCAAATGGACGTGAAACCCGGCGTCGACCGCGCGCAAGCCGAGAAGCGCTTCGACGAAGTGATCGCGCAGATGGTCGCCGAAGGCCCGACAGCGGAGGAACTCGCGCGCGCATCGACCAGCATGGTCTCGGGCGAGATCGACTCGCTCGAACGCGTCGGCGGCTTCTCGGGCAAGGGAGCGACGCTGGCCGAGGGCCTGCTCTATGCGGGCAGCCCGGCGAACTACAAGAAGCAGCTCGAGGCGATCGCCGCGGCGACGCCCAAAAGCGTGACCGAGGCGATGCAGCGCTGGCTGACTCGCCCGGTCTATCGCCTTGCCATCGTGCCGGGTGAGCGGACCGAGGACGGCGCGACCATGGGCGGCTGGGGCGACGAGGCGACGAGGTCCGCACCCGAACCCGACGCCAAGGAGCCGATGGAAATCGAGCGCACCGGGCCGCCGCGCGAATTGCCGACCCCCGAACCGGTCGGCCCGCTGACCTTCCCCGAAGTCGAGCGCGCCAAGCTGTCGAACGGCATTCCCGTGATTCTCGCACGCCGCACGGCAGTGCCCAAGGCGGTGATCAGCGTCGAATTCGACGCCGGCTACGCCGCGGACGGCGCCGCGCATGCGGGCACGCAGTCGCTGATGATGGACCTGCTCGAGGAAGGCACCGAGACACGCAGCGCGGTCGAGATCGCCGAGGAGCAGGAGCGGCTCGGCGCCTCGATCTCGACCGGCAGCTCGCTCGACACCAGTTCGGTCACCATGAACGCGCTGACGGCCAATCTCGCGCCCTCGCTGACGCTGATGTCCGACATCGTGCGCAACCCCGCCTTCGCCGAGACCGAAGTCCAGCGCGTGCGCGACCAGCGGCTCGCGGCGATCGCACAGCAGCTCTCCTCGCCCGGCGGGCTCGCCAGTCGGACCTTGCGTCCGCTCGTCTTCGGCGAGGCGCACCCCTATGGCACGGTCGGCGGGCTCGGCACGGTCCCGGTCGTCAAAGCGATCATGCCCGATACGCTCGAAGAAGAGCACGACCGCTGGATCCGGCCGGAGAACGCCGCGATCTACGTCGTCGGCGATGTCACCATGGCGGAGATGAAGCCGCTGCTCGAACAGGCCTTCGGCGACTGGCAGGGCACCGGCGAGGCGGCACCTGCCAAGGTGCTCGACAGTGCCACCCCTCCCGCGCAGACGCGGCTCGTCGTCATCGACCGGCCCAATTCGCCGCAATCGGTGATCTATGCCGGGCGCGTGCTGCCACTGACCGGCCCGACGCCGGGGCTCGAGGCGCTCGATCTCGCCAACGAAGTGCTCGGCAACGGCTTCCTCAGCCGCATCAACATGCTGATCCGCGAGGAAAAGGGCTGGAGCTACGGCGCGCGCAGCGGGGTCGACGCCCCGGCCGGCCCGCGCCTGTTCACCATCAGCACCTCGGTGCAATCGGACCGCACGGCGGATTCGGTCGAGCTGATCCTGCAGACCGCGCGCGAATTCGCCGACGGCACGAAGGGCGTGGACGACACCGAATTCACCCGCGTCACCGACGGCAATATCCGCGGCCTGCCCAATCGTTTCGAGACTAATGGCCAGGTGCTGGGGGCGATCGTCGAGAACGACGAACTCGGCCGGCCCGACGACTATTACGTCACCCTGCCCGCGACCTATCGGGCGATCGACAAGGCCGCGATCGATGCCGCCGCGCGCGACTATCTGGGGGCGGACGACCTTACCATCGTGGTGGTCGGCGACCGCAAGGAAATCGACGGCCAGCTCGAAAGGCTCGCCCTGCCGACGACCTATCTCGATGTTGACACCGGTGTCAGTAGCGCCGATTGAAACGCCAGTTCAAACCCTCAAGCGAAGAGAGGAATTCCCATGTCTGTAGCCGGTACCTATGACACCACCGTCAAGAGCCCGATGGGCGACCAGAAGGGCACGCTGACTGTCAATCCCGATGGCGACAGCTGGACCGGCCAGATGGCCGGCGGCATGGGCTCGATGGACATCACCGACGGCAAGGTCGACGGCAACACCATCACCTGGTCGATGAACATGACCGTGCCGATGCCGATGACGCTCAACTGCACCGCCACGATCGACGGCGACGCGCTGACCGGCACGGTCAACGCCGGCGCCTTCGGCGACATGCCGCTGACCGGCACGCGCCAGGGCTGATCCTCGCGATCCCAACAGAAAGGGCCGCCGGAGCGATCCGGCGGCCCTTTTCGTTTGCCTTGTGGCGGGTCTCTAGCGGACCACGTCCATTTCCTCGATCAGGTTCTGCGCCCCGTCGACCTTGTCCATCACCCACAGCATGTAGCGTGTGTCGACATGGATCGTGCGCGTGGTGCGCGGGTCGAAATCCCAGTCCGAATTGACGCTCTCGAAGGTCCCGTCGAACAGCAGGCCGACCAGCTCGGCGCGCGCGTTGAGCGTGGCCGAGCCGCTGTTGCCGCCGGTCGAGTCGAGATCGGAGAGGAAATTCACCGGAACCGAGCCGATGCTGTCGAGCGCGTAGGCGCCGTAGTCCTTCGTCGCGATCGCATCGAGCTGGCGCTGCGGCGCGTTGAAGGGGTCCTCGCCCGTGTCCTTCTCGGTGATGCCTTCGAGCGTGGTGAAGGGCAGATAGGCCATGCCGTCGCGCGGGGAGCCGCCGAGCACTTTGCCATAGGTCACGCGCAGCGTGCTGTTGGCGTCGGGATAGGTCGCCTGGCCCTGACTGCGCTGCCACTGGGTGATCGCGTCCATATAGGCCGGGCGCAGCGCCAGCGCGCGACCCGCGCGTTCCTCTTCCTCGTCCTCGAGCTTGCGCTCGTAGGGATAGAGCGCCACCGCGAGCTGCATGAAGGGATCCTCGCTCGCCTCGAGTTCGGCGGGCGTAGCGTCCATCAGCGCGAGGCGGGTTTCGCTCTCGTCGAGCGAGGTGCCGGCGTAATAGCCGTCGACGATCGCCGCGAGCTGCTTGGCATCGTCGACACCGTCGAGGCCCAGCGCCTTGTCGAACACGGCGACGCGTTCGGCGTCGGGCTGCGCGAGGTAGCCGTTCAGGAACAGCAGCCATTCGGCCTTGTCGACCGAAGCGTCGTAGCGGCGGTCGAGCGCCTGAAGGCCCTGGCGGAAGAACGCCATGTCGCGTTCCTGGTAGCCGCTCTCGCGCTCGGCGTTGGGCTTTTCCTTCTCCTTGGCGAGACGGTAGAGCCGCTGCGCCGCCGCAAGCAGCTGCGGGCGGGTGACGTTGCCGTACCAGAAATGCGAGCGATCGGCGGTGGCGCTTTCCTGCGACAGCGAGTCGAGCGCGGTTATCGCCTTGGCATAGCTGGCACGCGTGCGATCGGCGGCGATCCAGGCGTTGAGCGCGGCTTCACGCTGGCGGCGCCGGTCGACCAGGCCGACGCGGCGCGCGCCGTCGATCTGGCCGCGCAGGTTCTTCTCGTAATTGTTGAGGCCCGCGAGGCGCGATTCGTACTTCACCCGCGCATCCGAGCCCTCGGGGGCCGCCGCCTCGATCGTGTCGATCCAGTCGTTGAGCAGCGTGACGAAGGTCGGATAGGTCCATTCGAAGGTATTCTTCACCTCGCCGAGGCGGGTGTAGCGATTGGTCGAGCCCGGGTAGCCCGCGGCCATCACGAAATCGCCGTCGTCGAGCCCCGCGGCGCTGACCTTGAGGTGATGCTCGGGGCGATAGGGGACATTGTCTTCCGAATATTCGGCCGAGCTGCCGTCGGGCGCCACATAGGCGCGGTAGAAGGAAAAATCGCCGGTGTGGCGCGGCCACATCCAGTTATCTACGTCGCCGCCGTATTTGCCGACCGAATCCGCCGGGGCATAGACCAGCCGAACGTCCTTGACCTCGAGCCGCTTGATCAGCGTGTATTCCTTGCCGCCGTAGAAGCTGGCGACGAGGCAGCGATAGCCCACCTCCTGTTCGCATTCGGCAGTGATGTCCTTCACCCGCTGGTCGACCGTGTCGTAGCGCGCGTTGGGCGAGAGCCTGTCGATCCCGTCGCGCACGCGCGCGGTCACGTCGCTGATCGCGGTGGTCACATAGACGCGCGATCCGGGCGCTGCGGGCAGTTCCTCGGCCTTGGTCTTCGCGAGGAAGCCGTTCTCGAGATAATTGTTCTCGGCGGTCGAATTGTACTGCACCGATCCGCGCGCGCAGTGGTGGTTGGTGACCACCAGCCCCTCGTCGGAGACGAAGCTGCCCGAGCAACCCTGCAGCTGGACGATCGCGCCCATCGGGAAACCGGTCAGGTCGGCGAGCGCCTCGGGCGCAACCTCGAGCCCGGTTTCGCGCAGGTCATCGGCGATCTCGGGCAGCTGGCCGGGGGTGAACATCCCCTCCTTGGCGGCAAGCGGTGCAGCGGCGGCGCAGGCCAGCAAGGCCGCGACGGTGGAAATATGGCGCATGGGTGCGACTCCCCCTCTGTTTTTCTCTCTTGGATTGAAAGGGTGGGCGCGCCCTGATGCGCCCACCCGAATTGATGCGTTCTGCCGGGCTTCAGCCCAGCTTGTCCTTGAGGATCTGGTTGACGACGGCCGGATTGGCCTTGCCCTGCATCGCCTTCATCGTCTGGCCGACGAAGAAGCCGAACAGCTTGTCCTTGCCGCCGCGATATTCGGCGACCTTGTCCTCGTTGTTGGCGATGATCTGGTCGATCGCGGTCTCGATGGCGCCGGTATCGCTGACCTGCTTGAGGCCCTCGCTATCGGCGATTTCCCCGGGATCGCGACCGGTCTTGAGGACGATCTCGTAGATTTCCTTGGCCTGCCCGCCCGAGATTTCGCCCTTGGCCTGCATGTCGAGGATGCTCGCCTGCGCCTCGGCGGTGGCATGGGCCGGATTCGCCTCCTCGCCGAGCGACTTCATGACGCCGGGCGCGACAGAGAGCGCCCAGTTGGCGACCTGCGTCGCGACCTCGGCCTCGGGCTTGCCGATACCCTTGGCGGTGGCGGCGAGCAGCGTCTCGAAGCGCGCGAAGGTCTCGACCTCGGCGGTCAGCTCGCGCGCATTGTAGGGCGTCAGGCCCAGCTCGGTCTCGTAGCGCGCGCGCTTGGCGTCGGGCAATTCGGGCAGCGAGGCGCGGCATTCGTCGAGGAAGCCGTCCTCGAGCTCGAGCGGCAGCAGGTCGGGATCGGGGAAATAGCGATAGTCATGCGCGTCTTCCTTGCTGCGCATGGTCCGCGTGGTCCCGGTGTTCGGATCGAACAGGCGCGTTTCCTGGTCGACGCTGCCGCCGTTCTCGAGCACGTCGACCTGGCGGTTGGCCTCGTATTCGATGACCTGCATCACGAAGCGCACCGAGTTGACGTTCTTGGTTTCGGTCCGCGTGCCGAAGGGCTCGCCCGGCTTGCGAACGCTGACGTTGACGTCGGCGCGCATCGAGCCTTCTTCCATGTTCCCGTCGCACGATCCGACATAGCGCAGGATGCTGCGCAGCTTGCGGACATAGGCGCCAGCCTCTGCCGGGCTGCGCATGTCGGGCTTCGACACGATCTCCATCAGCGCCACGCCGCTGCGGTTGAGATCGACATAGGACATGGTCGGATGCTGGTCGTGCATCAGCTTGCCCGCGTCCTGCTCGACATGGATGCGCTCGATGCCGATGACCTTGTCCTCGGGAATGCCGGCCTTCTCGTCGGCCTCGATATGCAGCGAACCCTCGCCCACGATCGGGTGGTAGAGCTGGCTGATCTGGTAGCCCTGCGGCAGGTCGGCGTAGAAGTAGTTCTTGCGGTCGAAGCGGCTGTATTTGTTGATCTCGGCCTCGATCGCCATGCCGGTGCGCACCGCCTGGCGGATGCATTCGCGATTGGGCACGGGCAGCATGCCGGGCATCGCCGCGTCGACGAGGCTGACCTGCGAATTCGGCTCGGCGCCGAAGGCGGTGCTGGCGCCGCTGAACAGCTTGGCTTTCGAAGTGACCTGCGCATGGACCTCGAGGCCGATCACGACCTCCCACTCGCCCGTTGCGCCCTGGATGCGATAACTACTCATCAATTTTGCTGCCCTGCTTGATCGATACCTTCATATCGGAGCGATCCCTGACTGGCGGTTCATAGGGAGGAAGTTGACCATCTGGCCCGAACCGCGCCTCTCCATGCTCGACATTGCGCGAGATGAAGAGCGCGACCATTCCGGTAAGGAAAACCGAGCCCACGATGATCAGGATCATCGTCATTACCACCACTTCTCCGGCTTCGCCTCGAACTCGGCGCGCTGCTGGATCGCGAGGCCCACGTCGAGCACGCCCTGCTCGTCGAAAGGCTTGCCGACCACCTGCAGGCCGAGCGGGAGGCCATCGGAATTGAGCATGGCGGGCACGCTCATCGCGGGCAGGCCGGCGAGGCTCGCCGGGACCGCGAAGACGTCGTTGAGATACATCGTCAGCGGGTCTTCGTTGAGCGAATTGAGCGGGAAGCTCGCGGTCGGCGTGGTCGGCGCGAGGATCGCGTCGCACTGGCCGAAGGCATTGGCGAAGTCCTGCGCCACCAGTGTGCGGATCTTCTGCGCCTGCGTGTAATAGGCGTCGTAGAAACCGGCGCTCAGCACATAGGTGCCGATCAGGATGCGGCGCTTGACCTCGTCGCCGAAACCGGCGGCGCGGGTCGCGGCATACATGTCCTGCAGCCCCGCCCCGTCGGGCAGGTCGCGCAGGCCGTAGCGCACGCCGTCATAGCGCGCGAGATTGCTCGAGGCTTCAGCGGGCGCGACGATGTAATAGGCGGGCAGCGCATATTTGGTGTGCGGCAGGCTGACGTCGACGATCTCGGCGCCGGCATCGCGCAGCCACTCCTTGCCCTGCTCCCAGCTCTTGAGGATTTCCTCGTCGGTCCCGTCCATCCGGTATTCCTTCGGGATACCGATCTTCTTGCCCTTGAGGTCCGCCGACAGCGCGGCTTCCCAATCGGGCACGGGCATGTCGAGGCTGGTCGCGTCCTTGGGGTCGAAGCCGGCCATGGCTTCGAGCATGATCGCGCAATCTTCGACGCTGCGCGCCATCGGCCCGGCCTGGTCGAGGCTGGAGGCGAAGGCGACCACGCCCCAGCGGCTGCAGCGGCCATAGGTCGGCTTGATTCCGCAGATGCCGGTGAAGGCGGCGGGCTGGCGGATCGAACCGCCGGTGTCGGTGCCGGTGGCGGCGGGCGCAATGCGCGCGGCGACCGCGCTCGACGAGCCGCCCGAGGAGCCGCCGGGCGACATGTCGGTGTTGGCCCCGCCGGCCTTGCGCCAGGGCGAGACGACATTGCCGAAATAGGAGGTCTCGTTCGAGCTGCCCATCGCGAACTGGTCGAGGTTGAGCTTGCCGAGCATGCCCGCGCCCGCATCCCACAGGTTCTGGCTGACGGTGCTCTCGTATTCGGGCTTGAAGCCTTCGAGGATGTGGCTTGCGGCACTGGTCTGGACGCCCCTGGTGGCGAACAGATCCTTCATGCCGATCGGCACGCCGCCCATCGCCCCGAGCGCCTCGCCCCTGGCGCGCTTGGCATCGACCGCATCGGCGGCAGCGAGCGCGTGGTCGGGCGTGGTGACGATGAAGGCGTTGAGTTCCGCGGCCTCGGCGACCGCGGTGTTGAAGGCCTCGGCCACCTCGCGCGCGGTGAAATCGCCACCGGCGACACCATCGCGGATCGCCTTGACGCCCAGATTGGTCAGTTCGGTCATTTCTCTGTCTCTTCCGTCAGCGCGTGGCCTTCGACAAGCTCAGGCTGAGCGGGTGTAGTAATTTCGGCAACCAAATCCGCTCGTCCTGAGCCTGTCGAAGGACAGTCACGACGCCGCATTATTCGATCACCTTGGGCACGCCGAAGAAGCCGTGCTCGGCGGCGGGGGCATTGGCGAGCACGTCGTCGCGCCGGCCGCCGGCGGTTTCGGGGATGGCATCGACCACGTCGTCGCGCAGCCGCAGCGTGTTGGGGATGACCGCGGTCATCGGTTCGACGGCGGAGGTGTCGACCTCACCCAGCTGTTCGACCCAGGCAAGGATGCCGTTCAATTCGGGGACCATCCGGTCGAGCTCGGCATCGCCCATCCTGATGCGGGCGAGCGAGGCGATCTTGGCCACTTCTTCGCGTGTAACTGACATGGCTCGCGCGTTAGCGGCACAGGCGGCGAGCTTCAAGCGCGATGCTGCAGCGCAATGCTATTCGAAGGGCTCGCCGGCGGGCTGGCCATCGATATAGATTCGCCGCCCGGTCCAGTCGCGGATTTCGACCGTGGAATCGGCCGACTGCGGCGGCGGGTCCGGATCGACCCCTTCAGGCATCTGAACAGCAACCGAAAACGAGTCGCCCTCTTCGCGTCGGACTGGCGGCGCTGCGAGCACGCGCTTGCTGACTTGCCCTGACTCGACAAAAGCAATCGTGTGCCCGCCCTCGTCGCTCGGTCCAAGGTCGAGCGCGACGCAGGGCTTGTTACAAATCCAGGCATTGTCGCGCACTTCGGCCTCGACCGCGTCGCGCAGGCTCCCCGCGGGGATGTCGGCACGCAAGTTGGCCAAGCGTGCTTGACGTTTGTAGCTATCGTCGGCCTGCCAGCGATTGGGACGATTTTGGCGCTCCTGTGCTTCTTTCGCCAGCTTGGCGACTTCGGCGTCCTTGCTTCGAGCAAGCTGCGCCAGCGCCCTCCTCCCCGCATCGCCGAAATCCCAGCGCAGCGCGTCGAAGTCGAATTCCTCGACCGCCACCTTGCCGCTTTCGAGCCGCTCGACCTGGTTGCGCGTCGATACCGCGCCGAAGTCGAACAGCGGCAGGGCGAGGAGGAAGGCGAGTACGCAGGTGCCGACCGCGAGGTGCATGTTGGCGCCGCGCACGCGCGCCATCCAGCCGGCCATCCGTCCGCGGATCGGGGCGACGAAATAGGCCACGCCATAGGCCACCGCGACGGCCACCGCGATCACGCCCCAGATGCGCTCGGGGCTGAGGCCGTATTGGGCGATCCGCGTTCCGGTGGAGATCGCGGCGAGCAGCGCCAGCGGGAATATCGCCAGCGCCAGCGCCAGCGCCGCCCAGCGCATCACGCGGTTGCCGCTCGCTTCTTCCTCGCCATTGCGGATCACCGCATTGACCAGCACGAAGCTGGCGACGGCGACCGAGAGCAGCAGCGGCGTCGGGCTTTGGGTGGCGTTCCACAGGACGGATATCCCGCTCGCCAGCACGGCGGCGAGGAAGATCGCCAGCGCGATCGCCAGCGGCACGGCGATGATGGCGAAGACCAGCATCACCACCGACTGGAGCGTGCCGATCACCTTCAACTGGTTGCGCAGCACGCCCAGCGCCGCGCCGAAGGCCGCCCCCGAGAAGGTCCAGCCGAACCAGCCCTTCTCGATCAGCTCCTTGAGCAGGTCGATCTCGATCGCGGCGAAAAGTTGCGAGAGCAGGAACAGGAGCAGCCACGAAAGCCCGGTGAAAGCGAGCGCGCCCGCCGCGCTGATGGCGTCGGTCCAGACGTGGAAATGCGTCGCGTCGTAGGGCGTGCGCCAGCGCAGGCGATGGAAGCCCGCCTGGAACAGCGGCAGCGCCAGCGCGATCGCTACCACCGCCGCGGCGAACCAGAAGGGCGCATCGGCGTGCTGTTCTCCGCCCGCCGCGACCCGCCAGGCGATCCCCGCCATGACCAGCGCGACCAGCGCCGCGAAGGCCAGCGGCTCCCGCCACCGGGCGCGATCGAGCGTGAAGGCGAAGGCCAGCGGACCAAAGGCCACCGCGGCGGTCAGCGCCGCGCGCCATGGCGCCCAACTGTCCGCATCCCACTGGGCGAGGAAATGCACGCCGAGGCCGGCGAGACCCAGCAGGCCCGCCAGCACCCAGGGGCGCAGCGCCCAGTCCTCGTGCTGCATTGCAACGGTATCGGTCATGCGCGGCCTCCCTCGCCTCGCACGACCTTTAGCGCATCACGCGGCGCCCCGCATGGGCAAACCGCAGAAAACGCGGGGAAACCCTATTGCGGCGCTGCGGGAGCCGGTGCGTCGCCGCCCTGGCCCTGCTGCTGCTGTCCCATCATCTGCTGGAGCGCGGCGGCGCGCGCCTGGAAATCGTCGCGGCTCATGAAATCGACCACTTCGACCTCGAACACCAGATCGGCATTGGCCGGGATCGGCGAGCCCGGGGGCGGTTCGGCGCCATAGGCCTGCTCGGCGGGGATGGTGAGGACGTATTTGCCGCCCTTCTGCATCTGCCCCAGCCCCTCGATGAAGCCGTCGATGATCGCGCCTTCCTCGAGCAGCAGGGGGTTGCCTTCGGGGAACAGCCCCGGGGGCACGGGCAGCGGCTGCGAGCGGTCGAATTCGGTGCCGTCGGCGAGCTTGCCGACATATTTGACGAAGACCACGTCGCCCACCTTGGGCGAATCGCCCGTGCCAGCGGTGACGACCTCGACGTTGAGGCCCTTGGGCACGGCGGCCCAGGCGAGGCCGGCCCCGAACAGCACGGCGACGATCACGCCGAGCCACAGCTTGGTCAGCGAGCCCTTCTTGATGGGCTGGAGGGGAACGCGGGTAATCTCGGTCATCGAACTCGTCCTGATACGCAAAGGGCGCGGATTTCTCCGCGCCCTCATGGCTTAGCTTGGATTTGCTGGCAACGGCTTACTTGACGCCGTCACGCTCCATGCGCTTGCGCTCGAGCTTGCGGGCGCGGCGAACGGCGGCAGCCTTTTCGCGGGCGCGCTTTTCGCTCGGCTTCTCGTAGTGGCGACGCAGCTTCATTTCGCGATACACGCCTTCACGCTGCAGCTTCTTCTTGAGCGCGCGGAGGGCCTGGTCGACATTGTTATCGCGAACCATGATCTGCATAAACTTCAATACCTCGACTTTGCGGGCCAGAGCCCGCAGCGCGGGTTTTGCCTCCTTGAAACGGTTTCGCCAAAAGAACGAAAAACGCGCCGAATCCGTTCCGGACCGGCTCGAACGGGGGCGCACATAAGGATTCTCCAGCACAAAGGCAAGTCTTTGTCGCATTCGCCGCATGGCCGCGCACATCGGGATGACGAACGGGCAATTGGCGGCTAAGGGCTGCGGCAATGTCCTCATTTTCTCCCTATGTGGCCGCGCTGCACGTCTTTCTGGGCGGCGGCTTCGGCGCGATGCTGCGCTGGCAGCTGGGCCGCGCGATGACGCAGTGGCTCGGCCCGCAGATGGTCACGACCTTCCCCTTCGCCACGCTCGCCGCCAATGCCGCGGGCAGCCTCGCCATGGGTCTGCTGGCCGGCTGGCTGGCGCGCCACGGTAGCGGCGAAGGCGAACAGTTGCGCCTGCTTCTGGGCGTCGGCCTGCTCGGCGGCTTCACCACTTTCAGCGCCTTCAGCCTCGAAATGGTGCTGATGATCGAGCGCGGCCAGTATCTCTTCGCGCTGCTCTATGTGGTGCTGTCGATCGCGCTGGGGCTCACCGGAATGATGGCCGGGCTCAACCTGATGAGGATGGTCGGATGAAGACCTCGGACGAAGTGCGCAGCTTCACCGTCGAAGCCGACGACGACGGTATCCGCGTCGACCGCTGGTTCAAGCGGCATCTGCCGCAGGTCGGCTTCGGTACGGTCAGCAAATGGGCTCGCACCGGTCAGGTGCGGGTCGACGGCAAACGCGTGAAGCCCGACGACCGGCTGGCGCAGGGCCAACAGATCCGCGTACCCCCCGGCGGCGATGCGCCGCACAAGAAGGACAAGCCCAAGCGCGAATTGTCGAAGGCCGAGATCGAACAGGCCGAGGCGATGGTCATCCACCAGACCAAGGGCGCGCTGGTGCTCAATAAGCCGCCCGGCCTCGCGACGCAGGGCGGGACCAACACTTTCAACCATGTCGACGGGCTGCTCGACGCCTTCGCCCCCGGCGAGGAAGACGTCCGCCCGCGGCTGGTCCACCGGCTCGACAAGGACACCAGCGGCGTGCTGCTGGTCGCGCGCACGCCGGGCAGCGCGGCGTTCTTCTCGAAGCGCTTCTCGGGCCGCTCGGCGAAGAAGATCTACTGGGCGCTGGTGATGGGCGTGCCCGACATCAAGGAAGGCGTGATCGAAGCGCCGCTCGCCAAGCAGCCGGGATCGGGCGGCGAGAAGATGCATGTCGATCACGAGGGCGGCCAGTCGGCAAAGACAAAGTATCGCGTGGTCGACAGCGCGGGCAAGAAGGCCGCCTGGCTCGAACTGCAGCCAATGACCGGCCGCACGCACCAGTTGCGCGTCCATTGCGCGGCGATGGGCCACCCGATCGTCGGTGACGGCAAGTATGGCGGCAAGGACGCCTTCCTGACCGGCGCGGTCAGCCGCAAGATGCACCTCCATGCCCGGCGGCTGATCATCGACAGCCCCGATGGCGGCAAGCTCGACGTGACCGCCGAATTGCCCGAACATTTCGCTGGCAGCATGGAGCATCTCGGTTTCGAGGAAAGCGCCAGCGATGCGACCCCGATGCGCGACGATCCGCCGCCCAAGAGCCGCGAGGAAAAGAAGCAGCAGGCGCGCCAGCACGCCAAGAACTTCCGCAAGTCGCAGCGTTCGCCGCGCCGTTCGCGCGGCGCCGCAGGCAAGCCGGGTCCGAAGCCCAAGCCCAAGGGCAAGCGCTGATGCACCCCAACCCGCTGTTTCGCACCGATGACCACGCGCAGATGCGCGCCACCGTCGAGCGGATCGGCTTCGGCATGATCTTCCTCACCACCCCGCAGGGACCGCGCGTGGCACACACACCGCTGCTGTGGACGGGCGAGGACCGGCTCCGCTTCCACCTCGCGCGCGGCAATGCGCTGGTGCGGCATCTCGACGGCGCCACCGCGCTGGCCACGGTCAATGGCGCGCACGGCTATGTCTCGCCACGCTGGTATGAAAATCGCGATACGGTGCCGACCTGGGACTATGTCGCGATCGAGCTCGAGGGACTGGTGCGCCGGCTGGACGATGCCGAGCTCGACGGTCTGCTCTACGACCTCATCGACACGCATGAAGACCGCCTCGAAGGCGAGCGCTGGAACGCCAGCGAGGCGAGCGAGGACATGTGGAACGGCCTGTTCAAGGCGATTGTCGGTTTCGAGCTCGAGGTGCGCGAATGGCGCCCGACCTACAAGCTGTCGCAGAAGCGCAGCGCCAGCGAGCGCGAGGCGATCGCGGCGGGGCTCGCCGTTGGCGGCAACGAGGAGCTCGCCGCAACGATTCGCGGGCTCGCCGGATGAGCCGTCTCGTCGTCTTCGATTGCGACGGTACGCTGGTCGATGGCCAGGCGGCGATCTGCGAAACCATGGAGCAGGCCTTCGCCAGGACGGGCCTGGTCGCCCCCGAACGCCATCACGTGCGCCGCATGGTCGGGCTGAGCCTGCCCTACGCGCTGCGCGAACTGGCCCCCACCGCCAGCGATGAAGAACGCCACGCGGTGGTCGAAGCCTACAAGTCCGGCTTTCGCGATCTGCGCCTCTCGGGCGCGTTGCGCGAACCGCTGTTCGAAGGCATCAGCGCGCTGATCGACGAACTGGGTGACGCCGGACATCTGCTCGCGGTCGCCACCGGCAAGAGCGATCGCGGACTTCACGCCTGCCTCGACACACATGGCATCCGCGAGCGTTTCGTCTCGCTGCAGACCGCCGACCGGCACCCATCGAAGCCGCACCCCGCCATGCTCGAGGCGGCGCTGGTCGAGGCCGGTGTCGCGCCCGCCGAGGCGGTGATGATCGGCGATACCAGCTTCGACATGGAGATGGCGGTGGCCGCGGGCGTGCGCGCGATCGGCGTGTCCTGGGGCTATCACGAGCCGCACGAATTGCTCGACGCGGGGGCCAGCGCGGTGGCCGAAACCGCGCGCCAATTGGGAGACCTGATCCGTGGACCAGCATGACCCTTCCGCACATGATCCGGCCAAGGCACGCTTCCTGACGATCCAGGCGGTGCGCCTCTCGGGCGTGGCGCTGGCGGTGCTCGGCGCGCTCGTGCTGGCGCTGGTCCTGCCGCTGCCCGAGGTGGCAGGTTATGTCCTGCTCGCGCTCGGTGCGCTCGACGTCTTCGTCCTCCCGCTGGTCCTCGCCAGGCGCTGGAAGAGCGGCGAATGAAGCGCTTCTACAAGCAGGTCAGCGTCGAGAAGAGCGATCCCGGCCACTACGTCGCGCTCGACGGCAGGCCGATCAAGACGCAGGGCGGCAAGCCGCAGGTGGTTGCCTCCGAAGGACTCGCGCAGGCGCTGGCGGCCGAATGGGCCGCTCAGGGCGAGACGCTCGACCCGGCGCATTTCGCCTTTCGCGACATGACCGACTACGCGCTCGACGTGGTGCCCGAGGCGCGCGAGGAGATCGTCGCCAAGCTGCTGCGCTACGCCGACACCGATACGCTGTGTTATCGCGCGCATCCCGACGAGCCGCTGTGGCATCGCCAGCGCGAGGTCTGGGACCCGCTGGTCGAGGCTCTCGAGGCGCGCGAAGGCGTGCGCTTCGAACGCGTCAGCGGGATCCTCGCCAAATCGCACCCGCCCGAGACGCTCGAGCGCCTGGGGGCACGCCTCGAGAGCCTCGACGACTTCACCCTCGCCGCGCTCGAACAGCTGACCGCGCTCGCCGCCTCGCTGTGCATCGGGCTCGCCGCGCTCGAGGACGGGGCCGATGGCGAAGCGCTGTGGGCCGCGGCCAATCTCGAGGAGGACTGGCAGATCGAGCAATGGGGCGAGGACGAGGAAGCGAGCGCACGCCGCGCCCGGCGGCTGGGCGAATTCCTCAAGGCGATGGAGTTCGTGCGGCTGGCGCGAGCCTAGTCGCTTCTCAGCCGATCCAGCTGGCGACGTCGGCCGCGACCTTGTTGGCCGCTTCGTTGAGCGCCGGACCGACGAAAGCCGTCTCGGGTGCTGCCACGGGCACTCGCGCCTCGAACCGGCGCGTCACGACGGCCGAGCCCGCGCCGTTGCGCACCGCATCGAAGGTCACGACGGCTTCGCGCGTACGGGCGTCGTAGCCGAAGCTGCGCAGGCTTCCCTGCAAACGGTCGTTGGCGCTCACGCCCGGATCGTCGCCGTCGATCACGACGCGGTTGGAGCGCGTGCGGATCGTTTCGGCGAGCAGGCGGCGGAACAGCCGCGCGGGCCGTTCGACCCACACCGCGTCCTGGAGATAGGCGATCTCGGTATCGGTGACCTGAACCGGTACGCGGGTGACGTCGAGCGCCTTGGGCACTTCGAATTCTGACAGCACCAGCGCACTGTTCTGCGAACCGCTCGCGCCGGTGCCTGCGGGCGCCGTGGTCGCGGGCGTCAGCGTCAGCAGGCTGTCGGGCGCCTCGCCGCCGAGGCTGAGACAGCCGCCGAGCAACAGGGCCGGGGCCAGCGCGGCGAATTTGATGGTGCGTGTCATGCTCAGGCCCCTCACGGCTTGTAGTCGGGCAGCGGCTGGCTCGATAGCAGCGCGCCCGCGCCCTTTTCGTCGATCTTCTCGGTCACGTCGCGCAGCGCCTTGCTGGTTGCGCGCAGGTCCTTCAGCGTCGCCTCGGCGGCGGGCAGCGTGCTTTCGGTAAGCTGCTTGGTCGCGGGCCGCGCCTCGTTGAGTGTGTCCTCGAGCGCCTTGGCCGCGCCGCTCGCCGATTTGAGCGTCGCGCGCAGGTCCTTGGCGATCGCCTCGCCTTCCTCGTTGAGGATGCGGTCGGTGGTCGCGGTGACCTTCTCGAACTGGTCGAGCGCCTCGCTCGCTTCGCGCAGCGTGACCTGCAGCTCGGCCATGGTCCGCTCCATCTGCGGCGCGGCCGAAGCGAAGCCGGCGCTGGCGGCATTGGTGTTGGCGAGGATCTGCGAGATCTCTTCCTGGTTGCGGTCGCTCAGCAGCATGGTGAGCCGCTCGGTCAGCGTCGCCAGCCGCTCGAGCAGCAACGGCGCGCTCGCCAGCACCGCGCCGAAGCCGCCGCCGGCGGTCGGCGGGATGATCGGGACGCCCTCGGTGCAGGCGGTAGTCTCGCAGGAGATCGGCGGCGCCCCGCTGCGCGCGCCGTCGAGCGTGATCGTCGAGACGCCGGTGAAGCTGCCCTGGATCGTGGCGGTGGTGCCGACGAGGATCGGCACGCTTTCCTTGACCTTGATCCGCACGCGGACGAACTCGGGGTCCTTGTCCCACAGCTCGATCTGGTTGACCTGGCCCACGGGAACGCCGGCGAAATCGACCGAGCTGCCGTTGGCAAGACCGGCGACCGACTGCTTGAAGAAGATGTCGTATTCGTTCTGCGCCCCGCCGCCGAGCCGCGCGAGCCAGACTATGAACAGCGCGAGCGCGCCGAGGATCAGCAGCGTGACCGCCCCCACCCAAACGTGATTTGCCCGCGTTTCCATTTTTGAGGCTATGCCCCCCTACCTGCGGCCCCGAGGCGCCAAAATGGCGAACATATCGGGCGAAAATGCACGCCACAAAGGGCGTAACCCTTTGGAAGCGCATTTTTGTTCGAGATGGAAGCCATTTTGTCGTCCCTCCGGGATCTGGTCGATTTGGCCCCTCGGCGCGTCGACCGACCTTGAATTATTGACATAGTCCTGCGCTCGGCCTCCTCCCGAGGAGCCAAATCGCTCCAGACCTCGGTGTCGCAGGTAGGGGGGCGTAGCCTCATCGGCCCTATGCCTTGCCCGCAGGCGGTTTGTCCAACGCTTTGACCGCATGCGCCGCGACCGGCTCGTCCATATGCTTGCGCAATTCGTCGAGCGCCTGCGCGGTCAATGCGGCGCGTCCGCGCGGGCCGTTGAAATATTCCTGGATCCAGGGATGGTCGAGTTCCATCAGCTTGGGCACGGTGTCGACCGCGATCACCTTCTGGTCGGCGATCACCGCGACGCGGTCGCAGATCTCGTGCAGCGTATCGAGGTCGTGGGTGATCAGGAAAACGGTCAGGCCGAGCGTTTCCTTGAGCTCGCGCGTCAATCGGTCGAAGGCCGCCGCGCCGATCGGGTCGAGCCCGGCGGTGGGCTCGTCGAGGAACAGCAGTTCGGGGTCGAGCGCCAGCGCGCGGGCGAGCCCGGCGCGCTTCTTCATCCCGCCCGACAGTTCCGACGGATACTTGCTCACCGCCTCTTCGGGGAGGCCCGAAAGCATCACCTTGTAGCGCGCGATCTCGTGCCGCAGTTCGGGCTCGATATCGGGGTAGAACTGCTTGAGCGGAACCTCGACGTTCTCGCCCACGGTCAGCGTGCTGAACAGCGCGCCGCCCTGGAACAGCACGCCCCAGCGGTTGCGGATGCCGATATCGTCTTCGGGATCGCTGTCGGTGATCGAGCGACCGAAGACACGCACGTCACCCGCGGTCGGCTTCTGCAGCCCGATGATCGAGCGCATCAGCACGCTCTTGCCCGTGCCCGACCCGCCGACCACGCCGAGAATCTCTCCGCGGCGGACCTTGAGGTCGAGGTCCCGGTGGACGACCTGTTCGCCGAAGGCATTGGTCAGCCCCTCGACGACGATCGGAAATTCGCCGCGATAGCGTTCGTGCCGGCCCAGCTCGCGCCCGGTTTCGTCCTGCGCCATCAGCCCCACCCGACTTCGGTGAAGAACACCGCGAAGAAGGCGTCGATCACGATTACCGCGAAGATGCCGGTAACCACCGCCATGGTGGTGCGCAGGCCGACGTCTTCCGAATTCCCCTTCACCTGCATGCCGTGATAGCAGCCCGCCAGCGCGACGATCAGGCCGAAGACCGGCGCCTTGATCAGCCCGACCCACAGGTCGTGCAGCGGCACCACTTCCTGGATGCGCAGAAGGAAGGTCCAGAAGGGAATGCCGAGCATGAACTGGCCGACGACTGCGCCGCCGACGATCGCCACGCCCGCCGAATAGAAGCCGAGCAGCGGCATCATCAGCACCGCGGCGAGGATGCGCGGTACCACCAGCGCCTCCATCGGCGAGATGCCGATGGTCTGCATGGCGTCGACCTCTTCGGTCAGCCGCATGGTGCCGATCTGCGCGGCGAAGGCGCTGCCCGATCGGCCCGCGACCATGATCGCGGTCATCAGCACGCCCAGTTCGCGCAAGGTGATCCGCCCGACCAGATTGACCGTCAGCGTCTCGGCGCCGAACTGCGCCAGCTGCACAGCGCCCTGCTGCGCGATGACGATGCCGATTAGGAAGCTCATCAGACCGATGATCGGCAGCGCGGTGACCCCGACCAGTTCGAGCTGGCGGACCAGCGCAAGAACGCGAAAACGACGCGGGTGGCGCACCAGGCTGGCGCTCGAAACCAGCAGCGCGCCGAGAAAGCCGAGCACGCCGTAGACCCCGCGCCGCGCACCGTAGACCTTGTCGCCCATCGCCTGCGGCACGCGTTCCCACACCGGCAGGCGCGGCGCGCTCAGATCCTCGTCGGCCGGAGCATCCGTGAGTGCACCGATCAGCCGCTTCGCGCGGTCGCTCGCGCCGGTGATCTCGGCGCCATGAGCATTCGCCAGCCAGCGCGCCATCCACGCGCCGACGGTGTCGATTTCGGTGATGGCGGAGAGATCGATCCGGTCCAGCGGGCCATCGAGCCCGCGCAGATCCTGGTCGATCTCGCCGATGGTCGAGACGAGGTACGGCCCCGACAGCACGAGCGCCGTGCCGCCGTCGTCCCCCTCGACAAGTTCGTATTCGGCGAAACCACCCATTGCGCGCGCGGTATGCGGACAAATCAGTCGCTTGCCAAGCGGCTATCCATGCGCATCACCTCCGGCGTTGCATCGCAGCATGGGCGCTGGCATGGGCGTCCTATCAATTTACCGGCACCGGCCCGCTCCCCCACCCGGCCACCCATAAGATACCGTGCCGTTGCGGCCCGGGGGGGAGCGGGCCGGTCCCGCACACAAGCGCCAGCGACGAGATAAATGACCACCGAGCTACCCAAGACCTTCGACCCCGCCGAAATCGAGAAGCGCTGGTACGCGCATTGGGAAGACAACGGCCTGTTCCGGCCCGAGCGCCCCGAGGCGCAGCCCTATACCATCGTCAACCCGCCGCCCAACGTCACCGGCAGCCTGCATATCGGCCACGCGCTCGACAACACGCTGCAGGACGTGATGATCCGCTACGAGCGGCTGCGCGGCAAGGATGCGCTGTGGGTGGTCGGCACCGACCACGCCGGCATCGCGACGCAGATGGTGGTCGAACGCCAGCTCGAGGAGCGGCAGGACAAGCGCACCAATTACAGCCGCGAGGATTTCGTCGCCAAGGTGTGGGAATGGAAGGAGGAAAGCGGCGGCACGATCACGCGCCAGCTGCGCCGCCTTGGCTGTTCGATGGACTGGAGCCGCGAGCAGTTCACCATGGACGAGCATTTCAGCAATGCCGTGCTCAAGACCTTCGTCGACCTCTACAACGACGGGCTGATCTATCGCGACAAGCGGCTGGTGAACTGGGACGTCAAGCTCAAGACCGCGATCTCCGACCTCGAGGTCGAGACGCAGGACGTCAAGGGCGGGTTCTGGCACTTCAAATATCCGCTCGCGGACGGCGTGAAGACCGCCGAGGGCAAGGATTACCTTGTCGTGGCCACCACGCGCCCCGAAACCATGCTGGCCGACATGGCGGTGGCCGTGCATCCCGACGACGCGCGCTATGCAAGCGTGGTCGGCAAGGAAATCCTCCAGCCGATCACCGGTCGCCGCTTCAAGGTGGTGGCCGACGAGCATGCCGATCCCGAACTCGGCTCGGGCTGCGTCAAGATCACCCCGGGGCACGATTTCAACGACTTCGACGTGGGCAAGCGCGCCGGGATGAAACCCGCCGAGATGCTCAACATGCTCGATGCCGAGGGTAATGTCTGCCAGACGGCTGACGGGCTGGTTCCAGAGGAATTCCTCGGCCTGCACCGCTTCAGGCGCGACGGCGTCGACGGCGCGCGCGAACTGGTGGTGGCGCGGATGAAGGAACTCGGCTTCCTCATCCCGCACGTGACCAAGGACAAGGATGGCGAGCCGGTCGAGAGCGATTTCGAGCCGCGCACCATCGCAACGCCCTTCGGCGACCGCGGCGGCGTGGTGATCGAACCCTGGCTGACCGACCAGTGGTATGTCGATGCCGAGACGCTCGCCAAGAAGCCGATCGAGGCGGTGAAGAGCGGCGACATCGAGATCGTCCCCAAGAGCTGGGAGAAGACCTTCTTCAACTGGATGGAGAACATCCAGCCCTGGTGCGTCAGCCGCCAGCTGTGGTGGGGCCACCGCATTCCGGCGTGGTACGATACCGAGGGCAAGGCCTATGTCGCCATGACGGAGGAAGAGGCGCAGGCACAGGCGGGGGAAGGCGTGGCGCTGACCCGAGACGAGGACGTGCTCGACACCTGGTTTTCCTCGGCGCTGTGGCCTTCGGCGACGCTCGGCTGGCCCGAGCAGACCGACCTGCTCGCCAAGCACTATCCCAACGACCTACTGATCAGCGGCTTCGACATCCTGTTCTTCTGGGATGCCCGCATGATGATGATGGGGCAGTACAACACCGGCCAGAACCCGTGGCCCAAGCTCTACCTCCACGGCCTCGTACGCGCCGCGGACGGGCAGAAGATGTCCAAGTCCAAGGGCAATGTCGTCGACCCGCTCGGCCTCATCGACCAGTACGGCGCCGATGCGCTGCGCTTCTTCATGGCGGCGATGGAAAGCCAGGGCCGCGACATCAAGATGGATGACAAGCGGATCGAGGGCTATCGCAATTTCGCGACCAAGCTGTGGAACGCGACGCGCTTCTGCCAGGCCAACGGGATTGGTGCCAGCACCAACATCGCGGCGCCCGAGGCCAGCCACGCGGTCAACCGCTGGATCATCGGCGAGGTGGTCGAGACCAAGCAGGCACTCGACGCTGCACTGGCAGAGCTGCGCTTCGATGCCGCCGCAAATACGATCTACCACTTCGTGTGGGATCGCTTCTGCGACTGGTATATCGAGCTGATCAAGGGCAATTTCGACGACGAAACGAAAGCCGTCGCCGGCTGGGCGCTCGACCAGATCCTCGTCATGCTCCACCCCTTCATGCCCTTCATCACCGAAGAGCTGTGGTCGAAACAGGGCGCGCGCGCGGACTACCCGCTGATCACCGCCAAGTGGCCCGATCCTCAGGCCGAGGTCGATACGGAGGCCAAGGCCGAGATCGACTGGCTGATCGCGCTCACCTCCGCCGCACGCACGGCCAAGAACGAGCTGGGAATCGCGCCGGGCGCCAAGCTGGCGGCATTCGTCGCCGCGCCCTCGCCGCTCGGCAAGCGCGTCGTCGAAGCGAATGCCGCCTCGATCGAGCGCCTCGCGCGCCTGACGCCGGTGACTTTCGGCGAAACACCCGCCGGCCCCGCCATGCAGATCGCCGCGGGCGAGGACGAGTTCGTTATCCCGCTCGAAGGCGTGATCGACATCGATGCCGAGAAGACGCGTCTCGAAAAGGCGCTCGTCGCCTCGCAGAAGGAAGCCAGGTCGCTCGATGGACGCCTGTCGAATGCGAACTTCGTCGAACGCGCCAAGCCCGAAGCGGTCGAGAAGGCCCGCGCCGACCATGCGCATCACCTGGCCGAGATCGCCCGCCTCGAAGCGGCGCTCGCGCGGCTGGGGTAAGGTCGAACCTACCAATCCCGGCAGCGCATCCTACGTTTGACGAATGACGTCGTGGCTCGTCCCTGGGGGTATCCTGCTCGTCGCAGGCCTGCTGACTTACCGTTGGTGGTGGCGGCGTCGAAGACGCAAAACGCTGTTGGCGACGCCACTTACCGCCGAACAGCGGGAGGTGGTGGAAAGACTGGTGCCGCTGGTGAAGAGATTGCCTCAACCCCTGCGCCAGGCGCTCGAAGGCAAGATGAACCTCTTCTTCGACCAGATTACCTTCAGGGGCATCAACGGCCTCGAAGTGACCGAGGCGATGAGGCTTTCCATCGGGGCGCAGGCCTGCCTGCTGATCGTCAACAGCCCGGTCTGGTACGACACACTCAGAAACGTGCTCGTCTATCCCTCGGCCTTTCTTACCGAGCGCGGCACGCACGACGGCCATTTCGTCCACGAAGGCCACCATGCGACGCTCGGCGAAAGCTGGGCGCGCGGCCCGGTCGTCCTGTCATGGGACGACGCATTGCAGGGCGGGCTCGATGCGCAGGACGGGCACAATGTGGTGATCCACGAATTCGCCCACCAGCTCGATGGCCTGAGCGGTCACGTCGATGGCATCCCCATCCTGCGCAAGGGCCAGACCTATGCCGGGTGGGAGCAGGCGATGCTGGACGCCTATCACGATCACGGCGAACGGCTGGACCGGGGAGAGCGGACCCTGATCGACCCCTATGGCGCGACCAACCATCAGGAATTCTTTGCCGAAGCTATCGTCGCCTTCTTCGAGAAGCCGACGGCCCTGCGCAGCGAAGAGCCCGCGCTCTATGCGCAACTGGCGCAGCTTCTGGCGCTCGATCCCGCGCAATGGGACCTGGCGGTGGGCGTTCGCTGATTTGCAGGCGCCGGCTCCAGGAAGAATTTTCCTACTCCCCCCGTTTCGTGCCATAGGGCCGCGCATCATGGACCTCGGCAATCGCCCCTTCCCCTCTCGTGGGCATCTTCGATCGAAGTGCACTTTCGGGACCGGTGGAATTTTTGCGCTTGGACCGTGGTCCATGCGGTCCATCCGTTCCGTGGCAACGACCAGTCGAGGCTTTTCCCTGTGCCCTTAGTCCTTGCCACCGACGACACCGGCGGACCCGAGATCTTCGCCAGTGTACAGGGCGAAGGGCCGAGCGCGGGCATGCCCTGCACTTTCCTGCGGCTGTCGCGCTGCAACCTCGCCTGCGTGTGGTGCGACACCGCCTATACTTGGCACTTCGAAGGTGACGATCGTCCGCATCGTGACGGTGTGGAGTTCGAGCGCAAGGCCAACCAGCTGACGCTGGACGAGGAGGAGGTTGCTGCCCGGATCACCGCGCTCGGCCAGACGCGCCTCGTCCTCACCGGTGGCGAACCGCTGCTGCAGGCCCCCGCCCTCGCCCGCCTGCTCGAGCTGCTGCCCGACGTGCGCGTCGAGATCGAGACCAACGGCACGACCAAGGCGCCGGCGCGGCTGGATATCCGCATCGACCAATTCAACGTCAGCCCCAAGCTGGCGCATAGCGGCAACCCGCCCGAGCTCGCGCTGTTGCCCGAACGGCTCGACGCCTATGCGACCGACCCGCGCGCCTGGTTCAAGTTCGTGATCGCCGAACCGGCGGATGTCGAAGAGGTCCTTGCGCTGCGCGAACGCTATCGCTTCAGGCCCGGCCACGTCTTCCTCATGCCCGAAGGGACCGACAGCGAGACGCTCCGCACACGCGAGAAATGGCTCGCCCCGCTCTGCGTCGAGCACGGCTTTCGCATGAGCGACCGGCTGCACATCCACCTGTTCGGGGATACGCGGGGGACGTAATCCCCCGCACGGGACCTCTTATCCCTGGCTGCGCCAGCGCTTGACCGTGCGCTGGACGACGTCCTCTTCGCCGCCCGTGCGGTTCCACAATTCGATGAAGCTCGGGTCGTCCGAGGCCGGACGCTTGGCTTCCTCGAGATTGTCGAAGCTCACGCGGATCGGGATGGCGACGCCTTCGCCGCAGATGATGCACTCGCGGTTGCGCAGTGCCGGGATCGCATCGAGGAAGCCGCGCGCGCCTTCGGGCATCGCCGCGCGGACGAATTCCTGGTCGCGGTCGTTGTTGAGGCGCATGGCGATGATCGTGCCGCACTGCGACAGCACGCCTTCGGCGAGGTCGGACGGGCGCTGCGTGATCAGGCCCAGGCTGATGCCGTACTTGCGGCCTTCCTTGGCGATCCGGCTGAGGATGGTGCCGACCGAATTGCCGTCGGCGTTCTTCTCGTTGGGGACGTAGCGATGCGCCTCTTCGCAGACCAGCAGGATCGGCGAAGTGCGTTCCTCGCGGCCCCAGATGGCGAAGTCGAACACCAGCCGGCTGAGCACCGCGACCACGGTGGCGGTGATGTCGGACGGCACGCCCGAGACGTCGATGATCGAGATCGGCTTGCCGTTCGAAGGCATGCGGAAGATCTTCGAGATGAAGTCGCTCATCGTGTCGGCCACCAGCATGCCCGAGAACAGGAACTGGTAGCGCGGGTCGCCCTTGACCTCGTCGAGCTTGGTCTTGATCCGCATGTAGGGCGCCGAGGTGGTCGACTTGTCGAGCTTCCCCATCGCGTCCTGCAATTCGCTCGAGAGATCGGACAGCAGGTACGGGATCGGCGAATCGACCGTGATCTTGCCCATGTGTTCGGCCAGCCGGCTCTTCTGCCGCGCCTTGAGCAGGCATTTGGCGAGAATGTCGGCATCGACCTGGCGTTCGTTGCCGGCACTGGTGAGCAGCACCTCGCAATGCTCCTCGAAATTCATGATCCAGTAGGGCATCTGGAGGTTCGAGACGTCGAGGATCACGCCGGTGTTGCGGAAGGCCGAGGCATATTCGCCGTGCGGGTCGATCATCACGATGTGACCCTCGGGCGCTGCCTCGCAGATGCGATGCAGGATCAGCGCGGCGCTGGTCGACTTACCCGTACCGGTCGAGCCGAGCAGCGCGAAATGCTTGCCCAGCATGGCATCGACATAGATGCCCGCACGGATGTCCTTGGTCGGATAGACCTTGCCGATGGTGACTGCACTGCGCCCATCGCTGGCGTAGACCTGCTGCAGATCCGCCGTCGAGGCGGGATAGACCATCGCGCCGGGCACGGGGTAGCGGGTCACGCCGCGGCGGAAGGCGTGCAGCTTTCCGGTCAGCTTCTCCTCCATCCCCTCGCCGAGGAAGTCGATATGCGCGAGGATCGAGCCAGCCTGGCGATCCTGCCGCTGGTTGCGGACGCTGGCGAGCAGCCAGCTGTTGCCGACGCGAATCTTGATCTGCGAACCGACCTGGCCGGCCATGGCGATCGAGGGATCGGGGTCTTCGGCACATTCGTTGAGCCGCTGGAGATCGATCGCGATCTGCGAACTCGACCCGGCGATTTCGAGCACCACGCCGATGGGCTGGGTCGAACAGTCGGTGGGCACGGGCGTCGTGTCCTTTGGCTTCGTGCCTTCGCCGCCGCCCTTGTTCACAGGCGATTGTCGGCTGTCTGCCTCGACAGCGGGCGATGTGCTTGCCTCTGCAGGAGCTTCGGCCTGCGCAGCTTGTGGCGCCGAAGGGCGCGAGGCATCGGTGGCAGGAGGCCGCGAGGGCTGGTGGAGATAGCCCGAGGGAGAGGCCGCTGGACCGGCACTTTCCGTGTTGCGGCGAATGCGATCGCGTAGCGAGGCGCTCCGCGGCTCGGGCGGTTCGGCACCGTCTTCTTTCGAAGGATCGAAAGTACGGAAATTGGTTTGCCCAAAATCGGTCATTGCCCTGGCTGGTTCCCACATAGCGCGCGCGACCCATGCGCACGGTTCCTGCCTGCAGCAAACTGCTTAAGATGTGGTCAACGTGCGCCTCAGGGAAGCACTCAGATGAGCGCGAAAAGCCGACCTGCCGCCCAGCCCATCCCGACCGAAAGCGCCACCGCCATGAGGCCGTAGATCAGCGACCACTGCTGCGAATAATCGGCAACGAGTCGTTCGAATCCCACCTTCTTCACTTCGACCTCGGCCAACGCCGAGGCGATCACCCGTCCATCGCGCACTGCGAAGGTCTCCGCAGTATAGGTGCCCGTGGCCACGTTCGACGGCAGCGAGATACGCGCCTGGTAAAGCACCTGCTGGCTGATCTGCACGCCGCCGAAATCCTGCTTGTAGAGCTGCTGTCGGGTTTTCAGATCGACCAGCCCGTCCTTGAAGCGGGCCTGTTCCTCCGGATCGATCACCCCGCTGGGCGAGAGCTGGATGTAGTCGGTGCCGAATTCGTAGATCGCAGCGGTCTTCTCGTCGACGATCTGCGCAATGGGCCGCGAGGAGGCGACCGCGAAATAGGAGGGGACCGAGCGGAAATCGCTGCTCGCGGCGTTGATCCAAACCCCCGCGAAGCGTTCCTTCTCGCGCAGACGCACGGGTTCGGACGGCCCCTTGAGCACGACCACGATGTCGTAGTCGCTTCCCGCCGCGCGGCCCTGCGGGTCGAGCACAGCGCCGAACAGCAGCAATTCGGTGCCGGTGAAACCCTGGCGCACCCTCACCTCGTGCTGGCTGACCTCGGGCACGAGGATCGGATCGCGCTGGCCCATCAGCACGAAGGCGAAGAGGAGGAGCAGCAGCGCCCTCACAGCGGCGTGACCGTGTAGATTTCGTCCGGCCGGTAGAACAGGCGGAGGAACATGTTGAAGGCGATCACCAGGACGATCGCGGCAAGGATCAGGCGCAGCAGTTCGGGCTTGGCCTTCACCGCCATCTTCGATCCCAACTGTGCCCCCGTGACCGAGCCGAGAAGCAGCAGGAAAACCAGCACGATGTCGACCGCCTTGGTGGTCAGCGAGTGCATCATCGTCGTCGCCATGGTGACGAAGAGGATGTTGTAGAGCGAGGTCCCGACGACGACATTCGCGCTCATTCCGAGGATGTAGAGCATGGCGGGCACGAGAATGAAGCCGCCGCCGACGCCCATCAGCATGGTGAGCATGCCCACCACCATGCCGACGATCAACGGCGCGAGCGGCGAGATGTAGAGACCCGAGCGATAGAATCGCCAGCGCAGCGGCAGGCTGGCGACCAGCGGGTGGTGCCGGCGGCGCGGCGCCTGGGTGCTGCCGGTCCCGCGCAGCGTCTGCACCGATTCCCGCGCCATCAGCAGCCCAATCCCCCCGAGCAGGACGACGTAGAGCGCGTTGATCACCACGTCGATCTGGCCGATCGAGCGGAAGAAGCGGAACAGCAGCGCGCCGAAGCCCGAGCCGATGATCCCGCCACCGACCATCACCGCGCCCATCCGGTAGTCGACCCCGCCGCGCCCGCCATGCGCCAGCACGCCGGTGACGCTCGCGCCGGTGACCTGCGTCGAGGCCGATGCCGCAGCGACGGTGGGCGGAATTCCGTAGAAGATCAGCAGCGGCGTGGTCAGGAACCCGCCGCCGACACCGAACAGGCCCGACAGCACACCGGTGATGGCCCCCAGCGCGACGATCCACAGTCCATTTACGGACAGGTTCGCGATGGGGAGATAGACGTCCATGGCTGCGCCCTATCGCAGGGGCGCGGCGGATAAAAGCGGGACGATGTCAGAAGCCGGTCGAAAGCGTCACGACACCGCCATTCCCCGGCTCGGCACCGCCAGCCACGCGCCAGCGATAGTCTGCCTCGATCCGGGCAGGAGCGCCGCCCAGTTCGAGCTTCACCGAGAGGCTGGGGCCAAAGTCGAGCCGCGCCGCGCCCCGCTGCGCACCGCCCCAGGCTCCTGCCCCGAGCGAGACGGTGGCGAGGTCGAACCGCGCGAGCTCGCGTTCGGCGACGACTGCACCATCGGCGAAGGCAGTCGCGAAGTCGCCGGCGACATAGCCAGCCTGACCATAGCCCCGCGCCGTAACCTGTCCGGGGAGGCGCAGCGAATCGAACCCGCCGGCAAGGAAGGCGGCCGGGCGGATCTCTGCGCTCCGCCCGGGTCTTTCGGTCACGCGCATTTCCGCATGGAAGGCGATAGGGACACCGGGAAGGGGACGCGCCCGAATCCCGAGAGCTCCCTCGGTTTCGCCGCCATCGACCAGCGAGCGCGCAACGCGCGCATAGGCAACCGGTTGGTGCGCTGCGCCGGTGGGCGCGAGGCGATAGGCGAGTACTGCACCCAGCTGGCTCGCGCCGTAACTGGCAGGCCGCTCGCCTCCCCCGGTCAGCCGCACACCACCCTCGCGCAGCAAGGCCCACGCGTCGACGTGCCAGGGCGAGGCCGTTAGCGGCTGCGGCGCCCTCGCGATCGAACGCGCAACGCCCGGCGCACCGTCGAGCAAGACCGCGACGCTGCGCGGCATGGGCAGGCTCGCCATTCCGGCGGCGAAAAGCAGATTATGTCCCACCGCGCGGCGATGCGTATCGAAATAGGCCGCGAAATCGGGCTGCGGCGACGTTGGGGGTATGTTCGAGTCTAGGGGCACATGGTTGGTGCGGAGAGCCACATGCGGTTGCGCCCGTTCTGCCTTAGCGAGGTGCACGTCTTTCAGAGGGTCGCTCACACGCGCGACGGGGGCCGCCTCCGTCGAGATCGCATCGGTCAGTTGCAGCAACTCGGGCAAGTCGAGCTGCTCGGGCCAGGGATTGTGCCAGGTGAGCACGCGCAGCAGGCACCAGCCGGCGAACAGCAGTCCGAGGAAGAGGACCGGCTGTCCCTCGCGTCTGGCAAATCCCCCGATCATGCTCCCTCACCTGCCGCCTGCGCCAACAGCGGATGGTCCCGATGTTCGGTCTTGTCCCACACAACGGGCGCGCCGCGAAGCGTCCCGACATAGGCAGTCAGCGCGCGCCGCCCGGCCATGATCGCGATGACGTTCGATACGAGAATGCGCGGGATCGCGAGCAGGCCCTGACGCCACCCGAATTCGCGCGCAGTGAAGCAGGCGCGCACGAACAGGCGCAGCATCAGTCCGCCGACATTCAGCAGCAGCAGCGCCGACAGCAGCGCGGTGGCGGGAGGCGGAGTGACGATCCCGGCTTGCTGCAGGACCATGCCGACCGAAAGCAGGCAGACGAGCAGATAGGCGATCACCAGCAGGATCGAGGCCAAGGGCCCACGCCGGTCGCGCAATTGCATCCACAGCTCGACCGGCTCGCGCCCCCAGCCGAGCCGGTCCCAGCCCTGCAAGGCAATGCCATGCATCCAGCGCGTCTTCTGGCGGACCGCCGCTTCCAGCCGCGCAGAAAAGTAGGACCGCGTGGCGATCAGTCGCCCATCCAAGGTGCGCACGCGCAGGAACCGGCCCGTGCCACCGTCCTGCGCGACTTTGAGACCCAGCTCGTAGTCCTCGGTGAGGGACTCCTCGGCAAAGGGCTTGCCCCCCTGCCGGTCCGCAAGCCGGGCGAGCGCGCCACGGGCGATCGCGCAGCCGACCCCGGCCCCGGGAATGGCGGCACCCAGTGCGTCGCGCACAACGAGCGCCTTTCCATGCGATTCGGCGAATTCGTCGGCATAGTGCGAACCGATCCATGCCGAATGCTTTTGGGGGAGTGCGATGACGGGCAACTGCACGAAATGGGCGTGCCACAGCGCTGCGTCGAGCAGATCGAGCGCAGCCGGATCGACCATGTCCTCGGCATCGTGCTGCACGACCATACGGAAATCGGCGCCCGTCCGTTGCTCGTCCTCGGCCATCGCAAGATAGATCCGGTTCAGGCAATCGGCCTTGGAGGTCGGCCCCTTCCTATCGTGCACCACCAGCCGTACCCGCGGATCGCCCCGAACGGATGCCATCACGGCGGCCATGGTAGCGGGATCGTTGCGATAGCAACCGACATAGACGACCAATTCGTCCTGGCGCCAGACATCGAGCATATGCGTCAGCGTGGGGCCGATCACCGCTGCTTCCTGCCACGCGGGAATGAACACGACGGCGCGGCCCGCGAGGCTACGGGGCTCTGCGAGGCTGCGTTCGTCGACGCGCTGCGTGCGGATGCGCCCGGTCAGGCGAAACCACGCATAGAGGCAATCGAGGGCGAGTTCGTCGATCATGCCGAGCGCAAAGAAGGCTGCGGCGAACAGCAGCAATTCGTGCTGCACGAGCACGAACCATTCCGCCAGCGTGAAGCCCCCCAAAAACAAGCGCCACCCCCCTCCCTTTCTGACTACTCCGATACCTCAAGACTTGCAACGCGGGCAGCTTTGCGAAAGAGAGCGGCCCAAGATGACCGAACGTCCTTCCGCTTTCCGCCTCGTTTTCGCCCCCGTCCGCGCGCTCTTCGTCAGCGACGCATCGGCGGGCATCCTCCTCATCCTGGTTGCCGCAGCGGCGATGTTCGCGGCCAATTCGCCTTTCGCCGGCGAATATGAGGCCCTGTTCTACGGCGAGCTCGCCTGGACGCCGATCGCCAAGCTGGATGACCTGCACCTGTGGATCAACGACGCACTAATGGCGGTGTTCTTCTTCGTCGTCGGTCTTGAAGTGAAGCGCGAATGGATCGAGGGCCAGCTCTCGAGTGCGCAGGCGCGGCGCCTGCCCATCCTCGCCGCCGCCGCGGGCATGATCCTTCCGGCGCTGGTTTATGTCGGCGTGGCAGGCGGCAATGCCGAACTCCTGCGCGGCTGGGCGATCCCCGCCGCGACCGACATCGCTTTCGCCATGGGCGTGCTCGGCCTACTCGGAAACCGCGTCCCGGCATCGTTGCGGCTGTTCCTGCTCACGGTGGCGATCGTCGACGATATCGGCGCGGTGGTGGTCATCGCGCTGTTCTACACCGCCAATATCAAGCTCGGCTGGCTAGCAGCCTCGGCTGCGGTGGTGATCGCGATGATGGCCCTCAACCGGATGAAGGTGGCGCGCTTCTGGCCCTTTATCGCGCTGGCCGTGGTGCTCTGGTACTGTGTTCTTCATTCCGGGATCCATGCCACCATCGCCGGCGTCGTCGCGGCGCTGTGCATTCCGATGGTCGGGCCCGACGACCAGACGATGGTCGAGCGCATGGAACACAGCCTCGCCCCCTGGAGCGCCTATCTGGTCGTCCCGGTGTTCGGCTTCGCCAATGCGGGCGTGCCCTTTGCCGGACTCGGGCTCGAACAGGTGCTGGCGCCGCTGCCGCTCGCGATCGCCGCGGGTCTGTTCGTCGGCAAGCAGGTGGGCATTTTCCTGGCCATTCTGGCAGCCGACAAACTCGGCTTTGCACCTCGCCCCGATCAGGCAACCTGGCCGGAAATCTGGGGCGTCTCGATCCTCTGCGGGATCGGCTTCACCATGTCGCTGTTCATCAGCGGGCTGGCCTTCGCCGACCAGCAATTGCTGATCAACGAGGCCAAGATCGGCATCCTGCTCGGATCGCTGATTTCAGCGGTCGTCGGGTTCGTCATCCTGCGGATGACGACGACGCATCCCGACGACGTGAAGTCGCCCTATCTGGGCTGACCCGCGCGGCCTACCAGCTGCCGGTGTTTTCCATGCTCGCCCAAGGTTCCTGCGGGTCGAGATAGCCGTCCTGCAACAGCTCGATTGAGATGCCGTCGGGCGTCCTCACGAAAGCCATGTGCCCGTCGCGCGGCGGACGGTTGATGGTGTGGCCCGCATCGACGAGCGCCTGGCAGGTCTCGTAGATGTTCTCGACCCGGTAGGCGAGGTGGCCAAAGTTCCGCCCTCCAGTGTAGGTTTCAGGTGCGCTCCCGTTTTCGGACGGCCAGTTATAGGTCAGCTCGACCTCGGCGACTCCTTCCTGCCCCGGCGCGGCGAGGAAGATCAGAGTGAACCGGCCCTTGTCATTGTCGAACCGGCGCACTTCCTCGACACCGATCAGTTTGAAGAAAGCCACCGTGGCATCGGGGTCTGCGACGCGGATCATGCTGTGCAGGTATTTGGGCACGGACAAACTCCATTCATCTATATTAAAGCACGGTTCATCGCAGAAGTCCTAACCCTTATCAGGGAGGAACAGAGCAGAGAGGACTGCGATGATGTCAGAGGAAGCCGATAACACCGATAGCCGGGGAGTGCAGCCAGTGGATTTCACCCTGCGGCGTTGGCTCGCCAGCGCTGGCATATTGGCCATCGGCCTGGTCGTCGGAGGATTCGTGCTGGGCGACGGTCTCGTGCGAATGAAGGCCGCCGAACGCAGCGTGACCGTGCGCGGTCTTGCCGAACGCGAAGTCACCGCCGACCTCGCGACCTGGACCCTGTCCTACGCCTCCACCGCCACCGACCTGCGAACTGCCCAGACCAGCACCGATCGCGACGCGGCGGCGGTGCGCCAGTTCTTCAAGGAACTGGGCTTTCCCGAAGCCGAACTGACCCCGGCGGGCGTGAATGTGTCGAACTACACCGACAATGGCACCGTCTTCTACACGGTCCGCCAGCGCAGCGTGTTGCGCACCAAGGACATCGAGCGCGCCCAGCGCGCGGTGCAGCGGCAAGCCGAACTCGTCCGCAAGGGCGTTGTGCTAGAGGATGGTTCGGGCATCAGCTACACCTTCACCGGCCTCAATGCGATCAAGCCGGAAATGGTCGCCGAGGCCACCCGCGACGCCCGCGCCGCTGCGGAGCAGTTCGCCAAGGACAGCGGCGCCGATGTGGGCAGCATTCGCAACGCGACGCAGGGCTATTTTTCGATCGAGGCCCGCGATGGAGAGGCGGGTGGCTGGGGTATCGGCGACACGCCCTTCAAGAAGGTCCGCGTCGTCACCACGGTCGATTTCGCACTCGACTGACAAAAAGAGGGGTGCGCCGGCACAGCGCACCCCCCACGGATTTCCCGCCAGTGAATTCTCAGAAACTGGCGGAAATCGTTCCCACGATGGCATCGTCGGTGAAACCGTCAATCGACGGTCCCTCGACGCCGATGTAGGCGACGCCGACCTCGAAATTGCCTTCGCTCACGCTGGCACCGATCGACCAGTCGAGGCCGGTATCGTCGGTGGTGCCGGCGAGCAGCGGCGGCGCAAGGGCGCCGTCCGTATAGCCGAGGTGGCCCGTGAGGCTCACCGGCGTGCCCGGCAGCCCGAAGCCGACGTCGGTGTAGAGATAGAGATTGTCATCCCCGCCGAGCGAATCCTGCTTGGGCGCATAGGCGACACCGAAGGTCGCTTCGGCCGGACCGAGGTTGGCGCTGATCGAGGCATAGGGTTCGATGTAATCGGTATCGAGGCCCAGATCCTCGGTCGGATAGATGTAGTAGAGCACGCCGACATCGACGCTGACGGCATCGGTCAGTTGGCCGCCCCAGCCGGCATAGATATCGAACTCGAGATCGCCATAAGCCGGACCGCCCTTGATCGAGGATGCCCAGGTGCCGATGTAGAAGCCGCTGTCATGGGCGACGTCAAAGCCACCCTGGATGGCAGGATCGCCCCCGGAGAGCGAGACGCCGCGAAAGCGATAGTCGGTGGTCAGCGCAACATTGGCCGAGGTACTGAACCCGCTTTCCTCTTCGGACTGTGCCATGGCCGGCGTTGCGAGAGAAAGACCCGCCGCAGCGAGCGAAACGGCCATGAGGCCGCGAAAGGACGTGAGCATTACAAACTCCTGTACGAGTGTCGCTTCGTCCCACCTGCGAATCCGACTGGACCATTTTGCATAGCCTCTGGTTCGGATACGGTCATAAACCTGCATGACTCAGGTCATTTGCGCAAGATCGCATCGTGCGGTTTTCGCATTCGCAACAAATGCTGTGCCTTTTTCGCAACTGCAAAAAGTGGTCCGGTGCGGGTTTGTTGCCCCCGCGGCGGCTTGCGCCTATCTGCTTCCGACCCCCCCCCCGCAGCAAATTCAAGATTGCCCATAGTTTCCATGCTGAACCTCGCGAGATTCTTCAGAAAGGACGTGCCTGCCGCTCCAAGGCCTAAAGTCCCGGCGGGCGAAAGGTATTACGTCATCGGCGACATCCACGGCCGGTGCGATCTGCTCGACGAGCTCATCGTCGCGATCGAGGAAGACGACCAGCAAATGGGCGAAGCCGACACCACCGTGGTACTGCTCGGCGATCTGGTCGACCGCGGCCCCGAAAGCGCGCGCGTGATCGAAACCGCACGGCAGTGGGGCGAGCGGCGCAAGTTGCGCTACATCGCAGGCAATCACGAGGAAATGTTCCTCGAAGCCTTCACCGACAAGGAGATGCTGCGCCATTTCCTCAAGCATGGCGGCAAGGAGACCGTGCTCAGCTACGGGATCAAGAAGAAGCGCTACAGCGAGCTGACGATGAAGGAACTGCAGGCCGAGTTGCACGAACTCGTGCCCAAGAAGCACCGCAAGTTCCTCGCCGCGATGGAGGACATCATCGTCGCTGGCGACTATGTCTTCGTCCATGCCGGGATCAATCCCAAGTTCAGCCTCGAAGAGCAGCGCAAGTCCGACTTGCGGTGGATTCGCGAACGGTTCCTCAAGCACCGCGAGCCGCTCAGCCATGTCGTGGTCCACGGGCACACGATTTTCGACGATGTCGAAAGCACCGAATACCGGATCGGGATCGATACCGGAGCCTTCCGCACGGGCAAGCTCACCGCGCTCGTCCTCGAAGGCGACCAGCGCCGCTTCATCCAGGCGCACGAGGTCGACGGGAATATCATGGTGATGCACAGCGGATTCGCCTAGCCACCCCAGCGGTCCGGCCGCACCGCCGCCGGGCAGGCGGGAGCGAATTGCCCTGGTCTCGCGTTTTGTCCTTGCTTGCCTCCTAAGGAGTACCCTCGTGCCGCTCGATCATTCCGAAGGCCTCGAAAACCCCGCCGCAAAATGGACCGTCGTGGCCACGATGGTCGCCCTGGTGCTGCTGATCGGCCTCTCGATCTGGGCTGCCTTCTCGATCCGGCTGGACACCTTCGCCCGGATCGACGCGGGGACCGACCGCATCCATATTCGCGGGACCGAGACCAAGTTCGTCGGCTTCGCCAAGGGCAGCTATGCCGGCCGAGAGGTCCTGGTCGAGGGCCTGCCCACGATCGAACAACTCGAGGAACTGCCCATCGCCTGGCGGGCCCTGTGCGTCGTGCGCGACGATCCGCGCACCGACTGGAGCAAAGCCGATCCGATGATGAAGGTCCACCTCCATTCGGAGAAGATGAAGGAAGCCTGCCGTCCGTTCGAAGGGCTCGAGGTAGAGGGCCAGATCGTGCCCAAGGAAGCACCGCCCAAGACCTCGATGCTGCCTGCTGTCGAGGATTTGCCAGGGGACCTGTAAGCCGGGTTCTGTCCCGCACGCGGTATGCTTGCACACCAGCCGCGCGGGGGCAGCCATTCGTCTAGGCCGCGGATTGCTCCGCGGCTCCAGCAGCCAACCCGGGCGGTCGATGCGAAACGCACCTGCCCGCTTGCGCGGACGCGCCGCCCCTATTCGGCCTTGCTCCGGGTGGGGTTTGCCATGCGGACCGCGTTGCCGCCGCCCCGGTGCGCTCTTACCGCACCCTTTCACCCTTGCCTGAGCCTGCAAGCAGGCCATCGGCGGTATGCTCTCTGTGGCACTTTCCCTCGACTCGCACCCCGAAAGGCACTTCGCCGGGCGGGCGTTACCCGCCACCCTCGTTTCGTGGAGCCCGGACTTTCCTCGTACCTCGCGGCACGCGGCTGCCCGGCCCCCTGGCGCCGGGTCAGATAGGGCATCGCACGCCGTTCGCCAAGCGCGAGCCTCCATCGCATTGTAGTATACGTGAATCTACGAATTCCGCGCTGCGGAGAGCCGGCCCGACGATTTCGTTAAACTTTGTTCCCTAGGCGAATCGGGGCCTGCGATCATTCGCGGGCCGTATCCGAGGACCGCATGCGAATCATCAGCTGCCTGGTAGAAGACCACAACATCGCCTTCGTGGTGATGGCGGCTCTGATGTGCATCGCCGGCTCGATGGTCTCAGCGACGCTGTTTCGACGGACGCTGACCGAAGGCGGCACTTCCCGCGTCCACTGGTGCTTCCTCTCGGCAGTCACCGCGGGTGCCGCGACCTGGGCGACCCACTTCATCGCCATGCTCGGTTACCAACCCAATGCGCCGGTAACGCTGGACGGGGTATTGACGGTAGTCTCGGCGCTGATCGCTGTGGCAGGCATCGGCCTCGGCCTCATCCTGGCATCGGTGCAACTGCCGCGCTTCGCGCCGCTGATCGGGGGCTCGACGATCGGGCTGTCGATCGGCGCCATGCATTATGTCGGCATGTTCGCCTATCGTGTCGATGGCATCGTCCAGTGGGACTGGCGCTACGTGATCGCCTCGCTCGTTGTCGCCATGGCCTGTTCGATCTACGCCCTCCGCCTGCTGCGCGACGATGCGGGGCACCACCGATCGATGCAGGCGGGCGCCGTTCTGGCACTGGCCATAGTCGGCCTACACTTCGCCGGTATGGCGGGCTTCTCCGTTTCCGCCATGGAGGGCTATTCCCAAGGTCCCGACAGCGAGGCCTTCGCCGCGATGGCCGCGGCCATAGGCATGGTGGCGCTGCTGATCATCGGAACCGGGGTTTCGACCTATCTGCTCGAACGCAGGACCAGCACGGAAGGCGAGAGCCGGATCGCTCATATCGCGATGCACGATGCGCTCACCAATCTTGCCAACCGCCACCAGTTTACCGACGCACTGCACAGCCAGTGCGCAGCTCTCGGTGACGAAGGGGCGCCTTTCGCGCTGATGATGGTCGATCTCGACCGCTTCAAGCCGATCAACGATACGCTCGGACATCCGGTGGGCGACCAGGTACTCCAGCGGATCGCCCGGCGTCTGCGGATCGCCGTGCGCGATCACGACATGGTCGCGCGGATCGGCGGCGACGAGTTCGCCGTTATCGCGTTCGACGGGATGGAACGCGGGACGGCCACGGCCATCGCCAAACGCATCATCGAAATTCTCGCGCGTCCGATGGTGATCAACGGCAATGTCATCGAATTGAGCGGCAGCGTCGGGGTGGCGATCGCGCCCGAACACGGCGCGACGCCCGAAGCGTTGATCCAGCACGCAGACATAGCCCTCTATTCGGCCAAGAATAACGGGCGAGACACCTATCGCGTATTCGAACCGATGCTGATGGAAACGATCAAGCGCCGCCGTTCGCTCGAGGCAGCGCTGCGTCGTGCCTGCATGCGTGACGAATTCACCATCGTCTATCAGCCGGTATTCTCATCGTTGAACGACGAAATCACCGCAGCCGAAGCCCTGCTGCGCTGGACCTGCCCCGACCATGGCGAAATTCCGCCGAGCGAATTCATCCCCATTGCCGAGGAACTCGGTCTGGTCTCGCGGATCGGAGCGGACGTGTTGCGCCAGGCCTGCAAGGATGCGGCTGGGTGGCCCGACCACATCGACCTGGCCGTCAATGTCTCGCCGGTACAATTGCTCGATCCGCGGCTGCCGCAAATGGTCGCACAGGCGCTGGCCGATTCCGGCCTTGCCCCCGAGCGCCTCGAGCTCGAGATCACCGAAACCGCGCTGCTCAACAACGACGAGGCTGCGCTGCGCACGCTCACGCAGATCCGCAAGCTCGGCGTGAGCATTTCGCTCGATGACTTCGGGACCGGCTACTCCTCGCTCAGCTATCTGCACCGCTTTCCGATCAGTCGCATCAAGATCGACAAGAGCTTCATCCAGAGGGTCCCCGGCGACAGTGGCAGCGTCTCAATCGTCAGGGCCATCACCCAGCTCGGCTCCAGCCTCAACATGCAGATCACTGCCGAGGGAATTGAGACCGAATCGCAGCTGGCTTTCATCCGCGAGCAGGGTTGCGACCACGTCCAGGGTTTCCTGACCGGGCGCCCGATCGCCTCCGCCGACTTTCTTGCCCGGACCGGCAAGCGCGTCGTCGTCAACGCCTAGTTCTGCGAGGGAACCATGCCGATCAGAAGGCTCCTCTATACCAGCGCTTCATGCCTCGAACCCACCGAACTGACGGTCGAAGAACAGGTTGGGGACATCGTGCAGCAGGCAGCAAGGCGCAACAAGAAGGCCAGGATTACCGGTCTGCTCGTGTTCGTCGAAGGCCAGTTCATCCAGATACTCGAGGGCGAGAGCACTGCCGTGGAAGCGACCTTCGAGCGCATCTGCTGCGACTTCAGGCACGCGCAGGTAAAGCTCGTCGACCTGGTCGCGGTGAAAGAGCGCCTCTTCGCGAGCTGGAGTATGGCTCGCCTGTGCGAAAGCGAAGATCCCGAATCGTCGCTCGACGAAGACCTTCGCAGCGTTCGCTACCTGTTGGGGGTCAATGCGCGCGTCGCGGTGGAACGCATGCATGAATATCTTCTCGGTCGCACCGAAGTCCCGACCATCGCGCCTGTCGAGGGCGAGCAGCTGCCCGGCTAGCGCGAATGGCCGCGGTCGCGGTCGAGCAGCAGCTGGAACAGGATCGCGCGTACTTCGCCGTCGATCTCGCCGTTGATCTTTTCGGGGCGCCACCGGCGCTGGAAGGCCTCTACGGCCTTGTGTCCGTCGGTTATGTCGTAGCCGAAGCGTTCGAGCCCGAGGTAGAACGCGGCGTCGTTGTCGAACGGGTCGCCGCGATCGAGCTTTTCCGGGCGCGGCAGGCACAGCCCGTATTCCGCGAGCCGGTCCCACGGGAACAACTCGCCCGGGTCGATCTTGCGCGCCGGCGCGACGTCCGAATGGCCGACCACATTGGCGCGCGGGATGTCGTATCGCTCGACCATCCGTGCCACCAGCGGTACCAGCGCCTCGAACTGCGCCTGATTGAATTCGCGATAGCCGTACTTGTGACCCGGGTGGTCGAGTTCGATGCCGATGCTTGCCGAATTCACGTCCTTGTGGCCACGCCAATAGGACAGTCCGGCGTGCCACGCGCGCTTCTCTTCGGGGACAAGGCGCACGACTTCGCCCTGCTCGCCAATGAGGTAATGCGCCGAAACCTTTGCTTCGGGGTCGCACAGCCGCTCGATGGCGAAACCCTTGTCCTCCATCTCGGTGTAGTGGATCACGACCATCGAAATGGGCGTGCTACGCTCGTCGAAATTGGGGGACAGGACCTCGCGGTCGACCAACTCGTCCTTGCTTACGGGAAGACCCTCGCCGAGCTTGCCGAAGTCCGAGCTCAACCGATCAGCCCTTCGCCTTCGGGCAGAGCTGCGCCCAGCACCAGCGCATCTTCGCCCCGGTGATACTGCAGCCCGCCTCCGCTCTCGCTGGCGAGCAGGTGGATCATATGCGCCGCCGCCGTGCGACTGCTGAGGTCGGACCGGTCGAGCGAACCGTCGAGCGCCTTGCCGATGGTCTCGTCGAAGGCGATCTTGGGGCCCGATGCCCGCACCACGATCTCGCACGCACCGTCGCGGCGCTCTGCGCCGATATCGAGCGTCCCGCCGCGTACGAGCGCGTCGATGGCGATCTGCGCAAAATTGAGCAGGACTTTGACCGCCGGCTTGCCCAGCGTGGTATCGGCCAGCGCCCAGTTGATCGTAATCTTGGCCTTGTCAGCTACCAGCGCCTCGATAAGCGCCTTGGGCTCCTCGACGTCGACGCGCTCGCCGAAGCCGCCCGCGGCGCCGAAAGCGAGACGGAAGAACTTGAGCTTGTTGGTGCTGATGTGCGCGCTCTGCTCGAGCAACTGCATGACATTGGCACGCATTTCCTGATCGGTTTCCATCGCCAGCAGCTCGAGCCCGTTGGAGAGTGCCCCCACGGGGCTGAGCATGTCGTGGCAGAGGCGCGAACACAGCATCGCGGCAAGATCGATCGATTGGCGGTCGTCCATTGGGGTTCCGGCTGGTGAATAACGGGTTACGGTCTTAGCGGGGGGCGACCTCATAGGGAAGCGCCGCGAAACCCGCATCCCCCGATCGCCACAGCGTGATTCGCCCCGCCGCGATTATCGCCCAGATCGCCCCGTCGGACGCCGCCAGCGATCGGTCTGTGGCCGATGGACGCGGCAGGCCGTTGGGATGCGAATGATAATAGCCGAGCACCTGCGGCCCGCCCGAACGCGCCGCGCGGAGGGCATCGATCAGCGCCTGCGGGTCGATCTCGAAATGCCGTTCGGATTGCGGGTGAACATTATCTACGGGGCGAATCGCTGCGATCGCATCGCCTTCGCCCAGCAGGATGCCGCAACACTCCAGCGGATGCGTCCGCTCCGCCTCGGCAAGCAGGCTGGCAACGACATCGCTTGAGACTTGGATCGGCATCGCGCATGGCCCTAGCATGGCCGAGAGCGAAATCATCACCGGAACGCTGGCAACGAGCGCGAGGCTCGACAAGGCGCTCGCCGAGGCGACGAGCCTGTCGCGCGAGCGGATCAAGGGACTGATCGCCGACGGCATGGTCGAGATTGCAGGCAGCACGGCCAGGAGCGGCTCGGCGAAGGTCGATGCCGGGACAGCCTTCTCCATCTCCCTGCCCCCGCCCGAGCCGCTGACCGCCGAACCGCAGGACATCCCGCTCGAGGTCGTCTTCGAGGACGAGCACCTGATCGTGATCGACAAGCCCGCCGGCATGGTGGTTCATCCTGCCGCAGGCAATCGCGACGGCACGCTGGTCAATGCCCTGCTGTTCCACTGCAAGGGGCAGCTCTCGGGCATCAACGGCATCGCACGGCCGGGGATCGTCCATCGCATCGACAAGGATACCAGCGGCCTGCTGGTGGTGGCCAAATCGGATGCCGCGCACGAGGGACTGGCAAAGCAGTTCGCCGACCATTCGATCGTTCGCCGCTATCTCGCCGTCTGCGCAGGGCATCCCAACCCGTCGTCGGGCACGATTTCGGGGCGCATCGGGCGCTCGGACAAGGACCGCAAGAAGATGGCGGTCCTGTCCGACGATGCCAGTCGCGGTAAGCATGCGGTCACCCATTTCGAAACGCTGCAACGGCTCGATCACGCCGCCCTGATCGAGTGCCGGCTCGAAACCGGGCGCACGCACCAGGTCCGCGTTCACTGCGCGTCAATCGGTCATGCGCTATTGGGAGACCCTGTCTATGGACGCACTCCCAAGGCCCTCAAGCCGCTGCTCGACGAGCTCGGTTTCCGCCGCCAGGCGCTCCACGCCGCCCGGCTCGGATTCAGACATCCTATCAGCGCTGAAACCTTGGATTTCTGCGCCGAATTGCCCCGCGACATGCGGGAACTGATCGACCAAACCGCTCGTTGAAATCGATGAAAGACGTGTGCAATCCGGACCGTGTCCGCTATACGTAACCGTAGTGGCCCGAAGGTCGGATGCCCATCAGGGGTCCGGCGAACGAGGTCGACGCTAGAAAGGTCAGGGTACAAGTGAGCAATACCAAAACTTTGAGCGTTCCGGCGCTCGGCGGCGAGCAGAGCCTCAACCGCTATCTTTCCGAAATCAAGAAGTTCCCCGTGCTGACGCAAGAGCAGGAATACATGCTCGCCAAGCGTTACGAGGAACATGAAGACACCGAAGCTGCGGCGCAGCTCGTGACCTCGCACCTGCGCCTCGTGGCCAAGATCGCCATGGGTTACCGCGGCTACGGCCTGCCAGTTTCGGACCTCATTTCCGAAGGCAATGTCGGCCTGATGCAGGGCGTCAAGAAGTTCGAAGCCGATCGCGGCTTCCGCCTGGCGACCTATGCCATGTGGTGGATCAAGGCGAGCATCCAGGAATACATCCTGCGCAGCTGGAGCCTCGTGAAGATGGGCACTACCGCCGCGCAGAAGAAGCTGTTCTTCAACCTGCGCCGGATGAAGAAGAACCTCGACGCCTACGAAGACACTGACCTCCATCCCGACGACGTGAAGAAGATCGCGACCGATCTCGGCGTGCCCGAGCAGGAAGTGGTCAACATGAACCGTCGCATGCTGATGGGCGGCGACGGCTCGCTCAACACGCCGATGCGTAATGGCGAAGAAGGCTCGGGCGAGTGGCAGGACTGGCTGACCGATGACACCCCGCTGCAGGACGAGCTGGTCGCGGACGCGCAGGAATCGGAAGTACGCCACGACATGCTGGTCGAGGCCATGGACAGCCTCAACGATCGCGAGAAGCATATCCTCACCGAGCGTCGCCTGACCGAAAACCCGCAGACGCTCGAAGAGCTCAGCCAGGTCTATAACGTCAGCCGCGAACGCATCCGCCAGATCGAGGTGCGCGCCTTCGAGAAGCTGCAGAAGGCGATGAAGGCGATCGCCGGCGAAAGGCTGTTGCCGGGCGTCGCGTAAGCTCCTCGCACAATGGACACGAAGAGGCCGCCTGCTCCGAGTGGAGCTAGGCGGCCTTTCCTTTGGCACTCGCTCAGCTTGCGGGTGCGAGATCCAGCACAGCCGCCACCATCGCCTCGGTGCCGAGCGTCACGCTCTCGCGCGGGGCGATCTTGAATAATGGAGAATGGTGCGAGGGGACCGGAGGGCCTCCCGCGTCTTCGGCGTCGAAGGCCGCCTGCGGTGTGCCCCCGACAGCGAAATAGTAGCCCGGCACGCCGTATTCTTCGGCCACGAAATAGGCGAAATCCTCCGCCCCCATGCCCTTCTGTTCCCACGGCTCGAACACGTCCTCGCCGAGATCGCGCTTCATCACCGCGTTGAGGCGGCGGGCGAGTTCGGGATCGTTGTTGGTCACCGGCGTCCCCTCGGACACGGTGACGGTAACCGGCAGTTCGTCTGGCAGGCCATGGACTTTGCCCATGTTGATCGCGATCCGCTCGATCGCCGCGAGCAGTTGCGCGCGCGTCTCCTCGTCATTGGCCCGAACGGTCAGCTGCAGGTCGGCGCGGTCGGAAATGATGTTGTGCTTGGTGCCCGAATGGAAAGCACCGACCGTGATGACGCCAGGCTTCAGCGGCTCGATCTCGCGGCTGACGATCGACTGCAGCGCCGTGACGATCTGCGAGGCGATGTAAACCGGATCGCGGCCCATGTGCGGGCTCGCCCCATGCGCTCCGACGCCGGGGACCATGATGTCGACCGAATCTGCGCTCGAATACTGGATGCCTTCGGAAGCGGAAATCTTGCCCGTCGCGAGCCCCGAGGAGACGTGGAAGGCAAGTGCGTAGTCGGGCTTGCCGAACCGGTCGTAGAGGCCGTCCTTCAGCATCATTTCCGCCCCTCCGACGCGTTCTTCGGCGGGCTGGACTACGAACATCAGCGTGCCCGCCCACTGGTCCTTCATCGTCATCAGGCGGCGTGCGGTCCCGACCATCGAGGTGATGTGAACGTCGTGTCCACATGCATGCATGACGGGGTATTCCTGCCCGTCCTGACCGGTCTGGGTGACCGTGGACGCATAGTCGAGCCCGGTCTTCTCGGGCAGCGGCAGTCCGTCCATATCCGCACGCAGGAGGATCAGGGGCCCCTCGCCATTGCGCGCCATGCCGACGACTCCTGTGCCCCCGACGCCCTCTGTTACCTCGAGCCCCGCGGCACGCAGTTCGGTAGCCATGCGCTTGGCGGTTTCGGTCTCGAGGAAGGAAAGTTCCGGATGCGCATGGAAATGGAGGAACAACTGCTCGAGATGGTCGTCATAATCGGCTTCCACCGCCTGCTCGATCGCAGCGGGATCCGCCGCCGCCGGCGACGCCGCCAGTGCCACTGCCAGTGAGACGACCGCAGCCGTCGTTCCGAAAATTGCCTTGCGCATGAAGTACTCTCCCTGGGCCCCTTGATCGGCGGGTGAGAAAAGCACGCGCGGCACCGCACCGCAAGTTGGCAGATTGCCTAGGCGACTCGGCGCGGCTAGAGGCGCCTGCATGCGCTTGGTCGTCCGCTTCCTGTTCAAGACACTGGTCGGCTTCCTCGGCCTCAGCCTCGTGCTCGTCCTCCTGTTCAAATTCGTGCCTGTCCCGGTCACCGCAACCATGGTCATGGACGGTAACGGCATCACCAAGGACTGGACCTCGCTTTCCAATATCGATCGCAACATGGTGCGCGCCGTCATAGCGGCGGAGGACGGCAAGTTCTGCACGCATGACGGCTTCGACCGCGAGGCGATCGAGAAGGCGATCGAGAACAATGCTCGTGGCGGCAGGATCAAGGGCGGTTCGACCATCAGCCAGCAGACTGCGAAGAACGTCTTCCTGTGGCAGGGCGGCGGATACGTCCGCAAAGGGTTCGAAGCCTGGTTCACCGTCCTGATCGAGCAAATCTGGGGCAAGCGGCGGATCATGGAAGTCTATCTCAATGTCGCCGAAACCGGGATCGGCACCTATGGGGTTGAAGCGGGTGCGCGACGCTATTTCGGCAAGTCAGCCGCTTCGCTGACGCCGCTCGAAGCGGCACGGATGGCGGCGGCTCTGCCGCTGCCCAAGGAACGCTCGGTCAAGAACCCGCGCGGCTGGCTGGCGCGCCACGGCGGCACGATCGCCGCGCGTGTCGGCGTAGTGCGCCGCGACGGACTCGACGCCTGCATTTACCAATAGGCTTCGGAAGGTCCCGAATAACAACGGGTTGCAAGCTTTGCAGATAACGATATGCTATATCATGTCTACGCAATGATATTCCGTATCGTCTTGTTTTTAATTGTTTTTCTTGCCGCACCACGGAACGTTGCGATAAGCGAGACAAAACTGGTGTGGCAGATGGAGTGATCGAGCGGGTTATGGGAGCAGGTCACAGCCACACGCATGATCACGGGCATGGTCATGGCCATCCGCCGGCGGATTTCGGCAATGCCTTTCTGCTCGGTATCGTCCTCAATACCGGTTTCGTGGCGATCGAGGCGATCTACGGATGGCTGTCCGGATCGATGGCCCTGATTGCAGATGCCGGGCACAACCTCTCCGACGTCCTCGCGCTACTGCTCGCCTGGGGTGCGAGCGCCGCCGCCAAGCGCCCGCCGTCGGAGCGCTTTACCTACGGATTCACGAGCTCGACCATCCTTGCCGCGCTGCTCAACGCCGGGCTGCTGCTGATCGCGATCGGCGCAATCCTGTTCGAGACGCTGCACCGGATAGCCGAGCCCGCCTTGGTGCAGGGAGAGACGATGGCAATCGTCGCGGGGATCGGCATCGTCATCAATGCCGGCACCGCGGCGCTGTTCATGCGCGGACAGCACGACATCAACATTCGCGGCGCCTTCCTGCACATGGCGGCCGACGCGCTGGTGAGCCTCGGCGTCGTGATTGCCGGCTTGGCGATCATCTGGACCGGTGAGCGTTGGATCGACCCGGCGGTGAGCCTCGCGATAGTGCTGGTGATCGCGTGGGGTACCTGGGGCTTGCTCAAGGACAGCATCGCGATGAGCATGCTCGCGGTGCCCAAGGGCATTTCCGAGACCGAAGTGCGCAGCTTCCTTGCCGCCCTGCCCGGGGTCGAGGCGCTGCACGACCTCCACATCTGGCCGATGAGCACGACCGAGACCGCACTGACGGTCCATTTGGTGATGCCTGGCGGACATCCCGGCGACGCCTTCCTTGCCGAGGCAGCGCAGGAACTCGAACAGCACCACCGCATCGGCCACGCGACGTTCCAGGTCGAAACGAGCCGCGCGCCCTGCGTGGCCGCCTGCTGATGAACCCGGCAAGCGTCGATGCCCGCAATCGCCTGATTGCCGCCATGCGACGCTTGGCGCAGGGCGAGCGTGCCGCGCTCGAGGAGGTCTATCGCGCAACCTCGGCGAAACTATTCGGCATCTGCTACCGTATCTTGGGCGACGAAAAGGAAGCCGAGGACGCATTGCAGGATGTCTATCTCACTCTGTGGCGCCGCGCCGATCGCTACGACCCCAGGCGCGCCAGCCCCATTGCCTGGCTGGCGACCTTTGCGCGCAATCGGGCAATCGACCGGCTGCGCACAGGCAAGGTGCGGCGTGGAACGGTGGCAGAAGATGAAGCGACCCAACTCGCCGACGAGGCCCCGTTGGCAGATGCCATCCTGATCGACGCCGAGCGGGAAGCGCGCGTCCATACATGCCTGCAGTCGCTCGACGACGCACCCAGGGTAGCCATAAGGACGGCCTTCTTCGAAGGCCGCACTTATACCGAGCTGGCTGAAAGCATGGAAGTTCCGCTCGGAACGATGAAGAGCTGGATCCGCCGCGGGCTTGCCAAGCTCAAGACTTGTATGGAGGCCGGGGAATGACCGAAGACCGGATCCTTGCCGCCGAATATGCGCTAGGCCTTCTCGAAGGCGAGGAATTGCTCGCCGCGCGCGCACGTGAAGCCAGCGACACCGCCTTTGCCGCGGACGTTGGTCAATGGCAGGATCGCCTCGCCCCCCTCGCCGATGCCATTCACCCGCGCCTTCCACGTGCAGAGGTCTGGCAACGGATCGAAGCCCAGCTCTCAAGCAATGGCGGCACGGCAAACATCGTTGCATTGCAGCGTAGCCTGCGCCGTTGGCAATGGGCGGGTGGCCTGAGCGCAGCGGCGGCCTTGATCCTCGCCTTCCTCGCCCTGCCTCAGATGCTCGGTTCGTCGGAACCGGCGCAGGGCATAGCGCAAGGCCCCACCGCCGATCAGCCGATCCTGGCAGCCAACATGCCAATCGAAGGGACGCCGCTGAGGCTCGATTTCACCTATCTACCGGGGGAAGACAGCCTGCTTGTCGGTGCAGTCGGCCTGACCGCTGACGGAGTTCACGACCACGAGATCTGGTTCGTCCCCCCAAAAGGGGACCTCGTTTCGCTCGGCATCGTAACCCCGGGCAAGATTGTCGCACATTCGGTGCCCAACGCTGTTGCACGAGCCCTGCACGATGGATCCCAACTGGTGCTGACCCGCGAACCGCTCGGCGGCAAGCCCGCCGGGGCTGATGCCGGGCCGGTCGTCGCCGAAGCCCGCTTCACCACAATCTGAAATTTTTTCGGTGCGCCTGCATCCCCGAGGGTGCGGCTTTCGTAACTTACCGCACAGGCAGGACGGGGCCTAGTGCAAGAAGGAGTGTTACGAATGCCGATTTCCAGCCAGTTGAAAATTGCCGCCATGGCCTCGGTTGCCGCAATGGGCGCCTTCGCCCTGGCCGCCGGAACGCCGGCTTTGGCGAACCACCACAATAAAGCGGCCGAACAGAGCCAACCCAACATCGTCGAGGCGGCGATGGGCACCGGCGTGCACAACACCTTGGTGGCGGCGGTGAAGGCTGCCGGGCTGGTGGACACGCTGGTCTCCCCTGGCCCCTTCACCGTTTTCGCGCCCACCGACGATGCCTTCGGCAAGCTTCCCGCCGGCACGGTCGACACGCTGCTGAAGCCGGAGAACAAGGGGCAACTGGCCAATGTTCTGACGTATCACGTCGTGGCCGGTCGCGTTCCGGCTGCGGCCCTGGGCAACGCCATCCACGAAGCCGGCGGTACCTATGAATTCGAGACGGTTGCCGGAGAAACCCTGAGCGCCAGCCTGTCGGGCGACACAATCGTCATTACCGATGGGGCAGGCCGCACCAGCACCGTCACCATGGCCGACGTGAAGACCACGAACGGCGTGATCCACGTCACCGATGGCGTTTTCCTGCCGGCGTAACCGAACCCCCAAGGGTGCCGTCCGGGCGACCCCATCACGGTGCGGCACCCCATACTGTCCCCGTTCGACCCCACTATGGTCGGACGGGGATTTTTCCATCCCGACAATGTAGTGCGCCGCGCAGCCCGAGGTTACGCGGCGCGACCGATCTTGCTGTGGGAGGAGGCTTAGGCAGCCTCTTCCTTCTCGTCCTTCTTGCCGCCGTGGACCTGGATGGGCTCCTTCTTGCCCTCGACTACGTCCTTGTCGATCACGATCTCGGTGACCCCGTCCATGTCGGGCAGGTCGAACATCGTATCGAGCAGAATCGCCTCGACGATCGAGCGCAGGCCGCGTGCACCGGTCTTGCGCTTGATCGCTCGCTCAGCGATGGCGCGCAGCGCCTCGTCGGTGAAGGTCAGCTCAACATCCTCGAGCTCGAACAGCTTGTGATACTGCTTGGCGATGGCGTTCTTCGGTTCCTGCAGGATCGTGACCAGCGCATCGACATCGAGGTCGTGCAGCGTCGCGATGACCGGCAGACGGCCGACGAATTCGGGGATCAGGCCGAACTTGAGCAGATCTTCCGGCTCGCTCTTTTCGAGCAGCTCACCAACGCGGCGCTTGTCCGGATCGGCGACATGCGCGCCGAAGCCGATCGAACGCTTCTGCAGGCGGTCGGCGATAATCTTGTCGAGGCCGGCGAAGGCGCCTCCGCAGATGAACAGGATATTGGTGGTGTCGACCTGGAGGAATTCCTGCTGCGGGTGCTTGCGGCCGCCCTGCGGGGGGACCGAAGCAGTCGTGCCTTCCATCAGCTTGAGCAGCGCCTGCTGCACGCCCTCGCCCGACACGTCGCGGGTGATCGAAGGGTTTTCAGCCTTGCGCGTAATCTTGTCGATCTCGTCGATGTAGACGATGCCGTGCTGCGCCTTCTCGACGTTATAGTCCGAGGCTTGGAGCAGCTTGAGGATGATGTTCTCGACGTCCTCGCCCACATAACCGGCTTCGGTCAGCGTGGTGGCGTCGGCCATGGTGAAGGGCACGTCGAAGGTCCGCGCGAGCGTTTGTGCCAGCAGCGTCTTGCCCGAGCCGGTCGGCCCGACCAGCAGGATGTTCGACTTCGCCAGCTCGACATCACCGGCCTTGGCCCCGTGCTTCAGCCGCTTGTAGTGATTATGCACCGCGACCGAAAGCACGCGCTTGGCGCGCTCTTGGCCGATGACGTAGTCGGCCAGCGTGGCGCAGATCTCGGCCGGCGTCGGAACATCGCCGTCCTTCTTGCCGCTTAACCCCGCCTTGGTTTCCTCGCGGATGATATCGTTGCACAGCTCGACGCACTCATCGCAGATGAACACCGTCGGGCCCGCGATGAGTTTCCTCACTTCGTGCTGCGACTTGCCGCAGAAGCTGCAATACAGGGTCGATTTGCTGTCGGTACCGCTCAACTTGGTCATATCCTAACGTCTTCCCCGCGTGGCCGCCGGCAGATTTCCGACTGTAGGCCGCACGGGATATGGGTCAATATCATAGGTAGCGCATACCCCTTGCCACAAGCTGAAGCGGCAAGGTTGCCCAATTCCTACGACAAATTTGTAACAGTCCCGCGAGGGTACAGGTCCCGCGCGCGAACTCGAGAGCCGGATCAGTCGGGCGCGCCGCCCGACCCATCGGCCTCGCCGCCTTCCGATTCGGGGCGGGTTTCGAAAACCTTGTCGACGATGCCGAACTTCATCGCCTCGTCGGCCTCGAGGAAAGTGTCGCGGTCCATCGCCTTCTCGATCTCGTCGAGGCTCTGGCCGGTATACTTCACATAGAGATCGTTCATGCGCTTCTTGATACGCAGGATCTCGCGTGCCTGGATCTCGATGTCGCTAGCCATGCCGCGGGCACCGCCCGAGGGCTGGTGAACCATGATCCGCGCATTGGGCAATGCGATACGCATGCCCGGTTCGCCCGCTGCAAGCAGGAACGAGCCCATCGATGCGGCCTGGCCCATGCACACGGTCGACACGCGCGGCTTAATATATTGCATCGTGTCATGGATCGCCATGCCGGCCGTCACCACGCCCCCGGGCGAATTGATGTACATGCTGATCGGCTTGGAGGGATTCTCGCTTTCGAGAAACAGCAGCTGTGCGGTAATCAGCGACGCCATGCCGTCTTCGACCTGCCCGGTCACGAAGACGATGCGTTCGCGCAGCAGGCGGCTGAAGATGTCAAAGCTGCGTTCGCCGCGGCTGGTCTGCTCCACGACCACGGGCACAAGCGCACCAGTTGCGGGGTCGCGGGTGAACTGGCCTTGGGCACCGTGGGCATCGCTGCCGAACAGGTCGATCATGAAGAATCCTCTTGTCGGGTCAATCGGGCGCCTATGTCGCCATGACACCCGCGATGTTCAAGGGCCTTAACCCTCGAAAGCAGCGGATATGTCGCTCGTCGACAGGATCGGCGCGGATTTGCCCTCCATCGGTTGCCCCATGCCGCCGGTCCCAACACGAAAACCGTTGGTCGGACGGCGAGCGCTCCCGGTCGAGGCGTAATTGGCGCTTTCGGCTACAAGCGTAAACGACCCCCAGAAAGACCATCGGGGGAGCCCAGTTTCATGACCTTACGTTCGCTCACATTGGCCGCATCCACCCTTGCGTTGGCTGCCGCCGCGAGCGCACCTGCCCTTGCCCAGGACACGGGGGAAGCCGCACCTGCCGTGCCCGCCGCGACCGCGGGTGCGCAGGTATTCGAGCCCCCCTTCTTCGCCCAGTTTGCCCCGCGCAACGCACTCGACATGGTCGACCGCATTCCCGGCTTTTCGATCAGCGGCGGCAACAACCAGGGCCAACGCGGGCTCGGCCAGGCAACGCAGAACGTGATCGTCAACGGCGAGCGCTTTTCGAGCAAGTCCGAAAGCGTTCGCGACCAGCTTCGCCGCATTCCCGCATCCGACGTCGTCAGGATCGAGATCCTCGACGGCAATGCGACAAACATTCCCGGCCTCACCGGCCAAGTCGCCAATGTGGTCTACGAGACCAGCGGCGCATCGGGGCAGTTCCGCTGGGTCACCGGCTTCCGCCCGCACAATACCGAAGCGCAGCTTTATGGCGGCGAAATCTCGGTGACCGGAAGCAGCGGCAAGCTCGACTACACGGTCTCGCTGTCGAACGACAATGATCGCTTCGGCGCCGACGGCCCCGTCGTCATCACCGATGGCGACGGGACCCTGATCGAGGAACAGTATTCGAAGTTCTCGGGCAAGTTCGACAATCCCAAGCTGTCGACCACCTTCGCCTACGATTTCGGCGGGAACGTGCTCGCCAATCTCAACCTCAGCTATGGCGAGGACTTCTTCTGGCGCAACGAACCGGAAATCGCGACACCCGCTGCCGGTCCAGTCCGCACCCGCGATTTGCGCACGCACGAGGACGGCCCGGAATACGAGATCGGCGGCGATCTGCAGTTCCCCCTCGGCCCCGGAACGATGAAGCTGATCGGCCTCGAACGCTACGAGCGCGACAATTTCTCCGCCATGCTGGTGGACAGCTTCTCCGACGGCAGCACCTCGACCGGCTACCGCTTCGAACAGACCAATGGCGCGGGCGAACGCATCGGCCGTTTCGAATATGGCTGGAAGCTGTGGAATGCCGATTGGCAGCTGTCGGGCGAAGCGGCCTTCAACAGGCTGGATCGTCGATCGAAACTGTTCGAACTCGCGCCCAACGGCGAATTCCAGCAGCTTGCCTTCCCGCAGGGCAATGGCGGCGTGACCGAGGACCGCTACGAAACCAGCCTCAGCTTCTCCCGCGCACTCTCGAAAACGCTCTCGATCCAGGTGATCGGGGCGATCGAGTTCTCCAAGATCGAGCAGACCGGTTCGGCCGCCAATTCGCGCAGCTTCAAGCGGCCCAAGGGATCCTTCGCCGCGACCTGGAAGCCGTCCGACGATTTCGACATCTCGCTGACGCTGGCCAAGCGCGTCAGCCAACTATCGTTCGGCGACTTCCTCGCCTCGGTTTCGCTCAACGACGACAACGAAAATGGCGGCAACAACGAACTGGTCCCCTACCAGAGCTGGAACGTCGAGCTCGAAGCGAACAAGAAACTCGGCCCTTGGGGCTCGATCAAGCTCCAGGCGCGCCAGGCGTGGTTCCAGGATTTCATCGACTGGTTCCCGCTCGCCAACGGAGGCGAGGCGCGAGGTAATATCGGCGACGCCAAGCGACTTCACCTGCAGGCCAATGCAACGATCAATCTCGACCCGATTGGCTTCAAGGGCGCGCGGATCGACGCGGAGGTGGTCAAGCGCTTCATGAGCGTCAACGACCCCTTCACCGGGCTCGACCGACCGTTTTCCTATGATCAGGAAGGCAGCTTCGACATCGACTTCCGTCACGACATCCCGTCGAGCGACTGGGCCTGGGGTGCAAGTCTCAGCCACTTCGACCAGGCACCCTATTCGCGCCGCTACGAAGAGGGACGTGAATGGGAGGGTCCAGTGTTTGGCTCGCTATTCATCGAACACAAGGATGTACTCGGCCTCACGGTACAGGCGCGTGCGGGCAACCTGCTGGGTGCACGCAATTACTGGCGGCGCACGGTCTATGACGGCTCTCGCCCCGATGGCGACATCCTGTTCCACGAATATCAGGACCGCCGGATCGGGCCCATCTTCCGCCTGACTGTCAGCGGAGATTTCTAGCCTCAGAGGACCTCTCCCGAACCCGGCGCGTTATGTTGGGCAAGGGAGAGGTCCTTGGAAATCGATCCGCGTATTCTGATGTTCGTGGTGTTCGGCGCGGGACTGACCCTCGCCGTCACGATAGAACGCTGGCTGGCACGCATCTGGCTTTCGCTGCCGATCGTCTATGTCGCAGCAGGATTCGCCATTTGGTCGCTTCCGCTGGGGCTCCCGCATTTCAATCCGACGGTCGACGGTTTTGATGCGATGACGCTCGAATATGCGACCGAATTCATCGTCATTGCGTCTCTGATGGCGGCAGGCATTGCCATCGACCGGCCGGTCAGCTGGACCAACTGGCGGCAGATCTGGCCTCTCCTGATAATCGCGATGCCGCTGACCATCCTGGCCATGGCCTTGCTCGGTTGGTGGGCGCTGGGGCTGGCGCCAGCAAGCGCCCTCCTACTCGGCGCCGTGCTGGCGCCCACCGATCCCGTACTCGCGCGCAGCGTCCAAGTCGGACCGCCGGGAGAGGATCAGCGCCATGATGTCCGCTTCAGCTTGACCGCGGAAGCCGGCCTCAACGACGGGCTGGCCTTCCCCTTCACACACCTCGCGATAGCGGCTGTCGGAATGACGGCCTTGGGTAGCTGGGCCTGGGAATGGGCAGCTATGGATCTGGCATGGCGGATCGTTGCTGGTTGCGCCCTCGGCTGGGTGGTGGGGCGCATCGGTGCCTGGTACGTGTTCGAGCGAGAGGCCGACGCGCCGATGTCGGACATCGACGAAGCCAGCGAAAGCTCGGCCAACCCAGTCTATTCGACCAGCGAAGGCCTGATCGTCCTCGGCACCCTGCTACTAGCCTACGGATTGGCAGAACTGTTCCAGGGATACGGATTTCTCGCCGTGTTCGTGGGCGCGGTCACCGCCCGACAGCGCGAAAATCGGAGCCGCTACCATAAGATAAGTCACCATTTCATCGACCAGATCGAGCAGATTGTCCTGGTCGCGGTGCTGTTCGGCTTCGGCGCGATGCTGGCCAGCGGCGTGCTGGGAGCGCTGACCTGGCCCGCGGTGCTGGTCGGGCTCGCGCTGATCCTCATCGTTCGCCCCGCCTCGGGGATGATAGCGGAAATGAACAGTGGCTTGCCCGCGATCGGAAAGCTCGCGGTCGCATTTCTGGGCGTGCGTGGGATGGGTTCGATCTACTATCTCGCCTACGGCCAGAACCACGGAGCCTCTGGACAGATCGACGTGCTGTGGGCAACGGTGAGCTTCACGATACTCGGCTCGATCGTCGTGCATGGCATCGTCGCCGGTCCATTCATCCGGCATGTCGAGCACCCCAGGGCCCACATCCATCGGGGTCAGGACCCGAACATGGAATCGCTCTCGCCCGACTGGCCCCGCCGGGGACCCCACTCAAGGGCGCAAGGCTGACACGACGAAGGGCGGCGAACCGAGATTCGCCGCCCTTCGCATGGTCAGCGTTGCCGATTACTTCTTCGACGCGGCTTTCTTGGCCGGAGCCTTCTTGGCAGCGGGTTTCTTCGCAGCAGGCTTGTCGTCGGCCTTGGCGGTAGCCGCCTTCTTCGCGGGAGCCTTCTTGGCCGGGGCCTTTTTGGCGGCCGGCTTTTCGTCGGCGTCCTTGGCTGCTGCCTTCTTGGCCGGAGCTTTCTTGGCGGCAGCCTTCTTCGCGGGAGCCTTCTTCTTCGGCTTTTCCTCGGTCGTATCGTCGGCTTCGATCGCGGCTTCGAGCTCTTCGCGCGTCACTTCGCGGTCGGTGATATCGGCCTTGTCGAAGAGGAAATCGACGACCTTGTCTTCATAGAGCGGGGCGCGCAGCTGGGCGGCGGCCATCGGCTCCGAACGGACGTACTGGACGAAACGCTCGCGGTCTTCTGCGCGATACTGCTGGGCCGCCTGCTGGATGAGCATGTTCATCTCGTTGGCATTGACCTCGACGCCGTTCTTCTGGCCGATTTCCGAGAGCAGCAGGCCCAGACGGACGCGACGTTCGGCGATCTTGCGGTAGTCGTCCTTCTCGTCTTCCATTTCCTTGAGCATGGCTTCGGCATCGTCCGACTGCGCGGCTTCCTGCTGCAGCTGGGCCCAGATCTGCTGGAATTCCGCATCGACCATGCCTTCGGGCACGGCGAAGTCGTGGCCGGCGGCCAGCGTGTCGAGCAGCTGGCGCTTCATCTGGGTCCGGGTGAGGCCGGCGGTTTCCTGCTCGAGCTGGCCGCGCAGGAGTTCCTTGAGCTTGTCGAGGTTTTCGAGGCCGAGGTCCTTGGCGAATTCGTCGTCGACCTTGGTCTCGGTCGGCACCTTCACTTGCTGGACCTTGATCGCGAACTGCGCTTCCTTGCCCTTGAGGTTTTCGGCCGGATAATCCTCGGGGAAGGTCACGGTGATGGTCTTCTCATCGCCGGTCTTCACGCCCGCGAGCTGTTCCTCGAAGCCGGGGATGAACTGGCCCGAACCGATCACCAGCGGGGTGTTCTCCGCCTTGCCGCCCTCGAACTCGACCCCGTCGATGCTGCCGACGAAGTCGATGATCAGCTGGTCGCCATCACCCGCCTTCTTGGTCTTGGCAGCGTCCTTGTAGCTCTTGTTGTTGGAAGCGATCCGTTCGACCGCTTCCATCACCTGCTCGTCGGTCACCGGAACCGTCAGGCGTTCGAGCTCGAGGCCTTCGACTTCGGGCGCCTCGATTTCGGGCAGCACTTCGACTTCGACGCTGAGCGAGGCGTCCTTGCCTTCCTCATAGCCGTCACCGAGCTCGACCTTGGGCTGCATCGCCGGACGCAGCTTGTTGTCGGCCATCACCTTGTCGACCGATTCGCGGATCATGTCGTTGACCGTCTGGGCGTGAAGCTGTTCGCCGTGCATCTTGCGCACGAGATTCGCCGGCACCTTGCCCGGGCGGAAGCCGGGCATCTTCACCTGCGGGGCGATCTTCTTCACTTCGCTGTTGACGCGCTCGTCGATTTCCTTGGCCGGAATGGTGACGGAATAGGCGCGCTTGAGGCCCTCGTTGGCGGTCTCTTTGATCTGCATGGGTTGAAACTCGTGACTTTCCAAATGCGATATGTGCGATGAGGCTTCGCGCGGCGGCGGCACTGGTGCGGGCGAAGGGACTCGAACCCCCACATCTTTCGATACTGGTACCTAAAACCAGCGCGTCTACCAGTTCCGCCACGCCCGCTAACCCGAACGAAGCTGCGCGAGGAGCGCCCAAGACTTGCCCAGGCCCTTCGCGTGTAGGCGCGTGCCTCTAGTAGAGAGCGAGAGATTGCGCAAGCGTGGCGAAGTGCGGGAACCCGCATAGGCTTCCCAAGCGTTCCAGATCGGAAAGGAACCAACCCATGGCAACCCCACCAGAGCCCCAACCCGACACGATCGAACCCGGTTCGCCGGACGAAATACCTTCGGCCCCGCCGCCCGATGAAGCACCGATGGAAGACCCTCCCGGCTTCGAACCGCCGCAGCCCGATTTCGACGAGCCCGACCGCGGACCGGCCGAAACGCCGCCACCGGCGGATTGATCTTGCCCGCGAGGGCGTGCCGCATTATCGGCGCGCCCCATGAGCGAAGAAACCAAGAGCCAGACTCCGCCCGACCACCTGTCGGTCAATCCTGAAAGCAAGCATTTCGACGTCGAGGTGCTGAAGCGCGGCGTGGGCATCCGGTTCAAGGGCAAGCAGCGCACAGATATCGAGGAATATTCGATTTCCGAAGGATGGGTGCGCGTCCAGGCGGGCAAGACCGTCGACCGTCACGGCAAGCCGCTGACGCTCAAGCTCAACGGCCCGGTCGAAGCCTGGTTCGAGGATCTCGGCGACAACCCGCCGGTTGCCAAGGCCGACTGATTATCTTGCGAATTCGGCGAAGGCGCTGAGAAACCGCCGCGAGGTTTCCTTGCGCGCCGGAGCCATCGCGACCTGGGGGCGCGGCTGCGCCCGACGGTCGGCATAGATGAAGCCGGAAACCGGCCATACGGTCGTGCCGACCTTGCCCAGCGGAGCGTACCAGACGCGCACCGCGCTCCAGTCGTTGGCCTGCGAGACGTCGATCGCCAGCGCGCCCTTCTCGATCTGTCCCCGGCGCCCGTCGATCGGCGACCAGTTGGCATGGTCGAGCAGGACGCGCCGCGAATCGAGAATGCGGCTCACGGTGGCGACGTGGCCGAGCGGCATGTTCTGGGTCTGGCGGAAGGCCATGACCGCGCCCACCAGGGGCGTCCGGCCCGTCGCATAGCGCCCCTGCGCCTGCTCCCACCAGGTATAGGCATCGCCATAGAGCTGAATCCCCGACACCTCTCGCGCGTAGGGCACGCACTGGAGATAGGCGTCCAGCTCGGCGCCGTTGGCGCCGAAGGTGTCGAAATCGTCCGCCATCACCGGAGAGGCGCAGGCGAGTAGAGCGAAAACGGCAAGATTCTTCCTCATTCCGGCAGGATTATGCCGCCCGATCTTGCCGCTACCCTTCGCATTAAGGTTAACGTGAATTAACCAGATAAAGTGCGATGCTTGCAATGCAGCGCGCAAAGCGCCACTTGCCGCGCCATCATGTTACCCTCCTCTTCCAAGCCCACGGTGATCATCATCGGCCGGCCAAATGTCGGCAAGTCGACGCTGTTCAACCGGCTCGTCGGCAAGCGTCTCGCGCTGGTCGACGACCAGCCCGGCGTTACGCGCGACCGCCGCTTCGGCGATGCGACGATAGCGGGGCTCGACTTCCAGGTGGTCGACACCGCCGGGTGGGAGGACGAGGATGCCGAGAGTCTTCCCGGACGGATGCGTAAGCAGACCGAGGTTAGCCTCGAAGGCGCCGATGCGGCGATGTTCGTGTTCGATTCGCGCGTCGGCCTGACCCCGCTCGACGAGGAAATCGCCCGCTGGCTGCGCGAGCAGGAAGTGCCCGTGGTGCTGGTCGCTAACAAGGCAGAAGGCAGCCAGGGCGACGCTGGCATCTTCGAAAGCTTCGAGCTCGGCTTCGGCGAACCCGCTGCGATCAGCGCCGAACACGGCGAAGGGATTGCCGATCTGTTCGACCATCTCTGGCCGATCATCGGGGCCAAGGCCGAAGCCGCCGACATCGAGGCGGAGATCGACGAGGAAGACGAGGAAGCCCTGCTCGCAGGCCCGCTCAAGCTGGCCATCGTGGGCCGCCCCAATGCCGGCAAGTCCACGCTCATCAATCGCCTGCTGGGCGAAGACCGCCTGCTGACCGGGCCTGAGGCCGGGATCACTCGCGATTCGATCGCCGTCGATTGGGAATGGCGCGATCCGCGTGATGGCGAGATGCGCGACATCCGCCTGATCGACACCGCCGGCATGCGCAAGAAGGCGCAGGTTACCGACAAGCTCGAACGCCTTTCGGTAGCCGATGCCCGGCGTGCGGTTGATTTCGCCGAGGTTGTCGTGCTGCTGCTCGACGCCACCCGCGGGCTCGAATCGCAGGACCTCAAGATCGCCAACATGGTGCTCGAGGAAGGTCGCGCGCTGATGATCGCGATCAACAAATGGGACGTAGCCGAAGGCGCGAGCGCGCTGTTCAACGGGATTCGCGAGGCGCTCAACGAAGGACTCGCGCAGGTCCGCGGCCTGCCGCTGTTCGCGGTCAGCGCGAAGACCGGCAAGGGGCTCGACCAGATGCTCTGCGCAGCCTTCGAGCTTCGCGCCGCATGGAGCCGCCGCGTCCCCACCGCCGCGCTCAACCGCTGGTTCGACGATGCGCTCGAAGCCAATCCGCCACCCGCGCCCAAGGGCAAGCGCATCAAGCTGCGCTATATCACCCAGGCCAGCGTCCGGCCGCCGCGGTTCGTCGTCTTCGGGACGCGGCTCGACATGCTGCCCAAGAGCTACGAGCGCTATCTCGTCAATGGCATTCGCGACAAGCTGGGCTTCGAGGCGGTGCCCGTGCGCGTCGTGCTCAAGGCGCCCAAGAACCCCTACCAGAAGGACTGAGCCGGGTGATGCTCGACATCCTTGCGGGCACGGGCGCGATCGACCTGATCGAGCGAACCAGTTCGAGCATGCGCGTGCAGCAGGTCGTGCAGCTCAGCCTGGCACCGGCCTTCCTGCTGGCCGGGATCGGGGCGGTCATGAACGTCATGACCAACCGGCTGATCTGGGTCGCCAACAAGATCGAGCGTATTCTCGAGGCCGGCGAGGAAGGCGACATCGAGGCCATGCGGGCCGAACTGCCCGCACTCGAGCAGCGCCGGATCTATGCCCAGCGTGCCGTCATGTTCAGCACCGCATCGGCTCTGGCCATCAGCGTGGTCATCGTGTTGCTGTTTTTCAGCGCCTTCGTCGAGGCCGCGCTCGGCACGCTTGTAGCGATCACCTGGGTGATCTGCATGGGGCTGCTGGTGGCCGGGCTGAGTTCCTTCCTGATGGAAACGCGCACAGCCGCCCGCCGCAACCGCGAGCGTATGCGCGAGCGCAGGGCTTCAGCGGACCAAATCTGAACGTTACGCGACCAACGGAAGGCTATTCCGCGTCGAACCGTGCCGATGCTTCGCCGCTGGTTCATCTTGCTGTGCGATATTCGTCTCCGAGGCCAAGGAGGCCAGCATGAGCAGATTGCGCATCGCAATTCACGGTTCGACAAGTCGCGAAGAAGAAATCGTCGCCTTGGAGGCGCTGGATATCGCCACGGCCCTGACGATTGCCGACATCAATCTCGGCAGCGGCGGGGCGGAAATCTGGGAAGGCGATCACCGCCTCGCGCGCCTCGCCAAGCTCGGCGGCGAACACGCGACCTTCTGGCGCGTCGGCTGAGCGCCCTTTGGGGCGACTCCATGGCCCGTGTTATCTCCCTTCTCGCAAGGGGGGAGATGTCAGATGGCTCGAACACTCATCTATGCCGCGCTGGTTGCGGGCGGATCTGCGCTAGTCGGACCCATGTCCGGTGAAGCCAAGGCCGGACTTTCGCAGGCGACGCTCGATGCGCTCGATCCCACGCGTCCGGGACGGCTTGCCTGTAGGGGCTTCTTCGATTCTGCGGCCGCGCTCGACCGGCGGTTGGCGATGGCGCAGGATTATGCAACCAAGCTCGGCGCGACCGGTGGCTCGATCCGCCTGTTCGAGCATATCGGAACCAACCAGCTTCCGGCGACGGGGCTGTCGCCGGAAGCTCGGAAGTATTTCGATCAGGGTGTCGCGCTCGTCTTTGGTTTCAACCACAAGGCAGCGATACGCAGTTTCGCGCAGGCCGCGCGCCTCGACCCGAATTGCGCGATGTGCTGGTGGGGGATTGCACTCGCCAACGGCCCCAACATCAATGCCGGAATGGATGACGCAGCCAATCGCGCCGCGCTCGAAGCACTCGAGCAGGCCGATGATCTCGGAGCCGAACTCACGTCCCTCGAACGCGAGCTGATTGCCGCGCAGAAGTTGCGCTACTCCGCTGCCGGGAAAGAGCGTGTCGAACTCGACGCGCAATATGCCGACGCCATGATGTCCCTCGCGAAGGCCAACCCGGTCAATGACGACCTGCAGATCCTCGCATCCGAAGCGGCGATGAACACGCGGCCCTGGGACTACTGGACGCAGGACAAGCAGGCCCAGCCGCGCATCGCCGAAGCGGTTTCGCTGATCGAGACCGTCATCGCACGCAACCCGCTGCATCCACAGGCGTCGCACCTCTATATCCACCTGATGGAAAACGGCCCCGATCCGAAGCGTGCCGAATCGGCGGCAGACGAACTGGCGCGGAGCGGGCCCGCCTCGCTCGGCCATCTCGTCCACATGCCGGCGCACATCTACTATCGTATCGGGCGCTACGCGGATTCGATGGAGGCGAACATCGCTGCCGCGCGGGCGGATGAGCGATATCTCGCGATTGCTGGCGACGACGGGCTGTATCGATACGGGTACTATCCGCACAACGTCCACTTCCTGCTCACCTCGGCGCAGATGGTAGGCAACCTCAATGCCGTGGCGAGCGAGACCGAACGGTTGAGATCGATCATCGATGAGGAAGTCGCGAAGCAGCTCCCCTGGGTGCAGGCCATCCATGCGGCTCCCGCCTTCGCTCTGGCACAGTACGGTTCGCCCGAGGCGATTCTCGCTTTGACAGGGAAGTCCACCGAGCTCGCCTATGTCGAGGCAATGCGACACTATGCCCGTGCCGTGGCGCAGGCGCTGGCAGGCAACGAAGCGGCGTTCGGCACCGAGATTGCGGCGCTTGAGGCGGCGGCATCGTCATCCGAACTTGCAGCCATGGGCGAACAGGGATTTCCGGCGCCCGATCTCGTCACTCTCGCGAGCCATGTGGCGCGGGGTCGCCACGCGCTGGCCACGGGAGACCCTGCCGCCGCACTGGTGCATTTCGAGAAGGCCGAAGCGATCGAGGCGACCATTCCCTACAACGAACCGCCCTATTGGTACTATCCGGTCGCGCAGTCGCGCGGCGCGGCACTTTATGCATTGGGACGCCACGGCGAGGCGAGCGCCGCTTTCCGCAAGGCCCTGTTCCAGGCGCCCAACAATGGCTGGGCGCTATATGGTCTCTCGAAGTCGGAAGCCGGGGCCGGTCGCCGTCTCGAGGCCAGAGCTGCGAAGGCGAAGCTCGACGAGGTGTGGCAGGGAGACAGCTCGTGGTTGAGAATGACGCGGCTATAGATCAGCCGTCCTCGCCCTCGCCCGCCGGCCTGCTGTTGAGCTGGACATAGTTTTCCAGACCCATGCGTGCGATCATGTCGAACTGGGTTTCGAGGAAGTCGACATGCTCTTCCTCGCTTTCGAGGATGCGCTCGAAGATCTCGCGGCTGGTGTAATCGCGCACGCTTTCGCAATGCGCAATGGCATCCTTGAGCAGCGGAATCGCTTCCATTTCGACCGCCAGATCGGCCTTGAGGATTTCCTCGACCGTTTCGCCGACCTTCAGCCTGTGGATCGCCTGAAAGTTGGGCAGGCCGTTGAGGAACAGGATGCGCTCCGCAAGCATGTCGGCGTGCTTCATCTCGTCGATCGATTCGTGCCGCTCGTAATCTGCGAGCTTGGTCACACCCCAATCGGCGAGCACGCGATAGTGGAGCCAGTACTGGTTGATCGCGGTCAGTTCGTTGGTGAGCGCCTTGTTGAGGAACTCGATGACCTTGGAATCGCCTTGCATGGCCTGGTCTCCTTGCTGCGGGGCTGGCGCAGCCTATGCGCTTTCGGGCCGCCGCTTGGCAAGGGTCGGAGAGCAAAAAATGGCAGAAATCCGCCAGTTGCGAGCGATTGTCGTTAGCGACTCGTCAGGCCGCGGCGGGCACCATGCCGAACTCGCGCTCTTCCTGGAGGATCGCATCGGCCTCGTCGAGGCAGGTGCCGCAGCAGGCCGGCTTGCCGAGTGCAGCGTAGCACGCTTCCGCATCGCCCGAGACGTGACGCGCGGCGTGGCGCAACTCGCTTTCCCGGATCGCATTGCAGATACAGACGTACACTCGACAACTCCTGCGACTGATTCGCAAGAGCATATCTAGTGAGAACCGTTCTCATTAGCAAGCTCAGTCTTCATCGGCGCAGGGGAAAGGGCCGGCGATAGGTCAGACAGCGCCACAGCCATTCGAGCGGGCCGAAGCGAAAGCGGTCGAGCCAAGGCTTCGACCACAGCAACATGAGTGCGCAGGTGGCCAGCGCCACGAGATAGAGCTCGGTCCGCCCGAGCCTGCCGAACAAGCCGCCCGCCCAGCCATGGAACAGCAGCAGCATCAGCACCGAAGTGCCGAGATAGTTGGTAAAGGCTGCCCGACCCGCCGCCGCAATCCGCGCAACCAGCGAGCCGCGCGCGTGCTGCCCCCACGCTGAGAGCAGGGTGACGAGACCGAGGATCGCCAGCCCCCTCGGCAGCATCGACCAGCCCACCACTGCGGCGAGCGTGCCGTAATAGGTCAGCCCACTCGCCTTGGCCCACAGTGCCACGGGTGCGGTGAGCGCCGTCCCAGCCAGAAACAGCGTCCATCCCCAGAACCGCTGTCGGCGCGGATCGAGGCGACCGTCGAACAAGCCGTAGCGATAGGCGGCCATGCCGATCAGCATCAGTGGCAGCGTCTCGAACCAGGACATCAGCAGATTGAAGACCAAATCGCCGCCATGTGCGGCGAGATTGTGTGCGACCCATTCGTGATAGTCGCCGCCCGCTATCAGCTCGGTCTCGAAGCGGCCGTCTGCGAGATTGGCCTGCTTGTCGGCTTCGAGATCCGTGGCCATCTGCGAGTAGGCGGGGCGCTGTCCGAGATCGCCATCGGCGACCAAGGGCAGGAACCCCACGAAACCCGCATAGAGTAGCGCTCCGCCGATATAGCCGAGCACCCCCAGCACCAATTGGTGGAGCCGTGGCAGACCCACAAACAACAGTGCCGCGGTTCCTGCGCAGGCGTAGAGGAACAGGATGTCGCCGCGCCATACGAAGAAGAAATGCACCAGGCCGAAGAGCCCCAGCCAAAGCAGGCGCTGAACCTGCAGCCAGATCCCCTGCCCGCGCGCCCAGGCCTTTTCGAGAAAGAGGTACATCCCCGCCCCGAACAGCAGCGTGAAGAGGCCACGCATCTTCCCGTCGACCAGCACGAGTTGCGCGACCCACATCCAGTCCTCGGCCACGCTATGCGGGACCGTAAAGGCAGCCGGGTACATATAGGCCGTCATCGGCTGGCCGAAGGCGATGATATTGGCGAACAGAATGCCCATGACGGCAAGCCCGCGGATGAGATCGAGGCTTGCGATGCGGCCATCACCCGCAATTGCGACCGGGGTGGCGCTCTGGCCCTCAGCTATTGCGCGGGCTGATCCGTCATCGTGGTCCTGCATGAGGCCGCATTAGCGCAGCTCGCGCTAGTGCCAAGCCAATTGGTCTCAGCGCGTGACGAGGCAATCCTGACCGCTGCGCTTGAGCGAGGTGCAGGCGGCGATGGCTGCGCCTTCGGTCGCGTAGCCGTCGGCCAGCAGTCGTGTCAGCTTGCCCGATTTGAGCAGCAGGCGGCTGTGCCCGGCCACTTCCGGCCGACCCGCGAGCCGGCTCCACAGCCGTTCGGCATTGCCAGGCACGCCGAAGGCACCAAGCTGGACCTTCCACGGGCCTCCCGCTGATGCAGTGCGGGTTGTCGCAGCGGGGCTCCGCGACGTAGCGGCGGGCGGGGGCGATGCAGTCGCAACTTCACGCGCAGGCGCTGGCGCCGGGGTTGCCTCGGCCTGCCGGGCAATCACCGTGGGGCGCTGTGCCGGCAAGGTATAGTCCGCCCCTGCCGCCTGCGATGCGGCCGAAGTGCCGGCGACCCTCGGGGTCCCGGACGGGCGGGCTGCGACGGATTGCGAAGCGGGCGCGGTGACCACCGGACCGGTCGGCGCATCGTTGCCGAGCCCGAGGTCGGCTGCCGCAAGCTGGCGGGAGCGAGCCGCATCGGCTTCGGCCTTGAGCGAGGCCGCAAGCGGCTGCGCCGCCTGCCGATCCTCGAGCGAGATGTATTCGTCCATCTGGGCCAGCGCGCCGCGCGCCTGCGGCAGGCCGGCGGAGTTGGCCAGCGTCAGCAGCGCATAGGCGCGTCGCCAGTCCTTGGCGACGAGGTCGCCGTTGAAATGGGCGATGCCGAGCAAATATTGCGCCCGCGGATCGCCCCGCGACGCAGCGGCGGAAATATAGGGCATTGCCTGCTCGCGCGCGCCGCGCTGGAACAGCAGCAGGCCGTAATTGTCGGCCGCCTTCACGTGACCCTGCGCCGAAGCCTTGGCGTAGAGCGCCTCCGCCTGCGCGAGATCGGTATCGACCCCGCGGCCGAGGCGATAGGCCTGAGCCATGTTGAACTGCGCGTCGGGATCACCTTCGGATGCCGGCCCGGCCCATTCGCGCACTGCAGTGGCGAAATCGCCATTGGTCCAGGCATCGACGCCCGCCTTCACATCGGCATGTGCCGGAACAGAGACCAAGGTCAGCGCGGCAATCGAACCCGCCATCAATCCCGCTTTCGCCCAAGCTCGCATCGCCAATCTTCCCATCCAGCATACCGGCGAACGGGCCGGTTCCGCGCCATCCTATAGTAAATCGCCCGTTAGCAAAGTGTTGCTGCCGATTTCGCCCTCTCTCCAAGTACCAAAACCGAACCGGCTTAACCCTAAATTAGGGGTAGTCTGCGATTGCCATGGCAAGACCGCGGTCGATGATCGCAGCTTTCTGAACTGGATACTGGCGCAAACCAGGGGGACCAAGTCTTGCGTGTACTGGCATTGGCATCGCAGAAGGGCGGATCGGGTAAGACCACGCTCTCGGGACATCTGGCGGTTCAGGCGCAACGCGCCGGCGCCGGTCCCGTCGTCCTGATCGATATCGATCCGCAGGGATCGCTAGCCGACTGGTGGAACGAACGAGCGGATGAATATCCTGCTTTCGCGCAGACCACCGTCGCCCGTCTTGCAACCGATCTGGCGATCCTGCGCCAGCAGGGATTCAAGCTGGCCGTCATCGACACGCCGCCGGCAATCACCATGGCCATTCAGTCGGTGATCTCGGTTGCCGAATTGATCGTCGTCCCGACCCGTCCCAGCCCGCACGATCTGCGCGCCGTGGGCGCCACGGTCGACCTGTGCGAGCGCGCCGGCAAGCCGCTGGTGTTCGTGGTCAATGCGGCGACGCCCAAGGCCAAGATCACCTCCGAAGCCGCCGTCGCCCTGTCGCAGCACGGCACGGTTGCTCCGATCACGCTTCACCACCGCACCGATTTCGCAGCCTCGATGATCGACGGCCGCACGGTGATGGAAGTCGATCCCGAAAGCCGCAGCGCCGCCGAAGTCACCGCACTGTGGAAGTACATCGCCGACCGCCTGGAAAAGAATTTCCGCCGGACGGTCTTCGCCGCGCCGCATTCGCAATCCGCGATTGCCGGCATTCATCGTCCTGTCGGCGGCTTCGGTCGCCGCGTGGCCCAGTAATCCCGGAAGGGCGGAGGCAGCCGGATGTCTGACGCCAATTTCGCCTCGCTCTCCTCCACCCTGCTCGCGCGCAAGGGCGGTGCCAAGCCGGCGATGCGTCCCCAATCGGGAATCATCGGACCGGTCGATGGTCGCGAAGCCGCGGCCAATCTCGAGGATCTGGGCTGGAATGACATGGGTGACGAGGAAACGACCCGGCGCAAGCCTGCCGCTGCCGCAGACAACCTCTTCGCCATGGTCCCGCATCCGACCGGCGAAGCGGAAGCGCCCAACCAGGTGCGCGAATCGCTCACCCGGATTCAGGCACAGCTAGAAAAGCCCGCCGAGCCTGCACCCGTTTCGCGCAAGCCCGCCAGCACGCAGGGCAAGCGCGCAGCCTTCACGCTGCGACTCGATCAGGAACGCCATCTCATGCTGCGTCTCGCCTGTACCGTTCGCGGACGCAGTGCTCAGCAGCTGGTGACCGACGCGCTCGACGCGCTGCTCGCCGAAATGCCCGAAATAGCAAGTCTCGCTGCACAGGTGCAGCAGGGCACAAAATGAAGTCTTACGAGGCACTTACGCCTTCGAAGGGGGTTAGAATGAGCACCGAGACGAAAGCCAGGACCAAGCGGTTCGTCCAGCTCGCGGTTACCACTGCGCTGGCTGGCACCGCGCTCACGGCGTGCACCGGCAAGGCCGCGCCAAGTCATGCCTATTCGGCCGAACATGCCGAAGCGGCCCTGATGAAGGGCAAGGCATCGAAGGCCGTCGAGCACGCCGAAGCGGCTGTGCTGGCGAGCCCGCGCGATGCCTATAGCCGCACACTGCTGGCCAATGCCTATCTCGAAGACGGCCGCTTCGCCTCGGCCGCGACGACCTTCTCCGAAGCTATGGAACTGGGCGATACCGCTCCGCGCACCGTCATTAGCCATGCGCTGGCACTGATTGCCATCGGAGACCACGTCGGCGCGCGCGAGACGCTCCAGCGCTTCGAGAGCTCGCTCGACCCGGCCGATTTCGGCCTGGCGATCTCGCTCGCCGGTCGGCCAGACCAGGGCGTACACGTCCTCAGCAATGCGCTGCGTGCCGGGCAGAACACGGCGAAGGTGCGCCAGAATCTCGCCTATGCCTATGCGCTGCAGGGCAATTGGCGCGCAGCTCGCGTGATGGCGGCGGAAGACGTGCCCGCCGGCGAAGTCGGCGACCGCATGGCCCAGTGGGCAGCATTGGTTCGCCCCGAAGCCTTCACCACGCGAGTCGCAAACCTCCTCGGCGTCACGCCGCAGGTCGATCCGGGCCAGCCGCAGATGCTCGCGCTGGCCAACCACCCGAGCGTCGACATGCTCGCGGCGCAAGATGCTGGCGGGTATGAAACCTATGACGCCGCTCCGGCGCGCGACTACGCCTTTGCCCAAGAACTGCCGGCTGTCGCCTCTGCGCCGGACTATGCTTCCTCTGGGCCGGATTACGACGACAGCGGCGATGCTGCGATGGCCGATGCCGGGCTTGCGCCGGCATTCGACCGGGTTCGCTTCGTTTCGAGCGAAGTCGTCCAGCCGACGCCGCCCAAGGCCCGCTCGGTCGCGCCGCGTGTCGCGGGAACCGCCACGCCCGCTTCGACGCCGGCCCCGGCCAGCTTTGCCAGTGGCGAGTACAACGTCCAGCTGGGTTCGTTCTTCTCCATGTCGGACGCGCACGAAGCCTGGAAGACGTTCCAGAAGCGCTATCCCGAACTGGGCGATGCGGAACGCGTGATCACCAAGGCCCGCGTCAACGGCAAGATCTACTACCGCGTCGCAGCAACGGGCTTTGCAAAATCGTCGGCACAGTCGATGTGTCGGTCGGTCAAGGGCAAGGGTGGCGGCTGTATCGCCCATGCCGCCAGCCGCCCGCTTCCCGGAGCTCTCGGAGTCGTGAATTCGGACGTTCGGGTCGCAGCGCGCTAGGAAATATCCGGCGCCGCCCAACGTACCATCGAGTGCCCCGTCCGGAGCGATCCGGGCGGGGCTTTCTCGTGTGCTTAGCGTTTGATCGCCACGCCGCCCTTGTAGAGCTGGGCGACCCGTCCCTGCGTCGGCTGGCCGTCGAACGGCGTGTTGCCGGCGGTGGCTTCCATCTTGGCGCTCTGGATGACCCAGGGACGGTCGGGATCAACGATCGCGACATCGGCCTCCTGTCCGGTTGCGAGAGCGCCGGCCGGGGCGCCCAGCAGCCGCGCCGGCGCGGTAGCGACGAGGTCGAAGGCGCGGGGAAGGTCGATCAGCTCGTCGCGCACCAGCGACAGCGTCATGGCCAGCAGCGTCTCCGCCCCGGCCATGCCCGGCTCGGCATCGGAGAACGGCAGGCGCTTGTCTTCCGGCCCACGCGGGTCGTGACCGCTTGCGACGACGTCGATCGTGCCATCGGCTAGCGCCTCGCGGACCGCCTGCCGATCATCCTCGCACCGCAGCGGCGGAGACAGCCGCGCGAAGGTCCGGAATTCGACCGTGGCGAGATCCGAAAGCATGAAATGCGCGGGTGTGACGCCGCAGGTGACCTGTACACCGCGTGCCTTGCCCGCGCGCACCAGGGCAAGACCGGCGCGCGTCGTCACCTGCCGGAAGTGGATCCGGGCGCCTGCCATTTCGGCCAGCGCAATATCGCGGGCAAGCGCGATCGCCTCGGCTTCGGGGGGCGCGCTCGGCAGGCCGCGACGCGTGGCGATCTCGCCCGCAGTGGCAACGGCACTGCCGACCAGCGCCGCATCCTCTGCATGGGCGATCACCACCATGTCGAGCATGGCGGCATATTGCAGCAGCCGCAGCATGACGCCCGCATCGGCGATCCACTGGCGGCCCGTGGCGACGCCCCGCGCCCCCGCCTCGCGCATCAGCGCCAGCTCGGCGATCTCGCGCCCTTCCAGACCGCGCGTCGCTGCCGCGAGCGGGTGGACCCAGAAATCAGGCTTTCCGCTCTTGGCGATGTAGGAAACCCGGCTCGGCAGATCGAGCGGAGGCGACTGATCGGGCATCAGCGCGGCGCGGGTGATCCCGCCGAAATGGAAGGCCGGCTTGTCGATCGCGAAAACGCCGAGATCAACCAGACCGGGCACCACGAGACGCCCCCCGGCATCGACGATCTCGTCGCCGTCCTGCGGATCGACGCCGACGCTGTCGATCAAGCCGTCGACCAGTCGCAAGGCGCCGTCGTGAATGCCATCGGGGGTTACCAACCGGCCAGCGACTATCGTCAGGGGCTGTTGCTGCTTCATGCCGCCTCTCCCCAGCCTGCGACACCGCGTGCGCGGCGGGTGAGCACATCGAGCGCAGCCATGCGGATCGCGACTCCCATTTCGACCTGCCGGGTGATGATCGACCGGTCGATCATGTCGGCGACCTCGCTGTCGATCTCGACTCCGCGGTTCATCGGCCCCGGGTGCATCACCAGCGCATCCTTGGCAGCCCTGTCGAGACGCTCTTTCGTGAGACCGTAGAGATGGTGGTATTCGCGCGCCGATGGGATGAACTGTCCGCTCATCCGCTCGGTCTGCAGCCGCAGCATCATCGCCACATCGGCGCCTTCGAGCGCAGCATCGAAATCGTGAAACACCTCCGCCCCCATGGCTTCGATCCCGACCGGCATGAGCGCGGGCGGAGCACACAGCCGCACCGATGCGCCGAGCGCCTGGAGACAAAGCAGGTTGGAGCGCGCCACCCGGCTATGCAGGATGTCGCCGCAGATCACGATTGTGAGCCCGGTGAAATCCTCCGCCGCAGCGCCGCGAGCGCGCAGCGCATGGCGCAGCGCAAGCGCATCGAGCAGGGCCTGTGTCGGATGTTCGTGCTGCCCGTCGCCCGCGTTGAGCACGGGGCAATCGACCTTGTCGGCGATCAACTGGGTCGCCCCGCTCGAACCGTGGCGGATGACGATCGCATCGGCGCGCATGGCATTGAGCGTTATCGCCGTGTCGATCAGCGTCTCGCCCTTCTTCACGCTCGATTGCGCGGCATGCATGTTGACCACGTCGGCGCCCAGCCGCTTGCCGGCGATCTCGAAGCTCAGCAGCGTACGCGTGGAGTTTTCGAAGAAGGCGTTGATGACGGTCAGGCCCGACAGCAGGTTCTCGTGCTTGGTCGCCTGCCGGTTGAGCGCGACCCACTGTTCCGCCTCGTCGAGCAGGAAGAGAATCTCGTGCCGTTCGAGCTGGCCGATACCGATCAGGTCGCGGTGCGGGAACGCGAGGCCGCCCGCCGGATAGCGGGCCGCGTGCGGCGGGTTTGGCGTCGATGTCATTGAGACCACGCCCTTAGTCGAGCAGCCTGTGCCGCTCAAGCGCTTTCCGGTGGCAAAGTCCCGCGTGCTTCCCTAACTCGGCATGCAGACAGGAGATTTGACGCATGAAATTCGCTGGCAAGGTCTGGCGCCTCTTGGTCGGCATCAAGGACGGGCTGGTGCTCGTCTTCATGCTGCTGTTCTTCTCGGCGCTGTTCGCGGTGCTGACCGCACGACCAAGCCCGGCCTCGGTGCGCGAAGGCGCATTGCTGATCGCGCTCGACGGCGCGGTGGTCGAGGAACGTACCGAGATCGATCCGATCGAGGCGCTGCTTTCGGGCGAGGCGCCGATGGGCGAATACCAGGCACGCGACCTGGTCCACGCCCTCGACGAGGCCGCCGGCGACAAGCGCATCTCCGCCGTCGTGCTCGATCTCGACCGCTTTCTCGGCGGCGGACAGGTCCATATGCAGGAGATCGGCGAGGCGCTCGACCGGGTGCGCGCAGCCGAGAAACCGGTGCTTGCCTATGCCACTGCCTATACCGACGATGCCATGCTCCTCGCCGCGCATGCGAGCGAAGTCTGGGTCAACCCACTGGGCGGTGCCATCGTCGTCGGCCCCGGCGGCGAGCGGCTCTATTACGCCGGGCTGCTCGACAAGCTGAAGGTCAATGCCCGGGTCTACAAGGTCGGCGAATACAAGAGCGCGGTCGAACCCTACAGCCGCAGCGACATGTCCGAGCCGGCACGCGAGAATGCGCGCGCGCTCTATGAAACGCTGTGGGAGGAATATCGCGCCAATCTGAAGAAGGCGCGCCCCGGCGCCGATATCGCCCGCATCACCACCCGGCCGGTCGAGTGGATCTCCGCGGCGAAGGGCGACCTCGCCACCGCGGCCTTGCAGGCGGGCTTGGTCGACAAACTCGGCAGCCGGACCGACTTTGACAAGCGCGTGGTCGAACTGGTCGGCGCAGACGACTGGGGCGATGGCCCCAATGCCTATCCGCACACCGATCTCGCGGTATGGGTCGAGGACAATCCCCTCCCCCGCAAGGGCAAGCCCATCGGCGTGATCACCGTGGCGGGCGAAATCGTCGACGGCGATGCCGGCCCCGGCGTTGCCGGCGGCGACCGGATCGCCGGCCTGCTCGACGATGCGCTCGAAGACGATCTCGCTGGCCTCGTGGTCCGCGTCGATTCGCCCGGTGGCTCGGTTCTCGCCAGCGAGGCGATCCGCGAAGCGATCCTGCGGCACAAGGCACGCGACATCCCGATCGCGGTCTCGATGGCCAATGTCGCGGCGAGCGGCGGCTATTGGGTCTCGACCCCGGCCGACCGGATCTTCGCCGAACCCGAGACGATCACCGGCTCGATCGGCATTTTCGCGGTCGTCCCGACCTTCGAGCAGACCGCGGCGATGGTCGGCGTCACCAGCGACGGGGTGCGCACCACGCCGCTGTCGGGCCAGCCCGACTTCATTGGCGGCTTCACCCCCGAAACCGATGCGATCATGCAGGCCTTCATCGAGAACGGCTACGAAGACTTCCTCACCCGCGTGGGCGAGGCGCGCGGCATGACGCGCGACCAGGTCGACGCCGTTGGCCAGGGACGTGTCTGGGACGGTGGAACGGCGCGACAACTGCGTCTTGTCGATGAGTACGGCGGCATGGAGGAAGCGCTGCAATGGACCGCAGCGCAGGCCGATCTCGGCGACGACTGGCACGTCCAGTATCTCGGCACCAAGCCCTCGACCTATGACACGCTGCTACGCCAGTGGCTGATCGGTGACGGCGAGGAACGGGGATCGGGCGGCGATGTCTTCGCGCGCTTCGCGCAGGGACAGACTGCGCTGGTGACGCAGATCTCGGTCGATGCGCAACGCCTGCTCGGGGCCAGAGGCGCGCAGGCTTATTGCCTCGCCTGCCCAACGACTGCGCCGACCAAGGCGCAGGTTTCCGCTCCCGAGGGATGGCTCGCGAGGGTGGTCGCCCTGCTGTTCGGCTAGGATGCTTGCCACGCGCCGATTCGCACAGTAAAGGCGCGCCCCTGCCCTGCCGCTGCCTCGCCAGCGGCGCAGCCGGGCGGGCGCGTAGCTCAGTGGTAGAGCACACCCTTCACACGGGTGGGGTCGCAGGTTCAATCCCTGCCGCGCCCACCATCTTTTCAATGACTTAGAAGAGATGGCCCGCATTTCCATGAAAAAAACATGAAAAACTTGGGTGGCCATTCGCGAACATTGGCGGGGATCTCGGCGCGATAAGATTTCGAGCTGTCGCCAGCTCCATCGGACAGCATTTCCATAGCGAACCAGAGGGTTACCGCTTTTTCACGATTGGCTGACACACATGGCCATTCAAAATCGAGAGAAAGCATGCCGGCCCATCAACCGATCCTTCCAGCCCAAGCGGTCGAACTCGTTAAATCCAGGAATCTCGACAGAGCTGAGACTCTTCTCGCCGACTTCGCGGCCGCAGGCCTTATCAAGACTTATGCTCTTGTGCGGGAGATAAGACCCGCTGGGGGTCCAACCGAAATTGTTCGCGATGCGCAAATCCCGACTGAGGATTGGGAGATGATCATAGCAACTGAAAATATCCAAATCGCATTGAACGGCGGAACCGTCCGGCTCCAGGGTTCGTCGCTCCAGGGAGGGATACCGTCAGTGCTGATAACCGGGATCAGCTTCTCCGAAACGGCGCTCGTGAAGGTCCTTGATCGGTATTGTGCAGCCTCACCTGCCAGCATCACAAAGCAGGCCAGCGGCTGCAATGCGCAGGCAACAATGAAGTGCACCTCTTCTCCCGCTGAATCTCTCGAATCTCAGAAAGAGGTTGTTCAACCGATCAGGTCCGGCGACCTTACTGCGTCGGTCGCGCAAGCCGAGCAGGCGACGGGGCTGGGTCGAACCACAATCGACAAGCTAATGCGAGATGGGACGCTTGTTAGAAAGAAAGTCGGAAGACGAACTTTAATCACCGTGGAAAGCATCGAGCGTCTGGTTGGTGCAAAGGCAGCCGGTTAGTTACTGAGCTGGATGGGGAGGAGGTCGTGAGGGGTTATGGCCGCTTTGCGCCCCAATATCGGTCATTCCCGCTAATACAATTTGGTCCTAAAAGCCGTCGTTCGCAAAACTAAGCGTAAGCAGCGGAAATGCTGAGCGACTTGGAAGCAGTAGACCGCAGCATCACTTCACGCCGCGTGTCGCAGCCTATGCGCGCCCTCACAGGTGTGCACCTCGATGGTCACGTGTGCGTATTCCTCATGGGTCGCCAGCAGCTCGGCATATTCTTGCGGCGGGAGTGGACGATCGGCAACCAGCGAGACGATGACGGCATAGTGCCCGGGGCCGACCCGCCAAACGTGGAGATCGGTCACCACCGCATCTCCGTCCTCGATCGCTTCGCGAACTTCCGCAAGACGATCCGGGCCAGCTTCCGCGTCAATGAGGACACTTGCCGTATCGTGCATCAACGACCAAGACCACCGAGCGATAACGAACGCGCCGACGAGACCCATGGCAGCGTCCATCCAGGCCCATCCCAAATAGCGGCCGGCGAGTAGCGCGACGATCGCCATGACGGAGGTCAATGCATCGGCGAGAACGTGGAGGTAAGCGGAACGAAGATTGTTGTCGGTATGCGAGTGCGCGTGGCCGTGATCGTGCGAATGATCATGACCCTGATGATGGTGATGATGATCTCCGCCTAGCAGCCATGCGCTGGCCAAGTTGACCAGCAAACCGAGGACAGCCACCCAGATCGCCTCGGAATAGGCAATATTGGCCGGGGCGAGCAGACGCTGAAAGGATTCTACCGCAATACCGATCGCGAAGACCGCGAGAAGCAAGGCGCTCGCGAACCCCGCGAGGTCGCCGACCTTCCCCGTTCCGAAGGTGAAGCGGGGATTGCCGACATGCCGTTTCGCGAACCAGTAAGCGAAGGCTGCCACACCCAGAGCGCCAGCGTGTGTCGCCATGTGAATGCCATCCGCCAACAAGGCCATGGAACCTGTCCACAGTCCAGCGGCGATTTCGAGGACCATCATAGCCGCGGTAAGCGCTACGACCCATCGAGTTCGGCGAGCGTGACTGTCGTGCGACGATCCGAGAAAATCGTGCTTATGGACGGAGGGGTGGGTGTGATCATGATGCATGGCGTCGACCTATTGGCCAGAAGGATAAGCGGTCAACGACGGTTGACCGCAGTGTTGCGAGGGGAGGCTGATGCCTTCGCTTCAAGGCATCAGCCATAGCACAGGGCAGCTCTTTGGCGCCCTCCCGATAGACATCTGGACTTATCTCGCTCAAGCCTCGGCCTCGAGATCCGCAGTCTCGGAATTCGAAGCCTCCCATATCTCTTTGGCAGCGTCGAGATTCAGTAACGCGATACCCATACCAACAATTAGATCAGGCCAGAACGAGAGTGTCATCGCCGTGATGATGCCAGCTGCGATAATGGCTATGTTGGCCAAGACATCGTTGCGGGCTGATAGGAATGCTGCGCGGGTGAGTCCTCCATTCCCATGGCGATGACGAGCAAGACGAATCGCGCATGCGAAATTTACGAGCAGGGCACCCGCGCCGGTGATCGTCAAAAGATTCGCATCCGGCGTGACCGGCGCGCCGAACTTCGCCACAGCCGTCCAGACTGCTGCTATTCCGGGGACCAGAATCAGCAACGCTAGAAATTTGCCTGTCCGAGCTCTCGCTGCGGCCGTCCATCCGAGGGCTAGAAGGATCAGCAGGTTGATCGAAGTGTCTTCGAGAAAATCGACGCTATCGGCGAAAAGCGAGACAGATCCGATGGACAAGGCGGCCGCAAACTCGATACCGAAATAGGCGAGGTTCGCGATCGCGACGAAGCGCACTGCAGCACGCAGATCAGCGGTCATGTTGCTGTTTTCGGACTTGTCCATCAGTCGGTGTCCTTGATCGCTTCGCCATTCATGAATGGCCTGCGGCTTTCAGAACCAATTCCGCGCCTCACTGTCCTCATGAGCCAGTCTATGAGCTCGCGCCATCTTGAAGGGCCGCTCTCGTCCCCGTCTCCCTCGTTGAGGACGAGGCGAGCAATCGCAGGCAACACGAAGAGGGTCAGCGCAGTGGCCGTGATCAATCCTCCGATGACAACAGTCGCCAGAGGTCGCTGCACCTCTGCACCTGTTCCAGTCGACAGCGCCATTGGAACGAAGCCGAGTGAGGCCACGAGCGCAGTCATGAGCACCGGCCTGAGGCGCGCCAGCGCACCCTCGACGATGGCTTGATCAAGCGGGAGAGCTTCGTCGAGCCGCTGACGAATGGCTGTCATCATCACGAGACCATTGAGGACGGCTACTCCGGAAAGGGCAATAAAGCCCACCGCAGCCGAGATGGAGAATGGTATTCCTCTGAGAGCCAATGCGAACACCCCTCCAGCAAGCGCCATGGGGATTGCGCTGAATACCGCAAAAGCGGGTATCCATCCGCCAAGCGCCCAGAAGAGCAGCAGGAGAATCAGCGCGAAGCAGACGGGGACGATCAGCTTGAGCCGCGCCTGCGCCGCCTGGAGATTCTCGAATTGTCCGCCCCACGAGATCGACGCGCCTGGGGGCAAGGCAACCTGATTTTCCACCTTGGCCTGAGCTTCGGCAACGAAGGAACCCAGATCACGGCCTCGCACATTGGCAGAAATGACCACCAGCCGTCGGCCGTTCTCCCGCCGCACTTCAGCGGGTCCTTCGGTGACCTGAAAGCTGGCAAGCTCCCCGAGCGGGACAGTAATGGTGCCGCTTGGCAATTGCACAGGTAATGCCCCCAGCTGATCGATATCGTTCCGGACACGATCGGGCAGTCGCACGACCACATTGAAGCGACGGTCGCCTTGAAAAACGAGGCCGGAAGCCTGGCCGCCGAGCGCGATGGCGACCGTCTGTGAGACATCATCGGCGTTGAGGCCATATCTGGCAATGAGGGCACGATCGAGTGTGACGTCCAGCGTAGGGAACCCGCTAATCTGCTGCACCTTGATATCCTGCGCCCCGGATACGGCTCGAAGGACATCTGCGACGTTCTGAGCAGCCGAGCCTAGGCGTGACAGATCCTCCCCGTAGATTTTGACCGCGACATCGCCCTTCACGCCCGCAATCAGCTCGTTGAAACGCAGTTGGATCGGCTGACTGAACTCAGTCGTATTGCCGAGCAGGACCTCAAGCGCTTCTTCCATCTCGGAGACCAGCTTGGTCTTGTCGAGCGAGGGATCCGGCCATTCGTCACGAGGTTTCATGATGATATAGGTGTCGGAGGCATTGGGTGACATCGCGTCGGTTGCCGCTTCGCCGAGCCCGGTTCGCGCGAATACGTGACTGACCTGCGGAAATTTGCCGAGCACCTTTTCCACCTGGCGCTGCATCACCATGGCCTGCTCGACCGAAACGGAGGGAATCCGCACTACTTCGATCGCGAAGTCGCCTTCGTCGAGCTGAGGTGTGAATTCACTGCCTAGCGTTCCGAAGAGGAGAGCAGCCGCCGCGAATACCGCCACGCCGCCGCCAATCACCCGTCGCGGACGTGACAGCGCTGCCTTGAGCCACGGTTCATACCGGCTTTTCGCAGCCCGAACGACCCGAACCTCTCGTTCGGCGAGGCGACCGCGCAGGAGCAAGGCTATCATTGCCGGAACGAATGTGAGGGAAAGGATGAAGGCCGAGGCCAGCGCGAGCATGACGGTTATCGCCATTGGCGAAAAGGTCTTTCCCTCCACGCCGGTGAAGGTGAGCAAGGGCGCGTAGACCAGAAGGATGATCGCCTGACCGTATACTGTCGGCTTGATCATTTCCTGCGCGGCCTTGCGTGTTTCAGCAAGGCGTTCACCGAGGGTCAGAAGCCTGCCCTCATCATGCTGTCTGGCCGCCAGGCGAGCGATGCCGTTCTCCACGATGATTACCGCACCATCGACGATGAGACCGAAATCAAGCGCGCCCAGGCTCATCAGGTTGCCCGACACGCCGAGCCGATTCATGCCGATGGCTGCCATCAGCATGGAAATCGGAATCACCAGGGCCGCGATCAGCGCGGCGCGAATATTCCCCAGCAGGAGAAACAGCACCACGATGACAAGCAGCGCGCCTTCGGTGAGATTTTTTTCGACTGTCGCTATGGTCTTTTCGACAAGCGAGGAACGGTTGTAGACGGGCTCGACTGTGACCCCCGCTGGCAGGGTTTGTGCAACGGCCTTTAGCTTCGTCGTGCCCGCTTCAGCCACGGTGCGGCTGTTTTCACCGGTCCGCATCAGCAAAGTGCCGATCACGACCTCTTCGCCATCTAGGGATGCTCCGCCGGTGCGAAGATTGCCGCCGATCCGCACCGTAGCCACATCGGCAACCCGAACAGGCACATTCTCACGGGTCGCCACGACCGCGTTCCTGATATCTTCGACCCCTCCCAGTCGGGCGTCTTGCCGCACCAGCAATGCTTCGCCGCCACGATTTATGAAGTTCGCTCCCTTGATGACGTTGGCTTTCTGGAGGGCATCGGACAGGTCCTGAAAGGAAAGGCCATACGCGATCAGTCGATTGGGCTCGGGTTGGACAATGAATTGTTTTTCATAGCCACCGATTGAATCCACGCTCGCCACGCCCGGGACCTGCTGCATTGCGGGCGAGATGATCCAATCCTGGACCGATCTGAGATAGGCAAATCGCGCTTGCTTGGAGTCGAGCCGTTCGCCTTCCGGAGTTAGAAACGAGCCATCCGGCTGCCAGCCGGTGCCGCCCGCGCTGGTCTGACCCTTTGGTTCGAACGACACCGACCACATCAGAACTTCGCCCAGGCCCGTGGCGAGTGGTCCCATACTTGGTTCGGCGCCGGGAGGAAGCGAACCGGCGATTTCGCTGAGACGCTCGGCAATCTGTGTGCGGGCGAAATAGATATCGGTGCTTTCGGAGAAGACGGCCGTCACCTGGCTGAAACCATTGCGCGAAATGGAGCGCGTCATCTCCAGCCCGGGAATACCGGCAAGGCCTGTCTCCACTGGGAAGGTGACCTGGCTTTCTACCTGCGCTGGTGACAGGGCCGGTGCCACCGTGTTGATCTGCACCTGATTGTTGGTGATGTCGGGGACCGCATCGATTGGCAATTTGGTCAAATTGTAGGCTCCCAGCGCCGCGACAAGGGCGACGGCGACAAGGACCCCCCAACGGAAGCGAACGGCGAGATCGAGAACCGGCCTAAGTGGGCCATGGTTCTTCTCGGGCACGGTGTTTCCCTCACTCATCGCCCTCTCCCTGCTTCGCGATTTCCGCCTTGATGAGGAAGGCATTGCGCGAGGCAATCTGCTGGCCTTGTGTCACTCCTGAAAGTATTGTGACCCGGCCTGCAGACCGCTGGCCGGTCGTGACCGGGGCGACACGGAAACCCCGGTTGGTCCTAACGAACACGATCGATTGCCCATTCAAATCCTGCACTGCGTCCGCAGGCACGCTGAGCACGCTGCCGCTTGCGGCCTCGGTCGTCAGCCTGACTTCCACGAAGCTGTCCGGTTGCAAGCTTGGCGGTGCACTTCTTAGAGAAAGGACAGCGGTAGACGCGCGGGTCTGCAAATCCACCGATGGGGTGATCGAGCGAACCCTTGCATCGACCTGTCCTCCACCGGGAAGGCTGATCGTGGCCACGTCTCCTACCGCGACCTTTGAAGCGTCAGCGGGAGAAAGTGCACCTTCGATCTGGAGCCTTGAGGGATCAACGACACGGAACAGTTCTGTGCCGGCGGTCACATAGCTTCCGAGCACCGCCGGCGCTGCGGTCACACGCCCGCCGACAGGCGAGGTTACCGCAATCGAGCGCCCATTGCGTGTAACGCCGGCCGCCTGCACTGCTGCGCGCGCGCGCGTGAGTTCCGCGCTCGCCACGGAGAGCGCTGCTTGTGCGGCTTCGAGGTCCTGCCGCGCGGTGACGTTCGCTTCGAACAAGCGCTTTTCGCGGTCATAGGCTGCTCGGGCCTGCTGCGCTCGGGCGGCAGCTGATGCGACCTGTTCAGCAAGCGTTGCAGCCTCGGCGCTTTCGAGGAGGGCAACCGTCTCACCGCGCCTGACCGGATCGCCGAGCGTCTTCAGGATGCTAGCGACGACCCCGTTGGCGCGAGCATCGAGGCGCGCGACCGCACTGGGCGCGGCACGAACGGTGCCAGGCACGATCAGTTCGCCGGCATCACCTGCCTCGACGGACGCAAGAGCGATCTCTGCCGTCTGCATTTGCGCATCCGTAAGTCGTATTTCCGAGGGAATGCTTTCAGAGGCTGTCTGTGAAGGTGGCGGGGCGTCGGTGGGTGCGTTTCCGGCGCTACCCCAGATGATCCAGATTAGGATCGCTGCGATGGCGACCGCGCCCAGTGCGATGAAGGTTTTTCTGCGTGTCATGGCATGGTCTCCGGTGTGGCAGTCAGCCGCTGCAAGTTTGCGCCGGCCCTTGCTTGCGCTTCGTGCGCTTCGATGAGTGCCATACGGACGGCATCGAGCGTCGCCGCCGCGTCGAGCACGTCGATCAGCGTGAATTTTCCATTACGGTAGCCGATCTGAGCGAGGCGCAGCGCCTCTTGAGCTTGTGGCACGCTTCGTTCTTCCAGGGTCGCGACCCGCGCCGCGGCAGCCTGATATTCTGCCCGGGAGCTGGCGAGTTCCCTGGCAGCCTCTGCCATGGCTGCAGCGCGGCGAAACTCCGCTCCCCGTGCGCGCGCCTCCGCAGCCGAGATGGCGCCTTGATTGCGATTGCCGAGCGGGATGCTGATGGACGCTCCGGCGATGAATGCCCGGTCCCCGGTTTCTTCGAACCGCCGCACACCGGCGCTTAGCGATAGATCGGGCACTGAATTGGCGCGCTCTTGCGCGATGACCCGGTTGGCGGCGTCCGCTTCCGCACCGGCGAGTTGCACGCCAATCGTGTTCTCAGGTGCGATTGCAATGACGCCCGGGAATTGAGGCCATTCGGGCACAACTTCGTCGGGAGGCGATTGCGAACCCCACAGCGAAGCAAGGGTCGCCCTTGCCGAGAGATCTGCCGCTTCGGCCTCTTGCAGTCGCGCTTCGGCCTCACCCAGCGCCGCCTCTGCCCTTAGAGCGCGAAGAGGAGGTTCGCGCCCGGCGTCGACCAGCTCACGCGCGATGCGGGCCAGTTCGCGGTTGCGTTCGACCACACCCCGGGCGAGATCCAATCTGGATCTGGCACTGACTGCCGCCGCATAGTTTTGCCGAACGTCTGCACCGAGCTGCGCCATCGCAAGAGCTGCCCGCAGTTCGGTTACGCGCGTTTCGGCTTCGGCAGCGCGGATGCGGGCTCCACGCTTACCGCCAAGCTCGACACGTTGACTTGCCGCAAGCGTTGTTTCGGTAGAATTGAAGCCTCGAAAGGCGCCACTTCCCCCAACGTTTTCCACGTCGAGAGATACCTCCGGATTGGGACGGAGCGCCGCCTGACGCTCTAATCCTTCCGCAGCCTCGACGTCGGTCTCCAGCGCGCTAATGGTAGGCGACTCTGCTCCTGCGCGCTGGAGTGCTTCTTCCAATGTTATTGTTTGCGCGTTTGCGTAACCACACCACGTGATTGCAAAACCCGCAGCGATGAGCGCGACCATGCGCGCCAAGCCTTTGTGCATTTGAAACTCCGAATCTGAACCTCGTCGACCACGCCTTTCGCGCGGCGTCGCGTGAGGTCAGATTCGGGGCGGTCGCAGCAGAGAGCCTGTCGGCGATTCGGCTAAGAATGTTTCGATGAAGTCGACGACCATCGTTGTAGCTCGATAATCTGCGTCGGCAATGGAGCGATCTTCGAAGCGAAGATCGAGATGGAATTGATGCTGATGGGCTTCGCTTGTTCCCTTGTTCGAAGGGAAGAAATCCAGCGAATCCTCGAGCACGTCGAAGCTGCTGACGACCTTGGCAGCCGTAGAGTTGGACCCTGCAGCAACAGCTTCGGCACCGAGATGCCCGGCAGCATCGAGGGGCTGCAGCACATAGAGAAACGCTGCCGCAAAAAATAGCAGCAGCCGTCCAGTCCTCGATGTTCTCAGCGTAGCGAAGATGGCTCTAAACTCATTCCGAGTAGGATCACTTTCTCGATGAGGTAAGGGACTGTGCTTCGTTTGACAATCGCCAAAGGCATCTCGGAATCTTTATTTCCGCTTGCGACCTGCCTGACAGACGCGAATCAATGCGAGATTCGTGTGCCCGAGATAGAGGGTTAATCCGCCCGATGCGAGGCTTTGGCCTGATGCGAACTACCTGATTCCTTATGCCCCAAGCGGGAGGCCGTCGGTCCGCACCCAGCCCAATAGGCCGCAGAGCTGCCTACGGGGAGCAGCCCGTCTACAATGCGCCCTCATTTCGGACGTTCAACCGCGATAACGTATCGCCCAAAAGCTGACTTTCGGAATTAGGGTAGATCAGATTCTGCCCATACTCGGTCTAAACTGGATCTTTTGCGAACCCCTCGTCCTTCTCGCTTCTCATTGCCAACATCGCAGGCAGGAAAAGCAAAACCAACGGCACCGCAGCAAGCAAGCCAAAGATGATCGAGGTTGCCAATGGCTGTTGCAGACCCGCTCCCCGGCTGAACCCGATAGCTAGCGGGAGCAAAGTGAGGATCGCTATCAGGGCGGACATCAGGATTGGGCGCAGGCGCTTTGCCCCTGCCTCGCGCAGTTCGGCGAGGCCGATTTTTCGATCTTCTGGCAGTTCGGCGAGGTAGAAGATGATCAGTTCGCTCACCATACCGACCACCATCGTCAGCCCCATCAGTGCCGAGATATTGAGTTCGATGCCGGTGATCCACAGGCCCAGTAGGCTGGATGATGCAACCAGCAGGATTGTGGTGACCGCGGCCAGTCCCCAATAGAACCGGCCATAAAGGATCGTCACCAGCAACAAGGTAAGCAGGATCGCCGCTGAAAAGACCATGGCGAGGTCGGAGAAGCTCTGCTGCTGCTGACTGTAAAGTCCGCCATATTCCACGCGGATACCCGCTGGCAGGTTGAGCGCCTGAACCTTGCTCTGCACCTCGCTCATTGCCGCACCCAAGCTTCGCCCTTCGAGTCGCGCGGTCACGCCGATGAACGGCGCGAGCTGTTCGCGTGTGAGCTGCTTTGCGCCGCCGACGACCTCAACCGTGGCAACCTGAGCCAGTCGCACAGAATGCCCATCCGGCGCGCGCAGCACCATATCCTGCACCTGTGCGATATGCTGGCGCAGGTCTTCCGGGCCGCGTACGCGCACGCCCACCAGTTGCTCACCATCGCGGATCTGCGTGGCTACGGTCCCGTCAATCAGGGCCGAAAGCTGGTCCGATATGGCCTGTGGGTCGAGCCCCGCCTGCACCGCCGCGCCGCGATCAACCCGCACGGTGATATCACTGCCCGCAACGCGCAACCCATCGACTACCTCGACCACGCCCTGAATGCCTGACAGCGTGCTGCCGACCTGCTTCGCCGCCGCTTCCAGCTGGGTTTCATCGTTGGAGAACAGCTTGACCTCGATCGGCTGCGGCACGGCTGTTAGATCGCCGATAAGGTCTTCCATCAACTGCGCCGTTTCGACTTCCAGCGCTGGCACCTGTTGCGCAACCTTGTCGCGGATTTCGCTCATTACTTCTTCAATATTGCGGCGGCTACCGCCACTGAGGCGCACGAAATAATCGCCTTCCGATGCTTCCGTCAGCCCGCCGCCCAGCTGGATGCCGGTGCGCCGCGAATAGCTGGCCACTTCGGGTGTGGAGGAGATTATCGTTTCGACCTGACGCAGCATCTGGTCGGTATCGTCGAGCGCGGTTCCTGGCGGTGCGCGATAGTCGAGGATGAAGCCGCCCTCGTCCATTGCGGGCATGAAGCCGGAGGGGACGTGCGACCATGAGAGATAGCCGAGCACGCCCAGCACGCCGCCCACCAGCAGCACGGTGAGGCCGGGGCGCGCCAGCGCCTTGCCGCCAGAACGGTCATAGGCGCGGATGAGCGGGTTCATCACCTTCTCGCCCTTCTCGACCTGTTCGGCGTCCTTCTCCGTCAGCCAGCGCGAGGCCAGCAGCGGGATGGCGAAACGGGCATAGAGCAGTGAAACTACAAGACAGGCGACCATCGTGATCGCCAGCGATTTGAAGAACCCGCCCGTAACGCCGCTGATGAAGGCAAGCGGGATGAAGACAACGATGGTCGCGAAGGTCGAGCCGAGGAGCGGGCGGCCCATTTCCGCCGCCGCGCCCAGCAGATGCTGTTCATCGGTCGAGCTCTTCTCCTGCATCCGGCGCATCATGTGCTCCAGCACGACCACGGCATCGTCGATCACCAGACCGACTGCCGCCGCCATGCCGCCCAGCGTCATCATGTTGAAGCCAAGGCCCAGCAATTCCAGCGCCACGCAGGCGGCCGACAACACGGCAGGAAGCAACAGGCCAGTCAGCACCATTAGTCGCCACGATCGCAGGAAGACGAACAGCACCAGACCCGCCAGCAGCGCGCCGATCAGGATGGCGTCGCGCACGGCATTGGCGGCACCAGAGACCAGTTCGGACTGGTCGTAAAACGGCGTGACCTTCACCGATGGCGGGAGACCGGACTGATCGAGGCGCTGCTGCACGTCCTTCACGATCTTGACTGTATCGCCCTGCAAGGCCTGCCGCACATTCAGCAGCACCGCGCTCTGCCCACCGCTGTTGATGAGTGTGTAGCTGGGTTCGAGCGAACTGGAGATGCTGGCGATGTCACCAAGACGCACCACGCCGGGCCCGGCCTGACCGCCCACGGTGACAGGGGCGTCCTCCAGGTCGGCTATGGAGATCAGCCGGTCATCCACCAACACAAGGAACAGCTGATGCTGATCGGTCAGGCGACCCAGGCCGTTCACCGCGTTCTGCGCGGCGAGCGATTTGCTGACATCGTCCAGCGTCAGCCCCAGCGCACCAAGCCGGGCCGGATCGAGATTGACCGCAAATTCGCGCGGGGAAGAGCCAAGGATATCGACCCCAGCAACCCCGTCGACCGAGATCAGCGATGGTAGCAGCTTGAGTTCCGCCAGTTGCCGCAAATCGGCGGGCGAGAGACTGTCCGATGTAAGGGCGATGCCATAGACCGGGAAAATGGTCGGATCGGATCGCCGGACATCGAAACGTGCGCCTTGCGGCAGGTCGGGCAGGATGGAGGCCAGCGCCGCTTCCGTTTCCAGCGTGGCGGCGACCATGTCCTGCCCCCAGGCGAAATCGACCGCCACTTCGGCAGAGCCGCGACTGGTGGTGGAACGCACGCTTTTGGCGCCGGGGACCGCACGCAGAGCAATTTCCACCGGGCGTGTGATCGAGGCAGCCATGGTCGCCGCATCGCGTTCACCTGCATCGACCGACACGACAACGCGGGGATAATCGATAAAAGGAAACAGGCTAACCGGCAGACGCCAGCCCGACATGACACCGGCGATGGTAAGCAGCGCCACGGCCAGCAGGATCGCAGAGCCATGCTTGCTGATCGAGGAACGTGCAGTCTTCGCCATCCAATCAGTTACTCGATGCGGTGGCGGATGGTGTGGGTGCGGGAGACGGCTTGGCTGTTGTGACCTTAACACCGTCGCTCACTGCAGCAGCGCCTTTCACGACAACTACGTCGCCAACGGCAAGTCCGCTGGCAATGCCGACATTGTCGCCATCACGTGCGGCAACCGTCACTTCGACCCTCTTGGCCACGCCCTTGGTGACGGTGAAAACATAAGGCTGGCCAGCATCATCGAGCAGTGCTGCATAAGGGATAAGGATCGCATTTGGGTCGCTTGAAACGACGATTTCGCCCCGCAACGGCTCGCCCGGGGCAATTTCGGTCTGCGCCGGGATCGTAGCGAAGACAGAAGCCAGTCGCGTGGTCGGATCGACAACAGGATCGACGGCATTTACGCGCACGGAGAAATCGGCGCTGCCTTCGGAACCCAGGATGCGGATGGTGTCACCCACCCGCACCTGACGGGCCAGCACAGGATCAATACCGAACTGGCCTCGCACATCGGAATCGGCGGTAAGGCGGGCCACGGCTGTTCCAGCGGGGACAAGATCGCCGGTCGAATAGTCAAGCTGTGTCACCGAACCGCCAATCGGCGCGCGCAGCGTCGTGCTCTGCCCGCGCAGGCTTCGCACCGTCGCATTGGCAGAGGTTGCGCTGGCTTGCGCCAATTCGACGTCCGCATCGCTCATCAGCCCGTCTGCACGAAGCCGCCTGGCACGGGCCAGAGCCTCGTTGGCTTGATTGGCGGTGGCGGTTGCCTGCGCGATGCTGGCCATGGTTTGTGGGCTGGGGCGTAGGCTGACAACCGGCGCGCCTCGCCGAACATAGGAACCGAACGGGGCGTAGATGCGATCGACAATAGCATCGACCGGTGCGACCAACGCACGCTGTCCGGCGGCATCGGCAGACACCGTGCCATATACCGTCACGGTCTTTGCAAGATTGCCCAATTGCGCCGTTGCCGTCTCGACCGAGACTACCGGATCGGCTTGCTCCGTGGGCTGGGATTGAGAACATCCCGCAACAGCTAGCACCATGGCCGCAAGCATCGTTCGGGCTGAAAGCGGTTTAGTGGTCATGGGCGGTTCCAGTTTTGCCAGGGAATCCCGCTGGCGAGTTCCAGGGCGATATATTGTTCGGCAAGGCTCTGCTGCACGCTGGCAAGCAGCAACTGCTTGTCCCGCAGCGACTGGCGGGCGGTCATGGCGGTTGCGAGTGGCAAATCGCCTCGACCTGCCGCTCTGGCCGTGGCGTCCGAGAATTGCCGGAGCGGAGCGATTTCGGCTGAGAGCCGCGCTTCCTCTCGCTGCAAGTCGCCAATCAACGCCAGCGACTGCGCCAGATCGGCGCGCACGGCAAACAGGCGCGCATCATATTCAGTGCGCAATGCCTCCCGAGTAGCCCGCTCGATGGCGATCTGCCCGCGATTGCGGTTCCAAAGTGGCAGGGTGAAATCGAGCAGCGTGCCAATAATGCCATTGTCGCTGGAATCGCGCGTGACGCTGAAGCCTAGATTGAGCGACGGAAACTGATTGATGATCGCCTGCCGCACATGCGCCTCTTGCGATGCATAGGCCGCACGCAGCGCAGCAAGGTCAAGCCGTTCTTCTATCGCCGCATCAGTAACTGCCGTCAGACGAGGAGCGGCGGGAGCACTTTCGGGCATCGCCAGCTCGACCGCGAAATCGGGGGGCACACCTAATTGCCGCCGCAAATCCTGCTGTACCCCGGTCAGATCGATCTGCGCGGTGTAGGCTCTGTCAGCAGCATCCAGTGCAGCGATACGTGCAGCCTGCAACTGGTCTGGCGGAATATCTCCGCGCCCCGCAGCGCGCAGGGTTCTTTGCAGCAGATCCTCCGCGTCTGCGCGATTGGCCTCCGCCAGTTCCGCAATCCGTTGCAGATAGTAGACCCGCACCCCCAGCAGGCGCACCTGCTCCACCACCTGCCATTCTGCCCATGCCAGATCGAGCCGAACCTGATTGAGCCCCTCCTGCGCCGCATCCACCCGTGCGCCGCGGCTGCGGAGGCTGTTGATGTCCTGCGCGATCTGCGCTCCGATAGTGCCAGGGAGCGTAGTGGCAGGGCCGGAAATCACCCGGTCTGCTGACAATCCGACTGAGGGATCGGGGATCAGCCGCGCATCGAGCAATTGCGCCTCGGCCACGCCGGTTTGCTTGCGCAAAGCGATCAGATCGGGGTTATAGAGCAGCGCGATCAGGCCCAGCGCATCCCTATCCAGCGGTTGCGTCACATCCACCGGCCTACCAGCCAGAAACGGACGCTCGATCAGTGCGGCATCTTGCACCAGACCTTCCGGCGCTGTGGCGAGAATCGCGGCCTGATTATCGAGCGGTTGGGGCTGATAGGTCGCACAGGCAGACAGCGAGCCAAGGGCGGTCAGGGGTATAAGCGCGCTGCATCGATTTCGTATTGCATTGCGCAGCTTCAAACCTGTCCTCCATCAGATCTCTCAAACCTTTAAGGGCAGATGTCTCATCGGGTCCAGCCCGCTCCCCCCACCTTACTGAATTGTATGTTCCGTGCAGCTGCCGCCAATCTATTCTTACCAAATTGTATTTGGAGCGAATGACCGCCGCAATCTGGGCGCCGCCATAAGAAGCTCACGGTCCATTCACGGATCGAGTGAAGGAGCTGAAAAATGAAGACCATGACCACCAAGAACAAACTGATCGCTGCCGTGCTGAGTGTCGTAGCACTCGGCGGCATTGGCGCAGCAGGCATCGCCAATGCTGAAAGCCTAGGCATGAATGGCGCCGAGACCGAACGGTCCGAAGCGCAGGAAGATGCAGCTGAAGCGCGGATGCTCGCCAGCACGACAATCACGGCCAGCGATGCTGCACGAATCGCAGCGGAACACACCGGCCTGAAGGTCGCCGAAGTCGAACTTGACGATGAAGCGGCGACGCCCGCCTGGGAGGTGAGCGTCGGCTCGGGCGCGGATGAGCAGGAAGTGAAAATCGACGGCACATCCGGCAAGGTCCTCTCCGTCCAGGCGGACGATGAGGGCGATGAAAATGGCGAACAGGACGACGACTGATCGCATAAGGAAGCGGCGGGTTGCGGCCCGCCGCTTCTTATCTGCTAAAGCCACACCGACATGAAGATACTTGTAGCCGAAGACGACCACGAGACGGCCCAGTTCGTGGCCAATGGCCTGCGCGAACTGGGCCATGTCGTGGATGCCACGGGCGACGGCCGTGAAGCCTTCATGATGGCGGGCAGCGAGCCTTATGATGTGCTGGTGCTCGACCGGATGCTGCCAAGGATGGACGGCCTCGCCATCATTCGCGGGCTTCGCTCGATGGAAACTATGACGCCAGCGCTTTTCCTGACTGCACTAGATGGCGTGTCGGACCGGGTGGATGGTTTGGAGGCGGGCGGCGATGACTACCTCGTCAAACCTTTCGCCTTTTCAGAGCTTGCGGCAAGGGTGATGGCGCTTGGCCGTCGTCCGCGCCAGACTGCCAATGCGCAGACGGAACTAGCCGCAGGTGGGCTCAAAATGGATCTGCTCGCCCGCACGGTCACCCGTGATGGCAAGCCGATCACCCTGCAACCGCAGGAATTTCGCCTGCTGGAATTCCTGCTCAACAACGCCGGGCAAATCGTGACCCGCACCATGCTGCTGGAAGGTGTGTGGGGTTTCCATTTCGATCCGGCGACCAGCATCGTCGAAACCCACATCAGCCGCCTGCGGTCAAAACTGGACGATGGATTCGACCAATCGGCCATCCGCACAGTGCGCGGCGCGGGATACATTATCGATGGGTAACGCCAGCTTCTGGCGCTCTGGCGCGTTTCGCACCGCTATGCTGTCCGGGGTGTTGTTCGTGGGGATGACAGTGGTCTTGCTGGCGCTGGTATATCAAGTCGCCACGTCGACGATCGAACATCAGATTTCCGCATCTGTGGAAGCGCGCGCCCGCACTTTGGAGCAAGCGCTGGAGGAGGATGACGATGTAGAAGAGCTATCGCATATTGTCCCCGCGCAGGAAGAGCTGTTTCGCTATGTCGAAAACGCCGAAGGCAAGGCTCTGATCGCTGACCTCGTGCCCCGGCAGCACCTGATGGGAGCCGACGTCCTTTCAGCAGATCAGGTTCTTCACCATTTTGTCGAAGGAGAGCGGCTCGACGATTCCGGCATTATCGGCTTTGGTATGCAAAGTCGCAATGGCGGCTATGTCTATGTTGCGCAGGAGGATGAGCAGGTCAGCGAGTTGCGCGAGGCACTGCTTCAGGCTGGGCTAGTAGCGACCGGCCTTGCCATTCTCCTTTCATTCCTTCTGGGTTGGTGGATCGCACTGCGCACTTTCCGCCGTATCGAGGGGCTGAACAGCGTCGCAGCCAACGTCATGGGCGGCGATATGGCCCAGCGTATGCCGGTCAGCGCGAGACGGGACGAGATCGACCTGCTGTCCGCGCAGCTGAACCGTATGCTGGCCCAACTGGAAAGCGTGATGGGCGCGATCCGTCAGGTCACCAATGACATTGCGCATGACATGAGGACCCCTTTGGGGCGCCTCCAACGCAAGCTGGAGCAGGCCCAGGTCAAAGATGATCCTGATGCTGTCAATGCCTTGGTCAGCAGTGCACTCGATGAATCGCGGACGATGCTCGACATGTTCGGTTCGATGCTGCGGATCGCCCAGATAGAGGGCGGCGGGCTGCAGAAGCATTTTGTGCGTTTCGATCTCTCAGCCATGCTGATGGACCTTGCCGAAACGTATCGTCCCGCCATAGCCGATGGTGGCCGAGAGCTTGTAGCGAATATTCAGTCAGGCATAGAAGTGTTCGGCGATCGCGCGCTTGTGCAACAGATGTTCTCCAACTTGGTAGATAATGCGGCGGTACATACCCCTCGCGGAACTATCGTTCGCGTTACGTTGGAAAGACGAGGAAATGATTGGATGGCCAAGGTCGCTGACACTGGCCCCGGAATCGATCCGGAGCATCGACCCCAAATTTTCGACCGCTTCTATCGTGCCGACGCATCCCGAACCACACGTGGCAGCGGTCTTGGTCTTGCACTGGTGAAAGCCGTGGCTGAAGCGCATGAATGGGACATCTCGATTGCCAACGGAGGTGGTTTGGCATTGGAGATCCGTCCAGTGAAATAGGTAAGCGACCCGCATGTCGAGTTCGGATCGATCGAAAAGCGTCTTTTCTCTACATCTTGCCGAAAGGAGACAGCCTCCTTGCGGCCCCATGCCCGCCTGTCGGCAAGGCACCCTCACTTCGGACACTAGTGCGTTCGTTGACAGGGCCTGAAAGCGGCCCTTCGACCATGTTGCCAGGCTACAATCCGTGTGCTCCCACTATTCGGATAGTTGAAAGCGTACGACAAAGCCGGCGTGGTCCGACAGTGCATCCGGACCATTCACCGGGAAGGGCACGCTCGCATCGAGGATTTCGAAATGCCGCGATCGACCGTCCGCAAAAATGATCATGTCCTTATTGCGTGCCACGACACCGTCGGCCTCCTCAAGCGATCCGGGATCGACCTTCAGACCAACCAGCGCCTCCTTCAGAGCGTCACGCGAAGATGCGCCCAGCGGGGCATGCGCATCGAACACCGCCTGCCGGGATGGCACTAGGCCGACGTTGGTGTCGCCACCAAAAATCGTCGACGTTCCCGCGCTGATGTTTTGCAAGACAGTCTCTCTTAGCGCTGCAACCTGCCAGACATGGGCTCGGTCAGCTCTGGCAACCGAAACATGGGTCGAATTGCGCGAATTGAGGTGCGTGTTGACCACCGCCACCGGTTCGCCTTGTCCGGGGACGGCGACCCAGGCGATCATCACCCCTTTCGAGGCGAGGCAGTCGAATCCGGCGCAGGCTCCCGCTGGGAAAGCGATGCTCTCGCTGCGAACGATTGGATAGTCCGACAGGATGAGCAGGCCGCTGTCGAGCACCGGAGCGCTTTCCTCGCCACGATCCCATCGGCTCGCCGCGGCAAAGTCGGCTCCGAGAAGCGTGTTCCCGCGATCCGGGGCCCGGGTAGGCCCTCTCGCCATGAAGCGGTAGCCGGCAGCGGCGGCAATCGAACGTGCTTGGGGTGTGAAGGCTTCTTGCAAGAGCACGATGTTCGGCTGCCTGCCCGCTGCGCGCATCGCGGCCAGTCGCTCGCCGATTGCCGCAACCGCGTCGGCCCGGCCAGTGGCCAAGGGCCATGGCTGGGCCTTGATGTTGTAGGTCATGACCGAGAGATTGCCATCCTCGGTTGTCCGAGCCGTCACGGCTGGTGCAAGTCGACCCTGCGGACGTGGCGACACGGGCGCCATTACGCACATCGCAAGGAGCACCCAACCGAAACCGCGCCAGACTATCATGTGAATTCCCGCAACGACCTGCATGGGCCAGACGGTGCCGAAGAGAGAAACCCGCATCTGATGCGGAATTCGCCGTGCCGCATCGTCTTGCCTGTGAACCGAACACTTTGGCGGAGACGGATTCATGCGGCTGGCAATGCTGATCCCGATTGCGGGGGCTGCGACCCTCTTGGCTACTCCGGTGTGGGCGAATGACAGAGAACTGAATGCACGATCGAACGCGGGCGTGTCGCAGATTGAATACGTCGTTCATGGGCAGCGCGACATCGCACGACGTCGCGGATTTGATGCGGAATGGGACGGGAGTTCGCTGCACTTCTCACTCGATCGCATTCGTCGCGGCGACAAGAACGAATTTCCACAATCGACAACTGGCAGCCCGTGGGCGCGCCAGATCTCGCTCGACGGCCGCTACGAACATGAAATCGCAAGCGGCCTGTCGGTCTCGATCAACGGCCGGGCGACATACGCAAAGTCGGGCACGGTGGACGGTCCCCTCCTGACGCGCAGATCGGCCGTCCTGTCGCGCGAGATCGGCGTTTCGCTCCTTTCGCCGACCACCTACCTGGCACTTTTGCAATTTCGCAGCGGCGGGTGGGATGGTGCAGTGCTTGGCGATACCGCGAACCGGATGGCCAACGGGGAAGCAGCCGCCCGCCGCGGATTGGCACTCGAGGCCGGTTTCGGCGGCATCGGCCGGCCGCGGCTCGCCCTACGGATCGAAAACGCTCGTGCCGGCACGCTGGGCCTCGACAACCGCGCGTTCGTGTCGTGGCGTGCGAGCTTCTGACATGATCGGCCTTGCTGTGCGGCCCGCGGTGCCAAATGCATTGCCAGAACGATACCGGAGTTCCTATGCTCGCTTGATGGAGGGTGCGCTTTCTGAAGCTGAGGACAGCGGGCTGCGGAAGCTTGCCGCTGAAATGCGCCCGCAATTGGTGCGCTTTATCGTGTCGCGAGGCTGCGAACCGGACGAAGCGGAGGACGTCTACCAGGATCTGTTCGTCAAACTTGCCGGCTGGCGCGGCGGCCCGGTCGCGAACGCGCGTGCGTATCTCTTCCAGATGACCAACAATCTGGTCCGTGATCTGAGGCGTGGTGCCCGCCGGCAACAGGGCCGCGACGATGGATGGGCACGCAGCCAGTACGGCCAGGACCTGATGAGCGATCCGCAACCGACGCCCGAACACACGGCGCTCGATCGCGATTTCCTTGCCAAGGTCGAACGCGCCCTTGCCGCAATGCCGCCGCGCACGGTCGAGATCCTGCGCCTCTATCGCGTTGATGGCGTGGGCCAGAAAGCGATCGCCAGCCGCCTCGATATCAGTCTGAGTGCGGTCGAGAAGCACCTGCAGCGCGCCTACCGTGAATTGCAGCTGGTCCGTGCCACGCTCGAGGGCGAGACGCGGGCAGCCCACATGGAGGACAGCCATGTCTGATCGCATTCCGGATCAGTTGCGCGCCGCTGCGACAGCCTGGCACCTCAAGCTGGCAACGGCTTCCGAGGAGGACTGGCTTGCGTTCACCGACTGGCTGGAGGCCGATCCGGCGCATAATCGGGCTTACGAGGATGTCCTCGCCGCTGAGGACGAAGTCGATGCGGCGCTGGCAGTGGCCGCTTTTCCCGAGCCCGTTGTCATTGATGACGTCGAAGAGCCTGCTGAACTTCCCGTATCCGGCGCTGGATGGAAGTGGGGCGCGCTTGCGGCCAGCCTCGTTGCCGCTGTCGCGCTGACCTTCCAGCTTCTGCCACGCGATGACAGATATGCAATCGAGACGTCGGCGGGCGAGACGCGGACCGTCGCCCTTGCCGACGGGGGAGAAATCGCGCTCAACGGCGACACGCGCATAATCCTCGACCGCGGCGATCCAAGATTTGCCGAACTGCGATCGGGCGAAGCTCGTTTCGAAATCGTCCACGATGCATCCCATCCCTTCGTCGTGACCGTGGGTGAGGACCGGCTGGTCGACATCGGAACAGTGTTCAATGTCGCGCTTGACGATGCGAGGCTGCGCGTGGGGGTGAGCGAAGGATCGGTCCGCTATGAAGCCGCCGGCGCTGAGGTCGAACTACGTCCCGGCGACGTTCTGACTGCCGATGGGAGCGGCGCGAAGGTCGCCCGCCAGTCTGCGGCAAGCATCGGGAGCTGGGCGGATGGCGCGCTGGTCTACGAGGCGGCCCCTCTGGTCGATGTCGCGGCCGATTTGACTCGTGCCACGGGCTCTAGCTTCACTGTCTCCGATGCCTTGCAGGCCCGGCGCTTCAGCGGTGTAATCCAGACGACCGGCGATGCCGAAAGCGTCGGTACACGCGCGGCGGACGTCCTTGGTGTATCCGTAGCCAGGAATCGGGACGGCTGGATCTTCAACCCCTGACAATGCGACCCCATGCACCGATCCTCCTGGCACTCCCTCTTGTCGTGGCGAGCGCCCCCGCCATGGCAGCCGATGCGATCGAGTTCGACATTGCACCGGGGCGGCTCGATCGCGCGCTGATGCTCTTCGCACGGCAGGCGGGTGTGTCTATCAATACCGGTATCCCGGGTCTCGCCAGCGCCCGCACCCGAGGCCTCAAGGGGCGACATTCGGTTGAAGGCGGGCTCAGGATCCTGCTGGCGGGAACTGGTTACGGATTCACCCTGTCAGGCAGCACGGTGCGCATCGCCCGCCTGCCACGCGCGGAGCGTGCGCCGGCGCGTCCTGCGCCGGGGCCTGCACCTGCCCCCGCGCCTTCTCTACCGCCACCCGAGCCGATCATCGTTACCGCGAGCAAGCGCGATGCGCTCCTGGTCGACTACCCGGGCACTGCACATGTCGCCACGCTCTCGTTGCCGGACAGCCTGCGCCTTGGAGCACGCGGCAGCGCGACGCTGCTCCGCGAATTGCCCGATCTAACGTCGACCAATCTCGGTGCGGGACGGAACAAGATTTTCATCAGAGGCATCGCCGACAGCAGCTTCAACGGCCAGAACCAGGCGACGATCAGCCAGTATTTCGGCGAGAGCCGGCTGATCTACAGCGCGCCCGATCCCGATCTTACTCTCTACGACATCGAACGCGTCGAGGTGATCGAAGGACCGCAAGGGACGCTGTACGGCGCGGGATCGCTGGGCGGTGTCATCCGCCTCCTGCCGCGCCCGCCCGATCCGCAGGAAGCCGAAGCGGCTGCTACGGCAGGGCTCACATTCACCGGGGGAGAGGTGGGCTACGATACGGCGCTGATTGGCAACCTGCCCTTGGGTGAGACGTCCGCCCTGCGCGCCGTGGGCTATCGCATCATTTACCCCGGCTACATCGACGACCCGCAGCGCGGCGTGTCCCACACCAACCGGACGTCGATCGGGGGTGTTAGGGTGGCGGCGCTGACCCGACCGGCCGAATGGCTGGAGCTGGAAGCCGGGATCGTCGCCCAGAACATTGGCACGCGAGACGGGCAATATACGAACACCGGCACTAACGATCTTGTGCGCACTTCGGCGATCGCCCAGCCGTTCGACAATGACTACCGGCTGATCTACCTGACCGCCCGGGCCGATGTGCTGGGCGCGGAGCTCGTCTCGAACACCAGCTATGTCGATCATGCGATCGATACGGTGTTCGATGCCACCCGCCCGTCGGACACTGCTCCGCGCGCGTTCGAGGACGACAACAAGGTCTCGCTCATCACGCATGAAAGCCGCCTCTCCGGGTCGGGCGGCGCCTTTTCGAGCTGGGTGCTCGGCGTCAGTTTCGTCGACAATGTGAACCGCGTCTCACGCGCCTTGGGGGATCCGTCCGATCCCGAAATTTTTGCGGAGTCTCGCTCTGAAACCTTCGATGTGGCTCTCTTCGGGGAAGCCAGTATCGACGTGTCCGATCGCCTTACGCTGACTGGCGGGGCACGGCTATCCTACAATCGACAGGTGGAGGAGGCCCAGAGTTTCGGAATTGCGATCGATCTCGAGCCACGTCGGTCGGTCTGGCGAGTCTTGCCGACTGCAGCGATTTCCTGGCGCCCGTTCGACGATTGGCTGGTCTATGCCCGCAGCCACGAAGGCTACCGTCCGGGTTCCCAGCGGATCGTATCGCAGGGCGGTAGCGTGGATGCGGTTCAATTCGACCCGGATGACCTCCTCACAGTGGAGGCCGGGGTTCGCTTCGGTACGTCGGTGGATTCGCGATTTTATGGGGGATTGGCTTTTGCCCATTCGCGATGGGAGGACGTCCAGGCTGACCTGATCACCGAAGATGGTTTCCCGTATCTCGCGAACATCGGCTCGGGTTTCGTCAACTACGTCTCGGCGCGTGTCGGCTGGCGTCCGTCGAGTGGACTGACTCTCGATCTGAGCGGGTTCGCCTCATCGAACAAGATCAGCGAACCGGCGCCTGAATTCGCCGCACTCGATGAGGGCGACCTGCCGAACATCGCGGAAAGCGGCGGCCGGCTCGCGGCTAGTTACAGAAGGAGTTTGGGCGCAGCGAACCTCCAGCTGGACGGCAGCGTCGGCTACATCGGCAAATCCTATCTCGGGATCGGCCAGGCGTTCGAGCGCGAGCAGGGCAAATATTTCGATACGACCGTTGGCGGTCGGCTCGAATTCGGCAATTGGGGCTTGGCGCTCGATATCGACAATATCCTCGACAGCCGTGCGAACCGCTTTTCCTTCGGCAATCCGTTCACGCTGGCGAGCGAAGACCAGCGCACCCCCCTCCGCCCCCGCACCATACGGATCGGCCTCGATGCAAGGTTCTAGCTCGAAACGCCTGCTCGCCTCGATCCACGATGTCGGCCCGGGATCGGAAGCCGCTGTCGACAGGCTTGTCGCAACCTTCGAGCGACACCTCGGTGGCTTGAACTTCGCCATGCTCGTAGTCCCGGACCACTGGGGTCGGCACCCGCTCGCTGGCAATGCCGCCTTCGCTCGCAAACTTCGCGACTGGTCCGATGCCGGGGTGGAAATGTTCGTCCACGGCTGGTTCCACAGGGACTCCGCAGACCATTCCGGCGTCGCGGCCCTGAAGGCCCGACACATGACCGCTTCGGAGGGCGAGTTCCTCGGTCTCTCCGCCGATGAGGCGGCCCGCCGGATGCGTGATGGCAAGTCATTGGTCGAAGAGATCATCGGGCGGGAGGCGGCCGGCTTCATCGCTCCGGCCTGGCTCTATGGCCAAGGCGCGATGACCGCTCTGCGAGCGAGCGGCTTCGCCCTGGCAGAAGACCATTTGCGCGTCTGGATTCCGGAAACAGGGCTGACGCTATCGCGCAGCCCGGTGATAACCTGGGCGAGCCGGACGCGGGCACGAACCGCGTCGTCACTCGCCGTCGCGCGACTGGCGCGGTCGACCTTCCATCCCCTGCGTGACGTGCGCCTGGCGGTCCATCCGGGAGATGTCTCGAAGCAGTCCATCATCGACAGCATCGAGGCGACGCTCGCAGCATTCACAGCACGGCGGCAAGCGGGGCGCTACAGCGATCTGCTCCGCTGATCGACGGGATGTGCGGGATTGGCGCCAGTGTGGCGTCATGCTGGTATGCGCATCGCCATACCCATCCACAGCTTCGAGCCTGGCGGGGTGGAGCGTGTCGGTCTGAGGTTGGCCGAACAATGGCAGGCAGCGGGCCAGGAAGTTATCGTCGTCCTTGGGCGATCCCGAGGCCAGGCCAAACTCTCGGCACCGGACCTGCAGTATCGAACTCGCCGCGAGCCAATCGCCACCGATCGCTGGGAAACGCTCTGGATGATCTGGTCCATGCTGCGTTTCCTGCTGCGCGAACGGGTCGACGTCGTCTTCTGTCCCGGCAACACCTACTCGATCGTGTGCGTCGCCATGAAGCTGCTGCTGCGCAGGCGCTGCCCGCCGGTATTGGTCAAGATCAGCAACGATCTCGAGCGGCGCGACATGCCAGCACTCTATCGCGCAGCGTACCATTTCTGGCTGCGGGTCCAGGGACGCTGCCTCGAAAGCTTCGTCGGTATCGGCGACCCCATGAGAGCCGAGATTAAACATCGGCTTGCCGTCGAATCCGGCAGGATCACGGTGATACCGGACCCGGCCATTTCTGAAACGGAACTCGCGAGACTTTCGCGGCCCAGGCAAAACCAGGGACAGGGAAGGGACGGGTGCCGCTACCTGAATATGGGCCGGCTGGTGACCCAAAAGAACCAGGCGCTCCTGCTACGTGCCTTTGCCACCGGGTGCCGGCCGGGCGACAGTCTGCTGATTGCTGGCGAAGGCCCCGAGCGGGCGCGACTATCGCGGCTTGTTGGCGACCTCAGGCTTGAGCAGCGCGTCCGGCTGCCAGGACATGTCGACGATCCGGTGGCCGCGTTCGCGGATGCCGACGTCCTCGTCATCTCCTCCGATTACGAAGGCGTGCCTGCCGTGGTGATCGAGGCGATAGCGGCGGGTGTTCCGATCATTTCGACCGATTGCAGTTCCAGCATGGACTGGCTCACTGGCAGCGGAAAGTTCGGTCTGCTCGTGCCGCGCGGAGACGACCGGGCGCTAGCCGAGGCGATCTGCCAGGCTCCCGGCCTCAACCCGGATCGCCGGGCAATGAGACGATTTGCCCAACAGTTCACGATCGAGCGATCGAGCGGCAGCTATCTCGAGCAACTGGATCGGCTGGCCTGCAAGGCTCGGCAGCGCCGCATCGCCGAAATTCGCTCACAGGTGCGGGATTGGCGTCGGCGTGGCGTCTAGCATCGCAGAGGCAAGACAAGGCAGACCATGACCGAGCCCGCAGTCGCGCTGCGATCGAGCGAAGACATCGTTTTCGAACCGCAGGATCGCAAACCCAACTTGTCTCTTTCCCGCATCGCCGGTGCCGTGCTGTCGCTGGCTGTGCTCGGCGCGTCGGTCTACCAGCTGCGCACCCTTAGTTTCGCCGAGGTCGTCGACCTCCTGCCATCATCGCCCCTGTTCTGGGCGGTATTCGTCATCAGCTACATGGCCGGTCCATTCAGCGAATGGATAATCTTCCGGCGGATCTGGCACATCGGGCCGATGGCGCTCGGGGCGCTGGTGCGCAAGCTGATCTACAACGAACTTCTCGTCGGCTATCTCGGCGAAGTCTATTTCTACACCTGGGCCCGTCGTCATTTGTCCCTCACCGCCTCCCCCTTCGGTGCGGTCAAGGACGTCGCGGTCCTGTCGGCCGTGGTGGGGAATGTCTCAACCCTCGCATTCCTCGCCGCGGCCGCCCCCCTTCTCAAGTCGCTGCCACTTGGGGAACATAGCGAAGCGATCGCCTGGTCCCTTGCTTTCGTGATTGGGACCTCACTCGCCGCAATGTTGTGGCGCAAGGCGATCTTTTCGCTCGACCGGTCGGAATTGCTTTACGTGGCCTGTGTTCACACCGGCCGCATTCTCGTTACCACTGCCCTGTCTGCGTTCCTCTGGCATCTCGTTCTCCCCACCATACCGCTGGTGTGGTGGCTGTTGCTGGCAACGCTCCGCTTGCTGATTTCGCGTCTGCCCTTCGTGCCGAACAAGGATGTCGTGTTTGCCGGCGTCGCCGTTCTGGCCGTCGGTCAGGAGGTGGAGATCGCGGCGCTGTTGGCGCTGATGGCAACGCTGATCCTGACCACGCATATTGTTGCCGGAATCGGCTTTGCCGTTGGCGACCTCGCATTTGGAGACTCCGAAAATGCGCGTCGCCGCTAGCATTCTCGTGCTGCCCCTTCTGGCCTCGGCGACCCTTCCGTCGACACCCGACCTGGGAAAGGAAGAAGGCCGCTGTCGGCCGCAGGAAGCGGGACCCTCTTTCGTCGTGGAGGTCCGCGGACTCAAGGATCGCACGGGCAATCTGAAGCTCGAGGTTTATCCTGCCAATGACAAGGATTTCCTCGAAGACGACAACATCCTCGTTTCTGCCGGAAAGACCTTTCGCAGGGTGGAAGTGCCGGTCCCGAATTCGGGCACGCCATCGCTATGCGTGCGCCTCCCGGCAGCGGGGACCTACGGCGTATCGATTCTTCACGACAGGGATTCAAACCGAAAGTTCGGCTGGCGGGTCGACGGGATCGGATTTGCCGGCAATCCCAAGCTCGGCTGGAGCAAGCCGAAAGTGGCGAATGCCTCCGCACGCGCAGGAAGCGGGCCGACGCGCATCGCGATAGTCATGAACTACCGCAAGGGTTTTTCCATGCGTCCCCTGGAAGGCAGGTAGGCGCCCATGAGACTCGTCGACGTCTGCGGTTTCTACACACCGCTCGGGGGCGGGATTCGTACCTATATCGATCAGAAGCTGGAGCTGTCCGACGGGGCAGGCGTCGATGTCACCGTCCTCGCCCCCGGCCTGCGCGACGAGACGGTCGAGGTTTCCCCCCGCGCACGCATCACATATGTCGCATCGCCGCGCTTCCCGCTGGACCGCAAATATTTCGCCTTTGCCGACGAGCAGGCTGTCCATGCCGCATTAGACCGGCTCGAGCCCGACTTCATCGAGGCATCTTCCCCGTGGCGAAGCGCCGATTATGTCGCCAGTTTCTCGCGCGCAGTCCCACGCTCGCTGGTCATGCACTCCGACCCGCTTTCCGCCCATGCCTATCGCTGGTTCGAGCGGGTCGCGGACCCGCCCAGCGTCGATCGTGCGTTCGACTGGTTCTGGCGCCGCCTGCGCATGTTCGGTTCGCAGTTCGATGCGGTCGTCTGCGCGAACAGCGATCTTGCCGCGCGTCTCGTCTCGGGTGGGGTCGAAAATGTCGTCACCGTCCCGATGGGTACCGAGAAGGGCCTGTTCTCACCCACGCGGCGTGACGAAGCGGTCCGACGCAGGCTGCTCGCGGCCTGCGGCATGGGACCCGAGGCGACCCTGCTCATCGCCGCCGGGCGCCTGGCTACCGAGAAGCGCATTCCGATGCTCGTCGAAGCGGCCACGCTCGCCGGTCGAACTCGTCCGATCGGGCTCGCCATTTTCGGCGAAGGCCGCTGCCGCGACCAGATCCTGCGTGCCATCGGCGGCAATCCGCACATCCGCCTGTTCGAGCCGATCCGCGACCGCACGCGGTTCGCCACCATCCTCGCCAGCGCGGACGCGCTTCTGCACGGCTGCGAAGCGGAGACCTTCGGCATGATCGCGGCGGAAGCAAATGCCAGCGGCCTGCCCGTCATCGCTCCGGCAGCCGGCGGGGTGGCCGACTTCGCACGGCTCAATCCTGGGCTATCGTTCCGGCCACGGGATGCCCAGGATGCTGCACGGGCGATAGAGTCGTTCTGCTCCTCAGGCCTCCTGCAAGAACCCGTCGCACCACCGCGTGGCATGGAAGACCATTTCGCCGAACTCTTCGATCACTACTGGCGGCTTTCGCAGGTCCGTCCCGCCATCGCCGCCTGACGGGAAGGCCGTATGCCGGGACTCCGCATGCTGGATCTCTACCTCTTGCGCTTGTCGTGCGGAACATTGGGTTCCGTGATGGCCATCGTCATGTCGCTGATGGTGCTCGAGCATCTGCCGCGGCTGATCGACATCACCAGTCTATCGGGACATCGCGGTTACATCGTGGGGCAGACAATTCTCGGATTGCTTCCCGAATATGCCGGCATTGGCCTCATCTTCGGCCTCTTCCTCTCGATCGCACTGATGATCAGGAAGCTCGCCCTGCGCGGCGAGCTGGATGCTATCGAGGCCATGGGCGTTTCTCCGCACCGGTGGCTGCGAATGCCGTTGCTGCTGACGCTGCTGTCAGCCCTGTTCGTCCTGCTCAACCAGGCATGGCTGATGCCAGCGGGTGAACGAAGGATCGACGAAATCGGGCGCCGGATGGCCGTCGGAGAATTCGGATACAACCTGGCAGCCAATGAATTTCATGCGATGGCGGACGATGTCGTACTGAGGTTTGCAGGGATCGATCCCGATGATGGTAGCCTGATGGGGGTCTTTATCAGGTCTCGTGAAGGCACATTCGAGGCGGCTTCGGGTCGCCTCTCGCTTTCCGATCGAAGGGACGTGGTCCTAGCACTGCGCAATGGCCAGTTTATCGAGCCAGGCGGAAGGGTGATGAGTTTCGCCGCAATCGACGTACGCATTCCCAGCCGCCGAAGGCTGGACGCGGGCCCCACTCTGCAAGAGGTTCCGTCGCGCGGTGTGCCACTGCAAACGCTGATTGTTTCAGGTACGCCGTCCGATCTGCGGGTGGTATTTGCACGATTGATGTGGGTGGTCTTGACCGTGTTGGTACCCTTCATCGCGCTAGCGCTTGCGAGACCACCCCTGCGCTCGACGAGTGCTCTTGGCGTCTTCATCGGTACATGTCTCATCGTCGTGCTGATCAAGTCGATTGACTGGTATTCGGGTCATTACTCGGATCATGCAACATCAGAGGCGGCTCTAATCATAGCTATCTGGTTGGCGGGAACAGCAATAGTGGTGCTGAAACTGGAATGCAGAGACATTCTCGCCCAAGCGATACCGCGCACGAAGCGAGTGCTTCACGTATACGCGGCAAAACGACGCCGGTATCTCCAATCGTCGTGATCGATCGTTTCGCTAATGGCACCTCTCCGCCGCATGGAACCGATAGAGGACGGTCTGCGATCGGCCCCATTGCTGACGGGGCGGCTTTTGCCTCCTTACGCTCTGAAGGCATGATTCCAGAACTCGGCGCGAGAATACGGCTTGCGATTCGTGGGCCCCCTCAAGGTCAAGAGCATCGGAAACAACTTGGGCATTGCGGCAATCACCTAACATCGGTGCCCCAACTCGACGATCCGCCCACGAACCAGCGACAACCTACTTAGGCTGGATTCCTGCGTGTTGCTTAGTTGGACAAGCGCTTATGTCGCGATGATGCAAATGCGCTGCGCGCATTTGGAGGACGATGTTTCTGAGAAGCTTTTGGCGATGCTTTTCGGATCTGAAGCGGCGCTGCACTTCGGACACCTGCAACGAGCCGAGGCAAATCGACTGGTCTGAATTTCCTGTAATAGCCCTTCCTCTTTTTCGGAAGCGGATCCTTACCGGCAGACTTCGCCCGCTTTCTTGCGGTCGGCCCCAACGAGCGGGAAATTATGATCCTGCGGTGCGAGATCGGTCCCTGTGGCGCATGATCTATATGGAAGTGCTTTGCGAATGGCGCATCGATACCTTTCGCAAGATAGGCAGCAGCCCTCGGACCGTATCGCACCCTCCCCATCCTGATCGAACCGGCTCGGGCAACGAAGAATTCCCTTTGGTACTGTCGCCGCAGGAAATAAATCAGGCGCTCACATTTTCGGAAGGGCCATCGGAGCATCCAGTGCACATGGAGCGGGCCATGATGCCTTCGTCCGGAATTTAAAGCTGTTGGCGGATTTTCGAATACCGCAATTGCGTCGAAGGGTGAGAACTTCCTGGCTCCCTTGACCATATTATTCCATCGCCGCCTCGTATTGCCCCAGAGCTTCTTGCGAAAAATGTCATAGGGCTTCTCGCCCGACCTGCTGACAGGAGGGAATTTTATCGTTATGAAAACATTGAGCGGCCTTCGTGCCGCGTAGGCAAAACGCTCTGCATGAAGGATAGCGCGGGCGCTTTCGGGACGCAGGCAAGTCCCCTTCCGCATGCGCTTCATGAATGGGGTTATATCCGATTTTCGCATCTAAGATCGGATAGCTTCCGTATCTTATCGAATCCTTATTTATCATCTAGTTATTATAGAACCGTCGGTACTACGCCCCCGGTGCAGGATTCCCCTATTGGGGAGGAGGGCAGAATGGTGAACGCCACAGTCCTGACTTCCACGCGCGAATGCGGATGTAAAAAAGGGGCGCGCATTCGTGCGCCCCTTTCTAGTCAGATTATAATCCGGCTGCTCGCTGCCTGTTCCAGCGCCCTCCACGATAGATAGCTTGCGAGTAAGGTCCGCCGCGTACGCGGTGGGCATGATGCGAGCAGCCAGAATATCCATGCGGCCTGCGTTTCGGTGCGTAGCTGGAACAGGCGCTGGATCACCGATGGATTGGGTCCCGAAAGCTCGCGGCCGCCGATCCGCGCGGCATGGACCAATTGGTCGTGGGGGATGTTCACGTGAATATTCCTCATCAGACCCGAGCGGGGAATGAAGTCGAAAAGGCTACTCGTGACACGCGTAGCCTGACGTTGCCCCTGCCTTAAACCAGCTGGCGCAGTCGTGTGGATCAGAGCGGTGGTGTCGGGGGTGAACAACCTTCCGATATCCTCGCGCATGCGACGCGGCTCGTATCCCGCCCCATATCCGTGAGCGTGTGAGGCGAATGCCGCTTCGTTTCGCCACCGCGGGGTGACGATGAACGCGCCGAACCCGAAGGGTGCGAGTGGCTCGTGCCTCAGAGGCGGAAGTTGCAGCGAGAGAACAACCATACGCTCGGGCATGGTGGAGGTACGACGATATGGCATGAGTAATCCTTGAACATGGCTGCGGGCGGAACCCGGTGAAGGCGCCGCCCGCAGCAATCTTGGGTGGATGGTGTCGAGTTTGTCGCTCAGCCGAGCTCGATGGTTTCGTCGGCGAAGCGCAGCCGCAGGATGTGCTCGGTGAGCGCCTGCGCGCCACTCCCTCTTGCCAGCTCCACCCAGGCCTCCCACCGGTCGAGCCGATGGATCAGCCAGGTGAACAGGCGATCGCGGGCGTATTCGTCGGCGAACGTCATGGTCCACAGCACCCGGCCAAGCGGGATGTTTTCGCCGGTCGGGATCCCGATGAGCTTGATACCCGGATCACGGTTGATACGCTCCCGCACGAACCTGCCCGGCAGGTCGAGCGCAAAGCTCTCGTTGACCTTGAATACCCGCTCACGTTGCTCGCAAGTGTCGCCGCCATCGATGCCGTGCCACCGCGCGATCGTCGGAAGCCCGATCGGAATGGGTGCCGCTTCGGCCCCACGCGTGCTGGCCAGCGCGACGAGGATAGCCCTCCCCTCCGGTGTCAGGTCGCCGGTCAGGCCTTCTGAGAGCTTGTGCCCTTCGAGCCAAAAGCCGTAGTGGCGCGCGACATCCCACGCGCCATCGAACAGATCGTTCACCCGTTCCTCGACATGGACGATGCGCCGATCGAGCGCAGCGAGCACCGCGAGCAGGAATTCCGTCATGGCGGTGAACTGCCAGTCCGAGCCCCGCGCCATGCAGAGCCGACCGCACCAGATGTATTCGCGCAGCGACGACCAGCGCCGCCCGAGCTCATCGATGAGGTGCGGGAAGCCGTCCGGGTCCGCAATGCACCAGTAGCCAAACGGCAAATTCGGGTTGCGACGCTGCTCGTAGGGGATGTCCTGCTGGTCCATGGTCAGCGCCCTCCCGGCTTGCCGAGCCGCGGCGACGGCGGCGCCAGCGCGGGTTCGGCGCGGAGATCGCTCCCTGCCTCGATCGACCTGAGCTGGCGTGCCAGCGCGATGGTCTCCTCGTACATATAATCGATGCCGCGATAGACCTCGCCCTCCTCGCGCGCGAGGACCGGCTTCGAACCCGATGGCACCAGGTCACCCGGCTTGTCGGCCGCGAAGCCGAACCACCACGCGTCATCCGCCGTCTGATCTTCGGCGCCCGGCGTATTGCGCAAGGAGCCCCGCTCTCCGATGCGCGCATGGCACACGCGCACCGCCTCGGGTTCGTAGCGGGAGCAGATTTCCGCGTAGTCGATCCCGCGGTGCGGTGTAAGCCCGGCGCTCGCCGGTATCGCGTCCTCGCGGTAGCCGTAGAGCGGGTGACCGCGCTCAACCGCTACGAACCCACCCCAAACGCCCGAAGCCTGGCGCAGAAGGATACAGTCGAGGCCGGTTGCAGCATCGCGCCAGGCGATCTTGTCAAACTGCTCGTTGCTCCACGGTCCCTGGCCGCGCGGACGCCGATCTTTGATGATGTAAAGCTGCTCGGGTCTAACCTCATGATCGCCGATGGCGATCCGTTCGGGCAGCTCAACAAGGTTGGTGTTTTTCGCGGTCGCGATAGCGCGGCCGGCGTTGGTTTTCTTCTTCGGCATTTTCAGATCCTTCTTAGGCATAAAAAATGCCGCTCATCCTTCCCGGATGGGCGGCTCTCGCTTGATCTGCTTGGCGACAGATCCGTCGCAGCACGGCTGGTGATGATCGAGGCCCGTGCCTGCTGCTCTTGCTGTTCGCTACGTCATATTTTCCTCCTCAGTTCTGGTATCATCACAGTCCCGCCCAGCCCGGGGCAGGTTTGCTGTCATTCACGCGGAGCGCGATAGACTGTCCCGCGCAGTCCGCTCGCTGCCTTTTGTCCCCTTGCCCACGGCGCGAAACTTCGCCGCGTGAACTTACTGCCGGGGATCGCCGCCGCCACCGCATCGGCGACAGCCATGATGGTGCTGGGTTGATCGCATTCGATTACGCAATGCGTAGCGAGATGACGCACAGCGATAACCGCCGTGGTCAGTACGTCGGCGAGCACCTGGTCGCGTACCTTGGGCCAATCGCCTTTCTCGACGAGCTCACCGATTGTCATGCTCGGCGACGGCTTTGCCGGAATAGCGGTAGCTGCAGCGTATTCCGGCAGGTGGGGCGACCTGGCCTGCACGGTCACAGCGCGGCACAGATCGATTCGTTCCCTCGCATGCGGGGAGCCGTCAGTTAGCTGGCGCGGCAGGACCAGTGCGAACTCACCGGCCGACCGGCGCAGCACCGCAAGGTCCTTGACCTCCCCGCCCCATGTTATGAGCTGCGCTGTCGGAACCTGGTGCAGCGCTTCTAAGAACCGGGCGATCATCTCCTGCTCGCTCGCCTCGTCCTCGGCCAGAACCACGACGCTTTCGACCGCCGGAACCTCTTCTCCTGGATCGAAGCGCAGCTGTAGCCACGAGGCAGCCGCAATGCGATGGAAGGGCCAGCGGATCGTCGGCTCGGCGCTTTCGCCTTCGGCGACACGGTACCCATCGTATCGGCTCCTGTCCCAGCGGTATTCGAAATCGGCGACGATGATGCGCTGCGGGCAGCGGTTTGCTCGCCTGTCTTCGCAGGCCAGTTCGAGGAACTTGCGAGCTTCGCGTTCGAGGGTTTCTTCGAAGCTCAAGTTGTCGATGTGCATGATATGTATTCTCCATAAAAAACCCGCTCGGATGGCGGGTCGTCGGCACGAATTGTGAAGCGGTGAAAAGGTGCTCCTCAGCGGTGGCGCTGGCATGCCGTGATGGTGCGCGTCGTCATGGCCGGCAGGCCCGAACGGTAGCCCCAAGCCTTTTCATGCTCGACGCGCTCGGGCGCCAGCTCGATCTGCCAGAACGGACCGTCCGGGTTCCACCTGTAACCGCGAGCACGTAGCAGCTCTTTCTTCGAGAACGGCGCGCGCTCGGCCTGCACGATCACCGAGGGCGTGTCGGCGGCTTCGATCAGGCGCTGCAAATGCGTGCGGATTGACCCGCCACCGGGATCGCGTTGGCGGCGCTGCAAAAGCCAGAACAATGCCCAGACATCGGCAGCGGCCCTATGCGCATCGCTGAACCATCCGACGTGAGTCAGAAGCGCCGATTGCGAGCGCCCCTCGTAACCGAGCCGAAGCCAGTCGATCTCGTTGCACGAGCAGGCCCAGGCGCGGCCTACGAGATCCGGGTAGCGGCGCTCAATGAAGCCTAGGTCGAAGGCAGCATTGTGAGCGACGATGAAGTCAGCACGATCGAGCAAGCCGAAGGCGAACTTGTCGTTGATTTTCTGACCTTGCAGATGCTGTGCCGCAAGGCCCGTCACCATCGTGATCCGCGGGTCCAACTCCCGCACCGGGTCCTGCAGCCAGCTGAACGGTCCGAGGTGTCCGACGACCTCGCCGCCCTCGTCAACGAAGCAGAGCATGATGGCGAGTTCGATGATGACATCGTTCGCAGCTGACAGGCCACTGGTTTCGGTGTCGACAATCGCGATGCATTTCCCATCGGGCACAGGTCCCATGTGCGGCATTGATGGAAAGGGTTTCGGGACGCGCCGTAGCACGCGATAATCGTCTTGTGTTTCAAGCTGTGTCGCCAGCGCTTCCGCGTCTGGCGACAAGTGGTCCTTGTTGATCATTTCGCTTTCTCCGGTTTCGTGTCGAAACCGGCGAGGCGGGAGCCGAGCGTTCACACTCAACTTTTCCCTTCACCTGCCGGCTTCAACCGGCAGGCCAAGATGATGTCGTTTTCTTGCGGCACGACGCTGTCAGCTCAGGGTCCGCGCTTCTTCCAAGGCGTTGCGACGCCGCCCCAGACCGCTGGCGGTCGCACCCAAGGAGGTTGTCAAACCGACGTGCGAGACTGCTGGTCGAGCTACACTTGGAGGACCCATGCGGGTCCGAACAAGCGCATCAAAATCGTTCGCGCCGACAGGTGCGGATGACTTTGAGGTATTGCGCCTCAAAAAACGAATGCGAAGCCAAACAGCAGATGGGTTCGCGCCGGCCGAAATCCTTGGAAAATGATCGGCTATTCGATCGCCAAGCCGTCTTATTGAAAAGATCGGAGGGCGAGGAGGCGAGGGTCTCGCACAAGGTTGGGGCGAACAGGTCAAGAGAACAGGTTCGCACTCGTGAGGGTCGAGTTTCGGGCAATCGCCCCCTTTTCCTTCGTTGGCCCAAAAAAAATTGAGCCCCGTTTGGGGTGACCAGTTTCCCGTCCTACAATTAGGCGGGTGATGACCCTACCCACGAACCTCGATGCTCTTCTTGAGTACATTCGCAAAACGCCGTTGCGAGAGCATGAGGATATCCCGAAGATTTCCGAAACACTCAACCGCGTCCTCAAACTCAAGGACGAGAAAGACGAGCAGGGAAAGCTCACCCAGGCGGCTAAGGATGCTCGCCAGACCCTGAACAATCCGCGCCTCAAGACATCGCACAGAAACACCCGGCGAAGAGCCATTCAAATCGCTTATGAAAACCAGTCGCAGGTCTTGCGCGAAGCGATCACGACCGCGCTCTATGAGACTCTCAAAGCTGAGCAAATCAAGATCGAACTCGACCGCTTCGCACCGGAAGAAGTCTCGTCGGATTGCCTTAATCCGTCGCGCGAAACGCATGAAGACGAGCAAGTCGCGCGCTTCCTCGGCCCCTTGATCAAGGCGCTCAGGAAGCACCGCATCGCCCCTTCGAACGTTCAGCGAGCGCCTGCCTACATCACCGACCTGGTTGCAAGGATCTATGCCAGCGCCATCGCAGACCCCGAACTTGAGGATGAGAACGGGCTTCTAGTCCTCATGGCTAAGGCGGGCATATTCGAGCTCTATCGAGGCGAGATGAGCGAGGCCGAATTGGCCGTATTCGACTTCGTAACCAGCGCTCCGCAAGGCGACGAGGTCACCCAGATCCAGCAATCCTTCCACCAACGCTTCCCGGATGTAGAGCCTGTCAGCACTGCATTCATCGAGGGGTGCATGCGACTGCGCGACATGACGAGCGAGCTTTCCGACGGGGCTTTCGAGGCGAGCCAGGACGCAACTCAAACGTACCTGCAGAACGAAGCGCGTGTGGTTGCCAGCATACTGGGATGGGACGAACGGCGTATGCTTGGAGCTCAGGCTATCGTACGCTTCATTCGCGAGCAGCGAGACCGCGAAAACGGTCACACCGGGCGCGCTGCATTCCTCGTATTCCAGGTCCAGCTGATGCTCGACAAGCTCAGACCCGAGGCGAGCGAGGCGCAGCAGTGGCTGCCTCGTTTCACCGAATGGATGATCGAATTCGCAAGCCAGATGCGCGGCGTCGTAGGCAGCGAAACCGTCTTCTTCGCGCTCATGTACGCGGCCTTTGAAAATAGCTTGGCTAAGGTCAAACTGGAGGAGCTGACGAACAGTTCGAAGTTCATGGAGCAGCTACAAGAGGCCGAGAGATCGCGCCGCGCGGCCGCAGCGTCAGGCGCGAAATACAAGCTGACCGCAAGCGGTCACGCAGTGACGGAAGACGATGAAGACTATCACTATATCCCCGGCCCCCCGATCATTGGCGAAGCCGCCCTTTTCGGCAAGATCATACCGATTGGAGACGAATTCCCGAGGCTCGAGACCGGTCGGCCGCTTCGCTTCGTAGGCGAGGAGTATCCAGACGAGAAACAGGCGATCAAGCCTCGCGAGGAGGATGACGACGATGAAGAGAACATGCTTGGCACGGCGTTCTCCGAAAAGCTCACATTTGTAGCTTCCACAGGGCACACGCCTGTGGACGTCTCTTCCTCGACCCCCGAACCCGTCGACGGCGCCAACTGCAACGGGCACGCGGAGCCTTGGGCTGGGGTGAATGATCTGGGCAAGAATGAAGCGCTTGGCGGTGCCGTTCCTGCACCAAAGCCTTCTCAAGCCTTGCCGCTGTTCGACGAGGACGAGGAGGATTGGGATGAGTGATCAGCTGGCCAAAATCGACCCGGCCGCGATGGCCTTGCGCGAAGCGCTGGACGCAAAATGGGTCGACAAAACCGCGGTGCTGACGGTCAACCATCCTAGCGGATCGGTGCTTGCGCCTACGATCATTATCGCCAGGCGGGCGGGCGGAACCGGCGCGAGCATGTTGGCGCTGGTGCTCGAATTTCTGCTTCAGCACAAGGCGCTCATCATCGAGGTAGGAGGCAACCGATGTCCCGCATTCAAGCATCGGTCGCCTGAGAACCACCGCCACTTCCAGTCGCAGGACGCAGACCGCATCGCTCATGCCATGGACGCCAGGTTGGACCATCCTGGCCGCATTGCCATCCTTGAATTCGAACCCGCTCTTTACCGTGACACCCTTCCGGTGGCGTGCAGGCTGGCAGAGATGGAGCCACTCTGTCCACCGATGCTCTTCTACATAGCGTGCCGGAATGAGAGCTCGCCACTGTTTGCAGAGAAGGCAGCCCAAAGGGGGCTCAACGAGCTATTCATGTGCCGGCAGGCGGAGCAGAGGTGCGAGCCGCAGAGCGATGAATTCTTGGTGCTCCCTTGGCTCGACCAGGCCATCACCGGCCCCTTGTGGAGGGAAGGCATCACCCTGCCGGAGGCAATTACCCGGTGCAGGGGTGTGTGGACCAAGGAGGAGACGCGGGTGAATCTCGAGGCATTCGTTGAGGCCATTCTGAAAAGGTCTACCGTATGACATATCTGGAAGACCTGTGGCGCCGCCTGTTTTCAAAGGAAATCACGACGCTCGAACACGAGGTGATGAAGGGCGTTTCGGCACAATTCGGCCGAGATGCGTCGGTCACCATGCTTGCCGCGATCCTCGTTCGGATGCTTTTCCTGGTGTTGATCGAACACAAGGCGAGCCCGTTCACAGTGCTGCGCGGCTTCGCTCGAGCAATGGAGGAAAACCGCCAGAAAACTGTGCTGATCAGCGAGACCTACGAGGCGCTCTATCGCGACCTTGTCAGCCTAAGAGGCGATGTAAACGCGGCGCGCTTAGCCCTCAATGACGCGCGCGACCTTGCGCATGCGAAGGTAGGTTACGATCCTTTGCTCGGCTTCAGACCAGCCGAGCAGACGGGGCCTGCCCGTGAACAGTCGCAGGTGCCGATCGCGTTGCTGATCGGCGGATGCTTTGCTGGTGCCTTTCTCGGGTGCATCATCGCATTCCTAGTTCTTCGGGGATAATGCGAGAAGGTCCAGGCCTGCTCGCAGGCCGGCCAGTGGTCGGGCAACACGATGCGCCACCTAATCCTTGGACATTCCCGAGGAAGATCTAGAGTCCCTATCGACCGGATCCATGATCCACGCCCTCGACGCTCGTGTGTGGCAATCGCCCACCTTCATGCGCCGAAGACTTTGCACTCCAAAACCACTGCGCCTCCCCCCATCGTGACCGGGGCCAACAGCGATACAGCGGACCATCGCGACAGCAGTACGGCTAGCTAGTCTCGCACCGAGGGGCCCGATGTCATGTGCTTTCAACGTCAATCGAACGAGCGCCCTGGCAGGTGATCCGATCAAAGCGCCTCAGCAGATTGCGGACCTTATCGCTCGAGGCCTCCAACGGCTTGATGAGTTCGATACTATGGGAAAGGCTTCGCTCTAGCTCAATCTGGTCACCAAGCTGCAGCTCAAGCACATCCAAGATGGAAGCCGCGCGCTGCGTATGTAAGATTGTCCGGTTGATTTCCGGCATGTCCCATCTGAGCGCTCGATCGATCACGAGGATCGCCGCGCTGGGATCGCGAAGGTCTCGCAGGCACTTTGCGTAATCGCTGGCAAGTTCCGGTTCGAGGCGCCCTTGGATTGGCGTTTGTTCGACCCAATGAGCCAGCAGCGTCCTGCGGCCTTCGAGCAATTGCGGATCGGAGATCAGCTCGAGAATCGTGCGGCGCTCTCTCGACCTTGGCACCGCTGGACGTCTGAGGGCATCGGCAAGTTTTGTTCCGTCGGCTCGGCACCAGTTATCGCCAAGCCCCTTGCTTAGAAGCAGTTCCAAATCGTGCACGCTTGGTCGGTCCGCAGCCGATAACAAGCCGAGCAGCTCGTCACTGGCTTCGATATTCCCGCGTGTGATTTTTACCGTTTGCTCGACACCGCCTCTATCAAGAACCAGATCGTGCGGCTCACATTCGAGTACACTTAGGATCGGGAACGCCTTCTCGCTTTCGTGGGGCACAAACTCGCAACCCACGAGCGCTTCGCAAACCTGCTTTGAAATGGCTGATCGAATAGCCGCCTCGATCGCGATCCCGCTGACTTCACTCATAAACCTCGCACCCCGTAAGTCGTCGCGGCGCTATCCGCCGAGGCGCAAATATTCTGTTAATCCGACTTCCACCCGGCTGCCATCGAGGCTGCTCGAATGCGTCTCTTTGCACGAAGCTCTAGGGTATCTTTCTAGGCCATCCTAGAATGGGCGTCTGATGATTGAAATTGCCTCGATACCGCCAAATGCCGGTCCGTCAGACCGCCTAGTCCCGCGTGGAAGGGCGTTCTTCGCTGACCAGCGGTCGTTAGCCGCAGAGGGGTACGCTCGACTTATGCGTTGCCAAGCTCTAATAAGCGATCTGGTTGTTGAGATGGGTTTGGGAAGTGTGGCGGAAGTCGACCACGTTTCCGGGCATGGGTATGCCAACATAGCGGTGAGGGTGTTCCACGACGATGCGGGAAACGCTTCACCATTCCTACTATTCCCGATCGATATTGTCAGCAGCTCGGACAAATCCACGATTGCTAGTCTCGTCGCGAGATCCATCGGAGAAATGGTTGCGTTGGAGAAGCAATCGCTGAAGGCATGCCGCATGGCACTCAAGACGCTCGCCCCGATGTTCGTTGATCGTGGGCAAGCAACTCTCGAAAGGTTGGACTTCCTGTTCGATGGGTCAGGAAATCGAAAATTCCATGCCGAGCTCATGCTCGTGCAAAAAGACCTGTCCACGGTGCGATGCCGGGAGGTTGCAGAAGACGTCCCGACGTTGGTCAAACTGATACGTCACTCCTTGATCGAGCACGATCAGAATATGACTGTGCTGGAGGAGATCGGCTCTCCCTTGAACCGGCTCCGAGCGACCTCGCTTGCTGCGTCGGTGCTTGATCTGATCGGCCTCGATCGGGTTGAATTGATGCTCGACATCAACGGAGACGATAAGCTCGAATTCTTAGTCGCCGACACCTCCCTCCCTTTTGCATCTGGCAGCTTTCAATTCGAGATGGGCATCCTTCAATGCTCCCTCGCGATGAGAAACCAACAATGTTGGTTCGACAAAGATCGTCTGTACCTCGCCAATTCGCCAGAACTTCCAGCGTCAATACAGGTCGGGCTTGCTGGAAAGCCGCTCACCGATTTCCTCTCAATCGAAGGCCTCGAGTTTGAGGCTGAAATATTCTCTGTCAGTAGATTGGCGAGGTTCTTAGTCATCGAACTTGGCCTGCCTCAAAAGACAATTTAGGTTGAATTCGTTGTCGCTCGCGCAACCACTGCCACTCAAAGACGGAGAGAACGGGCCTCCGAACTTGAATGACGATATGGCTGAACCCGCACCAGCATTGTTGCGATACCGGACTATAGAAAGGTGACGCGCGCCTCGGCTCTTGTCCGGCGATCTTCTGATGCGCCTATCGTCGATGTCATTTCCGATCCTGGCAACGGACAGATTTCAGACGATCCTCGAACGAGGTTTGGAAGGAGACATCCGCTCATTTGTTTCTCCGCATTGCCAGCGGCAGCCAGTTTCCTATCCCTGTGGTACTCGCCGCCGCCGATCAACCGACGCCCTTTTTGAGGACCCACCAGAATGACATCACCGGAATCGAACCGAATTTGCGTCATCCCCGGAGAAGGCGCAGCTGCAGAAGCGATAGAGGCGGTTCTGGCATTGATCGAGAAGCTCGATACCGGCCTGTTGCAGGGCTACGCTGAGATAAAATCGAAATTCGATCGAATAGATGTGGTCGCTCGGCCGTGGGTCAGGGACAGGGTCCGGGCATAGTTGCTACACCCGGGCTCGCTGAATGTGACTTAGGCGCGGGAGCCCTCAAACGGCATCGAACCGGCCTCTGGCTTCTTTCCGTGGCCGTGCTGTCGCTTTCAGACACATTGCCGCTCGTTGTGCTGGGATTTTTCGGTCTCGGTGCGTCGCAGTCCGGCTATCAGATGGGCACGCAGACCATCGTACTCGAATTCGGTGACCGCGACGACATGCCGATGCGCATAGCTGCCGCGACGACCGCGGAGGCGATCACGGCGACGCTCGGACCGCTCGTCGGTGGCTTCGTCGCCGAAGCCATTGGCTTGCCGTGGGTGTTCGGGGCGACGGGCGTGCTTCTGGTGGCCGCATTGGTCTTGCTGCTCGGCCTCGTTCGGGAACCACGGGCCGTCGTCAGCACTCGTTAGACTTCGCGCTTCCTGACTTCACTTCCTTCCGAGTGTTTCGGTTAAACGACCAAAATGGGGCCGATAGCGGACGGTCTGCTGTCAGCCGAATTTCTGAACGAGCTGCCATTGAGGTAGCCAGTTGAGGTCTGCGCTCCGCAATCGCCATCACCACGTTCGAGTGCAAGTAGTGCTTTTGCCTGATGCTATCTGACGCAGGTGCATTGTGCTCATTATCGGCATATCGGCGAGCCCAATAACGACACGATCGTGGCGCATCGCGGCAACTACACCCGCGGCGATCGATGTTCCCATGCCCTTTGAGGCATTGGCATTTACGACTTCTTCCCAACCGCCCGGTACGCGGACAGACGAGACTCTTTCGTGCAGCAAAGACGCGGACGAAGTTCACAGAAAACACTGCACCCACACTCGCTTCTCAACTAGCCGGGTCGGCATCAGCGATGATTTAGTTGTTCGCCTCCACTCGTGATATCCTGGGATGTGCACAGAATGGAGACCACTTGACCTGTCTGCGCGCAAAGAGGGCGCAGGTTCACGGCCCATAGGCGCCGAGAGCCTTTTGCGGTCGGGCACTCGGCTTCGAAATTCACCACACCTCCCTGAACCGCATCGTAGAAGTGCTCCTTGACGAGGGTGAGCAAAGCACTTGGCCATAGGTCCCACCAGAATTTTCCAATGACCCAACCCAGTTGGTCAATTTCCATTGCGTTCAGGCCGTTGCAGTTCATGAATTCCAGATGGCCATCCACGCTGAAAATTTTTATGCAGTCCTTGGATTGAGCAAGCATTGCAATCGCCAGTTCGCTGCCGCTTAGCCCGACGGCCTCGACGGTCGAGATTGCTCTGGAATCGATGGAATTGTGGGACATCGCGGTCATAAGTTGGTACCTGGAATTTGGCGAGCTCGTAAAAGCCGTCAGTGCTCCCGCTTCTGTAAGGTGGAAATAACTTAGTGGTGTGAACGCGGCGCGACGAGATTCTACGCAGTTTGCCGAGGTTGCGATGATGCAATTGGCCATGTCTTTTGGGAATGTGAGAGGTGTCTTACTCGCCTGGTGAGTGGGCTTCGATCCCATGCATCGATTGAACCAAACCCTTGGCCGAGAGGCGGCTTGAGTGTGTCTCTGCAGCAGAGGCCAGGATCAGGCATGCATTTCAGAATTTTAGAAATGCAGGAAAAGGATATGGAAATAAGATGTGCGCCAAGATAACCTTTCCTACAGGGCGATCAAAGAAGGTATGATGGCAAAGCCTGGTTCAAGCACTGAAGCGCGAAAATCGATCTACTTGATCGACGACGATCCGATGTTTCGAAGGTGGCTTCATGGTGAGCTCACCGATTTCGAATTGACTGTCTGGCCTTTTGGCTCTGCGGCTGACTTCCTCGAATACGCTCCCACTGCGGCTCCAGCACCGATTATTATCGATCTTCGCATGCCCGAAATGGATGGGCTGCAGCTTCTCCAAGAGCTCCGTAAACGAGGAATCGGCTGGCCGGTTCTCATATCGACCGCGCATGCCGATATCCGAGCTGCGGTTTCAGCTATGCAATTGGGGGCTGTCGATTTTCTCGAAAAGCCCTTTGCGATTAAAGCCCTGCTGGATCTCGTCGAAGTGGCGTTCGATTCCATGGGCGATCAAACCTCGGCGTTAGAGAAAGAACTAATCGCCTTTAGAAACCTGTCTCGCCTCACCAATCGCGAGCGAGAAGTTGCCATCCACCTCAGCCATGGCCTTTCGAACAAGGAGGTGGCGCGCCAATTCGAGATCAGCCCGAGAACTGTGGAGGCTCACAGAAGTTCGATATTTTCCAAACTTGAAATCAAGAGCATAGCAGAGCTCGTACGAATGCTTTTTGCGGCAAATGTAGTGAAACCCTAGATTATTTTGGCAAACCTCGAAGAAATATGGTGAGATCGGGTGGAAAGGTCGGGTTTGCGTGTCGCTAGAGATGTCAATTTCGATTGCCACAGAATTTGCGCGAGGAGCTGGCTAGAGGAACGTTCTCGGTACCTGAGATCTCTATTTAGCCATAGGCATTCCGTAAATCTTTCTTCTAAGGCAGGCTGGGCATGAGTTTTTTGCGTCGACGGGAGATCGCCTTCATTCTGGCAGTGACTGCCTTGTTCGGCGGCCTTGCCTATCTCGGTATCTCAGTCAGTCGCGAGAATGGGCGAGTGGCATTGCTGTGGATGCCCAACGCGATTGCCGCCGCCTGGCTGCTTCGCGCGCGGTGGGCTTCGAGCGGCCCCCTTATTGCTTCCTGTGCTCTGATGAATATCGCCGTGAACCGGTTTGTCGGAGATTCTTGGCTAATAGCGATTGGCCTCTCGGGCGCCAATGCCTTGGAAATTGCCTTAGTTGTCTGGATCATTCGAAAGCAAGTCCAGCGTCGTCTGGATATGAGCGAAATCTCCGATCAGGTTTGGCTTCTCGTGGCCTCGCTGATCGCATGTTTCGGGTCCGCAACTATGGCAAGTTTCGTTCTGGCAGGAGGTGAAGGGGCTTTTGCGATTAGAGATTGGACGAAATGGGCACTAGCGGATGGTCTTAGTCTTCTGGTGCTGCTTCCTGTTCTATTGGTCGGGGCCGATATTTGGGGGGCTCGAAAGAGTTTCACGCGGAAATTTGTGACGGAATGGCTTGTCATGATCGCGGTGGTAGCCACCGGCAGCACTATCGTCTTCGCGCAAAGCTCTTATCCGTTTCTCTTTCTCGTTACGTCACTGATCATATACGCGGCGTTCAGAACAGGCCTCGCAGGAACAGCTGCAGCGCTCTTGATTGTTACGATAGTCGCGTCGATCGCTTCCGCCGCTGGAAGAGGCCCGATCTCGCTGGTTCGCGGTGGAATTGAGGCGCAGTTTTTTGCCTTTCAGGTATTCCTGGCCGCAAATCTGGTCATGGGCCTTCCGGTCGCTGCTATGCTGGCCGGAAGGGCGCGGGACAGGCTCGAGTTAAAGAAAAGCCGCGATGCCAGCCAGCATATCTTAGACAATATTCGCGACGTCATCTTCAGCACAGATAAAGGGGGGAGGTGGAGCTCGCTAAACCCAGCGTGGGAGACGATCACTGGGTACTGCTCGGAGCAGAGCCTCGGGACCATAAGGACCGCCTGAGCGGGCGGTCCTCCATGGCATTCTCAACGACACGAAGTCAGGCGGCTTTTGCGGTGGTCTTGCTCCGAGCCGCGGGCGCCTTGGTGGGCTTGGGAGAGCCTGCCCCGGCCTGTTCTTCTGCACTCTTTTTGTCGAGCACCTTCTTGGCAACATATCCGCCCACGCCGAGCGCAACCATGGCGGGAAGGCTGATCCGACGCAGGACGGTGGTTGCCACGACGCCCAGCGCCGCGCCGCTCGCTCCACCGATGGCGTTGGTCTCCTTGGCGAGCCTGTCGCCGACGAAAGCTCCGATAATCTTGCCGATCATGTGATCATTCTCCTTTGCGAAACCAACGGCTTCGCCGCCGCGCGGTTCCGTCGGTCAGGAATGCCCCGAGCCGACCCCGCGCGCGAGGAGATCGTTGGCGCGGCGGGCAATGACGTCGAACGGGGGATCGCCTTCGCGCGCCCAGATGACATAGCGCAGACCGAGAAAGACGTTCATCCCCATGACCGCCCACGCCTCGACCGAGCCGAGGCCCTGCGCCAATTCGCCCGCCTCCCCTCCGGCCTGGAGACGCTCCTCTATTCGCGATCCGATCGTCTCGTAATGCTCGCGGTAGCTTTCGGGATCGACGAATTCGGCCTCGTCGATAATGCGGTAGATTTCCTTGTGCTCGGCAGCGAAGGCGAGGAAGGCGCGCAGGGCGACGCGTTCGATCTCGAGCGCCCCCATCGCGGGATCGAGCGCCTCGCGCGCGGCCTGCGCCACGCCCGTACTCATGTCCGAGACCAGCGCCCGGAAGATCGCGTCCTTGCTGTCGAAATAGGTGTAGAAGGTACCCAGCGCCACGCCTGCGCGGCGGGTAATGCCGCTGATCGAGGCATCATGGAAGCCGTGGTCGGCGAACTCGCGCGTGGCGGCATCGAGGAGCTTGCGCAGCGTCTTGCGCCCGCGGTCGGTCCGCGGCTCCTTCCCCGTCATGGCCACATCGCTGGTCATCGCGGAACACCCCCTCCAATGGGCCTACGCTATCTGCCCCCATGGCATCAATCAACATCTAACTTGAAAGGTGGTTCACGTTTCAGTATTGAACTCCCCATAAGAATGTTCGGGAGGGAAAAACTGATCATGCGTTCCACCAATTTCCTCGCCGCGAGCCTGCTCGCCGGCGTCGCTTTCGCCGCCCTGTCCGCAGCCCCCGCCTCGGCCCAGGAGGTCGGTGACACCGCGCCCGCGCCGCTGGTCGAGGAAGGCAACACCATCGTCGTCACCGCGCGTCGCCGCGAGGAGCGCATCCAGGACGTGCCCCTCGCGATCACCGCCCTTTCGGGCGAGGAATTGACCAAGGGCGGGACGCTCGAGATCACCGAGATCGCGCAGGAAGTCCCGAATCTCACCCTCGAGGTCAGCCGCGGCACCAATACGACGCTCACCGCCTTCATTCGCGGCGTCGGCCAGCAGGACCCGGTCGCCGGTTTCGAGGCGGGCGTCGGCCTCTATGTCGACGACATCTACCTCAACCGTCCGCAGGGCGCGGTGCTCGACGTCTATGATGTCGAGCGGGTCGAGGTGCTGCGCGGACCGCAGGGTACGCTCTACGGCCGCAACACGATCGGCGGCGCGATCAAATACGTCACCGCGCGCCTGCCGGACGACACCGAGGTCAAGGTGCGTGGGACCTATGGCTCCTACAACCAGGCCGACCTGATCCTCACGGCCTCGACACCGCTCAGTGATGGCCTGAAGGTCGGGGTGAGCGGCGCGCGTCTTTCGCGCGGCGGCTTCGGCGACAACCTCACCCAGCCCGGGGTCGAGAACTACAACAAGGACGTCTGGGCGGCGCGCGGCACCATAGAGTTCGACAACGGCCCGCTCTTCATCCGCCTGTCGGGCGACTACGTGAAGGACAATTCGGACCCGCGCCAGGGGCATCGGCTGCTCACCGGTCGCTTCTCGGGGGCACCGGTCCTCGACAACGTCTACGACACGCGCGCGGGCCTCGACGTGGTCGAGCAGGAGGTCGAAGCCTATGGCGGCGGCCTGACCGTGGCCTATGAAGTCAGCGACACGGTGACGCTCAAGTCGATTACCGGTTTCCGCAAGGATAGGTCGACCACGCCGATCGACTTCGACAGCCTTCCCGCCGCCGACCTTGACGTCCCCGCCATCTACCGGAACAAGCAGTTCAGCGAGGAACTGCAGCTGCTCTACGAGGGCGACCGCCTGTCGGGCGTGCTCGGCGCATACTACCTCGACGCCAACGCCTTTACCGCCTTCGACGTCGCGCTGTTCACCACCGGCGCACTGATCGGTCTGCCCGGCCTCAATGCGCAGACGCTGGGCGATGTCGATACCGAGACCTATTCGATCTTCGGCGATTTCACCTACGACATCACCGATCAGATCAGCCTGTCGCTCGGCGGTCGCTACACCTGGGACAAGCGGGACAGCCGCATCCTGCGCACGACCTTCATCGGCGGGTTCTCGGACCTCTTCCCGCCGTCGACCGCGACCGCCATCGCCGTGACCAGCGACTTCACCGGCAGCGCGACTTTCAAGGAATTCACCCCGCGCGCTTCGCTTGCGTTCAAGCCAAACGACAACCACACGCTCTATTTCACCTATTCGAAGGGCTTCAAGGGCGGTGGCTTCGACCCGCGTGGCCAGTCGACCGCGGCACCTGATCTCGATGGCGACGGCGACATCGACTACGCCGATCAGTACGCCTTCCTCAGCTTCGCGCCCGAAAAGGTCGACAGCTATGAAATCGGCTGGAAGGCCTCGCTGCTCGACGACCGCCTGTTCATCAGCCTCGCCGCCTTCAAGGGCGATTACACCGACGTCCAGATTCCCGGCTCCGTCGGCTTCGATACCGACGGCGACGGCACCAACGACAGCTTCATCGGCATCACCTCGAATGCGGGCGACGCCGATGTGAACGGGTTCGAATTCGAAGGCCGCGCCATCGTCGGCAAGGATTTCGCCGGACCGGGCAGCCGCCTGACCTTCAACTGGGCGCTGGGCATCCTCGACGCGAAGTACAACACCTTCATCGACGCCTTCGGCAACGATGTCGCCGACCAGCGCGTGTTCCAGAACACGCCCGACATCACCGCCAATGCCGGCTTCGACCTCGGACTGCCGGTAGGCAACGGCATCGTGGATTTCCTCGGCTCGGTCTCGCTGCGCTCGGACTCGAGCCAGTTCGAACTGCCCGGGCCGCTCGATCAGGACGGCTTCGCCCTTGTCGATGCCAGCATCGTCTATACCGACGACAGCGATCGCTGGTCGATCGGCCTTCACGGCAAGAACCTGTTCGACAAGCGCTACATCGTCGCCGGCTACGACTTCGTCACCGGCACCGTGCTCGGCCTCGAAGGGAATTTGACCGGCTTCTACGGCGACCCGCGCCGGGTCTTCGTGACCGGCCAGTTCAAGTTCTGATCCGGCACTCTCTCGACTTCAGGGGGCGGGGCTTTGCTCCGCCCTTTTTCTATCCGGCCACCCGCCTCAGGCGCGCCGGCTGGGCCGCGTTCTCCACCGGTATGCCGTAGGTCTCGGCATAGTTGGCGAAGCGCTCGTCGACCTCGCCTTCCGCCAGGCCGAATTCTTCGAGGCTGTAGCGATGCGGCCGTCGCTTGAGCCGCGCCGAGCGGTCGAGATAGGCCTGCATCCCGCCAATCGCCGGTTCGATGTCGAAGCCGAGGAAGCGGTAGACGCGCTCCATCGTGGCGCGCCAATCGTTCTCCATATCGTCGTACTGGACGTCGATCATGCGCTCGCGCGGGATGCTGTCGCGCGCGGCACGCATCCGCTCGATCATCATCGCCGTCTTGCCGAGCCACTCGCGCCCGGTCTCTACCGGATCGTTCTGGTCCGAATAGATGATCGTCTGGTTCCAGGCGAGCGAGGCGGCACTGCCGACGACCCTCTTGGGATCGCGATGGGTGAAGATCAGCCGCGCATCGGGGAAGACTTCGAGCAATGCGGGCAGGTCGAGCATGTGCTGCGGCGTTTTGAGTATCCATGGACGGAGCGAGCTTTCCTGCTGCGACCAGCCGATCAGCCGCAGAAGGTCGGCCATATGGCGATAGGCGGGCACGGCGGACTCACCGGCACACCATTTCGAGTAACCCGGCACATGCCACTGCGCTTCCCATTTCATCCCGTACATCGAAGCGGCGATGAGCCCCAGCTCCTCCTCCGGCTCGAAGGGCCCGGTGGGGTGGATCGACAGCGTGCGCGGATTGGCGAGCCGTGCGACCTTGAGGATGCGGCTGGCGAGCTTCAGGCGGAAGTCCTCCTCCTCGCCGTCCATCACGGCTTCGTACCCGGGACGCGGTACGGGGCTGATGGTCTCGAAGCTGCGGAGATGGGCGAAGCGCCGGTCGCTGGCAAGCAGGCGATGAAGCCGGGTCGTTCCCGAGCGCATGGGGCCTACAATGACTACCGGGTTCTTCAGCGGACGCGCGAGTATCTCGGGGTGCCGCTTGAACCACATCTGGGTGTAGAGCCGGTCGCGCAGCACGTGATGAAACATCTTCATGGCGGAGAAATCGCCGGCCGTATTGAGGCGCGCCTCGCGCTTCACGCTGTCGAGCAGCACTTCGAAGGGGCGTTCGAACCAGCGGTCGCCGAAATCGTCGAGCCCGGTTGCCCGCGCTGCCTCTTCGAGCAGGTAGTCCTTTTCCAACCTGACGGGATCAACCCAGCCCAGCTTGCGCCCCGCCCTGATGGCGCCTTCGGCGATATCGATGAAGCGCGTACGGCGCGGCGGCTGGATCGGTCGTTCGGTCAAGCGGTCTGCCTTCAAGCTTTTGGATTGGCCCAAGAACGGGTGGCGGCGAGAGTGGTGCCCGAGAAAGCGCAACCGGGTGGCGGCGAAGTGACTGGCCAAGCCGAACCCGAGAAGGCATAGGCGCGGACCATGCACGATATCGCCTTCATCCGCGCCAATCCGCAAGCCTTCGATGCCGCTCTCGCCCGCCGCGGCGCCAAGCCGGTGGCCGATACGATCGTCGCGCTCGACGCCAAGAAGCGTGAGGCGACGACCAGGGTCCAGCAGGCGCAGAGCCGCCGCAACGACGCCTCTAAGGCGATCGGACAGGCCATGGGCCAGGGCGACAAGGAGAAGGCCGAGGCGCTCAAGGCCGAGGTCGCCGAGATCAAGGCCGGCATGCCCGAATGGGAAGCGGCCGCCGCCGAAGCGGGCGCCGAGCTCGACGACATGCTAGCCCGCCTGCCCAACCTCCCCGCCGAGGATGTGCCTGAGGGCGCGGACGAGAACGACAATGTCGAAATCCACCAATGGGGCGACCGGCGCGAGTTCGATTTCGAGCCGAAGGAGCACGCCGACCTCGGCCCCGCGCTGGGCATGGATTTCGAGACCGGCGCGAAGCTCTCGGGCGCGCGCTTCACCTTCCTGCGCGGCGATATCGCCCGCCTCCACCGCGCGCTCGCCCAGTTCATGCTGGACAAACAGACGCGCGAGAATGGCTACACCGAGTGCAACCCGCCAGTCCTGGTAGGCGACGATGCCATGTATGGCACCGACAAGCTGCCCAAGTTCGCTGAAGACAGCTTTCGCACGACCGACGATCGCTGGCTTGTTCCGACATCAGAAGTTCCGCTGACCTACTCGGTTGCCGGTGAAATCCTCCCCGACCTTGTAGAGCCGATCCGCATGACCGCGCATACGCTGTGCTTCCGCTCCGAAGCTGGCTCTGCCGGACGCGATACGCGCGGCTTCATCCGCCAGCACCAGTTCGAGAAGGTCGAACTGGTGAGCATCTGCCGTCCCGAAGACAGCGAGGCCGAACACGAGCGCATGACGAAATGCGCCGAGGGTATCCTCGAGGCGCTGAACCTGCCCTATCGCCGCATGCTGCTGTGCACCGGCGACATGGGCTTCGGCGCGCGCAAAACCTACGACCTCGAAGTCTGGCTGCCCGGCCAGGGCGCCTGGCGCGAGATCTCGTCGTGCTCGAACACGGGCGATTTCCAGGCCCGCCGGATGAATGCGCGCTACCGTCCCGAGGGGGAGAAGAAGACCGTCTTCGTCCACACGCTCAACGGCTCGGGCCTCGCGGTCGGGCGCACGCTGGTGGCGGTGATGGAAAACTACCAGCAGGCCGATGGCAGCGTTACCGTTCCCGAGGCGCTTGCTCCCTATATGGGCGGTATTGCCAAGCTGGAGCCCCTGTCCTGATGCGTATCCTCCTGACCAATGACGACGGCATCCGCGCTCCGGGTCTCGAGGTTCTCGAAGGCATCGCACGCCAGTTCAGCGACGACATCTGGATCTGCGCCCCCGACGAGGAACAGTCGGGCATGGGGCACGCGCTCACGCTCACCCGCCCCGTCCGCCTGCGCAAACACGACGAGCGGCGTTTCTCGGTCACCGGCACGCCCACCGATGCCGTGACCATGGGTATGCGCAAGGTGCTCGGCGGCCTGCCCGACGTGATCCTCTCGGGCGTCAATCGCGGGGCGAATCTGGCCGACGACATCACCTATTCGGGAACGGTCTCGGCGGCTATCGAAGGCGCGCTGGCCGGGGTTCGCTCGATCGCACTGAGCCAGGTCTATGCGAAGGAAGGAATGGGCGAGGACGTTCCCTTTGGTGCCGCGATCGAATGGGGCGCGAAAGTGCTCGCCCCGCTGCTCGACACACCGCTGCCCAAGCGCACGCTGGTCAATGTCAACTTCCCGCCGCTTCCCGCTGGCGAGGTCAAGGGCATTCGCGCGGTGCGGCAAGGCTTTCACGACTACTCGCGCGGCACGGTGGTCGAGGGGCGCGACCCGCGCGGCTTCAAATACTACTGGTTTGGGCTCGAAGCGATCGAGCACACACTCGACCACGGCACCGATCTCGAGGCGATCGACGAGGGCTATATCTCGGTGACCCCGCTCCAGCTCGACCTGACTCACCACGCCTCGCTGGGCGCATTGGCGGAGCGCTTCGCCTAGTGGCCGACGCGCGCACCAAGCAGCTGCGGATGAGCAAGGGCATAAAGCCCCTGCGCCGCGCGGTGCGCTTGCCCGTCTGGGGCGATCTCGGCATTCGCCTCGGCCTCGCGCTGCTGCTGATCTTCACCGTGGTCATGATCCACTGGTGGGACCGCGAGGGTTTGGTCGACAACCTCGACGGCGAAGTGAGCTTCCTCGACGTCGTCTATTTCACAATGATCTCGATCACCACCACCGGCTTCGGCGACATCGCCCCGATCTCCGATCGCGCGCGACTGGTCGAGGCGGTAATCGTGACGCCGGTCCGTTTCGCTGTGCTCTTCATCTTCGTCGGCACGGCCTATAACTTCCTCATCAAACGCACATGGGAGCAGTGGCGCATGGCCCGTATCCAGGAACAATTGTGCGACCATATCGTGGTTCTGGGCTTCGGCATCTCGGGCTCCGAGGCGGTCGCCGAACTGATCGAACGCGGCACCGAACCGAGCCGGATCGTCGTGATCGACCCGAGCGAGGACCGGCTGAGCGAGGCCGAGGCGCTCGGCTGCAACGTCATGGCGGGCGACGCGACGCGCGATGAAACGCTCAAGGCCGTGCGGATCGCCGAGGCCTCCAACGTCCTCATCTCGGCCGGTCGCGACGACACGACCATCCTCATCACCCTGACCGCGCGCGCGCTGGCCCCCGAGGTACCGATCAGCGTCGTCGTGCGCGCCGACGACAACGAGTCGCTCGCGCGGCAGGCCGGCGCCAGCAATGTCATCAATCCGGTGCGGTTCACCGGACTGCTCCTCGCGGGCAGCGCCAAGGGCGAGCATATCGCCGAATATCTCGCCGACCTCGCCAGCATTTCCGGTCGCGTCCAGCTGATCGAGCGACCGGTAACCGCCGAGGAGTGCGGCAAGACGCTTGCCGGACTGCAATCGGGCGGTCGCGGCCTCAGGGTCTACCGCGGGGGCAAGGCACTCGGCTTCTGGGAGCCTGAGTGCCAGACGCTGCAGCCCGGCGACGTGGTGGTCGAAATCGTACCCACAGCCAATGGTGAAACGCAGGGCGATGGTCACGATCGCGACGATCGCGAGCGGAGCTGATCGCTAGCGGAAGAACAGGAAGACGCCGCCCATGGCCGCCATGCCGACAATCAAGTGGCCGGCATCGATCAGGAAATGCGTCAATGTCTTGCGTAGGTAGAGGTAGTTGATCCCGACCGCCGGGGCCATGATCGTCGCGCCGAAGCCGACGGCCATCATCATGACCGCGCGGTCGCTGGCGCCGCTGCGCGCGATCGCATGCCAAAGGGTCAGCGCGATCACCAGTTCGGCAAGATAGGTCAGGCCGAAGATCAGCGGCATATTGGTACCCTGGAGCTGATCGTCGCTCATCCCTGTGGCCTTCTGCCAGGCCTTCCCGAACAGCACGCCGTACCAGATTGCTCCGACGAGGAAGAAGGCCAGCGCGCCCAGCAGGACCGCCCAGAGGTTGATTTCACCCATATCCGCTCCCCCGGGAACCCTCGACGAGCAGGACGCTAGCGTAAAACCACGTTCGGGTGTAGGGGCGCGCGCAATCATGAGCACTATCACGACCCCGATCCCCGACCAGAAGAAGGTCGGCATGGTTTCCCTCGGCTGTCCCAAGGCACTGGTCGACAGCGAGCGCATCCTCACGCGCCTGCGCGCCGACGGCTATGCCATGAGCCCCGACTACGCCGGTGCCGACGTGGTGCTGGTCAACACCTGTGGCTTTCTCGATTCCGCCAAGGAGGAGAGTCTGCAGGCGATCGGCGAGGCGATTGCAGAGAACGGCCGCGTGATCGTAACCGGTTGCATGGGCGAAGAGGCCGACGCCATTCGAGCCGCACATCCGAGCGTGCTCGCGGTGACCGGGGCGCATCAGTACGAGGCGGTCGTCGAGGCGGTTCACGAACATGCCCCGCCGAGCCAGGGGCCCTTCATCGACCTGATCCCGCAGCCCGACGTCAAGCTTACGCCGCGCCACTACAGCTATCTGAAGATCTCGGAGGGGTGCAATCACTCCTGCGCCTTCTGCATCATCCCCGACCTGCGCGGGAAGCTCGCCAGCCGGCGCATCGATGCGGTGTTGCGCGAGGCGGAAAAGCTGGTTGCGGCGGGCACGAAGGAATTGCTCGTCATCAGCCAGGACACCAGCGCCTATGGCGTCGACACGCGGCACGAGAGTCGCAGCTGGAAGGGCCGTGACGTACGTGCGCACATGACCGATCTCGCGCGCGAGCTGGGCCAGCTCGACATCGGCGGCGGCGTGCCGCCCTGGGTGCGGCTGCACTACGTCTATCCCTATCCGCATGTCGACGCGGTGATTCCGCTGATGGCTGACGGCCTGCTGACCCCCTATCTCGACATTCCCTTCCAGCACGCTAGCCCCAAGGTCCTGCGTGCCATGAAGCGTCCGGCGAACGAGGCCAAAGTGCTCGAGCGGCTGAAAGGCTGGCGCGCTATCTGCCCCGAGATCGCGATCCGGTCGAGTTTCGTGGTCGGCTTTCCCGGCGAGACCGAAGAGGATTTCCGTTATCTGCTCGACTGGCTCGAAGAGGCCCAACTCGACCGCGTCGGTGCCTTCCGCTTCGAACCCGTCGAAGGTGCGCAAGCGAATGCCCTGCCCGATCCCGTGCCCGAAGAGATCAAGGAAGAGCGCTATACCCGGATCATGGAAGTGACCGAGCGGATCAGCGCCGCCAAACTCGCGGCCAAAGTGGGGCGGACGATCCCGGTGATCATCGACGAAGTCGGCGAGCCGGACGAGGACGGCGACATCGGCGCAACCGGGCGCAGCCAGGCCGACGCCCCGGAGATCGACGGCGCAGTTTACCTCCGCAACGTCCCTAAGGAGCTGGCCTCCGGCGATATCGTAACTGTCTCAATTGAGGACAGCGACGCGCATGACCTGTTCGGAGTGGTAGCCTGATACACCTTCGCCGGTAGTCAACCATATGGGCAAACCGCGACCTTGGTACCCTATGCTGTTCTTCTAAAATAAGAAAATTGCGGCACCGAGCGATCCGTAGGGCCCGTGGCGCGATTTTTCTTCACGCCGAATCCTAAAGCGGAATTTACCTTCGCAAACCGCAGCCTCGTTGGCTTACGAGGTGTCCTCGCCGCTCACATCAAAACTTTCTTAAACTTAAGACCCGCATAAGGGCGCCCGATGGGTGACCAACGCATCTCGAAACTGGCCGAGCCGATCCTCGGCCGTTACCGTTCGCTGCTTGGCGGACGGCTGTTCGAGCGCATGCGCAATGTCCTGTGGGCGGGGCTGATATCGCTTGCGCTTTACGGGATTTGGTTCCTCCAACCGGCTGATCAAATGTTCTGGCTGATCCAGTCGCGGATTGCCGAGCGAAGCCCCTCGGGTGATATCGTTTTCATCGGGTCGGATGAAGTGCTGAACGATCCGCGCTCGCCGCAAAGGCGCTACGAACTGGCCGAGGCCCTCGACGAACTCGACCGCAAGGGCGTGGGCAAGGTCTATCTGGATATGACCTTCGCCGAATCCGACGATCCCGAGGCGGATAAACGGCTCGCGCGTGCAATCGCGGACCTCGGACCACGGATCACGCTTATCGATCGGAAGGTCTACGGGGCGACTGTGGATGGGGCTATACGAGCCACTTCGCCCGCGATCGCAGGCGCTGCACGGCGAGTCGTCTCTGACCAAACCGATCGCGACTTTACCGGCCTGGCGTGGGAACTCCACTACAGCTACGTTGTAGATGGCAAGCCAATACCTTCCGCGGCATCTTCAATGGCGGGAGTCGGTGGTAACTCAGACGCAGTTTTTTCCGTCGATTATGGCATTCCACCTTCACGTATTCCCGCGCTTCCCATAGCGGCATTGTCCGACAAAGCTGCCTTCGCGCCGACCGATCGCGTCGAGGTCACAGGGAAGACTGTGGTGATCGGTCACAGTGGACAAGTCTCGGGAAATCAACAGATAATACCAGGGCTGGCAAACGCACCTGCAAGCTTCGTAGATATTTATGGCGCAGAGACATTGAAGTCCGGCCATACAAGAACTCTCAGCGGCCTACCCATCGTATTAATATTTTCCACCCTTTTGATGGCCGCATCATTTCTAAGCAAAACACGAAAACGTCGCTGGTTATCTTATACTTGCATCACTGCATTTGCGCCGGCCCTCCTGGTCGCGGCGGCTCAGATCGGCCTGCGCGTAGAACTTTCCTATGGCGCCGCTGTCCTGATCATTTACGCTATCTTCCGCTCGCGAGTGCGCTGGAAACGGCGTCTCGAAATGGTCAATCTGGAAACTGGGCTCCCAAAGATACGAGCCTTGGAAGCGCGTCTCGTCCGCGATTCGATCGCCAGCGGCCACATAGTCATTGCCAAGATCCAGAATTACGAGCGGGTCCTGAAGACGCTCCGGTCGGAGGACAAGGGCAGCTATGTCCTCAAACTCGTCGATCGGCTGCGCGCCGCCGATCCCAACTTGGCCGTCTACAACGAAGGTCATCATCTCGGTTGGCACGTAGCAACCGAAGAGACTGAAGCAGTCGTCGAACATCTCGAAGGCCTGCGCGCGATCTTTGCGGCTCCCGTCCAGGTGGGCGGATTTTCGGTCGACGTTGGCATCACCTTCGGCATTGCTTCGATCGATGGCGATCCTCCCGCTCGCATGGCGGCCGCCATTGCCGCTGCCGAGGATACGTCCGAAGCAGTCAATCCGATCGCCATCGCCGAGACCGGATCGCAGACAGATCTCTTGTGGGACATCTCGCTCCGTGCGCGCATCGACGAGGCAATGGAAGCAGGCGAGATATATTGCGTCTACCAGCCCAAGATCGATCTCGGCACGGACTCGATCGTGGGAGTGGAGGCCCTGGCGCGCTGGCACGACCCGGCACGCGGTTTCATATCGCCCATGCACTTCATTCAGCAGTGCGAGAAAGCCGGGCGGATGGAACACCTGACCCGCTACGTCCTCCAAAGCGCCTGCTCCGCCGGGCAGCTGCTGCATTTCCGCGGCCACACGATTTCGATGTCGGTCAATATCTCCGCAACCTTGCTCGGCGACATGCGCATCGTCGGGCTGGTGCGCAACGTCCTTCAGGCAACGCGGTTCGCCCCGCAATCGCTGACACTCGAGATAACCGAGACCGCGCGAATCTCGGACCATAGCGTGGCGGCAAGCATCCTAGAGGAACTGAAGGCAATCGGCGTCCGGATCTCGATGGACGATTTCGGCATCGGCGCGGCCAGTTTCGAAGCATTCTACGAACTGCCATTCGACGAGATCAAGATCGACCGGCTGTTCGTCTCGAATATCGGCAAGGATCCCAAGGCCTTGGCGATCGTCTCCAGCATTGCCGCGATGGGTCGTGATGCGCGAATCACCGTCGTGGCAGAGGGTCTGGAGAACCCGCAGGACATACCCCTCCTCGAGAATGCAGGCTGCCAGCAGGTCCAGGGCTTCGCCTTTTCGCGTCCGCTACCCCTATCCAATCTCCTTGAATATCAGAATCTTAGCATAGAGAGGCCGGCTGCAAACATGGTTTAGGCTTTACAAACAGACATGGTTAATGACATATAACTCTTGAGCAATCAGGAGGTACGACCATGTGGGATTTCTGGGGTTGGCTTTTCGGCAAGTAAGCCCAAGCCATCATATTCATTTCGAAAGGGCCCCTGACGGGGCCCTTTCTCGTTTCTGGCCCCGAATGACGAAGCCAGAGTCGGCGCGTCGATGGGCATGCCCTCGAGAACGACCCAGCCTCACCAACAATTGCTCTACTGTCGCGTAGCAGCAGTCCGACATTCCGATCTTTCCGCGCGGGCGAGAGTAGCAAAGCACAAGAATAGGAATGCAGTCGGCTGGCGCGCGCCTGCCTGCGCTGTTATCCGCCTCTTCCGAGAGGAGAAACCGATGATCGTCCGGCCCGCTGCATGAACGCACCCGCAGATCGCCTGCTCTTGTTCGGCGCGACGGGCGATCTTGCCCAGCGCATGCTCCTGCCTTCGCTTTGCGCGCTCGACGCCGATGGGCTGCTGGAACCGGAACTGAAGATCGTCGGCACGGCGCGTTCGGAAATGTCGACCCACGACTATCGCGATTTCGCCCGCGAAGCGCTGGAGAAATACCTGCCCGACCATCGCCGCGGAGGTGTGGCGGAATTCCTCAACCGGCTGAGCTATATCCCGGTCGATGCGACGACGCTGGAGGGCTATGACCAACTGGCAAGGGAAGTCGGTGTCTACGAGAAGGGTCTGGCGATTTTCCTGTCGACCGCGCCGAGCCTGTTCGAACCGACCATCGACGGACTCGTCCACGCCGGATTGACGCAGGGCAATGTCCGCATCGGCCTCGAAAAGCCGCTCGGCACAGACCTCGCCTCGAGCAAGGAGATCAACGACGCGGTGGCCAAGGCGTTCTCCGAAGACCGCATCTTCCGCATCGATCACTATCTCGGCAAGGAAACCGTCCAGAACCTGCTGGCGCTGCGCTTTGCCAACCTGCTGTTCGAGCCGGTGTGGAATTCGACCTATATCGATCATGTCCAGATCACCGTGGCAGAGACGGTCGGGCTGGAGTCACGCGTCGCCTATTACGACGACAGCGGGGCGCTGCGCGACATGGTCCAGAACCACATGCTCCAGCTGCTCGCACTGGTGGCGATGGAGCCCCCGACCAGCTTCGATTCGACCGCGGTTCGCGATGAAAAGGTGAAAGTGCTCCGCGCCCTCCGCCCTATCGCCAAGGACGAGACCGTGACCGGCCAGTACCGCGCCGGCGTGGTCAATGGCGAAGCCGTGCCCGGCTACGACGAGGAACTCGGCAAGGACAGCGACACCGAGACTTTCGTTGCCCTTAAGGCGCATGTCGACAACTGGCGCTGGAAGGGCGTGCCGTTCTATCTGCGCACCGGCAAGAGGCTGCCCGAGCGCGTGACCGAAATCGTCGTCCAGTTTCGTTGCATCCCGCATTCGATCTTCGAGGGGCGTGGAGCGAGCACCCAGCCCAATCGCCTCGTCATCGGCATTCAGCCCGAAGAGAACGTCCAGCTGTCGATGATGGCCAAGGTTCCCGGGCTCGACCGCGAGGGCATCCGCCTGCGGCAGGTGCCGCTCGACATTGCCATGCCCGACGCCTTTTCGGGCGCGGTCCGCCGCATCGCCTATGAACGGCTGCTGCTCGACCTGATCGAGGGCGACCAGACGCTCTTCGTTCGCCGCGACGAGGTCGAAGCGCAGTGGGAGTGGATCGACGCCATACGCGCGCTGTGGGAGAGCGAGGACATCAAGCCCAAGACTTATGGCGCGGGCAGTTGGGGCCCGAGTGCGGCCATCGCGCTGGCCGAACGCGACGGGGTGAGCTGGCATGACGAATAAACCGCTCAACGATACGATCCATCGCGTTACCGAGCGGGTGATCGCCAATTCGCGCGACAGCCGGGCCGCCTATCTCGAGCTGATGGAGCGCGAGGGCGATCGGCAGGTCAATCGCGGATCTCTTTCGTGCTCGAACCTCGCCCACGCCTTTGCCGGCGCGGAGGAGGACCAGGCCGCAATTATGGCGGCCAGGGGCCCGAATCTGGGCGTAGTGACGGCCTATAACGACATGCTCTCGGCCCATCAGCCCTACTACCGCTATCCCGAGCGGATGAAGATCTGGGCGCGCGAGGTCGGCGCCACCGTCCAGGTCGCCGGCGGTACACCGGCCATGTGCGACGGCGTGACCCAAGGCGAGGCGGGCATGGAGCTGTCGCTCTTCAGTCGAGACACCATAGCGCTTTCGACCACGATTGCGCTGAGCCACGCCATGTACGACGGTGTGGCGCTGCTCGGCATTTGCGACAAGATCGTGCCCGGCCTGCTGATGGGCGCGCTGCGCTTCGGCCATTTGCCCGCGATCTTCGTGCCCTCCGGCCCGATGGGTACCGGCATCTCCAACAAGGAAAAACAGCGCGTCCGCCAACTCTATGCCGAAGGCAAGGCGAGCCGCGAGGAATTGCTCACCAGCGAAATGGGCAGCTACCACTCGCCGGGCACCTGCACCTTCTACGGCACCGCCAATTCCAACCAGATGATGATGGAGATGATGGGCCTCCACGTGCCGGGTGCAGCCTTCGTCCCGCCAGGTGCGAAGCTGCGACAGGAACTGAGCCGTGCCGCAACCCACCGGCTCGCCGCCATCGGCAAGAGGGGCGAGGATTTCCGCCCGCTCTCCCGCGTGGTCGACGAAAAAGCGATCATCAATGCGGCCATAGGCCTTCTCGCCACCGGCGGATCGACCAACCACGCAATCCACATTCCCGCCATGGCGCGCGCCGCCGGTATCCGGTTCGACTGGACCGACTTGGCCGAACTCTCCTCGGCTGTGCCGCTGGTTGCACGGGTCTATCCCAACGGCTCGGGCGACGTGAACCATTTCCACGAGGCCGGCGGCATGGGCTACGTCATAGGGACATTGCTCGACGAAGGCCTAGCCCACGCCGACATCACGACCGTTTGGGATGGCGGCTTCGAATCCTATTCGCGCGAACCCGGTATGGACGGCGACGCGCTGACCTGGCGCGATCCGGGACCTTCGGGCGACACCGAAATGCTGCGCCCTGCCTCGGGGCCCTTCCAGAGCGATGGCGGGATGCGACTGGTCCAGGGCAATCTCGGGCGTGCCTGTTTCAAGTCCTCCGCCGTCGAGCGCGAGCGGTGGACGGTCGAAGCCCCGTGCCGAATCTTCGAGGACCAGCCTTCGGTCAACGAAGCGTTCCGCAAGGGCGAACTCGACAAGGACGTCGTCGTGGTCGTCCGCTTTCAGGGACCACGCGCCAACGGCATGCCCGAACTCCACAAGCTTACACCCGCGCTCGGCGTGCTGCAGGATCGCGGCTACAAGGTGGCGCTTGTCACCGACGGGCGCATGTCGGGCGCATCGGGCAAGGTCCCCGCCGCAATTCACTGCACGCCGGAGGCACTCGGTGGCGGCCCTCTGGCGAAGCTGCACGATGGCGACATCGTGCGCGTTTGCGCGGCTACGGGCGAGCTTTCGACCCCGTCCGATCTCGACAGCCGCGAGCAGTCGCCGGCTCCCGATCCCGAGATCGGCATGGGCCGCGAACTCTTCGCCATGTTCCGGGCCGGCGCGGACGGCGCCGAGCAGGGTGCATCGCCCATGCTCGCCATGGCGGGGCTGTGACCATGGAACTCGTCAGCGTCGATATCGGCGGCACGCACGCCCGCTTCGCGATCGCCACGGTGGCCGATGACGGCTCGATCACCCTCGGGGAGCCGGAGACGCTCCACACCGAAGACCACGCCAGCTTCCAGACCGCGTGGGAGGATTTCCGCGAGCGGATGGGCGGCACCCTGCCCCCGCGCGTGGCGATGGCCATCGCCGGGCCCGTGGGCGGCGAGGTGATCCGCTTCACCAACAACCCGTGGATCATCCGCCCCGCACTCGTCCGCGAAAAGCTCGGCGTCGAAGACTATTGTATCGTCAACGATTTCGAGGCGGTCGCGCATGCGGTGGCGCGCGTCGGCGACGATCAGTTCATCCACTTGACCGGCCCCGACAAGCCGCTCGCCCCGACAGGGCGCCTCAGCGTTCTCGGCCCAGGGACCGGGCTGGGTGTTGCCCATCTCTACCGCGAGCCCGATGGAACCTACCGCGTCTCGGCAACCGAGGGCGGCCATATCGACTTCGCGCCTCTCGACCAGATCGACGACGCGATCCTCGCCCGGTTGCGCAAGCGGCATACTCGCGTCTCGGTCGAACGCGTCGTGGCCGGTCCGGCCATTTCCGACATCTACCAGACACTCGCCGCGATGGAGGGCAAGCCGGTCGCCGAGGAAGACGACATAGCGATCTGGAAACGGGGCCAGGACGGCAGCGACAGCCTAGCCGCAGCGGCCGTCGACCGGTTCTGCCTGTCGCTGGGCAGCGTCGCTGGCGATATCGCACTCGCTCAGGGCGGCTTCGGCGGCGTCGTCATCGCAGGAGGGCTCGGCTATCGCATCCGCGACACGCTGGTGAAGTCTGGCTTTGCCGAGCGGTTCAAGGCCAAGGGTCGCTTCCAGGAGCTGATGGCGTCGATCCCGGTCAAGCTCATCACCCATCCGCAGCCGGGCCTGTTCGGAGCCGCTGCAGCATTTGTCAGGGAACACGCATGACCATCGCCGACATCATGCAGACCGCACCGGTCATTCCGGTGATCGTGGTTGACGAGCTGGAGCATGCCGTGCCGCTGGCGCGCGCGCTGGTCGCGGGCGGACTTCCCGTACTCGAAGTCACGCTGCGTACCCCCGTCGCGCTCGATGCGATCCGTGCGATGAGCACGGTCGAGGGCGCGATCGTCGGAGCCGGCACGGTAACCAACGGCCAGGAGCTTTCCGAAGCGATCGATGCGGGAAGCCGGTTCATCGTTTCGCCGGGCCTCACCGAACCGCTCGGCAAGGCCGCGAACGCTGCCGGAGTTCCTTTCCTCCCCGGGATTGCCAATGCCGGCGACATCATGCGCGGGCTCGATCTCGGCCTGACGCATTTCAAGTTCTTCCCGGCCATGGCGGCAGGCGGGCTGCCCGCGCTCAAGGCGCTCGCGGCGCCGTTCGGGCAGTGCCGCTTTTGCCCCACCGGCGGGATATCGCTGACCAATGCCGCCGAATGGCTCGCCTTCGATCCCGTGCTGTGCGTGGGCGGCAGTTGGGTCGCACCGCGCGGCCCCGTCGACGAGCGCCAGGTGGAACGCCTCGCACGCGAAGCCGCGACACTGGCGGATTAACCAGTTCGCGGGTCGTTTGTGCCCGCGCGGGACGCCAACCGCGCGTTGCTGGAAAATTCATCCCTTCGTGGGCATAGTCCCGCAATGGATGTGATTCTGAAGTGGATCGGTGGGGGAACCGTGGCAGTTGGCCTGGTGCTCGCTGGCGTCGCTCTGGGCGGCCGCGCAACTGCCGATGACGAGCAGGTCCAAGCGCCTGTGGCTTCGACGCAAGCGGCTTCCAAGCCCGTCTTCGCGCATGGCGCGATTGCCGCAAAGGCCGCCGCCGATGCGGAGCGGCTTTACACCGTCCGCCGGATCCTGCCGATCGATGGCCCGATCAAATATGGCGAATGGCACTGGGACGACGAAGGTGTGCCCGACGGTCCGCTGCTCGTGACGGTCGATCTCGATGCACGCGTCATTTCGATCTTCCGGGGCGGCTTCGAGATCGGCGCGGCGGCGGTGATGCTCGGTACAGACGAGCACCCGACTCCACTCGGCGTCTTCCCGATCCTGTGGAAGGACCGGCACAATGTTTCGGAGAAATACGGCGATGCGCCGATGCCTTGGAGCCTGTTTCTAACCAACGACGGGGTGGCTATCCATGGCGGGCATTTGGTCGAGAACGGCTATGCCAGCCACGGCTGTATCGGCGTGCCCGACGAGATCGCCAGCCGCCTCTTCGCCATCGCCAAGAAGGGCGACAAGGTGGTGATCACCGACGGTCAGCGGATCGGCCTAGGCGACAGCATCATCTGACATCACCCTCAGCCGCTGCGGCGCGGCGGTTCGGGCGTGCAGACGTAGACATCCTCCATCTGCTCGATCAGCACGCCGGCGATATTTCCGCGTTTGCTGAACGTCTTGAGAAAACCGATGATATCGCCGTGCGTAACGCTGCTACCCAGCGCTTCGATCGCGCGCGTCAGAAGCCTGGCCGAGGTATCTTGCCAGTTCGTCACCGGCACCGTGATGCGCCCGTCGCCGAGCGAGGCCTTCGAATCCCACAATTGATCTGCGATCGACTGTAAGGTGTTGTCCGCTTCCTCGAGATGCGCGGCCGATTGCGCCAGCGCGAGCGGGTCGATCCAGTCGGCCCGTTCGAGCTCACGGCGGATCCGGACCCGGTCGAAACTCGCATCGCGATTGCTCGGATCCTCGACGAAAGGTAGGTCGAGGTTCGCTACGATTTGCCGCAGCTCAGCCTTTCTAAAACCGAGCAGTGGCCGGATGATCGGTACCGGACACCCTTCCATGATCGTGTAGGAGCGAATTCCGGCGAGGCCTGCTAGGCCGCTTCCGCGGTTCAGGCGCATGAGCAGCGTCTCGGCCTGATCGTCGGCGTGGTGTGCGGTGGCGATCGCCGCCAGCTTCCTCTCCGCTGCCCACTCGCCAAGCGCGGCATAGCGGGCGGCACGAGCACGATCCTGCACATTGCCCTCCGCGACATGCACTGTGAGAATGCTGCACGTGATGCCGCGCGCCCGGCACACGCGCTCGACCAGCGCGCATTCCTCTGCCGCTTCGGGCCGCAGGCCATGATCGACCGTTGCCACCTCGATCATGTCGTCCATCAGATCGTGCGCCAGAGCCAGCAGCGCCATGCTGTCCGCGCCCCCCGAGACGGCGAGACCCAATTTGCCGATGGGTCTTTGCGCGCGGAAACCGGCTTCGAACCGCGCGAGGATCGCTTCGTCTACGAAAGCGTCAATCGCACTTCACCTTGCCACGCACGGCATCGTACTCGCTCTGCAGCCGCCCGGTAGCCAGCGCGGGATAGGTTTCGGAAAATTCGGCCAGCGCGATGCAGGCGCGGCGCGTGTCGTTCATCGCGATCATCGCCTGAGCGAGGTAGAACAGGCTGTCGCCTGCGCGCGCACCGGTCTTGTCTTCCTGATAATTCTTCAGGAACCACGGCGCGGCTTCCTTGGCCTTGCCATCGTCGAGATAGGCGCGTCCCAGCAGGTTGCGCCCATAGGTCGTGCGCCAGTGCTTCGGGTTCTTCTCGACGAACAGCGTGAGCTGCTGCTGCGCTTCGGGATAGAAGCCCGCATCCCACAGACGGAAACCGTAGGAATATTCGTCATCGGCCGGATCGTCGGTTTGCGGTTTGGCGATCGCCTGCACTGCGGCGAGCCGTTCGGCAGTCGGGCCGGCAGGCTTGGTCGTCGATACCGAGCGCGAAGCGCCGGCATTCGTCCCCGATGCAGGCTTAGGCGCGGCTTCGACTATCGCGCTGGCACTCTTCGCTCCTTCGAGCGCCTCGATCCGCTGGGTCAGCAGGCGGATGGTGTTGCCGTTCTCTTCGTTGAGCGCGGTCTGGCGCTGCAACTGCGCTTCGAGCGCGTCGAGCCGCGCGAGAATATCGGTCACCGCGCTCGTCGAGGGGTTCGCCACGGTCGAACGCACCGTGGGCTGGGCGCTGATCTCGGGTTCGAAGAAACGCCCGTCACCGCCCGGAAACACCTTGCGCTGCAGGGCGTGGACCTCGGCTTCGAGGCGGCGCAGGCGCGCTTCGTCATTGCCGTCCTGCGGCAAGGCCGGCGTTGCGCCGGCCAGGAGAGCGACGCCGGCTCCCATCAGGGACAGGTTGCGGGCGAACGATCCGAACATCATCGGTAGGCTCCTCGTGGGATATCCGTAGGTTGCGAAAGTGCCCTAGCCCCGCGAATCTGTCGAGGTCATGAAGCGGGCTTATCCCCTTTCGGGAGGGAGGAGGGTTCAGCCCCCGCTGGCAGGCGGCTCGTCGGCAGCGGCGGACCTTGGGGCTCGCGCGAGCAAGGCGGCGGCGGTGACCGGCACGTCCTTGATCACCTCGTCGTCTTCCGAGAGCTTGGGCACCGGACGGCCCCCGACGGTTATCGCCAGAGCATAGGGCCGGCCCGTCCAGACCTGGGGTCCGTCGGCGTCGGCAGGAATTGTATAGCTGTCGCCCTTGTTCATTTGCGCTTCGTAGAGCCGCTCACCCGCGGCATCGTAGAACTTGACCCAGGTGCCGTCCATTTCGCTGGTGAAGACCACCGGACCTGAGGCGGCCGGTGTCGCGGCCTCGCTTGCCGGCGCGCTCGGCTGCTGCGGTCGCGATGCGACCTGCGTAGCGGGATCCTGCAGCGGCGCTGGCCCGAGGCCCGGCGCGAAATAGCTGCGGTAGAAGGCGTAGATCCCGCCAACGAGCAGGACGGCCGCGAACAGCGCGAACCAGGCCAGACCGCGACCCGGGACACGCGCCGGGTCACCGGGTTCGAACCGGGTCGGAGCAGCGCCGCGATCCTCGCCTTCGGCCAGTTCGATGCGAACCTGATCGACGATCTCCCGCTCGTCGAGCCCGACCAAGCGGGCATAGGTGCGCGAAAAGCCCACAGCATAGGTTCGTGCCGGAAGATCGGCGAGTGCGCCGTTTTCGATCGTCAGGAGATGTCGCTGCGGAATCCGGGTTTCGGCGGCAACCTGCGCCAGCTCCAGTCCTGCTGCTTCGCGCGCACGCTTCAGCCGCGCGCCGACACCGCCGGCTTCGACCGCCGGTTCTTGTTCAATGGATTCGTCGTCGCTCATGCGGTCCCCGAATAATGCGATCCCGCGGTTTTCCCGCCTTTGGTCTTGACGCAGGAAAAGCGAACCCGCGGCACGCCTGTCAAGCATCCATCATAGCACAGCTGCCGACTACCGACGAGAAGAGGCGGTTTCGCGACGAAATCAGTCAAGGTCGATGTCGTGCTCGCTCGCCCAATTCTGCAGGGCACTGCGCATGTCGGGTGGCGGCGCAGCCAGCCAGCGCGACATCTGCTCGGTCAGTTCGACGAGATCGACCTTGCGGACCAGCTCCTTGATCGGACCGACTGCCGCAGGCGTGATCGAGAGCCGGCGATAGCCGATACCGAGCAGCGCCAGCGCCTCGAGCCGCCGCCCGCCCATCTCGCCGCATACGCCGAGCCTGACATTGTGGCCGACCAGCGTTTGCGACACCCGCGCCAGAAAGCGCAGGATCGCCGGGCTCAGCCAGTCATAGCGCGCGGCCAGCTTGGGGTTGGCGCGGTCGGCGGCGAAGAGGAATTGCGTCAGATCGTTCGTGCCGACCGAGATGAAGGAGAGCTTCGGGGCCAGCACGTCGAGCACCTCGGCGAGTGCGGGCACCTCGAGCATGCAGCCGTATTCGATCGTTTCGGGGAGCAGCTTGCGCCGTTCACGCAGGAAGGCGAGCTGGTCCTCGAACACCCGCCTGCCCGCATCGAATTCCCACGGCTCGCTGACCATCGGGAACATGACCGACAGAGCGCGCCCCGCCGCCGCTTCGAGCAGCGCCCGCGCCTGCGCCTTGAGCAAGCCCTCGCGTTCGAGCGAGAGCCGAAGGGCGCGCCAGCCCATTGCCGGATTCTCGTCGCGTTCGGCCACGGCATTATCGAGATAGGGCACCGCCTTGTCGCCGCCGATATCAACGGTGCGGAACACCACCGGCTTGTCGCCCGCGGCATCGAGCACATCGCGATAGAGGCGCATCTGCCGGTCGCGCTGTGGCAGGGTCGACGAGACGAGGAACTGGAATTCGGTACGGAACAGTCCGACCCCGTCGGCGCCGCTCATTGCCAGCGCGCTGATGTCGTCGCGCAGGCCGGCATTCATCATCACGGTGATGCGCGTACCGTCGCGGGTGAAAGGCTCGACGTCGCGCAATTCGGCATAGGCCGCCTGCTTCTCGCGCGTGCGGGCGAAGCGCGTCTCGAAGGCGTCGAGCACCTGCTGGTTGGGGCGCAGGGTAACGGTGCCCTTGTCGGCATCGAGGATGACTTCGTCGCCTTCGGCCACGCGCGTACGGATCCCGGTGACGCGGCCGAGCACGGGCACACCCATGGCGCGCGCGACGATCACCACATGCGCGGTCAGCGAGCCTTCCTCGAGCACGACACCTTTCAGGCGGCGGCGATCGTATTCGAGCAGTTCTGCCGGTCCGAGATTGCGCGCGAAGAGGATCGTGTCGCGCCTGAGGCCCTGTGTCGCGGCGGTCCCGAGCTGGCCCGAGACGATCCGCAAGAGGCGGTTGGACAGGTCCTCGAGATCGTGCATCCGGTCGGCCAGCAGCGGATCGTCAATCTCGCGCATGCGCATGCGCGTGCGCTGCTGAACCCGCTCGATCGCAGCCTCGGCGGTCAGCCCGCTGTCGATCGCCTCGTTGATCCGGCGGCTCCAACCTTCGTCATAGGCGAACATCTTGTAGGTCTCGAGGACCTCGACATGTTCGCCGCCCTTCCCGAATTCGGGTTCCTTGGCCATCGCATCGATCTGGTCGCGCATCTTGTCGAAGGCGCGATAGACCCGCTGGCGTTCGGCCTCGATATCCTCGGCCACGACCTGGTCGATCTCGATCCGCGGCTGGTGGAACACCGCCTGCCCGGCCGCGAGGCCTTTTACCAGGGTCAAACCTTCGAGCACGTCGTTCTCGATATGCGCGATATCGAGATCGATCGCCCCTTCGTCGTCGACCAGTTCCTTATGCGCGATCAGCTCGGACAGGACCATGGCGGTGGTCTGCAGCGCCTCGATCTCGACATCCTCATAGCGGCGCGGTTCAACGTGCTGGACGCACAGCACGCCCACCGCGCGCTCGCGATAGACGATCGGCACGCCGGCAAAGGAGTGGAACTTTTCCTCGCCCGTTTCCGGGCGATAGGCGAAGTCGGGATGCGCCTTGGCCTCGGCCAGGTTCAGCGTCTCGATGTTGTTGGCGATGGTTCCCGTGAGGCCCTCGCCGACGGCCAGCCGGGTGACGTGGACCGCTTCGGGATTGAGGCCGCGCGTCGCGTAGAGCTCGAGCGCGCCTTCGCGCAGCAGGTAGATCGAGCAGACTTCGCTCGTCAGGCTTTCGGCTATGATCTCGACCACGCGGTCGAGCTTGTGCTGGGCATGGGTGCGCCCAGCCATGACCTCGTGCAGGCGGGTGAGGATCTGGCGGGCGGAGGCTGCGGCTGACATGGCCGAAGCCTATAGCAAATAAGTCGAAATGCGGAAGCGGGACACGGGGCCCCGCTCCGCAGTTTCCGCAATCAGCAGGAAGCGAGCTCTTCCTTGATCCGGAGCTTCTGCTTTTTGATCTGCTGGATCATCGCGATGTCGGGCGCCGGCCTCGTCTGTTCCTGGTGCAGGCGGGCTTCGAGACCGGCATGCTTGGCTTTGAGCGCATCGACATGGGATGATTGCATCGGAGTAGTCTCCTTTACGGTTGTACGACCTCAGGAGCGACTCGTGCACAAGCGCGGAACGAGCCGCAGACCAAGTATCAAACCACAGGATTGATAATTTACAAAGCGCCGAGTTGGGGGCATGCGGCAGGTCGGTCGCGACGGGCGACAATCGGGAATTGGCGGCGTGAACGAACAGGAATTGCGCAAGAGACTGGCACTGCTGCGCAGCGAACACCGCGATCTCGACGTGGCGATCGCGGCGCTGGGAGATGCCGGCGCGGAGCGCGGCTTCGTCGACCAGTTGCAGATGGCCCGACTGAAGAAGCGCAAGCTGGCGCTGAAGGATCGCATCGCCGCGATCGAGGACCTGCTGCTGCCCGACATTATCGCCTGAATCCCTATTGTCTCGCTGCCTGGCGTTTCACTGCGGGACGGGCGTGGTAAATCTGCTGGCCGCCCGTCGCGACGATGCGTACGGCATTCCCATGCCTGCTCGCGATCTCAACGAAGAAGTCATCGAGGACCTCTACACCGAAGCGCTCGTCCTCGCCGACGACGCGCGCGCTGCCTTCGACCTGCGGTTCACCGAGCGGAGCGCAAATCCGGACGATATGACGCGCGTGGCCCTCTCCATCGAAGGCCTGCGCACGACGACGCGGCTGATGCATGTTCTGGCCTGGCTGCTCAACCAGCGCGCTTATCTCGCCGGCGAACTGACCGAACAGCAGATCGCGCGGTGCGGCGCGCTGCCCGAGGAACGGGCGAGCGACGCTGACAATCTCGCGCGGCTCGAGCCGGCGACCTGCGCCCTGATCGAGGAAAGCGAGCGACTGCATGCACGCGTTGCCCGGCTCGATCGCGACTGGCGGATCGATCGGATCGCGGCTCCGCCCGTGGCCGCGCTGCACGGGCGCCTCGCCGAGGCCTTTGCCGTCGGCTGATCAGGCGGCAGCAAGCGCCTTCGCGTAACGCGAAAGTCGAGCGCTCCGAACCGCATCCGCCATCTGCGGAGCAAAGCACCGTGTCCCGCCGCGCATTGCCTGAGCGGCGACCTCGAGGCTTGCGTGCATGCCGCAGCCCACGGCCGCAAGCATGGCCGCCCCGAGCGCAGTGGTCTCGACGAAATCGGGTCGTTCGACTTCGAGATCGAGGATATCCGCGAGGTCCTGCGCCATCCAGTCGTTGGCACTCATGCCGCCGTCGATCCGCAGCCGCGACCATGGGGCGCCATCGGCGGCGAAGGCGCTCGCAAGATCGTGCGTCTGGTGCGCCATCGCCTCGAGCGCGGCGCGCGCGATCTGCGCCCGGCCGCTGGCGAAACTGAGGCCCGAAATGACCCCGCGCGCTTCGGGTGCCCAATGCGGTGCTCCTAGACCCGCGAGCGCCGGAACGATCACGACCTCGCCGCTATCCTCGATCGAACGCGCCAGCGCCTCGGTCTCCGACGCGCTGCCGATCAGGCCGAGCTGGTCGCGCAGATACTGGACCAGGCTGCCGGCAACGAAACAGGCCCCCTCGATCGCATAGGTCCTCTGCCCCGCCTGCTGATAGAGCACGGTGCCGAGCAGGCGATTGTCCGATCGCGGAATCTCCTGCCCCTTGTTCGTCAGCACGAAGGCGCCGGTACCATAGGTCGCCTTGGTCTCGCCGAAAGTCAGGCAGCCCTGCCCAATCGTGGCCGATTGCTGGTCGCCCGCAAGGCCGCAAATCGGGATGGCCGCGCCGAGACAATCTGTTTGACATTCGGCCAGCCGGCCATGCGTGTCGACCACTTCGGGCAAAGCGGCGCGCGGCACGCCGAAGAGTTCGCACAGCTCCTCGTCGAACTGCGCCCCGTCGAGCGCCAGCAAGAGCGTGCGGCTGGCATTGCTCGCATCGGTGAGATGCGCCCCGATCGAGAGCTTGTAGACCAGCCAGCTTTCGACCGTCCCGAAGGCCAGCGTGCCCTTCCCGGCCGCGCGGCGCACCACTTCGTCATGGTCGAGCATCCAGCGCATCTTGGTGCCCGAGAAATAGGGATCGAGCAGCAGGCCGGTGCGCCGCTGGACTTCCGCTTCGTGACCATAATCCTTCATGCCAGCGCAGAATTCGGCCGTGCGGCGGTCCTGCCAGACGATCGCGCGCGCCAGCGGTTCGCCAGTCTCGCGGTCCCATGCGACCACCGTCTCGCGCTGGTTGGTGATGCCGATCGCGGCAATCCGCTCGGGTGCCTCGCCCACGACTTCGCGAGCGCAGGACAGCGTCTTCTCCCAGATTTCGCCCGCATCGTGCTCGACCCAGCCGGGCTTGGGATAATGCTGCGTCAGTTCGGCCTGCGCGACACCCTCCAGCGTCCCATCGGGCGCGAAGATCATCGCCCGGGTCGACGTGGTTCCGGCATCGAGGACGAGGATACGGTCGGCCATGCTCTCTCCCTTGCAGATGGCGGGACGTGACATGGCGCAGCCTTGTCCCCATATGCAAGAGCATGGCAGGACCTCCTCCCAAACCTTGGCCCACCGGGCAGGCGATGCAGCTCGAGCCGCTGGTGCGGCGCGTGCTCGCTCCCAACCCCTCGCCCTACACCTATACCGGTACGCAGAGCTACATCGTCGGTTTGGGCGATGGCTGCGCGGTGATCGATCCCGGACCGGACGATCCGGTGCACCTGTTGGCGCTGGATGCGGCAATCGGCGAGGAGCATGTCTGCGCGATCATGTGCACGCATACCCACCGCGACCATTCCCCCGCAGCGAAGACGCTCGCCGCACGCACCGGCGCGCCAATCGTCGGCTGCGCCCCGCTGGTGCTCGACGACAGCGGCCCACGCGCCGATGCGGCCTTCGACCGGACATACGAACCCGACCGCGTCATGGAAAACGGCGAGGCGATGACCGGCCCGGGCTGGACGCTCACCGCCGTTGCCACTCCGGGACACGTATCCAATCATTTGTGCTTCGCGCTGGAAGAAAGCGGTGCATTGTTCACCGGCGATCACATCATGGGCTGGTCCACCAGCGTCGTTATCCCACCCGATGGCGACATGGGCGATTACATGCAGAGCCTCGAGAAGCTCTATGCGCGCGAGGACCGGGTCTATTATCCCGCTCATGGCGAAGCGGTGGACAAGCCGCGCCAGCTGGTGCGCGGGATGATCGGACACCGCCGCCAGCGCGAGAGCCAGATCGTTCGCCACCTCGGCGAGGGCCCGCACACATCGGCAGATTTTGTGCCGAAGATGTACAAGGGGCTCGATCCCAAGCTCCACAAGGCGGCGGAGATGTCGGTCACCGCGCATCTCATCGATCTGGAACGCCGTGGGCTCGTCGCCCGTTCGGGCGATATATGGCAGACGATCTGAAAACCCGCGAACCCACTGTCCAGCCCGAGCTGCAACGCGACCAGCCGCTCGCCCGCGTCCAGGCACTCCCGTGGTTGATCGTCATCGTCCTCCTCGCCGCAGTCGCATGGCTGGGATGGCGGGCTTTCTTCTACGAGGAAGAAGGCGATCCGGTGGGCAGCGCCATGCTCGCCTTCGAGAAGCAGAATTCGCTGACAGTCTTCTCGTCGCGCTTCGAGGTGGTCGCCGAGAGCGTCGACCGGCGCGGCGTGCTCAATCTCGACCTGCTCGAAAGCCGCCAGGCCGCGATCATCCCGGCCACCGTCGAATACCGGCTCGATCTGTCGAGCATGGATCGCGACCGGTTCGAGTGGAATCCCGAAACCGAAACGCTCTCGGTCGAACTCCCGACGTTGCGCATCTCGCGCCCGAATCTCGACGAAGCGGCGCAGAAGACCTTCACCGAAGGGACCTATGTCAGCCGCGATGCCAGTGCCGACCTGGCCCGCAACAATTCGCAGCAGGCAGAGCGCAAGGCGGCCGAATTCGCCAAGAACCCCGAAGTGCTGGCGCTCGCCCGCCAAGCCGCGAAGGAGGCCGTGCGGCAGAATCTTGCGATCCCGATGCAGGTTGCAGGCTATGGCGATGTCAGGGTAGAGGTGCGTTTCGACGGAGAGCAGATTCCAGACCGCTAAACGGTACTTTCCTCCGCCTTTGGATCGCAGTATTAGACATGCAATACACCGGACAATGCGGGTCGCGCATTGTGGAGGGAACTCATGGCTACGATTGCTGGGGGCGGTCCGCGCCCCGTTACGGATGTTGCGGAGCGCCGCTTTTTCCTGATCATGGCGCTGACCATGGCGGCGACGATCGTCGCAGGCTTTTCACTGAACCTGGCGATGGGCCGGTCGAGCTTCGCCGTACCCCTTCCCTACCACGTCCACGCCGTGATCTTCATGTCGTGGATCGGCCTCTACCTTGCCCAGCACGTGACCGCGGCGAAGGGCAACTGGGGCTTGCACCGGCAAGTCGGTCGGCTCGCTTATCTGTGGGTCCCACTGATGGTCCTCGCGGGCTGCATGATCATGATCACCGTCGCCCGGCGCACCGGCGGTCCGTTCTTCTTCGACGTGAACGAATTCCTCGTCAGCAACCTCGCGCTGCTGCTGTGTTTCGGCGGGCTCGCCTGGTGGGCCCTCAGGCGGCAGCGCCATACCGGCTGGCATCGCCGGCTGATGCTGTGCGCAATGGCGATCCTTACCGGCCCCGGGCTGGGGCGCCTGCTCCCGCTGCCGCTGATGATCCCCAATTCGTGGACGATCACCGTGGCCGCGACGATGATCTTCCCGGTCATAGGCATGGTGGCCGACAAGCGCAGCCGGGGGCGCGTGCATCCAGCCTACTGGTGGGGTCTCGGCATCTATGCCGCGGTGTTCGTCGCCTCCATGGCGGTGGCTTATTCGCCGCTCGGCTATGCCTTCACCGATTGGGTCATCGCTGGGACGCCGGGTGCGGAACGCCCGATGCAGGCCTTCCTGCCGCCGGGCTTTTCCATGTGATCGCCGCACAACCGGACTTGTCCGGAACGCACTCGCCATCGGGCCCGTTCTGTCTATAAGCGCCCAAACGCCAGAGAACGGGATCACCGATGACTGCCGAAACCAAGCTGCCTGCCGGACAGGACTTGCTCTCCGAGATCGATCGCCTCCGCAAGGAGAAGAACGCGATCATCCTCGCGCATTACTACCAGACCGCCGACATCCAGGACATTGCCGACTTCGTCGGCGACAGCCTCGAGCTCTCGCGCAAGGCGGCCGAAACCGATGCAGACGTCATCGTCTTCTGCGGGGTCAAGTTCATGGCCGATACCGCCAAGATCCTGTCCCCTGAGAAGATCGTCGTGCTGCCCGACATGGATGCCGGCTGCAGCCTCGAGGACAGCTGCCCGCCCGAAAAATTCAAGGCTTTTCGCGAAGCGCATCCCGACCATATCGCGCTGACCTACATCAACTGCTCGACCGAGGTGAAGGCGCTCAGCGATATCATCGTGACGAGCTCGTCCGCCGAGACGATCATCAGCCAGATCCCCGAGGACCAGAAGATCATCTTCGGCCCTGACCGGCACCTTGGCGGCTACATGAGCCGCAAGTTCGGCCGCGAGATGCTGCTGTGGCCGGGCGTGTGCATCGTCCACGAGGCCTTCAGCGAGACCGAGCTGCTCAAGCTCAAGGCGCAGCACCCCGATGCGCCGATCGCCGCGCATCCGGAATGTCCGCCCACCATCGTCGACCATGCCGATTACGTCGGTTCGACCAGCGGCATCCTCCAGTTCGCGCAGACCTTCGAGGGCGACACGCTGATCGTGGCGACCGAGCCGCACATCATCCATCAGATGGAAAAGGCGCTGCCCGAGAAGACCTTCATCGGTGCCCCCGGCGCCGACGGCAACTGCAGCTGCAACATCTGCCCCTACATGGCGCTCAATACGATGGAGAAGATGTACGCCTGCCTGCGCGATCTCGAACCGCGCATCGAGATCGAGGAAGGGCTGCGGCTGAAGGCCAAGCAGAGCCTCGACCGCATGCTCGAGATGGCCAGCGGCACGATCGGCAAGGGCGATCTGGGCAAGGTTTGAGAGAACAACAGGGAGAGAATACCATGGTCGCACGTCTGGCGCTGGCCGCCGCGCTCGCACTCACCGCTGCCCCGCTCGCGGCGCAGGATACCGACGCGGACGATCCCTATATCTGGCTCGAGGAAATCCAGGGCGAACGCGCGTTGGCCAAGGTGGACCAGTGGAATGCCGATACCGAGGCGGTGCTGACGGTCCAGCCCGAATATCCCGTGGCCCGGGCCTGGGCGAAGCAGATCCTCGACGACACGCGCCAGATTGCCATGCCCGATGCAATCATGGGCGACCAGGTTACAAACCTGTGGCGCGACGCGGATAATCCGCGCGGCCTTTGGCGCATCGCCAGCCTCGACAGTTACATGGCGGGCACGCCCGAGTGGCGCGTGTTGATCGATGTCGACCAGCTCGGCCGCGACGAAGGCAAGAGCTGGGTGTGGCACGGCGCGAACTGCCTCGCGCCCGATTACACGCGCTGTCTCGTCTCGATCAGCGCCGGCGGCACCGATGCCGACGTGGTGCGCGAGTTCGATATCACTAGCGGCCAATTCGTCGAGGGCGGCTTCACCCTGCCCGAGGCCAAGTCGAACGTCGCCTGGTACGATCAGGACACGCTGTTCGTCGGCACCGACGAGGGCGAGGGATCGCTCACCGATTCCGGCTATCCGCGGCTCGTCAAGCTGTGGCAGCGCGGGACCGACTTCGCGAGCGCCCGTCAGGTCGCCGAGGGCGAACAGGCCGATATCAGCGTTTCGGGCTTCTCCGTGCTCGATGGCGACAAGCGCTGGCGCTTTATCAATCGCAGCCCGAGCTTCTGGACCAACGAATTCCAGCTGGTGAAGGACGACGGCACGACGGTTGCGCTGCCGCTGCCCGAAGATGCCGAATTCGAGGCCGTGCTCGACGGGCATGTCATTGCCAAGCTCAATTCGCCGCTCGCAGCGCGCAATCGAGAGGCGCAGCCGGGCATGCTGGTCGCGTGGCCGCTGGAGGATATTGCCGCGGGCGAAACGCCCAAGCCCCTGATCGTGTTCGAGCCCAGCGAGACCCAAGCCGTCGAAGAAGTCGCCGCATCTGAACACCGGCTGTGGGTCAAGGTGCTCGACGATGTCTCGGGCAAACTGATCGAGGTTTCGCCGGGCGAACCGGGCTGGTTCACGCGCGAAATGGACCTGCCCGACAACAGCACGATCCAGATTGCGGAAACCACCGGCAAGGGCGACACCGCCTTCATCACGGTGGAAAGCATGCTCACCCCGCCGACGCTCTACGCGGTGCCGAGCGAGGGCGCGCCGGTGGCCATCGCCAGCGAACCGGCGCAGTTCGATGCGTCGAGGTTCACCGTCGAGCAGAAATTCGCCACCTCGAAGGACGGTACCAAGGTCCCCTATTACCTCGTCCGTCCCAAGGGCGTCGAAGGTCCGCTCCCCACGCTGATCCACGCCTATGGCGGCTTCCGCGCGGCGCAGACGCCCAAGTATCTCACCGCCGAGCCTTATCGTAGCGGCCCGCTGGCCCTGTTCTGGGTCGAAAGCGGCAACGCCTATGTCCTCGCCAACATCCGCGGCGGGGGCGAGTACGGCCCGCGCTGGCACGAGGACGCGCTGCGCGAGAAGCGCCAGAACAGCTTCGACGATTTCCATGCCGTGGCCGACGATCTCGTCGCCAATCGCCTCACCAGGCCCGGCCGCATTGCCGCCTCGGGCCGCTCGAACGGCGGCGTGCTGGTCGGCGCGGTCGCCAACCAGCGCCCCGACCTCTACGGCGCGATCATATCGGGCAGCCCGCTGATCGACATGCGGCGCTACAACAAGCTGCTGGCCGGTGCCTCGTGGATGGCCGAATACGGCAATCCCGACGTACCCGAAGACTGGGCCTTCATGAAGGAATGGTCACCCTATCAGAACATGAGCGACGAGCCCGGCGTCCCCGCAGCCTTCTATTATCTCTCGACGCTCGACGATCGCGTGCATCCCGGCCATGCGCGCAAGGCCGCCGCCAAGCACGAGGCATACGGCCAGACCTTCTACTACCACGAATACCGCGAGGGCGGTCATTCGGTCGGCGCCGATCACGAGGAAGATGCCAAGCGGGCCGCGCTGCTGCTCGCCTATCTCAATCGCGAGATCGGCAGCGGGGCGGAGTAAGGCACGCAAATGCGGCTCACGCGTTCATCCCCTGACCGAAATTGGCAGGGGATGGGTGCTTGACCGCCGACATACGCTTTTTCTGGGCGCGGCTTAACGCGAATTACTGGTTCTATCCGGCGCTGTTTTCGATCATCGGGGGCGTCCTGGCCTTCGTCATGGTCTGGATCGACCGTGCCGGATTTGCCGAGTTCCTCAACGAGGTCGACTGGATCGTCCCCGCCCGACCGCAGGGGGCCGCGAACATGCTCACCGTGATGGCGGGCAGCATGATCGGGGTCGCCTCGACCGTGTTCTCGATCACCATCGCCGCCGTCGCCTACGCCAGCGGCAATTATGGCCCGCGCCTGTTGACCAATTTCATGGAGGATCGCGGCAACCAGCTGAGCCTGGCGACCTTCATCGGCAGCTTCGTCTATGCGCTGATCGTTCTGCGCGCCGTCCGTGCCGAGGACGAGACGCCTGCGGCGGCAGCCGATGCGGCGGCCACGGCCTTGCCGGGCTTTACCCCGCAACTCTCGCTGCTCGTCGCCTATGCTCTGATGGGGCTGTGCGTGGCGGTGCTCGTCTTCTTCCTCAACCACATTCCCTCGAGCATCCGCATCAACAAGGTGCTCGAGGGAATCGGCGAACGCCTATTCGACGCGATCCGCGAGACCTATCCGGTCGAGGATCAATTCCGCGACGCGCTCCAGCCCAAGGGGGGCGAGGCGCTCACCGCATGGGATACGGGCTATGTGCAGCTGATCGATTTCGACGACCTCGCGCGGATCGCACGCAAATGCGGCGGCACCTTCTCGCTCCGCGTGCGCACCGGGGACTTCGTCCATCGCGACATGCCCTTCATGGATGTCGAGGGGTGCAATCCCGAGGACATCGAGGGCCGCGTACGCGACTGTTTCACACTCGGCTCGACACGCACCCCCGAGCAGGATCCGCAGTTCCTGATCGACGAATTGGTGGAAATCGGCCTGCGCGCCCTGTCGCCCGGCATCAACGACCCATTCACCGCGATCAACGCGCTCCACTGGCTCGGCGCGGCGACGGCCGAGATCGGACGCCGCGATCTGCGCAAGGAGATTTGCGGGCAGGATGGGGAGGGTTGCCCGGTCATTCCCCTCCCCGACGATTTCGACCATTACGTCAGCCGGGGATTCGGCGCCATGCGCAGCGCGGTCGCCGCCTCGCCGATCGCGGCCGAAGTGATGCTCGATACGCTCGCCAATGCGGCGATGCCGATACGCGACGAGAAGCGACAGGCGCTGCTCAAGGAACAGGCCGAAAAGCTCGCCGAGCAAGCGCGCCTCACTCTGGTCGGTCCCGATTTAGAGCGCTTCGAGACCCACCTGACCGAATTCAACCGGACCTTCTGGTAGCGCGTCAGCGAACCCGGCCGACCTTGCCCGGTACCCGCGCGAGGACCAATGCCGCACCGACGAGCGCCATTCCGATTATATCGAGCGGCACGAGCAGTTCGCCGAAGACGAGCCAGCCCACCAGCGCCGCGATGGCAGGCTGGGTGAGCAGCGCCATGCCGATGATCAGCGGCGGGAAGTGCCGCAGCGAGTAGACCAGCAGGCCCTGCCCGACGATCTGGCTGCTGAGCGCCAGGACGAGCACCGGCGTCCAGCCCGCGGCACCCGGCAACACCGGCTCGCCCACCGCGAGCGCCATGCCGAGCAGCAGCGGAGTGGCGGCGATGCTGACCAGGAGCAGCACCGCCCATGGCCCCAGCACCGCCCGCGCGCGCTGCGCCGGCAGCAGGTAGAAGGCATAGAATAATCCGGCCGCAAGGCAGAACAGGTCGCCGACAAAGCTCGTGCTCGAAATCTCCAGGCTGCGCCCGAGGAGGATGGCCGCGCCCGCTAGCGCAGCGGCCACGCCGGCCGCTTCGGTGCTCAGCGGAGCACGGCGCGCGGCGATCAGGCCCCAGACCATCAGGATCACGCTCCCCGCATTGCCGAACAGAGTCGCGTTGGCGAGACGGGTACGCTCGATTCCGATATGCCAGCTGGCGAGATCGAAGGCGAAAAATGCGCCGGCGAGCATGCACAGCAGCGCGAGCTTGCGATTGAACGGCCCCGGCGATCGCCCCCGCCAGGCCAGCAGCGCGAGCAGCGGCAACGGCAGCAGCAGGCGCCAGAAGGCTGCCGAGACGGGGCCGGTATCGGCCAGGCGGACGAGCCATGGCCCCAGCGCCAGTGCGACATTGCCGGCGATGAGCGCGGCGAAGTGCCACGCTCCGGCCTGAAAGCCATTCTTGTCCGGCGGGGCGGTTGCGCGGTCCATGACCCGCCCCTAGCTCAATGACCAAGTCGCGCCAGCAAAAAGGATTTGTCCAGCATGCACGATAGTCTGTTCCAGCCGCTGACCATGGGTGCCCTCGAGGCGAAGAACCGCATCTTCATGGCTCCGCTCACGCGCGGTCGCTCGACCCAGCCCGGTTCGGTCCCCAACGAGATGATGGCAACCTACTATCGCCAGCGTGCCAGTGCGGGCCTGATCATCTCGGAAGCAACCGGGATCAGTGTCGAAGGCCTTGGCTGGCCCGCCGCCCCCGGCATCTGGAGCGATGAACAGGTCGAAGGCTGGAAGCTGGTGACTGATGCGGTACACGAGGAAGGCGGCCTCATCGTCCTCCAGCTGTGGCACATGGGACGCCTGGTCCACCCGCTGTTCCTCGGCGGCAATTCGCCTGTCTCGGCGAGTGCGACGACCGCCCCCGGGCATGCGCACACGTTCGAGGGTCGCAAGGACTACGAACAGGCGCGCGAGGCGACCACCGAGGATATCGAGCGCATCGTCGAGGATTACCGCCACGCCGCCGAAAACGCGAAGAAGGCCGGCTTCGACGGGGTCCAACTGCACGGCGCGAATGGCTATCTGGTCGACCAGTTCCTGCGCGACAGCACCAATCTGCGCAACGACGAATATGGCGGCAGCCCCGAAAATCGTACGCGTTTCCTGCGCGAAGTCCTGACCGCCCTGATCGACGTCTGGGGTGCGGATCGCGTCGGCGTGCGCCTCTCGCCCAATGGCGAGACGCAGGGCTGCGACGACAGCGACCCTGCCGCGACCTTCGGCGCCGCCACCCGCGTCGTCGAGGAACTCGGCCTTGCCTTCCTCGAGCTGCGCGAGCCGGGTCCCGAGGGCACTTTCGGCGCGACCGAGGTTCCCAAGCAGAGCCCGCTCATTCGCCAGCTCTATTCGGGCGCCCTGGTGCTCAACAGCGATTACACGCCCCAGGGTGCGGTGGCGGATATCGACGCCGGCCGGGCCGATGCGATCAGCTGGGGTCGCGACTTCATCTCCAACCCCGACCTGCCCGCGCGCTTCCGGCTGGGCTCCGCAATCGCCCCTAATGTCAATGTTCCGCATAGCTGGTATGGATCTGGGCCGGAGGGTTACGTCGATTACCCGATGCTAACCGAGCTGGAGCAAGCTGCCGCTGGGTGATTCGCCGTGCGGCGAGAAACTGGAGGCAGGTTTGCGCTCGTGGATCCTGATCCCGGCGGATAGCGAAAAGGCGCTCGGTGCAGCGGCCGGGGCAGGTGCCGAGGCCGTAGTCATCGACCTTGCCCGCCCCTTGCCGCCTGCCCAGCAGGCCGCCGCAAGGACCGATGCGGCTGATTGGTTGCGCGCGCATCGCGAACAGGTGCTCGCGCAACGCAGGTTCGAGCGCTGGGCGCGCATTCCCGGTCTCGATACGCCGCATTGGCGCGAAGACCTCGAAGCCGCAATGAACGGGTCACCGCATGGCATCGTGCTGTCGCACTGCCGCAGTCCGGAAGACATTCGCCAGCTCGCCTCGGTGCTTTACGAGATCGAAGACCAATTGGGGCTGGCCGCCAATGTCACGCGGATCGTGCCGCAGCTGGGTTCGACCCCGGCCTGCGCCCTCGCGCTGGGGCGCCTCGTCGACGAATTGCACCCCCGGGTCAGTGCGCTGACCTGGGATGCCGTCGCGCTGGCCCATGCCATCGGTTCGCGCCGGCTGCGCGGCCCCGGAGGGCGCTGGAGCGACCCGCTCGCGCAGGTGCGCGGACAGCTGCTGCTCATCGCGCATGCCCGCGGGCTCGGGGCGATCGAATATCCGTTTCGCGAGATCCGCGACGAGGATGCCGGACTGCGGATTGCCGAAGCGGCCAGGGCCGACGGCTTTACCGGCATGTTCGCGATCCACCCTTCGCAGGTCGCGGGCATCAATGCCGCTTTCGCCCCGATCGAAAGCGAGACGAGCGAGGCGAGGAAGGTCGTCTCGGCATTCGCCACCAATCCCGGCGCGAGCATGGTGACGGTGGGCGATCGCCGGGTCGGGCCGACCGAACTGCTGCGTGCCAAGCGCCTGCTCGGCGAGGATTAGTCCTCGGCAGGGGCCTCTGCGGCGGGCTCCGCCGTCTCCGCCGGTGCCGCCTCACCATCGCCTTCCGCGCCATCGGCCTCTCCCTCGCTCGCGGCAGGCGTGGCAGCCTGCGATGCGGGCTCTTCGCGGATGGAAGGCGCCTGCGAACGCAACCGGTCGAGCGGGAGCATGTCGTCGCTGATCGTGCCCCCCAGCACCTCGCCCTGGGCATTGCGCCCGGCCTCGGCCTCGGTCTCTTCGGCAGGTGTATCGTCGCCGCAGGCCGACAGGAGCACCGCGCCGGCGGTTAACAGGACAGCAGTTCGAAACGTCATGGCAGCGCGCAGGCCCTCCCTTCGAGCGCTTCGAGGAAATCGCCGAAGCGCGCCCGCAATGCCTCATCGAAGGCGGCGGGCGCAAGGTCGATTCCGAGCCGCTGGAGGCTGGTGACGCCGAACTCCTCGATCCCGCAGGGAACGATGCCGGTGAAATGCGAGAGATCGGGGGCCAGATTGACCGAGAAGCCGTGCATCGTCACCCAGCGCCGCACGCGCACGCCGATCGCGCCGATCTTGGCCTCGCGGCCATCGATATCGCGCGTCCAGATGCCGATCCGCCCTTCGCTGCGCCAGCTTTCGACGCCGATCTCGGCCAGCGTCGCGATCACCCAGCCCTCGACCGAGTGGACGAAGCAGCGCACGTCACGGCCGCGTTGCTTGAGATCGAGCATGACATAGCCGACGCGCTGGCCGGGACCGTGATAGGTATAGCGTCCACCGCGGCCCGCCTCGACCACCTCGAAGCGCGGGTCGAGCAATTCGGCCCCGTCGGCGCTGGTCCCCGCGGTATAGACCGGCGGGTGTTCGAGCAGCCAGATCATCTCCGACGCCTGCCCCTCGGCAATCGCACGGTTGCGCTCGGTCATGGCATCCAGCGCGTCGCGATAGCCGACCTGCCCCGGCTCCGCGCGCCATTCGATGGTTTCGGGTGAAGGCGTGGACATGCGCGATTGCGTGGCGACTGGCGAAGCGCTTATCAAGGGGCAAAGGAGAGAGGCCCGCATGAAATTCGATCTCGACACTGCGTGGAAGGATGCCACCGGATTGCTGTCGCGCAATTTCGGGCTGCTGGCGGTGATCGCCGGCGTGTTCTTCTTCCTCCCCTATGCCGGGATCACCCTTGCCCTGCCCGAAGTGAGCCAGCTGCAGAATGCGCAGGCGACCGGCAATCCCGAGGTCATGATGGCTGCGGTGACCGACCTCTACGTCGGATATTGGTGGGTCTTCCTGATCCTCGCCGTGGTCCAGGGCGCCGGACTTCTGGCGATGCTGGCGCTGGTCCGGCGGCGCGCCAACCCCACGGTGGGTGAGGCATTGACCACCGGGGCGCGATCGGTGCCCAGCTATATCGCTGCACAATTGATGCAATCGGCGCTGATCGTGATCGTGGCGATGCTGCTGGTCGGGTTCGGCGCGGTCACCGGCCTGCAGATGCTCGCGGCGCTCGGCGGGGTGATCGCCTTCGTCGTCATCTGCTATCTCGTCACCAAGCTCTCGCTCGCCGCGCCGGTGATCGCGATCGAAGGGGAACTCAACCCGCTCCGGGCCCTGCAGCGCTCGTGGTCGCTCACGCGCGGCAACAGCATGCGCCTGTTCGCCTTCTACCTGCTGTTGCTGATTGCCTTCATCGTCCTGTCGGCGGTTCTCTCGCTGGTCTTCGGCCTCGGCTTCGCGCTGTTCGGCGAACAGGCGGCGCTGCTCGGCGAAGCCGTCGTCTCGGGTTTCGTCAATGCGACGATGATCGTGATCATGGTCTGCGTGCTCGCGGCGGTGCACACGCAGCTCAACCGCCTGGCGAGCGAGCCGGACGGCGCGGTCGAAGCCTAGTCGTCGCTTTCCTTCCAGCCCCAGAAGAGCTGGCAGGGAAGCACGTTCCACAATTCGAAACCCCGGTCGATGCGGCGGAAGTGCTTGGCCATGAAGTCGCGCGCCTTGGCCGAGAACTGGTAGACGAGGAAAGCGCCACCGGGACGGATCACATCGTGGGTCGCCTTGGCGATCGCCGGACCGACCCCGTCGGGTAGCGTCGAGAAGGGCAGGCCCGAGAGGACGTAGTCCGCCCCGTCATGACCATGGGCCTTGACGATTTCGACCACATCCGCCGCCGAACCATGCACCGCGTGGAAGCGGCTGTCGCGGTAGTGCTTGCGGAGATAGTCGATGTAGAGCGGATTGGTGTCGATCACGATCAGCGTGCCGTCGCGGCGCAACCGGTCGAGCACCGGCTGGCAGAAGGTGCCGACGCCCGGCCCGTATTCGACGAAGACCTCGCACCGCCCCCAGTCGACCGGCGCCAGCATCTTCTCGATGGTGAAGCGCGATGAGGGAATGATCGATCCGACCATGCGCGGATGCTCGAGGAAGCCGCGGAAAAACACGCCCCACTGACCGAAGAAACGCGCAGCCTTCTGGCGCATGCTGGGTCGTTCGATTACGCCAACGCTTTGATCCGAATTCAAGTGAGACTTCCTTGCGACCACAGGCAACAAGCCTGCGGTCTGGCAGCCTGTCTTCGCCATTGCAAGCCGCCCGACCTCGGCTTACCCGACGTGCTATGGCCGAAACCGATCCCGCCTCCACGCTCGCCCGGCCCGCGCCGGCGGCCTCCTCCGCCATTCCCCGCGGGCGCATGGCGTTGCTCTTCACGGTGATGCTGACCACGGCAGCGGGAAACACCGCCATGCAATCGGTGATGCCCTCGATCGGCACCGAACTGGGTGTGGCCGACGTGTGGATCAGCCTGGCCTACAGCTGGTCGGCGCTGCTGTGGGTGATCTGCGCGCCGCTGTGGGCCGACCGTTCCGACCGGCGCGGCCGCAAGGCGATGATGGCGCTGGGCCTGGTCGGCTTCATCGTCAGCTTCACGCTGTGCGGCGCGATGCTGTGGCTCGGCCTCAACGGCATTCTCGGGGCGACCGCGGCGCTGCTCGCCTTCGCCTCCGCGCGCAGCCTCTACGGCGGCTTCGGCAGCGCCGCCCCGCCGGCGGTGCAGGCCTATGTCGCCAGCCGCACGCCGCGGGCGCAGCGCACGCAGGCACTCTCGCTGATCGCCTCAAGCTTCGGTCTCGGCACGGTCATCGGGCCCGCGCTCGCCCCGCTGATGGTGCTCCCGGTGATCGGGCTGACCGGGCCCTTCCTGATCTTCTCGGCCATCGGCGTGATCGCGCTGGTCCTGTTGCGGCTGCGGCTGCCCGACGACGAACCGCAGTTCCCCGCTCGCGGAACCACCGCGGCCTATGCCGGCGGTGCCAATGCCACCAATGCGGATCCCGATCCCGACCGCGACGGAGAGGCGCAGGAAGTCGAGCCGCAGGCCTCCGCACGCAAGCTGCGCTGGTTCGAGCCGCGGCTGAGACCGTGGATCGTCTGCGGCCTGCTCGGCGGACACGCGCAGGCCATGGTGCTCGGCATAGCGGGCTTCCTCGTGCTCGACCGGCTCGGCCTGCGAGCGACCCCGGCAGAGGGCACCGGCCCGATCGGGCTAGTGCTGATGGCGGGCGCACTGGCCACCCTGCTCGCCCAATGGGGGATAATCCCGCGCTTCGATCTCGGCCCGCGCGCCGCCACGCTGCTCGGCATTGCCACCGCAGCGGCGGGCACGGTGCTGCTCGGCGTCGCGCAGGACCTGCACCTCATCGCCCTGTCCTTCGCGCTCGCCTCGCTCGGCTTCGGGCTGTTCCGCCCCGGCTCGACGGCGGGTACATCGCTTGCGGTCACGCGCGAGGAGCAAGGACAGGCGTCGGGCATCACCGCCTCGGTCGCAGGGGCAAGCTACATCTATGCCCCCGCGCTCGGCGTGTGGTCCTACAATCACTCGGAATGGGTCGGGTTCGGCCTGATCGTCGGCCTGTGCCTGACCGTCTTCGCCTATGGCTGGGTCGCGCTGCAGCCCGATAGCGAACTCACGCGCGAACGGCGCTAGTTTGTTCGCCTGACGGCTCGGCCGTTCCGTCCCGCACGCAACAAACTAGAGAATTTCGAGCACATTGTCCTGCGGGCGGCACAGGCGCACGCCCTTGTCGGTTTCCACCAGCGGACGCTCGATCAGGATCGGATCGGCCGCCATCGCCGCCAAGACGGTATCGGCCGGCGCGTCCGGCAGGCCGCGCTCTTCCGCATCCGTTCCGCGCAGACGCAGACCCTGGTTAGGCGTGATGCCCGCGTCGCGATAGAGCTGCGCCAGCTTCTCTGCGCTCGGCGGGTCCTTGAGGTACTCGATCACCTCGACCTCGACCTTCGACAGGTTTTCGAGGATCGCGAGCGTCTTGCGCGACGTACCGCATTTCGGATTGTGCCAGATGGTCGCTTTCATGGGTCGAATCTCCTGCTGTCCCGTGGCTGCCTAAGCGAGCTCCGCCAAGACCGGAAGCAAGGCCTGCGATTTTTTCACGCAAAACTTGCAAATGCGAATAGGTCTCAATAGCAGGCCAATTATTGAGAATCACACGCAAGACTGAAGGTACTCCATGAGGGATCGTTTTTCGCGCGCCGCACTCCTCGCCGGCGCAGCATTCCTAGCTACGGCAACCGCGGCCCAGGCCGATGATATGGCCCAGCCCGAGCGCGACTATCTGCCTAGCGACATCGTCGTGACCGGCACCTTCGAGGGCTATGATGTCACCGACGGTTCGACCGGGACCAAGACGCCGACCCCGTTGATCGACGTGCCACAGGCGGCCACGATGATCACCGAAGACCAGCTCGAAGACCAGGCCATAACGCAGCTCAACGAAGCGCTTCGCTATGTCCCGGGCGTTTCGCTCGATACCGGCGAGGGCCATCGCGACCAGGTCTACATCCGTGGCCAGGCGAGCACCGCCGACTTCTATCTCGATGGCCTGCGCGACGACGCGCAGTATTATCGCTCGCTCTACAATGTCGCCCGAGTCGAAGTTCTCAAGGGATCGAATGCGCTGATCTTCGGCCGCGGCGGCGGCGGCGGAATCATCAACCGCGTCAGCAAGACGGCCAAGTTCACCGGTACCGAACTCGGCTTCGATGCTTCGGTCGACAGCTTCGGCGCATTCGCACTCAGCGCCGACGTCAATGAAACACTCTCGGACACGGTCGCGCTGCGCCTCAACACCACCTACGAGGAGTTCGCCAGCCACCGCGATTTCTACGACGGGCGTTTCATCGGCGTTTCGCCCACGGCAAGCTTCCGACTGGGTGAAACCACGACGCTGACCGCGCACTACACCTACGATGACGATTCGCGCGTGACCGACCGTGGCATTCCCTCGCTCGACGATGGCGATGCCAACACCGCCGACGGCCCGCTCCGGGGGTTTGACAAGACCTTTTTCGGCAACCGCGACTTCAACCGCGCCACCAACATCGCCCACATCGCGCGCTTGCGTCTCGATCATGAGTTTTCCGACGAGTTGAGTGTCAATGTCAGCGGCCAGTTCGCCGACTACGACAAGTTCTACGCCAATGTCGTGCCGAGTGGCAGTGACGGCACGGTCGTGGATCTCGGCGGTTACACCAGCACGACCGACCGGCAGAACTGGATTGGCCAGGCGAACCTCGTCTGGGATACCGATTTCGGCGGCATCGGTAGTACCTTCCTCGCCGGCTTCGAAGTCGGCGACCAGTCGACCAATTCCCTGCGCACCGAAGTCGATTTCGGCGGCGGCGTCGAAGATATCACCCGCCCGCTCCAGCGTCTCATTCCCGTTCCGGCCGTGGGTATCGGGCGTACCACGAACTCCAGGGAAACCGATCTTGGCACTTTCTCGGCCTATGTGCAGGAACAGCTCGATTTCGGCATCGTCCAACTGGTCGGCGGCCTGCGCTTCGATCGCTTCGACCTCGAAGCGACCGATCTGATCGACCCCACGGCTCCGGTCACTACCGATCGCGTCGACGAGAAGTGGAGCCCGCGCCTCGGCGTGATCGTCAAGCCGCAGGAAAGCCTCTCCCTCTACGCCAGCTATTCGACGAGTTTCCTGCCGCAGTCGGGCGACCAGTTCAGCTCGCTGAGCAGCACCGATGCGCAGCTCGAACCGGAAAAGTTCGAGAACTACGAACTAGGGGCCAAGTGGGCGATCACGCCCAAGCTGTTCGCGACAGCGGCAATCTTCCGTCTCGACCGGTCGAACACCACGGCTGCCGACCCAGCCAATCCGGGCTTCGTCATCCTGACCGGATCGAGCCGCGTCGAGGGGTTCGAGGCCAGTCTCGCCGGTGAAATCCTGCCGAACTGGCAGGCAAGCCTAGGCTACACCTATCTCGACGGTGAGATCCGGACCGACACCGATCGGGCGGCTGCCGGCACCCCGCTCCAGCAGTTGCCCACCCACCAGATCGCGCTGTGGAACCGTGTCGACCTCACCGAGAACTTCGGCCTGGGCGCTGGCGTGGTCTACCAGGACGAGCAGTTCGCAAGCATTAGCGGCGATGTCATTCTGCCCGATTACGTCCGGGTCGATGCCGCCGCCTATTACGCCGTCAGCGAGAGGGTGAGCATCCAGCTCAACATCGAGAACCTGTTCGATGTGAACTATTACCCAAGCGCCCACGGCGACAACAACATCCAGCCCGCCGAGCCCTTCAGCGCGCGGATCGGCGTTCGCCTGGCGCTCTAGTCGTTGCGTTCGGGGGCGCTGATTGCGGGGATCTCCCGCGCGGCGTCCCCGGCGCTCACGCCGGGGGCGGGAGCGGCGCTGATCGTTTCGGCCCGCCGCGCGACCCGCCCGGCGCGCTCGATCGCCCGGACCAGACGCGGATAGACGCCGCAGCGGCACAGATTGGGGATCGCCGCCTTGATCTCCGCCTCGCTCGGGGTCGCGGTCTTCGCCAGCAGCGCGCTCGCCGCCATCACGATGCCCGGCGTGCAATAACCGCACTGGATCGCCTGTTCGGCGATCATCGCCTGTTGCACCGGGTGCGAACGGTCGCGGCTCAGACCCTCGATCGTGGTGATGAAGCGCCCCTCGGCTTCGGCAATGGTGATCAGGCAGCTGCGCAGCGCCTCGCCGTCGACATGGACCATGCAGGCGCCGCAATCGCCGATCCCGCAACCATATTTGGTCCCGGTGAGATTGGCAGCGTCGCGCAGTGCCCACAACAACGGCGTGTCGGGGTCCATCAGGAAGCGCACCGGCTTCCCGTTGACGGTCATGCTGGTCATGGGGCGCTTCTAGCGCGGGCGGTCAGTATTTCCAGCTGTCGTCCAGCTTCGACACGCGGCGCTTCCACGCCTCGAAATCGAAGACGCCCGCCCCGCCCTGCGAAGCCATGACCGAAAGGTCGCGCTGGTGGACGTCGACGACGTCCTGCGAAATGATATTCGCCTCGCCCTGGCTGAGCGTCGCCACCTGGATCTCGCAGGCGCGCTGCAGCGCCCACATCTTCACGAACATGCCCGGAATGGTCTTGTCCATCACCACCGGGCCGTGGTTGCGCAGCATCAGGATCGAATGATCGCCGAGATTTTCGACCAGCCGCTCGCCCTCTTCCGGACGCACGGTGACCCCCTCGAAATCGTGATAGCCGATCTGGCCCTGGAAATTGCAGGCGTAGAAATTGGTCGGCAGCAGCCCGCCCTTGTGGCTGCACACTGCCATGGTGGCGGTGGTGTGGACGTGGCAGATCGCATTGGCGCGATTGCCCAGCGTCTTGTGGAAATAGGCGTGCTGGGTGAAGCCTGCCTTGTTGACCATGTATTGCGAGGGGCCGACATTGTTGCCCTCGACGTCGATCTTGACGAGGTTCGACGCGGTCACCTCGTCATAGAGCAGGCCGAAGGGATTGATGAGGAACACGTCCTCTTCGCCCGGCACCGCGACCGAGATGTGGTTGTAGATGCTCTCGCCCCAACCCAGGTGGTCGAAGATGCGATAGCATGCGGCGAGGTCCTGCCGCGCCTGCCATTCGGCATCGCTGCATTCGAAATCGCGGGTCTTCATCTGCGTGGCCATGGCGTGCTCTCTCCGTCAGCAGTCCTGTTTCGCAACCTGTATCGCATGGCGGGCCGCGAGTCCGCAAGCAAGGAGGAGTTGGCGCTAGGCAAGCCGCCCCTGCCCCGCTAACGCCCCGCTCGATGAGCGAGACGGCCAAACTCACCCGGGGGAGCATTCGCGGCCATCTCGTCGGGCAGACTTTGCCGATGATCTTCGGCGTCGCGGCGATCATGTCGGTGGGACTGATCGACGCCTATTTCATCGGTCGGCTGGGCGCCCAGGAGCTCGCCGCAGTGAGCTTCATCTTCCCCATCACCATCGCGCTGTCGAGCCTCGGCGTCGGGGTCATGGTGGGGATCAATTCGGTCATCTCCCGCGCGCTCGGCGAAGGCGACGTCGCGCGGGCCGAACGACGCGCCAATTTCGGCGCGATCTTCGCGCTGGCCACCGGCGTGATCCTGGGGCTGGCGCTCTACCTGCTGCTCGATCCGCTGTTCGGGCTGATGCAGGCCTCCGACGCGCTGCTCCCACTGATCCGCGAATACATGCGCCCCTATGCGCTGGGGCTGCCGGTGATGCTGCTGCAGATGGGGCTCAACGGGGTGCTCCGCGGACAGGGCGAGGCGCGCAAGACCAGCTACGTCTCGCTGACCTTCTCGATCGCCAACTGGATACTCGACCCGATCCTGATCACCGGCGCCTTCGGGATCGGCGGATTCGGCATCGCCGGCGCCGCCTATGCGACCATCGCGGGCTTCTTCCTCGCCATCCTCGTCGCGCTGTGGCTGATCCGGGGGGCGCAATTGCAGATCCACCCCGCGACCATCCGCGATTGCGACGTCGCCGCCTCGAGCAAGGCGATCCTCTCGGTCGCCGGACCCGCCGCTTTCTCCAATGCGATCAATCCGATCGGCCTCTCGGTCCTCACCGCGCTGCTCGCCAGCCAGGGCGAGGCGGCGGTGGCCGGCTTCGGCGCGGCTGGACGGCTGCAGAGCTTCGCGGTCGTGCCGCTGCTCGCGCTCTCGGGCTCGATCGGCGCCATCGTCGGCCAGAACTGGGGCGCCCGCCGCGCCGACCGCGCGCGCCGGGCGATGTGGTGGTCGGCGCTGTTCTGCCTCGGATACGGGACGGCGATAGCGCTGGTGCTGTTCTTCACCGGCGACTGGTTCGCCGACTTCTTCACCGACGATCCTGCGGTCATTGACGAATTCTCGCGCTACCTCGCGATCTCGGTCTGGGGCTATGCCGGTTTCGGCCTGCTGATCGTCGCCAACGGCGCGCTCAATGCGGTGGACAGGGCCGGATTTGCCCTCACCCAGAGCGCAGTGCGCGTGTTTCTCGTGATGCTGCCCTTCGGCTGGCTGCTGCGCGCGAACTGGGGCTCGTCGGCGATCTATGCCGCCGAACTATGCGCCAATCTCGCGGGCGGCGCCCTGGCCGCCTATGTAGTCTGGCGAGTGCTGCGCTCGGGGCCCGAAAAGAGGCCCTGAACCCACACCAAACGTTAACCATCCTCGTCCATAGCCGGTCTCATCGTACGAGGGGCTTTTTGATCATGGACGACCTGCTGGCGGATTTCGTCGCGGAAACCCGGGAAATGCTGGAGGCGAGCGGCGGCGAGATCGTCGCTTGGGAGGCCGACCCTGCCGACAAGGCGCGGCTCGATACGATTTTCCGTTTCGTCCACACGGTGAAGGGCAATTGCGGCTTCTTCGACTTCCCTCGGTTGGAAAAGCTGAGCCATGCCGCCGAAGACGCGCTGGCCGATTGCCGTTCGGGCCGCCGCGATCCCGATCGCGCGCTCGTTTCGGCGGTGCTGGCGATCATCGACCGCATCAGCGAGATGACCGATTCGATCGAGGCGGGCGAAGACTTTCCCGACGGCGGCGACGACGAGCTGATCGAAGCACTGCAACCGAGCGAGACGGTCGAGATCGTCGGCGAATCCAGGGAAGCCCCTTCCGCGCCGATGTCCGCCGACAGCGAAGAGACCGCCGCCCCCAAGGCGGCACGCAGCGCCGGCGTCCAGCGTTCGATCCGCCTGCCCACCGAATTGCTCGACGAAGTGATGAAAGGCGTGTCGGACATGGTCCTGGCGCGCAACGACCTTGCCCGGCGGCTGCGCGACGCGGGCGAACAGCCCGAGATCGACGGCCCCTTCGACCGGCTGAGCACCATCCTCGCCGACGTCCGCACCGCGATCACGCGCATGCGCATGCAGCGGCTCGAACATCTCTTCAGCTCGCTCCCGCGCCTCGTCCGCGACCTGTCGAACGAACTCGGCAAGCAGGTCATGGTCGATTTCGAGGGCGGCGAGGTCGAACTCGACCGCGAGATGGTCGAAATGGTCCGCGACCCGCTGACCCACATCATCCGCAATGCGCTCGATCATGGTCTCGAAGGCCCCGGCGAGCGCATCAGGGCCGGCAAGCGCGAGCTCGGCCTGCTCAAGTTCGCCGCACGCCAGTCGGGCAACCAGATCACCCTCGCGATCACCGATGACGGGCGCGGCATCGGCACCGACCGCCTCGCCGCAAAGGCGGTTGCCGCCGGCATCTACAGTCAGGCCGAAGTCGACGCGATGTCGGAACGGCGCAAGCAGCATCTCATCTTCGAACCCGGCCTCTCGACCGCCGACAAGGTCAGCGCGGTTTCGGGCCGCGGGGTCGGCATGGACGTCGTGCGCGCCAATCTCGAGCGCGTCGGCGGATCGATCGACGTCGTCAGCAAGCCCGGCGAAGGCACCAGCTTCTACCTCAAGCTGCCGCTGACGCTCAGCATCATCGCCGCGCTCACCGTGGGCAGCGGCAGCCAGCGCTACGCGGTCCCGCGCAGTTTCGTCGAGGAAATCGTGTTCGGCTCCAGCGAACATGTCGAATTCGCCGAGGCCGGCGAACGCCAGCTCGTCACCTTCCGCGGCAAGCGTGTGCCCTGCCTCTCGCTCGGCACCATCCTCGGCACCAAGGCGCTCGAGGACATCGAGTGGCGGAACAAGACGCTGGTGCTGATCCGCCTCGCCAGCGAGGAGGTGTTCGCGCTCGCCGTCGACCGCGTCTACGACCACGAGGACGTGGTAGTGAAGCCGATCGCACCCGCGGTCATGGAAACCGGCCTCTATGCGGGCACGACGCTGCTCGACGACGGTCGCCCGATGATGCTGCTCGACCTGCCGAGCATCGCGCAGAAGTACCAGCTGGTGAACGAGATGCGCAGCGCGACCCGCGTGGTCGAGGAGGAGCAGGTCGAACAGCGCAAGAGCCAGCCGATCATGCTCTTCACCGGGCTCGACGGCCGCCGGCGTGCGGTCCGGCTCGAACTGGTGCGCCGGATCGATACCGTCGCCCGCGAAGCGATCGATATCGAAGGGGCCCGTGCCCAGGCGGTCATCGATGGCGCGATCTTCACGCTGGTAGGCCACGAATACGGTCCGCTGCCGGAAGAGAAATGTCGCCTGCTGCGCCTGTCGGACGGCGATTGCGAAGTCGCCTACGCGGTTCAGGAAGTGCTCGACGCGGCCGCCATGGACGGCGACATCATTCCTTCAGCGGCCGATCCCTCGATCGAGGGTGTGACGCTGATCGGCGACAAGCCCGTGCCGGTGATCGACGGCCACGCGCTCTTCGCCAGCCATCGCCGCCCCCAGGCCAGCGCCCAGCCGATGACCTGCCGCCTGCCCGCGCGCAGCGACTGGGCGCGCACGATCCTCGAGCCGCTGGTCGAGGCGGCCGGCTACCGCATCGCCACCGACGCGCAGGAAGAAGCGGATGTCGCGATCGAGCTGGCCGAGGAGCAAGCGACGCCCCCGGGTCCCGCACGCCGCGTGATTCGCCTGCGGCCCGAACCCGAAGCACCCGACGGTGCGAACGACAGCATCTATCGCTACGACCGCGAGGCCCTGCTCGCCGCGCTCAAGCAAGCCCGATCGGGGAAGACCGCATGAACGAACTCCTGCTCCTGTGCCGCATCGCCGGGCGCAACGCCGCAATCCCCGCAGTTCGCGTGCAATCGGTGATCGAAGTCGGCGACATCACTCCACTGCCCGGTGTGCCACGCTTCATTCGCGGGCTCACCGCGCTGCGCAGCCAGGCGCTGACGGTGATAGACTGCTCGGTCGCGCTCGGCTTCGAAAGCCAGCCCGAGAACCCCGAGCAGCGCGCGGCGGTGGTCGATGTCGATGGCCATCTCTACGCCCTGCTGGTCGAGGCCGCCTATGATGTCGGTGAAGCGCGTAGCGATGCCATCGAGGTACCCGGCGGCTTCGGCGCCGGCTGGCAAGCCGCCGCGCGCGGGCTGGTGGAAACCGATACCGGCCCGACGCTGCTGATCGATATCGAAACGCTCGTTTCGGGCCCCGTCGCCCAGGCGGCTTAAGCGAATAGTTACCCTCCGGCGATAGGAAACGCTGGAAAACACCAGAGGTCATTCACATGAAATCCTGCCTTATCGTCGACGATTCGCGTGTCATCCGGAAGGTTTCGAGACATATTCTCGAGACGCTGGGCTTCGCCGTCGAGGAAGCCGAAAACGGCCAGGAAGGCCTCGACAAATGCGCCGAGGCCATGCCCGACGTGGTCCTGCTCGACTGGAACATGCCGGTCATGACGGGCATCGAATTCATCACCCAGCTGCGTCAGCGGGACGGTGGCGACAAGCCCAAGGTGGTCTTCTGCACCACCGAGAACGACGTCGCGCACATCCGCGAAGCGATCAGCGCGGGCGCCGACGAATACGTCATGAAGCCGTTCGACCACGAAACTCTGCAGATCAAGCTCCAGCTTGTCGGCATGGCCTGAGGAGGCTTCCATGGGCGCTCCTCTGCGTTCCGAATTCCGGGGTACGGGTGCCACCAGCGGGACCTGCGCCGACCCGGTGCGGGTGATGATCGTCGATGATTCGCTGACCGTCCGCACCGTCTTCTCGCGCATGATCCAGCAGGAAGACGACATGCACATCGTCGCCACGGCGAACACGGCGGAGAGCGGGCTCGCCGAACTCGCCAAGGCCGGACCCGACGTGATGCTGCTCGACCTCGAAATGCCCGGCATGGGCGGCCTCGAGGCGCTCCCGAAGATCATGACTGCGGCGCCCGACACCAAGGTTCTGGTGATTTCTTCGCTGACGGCGGACGGTGCGGAGTCGACCGTCAAGGCGCTCTCGCTGGGCGCGGCGGATACCATGCTCAAGCCGCGGCCGGGCGGGTTCGACGACGAGTACCGCTCCACGCTTCTCGGCAAGATTCGCGCGCTGAAAGGCCGTGCGCCTGATGCGCCGGATGCTGCGCCCGCCGCGACCCGGCGGTCCGGCAAGGCGCCGCAGGTCGTCGCCATCGGTGCCTCCACCGGCGGCATCCACGCGCTCAACCTGTTCCTGGAAAAGGTACCGGCGAATTTCGACCTCCCGATCCTCGTTACCCAGCACCTGCCGGCGAGTTTCATTCCGGTATTCGCCCAGCAGGTGGAAGCCGCTGCGGGACGCCGTGCCGTGCTCGCCGACGAGGGCATTCCCGTCGAACGCGGCGTGATCTACATCGCCCCCGGCCACGGCCACATGGTGGTCCGCAAATCGGGGGGCCGCCGCGTTCTCGGCCTCGCCTATCACCCGGTGAAGAGCGGCTGCATGCCCTCGGTCGATCCGATGTTCGAGACGCTGGCCGAAGCCTATGACGGCCACGTCGCCGGCGTGCTGCTTTCGGGCATGGGCCGCGACGGTACCGAGGGTGCCCACTCGATCCTTTCCGCAGGGGGAACAATCTACGCCCAGAGCGCAGAAACATGCGCCGTCTGGGGGATGCCGCGCGCGATCGCCGAACAGGGTCTGGCAGCCGCCGTCCTTCCCCCCGCCGAACTTGCCGAAAAGCTCATCGCGAGCACAGGAGCCGACGCATGGCAGTAGACGACGCTTCGCACCACATCATTGGGGAACTTCTTGCGCAGCGTACGGGACAGCAACTGACGGAAGGCCGTCGGTGGCGCGTCGCCAGCGCCCTGTCGGGCCTGTTTCGCGAATTCGGTATCGAGAATGTCGACCAGCTCGCCTGCATGCTCGAGCGCCCGGGCGAACACCGCCTCGCGACCAGGGTGGTCGAGGCACTGCTCAACAACGAGACTTATTTCTTTCGCGACCACGCCTATTTTTCGGTGCTCGCCAACCAGGTGCTGCCCGATCTCGCGCGCAAGCGCGAGAACAGGAAGCGTCTGTCGATCTGGTCGGCCGGCTGCTCGACCGGGCAGGAGGCGCTCAGCCTGGCGATGATCTTCGCCGAACAGCCGGGTCGCTGGAGGGACTGGACGATCGAGATCCTCGGCACCGACGTGTCGGGCAAGGCGATCGAAACGGCCCGCAGCGGGCTCTACACCCAGTTCGAGATCCAGCGCGGGATCAGCGTCGCGCAAATGCTCAACTTCTTCGCCGAGAGCAACGGGCAGTGGCAGGCCGCGGACAAGATCCGCTCGATGATCCGCTTCCAGCAGCACAATATCCTCGACTATCCGCCCTCGCCGGGACGGTTCGACCTGGTGATGTGCCGCAACGTGCTGCTCTATTTCGACCCCGAGACGCGGGCCACGGCCTTCAGCCGACTCGCGAGCGGGATCGCTCCCGATGGATGGCTGATGCTCGGCGCGGGCGAAACCGTGGTCGGACAGACCGAGCGGTTCAAGCCGGCCCAATTCGGATCGTCGCTCTACAGCCCGGTTCTGGAGGAATATCCGAAGGCCGAACCCCGCCTGCGCGCGGCTTCTTTCTGACGCCTCGGCACGCGTATAAGCAAGGTAAACCGGTGGTTTACGCTTCCTTAGCGAATGCGCTCTAGGCGGTAATCTGACGACAAAGGGGGCGCGTGTCAGGGGATGATTTCGAGTTCGCACGGGTTTCGCGAGAGCGATAGTACGCGGACCGTGATCTTCGCGCCGATGGCCGTTCTGGCCGTCATTTTCGTGCTGACCTGGGCGGCGGCGCTCGCCAATCGCTATTTCGAATTCGTTTCGCTCGCCACGCTCCTCGGCGTGGGCGCGCTCGCCTTCGGTATCGCGACGGTCGTTTGCGCCTTTGTCGGTCTGCGCCACCTCAACCGGGTCGAACGGCTGGCGCGCACCGATAGCCTCACCTTGCTGCCCAATCGCCGTGCCCTGCACCTCGACATCCAGCATGAATACCGGCAGGGCCACGAGGTCGCACTGGCGATGATCGACCTCGACGGATTCAAGCTGATCAACGATCACTACGGCCATTTCGTCGGCGATGCCGCGATCCGCGAATGCGCCGATATCTTCAGGCAGATCAGCGATGGCGAGGCCGGCGTCTACCGCCTCGGCGGCGATGAATATGCCATGATGATCGGCGGACCGGTGGCGGGCACGCTGCTGGAAGGGCTCTGCCGGCGAATCATCGAACGACTCGCCAAGCCGATCCATGTGGAGGACCGCCGATTGACGCTGGGGGCCAGCATCGGCCTCGCGCGCCGGACCGTGCAGGACGATGTTCCCTCGTCGGAACTGCTTCGGCGCGCGGACATCGCAATGTATGCCGCCAAGCGCGGCGGCAAGATGCGCTGCACCTGGTTCAGCCCCAGCTTCGACAAGAGCCGCGAACAGCTCAAGGAAATGGACGACGAATTGCGGCAGGCGCTCGCGCGGAACGAGTTCCGCCTGCACTTCCAGCCGCTGGTCGACAGCAACACGCGCGTGATCGTCGCGGTCGAATGCCTGCTTCGCTGGGAACGCCCCGACGGCAAATGTATCGGCCCCAACGTCTTCATCCCGGTGGCGGAAGAGAGCGGGCTGATCAATTCGATCGGCCTGTGGGTCCTGCGCGAAGCCTGCCGCAACGCGCTCGAGTGGAACGGGATCACGCTGTCGGTGAACATCTCCGCGGCGCAACTCCGCAATCCCGAATTCCCGATCCAGCTCGGCCACATCCTCGAGGAAACCGGCTTCGATCCGGAACGCCTCGAGCTCGAAATCACCGAAACCTGCCTGGTGCTCGACCCGGTCGTCGCGGAGCGCAGCCTCGCGCTCATCCGCAGCTTCGGGGTCAAGATCTCGCTCGACGATTTCGGCACCGGCTATGCCTCGATCGGCTTCCTGCGCCAGTTCCGCTTCGAAAAGCTCAAGCTCGACCGCAGCCTCGTGGTCCAGGCGAGCGAGGACGACGGCAGCCGTGCGATGATGCTTTCGAGCATCACCGTCGCGCGCGCCATGAAGATGGGCGTCACCGCAGAGGGCGTCGAAACCGAAGAACAGGCCGCCATGGTCCGCGCCGCCGGCTGCGACCAGATCCAGGGCTGGCTCTATTTCAAAGCGATGCCCGCTGAAGACATCGCCCAACACCTCGGCAAGCCCATCGGGCGGTCGCGGAAATCCCAAGACAAAGGAAGCAAGGTCGCATGAGCGCTCTGCAGGATATCGCCAGCGGCATGACCGCCGAACAGGATACCGTGCCCGACATCCATCTGGCCGATGCGATCGGTGTCGGTTCGATTGGAATCGCCGGCGAAGAGGATGACGGCAATACGGCTCGGGGCCTCAACCGCTGGCTGTCGGACAAGTCGGTCGGCCAGAAGCTCTGGGCCATCGCCTCGACCAATATGGCGGTCGTGCTGTTGTGCCTTCTCGCGACCTGCCTCGGCGGCTATTTCGCGCTTCAGGCACGCGCCGAGCGCATGACGCTTTCGGCTGCGGCGGTGACTGCCGAACGCATGGTGGCCGATATCAACACCGGCCGGCTGTTCGTGCAGCGCTATGCCGTATCCGGCGAACAGGCAGACCTGGCCGCGGCGCAGGACGCATTCAACGAAACCGACCGCGACCTTGCCCGACTGGAAACCCATGTCGCCGCAGCCGCTCCGGCAGTGCTGTCGCAGGTCGAACGGCTCGACACGATGCTCGCCGCGCTGCGCAGCCGGGTCAAGGCGGCGGAGTTGTCGCGTGGGACCCAGGCGCAATGGCAGGCATTTTCCGACAGCGTCTATGGCGAGGGCCAGGATTTCGTCGAGCTGGCGAGTGCCACCCGCGGCGAGATCGAGGACATCGGCGCAACCGCCGACACGGAGTCGCGGACCATGGTGATGTGGCTCTTCGTCGCCTTCTTCACGGTCACGGTCCTCGCGCTCGGCATCGCCTGGACGAGCGCGCGCTTCATCGGCCGCGACGTGTCGGGCACGCTGCGGCGGATGACCGACGTCGCCTCGCGCCTCGCCAGGGGCGAGAAGGACATCCACATTCCCGCGACCGGCCGCCGCGACGAGATCGGCGATCTGGCGCGCTCGCTCGAGGTCTTCCTCCAGGCCGCATGGCAGGTCGAGAGAATGTCGAAGGAACAGGACGCCCTCCGCCGCGAGCGCGGCCAGGAGATGGTTCAGTTTGCCAAGCGATTTGAAGCGACGGTCGGCGAAGTGGTCAACGGCGTTGCGTCGGCCTCCGCGCAATTGAAGGAAACTGCCGGGTCGATGGCCGCGACCGCCGAACAGGCGTCGCTGCAAACCACGAGCGTCACCGCCTCGATGGAACAGGCCTCGCACGGGGTTACCGCCGCCGCCGCCGCTTCGGACGAATTCGCCATGTCGATCGGCGAGATCAGCCGCCAGGCCGCGCATTCGGCCGAGCTCGCGCGCAAGGCGACTCACGCGGCCAATGGCGCCGACGACACGATCTCGGCGCTCGCCAGCTCGGCCGAGCAAGTCGGCAAGATCGTCGAACTGATCCAGTCGATCGCCCAGCGCACCAATCTGCTCGCGCTCAACGCCTCGATCGAGGCCGCGCGCGGGGGTGAAGCGGGCCGCGGCTTCGCGGTGGTCGCGAGCGAGGTCAAGGAACTCGCCGCGCAGACCAGCCGGGCGACCGAGGAAATCGCGCAGCAGATCAACGCGATGCAGGATTCGACCGGCGCCAGCGTCGGCGCGCTGCGCTCGATCGCGGGGCAGATCAAGGAACTCGAATCGACCGCCATCTCGATCGCCAGCGCAGTCGACCAGCAGTCGGTCGCCGGGCAGGACCTTGCCCGGAGTATCGACCTCGCCGCGCGTTCGACCGACGAGGTTTCCTCCAACGTGTCGCAGGTTCGCGAAACCAGCCTCGCCACCGGCGCTGCCGCGAGCCAGGTCCTCAATTCCTCGACCGAACTCGAAGCGCAGGCCAGCACGCTTAAATCGCAGGTTTCACGCTTCCTCGAGCACGTGCGCGCAGCTTAACGCGATTTCAAGCAATTCCCCCTTAGGGTTGATGCAGCCTTAAGGGGGGTGCTCGAGGATGAACGCGCATAGCTCGATCATAGCCGACGATCTGGTACAGGAAATCGCCGATGTCGACATCGGCTACGTGCAATCGGAATATCAGCCCTCGCCCCTGTCCGACTGGTTCATGGGAAAATCGCTCGCGGCCAAGGCGAAGTTGGCATCCGCTCTCACGCTCGGCGGCGTGCTGGCGATCGCCGTCCTCGCCCTGGCGGGACTGACATTCCCGAGCTTCGCCGGAGCGGCGCGGGTCGGCGTGATCTCGATCGCCGCCGTCACGCTCGCCGGCGGATACTACAGCCTCAAGCTCATCCTCGACCAAGTCATCGCGCCCTTCCTGCGGGTCGCCAACGACATGCGGCGCCTCGCCCAGGGCGAACGCGACATCACCGTTTCCGGACTCGGCAGAAAGGATGAGATCGGCAGCCTCGCGCGGTCGCTCGAAGTCTTCCTCAAGTCCGGCCACAAGCTCGACGAATTGTTCGCGGACCGCAAGCAGGCCGCCAAGCAGCGCAAGGCCGATCTGATCCGCATGGCAAGCGACTTCGAGAGCGGCGTCGGCGATGTCGTGAGCGGTGTCGCCACCGCCGCCAGCCAGCTCAATGCGACCGCCTCGGGAATGGCCTCGACCGCCGAACAGGCGGCCGGCCAGTCGCATCGCGTATCCGCCTCGATGGAACAGGCCTCGCACGGGGTCACAGCGGCCGCCGCCGCGTCTGACGAATTCGCCATGTCGATCGGCGAGATCAGCCGCCAGGCCGCGCATTCGGCAGAACTCGCCCGCAAGGCGACGCATGCCGCCAATGGCGCGGACGACACGATCTCGGCACTCGCCAGCTCGGCCGATCAGGTCGGCAAGATCGTCCAGCTCATCCAGTCGATCGCCCAGCGGACCAATTTGCTCGCGCTCAACGCCTCGATCGAGGCGGCGCGTGGCGGTGAGGCCGGGCGCGGCTTTGCGGTGGTCGCGAGCGAGGTCAAGGAACTCGCCGCACAGACCAGCCGGGCGACCGAGGAAGTCGCCAAGCAGATCAACGCGATGCAGGATTCGACCGGCGCCAGCGTCGGCGCGCTGCGCTCGATCGCGGCGCAGATCAAGGAACTCGAGGCGACGGCGGTCTCGATCGCCAGCGCGGTCGACCAGCAATCGGTCGCCGGGCAGGACCTTGCCCGGAGCATCGACCTCGCCGCGCGCGCGACCGAAGAAGTCTCGGCGCATATCGAAGAGTTCCGTGAAACCAGCCTCGCCACCGGCACGGCCGCGAGCCAGGTGCTCAACTCGGCTACCGAGCTGGAAGGTCAGGCCGGGGCGCTCAAGAGCCGGGTGGACGGTTTCCTCGACCATATTCGCGACGCCTGACCGCGGCTGGACAGGCGCGCAGGAATGGGCGGCCCGGACTTGCTCCGTGCCGCCCTTTTTTCATCCTATTCCCACCAATAGGGCAGACGGCGATTGTTGCCCGTCTCGACCTCGTTCATCGTCCGCGAATCGTAGAGCCGACCGCCGAGCATCACGCGCTCGATCTTGTCCGAATTGCGGATGTTCTCGCTAGGGTCGGCATCGAGCACGATGAGATCGGCGAGCTTGCCGACCTCGAGGCTGCCGATGTCGCGGTCCATGCCCAGCGAGCGCGCCGATTCGATCGTGCCGGCACGCAGCGATTCGACCGGCGTCATGCCGCCACGCACGAAGCTCCACAGCTCCCAATGCGGGCCGACCCCGGCCTGCTGTCCGTGCGCACCGATGCTGATCTTGACCCCGCGCTGGGCAAGCTTGCGCGCCTCGCGAGCGCTGTCGTCATCGACGAAGGCCCAGTCGGGCGCAGTGATCCGCCGTGCGGTATCCGCGATCAGCTGGCGCTGCGGCGTGTGGATCATCAGCGGGTTGTCGAACACATTGGTCGCCTGCCGCCAGTAGGGATCGCCCGCCAGGCCGCCATAGGTGACCACCAGTGTCGGGGTGTTGTTGGTCTGCGATCCGCTCCAGAACTGGAGCACGTCTTCGTAGAAGTGCTCGGCCGGAACATTGTGCTCCACGGTCGAATTGCCGTCCGCGATCAGGTTCATGTCCATGCCGAACAGCGAACCGCCCTCGGCCACAACCAGCATGTTCTCGGCGCGCGCGGCGGCCACGACCTGCTGTCGCTGGTCGCGCCGCGGCTGGTTGTAGTTCTTGATCGAGATCCCGCCCTGCGCCTTGATCCGGCGGATATGGTCGAGCGCGTCTTCGTAGCCGTCGATACGCGCGTAGACGCCCGGCGCCTTGGCGCCATAGACCACCTCGCCGGTCGAGAAGATGCGCGGGGCCAGCAGCGATCCTGCGCGCTGCCGTTCCGAGGCGGCGAAGATCATGCTCGCCTGCGAGGACGGATCGTGGATCGTCGTCGTGCCCATGGCGAGGTTCTGGACCAGCGACCAGTTCTGCTGCGGCACGAGGTCACCCGTCCCCTGCGGCCCATGCGCATGCGCATCGACCAGGCCGGGCATGATCGTCTTGCCGCTCGCATCGATCACCGTCGCGCCTTGCGGGATCGCGACCGAAGCGGCCGGCCCGATAGCGGCGATACGGTCGCCCGTGATGACGATGGTGCCATTGGCGATTTCGCCCGCGCCATCGCCGGTCATGGTGAGTATCTTGGCGCCGGTCAGCGCGACCGTTCCGCGCGGCTTGTCGGCGGCGATGGTCCGCTCGAGCGATGTGCCGCTGGTCGGCGGGACGAATTTGGGCGCGTCTTTGTCCTTCGGCGCATTGGCGAACATCGAGGCGAGGCTGGCACGGTATAGCACCGGCCCCATTGACCAGGTCAGCATGTCGCCGCCCTCGCTCCAGCCGATATAGTCCGCCCCGCCCTTCGACGCGCGCACGACCGGAAGCGAGCTGGCCTTCTCGCCCACGGTCACCGCCTGCCCGCCGGGCATCAGCGGCATGGCGAAGACTTCGTAATTCTCGCGGAAGGCGACGAAATCGCCGCGCGGGCTGACGTGGTATTCGGTCGCCAGCTCGCCCTCGGCATGGACCTGCCGTGCCTCGCCGTCGAGATCGGCGGAGATGAGCTGGAGCTTGCCGTCGTTGCGGCCGAGCATGAAGACACGGTCGCTGGACGCGCCGAATTGCGGGCTCGACATGTCGCGTGCCACCAATTCGGGCGTGCCGCCCGAAGCAGCGATCCGGTAGATGCCTTCGTTCTCGGAGAATTCGGGCGAGGTCAGATAGCCGCCCGAGCGCTTCTCGAAGACGATCGTATTGCCATCGGGCGAGAATTTCGGGTTGGCATAGTGGCCGGGCATGCGCGTGATCGCGCGGGCGCCCGAGCCGTTGGCAGCGGCGGTCATGACCTGCCCTAGACCTTGGTCGGTCCATCGGACATAGGTGAGGCGCTTGCCGTCGCGCGACCACGAGGGCCACAATTCGAGCGCAGCGTCGTCGCCTGTCGTGAGCCGTCGCGCGGTGCCGCCCGCGACCGGCTTCGCATAGAGCTTGCCAAGGCTTTCGAACACGACCGTCCGGCCATCGGGCGACACGCTGGCGAAGCGCGGGATCTTGGCGGTGAAGCTGTCGGGCGACACCGGGATCACCGGATGCGGAGCGTCGGCCACGCCGCGCGTATCGTCGATACTGAAGGGAATGACGGTCGCACCGCTGCCGTCGGCTGCGACGCGGCGGATCTTGCCGCCTGCCCACAGCACAAGCGAGTTGCCGTCGGGCATCCAGTCCATCAGCGGATAGAAGCCATGGACCGCCCAGGTTTCCTGCATGTCGAGGTCGAGATCGCCATAGATCATGCGCTGCTGGCCGCTGGCGAGATCCTTGACCCACAGCTCGGTCTGGTCCTTGTCGCGGCGGATAAAGGCGATGCTCTTGCCGTCGGGCGAGGGCTGCGGACGCACCGCGCCGCCAAAGCCGCTGACCGCCGTGGTCACCTCGCCCGTCGCGAGTTCGTAGCGTTCGATGGCGAAGGTGCCCTGCGTCGAATCCTGCGCGTATTCGAAGATCGGCCCCGAGGTGACGTTGCGCGAATAATAGACCGCCTTGCCGTCGGGCGAATAGACCGGCTCACCGAGTTCCTTCTGCAGCGCCTCGCTGGCGCGCTTGACCAGCTTGACGCCCCCGCCACCCGAGACATGGTAGAGCCAGATCTCGCCCGTTCCGAGCGAGCGCTGCGTCGTGAAATGCTTCTTGGCGACGATGTAATTTCCGTCGGGCGACCAACTTGCCTGGTTGAGCAGGCGGAAATCTTCCTTGGTCAGCTGGCGTTTGTCCGAACCGTCGGCATTCATGATCCAGATATTGTCGCCGCCGCCGCGGTCGCTGGTGAAGGCGATGCGACGTCCGTCGGGCGAAAAGCGCGGCTGGACTTCCCAGGCGAGGCCCTCGGCGATCCGAGTCGGCGTGCCGCCCGCGATCGGCATGGTGTAGATGTCGCCCAGCATCGAGAACGCCAAGGTACGTCCGTCGGGGGCGACGTCGACATCCATCCAGGTACCCTCGTCGGTGCGGATCGGCACCTGCCGGATCACCGCCCCGCGCGGCGCGGTGATGTCCCACTTCTCCTCTTCCTTGGCCTCGGCTGCGGGATTGGCGCTCGCCGGTGCCGCCGCCACCGCCATTCCGCTACCCTCTGCCGGGCCGGTGTCCGCCGAGGCGTCGACCTCCTGTTCCTCGACCGGGTTGGGGCTCGGCTGCGGATCCTGCGCAAAGGCCGCCTGGCCGGCGAAGAGCACGGCAAGGACGGAGGCGATGCTGGTCTTCATTTTTCTCTCCTCACTGAATTTGGCTTGGGTCAGCGCACACTGGCGCGCTCGACCAGATGGACGGCGACGCGCCGCTCCGGACGCTCGTCTTCGGATGCAAGGGCGGTCTCGACGAGCAGCTTGCCCGCCTGCGCGAAATCGGGCTCGACCGTGGTCAAAGGCGGCGCGCTGAATTCGCCCGAACCGAGACCGTCGAAGCCGATCACCCCGACCGTTTCGGGCACCGCGATGTCGCGCGCGGCCAGTTCCTCCAGGGCTCCGAGAGCCATGGCATCGCAGGCGAAGAAGAGCCCGTCGAAACGTTCGCCCGATTGAACCAATTGTGCGATCGCATTGCGGCCCTGCGATACGCGATCCTCGCCCTCGCTCACCACCGGATCGCGCGGGATCAGCCCGGAATCGATCATCGCCGTGCGATAGCCTTCGAAGCGCTCGTGGAACTGGCGCTGCGAGGAACCGGTATCGCCGACGAAGACGATGTCCTGCGCGCCGCCCCGGACGAGCCGCTCGACCGCCAGGCGACCACCCTCGCGATTGTCCGAACGCACCCAGACGCTGTCATCGAAAGGAGACCCCCAGAAGGCCATGCCCCCCGCCCCTTCGGCGCAACTGCGGAAGTATTCCCAAGCGGGTTCGTTGGTCGCGGTGCCGAGGACGACGACGCCGTCGGCCTGCCGCCGCGCCACATAGTGGCCGAAGAACTCGTCGGGGCTGGCCTGGAACGAAACCAGTGCCTCGTACCCGCGCTCGGCCGCCGCCGCGCAGGTGCTGCCGAGCAGCGTGTAGTAGAAGGGGTTGACCGCGGTCGGGCCATGCCCCTGGCGCCCGATCACGACGATGGCGATGGTGCCCGTCTCGCCGCGGCGAAGGCCGGCCGCGCGGGCATTGACCTGGTATCCGAGCTGTTCCGCAGCCAGTTCCACGCGGCGGCGGGTCGCTTCGGTGATGGTCTCCGATCCGGAAAGGGCGCGACTGACGGTCGACTGGCTCACACCCGCGAGCTCGGCCACATCGATCGAGGTGACGCGCCGCGGCCGGGACTTATCGCTGTTCGACATATGCTGAAGGTACTCCCCGTCGCAGCCGCCCTAACCCACGCAATCGTCGAAAGCGAGAGCGAAGCCCCGGTAACGCGGACGGACCGATCAGAATCGAGCGAAAACGCCAGTTAGGTTGCGCCCTGCAACTGAGGCTGGCGCTGCGCTGCACTCTGGGTTACGTTCGCCCGACTTGGGAGAGTGAAATGACGAATACGGCGACCGATTTCGACGTGATGATCGTAGGTGCGGGGATTTCCGGCATCGGCATGGCGGCGCATATGAAGGAGAAGGCGCCGAACCACGGTTTCGTCATCGTCGAGAGGCGCGACAACCTCGGCGGGACCTGGGACCTGTTCCGCTATCCCGGCATCCGGTCGGACAGCGACATGCACACGCTGGGTTTCGATTTCGAGCCCTGGAAGCACGAGAAATCGATCGCTGACGGCCCCGCGATCCTCGAATACCTCGACCGGATCGTCGATGAGCGGGGCATCCGCGAGCACATCCGGTTCGGCCACAAGGTGCTCGCCGCCGACTGGCGCGAAAACGAGGCGCGCTGGCATGTGACGCTGGAGACCGCCGAGGGCGAGAAGAAGCACCTCACCGCCAACTGGCTCTATCTCGGCTCGGGCTATTACGACTACGACGAGCCCTATGATCCCGGTTTCGATTTCGGCGAGTTCGAAGGCCAGGTTATCCATCCGCAGTTCTGGCCGAAAGACCTCGACTATGCCGGCAAGAACGTGGTCGTCATCGGTTCGGGCGCGACGGCGGTGACCATCGTCCCCTCGATGGCCGACAAGGCTGCCAAGGTCACCATGCTCCAGCGCACGCCGACCTGGATGTTCAGCCGCCCGGCGAAGGATGCGCTGGCCAATTTCCTGCGCAAGATCTTGCCCGAAAAGCTCGCCTACCGGATCACCCGGTGGAAGAACATCACGATGCAGGACTTCAGCTTCAAGATGGCGCGCAACAAGCCGCAGAAGGTGAAGGACGGGCTGCACAAGCGCATCCGCAAATCGATGGGCAAGGACTACGATCTCGCCCCCTTCACCCCGCCCTACAACCCGTGGGAGCAGCGGCTATGCCTGGTGCCCGACGACGACCTGTTCCAGGCGCTGAAGAGCGGCAAGGCCGAGGTCGTGACCGGCCAGATCAAGGCCTTCGAGAAGGGTGGTGTTCGCCTGACAGACGACAGTTTCCTGCCGGCCGACATCGTGATCACCGCGACCGGCCTCAAGCTCGCCGTGGCAGGCAAGATCGCGCTGTCGAAGGGAGGCCAGCCGATCGATCTGGCGCGGCATTTCTACTACAAGGGCTGCATGTTCTCGAACGTGCCCAACCTCGCGGTGGTGTTCGGCTATCTCAACGCCAGCTGGACGCTGCGGGCGGACATCAATTCGGACTTCGTCTGCCGCGTGCTCAATCAGAGCAAGGCCAAGGGCGTCGACGTGGCCGAACCGGTCCTCACCCCGCAGGCCGAAGCCGCGATCGAGGAAGACGACATCTTCGACTTCTCCTCGGGCTACATCCAGCGCGGCAAGCACATCATGCCGCGCAACGCGGTGGCCTATCCCTGGCGGCTCAACCAGGAATACGTCATCGACCGCAAGCGGATGAAGGAAGACCCGGTCGATGACGGCCTGCTCGAGTTCCGCCGTCACGGCGCCAATGCGCGCAGCGTGGACGAACAGCTCGAAGCTGCGGAGTAGCATTCGCTCGCCAACCGCGTTACCCACCGGCGCATGACCGAACGCATCTATACCGCGGGCCTCGTCGTGATCGGCGACGAGATCCTTTCTGGGCGCACGCACGACAAGAACATCGCGCAGGTTGCCAGCTGGTTGCAGGTGCAGGGCATTCGCCTGTCCGAAGTGCGCGTGGTGCCCGACGTGATCGAGCGGATCGTCGAGGCGGTGAACGCGCTGCGCGAGGGCTATGACTATCTCTTCACCACCGGCGGGATCGGCCCGACGCACGACGACATCACGGTCGATGCCGTGGCCGAGGCGCTCGGCGTGCCGGTCGTCGTCCACCCGCAGGCACGGGCGATCCTCGAGAAATACTATGCCGACAAGCCGGGCGGGCTGACCGAGGCGCGGCTGCGCATGGCCCGCGTCCCCGAGGGCGCAGAGCTGATCCCGAACCGCATGTCGGGTGCGCCGGGGATCAAGCTCGGCAATATCCATCTGATGGCCGGCGTTCCGCACATCACCGCCGGCATGCTCGATGCGCTGACGGGGACGCTCGAGGGTGGTGCACCGCTGCTGTCCGAAACCGTGGGATGCTGGACTCCCGAAAGCGAGGTTGCGGACATCCTACGACAGGTCGAACAGGCGCATGCCAAGTGCCAGATCGGCAGCTACCCCTTCTTCCGCGAAGGTCGGGTCGGCGCTAATTTCGTAGTCCGTTCGACCGACGAGGGCGATCTCAAAAGTTGCGTCGATAGCCTCTGCGACGGCCTCGCCACCGCCGGTTTCGACTTTACCCCCGGCGGAATCTGATCGGACATTGCACCGCGCCGCGCCCGCGCTAGCGTGGCACGCGGAGGGATCGCACGATGGAATGGATTGTCATCCTCGCGCTCGGCGCTGTGGTCGTGCATCTTTGGCGGAGGCTAGATAGCGCCGAAACGCGGCTTGGATCGCTCGATGCCGTGCAGGACAGGATGTACGACCTGCTGCTGGATCTGCAGCGGCGGGGTGTCGAGGCGGCACCCGAGGCTGAGCCGGAGGAGGTCGCGGAGGTCCAGCCCCCTCCGCCTCCCGCGCCGCAGAGCATTTCCATCCCCACTGTCAGGCTGATACGCGAAGAGGCGGAGCCGGTCGCGCTGGGGGAGGAACCCGAGCCGCAGCGAGAGCCGGAATCTGCTGAGGAACCGGCCATCGTCGCCGACGAACCCGAGCCAGCCCTCGCCAGCCGCTTCAGCTTCGACCTGGAGGATATTTTCGGGCGGCGCTTGCCGATCTGGGCAGGCGGCGTCACGCTGGCGGTCGCAGGTGTTTTCCTCGTGCGCTACTCGATCGAGTCCGGCCTGCTGACGCCGCTCGTGCGCGTCATCATGGCGTTTTTCTTCGGCTTCGCATTGCTCGCAGGGGCCGAAGCAGCCTTCCGGTTCCGTGAGCGCGTGGCCGATCCGCGCGTGACGCAGGCGCTGGCGGGCGCAGGCCTCGCGACGCTGTACGCGGGCTTTTACCTTGCCGGCACGCAATACGGGCTGGTCGGGCAGACGGTCGCTTTCCTCGGCCTCGCAGCAGTAACGGCAGGCGCCATCGCCCTGTCCTTCCGATTCGGGCTGCCGAGCGCCGTGCTGGGCCTCGTCGGCGGATTTGCCGCGCCTGCACTCGTCGGCGGCGAGGAGGCGAACCTGCCGCTACTGTCGCTCTACCTGGGCCTCGTGACCGCAGGGCTGACGGTCTCCGGACGCAGCCAGAGCCGCCCGTGGATGGGGATCGCGGCCCTTGTCGGCGGCCTCGGCTGGGGCGCGCTCTTGCTGCTTTCGGGCGATCCTGGAGTGGCGGAAATCCTCGCGCTCGGCCTATATTTCGTGGTCCTGGGAGCCGTGCTCCCCGCCCTTACCGGCGCCGAGCGCTGGGAGCGCCCCTTGCGCCTCGCCTCGGCTTTCGTTGCGAGCGTGCAACTGGCCTTGCTCGTCGACCAGGGCGGCTATGCCCCGCTCGCCTGGGCTCTCCACATACTGCTCGGCGCGACACTCGCCTTCTTCGGCTGGCGCAATTCCGTCATGCGCGAGGCCAATGCCATCGCCGCGGTGGTCGGCGTGCTTCTGCTCGCCCAATGGGACGATGCAGCGGGCGGGATGTTCGCATCGGTAGCCGTGGGCCTCGCGGCGGTCTTCGCGCTCGTGCCGCTGGCGCATATCTGGCGGGGCGAGGACCGGCCGATCGACCTGTGGCAAGCCTGCGGCGTCGCGCTTGGCATCGGCGCGGTGACCTATGGCACATTCGGGAGCTTCGACGTCGACCTCAGCGAGCCGCTGCTTGCCCTCGCCAGCGCGGCGCTCGCGCTGGTCCCCGGTGTCGCCGCATGGCGCAAGTGGCGCAGCGATGCGCTCGACCTGACCATCGCGCTTGCCAGCGCTGCCACACTCGTTTTCGCGGCGCTGCTGATGGTGACGCCTGCCTGGACCGCACCGGCGATGGCCGCCGCCGTCTTTGCCGGGCTCTTCGTGCTCCTGCGCGGTAGGGGAGAAAAGCACCTCGCCACCGTACTTTGGGCCGCGGCATTTGCCACCCTTCTGGCCCTGCCCTTCACCGACAGGTTCTACGGAGAGATCGAGCATCTGAGTGGCTGGAGCCCGGAAAGTCTTGGCTTCACCGGGCTGCTCCGGTGGCTGGCGGTCACTCTGCCCTTTGCCGCTCTGGCATGGCGCGTGACCTCGAACGACACCGCCCGACGCGGTGCAGAGGCACTCGCGGCATTCTTCGCCTATGGCACGCTCGCTCAGGTGCTCCCCGAACAGGCGCTCGCATGGAGCGCGGCCTTGCTCGCACTCGCCATCTACTATCTCCAGCGCCCGCGCATTGCCGCACAGGTGGTCGCGCTCGCCATTTCCGCACTCTGGGCCATCGAGCCATTAGGCCTGTGGCTCGAAGCCGGTGTGACCTCGCTCGCGGGCGATCCCGTCTACCTGAGCGACCTGCCCGTGCCCGCCGTTGTCGGTCTGAGGCTGCTGCCGATTACCGCCGCGCTGTTCGCACTGCGGTGGCCGCCCATCGAGGGCCTGCCGCGTCCGATGCGCCTGCACTGGCTCGCGCTTCCCATGATGCTCGTCATCGCGCACATTACGTTCAAGGAGGTCTTCGCGATCGAAACGCAGACCCGCTTCGTCGCAATGGGCCTCGCCGAGCGGACCCTCTGGCAAGCGCTGCTGGTCGGGCTCGCGTGGATCGCTGCGACCGGCGTTGCCAAGCTTGGCGCCAGCAGGACCCTCGCCATCGGCCTCGCCGCACTCTCCTTTGTCCACTTCGCTCTTTACACGGGCCTTCTGCACGATCCGCTGTGGGACCGGCAGGCGCTCGGCCCGCTCCCCATCGCGAACCTCGCGCTGGCCGCCTATGCCATCGCCGTGGCAGCGGCGCTGTCGCTGCGGCTCTGGCTCGGCGAACGCGCGCGCCTTGTCGCCGATGCAGTGGTCATGGCACTCGTCAGCATCGGTGCACTCACATTGCTGCGGCAGGTCTTCGCAGGGTCTATTGCCGTCGAGGCGCCCATGACCCAGACCGAGGACCTGCTGCGTTCGCTGCTGGGTATCGTGCTCGCCCTCTTCTTCCTCTTCCTCGGCAGCAGGCTGCAGGAACGCAGTTGGCGCGTCGGATCGCTTGTCCTAATGCTGATCGCGGTCGCCAAGGTCTTCATCGTCGACGCGGCGGGTCTCGAGGGGCTGCTGCGGATCGCCAGCTTCATGGCGCTGGGCTTCAGCCTGATCGGCATCGGCTGGGTCTATTCGCGCCAACTGCGGGCAAAGCCTGCCGCGGTGTCGAATAGTTAACGGCCCGGTGATAGGATGCGCGCCATGACCGCGGTCTATATCACCATCGACACCGAATACTCGGCAGGTCTGGCCGTGCGCCTCGGCACGCATGCGCGCGCGGAGATTTTCGACCGCTCGATCACCTGCCGCACGAGCGAAGGCGACGTCGGCATCGTTCACCAGATGGAAGTGATGGATTCGCACGGCTTGAAGGGCGTATTCTTCGTCGACCCGATGCCGGCACTGATCTGGGGAACGGGCGCGGTCGCCGCGGTCGTCGAACCGATCCTCGAGCGCGGGCACGAAGTGCAATTGCACCTTCACCCCGAATGGCTCGAGATCGCCGGAGATGCCAATCCGCTCGGCAAGCGGACCGGAAACAATCTGTACCAGTTCACCGAAGCTGAGCAGGTCGAACTGCTCGGACTGGCACGCGACCACCTGGTTGCCGCCGGGGCCCCTCCCCCGACCGCGTTTCGCGCAGGCAATTACGGGGCCGACGATGCGACCTTGCGCGCGCTGCGCACGGTCGGCATCCGCTACGACAGCAGCCATGTGCCGGGGATCGCAGCGTCCGACTGCCGCATTTCGCTGTCGCAGGCCGACCAGAGCGTGGTGCGCCACGAAGGCGCGATCGAAGTTCCGGTCGGCTCGATCCCCAGTGTCGGCGGTCCACGCCACGCGCAGATTACCGCGCTATCGCATTGGGAGCTCGAGGCTGCGCTGCGCTACTGCGTGAGCGAGAAGGTGGAATCCTTCAACCTCGTCAGCCATAGTTTCGAGCTGATGAGCCGCGACCGAACCCGACCAAACAGGATTTTGACCCGGCGCTTTGCCGCTTTTTGCCGCAGTCTCGCCAATATGACGGGGGCAGACAGCGCCACCTTCCGCAGTCGTCCGCCACAGGTGGGGGACGAGACGGGCGCTGGCGCGATGCGGCAGAACCCGGTTCGCAGCATTGCGCGAATGGCGGAACAATTCGTCGCGAACCGGCTTTACGGGGCGAAGTGAAAGCCCAAAGCTCATTGTCCGCGCCTTACGAAGTCGCCTTCACCATTGGCTCGCGACGGCTGCTGACGGTCAAGCGCGATGTCGCCACGCTGGCATTCTCGCTGCACGACATCTTCGACGGACGCGTGCCCGCGGTTCCTCAGCTCACCTCGGTCGAAGGGTTGCGCATCCTCTCGGCACCCGTCAGCGCCGAAACCCGGCTGCTCGAGGTGATGCCGGGATTTCTGGTCGGAGCGCGCGAAACCTACGAGCGCAGCTACATCGACATGGCCGGAACCTACGATGCCTATATGGCGCGTTTTTCGGGCAAGACCCGGTCGACACTGAGGCGCAAGCGACGCAAGTTCGAGGAGGCGGAGGGCGGAACCCTCGATCTGCGCTTGTATCGCACCCCGGACGAGATCGAGCGCTTCCTGCAACTGGCCCTGCCGCTGTCCCGCCTGACCTATCAGGCGCGGCTGCTCGATGCCGGACTGCCGGACGACGAACAGGCCCGTGCCGCCATGTACCGGCTCGCGGAGGCAGATCGCCTGCGCGCCTTCCTGCTGTTTCTGCATGGCGAACCTGTCGCCTATCTCTACCTTCCGATCGAGCGTGACACGCTGGTCTATGCCCATCTCGGCTACGACCCGCGTCATGCGGATTTTTCGCCCGGCACGGTCCTCCAGCTGGCGGCGCTCGAACAGCTCTTTGCCGAACGGCGCTTCCGCTATTTCGACTTCACCGAGGGCGACGGGGCGCACAAGGCGCAATTCCGCACTGACAGCGTCCGCTGCGCCAGCTTCCTCATGTTGCGTCCCAGCGTTGCGAACGGCGCGCTGCTCGCCAGCCTCGCAGCCTTCGATCGCGTAGTTGCGTGGACCAAGTCTCTGGCGGAGAGGACCGGCGCCGATGCCTTGGTCCGGCGAGCGCTGAGGGCATGAAAAAGGCCGGCGGGTTGTACCCGCCGGCCCCATTTTCCGGTTCTGGCGCTGTGCTGACCGGGAACGATATTCGCACTCAATCAGCCAGCGACAGTGTGCGAATTCAGGCGCCTTCGACTTCGGTCAGGTCGACCTTGAGGCCCGGGCCCATCGACGAGCTCAGCGTGACCTTGCGGACATACTTGCCCTTGGCACCCGAGGGCTTCGCCTTGACGATCGCGTCGGTCAGCGCCTTGAAGTTCTTCTTCAGGTCTTCATCCTTGAACGACAGCTTGCCGATGCCGCTGTGGATGATGCCCTGCTTCTCGACGCGGAATTCGACCTGGCCGCCCTTGGCGTCCTTCACGGCCTGCTCCACGTTCGGCGTGACGGTGCCGAGCTTCGGGTTCGGCATCAGGCCCTTGGGGCCGAGCACCTTACCGAGACGGCCGACGACACCCATCATGTCGGGGGTCGCGATCACGCGGTCGTAGTCGAGATTGCCGGCCTGCATGTCTTCCATGAGATCTTCCGCACCGACCTTGTCGGCGCCGGCGGCGAGTGCCTTCTCGGCATTGTCGCCCTTGGCGAAGACCGCGACGCGGACGTCCTTGCCAGTGCCGCTCGGGAGCGAGACCATGCCGCGGACCATCTGGTCGGCGTGGCGCGGATCGACGCCGAGGTTCATCGCGACTTCGACAGTCTCGTCGAACTTCGCCTTGTGTTCGCGCAGCGTGGCGATTGCTTCGTCAACGCTGTAGAGCTTTTCACCGTCGAGCTTGGCGACGAGCTGCTGCTTCTTGGTCTGCTTTGCCATGGTCTTAGCCCTCCACCACGTCGAGGCCCATCGAACGCGCGCTGCCTTCGATGATCTTGGTGGCCTGTTCGATGTCGTTCGCGTTCAGGTCGGCCATCTTCTGCTCGGCGATTTCGGCGAGCGCCGAACGCTTGATGGTTCCGGCCGAAACCTTACCCGGCTCCTTCGAGCCCGACTTGAGCTTGGCGGCCTTCTTGATGAGGAAGCTGGCGGGCGGGCTCTTGGTGACGAAGGTGAACGAGCGGTCAGCATAGACGGTGATCGTCGTCGGGATCGGCATGCCCTTTTCGAGGCTGTCGGTCGCGGCGTTGAACGCCTTGCAGAATTCCATGATGTTCACGCCGCGCTGACCCAGCGCAGGGCCGATGGGCGGCGAGGGATTGGCGATGCCCGCGGGCACCTGCAGCTTGATATAGCCGTCGATCTTCTTGGCCATGAATGGCCTCCTTTCTCACTGTTGCCGAACCTCTTTCGACGTTCGGCTCATGGTAAGCGGTCAAGCGGTCTGCCCCATGCGATGGGGTGCGGACCTTCCGCGCGGTTTCCCGAAGCTGGCTTGGGAAGGCGCGCACATAGCGATTTGGCGTGGGAATGCAAGCGATTCGCGGTCCGGACGGTGTATCGGGGCATTACTTGGGAAGCTGGCTGTCGCTCCACTTGCAAGGTGCTGGATCGAGGCTCTCAAGGGGAGTGCCCCTGCAGAACTTTGTCGATGTCTGGCAATATATGCCGCATGGTATGTGCTGGCAGAACCGGTCGAGGGCAAGGCCGGCTTCGGCACCACGCTGCTCACCCGCATCGTCCCGCAGATGCTCCGCGGAACGGCGACGCGCTCGTTCGCCGATGGCGAGCTGACCTACCACCTCGAAGTTCCCGCCTCCGCCGTTTTGGCGAACCCGCAGGATACAGACTCGGCGGCGCTGGCCGCCCGCCTCGTCGATGAAGGGTTCGGTTCGGACTAGGCCCACGACGCCCTCGGGTCGACCGGGTTGGCTCCGCATTGCCCGTTCCCCGATCGACCGCAGTGCCACGCCTGTCGAAGGCCCATGGCATTCGGTTTTCTTGTGGTATAGTCACACCCTTATGTGGAGAGGTATCAGCTCGATCGTAATCGCCGCACTGATGTGCGGTGGTTTGTCAGTCTCTGCTCAAGGGCAGAAGCCGCCGGAATCGAGCGACTTGCGCATGCCCGGCCTCCCAGCGGCGGAATTCGACGAAACGCTGGCAATCGGCGGCGAGGAGATCGGCGCGCGCAAGTTGCGCAGCCGGATGACGGTGGACGTCATGGTGAACGGGACCGGGCCGCACAAATTCGTCGTCGATAGCGGCGCGGATTCCTCGGTCGTCGGCGAGAGGCTTGCCGGCAGGCTGGCCATGCCAGCGGGCACGCCGGCGATGTTGCACGGCGTTACCGAAAGCAAGCTGGTCAATCGCGTGATGGTCGACGAGATCGTCCTCGGCCCCACCGCCACGACCGACCTCGAGCTTCCCGTCCTCGACGAGCGCGACCTTGGCGGAGACGGGATGATCGGGCTCGATGCACTGGTCGAACAACGTTTGCTGATCGATTTCGAGAACCGCCACATCAGCGTCGACGATGGCTTCACTCAGGGCCTGGTGATGGATGGCCTGATCGTGGTGAAGGGTCGCCTTCAGAAAGGCCAGCTGATCCTGACCGAAGTGAAGGTCGGCAAACAGAAGGTCGACGCGGTGGTCGATACGGGGTCCGAAATCACCATCGGCAACCGCGCCCTGCGCGACAGGCTGGCACTCAAACGGGTCGGCAATTTCAGCAAGATCAAGGTCTACGGCGTCACCGGCAACGAGATGGAGCTCGATTTCCTGCTGGTGAAGGAATTGAAACTGGGCCCGATCCTTCTGCACAATGTGCCGATCGCCTTTGCCGACATCCCGCCCTTCGAAGTCTTCGGACTGGACGAAAAGCCCTCGCTCCTGCTCGGCACCGACCTGATGGAAAACTTCCGCCGCGTCTCGCTCGACTTCAAGGATCGCAAGGTGCGTTTCCAGCTCAAGAAGTGCGACAACACTTCGCTCGTCCTGCGAACCACGACCATCGCATCGCGGCTCGCGGCCGATCGTTCGACCGCCTGCAGCTGACTGCATCGTCGATGCCTACCGTGCCGAAGCGACCAGAGGACTGGCGCGCCTCGATTTCGCTGAGCCGCGCCTTCTGAATCGAAAGGCCCCGCCAGGCAAAGCCGTGCGGGGCCTCATTCAAACCATCAAATGCATGATGTTTATTTGACCAGTTCGACCTGTTCGAAGTCGAGTTCGACCGGCGTCGCGCGGCCGAAGATCGAGACCGAGACCTTGACCTTCTGCTTGTCGAAATCGAGTTCCTCGACGAGGCCGTTGAAGCTGGCGAAGGGCCCGTCGAGCACCTTGACCTGATCGCCGATCTCGTAATCAACGCTGATGTCCTTCTTGGGCGCCGCGCGGGCTTCTTCGACACCACCGAAATAGCGCGCCGCTTCGCGTTCGGAAATCGGCTGCGGCTTGTTGTTGTTGCCGAGGAAGCCGGTCACCTTCGGGGTGTTCTTGACCAGGTGGTAGACATCGTCGGTCATGTTCAGCTTGGCGAGCACGTAGCCGGGCATGAACTTGCGTTCGACCTGGACCTTCTTGCCGCGCTTGACCTCGGTGACCGTCTCGGTCGGGACTTCGACCGCCTCGACGCCCTCGGACAGGCCCAGGCGCTCGGCCTCCGAAATGATCGCGTCGCGAACCTTGTTCTCGAAACCCGAATAGGCGTGGATGATGTACCAGCGTGCCATGTTCTAACTACCCTGTCGAAATGCGGCTCAGGCGAGCGTCAGCAGCCAGCGCACGACCGCGCTGAACAGCGTGTCCACGCCGAGGAAGAAGACCGAGAGGATGACCATCATGATAAACACGAAGATCGCCGTGCGCACCGTTTCCTCGCGCGTCGGCCATACGACCTTGCGCCCCTCGGCCTGCACCTGCCGGAGGAATTCCGCCGGGCTGGTCTTCTTCTGCTCTGCCATTGCTCACGTCTCTCGTAAAAATCGTGCCGCCTTCCGTCACGTCCCTTTCAGGTAGGGTCTCTCGCCGCCCCGATGCAAGACCGGGAGGGGCTTTTTCGATTCCCAATGTCGGAAGACAGCGCCGCACTAGTCGCGCGCGGCGGAAAAGGCAAGCGGGTGGACACACGGAAATCGGCCCTTTCCAAGCCGCGTCCGCGCCTCTAGCTTCCCCTCGATCCACCCACACGGGACGCATGAGGGGATAATCCATAATGTCTGCAGCCGAACCAGCCAGCCTGGGCGAGCGACTGATTCAACCGGTCACCAATATTTCCGACTTCATCTGGGGCGGGACCTGGAATGGCGAAAGCGTGATTCCGATCCCGCCGCTCGCCGTGGTCCTGCTCGGCGTTGGCCTATGGTTCATGGTGGGGCTGAAGTTCTACCCGATCACGCGCTTCGGCAGCGCGGTGAAGGGGCTCTTCGCAGGCCGCAAGCAGGCGGGCGAAGGCGAGATCTCGCCTTTCGCGGCGCTGTCGACTGCGCTGTCGGGCCAGGTCGGCACCGGCAATCTTGCCGGCGTCGCCACCGCGATCGCGCTGGGCGGCCCGGGTGCGGTCTTCTGGATGTGGATCACCGCTTTGTTCGGCATGGCGCTCGCCTTTGCCGAGGGCAGCCTCGCCATCCGCTATCGCGAAACGACCAGCGACGGGATCAAGCGCGGCGGTCCGATGAGCTATATCGTCATGGGCCTCGGGCCCAAGTGGACCTGGCTCGCCATAGTCTTCGCGCTCGGCACCCTGTTCTCGGGCCTGGTCACGGGTAATTCGATCCAGGCCAACGCCATGGCCGACGGGATGAACGAGCTGTTCGGCATCCCCGAATGGATCGGCGGCCTGCTGACCGCCGCCGTGGTCTTCGTCGTCATCATCGGCGGCATCAAGTCGATCGGCAATGTCGCCGAGAAGGTCGTCCCGTTCATGGCGGCGACTTACATCGTCATGGCGCTGATCGCGCTGGCGCTCAATTTCCAGGATCTGGGCGAAACCTTCGGGCTCATCTTCCACGGGGCCTTCAACCCGCAGAGCGCGGTGGGCGGCTTCACCGGTGCGGCGATCATCATGGCGATCCGCGCAGGCGTGGCGCGCGGCCTGTTCTCGAACGAGGCCGGCCAGGGTTCGACCCCGATCGCGCACGCCGTCGCCCAGACAGACGATCCCGAACAGCAGGGTCGCATGGCGATGCTGGGCACCTTCATCGACACGATCGTCATCTGCACCATGACCGCACTGGTCATCCTGACAGTCGAAGGCAACTTCACCGCCAATGGCCAGCCGGTGATCCACGCGTGGCAATCGGATCGTGTCGGCTTCGAGATGACCAGCGGCGCCTTCGCCGCGGCCTTCCCGTTCGAAATCGGCTCCATCCCGCTCGGAACGCTGATCGCCTCGATCGCGCTGATCCTGTTCGTCTTCACCACGCTGCTGACGTGGAGCTATTACGGCGAGCGGGCGATCACCTTCCTCTACGACCGGGTCAAGGGATCGAACCGTGAAGGCGAGAAGAAACTGCACATGGCCTGGCGCGTACTGTGGTGTGTCGTGATCTTCATCGGCGCCGCGCAGCCGAGCGAGCTGGTTTGGCGCCTCGGCGATATCTCCAATGCCGCGATGGCGCTGCCCAACCTGCTGGCGCTGGCCCTGCTCAGCGGCGTTGTCTTCGCGCTCGCTCGGGGTGACCGGAGTGCCGGACCGACGTACACCGCCGAAACGCCCGAGGAACCCAAGGAATACTGACCGGGTTCTCGCGTGCATAAAGAAAGGGGCCGGAAGTCGCAGCGACTTCCGGCCCCTTTTCTTAGATCCAGCGCCTGCAATCCAGACGCTGGCAACACCTCAGCGCAGGCCGAACAGCCGAGCGAGGAAACCCGGCTCCTCCATCGGCTGGATCCGCCCATGTGCCTGATAGCGCAGCGAGCTGTCGCTATAGGGCTTGGGCTGCACCCAGCGGTCGGGGCGGCTGCTGTGGAAAGACAAGCTCGACATGGTTTTCTCCATGAATCTCTTCCCACCGTCCTGCCGATAAAAACCCTAGGCTGCGTCTGCGGTTCCCGCACCTGCCCCGCCGCGGCTCCACACGAGCGCCAGCAGGGCCAGCGCGGCGAGCGGCATGAGATTGATTCCAAGGGGAAAGGCGAGCGCGCGCGTCGCGTATGGCGCGAAGTACAGCAGTATCAGCGCGAGCTTCTCATAGGGGCGGAACCCCGTCGCCAGCCCCTCGGCGACCAGCCACAGCGTGGGAAACAGCAGGAAGGGCAGGTCGTAGTTGAAGAGATAGGGTGATGCGAGCGCGCTCGCCGCAAGCACTGCCGCGCCTACTCCGCGTGGATCGCCTGCAAACCGGCGATGGGCGAGTACTGCGGCCGCCACTGCGACCACCGCCGAGAGCGTGCCTGCCGCGAGCCCCACACCCTCTCCGCCAAGCAACCTCGCCTGCGAAAACAGAGTGCTCATCCGCAGCAGGAAATCGGGGTTGGTCCCTTCCAGCAACAACCCGCTCGCGTGCCAGCTGCTCGTATAGGCGATCAGCGTCGCGCTTCCGAAAGTAAGCCATGAGAGGGCGAGGAGGCCGAGCGTCACGGCGCCCGCAGCAAGAAAGGCGCGCCAGCGTTTCCCCGCAGCAAACCACACCGGCGCGAGCACCGCCAGATGCGGCTTGATCACCAGCGCTCCGATTGCGGCGCCTGCCGCCGCCGGACGCCTGTCCAATCGGTCGGCAGCCACGATCAGCAAGGCGCCCGTGAGCAATCCCGTCTGGCCGTGCCCCGCGGCAATCAGCGCGCCGGGATAGGCGATGACGAGTGGCCACAGGCGGGGAAAGGCGCGAATGCCCGCCCACGCCCACAGCGACCATGTGCCCACAACCCAGACGATCCAGGCAATCGGGAACGGCAGTACCCCCAGCGGGGCAACGGCAAAAAGGAAGGGAGGCGGATTGACGAAGGCGAACCAACCCTCGCTCCCGGTCGCCGTCTGGACGCGCTGCTGCACCGCGAGATCGTAGGCTGCCGCCGGATCGCCCGCCACGGTCGCCTTTCCCGCGCCCCAAAAGGCGAGGAAATCGGTGCCCTCGGGTCCCATCGCCTTGAGATAGGAATTGACCAGCAACGCCATGCTGGCGAGCGCGAGCAGCAGCGCGTAGCCGCGCACCCGCTCGCGCGTCAGCCAGTCTGCCCGGCGCAGCCAATCCATCGGCGTGTCCCCTTCCCTCGCAGCAAGTCGTGCAAGGGGTAGCGCGCCAATCTCCCACTAGCCAGTTGGGGTGGACGGCAATCCCCGCCCGCGCCTTCCGTCACCCGGCCTTTGACGCGATCCAGCGGTCGATCTTGGCCTCCAGCACCGGCAAGGGCAGGCTTCCGGTATCGAGCACCTCCGCATGGAATTCGCGGATGTCGAAATCATCGCCCAGCTGCGCTTCGGCCTTCTTGCGCAGTTCCTGGATCTTCAGCGCACCGACCTTGTAGGCCAGCGCCTGGCTGGGGATGGCGATATAGCGTTCGACCTCGGCCACCACTTCGGTGCGCGTCATGCCCGAATTCTCGAGCATGAAATCGATTGCCTGCTCGCGCGTCCAGCCCTTGGCGTGGAGCCCGGTGTCTACGACGAGACGCATGGCTCGCAGCTGCTCGTCCTGCAGCGTGCCGTAGCGGTTCCACGGATCCTCGAAGAAACCCATCTCGTACCCCAAGGTCTCGGAATAGAGTGCCCAGCCCTCGACATAGGCGGTATTTCCTCCGAAGCGCATGAATGCGGGCAGCTTTTCGTTCTCGCGCGCAAGGCTGATCTGGAAGTGGTGACCGGGAGCGCCCTCGTGCAGATAGAGCGTGACATTGCCCGTCGTCAGCCGGCTCGGTAGGTCGTAGGCGTTGAAGTAGAAGGTGCCGGGGCGCGAACCGTCGGGAGCACCCGACTGGTAGGACCCACCGGCCTGGAACTGTTCGATCGACGGATCATAGGGCTTGATATCGAGCGGCGTCTTGGGGACGAGCGAGAAATAGTCGCCGATCTTCGCATCGACGTGTTTGCCGATATCGTAGTACGTCTGCGTCAGCGCCTCGCGGCTCTCGGGCTTGAATTTTGCGTCGGTGCGCACGTAGTCGAAGAATTCGTTGAGCGTGCCCTTGAAGCCGACCTCTTCCTTGATCGCTTCGAGGCCCTGCTTGATCCGCGCGACTTCGGACAGGCCGAGATTGTGCAGATAGTCGGCGGTGAGCGGCAGCGTCGTCGTTTGCTCGATCATCTGCGCGTAGAGCTTGTCGCCGCCCTTCATCTGGCTGAGGCCGACGCTTTCGCGAGCCACGGCCAGGTATTCGTCGCGGAGGAAGTCGCGCATACGCGCATCCGCGGCGTAGATTTCCTTGGTCTTCGCCTCATAGGCTGCGGTCAGCCGTGCCTTGTCCTCTGCCGAGAAATCCTCGGGGAAGTTCTTGACCGGCTTCATGTACTGCGAATCCGCGATCGGGATCGCCAGCATGGTGTCGAATTGCTCGACCACATTGCCCATGGTCAGCTTCGTCTCGAGGACCCCGCTCTCCATGCCCTCGCGGAACTTCTCGATCGCGCGGCCCGAGATGGCGATGTAATCGTCGTGGCGCGAGAGGTTGTCCTCGTAATTCGCCAGCGTCTTGAACTGCGCCGCCGAATCGCCGCTGGCGAAGTTGGGATAGAAAGTGTGGAAGCCCGAGAAATGGTTGACCGGGCGCACTTCGGTGAGCGCTCGGATCTCGTCGGTCTGGCCGCGGAGTGCGGATTCTTCCTGATACTTGAAGACGTCGTAGGCCAGCTGGTCGGTTTCGCTCAGCTTGCTGCGATCGATCAGCTCGAGCTTGGCGAGGTTGAGCTGGGTATCGAGACGGCCCGCATAGAAAGAGGAATCGGTCAGGAAATCGCCCAGCCGGTCCGCATCCTTATCATCGCCGCGGAACAGGCGGCCCAGCGGGTTGAGTTCCAAGCTGCGCTTGTCGGCATCGGCAAACAGAGCGAACAGCTTGTCATGCTCGCTCGCCGGCGCGGTGGCTTCCTCGCCCTCGTGGTGATCGCGCGCAAGGGCCGGACCGGCAGCAAGGACGAGCGCGAGAGCGGCACCCGAAGCGAGGGCGTGACGAACGAGTTTCATGCAAATTACCCCTGTATTGCGTATTGCACCGGCAATACAGGGGCTGCACTCACTCGCAAGCACGGCCCCATGACCGTGCAATGTCACTCGATGGGCGTCTTCTTCCGATCAGCCTCTCGGTTTACGCCGCGACCTCTTCCTCACGCCGACTGGTGCCGATCGGACGATCGCCCGAATAGGCGAATTCGGGAGCATCGTAGGCGATGGCAGGGATTTCCTCGCGCTCGCGCCAGTAGTCCTGGTTGTGCCGCCATTCGGCCTTGTCGCCGCGGCGCGGCATCGCATCGAGCCCGCGCATGAGATAGCCCGGATTGAAGTTCTCGCTCTCGATCCACGGCAGGATGTCCATGCCCTCGTCCTCTGGGCGCATCTGCACTTCGACTCTGTCGACACCCCGGTCGCGCATATGGTTGAGCAGGCCGCAGACGAAATCGCCCATCATGTCGACACGCAACGTCCAGCTCGCGCGGAAATAGCCCATCACCCAGGCCATGTTGGGCACGCCGGTGAACATCATCCCGCGATAGGTGACGGTGTCGGCCCAATCGACCGCATCCCCGTCGACGGTGAAGGGAATGCCGCCCATCACCAGCAGGTTAAAGCCGGTACAGGCGACGATCAGATCGGCTTGGATCTCCTCGCCCGACGAGGTTCGGACGCCGGTTTCGGTGAAACGGTCGATCGTGTCGGTCACGACGGTCAGCTTGCCCGCGACCGCCGCCTTGAAGACATCGCCTTCGGGACAGAAGGCCAGCCGCTGCTGCCAGACGCGATATTTGGGCGTGAAATGCGGCTCGAACTCGAAATCGGGCTTGCCGGTGAAGGCGCGCACCAGCTCCTTGAGCTCCTCGAACACGACTTCGGGCTCGTCCTGGCAGCGCCGGGTAAGCTGGTCCTGATCGTACATGATCTGCTGGCGCACGATACGATGCACGGTCGGCTCGTCGACGCCGATCTCGCGCAGGCGGTCTGCGAGTTCGTTCTTGTTTTCACTGCAGAAGAAATAGGTCGGCGAGCGCTGGAGCATGGTCACATGTGCCGCTTTCTCGGCGAAGGCCGGGACGACTGTCGCAGCGGTCGCGCCCGAACCAATCACCAGCACGCGTTTACCACTGAAATCATAGTCGGGGACCCAGTTCTGCGCATGGACGAAATCTCCCTTGAAATCGCCCAGCCCCTTCGCCTCCCATTCGGGCGGGACATAGGGGTTCTCATGGTCGTAATAGCCCTGGCACATCCACAGGAAGTTGCAGGTGAAGGTCAGCTCCGCCCTGTCGTCGAGCCGGGTGGCGGCGACGGTCCACAGGCCGGTGTCGCGCGAATAGGCGCAGGAGGTGATCTGGTGACCGTAGCGGATGTGTTCGCCGATCCCGTTCTCGTCGATCACTTCGCCCATATATTTGAGGATTTCCTCGGCGCTCGCGATCGGCGCGCCGACCCACGGCTTGAAGCGATAGCCGAAAGTGTAGAGGTCACTGTCGGATCGCACGCCGGGGTATTTATGCGTGTCCCACGTCCCTCCAAACGTGTCCTTCATCTCAAGGACTGCATAGCTCGCCCAAGGGCATTGCTCCTGCAGGTGATAGGCAGAACCGATGCCCGAAATCCCAGCTCCGACGATCAGCACATCCACATGGGTGGCTGCTTCATCGCCCTCGATCGCGCCGACAACATTCATTCACCTCTCCTCTCGCACAGGTGTTTATCACACCTGAGAGCAGGGCACTGCATTGATCCGCGTCAAATCGTGGCAAAGACCGCCGACTATTCGATCACCCGGCCACGGACCATGACCCATTCGACGTTCTCGAGGCTGGACGTGTCCTCGATCGGGTTGGCATCGACGGCGATGATGTCCGCTGAATAGCCAGGGGCGATGCGGCCGATCTCGCCTTCCATGCCGAGCACCTTGGCGGCTTCGGTCGTCGCGCTGGCGAAGGCCTGCCGATGGCTCATGCCCTGCGCGACCATCAGCGCGAACTCACCCGCATTGTTTCCGTGGCTATAGACCCCGGCATCGGTGCCGAAGGCGATCGGGACGCCCCAGCGCAGCGCCTTGCCCATGAACACGCGGGCGGTTTCGGCCACCGCCTCGATCTTGGCTTCAACCACCGGCGTGTAGATGCCCTTGCCGAGCCGATCGGTGACGCCCTTGAAGGCCATCAGCGTCGGGACGAGCACGGTGCCGTTCTTCTTCATCTCGCGCGCGGCTGCCTCGTCGAGATAGGTGCCGTGCTCGATCGTATCGATCCCTGCGCGGCTCGCCGCCTCTATTCCCCGCGCGCCATGCGCATGCGCCATGACCTTGAGGCCGAGCGAATGCGCGGTATCGGCGATGCTTTTCATCTCGGCATCAGTGAAATGCGCCTCGAGCCCCCGGCCCTGCTGGCTCAGCACACCACCTGTCGCGGTGATCTTGATGACGTCGGACCCGTTCTGGCTTGCAAGGCGGACCTTCTCGGCGCATTCGACCGCGCCGGTGCAGGTGAAGCCGGTATCCAGCACTTCGTTGACCTCGGGCCGGAAGCCGCTGACGTCGCCATGGCCGCCGATGATCGACAGGGGCACGCCCGCCGCGACGATGCGCGGGCCTGGGATGTAGCCTTCCGCCGTCCCACGCCTCAGGGCGAAGCCGTTCTCCGGCCCGCTCCCCGCTTCGCGCACGGTGGTGAAGCCGGCGAGCGCGGTCAGTCGGGCGTTCTTGGCGCCGACGATCGCGCCCCATTCGTCGGGCTCGACCGCTTCCTTCCAGAAATCTCCGCCCGGATCGCCGGTCAGGTGAACGTGGAGGTCGATCATGCCGGGCGCCAGGATCTTGCCCGCGAGGTGCACCATGGTCGCGCCGTCGGGCACGCCGGTGAAGCCGTCTTCGATGCTGACGATCCGCCCGTCGGTGACGGTCACCGTCGACTGCCCCAGCGGTGGGCTGTCGGCATCGACGATCACGCCATCGGCGTGGATGATGGTGGTGTCTGCCAGCGCGGGCGTGGCAACCAGCGCCCCGGCGAGCGCAAGAACGGTGGCGAACTTCATGGTATCTCTCCCTCGGAAGCGAGAGATGCATGCCTGCGATGTCGAGGGCAAGCGAAAGCGGGACCTAGAAGGTGTAGCCGATCCCCAGCGCGCCCATCCACTGGTCGGCATCGCCACGGATCGAGGTGAAGGGCGAGCGCTTGGCATCGCCCAGCATGCGCGAGTAGCCGCCGAGGACGATCAGGGCGAGACCGCCGTTGGCAAGATCGCCGTCGAGGTCGATGGCGCCGAGCAGGTTGACACCCGCGCTTTCGAAGCCGCCTTCGGCCTGAAACGCAGGCAACGGCCCCCCGGCGGGCACAGAGTAGTAGTAATCGGCATAATCGTCATCGACATGCGTCGCGCTGACCGAAAGCGAGATCGCTGCGCCGCGGCTGACTGGCGTAAAATAGGTGATGGTCGGCGACACGGTCATCCCGTCATGGGCGCCCGCGACATCCCAGAGCGCATCGAGATTGAAGCTGAGGCTATCGTAGGGGTTGAGGAGCCCGGGAAAGCTCACGCCGACGGTGGGCCCGACCTCGAACGCCGTATCGAGCTCGCCGTAGCTCTCGACCACGGGATCCTCGATCTGCGTCGCGCGGTTGCGGTTGAGCTTCGCCGCGACGCCGGCGGAAAAGGCAACCTCGCCATCGGCATCGGGGATGAAGTCGAGCGCCAGCCCGCCCGGTCGCGGATTGATGCCGACACCGCCGAGACTGCCCTGGATGATCGGCAGCGGCGAGACCACGTGATCGTCGGACCCCTTGTAGCTGGGCGAATAGACCGCCCCCGCCCCGATGCTGAGCCAGTCTCCGTCGAACACAGAGCCTTCATAGGCATCCGCTGCCGTTTCGCTGTCTCCGGCCTCCTGTGCATATGCGGGCGAAGCAATGACAAGCACGGCGGAAAGCGCGGCGGCGGAGATGATTTTCATCGATTTTCCCTGAGTTCCCTGTTTGCTGACCAACACCCGTCGCGAGGGCGTGTTCCCGATGGCGCCGGTCTAGACGATTGCCGCGCCCATGCTTCACGCCTAAGCCCTGCCCTCGATGAACGGGCGCGCGATAGACTTGGCAGTGGTCGGCGGTGGGCTGGCGGGCGGATTGTCCGCGCTCGCCGTGCACCGCGCGCATCCCGAAATGCAGATCGCCCTGTTCGAGGCGGGGGAAACACTTGGCGGCAACCATCGCTGGAGCTGGTTCGGCAGCGATCTCGACCCCGCAGGCGCGGAACTGCTGTCGCTGTACCGCCGGACCGAATGGAACCAAGGCTACGACGTCGCCTTCCCGGGCTATCAGAGGACTCTGGGCGCCGGCTACCGTTCGCTCGCCAGCAGCGATTTCGACGAGACGATGCGGCGCGAGCTTCCGCCGCAGGCAATCCGCCTGCGCAGCCGGGTTTCGCAGCTCTCCCCCGACGGCGTGACGCTCGAGAGCGGCGAGCGCATCGCGGCGCGCGTTGTGGTCGACTGCCGCGATTTCGAACCGTCGCCGCATCTGCGCGGCGGATGGCAGCTGTTCATGGGACGCCATCTGCGATCCCGCGAACCGCATGGCCTCACCCGGCCGATCATCATGGACGCGCGCGTGCACCAGCACGGCGCCTATCGCTTCGTCTATACCTTGCCGCTTTCGCCCGACGAGCTGTTCGTCGAGGACACCTACTACGCCGACAGCCCGGAACTCGACCGCGACGCGCTTTCGCAGCGGATCGATCGCTATTGCGAGGCGATGGGCTGGCGGGGCGAAACCATCGGCGGCGAGACCGGCGTGCTGCCCGTCATCACCGGGGGCGATTTCGCTGCCTATCACACCGGCCTCGGCGAGCCCGGCATCGTGCGCAGCGGCGCGCGCGCCGGGTTCACCCATCCGCTGACCAGCTACACACTGCCCTTCGCCATCGCCAATGCGCTGGAACTGGCGCGTCATGCCCATCTGCCGGGCGACCGGATCGCCAACCTGTTCGATCACCGCGCCCGCGACCACTGGCGCGCGACGGGTTTCTACCGCAGTCTCGGCCGCATGCTGTTCGACGCGGCCCGGCCCGAGGAACGATACCGGGTGTTCGGGCGCTTCTATCGCCTGCGCGAACCGCTGGTCGAGCGCTTCTACGCCGGACGCTCCACGGCCGCAGACAGGCTGCGCGTCCTCTCGGGAAAGCCGCCGGTGCCCGTATTCGCCGCCATCCGGGCGCTGCTTGGCAAGGGCAGCCCGCTCGTCCATGAAAGGTCGCAATGAACGCCGAGATGACTACCCCCGTTACCCCGAGCGACGCGACGATGCCCGATGCCTCCTCCGCCGGGGACAAGAGCGCCTGTGTCATCGGCGCCGGCTTCGGCGGCCTCGCGCTGGCGATCCGGCTGCAGTCAGCAGGTATCCGGACAACGGTAGTCGAGGCCCGCGACAAGCCCGGCGGGCGCGCCTATTTCTGGGAGAGGGACGGCTTCACCTTCGATGCCGGGCCGACCGTCATCACCGATCCCGATTGCCTGAAGGAACTCTGGGCGCTGTCGGGGCACGACATCGCCGAGGATGTCGAGCTGATGCCGGTCATGCCCTTCTACCGCCTCGCCTGGCCCGACGGCACACAATTCGACTATTCGAACGACGAGGAGCAGCTGTTCCGCGAGATCGCGCAACTCAATCCGGCCGACGTCGCCGGCTACCAGCGCTTTCTCGACTACTCCGAGGCAGTCTATCAGGAAGGCTACGTCAAGCTCGGCCACGTTCCCTTCCTCGATTTCAAGTCGATGCTCAAGGCGGCCCCCGCACTGGCCAAGCAGCGCGCCTGGCGCAGCGTCTATGCGACCGTGGCGAGCTATGTCGAAAACGAGAAGCTGCGCGAGGCGCTGAGCTTCCACACCCTGCTGGTCGGCGGCAACCCGATGAAGACCAGCAGCATCTATGCGTTGATCCACAAGCTCGAGGTCGACGGCGGCGTGTGGTGGGCCAAGGGCGGCACCAACCAGCTGATCGCGGGCATGGTGCGCCATTTCGAACGGCTCGGCGGGACGCTCCGCCTGCACGATCCGGTGGTCCATATCCACACGCTGGGCAAGCAGGTGACCGAAGTGGAAACGCATTCGGGCTGGCGCCAGCGCTTCGATGCGATCGCCAGCAATGCCGACATCATGCACAGCTACAAGGACCTGCTCGCAGGGTCCAAGCGCGGCGCGGACTATTCGCGCAGCCTCGCGCGCAAGAGCTTCAGCCCGAGCCTGTTCGTGGTCCATTTCGGGATCGAGGGCAGCTGGCCGGGCATTCCGCACCACATGATCCTGTTCGGACCGCGCTACAAAGGGCTGCTCGAAGACATTTACGACCACGGCGTGCTGCCGCAGGATTTCTCGATCTACCTGCACCACCCGACCGTCACCGATCCGTCGATGGCGCCCGAGGGCATGAGCACCTTCTATGCGCTCATCCCGGTGGCGCACATGGGCAAGCTGGCCCTCGACTGGGAAGAGATGGGACCGTTGCTCGAGAAGCGCATCCTCGAAGAGCTCGAGCACCGGCTGATCCCCGGCCTGCAGGATCGCATCGTGACCAAGTTCCACTATGCCCCGCGCGATTTCGCGATGGACCTCAACGCGCATATGGGGAGTGCCTTCAGTCTCGAGCCTCTGCTCACCCAGAGCGCCTGGTTCCGTGGGCACAACCGGGACGACGTGCTTGACAATTTCTACCTCGTCGGCGCTGGGACGCACCCCGGCGCCGGAATCCCCGGTGTGGTCGGCAGCGCCAAGGCGACTGCCGGATTGATGCTGGAGGATTTGGCGGGATGAGCCGCGAGATGAAACGACTTGCCGTCTATTGCGGATCGGCCTCGCCCGAGGATCCGCGCTTTATCCAACTGGCCTACGACGTCGGCAAAGGCCTGGCGGAGCGCGAAATCGGCCTCGTCTATGGCGGCGGTCGGCTGGGCCTGATGGGCGCGGTGGCACGCGGCGCGCTGGAATCGGGCGGCGAGGTGATCGGCGTCATCCCCGATGCGTTGGCTAATTCCGAAGTGGCCAACCACGACTGCACCGAACTCTACACCGTCTCGGGCATGCACGAACGCAAGCAGCGTTTCACCGATCTGTCCGATGGCTTCGTGACCATCCCCGGCGGCGTCGGCACGATGGACGAGCTGTGGGAGGCGGTCAGCTGGGCACAGCTGGGCTACCACACCAAACCCGTGGGCCTGTTGAACGCTTTCGGCTTCTACGACCACCTCATCGCCTTCAACCGCCACATGGCGGACGTCGGCTTCGTGCGCCCGGCACACCAGGGGATCATCCTCGATGCCGAAACGCTCGATGCACTGCTCGGCAAGATGGCCGGCTACGAGGCGCATACGCCGATCTTCCAGATGAAGGCCGACGACCTCTGAACAAGCCGCGCCCCCTCGTGCCTTCGCGCTACATGCGGCCCACGCCGGCGCGGGCGGGGGGCGGGCGCGATCGCGCGATGCTGGTCGAGAAATCGCTCGAATCGATCGAGCAGGGCTCGCACAGTTTCGCCGCCGCCTCAAAGCTGTTCGACAAGGCGACGCGCGAGCGCAGCTGGCTGCTCTATGCCTGGTGCCGCCGCTGCGACGACATTGCCGACAACCAGGACAAGGGCGGGCCATTGGGCGACCAGGGTACGCCGAAGGATGCCGAGGATCGTGTCCAGGCACTTCGCATCCTCACCAAGCGCGCCTTCGAGGAACAGCCGACCGCCGACGCCGCCTTCGACGCCTTTGGCCTCGTCGCCGACGAATGCGGGCTGACGCTGGCGGAGGCGAACGACGTGATCGCCGGATTCGCGCTCGACGCCACGCGCTGGAGACCAAAGACCGAAAAGGATATGCTGCGCTATTGCTACCATGTCGCCGGCGCGGTCGGCATCATGATGGCGCGGATCATGGGTGTGCATCCCGACGACGGCGAGACGCTGGATCGCGCCTGCGATCTCGGCCTCGCCTTCCAGCTCGCCAACATTGCGCGCGACATCGTCGAGGACGACGCTGCCGGCCGGTGCTACCTCCCCAAGAGCTGGCTCGACGAGATGGGCTGGGAAGAGGGCGAGCATGCCCTGCCCGAGAACCGTTTCCGCCTTGCCTGGTTGATGCCGCGGCTCGTCGCGTTGATGGAAAGGCACGAGGCGGCGGCCAGGCTGGGCACGAAGCGACTGCGCTTCCGCCAGCGCTGGGCTGTGCTCTCCGCCGCGCGCATCTACGGCGCGATCGGACGCAAGGTTCTCACCCGCGGCCAGCTCGCCTGGGACAGCCGCACGCGCGTCGGCTCGGTCGAGAAGCTGTGGCACATGACCGCCGCCTTCTTCGAGGCGGTCTGGAATCGTCCGAGGGGCCCGCGCGAGCCGATCATCTGGTCGCGCCACGATTTCAAGCCCGTCGCGGGCTGGTAGCTTGATGCGCAGCGACGCTACGGCTAGCGCGCTCGCATGATCAGCAAACTCCTCATCGCCAATCGCGGCGAGATCGCCTGCCGCATCATCCGCACCGCGCGCGAGATGGGCATCGCCACCGTGGCGGTCTATTCGGACGCCGACGCAAGGGCGTTGCACGTACGCAGCGCCGACGAGGCGGTGCATATCGGTCCCTCGGCCGCTGCCGAAAGCTATCTCGTCGGCGAGAAGATCATCGCCGCAGCGAAGCAGACCGGAGCGCAAGCCATCCACCCCGGCTATGGCTTCCTGTCGGAGAATGCGGGCTTCGCGCAGGCAGTGATCGATGCCGGGCTGACCTGGGTCGGACCGAAGCCCGGCAGCATCGAAGCGATGGGCCTCAAGGACGCCGCCAAAAAGCTGATGCGTGAGGCGGGTGTTCCGGTCACCCCCGGCTACGAAGGCGAGGACCAGTCGGTCGAGCGCTTGCAGAAAGAAGCCGACGCGATCGGCTATCCCGTGCTGATCAAGGCCGTCGCGGGCGGCGGCGGCAAGGGCATGCGCAAGGTCGATGCTGCGCAGCAATTCGTTGAAATGCTTGAGTCTTGCAGACGCGAGGCGAAGGCGAGTTTCTCCAACGACGAGGTCCTGCTCGAGAAGTGGATCACCTCGCCCCGGCATATCGAGGTGCAGGTCTTCGGCGACAGCCATGGCAATGTCGTCCACCTGTTCGAGCGCGACTGTTCGCTCCAGCGCCGCCACCAGAAAGTGATCGAAGAAGCGCCCGCGCCGGGCATGGACGAGGAAACGCGTGCTGCAATATGCGGTGCAGCAATTCGTGCAGCAAAGGCGGTCGACTACGAAGGTGCCGGCACGATCGAATTCATCGCCGATGCGAGCGAGGGCCTGCGCGCCGACCGCATCTTCTTCATGGAGATGAATACCCGCCTGCAGGTCGAGCACCCGGTGACCGAGGAGATCACCGGCGTCGACCTGGTCGAATGGCAGCTTCGCGTGGCGAGCGGCGAGCCGATCCCGCTGCAGCAGGACGAGCTCTTCATCGACGGCCATTCGATCGAGGCACGCCTCTATGCTGAAGACCCGGCGGGCGGCTTCCTGCCCTCGACCGGCGCGCTCGACCATTTCGACCTCGGCGTCGAAGGCCGCATCGAGACCGGTGTCGAGGAAGGCGACATGATCTCGCCCTTCTACGACCCGATGGTGGCCAAGCTGGTCGTCTGGGGCGAGAGCCGCGGCGACGCCATCGACCAACTCGCCGAGATCGCCGAAGGCGTCGAGATCTGGCCGGTGAAGACTAATGCAGCCTTCATCGCAAATTGCCTGCGCGACGAGGATTTCGAGGACGCCAAGCTCGACACCGGCTTCATCGAATCGAAGCTCGACAGCCTCGTTTCCTCAGACGAGGCGGATGACGCCATCTGGCAGAGCGCAGCCGACTTCATCGCCCTCGCCGAAGTCGAGGAGCATGAGGACTTGCCCATCGGCCTGCGCCTCAACGCCCCCGGCGTGCTGGCGACCACGCTCACGCACAAGGGCGAGACACGAAAGGTGTCGGCGGCTCGTTCGGGTCCCGATCTCGCAACAACCGGTTTCGTAGACGCGGCGCGCGCTGTGGTCTTCGTCGACGGGCAGAGCTTCACCTTCGAACGCCAGTCGCGCGGCTCGGGCGCCGCCGCAGCCGGCGATGGCGCGATCGTCGCGCCCATGCCGGGCAAGGTCATTGCGGTCGACGTGGCTCAGGGCGACACCGTCACCGCCGGCCAGCGATTGATGGTGCTCGAGGCGATGAAGATGGAGCACGCGCTCACCGCGCCCTTCGACGGCACGGTGACCGAGCTGTCGGTCAGCGAGGGCGGCCAGGTGCAGGTGGAGGCCGTGCTCGCCGTGGTGGAGCCGAGCGAAGAATAAGGCTTCACAAACCTTCCAGTCATTGCGAGCGTAGCGAAGCAATCCAGAGGCGGATCATTCTGGATTGCCGCGGCGCCTGCGGCGCCTCGCAATGACGGGAGAGCCGGGTGAGTTGGGAGCGTGAACTAGAGGAACTGCGCCATCGCGAAGCGCTGGCGGAGGCGATGGGCGGCGACGAGAAGGTCTCTCGCCAGCACGGTCGCGGCAAGATGGACGCGCGCGCGCGGCTCGCGGCCTTGGTCGACGACGGTTCCTTCCGCGAGATCGGCAAGATCGCCGGGCGTGGCTCCTATGACGAGGAGGGCAACCTCACGGGCGTCCTCCCCGCCCCCTTCCTGTTCGGCAAGGCCGAGATCAACGGACGCCCCGTCGTCGCCACGGCGGACGACTTCACCATTCGCGGCGGCGCGGCCGATGCCGGGATCAGCCGCAAGATGGTGCAGGCCGAAAAGATGGCGCACGAGCTGAAGCTCCCCATCATCCGCATGATCGACGGCACCGGCGGCGGAGGCAGCGTCAAGACGCTCGAGATGATCGGCGCGACCTATATCCCGGCCGTGCCCGGATGGTCCGATGTCGTGACCAATCTCGACACCGTGCCGGTGGTGGCGCTAGCGCTCGGCCCGACTGCCGGGCTCGGCGCCGCGCGGGTCGCGGCCAGCCACTATTCGATCATGGTCCGCGGCCTCAGCCAGATCTTCGCCGCCGGACCCGCCGTGGTCGACGGGCTCGGCGAAGCCTACAAGGGGTCCGAGGATCACCAGCAGGCCAAGGAGGACCTCGGCGGCAGCGGCATCCACACGCGCAACGGCGTGGTCGACGACGAGGTCGGCTCCGAGGCCGAGGCCTTCGCCCGGGCGCGCCACTTCCTGTCCTTCATGCCCGAACATGTCGGCCAGCTCGCCCGCCGCTCCAACTGCACCGATCCGGTCCACCGCCGCGAGGAAGCGCTGCTGAGCCTCGTCCCGCGCGAGGAGAAGCAGGTCTATTCGATGCGGCGCTGCATGGAGATGGTCTTCGACCAGGGCACGGTGTTCGAGATCGGCCGCATGTGGGGCCGCGCCTGCATCACCGCGCTCGCCCGGCTAGACGGCTGGCCGGTGATGGTGCTGGCGAGCGACCCGTCCTATCTGGGCGGGAGCTGGGACGCGAAGACCAGCGAAAAGGTCGAGCGCTTCGTCAAGCTCGCCGACCTGTTCCGCCTTCCGATCGTCCATCTGGTCGACAACCCCGGCTTCATGATCGGGCGCGAGGCCGAGATGGCGGGTACGATCCGCTACGGCGTCCAGGCGATGAATGCGATCTACAAGGCTACGGTCCCGCTTGCCTCGGTGGTGCTGCGGCGCGCCTATGGCATCGCCGGCAGCGCGATGAGCAATGCCGAGACCTATCAGTACCGCTTTTGCTGGCCTTCAGGCGACTGGGGCAGCCTGCCGATCGCGGGCGGGCTCGAGGTCGCCTACAAGTCGGAGCTCGAAGCAGCCGAGGACCCGGCGGCAGAGCTTGCGGCGATCCGCGAGCGGCTCGACAAGGTCACCTCGCCCTTCCGCAGCGCCGAGCGCTTCAACGTCGAGGACATCATCGACCCGCGCGACACACGCCCATTGCTATGCGAATTCGCGGGACTTGCATGGAGGCGCCTGGGAAGCGAGTAAGCGGTCGGGGGGAATTCATGACAGAGACCGCAATCGCCGCGCCGTCGCACCGCAAGGTGATCATCGCATCGTCCCTGGGGACCGTGTTCGAGTGGTACGATTTTTACCTCTACGGCCTGCTCGCGACGATCATCTCCGCGCAGTTCTTCTCGGGCGTCAACGACACCACCGCCTTCATCCTCGCGCTCGGTGCCTTCGCGGCTGGCTTTGCCGTGCGGCCCTTCGGTGCACTGGTCTTCGGGCGGGTGGGCGATCTCGTGGGGCGCAAATACACCTTCCTCGTGACGATGGGATTGATGGGCCTGTCTACCTTCGCAGTCGGCCTGCTGCCGAGCTATACCAGCATCGGCGTGGCTGCGCCGCTTCTGCTCGTCGGCCTGCGCCTGCTGCAAGGCCTCGCGCTCGGCGGCGAATACGGGGGTGCGGCGATCTATGTCGCCGAACACGCACCCGAGGGGAAGCGCGGGTTTTACACCAGCTTCATTCAGACCACCGCCACGCTCGGCCTGTTCGCCGCGCTGCTGGTGGTCATCGGACTGAGGAGCTGGATGGGCGAGGAGGCCTTCGCCGACTGGGGCTGGCGCGTGCCCTTCCTGCTGTCGGCGATTCTGCTCGGCGTATCATTGTGGATCCGCCTGCAGCTCGCCGAAAGCCCGGTCTACCAGGCGATGAAGGAGGAAGGCGAAACCTCGAAGGCGCCCCTGTCCGAGGCCTTCGGTCGCTGGGGCAACCTCAAGTGGGTGCTTGTCGCGCTGCTCGGCGCCGTCGCGGGGCAGGCGGTGGTCTGGTACACGGGCCAGTTCTACGCGCTGTTCTACCTCGAGAAGGTACTCAAGGTCGATGGCGGCACGGCCAACATACTGATCGCCATCGCGCTCGCCATAGGCACACCGTTCTTCCTCGTCTTCGGCTGGCTGTCCGACCGCATCGGGCGCAAACCGATCATCATGAGCGGGCTGGCACTGGCCGCACTGACCTATTTCCCGCTGTTCGGCGCGCTCACCGGGGCGGCCAATCCCGCACTGGCCGATGCGCAGGCGCGCGCGCCGGTCGTCGTCAGCACCGCGCTCGACGAATGTTCGGTCCAGTTCGATCCGATCGGCAAGACCGCCTTCGACACCAATGGCTGCGATATCGCCAAATCGGCGCTGGCCAAGGCGGGTGTGCCCTATACCGACGGCTCGCTCAGCGACGCGCCGGGGCTCGCGAGAGTCAGCATCGGGACCCGCACTGTCCACATCCGTCCTGGCTCGGGGACCGACGAGCTCACCGCGGCGCTGGCCGAAGCAGGCTATCCCGCCAGGGCCGACCCGGCGCGGATCGACAAGCCGATGGTCGTCGCCATCCTCACCGCACTCGTGCTGCTGGTGACCATGGTCTACGGGCCGATCGCGGCACTGCTGGTCGAGCTCTTCTCCGCGCGCATCCGCTACACTGCGATGAGCCTGCCTTACCATATCGGCAATGGCTGGTTCGGCGGCTTCCTGCCGACCATCGCCTTCGCCATGGTCGCGGCAACGGGCGATATCTATGCCGGACTTTGGTACCCGGTCGGGGTGGCCTTGCTGAGCCTGGTGGTGGGGCTGCTGTTTCTGCCCGAGACCTTCCGGCGTTCGGTCCATCACAGGACCGAGGACGCGAACTAGTCTTCCTCGTCGGGCTCGGGCGGTCCGAACAGCGAACCATTTTCCGAATAGAGCACGAAGAGGAGGCTGGTCGTAGCGGTCACCAGCAGCGCCAGCGCGAGCGGCCGGGCCGTGCCGTCATAGGCATAGCCAATCCCGGCGCCCAGCAGTGCCCCCGTGGTCATCCGCAGGAAGCTCTGCGCCGAGGAGGCGGCACCCGCGATATGCTTGAACGGCTGCATTGCGATCGAGCCGAAGTTCGCCCCGATGAAACCGAGTAGGCTCATATTGGCGGCCATCAGCGGGACGAAAGTCCACAGCGTTTCATCGGGCTGATTGGCGAACCACAACTGCAGACCCGCGACCAGGATGAACAGGAACAGCGCCGTATGGCTCACGCGGCGTGCGCCCACGTGTTCCACGATGCGGCTGTTCGACCAGTTGGCGATCGCCATGCACCCCGCGCAGATGGCGAACAGCAGCGGGAACTTCTCGCCCGCACCGAATGCCTCGCCGATCAACTGCTGCGAGGAATTGATGAAGCCGAACAGGCCGCCGAAGACCAGTGCGCTCGCCAGCGTGTAGCCAATGGTCGAGCGAAGCGTGACCGCGCTGCGCATGTTGCGCGCGATCACCGAGACATTGATCTCCTGCCGGTCTTCCTCGTGCAGCGTCTCGGGCAGGCGGACATAGACCCAGGCGCTCATCACGCAGCCGAGCACAGCCATGGCCACAAAGATCCACCGCCAGTCGCCGAGCAACAGGAGCACGCCTTGGCCGATACTCGGCGCGACCGCCGGCACGAGCAGGAATATCACGAAGATCAGGCTCATCATCCGCGCCATCTTGTCCCCGCCTACGCGGTCGCGGATGATAGCCGGCGGAAGCGCGATGATCCCGGCGGCGAAGAACCCCTGCAGCGCTCGCAGCGCGATCATCTGCGGGAAAGTGGTGGCCGCGGCGCAGGCCAGCGACAGCACGATGTAGAAGCCCAGCGCGGTGAACAGCACGGGCCGCCTGCCATAGCGATCAGCGAAGGCGCCTGGAACCAGAGTCCCGAAGCCGGCCGCGAGCAGGTAGACGCCGACCACGAACTGGCGCGAATTGCCCTGGGCCCCGAGGCTGGTCGCCAGATGGTCGAGCGCAGGCAGGATCGAGTCGATGCCGAAGGCATTGCAGGCCATCAGCAGCGCCATCATCCAGATCAGCTCGCGCTCGCCGATCCGCTGGCCGTGGGCGGCTTCGGCAATCGGGCGTTCGCCGCCGGCAAGGGGTTCGCTTCGCATCTGCACAAAAAGGCAGGTGACGGACAAGGTTCCGCTTTGCAACCCGCCCGACTATCGTGAGCTGCAATGAGTGACGCGAAAGACACGGATGGCGACGGCGAGGCCGACGGCCTGCGCAAGATCATCCATGTCGACATGGACGCGTTTTTCGCCAGCGTCGAACAGCGCGACAATCCCGATCTGCGCGGCAAGCCGGTTGCCGTCGGCGGGTCGGGCGGGCGCGGAGTCGTGGCGGCGGCGAGCTACGAAGCGCGCAAGTTCGGCGTGCGCAGCGCCATGCCCTCGGTCACGGCCAAGCGGTTGTGCCCCGACCTCATCTTCGTGCGCCACCGCTTCGACGCCTACAAGGAAGCGAGCCGGCAGATACGGACGATCTTCCATCACCATACGGAACTGGTCGAACCGCTGAGCCTCGACGAAGCCTATCTCGACGTGACCGAGGACAAGCTCGGAATCGGCAGCGCCACGCGCATCGCCGAGCTGATCCGGCAGGAAATCCGCGCCAAGACCAATCTGACCGCTAGCGCGGGCGTCTCGTACAACAAGTTCCTCGCCAAGATCGCCAGCGACCAGAACAAGCCCGACGGAATGTGCGTCATCCGTCCGGGCGAGGGCGCGCAATTCGTCGCCAAGCTGCCGATCCGCCGCTTCCACGGCGTCGGGCCCAAGGGCGCGGAAAAGATGGCACGACTGGGAATCGAGACTGGCGGCGACCTGGCGGCCAAGGATATCGCGTGGCTGCGTGCGCATTTCGGCAGCTTCGCCGATTATCTCTACCGGGCCGCGCGCGGAATCGATCTGAGGCCCGTGCGTTCGAGCCGCATTCGCAAGTCGGTGGGGGGCGAGCGCACCTTCAGCCGCGACCTCTCCTCGGGCAGCGAGTTGCGTGAGACGATGGAAGACATCATCGATATCGTCTGGGGCTATATTGAGCGCGCCGAGGCGAAGGGCCGCACGGTCACGCTCAAGATGAAGTATACCGACTTCCAGATATTCAGCCGCGCGAAAACGGTCGACCGGCCGATCGCGGACAAGCAGGAATTCGCCGCTATCGGCCGTGCGCTGCTCGAGGAAGTGCTTCCGCTGCCGATGCCGATCCGGCTGATGGGGCTGACGCTTTCTAAGCTCGAGGGCGATACGAGCGAGGAGCCGCGCCCCGACGCGCAGCTATCGCTGCTCTAGAACCTGCGTGCGCGCCACAGATCGAGCCGCGCCCTTGTCCGCGGGCTGAGCGGCTCTGGCAGCGAATGGGTCGGGAAGAATCTCGCTTCGACGACTTCGCGGCCGTCCGCCTGCGGCATGCAATTGACCGTCCCGTCGAAGATATGGGCGCGATGCGGCGCACCCGACAGCTCCTCCACGATCACGCCGACCAGCGTGAGCCCTTCGATCTCGCAGCCTGCTTCTTCCAGAAGTTCGCGGCGGGCCGCATCCTCGGGACTTTCGCGACGACCGACGCCGCCCCCTGGAAAATACCAACCGGGCGGGCCGTAGCTGTGCCGTACGAGGAGAATCTGGCCATCGAAATCGCGCCCGATCACGCTCACACCGTCGCCGGCCCTGCCGCTCCGCTGCCGCCAGTGATGGCGCAGACGATGGGCGACCCTCAACGCTAGATGGTGCAACCTCTTGGGGATCAGGCGAAGCATGTCACCGGTTGTGTAGCCGCGCCGAGCAGCCGTGCAACCGGAAGATCGTGTTTTCCCGCAACCGCTTGGTTGAACACCGCGCGCTTGTCCTCTCCGCGGATCACGAAGACCAGCGCATCGCTCGACAGCAGCGCCGGGATCGTCAGGCTGATCCGGTCGAAGGGCGCCTCGGGCGGCAGCGGGTCGGGCGTCAACCGAAGGATGCTGCGCGGCTCATCAATCCGCGGATCGGTATTGGGAAACAGCGAAGCGATGTGGCCGTCCGCGCCCATGCCAAGCCAGGCCAGCGCGAAATGCGGCACCGCCTCCATCTCGGTCAGCGTGACGACCTCCACCCCCACGGGCTCGAACAAGTCGCGCAGCTTGCCGGTATTCGATGCCGGGTGATCCTCGGGCACAACACGGTCGTCACCCGGCCACACGACCAGGCGGGTCCAGTCGATGTCGTGATCGAGCAGCGCCTCGATAATCGGGAAGGGCGTCGATCCGCCGGGAACGGTGATGGTCACCGGCCCCTCGTGCGTGCCCATCTGCTCGCTCAGCCGCGCCGCGAGCCAATCGGCAATCGCGGAATCGCTGCATTTCTCGACGATCGTGACGTTGTCCATCGTCCCTAGATACACCAGGGCCGCCCTTCCCCAAGAGGAAAGGCGGCCCCAGCGCTGGTACGCATAGCTATGCGCTCATTTGCTGGTCTGGTTGAGGAACCAGACGCGCTCCTCGCACTGGTCGATCCAGTCGTCGACCACGCCGCTGGTGGCGTTGTCTCCGGCCTCTTCCGCGGCGTCCTTCACCTCGACCAGCCGCTCGTGCAGCTTGCGGTTGTCGTCGCGCAGTTCGGCCACCATCGCATCGGCGGTCAGCGTGACGTCGTCCTGATCCTTGATCCGCGTCTGCTTGCCGACGCTGCCGATCGACGTGAGCGTATATTCGTCGTTCTTGCGCACGCGCTCGCCGATCGCATCGACCGTGCCGAGCAGCTGGGCCGCCTGCTCGTCGAACAGCAGGTGCAGGTCGCGGAAGCGCGGACCTGCGACATGCCAATGAAAGTTCTTGGTCTTGAAATAGAGCGCCACCGTATCCGCCAGCGCACCGTTGAGCGCCTCGACAAGAGCAGCTTTCGAATTGTCGCCGACTTCGGCCATGGGATTCCCCTTTCGTCAAACTTGGATTTATCCAACCAACGAAAGGACGGGATGTCGGTTTCCCGATGAAAAGATCTCGCTGTGATCGGATTATCCGATGATACCGCGAGCGCTCAGGCCCGTCACTGCCGCGAGGAGGAACAGGATCGCCGCCAACGCGAGCCGCAGCCCCCGCAACGGCAGCTTCCGTTCGAGTGCGCCCGCCATGGTCCAGCCAAGCGCCAGGGCAGCGCTGCCGCCGATGGCGCCTCCGAGGCCCGCCAGCGGCCATCCGGCGAAGACCACGGCGAAGGCGGCGACGAGGAAGCGCGAAGCGTCGGTCAGTTGCCTCGCAAACAGCACGATCGCGATCGCGCCGAGCGATCGGGTTGGCTCCTGCGGGACCTTTTCGCGATTGGGCCAGGCACATTCGAAGGCTGCCAGCAGCAGCGCGATGGCCACAAACATGCTCGCGGCGCTTTCCGACATGGTCTGCGCGAGCCATGCGCCGACCCAGGCGGCGGCGAAGGCCGAGAGTGCCGAGCTTGCAAGCCCCACGACCAGCAAGCCGCCCGATGCCCCCAGCCTCTCCGCGAGACGCGCCACCAGCAACTGGTCGCGCGCACCAAGCGCCGTGAGGAAGGTGGCGACCATCGTAAATAACAGTGAAGTCACGCTATTCCCGTCCCCGCTTCGTATCTGTTGTCTCGACCCTGCAGCCTGCGATAGCAGGGACGCAAGGAAAACGCACAGGGGAGGCGGGAATGAAGCTTGAACAGGGCATGGCGGCGGTCGTCACCGGCGGCGCATCGGGGCTAGGCAAGGCGAGCGCGCAGGCGCTGGCGGATGCCGGGCTCAAGGTCACCATCTTCGACGTCAACGAGGAAGCGGGCGAAGCGCATGCCAAGGCGATCGGCGGGACCTTCGCGCGCGTCGACATCACCGATGAGCAATCCGTCGTCGACGGCTTCGAGACGGCGCGCGCGGCGCACGGCCAGGAACGTGTGACGGTGCATTGCGCCATGACCAGTCGCCGCGGCAAGACGCTCGGCTGGGACAAGGAGAGCGGCGGCTACAGGCGGCTTTCGACCGAGGATTACGCCTTCGGGGCCGAGGGCATCCTCGTCGCCTCTTACCGCATCGCCAGCCACTCGGCGCTCGGCATGGCCAATTCCGAACCGCTGAACGAGGATGGCGAGCGCGGCTGCATCACGCTCACCGCCAGCGTTGCTGCGCAGGACGGCCAGATCGGCCAGGTCATCTACGGCAGCTGCAAGGCGGGCGTGAACGGCCTCGTCCTGCCGATGGCGCGCGACCTGATGGACATCGGGATCCGCGTGAATTCGGTCATGCCGGGGATCTTCGCCACCCCGCTCATGCTCGGCATGAAGGACCGCAACCCGCAGATGTGGGACCAGCTCAACGCCTCGGTCCCCTTCCCCAAGCGGCTCGGCCATCCAGAGGAATTCGCTTCGCTGATCCTCGAAATCGCACGCAACTCCTACATCAACGGCCACCAGTTCCGCCTCGACGGCGCGATCCGGATGCCACCCAAATAGCCGCAGCGGAGGATAGCCCGCCCCCCGGGTCTTCCCCTCTCCCGTCGGCGCGATAGAAGGGCGGCATGACGACGAAACGCGAATGGGTGAGTTGGGCGATCGGGCGGATCGAGGCGGACTTCAACCGGTCCGCCGATACGCATCTGCTGCCCCTACCGGTGCCAGCGCTGCCCGACATCGCCATATACCTGAAGGACGAATCGAGCCATCCGACCGGCAGCCTCAAGCACCGGCTGGCGCGCTCGCTGTTCCTTTACGGATTGTGCAACGGCTGGATTTGCGAAGACACGCCTGTGGTCGAGGCCTCCAGTGGATCGACCGCGGTTTCGGAAGCCTATTTCGCGCGCATGCTCGGGCTGCGTTTCATCGCGGTCGTCCCCAAGTCCACCGCGCAGGCGAAGATCGACGCGATCGCCTTCTATGGCGGCGAGTGCCATTTCGTCGACGGCCCGGCCGAAGTCTACGAGGCGGCGCAATCGCTCGCCGACGATCTCGGCGGGCATTACGTCGACCAGTTCACCTATGCCGAACGCGCGACCGACTGGCGCGCCAACAACAACATCGCCGAATCGATCTTCACCCAGATGGCGCGCGAACCCCATCCGGTGCCGCACTGGATCGTCTGCGGTGCGGGAACGGGGGGCACATCGGCCACAATCGGCCGCTACGCGCGCTACAATCGATTTAATACGCGCGTCTGCGTGGCCGACCCCGATGGCTCGGTTTTTCACCGCCATTGGGCCGATCGTTCGGTCGAGCGGGTCGAGCACCCATCGGGCTGTATCGAAGGGATCGGCAGGCAGCGGGTCGAGCCGAGCTTCCTGCCCGATGTGGTCGACCGGATGGAGGCAATTCCCGACGCCTGTTCGATCGCTGCCGCGCACGAAGTTAGCGAACGGTTGGGGCGGCGCTGCGGCGGATCGACCGGGACCAATGTCTGGGCCTGCGCGATGATCGCCGCAGACATGGCCGAACGCGGCCTCAGGGGCTCGATCGTATCGATCCTGTGCGACGATGGCGCGCGCTATGCCGACACGATCTTCGACGAAGGCTGGCTCGCGGCCAAGGGCCTCGACATCGCGCGCGAGCGCAGGAAGATCGCCCATTTCTTCGACACCGGCACCTTCGCCGCCGGCTGATGCGGAACGACCGGGCGCGGCGCTGGAGCGGGTGAAGGGAATCGAACCCTCGTCGTCAGCTTGGGAAGCTGCTGCTCTACCATTGAGCTACACCCGCGGAGCGCAGGCGCGCTTGCCCGACCTTGCCCGTCCGGTCAATATGGCGCGTCGCGTGCAGGCCTCCTGGGCAGGGTCGCACATGCACCTCCCCCGACCGCTCCTCAGGAACGCTTGAGCCACAGAAACGCTTTCTCGGGCGAAGGGAAGGTTCATGGCTGCACGCGCTTACTGGCAGGGACAAATCAGGCTGGCGCTGGTCTCGATCCCGGTCGAAATCTATTCGGCCACCAAATCGGGGGCCAAGATCCGCTTCAACCAGATCCACGAGCCGAGTGGGAAGCGGATTTCCTACGAGAAGGTCGTCCCCGGGATCGGCCCGGTCGACCGCGACGAGATCATCAAGGGCTACGAGGTCTCGAAGGGCAATTACGTCCTCCTCGACGACGAGGAGATCGAGGCGGTCAGGATCGAGAGCAAGAAGACGCTCGAGCTGGTCCAGTTCGTCGATGCCTGCGAGATCGACCCGCTCTATTTCGAGAAGCCCTATTACATCGCGCCGCAGGACGAGCTGGCCGAGGAAGCCTTCGTCGTGCTGCGCGACGCGCTGCGCAAGGCGAAGAAGGTGGCGCTCGGCCAGCTCTCGGTCCGCGGCAGCGAGAAGCTGGTCGCGATCAAACCCTGCGGCAAGGGGCTGCTGCTCGAGACTTTGCGCTATGCCGACGAAGTACGGCAGGGGCAGGCCTTCTTCGACAATATCGACGATACCAAGCCGAAGAAGGAACTGCTCGATCTCGCCGCCAAGCTGATCGAAGACAAGAGTGCGCCCTTCGATGCCGGGGAGTTCGAGGACCGCTACGGCGCCGCGCTGAAGAAGCTGATCGACAAGAAGGCCAAGTCGAAGGGCAAGCGGGCCGTCATCGAGGATGTCGACGAGCCAGAGAGCGGCGGAGGGAACGTCATCGACCTGATGGCGGCATTGAAGAAGTCGGTCGGGGACACGTCGCCTCCCGCGAAGTCGGCCCCCAAGCGCAAGAAGAGCGCTTGAACGGATGGAACTCAACGACCCCGTCCTTATACACTGGCTCGACCTCGACATGCTCACCCGGCTTGGTGTGGCTGCCGCGCTCGGTCTGTTGCTCGGCCTCGACCGTGAATGGCAGGGGCATGCTGCCGGCCTGCGGACGCATGGCCTGATCTGCTTCGCCAGCGCCGCGATGACCGTCGCGATCATTGCGCTCTCCTACCAGTTGAACGGCACGCGAATGGACCCTTTGCGCATCTTCGAGGCGACCGGCGCATTCATCGGAATCATTGGCGCTGGCTTGATCGTGTTCGGCAAGGGCGAGGTGAAGAACCTCACCACTGCGGCGCATCTGTGGCTGACAGCGGTTGTCGGCATCGCCTGCGGTGCCGCGCTGTGGCCATTGGTCGGGATTGCCGCGGTGATATCGGTCGTCATGCTTACGCTGCTCGGCTTCGTCGAGAAGCGCTGGTTCCCGGAGGCGGAGGCGGAGAGCGATGGCGAGCGCTAACCTCCTTGCCGAATATAACGCGAAGCGAGATTTCGGGAAGACGCCCGAACCCTCGGGCGAGGCACGGGCGAGCCAAGGCGGCGACCTGTTCATCGTCCAGAAGCACGATGCCACACGCCTTCACTGGGACTTGCGGCTGGAAGTCGACGGAGTGCTCAAGAGTTGGGCGGTGACGAAAGGACCCTCGCCCGATCCCGAGATCAAGCGCCTCGCCGTGCGCACCGAGGACCACCCGCTGTCCTATGCAGAGTTCGAAGGCACCATCCCCAAGGGCGAATATGGCGGCGGCACGGTGATGCTGTGGGATCGGGGCAGCTGGGCCCCGGTCGAAGGCAAGAGCGCCAAGGACCTAGACAAGGGCCACCTCCATTTCACGCTCGAGGGCGAGCGGATGAAGGGCGAATGGTTGCTCATCCGGCTCAAGCAGAAGCCCGGAGAGAAGCGCGAGAACTGGCTGCTGCGCAAATTGCAGGACGATCACGCGCAGGCGGGCGACGCGCTGGTCGAGCGCGAGTTGACGAGCGTGCTCACCGGACGCTCGATGGCCGAGATCGCGGCCGACAAGCGGGGCGAATATCCGCTCGCGGGCAAAAAGGACGAGGCCTTCATGGCGCAGATGCGCAAGGCATCCTCGCACAATGCCAAAGAGGTGAAGCCGAAGCGCCGGAAAGCCGCCCCGCTGCCCAAATTCCGCAAACCGCAGCTGGCGACCCTGGTCGACGAGGTCCCTGCCGGAAACGGCTGGATGCACGAGATCAAGTTCGACGGCTATCGCGCCCTGCTCGCCGTCAAGGGCGAGGAGGTGCGCGTCTATACCCGCAGCGGCAAGGACTGGACCGACAAGTTCGGCCCGCTGGTCGAGGCCGTCGCCGCGCTCGACCTGCCGGCCTGCCTGATCGATGGCGAGATCGTCGCCACCGATGCCAAGGGCAACCCGGATTTCTCGACGCTGCAGCAGGTGCTGAAACGCGGGCACGGCAGCCAGACGGCATCCGACCGGCTGGCCTTCCATGCCTTCGACCTGCTCGAACTCGATGGCGAGGATCTGGCGCCGCTGCCCAATATCGAGCGCAAGGAGCGGCTCGAGGCGCTGCTATCCGGGGCCGAGCCGCCGATCCATCTCGCCGACCATGTCCTCGGCGCGGGGGAGCAGCTTTACGCGACGATGTGCAAGGCGGGGCAGGAAGGCATCATCGCCAAGAAGATCGACGCCCCCTATCGCCAGGCGCGCAGCCGCGCCTGGGTGAAGGTGAAATGCACGCGGCGGCAGGAGTTCGTCGTGGTCGGGTGGAAGAAGAGTTCGGCGAAGGGGCGCCCTTTCGCATCGCTCCTGCTGGCCCAGCACGAGGGCTCAAAAGGCAAGGAGGAACTTGTCTACAAGGGCAATGTCGGGACCGGCTTCACCGCCGACGAGCTCGACGATCTCGCCGCAAAAATGAAGCGGCTCGAGCGCAAGACCGCGCCGGTGGAGGCCGACAGGGCCAGCGCGCGCGGCGTCACCTGGCTGACCCCCAAGCTGGTCGCCGAGATCGCCTTCGCCGAGTTCACCGCAGAGGGGAATGTGCGCCATGCGAGCTATCTCGGCCTGCGCGACGACAAGGAGGCCCAAGCGGTCAAACCCGAGGCCGCCGCCGCGGCTCCCAAGGTCGAAGAAGAGGTCGCGATATCGAGCCGCGACCGCGTGGTCTTTCCGGATGGCGGCCAGACCAAGGGCCAGCTCGCCGACTACTACGTCGCGGTCGCGCCGCTCATGCTGGCCCATGCCGCGCGGCGCCCGATCAGCCTGGTCCGCTGCCCGCAGGGGCGCGCGAAGAAATGCTTCTTCCAGAAGCACGACAGCGGCGGCCTGGGCGATGCGGTCCATCATGTGCCGATTCGCGAAAAAGACGGCGGTACGGAGGATTACCTCTATCTCGATAGCGCGCGTGGCATCCTCCAATGCGTCCAGATGGGGACGATCGAATTCCATGGCTGGGCATCGCGCAGCGACGATGTCGAACTGCCCGACCGGATGGTGTTCGATCTCGATCCCGACGAGGGACTCGGTTTCGACGAGGTCGGGCAGGCCGCGCGCGACATCCGCGCGCGCCTATCGGATCTCGGCCTCGTCAGCTTCGCCATGCTCTCGGGCGGCAAGGGCGTGCACGTCGTCGTCCCGCTCGAACGCGGGCATTCGTGGGACGCGCACAAGGATTTCGCGCGCCGCTTCGCCGAAGCCCTGAGCCTCGCCGAGCCCGACCGCTTCACTGCCACGATGAGCAAGGCCAAGCGCAAGGGGAAGATCTTCATCGACTGGCTGCGCAACCAGCGCGGATCGACCGCGGTGCTGCCTTATTCCGCCCGCGCGCGCAGCGGCGCCCCCGTGGCAGTGCCGATCGCCTGGAACGAGCTGAAGGAGATGGAGCACGCCCACCCCTATTCGATCGACCAGGCCGAGGCTCTGATCCGCCGCGCGCGCTCGAAATCGCTACAGGGCTGGGGTTTCGCCGAGCAGCGCCTGCCAGACCTCTGACCAGCGGGGGGGGGGGGGGGGCTGCAATGCCAGTCCCCATCCTTTGCGGTTGATTTCGGACCTCTCGTGCGTATGGGCCGTTGCCAACAAAAGAGAGGATTTTTTCGATGCGCCAGGTTGACCATTTCATCGTCGGCGGAGCGGGCGGCTCCGCCACCAGTTCTTCGGGCCGCACCCACAAGATCTGGAACCCCTCGACCGGCGAAGTGCAGGCCGAAGTCGCGCTGGGCGATGCCGCGCTGCTCGAACGCGCGGTCGCCAATGCGAAGAAGGTCCAGCCCGAATGGGCGGCGACCAACCCGCAGCGCCGCGCGCGCATCATGTTCGCGTTCAAGGAACTGGTCGAAAAACACAAGCAGGAGCTCGCTGAACTGCTGTCGAGCGAGCACGGCAAGGTGGTCGACGATGCACATGGCGACGTCCAGCGCGGGCTCGAGGTGATAGAATTCGCCTGCGGCATCCCACAGGCACTGAAGGGCGAGTACACGCAGGGCGCAGGCCCGGGCATCGATGTCTATTCGATGCGCCAGCCGCTCGGCATCGGTGCGGGCATCACCCCGTTCAACTTCCCGGCGATGATCCCGATGTGGATGTTCGGCATGGCGATCGCGGCGGGCAACGCCTTCATCCTCAAACCCTCCGAGCGCGACCCCAGCGTGCCGGTGCGCCTCGCCGAATTGTTCCTCGAAGCGGGCGCGCCCGAGGGCCTGCTGCAGGTCGTCCACGGCGACAAGGAAATGGTCGACGCGATCCTCGACCATCCCGACATTCCCGCGATCAGCTTCGTCGGCTCCTCGGACATCGCGCAGTATATCTACGCGCGCGGCAGCGCGAATGCGAAGCGCGTGCAGGCCTTCGGCGGTGCGAAGAACCACGGCATCGTCATGCCCGACGCCGATCTCGACCAGGTGGTGAACGATCTCGCCGGGGCGGCCTTCGGCTCGGCGGGTGAGCGCTGCATGGCGCTTCCGGTGGTCGTGCCGGTGGGCGAGGACACGGCCGACAGGCTGCGCGAAAAGCTGATCCCCGCGATCGAGGGCCTGCGCGTCGGGATCTCGACCGACAAGGACGCGCATTACGGCCCCGTCGTCACCCCCGAGCACAAGGCGCGCGTCGAAGGCTGGATCGACACCGCCGAGAAGGAAGGCGCCGAAGTCGTCATCGATGGACGCGGCTTCACGCTGCAGGGTTACGAGAAGGGCTTCTTCGTCGGCCCGACGCTGCTCGACCGCGTGACGACCGACATGGAAAGCTACAAGGAAGAAATCTTCGGGCCGGTCCTCCAGATCGTCCGCGCGAAGGATTTCGAGGAGGCGGTTCGCCTGCCGAGCGAGCACCAATATGGCAACGGCGTCGCCATCTTCACCCGCAACGGCCACGCCGCGCGCGAATTCGCGTCCCGGGTCAATGTCGGCATGGTCGGCATCAACGTGCCGATCCCGGTCCCGGTGAGCTATCACAGCTTCGGCGGGTGGAAGCGTTCGGGCTTCGGCGACATCGACCAGTACGGCATGGAAGGCCTGCGTTTCTGGACCAAGTCCAAGAAGGTCACCCAGCGCTGGCCCGACGGCGGCGGCGACGGATCCAACGCCTTCGTCATCCCGACGATGGGATAAGAGAGGCTGCGAGCGCGTTGGGGAGGGATGATGACACGCAGATTTCTCTCCCCCGCCCTGCCCTTCGCCCTGCTGCTTGCCGCCTGCTCGGGAGGTAGCGACGATGGCGACCAGGCGGATGCATCCGATGCCATGCCGGTCGAAGCCGACGGAGGGATCGGCGATGGCGCCGTTCCACCGCAGCCGGTCCGGAGCGACACCATTCCGGCCGCCTTCGTCGGCGTCTGGGACCATGCGAAGGGAGCCTGCGATCCCAACTCCGAAGCGCGGATGGAAATAGGCCCCAAGACGGTCGGCTTCTACGAATCGCACGGTGAGGTCACGGGCGTCGAGGTAGACAGCCCGGAGCAGATCGTCGTCAGCCTGGCCATGGAGGGCGAGGGCGAGACGTGGCAGAACGCAACGATGTACACGCTGGGAGCCGATGGCAAACAGCTGACGACATCCTCGGTGAACGGGGAACAATACGAGCCGCTGACACTCAGGAAATGCGAATGAGGAGCCGGATCATGCGAACCGCAATTTTCGCCGTCCTAGCCCTGCCGCTCGCGGCCTGTGCGGGAAATGTCGGACCTGCCGATCCGGACACGGGCGCGCCTCCGCCATCCTTGGACGGAAGCTGCGATGCCGAGGCGGCCCAATACCATGTCGGCCATGACGCGACGGCGGAGATGGGCGCGGCGATCCTCAAGGACAGCGGTGCCGCCACGCTGCGCTGGGGGCCGCCCAACTCTGCCTGGACGATGGATTACCGTACCGATCGCGTGAACGTGCGTTACGACGAGGCGCAGGTCATCACCGAAATCACCTGCGGATGAGCCGCGAGCACGCCTTCACCGGTTCGCCCTACGAGGCGCAGTTCGGCTTCGCCCGCGCGGTACGGGAGGGCAACCGCATCGTCGTCGCCGGGACTGGCCCGGTCGAGGACGACGGCTCCTCCACTCCCGGCGGTGCCGCCGCGCAGGCCGAGCGCTGCTTCGTCCTGATCCTTCGCGCTATCGAGCAGCTCGGCGGGACCGCGCAAGACGTGGTGCGCACGCGCATGCTGCTGACCGACCCGGCGGACCAGGACGCAGTGGGCGCAGTCCACGCCAGCTTCTTCGGCGAGGCCTGCCCTGCCGCAACCATGGCCGGCGTCGCCTGGCTGTGCCGCGAGGAATGGAAGGTCGAGATCGAGGCCGAGGCGATTGTCCCCGAATGACCGCCTCACCCCTTCCCTAGCGTCACCGGCAAGGCTAGAGCGCGCGCCATGACTACGAATGCAGGACAATTCCAGCTCACCGAAGAGCAGCTCGCGATCCAGGAAATGGCGCAGCGCTTCACCGCCGACAACATCACCCCGCACGCCGCCGAGTGGGACGAGAAAAGCCACTTCCCGCGCGACGTCATCAAGCAGAGCGCCGAGCTCGGCTTCGGGGCAATCTACGTCTCCGAAGAGAGCGGCGGGATCGGCCTCGGCCGGCTCGAGGCGGCGCTGATCATGGAGGCCATGGCCTATGGCTGCCCCGCGACCAGCGCCTATGTCTCGATCCACAACATGGCCGCATGGATGATCGACCGCTTCGGCGGGCAGGAGGTCAAGGACAAGTACCTGCCCGACCTCGTGACGATGGAAAAGATCGCCAGCTACGCGCTGACCGAGCCGGGCAGCGGTTCGGATGCGGCGGGCCTCAAGACCAGCGCCAGGCTCGACGGCGACCACTACGTTCTCAACGGCACCAAGCAGTTCATCTCTGGCGGTGGCTTCAACGACGTATACGTCACCATGGTCCGCACCTCGGACCACAAGACCAAGGGCATCACCTGCCTGGTGATCGACAAGGACACGCCGGGCGTGTCCTTCGGCAAGCCCGAGAAGAAGCTCGGCTGGAACGCCAGCCCCACCGCACAGGTGATCTTCGAGGACGCGCGCGTCCCCGTGGCCAATCGCGTCGGCGACGAGGGCGAAGGCTTCCGCTTCGCCATGATGGGCCTCGACGGCGGCCGCCTCAACATCGGCGCCTGCTCATTGGGCGGGGCGCAGCGCTGCCTCGACGAGGCGGTCAAGTACACCAAGGAGCGCCAGCAGTTCGGCACGCCGATCGCCGACTTCCAGAACACGCAGTTCATGCTCGCCGACATGGCCACCGACCTCGAGGCGGCGCGTGCGCTGCTTTATCTCGCCGCGGCCAAGGTCACCGACAACGCGCCCGACAAGAGCAAGTTCTCCGCCATGGCCAAGCGCCTTGCCACCGACAACGGCAGCAAGGTGGTCAACGACGCGCTCCAGCTGTTCGGCGGCTACGGCTATCTCAGGGAGTATCCGATCGAGCGCTTCTGGCGCGACCTGCGCGTGCATTCGATCCTCGAAGGCACCAACCAGGTCATGCGCATGATCGTCGGCCGGGAGATGCTCCGCCAGTGACCGGCCTCGCGATGACAGCCCTGGTGGTGCCCGATTACGACGAGGCGATCGCCTTCTTCCGCGACGCCCTGGGCTTCGCTCTGGAGGAAGACAGCGATCTCGGAGGGGGCAAGCGCTGGGTGGTCGTGGCAGGTTCGCACGGCGCCAAGCTGCTGCTGGCCCGCGCGGCGGACGAGCGACAGCGCGCCGCCATCGGCAACCAGACCGGCGGGCGCGTCGGCTGGTTCCTCGACACCACCGACTTCGCCGGCGACCATGCGCGAATGGCCGCATGGGGCGTCGAATTCACCGACGGACCGCGCGAGGAGCCCTATGGCACGGTCGCGGTCTTCAACGATCCCTGGGGCAACCGCTGGGATCTGATCGAACGCAAGGAAGCTGCATGACCGACCAGGTCCATATCCACACCCACGGCGGCGCCGGCCATATTTCGCTCGACCGCCCCAAGGCGCTGCATGCGCTGACGCTCGACATGTGCCACGCGATGAGCGCGGCGCTGACCGATTGGGCGGGCGACGATGCGATCAAGGCCGTCGTCCTCGACCACGCCGAGGGCCGCGGTTTCTGCGCCGGCGGCGATATCAACCTGCTGCGTCACTCGGCGCTGAACGATAGCGGCGCGTCAGGCCGCGCCTTCTTCCACGACGAATACCAGCTCAACCACCAGATGATGACCTACGCCAAGCCCATCGTGGCTTTCATGGACGGCATCACCATGGGCGGTGGCGTGGGCATCGCGCTGCCCTGCAAATACCGCGTCGCGACCGAGCACACGCGCTTCGCCATGCCCGAAACGGGCATCGGCCTGTTTCCCGACGTCGGCGGCGGCTGGCACCTTGCCCGACTTGGCGGCCGGCTCGGCCAGTTCCTCGCGTTGACCGGCGCTCGGCTCGACGGCGCGGAATGCCTGTGGGCGGGTATCGCGACGCATTACCTGCCGAGCGAAAAACTCGCCGAAGCCAAGGCGCGAATCATCGAGCATCCCGAACGCATCGCCGGGATCCTGTCCGAGCTTTCGGTCACCCCGCCGCCTGCGCGGATCGAGGCCAATGCCGAGCGGATCAAGAAGCATTTCGCCTCCGATCGCTACGAGGACATCCTCGCCAGCCTTGAGGCAGATGACAGCGAATGGGCGGCCAAGGAACTCGCCACATTGCACAGCAAGAGCCCGCAGACCTGCAAGATCGCGCTGCGCCAGCTGGCGGAGAGCGCCGAGCTCGACGACTTCGCCGACAATATGGCGATGGAATACCGCATCGCGAGCCGCGTGCTGACCCGCCCCGATTTCGCCGAGGGCGTGCGCGCGGTGATCGTCGACAAGACCAACGACCCCCAATGGGATCCGGCGACGCCCGAGGGCGTGAGCGAGGAGCTGCTCGACAGCATCTTCGCCCCGCTTCCCGCAGACGAGGAATGGAAACCCTTATGAGCTTCGAAACCATCACCGTCGAACAGCGCGACGCGGTCACGCTGATCACCCTGAACCGCCCGCAGGCATTGAATGCGCTCAACAGCAAGGTGCTGGAAGAGCTGATCGAGGCCTTCGCCGCCTACCAGGCCGACGCCAGCCAGCTTTGCGCGGTCCTGACCGGTTCGGGCGACAAGGCCTTCGCCGCGGGCGCCGACATCAAGGAAATGAGCGAGAAGGCGGCGGCCGACTTCTACCTCGAGGATTTCTTTGCGCCCTGGACCAGCGAGATCGTCAAGAAAACCCGCAAGCCGTGGATCGCCGCGGTCAACGGCTTCGCGCTTGGCGGCGGCTGCGAACTCGCGATGATGGCGGACTTCATCATCGCCAGCGAGAACGCCAAATTCGGCCAGCCCGAAATCAAGCTCGGCGTCGCCCCCGGAATGGGCGGCAGCCAGCGCCTGACCAAGGCCGTCGGCAAGTCGAAGGCGATGGAAATGTGCCTCACCGGTCGCATGATGGGCGCCGAGGAAGCCGAGCGCAGCAATCTCGTCGCGCGCGTCGTGCCGCATGACAGCCTGCTCGACGAAGCGATGAAGACCGCCGCCCAGATCGCCTCGATGCCCCCGATGGCCGCGATCGCGAACAAGGAAATGGTCAACGCCGCCTTCGAGACCAGCCTCGACCAGGGGCTGGTGATCGAGCGCCGGATTTTCCAGATCCTCACCGCGAGCGAGGACAAGAAGGAGGGCATGGCCGCCTTCGTCGAAAAGCGCGAGGGCAAGTGGACTGGGAGGTAATCCTCAAAGGTCTGGGTCTTGTACTATTCGGCCTGCTGTTCGTCCTCGTCGGACTGGATGGCTGGCGACATCGCCGCCAGGAGCGCATCAGCTTGATCGAGGCAGCGATCCTCAGGGCAGGTGACGACGAAGAGCCCCTGCCTCTCGATCGATGGGACCGGACAATGGCATATGTCCAGCCGGTCCTCATGCTAATTTTCGGACCGCTCATGATCCTAGGTGGCGTGGCGATCCTTTCACTTCTGGGAGAGTGACATGAAAATCGCCTTCATCGGCCTCGGCAATATGGGCGGCGGGATGGCCGCGAACCTCGTCAAGGCGGGGCATTCGGTCAACGCCTTCGACCTCTCCGAAGAGGCGCTGGCGGCTGCCAAGGGAAACGGTTGCGAGACCTTCACCGATGCGGCCGAGGCCTGCGCTGGCGTCGACGCGGTCGTCACCATGCTGCCCAACGGGGCAATCGTGAAATCGGTCTACGAAGGCAGCGTGATCGGCAAGGCACCCGCGGGCGCCGTTCTGCTCGACTGTTCGACCATCGACGTCGCCACCGCCAAGGACGTGATCGCGAAGGCCGAGGGCGCCGGGTACGACATGGTCGACGCCCCCGTCTCTGGCGGCATCGCGGCGGCCAATGGCGGCACGCTGACCTTCATGGTCGGCGGCACCGACAAGGCCTTCGCGCGCGCCGAGGAGGTGCTGAAGGCGATGGGCAAGGCGGTGATCCACGCGGGCGATGCCGGCGCGGGCCAGACCGCCAAGATCTGCAACAACATGCTGCTCGCCATCACCATGATCGGCACCGCCGAGGCCATGACCATGGCCAAGAAGCTCGGGCTCGATCCGCAGAAATTCTACGAAATCTCGAGCCAGTCCTCGGGCTACAACTGGTCGCTCAACGCCTATACGCCGCTCCCCGGCGTCGGCGTCGAGAGTCCGGCCGACAAGAATTACCAGGGCGGTTTCGCCACCGCGCTGATGCTCAAGGACCTGCGGCTCGCGATGGAAGCGGCGGGCAGCGTCCACGCGACCACCGTGCTCGGATCGACCGCGGCGGAGCTCTACGAGAAATTCGCCGAGGACAATGGCGGGCTCGACTTCAGCGCGATCATCAAGACGCTCTGATCTCGTCCAGCACCCGCGCGAGCCATTCGCGCGGGGCCTTCCGCCGGCCGATGTCGGCGACGAATTCCTGACCGCGCGCGACGCTCTTCAGCCTGCCGCCGCGCAGCCAGCGCTCGGGCCGGTCGTGATAGCTGAGCCCGCCTCGATCGAGCCATGCGGGCCGGTTCCAGAGCGAGGGCGGCCCGCCGGCTATGGTCAGTCGCAAGGCATCGCTGGCGCTGTTCGCCTGCACCCCGCGCCCGGCATAGACAACGTCGTTGGCGGCATGGAGCGCGAGCGCATGCGGATGGCCGCGCTCGACCAGGTGCCCGGGCACCGCGCGGGTCAGGTCGATCACCTCCTCGACCTCGAGATAGCCGTAGATGCGGTGGTGCGGATCACTCCCGTCCTCGCGGAACAGGCCGAAGAAGAGAAACACGTCCCCCACCCCGACCCCGCGATTGGCGAGATGCGTCTGCGCCGCGCCGCACTGGCCGAACAGGCAGGTCCCGTCGGCGAGGAACATGGGGTCGTGATGGCACAGGTCCCCTGCGCCGAGCCGCCCCCGGCTCGCCTTGTGCGCATGTTCGCCCAGACCGAGATCGCCATAGGTCGTGCGCGATGCCGCGCCGGCCGGGATCGGCAGGCTGACCGGACGCCCCGCGACGATCGGCGAGGGCCCGCCTCCCGAAGAGCTGTCGAACCCCTTGCGAGAAAAGATAATCCGCATGGCCGCATGCCGTGCCCGAGCGGCAGGAGAGTGACAACCGCCGCATTCGTCCCTATTTGCGCGGCCATGACTACCGAAAACGATGGCAAGGTGACCGCGCTCATCATGGCGGGCAAGCGCTCGGGTGCACTCGATCCGCTCGCAGAGCGCGCAGGCGTGGCGCAGAAATGCGTGGTTCCGGTCGGTGGAATGCCGATGATCGAGCGGGTGGTGATGAATGTCGCCGCGAGCCCGCGCATCGGCGAAATCCGCGTGGTCGCACACGAGGCGGACGAAATCGCGGCGATTCCCTCGATCGCGAAACTGGTCGCCGAGGGTCGGCTGGTGTTCAAGCCGGGCGCCTTCAACCTCGTCGACAGCGTCTTCGCCGGGGCCGAGGGCGCCAGCTATCCGATCCTCATTACCACCGCCGACAACTGCCTGTGGCTGCCCGAGGATTTCACCGAATTCGCCGACAAGGCGATCGCCAGCCGTGCCGGAGCTGCCGCGGCATTGGCGCGCAAGGAAGACGTGAAGGCCGCCGACCCGCAGGGCCAGGCCAAGTTCTACGAATTTTCCGACGGCGGCTATTCGAACTGCAACGCCTACTGGATCGGCGATCCCAAGGCGTTGTCGGCGGCCGAGATCATGCGCGGTGGCGGGCAGTTCGTGAAATTCCCCAGCCGCATCGCCAAGGCCTTCGGCGTGGTCAACCTGATCCGCTTCTTCCTGGGCTGGGGGACCAAGGAGAAGCTCTTCGCCCAGGTCTCTCGGCGCTTCGGCTTCACCATGGTGCCGCTCGAGATGGACCACGGCTATTGCGCCATCGATGTCGACAACGAACGCACCTTCCAGGTGACAGAAAAGCTGCTGACGAAGCGGCTCGCCACGGCCTGACGCCGGTCGCCGAGCGATGGGACGCCTGATCCGCAACATCGGCTGGCTGCTGACCGGGCGCGGCGTGAATGCCGTGCTCAGCCTGGTCTACCTCGCCTTGGCGACGCGGACACTCGGCCTCGACGGCTTCGGCTATTTCGCGCTGATCGTCGCCATGGGGCAGACGGTGGTCGGCATCGCCAATTTCCAGACCTGGCAATTCGTCGTCCGCTGGGGCGCGGGCGCCGAAGGCCCGGGCGAGGCGACCGGCTTCGCCATCGCCCTCGACCTGATGTCGATCGCGCTGGGCGCCGTGCTGGCGGCGGGACTGTGCTGGTCGGCGCAATTCTGGCTGCCATTGCCCGCCGAGCTGCTGTGGGTGGCTTTCGGCTATTGCCTGGTGTCGCTGCTCGCGATCCGCACCACCCCGACCGGACTGCTGCGCCTGCGCTTCGAATACGGCAAGGCAACTGCCGCCGAGGCCGTCCAGCCCGTCGTCCGCGCGCTGGGCGCGGTTCTCGCCGCAATCCTGTTGCCCACCGTGTTCGGCTTCATCCTCGCCTGGGCCGCAGCCGAGATCGCGGTGGCGGCCACGCTGTGGATCGTCGCCGGCAGGGCCGACCGGATCGACCTGTCGCAGATCAGCTTCTGGCGCATTCCGCGCGACCACCCCGGCGCCTGGAAGTTCGTCTGGTCGACCAATCTGACGGGCAGCCTCAACGTCGGTTCGAAGCAGGTCCTGATTCTGCTCGTCGGCGCCATCGGGGGCGAGGCCTTCGCGGGCGGTTTCCGCGTCGCCAGCCAGCTTGGCCAGGCACTGGTCAGCCTCGCGCAGACCGTGTCCAAGGCAATCTATCCCGAACTCGTCCACGCGCAAGATGCCGCGCACGACATGGCGCGGAGGATGGCCAATATCGCTTTGATCGGCGGGGGGATCGCGGTGCTGGTCGCACTGTTCTTCGGTCGCCCGGGGCTTGTCCTCATTGCCGGGCCTGAGTTCAGCGTGGTCTACTGGACGATGGTCATTTTGGCGATCGCCGGCGCAATAGAACTGGTCGGCGCCAGCCTCGAATCGCTGCTCGTCAGCGCCGGCCGCGCCGGAACGGCCTTCGCCATGCGCGCCGTGCCGACGGTGCTCGGCCTCGCACTGCTGCAGGTTGCGATGGACTGGAACGGGCTCAAGGGTGCCGCCTTCACCGTGCTCGGCGCGAGCGCGCTGTCGGTCATCGGCTTCTGGGTCGCGGTGATCTCGCTCAGCCAGATCGCAATTACCGTCACCGCCAGGCCCGGCGAGGACGAAACGGCCTAGCGTACCCCGAGAACCTCGGCCTCGGCACGCAGGCGCTCGGCAGAGGCGGGATTGGCCGCGATCGCATCGGCCAAGGCCTTGCGCGCCCGGTCGGGCTGGCCGAGCGTCATGCGCGAGCGCATCAACATCACCCAGCCGTCGAGATTGGACGGATCGGCGGCCAGCTTGCTCTCGAGCCGGGCGACCATGCCCTCGGCCATCTGGCGCTGCTCGCCCGGCGGAATGGACGAGGCCGCGGCGATCTGCGTGGCATCGGGGCCAGGGATTGCATCGGTCGCGACCATGCCCTGCGCGCCGTCGGGCGCCGCCTGGCGCGCTGCCTGCGCGCTGCGCAGCCGCGCCGCGACGTCGATCTTGTTGATCGCGGCAACCTGTTCGATCGTCCGCGCGAGATCGGCTTCCCACGGCGCCCCCTGCGGCGTCTCCTCGAGCAGCGCCAGCCAGTCGTCGATCGCGCCCTTGTGATCGCCCTCGAGATCACGCTTCACGGCGAGGAAATAGCGCGCCCGCGGATCGGCCGGGTCGAGCTCGATCGCCCGCCGGAAGGCGTCCTGCGCCGCCTCCGGCAGCGGTTCGCGCTGGCTGTCCATCACGAGCGCTTCGCCAAGCGCCGACCATAGGACAGCCCGCTCCGGTTCGAGTTCGGTAGCGCGGCGATAGGCCTCGGCCGCAGCCCCGAAATCGCCTTCGTCGAAATGCGCGAAGCCGAGCTCCTGCCAGGCCGCCGCATCGCGCGGATCGTCGGCCACCCGCGCTTCGAGCGCCGCGATCGCTGTCGTCGCTTCGGGTTCCGCGCCCCCTTCGCCTTGGTCGAGCGAGCGATAGCCGAGCGCGACCACCACGCTCGCCATCGCCAGGCCCAGCAGCAGCACGCCGCCCCGCACGCGATTGCCTGTCGTATTCTCGGCCATCCCATCCCCCTCGCCATGTTGGCTATCGCCTCGGCGCCATACAGGCAATTGCCACCGCCCGCGTTTGCCTTATGATACCCACACATAACCAGAACAATGGGTTCGCAAGCCTCCGGGGGGGATTGCGGTTTGGGCGATAAGGTTCGTGTTGCGATTGTTGGGTCCGGCCCGGCTGGCCTGAGCGCGGCCGCTCATGCGGCGGCGCGGGGGATGAGTCATGTGCTGCTCGAAAAGACCGATCATCTCTCCGACACCATCTACAAGTACCAGAAGGGCAAGCATGTCATGGCGACGCCCAGCAGTCTGGTGCTGCGCAGCGACCTCGGCTTCGAGGCTGGAAAGCGCGAGGCGATCCTGGATACGTGGGACCGGCAGATCGCCGATGGCAAGGTAACGGTCCGCCTGAATGCCGAAGTGACCGGCATCGCGGGACAGAGCGGCGCTTTCGCCCTGACGCTCAAGGACGGATCGACCATCGACGCGGAGGCGGTGGTGCTGGCCATCGGCACGCAGGGCAATCCCAATTTGCTGAAGCTGCCCGGCGCGGAGCTGCCGCACGTCCAGTACCAGCTCGACGATCCGACCGCCTATGTCGACGAGCACATCACCGTGATCGGCTCGGGTGACGCGGGCATCGAGAACGCCCTGGGCCTCGCCGCCGACGCAGCGCAGGGCAATATCGTCACCATCCTCAACCGCGGGACCGAATTCGCCCGCGCCAAGGGCGCAAACGTCAAGCTGCTCGAGGAAGCAGAGGCCGACGGGCGCATCTTCGTGCGACGCGAGACCAGCCCTCTCGAAGTGCGCGAGCGCGAGATCGTCCTCGAAACGCGCGACGGACAGCAGGCGATTCGCTGCGATCGGATCATCGCGCGGACCGGTTCGCAGCCGCCGCGGGCCTTCATCGAAGGCTGCGGCGTCGAATTCACCAGCGCCGATCGCGCGGCCTTTCCAAAGCTGTCCCCCAGCTTCGAAACTACCCAGGCTGGCATCCACGTGATCGGCGCCCTCGCAGGCTATCCGCTGATCAAGCATTGCATGAACCAGGGCTACGACGTCATCGAGTTCCTCGATGGCAACACCGGGTTGAAGCCCGCCGACGAGCCCATCCTAGCGGAGAAATTCGCCGGCCTGCCGGGCCGTCACACGGTCGACGAATGGCTCGAGATCTTCCGGACGCGAGTCATCATCCTGCAGGAGCTGAGCCCGCTGCAGATGCGCGAACTGATGCTCGACAGCACGGTCCACGCCTACGCGCGCGGGGAGGTGATCTTCACCCGCAACGAGCCCGGCTCGTCGATGTTCGCCATCGCCGAAGGATCGGTGCTGGTCGAAGTGGACCCAGACGATCCATCGGTCACCGTGCCGATCGAGACCGGCTCGATCTTCGGCGAGGTCGGGCTGATTTCGGGGCGCAAGCGCGGCTCCACCATCCGCGCCGCCGAGCCCACGGTGGTGGTCGAATTCTCGCGCCTCGCCGCGCTCAAGCTGCTCGCCACCGCGCCTTCGGCCAACCGCGCGGTCAACCGCATCTCGATCGAGCGGCAGGTGCTGCAGATCTTCGGCGCCGGCCTCACGCCGGCGGACATTGCCGACCTCGTCGAGGAAGCGGAGGTGGTTTCGGTTCCCGCCGGCGAAGTGGTGATCGAGGAAGGCGCCGAGGACAAGGACATCTACATTGTCCGCGTCGGCTCGATGGTGGTGGAGAAGGACTTGGGCGGCAAGCCGGTGTTCCTCTCCTACCTCCCCGCCGGGTCCTATTTCGGGGAAATGGCGGTGATCGACGGTTCGAAGCGCAGCGCCAGCGTTCGCGCCGCGATCAAGAGCGAGGTGATCCGGTTCCCCGGCGAGGCATTCAACGCTTTGCTCGACGCCAAGCCCGAAATTCGCGAGCGTGCGCTGGCCGACATGGCCTCGCGGCGCGAGATCAACGACTTCATCGAGAGCCGCAAGGCAAGCTTCGGCGGGGCGGTCGACATGTATTCCCAGACCGCGCAGTTCCTCGTCGACAACGGCCTGGGCGAAGCAACCGACGTGCTGCTGATCGACGAGCAATTATGCGTCGGCTGCGACAATTGCGAAAAGGCCTGCGCCGACAGCCATGACGGGCTTAGCCGGCTCGACCGCGAGGCGGGGCGAACCTACGCGCACCTCCACGTGCCGACCTCGTGCCGCCACTGCGAACATCCCCATTGCATGGCCGATTGTCCGCCCAACGCGATCCACCGGGGCCCCGATGGCGAGGTGGTGATCGACGAGACCTGCATCGGTTGCGGCAATTGCCAGCGCAATTGCCCCTATGGAGTCATCCGCATGGACGCCAAGCCGCCAGCCAAGCCGGGCTTGCTGAGCTGGCTGTTGTTCGGCGCCGGCCCCGGCCCCGGCGAGGCGAGCTATGCCTGGCGCAAGCGCAAGGCCGCTGAGGCGGGCGAGAGCGCCAAGCTGGCGATCAAATGCGACATGTGCAGCGGGATCGAGGGCGGTCCGGCCTGTGTCCGCGCCTGCCCCACGGGCGCGGCCATCCGCGTCAGCCCCGAACGCTTCCTCACCGTTGCGCGGCTCGAAGAGGAGGTCGACTGATGGCCTCGCTGTTTTCGCGCCGGGAAGGTTCGGCCCACGCCGAAATCGAGGAGCGGCGTTCCGCCACCCACGAGAGCTTCCTCTCCCACCGAGCCTATTTCTGGGCCCGCGTCTCCGGTTTCCTGAGCCTGTTCGTGGTGCTGACCTATGTCCTCGTCGACGTCGAACCGCGCCACAATGGGGGCAGCTGGTACGGCTATACGCTGGGCACGGTCGGCGCGGGGCTGATCGTATGGCTTTCCTGGCTCGGCGTCCGCAAGCGCCGCCCCACGCCGGGCAGCTGGAGCCTCAAAGGCTGGACCAGTGCGCATGTCTATCTCGGCATGTCGCTGGTGGTCATCGGCACGATGCACACCGGCTTCCAGCTCGGCTGGAACGTCCATACGCTCGCCTGGGTGCTGATGATGCTGGTGATCCTTTCGGGTGCCTATGGCATCACCGTCTATGCCACGCTGCCGCAGGCCTTGTCGGAAAACCGCCGCGAAATGACGCGCGAGCAGATGATCGAAAGTCTCGCCACGATCGACCGGCAGCTCGAGGCCGCCGCGCAGCCGCTGGCGCGCAAGGATGCCGACATGGTCATCGCCACGCTCGAACAGGATGTCTTCGCTGCGGGCATCATCGCACGATTTCGCGGGCCCGGCGGCCGCGATGCCACGCGCAGGGCGCTGGATCACATTTCCACCGACCGGGCCTACGACGACGATGCCGACGACCTCGCGCAGCAGAAGGTTCGCGCGCTGCTCGGCAAGCGCGCCGCGCAGATCGACCAGATCCGCCGCCAGATGCAGATCAAGGCGCTGCTCGAGGTCTGGCTCTACATCCATGTGCCGCTGACCATCGCGCTGCTGGCGGCGCTGACCGCGCATGTCGTCAGCGTGTTCTACTATTGGTGAGGGGCGGATCGTGAGCTTCCTCATCCGCACGATCGACCATACCGCCACGGGCCGCGAGATCGTGCGCGACCGCGAGGTCGAGGGCGACAGGCTCGCCATCGGCCGGGCGACCACCAACGATGTGGTGGTCGCCGATCTTTCCGTCGAGCAGCATCATGTCGTCGTCACGCCGACCAAGCGTGGCCTGCTCTCGCTCGAGGCCGCGGGCAATCGCGATTTCATCTTCGACGGGCATCGCCACAAGGCGGTGACCGCCGATCCCGCGCGGGGCGGAGCGCTGACGCTCGGCCTCTACACGCTGACCTTCGCGCGCGAAGCCGACGGGCGGACGCTCGTCACGGTGACGCAGGAGGAGCGCGAGTTCGGCGATCGCGACGCGGTGCGCGGCTTCGATCTCGCGAGCGCCATGCCCGGCAAGCGCGCTGCCGCATGGATCGGCGTCCTCTTGATCCTCGGCGCGTTTCTGGCGGTCCCGATCTGGAGCGGCCTGGCGCGCTCTGACAAGCAGCCCGGGGCGGACGGGCCCGACCAGGTCGCCTGGGATACGAGCTGGAGCACGGGCAAGCTCAGCCTCGCGCACCATTCGCTCGAGAACAATTGCGAGGCCTGCCACGTCGAGCCCTTCGTCTCGGTGCGCGACGAGACTTGCCTCTCGTGCCACAAGGACATCGGCGATCATGCCAAGCGCGACCGTCTGGCCGGCGCGCGCGGGCCGATGGGCACGGGCGAGGCACTGTTGTGGCAGGTGGCCGAGACCTTCGGCAAGGAGGGTCCCGAAGCCTGCACGACATGTCATACCGAGCATGAAGGCGCGGGCCGGATGGAACCGGCAGCGCAGCAATTCTGTTCGAACTGCCATGACGCCATGGATACGCGGCTGAGCGACACCGCGCTGGGCAACGCACATGATTTCGGCACCGCGCACCCTGAACTGCAGGCGGTGGTTTTCGCCGAAGTCGGCAGCGACGAGACGCGCCGCGTGACGCTCGACGGCAAGGCACGGGAGGCCAGCGGTCTGCGCTTTCCTCACGCCATGCATCTGTCGGAGACCAACGGCGTGGCGCGCATGGCGGGGAACCTGCCCGGCTACGGCGAGGCGCTCGTCTGTTCCGATTGCCACAGCCCCACCGCCGATCGCAACGGCTTCCTCCCGGTCGAGATGGAAAGCGCCTGCGAGGATTGCCACAGCCTCGTCTACGACAAGGTCGGTTCGACCTTCCGCACCCTCCGCCACGGCGACGTCGCGCAGATGCGTGCCGATCTGATCGCGATGGACCGCGCCCCGCGCGCACCCTTTACACGCGGGCTGCGGCGGCCGGGCGAATTCAAGCGGGGAGGGCGCTATTTCCAGGACTTCGGCAGGCCGACGCGCAATTATCTCGGGATCGCGCAGGCACTGTCTGAAGACGGGGTCTGCGGCGAATGCCATATCCCGACAACCGTGGCGGGCGAGGCTTCGGTGATGCCGGTGTTCCAGCGCGACCACTACTTCCTCAATGCCCGTTTCGACCACGAGGCGCACGAGCAGGAAGACTGCACCAGCTGCCATGCCGCGGATACATCGAGCAAGGCCACCGACCTGCTGATGCCGACCCTGGCTACCTGCCGCGAATGCCACATGGGCGCCGAGGCGGTGAAGGCCGAAGTGCCCTCCACCTGCGCCATGTGCCACAGCTATCACCCGCCGGATTTCCGGCGCCGGAAGGACGGGCCGCTGAGTCCGAAGCCTGGCCGGATCGCCGGCCTGCTATCGATTGCCCGAGGAAGAGAATGAAGCCCGGTCGCGAGACACGAGGAGAGATCTATTGCTGATTGCGCAGCTGACCGATGTGCATATCGGATTCGATCCCGACGCGCGGCCCGAGGAGCTCAACCGCATCCGCTTTCGCGCGGTGCTCGAACGACTCGAACAGGCGCCGCACAAGCTCGATTTCCTCGTACTGTCGGGCGACCTCACCGATCACGGCGATCGCGACAGCTTTACCAAGATCGCGGCGGTTCTGGGGGACATGCCGTGCCCGTTGCTGCCGCTGGTCGGCAATCACGACGATCGCGAGGAATTGCGCCGCGCCTTTCCGGACACGCCCTGTGAGGACGAGTTCCTCCACTATGTCGTCGAACAGGACGGTCTCCGGATCATCTGCCTCGACACTTTCGAAGAAGGGCGCCACGGCGGAGCTTTCTGCTCCCGTCGGCGCGACTGGCTGAAGCGCCAGCTCGCGGCGGGCGGCGACAGGCCCTGCGTGATCTTCATGCACCATCCGCCGATTGTCAGCGGGATCGACTGGATGGACCCGGCCCCCGACGAACAATGGATCGCGCATTTCGCCGAGGCGGTGGAGGGTCACCAGCACGCCGTCCGCGCGATCCATTGCGGGCATCTGCATCGCCGCGTCACCGCGCGCTTCCGGGGTATCCCGCTGGGCATCACTCCCTCGGTCGCGCCGCTGGTCGCGCTCGACCTGCGTCCGATCGACGAGAACCGCGCCGACAGCCGCGCGCTGATCACCACCGAGCCGCCGAGCTACGCGCTGCATTACTGGGACGGCGAGGACCTGGTGACGCATTACGAGAGCTGCGGCGAATGGGAAGTGCTCGCGCATTTCGGCGAGCATCTGAAGCCGATGGTGCGCGAGATGAAGGCCGAACGGCGCTAGTCGCCCGCCGCCGCCCGGTCACGGTCGAGCCAAGGGCCGCGCCCTCCGACCCAGGCGTGCATGTCTGGCTCGTCGCTCACCTTCCACGGTACGCCGGCGCGGGTGAGGAAGAGCCGTTCCATTTCCTCGCGATTGAACGGCCGTGATCCGAGCCGGCCGAATACCGCCATCTGCCCGCCGGTCTCGTCGACCCCGCGATCGCGATCGAGACCCTTGCTCAGCGCCAGCGCCGCCCCCTTGGTCTTGGCCCAGGCGATCAGTTCGGGCTTGGGCGCGGGGCTGAAGCCGTAAAAATTGGGCTGGCTGTCGGGGCTGGTGAGCTGGAGCACCTTGAGCCCGTTCTTCCCGTCGGCGACATAGGCGAACAGCGTCGCATTGGTCGAACCGACGATGACGTCCTCGGCATCGTTTAGCGTACCGTCGAGCGTCACGCGCTGGTAGATTTTCGGCGCCAGCGGATTCTTGACGTCAAGGATCACGAGCCCGTCGCGCTTGGCGGCGACATAGGCATAGGTGCGCGCAACATAGACTCGTCGGGCGTCGGCCAGCGGCACCGTGGCCTGCGGCAGCGCGACCGGGTTGCGCATGTCGGTGACGTCGAACAGCTTCACGCCTTCGGCATCGGTGACCCAGAGATAGCGGAACTGGATGGTCGAGGCGCGCGCGTCGGTGAGCTCGCGCACCGCCATCAGCTGCGGGCTGGTCGGATCCGAAAGGTCAACGGTCACCAGCCCCGCCCTCGCCGAGATATAGGCGATGTCACCGGCGAGCGTGATGTGCCGGGCGCCGGTCAGGACACCATCGGGGTTCCATGATGTGTGGCCGTCGGCGAACTTGGTTCGCTTGAGCCTGTTGTTGCGGAACTCGCCGTCGGCCATGGTTTCCACATTGACCAGCACGAGGCCCTCCACGGCGTCGGTGATCACCGCATAATCGTAGATCGGCTTCATCGCCTGCTCCTGATTGACCTGGAGCAGGGTCATCGGCGTGCCGTCGGGGTTGAGAACCGGGTTGCCCTCCGCATCCTTCACTTCGGTCGCGGCCATCGCCTTGTTGCGATCGGGTCGGACGGGCTGGGTGGTGGCGAGCGCCATGCAGGTGGCGTTGCTGGTCTTCACATGCGTGTCGTGGCCCAGCGCGCTGAAGGGCGCCGTGAGGATGCGCTCCGAGACTCCCTTGTTGGCGATCGAAGCGACGTCGTAGACGCGGAAGCCGCCCTTGCCTTCGGCGACGAACATGTATTCGCCGCGCAGTTGCAGGCAGCCAACGCCATCGCGCGTCCCCTCGTGGACATTGGCGAACTGTTCGAAGGCATGCGTCTCGCCGCCGACGTCCTTGTCGAAGGTCTTGCCGCGGATCCAGTCCTTCAGCTCGCGGCCGTTGTCCTCGACATGCATGCGCCAGTAGTCGGGATAGGCGTAACGGTGGAGGTAGCTGCCGATCACCGCCTGCGGTTCGTCCCATTCGGTGACGCGCACCGCCTCGAAGCCCGTGTCAAGCCCGACCCAGGCGTTGAGGCCGACGAAATTGACGAAATTTGTGCCGAGCAGGAGCAGCTGGCTCATGATCGCATTGTTGTCGTCCCCGGCCGAGAGGTGGCAGTCGGTGCAGGTCTTGGTCTCGGTCAGCCGGACCGTGTGCGGGAAGTGCGGCGCGAAGGCCTGGCTCGAATAGCCCGAAGCCGCGACCGGCGGCTGCTGGACGTAAATTCGTTCGCGATTGATATTGGTCGAGGACAGCACCAGCGCGCTGGTCGAGCGGATCGGCGCGATCTGGTTGCCCTTGGTGGTCTGGTGGCGCCCCAACTGGAACATCTGGTCGCGCGCGACCTGCGGATTGTAAGTGGCGAAATTGCGCGTCTCCTCGCCGCCGTAGCGATGCGACTTGGTCTTCCAGTTGGCCTCGATCGGCAGGTGGCACCCGCCGCAGCTGGTGGTCCAGGAAAGGTGGCAGGTGAAGCAGGCCATCTCCTCGGTGCCGTGCGCGCGATCTTCGGGCGCGATCCCGGTGCCGAATTCGAACAGGCCGGTTTCCGCGCCCTGCTTGCTCATCAGCTTGGCACGCGCTGCCTTGGCGTTGAAGTGGCTCGAGGCGGGATCGACGCTGTCCCTGACGAGGCTGACCTCCCACTCGAGCCGGGGATCGACGATCGAGCGCTGGACGAGCACCCGCCTTCCGTCGTCGCCATAGGTCCATTCGAAGCGCCGCTGGCCGTCGGGATTGCGCAGCAACGACAGGTCGGTACCCTTGGGCGGCGCAGCGGGCCCGCTGGTCAGCAGCGTGGGATAGGCATCGGGCGTGCCGTGGCAGTCCTTGCAGCCGATCTCGACCGCATTGGCGACCTCGCCGTAGATGAGGCCATTGCCGTGGCTGTCCTGCCCAAAGTGACAGTCGGCGCATTGCAAACCCTTCTCGGCATGGATGTCCATCATGTGGACCGTCTTGCCGGGGTTGGTGCCGGGCTCGACGAACTTGCCCTCGCCCTGCTTGCGCCATTTCTCGGGATCGTCGGGGGCGACGATCTGGCCGTCCTTGTCGAGCAGATTGCCGTCGCGGTCGCGCTTCAGGATCGCGCGGAAGTTCCAGCCGTGCCCGTGATAGTCGGCGAACTGGGTGTCCTTTAGCTCGGGATTGAGATCGTAGACGTTGCGTAGGAAATCGAGATCGGCCCATTTGCCCTTGGGCGCGGCGCCTTCGGGATTGCGGTCGAGCACTTCGCGAACCTCGGCGGCGGTCGGGTATTTCTGCTCCTTCGGCCACATATGCGGCGCGTCGCTCTCGTAATCCCACATCGTGTAGCCGAGATAGGAATTCAGGAAGATGTTGGGCTGGTGCATGTGGCAGTTCATGCACTGCGCGGTCGGAATCGAGCGCGTGAAGCTGTGCCTTAGCGGGTGCCCCCTTTCCTTCTCCGCGGCGGCAGCTTCCTCGTCATGCCCCGGCTCCTTCACCGCCCCATGATCGCCGCCATGCGCATCGCCGCGCGCGCCTTCGTAGAGCGAGGCGATGGTCGGATCGACCGTCACGCTCTGCCCGTCGCGGCCATATTGCGCGTATATCAGCGAATGGCGCGGTTCGCGGTCATTGGCATAGACCACGTGGCATCCCGCACAGCCCGAATGGCGATAGTCGCCCGGCTGGTCATTGGTGCCCATGAACCACATGAAGGGATCGTTGAGGCGCGTCTTGTGGATGTTGAGCACGGGGATCGCGACGCGCAGCCCCGTGGCGGGGCCACGGTTCGACTGCTTGAGGTCGGGCCGGCCCGGCTCCTCTAGCCGCTGGATGCTGCCGGTCGGGTTGGGCAGGCCGATCTCGGGGAACTGGCTGGCGATGTTGCGTCCGCCGCGTTCGAACACGCGGAAGATATCGCCGGGCGGGATGACGTGCCAGGTAGGCAGCGGGTAAAGCGCCGCCAAGGCACCGCGCGCCTCCTGCTTCTTGGTCACGCTGGCGACGGGCGCGCCGGGGCTCTCGATCTTCGCCGCCTCGCCCTCGCGCGTGTAAGCCTCGCCGACGATGTAGCGTTTGAACGGCAAGATGCCGTTGTTGTAGGCCGCCCCGCCCCACAGCATCGCGCCTGTCGCCATGATCGAGCGTTCGGCCGCCTCGATCGTCTCGATGTGGCAGGCACCGCAGGCCTCGCGCACCACGCGATAGTCGCTGGGATTGACGAAGCGGATGAAGACCGGGTCTTCCTTGTTGAGCAGCGCATAGCTTTGCTTGGGATTGGCCGAGGAGGGCCAGTGCCAGCTTTCGGGATATTTCGGCAGGACATGCGCGGCATTGCGCGCGGCGACATAGGCCGGGTCGTCATGCGGCAGTTCGCTGTTGCCCATGACGCTCGCATTGCCGCCGTGGCAGTCGACACAGCCGAGCCGGACCGCGGGCGTTTCGTGCATGGTCGGCTGGTCGGTGCGGATGTGGCAGGAGAAGCAGCCTTCGGACTTGGCCGCCATCTCCTCCTCGGTCTGGACCCGGGGCGCAGCCGCTGCGGTAACGAGGCTGTAGTCGCGCTCGACCGGCTTTTCCTCTTCCGCCGCGCGTAGTCCCACCGCTCCCGCGAGGAGCATGAAGGCGAGCCCAAGGAGGAGGCGGGAGAAGCCGCGCATCAGTAGCTCAGGATCACGTTGGCGAGCACCGAGTAGTAGGTGCCCGGATTACCGAGTGACGTGAACAGGTCGTCGAAGCCCTTGCCCGAGACCAGCGCCGCGCCAGACAGGCGGAAGACGATGTTCTGCGTCGCCTTGGGGCGCCAGATCGCCGCGGCGGAAAGGTCCCAGCCGATCGATTTGGGGATCGAGCCCTCGTTGCGCAGCGCCTGCAGCGTGGCGGTGTTCTCGAACCACAGATGGTTGGCATTGGCCGAGAGGCGAAGCTCGGGGGTGAGGTCGAAATCGGCACCTGCGCCGAGCAGCATCAGCCCGGGATTGTTGAAATTCGACTGCCCCTGCTCCTTCGAGCTGCGCAGCGAATTGAGGATGCCGTTGCGCCCGTTCACGCTGATCACTCGCCCGCCGCCGGCAAAGGGGATCGTCTGGCGGATCCAGTACGAGGTGTCGGCGCCGGCGAAGACGGGATTCTCGAAAATCGCGTCGTAGCCGGTTTCGGTGTCGTCATAGGGATCGCCGTCGCCGCTGGCATAGGCGGCCGACAGGCGGAAACGCATCCAGTCCTTGTCGTAGCTCGCCTCCACCGCGGCGAAATAGGCGCTGATGTCGGCGGGCCGGTCGGTGAAGAAGGAATTGCGGTCCTCGCCGAAGACGTAATAGGCGCTGCCCGTCAGGTTCACGCGCCCGATCCGCCCGTCAGCATTGTAGCCGATGTAGAAGGCATCGTAGTCGCGCCCGCGCAGCGTCCCGAGCAGGGCCGGGCGAACGGGGAAGCCGTTATCGTCGATCTGGATGTCGTCGGCTTCGCGATTGGCGTTCCATACAAAGGTCAGCTGGCTGGTCAGCGCGGGGATCAGGAAATCCTGCCGATAAGCGTTGGCGAAGAACACGAAATCGTCGCGCGGCGTCTGTAGCACCGCGTTGAGCCCGCTGTTGGTGTCCTTCTCCAGCCTCCAGAAACCGCCGAAATTATACTGGAAACGGTTGTTGTCGCGCGTTCCGAAGAAGCGCACGCCGAGCTGGTTGTCGTTGAACAGGAAACCGCGGAAATCGGCCTGGAACGGCTGGATGCCGATCCGTACGCTGTCGAAATCGTAGCGGTCGGAGACGTTGCGGAAGTGATAGTCGACGAAGGCTTCCTGCACGCCCACGAAATGATCGAAGCGATGCGTAGGCTTGCTTGGCTCGACGAAGAGCACGCGCCGCTCGGGCACGTCGACATAATTGAAGTTTGCCGCCAGCGTGACGCGATATTCGATATTGGGCGGCTTGTAGGCGGTGCTGCCCTTGAGCAGCGCCGCACCGACGATGAAGGTCTGCGAGAGGACATAGCTCGCATCCTTGCCGAAGACGTCGAGGCTCCCGGGCCGCTCGGTCGTCTGCACGCCCACGGGGATCGGGAAGGTGCGTGGCTCGAATACTGTGTCGCTGACCCCGTTGACGACGAAGAACCAGTCGTCACCGGTGATCGGCAGCCATTTCACCTTCTCGGGATTGATCGGCCGGTCGCCCTTGTAGGTGTTCTGGTTGTAGGGATCCCACCAGCGTTCCTTGACCACGCCGAGGCTCTCGATCAGCCGCCAGCGGTCGGGAATCGGTACCTGGTCGACCGGGAAGGCCTCGGGCGGCGGCGCGCGCACTGCGCCCTCGTTGGTCTGGGTGACCTCCTCGGGCAACGGCTCGGTATAGTCGGGGCGCCGGCGCCCTTCTATGATCTCGTTGTCGACCGGCGGCGGTTCGGCCGGTTCGGGTTCGACCACCGGCGCCTCGGGGGCAGGCACGGGCGGCAGTTCCGCCTGCGCGGCGAGGACGAGGGCTAGTGGTGCGAAGGCGAGAAAGGCCATCAGAGCCCCTCGCAGACGTTCTGCTTCGGATCGTCGAGGAATGGCGCGAAGGGGCAGTTGACGAACCGCAGCCGGACGTTGCGCCCATTGACCGCGACCACGATCCGGTCGGCCCTTATCTCGACCCTGGCATTGCCGATGCCGCCCGCCCGCTGCCCGCCATTGTGGAGCCCGAGGAAGCTGACCATGTCGTCCTGGTCGATCCCGTCGCCCGAGACGCCGATCCCGCCCACCAGCTGGTTACCGCGGTAGATCGGCACCGAGCCGGGGAAGATCTGCATGCCGTTGGCGAGGCGCTTCTGCCCGCCCGGCGCGGGCGGCAGCTCGGTACAGCCGCGGGGGACGTCGGGACCCGCCCCGCCCGAGAAGATGAAACCCACCTGTGCCCCGATCGCGGGGGCGACCAGGTCGGTCTGCAGCCCGGTGGCGAAGGGGCTGAACTGCTCGGGTCGCTCGACCGACAGTGGCCCGGAGATGCTTCCGACCTCGCCATCCGGGAAATAGGGACGCGACAGATTGCCGCCCGAGCGGTCAGCGAAGGCAAACGTGCCGGTCAGCGCGGTCGGATCGCCGAGAAAACTGCGTACCCGCGGCACATAGCGCGCGATGATCGGCGGCCCGGCGGACAATTGCTGCCCGGCCACCGGGTTGGAGAAGAAGGCCGCCGTGCGGGCCTTCTGGAGCGAGACGTCGGTCCCGAAGATCGGACCGTCGGGAGAGCGCACGATGCCGAGCACCGCGCCATGCGTATCGACGAGGCTGATCGAGGCCTGCATGCGGCTGTCGAGCGGGCGGCGGATTTGCGCGCGCGCACGGCTCATCACCGCGAAGGCCTCTTCGAGGATCGCGCGCACCTCGGCCGCGGTCAGCGGCGCGGCATTGCTCGCCGCATCGGTGCCAGCGCGGATCGGATAGCGCCCCGCGCCAGCGCCATTGGTCAGCACATAGGCATCGCGATTGGCGAATTCGCCGGCGCTGCTGGGGCGGATGCCCGAGGCCTCGCTGCCATAGGCGGTGCCGCCGCGCAGCGCGCCGTCGAAATAGCCCGGCACGGGGACGAGCGTCCCGGCGGGGCCGTTGATCGCCCCGAAATTGGTCTGCAGCGGGCCGAGCGTGGCGGATTCGCTGTCCGAATAGCGCAGCGTGGTGCCATCGACCGGGATCCGGTCCGCCTGGATCGCGCGCGGCGCAACGAAGCCCTGCGTCCCCGCGCGCGCTGCGATCTCCTCGACATCGTCATCACGATCGAGGATGTTCGGGTCGAAACCGTAGATGCCGTCGCCCTCGACCGCGATCCCGCCGACGACGACGCCATCCTTGTAGAGCGGGAACCCTCCGGCGTCGGCCGCGAGGCCGAGCGGCGAGCGCTGCGGGCCGATCATGCCCTGCATCGCGCGGGTCGAGAGGTCGGAACAGGGCAACTGGCTGAACTGCACTCCGAACAGCGGCCCGCTTTCGAGCCCCGCCGTGCTCGGCGCAGGCGGGAAATGCTCCAGCACGATCTGGCTCGCGGTGCGGGTCGAGAAGGCATTGCCGCCGCTCGAGAGATAGGCCCCGGTAATCGCCTTGGCGATCGCTGCCGCGGTGGTCGGCACCTCGACCCCCTGCAGGCCCACCTGCGTCGTCGCGCTCGCGCTGCCGCCCAGCGTCCGCCGCGACACGCGCGTGCGGTCGGGGGCGCCGTTCATCGAGAACACCGCCAGCACATTGCCCACCCGATCGACCACCGCGACGGTCGCAGAAAGGCCACGCGCCTGCGCCTCGCCGACCGCCTGGGCGACGACCCGCTGGACATCGCCGGCCGACAGCGCGCGCTGCGCGGGATCGGCATAGAGTCGGCCCGAGGGTGGGGGTGCGGGCGTTGGTGTCGGCGTCGAGCTCCCGCCACCTCCACCGCCGCCGGGAGAACCGCCACCTCCGCCACAGGCTGCCAGTGCCAGCGCCAGTACACCGGGTAGGCAGGCGAACGCCCTGCGCCGCGTCATTGCAGGCTCCCGATGGCACCGGCTGCGCTCGCGAGCGCGCTGCGGAATTCGGCAGGGCGATAGGTTTCGGGCGCCGCCACCGCGGCATAGGCACGGTTGACGTTGGCGCGGATCCCGGCCGCCGCGCCCACTGTCACGCGTCGCTCGCGCACCAGGGCGTTGAGCAGCGTGTCGACCGCCATCACGGCCTGCACCGACCCCGCGTAGTCGGTGAACCGAGGCGCCGTCGCCTTCGAGGCAATGGCCGCGATCACCCGATAGGTGTCGTCACCGGCATAGGAGCGCGCCGCGAGCGCGTTCGACAACGCCTGCGCGCGTTCGCGCAGCGTCACCGCGGCCTGCTGCGCGCTTGCCCGGTCGCGCCCCATCGCGCGGTGGAACTCGAGGCTTGCGGAGGAGAAGCTCGCGCCCGCTTCGGGTGCCAGCGTACCGGAGACGGTCGACAGCATGATGATGTTTTCATCGTTGAACGGCGGGTTGCCGAAGGGGATCGGGCGCCCCGGATTGGTCTCGAAGGTCAGCCGCCGCGCAGGACCGTCGGTGATCTGGCGGTGGCAGGAATGGCAGTCGTAGAAATAGAACTCCGGGAACATGCCGCGCATCCCGAATCCGGGACGGGCGAAGAGGTCGGTCGCGCGGGCGACCGCTTCGGCCTGCCCGACGGCCCACAGCCGCACGCTGTCGGTGCGCGGCTTGCGGCGGATATAGTCGGCATCCTCGTCGTGGTGCTGCTGGAGCGAGGAGAAGAGGTCGAGCTCGAAGGATATCCGCGGATGGCCCGCGGCCATCATCGAATGGGTGACGAACTGGCCGGTATCGCTGCTACCGTAGTGGCAATCGAGACAGACCTTCGCGCGGACCTGCGGGTTCTCGAGCGGAACCAGGCCCGCGCGTATGTTCGAGGCGTGGCTCGCCGCCTTCTCGTAGTGGAGCTGCAGCCAGCCCTGGGCCGCGCCGTGGCAGCTCTCGCAGCCGACGCCGTCGCTGGTGTGGAACCGCGCGCCGCGCTGCCCCTGCGGGACGAAAGTCGCGTGGCAGCCGAGGCAGACGGGCGCGGAGGTGGCGGCGCCCAGCCCCAGCGTCTCGGCGATCTGCCGCCCGCGGCGGCTGGCGAGGACCGAATAAGCCCGGCTATGCGCGCCGCTGGCGGACGACGGATCCTGCCAACTGGCGATTTCGTCCTGCCGCACGACCGCGCCATTCCCTTCCGAGCGTCCGTGGCAGGTCGAACCGGCGCAGGTCGCCACGCCTTCGTAGCGCGCGCCAGAGGAACTGGCCTGTGCGGAGGTGGAGCCGGAGGGGACGACTGCAAGCATGCCGGACACCAGCAGCAATGCGATAGCCAGCAGGCGAAGCGCCTGGCCCCGCCTCCCATGCCAGCCTGCTGCCCGGCGTTCCATCGGCCTTCCCCCGTCGCGTGCTCCGCGCCGCCGCCCCCTGCGACAGCCCCCTGCCCCGTATCCGCGGGGCCACCGGTTGCCGGCTAGCTTGCCAGCTTGTCGCTCAGCAGGTCGAGTTGGCCGGTGCAGCCGTTGTCGGCCAGCATCACCGCCAGGTCCTCCGCATTGTCGGGCGTGCTTGTCAGAGCGACGAATTCCATTCGCTGCTTGGCGCCGCCCGCCGGCCCCGAAAGATCGTAAAGGCGGTTCTGCGACAGCGGCAGTTCTTCGGCATTGAGCGATGCGGTGGAGTCGCCGTCGTCGAACTTCACATGGACATGGAAATCGGACACCGCCGACCCGAGCACCCAAGTCTCCTCGCCCTCGACTGCGGGACGCCAGAAGGTGATCGTATCGCCTGCGGGCAAGCAGACCTTGCCCGGCTTGCTGGTGTCGACGTTCCACAAATTGGGGTTGCTGGCAGTGCCCGCCGGGCCGCCGCGAACCGCACCCGTCCGCACCCGGGCGCCCGATCGCTGGCGAGTGAGCATGGCGAAGGCCGTCCGCTTGCTCGCCCCCCGTTCGCCCACGCGGTGCGTGCCCGGTCCGGTGATGACTCGCGTCCCGCTATCGGTCAGCACGGTGATGCTGTCACCGTTCTTGAGCGTGACGCTGGCCGCATCGTCGAGCTTCTTGCCGACAGGGTAGCTTCCCGCCGAGGGGCCGCTCGACTTGACCACGACCCCGGCCTGCGCCGCCGTCGTGCCCAGAAAGCCGATGGCGGCGATCGCGATCGCACCCCTTGCGAAAAGTGCCTTAACCGAGGACATATACCGCTCCCTCACCCAGATTCTGCATTCGATATAACAGGTTTTGCAGCGCGCGGTCAGCCGGATGACGACTGGCCACTTCGCTGACGATGTCGACAGAGCTAGCATCGCCTTCGCGCGACAGCTTGTATGCTTGCGCCAGACGCTCGCGGTCTTCGGCGGGAAAATCGGGCGCGGGCTCCATCAGTTCGACCGGCTTCGCCCGCCCACGCAAGACCACGCGCCCCATCGGCCGCCACCAATCGAGCGTCGAGCGTTCGGCGAATTCGCGACTGGCCATGACGCTCGATTCGAGCGCCTTGTTGGCCGCCTCGAGCCGCGCGGCGGTGTTCATGCTGTCGCCCAGCGCGGTATACTGGATGCGGTTGTCGCCGCCGAAATTGCCGACCACCGCCTCGCCCCAGTGCAGCCCGACGCGCGTCTTGCCGATCTTGGGCAGGCCTGCGTCCATCGCCGCAACCTCCTCGCGGAAGGCCTCGCCCGCCTGCCAGAGCGCATAGCCGGCGCGCGCCGCGCGCTCGCCATCGTCGGGGCGGGCGATCGGCGCGCCCCAGAATGCGACCACGGCGTCTCCGACGAACTTGTCGATCACGCCGCCGTGGTCGAGCACGACATCGGACAGCAGGTCGAGATAGCGATTGAGCAGCTTGGCGACCATTTCCGGCTCGATCGCATGGCTCATCTTGGTGAAGCCTTCGAGGTCTGAGAACAGGACGAACAGCTCCTTTTTTTCGCCATGGAGCGAGAGGAGCTTCGGGTGCTCGAGGATTTCCTGCGCCATTTCGCGCGGCAGGTACTTGCCCAAAGCGCCTTGCGCGAAATTGCGCTGCACCGCGCCGCTCGCCCGCGCGGCCGAGACCACCGCTGAGAAGGCGATGATCCAGCCGAGCAGCCATCCGGCCGCGGGCACGCCGAGCGTGTCGACACCCCGCCATTCGAGCACGAAGGGCACCCCGATGAAGGTGGCGAACTGCCCCGTCAGCAGGAGGTAGATGCGCCAGCTGCCCCATTCGAGCAGACCGGTGAGTACGGCTGTCGTCACCACCAACACCGCCATCAGCCACAGTGTGAGGTCGGACACCTGCGGGCGCCGGTCGCCATCGAGCATCTGCGCGATCATGTCGGCATGGACGCGCAGCCCGGCGGGGTTCTCGCCGATCACGCTCGACAGCGTTGTCTGGACGCGGTCGTAGTCGATGATGTCTCCACCGACGAGGACATAGCGGCCTTCGATCTGCTCGCGCAGCATGGCACGGACCTCGGGGATCTCCATCAGGACAGGGTCGAGGAAATTGTCGATCTGCAGGCGCCCGTACATGGGCTCGTTCTCGAACGCCGGGTGGCGGTAACGCAGCGAGCCTTCGTAGCCTGGGAAGCTCTTGTCGCCTTCCCCCGCCGCGCGCAGCATTGCCCGGCCGAGCACCGGCGGCAGGTCGGGTTCGATGCTGGGCCACTTGCGCGTCACGCCGTGGGTATTGTCGAGGCGGATGCTCGCGGGCCTCGCATTGCTGCCTTCGAGCTGTGCGAGGAATTGCTCGAGATAGACCTGCTGGTCGTAGACGATGTCGTTCTCGTTGGTGGCGAAATTGGCATAGCCGACCAGCGTCGGCGTCTTCATCGCGCGCAGCGTGGCGAGCAGTTCGGCATCCTCGTCCTGCGGCTGGTCGAACAGGATATCGAGGCCGATCGCCTTGGGGTGCATGTCGTCGATCACGCGCAGCGCCCGCGCCAGCATGCCGCGATCGAGCGGCGAGCGCTTGCGTGCATTGATCAGCGTCTGGTCGTCATAGACGACCATGGTGATGCGATCGTCCTGTTCGATCTTCTGAGCCAGCAGCGAACTGCGCAGATCGTATAGGGCGCGCTCGGCATCGCCGGTGCCGGGCGTCTTGAGCGCAACATCCTCCGCCCCCTCGGTACGCATGTCGTGGGGCACGACGTCGGCAGGAATGTCCCAGCTGTAGCGCGCCACAAGCAGTGCAGCGAGCACAAGCAACGCAGTCAGGGCGAGACGACGCGGTCCGGCCTCGCGCACATTGCGCCAGCCGCGAATCAACAGATTGTCGCCCTTACCCTCGTCCAACTCCCGCCTCCCCGCGGTGCATCGAACGACCCTTTTTTCTTGTGTTATCCGGTGCTTCTAGAGCAGTCGCGCAAGCTCGCAACCCCTGTTCGCGTCACGCCATGCTGGGATCGTTCCATGCCAGCACCGGCCTTCTCGCCGCCTGCGTTTCGTCGAGTCGGCGGCGCGGCGCGTAATGCGGCGCAGTCTTGAGGCTCTCGTCGCCCGCCTTGGCCCGTTCGGCAACGCTGCGCAGCGCGACTATGAACTGGTCGAGCGCGGCCTTGCTCTCGGTTTCGGTCGGTTCGACCAGCATCGCGCCGTGGACGACCAGCGGGAAATACATGGTCATCGGGTGGTATCCCTCGTCGATCATCGCCTTGGCGAGATCGAGTGTCGAGAGCCCTTCGGCGAAACCCTTATCGCTGAACAGTGCCTCATGCATGCAGGGCCCGCTCGGCCCGAAGGGCGCATCGAGCATATCCTCCAGGCTGCGCAACACATAGTTGGCATTGAGCACGGCATCCTCGGCGACCTGCTTCAGCCCGTCGGCGCCGTGGCTGAGGATATAGGCGAGCGCGCGGGTGAACATGCCCATCTGGCCGTGGAACGCGGTCATCCGGCCGAAGGCCTTGGTGTGCTCGAATTCGGCAGCGTTCTCTTCCTCGACGAGGTGGACGATGCCATCCCCGTCGCGCGCGGTGAAGGGCAGCGGGCCATAGGGGCTGAGCGCTTCGGACAGCACCACCGGCCCCGAACCCGGTCCGCCGCCGCCATGCGGGGTGGAGAAGGTCTTGTGCAGATTGATGTGCATCGCATCGACGCCGAGGTCGCCGGGGCGGACCTTGCCGACGATGGCGTTGAAGTTCGCGCCGTCGCAATAAACGAAGCCGCCCGCCGCATGGACCGCGTCGGAAATCGCCTTCATGTCGCGCTCGAACAGCCCGCATGTGTTCGGATTGGTGATCATCACGCCGGCGACGTCGGGGCCGAGGCGGGCCTTCAGGGCTTCGAGATCGACGCGTCCCTCGGGCGTCGCGGGAATATCCTCGACCTTGTAGCCGGCGAAGGCGGCGGTGGCGGGATTGGTGCCATGCGCGCTCTCCGGCACCAGGATCACCTCGCGCGCATCGCCGCGCGCTTCGAGCGCGGCGCGAATGCACAGGATACCGCACAGTTCGCCATGCGCGCCCGCCTTGGGGCTCATCGCGACGCCGTGCATGCCGGTGAGGTCGAGCAGCCAGAAAGCGAGTTCGTTGATCACTTCCAAAGCGCCGCGGACGGTGTCGACCGGCTGCAGCGGGTGCACGTCGGCGAAGCCGGGCATGCGCGCGATCTTCTCGTTGAGACGCGGGTTGTGCTTCATCGTGCACGAGCCCAGCGGGAAGAGTCCGAGGTCGATCGCGTAGTTCTGGCGGCTTAGCCGGGTGTAGTGCCGGATCGTTTCGGGCTCGGAAAGGCCAGGAAGGCCGATCGCAGCCTCGCGGTCGAAGCCGCCGAGGCGGTTGGTCCCGCCCTTCGGCTCGGGCAGGTCGACGCCGGTCGTCTCGACATGGCCGATTTCGAACAGCAGCGGTTCTTCGAGCATCAGCGCGCGGTTGCCGGTGGCGGTGTCGGGACCACTCATTGCGTTGTGGCCTTCGACCGGCGTGCCGGGCTTCCAGCCCGATGCGTTGGGCGTGCTCATGCCAGCACCTCCTCGAGTGCGGAGGCAAGCGTTTCCACATCCTCCTCGGTGGTGGTTTCGGTGACCGCGACGAGCAGGCCGTTGGCGAGGCCGTCATTGCCCGGGAACAGGCGGCCGAGCGAAACGCCCGCGAGGATGTCGCGTTTGGTCAGGTCGCGCACGATGCCGCGAGCGTCGCCCTCGAGCAGAAGGGTGAACTCGTTGAAAAAGCTGTCGTTGAGCACCGTGACGCCGGGCACCTTGGCCAGCCGGTCGGCGGCGAGGCAGGCGAGGCGGTGGTTCTCCATCGCCAGCCGGCGGAGGCCCTTTTCGCCCAGCAGCGTCATGTGGACGCTGAAGGCGAGCGCGCAGAGGCCCGAATTGGTGCAGATGTTCGAGGTCGCCTTCTCGCGGCGGATATGCTGCTCGCGGGTCGAGAGCGTCAGCACGAAACCGCGCTTGCCTTCGGCATCCTGCGTCTCGCCGCACAGACGGCCCGGCATCATGCGAACGTGCTTCTCGTCGCGCACTGCGAAGAGCCCGAGATAGGGGCCGCCGAATTGCAGGCCGACGCCGATCGCCTGACCCTCGCCGACGACGATGTCGGCGCCCAACTCGCCTGGCGAGGCGACCGCGCCCAGCGCAACCGGTTCGGTGTTGACGGCGATCAGCAATGCACCCTTCTCATGCGCCGCCTTGGCGATCTTCGCGAGGTCGGGCAGGCGGCCGAGAATGTCGGGATATTGCACCACGACGCAGCTCGTATCCTCGTCGATCCGGGCGATGAGGCCGTCGTCGTCGGGCTTGGGCGTCAGGCTCGGCGGGCCGCCGGCGATCTCGTCGTCGGTGAACTTGGCCATGGTCCTGACGACCTCGGCATAGTGCGGGTGCAGCGCGCCCGAGAGCACGACCTTGCGCTTCTTGCCGCGCGCCACGCGCCCGGCCATCGCCACCGCTTCCCAGCAGGCGGTCGAGCCGTCGTACATCGAGGCGTTCGCCACCGCGCAGCCATAGAGCCGCGCGACCTGCGTCTGGAACTCGAACAGCATCTGCAGCGTGCCCTGCGCGATCTCGGGCTGGTAGGGCGTATAGGCGGTCAGGAACTCGCCGCGCTGGATGATGTGGTCGACGGAGGCCGGGATGTGATGCTTGTAGGCGCCTGCCCCGAGGAAGAAGGCCGCATCTGCCGCCGCGAGGTTCTTCTTCGACAGCCGCCGCATGTGCTTTTCGACCGCCATCTCGCTGGCGTGCATCGGCAGCCCCTCGATCGGGCCGTTGAGCCGGGCCTCCTCGGGCACATCGACGAACAGCGCGTCCACATCGGGCGCGCCGATCACATCGAGCATCGCCGAACGGTCGGTATCGGTCAGGGGTAGGTAGCGCATTTCAGTCCCTTGTGCGTCCCAGCAAAGGCTGGGGCCTCATGCAGTTTGGCGCTCGGCCGAAAGAGACCCCAGCCTACGCCGGGGTTCGGGTGCCTAGAGCCCGTCGCAGAAACTCTTGTAGGCGGTCTCGTCCATCAGTCCTTCGAACTGCGACTTGTCGCCGATCGTCATCTTGAAGAACCAGCCGTCTTCCTCGGGCGAGGTGTTGACCAGCGCTGGATCGTCTTCGAGCGCACCGTTGGTTTCCACCACCTCGCCGCTGATCGGCGCGTAGACGTCGCTCGCCGCCTTTACGCTTTCGACCACGGCGGCATCCTTGCCCTTGTCGATCACGGTGCCGACGTCAGGCAGTTCGACGAAGACGATGTCACCCAGCTGGCCTTGTGCGTAATCGGTGATGCCGACGGTGGCGGTGTCGCCCTCGACGTCGATCCATTCATGCTCGTCGGTGAAGTATCGGGCCATTTCGATCATTTCCCTCTGTGATAGCGATGGGGGACGAAGGGCAGCTTGGCGACCTTCGCGGGCAGTCTCTTGTTACGAACCTCGACCTCGAGATCGGTTCCCTCTTCGGCCAGCGCGGTGTCGACGTAACCCATGGCGATGGGCCGTTCGAGCGTAGGCGAGAAGCCGCCCGAGGTGACGCGACCGACCTGCTTGTCGCCCGAGTAGATGAGAGCGCCTTCGCGGGCGGGCATGCGGCCTTCGATGGCGAGGCCGACGCGCTTCTGCGCGGGGCCGTCGGCGAGCACCTTCATCACCTTCTCGTGGCCCATCCAGCCACCTTCCTCGCGACGCTTCCTGGTCAGCGCGAAACCGAGATCGGCGGACACCGGGTCGGTCTCGGTGGTGATATCGTGGCCGTAGAGCGGCAGGCCCGCCTCGAGGCGCAGGCTGTCGCGCGCGCCGAGGCCGATCGGGCGCACTTCGATTTCGGCGCAGAGCCGGTCGGCGAGAGCCTCGGCGAATTCGGCCGGGACCGAGATCTCGAAGCCGTCTTCGCCGGTGTACCCCGAGCGCGTGATGCGCAGCGGCCATTCGCCGAAATCGTGGGTCACGCTTTCCATGAAGACCATGTCGTCGATGACGTTGCGCATGACGCGGTTGAGCGCGGTTGCCGCATTTGGGCCCTGCAGCGCGACCAGCGCCTGGTCGTCCATGTGGGTGAGCGTCACAGCGTCGTCGAGATGCTCGCGCAGGTGGCCGATGTCGTCCCACTTGGTCGCGCCGTTGACGACGAGGTAGTAGGCCGGCTCGCCCCAATGCCCTTCCGTGCCTTGCTCTTCGTCACCCTCGATCCACGGAGTGGCGTTGGTGACCATGAGATCGTCGCGGATGCCGCCATCCTCGTCGACCAGCAGCGAATAGCGCACCTTGCCCGGCTTGAGCGAGGCGATCGCGCCGGGGAGCAGCTTTTCGAGCTCCTCGGCCGCCTTGTCGCCAGTGACCATCAGCTGGCCCATGTGGCTGACGTCGAACAGGCCCGCCTGGTTGCGCGTCCAGTTGTGCTCGGCGACGATGCCCTCGAACTGGATCGGCATGTGGTAGCCCGCAAAGGCCACCATGCGCGCACCCTTGCGGCGGTGCCACGCATCGAGCGGCAACGTCTCGATTTCCGGCTCTTCGAAGTCTTCCTGGTCGCTCATCAACAATCCCGACAGCATGGCGGCCCCGTTGCCGGAGCGGCGAAAATCCATGCCCCCTCTGTCGGGAAACCTGAGAGACTGGCACGCAGATGAGCGCGCTTACCCCTTCGGTGGCCCCGGGCGCGAATTGCTCGGGACGCTTTCCAGAGTGTCGATGGCAACGCACGGTCCTGAGGCCTGAGAGTTTCCGGGGCGGTTGCTCCTTCGGCGCCGGATGGACATCGCCAGCCGGTCTCTCCCGTGCGCGCCCGCGGCAGAATCGCTTCCACCGCCGACGCGAAATGCCCTGCGCGAAAGCGATGAGGGCGTCAATCCGCCTGCCCCCGGTTTTTAGCGCCAACGCTGGTGGATCACCATGTCGGGCGAATAGAAGTTGAGATATTGCGCCAGGCGCGGCCGGTCGGAGCGATTGGGGCTGGCGCCGTGCGGCAGGTCCTGCCGCCAGACGACCAGATCGCCCGCGCGGCCGGCCACGTGGTGCTGACCGGCATGGAGGTCGACCGCGCGCGGGTCGGAATCCGGTCCCATTTCGTCCAGCCAGTCCTCGATCCGCTTGTGGAAGCCGGGCACGCAGCGAAAGGCACCCATGTCGGCGCTCGTGTCCACGAGGTAGAGTACGGCCTGCGTCCCGAAGGGGATCGGCTGCGCAAGGCTGACGTCCCAGTGCAGGTCGGACCCAGCAAATTCGTGACCCGGCCGCTCGGGCGGATTGAAGCCTATGCGATCGATCGTGCACCACAGGTTCTCGGTCTCCCACAATTGCGCGAAGGCCTTCATGATGCGGGGAGAGCGACGCGCTGCCTCCAGCACGGGATGCTGGAAACGGGCGACCATGATCCCGTCCTCGCGCGGGGAGTACCAGCTGTCGGGATCGTCCGGCGTACCACCCACTTCCGCCCAGACGAGGTCGCGGACGGCAGCGATTTCGTCGGGTCCGATGGCGTCGGGCAGCACGACATAGCCATGCTCGTCCCAGTGGCGCAGCGCCGCTTCGTCGAATACTGCTTCGGCGTTCTTGATCGCGGCGAGCCGGGCCTTCGCTTCCTCGCCGGGCTCGATCTCGTAGAGCCAGGCATGGAAGCGGTCGACCAGCACGGGGTCGGGCAGGCCCGCCGTCTCGACAATCCAGCGGGTGAACTCGGGAAAGGAAGGCCGTTCGAGGATCAGCTTGCGATAGGCCTGCTGGTTGCCGAGGCCGAGTGTGTCGAGCAGCAGTTTGACGACCTTCTCGTCGAGCTTCATCGCTCCTTCGACGTGGCTCGCCCAGAACTCCTCGAGGCACGCCACGTCGAGTTCGGCGCCGACCTCGCTCATCGATCGGACGCCGCCAGTGCACGGCGCACGAGCGCAACCTCTTCGGGGGCGAACCCGCCGCTGTCTTCCTCGACGGGCTCGGGCACGGCGGTGACGAAATAGGCCATGCCGCGACCACCCTCCACGTCCATCCACAGGCCCGAGCGCAGGCCGTAGGCTTCGCCCGCGTGGCCGATGCGGGGGCGCCCGTCGCCGAACAGCGTATCGTTGCAACCGTGCCCCGGTACCTCGATCATCTGGATGCCGGCGCCATAGCCGCAGAAGAAATCCGCATCTGTCGGCGTCGCCATCATCGAGAAAATGAGTTCGGCCAGCACGCGTCCGGAAAATACGCCCGGCCGCGACGTCTGGATCAATGCTTGCCCGAGCTTCGCCAGATCCATCATGCCGATGCGTACCCCGCCCTGGGGCGAGAAGATCGAGGCATTGGTGCCGGGGACATAGTCCTCAAGGGAACAGGCCTCGCCATCCGCGACGGGGATCGTGCAATGCGGGGGGCGGTCGGCGGCATGGTCGCGCGCCACCTCGCCGGTGCTGCGGTAGAGGATGACGGCCCTCTCGGCCATTTCTTCCGAACAGCCGATCCAGTTGAGGCATGCCTCGATGCCGAGCGGTGCGAACACCGCGCGCTCGACCAGCCGGTCGTAGCGCTCTCCGCTCGCCGCCTCGAGCACCGTCGCCACCACGGGCGAGCCGAGATTGGCATATTCGAACGGCGCCTCGCCGGGAGGCGCATCGGCGTACCAGGCGCGCGGATTGGCAAGCTTCGCCTGCAGGCTCTCACCCAGCGGGATCACGTAACCTGCATCGTCGCGCAGTCCCGACCGGTGCCGGAGCAGTTGACCCAGTGTGACACGCGCCTCCGGAAAACGCGGATTGCGCAGCGGCCAGCCGAGATAGTTCGACACGTCGGTGCCGAGATCGACTTTGCCTTCCTCGACCAGCCGCAGCGTCGCCAAGGCCATGACCAGCTTGGAAATGCTGGCGATCCGCACCGGATCGTTGGCCTCGACGGCTCGCCCGGTTTCGCGGTCCGCCAGTCCCTCGACGATTGTGGGTGTCGCAGTCTCGCGATCGAACACGACGGCGACCGCGGCCGGCTTCGCGCGATCAGGCCCAGCCACGGTGGTGCATCCGGCGAGCGAGAGAGCGGCGGCGAGCAGGGCTTTGCGCATCGCGCTTGGATGCCCTGCCCCCGTGCGCCAAGTCAATCAGCGCCAGTTGAGCCAGACGAGGTAGAGGGCGGAGAACACGATCCATGCCCCGCCAGCCGTCTTCAGTCTCCGTGCGCCGAGCCAGAGCGCGATCGGGCGCGCGAGGAAGGCCCCGAGCATGGCGCCGGGCGCGGCAAGCAGGACCACCTCCCACTGCACCGTGCCCTCCTCGACATGCCAGACCAGCCCGGTGATACAGCTGATCGAGGAGATAACGCAGGCCGTGCCCACGCACAGCACCATCGGGTAATGCCGCAGGAAGAGGTAGAAGGCGACCAGCTCGCCGATCCCGACCGAGAACAGCGCGGTGATTGCCCCGCCGGGGATCGCGATCAGGAGCAGCACGACAAGGTCGATTTTTGCTAGCTCGATGCGTTCGGGCGCGGTGCGGTTCACGGTCCAGGTGGCGACGATCAGCGCCAGGCCGAGCAGGATCGAGAAGCTCTTGTAGCCGAGCAGGACCGCATGCGCATCGAAGGCCAAGAGGCGCTGCGTCGCCAGCATCGCCGGCAGCGAGAGCGCCAGCACTGCACCGCAGACCAGCCAGTAGTCGCGCGGCCTCGCGCGCGCCTCGAGCGCGGCGGGCACATGCTGGTGATAGAGCCGGTCGGTCCATCGCAGCCCCCCGAGGCTCATTCCGAAGGCCTGGATGCCCATCGACACCGCGACCACTTGCAGCGGGTCGAGCGCCATGGTGCCAAGCTCGCGCAGCGCGTTGAACACCGGCACGAAGACAACTCCGCCGCCCGTTCCGCTGGCATTGGCGATGATCGCGCCGACGACGCCGACACCGGGCAGGAACCGCAACCGCTCGAGCAGAGCCGGGTCGCGTGGAACCAGCCACCACAGCGACGCATAGGCGGCAAGCAGCACCGCCCCGCCGATCAGGGCAAGGCGCGAGCTGTGCGCCAGGGTCGGCTGGACGCGGTTCAGTCTAGGTTGGGGCGAAGCCATCGTTCGGCGGTCGCCATATCGACCCCGCGCCGTCGCGCATAGTCTTCGAGCTGGTCGCGCCCGATCCGCGCGACGCCGAAATACTGCGCTTCGGGATGGCCGAAATAGAAGCCGCTGACCGCCGCGGTGGGATACATGGCGAAATTCTCGGTCAGCTTGATGCCGGTGTTCGCTTCGGCATCGAGCAGCTCGAAGAGAATCGGCTTGAGACTGTGGTCGGGGCAGGCAGGGTATCCGGGCGCCGGGCGGATGCCGCGATACTGTTCCTTGATCAGCGCTTCGTTGGTGAGCTGTTCCTGCGGCGCATAACCCCACAGATCGGTGCGGACATGCTGGTGGAGCCGCTCGGCGAAGGCCTCCGCGAAACGGTCGGCCAGCGCCTTCAGCAAGATGTCCGAATAATCGTCCTTGTCGGCGAGGAAGGCTTGCGAATGAGTCTCGATGCCGTGGATGCCGACCGCGAAACCGCCGATCCAATCACCCGCCGGGTCGATGAAATCGGCGAGACACATATTCGCCCGGTCGCGGCTTTTCTTCACCTGCTGGCGCAGGAAGGGCAGCACGGTATGCGTTTCGCCCTCGGCATCGTGGATGGTCACGTCGTCGCCATCGCGCGCGCAGGGCCAGAAGCCCGCAACGCCCTTGGCGGTGAGCCATTTCTCACCGACGATCCGGTCGAGCATGGCATCGGCATCGGCCTTCAGCTGGCGCGCGGTCTCCCCGACCACTTCGTCGTCGAGGATCTTGGGATAGGTGCCATGGAGTTCCCAAGCGCGGAAGAACGGCGTCCAGTCGATATACTCGCGCAGGTCGGCAAGATCCCAGTCGTCGAAAGCGTGGAGACCTGGCTTGAGCGGCGGCGCGGCCTTGTCGCTTAGATAGGCGTCGAAGAAATTCGCCCGCGCCTCCTCCAGGCTGAGCAGAACGCTCTGGGCTTTGCCTTCACGCGCCTCGCGGACCTTGACGTATTCTGTGGCGGTGCTCTCGACGAACTCGTCGCGCTGCGTGTCCGACAACAGACGGCTGGCCACGCCGACCGCGCGGCTCGCGTCTAGGACGTGGATTACCGGTCCGTCATAGGCCGGGTCGATCCGCAGCGCGGTGTGGACCTTGCTGGTCGTCGCCCCGCCAATCAGCAGCGGCATGGTGAGACCCGCCGCCTGCATTTCCTGTGCCACCGTGACCATCTCGTCGAGCGAAGGCGTGATGAGGCCCGACAGGCCGATCATGTCGGCGCCGTTCTCGTTCGCCGCCTGCAGGATCTGCGCCCAGGGCACCATGACGCCGAGGTCGATCACCTCGTAGCCATTGCACTGCAGCACCACGCCGACGATGTTCTTGCCGATATCGTGGACGTCGCCCTTGACCGTAGCCATCACGATCTTGCCCTTCGACTGGTCTGCCAGCCCGCTCGCTTCCTTCTCCGCCTCGATGAAGGGGATGAGATGCGCGACCGCCTTCTTCATCACGCGCGCCGATTTCACCACTTGGGGCAGGAACATCTTGCCGCTGCCGAACAGGTCGCCGACGACGTTCATGCCGTCCATCAGCGGGCCCTCGATGACCTCGATCGGGCGCCCTCCAGAGGCCGCGACCAGTTCGCGCGCTTCCTCGGTATCGTCGACCACATACGCGTCGATGCCCTTGACCAGCGCGTGTTCGAGACGGCGCTTCACGTCCCAGCCGCGCCATTCCTCGGCGGCCTTCTCGTCCGCCGCGCTCTTGCCGCGATAGCTTTCTGCAAGTTCGATCAGCCGCTCGGTCGCGTCCGGGCGGCGCATGAGGATCACGTCCTCGCAAGCCTCGCGCAGTTGCGGGTCGATCTGGTCGTAAACGTCGAGCTGGCCGGCGTTGACGATCGCCATGTCGAGCCCGGCGGGAATCGCGTGGTAGAGGAACACCGAGTGCATCGCGCGGCGCACGGTCTCGTTGCCGCGGAAGCTGAAGCTGAGGTTCGACAGGCCGCCGCTGGTCTTGGCATGCGGGCAGCGCTGCTTGATCTCCGCCACCGCCTCGATGAAGTCGAGCCCGTAGCGGTCGTGTTCCTCGATCCCCGTCGCGACGGCGAAGATGTTGGGGTCGAAGATGATGTCTTCTGGCGGGAAGCCGATCCCGGTCAGCAATTCGTAGGCGCGCGCGCAGATTTCGACCTTGCGCTCCTTGGTGTCGGCCTGGCCGGTCTCGTCGAAGGCCATGACGACCACCGCGGCGCCGTAATCCATGCATGTGCGGGCATGCTCGAGGAAGGGCTCCTCGCCTTCCTTCATGCTGATCGAATTGACGATCGGCTTGCCCGAGACGCATTTGAGCCCCGCCTCGATAACCTCGAATTTCGAGCTGTCGATCATCACCGGCACCCGCGCGATATCGGGTTCGGCAGCGATCAGCTTGAGGAAGGTGGTCATCGCCTTTTCGGCGTCGAGCAGACCCTCGTCCATATTGACGTCGATCACCTGCGCGCCGTTCTCCACCTGGTCGCGCGCGACCTCGACGGCCGATTCGTAGTCATCGTTGAGGATCAGCTTCTTGAACCGGGCCGAGCCGGTAACATTGGTGCGTTCGCCGATATTGACGAAACGGGCAGTGGTCAGGTCGGACATAAATCAGGCAGCAATCGTAAAGGGTTCAAGACCGGCAAGGCGCATATCGGGGGCGATGTTCGGCACTTTGCGCGGGGGCACACCGGCAACCTTTTTCGCAATGGCCGCGATATGTGCGGGCGTAGAGCCGCAGCAGCCGCCAAGTGCGTTGACACGGCCATTGTCGGCCCAGACGCGGATCAGCGCCGCAGTGGTCTCGGGGAGTTCGTCATACTCGCCGAGATCGTTGGGCAGCCCCGCATTGGGATAGGCCATCAGATAGGTGTCGGCTATGTCCGACAGGATCTGGACATGCGGCCGCAGCTGCTCCGCCCCGAAGCTGCAATTGAGCCCGATCGTCAGCGGCTGGGCATGGCGCACCGTGTACCAGAAGGCCTCGACCGTATGGCCTGACAAGTTGCGGCCCGACAGGTCGGTGAGGGTCAGCGAGATCATCAGCGGGATGTCGCGACCGAGTTCGCGCTCAAGCTGCTTGACCGCCATGATCGCAGCCTTGCAGTTGAGCGTGTCGAAAACGGTCTCGATGAGGATGAAATCGGCTCCGCCCTCTACCAGCGCGCGCGCCTGTTCGACATAGACTTCCACGATCTCGTCATAGGTGACCTCGCGAAAACCCGGGTCCTCGACATCGGGCGAGAGCGAGAGAGTCTTGTTGGTCGGGCCCATCGCGCCCGCGACGAAGCGCGGCACGTCATCCTTCGCCGTTGCTTCGTCGATCGCCTCGCGGATGATGCGAGCGGCGGCGACATTGATCTCGTGGACGAGGTGTTCCGCGCCGTAATCGGCCTGGCTGATGCGGTTGGCGTTGAAGGTGTTGGTCGCCAGAATATGCGCACCGGCATCGATATAGCTGTCGCAGATGGCCCGGATGACCTGTGGCTGGGTCAGATTGACGAGGTCGTTGTTACCCTTCTGGTCCCGCTCCAGCCCGGTATCGCCAGCATAGTCTTGCGGCGCGAGTTTGGCGCGCTGGATCTCGGTGCCGTAGGGCCCATCCTTGATCAGTATCCGCCGCCCCGCGGCGGCTTCGAACTCTTGTCGCTTGGACATGTGCATCACGCTTTCGGGCGCAGGCCGAGCATATGGCAGATCGCATAGCTCAGCTCGGCGCGGTTGAGAGTGTAGAAGTGGAACTGGCGCACCCCGCCCGCATAGAGGCGGCGGCACAGTTCGGCGGCGATGGTCGCGCTCACCAGCTGGCGCGCCTCGGGCTTCTCGTCGAGCCCTTCGAACAATCCTTCCATCCATGACGGGATGGCGGTGCCGCATAGGCCGCTCATCCGCTGGACCGCGGCGAAACTCAGCACGGGCATCACACCGGGGACGATTTCGCCCGCGATGCCCGCCGCGGCCGCCTTGTCGCGGAAATCGAAGAAACACTGCGGGTCGAAGAAGAACTGCGTGATGGCCCGCGTCGCCCCGGCATCGAACTTGGCCTTGAGATTGTCGAGATCGGCCTGGCGGTCGGGCGAATCCGGATGCACCTCGGGATAGGCGGCGACCGAAATCTCGAAATCGGCGATCCGCTTCAATCCGGCGATCAGTTCGACAGCATTGGCATAGCCGCCGGGATGCGGGGTGTATTGCCCGCCGCCGTCGGGCGCATCGCCGCGCAGAGCGACGATGTGGCGGATGCCCTCGTCCCAATAGTGGCGCGCAATTTCATCGATCTGTTCGCGGGTCGCCTCGACGCAGGTCAGATGGGCCGCAGCGGGAATATGCGCCTCGTTCTGAATCCGGACGACCTGCTGGTGCGTGCGCTCGCGTGTCGTCCCACCCGCACCATAGGTGACGCTGGCAAAGCGCGGACCAAGCGGAGCGAGCGTTTCGACGCTGTGCCACAGCGTCTCGTTCATCTTTTCGTTCTTGGGCGGGAAGAACTCGAAACTCACCTCGATATCGCCCGGCAAGCCGGAGAAGAGCGGTGTCTCAAGCGCGCGGTGCGCTTCGCGCATCTGGTCCAACGTGGGGCTCACGAGGCTTCCTCTCTGTTTTCGCTGCGCCGCTGGGCCACCCATATCTTCACGACGAGTTCGCCATCGTCGAGGGCCACCGGTTCGTCGCCCGCAAAGCCGGCATCGGCCAACAACTCCGTCATCTGCCGATTTTCGAAACCAAGCCGGGCATGCGCGTGACGATCGCGCAGCTCTTCGTGCTGATGGGCCGCAAAATCGACGATCGCGATCCGCCCCTCGGGCCGCGTCACCCGGGCTGCCTCGGCGAGCGCCGAGCCCGGGTTCTGCGCGAAATGCAGTACCTGGTGGAACAGCACCGTATCAAAGCTGCCCGCCGCGAAGGGCAGCGAGGTGAAGTCGCCCTGCACCAGTTCGACCCGCTCGGTCGGCAGGTGTTGCAGCTTGGCCCGGGCCACCCGGAGCATGGCGAGGCTCTTGTCGAGCGCGACAATGCGCTCGGCACGTTCGGCGAAGAGTTCGGCCATCCGCCCGGTCCCGGTGCCTATGTCGAGCAGTCGACCGAGCGGCTGGCGCCCGAGAGCGTGGGCCAGTGCCGTCTCGACGGCCTCATCGGAGGAGTGCAATCGGCGCAATTCGTCCCAGTCATCCGCATGCTCGGCGAAATAGGCCTGCGCCTCGCTTTCGCGGTGCCGGCGGATTTCGGCGAGCTTCCGGCGATCCTGTTCGCATTCCTCAGCAAATTCGGGATCAGCGGCTTCGGCCTCGACCAACAGCGTCGCGAGCGCGGCGCAGATCGGCGGCGCCTCGCTGGCGTTGGCGCGCGCGCGAAGGAACACCCAGCTGCCCTCGCGCCGACGTTCGGCGAGGCCGGCGTCGCACAGGATGCCGATATGGCGCGAGACGCGCGGCTGGCTCTGCCCGAGCACCTGCGCCACCTCGCCCACCGCGAGCTCCATCGAGCCGAGCAGGCGCATGATCCTGAGGCGCGTCGGATCGGCCAGCGAGCGGAAAACGGTCTCGGTACGCATCGTGGGGAGAGCATATAAAGATATTTTTATATCTGTAAATCCATCTCGAACGCGTCCGGACGGCCTGCCCGCGCGACGAAAAACGCAGTCCAAACCGGATATTTACCAATCTGCGGAAAACTCGCCGCTTGATGGTCCGTCATCCGCCCGATCACGCCGCCGAGCGCGAGCGTTTTACCGAAGACCTGCTCGCCATCATGACGGTGGAGGAGAAGGTCGGCCAGATCGCGCTCGTCCCGGCTCCCGAAGGTGAGACCGCAGACGAGGCCCTGCACGACCGGGTGCGCCGCGGCCTCGTGGGCGGCCTTACCGGCACCTGCCCGGCCGACGAACTGGCCACGCTCCAGCGCCTCGCGATCGAGGAATCGCGGCTCGGCATCCCCCTGTTGGTGGTCGATGCGCCGGGACGCGGAAGCGCCGTCGTCATGCCCAGCCCCTTCGCGCTGGCAACCAGCTGGTCGCCCGAAATGGTCGAACGCACCGCGCGGCAGATCGCCGCCGAGGCCCGCGACCGGGGCAAGACCTGGCTGCTCGGTCCCGAGGTGGTGCTGAGCGGCGGAAGCAGCGAGGACGATCTCGCGTCCAGCTGGGGCGCCTCGGCAATGCTCGCTAGCCATCTTGCCTCGGCCATGGTGCGCGGACTGCAATTCTGGAACCAGGACGAAATCGGGGTACTCGCGTGCTTGCGAGTGGACGATCCCTCGTGGATCACGCGGCGCATCGACGAGCGATTTACGCAGAAGCTGCGGCTCGCGGCGCAGGTGCTGCGCGAAGCGGCCCCCGCCAGCGTCGCGCTCGGCTCCTTTCCCGCGACCGCGCCGGACAGTGGCGAAGCCGGCGAAGGCCCCAAACGGTCGATCGGTTGGCCGGGAGGCTTCGAAGGGATCGATCTCGCCGAATGGGCCGACATCGCCCGGGCGACCGGCCAGGACTCGGTCGAGGCGCCCTACGGTGGCCTCGCGGTGGAGCCCGTTCTCGAAGCTGTTGCGGATGGCCGGATTACCCCTCGGCAGCTCGACGATGTCGTCCGCCGGGTGATCGGGGCCAAATACGATCTCGGCCTGTTCCACACCGAGGCACCCCGCTCACCGCTCACTTCGACCGCCTCGGTCGAGGAAGCGCGCGTCGTTGCGCTCGACGCCGCACGCCATTCGATAGCCCTGCTGCGCAACGAGCCGGCGCTGCTGCCCCTCGACAGGGCCTTGGGCGAGATCCTGGTCGTCGGCCAGGCTGCGGCCGACCGCACCCTGCCCGTCGCCGGGGCGCAGGCCGAAGCAATCAGCCTGATCGACGGACTCGACGCGCTCGATGTGGCGCATCGCTATGTCGCCGGCCTCTCCCTGCACCATGATCAGAGCCAGCCGCGCAGCGACAAGCTCGTCGATGCGGACCGTATGGCGATCGGCATGGCAAGCGAGGCCGCGCGCCGCGCAGGGACAGTCATCGTCGTTCTTGGCGAGGTGGGGAAGCGCTGCGAGGCCGAGCGGACACTGATCGAGGCGCTGCAGGCGACCAATCCCAACATCGTCCTGGTGACGCTCGGCTCGCGCCCCGTAGATCCGGTGATCCGCGATTCGAAACTGCCCTGCATCCTGCATGCCGGCGGGCTCGGCAGCATGTCGGGCAAGGCCATCGCCGAGGTGCTCACAGGTGCCTTCGCACCGTGCGCTCGCCTACCGCTGGCGCTGCTCGACGATGCGGGCGTGGGCCTCTCGTTCGGCCATGGCCTCGGCTATTCGGACTTCGGCCTCGGCGAAACCACGGTGGAGCTGAGCCACGACCGCGTGGTCGTGAGCACCGTGCTCCACAATGTGGGACGCTGCGCGGGCACGGAAACGGTCCAGATCTATCTGCGCCGTCCGAGGGGCCGCGGCCAGGCGGCGTCCGAACTGGCCGATTTCCAGCGCATCACGCTCGCGGCGAGCGAAAGTCGCCGTCTGATGTTCGAAATCGGGGGTAGCCAGCTCGGCCGCTTCGAGCGCCACGGAGGTTTCGTCATCGATACCGGCGTCTACGAGGTTGCGGTCGGACTTAGCGAAGCGCGCGCGCATGCCTCGAGGCTCTCGCTTCCGCGCGCAGTCGCCGAAGCCATGAGCCGCAGTCTCACATCGGGCCCCCTCCCCGCACTGTTCGGCAAGATGCGCCACGCCGGATAGGGCGGACCGGCGCACGGCGCAGATTTCCGCGCAAGGCCATCCTCGATCTCGCCGAACGCCCTGGCAGGCTGCGGCATCGGGGGCTCGACGAGCTGACCCTCAAAGCGCGCCTGCGCTCGCCGGCACATGAGCGTGACCGGCGGCTAGAGCGGGACGAAACGCACCGCGAAGCCCCCGCCCGGCGCCATCCGGAGGTCGAGCGTTTCGCCCGCCCTTACCTCGCGCTGCTCGATCACGATGTCGAACCGCGTCGGCCCCTCGAAGTTCGACGTCGCGGCATCGCGATAGATCTCGGCGCGATAACGCTTACCCGGATCGAGGAAGTCGAGCTTGATCGGCGTCTCGCGCGCCTCGGCATCGGTGCCGCCGCCGAGATACCATTCCTCGCTGCCCCGATCCTTGCGCGCCGTGACGACGTAATCGCCCACTTCGGCAGCGAGAATCCGACTTTCCGCCCAGTCGGTCGGTACGTCCTTGATGAACTGGAAGGCGCCAGCATGCTCGGCATAGTGTTCGGGCAGGTCGGCGGCCATCTGGATCGGCGAATAGACGAGAACGTATTCGGCAAGCGCGCGCGCCATCGTCATCTGCAGCGGCTGGCCACGCCCCTCGAGGCTGAGGATACCCGGCGTATAGTCCATCGGGCCCGACAGCAGGCGGGTGAAGACCATCGTCGGCACATGGTCCGGCCCGTTGGGCGGCGAACCCCAGGCGTTGAATTCCATGCCCCGCGCACCTTCGCGGGCGACCCAATTGGGATAGGTGCGGCGCAGGCCGGTATCCTTGACCGGCTCGTGCGGGTTGATCGCGATGTGCCGCTTGGCCGCCTCGGTCACGACCTTGAGGTGGTGGCGCTGCATCACCTGGCTTTCGGTGCATTCGCGCGTCTCGCTGCCGTCCTCATGAACGTAGCGCAGGTTGCACGCATCGGTGACATAGCCGCTCTTGATCGTCTTCACGCCGCGCGCGGCCATCAGGTCGAGCCCGGCTTCGAGCTGGGTCTCGTAATTGCCGACATCGCCGCTGGTCTCATGGTGGCCGATGATCGGCACGCCCTTTTCGGCGGCGTAACGCGCCAGTTCTTCGAAATCGTAGTCGGGATAGGCCTCGGTGAAGCTGAATTCATTGCCGTTGAAGAACCAGTTGCCGTCCCAGCCGATATTCCAGCCTTCGACCAGCACGCCTTCGAAGCCGTTCTCCGCGGCGAAATCGATATAGCGCTTCACATTGGCGGTGTTGGCACCGTGCTTCGGCCCCGAACCCCAGCTCTCTTCATCGAGGTGGAGCGACCACCAGACGCCGACATATTTGTGCGGCTTGAACCAGCTGACGTCGCCAAGCTTGTTGGGCTCGTTGAGATTGAGCTCGACAAGGCTCTCTGCCAGTCCCGCCGCATCGTCCGAGACCCGAATCGTGCGCCACGGCGTGGCGAAGGGCACCTCGCGCGTGGCGCGTGCGGCGCCCGATCCGGTGGGCGCGAGCGTGGCCCGGAAATGCGTGCCCGTCGTCCGCTTGACCCACATGCCCGCGAAATCGACCAGCTCCGCCTCGTGGATCGCGACATGCGTGCCGTTCTCCAAGCGGAAGGTCAGCGGCGTGTGTGCGACCGAGACCGCATCGATCGGCGTTTCTTCGTAGAGATATTCGTAGCGGTTCCACTCGCCGCCCGGAATCCACCATGCAGTGCCGTTCTGCGCCAGGTTGAATTCGGTGAGCTCGTCGGCGACGTTAATCGTCTCGCCCATGCTTTTGTCGTCGAACACGTAGCGGAAGGCCACGGCGTCGTCGAAGACGCGGAAGACGACGCCGAAGCGGCGATGCACCTCGCTGTCCTCTTCGAAGCGGACCGTCAGCTCGTTGTGATGATCGCGGACGTAGCGCTGCTCGCCCCAGGGCTGTTCCCAGGTCTCGTCATGACTTTCGCGCTTGGCGCCGACGACCTTCAGGCGCCGCTCGAGCTTGTCCTGGTCGGTCAGCAGGAAACCGAGACGGCTCTCGGTCAGCACCGCTTCGCCGCGCTTGTCGACACGGTAGAAGGGGCGCCCCTCGCCATTGACGTCGACCGTGACCGTGATCGCTCCGTCAGGCGAGGTGACGGTTTCCTCGGCGAGCGCCGGCGCGGCGGAGAACAGCGCGAGGGCGGCAAGAATGCGGGCAGGTTTCACAGTTCGATCACCAGAGCACTGAAGGGGGGCAGGCTTGACGGCGTGGCAGCGTTGGTCGCGGCGAGGACGTTGCCGGTTGCAAGGTCGGCGGGCGGTGTCACCTCGAAGGAGCCGAGATTGAACAGGCAGCGGACATGCTGTCCCTCGCCCGCGCGTTCGATCACGAAGAGATCGCCGACGCTTTCGCAACGCGCCACCGCGCCGTGATGCAGCGCCGGATTGGCACGCCGCAGAGCGATCATGGCGCGGGTGTGGTGGAGCAGGGATTCCGCGCCGCCCTCCTGCGCCTCGACCGAACGTTCGGCGTTCTCTTCACCTACCGGGAGCCATGGCTCGCCAGACGTAAAGCCACAGTGCCGGGCGTCCGCTTCCCACGGCATCGGGGTGCGCGCACCGTCGCGGCTTAACGTGAGAGGCCAATTGGCGATCGCCTCGGGATCGTGGAGCTGGTCGAAGGGAATATCGACCTGCGTCAGGCCCAGTTCCTCGCCGTAATAGAGAATGATGTTGCCGCGCAGGCAGGCAAGCAGCGTCATCTTCATCCGCGCGGCGCGGTCGCGGTGCTCGGGCAGCCACCAGCGGCTCACCGCACGCGGTGCATCGTGGTTCTCGAAGGCCCAGCTCGGCCAGCCCACGCCGTCCTCGTCGGGCCATTCGGCAAGCGCAGCGCAGATCGCGCCGGGGGTCAGCCTTTCGGCATAGAGAAAATTGAAACCATAGGCCGAATTGAGATGCGTCTCGCCCGCGGTGAAGGCTTTCATTTCGGCCTCAGCCTCGTCGCCGCCCACTTCGGCGACGGTGAAGACGCCGTCGTATTCGTCGGTCAGCGCGCGGATCCGCTCGATGAAAGCCGGGATGTCGGGATGCGACATGTTGTATTTCTTGAGCTGGAAATCGAACGGCCGCGTGCGCAGCCTGTCGGTCGCCGGCGCGGGCGGATTGTCGCGCAATTCGGGGTCGTGCATCGCGAAGTTCAGCGCGTCGATGCGGAAGCCGTCGACGCCGCGATCGAGCCAGAAGCGCATAACGTCCAGAATGGCGTCCTGCACGGCGCGATTGTGCATGTTGAGCTGCGGCTGCGAGCTGAGGAAGTTGTGCAGGTAATACTGCCCGCGCCTCGCATCCCACGTCCACGCGGGGCCGCCGAATACGGACTGCCAGTTCGACGGTGGCGACCCGTCAGGCTTGGCGTCGGCCCAGACATACCAATCGCTTTTCGGATTGCTCCTGTCGGAGCGGCTTTCGGCAAACCACGGATGCTCGTCCGAGGTGTGCGAATAGACCTGGTCGATGAGAACCTTGAGGCCGAGTTCGTGCGCGCGGGCAACCAGTGCGTCGAAATCGGCCAGCGTCCCGAAGATCGGATCGACGTCGCAATAGTCCGACACGTCGTAGCCGAAATCCTTCATCGGCGAGGTGAAGAATGGCGAGATCCAGATCGCATCGACGCCTAGGCTTGCGACGTGCGGCAGGCGCCGGGTGATGCCCGGCAGGTCGCCGATCCCGTCGCCGTTCGAGTCCTGGAAGCTGCGCGGATAGATCTGGTAGATCGCCGCGCCCTTCCACCAGGGGCTCGCGACTGTGACACCGGTACGCTTCGTCTGTGGATCGGCGCGGTTCATTCGGCCGTCTCCGAGACGCGGCACAGCGCCCAGCCGAAGGCGGGCAGCGTGAAGGCCGCGCTGCCCGGTGCCGTCACCGCCGCCGGGCAGGTGCCGGCGAGCGTCTCGAAGCTGCGCGCGTCGTAGCCCAGCGCGACATTCGCGGCGCGCTCCTCGCCCAAAGTGTTGAACACGGCGAGATATTCGGCGCCGCTTTCGGGATCGAAACGGCTCACCGCGAAGATGCCCGCTTCCTGTTCGTAGTGACGGACCACCTGGCGTCCGCGGGTCAGTGCCGGATGCTCCCGGCGGATGGCGCTGAACTCGGCGATCAGCCGGAACAGCGGATGGTTCTCGTCGAAATTGCTCGCTGCCGTGGTCGCATCGGTGCCGATCAGCGCGTTGTCGTTGTAGACCGCGGTCCTCGAGGGCATCATGTCCTCGCGCGCCAGCTGGTCGCCGCCGTCGCCGACGAAGCCTTGCTCGTCGCCGTAATAGATCACCGGGCTGCCGCGCAGCGTCAGCATCATGGCATGGCCGAGCATGACCCGGGCGAGCAGTTCCTCCTGCGAGATGTCGGGCTTGTCGGCTTTGATCAGCGTCGAAAAGCGCCCCATGTCGTGATTGCCGAGGAAGGTCGGCAGCGCTCGCGCCGCATCCTCGCCGCCCTCATAGAGCACATCCCCGTCGAACATATGCGCGAGGACCACCGTACCCTGGTCGCGCCCCAGCAAGTCGCGCATCGCCGCCTGGAAGGCGAAATCGAGCACCGCGGGCAGCATATCGCGGCGGGTGTATTGCGCGATGTAGCCGCTGTCGGGCACGTCCTTGTAGACCTCGCCGAACATGTGGAAGTTCGGGATTCCGTTCTCGTGCGCGACCTCTTCCAGCGCCGGGACGAAGGCCTGCCAGAAGCCCGGATCGACATGCCGCGCGGTATCGATGCGGAAGCCGTCGACGCCGAAATCGCGCACCCAGCTGGCAAAGATATCGATCATCCCGGCGCGCACGCGCGGGTGCTCGGTGAAAAGGTCGTCGAGCCCGGAGAAGTCGCCGAAACGGCTGTCCTCTCCGGTGAAGCTGCTGTTGCCGCGATTGTGGTAATAGATCGGATCGTTGAGCCAGGCGGGGACCTTGACGTCCTTCTCTGCCGCCGGAACGACCGGCTCGTAGGCATAGTTCGGATCGACCAGCCCGGCGAAATTCTCCACCGAACTGTCCTCGTCGCCCCTGAAGTCCGGATTGATCGGCGCGCCATCGGGAGTGCCGCGGGTCGAATAGGGATAGTCGCCCTTGCTGCGGTACTCGTAATTGGTCGCGTCGCCATCGGCGTAGGTAATCACGTCGGCGGTGTGGTTGGTGATGATGTCCATATAGACCTTCATCCCCCGCGCATGCGCCGCATCGACGAAGGCCTTGAACTCCGCGCGCGTGCCGAAATGGCTGTCGGGACGCGTGAAATCGGTCACCCAATAGCCGTGATAGCCCGCGCTCTCCTGTCCGTCCGGGCCCTGCACCGGCTTGTTCTGGAAGATCGGCGCGAACCAGATCGCGGTAACGCCGAGGCGTTCGAGATAGTCGAGCCGCTCGGTCAGCCCCTTGAGGTCGCCGCCGTGGAAGAAGCCCTTGGCAGCAGGGTCGTAGCCCGTCTTCAGACGATCGCCCTTGAAGCCGCCCTTGTCGTTCGCCTTGTCGCCGTTCTCGAAACGGTCCGGGAGGACGAAATAGACGATCTCCTCGGACGGTTCGCGGGCGCGGAAGCTGGTGTCGCCCGCCCCCTTCTGCGCATGCGCACATGTGGCGATCGCCATGGCGGCGAGCGGCATGGCCAGCAGGGCGGACTTCAGTTTACTCACGTTTCTACTCCTTCGGGCTCGGCCATCGCGCGGGCCAGGATATCCATGTGCGAAGGCAGGCGTCTGACATCGTCGAGCGCCGCCTGTTCGAGCACGGCCAGGAATTCGCGCAGCTTCGTTTCGGGCAGCGCGTCGGCCATCGCGTTCCAATTGTCTGGTTCGATCCCCTGCCCGACGAACACTTGGAGCCAGCCGTCCTCGGTGAAGAGCTCTTCGTGCACCTGGCGGAAGACGCCATTGCCGCGGAACTGGTCGATCTTGGCCGCCAGCGTGTCGGGAATCTCCATCGCCCGGCAACGGTCCCAGAAGGGTTCGCCGGTGCGGCCGTTCGCCTTGTAGTGGAGGATCAGGAAGTCGCGGATGCGCTCCTGCTCGAAATTGGCGGCGCGGTTGAATTCGTCGCGCACGGCAGGATCGACATCGCCGCGCGGCAGCATGGTCAGGAACCGCGTGATGCTCGCCTGGATCATGTGGATGCTGGTCGATTCGAGCGGCTCCATGAACCCGCTCGACAGGCCCACCGCGAGGCAATTTGCGACCCATTGCTTGCGCCGCTTGCCGGTCACGAAGCGCAAGGGGCGCGGGTCGCCCAGCGCCTCGCCATCGAGATGGGCAAGCAGCATGTGAGCGGCGTCCTCGTCCGACAGGAATTCGCTGCAATAGACGAGGCCGTTGCCGATGCGGTGTTGCAGGGGGATGCGCCATTGCCAGCCCGCCTCGCGCGCGATCGATCGCGTATAAGGGGTCAGCCCGCCAGCGGGCGCGCAAGGCACCGCCATTGCCCGGTCGCAAGGCAACCAGTGGCTCCAATCGTCGTAGCCTGCGGCCAGTTCCTGCTCGATCAGCAGCCCGCGAAAGCCGGTGCAGTCGATGAAGAAATCGCCCGCGACTTCGGTGCCGTCGCCCAGAACGATCGCGGCAATGTCGCCGCTCTCGCCATGGCGCGTGACGCGTTCGACCGTGCCTTCGCGGCGGGTCACGCCGCGTGCCTCGGCATAGCGCCGGAGGAAACCGGCATAGAGGCCCGCATCGAAGTGATAGGCGTAGGGCACCGCCGGGCCGCGCCCGCCGTCCGGCGCGCGCATCGTCCGCGCGGCAATCTCGTTGACCGAATAATGCGCGAGCGGCTTGGCGAAACCCGCGCTCCAGGCACGCGCCCAGTGGTCCTTGAAATGCACCAGGCCGAGCGGTCGACCGATCGGGCCGAAGGCATGCATATATTGCCCATCGGGCGTGCCCCAGCCTTCGAAGGCAATCCCGAGCTTGAGCGATCCTCGGGTCTCGCGCAGGAACTCGGTCTCGTCGATGCCCAGCGCGTCGTTGAAGGTGCGGATCGCGGGAATGGTCGCCTCGCCGACACCGATGGTGCGAATAGCGTCGCTTTCGACCAGCGCTATGCGATGGCCCGGCGGGACGAAGCGGGCCAGCGCGGCCGCGCTCATCCAGCCGGCGGTCCCGCCGCCGACGATGACGATTGTATAGCCGTTCTCGTCAGCCATGCTTGCTGTCTCCTCGCGGGTCGGACCGCTTCTGTGCGGTCGGGCGAGTGAAGCCGGTCCCGTTCTTCGGATCAATCCGCGAGAGCGGGGAGGCCACAGTGGCGTCCCCGCTCCCCCGGCACATCGTCAGAACTTGTAGTTGAACCCGGCCATGAAGCGGCGGCCATAGGTCTGATAGTCGATCACCTGACGCGGGTCGCCCGGGTTGGTGGTCACGAAGGGCTCGTCGGTCAGGTTCTGGCCCTGAAGGAAGAGCGACAGACCTTCGAGCGGCGACCCGTCCTGGAAATCATAGCCGATCTGCGCATCGATGATGGTTTCCGGCGCCGCGCGACGACGCACGCGGTTCGCCGCGAAGCCTGAAACCTCGCCGACGAAGGTCGAGCGGTAGCGGATCGAGGCGCGGGCGTTGAAGCCCCATTTCTCGAAGAAGGCGGTGCCGTTGGCGACCCACTTCGAATAGCCCGGAAGGTCTTCCGAGGGCGCACCCGGCGTCGGCGAGATCTTGGTCTTGGTGTAGGAGACACCGCCGGTGATGCCGAAGCCGTCGAGCGCAGCCGTGAAGGTTTCGAAGGGCAGCGTGCCCGCCACTTCGACACCGTAGAGGCTGCCGCCTTCGCCGTTGATCGGAATGTTCAGGACCGCGGTCGGCGCGATGACGATGTCCTCGCCCGGCGAAGCCAGTGCCAGATCCGAAGTCGGGATGACCACGTCCTGGTTGTAGATGTAGCTCTTGAGGTCCTTGTAGAAGAACTGCGCGGCAAGGTAGCCCTTGTTGCCGAAGTACTTCTCGAAGGTCAGGTCGAATGCATTGGCGAGCCACGGGCGCAGGTTCGGATTGCCCGAACTTCCGGTAACCGCCGCCACCGTCGTGCCGTTGGGCAGCGTGACGAACTGGTAGCCGAAGCTCAGCGAGTTGCGCATGTCGTCCATCCGCGGGCGGATGATCTCGCGCGCCGCGGCGGCGCGGACCACGAAACCGCTGTCGAAACGCAGCGACAGGTTCAGGCTGGGCAGCCAGTTGGTGTAGCTCGTGCTGAACTTCTGGAACTGCGCGCCGATGTTGGGTGCACAGGGTTCGCCCGCCGCCGCACAGCCTTCGGGGACATCCAGCTGGCCAAGGTAGACGGCGGTTGCGCCGCTCGAGTTCTGGTCGGTGATGGCGGCCTGGACGCCGATGTTGCCGGTCAGTTCGGCCCCGCCCAGCTGCGACGCGATGTTGAGCTGCACATAGGGCGTCAGCAGCTTTTCGTTCACCGAATAGCTTTTCACGACCACGTCGCCATAGGCGTTGGGCACCAGCTTGTAGATACCCGCATCCAGCAGATCGAGCGGGTTGTAGCTGATCACCGGACCGAGACCGAGGTAGGTCAGGTCGGTGGTCCCGAGGCGGAACTGCTCGGGCACCTGGACGCTGGTCAGCCCGTCGGTATTGGCGACGAGGCCGAGGAAATATTCGTCGGGTACCAGCGACTTGCTGCGATCGGTGAAGTTGACGCCGGCCTGCAGGCTGCGGAAGAAATTGCCGTTGAATTCCTTCTCGACCTCCATCCGGGCCTGCCAGATCGTGTCCTTGATGATGCGGTTGTTGTAGTAGCCGTCCTGCCCGCCGAGGATCGAATCCCCGTTCGGCGCGATCTGGTTGCCGCCCCAGCCCTGCGGCGAGGTGAGCAGCATGGTGTTGAAATTGCCGTAGTCGAGCATCGGGCTGAAGACCGTGCCCTGCGGCCCGCTCTGGAAGCCGATATTGTCGGTCGCGCCGATGCTGCCCCGACCCGTGCCCCAGTTGCTTTCGAGGCTCAGCTCGTTGCGGTCGGTCTTCGAGTAGCTGAGGTCGAGCATGGCGTTCCAGCCGTCGTCGCCTTCGTATTCGGTGTTCCAGCCGAACGAATAGAGCTTCGCCTTGCGCTGGAAGACGTCGCTGCGGCCGACGCCCTTGACGCCGTTGAACTGGCCGGCGGTGACGAAGCCATTCTCGACCGTGGTGTCGGGCTGGAGCACCGCGCCCGACCAATAGAGCGGCAGCTCGATGCCGCGCTTGATCTGGTCGTCCTTGAAGTCCGAATAGAACGCGTCGAGCGTCGAGGTGACGGTCGGCGAGATCTCGAACTGCAGCGTGCCGTTGAGGCCGAGGCGGGTCAGCTGGGTCGAGGTGACGTAGGACTTCGAGCCGCCGATGACGAAATCGCCATCGCCCGTGGTCGGATAGCCCCAGGCGTTGAATTCCTGGATCTGGTAAGGCTCATCGACATAGCTCGCGCCGAGCGAGAGACCGATCTTGTTGTCGGCGAACTGGGTCACGATGAGGCCGTTGACGCGGTAGCCCATGTCGTTGGATTCGACGTTCAGCTTGCCCAGATCGGCATAGCTTCCGCGCGCGCCGATCGAGAAGATCGTCTTGCCCGCATCGAGCGGGCGGATCGTACGCAGGTCGACCGTGCCCGAGAGGCCCTGGCCGACAAGGCTCGCCATCGGGGTCTTGTAGACATTGACCTGGTTGATGACTTCGGCTGGGTACTGGTCGTATTCGACCGCGCGGTTGTCGCCGGTGGTGGTCTGTTCGCGGCCGTTGAGCAGCGTGGTCGAGAAGTCGGGCGAGAAGCCGCGAATGCTGATCGAGTTCGAACGGCCCGAGAGGCGCTGCGAGGTCAGGCCCGGCAGGCGTGCGATCGATTCCGCGATCGAGGCGTCGGGCAGCTTGCCGATGTCCTCGGCCGAAACCGACTCGACGACCAGGTCCGACCGGCGCTTCTCGGCAACGGCGTTTTCGAGCGAGGCGCGATAGCCCGACACGATGATGACATTGCCGTCGGTGGTTTCGGCGGTCTCCGTCGCCTCGTCGGTATCCTCGTCCTGCGCGAAGGCAGGGGTGGCCATGCTGCCCAGCGCCACGGCGAAGGCCGACAGGCTGATGGTAGCAGAAAAGGTCTTGCGAATTGCCATTTCAGTTCACTCCCCGAGAGGCCCGACTCCTTCGCTGGTCGCCTGGGCCGCAGTCCTAATCCCCACAGGCGACGACCGCGTCGATGCGCCTGTATTGCGCGCTGCATAAGTCCCGATCGGGAAGTCGCGGAAGAGAGCATACGTATGTGATTGCGCGGCAACGCCTGGCGCGGCAATTTTGCCATACTAGCCCGAAAAGCGCGGAATCCCTCGCCGAACAGGGGCTTGGCGTTGCCTAACTGCCCACGCGTTCCTATGCAGGGGGCGAGAGAGCACGGGCTTGCCCGAGCGGGAGAGAGTGATGGGTCGAAAGCCGACGGGTCGGCCGACCAGTTTCGATATCGCCTATGCGGCCGGGGTTTCGCAGCCGACCGTCAGCCGCGCGCTCCGCGGCGACAAGTCGGTCAGCGCCAAGACCCGCGCGCGGATCGAGGAAATCGCCCGCGATCTCAACTACACGGTCGACAAGAACGCTTCCTCGCTGCGCAGCCAGCGCTCGAACACCATCGCCCTGCTGTTCTTCGAGGACCCGACGCCCGACGAGAGCATGATCAACCCCTTCTTCCTCGCCATGCTCGGCTCGATCACGCGCGCCTGTGCCGACCGGGGGCTCGACCTGCTGATCTCGTTCCAGCGGATGGAGGACGACTGGCACGTCCAGTACCAGGACAGCCACCGCGCCGATGGGCTCATCCTGCTCGGCTATGGCGACTACACCAAATATCGCGAGCGGATGGAGCAGCTCGTGCGACAGGGCACGCATTTCGCCCGCTGGGGATCGGTCTCGAGCGACGCGAGCGGGGTGACGATCGGCACCGACAACGTCGCCGCGGGCCGCCTCGCCGGCGAGCATCTGATCGACCGTGGCCGGCGGCGGATCGCCTTCCTCGGCCATGCCGACGATCACTATCCCGAATTCGCCGGGCGCTATCGCGGGCTGGTCGAGGCGCTCGATAACGCCGGCATCAAAGCCGATCCGAAACTCCGCTTCAACGCCCTGACGACCGAGGAGGAAGGCCATGCCGCGGCCCGCGCGCTGATCGACAGCGGACAGGCCTTCGATGCCATCTTCGCCGCCAGCGACCTCATCGCGATCGGCGCGATGCGCGCGCTCGCCGAAGCGGGCCGGGCCGTACCGCAAGACGTCGCGGTGGTCGGGTTCGACGACATTCCCGCCGCCAGCCTGACCACCCCGCCGCTGACCACGGTGATGCAGGATATCCGCCGCGCCGGCGAGGCGCTGGTCGAGACGCTCATGGCGCAGATCGAGGGCGGCGAGTTGCCGCCGCGCAAGCTCCCCGGCCGCCTCATCGTGCGCGGCTCCACCGGCCCGGCGCGCTAAAAGGGCGTATTCGTATGCGCACTTGGCGAAGGCGCGCGAGCATGCGAGCGTCGGCCACTTGCAAGACCTGACCGGGCGCAAAGACCCGCACAGGCTGGGACGAGGAATTTCGCATGAGTGAGGCGCTGCGGCAGAAACCGCGCCAGAATTTCGCCGGGCTGGCCAATATCAGCTTCGGCTTCTTCGGCATCCAGATCGGCTTCGTGCTGCAGAATTCGAATATGAGCCGGATCTTCCAGACGGTCGGCGCCTCGCTCGACGACCTGCCCGCGCTGTGGGTCGCGGCGCCGCTGACGGGCCTGATCGTCCAGCCGATCATCGGCCATCTGTCCGACCGGACCTGGAACCGCTTCGGCCGCCGGCGGCCCTATTTCATGACCGGCGCGGTGCTCGCTGCGATCGCGCTGCTGCTGATGCCGCTCGCCCCCGCCTTCGGCGCCCCGCTCATCTTCGCAGCGGCGCTGCTGTGGATGCTCGATGCGAGCCTCAACATCTCGATGGAGCCCTTCCGCGCCTTCGTTGGCGACATGCTCGACAAGTCGCAGCACGCGACGGGCTACGCGGTGCAGACCGCCTTCATCGGTGCGGGCGCGGTCGTCGCGGCGATCTTCCCCTGGCTGCTCGAGCACTTCGGGGTGAGCAATGTCGCCCCGGCGGGCGAGATACCCGACACCGTCCGCTGGAGCTTCTGGGCCGGCGCCGCCGCGCTGTTCGCCGCGATCGGCTGGACCGTGGTCACCACGAAGGAATACAGCCCCGAGGACATGGCCGCCTTCGAGGCCGAGCGCAAAACCGAAGAGGGCCACAGCGTCCGCGCGCTGGCGGCCAAGACCTATCTCTCCGCCGGCATCTGGATGGTGCTCGGCCTGGCGGTGATCCTCTCGGTCGCCCCGCTCGGGCTGGAGAAGGAAATCCTCCTGCTCGGCGGCCTGCTCCTCGCCTACGGCCTCCTCAGTGCGCTGGCGATTGCGATGGCGAAACAGGGACGCCACGCCAACATGCTCTCCAGCATCGTCGGCGATTTCAGCGGCATGCCCGACACGATGAAGCGGCTGGCGCTGGTCCAGTTCTTCAGTTGGTCCTCGCTGTTCATCATGTGGATCTATTCGGGCCCGATCGTCTCGCAATATTTCTACGGCAGCGCCGATCCGACCACCCCCGCCTACAACGCCGGCGCCAATTGGTGGAACCTCATCTACACGGTCCAGAACGGCGTTGCGGCGGTCGCGGCGCTGGTACTGCTGCCGTTCCTGTCACGGCGGATCGGCAAGGCGCGCACGCACATGACCTGCCTGCTGCTCGGCGCGCTCGGCTTCCTCGGCTATTTCGTGCTGCGCGATCCGCAGCTGCTGATCCTGTGCGAAGTGCTCAAGGGCATCGCCTGGGCCAGCATCCTGGCCATGCCCTACGCCATCCTCGCCAGCAGCCTGCCGCAGGCGAAGCTCGGCATCTACATGGGCCTGTTCAACATCTTCATCGTCGTCCCGCAGCTGCTGGTGGCGACGGTCATGGGCAGCGTGATGAACGCCTTCTTCCCGGCCGATCCGATCTGGACGATGCTGTTCGCCGCGGCGAGCTGGGCGCTGGCGGGCCTCGCCATGCTGCGCGTGACGATACCGGGAGAAACCGCCGATGCGTAAGATCCTCGCCGGGCTGGCAGGCGCCGCCCTCATCGCCAGCGCCTCACCGGTCGTCGCCAAAGAAACCGTCACAACGGGCTGGGAACCGCGCGACAAGGTCATCATCACCCATCCCGAATGGTCGCGCGACGCGGTGCTCTACCAGATCAACACCCGCCAGTTCACTGCGGAAGGGACATTCAAGGCCGCGCAGGCGCAGCTTCCGCGCCTGAAGGCGCTGGGCGTCGACGTGCTCTGGCTGATGCCGATCCATCCGATCGGCAAGGAGAACCGCAAGGGTAGCCTCGGCAGCCCTTATTCGGTGCAGGACTATTACGCGGTGAACCCCGAATTCGGCACGAAGGAGGACTTCCGCGCCTTCGTCCAGGCCGCGCATGCCCAAGGCTTCCACGTCATCCTCGACCTCGTCGCCAACCACACCGCCTGGGACAACGCCCTCGCGAAGCAGCACCCCGACTGGTACGAGAAGGACTGGAAGGGCAACTTCCGCCCCACCCCTTGGTGGGACTGGTCGGACATCATCGATCTCGACTGGTCGCAGCCCGGCGTGCGCGCGCATGTCGGCGGGGCGATGGAATATTGGGTGCGCGAATTCGGCGTCGACGGCTACCGCGCCGATGTCGCCGGCTATGTTCCACTCGATTTCTGGGAAACCGCTCGCGAACGCCTGGAGAAGATCCGGCCAGTCTTCATGCTCGGCGAAGTGCAGCAGACGGCCTACCATTTCGCCGCCTTCGACGCGACCTATGCCTGGGACTGGCACAACACGTCCAAGAACGTCGCGCATGGCCAAGGCGATGCGACCAGCTTCTACGGCTATTACGCCGAGAACGAGAGCCTGTGGCCGAGGAAGGCCATGCGCCTGACCTATATCGAGAACCACGATTCGAACGCCTGGGAAGGCACGATGGCGGAGAATTACGGCCCCGCGCTCGATGCGATGACCGCGCTCGCCTTCACTGGCGAGGGCCTGCCTCTGGTCCACAACGGGATGGAAGCGTGCAATGCCAAACGGCTCGCCTTCTTCGAGAAGGACCCGATCGACTGGAGCCAGGGCGAAGATTGCACCTACGGCACGCTGCTCAAGGATTTGATCGCTTTCCGCAAGGCCAACCCCGCTCTCGCCAACGGGCAATGGGGCGCGGTGATGCAGAAGCTCGAAACCGACAAACCGCAACAGGTCCTCGCCTGGACGCGTGCGAAAGGCGACGACAAGGTCGTGGGCCTGTTCAACTTCTCTGACCGGCCGGTCAGCGTAACGCCGACCAGCGCGCTGGCCGACGGCAGCTATACCGAATTCGCCAGCGGAGAGCCGGTCACCATCGCCAAGGGTACCGCCGTCGCGCTGCCCGCCTGGGGCTATCTGCTGCTGTCTTCCGGGAAATAGCGCAAGGTCAGCCGACCAGCCGCCCATCCTCGAAATTGAGCACCCGGTCGCACCAGGCGATGGTCGACGAGCGGTGCGCGATCACCAGAATCGTCACCGCAGGATCGATCTTCCGGATCGCTTCGACAACCTCGGTCTCGGTCTGGCTGTCGAGCGCGCTGGTTGCCTCGTCGAAGACCAATACATCGGCCTGTTTGTAGAGCGCACGGGCGATGCCGATACGCTGCTTCTGCCCGCCCGACAGGCGCACGCCGTCCTCCCCCACATGCGTATCGAGACCTTCGGGGAGTTCGGCGATGAACGCTGCGAGCGAGGCCCCTTCGACGGCACGCGCAAGCCGATCCTCGTCGACATCGGCGGGTGTGGCGCAGAAGGCGATGTTCTCGCGGATCGAACTGTCGGCCAGGTAGGGCTGCTGCGCCACATGTCCCACGCGCAACCGCCAGGCGGGAAGATTGTCCGCATCGAGCGCAACCCCATCGACCAGTATCCGGCCGGCGGACGGATCGAGCAGGCCGAGCACGAGATCGGCGAAGGTGCTCTTCCCGCCACCGCTCTTGCCGGCAATGCCGATCCTGGCCCCTTTGGCGATGGTCAGATCGATCCCGGCGAGGGCGGGCCTGCCGCGCCCCGGATAGGCGAAGGCAACACCGGTGAAGCGGATTTCACGATCGAACGGCAGCGGGGCGGCCGGCGGTGGCGCCGCATCAACCGGCAGTTTTAGCTTGTCGATGACATCCTGTAGCGAATGGTGATCGCCGCGGATTCCGGCCCAGCCCGAATAGCTGGCCTGAACCGCGGGAAGCAGTTTCTGGATGCCGAGGATCATCCCTCCGAGAACCGGGATCGTCGCTGTCAGGCCAGGCCCTGCGCTGGCGAGATAATAGGTCAAGCCGACAATCACGAGGATAACTGCCGTTTCGACGATGTAGCGCGGCACCATGCCGATGATCGAGGCATGCGCGCGAGCATCGAGAATGGTCCGATCGAGTTCGCGGAACCGTTGCACGAAATGCGCCTGGGTGCGGCCGAGCAGGACATCGCGCACCGATCCGAGTGCTTCCTGCAATGTCTGGACCCGTCGCGCCTGCAAGCCCGCGATCTGAGCGCTCTTGTGACGCAGCGCCCCCGTCACGAACGCCGCGATGGCGAGATAGGCGGCACAGATTCCGCCGAGCGCGATCAGCGCGATGAATGGCTGGATTGCCACCAGCGTGACCAACACCGCCATTGCAGTGATCACATGCGAGACGATCTGGATGACTGGTGCGATCGTTCGTATTGTGATCGACTTGACCTTGTTGACCGTGGCGATCAGCTCGCTGCCGCTCTTCTGCAGATGGTAGGAATAGGGCTGTGCCAGCGTGTTGGCGAACACCTGGGCCGCCAGATCCTGCGAGGTGCGGAACACGAAGCGCTGGCTCAGCCAGTAGAGTACGACCTTCACCGCCGCAGCCACGATTGCCGATCCCACAACGGCCGCCGAGGCGATGGCAAAACGGTCAGGTCCTGCTAGGTGCGAAAGTCGCTCGAGCGCAAAACGGACAAGATAATGGCCCGACTGGCCGGCATCGCCGGAAATGAGGGCGAGGAAGGGAAGTAGCGCGCCGATGGTCACGATGTCGGCCAGCGCGACCACTCCGCTGAGCAGCAGGATCAGCCGGAGCTCGCGTTTGCGCACGGGCGGCAGAAACCGATGGAGTTCGCGCAGATCGCGATAGATCGTCCGCCCACGGCGCGACCCGGACCTGGCAACGGGGCCTCGATTGGCTGAGAAATCGTCCATCTGGCCGAGGGTTCTAGGTCGGAACCCGTGCGGGTTGAATACCCCAGACCGAGGGGGTCACCTTGAAGTTGAGGAGGAAGTCGAGCCACAGGCCGATCTGGCCGGTGAAGCTGGTGCGATAGAGGCCCGCTCTATGCAGGACTTTCATCCGGGTCAGGACATTGGGGCAGGTGTCGAGCACTCGGCACTGGTCGACGACCTCCTTCGCCTCGTCGGTCAGCAGGTCGCGCCACTCGTCGAGCAGCGCGATGCTCGCCATCATCCGTCCGCGAAGCTTGCCCCGGCGCAGGCGCTCGAACCTGCTCCGACGAGGCCTGTAGAAGGGCGGGATTCGCGCGCCGATCGCATTGTCCTGGTGCTGCCGCCAATCGACCGTGGGTTCACTGCTCAGGTGGAAGCGACCGCCCGTGCCTTCGATGATGAGATACAGCCAGTGATCGTGCGGGAATGGGCCGATGCTGGCTGCCGTATCCGCGAGCAGGGCGAAACCCTCCCGGTTCGTCACCATGGTGTGACCCGACGCGATGTTCTGGATCACCGCATTGCGAATGCCCGGACCGCCGCGACGGCGTGGCGCCTGCCCAAGCGAGCGGCCCTGCGCGTCGATCAGCGCCGAAGCGCTGCCGAAGGCGAAGGGTCGGGTCGCATCGCCGAGCGCACAGGCCTCGACGGCGCGTTGCAGCTTGTCGGCGTGCCAGATGTCGTCCTGATCGCAAAAGGCGTAGAAGTCGGCATCGCGCGGCGCCTGCTCGATGAGGTGACGGAAGTTCCTCGCAAAGCCCATTCCGGGCCCGGAAATGATCTCGAACCGCCCCTTGGTCCACCGGCTCCGCGCCCGCTCGAGCAGGATCAGCGTATCGTCGTCCGAGCCGTCGTCCGAGGCGAGGATGTGGATTTGCCCGAGGGTCTGCCGTTCGAGCGACTCGATCTGCTCCTCGAGGAAGCGCGCGCCGTTGAGCGTGGCCAGCAATATCTGGAATGAACCCCTACCTGCACGCACTGTGGCACCGCCTCCCCTCACAACACCATCTTTCGCTACGAATGGGTTTTTTGGCAACTGGGCAAACACCTCGTGCACACTGTCTCGGCAGAAATTTGTCTTGCTTCACGGATGATTGGCAGGGCGCTCAATGCGGATTAGGGTCCGGGCAACCTCCATCCGGATTGCGAAAGCCAGACCTTCTTGCCGACCATATCATTCATTTCGGGACCGGCATTGGGACACTTCGGCCGCATTGCCCTAGTCGCGCGCAGCCTGCGCGATCTGGTCGACTGCACCATCGAGATCGTCATTCCCGCGACTGCGAAATTCGATATCGCGCGCTTCGACGACGAGTTCTCGATCCGGCGCGTGCCGATCGCGGAGCGCGACCTCGACTATCCCGCCCCTGCCTTCGCCGAGGCGCTGGACGCGGTCTTCGAGGAAATCAGGCCGGACCTCGTCGTCCACGACTGCTGCCCGGTACGATGGCTCGCGACCACGCGCTTCCCCGATTGCCCACGTGCGATCGTCACCAATGGCTTCCTCACGCGCCTCGCGGCCAGGGAGACTGTCCAGACCAGGCTGTTCCGCCGGCGCGCGAGGCTGATCCGGCGCGAGCGCGCAAGGCGGGGACTGCCTCGCTTGGCAAGCGGTTTCGATCTTTACGAGGCTGACCGCGTGCTACTGGCCGATCCCGCCTGGCTGGTCCCCGATACGGGGCCGCTGCCCGAGACCTATCGCGCCTGCGGAGCGGTGTGGTGGGAAGCGGGGGGCGAGCTTGGCGAGGCCATGGCCGGTGCGCAGGATACCCTGCTGTGCTCGATGGGCTCGACGGGAAAGCTCGTCGACGACCGCTTCTGCGCGCTTGCCGCCGAGCGGTTCGCCTGCGAGGACATCGTGCGCGTGCACAGCAAGGGCGAGGGAGAGACCGTGCGCAGGGTCGGGGATCACAGGCTGTTCGAGTCGGGCATCCTGCCGCTCGGCCGCCTCCTGCCGCAGGCGCGAGCGGTGATGACGCAGGGCGGTGCGGGATCGAGCTACCAGGCGCTCGCCGCGGGCAAGCCGCTGATGGTCGTGCCCTCGCACCCCAACCAGCGCATTCTCGGCGAGTTGCTCGAGCAGCGCGGGGTCGCCATCACCGTGGAGAGCCGACGTTCGCTCGCGCGGGTCCCGGCCGACCGCATCGCCCGGATCGCCGCCCGCGCCGCCGAGGCAGGGCCCGCCCATATCGCCAACGACGGCGCCCCAAGCATCGCGAGGCATCTTGTCGAACTCCTCCCGCACTGAGCGGCAGCCGTGCCTCGTCATCGTCACCGGCTGCCAGCGCAGCGGGACTTCGCTCGTCGGGCAGATCGTCGGCGCGCATCCGCAGGCGCTGCTGCTCGACGAGGACGAGGGGATGATGCGCTGGGCGCGCGCGCTGCTGGCGGGCGATCCGCGGCGGCACCTGCTGCTGCCGGGACTGCTCGCCCGCGCGGCGGAGAAATACCGCGACGGCAATCCGAAGATCGTCCGGCGCCCGCTGCGCCCGACCGCGCTTCACCCGGACATCACCCATCTGGTGCTCAAGGCGCCCAATCTGACCTATAGCCACGCGGCGATCGCGCGGCTCCCCGGGCCGGTTAAGATCATCCACCCAGTGCGTGACGTGCGCGCGGTCGTGGCCTCGATGGACCGGCTGAGAGGCACCGACATCGCCGCCAACCAGCTGCGTCTCCTCCGCCAGGATCCGGGGGCCGCCGCGACCTATGCCCAGGAGATCGCCATGCTCGGGGATCCCGGCGTCGCGAAGCATCTCAAGCGCGCGCTGGTGTGGCGGATCAAGTCGTGCGCACATGCTCGTTTCGCCGATGCCGGGCTCGATCCGCTGGTGTTTCGCTACGAGGATTGCGTCGCCGATCCGCGCGCCTTTGCCGAGCGCATCGCGACGCATGTCGGCCTGCCCTCCGCTGAAGCGATGGTCGGGCATGCTGAGGTCCTGCAGGGCGATGGTCCCGGCGCGCTCGACCGCGAACGTCCGATCGACCGCGGCTCGCTCGGCAAGTGGCAGCAAGTGCTGACCCTGCGCGAGGAGCGCGAAATCCTCGACCTGGTCGGCGACGCGATGGAGGAGCTGGGCTACGACCGCGGCCCGCAGCTTTCGGAAGAGCAGCGACCCGCAACGAGTGGCCAGACCGACCTGCGCGACGCGCCCGTCATCGTCACCGGCCGCGGGGGCAGTGGAACACGGCTCATCTCGGGCATCGTCCAGCAGTGCGGCGTGTTCCTCGGCAACGAGCTCAACGTGTCGGCGGATTCGCTCGAATGGGTCGACACGATCTACCCGATCGCGATCGAGAAGCATGCGACGGGCGACGATCCCCCGCCCGAACGGCGCGCCAGCTGGACCGCTGCGCTGCGCAGCACGGCGGAGCGCATCCGCAGCGACGGCAAGCTGGCCGACGATGCACTCTGGGGCTTCAAGCTGCCCGAGGCGATGCTCATCGCGCCCGAACTGCTCGAGGCCTTTCCCGAGGCCAAGGTTGTCCACCTGGTCCGTCATCCGGTGACCAGCAGCTTGCGCCGCACGCATGTGACCTCGCGCACCGACAACATGGTCGGCAAGGCGGTCTGCGCCGCCGCCTATCGTGCGGTCGGTCGTGATCCGGCACTGGCCGAGAGCGATCCCGACTGGCGGCGCAATGCGATCACCTGGCGCTACCAGGTCGATCCCGTGGCGCGCCTCGGTAAGGCGTTGGGCCCCGAACGTTACCTCGAGATCAGTTTCGAGGAGCTCTGCGCCGACCCGACCGCCACACGGCAGCGCGTGCTCGCCTTCCTCGGCCGGGAGGCGGGCGACATGCCGCCGATCCCCGTCAGCAAGCGCCGCGCCGCGACGCGGCTGTGGCTGCGCCCGCAGAAGAAGTGGATCTGGCGTTTGTGCGGCGAGACCGCGCGGATGCTAGGCTACGGCCCGGTCTGATCAGGCAGCGCCGCGGCGCAGGAGGAGGGCGATGGCCGGCTGCGGGTGCCCGGCATGGCCGAGATCCGCATCGCCCGCTTCGATCATCGCGAAGGCCGCGCCGAAGAGGCGACGCAAATCCGCTTCGAGGCCTTCGCGCGACTGGCCCGGCTCGAGCTTGTGCAGCAGCAGGAAGGTCGCGCCTTCTTCAAGCAGCACGGCGAGATTGCGCGCATAGGCATCCCGTTCGCTGCCCGGCATGGCGTGCAGGCAGCCGCAATCGAAAGCGCAGTCGAAGGACCCTTCTACAGCGTGGGGACGAGTAATGTCTGCCACGCGATAGTCGAGCAGCAAACCCGATTGCCCATGCTTCTCGCGGGCGCGACGAATAGCTGCCTCGGCGAAATCGACCGCCACCACATCGAGACCCTGCTGTGCTGCGAAGAAGGCGTTTTCCCCCTGACCGCAGCCCACTTCGAGCAGGCGCATTCCGGGGCGGAAATGGCCATCGGCGACTGCCCCGACGAGCGGCGCGGGAACACCGGCGGACAACCAGAAGGGCGCATAGTCGCGGCGGGCCCAGCGGGCGTTCCAGCGATCGCGGCGCGAGGGCGGCTTGCGGATCGGGACAAGCCTGCCGAGTAAGCCCTTGCGCGCAGGAGCAGGCGCGTTGGGCTTCTGCCAGCCATTGCGCATCAGCTGGAGCGATCGGAGCGGCACATTGCCGAAATCGCTCCGCCAGCGATGTTCGAGGCGGGTGACATAATCGCGCGCCAGCGCGGCCGTGTCCGCTGCGCTCGCCCCGCCCTCGATGTCCCCACCCAGGGCATGCTCGATTTCGAGCGCGAGCTGCCCCTCCCCATCGCTGCGGATAAAGACGGGGTGGCACGGAACCCCGGCGCTCAGTGCGAGAAAGGCATAGCTGGTGGTGAAATCCCGCGGCGCCCCGAGGAAGGAAAACGTCTGTTTCGCACCGCCGCGCAGCCCGTCGCCAGTACTGTGCACCACACGGCCCCGGCGCAGGTCGCGCTGGGCTTCGGCGAGGATGCGCAGGTCGCTCGATTGCGTGAGTTCGAGCATGCGCAGACCCTGGGGATGTTCGATCGCGAGCAGATCCTGGAAATCGATCGGCGCTATCGCGGTCAACTCCACGCCCATGATGGCGAGTATCGGTGGGACCAGACGGGCTGGCCCGAAATGGCTGCCGACCAGCATGACGCCGCCGGACCCGGCGAGACGGTCCAACCCCTCGATACGCACGACATCCGCCAGCTCGCCTCGCGAGAGCCGCACCAGCTTCTGCATCAGCAGGAACTGAACCAATTGCTCGGAAATGAGCCGCTGGAAGGCATAGCCCGCGTCCTCCGGCGCGGCGCCGACCGCCACCGCCGCTTCGCCGGTGCCCTCACTCGGACCTAGCAACGCAGCGAAACGGGTATCCTTCCCCTTTGCCACCTGCCGCAGCGTGGCCAGGAATTCGGACACTCCCATTGCTGCCAGCGCGTCGAACGCAGCTTGGGACAGCCCCATGCGGTCGAGCTTGCGCTGCAGCGGATCGACGATCGTCGCACGCCGGCTAAGGCCCAGTCGGGCGGCGAATGCCGCCAGCAGCTTTCTCATGCAGCGATCTGACCGGTTCGGTGGAGCATCTCGCGCATCAGCCGGACCGCCTCGATCTCCATGACTTCGGGCGTGTAGAGGCGTCCCGAGAAGATTTCCGCGATGTCGCTCTGGTGGGTGAAATGCGCGAGCCGGAGAAAGGCGAAGGGATAGTCCCAAAAGGTTCGGATGACATATTCGACCACGCGTTGCGCGCGCATCGACGCCTCGACGAAGCCGTCGAACTGGTCGGGGTGCGCGGGGTCGGCGAGGCTGCGATCTATGACCTGCGCGGCGAGCCTGGCTTCCTGCAGCGCAATCAGCACACCGAAGGAGAAGATCGGATCGAAAAAGCGGTGTGAATCCCCAACGCAAAGGAAACCTGGCCCCGTGAAATTTTCGATCGAGTAGGAATAGTTCGAGATTGTTTCGACCTCGCCGCAAAGCTCGACATCGCGGCTGCGCTCAATCAGCTCGCCATTCACCTTGCCCAGCGCATCGCGAAAAATCTGTTGGAGATCACGTCCGTCGCGGCGCAGCGCGCCTTTTGGCAGCACGATCCCGAGGCTGGTGACGTCCTTGCTGAGCGGGATCGACCACGCCCAGTGGTGGCGTTCGCCGTAGAAGATATGCGTGCTGCCGTCGCGCTCGCCCGGATCGCGTACCAGGCCGCGCACCTGCGCGAACACGGCGGTCTGGTTTTCGTAGCCTGTCCGGCTTTTCGGCCCGGTCAGGCCCTTGCCAGCGAGGAAGGTCTTCTGACCCGAGCAATCGGCCACATAGTGGCTCGCGATTGCGTGCCGATCGCCTGCCTCCCCGCGCACCACGATCCCTGTGACCCGGCCGTCATCACGCGTGACGTCGCGGCACGTGCCGCGCACCAGCTCGGCCCCCATGGCAACCGCCTTGTCGAGCAGCGCAGCATCGAATTCGTCGCGCCGCACCTGCCATGTCGTCGCCGGTCGGCGCGAACTGCCTTCGCAGGCTTCGACCGGCACCCAGAAACGCGCACGGCTATTGGCTCCGGTCACCGTGACGCCGCGTTTGACCGGATAGGCCGCTGTCCGGAGATGGTCGCTCATGCCCAACTCGTCGAGTAGGCCGACACATTCACCGGTGAGCGATTCGCCTATGTGATGACGGGGGAAACTCTCCTTCTCGACGAGGACAACACTGCGCCCGGCTTTGCGTAGATGGATCGCCAGCGCGGCACCCGCGGGGCCGGCGCCGATGATCGCGACATCGCAGTCTGGCGCGATCACCGTTCAGGCGCCCTGCCGCCCAGGTGCCGGCAGACCAGCCTGGCAAGCGCGCCAATGTCAGCGAAATTCTCGGGTGCCAGCTCCTCCAGCGGGATTTCGATGCCATAGGCTTTCTCGAGCTCCATCACGAGTTGGAGCAGTTCGATCGAGTCGAGCAACTGCTCCTCGATCAGCGCCGTATCTCGCGTCAATGCGGTATCGCGATCAACCAGCTTGGCGACCTTGCGGATCGCCTCCACAACCACGCTTTCAATGTCCCTCGTCATGAAGTTTCGCCCTGATCGTACAGCAAGCTGCGATGGTTCGCGTCCAGCCGCGCCATGTCACACTTTCCCGAACTCGTTGTGGGCCAATCTTCGTAGAAAATAAAGCAACTTGGCACCTCGTTCTGCGGCAGGACGAGCGACAGTGCTCGGCGCAATCCGGCCTGCGAAAGCGGCTCCCCTGGTTGCGCGGCGACATGCAGGCACAGGCTTTGTCCCGCGTCGCACACGGTCGCCGCGGCCCCCGCCACGCCGTCGAGCGCGAGCGCCCGCGCCTCGATCGCGCCGAGTTCGACCCGATGCCCGCGCAGCTTGGTCTGGCGATCCCTGCGGCCGACGAAGCGGATATCGCCCGCCGCGTCGCGAAAGCCGAAGTCGCCGGTGCGGAAGAGATCGTCGCGATCCGCAAAATAGCGCTGCCGGGTCAGTTCGGGCCGGTTCCAGTAGCCCTGCATCACTGTGGGTCCGGCGACGCAGATCTCCCCGGTCTCACCGGGTTCTACCGGCGCGCCATACGCATCGCAGATCTCGATCCGCGAATGGGCACAGGCGCGTCCGATATTGGGCGCTCCCGCGGTTGCCGGGGCCCGCTCGACTTCAGTCCAGGCGATGACATTGGTCTCGGTCGGTCCGAAGAGATTGGCGAAGCGCGCCTGCGGCACCGCCGCAATCAGCTGCGCGAGCGCCGGCGGCGGATAGACTTCGCCCGCGAACAGCACCCAGCGCAAGTCGGGCAGCGCGCGCGCCGCGAGCCCTCCGCGCGCGACCATGGCCTGGAGGATGGTCGGCACGGTGTAGAGCACGCTGATCCGGTGTTCCTCGGCCAACTGGCAGAGGCGCGCCGGAAACAGCGCGTCGCCCTCCTCGGCCAGCACGACCTGCGCCCCGATCCGCAGGCCGGTGAGGATGTCGAGCAGCGAGAGGTCGAAGTGCAGCGGGGCGATGTTGAGGAAACGATCGCCCGGACCGAAGCCGAAAGTCTCCAGCGCCCAGTCCGAAAACGTGGCGATATTGCCGTGGCTCAACACGATGCCCTTGGGATCGCCCGTAGTCCCCGAGGTCATCAGGATCATCGCGGGATCGCCGGCCGTGAGCCGCGGCCCTGCGAAGCGCTCCACTTCGCAGCCGGGCGGCATCTCCAGCGTTTCGGAGAGAACCAGCTGCCCCGTATCGGGCAAGTGTCCGCCGCCGTCCTCGAAGCGGGCGAACGTCGGCGCATCAAACAGAGCCATGGTGGGTTCGAGGTCGGCGAGCAGCGCCGTCAATCGCGAAGCCGGCGCACGCCGGTCGAGCGGTACCGCGACCGCGCCGCACAGCAGGCTCGCGAAGAGCCATGCGACCGCCTCGGGGCACTTGCGCAGCGCGAGGGTCACACGGTCGCCCGGGGCGACACCCCGCTCCTGCAGCCGACCAGCGCAAAAGTGGACCGCATCCCAGAATTCCCGTCCTGACCAGGTCTGCCCGGCACAGGCTATAACGGGTTCATTGCCGGCCTCGGCGAAGCGCGCGGCGAAGTCGCGCAGGACGCTGGTCACAGGCCGCTGCCGATCTGGGAGGCTATCGTATTGAGCTGCACCTCGCTGGTCCCCGAGGCGGACAGCAGCGCCAGCGCATCATCGAGCGCATCGGCGAGCCCGAGTTCGCCGCGCCAGGCTGCACCGGCCACCAGCCGGCGCAGTTCGCCGGTACATTCGGCGATCGCTTCACTGACGAAAAGCTTGCTCATCGACGGCTGGAGCAGATCGCTGCCACTCTGGTCGAGGCGCCACGCCGCCTGCAGCATGAGCCACCGCGCCGCCTCGATCCGCGTCCGGATTCGTGCGAGCGCATGGTCGGTCGCCTGATGCCGCCCGCGTTCGGAGAGGTGTCGCATCACGCGTTCGAAATCCGCCTGCAGCGCACCGAGCGATCCGGCGAGAATGCAGCTGCGCTCCCAGCGCATGATGTCGAGCATTTGCGCCATGCCGAGATCGCCGCGGCGCAGCAGGTCGCTTTCGGCGACCGGACAGTCATCGAAGACCACTTCGGCCGGCGCGGTCGCGGCGAGCCCACGCACGCCCTCGATCGGAGTCACGGACAGTCCCGGCGTGTCGCGCGGCAGCAGCACCATCGAATAGGCGAAAGGAGAGCGCTGTTCGCGCGAGCGCGCAAGGACCACGAACAGGTCCGCGATTGAACCATTTGTGACGCAGGTCTTGGCTCCCGAAAGGCGGTAGCCGGTGCCCTCTGCGACGAGTTCGGACCCGCAAGCGTCGAGATCGGATCCCCCAGAGGCTTCGGAAAATGCCAACGCCCCGACCGCTGCGCCGCTCGCCAGCCGCGGCAGCCAGGCGGCCTTCTGCTCCGCCAACCCGTGATTCGCGACGGCCATCGAACAGCCGAACAGATGTGCCCCAAGCGCGAACAGCGCGCCGCGATCGATTCCGCCCCTGCCCAGCGCCTCGAAAGCCAGCACGCTCGCCAGGGCGGGATACCCGCCGCCGCCGAATTCCCCGGGCAGGCAGAGCCCGGTCCAGCCGCCATCGCCCCACTGGTCCCACGAAGGCGTCCCACCGGTTTCACTGAATTGCCTCGCGAAACCGGTAGCGCGCGCGACGACGCCGCTATCGCCTTCGGTCAGTCCGAAATCCATCGCTCAGCCACCCGCTCCCTGATGCACCGTCGTTCCTTGCCCCTCCCTGCCGCGATCAGCAAGGCACCGAACGCCGACGGTCGCCGAATTTCGCTCGATGACTCCCGTGCGATTGCGCAATTTTTTCAGAATGTCGGGCCTATGGGGAAACATGATCGGAGGGCGCTTGCGTCCATGGCTTCGCTCGCGACGCGGCCGTTCGTACGAGATCGCCAGCGATTTCATCAAGCTGGAATCGGATATCCTGGCGTGCTGCAGGCTGGCACTTGCCGCCCCCGAGCTGAATGCCGCCGCCAATCTGCGCAATTTGCCGAAGAAGCCCGACAATGCGCGGCTCGGCGGGCGCAATCGCCACAAATGGGCGCTCCGCCTGCCCGACCGGGGCGACCGCGATATCTTGCGCCGCTGGCCCGAGATGACCGCCTTTCTCGAGGCGTTCCCCGGCGAGTGCATCTATGCGCATGTCGCGGAAATGCTCCCATCGGCCAAGCTGGGAATCCATCGTGACGGTGTGGACGCGCAGGGCAAGGTCCAGGAGCACTACGACCTGTTCAACGCCACGCTCCGCTTCCACCTTCCCTTGCAGACGAGCGACAACGTCCATGTCTATTCGGATGGGCAGCTCTACAACATGCGCGTGGGCGAAGTCTGGATGCTCGACAACATGAAGCCGCATGCCCTCGTCAACGACGATGCCAGCGTCGTCCGGCTCCATCTCATTTTCGACGTCGTGCCGAATGCGGAGGCCTTGGCACTGATCGCGCAGGCCGATGCCTCGCTCGGCTCTGCCGACTTGGAGCGAATCGCGCATTTCTGGACCGAGCGACAAGCCGCCTGATCGCGCCAAAGTCGACCGAGAGGAGGAATGCCTCTTCCGGACAACACGACTGGACCGGAAAACCCACGGGACCTAAGGCAAGCTCCAATTCCAAGTCGCGGACATCGCCTGGGGACATCGAAGACTTTTATGATCGCCCGCCCGTCCGAGCCCGATGGCAACCAATCGACCAGATTCCTGCTACTCTATGCGTTGGCCGCTGCGGGCGGTTCTGCATCCTATGCGCCCTTCCTGACGCTCATCCTGCCGCTTCGCGCCACCGATCTCGCAGGGACGAATGCCGTTCACTTGCTGTCTACCGTAGCCTTCGTCGGCGCCATCGCCGCCAGCCTGGCGAACATCGCCTTCGGCTGGGCAAGCGACCGGACGCGCAACCGGCGCGGGTGGATCGTCGCCGGGCTCATCGCCTCGAGCCTCCTCTTGCTGTTCATGGGGCAGGTGCGGTCGATCCTGCATCTCGTCGTGCTGATCGCAGCGTGGCAGGTTGCGCTCAACATGATGCTCAATCCGCTGGCGGCGCTCGCCGGCGACTATGTTCCCGACCACCAGAAGGGCACGCTCGGCGGCTTGCTCTCCTTCGCACCCGGGCTGGGCGCGCTCGTCGGGGCGATCGTGACGATCCCCGGGCTGGCCGACGGACAGGCGCGCCTCGCTTTGATAGCCGCGATAGTGATGGGGATGGTCCTGCCGGTCGTTTTGCTCGGCTCGCCGCGACCGATGCCGCACCTGATGCAATCATCGGCAGCGCCGCCGCCTGACCTTGCGAGGGCGGAGACGCAGGAGCCGGAACCAAAACATGCTTCACCCCAGGTCTGGCGCATGTGGCTCGCGCGGCTGCTGGTCCAGGTCGCGGAATCCGCGCTGTTCGCCTTCCTCCTGCTCTGGCTGCACGGCCTCGACGCGCGGTCGAGCGACAACACCGTCGCCACGCTCTTCACCGCCGTCCTGATCCTCGCCTCGCCGCTGGCAATCGTCGTGGGCCGCTGGTCCGACCGGATGGCCCGCCCCATGCTCCCGCTGGTGGTGTTTGCATTCTGCGGCGCCTTCGGCCTGCTCGTCATGGCGCTGTCGGAGGGCGCGCTCGGCGGTATCGCAGGCTACGTGATCTTCGGCATCGCGGCAGGGGTGTTCCTCGCACTGCACAGCAGCCAGACGCTCCGCGTCCTGCCACGACCCGAAAATCGCGGACGCGACCTCGGTTTCTTCAACCTGACCAACACCATCCCCTCGCTGATCATGCCCAGTATCGCGCTCGCCATGATCCCGCTGTTCGGCTTCCAGGCGCTGTTCCTCCTGCTCGCCGCGCTGGTCGGGGTAGCGGGGGTGCTCCTCGCGCTCGGACGCGCGCGGTGAGGCGGCGTACGGCTCCGGTTGGCGATCCAGTCCGGTTCGGCTACGGTGCGCAGGTGGCGGGAAAATGGTAACTATCAGGGACGTGGCGAAGGCCGCCGGGGTCTCGGTCGCGACCGCGTCGCGGGCGCTCAATGGCCTGTCCAATGTGACCCGCGAGACCCGCGAGAAGATCGAGGGCGTTGCTGCCGAGCTCAACTACGTTCCGCATAGCGGCGCACGCAATCTGACGCGGCGCACCACCGACACGATCGGTGTGATCCTGCCCGATCTGTTCGGCGAGTTCTTTTCCGAGATCATTCGCGGGATCGACCTGGTGGTGCATGGCGCGGGCAAGAGCCTGCTACTCGGCAATATGCATGGAAGTGCCGACGAGACAGGGCAGGCGATCCGGTCGATGCGCGGACGGGTCGACGGGCTGCTTGTCATGCCCCCCAACTCGAGCGCCGATTCGATCGGCGGCGCGCTGACGCAGCACATACCCACCGTGCTCCTCAACGCACGCGCGGTCGATGGTGCGACCCCCTTCGTGACGGTCGACAATTACGGCGGCGCGCGGCTCGTTACCGAACATCTGATCGATCGCGGAGCGCGCAAGATCGTCCATCTCGCCGGCCCGGCCAGCAACCACGATGCGAGCGAGCGCCTGCGCGGCTATCGCGACGTGCTGAGCGAGCGCCTGGGCGACAAGCATCCGATCATCCTGCCCGGCAATTTCCGCGAGGACGACGGGCGCGCGGCAGCCAGGCTTCTGTTGACCGGAGAGCAGGCCTTCGATGCCGTCTTCGCCGCCAACGACCTGATGGCGGTCGATGTCATGTCCGAAATGCGCGAGGCGGGGGTCGACGTCGGTCGGGAAGTCCTCGTCGCCGGTTTCGACGACATTCCGCTGGCCCGTTACGTGACCCCGCAACTCACCACGGTGCATTCGGACATCACCCGCCTCGGCTCGGCCGCAGCGCTGATGCTGCTGCGGATGCTGAAGGGCGAAACACTCGGGGCGGAGCACGGGCTAACAATCCCGCCGACGCTCGCCATTCGTGGATCGACGGCCGGAAGCGGATAAGCGCGCGGCTGGCCGGTTTCCTTTCCCGCGCAATCATGCCAGACAAAATGTAACCGTTTTCTTTTACGGCGGCAGAACAAGGGACGTAGCGATGTACCGGCACTTTTCCCGATGGTTGGTGATGATCTGTGCAGCGCTGGCGCTGCCTGCCTGCGCGCATGGCCAGGCACTCGAAATGGCCCCGGCCCCAGCGGCCGGGCAGCACCCGCAGGCGGCGCTCGATGCGGACGGCTATCGCTACCAGCTGTTCGTGCCCCGCGGGGCCAGGAGCGATGCGCAAGGCTGGCCACTGATGATCTTCCTCCACGGCTCGGGCGAGCGCGGCGGCGACATCGACAAGGTGAAAGTGCACGGCCCGCCCAAGCACGCCGAAACCGATCCCGATTTCCCCTTCATCCTGATCTCCCCGCTCCTTCCCGCCGAAGAGGACTGGGACCTGACCAAGCTGAACCGCATCCTCGACCATGCCGTCAGGACACTGCCGGTCGACCCCGACCGGATCTACCTGACCGGACTCAGCCGCGGAGGCCACGCGACATGGCGCTGGGCCGCCGCCGAGCCGGAGCGCTTCGCAGCCATCGCGTCGGTGGCGGGACGCGGCGATCCGGCCACGGCCTGCGCGCTCAAGGACCTGCCCGTCTGGGCCTTCCACGGCGATCGCGACGACGTGGTGCCGCCCGAGGGAAGCTTTGCCATGGTGCGCGCGATCCGCGCCTGCGGCGGCCGGATCAGCCGGCTGACGATCTATCCCGACCTGGGTCACAACGCCTGGGACCCGGCCTATGCCGACCCGGCGCTGTACCTCTGGCTGCTGGCGCACCGCCGCGACGATGGCCGTGAATAGCCGGATGCGCGCGATGCACCGCCCTCTGCGTCGACGCGGTCTGCACTATCGAGGATGTGACTTTGGAGCAGGGGGTGAACCGGGCGGTAGCCGCCGCGAAGTTTGCGGGCGGTGAGCAATTGCGCGATGAGGTCGAATGGAACCTCGCCGGCAATAGAAGCTATTCGGACGCCTCGTTTTCAAGCCAGCCGCCGGTGAACCCGAGCTTCTCGAGGCCGCGACGGATGTGCGGGTTCTTGCGCATGGTCTCCCATACGATGCCGCTGCGGTGATTTTCCATCATCGCGAGGATCGGGCCTTGGTCGATGCCGAGATGATCACTGGCCACCCAGCCCATTTCGGGATCGGTCTCGCCGCTACGTGAGCCCGCCTCGACGAAGGTGAAGCTGGGGTTGATCGCGTCCTTGAATCCGTACTGCCCGTAAATGCGCCCGCCATAGCGTTCCTTCATCGCCATCAGCGCGGTGATGGTGGCGTGCGGCGCGAAAGGAATCGATCCGCCGGCGGCGGTGGGAACGATGGTCCCGTCGTCGCGCACTCGGATCGCGCTGACGCCGCGCGCCGTATAGGTGAAGAAGGTCCGCGGCTGGCCGTTGACCGAATATTCGCCCTTCGAATCCTGCGGACCATCCGAGGCCGTCCAGCCCCAGATTTCGCCGCTGTAGTCCTTCCAGTCGTTCGGATTGTCCGCGCCATAGGCGCGCTGGCTCAGCGTCGCGCGGCGGCTGTTCTCGAAATAGTCGATCCCCTTCCCGCGCATGAAATCGTCCTGGATTCCGCGGAAGTCGATCCAGACATGGCTGTACTGGTGGCCGAACAGCGGCTCGAACTGGAGGTGTTCGTAGCCGTAGTAGGTCCCCCAGTCGTTCTCGAGCTGGGCCGCCCAGCCCTTGTCCCAGGCATCCTTGCCCACCGGATGCGTCGGTGACGCGGCGGCGAGGACATAGACCAGCATGCCTTCGTTGTACCCGATCCAGTCGGACTTCTCCCAGCCATCCTCGGGCTTCCAGCCCATTGCGATGCCGTGCGAATTCTCGAGGTTGATGGCCTGCGTGCCGGTGGTGTTGCGCTGGGCCCAATCCCACTCGACACGCCGGTAGATCTTTTCCGCCAGATCGCGGATCTCTGCCTCGACCGGATCTGCGCGATCGAAATAGCTCTGCGCGAACAGCGCTCCGCCGAGGAACAGCGTGGTATCGACGGTAGAGAGTTCTACCGTCTTGAAGCGGGTGCCATCCTCATATTTCAGGAAGTGGTAGAAGAAGCCCTTGTACCCCGTCACGCCGCTTTCGGCGGGGCCTTGCGGGGCGTTCCAGTAGAAGGACAGGCAATCGCGGGTACGCTCGGCCGCCTCCTCGCGCGAGACATAGCCGCGTTCGGCACCGATGCCGTAAGCCGTGAGGGCAAAGCCCGTCGCCGCGATCGACGAGAAAGTTCGCGACGGCCAGCGGTCGGGCGCAAGGCATCGCTCGGTATCGGTCGTGTCCCAGAAGTAGCGGAAGGTGCGCCGCGTCAGATCTTCGGAAAACACTTCCTGCGCCGAAGCGCTTGCAACGTTGAAACGAGGTTCCGCTCCATTTTCGAGAGCTTGAGGCATGCAGCCCGAGGCCGCCAGCCCGAGACCCAACGGCGCGAGGATGTTCGAGGTCTTCATCGGATATCGGCTCGTCACATTTTTAACTTATTGCTCGGCAGGGCGTCCCCTGCCGAGCGCGACCCAAAGGGCAAGGATGCCCGAGGATATCAGAAGCGCACTGCCGCGCGGAACTGAATACGGCGAGGAAGCGTCAGGATGCTGTTCCCTTCGATGGCCGGATCCAGAGGATCCGTGGCGTTGAAGAACCCGTCGAAACCCGAATAGTTGGTGTTGTCGAAGGCATTGAGCAGATCGACGGCAAGTTCGATCTCTCGATCTTCACCGAAATTGATGAACTTGGCGAGAGTGAGGTTCACTTCGCAGAACTGGAAGATGCCATCGACACAGGTCTTTTCGGGATAGGCGGAGGTGATCCGCAATTGCCCGTTATCGAAACCATTGGTCGCATCGGTCACCTGGTAGGCGCGGCCGCTGCCGAACGTGCTCAGCGTCGAGAAACGGAAACCCCACGGCAGGTCGACCAAGCCTGAAAGCACCACGCGGTGACGCTCGTCGCCCGGACGAGGACGCCAGCCATAGGAATCGGGAACGGTGCCATCGAGGCTGAAGAGATCGTTTCCGTTCTGCTCGCCCTTCGAAAGCGTGTAGGCAATGTTCAGGCCCCAGCCGGATCGCGGAGTGTAGTTCTTGTCGAGCGTGAAATAGAGCGCCTTGTAGCGCGTATCGAGCCCGTCGTAACCGATCAGCACGTTGGCATAGCCGAAGGGCACCACCGGGGAGGTGTCACAACAGTTCCCGAGTCCTTCGTCCCGGCGGGTGGCGAAGAGATGGGTATAACCGTTGCGTCCACGCTGATAGGAAGCGGTCACCGAAGCTTCCCAGTCGCCGAAACGATGACGGACACCTAGGCTGAACTGGTCATTCACCGGCGGCTTGGCATTTTCCGGCACGGCAAAGAGTTCGGGAAGGCCGGATGTCGACGTCTCACGCAGCGTGATAAGGCCTTCGCGCGTCAGGTAGCTCGGGTCCCAGGCGACCGTCGGCAGGCCGTTGCGAGGGGAGCCGTCTTCCGAGAAGCGGAAGACGCCGACCGGATTGCGCTGACGGGCAATCTCGTCGACCGTGTTGCTGAAGGTGTTGCGGTCGTAATAGCGCCCCGCTCCACCGAAGATCACCCACGTCCGGTCGCCGGTGAGATCGTAGGAAAATCCGATGCGCGGGGCGATGGCGCCCGTGAAGGGGTCGCGCTCGGTTCCATCGGTGATGTAGTCCTCCGGATCGAAGTAGAAGGTCGATGGGAGTGCTCGCAAGGCCGCCGCTGCCGAGGCCGGCGTGACGTAGTCGTTGTTGAACCCGTTGGTCTCGTAGTCCCACCGAACGCCGAGATTGAGTTCGAGCCGGTCGGTGACTTGCCAGTCGTCCTGAATATACACGCCAAACGACGTATTGGACGCGGTAATCAGCGAGTTCCCGAGGCCCAGACGCGCTTCTCCCGGGAAGCTGAAATCGAGGTTGTTCGCTTCGTCGACGAAGAAGGTATAGCGCGGCTGGACGAAGGCGCGATTGTCGAATTCGATATCGAGCACCTCGACGCGCGCGCCGATCTTGATCGTATGATCGTCCAACGCGGAATAGGTGAAGTCGTCCCGGATCGTATAGCTCTGCTGCTCCTCACGACGGGTGGAATCCTTGCCGCCGAAGGTCAGCACGCCGATGTACTGAAACTGGGGAAGATCGGGGTTGATCGACGTCGGATTGAACACGTAGTCGATCATGCTCGTGCTGAATTCGTTCACGAAATCGTCGCCGTTATAGGTCCACTTGAACAAGGCGGAATCGACGCGATTCTTCTTGTTTTCGGCAGCTTCGAAGGATGTTTGGCCGCCAAAGTTCTGGATATCGGTTTCCTCGCGGCGACTGAACGACAGATCGAATACCTGACGATCGTCTGGCGTCAGCGTCAGCTTGCCAAAATAGAAGTCTCCGCGAAACGGGCTGACGAAAGCGCCTTCGAATTCGTCGATGGAACGGCCCGAACTCGCTTCGAACTGGGACCTAAGCTCGGGGGAGCCGCCCGCGATGACGTTGAAGGCGCGATCCTGATCATTGCCTTCATAGGCAGCGAAGAAGAACAGCCTATCCTTGACGATCGGGCCACCGAGCGAAACGCCATACTGCTTGCGCTTGAATGGCGGCTCGGGAAGGTTGTTCCGTTCGTTGATGGCGTCGATCTCTGTGAGACTGCGGTCGGTATACTGACCGAACGCCTCGCCGTGGAATTCATTGGTGCCCGACTTGGTCACCGCGGTGACGATGGCGGACCCGGCCTCCTCGTATTCGGCCTTGTAGTTTTGCGTGAGGACGCGGAATTCCTGCACGGCCAGCTGCCCGAACGGGTTCCCGCGACTGTTCTGCTGGCCGGCGATGCCGCCTTCGCGCAGCTTGTTCTTCAGGCTCACGCCATCAACGAAAACATTGACCTGGCTGCGCGTGGCAGCACCCGACTGGATGCCCTTGTCGGTCTCGCTGTCGAGATAGACCACGCCGGGCGAAAGGGCTGCGAAAGAGAGGAAATTGCGATCGGTCTGGGGAAGCGACTTGATCTGCTCCTGCGAAACGCTGGCGCTTACCTCCCCGCCCTGTGCGGATCGGACACGGCCGCCGGTCACGATGATCACATTCTCGCCAACCGCGGCGGTGTCAGCATCGGCGGCCTGGCCCTCGGCAAGGTCGAAATCGAACACTGCATCCTGAGCGACGCGCACGTCGAACTGGTCGGTCCGACGGGTGCCGTCGACCGTCGTCACTTCAAGCCGGTAGGTGCCTGGACGCAACGATGCGAAAAAGTAGCTGCCGCCCGGACCAACCGGTACGGTGCGGCTCGTTCCGGTACCGACCTCAATGGCTGTTACGGTGCTGGATTCGTCCGCCCCGGTGATCGTCCCGCGTAACGACCCGCTCGTATCCTGGGCATGGGCGGGAGCGGCCAGGCCGACCGCCAGCGCGCCGGTCGCACAGCCGAGCACGAGCGCCGAGGCCATCCGACCCGCCACGGACATACGATTCTTACGCGAAAAGAACATTTCCACTCCTCCCCAAACAGACCCGATTCTTGGGCGTTTTTCCGGGCCCGCACCCTCTTTCAGGGGCTTGACCATCTTTATTTGCGAATACTCTTGTAACCGGTTTCATTCGCCCTGTATAGCCTTGTTGCACGATCCCGGCTCGGGCAGCCCGAGCACGACAAGAATTGGATCGATCGATACTATCGCGATGGGGAGGCATGCATGCGCAAGGCTCGAGCAATTCTGACGGTGGCAATTCCAGTTCTGGTCGGAGCTTGCGCCCCCACGATTCCGCCGGTGGCGCAGGCCCCGGCGCCATCGACCGATGTCACGGCGGTCGCCGAAGAACGCGCCACGCCCGCATGGGCCCGGCCCGATGCCAAGATGGACGCCTTCATCGACGACCTCATGGCGCGCATGACGCTCGACGAGAAGATCGGTCAGCTCACGCTGCTCACCAGCGATTGGGAATCGACCGGTCCGACGATGCGCGATACGTACAAGCAGGACATCAAGTCGGGCCGCGTGGGCGCGATCTTCAACGCCTATACAGCGAAATACACCACCGAACTGCAGCGCGTCGCGGTGGAGGAAACCCGCCTCGGCATCCCGCTGCTGTTCGGATACGATGTCATCCACGGCCACCGTACGATCTTCCCGATCTCGCTCGGCGAAGCCGCCAGCTGGGACATGCAGGCAATCGAGAAGTCGGCCCGCGTCTCGGCGCAGGAAGCGTCGGCGGAAGGGATCCACTGGACCTTCTCGCCCATGGTCGACATCGCGCGCGACGCGCGCTGGGGACGCATTTCCGAAGGCGCCGGGGAAGACGTCTATCTCGGCCAGAAGATCGCCGCCGCGCGCGTTCACGGCTATCAGGGCGACGACCTGCGGGCGACCGACACCGTCCTCGCCACCGCCAAGCATTTCGCCGCCTACGGCGCCGCGCAGGCGGGGCGCGACTATCACACCGTCGACATTTCGGAGCGCACCCTGCGCGACGTTTACCTGCCCCCGTTCGAGGCGGCGGTGGACGCGGGCGTGGCCAGCTTCATGACCAGCTTCAACGAATATGACGGGGTTCCGGCCAGCGGCAACAAATACCTGCTGACCGATGTATTGCGCGACAAATGGGGCTTCGACGGCTTCGTCGTCACCGACTATACCTCGATCAACGAGATGGTGCCGCACGGCTATGCCAAGAATCTGGCTCAGGCCGGCGAGCAGGCGATCAACGCCGGCGTGGACATGGACATGCAAGGCGCCGTCTACATGGAGAACCTCGCCAAGTCGGTGGCCGAAGGCCGCGTCGACACGGCGACGATCGATCGCGCGGTGCGCCGCATTGTCGAGGCGAAATACCGTCTCGGCCTGTTCGAAGACCCGTACCGCTATGCCGATGCGGAGCGCGAGAAGGCGACGCTCTACAAGCCCGAATTCCTCGAGGCGGCGCGCGACGTGGCCCGCCGGTCGATGGTGCTGCTTCGCAACGAAGGCGATGTATTGCCGCTGGCCGCAGGTGCGAAGAAGATCGCCCTGATCGGTCCGCTCGGCGACAGCAAGCCCGACATGATCGGGAGCTGGGCCGCGGGCGGCGATCGCCAGACCCGGCCGGTGACCATCCTCGAAGGCCTGCGTGCACGCGCGCAGTCGGGCACGACCGTTTCCTATGCCAAGGGCGCATCCTACGACTTCTCGGCAGCAGGGAGCACCGACGGATTTGCCGAAGCGCTCGCTCTGGCGGGCAAGTCGGACATCATCATCGCCGTGATGGGCGAGAAATGGGACATGACCGGTGAGGCTGCGAGCCGCACTTCGCTCGATCTCCCGGGCAACCAGGAGGCGCTGCTCGAGCGCCTCGTCGCGACCGGCAAGCCCGTGGTGCTCGTGCTGCTCAGCGGGCGCCCCAATTCGGTCGAATGGGCATCGAAGAATGTGCCCGCCATCCTCCATGCCTGGTATCCCGGCACGCAGGGCGGCCATGCAGTCGCCGACGTCCTGTTCGGCGACTACAATCCCTCGGGCAAGCTTCCGGTGACCTTCCCGCGCACCGTGGGGCAGGTCCCGATCCACTACGACATGAAGCACACCGGGCGGCCGATCGAGCTTGGCGCGCCGGGGGCGAAATACGTCTCGCGCTATCTCAACACGCCCAACGACCCGCTCTACCGCTTCGGCTACGGCCTCAGCTATACCGACTTCGCCTATTCGCCGGTGACGCTCGGCAGCACGAGCATGGGCCCGCGCGGATCGATCACGGCCAGCGCCACCGTCACCAACACGGGCAAGCGCGCCGGCGAAGAGGTCGTGCAGCTATATGTGCAGGATCTGGTCGGTTCGGTGACCCGACCGGTGCAGCAGCTCAAGGGGTTCGAGAAGATCCTGCTGCAGCCGGGCGAAAGCCGGACCGTGACCTTCGAACTGCATCCGGAAGACCTCGCCTTCACCCGCGCCGACATGACGCACGGATGGGAGCCGGGCGAATTCCGGCTGTGGATCGCCCCCAGCTCGGGCGCGCAAGCGAGCACGCCGGTCAGCTTCACCCTGACGGAGTAGCGGCCGTGTTCCGCTTCACCGTCACGATCGTCGCCGCGCTGTCGCTATCGGCCTGCGCGGCGGCGCCGTCCGGGCACCGCGTGGCCGAGCCAGCACCCCCGCAAGAACGCCGGCCGAACATCATCTTCATCATGTCCGACGACCATGCGCAGGCCGCGATCTCGGCCTATGGCACCGAGATCGGCAAGCTCGCGCCGACGCCCAACATCGACCGGATCGCCCGCAACGGCGCGCTGTTCGAGAACAGCTACGTCACCAATTCGCTGTGCGGTCCAAGCCGGGCAACGATGCTGACCGGCCAGTTCAGCCACATGCACGGCTTCACCAAGAACGGGCAGAAGTTCGACAATGCCAGCTGGAACTGGGTGCGTGCGCTCGGGCAGTCCGGATACCAGACCGCCATGTTCGGCAAATGGCACCTCAACCATTCACCCGAAGGTGCCGGGATCGACGACTGGAAGGTGCTCGACGACCAGGGCGAGTACTACAATCCCGACATCATCACGCCCGAGGGAAAGACACGGGTCGAAGGCTACGCCACCGATCTCGTCACCGACTACAGCCTCGACTGGCTGAAGAATCGCGATCCGGACAAGCCCTTCGCGATCCTCATCCATCACAAGGCGCCGCACCGCAATTTCATGCCCGCGATCCGCCACATCCAGCGTTATCTCGGCACCGAGTTTCCCGTGCCGACCAATTACTTCGACCACTACGACGGTCGCCCCGCCGCTGCGGCGCAGGAAATGAACATCTACCGCGACATGTACGAAGGGCACGATCTCAAGATGACCACGCGGGTCGGCACGACCGAGCTGCGCTACAATCGCTGGCCCGGCGCCTTCGAGCGCATGACGCCCGAACAGCGGGCGAAGTGGGACGCGCTCCACCAGGCGGACAATGACGCGATGAACGCCGCCGGCCTCGAAGGGCGCGAGATGGCGCTGTGGAAGTACCAGCGCTACATGGACGAATACCTCGGCACCGTCGCCGCCGTCGACGAGGGCGTCGGCCGCGTGCTCGACTGGCTCGAGGCGTCGGGGGAGGCGAACAACACGATTGTCGTCTACACATCGGACCAGGGCTTTTACCTCGGCGAACACGGCTGGTTCGACAAGCGCTTCATGTACGAGGAATCGCTCCGGACGCCGCTGCTGATGCAGTATCCCGGCCATATCGCACCCGGCAGCCATGTGCGCGTGCCGGTCGAGAACGTCGACTACGCGCCGACCTTCCTCGATTTCGCCGGGCTCGCTCCGCGCGACACCATCCAGGGACGGTCCATGCGCGAAGTGGTCGAAGGCCGCCCGCCGGCCGACTGGCGCAAGGACGTCTACTACCACTACTACGAGTACCCCGGGTTCCACTCGGTGCGCGCGCATTACGGCGTGAAGTCGGGCCGCTACAAGCTGATGCGCTTTTACGGCGATATCAACGGGTGGGAATTCTACGACCTCGAGAGCGATCGAGGCGAGATGCACAACCGGATCGACGACCCCGCTGTCCAGCCGATCGTCGCGGACCTCAAACGCAAGCTGATCCGGCTCCGCGAACAATATCGCGACACCGACGGTCCGGCTGTCGGCGATCCTCTCTCGGACGTCGCAAAGGGGCAGCGCGATGCCGACGTGGCGGCGGGACTAGGCCATCACGCTCATTGATATGTCGGTGGTCCCGGCCGTTGTAGAGCTACGTTCTCACACACGCCTGCCGCCCCGATCCCGAGGGGGCCTCGATCGATCGGCGAGATGGTCAACGCGCCGGGCGAAGGGAGACGGCAAAGCCGCCACCGGCCTCCATCGCGAGCGTCAACGCGTCCCCTCCACGGACGGCGCGCTTCTCCCGCACCATGGCGAAACGGTCGCCTTCGATGCCGCCACCAGGCCCGTCGCGCCAGATTTCGGCAGTGTATCGCTTGCCGGCGGGGAGGAAAGACAGGTCGAGGGTCACTTCGCGACGTTCGCCGTCGGTGACGCCGCCGAGCCACCAGTCGCTTCCTCCGCGGCGCTGGCGGGCGACGACGGCATATTCGCCGATCTCCCCAGCGAGCACCTTGGTCTGCTCCCAATCGACCGGCACCTGTTCGATGAAGGCGAGCGCGTCGGGGGCCTTTCCGTAGTTCTCTGGTAGGTCGGCCGCCATCTGAAGGGGAGAGTAGAGCACTAAATAGAGTGCCAGCTGGCGGGCAAGCGTATTCGGGAGCAGCCGCCCGTCGCGACCTGCAAGACTGACGATGCCCGGCGTGTAATCGAGCGGCCCGGAGAGCATACGTGTGAAGAGCAGGGTCGGCTCATGGCTCGGCGGGTTCGGCGGATCGCCCCAAGCCATGTATTCGGTACCCCGCGCGCCCTCGCGCGTCATCATGTTGGGATAGGTGCGGCGCATCCCCGTGTCCTTGATCGGCTCATGCGCATTGACCGCAATCCGATGTTTGGCAGCGCGCTTCGCGACGAGGACATGGTGGCGCGCCATGTACTGGCCGTCATGCCATTCCCATTGCTCGGTACCGTCGGGGTCCTCGCGAAGGACCCCGCCCGCATCGGCGACGTATCCGGTCTTGACCGAGTGGATGCCGTGCTTGGCGTAATAGGCCAGCGCCTCTTCGAGACTGCGCTCGTAGAGCCCCGCGTTGCCCGCGGTTTCGTGATGCCCCATGATCGCGACGCCCTTCTTGCGGGCATGGGCCGTCACCCGCTCGATATCGAAATCGGGATAGGGCGTGGCGAATTTGAAATTGCGCCCGCTCTCGCTCCACCAGCCCTCGTTCCAGCCCTCGACCAGGACCGAGCCGAAGCCATGCTTCGCGGCGAAGTCGATGTAGTCGAGTGCATGCTCGGTCGTGGCGCCGTGCTTGGGCCCGGCATTCCAGCTCCACTTGTCGAGATGCATCGCCCACCAGATGCCGACATACTTCTGCGGCTTGACCCAGCTCACGTCGCCGAGGCGATTGGGCTCGTTGAGATCGAGGATGATGTCGGCGGCGGCATAGAGGCCGGGCGCGTCCTCGGCGATCAGGACGGTCCGCCAGGGCGTGTTGAACGGGGCGGTGCGGCGGACCTTCCAGGGCTGCGAAGACGGTGCCAGCCGGGTGCGGAAGCGCTCCCCTTCGAGCCGTTCGAGCCAATAGCCCGAATAGTCCTGAAGCGCCGCTTCGTGGATGGCGATGTGCAGCCCGTCGGCGCGGCGGAAAGTGATCGGGGTATGCGCGGTCCCGACCTCGCTCGCGGGGGTATGGCGATAGAGATATTCGTAGCGATTCCACTCGCCGCCGGGGATCCACCAGGCCTCCGCCTGCCCGGCGATGGCGAATTCGGTGAGCTCCTCGTCCACCATCACATCACCGAGCTGCGGCTGCTCGGGGAATTCGAACCGGAAGCCCACGCCGCCATCGAAGACGCGCGCGACCAGATCGATCCGGCGCTTGGTCTTGCGCGTCTCGATGATCGGCACGCGGATTTCGTTGTAGCGATCTTCGACGAGGCGGCGTTCGCCCCAGGGCTGTTGCCAGGTTTCGTCATGGCCGCGCGTGACCGCATCGCCCAGCTGCATCCCGTGCTGCCACTTGCCCGCGCCGCGCAGCATGAAGCCCAGACGGGAGGGCGCGATAACATCCGCGCCGTCGAGCTCGATCCGGTAGGTGGCGTCCCCCTCGACCGTCTCGAGCGCGAAGCAGAGCCGCCCGTCAGGCGAGCACTGGCGCTGGGCATCGCTCGCCTGCGCCGCAAGGGCGGAGGGGCCGAGAAAGGCAAGGATTGCCAGCATGGCCCGGACCATGGCGCGACCTGCTACACCTGACTGTCTTGCCCTCACCGTTCTCTCCTTGCCGATATTGCGTGGCAGGCATGAGGTATCGTCGATCTACATGCAACCGGTTACACGATTCTCGGGAGAACCCAGCGCGCACGAGTGCGAGGCATGCGAGGCGAGGCCAAGCACGCATTGCGCGGATAGGAGAGGTAGCTGGCGGAGGAAGCAGTCAGCTGCGAACCAGTCTCTCCCTGATTTCGCTGTTTTACAGGGAATTTACAGGGAAGCGGTTGTTTTCGGGGACTCCGCGGCTCTTCCAGAGCCCCTGAGAACCGCGGATTTGCGCCATTTCCAAGACCGAATTCCCTGTCCGCGGAACAGGGAATTCGCATCGCGCGAACAGCGATCAAACTTGTATCGAACAGGGAATGGAGTGCCAGGGGATCTGGGAAAGGCGATAATACTGCAACTTTACTGCTCGCCGTTGCCGCGAGAACCAAGCACACCCTACCAGCCTGGATGCCATGCCTGGTGCCTGTCACCAACTATTCTGCGATTGACCGTGCATTTTGAGCGGTGTATGTTCCGGTTCTGATCTTGCCTTGTTCCGCATTTTGCGCTATCTCCACGATAGCGCGGGATGGCCCGTGCGTGGGGTTCGCAGGGGGGGGTTGCATGACAGGTCCATACCAACAGCTGGTCGAGCGCGACATCGCTTCGCTTCGGCCCTATTCGCGCAACGCGCGCACGCATTCGAAGAAGCAGGTCAAACAGATCGCAGCATCGATCGAGCGGTTCGGGTTTACTAATCCGGTGCTCATCTCGGACGATGGCGAGATCATCGCAGGTCACGGCCGCGTCGAGGCGGCGAAACTGCTGAAATGGAAGACAGTGCCGACGATCACACTGTCGCATCTCTCCGAGACCGAGCGTCGGGCATATGTACTGGCCGACAACAAGCTCGCGCTCAACTCCGGCTGGGACAAGGAAATCCTCGCCATCGAGCTCCAGGCGCTGGTCGATCTCGAGTTCGATGTCGAGCTGACCGGCTTCAGCCTGGCCGAGGTCGATTTCGCTCTCGATGAGGCCGGTGAGGCGGACCCGGACGGCCGGGATGCGGCCGACGACGCGGTCGAGATCGAGACCGGTCCCGCGGTGTCGCGGCGCGGCGACCTGTGGCTGCTGGGACGCCATCGCCTGCTCTGCGGTGACGCGCGAAGCAGTGTCGACTTCGAGGCCCTGATGGACGGTGCCAAGGCCGACCTCGTGTTCACCGATCCGCCCTACAACGTGAAGATCGATGGGAATGTCTGCGGGCTCGGGACCGTCAAGCACCGCGAATTCGCCTTTGCCTCCGGTGAGATGAGCCGTGCCCAGTTTACTGGGTTCCTTACCGAGACACTCGCAAACATCGCGGGTGTGATGCGCGACGGGTCGATCGCCTATGTCTGCATGGACTGGTGCCACATGGGCGAACTGCTTGCTGCCGGCGAGGAGGCCTTTACCGAGCTCAAGAACCTCGTCGTGTGGAACAAGACCAACGGCGGGATGGGGGCCTTCTACCGTTCGAAGCACGAGCTGGTGTTCGTGTTCAAGCAGGGTACGGCCGAGCACACCAACAGCTTCGGACTGGGCCAGACCGGTCGCTACCGCACCAATGTGTGGGACTATGCCGGGATCAGCTCGATCGGTGCCAGCCGCTCGGACGAGCTGGCGATGCACCCGACTGTCAAGCCGGTCGCGCTCATTGCCGACGCGATCCGCGACTGCTCGAAGCGCGGCGAGATCGTGCTCGATGCCTTCGGCGGTTCGGGTAGCACGCTCATCGCAGCCGAAAAGACCGGCCGCTGCGCGCGCCTTATCGAGTACGACCCGCTCTACTGCGACACCATCGTCAGGCGCTGGGAAGCCTATACCGGCAAGCGCGCCAGACTCGCCGTTACCGGTGAGACGTTCGAGGCACTTGGCGAAACCCGCATTGGGTTCGAGCTGGAGGCAGCCGAGTGAGCGGCACGGAAAAGGAGCAGTCGAACCTTCCTGAACCCTACCGCGTCGGATACGGGCGTCCTCCGGTCGAGCACCGGTTCCGCAAGGGCCAGTCGGGCAACCCGCGAGGAAGGCCCAAGGGGGCGACAAACAAGCCGAAGGTCGCAAACGGTTTCGGAATGAAGGCCGCGGAGGAGTATCTGCGTCAGGAAGCCTATCGAACGGTCACCATCCGCGAAGGTGATAGGCATATCGAGCTTCCCGCGATCCAGGCGGTGTTCCGCGCAATGGGCGTCTCGGCGATGAAGGGCAACCGGTTTGCCCAGAAGACAATGGCCGAGCTCATCACTACACTTGAGCAGCGGGATCATGACCAGCGGTTCGAGGCCTTTGGCATAGCGATCGATTACAAGCGCGAATGGTCCGAGAAGATCGACCGTGCCAAGGAACTTGGCCTTCCCGTCCCCGACCCCGTTCCGCATCCCGACGACATCGTGATAAACACGAGCAATGGTGAGGTGCGCATCGAAGGTCCCCAAACGAAGGAACAGAAGGACCACTACGAGAAGGCGCATGCGCGGAGGGTGGAGGCGCAGGAATGCGTGAGCCACTTCGCTGCCAAGTACCGCCGGTCTAAGAACGAGGAGAAGAAGGCTTTCTACCTTGAAGAATGGCACTTCGAGCAGCGAATGTTCGACATCATCAACGATGCCATGCGCGGGCGTCACAAGATGAAGCTCGTGGACCGGTCCTATCACCCCGATGCCTCACGCCCCGGTGAAACGTTCAAGGCATTCGCCGAAGACCGGAAGAAGCCACCCCATGAGCGGTGGTCGAACGACTATGTCGAGGGATGAAGGAATGTCAGCTTTGCGCCCTCATTCCAGACATAGAAGGCTGCTCGCTCCCAACCCAAAAGCCGTCATCGAAGTAGCGTAATTCGGTTCGCCCTCACGCCGCTGACGTGGAGGTTGTCTTTTGTCGAATGAAAATTGGCCCCACCAATGAGGTGAGGCCAAAGGCGAAAGCGAGGTACAAGACCACGCCCTTCGGGTCGCTATCTCAATAACTAACTCATTGACTGCAGATGAATTGTAGATTTTCGCCATGGCAGCCTGAATTAAACGGGCGATCTGCACGTTAGCGCCTAGGGGACAGGCTCTGCAGATCAGCCGGCACGGCTGCGATCCCGCGCTACGACAGAACTTTTATCCCGTGCTGGCGTTCCTGAAATGCAATGGAGGAGTATGCTCGCCGTCAGCAGAGGCCTACTGGAGGCGTGAGTCAGTCGCCATTTCAATCGCCAGGTTGCTAAGGGACCCGCGCCGTCCACCGTCGGCAAGTGTTCTTAATCGTGAGGTAGCCATGCGCGACAAGCCACTCGACATTCAGCCGATCGAGCGGATCCAGGAGAACTTCCTGGCGCGTGAAGAACGCCGCTTACTGACGTGGATCTGTTCCAAATTCCCCGAATGGGTGTCGCCCGACATGCTCACCTACCTGGGAATGCTCGGGGCGTTCTTGATCTTCTCGGGATACACTCTGAGCAATCTGGA
>NZ_JAIGNU010000003.1 GCF_019711655.1 Qipengyuania mesophila
CTGGAGCGGATGGGACACGAGGTGCTCGGGGTTGATGCCGATCACGAGATCGTTCGTGATCACAAGGATCTCCTGACGCAAGTCGTTGAGGCGGACTGCACCGAAATCGAGACCTTGCGCAGACTTGGAGCGGCAGAATTTGAAACCGCGGTCGTGGCCATCGGCACCAATGTGGAAGCAAGCCTTCTTACTGTGCTTGCGCTTTGCGATCTCGAGCTTCCTAATATCTGGGCAAAGGCGACCAGCGAGCGCCATGGCCGGATACTAGATCGCACAGGTGCGCACCACGTCGTCTTTCCTGAGCAGAAGATGGGCGAAAGGGTGGCTCACCTCGTCAACGAACGGTTGCTCGACTTCCTTGCGTTTGACGATGAGTTCGCCATCGCGCGCCTGAAGGCGCCCGAGCCAATCGTCGGCCTGCCACTCGTCACAAGTGAGTGCAGGAAAAAGTTCGACGTCACCGTCGTGGGCGTGAAGCGAGGCGGCGAGGACTTCATACACGCGGTGCCGGATACGATCATCTTTCCCGAAGACGAGCTAGTCGTCTCGGGCAGGATCGCGAACATCGAGAAGTTTTCCGCGCTATGAGGCGACTCCTAAATCGGGGGAAACATCCAAAACATGGCCTAGGTTGCCTCTGGGCTGTTCTGGTCGCTGTCGTCCTTTTGGGATTGCTTGGTTGGGCGATCCGAACAGCGGACCCGACCCCGCAAGATCAGGTCACGGAGCACAAGTGATGCGCTTCCGGAGTATCACAACATGAATGATGACAATTACGTCAGAGACGGTGACGGAGAAATGCAAAAGGTTTAGCTCGCCATCTTCGTTTCGACCGCTTTTCGAGACTCTTGGCCGAGAGCCGACTGTCCGCAAACGGCCCCATTTTGTCGGTCAGCGTTGAGCCCTCATTTCGGTCGCTAAGGCTTGGGTGCCGGCTGTCTTGAGGCGGACATTGTGGATGCCTTGATCCAACAGATTGCTTCGGCAGGGCACACTTGTCATTCTGCTCTACAGGATGGCCATTGATCTATTTAAATCCATTGCCCTCGGAGTGCAGCGGCATTGGCGGAACGGGCTGCGCAATGGGTTGGCTGCTGTCGGTGCTGTGTGGACAATCACCGAGGTGCTTACCGCAGCCAGTACCAGTGCGAAATCAGCGCTTGATGGACAAGGCACCGAATATCTGGTTGCCATGGCAATCCTGTTTGTCGTCGTGTTTCTGGCATATGTCTTTGAGCCAGGGTCAGTGTCGTTCAAGGTGCCAAATACGGACACGAAGATCACGCTCAAATACTCGGACATTTTTGTTCAAGATGCGAACTTGCTTATCGGAGTGAACGAGTTCTTCGACGGTGAACTGGGCGCTCCCGTGTCGAAGAACACAGTCCACGGGCAGTTCATTGTTCGGAACTTCAGCGGGAGCGCTGGGTCATTCCGCGCCGCGGTGGAACCCGCGTTGGCGGCTGCAGGTGCAGTGGCCTCGCCGACGGCTCGCACAATTGAGCCGAGCAAGGCTTATCCAATAGGAACCACGGTTTCCGTGCCAAACGGATCTCACACCGTCTTCCTCATGGCCATGACCAACACCGACCTGAATACGTCGAAAGCGTCGAGCGACGTTCCTAGGCTGTGGACCGCCCTGAGGCAGGGACTTCAGTTCGTACATGACCGCGGAAATGGTGAGCCATTAGCCATGCCGCTGTTTGGCAATGGCCAGTCAGGCGTAAAGCTTGAGCCACAACATCTCCTGCGGTTGCTCGTTTTGGCGCTGGTGGACTTTGCCACGAACAGCAATGCCCGTCTCCCAAAGCATGTAACGATCGTCTTGCACGAAAGCTGCTTCGAGGAGCTAGATATTCGAGAAATCGCGCGCGACTGGAAGAAACCCTGATGGCTTACCGCAACGGCACTTACATAGCATTCCACGCCGAGGGCAGCACGGACCCTACCGCGTCCGACATCAAATACTATCGCATGATGTTGGCCTGGAGAGCCAAAGACGGCTCGGCTTTCCCATTCTACAATAGCCACGACAAGGTTTCTGCTGTTCGCGACACCAGTCAAGCGGAGACCATCAAACGCAGCCTTAGACTGCGAATGGATAATTCGAAGAACATGGTGCTGATAATCGGCGCTCGAACGAGGTTCGATACCGATTTTGTCCCCTATGAAATAGGGGACGCTGTGGACCGTTGCCACATTCCGATTATCGCTACCTACCCAGGCCAAGGTGTCATTCGGTCGCCTAATAACCTGCGCGACCTCTGGCCAAGTGCCCTGCAAACACGGATCGACAACGGCAAGGCAAAGGTCATCCATATACCATTCAATCGGAACGCCATCGAAGATGCCATAGGGCAGTTCAACCACAGCAAGGTGCCGGCGGGAGGTGGTCTGGGTTATTACAACGATGATGCCTACAGAGAATTTGGGTTGCTCTGACCGCCCGATGGCCGGTTAGACGGGCTCTCCCGCTTCCTTCCACTCGTGCATCGCCCGAACGAGCTCTGTTGTGGGATATTCGCGAATGTCCTCCTCGGAGGACCCTGCCGCTAACTCTCGTTCCCAGTACCACTCTTGGAAGGCGATATACTTCCCTTGTATGAGCGCCGCCCCGATTGGAACTGCTCCGGCCTCAGCAATGAGCCAAGTTCGTAAATGTCGGACAGCTTTTTCGTGGCCACCGCCATGGGCCCGTATGTCCCAACCGGAAATGTCTGAAAGTGCCCGTTGGTAGTCGAAGCGCGTATGCTCAAAAACAAGGATTCGCTTACTCGTCAGAGGAATAGGTCCAAACCGGCGACATGCGTGATCCAATCCAAGTTCGAAGGGCATATTCATGCGCGCGTACTCGTCGACCGTCCTCGACTTGCATCTGCTCAAATCATGAATGCCATACTTGGAGCCACGAACAAGTTTAGCGATGCGATCGAGCCGCGTCGCCGCGTTGTCGGCGTTTTCTGGAGCTAAGCGGGGGTAGAAGCCGAGATAGACGATGCAAAAGGCTAAAGCCTGCAGGATCGGCGCATACTCTTCGTCAAATGGACAGTTGACGAAGACCGACCTTTCAAATGATGGAACCAAACTCAGCCCTTCGGCGGATGCGGGTCGTTGCCGTAGGAATTTCTTTCCCTAATTCGACCATCAAGGCCGTGAATATAAAGTTCCGTCTTCTGATTCTGAGCGATCCTTGTTGCGGCCTTGATCGCCTCGGCTTGGGTGTTGTGCACGCTGCTCGCTCTGGAAGAACCAGCCTTCTTCACCGCCCAACCACCAGATGAACTCCGAACTACGTGCTGACCTTGCTTCGCCATCGCCATTACCTCCACGACGGATATAACAGTCCTGCTAACTTGGCGCTAGGTGCTCCAAGCGGTCTTTATGGCGACGATGTCCGCAAGATCGCCTGAAAACTTTGACAGCCGACAGTCCGCTGTCGACCCCAAGGCAGCCATTCGGCACACTCATTCAAACCCGCCATCGGTTCAAGATCACGCCCCGAATTTGTGCAGTTAACTTCACTTCCCAGCCGAGCTGTGCCTGCTACATTTTGCTACACAACCCCGCTACACAATGGCTTGGAAACTTGCAGAAAACCGCCATTTTTCAACGAATGTCGTGGACTGGTTCTTCTCCAGCCCTGTCCACCACCGCCTTCCCATGCTTCGACAGTCGAACGCCGCCGCGTGTTGGCTATCCCGCGCGAACCTCGAGATCGGCCGGATCGCGCAACATTACCTCGCGCCGTGAGGGGAGTTCGATCGCGCCTTCGTTGCGCAGGCGTGTCAGCTGCCGGCTTACGGTTTCGATCGTGAGGCCGAGGACGTCGGCGATTTGCTGCCGCGACAGCGGAAGCGCGAAACGCACCGGTCCGTCGATAGCGCGCACTCCGAGCCGTTCGGCCATTTCGAGCAGGAAGCTGGCGACCTTCTGCTCGGCATTCATGCGTCCCAGCAGCACCATCCAGCGGCGCGTCCGGTCGAGCTCGGCCAACGTCCGTTCGAGCAGCTTGTGTTCGAGCCGCGGATGTTCGCGGGCGAAGCGGTCGAAATCCGTGCGCTCGAAGACGCAGATATGCGCTTCGGTCAGCGCCTCGACGCCATAGGGCGAGGTCTCGCCGAAGGGGCGGCCGAGGAAATCCGAGGGATAGACCAGGCCGAGGATTTGTTCCTTGCCGTCGGCCGAATGCGAGGACAGCTTGAGCACGCCCTCGATAACATTCGCGACCAGCACCGCCTCGTCGCCTTCCCACATCACCTGCTCGCCCGCGGCAAGCGTGCGGCGGCGTCCGATGCCGTTGAGCAGGCCGATCTCCGCATCGTTCAGATCGGCGCAGATGGCTCGATTGCGGATCGCACAGGTGCTGCAAGTGGTCGTCAGTCGGGAAATCGGCATGTCCGGCATGACCATCGCAGTATCGGTTGGGCACCGAGATGCCAAGTCCGCGCTGCCCTGCAGGCGAGGTGCTTGCGGGAAATCTGGTCGCGGCCTAACCAGCCGGGATGAGTCACGACATGAAACCGACCGGGCGCCCCGTCATTTCCTCCACCGGGCTGTTCACGCCGCCCGAGACCATCACCAACGAGGAGCTGGTCGAGAGCTTCAACGCCTATGTCGAGCGCTTCAATGCGGCGAATGCCGATGGAATCGCGGCGGGCACGATCGAGCCGCTGCAGCCGAGCTCGGTCGAATTCATCGAGAAGGCGAGCGGGATCAAGGCGCGCCACGTGATGGCCAAAGGGCCGATTCTCGACCCCGAGATCATGGCTCCGCGCTGGCCCGAGCGCTCGAACGAGGAGCTTTCGGTGCTCGCCGAGATCGGTGTGAAGGCCGCGCGCGATGCGCTCGAGCGGGCAGGGCGCGATGTCGCCGATGTCGATGCGGTGCTGTGCGCGGCGTCGAACATGGAGCGGCCCTATCCGGCGATGGCGGTCGAGATTCAGCAGGAGCTGGGCATCGACGGCTTCGGCTTTGACATGAACGTCGCCTGTTCCTCCGCCACTTTCGGGATCCAGACCGCGGCCGACTACATTCGAGCCGGCAACGCGCGGAGCGTGCTGGTGGTCAGCCCCGAAATCACCAGCGGCCATCTGAACTGGCGCGACCGCGACAGCCATTTCATCTTCGGCGACGTCGCGACGGCGGTTCTGGTCGAGGACGCAGCGCTGGCCCCGGCGGAGCACTGGGAGATCCTCGGTACGCGGCTCAAGACGGTCTTCTCGAACAATATCCGCAACAACTTCGGCTTTCTCAACCGTGCCTCGCCCGAAGGCGAGGGCAGGGCGGACAAGCTCTTCGTCCAGGAAGGGCGCAAGGTCTTCAAGGAGGTTGTCCCGATGGTCGCGGAGTTGATCGTCACCGAGGCCGAACGGCTGGGGCTCGAGCCGCAGGCGCTGCGGCGGCTGTGGCTGCACCAGGCCAATGCGGGGATGAACCGGCTGATCGCGCAGCGCGTGCTCGGCCACGAGGCCGATGCCGACGAGAGCCCGACGGTGCTCGATACCTACGCCAATACTTCGAGCGCGGGCTCGATCATCGCCTTCCACAAACATAGCGAGGACCTGGCCGAGGGCGATACGGGGCTCATCTGCAGCTTCGGCGCTGGCTATTCGGTCGGCGCGGTGTTCGTGCGCAAGGTGGCATAACCGCTTGTGACGCTTGGCCGCAGCGCCTAGGTGGCCCCGATGGCAGGTGATCTTCTCGACAATCGCGGCCGCGGCGACGTCCGCTGGTCATGGCCCCCGATCCATCCCGAAGGCCGCAAGTTCGGCGTTATCGCGGTGGGTGTCAGCCTCGTGTTCCTGCTCGGCCTCGACTGGGAAATCGTCGGCTGGCCACTGCTGCTGCTGTCGCTCGGCGTGTTCGCCTTTTTCCGCGATCCCGAGCGCGTGGTGCCCCAGGACGAACGGATGATCGTGGCCCCCGCCGACGGGCTGGTCTCGCTTATCGCCGAGGTCGAGCCGCCGGCAGAGATGATCGTCGACGACGGCTCGGAACATGCGGGCCTGACCGCGGGCAAGGTGACGCGGATCTCGATCTTCATGTCGGTCTTCGACGTGCACATCAACCGCGCGCCGATCGCGGGCACGGTCCGCCGCGTGGTCTATATCCCGGGCAGCTTCGTCGATGCCGGGCTCGACAAGGCGAGCGAGGAAAACGAGCGCCAGCATATCCTGATCGAACGCACCGACGGACTGAAGATCGGCTTCACCCAGATCGCCGGCCTCGTGGCGCGGCGGATCGTGCCCTTCGTCAAGCCGGGCGACACCGTCGGCGTCGGCCAACGCGTCGGCCTGATCCGCTTCGGCAGCCGCGTTGACGTCTACCTGCCCGCCGGGACCGACTCGAAAGTATTGCTCGGCCAGAAGGTCATCGCTGGCGAAACCGTGCTGGCCGAAATCGGCACACAGAAGCTGATCGAGGGCGTCGCGCAGTGAGCCTGCCGCCCAACGAGCACGATACGGGCTTGCGGGTCGGTCCCAAGGCGACCGAGGACGAACCGCCGGCCGTCGTGCGGGCAAGGGCGCTGACGTTGCGGGCGATGATCCCCAATGCGGTGACCGCCGCGGCGCTGTGCTCGGGACTGACGGGCATCCGCTTTGCGGTCGACGGGAAGTGGGAATTCGCTGCGGTCGCGGTGATCGTCGCGGGCATTCTCGACGGAATGGATGGCCGCATTGCGCGGGCCTTGAAGGCCCAGTCGCGTTTCGGTGCTGAACTCGACAGTCTCGCCGATTCGCTCAGCTTCGGGACCGCGCCGGCGATCATTCTCTATCTCTGGTCGCTCTCGGCCGAACCGCGCTGGGGCTGGTTTGCGGCGCTGGCGCTCGCGATCTGCTGCGCGCTGCGCCTCGCGCGGTTCAACGCGCAGATCGATGTCGAGCATCAGCCGCACAAATCGCTCGGCTTCCTGACCGGCGTTCCCGCTCCGATGGGGGCGGGACTGGCCTTCATGCCCTTCTACCTGTGGGCCGCGACCGATCTCGAGATTTTCCGCGAGCCGCTGCTGGTCGCGCCATGGCTGGTTGTCACCGCGCTGCTGATGATATCGAGCATGGCGACGCCGAGCTGGACATCGCTTCGTCCGCGCCGGGGTATTCGGCTGTGGGTGCTGGCCTTCGTCGGGCTGTTGTTCGCCGCGCTGCTGCAGGAACCATGGTGGACGCTGAGCGCGATCGGGATCGGCTATCTGCTGCTGCTGCCCTATACGCTGATCCGCTATGCGCGCGTCAGGCGGCGCGGCTGACCTTCACGTCGACGGTGCCGATCGCGCCGCACCGGCCGAAGGCCGAGTGCTTTTCGAGGCTGATTGCCGGGCGCAGGGCCGGAAGGAGCTGCACCGTCTCACCCTTGAGTTCGCGCCGCAGCGCACCGAAGGCGGACCACCAGCGCAGTCCGCTATCGGCGAGCACCCCCGCGACCGCCACGGCAGTGACGACGAGGAGGGCGGTAAGGAACAATGCGAACATTTGCGAAATCTCCTTCCCGACTGCCGACAAGCCTGTTGACAGGCCGGGGATAATAGGTGGACAACTCTTCCTGACCGCCTTTGTGCCGGCGATGAGAACAATGTTCTCTATTTGTTCCAGACTGTCAAGCGCTTTTCGCGCCCGGATTCCCCTTTTTTGCGGCGAATTGAGTCTGGATTTCCCCGCCCGACATGGGTAAAGGCGCGCGGTCCGCACAGGATTCGGTCGATTTCCGGCCGTGCCGAAGCGGGCAAATCCACATGGAAAGCGCACATACCGGTGCCCGCCGCGGGATCTTACCGCACCAGGGTTCCAGCTTTCCAGAGGCATAACCGGAAAGGAATATGATTATGGCGGCTCCTACCGTCACCATGCAGCAGCTGATCGAGGCCGGCGCACACTTCGGCCACCAGACCCACCGCTGGAACCCGCGCATGAAGCCGTACATCTTCGGCGCGCGCAACGGCATCCACATCATCGACCTGTCGCAGTCCGTGCCGCTCTTCGCGCGTGCGCTCGACTTCGTGCAGCAGACCGCGCGTTCGGGCGGCAAGGTGCTGTTCGTCGGCACCAAGCGCCAGGCGCAGGACGCGATCCGCGAAGCTGCGCTCGCCTCGGGCCAGCACTACGTCAACCACCGCTGGCTCGGCGGCATGCTGACCAACTGGAAGACCATCAGCGAGCGTATCAAGTACCTCAAAACGCTCGACGAGCGTCTCTCGGGCGACACGCAGGGCCTGACCAAGAAGGAAGTCCTCGACCTCACGCGCAAGCGGGACAAGCTCGAGATGTCGCTCGGCGGCATCCGCAACATGGGCGGTATCCCCGACGTGATGTTCGTGATCGACGCCAACATGGAAGACCTCGCGATCAAGGAAGCCAACGTTCTCGGCATCCCGGTCGTCGCCGTGCTCGACACCAATGTCGATCCCGAAGGCATCGCCTTCCCGATCCCCGGCAATGACGACGCCGCGCGCGCCATCCGTCTCTACTGCGACGCGGTCGCCAACGCCGCCAAGAGCGGTCGCGGCGAAGGCATCCAGGATTCGGGTGCCGACGTCGGCGCGATGGAAAATCCGCCGGAAGAAACCGTCGAGGCCTGAGGCCCGGTTCGTGATCGGGCGCAATGCGCCCGTCACACAAGCGATCTACGCGCCGGGCCGCCTACCAGGGCAGGCCCGGTGCCCGCACACTACCAGATGAAGGAATTGATCATGGCTGCATTCACTGCCGCTGACGTGAAGGCCCTGCGCGAGAAGACCGGCGCGGGCATGATGGACGCCAAGAAGGCGCTCGAAGCCTCGAACGGCGATATCGAAGCCGCGGTCGACGCGCTGCGCGCCAAGGGCCTCGCCACCGCCCAGAAGAAGTCGAGCCGCACCGCGGCCGAAGGTCTCGTCGGCGTTGCCGTCGAGGGCACCAAGGGCGTGGCCGTCGAAGTCAACTCGGAAACCGACTTCGTCGCCAAGAACGACAAGTTCCAGGACTTCGTCCGCAAGGCGACCCAGGTCGCGCTGACCGTGTCGGCCGACGACGTCGACACGCTCAAGGCAGCTGCCTATCCCGACGGCGGCACCGTTGCCGACAAGCTGACCGACAATGTCGCGACCATCGGTGAAAACCAGCAGGTCCGCCGCATGAAGACCGTATCGGTCTCGAACGGCGTGATCGTGCCCTACATCCACAATGCCGTCGCACCCGACCTCGGCAAGATCGGCGTGCTCGTCGCGCTCGAGAGCGAAGGCGACGCGGCCAAGCTCGAAGAACTCGGCAAGAAGCTGGCGATGCACATCGCCGCGGCCTTCCCGCAGGCGCTGACCGCCGAAGGCCTCGACGCCGAAGTGCTCGACCGCGAGCGCAAGATCGCCGCGGAAAAGGCTGCCGAAAGCGGCAAGCCCGCCGAAGTCCAGGCCAAGATGGTCGACGGCGCGGTCAACAAGTACGCCAAGGAAAACGCCCTGCTCAGCCAGGTCTTCGTGATGGACAACAAGACCCCCATCGCGCAGGTCGTCGAGCAGGCCGGCAAGGATGCCGGTGCCAAGGTCGAACTGGTGGACTACGTCCGCTTCCAGCTCGGCGAAGGCATCGAGAAGGAAGAGAGCGACTTCGCAGCCGAAGTCGCCGCCGCCGTCGCCGGATAATTATTTGCGGCGCGCGGCGTCAGCGGCGGAACTCTCTGCCTAGCTGCGCGTAGCTGCGGGGCCCGGTCAATCGATCGGGCTTCGCGAGAGAATGGAAACGGTCGTCGGGCGTAACGTTCGGCGACCGTTTTCGTATGTGCCGCACTTGGCAGCGAGCGCCATGCGCTCTAAGGCCGCGCAAACTTCTGCCAAGCGAGAACCCATGCCGCTATCGACGATGAAACGTGTCCTCCTGAAACTCTCGGGCGAAGTCCTGATGGGCGACCAGCAGTTCGGGATCGATCCGGCATTCGTCATGGAACTGGCCAGGGAAGTGAAGGCGGCCAAGGAGACGGGGCTCGAAATCTGCCTCGTCATCGGAGGCGGCAATATCTTTCGCGGCATGGCCGGTGCGGCGCAGGGCATGGACCGGGCGCAGGCCGACTACATGGGCATGCTCGCGACGGTGATGAACGCGCTGGCGATGCAGAACGCGCTCGAGCAGCTTGGCGTCCAGACCCGCGTGCAGAGCGCGGTGCAGATGGACCAGGTGTGCGAACCGGTGATCCGCCGTCGTGCCGAGCGCCATCTCGAGAAGGGGCGCGTGGTGATCTTCGCCGCCGGCGTGGGTGCGCCTTATTTCACCACCGACAGCGGCGCGGCGCTGCGCGCGGCGGAGATGAACTGCGACGCGCTGCTGAAGGGCACGAGCGTCGATGGCGTCTACGACAGCGATCCCAAGAAGAATGCCGATGCCAAGCGTTTCGAAACCGTGACTTACGGCAGGGTCCTGGCGGACGATCTCAAGGTCATGGACGCCAGCGCCGTCGCCCTTTGCCGCGACAACAACATCCCGATTGTCGTCTTCTCGATCCGCGAGCAGGGCAATCTCGCCCGTGTACTGAGCGGCGAGGGCACCCAGACGATCGTCCAGAACTGAACGCCTAAGACAGACAGAGGAAGCCGCCATGGCCAAGTACGACAAAGCCGATATCGAGCGCCGCATGAAGGGCGCCGTCGAAAGCCTCAAGGGTGACCTTGCGGGCCTCAGGACCGGCCGCGCCAACACCAGCCTGCTCGATCCCGTCGTGGTCGAGGTTTATGGCTCGATGATGCCCCTGAACCAGGTCGCCACCGTCAGCGCGCCCGAGCCCCGCATGCTGAGCGTGCAGGTGTGGGACAAGGCCAATGTCACCGCGGTCGAAAAGGGTATCGCCAAGGCCAATCTCGGCCTCAATCCGATGATCGACGGGCAGAATGTGCGTCTGCCGATGCCCGACCTGACCGAGGAACGCCGCAAGGAGCTGGCGAAGCTCGCAGGCAATTATTCGGAGCAGGCGAAGATCGCCATCCGCAACGTCCGCCGCGACGGGATGGAAGCGCTCAAGGACGACGAGAAGAAGAAGGAAATCTCCGAAGACGATCGCAAACGCGGCGAGGACGAGGTCCAGAAGCTGACCGACAAATACGTCGCCGAATGCGATGTCGCTGCTGCGCAGAAGGAAAAGGAAATCCTGACGCAGTAAGCGCGGCAGGGTCCGGAGTGAGAGGATGACAACCGAGGGGCAGCAGGCCCGGCACGTCGCCATCATCATGGATGGCAATGGTCGCTGGGCCAAGCGCCGGCACTTGCCGCGCGTGATGGGGCACAGGAAGGGTGTCGAGGCGGTGCGCGAGCTGGTGCGCAGCCTCAAGGATACCTCGATCGAGTGCCTGACGCTCTATGCCTTCAGCAGCGAGAACTGGAAGCGGCCCGAGGAAGAGGTCGACGATCTGATGAACCTGATGCGCAAGTTCATCAAATCGGATCTGCCCGAGTTCATCGCCAACGATGTGAAGCTGCACATCCTCGGCGATTGGCGCTCGCTCGCCTCCGATATCGTCGACATGCTCGAGGACGCGCTCGAGCGGACCTCGACAGGCTCGCGCACGCTTGCGGTGGCGCTGAACTATGGTGCGCAGGCCGAAATCACCCAAGCAGCGCGCAAGGCTGCAGCAGAAGGCGAGATCACCGAAGAGGCGATCGAACGCCACCTCTTCAGCGCGCCACTGCCGCCGCTCGACCTGCTGATCCGTACCAGCGGCGAAGTGCGGCTCTCGAATTTCCTCTTGTGGCAGGCGGCCTACGCGGAGATGCTGTTCCTCGACGTGCTGTGGCCGGACTTCACGCCCGACCACCTGAAGCGCGCGCTGGCCGATTTCGCGGAGAGGGAGAGGCGATTTGGCGGACGTTGAGACCCCGGCGGCCAAGCCGGCCGGCAAGAATGCGGACCTGCCGGTGCGGATCGTGTCCGCAGTGATCATGGTCGCGCTCGCGGTGGGCGCGCTGTGGGCGGGCAATCCCTGGTTCGGCTGGTTCATCCTCGCAGTGGTCCTGGCGGCGCTCGTCGAATTCGTGCTGCTGGTGGTCAAGGCGACGGCGAACGTCCCCTTCCGCCTCGCCGGCATTGCCGCCGGCACGATCTATATCGCGCTTGCAGGCTACATGCTCTCACGCTTCCCGCTGCCGATCGTGGTCGGCGTGGTGGGCGTCGTCGTGTTCGTCGATACCTTTGCCTATTTCTTCGGGCGCACGCTCGGCGGCCCCAAGATCGCGCCGAAAATCAGCCCGTCGAAGACATGGGCGGGGCTGTTCGGAGCGATTATCGGCGCAACCGTGTGGATCGCGGGATGGATCTATGTCGCTGCCCGCGCCACCTCTGGCGACACGACGATGTTCTTCGACATGACCGAGGCGGGGCAGATCCTTGGGCTCGGCGCAATGACTGCCGTGGCCGCGCAGGCGGGCGACTTCTTCGAGAGCTGGCTCAAGCGCAAGGCCGGGGTGAAGGATTCCTCCAAGCTCATTCCCGGCCATGGCGGCGTGTTCGACCGGATCGACGGCATGATCCCGGTGATCATCCTTGCGGGCGTCCTGTTAGGGGCGGCACGCTGATGCGCTCGATTTCCATCCTCGGCGCGACCGGCTCGGTGGGCGAGCAGACGCTCGATCTGATCCGCCGCAATTCCGGTGAATGGAAGGTGGTCGCGCTGACGGCCAATTCGAACGTCGCCGGGCTGGCGGCAGCGGCGCGTGAGTTCGGGGCGGAGGTCGCGGTGGTCGCCGACGAGCGCCGCCTCGACGACCTGCGCGCGGCATTGTCGGGCAGCGGCATCGAGGCGGCCGCGGGCCGCACCGCATTGTGCGAGGCGGCCGCGCGCCCGGTCGACATAACGGTCGCGGCGATCGTCGGCTGTGCCGGACTCGGACCGGTCATGGCCGCGATCGAGCAGGGCGGCACGATCGCGCTGGCCAACAAGGAAGCACTGGTCTCCGCCGGCGACGTGATGACCGCCGCCGTCGCTCGGCATGGTGCCACACTGCTGCCGACCGACAGCGAGCACAATGCGATCTTCCAGTGCCTCCAGGGCGGCCGGATCAGCGATGTGCGCTCGATCACGCTGACCGCGAGCGGCGGACCGCTGCGCACGGTACAGGACCTCTCGGCGGTCACGCCGGCACAGGCGGTGGCGCATCCAAACTGGGACATGGGCGCCAAAATCAGCGTCGACAGCGCGACCATGTTCAACAAGGGCCTCGAACTGATCGAGGCGCATCACCTCTTTCCGGTCGGGCTCGACCGCATCCGCATCGTCGTTCACCCGCAGAGCGTGATCCACTCGATGGTCGAATATCGCGACGGGTCGACCCTGGCGCAGCTCGGTCCCTCGGACATGCGCGTACCGATCGCCTCGTGCCTCGCCTGGCCTGGGCGGATGGATACGCCGATGGCACCGCTCGACCTGCCCGCGATCGGTGAACTGTCCTTCTTCGCCCCCGACGAGACACGCTTCCCCGCGACCCGGCTCGCGCGCGAGGCTGCCCAGGCGGGCGGGGCGGCTCCGGCGGTGCTCAACGCCGCCAACGAGATCGCCGTTGACGCCTTCCTGGCGGGTAAGATTGCGTTCAGCAGGATCGCGGTATTGGTGGAGAGCGTTCTCGAACAGGGTGAATTGCCCGCTGCGCCGCGGACCCTCGAAGAGGTCTTGCGCGTTGACGAGGATGCACGACACCGTGCCACCCGCATTCTGGAGCCCGCCTGACCTTGGAATTGAACCTGCCTCTCTGGCTTTACTACGTGATCGGTTTCCCGCTGTTGTTGGGGCCGCTGGTCACCATTCACGAACTCGGCCACTATCTCGTCGGCCGCTGGTTCGGTGTCCACGCCGAGGCGTTCTCGATCGGTTTCGGCAAGGAAATCTGGGGCTTCACCGATAAACGTGGGACGCGGTGGAAGGTGTCGGCGTTGCCGCTGGGCGGTTACGTCCAGTTCAAGGGCGACATGAACCCGGCGAGCATACCCGACGCCGAAGCGGCGGCGCAGGCGAGCGCAGAGGAACGCGCCGGAAGCTTCCATCATGCATCGCTGTGGAAACGCGCCCTGATCGTCTTTGCTGGCCCTGCGACCAATATCCTGCTGACCCTCGCGATCTTCGCGAGCTTCTTCGCCTTCTACGGCAAGCCCGTTCCCGCCGAGGCCGATGCGCAGCTCGTAGTCGCGGGCTTCTCCGAGATTTCGCCCGCGCGTGCCGCCGGCATCGAGGTGGGCGACCGGATCGTCGCGGTCGAAAACGAGCCGATGGACGATTTCCGCGACGTGCAGGACGCGATCCTCCTCTACCCGGGGCGCACTCTGGAGATCACTGTCGAGCGCGACGGGGCCGAGCGGCGCTTCGACGTGCCGGTGCGCAGCGTCGAGATGAAGGACCGCTTCGGCAATGTCTCGAAAATCGGCATGATCGGGATAGCCTCGGGTGCGGCGGGCTTCGCCTTCGAGCCGCAGAGCTTGCCGGCCTCGCTCGGCCTCGCGGTCGATCACTCGCTCGGCATTGTTGACATGATGGTCACCGGCGTCGGTCAGATCTTCACCGGTGAACGCTCGATCCAGGAGCTCGGCGGGCCGGTCAAGATCGCCAAGTATTCGGGCGAGCAGCTCAGCCTCGGACCGCTCGCTTTCGTCCAGTTTGCCGCGCTGATTTCGCTTAATTTGGCATTCATCAACCTCCTGCCAATCCCGGCCCTCGACGGCGGGCACCTGGCTTTCTACGCGGCTGAAGCAGTCCGCCGGAAGCCGGTCGGCCCGCGCGGTCAGGAAGTGGCGTACCGCGCCGGCGTGGCCCTCGTGCTGATGCTGATGGTGTTCGTCACGATCAATGATCTGGCGAGCCTTCCCGTGTTCGGGAATTAGCCGGGGAAAGGGAGCGGATTACCGGCATTTCGCCGCGGCAAAGCTTGATTGGCAAAGGCGCTTGGGGCAGGGGACGGCAGGGCCGCCCCGCATTGTGCGGTCTGACGCCGGATCGGGGCTGCGATAGCCGGGTCTGCTGTAACTGTAACGAGGACGGGAAACTCCTTGTCGATGACTGATATTGCTTCTGCCGCCACGCGCCGCCAAAATCCCGCCGCGCGGCTGGTGATCGGCCTGCTTGCCGGAACCATGCTCGCCGGTGTTCCGGTCGCGGCGTACGCCCAGGAAGAGGCTGCCGAAGCACCGGCGCCGGCCCCGCTGGCGCAGCAGGACATCGTGCGGAGCATCGCGGTCAGCGGCGCCCAGCGGCTCGAACCGCAAACGATCCTGTCCTACATCAAGCTGCGTCCGGGCGACGTCTGGACGCAGGCCGCCGGTGACGCGGTGCTCAAGGATCTCTACGCGACCGAGCTGTTCGCGAGCGCGAACGTGGTCAACAACAATGGCGACGTGGTCATCACGCTCGTCGAGAACCCGGTCATCAACCGCATCATTCTCGAGGGCAACCGCCGGATCAAGAACGACAAGATCCTGCCCGAGATCAAGCTCTCGCCGCGGCAGATCTTCACCCGCTCCAAGGTCCGCGCGGATGTCGCGCGCATCATCGAGCTCTACAAGCGCCAGGGCCGGTTCGCCGCCACGGTCGAGCCGAAGATGGTCGAACTTAGCCAGAACCGCGTCGATATCGTCTTCGAGATCAGCGAAGGGCCGAAGTCCAAGGTTCGCCAGATCAACATCATCGGCAATGACGCCTTCTCCGACGGCAAGCTGCGCGGCGAGATGCTGACCAAGCAGGCGCGCCTGACCAGCTTCCTCAGCTCGAACACCAGCTACGATCCCGATCGCCTGGCCTTCGACCAGCAGAAGCTGCGCCAGTTCTACCTCACCGAAGGCTATGCCGACTTCCGCGTGGTTTCCGCGGTCGCCGAGCTGACCCCCGACAAGCGCGATTTCATCATCACCTATGTCGTGGAAGAGGGCGAGCGCTACAAATTCGGCGACGTCAACGTCGAGTCGCAGATTCGCGACTTCAACGACGAGGCGATGACCGCCCGTCTGCCGATGAAGAGCGGCGACTGGTACGATGCCAAGCAGGTCGAGGACACGGTCGAGCAGATGACCGAGCTGGCCGGGACCTTTGGCTACGCCTTTGCCGACGTTGCGCCGCAGTTCACCCGCAATCCGGAAACGCTGACGATGGATGTCTCCTTCGTCCTGCGTGAGGCGCCGCGCGTCTATGTCGAGCGGATCGACGTGAACGGCAATACGCTGACGCAGGACAAGGTCGTGCGCCGCGAGTTCCGCCTGGCCGAAGGCGATGCCTTCAATTCGCTGTCGGTTTCGCGTTCGACCGCGCGCATCAATTCGCTCGGCTATTTCCAGGAAAACTTCGAGATCAACCAGGTCGAGGGGAGCGCTCCCGACCGGATCGTGCTCGAAGCCAATGTCGAGGAACAGGCGACGGGCGAACTGCAGCTCTCGGCCGGCTTCTCGAGCATCGAGAATTTCATTCTCGCGGGGTCGATCCGCCAGCGCAACTTCCGCGGCCGCGGCCAGACCATCGGGCTCAGCCTCAACTATTCGCGCTATTCGAAATCGGCGCAGGTCAGCTTCTCCGAACCCTACGTCTTCGACCGCAACATCTCGGCCGGGGTGGACATCTACCGCCGTGACCTCAACAGCTTCAATTTCCGCAACAACCAGCGCAACACGACCTTCCAGCAGTCGACAACGGGTATCTCGCTGCGCGCGGGCGTTCCGCTGACCGAGTACGTCTCGGCGATCGGCAGCTACACTTTCAACTATGACGACGTGTCGCTCGACGAGGGTCTGTATTTCTCGGACCGCGACGGCGACGGCGTGGCGACCTGCGACCCGCTGCTCGCCAGCCGCTATCTGTGCGAGGCGATCGGCAAGCGCACGAGCTCGATCCTCGGGCTGACGTTCAACTACAACACGCTCGACAGCCGCCTGCGGCCGACGCGCGGCGAAACGCTGAGCTGGACGACCGAGTTCGCCGGGCTCGGCGGCGACGTCAAATACATCCGTTCGCGTGCGCGCGCCGGAAAGTACTGGCCGGTCGGTGGAGGCTTCATCTTCTCCGTCACGGGCGAGGGTGGCTGGATCCGCAGCCTCGAAGACAACAACATCGCCGGCCAGGACGACGTTCGCCTGACCGACCGCTTCTTCCTCGGCGAACCGCAGATGCGCGGCTTCGACATCCGCGGCGTCGGCCCGCGTATCGTCCGCTTGCGGTATCTCGATGACGACAACGACAGCTCGACCCCGCTCGTCCCGCAGACGATCGAGGAAGCGCTCGCCAGCGACCAGCGGGTCGACGATGCCCTCGGCGGGAAGGCCTATTACCTCGGCCGCGCAGAGCTCGAAATTCCGCTCGGCAGCGGCGCGCGCGAGATGGGTATCCGTCCGTCGATCTTCGTCGACGTCGGCTCGCTGTTCAGCGTCACCCGCCCGATCCTGCAGGACTATCCCGATGGCCTGCAGGCGACCGATGCCAACGGCAATCTGCTGTATCTCCAGCAGGGCGTCGACGAGGATGGCAACGACATCATCGAGTCGGTTACCAATCGCTTCGCCCCCGACGGCTCGGAAAACACCCGCAGTGTCATTCCGGGAACTTACTTCAAGGAAGTGTTCGTCGGCGACAGCCCGGCACCGCGCATCTCGGTGGGCGTCGGCGTCAACTGGAACTCGCCGTTCGGTCCGTTCAGGATCGATGTATCTCACGTGCTTAAGAAGCAGGTCGGCGACGACGACAAGATGTTCTCCTTCAACGTAGGAACGCAATTCTGATGAAACTTTTCGCAAAGACCATTGCAGCCGCCGCTCTCGCCGGTGCTGCAGCCATCGCCACGCCTGCCGCTGCGCAGGTCGCCGGAATCGCGACCAGCAGCCCCGAAGCCGTCCTGTTCGGCAGCAAGGCACGCGTCGAGGCCTATAAGCAGATCGACACGCAGTATGCCGCGCAGATCGGCCAACTGCGCACGCTGCGCCAGGAAATGGCAACGCTGCAGCAGACCCTCGACACCGACAAGAACGGTCAGCTGACCCAGGCCGAAGCCCAGGCCAACCCGACCGCGGTCCAGCAGCTTCAGCAGAAGGAACAGCAGCTCGGCCAGGTTTCGCAGCCAATCGTGCTGGCGCAGACCTATGTGCTCGAGCAGCTGATCAACGACTACCAGAACGTCCAGCAGCAGGTCGTGCAGCAGAAGAAGATCCAGATCCTGCTCAATCCGGACGCCATCCAGTGGGCCCCGGCGGCAGTCAACGTCACCAACGATCTCGTCGACGCGCTCGACCAGCGCATGCCGAGCGTGCAGATCACGCCCCCGGCTGGCTGGCGCCCCCGTCAGGAATCGCTCGCGGCGCAGCAGACCGTCTCGCAGATCCTGCTTGGCGTAGCGCAGCAGCAGGCCGCGCAGCAGGCTGCCCAGCAGCAGACCGAGCAGCCGACCGGTCGCTGAGTTCGAACCAGGGAGCAGGGGAATGAGCGAGACCGGTTTCGACGTTGTCGAGGTGCTGAAGCGCCTGCCGCATCGGTATCCCCTGCTGCTGGTCGACCGGGTTGTCGAGCTGGTCGCCGACGAACGCATCCACGCGCTCAAGGCGGTCAGCTTCAACGAGCAGTTTTTCCAGGGCCATTTTCCCGGCGCGCCGATCATGCCCGGCGTGCTGCAGATCGAGGCGCTGGCGCAGGCCGCCGGCGTGCTCGCAGTGGAAAGTCTCGGCCTCGCCGGCTCGGGCAAGCTGGTCTATTTCATGGCGATCGAGAACGCCAAGTTCCGCGCGCCCGTGACCCCGGGCGTCCTGCTCGACCTCAAGGCCAGCTTCGTCCAGAAGCGCGCGCGTGTCTGCAAGTTCGCGGGTGAGACCTCTGTCGACGGCAAGGTGACATGCGAGGTGAGCTTCACCGCGATGATCGCGGACGCCCCCGAATAAGGTTGCCAATCCCGGCGCTCGCCGCTATGCGCGCGCCTTTCCCATTCACAGCTGGACCGGTCGGAACCGTTCCGAAGCTCAAAGGACGACTATCATGAAGGCCGAAGGTCACCCCGATTACCACATGATTACGGTCAAGATGACCGATGGCAGCGAATTCCAGACGCGCTCCACCTGGGGCAAGGAAGGCGACACGCTGACGCTCGACATCGACCCGACCAGCCACCCGGCCTGGACTGGCGGCACCAAGCAGCTTCAGGAAGGCGGCCGCGTCGCAGCCTTCAACAAGCGTTTCGGCGGCCTTTCGCTCAAGAAGAACTGAGCCTCGCCAGCTTGCGAAATCGCGAAGGGCGGTCCTGTGGGGCCGCCCTTTTCCGTTGGCGCCTTTCAGTTGGCGCAGGCGATGCAACGCGTGGCAATAGGGCGGGCCAGGAGCCGCTTGCGATCGATCGGCTTCCCGCATTGGCTGCACGTGCCATAGGTGCCGTTTGCGATCCGTAGCAGGGCCAGGCGGACCTGGACGATCTCCTGTCGCAGGATGTCGTCGACCCCCTCAAGCGCTTCGTCATCGGCCAGGTCGATCGCCTGTTCGCCCGAATCGGCATCGAGCGGGTGGCGCAGATCGTCTTCGATCACCTCCGCGCGCTCGAGCAGGTCGGCGAGCCGTTTTTCGAGTTGTGAGCGGATCTCGCTGTAGTCGGTCATTCTCGGACTCCCTTTCTCTTTCGTCCTCAGCAGCTTAGCACGAAGAGGCGGGCCGGGGGATTGATCCCGGTCAATCGCGTGTAGGATCGAAGCGCATGACACCGACATATCCGTAATCGCCCCCATCGGCCGGATGGCTCTGCCCGTCGAATACCGGCACCTCGGGCAAGTCGTAGATCGTCATTCCGTCGATACAGGCGAGGTTGAGCCCATAGTGGTCCGGCTCGGAGCGGAGCTGGTGGAAGGGATGGATGCCGCATTTCGAGCAGAATCGATGTTTCGCCTCGCCGCTGCCGAAGGTGTAGAGCGTCAGCGCCTCCTCGCCCGCGGTGATGGTGCAGTCCGCGATCGGCACATCGAGCATCACGACCCCCTTCATCGCGCAGATCGTGCAATTGCACCGCCGGATCACCGGCTCGGCGGGCATGGTGAAGCGAAACCGCACCGCGCCGCAGTGGCAACCGCCGTGATAGGATTTTCCGCCCTCGATCATCTCACCAACCCCACGGTTTTTCGCGATACCATTTGGTGATCACGTATTTGAGGCCCTTGCGCACCTTCATGCCGTGATGGATCGTGTTGGGGTTCTCGCGCAGGTCGGGTCGGCGGTTGTTCCAGCACACCAGCTTGCCCGCTTCGGGCTGGAAGGTCTTACCCACTGCCTTGAACCTTGTCGCGCCGCCGGCCTCGACATCGTTTAGGTAGATCATGAAGGTCCAGGTGCGCTGGCCCGCGACCGAGCAGTATTTCGTCCAGTCCGCACCGCCCGGATTGAAATAGTCGCAATGCGGCTTGAACTCCTGCCCAACGTCGTAGCGCTGCCCCTGCAGCGGCTCGCCGTGCGCCGGGTCGATCCCGTTGAGAGCGAAGAGCAGGCCTTCGAGCGCGCGAACTGCGGGCTCGTCCCCGTCGAGATCGCAGGTTTCGCTGGTCCGAAAGTACCGGTCATCGCCAGCGTCGGCGAGGGTGGAGGGGCGGCGATCCTGCTCGATCAGTCGGATCAGCTCTTCGGTGAGTTCAGCGGGCACGAAATCGCGTAGCTGGAAGAGTTCGAGCTTCTCGCTCGGCACGCGCTGCATCCCGCCTCGTTGCAGAAGCTTTTCAGGTGAAGATTCGCCCGGTGCCGACATCGGCCCGAAGATAGCGTGCGGGCCGTCTCCGGCAACCGCGAAAGATAATTGCGCACAATTGCGGGCAATGCGATTTTCGCTTCCCAATTCCGGTTCATTGTGCAACAGGCACGCGCCGTTGCGCAGGGCGGCTTGACGCTGATCCGCTCACGCGTATCAGGCCCCTTCCCGGGCGGATCCGGGGGCATGTGGCGATCGTAGCTCAGTTGGTTAGAGCGCCGGTTTGTGGTACCGGAGGTCGCGGGTTCGAACCCCGTCGATCGCCCCATTTTCTCCCCCTTCTCAGCGCCGTCCATCACAGCTCTTTGGGGGCACGCAACGCATGACGGCATTCTGGACCGAAGCGGATTTCGACGACCATGAACTGGTTCAGGTGGTACGAGACGCAAAGAGCGGCCTGACCGCCATCATTGCGCTGCATTCGACCCATCTCGGCCCCGGTGCGGGCGGCACGCGCTTCTGGCACTATGCCGACCCTTCCGACGCGATGCGCGATGCGCTGCGCCTGTCGCGCGGGATGAGCTACAAGAACGCGATGGCCGGCCTCCCCATGGGCGGCGGCAAGGCGGTGATTCTCGCCGACAAGGACAAGACCAAGACCCCTGAAATGCTCGCCGCTTTCGCCGATGCGGTGGACGCACTGGGCGGCCGTTACGTTACGGCGGAGGACGTCGGCATCTCGGAAGCCGACATGGCCGCGGTGGCACAGCGCACGCAGTTCGTCTCGGGCCTGCCGGTCGAGGGCGAGGACGCCGCCGGCGGCGATCCGGGACCTTTCACCGCCCTCGGTATCTTCCTCGGCATCAAGGCGGCGGTCCAGCACAAGCTGGGCAAGGACAGCGTCGAAGGCGTCCATGTCGCGCTGCAGGGCACAGGCAGTGTCGGCGGCGGTGTCGCTCGTCTGCTGGCCCGTGACGGCGCGAAGCTGACCCTTTCGGACATCCACATGGACCGGGCAGAGGCGCTCGCCGCCGAACTCGGCGCGGATACGGCTGCGCCGGATACGATCATGTCAGTCGCCTGCGACGTCTTCAGCCCCAATGCGCTCGGTGCGATCCTCGACGACGAGGGCATTGCCCGGCTCGACTGCCAGATCGTGGCCGGCGGCGCGAACAACCAGTTGAAGCGCCCGGAACACGGACCGATGTTGGCCAAGCGCGGTATTCTCTACGCCCCCGACTATGTCATCAATGCGGGCGGAATCATCTCGGTGACGCTCGAATATCTGTGCCGCAACGATCAGGCGCCCTGCGACATCAACGAGGTGCGCAAGCGGATCGCGCTGATCCCGGGCCGGCTCGAGCAGATCTGGCAGGAAAGCGACAGGACCGGCGCTTCGCCCGACCAGGTTGCCGACCGCATGGCACAGGAACTCATCGGCCGCTAGAACTGCGCCCTTGCGACACCGGGTGAGCACTGCCAAAGCGGAGCCGGACGGTAATTCTCGATGCATGGCTTCGCCAATCCCAAGCGCTTCCTGTCGCTCGCAAACTGGCTGACACCGCTGCTGCTCGGCAGTGGCCTGCTGGTGAGCGCGGGCGCGCTTTTCTGGGGCCTATTCCGTGTCGCTCCCGACCGGCTGATGGGCGAGACGGTCCGGATCCTCTTCCTGCATGTGCCGACCGCCTGGCTCGGCATGGGCGGGTGGAGCGTAATCGCCCTTTCCAGCCTCGCCTTCCTAGTCTGGCGGCACCCGCTCGCCGCGCTGGCCGCGCGCGCTGCGGCAGTGCCCGGTTTCGTCTTCACCGTCATTTGCCTCGCCACCGGATCGATCTGGGGCCGACCGACCTGGGGAACCTGGTGGGTATGGGACGGGCGGCTCACGAGCATGCTGGTGCTCGCCTTCCTCTACCTCGCCTATATTGCGCTGGCGCAGGCCGCCGAACGCGAGGGTGTCTCGCCCCGCATTCCGGCCATCTTCGGTCTTCTCGGCGCGATCAATATTCCGATCATCAATCGCAGCGTGGTGTGGTGGAACTCGCTCCACCAGCCGCCGAGCATCACCATGGGCAAGAGCGCGATCGACGCGCAGTTCCTCGTGCCGCTGATGGTCGCCGTGCTCGGCTTCTCGCTGCTGTTCGGCGGCGTGGTACTTGCGCGCATGCGCGCGCTCCTCGCCGATATCCAGGCCGAGGCGCGCCTGCGGCGCCGAGCGATGGAGGCCGCGTGATGCGTGAGGCGCTCGACCAGTGGGATTTCGTCGTCGCCGCCTATTTGGTGGGCATCTTGGGGACGCTCGGCATGGTCGCCTGGGCGTGGATCGACATGAAGCGGGCTGAAAGACGCCGCGAGGAGAGCAGGCGCAAATGAGCGCGTGGAAACCCAAACACCAACGGCTCGTGCTCGTCGCGCTGGCGCTCGTCGCGCTGGTCGGGGCGGGGCTGCTCGCCGCCTATGCGCTGCGCAACCAGGCGAGCTATTTCTACCTGCCCGAGCAAATGCTTTCCGACCCGCCCGCGGTGGGTCAGGCGGTGCGCCTCGGCGGCATGGTCGAGAAGGGCTCGCTCCAAACGGCACCCGACGGTGTGACGCTCACCTTCGCAGTGACCGGCAACGACGGCTCGCGCGTACCGGTGCGTTTCAGCGGGATCGCGCCCGACCTCTTCATCGAGGGCTCGGGCGTGGTGGCGGAGGGGCGCCTCGGCCCTGACGGGACCTTCGTGGCCGACACACTCCTTGCCAAGCACGACGAGAACTACGTCCCGCGCGAATTGCAGGAAATGGACGAGCACCAGGCCGCGAAGATGGCCGAGGAAACGACGGTCGGCATCGAATGATTGCCGAACTCGGTCTTGCAGCCCTGTGGCTTGCCGCCGCACTCGCCGCGATGCAGATGGCCGCGGGTTTCATGACGCTGCGCGTCGCAGGCCCCACCGAGCTGGCGAAGCTGATCCGCCCTGCGGCGATGGTGCAGGGCGTGCTGGTAACGCTGTCCTTCGCCGCGCTGGTCTGGCTGTTCGCGGTGACCGATCTCTCGGTGAAACTGGTCGCGGCCAATTCGCATTCGATGAAGCCGCTGGTCTTCAAGCTCTCGGGCACCTGGGGTAATCACGAAGGTTCGATGCTGCTGTGGGTCATGGTCATGGGGCTCGCCGGCGCGCTGATCGCGGCGTTCGAGCGGCGCCTGCCCGAGCGGACGATGAACGCGACGCTCGCCGCGCAGGGCGTGGTTTCGCTCGGCTTCTACGCCTTCCTTCTGCTCAGCTCGAACCCCTTCGAGCGCCTGCCCGTGCCTGCGGCCGAAGGCATGGGCCTCAACCCGCTGCTGCAGGACATCGGCCTCGCCTTCCACCCGCCCACGCTCTATCTCGGCTATGTCGGCCTCTCGGTCGCCTTCAGCTTTGCCGTCGGAGCCCTGCTGACGCGGCAGGTGACCCCCGACTTCGCCCGCGCGATGCGGCCCTGGGTGCTCGGCGCCTGGGTGCTGCTGACGGTAGGCATCACCGCGGGCAGCTATTGGGCCTATTACGAACTCGGCTGGGGCGGTTGGTGGTTCTGGGACCCGGTCGAGAACGCTTCGCTGATGCCCTGGCTCGCCGCGACTGCGTTGCTCCATTCGGTCAGCGTGCTTGCCAGCCGCGACGCGCTGCGCACCTGGACCATTATGCTCGGCGTTGTAGCCTTCTCGATGAGCATGGTGGGCACCTTCCTCGTGCGCTCGGGCATCCTCACCAGCGTCCATGCCTTCGCGGTCGATCCCGAGCGCGGGACCTTCATCCTTGGCCTGCTCGGCCTGTTCATCGGCGGCGCGCTGCTGCTCTTCGCGCTGCGCGCCAGCACGATCAGCGAGGGTGAGCGCTTCGCCGTCGCCAGCCGCGAGGGCGCGCTGGTCTTCAACAACGTCATGCTCAGCGCGATCCTCGCGATCGTTCTGCTCGGCACGCTCTACCCGCTGTTGACCGAAGCCTTCGACGTGCGCGTGTCGGTCGGGCCGCCCTATTTCAACCCGGTCGGGGCGATCTTCGCGGTGCCCATGCTGCTGGTCATGGCGGTCGGTCCGCTACTCCGATGGCGCCAGGATCGGCCCGAACGGATCGGCAGGGAGGCCGCGCTGTTCGCCGCGCTGGTACTGGCGGCGCTGCTGCTGTTCGGCTTGCTGGCTGATGTCGCGCTGCTGCCGCTGCTCGGCCTCGCACTGGGTCTCGGTCTTGCGATTGCCAGCCTGATGCCGCTGCGCGGGCGCAAGCTGACGCGCACTCCACTCGCCACCTGGGGCATGGTCGTCGCGCATTTCGGTATTGCGGTGGCGCTGCTGGGAATGGCGAGCGAGAGTGCCTTTTCGGTCGAGCGGCTGGCTGCCGTGGGCGAGGGTGACAGTACCACGGTCGGGCCGTGGACGGTCGTCCTCCAGGCGGTCGAACCGGTCGCCGGCCCCAACTGGACCGCGCTGCAGGGCCGGATGGCGGTGAGCTATGACGGCGGAACTCCGATCACCGTGGCCCCGCAAGCGCGCAATTTCTGGGCTCCGCCGCAACAGACCACCGAGAGCGCGCTCGTCACCCGCTGGAACGGCCAGCTTTATGCGGTGATCGGCGACCGCGCGCCCGACGGACGCTGGCAGCTGCGGCTGTGGTGGAAGCCGTTCGTCCCGCTGATCTGGATGGGCGGCCTGCTCGTCGCGCTCGGTGGCGTGCTCGCGCTGTTCGGCCGGCTGCTGACCGATATCAGGAATCGTCGGCTCGCCGCGCGCATTGCCGAGCGGCGCGCCGATCGTGAGGCGCTCGCATGAGCTGGCGCCTGTGGCTTCCCCTGCTGGCTTTCGCGGGCTTCCTGGGTCTTGCGGCCTATCAGCTGACGCAGCCCAAGGACGAGTTCGTCGAAAGCGGCATGATCGGACAGGAGCTGCCCTATTTCGATCTCCCGCCGGCGATCGACGGTGTCGAGGGCGCTGCGAGCGTGCATTTCGCCGACGGCAAGCCGCGCCTGCTCAACATCTGGGCGAGCTGGTGCCTGCCCTGCATCGCCGAAGCGCCGCAACTCGAAAGCCTGAAGCGCCAGGGCGCGGACATCGTCGGCATCGCGATTCGCGACCGCCCCGCCGACGTCGCGCGCTTTCTTGCCCAGAACGGCAACCCTTATGCGCGCATCGGGCGCGACGATCTCTCCGAGGTGCAGCTCGGCATCGGGTCCTCGGGCGTGCCCGAAACCTTCGTCATCGATGGCAAGGGCGTGATCCGCTACCAGCATATCGGCGATATTCGCGCCGAGGACGTACCGATGCTTCTCGAAAAGCTGGAGGAGGCCCGATGATCCGCGCTGTCATTGCCGCGCTGGTTCTGGCGCTATCGCTGCCGCTCGCCGCCCAGCAGAACATGCCGCCCGCGCCCTATGCCTATCGCCAGCTCGACGATCCGGCGCAGGAAGCGAAGGCGCAGGAACTGATGGAAACGCTACGCTGCCTCAAGTGCCAGTCGCAGTCGATCGCCGACAGCGATGCGCCGATGGCAGGCGACATGCGCCACCAGGTCCGACTCCGCATCGCAGCGGGCGAGGAGCCCGAGGCGATCCGCGCCTGGCTGATGCAGCGCTATGGCGATTACGTCAGCTACAAGCCCGAGGTGAGCGCGACCACCTGGCCGCTGTTCGCCGTGCCACTGCTGCTGGCTCTGGTGGCAGGCGCGCTGCTGCTGCGCCGTTTCCGGAGGCGTGCATGAGCTGGCTTCCCATCCTGTTGCTGGCTGTGCTCACCTTCTCGCTGGCGGTCTTCGTGCTCAAACTGCCGCGGACGCTGTGGACGCTGTTCGGATCGGCGCTGCTTTTCGGTCTCGCCGGCTATGCCCTGCAGGGAAAGCCGGGAATGGCCGGGGCACCTGCGGATCCCGTCGCACAAGATGGCGACGTGACCGGCGAGCTGCTGGTGACCGCACGGCGCGAATTCTATCCTTCGGGGGCAATGCCCTCGCGCTTCGTTGTCACGGCCGATGCCTTCACCCGGCGCGGCCAGCACGAACAGGCAGCCAATTTCCTGCGCAATGCGGTGGAGGAAAATCCCAATGACAGCGAAGCCTGGCTGGCGCTGGCCAATGCGCTGGTCGAGCATGCCGACGGGCAGCTGACTGCTGCAGCGCTCTACGCTTATTCGCAGGCCGAGAAGGTCGATCCCGCCAATCCGGCACCGACCTATTTCCTGGGCATGGCCTTCCTGCGTGCAGGCGAACCGGACAAGACGCTGGCCTTGTGGCGCGAACTGCTCGAGCAGGCGCCCGAGGATGCCGAGTGGCGAGCACCTCTGGCAACGCGACTCGAACGGCTGGAGGCGATTCTGGGGATCGCGGCGGCACCGCCGCAGGTCGAGGACTAGGCGGCTGAACTTGCGCCGTGTTGCGAGTGGGCGGGCATGCTGCTAATCGCGGCGACTTCGCCACACAGGCCTAGTGACACGATGCTGTCGGAACCTCATCCCGCATGACTGATACCCAACCTGCGCCGCCCCCGCTCAACGACGGCATTCCGCCAGCGGATTCGCATGGCGGCCACGGCAACAGCGGGTCGCGTACCGCGCTCGCTGTCGGAGCCATCGGCATCGTTTTCGGCGATATCGGTACCAGCCCGCTCTACGCCTTCCGCGAAACCTTCGCCGGGACCGCGAGCATCGCGATCGACCGGATGCACGTGCTGGGCGTGGTCAGTTTGATTTTCTGGTCAATGCTGATCGTGGTGGCGCTGCAATATGTCACCATCCTGATGCGCGCCGACAACAAGGGGCAGGGCGGCAGCCTAGCGCTGGTGGCGCTACTCAGCCGCCACATCGGCCGTTCGAGCTACGGCTGGCTGGTGGTGCTGCTCGGGGTCTTCGCGACCTCGCTGTTCTACGGCGACAGCATGATCACGCCAGCCATCTCCGTGTTGTCGGCAGTCGAGGGTCTGACCGTGGTCAATCCGGGGCTGGATCCGCTGGTGATTCCGATTGCGCTTGTCCTGCTGATCTTCCTGTTCTTCCTCCAGAGCCGCGGTACGGCCAAGGTCGGGGCGCTCTTCGCCCCGGTGATGATCGTCTATTTCACCACCATCGCCGGGCTCGGGCTAAACCAGATCGCGCACAATCCCGATATCCTGTGGGCGCTCAACCCCTGGTACGCCGTCCAGTTCTTCATCACCGACGGCGCGATCGCCTTCTTCGCGCTCGGTGCCGTGGTCCTCGCGGTGACCGGTTCCGAAGCGCTCTATTCGGACATGGGCCATTTCGGACGCGGGCCGATGCGCCTGTCGTGGTTCGGCTTCGTCATGCCGTGCCTGCTGCTCAACTACTTCGGCCAGGGCGCGATGATCGCCGGGCTGCCGGCCGAACAAGCGGCCGAAGTGGTGCGCAATCCCTTCTTCCTGCTCGCTTCCGAGGAATTCCGCCTGCCTCTGGTGATTCTCGCCACGCTAGCGACCTTCATCGCCAGCCAAGCGGTGATCTCGGGCGCGTTCAGCATCACCCACCAGGCGATGCAGCTTGGCTTCATGCCGCGCCTGACGATCAGCCACACCAGCGAAACGGAAGCGGGTCAGATCTACATCCCGGTGGTCAACTGGGCGCTGATGTGCGCGGTGATCCTGCTGGTGCTGACCTTCCAGAATTCCTCCAGCCTCGCCGCCGCCTACGGCATTGCGGTGACCGGCGCGGTCACGATCGACACGCTGCTGATGGGCGTGCTGTTCGTCGGCGTGTGGAAATGGAAGTGGTTCCTCGCGCTTCCGGTAGTGCTGTTCTTCCTCATCGTCGATGGCGCCTATTTCGCGGCCAATCTGGTCAAGGTGCCCGACGGTGGCTGGTTCCCGCTGCTGATCGGCCTGATCGCCTTCACCCTGCTCACGACCTGGGCGCGCGGGCGCAAGCTCATGCGCGACCGCATGAGCGAGACCGCGCTGCCGATCGAGATCTTCGCCAAGAGCGCCAAGAATTCGGCCACCCGCGTTCCGGGCACCGCGATCTTCATGGCCAGCCAGACCGCCGGCGTGCCCTCCGCCCTGCTGCACAACATCAAGCACAACAAGGTGCTGCACGAACGCGTGGTGATCCTGACCGTGCTGATCGCCGATGCGCCCTATGTCGATGGCGACAAGCGCTGCGAGATCCACGATCTCGGCGATGGCTTCTACCGCGCCGTGCTGCACTACGGTTTCATGGAGGAGACCAACGTGCCGCTGGGACTCAAGCAGATGTCGCGCTGTGGCGGTGACTTCGACATGATGCACACGAGCTTCTTCCTCAGCCGACAGACGTTGCTCGCGAGCGACAAGCCCGGCATGCCGATCTGGCGCGAGAAGATCTTCTCGTGGATGCTGCGCAATGCGGCGACCGCGATGGATTTCTTCCGCCTGCCCACCAATCGCGTGGTCGAGCTGGGGAGCCAGGTGGAGATTTAGGGTCGGTTAGATCGTTGGAGGCTGCGTTTCATGGCTGTCACACGCATTGTCGCCAATCTTCTGACCGATGAACCGGTGGCCCTTGCCCAATTCTATGGGCGGGCATTCGGGCTCGAAATTCCCCACGACATGGGCTGGATCGCTTTTCTAACGAGCGATGCGACGCAGACAATCGAATTGCACACTGCCTCGCAGGGCGGCTCCGACACAGAGCTTCCGGTGATATCGATCGGTGTCGACGATCTCGACGCGACCCATGCTGCGGTCATCGCTGAAGGTGCGGAGGTGGTTTACGGGCCCGTGCGTGAAAGCTGGGGCCTTCGACGCTTTTTCTTCCGCGATCCAGCGGGCAATCTCGTGAATGTCGTCGATAGTTAAGCCGAGCAAATTCGGCGCACAGCCCTCACGCAGTCGGCGGTTCGTCCTTCACCACCTCGTCCCGGTCATCGAGCGCCAAGCCATGCCGTAGCAGCATGGGGATCTGGGTGAAGGTAAAGAGGAAGCTCAGCGGCATGAACACCCAGAGCTTGGCCCACAACCAGTCCTCGAAGCCGAGCTGCGCGCGCAGAACCTCGTTGAGCGCGGCCAGCGCGAAGAAGAACAGGCCCCAATTGCGCGACAGCTTCAGCCAGCCGTCCTGGTCGACGCCTTCGAAGGCCGCCTCGAGCAGTACCTGAAGCAGCGCCTTGCCGCGCAGCCAGCCGCCCAGAAGCAGCGTGCCGAACAGCAGGTAGATCGCGGTCGGCTTGATCTGGATGAAGCGCTCGTCCTGCAACCAGATCGTCAGCCCGCCGAAGCCAACGATCAGTGCGGTCGAGAGGATCAGCATCGGGCTGACATGGCCAAACTTGACCTTGCTGAAGACGAGCGCAGCGACGGCCGCAATCATGAACGCGATCGTGCCGTAGATCACCGCGGCGATCTCGCCGAAGGTCGAGGTCTCGGGCGGCTGGTAGAACTTGTAGACGCCGAGGAAGACCAGCAGCGGGCCATAGTCGACGAGGATGTTGAGCCAACCCGATTTGGATTTCGGCTTGGTATCGTTGCTCATTACGCCACCCCCGCAATCACGCGTGCGACGAGGTCGGGGTCGAAGGGACGGAGGTCGTCGATCTTTTCGCCCACGCCGATCGCGTGGATCGGCAGGCCGTATTGTTCGGCCGCCTGCACCAGCACACCGCCGCGCGCCGTGCCGTCGAGCTTGGTCATCACGAGCCCGGTGACGCCGGCGACTTCCTTGAACACATCGATCTGGGCGAGCGCGTTCTGGCCGTTGGTGGCATCGAGCACCAGCACCACGTCGTGCGGCGCCTCGGGATTTAGGCGGCCGAGGACTTTCCGGATCTTGGCCAGCTCGTCCATCAGTTCGCGCTTGTTCTGCAGGCGTCCGGCGGTGTCGACGATCAGCACGTCGGTGCCGATCTCGGTCGCCTGCTTGACCGCGTCGAAGACGATACTTGCCGGGTCGCCGCCCTCGGGGCCGCGCACAATCGGCACGCCCACGCGGTCGGCCCAGGTCTGCAGCTGGCCGATCGCCGCGGCGCGGAAGGTGTCGCCCGCCGCCAGCATGACCGCGTAATCGTCTTCCTGGAAGAGGTGCGCGAGCTTGGCGATCGTAGTGGTCTTGCCGCTGCCGTTGACCCCGATCACCAGCAGCACCTGCGGGCGCGGGAAGGCGGTGATCTCGAGTGGCTTGGCCACCGGGCGCAGAATCGCGGCGATTTCCTCGGCCACGGCTTCCTTGAGTTCGCGCTCGGTGATCTCGAGCCCGAAGCGCTTGTCGCGCAGCTTCTCGCGAATGCGCGCGGCCGCACGCGGGCCGAGGTCCGACAGGATCAGAGCGTCCTCGACATCGTCGAGCGTCGCATCGTCGAGCTTGGCGGTCCCGACCACTTCGGTGAGATTGCTGGTCAGTTTCTCGGAGGTCTTGCGAAACCCTCCGAACAGCCGGTCGGTCCAGCTTTGCGTGTCACTCATTGCAGAAGGCCATTCTCGAATGCGGTCGGCGTCAGGGAGACGATGGTCCCCGCCGGCGTGCCCTGGGGCACGGCGATGCGGGCGAAGTGCGGCGTGTAGCCCGTCCCGTCGCGCTCGGCGAGGACGCTGTGCGGCTTATCGACGAGCGACGCCAGCCACTCGTCGCGCGTTTTCCGGGCGGCTTCGCGCAGTTCGGCGGCGCGCCGTTTGACCGTCTCGCGCTCGACCTGTGGCATCCGAGTGGCGGGCGTGCCGGGGCGGGGCGAATAGGGGAAGATGTGACCGTGAACGATGTTGATCTCGCGGATGATCGCAAGGTTGGCCGCGTGGTGCTCTTCGGTTTCGGTGGGGAAACCGGCGATCAGGTCCGCTCCAACTGCCAGATCGGGGCGAAGGTCTACGAGACGCGCTACGAGATCTTCCGCATCGCGCCGAAGGTGCCGTCGCCTCATGCGCTTCAGAATGAGGTCGTGGCCATGCTGAAGCGAGAGATGGAGGTGCGGCATAAGCCGCTCTTCGTGCGCGAAGAGCTCGAACAGGAGCGGGTCGATCTCGATCCCGTCGAGCGAGGACATCCGCAGGCGCCGGAGCTGCGGAAAGGTCTGGAGCACGGCGTGCACCAGCTCGCCCAGCGGCGGCCTGCCGGGCAGATCGTGACCCCAGGAGGTCACATCGACCCCCGTCAGCACCACTTCGGGTGCGCCATGGTCGAGATGGCGTTCGACTTCGGCGAGCACCTTGCGAACCGATTGCGAGCGGCTGCGGCCGCGTCCCTGCGGGATGACGCAGAAGGTGCAGGCATGGTCGCAGCCGTTCTGCACCGCGATGAAGGCGCGCGTGCGGTTCTGGGGAGCCGGAACCGCTGCAGGCACGTTCCACGCGCGTGCGTCGAGCTTGGCGGTATTGGCGACGAGACCGTCGACCTCGGGCATGGCGGCGAGCTGATCGCGCTCGATATCGGCGGCACATCCGGTCACGAGCAGGCGCGCGTCGGGATTGGCGCGGCGCGCGCGGCGGATCGCCTGACGCGTCTGGCGCACGGCTTCGCTGGTCACCGCGCAGCTGTTGACCACCACGAGGTCGCGCTCCTGCGCCAGCATGGCGCGGATCTGCTCGCTTTCGGAAATATTGAGCCGGCAGCCGAGCGAGATCACCTGGGCCTCGCTCACGCGAAATCGCTCCAGTCGAAACTACCGCGATAGCTCTCGGTCGCGGGGCCGGTCATCGTGATACGGTTGTCTTCGCCCCAGCCGATGGTGAGGTCGCCGCCCGGCAGGGTGACGCGCACCTCGCGCTCGACCAGTCCGCGACGCATGGCATGCACTGCGGTGGCGCAGGCCCCGGTGCCGCAAGCACGCGTCAGACCGGCGCCGCGCTCCCACACGCGCAGGCGGATATGCGTGCGGCTTTCGATCGTGGCGACATTCACGTTCACGCGCTCGGGAAAGAGCGCGTCGTTCTCGATCTCCGGCCCCAACGTTTCGAGCGGCACGGCATCGGTGTCGGGGACGAAAAAGATGACATGCGGATTGCCGACATTGACGGCGCCCGGCTGATCGAGCCCGTCCCAGCCGACCGGCATGGCGGCTGTGTCCATGCCGTAGGCGAGGGGGATGGCGTCCCAGTCGAAGCGCGGCTCGCCCATGTCGACGCTGGCACCGTCGTTCGCCGGTTCGACGCGGATCGTGCCGCCCGCGGTCTCGACGTCCGCGGGGGAACCATGCAGGAGAGCGACGGCGCGGCTGGCATTGCCGCAGGCGCCCACTTCGCCACCATCGTGATTGAAGATCCGCATGCGGAAATCGGCGGTATCGCTAGGCTCGAGCACGATCAGCTGGTCGCAGCCGATCCCGGTGCGCCGGTCGGCCAGAGCCCGGGCAATATCCTGATCGATCGCGGGCAATTCGCGCGCGCGCGCGTCGAGCACGACGAAGTCGTTGCCCAATCCATGCATCTTGGTGAAATCGACGCGCATTGCGCCGCCGCATCTATGCACTCGCCGGCGCAGCGTCCAGTGCTGTGTCAGCCGGCGCGCTTGCCCCCGCCGTGGCGATTGTCATGCGCGGTGAAATCCACCTCGGTGACGTTGTTGAGCTTGTCCTTGGCCAGCAGGTTCTGCCGAGCCAGGCGTTCGAGCACGAGTTCGGCGGGTTCGGGGCGGCCATAGTGATACCCCTGGCCCTTCATCTTGCCCATCCGCTTGAGCGTTTCGAGCACGAGTTCGTTCTCGATGCCTTCGGCGGTCACCGGCAGGTTCAGGCCGTCGCTCATCGTGAGGATCGCATCGACCAGCTTCGCGCCGTGCTCTTCCTGCTTGAGTTCCGCGATGAAGGCGCGATCGATCTTGAGGCGGTCGAAGGGCAGGCTGCGCAGCTGCGACAGGCTCGAATATCCGGTCCCGAAATCGTCGAGGCTGACGCGAACGCCCTGATTGCGCAGGCTGCTGATCATCGTGCGGACCATGCCGACGTTCTCGTGCAGGCAGCTTTCGGTGATCTCGATATCGAGCCGGTTAGCCGGGAAGTTGTGGCGTACCAGCAGCTTGAGCAGCTTCTGGGCGAACCACGGGTCGCGCATCTGGATCGGGGAGATATTCACCGACAGGCTGAGATCCGAATCCCACTGCTTCGCATCCTCGAAAGCCTGAGCGATCAAGGCTTCGCTCATTTCGCTGATGACGCCGATCTCTTCGGCGATGGGGATGAAGATGTCGGGGCCGACCACGCCCATTTCGGGCGATTCCCAGCGGGCGAGCATTTCGAAGCCGACGAGTTCGCCGGTTTCGATGTCGATCTGCTGTTCGTAATAGGGGCGGAACTCGCCCGCCGCGATGCCGCGACGGATGCCCGCCTCGAGCTCGTTGCGGAAGCGCAGTTCGTTCTCCATCTGCGGCTCGAACCAGTAGAAGCGGTTCTTGCCCTGCTTCTTGGCGTGATACATGGCGATATCCGCCTTGTGCATCAGCTTTTGCGCCGAGGCCGTGCCGTCGCGCATGTCGTCCATCTGCGTGCTCGAGGCGATGCCGATCGACATGGTCACATCGACCGGCGTCTCGGCATATTCGACCGGACGCGCGACGTGCTCGATCATCCGCGCGGCAAGCTGGTCGACCCGGTCGGGGACCTGCGGGTGATAGGGCACGACGCAGACGAATTCGTCGCCGCCGAGCCGCGCCAGGATGCCGCCGTCAGGCAGCAGGCGCTGGATCCGCGCAGACGTGACGCGCAGCACTTCATCGCCAGCCTGGTGGCCGTGCAAGTCGTTGACCTGCTTGAAATTGTCGAGGTCGACGGCAATCGCCGCCAGCGCCTGCTCGCGGCGTTCGAGATCGACCAGCAGATCGCCCAGCGCGGCGGTGAAGCTGCGGCGGTTGTGGCAACCGGTCAGGTGGTCGATATCTGCCAGTCGGCGCGCTTCGGCCTCCGACGCACGGCGCGTGACGAGTTCCTCGCTCAGCGCCTTGTAGCGATGCCAGCCGAGCAGGATCAGCGCGATGTTGAGGAGCAGGGCATTGGTGAGCGCGGCATCGGGCGAGGCACCCTCGCCGTTCCATGCCTTGAGGAGGTTGGGCAGCACGACTCCGGCCGTGCCCACGAACAGGATGATCGCGGCAAAGGCGATCCCCAGCGTGGTGATATCCCGTTCGCGGCGCCCGACCTTGCGGTTCGGGCGGTCGGTTCGGCGTCGGTGGGTCTTGGCACTGTTCGCGGTCAATCCCGCCCCCTGGGTTGCTCGTTGCGCATTTGGCTTAGGCCGCGACGCCTAAAAACAGGTTAACTGCGGGTCCCTTGGGGTGGTCAGTGCGATGGGTAGCGGCTAGGCGCGCACCATCCTGGGCTGCTTGACGGAGAAAGTTCCCCGATGCGTTACTGGCTGATGAAATCCGAACCCTTCAAATACAGCTGGGACGATCTCGTCGCCGAAGGGGAGGGGACCTGGGACGGGGTGCGCAACCACCGCGCGAAGAACAATCTCGCCGCGATGGAGGTTGGCGACCAGGCCTTCTTCTACCATTCGCGCGAGGGGCTCGAGATCGTCGGGATCTGTGAGGTGAGCGTAGCGGGGATCACCGACCCGACCGACCCCGAAGGCAAGTGGGCGGCCGTCAAGGTCAAGCCCAAGACCAAGGTGCCGCATCCGGTCACGCTGAAGCAGATCAAGGCCGAACCCAAGCTGGCCGACTGCGAACTGGTCAAGCTGTCGCGCCTGTCGGTGGCCGAGATCAAGCCCGACGAGTGGTCGCTGATCTGCTCGATGGCGGGCATCTGAGCTTCGTCGCAAGCCGCCCTCGCTTGATCGCTATCGCCGGAACATAGTCGCGCAGCGGTCGGTTATGTCCCTGTAACCACGCAATAATCTGCGTGTTCAAGAAGAGGAGACGTCCGATGGGCGAACTGACCGAAAAGATCAAAGGCAATGCCAACGAAGCAGCTGGCAACACCAAGCAGGCGGTCGGCGACATGACCGACAACGAGCGCCTCGAGCGCGAAGGCGAGCGCCAGGAGCGCAAGGGCGAAGCCCAGCAGCTCAAGGGCGAAATCGAAGGTGCGCTCGGCAACGACATCTGACGCCAGCAGGACGCTGGCAACAGCGAGGAAGGGCCGTCTCTCTTGCAGGAGGCGGCCCTTTCTCTTGCAATGCTATCGGTCGCGCAGCCCGCTGACGCTGGCACCGCTCGCGGCGAGTTGCTCGATATCGATGGTGCAGTGGATCAGGCGCAGACCGCTGCGGTCCCGCGCCTCAACCAGCGCTTCCTCGAATTGCTCGTTGGTCGCCGCCCGCGCCGACCATCCGCCGAAAGCCGCAGCCAGCGCGGCGAAATCGGGATTGGCCAGTCGGGTCGCGCTGACCCGCTCCTCGCCCGGGAATTCGCGTTCCTGGTGCATGCGGATCGTCCCGTAGGCGGAATTGTCGACCACGATCACGATCAGGTCGGCACCGTGCTGGACGGCGGTCGCCAGTTCCTGCCCGTTCATCAGGAAATCGCCGTCGCCGGCCACCGCGACTACCGTACGTTCCGGGTGGCGCAGAGCCGCCGCGACTGCCGCGGGTACGCCATAGCCCATCGCGCCGCAGGTCGGGGCGAGCTGGGTTGGATGGCCCTCATAACGCCAGTAGCGGTGCCACCAGCCGGAGAAATTGCCGGCGCCGTTGCAGATGATCGTGTCGCCGGGCAGCGTGTCGCGCATGAATTGCACGACCTGCCCCATGTCGAGCGCATGGCCGTTGGGATGCGCGGTGGCCCAGATCTGCCATTCGGCATGCGCTTCCTGACCCGCATCGAAATCGAGAACCTCGTCATCGTCCCACAGCGCCGCGCTCTCGGCGAACTCGTCCATGCTCGCGCAGATCGCGAGATCGGCGGGGTAGACGCGGTTGAGTTCGTCGGGGTCGGGATGGATGTGGACCAGCTTGCGCTCGGGCGCGGACAGCGGCGGGACGGTGTAGCCGTCGGTGGTCGCTTCCCCCAGCCTTGCGCCCACCGCCAGGATCAGGTCGGCCTGCTTTACCCGCTCGACCAGCTTGGAATTGGGGCCGTAGCCCAGGTTCCCGGCGTAGACCTTGCTTGAACTTGCAATTGCGTCCTGCCGCCGGAAGGCGGTGGCGACGGGGATGCCGAGCCGTTCGGCGAAGAGCTGGAAATGTGCGCGGGCCTTGGCGTTCCATCCGGCGCCGCCGATGATCGCGATCGGCGCGGCGGCGTCGGCGATCAGCGCCATCATCGCCTGCATCGCATCGGGGCAGGGCGCCTGCGCGGGTCGTTCGACGCGCGGGCGCGGGATGGCGGCGGTCGCACGGCTGAGCATGTCTTCGGGCAGTGCGAGCACGACCGGGCCGGGGCGGCCCGAGATCGCGGTGGCATAGGCGCGTGCGACATATTCGGGGATGCGGTCGGCCGAATCGATCCGCGCGGCCCATTTGGCGATCGGGCCGAAGAAGGCGGCAAAGTCGACCTCCTGGAAACCTTCGCGGTCGCGCATCTCGCTGTCGACGTCGCCGACGAAGAGGATCATCGGCTGCGAATCCTGCATCGCGACATGCACGCCGATGCTGGCATTGGTCGCGCCGGGCCCGCGGGTGACGAAAGCCACGCCCGGCCGCCCGGTCATCGCCCCGTCGGCGCAGGCCATGAAGCCGACGCCGCCTTCCTGCCGGCAGGTCACTACCTCGATCGTGTCCTGTTGCGCCAGGCCGTCGAGCACCTGCAGGAAGCTTTCGCCGGGAACGGTGAAGATACGGTCGCAGCCCTGTTCGATCAGGCAGTCGACGAGGAGTTGGGCGGCTTGGGGCGTGTCGGGCGCTGTCATGAGCGGCGGTTAGCCCGGCTGAACGGGTCGTGCAATCCGTCCCAATCGGGGACAGGCCATTTGGGTGAGGATAGCCAAAGGTTAAAAAAGCGTTAACGTGGCTGTCATGAGACGCGCCCTGGTCCTGACCAACGAATCCGCCCGGCACTGGTTTCGCGCCAGCCTGCCCCAGCGCCGCAGTGCTTTCGCAGACCTTCCGGCGACCAAGGCGGCGGACTGGCCCGCGGGCGCGGCGTTCGACTGGCGCCTGACCGCCGCCGACGTGCGCGGCGTGGCGACGACCTATTTCGCGACGCTGGCGGCGGTTCTCGCCTTCATCATCTAGCGCTCACGCCCCGGCGGCGGCGGCGAGATCCGCAGCGGCGTTCTCGGCGACGATCAGGCGGCGCGCGAGCCAGGCCGAGAACAGGCACATGGCGGCACAGAGCAGCAGCTGTTCGGTGATCGGCACGCCCGCCGCGCTCAGCGCCATCGCAGCCAGCGATCCGCCCACCATGGCACCCGAATTGACGATATTGTTCGCCGCGATCGTGCGCGAGGCCTTGTCCGGAGAGACCCGCGTGGTGAGGAAGGCGTAGAGCGGCACGACGAACATGCCGCCCGATACCGAAATGCCCAGCAGGCACAGCAGCAGCACCGCCGCCATCGGCCAGGCGATGAATTCGCTGACGCTCAGCAGGCTGGCCGGCTGGTCGGCCTCCCACAGCTTGGCGACCATGTAGAAGGCGACCACGAACAGCCCCATGACGATCACCGAAATCGGCGAATAGCGCGCCGAGACGCGCCCCTTTAGCAACGCGTTGACCGCCACCGAGCCGATCGCCACGCCGATCGAGAAAACCACCAGGAACAGGCTCGCGACCTCGGGGCTGGCCATGATCGTGTTCTTGGCCAGCGGCGGGAACTGGATGAACAGCACCGCGCCGATGGTCCAGAAGAAGCTGATCGCGAGGATGGCGTAGTAGACCTCCGCATTGTGCATCGTGTCGCGCACCAGCTTCACCGAAGCGCGCAGGATGTGCCAGTCGAGCTTTTCCGGTCCGCCGAGCGGCGGCGCGGGCGGCACCTGGCGGCTGACGAGATAGCCGATGCAGGCGGTCACCAGGATGCCCACGGTGGCCCATCCGGTGTGCTGCACCGCCAGCGGCCCGGCGAGGATCGTGCCCGCGAGGATGGCGATATAGGTCCCGGCCTCGACCCAGCCGGTGCCGGCGAGCACCTCGTCCTTCTCGAGATGCTGCGGCAGGATGGCGTATTTGATCGGCCCGAAGAAGGTCGAATGGACCCCCATCGCGAAGAGCGCTGCGAGCAGCAGCGGGATCGCGAAGGCGTGGACGGCCACGCCCTTCCATGCCAGCGTCAGCCCCACCGCGCCAATGGCCATGATCCCGATCTCGCACAGCTTGATGATGCGGATGATCTTCGCCTTGTCGCGCATGTCGGCGAGCTGGCCCGCCAGCGCGGAGAGAATGAAGAAGGGCAGGATGAACAGGCCCGAGGCGAGGCCGCTGAACGCTGCCTCCGTGCTCTCGTCATTGTAGACCGCGTAGACCACGAACAGGACCATGGTGGTCTTGTAGAGATTGTCGTTGAACGCGTTGAACAGCTGCGTGACGAACAGCGGCAGGAACCGCCTGGTGCGCAGCAAGTGCATCGATGTAAGCATGACCCCCCGGGCAGAAACCCATTCTCGCGGCCGAGTCTAATGCCATCGCCATGGCGGACAAGGGCAATCGGCGGCTTTTGCGACGGGGCGATTGTCGCTAGGCATGCGGCCAGCATGCTGACCTTGCCCAACATCCTCACGCTGTCGCGCATTTTCGCGATCCCGCTGCTGGCCTATTTCCTGTGGTGGCCGGGATGGGACGCGGGCTATCTGCTCGCCTTCGTGCTCTACTGCCTGATGGGCATCACCGACTATTTCGACGGCTATCTCGCGCGCTCGAGCGGGACGGTGTCGAAGCTCGGCATCTTCCTCGATCCGATCGCCGACAAGATCATGGTCGCCGCGGTGATCCTGGTGCTCGCGGCGCAGGGCGTGCTGACCGGCCCCTATGTCGGCGATGCGCATGTCATCGCCGGGCTGATCATCCTGATGCGTGAGATCGCCGTGTCGGGCCTGCGCGAATTCCTCGGCCCGCTGCAGGTCTCGGTCCCGGTGTCCAAGCTCGCCAAGTGGAAGACGACCTTCCAGATGGTCGCGCTCGGCTCGCTCATCCTGGGCGAGGGGCTGCCGCACTGGACCACCATGTTCGGCGCGATCGAGGCCAATGTCCCCCACACGGTGGGCCTCACCACGCTATGGGCGGCGGCGGTGCTGACGGTAGTGACGGGCTGGGACTATTTGCGCGTCGGGCTCAAGCACATGGATTAGGATTCGCCCTCGGCCAGTCCGTAGACATGGACCGGGTGTTACACGGTCCAAGCGGGAAAAACGCGGGGGCGCGAGAGCGGCGCGGTTGGGCTGGTTCGACGGCGAGAAAGAGCGCACGGAGTCTAGCGCAGGCGCCCGATGTAGGAAATGTCCGAGTCGGGGCCGTTTGCGGGCCGTCTGCTAAGCAAAGCGGGCCTTGGACCAGCGTTTCAGGAAATGAACCGAACCGGCTGAGCTACGTCCGTTTTGCGCGAGGTCGACGTAGTTTGGGAAAGCAATTGGCGAGAAGCACGAAGCCGGACACAGCAATGATCGTCCCTCCGATGCCGAACAACAGCAACCACCAGCTATTGATACGATGCCTCTCGTTCCAATCCATGATGTGGAGCCCCCAGATGAAATCGAAGAAGCGCCAGGTGTCGCTTCTCGCAGCCAATACGGCGCCATTGGAGGCATCGATATAGAGGCGCGTTGCATCCGGATCGCCGAATTGAACCTGCCATGCCGGGAAAGGTCCGTTGAACTCAGTGCCGACAGGCTTCGCGACCGGCGTGGCCGCCTCGATGGTAGTCTTAGGTCCTGACCAGGCATGCAGGGTAATCGCCTCTGCAGTCGCACGCGAAAGGGGCGACAGGACACGTCCAGTAGATGGGTCATGAAGGCTTGTGCTGCCGTCTGAACTGCGCAGTTCCATCACCGGTCGACCATTGACCATTTTTCTGGTGGCTGACCCCCTCTTCAGAACCAGAACCGGATACCGACGACGTAGTTGGTCACACTCGGATCCTCGCCCGCGAGCCGAGCGTAGTCGGCGCTCCGGCCCAGCTTCCATTCCTGCTCGATCCCGATGTAGGGTGCGAACTCACGTGCGATTTCATAACGCAGCCGCACACCCAGTTCGACCGTGTCGAGGCCGGCGCCAACACCCAGCTCGGGCACATCCTGCGCGGATAGACTCAGCTCGGCGCGCGGCTGCAGGATGAGGCGCTGGGTAATGCGCTGGTCAAGCTCGGCTTCGATACTTGCGGTCAGGTCTCCCTTGTTCGACAGGAAAGCGGCCGCGTCGACTTCGAACATGTAAGGCGCGAGCCCCTGCACACCGATGACGGCATGGGTGCGCTCGGGACCGGTCAGATCCTGCCGGACGCCAGCCTGAAGGTCCCACCATGGACCGATCGCATGGCTCCACAGGCCTTGGACTTCGGCGGACTCGGGGCTTTCCCCGAAGGTGCCTTCCCCCTCGCTCTTGAACCAGAACTTGTCGAGGTCACCACCGTAATAGCCCTGCACGTCCCAGAGGTACCCATCGCCGCCTTCTCGCGCGCGATATTCGGCGCGGTCGCCCTGGAACCAGAACACGTTCATCCCGCCGTTCTCGGTGCTCAAGGCGTTGCGCGAGGCGTGCATCGCATCGGCACCCCAGATCGCATCGGCGGCGCGAGGCGGTCCGGATCCCGCTGACGCCGGAGGCGGCCCTTCCGGGATGGGGGTCATGTCCATCCCGCCATGGCCCATCGCACCGTGGTCCATGGGCGTCTGTTCGGGCAGTTGGATGCTTTCATGGCTCATCGTGGAATGGTCCATGCCTTCCATCTTGGAATGATCCATGGTCGAGTGATCCATTCCACCCATCTGGGAGTGGTCCCTGCCGGTATGGCCGTCGGCGTGACCGCCCGGGGCCGGTTGCGTCGCCGGCGCGCAGGCTCCGTCCTCTACCGGATGGCCCATGGCGCGGTGACGTGCGGCCTCCTTTTCGCATTCGGTTTGGACGGGGGATTGCGCGGAAGGCATCGTGTGGCCCGAATGGTCCTGTGCGACAGCGGGGGCGGCGGCGCTGGCGAACAGCATGGCTACGAGAAGGCGCATCAGTCTTCTCCCACCCGTTTCACATCGGGCTGATTGCCCCGCGGCGAGACCGTCACGATCTGGAACATGCCAGAATGCATGTGATAGAGCAGGTGGCAGTGGAAGGCCCAGTCGCCCTCCTCGTCAGCAGTGAGGTCGAAAGTGGCGCTACCGCCGGGCTGGACGATCACCGTGTGCTTCTGCGGCTGCCGGTCGGCGGGTGCGCCATTGACCAGTTCGAAGAAGTGCCCGTGCAGGTGGATCGGGTGCGCCATCATGGTGTCGTTGACCAGCTTCACCCTCACACGCTCGTTGTAGGCGAAGCGGATCGGGTCATCGGTAACGGCGGTGTATTTCTTGCCATCGAACGACCACATGTAGCGCTCCATGTTCCCGGTCAGATGGATTTCCATCTGCCGCGAGGGGCGACGCAAGTCGTCGTTCGGTGCGAGCGCAACGAGATCCTTGTAAGTCAGAACCTTGTGTCCGACGTTGTCGAGACCAAGTCCGGGGTCACCCATGCGATCGACCGGGTTCATCGACACCATATCGATCCCGGGGCCAACCTTCACATCCGGAGGCAGCTTGGACGTGTCGCGCATGTTCATGCCGCTCATGTCCATCCCGCCCATCGGATCGGCAGCGGTGTCTTGCGATGGCATGTCATGGCCCATGGCGGAATGGTCCATGCCCGCCATATCTCCGCCGTGGTCCATGCCGCCGGTACCGTGGTTCATGCCCATGTCCGCCATCGTCAGTAGCGGCGGATCGCGCAGGGGCGGTACACTTGCTCGCGCGCCGGGGCGGGAGGCCAAAGTCGCTACAGCCATGCCCGACCGGTCCATGCTCTCGGCGACGATCGCCCGCGCTTCGCCGGTCGGCTCGACCACGATATCGTAGGTCTCGGCCGTGCCGATCTGGAATTCCTCGACTTCGACCGGGCGCACGTTCTGGCCGTCGGCGGCGACCACCCAGAACTTCACCCCTGGGATGCGGAAATTGAAGAAGGTCATCGCGCTGCCATTGATGATCCGCAGCCGCACCCGCTCGCCGGGCTTGAACAGGAATTCCAAGCCTTCTTCCGGGCCCCGCCCGTTGGCGAGATAGGTGTAGGTCGAGCCCGTTACGTCCAGGATGTCGGTCGCCATCATGCGCATGCGCGCCCACATCCGCCGGTCCGCGCCCGACAGCGGATAGTCGTCGGTCCAGGTGTTCTGCTGGTAATTGAAGTAGTCTTCGCCCTTCTTCAGCTTGTCCATGATCGCGTGCGGATGGAGCGGCGTGAATTCGCTCAGCAACAGGACGTAATCGCGGTCCGCTTGCACGGCGTCCGCCCCTGCGGGTTCGACCACGATCGGGCCGTAATGCCCCGCCTGCTCCTGCAGCCCCGAGTGACTATGCCACCAATAGGTTCCGCTTTGTCGCAATGGGGGAATGTCATAGACGAATGTCTCACCCGGCTTGATCCCGGGGAAACTGACGCCAGGAACGCCATCGAACTGGAACGGCAGCAGCAGGCCGTGCCAGTGGATCGAGCTGTCTTCATCGAGCGTATTCGTGACCGCGAGGCGAACCGGCTGACCTTCATGGAGGCGAACCAGCGGACCCGGCACGCTGCCATTGACCGCGACCGCATGCCCGCGACGCCCCTGCACCACGCGAGGTCCTTCACCGATCGTAAGGGCAATATCGCGGCCCGACACTTCGTCGAAGCCGGGCCGGATCACCGCATGGTGCAAATCGCCTCCTCGAGCCCATGCGGGGACAGTGTGCGCAAGCCCTAGGAGGCTTGCTGCCTGGGCGCTACGGGTCAGAAACCTGCGACGGTCAAAAGCGTATCTTTGGCTGGATTTGGTGTTGCTCATACGCACACTTACGCATGAACTGAAATTAGACCTCAAACAGATGCGATCTTTTTTCGCGTAGACGTTGGCGTGCACGGTATACGCGCGTTTCAACTGTCTTCTCCGTCACCCCAAGCAGCTGCGAAACCTCGCGGTAGCTCCGCCCTTCCACAGCAACCAGGACCAGCGCTTCACGTAACCGGACGGGTAGCCTCTCGATGGCCCTCGAAACCTCATCAAGTATCTGCCGATCTGCAACCAGCGTTTCGATGTCTGGCTCGTCCCCGGCAGTGGGAATTTCCGGATCGAATGACCCGATTCCAAAAAGTCGCGAGACCTTGCGCCGCCGGAGCCTGTCGCGGCATTTGTTGAGTGTTACGGTCGTAAGGTAAGCCGCAATCGGCTTGTCGGAATCGAGCTTGGTTCGCGCGACCCATGTTGATGCAAGAGCGTTTTGCAGAGCGTCCTCGGCCTCGTCGGCAGATCCGAGCATTCGACGGGCAAGCCCAAGCAGTCGCGGCAAATGAGGTTGGATAAGCCGACCGAACGCCGCCCTGTTGCCAGCTCTGACCTTTTCGACGAGGCCGGATTCAATAGTGTCGTCGAGCCCCCGCACGTATGATCATTCGTCGGCTTCGCCGGTCAGCGATAGCGAAACCTGACGGTCAAACTGCGCTTTCTGCTTGGGCGTCAAGAGCGCCCGCATCGCGAAAACATGATCGACAGTCGCCTTCTGAAGGTCGCCCATGCGGCCGTGAACATCGTCGATGGCTGCCGCAACCTTCGGGCCGTATTCGTGCTCCTCGTCCATGGCGACCGCGAGCCTGGCATTGGCTGCACGGAGGGAGTGTTCGAGTTCATTCCGCTCGACAGCAAATCGCGTTTCGAGTTGTTCGAGCCGTTCCTTCTGTGAAGCGTCAAGGTCGAGCTCTTCGTGGACGAAATTGTGTAGCGTCTGCGAATGCGAAACTTCGCGCCATTCACCTATGGCGAACGCCCCGATACATCCGGCCGCCAGCGCTACAAGGACGGCAATCACAAATTGGAAGGCGCCGATCCTCATGGCTCGACGTGCAGCAATACTGCAGGAGAAAGATCCGCACCATCTACGAGACGGAAACTTGCAGGCTCGGCACTTGCCGGCGCTGCCGTCGTGCCAATACCTGCGCTCAGTCCGACGAAGGCCATCGCCGCAAACAATGCCAGGCGTACGCGCCCTGAGGCCCTCGCCTCAAGCTGACCGGCTCGCATCCAGACCCCGTCCATGAAACCGTCGGACACTGACGGGGCGGGCATATTCCTCAACTCCGTCAAAGCGCGCTCAAGAAGTTCGTTGTCATTCATTCGGTCTTGTTCCTTCGCTACCTATACGAAGCCAGTGCAATTGACCCTCACAACTCTTTTCGAGGGCTTTGCGCAGATCGGGCGTATAACGAACATGACGCTCTCTCGCATCCTTCGGTCGCACCTCGCCATCCTGATGGTCGCTGCTCTTTCTTTGCCGGTCATCGCTATCGCGCACGATGGTCACAAGAAGGACATGAGCGATGCAGAGATGGCCCAGATGGAAATACATGGCGACGCGGACATGCGTGAATCGCCATCTGTGGTTCCTTCGTCCTTGGGACAGGCCGAGCCCACCGCCCTGACGGAGGCCAAGCCCATGACGGCCGAACAGGCGCTTGAGGCGAAAAGAGCGAAGAATCGGATCACCTCGACGGGGGACCTCCTCGGGCGACTTCATCCGATCGCGGCACACTTCCCCATCGCCTTGCTTTTAATGGCTGCAATTGCAGAAATCCTGCTGTTCATACGCCCTGCACTGGGTCTGGAAACGACCGTGCGCTTTCTCGTTTCCGGTGGAGCTATCGGCGCGGCAGCGGCAGCTTTCTTTGGCTGGTTCGCCGCTGGCTGGCGCCTTGAAGATCGGTCGGAGACACTCGCTCTCCATCGATGGAACGGGACGGCAATAACGGCTGTCGCGATCGTGGCCGCATGGTTTGCATTTCGCCCTGGCAGCAGGAAAGCACTCCGTTTCGCAATCGGCATACTGGCAGTGGCCTTGGTCATCCAAGGCTATCATGGCGGCGAAATGGTCTTCGGGCCCAATCACCTTGGTTTGGAGTAACTATATGCAAGCTACCTTTCCGAAGCGGACGCGGACTCTAGGCCTTCTGCCTTTGATTACCGTTAGTCTGACTGCGTGCGGCGCGGCTTCCGATCGGGCAGCCGAACAGGTCGCGGCGAGCGATGCAATACTCGACACGTCCGCTGCTACCACAACGGCCACGCCGTCTGCGGTCGAGAATGCTACTATGCGTGACGATCCCGTTCCAACGTCGACCGACGCACCATCGTCCGGTCCAAAGCCCGCAGTCGCGCCAACCAAGCCCAAGAAAGTGGCGGCACCGGCCACTCCCGCTCGGCCAGCGCCCGCTCCGTCACCGACCCCTTCGAACGATCCGCACCCTGGTCACGATATGACCACCATGTCGGACGAGGACATGAAAGCCATGGGACACGATTGATTATGACCAAGTCTGCTTGCGAAGTTCGTCGCCTGCTTCCGATACTTGGTGCGATGCTGCTTGCAGCATGCACCGGTGCTGCGCAGGCAGCGAGTTACACCATGTTTCGCGATCCCAGTTGCGGATGCTGCGAAGACTGGGCCGATCATGTTCGCGCGGGTCTGTCTGCCGAGATTGTCGTACAGGACAGCCCCAACATGGCAGCGGTCAAGGACGGACATAAGGTGCCCGACGAACTGCGGTCCTGTCACACGATGGTGGTGGATGGCTATGTTATCGAGGGCCATGTACCCGCGGCCGATATCGCACGCTTGCTCCGTGAGCGCCCGGCGGGCGTCGAAGGGCTGGCTGTCGCCGGAATGCCTCTCGGGTCCCCTGGCATGGAAATGGACGGGCGAACCCAACCATACCAGGTGATCGCTTTCGGAAGATCCGGTCGCATCGTCTTCAATACCCACAACTGATCATGACGAGGAGAATTGACATGAAGGTACTGTTTGGTTTGGTCGCTGGACTGGCACTGGCAGGACCGGTCGCGGCCCAGTCCGGCGAGGCACCCGCAGGCGATGCTCACGCGTCCGGCGAAAAGCCCGAGATGTGCGAGATGATGCACAACGGGATGAAGATGCAGGGCATGATGATGAAGGGCAAGGATGGCAAGATGTCCTGCTGCATGATGGACCATTCGAAAATGGATCATGCCGGCATGAATCATGGGATGATGGGCAACCATCAGTCAGGCGCCCAATCCGATAGCGACGCACGATCTGCAGACGCGCCTGCCGAAGATCACACGGCACATGAGGGGCATGGCCCAGATTGAGGCGACCTCGTGAGGTGAAAACGATTGCCCTGTCGAGCAAGCAGGTCAGCGGGCTTGCTTTTCTAGCAGGGCAATTAGTTCGGCGATCTTGGTTCGCTGATCAGCTTTCGAGCCAAGTTCGATCGCCTCTTCCAGACAATGGCTCGAATGGGTTTTGAGTACCTCCATGCGCGTCGCGCGCAATGCGGCTTCCATTGCCGCAAACTGCTGGAGGATGTCGATGCAATACCGGTCCTCTTCCATCATCTTGGCGATGCCACGCGCCTGGCCCTCGATCCTGCGCATGCGCGCGATCTCTTTTTCGAACTTCGTCTTCATGCGGCGTTCCATGCCAGCTTTGTCTCCTTGCGCCAATCTCGTTCGAAGAGCTTGGGTCCTTGATCATCCGCACCATCGGTACTATACCCCCCTATAGTATAATGCAAGGAGAGTCGCGATGTCTGATTCAGCTGCTGGCCCGAGCATAAAAGTGTGGGGATGGACGCTCAGCGTCTTTCTTCTGGTCACCTATCTGATTTGCGTTGCCTTCGGCCTCGCGGTTCCTGGCAGGTTCCACATGCACGAAGCTTGGGCGCCGCTCTTGCCAGGCTTCGAGTGGCTTACGCCCGTTGGGTTCGCTGCCGGGGCAATCGGTAGCTTTCTGTATGGCTGGTACATCGCTGTGATCGCTGTCCCGCTATACAAGTTCTTCAGCAAGCGGGGTGCCTAAGCTTTCGAAATAGAGGCAAGAGCAATGCAGGACACAGATCAACCGTCGCTCACTTTTCTCGGTGCAACCGGGACTGTCACGGGCTCACGCTACCTTGTCGAACAGGGGCGCCGGCGGATCTTGATCGATTGTGGTCTCTTCCAGGGTTTCAAGCAGTTGCGACTTCGCAATTGGAACCCCTTTCCGGTACCGCCGGAGAGCATCAGCGATGTGCTCCTGACCCATGCTCACCTGGACCATTCGGGTTATCTGCCCGCGCTAGTCCGAAATGGGTTTCGAGGCAGGATTCATGGCACGCCTTCGACCACAGAACTCTGTGGTCTCCTGCTCCCCGACAGCGGGCACCTGCAAGAAGAGGAAGCCCGATACGCAAGGCGCAAGGCTTATTCGAAGCATCGTGACCCGCAGCCTCTCTATACGCTCGATGATGCGAAGGCTGCGCTCGAGCATTTTGATCCTGTCCCGTTCGATACGACACTCGATCTGGGCGACGGGATATCAGCGTGCTTTATCCCTGCCGGGCACCTGCTGGGCGCGGCCTCTATACGGCTGACGATTGACGGGCGCGTCATCCATTTCAGCGGCGATGTCGGGAGACCGACGGACCCGATGATGCGCAGTCCCGATCAATTTTTTGGAGCGGACATACTCGTAACCGAATCCACCTATGGCAACCGCAAGCATCCGCCGGTCTATGCCCAAACCGAATTGGCCGAGGTCATCAACAAGGTCGTGGTCCGGGGAGGGACAATCCTCGTGCCGGCATTCGCCGTAGGACGGGTCCAGGGGGTTATGCTGCAGATCGCGCAGCTGCGCAGACGCGGCGAAATCCCCGACGTCCCGGTCTACCTCAACACACCGATGGGCGCCAACGCGACCGAGATATATCACCGGCATCATGGCGAGCATCGCGTGAGCTGGGATGATTGCAAAGCCATGTTTGACCTCGCCGAGCGTGTACGGACGGTCGAGGAATCGAAGGCGCTCAACCGGGAGGTAGCCCCGAAGATAATCGTTTCTGCAAGCGGCATGCTTACCGGCGGCCGCATTCTGCACCACGTCGTCAGCTTCGGCCAAGACCCGAAGAACGCGATTGTGCTCTCCGGTTTCCAGGCCGGTGGCACCCGCGGAGCAGCGCTTGTTAGCGGGAAGCGCACGCTCCGGATTTTCGGTGAAGAGATTCCGATCCGTGCTGAAGTCATCCAACTTGAAGGTCTTTCCGGCCACGCGGATGCGGACGAATTGCTTGCGTGGATGGGCACGGCGAAGCCGCCGCGAATGACTTATGTGACCCATGGCGAACCCGATGCCGCAGATGCCTTGCGCTTCCGGATTGAACACGAGCTCGGCTGGGATGTCCGCGTACCCGAACACCTCGAGCGAGTTTCGATCAAGGCCCCGCGATGAGCGACAAAATCCACTCCATTCCGCTCGTTCGCGCCGGTATCGATACCTACCGCCAACCGGTCGTGTTCATGCACAAGGATTGTCACCTTTGCCGGGCAGAGGGCTTCAGTTCACTGACCCGGGTAGAAATCACTCTACGGGAAAGGACGATCATCGCTTCGTTGAACGTGGTCACCGACGCGGACTGGCTCGCGCCGGATATTGCAGCTCTCAGCAATTCGGCGTGGATCAGCCTGGGTGCTCGACCGGGAGACAAGGGCTTCTTCGGACATGCCGAGCCGGCAAAGAGCGCGTCCGCCATTCGCGCGAAAGTCTATGGTAAGAAGCTGGCGCAGGACGACTTTCGGAGAATCGTAGAAGATGTTCTGGCCTTCCGCCTTTCCGATCTCGATCTTGCTGCCTTTATCGCATCTTGTGCAGGAGATCGGCTGGACCTCGATGAAACAATCGCTCTGACCCGCGCAATGCAGGATGCCGGACAAACCCTCGACTGGGGCGAGGGGATGGTACTCGACAAGCATTGCGTTGGCGGCCTTCCTGGCAATCGCACTACGCCCATCGTGGTCGCCATCGTTGCAGCGGCCGGCTTTCGCATCCCCAAGACCTCGAGCCGCGCGATCACTTCTCCGGCAGGGACCGCCGATAGCATGGAGGTCATGACTCCGGTTGCGCTCAAGATCGCGGATCTGCGTCGGGTGGTCGAAGCCGAAGGAGGATGTCTTGCTTGGGGCGGCGAGCTTGATCTCAGCCCGGCCGACGACTTGCTGATAAGGATCGAACGCCCGCTCGATTTCGACAGTGACGGTCAGCTCGTGGCGAGTGTCCTGTCCAAGAAGGCTGCTGCTGGCTCAACCCACGTTCTGATTGATATTCCGGTCGGGCCCACAGCCAAGGTTCGGTCGCCTGAAGCGGCTGAATCGTTGGCAGCCAGAATGAAAGCCGTTGCTGCTGCACTCGGCCTCAAGTTGCGCATTCACGTGAGCGATGGATCGGCACCGGTTGGGCGCGGCATCGGACCCTCGCTCGAGGCACGCGATGTACTCGCCGTCCTCAGGCGGCAGGCTGATGCGCCTGTGGACTTACGTGAACGTACACTCGATCTTGCCGGTTCACTGCTCGACCTTGCTCAGGGCAATGGTCCGATCGGGCGCGAGCAAGCAGAAGCGCTGCTCGTCAGTGGTGCAGCCGAGGCCAAGTTTCTTGCAATCTGCGAGGCACAAGGGGGCTTTTTCGAGCCCAGGCTTGCCCCGTTCCATGCAGTCGAGACGGCGCCTGTCGCCGGTGTGATCGCCGAGATCGACAACCGGAGGATCGCTCGGATCGCCAAGCTTGCGGGTGCGCCTGGTCGCAAGTCCGCCGGTGTGCTGCTGCAAAGGCGGCCTGGCGAGCGCGTCGATCAGGGCGAGCCGCTCTACGAAATCCACGCCGAAACCTCGGGCGAGCTCGATTGGGCGAGAGACTATGCGCGTTCGAGCGCGCCGGCCTTCTCGATATGTGAAGATCCATGAGCGTCATGCTCGTCTTTCCTGGAATGGAAGCGCTCGCCACGCAGATCGTCGAGCGAACCGGAGGGGATGCCCACCCGGTTGATCTGCACCATTTCCCTGACGGGGAGACCTTGGTCACTTTGCCCGAACAGCTTCTTGATCAGGACGTTGTCATCCTCGCCACCCTGCACGATCCAGACCGCGTGGCGCTGCCCTTGACCTTCGCTGCAAACACAGCGCGGGAGTTCGGAGCAAGGTCCGTCGGCCTGATCGCGCCCTATCTTGCCTACATGCGCCAGGACCACCGCTTCGCGCCCGGTCAGGCCATCAGTGCGCCAATATTCGCGCGCTTCCTTCAAGAGACCGTCGACTGGCTGGTTACTGCCGACCCGCACCTCCACCGCATACATTCTCTGGGCGCGTTGTTCGATATCCCCACGCGGCGCATCAAGGCTGCACCCCTTCTTGCCGAATGGATCAAGGCTAACGTGCCCGACGCGGTTTTGCTCGGCCCAGATGGCGAGAGCCGACAATGGGTTGCAGAAGTCGCGCGGCTCGTGGGCCGCCCATTCGAGGTTCTGGAGAAGGTTCGCAGCGGAGATCGCGAAGTACTGGTGAGCGTACCACAAAACCAGGCGCTCATGGCTGGAACACCCGTCATCCTCGACGATATTGCCTCCTCCGGGCGGACGATGATCGAGGCGATCGCGCGACTGGCCGATGCCGGATGCAGGCCGCCCGTCTGCGTCGTCATCCACGCTGTCTTTTCGGGCGATGCCTACGCGCAAATACTCAAGGCTGGTGCCGCGCGGATCGTCACCACCAATTCCATTCCCCATGAGAGCAATGCAATTTCGTTGGCCGACCCCTTGGCCGATGCCACCTCCGAGCTGACCGATAATTTGTGACAGAAGAGTAGAGCCAATGACCGAGCAGGAACTCCACCCCGACGAGCATCACTGTCACCCACACGATCATGGCGACAAGATACCCAAGGATGGAGGCTACGATAGCGTTCCGGAAGGTTACCCCGGCGCGGTCTATACCTGTCCCATGCACCCTGAGGTGCGCCAGACCCATCCAGGCTCGTGTCCAATTTGCGGTATGGGACTGGAGCTCGAATCCGCGACGATGGTGGGTGAGGGGCCGAACCCGGAGCTTGTCGATTTCACACGGCGCTTTTGGGTCGGAACGGTTCTCACGATGCCGTTGCTTCTCCTTACAATGGGACCTTTACTCGGGTTTTCGGGCGTTCGCGAGTTCTTGGGTGAACGCGCCACCCTGTGGATCGAACTCCTTTTGGGCACGCCGGTGGTCCTGTGGTGCAGTTGGCCTTTCCTGGTTCGCGGCTGGAATTCGTTCCGAACGATGAACCTCAACATGTTCTCGCTTATCGGCATGGGTGTGATCGCGGCCTATGCGTTCAGCGTGGTTGCCGTGATTTCGCCCGCCATCTTTCCAGACGGCTTCCGCGATGCCGACGGCCATGTCGGTGTCTATTTCGAAGCTGCGGCGGTCATCGTGACGCTGGTCCTGCTGGGACAGGTCATGGAACTCCGCGCACGTGAGGGTACAGGCAGGGCCATCCGCGCGCTTCTCGACCTTGCTGCGAAGACCGCGCATGTCATGCGAGAGGATGGCCGCGAAGAGGAGATTCCGCTCGAACACGTCCATGTCGGCGACCGCTTGCGCGTTCGCCCAGGGGAAAAGGTGCCGGTAGATGGCGACGTGGTCGATGGTCGATCGTCTGTCGACGAGAGCATGATTACGGGCGAACCAGTCCCGGTCGAGAAGGTTGCTGGTGATCACGTCACTGGGGCCACCATTAACGGCACCGGCAGCCTCGTTATCGAAGCCAGGCGTGTTGGGGCGGACACCATGCTCTCGCAAATCGTCGAGATGGTTGCAGTTGCGCAGCGTTCGCGCGCGCCGATCCAGAAGTATGCGGACAAGGTCGCAGGCTGGTTCGTGCCGGTTGTGATCGGCATAGCCGTGCTCGCTTTCATCGCTTGGGCCATCTGGGGACCTGAGCCTACACTCGCCTATGCATTGGTCGCCGCTGTTGCCGTGTTGATCATTGCCTGTCCCTGCGCGCTTGGCCTGGCCACTCCCATGTCGATCATGACCGCCACCGGCAGAGGGGCGCAGGCTGGCGTGCTGATCAAGAACGCCGAAGCGCTTGAGCGGTTCGAGAAGATCGACACTTTGATGGTGGACAAGACCGGCACGCTTACCGAGGGCAAGCCGAAGCTTGTGGCCGTCCTGCCCCATCCGGGGAGGGAAGAGGGAGAAGTCTTGCGGGTAGCCGCGTCGCTCGAACGAGGCTCCGAACACCCCTTGGCAGAAGCTATCGTCAATGGCGCCGAGGAGCGAGGCATCGCCTTGGTCGAGGCAAGGGAGTTCGAGGCGGTCACCGGCAAGGGTGTGAAAGGCCACGTCGATGGGCACATGGTCGCGCTCGGCAACAAGGCGATGATCGAGGACCTCGGCCTCGCCGCCGGGGATCTGGTCGAAAAGGCCAACCAGCGCCGGGACGAAGGCGAGACGGTCATGTTCGTAGCCATCGATGGCGCGATTGCCGGACTCGTCAGCGTAGCCGACCCGGTCAAGGAAACCACGCCTGATGCGCTCAAGGCGCTGCACGCGCTTGGCCTGCGCATTATCATGGCGACGGGCGACAATGAACGTACGGCCAAGGCTGTTGCCGCCCGGCTTGGCATCGACGAAATCCGCGCGGACGTCCTGCCCGAAGACAAAGCCCGCATCATTCGCGAATTGCAGGATGGAGGAGCGAGGGTGGCCATGGCAGGCGACGGTGTGAATGATGCACCCGCACTGGCGCAGGCCGATGTCGGTATCGCCATGGGCACCGGTGCGGACGTCGCCATCGAAAGCGCCGGCATAACTCTGGTGAGGGGCAATCTTGACGGGATCGTGCGTGCGCGACGACTTGCCCAGGCGACCATGCGCAACATCCGGCAGAACCTGTTCTTTGCACTGATCTACAATGCTGCAGGCGTGCCGATTGCCGCCGGGGTGCTTTATCCGGTCATGGGCATGCTCATCAGTCCGATGGTTGCTGCCTTTGCAATGAGCGCGTCTTCGATCTCCGTGGTCCTCAACTCCTTGCGCTTGCGAACGGCAAGGCTGTGACGGAGGCGCACCAAAACCACACCGACGGTCAGCATTGACACGGTGGATCGGCAGAAAGGGAAGCATACCGCCCGGCGGCGCTGTCGCCATGGGCACCGGGGGTTGATCGGCGCGGCCTGCGCGAGTTCCTCGGCCCGCTGCAGGTCTCGGTCCCGGTGTCCAGGCTCGCCAAGTGGAAGACGACCTTCCAGGTGGTCGCGCTGGGCTCGCTCATCCTGGGCGAGGGGCTGCCGCAATGGACCACCACGGTCGGCGCGATCGAGGCCAATGTCCCCCACACGGTGGGCCTCACCACGCTCTGGGCGGCGGCGGTGCTGACGGTGGTGACCGGCTGGTTCGACGGCGAGAAAGAGCGCGCGGATTTTAGCGCACGCGCCGCTGTAGGAAATGTCGGAGTGGGGCCGAAAGCGGCCTGTCCGCTTTTAGTCGGATTAGGCACACAAGCGCGCGTTCAGCTCGCGATGAATAGCCTGCCACAAAACCCACGTTCCTAGACCGGATGAGTCTTGCGGTTTGATGCGCCCACCTTCTGTGAAGTCCTAGAGAACTAGCTGCCTATCCCATCAAATCGTGATCGACGAAGGTCTTGGTGAGCATTGCCTGCAGCAAAGGGGGAAGGCTCTTGTATGCGACGGGTATTCCGACCGCGCGTCCGCCGGGGAGAAGGTGGACCAGACGCGTTCTTATGCGAGCAATACCGTCGGCGTCACTCGATATCGAGAAAGCGGTTAGAGCCCAACCGAGCGCAGAGATTTGGTCCGAACCAATCCTTTCGATTTCGCATGCGTCGGCATGCACGGCATCCAAGTCGCCCTGAAGAATGTGATTTACCAACCGAATGGATAGCCATCGCGCCAAATGAGGATCGCGAGGGCTTAGCGATATGGCTTGATCGATAGCCGAGAGACTTTCCGCCAGTTCTCCCTTCGCGGTGTGAAATCCAGCACGCACGGCATGAGTTCGGGCCATCCCCGGCGCCAGATGAAGCGCGCGCGCGATATGCAACGCTCCGGCATCCATTTGACCGAGAGAACCGAGCATGGTTGCCAGTGCCACCCGTGCCATCGGGTCTTCGCCATCCAAAGCAACCGCGCATTCTGCCTCCGTCAGCATCGCAGTGCGGCAGGCTTCCGTTTGGTCGCCCTCATTCATAGAATTCCAATGAACGAACGCCAGCGCGGCGTGCGCTCGCGCAAAATCCGGAGCCCCGGCTATCGCCCGCTCGAGATATAAGCGGGCTCGCGGAAAATCCGGTTGCATGGTTTCAACCCCGAGGCTCACTCCCCGGTGGTAAGCCTCCCACGTCGTAAGGTGCGAGGGCATCTTGAGCGCAGCGCGGGCCGCCTCCTCCTTGGGAATGGCAATTTCCGTACGGTTGACGATCTGATGAATCAGTTCATCGCGGATCTCATGGACCTCTTCCTCGGCCACCCGGAAGTTTTCCGACCATACGATCCCTTCGTCTTCAGTCCGCAGCAATTCGACGTAAATTCGCACTCCCCTTGGAGCGCGTTCGACCGTCCCGTTCAAGGCATAAGAAACGCCCAAATCCGCCCGCAAATCGCCGAGCGGCGTTTCGCTGCCGGCGTAGCGGAAAGCCGTGCCGCGCGCGATCACTCTGAGCGAGCGCAACTTGACCAACGCACTTGTAATGTCGTCGGGTAAACCGGTCGCGATCTGCGAATCCGAACCTGCCGTGCCAAGCGTACGAAACGGAAGGATTACGATCGTCGGAGGGGCTGTTTGCGGAGCGTTGCTATCGATTGCAGTAGAGGCAACCGATGGAGGTGCAACTCCTTCAACTGTGACCCGTCCTACAAACCTGGCCCCCTTGCCATACGCCGTCTGTATGAATCGCCGATCGCGCGCAGTGTCCCCAAGAACCTTGCGCAGGAGCCCAATGCGTTTGGTGATGGCGTCCTCGGACACCAGTGATCGTTCCCACAGGGCTTCGGCCATTTCGTCGCGGGTAACCACACGGTCGCGATGGTCGATCAGAAGGGCCAGCATTTCCAGCACCCGCGGCTGCGCGGGAACTGCCTCGCCATCGCGCAATAGGCAAAGCCTGTCGGGGTCGAAAAGGTATTTAGCAAAACGGTAGCTCGGCATGGCTTCGGCATATGTCAGCGCGGACCGATTGTCAGCGAATTCCGAATTGTTCCGAATTCATTCCCAAAAAATTAGTGACTTCGGCCTAGCCCCAAATGGCAGAGCCCTGAGGGCGCAAAGACTCTGGGATGGAAAAACCATGTTTTCGAAGCACTGGATGTCGTGAGCGACAGGTGCAACGCCTATCGCTTCCGTGCTTGTCCAGTCCGGCCGGACGTGCCGGGCAGAGCGGTCTTTCGACACGGACGGCGGTTCGGCAATCCCTACCAGACCCGAGCCATTCTCGCGGAGGGCGTGCAACCCTCTTCTCGAATTCAATCAAAAGCTTCCAGGACCAAGAACGAGATGATCATCCCCAAGGCCCGTTCGCGTAACATCCCTCCGGCGAAGCTGTCTTGCAGCGGAGCGAAGCTGCTTGCGACAACTTGTCTTACGAGTCTCGCACTCGCCATCCCGGTTCAAGTTCAGGCACAGGAATGTACGCCGCTCCCGGAATATCCAACCACGGACCAGACCCACAGCGTCGACCCGGATGGCGTTTACACTGGATCGGGCTGGAACGGCGGAAGCAGGGACTTCGACGGCGGCGATGGCGGTAATGGGGCCGAGGGTCCTTCGATCACGGTCGTCAACTGTGGGACCGTAAATGGATTCCGCTATATCGATGCGAGTTCCTTTGGCGGCCATGGCGGCGGCGGAGCAAATGCGGCCTGGCCCAAGGAACCCGGTGCCGGTGGGCGTGGCGGAGATGGCGGAACCGTCATCGTTGAAAATCTCGCGGACGGCAAGATCGTCGGCTGGGACAAGGGACTCTATGCCCACAGCAGGGGCGGCGACGGCGGCAATGGCGGCGGCGCCGCCACGTTCGGCAGCGGCGCCGACGGCGGTAACGGCGGCAATGGCGGCGATGTGTACGTCATCAATCTGGGCACGATAGAGACCCTCTTCGACAAGGGGGCTGGCATGTTCGGCCTGACCGAGGGCGGCACCGCTGGCTACGGCGGCTCTGGCGGTTGGTTCGACGGCAAGGGCGGCACCGGTGGCGCAGGCGGAAACTCGGGTTCCGATGTGACCGGTCAAAACGAGGGCACGATCACCACCATCGGTTCCAAGAGCCACGGCATGGCCATGCACAGCGTCGGCGGAAACGGCGGCTATGGCGGCCGCACTGTCGGTTTGTTCTTCGCGATGGGCGGCGATGGCGGCCCTGGCGGTATCGGCGGCACGATCTTTGTCGCCAACAGCGGCTCGATCACCACCACCGGCTATAATGCCAAGGGCATCGACGCGCTTTCGCAGGGCGGCGGCGGCGGCGACGGCGGCAGTGCCTATGCGGTCGGCCCCGTGTTCGGCGTCGCGATCGGCGGCTCGGGCGGATACGGCGGCGATTCCGGTGTCGTCGAAGTCTTCAATACCGGTTCGATTTCGACCGACGGCACGGGCGCGATGGGAATCAGCGCGAAGTCGATCGCGGGCGGCGGTGGCGACGGCGGTTCGGCCTATGCCGTGGCGGTCGCCCCCAATATCGCCTTCACCTTCGCGATGGGTGGCAGCGGCGGGCGCGGCGGCGATGCGGACCTCGCCTATGTCGATAACGATACCGGCGGCACCATTATCACCGGTTCCAGCGCAAGCGACGACATGGAACTGACCGACGGGGCACAGTTGCCGGGCAACTTCGCAACCGGCATCCTTGCGCAGTCGGTCGGCGGCGGTGGCGGCAATGCCCACACCGCTTTCACCGTCTCGGCGTCTGCAGGAGAGGATGTCAGCCTTTCCGCCAATGTCGCAATCGGTGGCAGCGGCGGCGACGGCGGCCACGGCGGCGAGGCCCAGGTCTATAACTTCGGCTCGATTACCACCCACGGGATGATGGCGAGCGGGATCCAGGCCCAGTCGATCGGCGGAGGTGGCGGCAATGGCGGTCATACCTGGGCGCTCGACGCTGCGGTCGGCGCATTTTCCGGTACCATGTCGATCAATCTGGCTGGTTCGGCAGGTGGGGGCGGCGACGGCGGGGAAGTCTACACTTCGGTCTCGGGTGACATCACAACAGTCGGCCAGATGTCGAACGGCGTCCACGCACAGTCAGTCGGCGGCGGCGGCGGGTCCGGCGGAAATGTCGTCTCGACAACTGGTTCGGTTGGCGAGAATAGTCTCAACCTCGGCGTGTCGCTGGGCGGAAGCGGCAGCAGCGGCGGCCACGGCGGTTCACTTTTCTCCGAACTGACCGAGACTGGGACGATCGCAACCCACGGCGATTTTTCGGCCGGCATCCTGGCCCAATCGACCGGCGGTGGTGGCGGCAATGGCGGCTCGATCCACAGCTATGCTCTCGCGCTCCAAAATGGTGAAGGGATGGCCGCGAGTGCCAAGGTCGATGTTGGCGGCAGCGGAGGCGCTGGCGGAACCGGCGGAAATATCACACAGAACATTGACGGCACCATCAAGACCTACGGCGTCATGTCGGTGGGTGCGGCCGCGCATTCGATCGGCGGCGGCGGCGGCAATGGCGGGCACATCTTTGCGCTGAACGTCTCCGCCTCGCTCGACACGGGTATCAGCGAGACCGAGGGCCGCGTGGTCCAGGCCAGCGTCAATGTCGGCGGAAGTGGCGGCACGGGCGCCGATGGCGGCGACATCACGGCCAATTTCGGCGGTAACATCACCACCGAGGAAGCTCTTTCCAAGGGTCTCCTGCTCCAGTCGATCGGCGGCGGTGGGGGCAATGGCGGGAACGTCCACAGCTACAGCTTCGCCACCTCGATGCCGCGTTCGCTCGGTGGATTAGGCAATCGCGTTTTAGGCGAGATCACCAGCTATTTCGGGGAAACCTTCGACACCAAGACTAACCTGAACATCACCGTCGATGTCGGCGGCTCGGGCGGGACAGGCGGCGTCGGTGGCACTGTCCAGGCGTTGCTAGATGGCGGCTCGATCACGACCAATGGCCACTTCGCCTCCGGTATCTCCGCCCAATCGATCGGCGGCGGGGGCGGCAATGGCGGCTCCGCGGTTGCCAACGGGTTCATGGGGTTGAGCACGGTCGGCGTTGCAGTGGCCGTTGGTGGTTCGGGCGGCACTGGCGGCACGGGCGGCGACGTCACCATCAAGGCGGCCGAGAATGGTAACCTCACCGTAGTCTCGACCGCTGGCGACCACAGCTACGGCGTCCACGCCCAGTCGATCGGCGGCGGCGGCGGCACGGGCGGTGCGACCGGCTCCAAGAAGGTCGGGATTTACGGCCTCACCGGCCTCAATCTCGCCCTCGGCGTCGGTGGAAACGGCGGAATCGGCAACACTGGCGGCAACATCCTCGTGCGCGACATCACCGCCCTGACGTCGGGTTCCAACGCCCACGGTGTCTTTGTCCAATCGATCGGCGGGGGCGGCGGCGACGGTGGTGCCTCGGACGGTGACGGGGTCCTCCAAGTCAAGCTCGGCGGCGACGGCGGCGATGGCAACCACGGCGGCACGGTTGACGTGCAGTGGGCTCGTGCGCAGACCTCGGGTACCGGTGCCTTCGGCATCCTGGCCCAGTCGATCGGCGGCGGCGGCGGTAGCGCCGGCGTTGCCAGCGATGCTTCGTGGCACAATTGGGTCGACGATCTCGGCAAGGCGATCGCTACCGGTGTCGGTTTCGACGTGGCCGGCGGCGCAGGCAATGGCGGCGATGTCAATGTCGGCTGTGCCAGTATTGCAGTCTCCTCGACCGAAAGCTGTTCGGTCACGGTCGAGACGACCGGCGATGGTGCGGTCGGCATCCTTGCCCAGTCGATCGGCGGCGGCGGCGGCACGTTCCACATGACGAAGACGATCAACGGCACTTTCAGCGTCACGCTGCAGGATTCGACCGTCAACCAGGGTGCGAGCGGGCACGTTCGTATCACCGATCATATCGACGGCCAGTCTTATGTCTCGACGCAGGGTGACGGCGCGATCGGAATTTTCGCCCAATCGCTTGATTCGGGCGGTGGCGCACTGTTCTTCGATCATACCCCAGACGTCGTGAACTCTGACTTCGATACCGCGAGCACCACCAATGCCAATGGCGGCGTCCTCGTCGATCTCTACGGCAGCGTGACGACGAGCGGCGACTACGCGAGCGCGATCCATGGCCAGTCGCTCAGCAACGCCTTCACGATGCTGACCCCCGAAGGATACACAATCTACGGGCACGCAACGAAGTTCGACACGAACAACAATGCGGCCAACTTCGTCACGCTGCGCGGTGGCGCGACGGTCTCGACGTCGGGCGCGCATTCGCACGGCATCCTCTTGGAAACAGCCTCGGGCAAGGCAGCGGGCAACGAGAACGACCAAAGCCTTTCGCAGAACGAGACCAGCTATGGCTACGACCGTGCGCAGACGATCGATGTCGCCGGCAATCTGTCGGTGTCGGGCGAAGGGTCCTGGGGCATCTACGCCGCCAACCGCTTCGGCAGTGGTTCGATAGCTGACGGCCAATACACGACCCACGTGATCCTCGAGGATGGCGGTGCGATCACGGCGTTGGCTGCCGGTCCGGGCACCGGGGGCGGCATCTATATCGAAGACGACGGCAATGTCCTCGTCGACATCCTTGGGACCATCGATGCCGGCGGCGGCATAGCACTCGATATCGATGCGGGCGGCAGTGCCGAGGCGTTCATCGGTGGCTTTGTCAACGGGTCTGTCGAACTCGCCCTGGACGACGATAGCAGCGGCACGCTCAGACTCGTCAACGAGGGTACAATCACTCGCACGGTCGTGATGATTAGCCAGAATGGCAGCATTTCGCTCGATTCCACCTCCGGATCTATTGGCACCGACACGGAGAGCTGGGCAATCATCGTCGACACCAAGGATGCCGAGCTCGACCTCGGTGCTGTGACGGGCAGGATCATCGGCATCGGCTCGGCCGTAGGGTCGCTGACCTCGCATGGCACAATCAATGGCGCGATTTCGGGCGCCTTCGACTACAAGTTCGGTTCGCCCGTTGCTGCGCATATTCTCAATGTTTCGATGTCGGGCGGCGAGTCCGACTACATCGACGTCAACAGCTACGAGATCGGCGGCCCCGCCGAGGGCGTGACGATCAACCTTGTGTCGCTGCCGACGAGCGCCTGGAGCGCCCAAGACATCATCACAGTCGCCAACGGCATGGGTACCAGTGGCAGCGCCGAGCAATTGTTCGGGCTCAGGACAGCAACGCTGGCAACGAACTTCGACGTGTCCATGTCATTCAACGGCTCTGGCAGCGCGACCGCTCGGCTCGAGGGGGTCGATATCGACTTCACCCGCTCTGGCCTGACCGACAACCTGCTGGACGTCGCGGGTGTCGCCAATGCGCAGATCGCCGCGATTGCCGATCCGACGGCGTCGTCTCCGACCGACGACACTTTGCTCAAGTACCTCCTAATGGGGGCGAACGAGACTAATCTGCAGCACCTCGCAGACGAGATGACGCTGATCGAGCCGACGCTCCACTACGGCGCGCTCCAGTCAGATGCGAATGCGCAACAAGCCGCACTCAATGATCTTCAGAGTTGTGGCGGAACCACCAGGGCCTCGGTTAACCCGATCGTTCAGGGCGAGTGCTACTGGGGTAAATATATCTGGCGCGACAACGAGCATCTCGGCGGCGCGCACAAGGACCGCGCGTCGGGCCTAGCCGTCGGTGGACAGTTCGCTGTCGGCGAGCGTCTGCACCTAGGCCTCTCCGGCCTTTACGAGGACACGCGCTACAGGAGCGCCACGGCGTTGAGCGAAGGCACGCGTGTCGGAATCGGCACGATCCTAAAGTACAACACCGATCGCAATTTCGCATCGCTATCGCTCATGGGGTCCTATAGCTGGGCCGACGGCACGCGCACCTTCACCATGACGGAAGAGCTGGGCGGCGAAACGCTGACCGCGATCTCCGAGCACGAGTCGATGGTCTTCACCGCGCGTTTGCGCGGCGGTCGGTTCTTCGACCTCGGCGCCATCGACGTCACGCCGCTGTTCGATGCAGACCTCTCCGTGTTGCACAACTTCGGCTACACCGAAGAAGGCGCGGGGAGCATGAACGTTCGGGTCGGTCCGTCGACAAACACGGTGTTCGACCTCCGTCCCGCGGTCCAGATCGGCAAGCATATTGCACTCGGCGATGTCGGGGTGCGTCTCTTTGGCGAGCTGGGCTATCGCGTCCGCTTCGGCGATTTGCACCTCCATGCCGGTCTCGCGGAAGGCTATGACACCGACTATCTCGCCAAAGTCACTTCGCACCGCGAGGACACCTTGCCAACATATGGGCTCGGTATGATTCTCGATCTGTCGAATAAGCTCGAGATGCGCCTCAGCTACGATCTCGAAGAAGGCGGCCAGGACAAGCTGGAGAAGTTCAGCGCCAAGATGGCATTCAAGTTCTGAATACACTTGGGGAGCCGCGAAGGCCGGCGCCCCGTTCCCACAGGGGAATGACACGATGAAATGGCGTCACGGTTTCGTTTCTCTCTCGGTGTTCATTTCGGTGGCGGCCGCTGCCGCCGGCGGGTTCAGCATGAGCCTGTCGCGCACTCAGAACATGGAGGGGACGGAAGTCCCCGAAGTGGTGATCGTCGTCGACCGGAATGCATCGAGCCTCAATCGACAGTCGGTCCAGGCTGCGATCACGCGTACTCTTGGATCGGCGGGCGTTCGTCCGGAACTAATCGAACTCCAATCGGTCGCTACGTCCGCCATGAATATGGCCAACGACAAACAGGAGGGTATAGAGAGGATCTGTTATGTGTCTTGGTGTTCGCGCGTGTACTTGGCGGGCACATCGAGATAAGACGCCTGTACTATCCGCCGAACGTCGCCGCGCGGTGTTCCCCCACCCGCTCTCCTTCAGGCCGATTTTGACGAGCATGAGTTCGATTATCGTTTCGCGCTGAGTGTCAGCTCTTCGGAAGTCGGCAGGCGCATAAAGAATTGCCCAATTACGAGCGTCACCACCAAATAGGCCGCCGCCACGGTGAGCGCAGCGGGGAGGCCGAGCCAGTCGGACAGCGCGCCCCAAAACCACGATCCAGCGGCCAAAGCGGCAAATGTGGCCGTCTGGTAGATGGATAGGCTTCGACCGATCATCTCGCTCGGCGCGAAGAGCTGCATCGTGACGTTGAGCGAGGCGAACACCAGCACCCAGGCGCTGCCGCCGATAAACACTGCCGGCAGAGCTTCCCAAATGGTGTCTGCACGCGCAATCAGAGCGAGCGCGGCGGCAAATCCGAGCGTACCAACCATGACCACGGTTTCGCTGCCGAAACGCTTACGCAAACCGCCGACAAACAACGCCATTGCGACCGCGCCGATAGCGAACAATCCCAGCAGCATACCGAATTCAACCTCGTCGCCCTGCAGATGGTGGCGAACTATCACCGGGGCGAGCGCGGAATAGGAGGTAGCCCCGAAGCCGAAGAGCATGACTCGGGCCATTACCCGACGGATCGGCTGATCAGACAGGCAACGGCGCAGTCCCGAGCCGATAGCTGAGAACAGCGGTGTACGGATCATCGCGTCCTGCCGACGCTTCCAGCGCAGCAACACCGCGACCATACCGAGATAGCTGGCGGCATTTATCGCGAAGGCCAGCGCCACGCTCGAGAATGCGATCAGCAGCCCGCCAATGGCGGGTCCGGCGGTCCGAGCAACGTTGAAAGCGACCGTATTGAGCGCGATCGCCTGCGGAAGATCCTTCAGTCCCACCTCGCCGCGGAGCGCCGCGCGCCAAGCCGGCGAGTTCAGCGCAGTGCCGATACCCACCAAGAGCGTAAGAGCCAGCAAGCGAAGCGGTGTCAGCATGTCGCTGAATGCCAGCAGCGCCAGCAACGAAGTCGTGGTCAACATGCCCATTTGCGCAGTCAACATGACCCGGCGTCGGTCGCAATTGTCGGCAATAGCCCCGGCGATCATCCCGAAGCCCATGATCCCCGTAGCCACCGAGGCCTGTACCATGGCGATCATCATATGCGACTGAGTTAACTCGGTCATAAGCCAGGCTGCGGCGATCGCCTGAATGGAGCCGCCCACATTGGAAAAGAGATTGGCCAGCCAAATCGAACGAAAGGTGCGGTATCTCAGCGGCGCGAGCGCCGAGCTTACCGACCCCGGAATTTGGCCACTAACGCCAGTCGCCATCGTGTTGCTCCCTTGCCCATGCGACGTCCGAGCCGATCCCGTCACTTTCGCACCACGCTCGTCGTCGACTCTCGGAACCGCTAGTCCGCTTGCCGAAAGTGGCTATTCATTCAAAGCGTTTGCTTAGCCGGAAAAAGTTGATCGTTCTTAGCCTCGGCAGCAAAATCGAGACAGCGGGTGTCGTCGATGAGTGTTCTGGAGGATGAAGGCTGGCGATATGCGTGACCCGGCCAACGACAAGATGGGAAAACTGCCCTATTGCGAAAATCTAATCGAGGTTGAGTAATCGCACGATGGCAACTTTCGTACTCGTCCATGGCGCATGGCACGGCGGTTGGTGCTGGCGCGAGGTGCGTGCGGGTCTCGAAGAGCACGGTCACCGGACCTTCGCCCCCACCATGACTGGCCTTGGGGAGCGGAAGCACCTCCTATCGCCCGACATCTCGATCGATATCCTCGTAAAGGACCTGGTCAATGTCTTGGAGTATGAGCGGCTAGAAGAGGTCGTGCTGGTCGGCCATAGCTTCGGCGGAGCAGTCCTTCCCGGTGTCGCCGAATGCGCGCGTGGGCGTATTGCTAAGCTCGTCTTTCTCGACGCTGCTGTTCTGGAAGACGGGGAAAGCATTTTCGCCATGGTGGACCCAGAAATCGTCGAAGAAAGGATGCGCGCCGCCAAGATTCGGCACGACGGCCTCGCCATTCCCCTTCCTACGCAGGCAGACCTGGGCATCACGGATGATCAACTCTGGAACGAGATCGAAGGGTTGCTCACACCACATCCCATTGCGACATACGAGTCTCCGATACGATTGTCCGGGAAGCCGGGGGCCGGCATGAAGTGCGAGTATATACAATGCACGTCCCCAGAGTACGCCCCGCTGGCTTGGGCAAGAGAGCGAGCGCGCAGCTATGGCTGGCCGACGCGCGACATCGCCACGGGCCATGATGCGATGCTCACTGCTCCGTCGGTCTTGGTAGAAATGCTCCTTGCTTCGGCCCGCGAATTCGCGACGAGATAGCCGATGGGCGGAGCGACGAGAGGGGCAATCTCGACGGGATCGTGCGTGCGCGACGACTTGCCCAGGCGACCATGCGCAACATCCGGCAGAACCTGTTCTTTGCACTGATCTACAATGCTGCAGGCGTGCCGATTGCCGCCGGGGTGCTTTATCCGGTCATGGGCATGCTCATCAGTCCGATGGTTGCTGCCTTTGCAATGAGCGCGTCTTCGATCTCCGTGGTCCTCAACTCCCTGCGCTTGCGAACGGCAAGGCTGTGACGGAGCGCACCAAAACCACGCCGATGGTCAGCATTGACACGGTGGATCGGCAGAAAGGGAAGCATACCGCCCGGCGGCGCTGTCGCCATGGGCACCGGGGGCTGATCGGCGCGGTCTGCGCGAGTTCCTCGGCCCGCTGCAGGTCTCGATCCCGGTGTCCAGGCCCGCCAAGTGGAAGACGACCTTCCAGATGGTCGCGCTGGGCTCGCTCATCCTGGGCGAGGGGCTGCCGCACTGGACCACAATGGTCGGCGGCATCGAGGCCAATGTCCCGCACACGGTGGGCCTCACCACGCTCTGGGCGGCGGCGGTGCTGACGGTGGTGACGGGCTGGGACTATTTGCGCGTCGGCCTCAAGCACATGGATTAGGATTCGCCCTCGGCCAGTCCGTAGACATGGACCGGGTGTTACACGGTCCAAGCGGGAAAAACGCGAGGGCGCGAAAGGGACGCGTTGGGCTGGTTCGACGGCGAGAAAGAGCGCGCGGATTTTAGCGTGGCGAGGGCGTGTAGGAAATGACCGGATTGGGGGGGGAAGAGACTGTCAGGATTTGGCGGACCGAAAGGCCTAAGCCGGCATGAGATGCAGGGATGTCCCGCAGCTGGGCTGAAGCTCCGGCACAAGAAGACACAACTCGCTATGCAGAATCTAACTTTCCGTTGAAGATGTGTGAACTTTCCGCCAATCTCTTTGCCTTGGATTGTGGTGTCTCTTGAGACTAAATACTTTGGGGATCAGAGAAATATTATCGCAAAATCGATGACTCAGAATGACGGCGTTGCGACTTGCCTTTGGTCGATCGATATCGCCTAGAATAGGCTGCTGAGAGACCGATGAAAATGTCGAGGAGTTCGCATGACTGCATTGGATTTTGAAGCGAGCCTAAATGGTCTAGACAAAGAGGCTGTCCGAAAGGCGCTTCTCCAACACAACTACTTGCCACGGCAGCACGACCACAAGGAAGAGCTCCCACCGATTTTCAATTCTAACCTTTTCACGCCTGAGATCGTCGCCAAGCTGATCGAAATTAAGGCTCGTTGGAAGGGGGGGTATGATTTGTTGCCCTTCCGAAGGACGCGGCATCCCAACATCCCTCGGATGATGGGTATCCCTCATCCCAGGGCCTATGCTGAGCTCGTGACCGTCATCGCCGAACATTGGAATGAAATCTCACAAGTTTGTCAGAGCCCTAATTCGCAATTGGAGTTCGGTCTGCATGACGATGGACGAATCGTCGTGCATCGATACGACCATGTTTCGGCAGATGGAGAAATCGAAGATCAGGACCCCCTGACCGATTTTGGGAAAAACTACCTGTACTCAATCGCGACGATTGGATCACAGATATAAACCTATTCCTCGGCGTCGATGACGAGGCGGTCGCGGACGAAGGGGGCGCGCGTGCGAAACTAAAATTCAGGCAACTGAAGTTGATCATCGATAAAGCCGTTGCACTGAGCAAAGAGTTTCCCGACGGCAGTGTCATAAAGTACGCGTTCTCGGCAATCATTGAGATCGGCATCGTGAATGAAGGGATAGGCGCGGACGATGAAGCAGCCGAGAGGTACTTTGAAGATGCGCTGCTCCGTTACGCATATTACTTTCCAACTATTATTCCTCTGATCCAACGATGGCTGCCTCGAGTGGCCTCCGCCGACCCCCGCGTCGAACAGCGGGTGGAGAGCAGGGTGCTCAAGCTGCTGGACAGGTCCTTCGCCCTTGCTCAATCAGACAATATTGTCTGGTGCATATACTACCTATTGCAGTTGAGTGCTCAGGCCCAAGAAGACCTTCCTGAACGCTGTCTGGAAACGAATGATCCTGTGGTTGTTCTCATGGGATATGTATACGCGAAGAAGCGCAAGCGTCCCCTTCGGGTATTTTCAGACTGGGCGACTAGATTCAAAGACGAACTCAAGGAAGGGCGGCTAACTGAGTATGACGTGGACCGTGTCTGGCTTCCGCTTTACCAGTTGTTCTTTGATGGCGTCATTGAGGAACCGCCATACGTAATGGGGGACGACAACAGCGTTTTCACTGCCTTGAAGGAAGGCGGTGTCTCATTCATAGACTTCGATCATGAAGACTTCGGGCGCCGCGCCTCCAATTACGCTGCGAAGATCTTTGGGGATCTACCTTTCAAGATGAGCATCCCCATTCAGCCCGGCTGAGGCCCGTTCCGGCTAACCCGCGCGCAATTCCTCGGCCAGCAGCTCGAAATCATCGCGGCGGGGCGAGTTCTTGCGCCAGATCAGCGCGATTTCGCGGGTGGCGGTCTTGCTCTTGAGCGGGCGTGCGACGACTTCGGTGCCGTCGAGAATGCCCGCGTCGACCGCCATCTTGGGCAGCATGGTCAGGCCGAGGTCGTTGTCGACCATCTGCACCAGCGTGTGCAGGCTGGTGCCGATCATCGTCGCGCTGGCGCGCAGTTCGGGGCGGTTGCAGGCGGCGAGCGCGTGGTCCTTGAGGCAGTGCCCGTCCTCGAGCAGCAGCAGCCGGCCCTCGTCGATCATGCTCGGCGGGATCACGTCGGGCGGATCGCGCGGGTCGTCCTTGGGGAAGGCGACATAGAGCTCGTCGTCCGCGATATGCGCCTTCTCGACCTCGCCGGTGGCGAAGGGCAGGGCGAGCAGCACGCAGTCGACGCGCCCGTGCTGGAGCGATTCGACCGCGTCGTGGCTGGTCTCCTCGCGCAGGAAAAGCTCGAGTTCGGGCCGTTCTTTGCGCAGCCGCGGCAGGAAGCGCGGGATCAGGAATGGGGCGATCGTCGGAATCACGCTCATCCGCAGCTGGCCGGCGAGCGGCTTGCCCGCGGCCTGGACGAGATCGGCCAGTTCCTCCGCCTCGCGCAGGATGCGATGTGCCTTCTCGACCACCTGGTTGCCGAGCGCGGTGAAGCGGACGACGCGGCGGCTGCGTTCGACCAGCGTCACGCCGAGCAGCGATTCGAGCTCGCGGATCCCGGCGCTCAGCGTCGATTGCGAGACGAAGCTCGCCTCCGCCGCGCGGCCGAAATGGCCGTGCTCGTGCAGCGCGACGAGATATTGCAGCTGCTTGAGCGTGGGGAGGTAGGTGCTCACGCGGGGCCTATTCCGCCGCCTGCGCCTGGACCATGCCCGCGTGGAGATCGTCGACATGGGTCATCAGCAGGCGCCCGTCCTTGACCGCAAAGGCGAGCCGCCCCTCGACCAGTTCGAGCGCATCCTTGCCGAAGACGTCGTAGCGCCAGCCTTCGAGGATCTTGAGGTCGCGCACGCCTGCGGCGAGCGCTTCCATCTCGTCGGCCTTGGTCAGCAGCCGCGCGGCGACGTCGATTTCGCGCGCGCGAATCTTGAGCAGCAGCTTGAGCAGGTCGGCGACCAGCGCGCCTTCCTTGCCCAGCGGTGCGCCGCGCTGCGGCTTCTCGGGCATTTCGCCCTTGGGCAGCGGCTCGGCCTTGTCGAGCACCTTCATCAGGCGCTTGCCGATGTCGTTGTCCTTCCAGGCGTTCGACAGGCCGCGCACCTTGGCGAGATCGGCCTGCTTCTTGGGCGGGTGGCTGGCGATGTCGGCCAGCGTCTCGTCGCGCATGATGCGGCCGCGCGGGATGTTCTTGTGCTGCGCCTCGCTCTCGCGCCAGGCGGCGAGGGCCTTCAGACGCCCGAGCACCGCGGGATTGCGCCCGGGCGAGCGGATCCGCTGCCACGCGCTGCCGGCATCGTTGGCGTAATTGTCCGGGTCGGCGAGCTTGTCCATCTCGGCATCGAGCCAGGCGCCGCGGCCGGTCTTGATCAGCTTCTTGAGGATGCGCGGGAAGATGTCGGCGAGGTGGGTGACGTCGCCGATCGCATATTCGATCTGCCGCTCGGTCAGCGGGCGGCGGCTCCAGTCGGTGAAGCGCGCGCCCTTGTCGATCGTCAGGCCGAGCCAGCTTTCGACGAGATTGGCATAGCCGATCTGTTCGGACTGGCTGATCGCCATCATCGCGATCTGCGTGTCGAAGATCGGGTGCGGCGTCTTGCCGGTGAAATTGTAGACGATCTCGACGTCCTGGCCGCCCGCGTGGAAGACCTTGAGCACGTCCTCATTGTCGCACAGCAGGTCCCACAACGGCTTGAGGTCGATGCCGTCGGCCAGCGGATCGATCGCCGCGGCTTCCTCCTCATTGCCGATCTGCACCAGGCAGAGTTCGGGCCAATAGGTGTTCTCGCGCATGAATTCGGTGTCGACGCAGACGAATTCGCTCTGGGCCAGCCGCTCGCACAATTCCGCCAGCGGTTCGATCTCGGTAATCAGCTCGTGTATTTTCATCGTATCTTTTCGTTTCTGTCGGGCGGAGTACCGCCCACGGGCCGGCGAGGCCCCAATTCAACCGGGCGCGAGTGAACTTGACAAAAGTCCGTCCGTGCCCTGTTAGCGCGCGCGATTCCTGCTAGAGGAGCGCGACGCTCGCGCCCCTAGCGTCATAGCTCCGAAAATGGAAAGATTTTAGATGCACGCCTATCGTACCCACACCTGCGCACAGCTGACCAAGGAAAACGTCGGCGAAACCGTTCGCCTGTCGGGCTGGGTGCACAACAAGCGCGACCATGGCGGTGTGCTGTTCGTCGACCTGCGCGACCATTACGGGATCACGCAGATCGTGGCGGACGAGGACAGCGCGGCGCTGCCGGTCCTCGACAAGATCAAGCTGGAATCGGTCGTCACGATCGACGGTGTGGTCAAGGCGCGCGCCGACGTGGCGGTGAACACGAACCTGCCGACCGGCGAGATCGAGGTCTTCGCACGCGAAGTGAGCGTCCAGAGCCGCGCCGAAGAACTGCCGCTGATCGTCAATTCGGCGGAGGACTATCCCGAGGAAACGCGCCTCAAGTACCGCTTCGTCGACCTGCGCCGCGAGCGCGTGCACGCCAACATCATGCTGCGCAACAAGGTCATCACCTCGCTGCGCCGCCGCATGACCGACCAGGGTTTCAGCGAGTTCCAGACCCCGATCCTCGGTGCCTCGAGCCCCGAGGGCGCGCGCGACTATCTCGTACCGAGCCGCCTCCATCCGGGGCGCTTCTACGCGCTCCCGCAGGCGCCGCAGATGTTCAAGCAGCTGCTGATGGTGGCCGGCTTCGACCGCTATTTCCAGATCGCGCCCTGCTTCCGCGACGAGGATTTGCGCGCCGACCGCAGCCCCGAATTCTACCAGCTCGACTTCGAGATGAGCTTCGTCACGCAGGAAGACGTCTTCCAGGCGATCGAACCCGTGCTCGCAGGCGTGTTCGAGGAGTTCTCGGGCGGCAAGACCGTCACCCCGGCGGGCGAGTTCCCGCGCATTCCCTATGCCGAGTCGATGCTGAAGTACGGCACCGACAAGCCCGACCTGCGCAACCCGCTGATCATCAGCGACGTAACCGAGCATTTCACCACTTCGGGCTTCGGCCTGTTCGAGAAGATCGTCGGTTCGGGCGGTCGCGTGCGCGTGGTCCCGGCACCAGACACGCATGAGAAGAGCCGCAAGTTCTTCGACGAGATGAACGACTGGGCGCGCCGCGAAGGTTTCGCCGGTCTCGGCTACGTCACCCGCAAGGGCGGCGAATTCGGCGGCCCTATCGCCAAGAACCACGGCACCGAAGGCATGGAGAAGCTCTATGCCGAACTGGGTCTGGGCGAGAACGACGGCCTGTTCTTCGCCGCGGGCAAGGAAAAGGACGCTGCCAAGCTGGCCGGTGCCGCGCGCACCCGCGTCGCCGAGGAACTGGGCCTGATCGAAGAGGGCTGCTTCAAGTTCTGCTGGATCGTCGACTTCCCGATGTTCGAATACGACGAAGAGCTCAAGAAGGTCGATTTCAGCCACAACCCCTTCTCGATGCCGCAGGGCGAGATGGAAGCGCTGGAAACGCAGGACCCGCTCGACATCAAGGCGTGGCAGTACGACATCGTCTGCAACGGCTACGAGCTCAGCTCGGGTGCGATCCGGAACCACCGCCCGGACATCATGTACAAGGTCTTCGAGATCGCCGGCTACAGCCAGGCCGATGTCGACGAGAACTTCTCGGGCATGATCGAGGCGTTCAAGCTGGGCGCGCCGCCGCATGGCGGCTCGGCCCCGGGGATCGACCGCATCGTGATGCTGCTGGCCGACGAGCCCAACATTCGCGAAGTGATCGCCTTCCCGCTCAACCAGAAGGCGCAGGACCTGATGATGGGCGCACCCAGCCTCGTCAGCCCGCGCCAGCTGCGCGACGTGCATATTCGTACCGTCGACGCACCCAAGCCCGAAGGCGCCCAGGCGACTCGCGTCGACCAGGCGGGCGACTGACGGACCCTACCAATTCTGGCCGGGCTTCCCATATTCGGTCCGGTCAGTGGCACTTGCCTAAGGCCGCGCCGTTCATTAGGGCGACAGGCAATTCATAAACCCCCAAATCTGAGAGGGACAAAAATGAGCGATACTGCCGACCGCGTGCAGAAGATTGTCGTCGAGCACCTCGGCGTCGAGGCCGACAAGGTCACCCAGGAAGCCAGCTTCATCGACGATCTCGGTGCCGACAGCCTCGACATCGTCGAGCTGGTGATGGCGTTCGAAGAGGAATTCGGTGTCGAAATCCCCGACGATGCGGCTGAGAAGATCACCACCGTCGGCGATGCCACGAAGTACATCGAAGAGCACAAGGGCTAAGGCTCACGCTTTTCGAATCCCGCCCATGATGCGGGACCGGACAGGCCCGACCCGATAGCGGGCCGGGCCTGTTGTCTTTTTGCGGAGATTTACATGCGTCGTGTGGTCGTTACCGGACTTGGCCTCGTCACCCCCCTCGGCGGTGATGTCGAAACAACGTGGACAAACCTGATCGCTGGCAAGAGCGGGGCGGGGCCGATCACCCGTTTCGACACCACTGGGCAGAAATGCACCATCGCCTGCGAGGTGAAGCCCAAGGACCACGAATTCGGCTTCGATCCCGACAAGCGTGTCGACCACAAGGTCCAGCGGCAGGTCGATCCCTTCATCGTCTACGGCATCGATGCCGCCGGCCAGGCGCTGGAGGATGCCGGGCTCGTCGACATGGACGACGACCTCAAGCAGCGCACCGGCGTCTCGATCGGTTCGGGCATCGGCGGCCTGCCGGGTATCGAGAGCGAGAGCATCGTGCTCCACGAGCGCGGTCCGGGCCGCGTCAGCCCTCATTTCGTCCACGGTCGGCTGATCAACCTCATCAGCGGCCAGGTCTCGATCAAATACGGCCTGATGGGCCCCAACCACGCGGTGGTGACCGCCTGTTCGACCGGCGCGCATTCGATCGGTGACGCAGCGCGCATGATCAAGGACGGCGATGCCGACGTCATGCTGGCGGGCGGCGCGGAAGCGACCATCAACCCGCTCGGCGTGGCGGGCTTCGCACAGGCGCGCGCGCTCAACATGAGCATGAACGACCGCCCGACCGAGGCGAGCCGCCCCTATGACAAGGACCGCGACGGTTTCGTCATGGGCGAGGGCGCGGGCGTGGTCGTGCTGGAGGAATACGAACACGCCAAGGCGCGCGGCGCAAAGATCTATGCCGAGGTTGTCGGCTACGGCCTCTCCGGCGATGCCTATCACGTCACCGCGCCGCACCCCGAGGGCAAGGGCGCCGAACTCGCCATGAAGATGGCGCTGCGCAAGGCCGGGATGGAAACGACCGACATCGACTACGTCAACGCCCATGGCACCTCGACCATGGCCGACACGATCGAGCTCGGCGCGGTCAAGCGCGTGCTGGGTGACGATCTCGGCGGTGCCTCGATGAGCTCGACCAAGTCGGCGATCGGCCACCTGCTCGGCGGCGCCGGCGCGGTCGAGGCGATCTTCTGCATCCTCGCAATTCGCGACCAGATCGTCCCGCCCACGCTCAACCTCGACAATCCCGACGAGGGCACCGAAGGCGTCGACCTGGTTCCGCACGAAGCGAAGAAGCGCGAGGTCAAGGCCGCGCTCAACAACAGCTTCGGCTTCGGCGGCACCAATGCATCGCTGATCGTCAAGAAGGTCGACTGAGGTGAAAAAGGCCGGCTGCCTGCTGGCAGGCGTGCTGTCACTGGTTCTCGCGGTGGCCGCGATCTGGTTCCTGTCGGGCTGGTGGGGCGGCGCCAATGTCGAGGAGGACACCAATTTCATCGTCCCCTCGGGCGCGAGCCTGACCACGGTCGCCGAAAAGCTCTCCGACGAGGGCTTGATCGGCGATGCCGACGGCTTCCTGCTGCGCGCCAAGATATTCGGCTCGTCCGATCCGATCATGGCGGGCGAATTCCTGCTGCCGGCCGGCGCCAGCAATGCCACCATCCTCGACACCTTCCAGCATGGCGAGGTGATCCGTCGCTTCGTCACCATTCCCGAAGGCATGCCTTCGATCATGGTGCACGAGCGGTTGATGGCGGAAGAGAACCTGACCGGCGAAATCCCCGTGCCCGTCGAAGGCTCGGTGCTGCCCGATACCTATGATTTCGAGCGCGGCGAGGCGCGCAGCGCGGTACTCGCGCGGATGCAGGCGGCGATGCAGAACTATCTCGCCGAAGCCTGGCCCAAGCGCGCCCAGGGCATTGCGGTCGACAATGTGAAGGATGCGGTGACCCTCGCCTCGATCGTCGAGAAGGAAACCGGCAAGCCGAGCGAGCGGCGCATGGTCGCCGGGCTCTATTCGAACCGGGTCAAGGACGGCATGCTGCTGCAGGCCGATCCGACGATCATCTACCCGATCACCAGGGGCAAGCCGCTCGGGCGCCGCATCAAGCAATCGGAGATCGCGGCGATCAACGATTACAACACCTATACCATGGTCGGCCTGCCCAAGGGGCCGATCACCAATCCGGGGCGCGAGGCGATCGCTGCGGTGCTCAACCCCGCCAAGACCAGCGCACGCTACATGGTTGCCGATGGCAGCGGCGGGCACGCCTTTGCCGAGACGCTCGACGAGCATAATCGCAACGTAGCCAAATGGTTCGAAATCCGTCGCCAGCGCGGCGAAATGTGAGCGGGGAAGGCGACGCCCCGCTGATCGTCACTGCGCAATTGCCGCGCGACTTACAGGCCCGTTTCACCGCGCTGCGCACCGCGCATTTCCCGCCCGAGCGCAATTATCTCGACGCGCATGTCACGCTGTTCCATGCCTTGCCCGCCCAATGCGAGGACGAGGCGGCGAGCTATCTCAAGCGGCTTGTCGGCGAATTCGCACCCGTTGCCGGACACGTCGAGGGGATCATGTCGCTCGGCCGCGGGACGGCGGTGAAACTGTCCAGTCCCGCCATGCTCGACCTGCGCGACATGATCGCCGATCATTTTCTCGGGATGCTCACTCAGCAGGACCAGCATCGTCCGCGCCTCCATGTCACCGTGCAGAACAAGGTCAGCGGCAAGGAGGCCAAGGCGCTTCAGGTGGAACTGGCTGACGCGATCGAGCCGCGGCCCTTCGCCTTTCGCGGCCTGGCGCTGCATCGCTACCGCGGCGGACCGTGGGAGATGATAAAGGAATTTGCATTTCGCGGGCGGGGCGCGGCATAAGGAACCCCTGATACAGGGGGGATCGGATATGTCCGGAGTTGCCAGTATCTTGGCCTATGGGGCCGCGCTTCTGGCCGTCGTCGCGATGGCCGCCACGACGATCAGGCAGTTGCGTTATGCGATGCTGGTCGCCGGACTGGGTGTGTTCGGACATTTCGCGCTGACCGGTCAGGTCGGCTGGGCGGTGGTCGCTCTCATCTTCGTTGCCGTCAATGCGGTGCAGATATCGGTGCTGCGGCGACGCGCCCGGCGCGGGGCCATGCTCGAGGAGGAAACCAGCCTGTTCGACCGCCTTCTCGGCATCGAGGATCCCGGCCGACAGGAACGCCTGCGCGATCTCATGACCTGGCGCGATGTCGAGGAGGGCGAGGTGCTGATGCGCCAGCACCAACCCGATCCGCCGCTGATCTATGTCGCGCGGGGCGGGGTGCATGTCGAATGCGACGGGCGGATCGTCGGGACCTGCGGCCCGGAGGAATTCCTCGGCGAGATGAGCCTGGTGTCGGGCCAGACCGCCTCGGCCACGGTGATCGTCGCGCAGCGCTCGCGTGTGGCGACCTTCGATCGCGACGCACTGGCGCATTACGCTCGTGCGGTGCCCGAGGTCGATACCGCCCTGACGCATGCGCTCAATCGCGGTCTTGCGGCCAAGGTCAGGCGGATGAACGAGGCCGCCGCGCAGGGCTTCGCAGAAAACGCGCGCGAGGCGTAAATGCGCGGTTGACCGCGTGCCCCGACCACCCTAAATGCGCCGCCTGCCGAGCGGCCATCTGCCCCGGCATGCCTCTTTGGGGCGGAGTAGCTCAGGTGGTTAGAGCAGCGGAATCATAATCCGCGTGTCGGGGGTTCGAGTCCCTCCTCCGCTACCAAAAATCTTCATGATAGCTTGAGCGTTAGCCGAGCTTCATGCATGAATTAGGCAATTTCCGGTTCATCTGATTTTCGCAGTTAGCAGCCATTTCCCTTGGCGTTCAGGCTGCTCCGTGCAACATTGATACGAAACGGGAACGAGGAGAGCCGCAGTGCCGCGCGACGAGCAGGCCCAACCCGATGACAAGCCGTTCGGATGGCGACCGCTCACTGAGGAGGACCGCAAGGCCTACGAGGAACTTGGTTGGAGTGAGGACGCTATTGCATCAATCGAAGCCAAGAATGCCTACACGCCTATAGAGAACGCTGTCTTGGCCTATGAAATGTCGGCAGCGATCCTTGCGGTCGCGACAAAACATCTTGGCTCTCAATTTCTAGACGATGTCCTGGCTGAGTTCGACAGGCGAGTGGTCGAGATGAATGAGAGCGGTAGGGTCGAAGATGAGGTCGAGGCAAAAATCCTTGAGGCCTTCGTGGAGGGTAGCAATTGGAAGGGAATAACTCAAAGGATGGCGAAGGGAGCGGATTGAAGGAAAGACGCATTTGCGCCTTCTCGTGTCGCTGCCAAGGCAAGCATAAATTAATCGACACGAGTGATCCTAGCGCACAGGATTGAGTGAGCGATGAACACCGAATTTACCTTCAGGATCGCCGGCAGCTACAAGCCGAGCGATATTCCTATGGAGCGATTGGGCGAATACCTGGTCGCGCTTGGCGAATTGTTCGGCGAGAAAGATTCCGTCCATTTTGCCCGCCTTACCGAGAGCTCAACCGTCGTCCACGCTAGGATCGAGCCTCCCGCAGTTCCGAAAGTTGAGCGTCGGGTTCGAATGGTTGCGGCGGGGGAGGGGACGCGTAGTGCTCGAAAGGCATACGATCGCCTGGACGACATGCTGCGCAGCGACAATGCGACAGGGTCGCTGGTCGGTGGAGATGGCAATGTGATCCGCGTGGACTTCCAAGGCCGGAACCGACCCGCTGAAATGACATATGGGCCTATCAAGCAGATGGGAGCGCTCGACGGTGAGGTTATTCGAGTCGAGGGACGAGATTCCACCGTGCACGTAGGAATAGTCGATGGCACTGAGAGTTATTCTCTGGAGGCGCCTGAGGCGATGGGCCGTGAGCTCGCAGCACTATTTCGTATTGGTCTGGTGAGATTCCATGGTGAGGGAACATGGCTGCGGCATGGCGATGGCAGGTGGGAACTTCGCCGCTTCAAGATCGACCGTATCGAAAGCAAGCTTGATCGTGCTCCTGTGAGCGAAGTGGTAGCTGCCTTGCGTGAAATCGGCCCAGGTAGGTGGGCTAAGTCTAGAGATCCGATCGGGGAGCTTCTTGCCGAACGCAAGGGCGGGGAGAGTGAGCATTGATCGTCGCCGCCGATGCGTCTGTCATCCTTCATCTGATCGATCCGGATTTGCCGACGCGCCCGGATGAGCGGGGCAATCCGGTTTCGAACTGCCGAGCTCGCATCGAGCACTTGTTGGACACGATGTCCAAGCGCGGTGACGTTCTTGTTGTGCCAACGCCCGCCCTCGCGGAGATGCTGACAAAGGGGGATGATGTCGGAAACGATTGGCTGTCAGTGCTTCATGGTAAGCGAGCGATACGAATTGCTCCTTTCGATGAAATGGCCGCTGTCGAATGTGCAGCTCTGGCTCGGAACCGAAAGCAACGGCGTCCAACTTCAGGTAGAGACAAGTCGAAATTCGACGAGCAAATTGTGGCGATTGCGGTAGTCGCACGAGCTGAGGAAATCCTCTCGGACGACCAAGATATTCGCAATTTGGCACCGCCGTCGATCGCGGTGCGGGGTATTGCTGATCTCGACCTTCCACCCGAAGCCGCTCAGTCAGACATGTTTCCTGATCAGGACTAGGCCTGTCAAATCGACTCATGGATATCGCGATGCGCGCCCATTACCGCATTGACAAACCGGACCAAACTTCAGCGACACGGCAATCCATACAGTGCGTCGTTCGTTTGCGACCGGACTACGGTAGGGCGTAATCGTCAGCTTCCCAAGCTGACAGCAATCGCAGACTTCTGCGCTTTCCGGTGTAAACTCCACCGAAATCGGCCCTTTTCTTTTCAATGCGTTGCGAGATCGCTGTAAACCGCCAGGGGCATGCGCGCATGACCGCCCAGCGGCATAGGACCGCCGGAAGCGGACGGGGGCCGTTCACGACCTGTGTGGTGACGGCTCTCCCTTGGCAGCCTTGCGTCTCGTTCGAAGCCGTTCGACCACAATGTTAGCGTTCTTGAATGCCGACATCCGAATCCTGATCGGATTGCCGCCTCTACAATCGCCAACTCGAGGCGCTTAGGATAACAATGTTCTCTCACAGGCTGAGATCGGAACTACGCAAATGATGGTGGGTCGGCGGCAGAAGCCGTTCTTTGAAATGGTAGAGCTGCTCCGCGCGATTGAAGCGGATCAGGACGACTTTGCTTCGGTCAAAGCCCTAAACCTCCTCATATTGAAGGAAATCATTCTCGCGGAGCTGAGGCAGGACAAGCATCGCGCTAAGCACAAAGAATTGAAGCGGCAGCTGAAAACAGGCCGCGGGACGAAGGAGGTCAGCAGGGCGCTCAGAACAAAGATAAAGCGCACTGCAGGGTTCATCGATCGATGCGCCAAGCAGATCTACATCTGGAAATGCTGCGGAGATGCGCTCGCGTTTCTCTACCTTGATAAGTTCGCGATCAAGCACGCCTACTTTGACACCGACCGCTTCGCCATAAAACGCGACGCCGGGATGATCCGTGGCAAAGTGGGATTGGTTGGCGAGTTGACGTGCCTCTTCAGTGCCCTTGAGCACAAGGTGCCAGCAGTCCTTTCCGACATCACCAACACCATCCGCTTTGGCGATGTTTGTCTGCTCGGCGCTTCCGATCCTGTGCCTATCGAGGTGAAAAGCAGCCCGAAGCAAAATGGCCGAGGCAAGAGGCAGGCTGAAGCGATCGAGAAACTGCGCAGCTTCTTGGAGACTGATCGTGCGGTAGGCTACCGAGGAGCACCTGGTGAAACGAAGCGACAAGCAGTTAACCTGCCTGAGCGCACTAACGTCGAAGCGCTGAACGCGTGCATCGCTGATGCCAAAAGGACAGGGTTCGCAATTTCTCGGCCGGAACCAGGCGTTGCTTACGCAGTAATAGCCGGAGGGCAGCCCGACTACGCAGCGATCGTCGGGCCGTTCGCTGACGAGCGGGGCGCGTTCTGGTCGCTGAACGGCGACAAGAACGATTTCGCGTGGGCGCCCTATATGCCCTTCATACTGACTATCCGCGACCCCCAGCACCTTCTAGATTTTATTGAGGGCAGGATCTTTATCATCGTTGGCGCGAGCATGGACGAACTGTGCAGGCAGATGGCCGCACCAGGATGGCAAATCGCATTCGATCCAGCGAGCGACTACGCTCTTCATTGTGTTCACGAATCCGGGGGCGTGGTCGGCATCTCTCAGCAGTTCGTCGCGCGGGTCGCGTATGAGTTTGTATCGTTGTCCTGGATCGCGGACTGCCAGCGAAAGTGTTTGGAAACACTCCGCGCGGGGGCGATGAACACCTACGGCCCGTTCCAGCCGGTCGATGTCGCGCAGATGCACAATTATATGTTTGGGGAGCGTCGTTGGCTTCGCAGCGATGCCGAGGCGTTTTTCGTGCAAGATTCGCTAGGTGACTAGGGCACGATGCTAAACAAGGCCGCTTATTCACAAACTTTGCCGCGGCCGCCAAACCCGACAGCTATTGGTAAGGACCCGACACCGCGTGAAGGTAGCTCTATGCGCGACCCAGCGCTGAACCCGACAGTCGATCGACCGCGCAGTTATGCTCTTCGACGGTATTTTTGCCATGGTGCGCCTTCCGAGCCATTGGCTGAGGTTCCATCCTCGGTGGATGGCTGGATTGCCTCAACTACGGCTAATTGGCATCATCAGGGTCGCGCGCGCTGGCAATGACTAGGACTTCGCCATATGGCAGCAAAGCGATCAGGTCACCGTGACCTAGACGCTATTCAGCGCCCGATAGACGCTCGCTCGTGCGATCCCCAGCTCCGTTGCTATGTGGGTTGCTCCCAGACCCTGATCGCGGAGAGAGCGCACCTGCTCGACGTCAACGGTAGGTTTGCGCCCCTTGTATACACCAGCCGCCTTGGCGCGCTCTATGCCTTCGCGTTGACGTTCTTTGCGGATGTCGGTCTCGAACTCTGCGACGGCGCCGAGTATGCCGAGGATCAACTTCCCCATGCTTGTGGTCGTATCGACCGCACCTTGCTGAACACACCGGAACCCGACTTGCTTCGCTGATAGCTGGGCGATGATGTTATGCAGGTCGCGACCGGATCGAGCTAGACGGTCGAGGCGCGTGACCACGAGCGTGTCACCTTCGCGCAGCCAGTCGAGGCATTCTTCAAGCGCTAGGCGGTCGTTGCGCGATGTCCCGGTGACCTTCTCCGAGAAGACCTTTTCGCACCCCGCGTCGGCGAGCTGCTCAAGCTGGAGGTCGAGATTCTGGGAGCTGCTACTGACGCGTGCGTATCCGACTATGCTCATGTGCTGGTTCTCGCTGTCTCAATGGGGTCTAGAGTTAGCGCAGCATAGCGTCTCACAATCGGGATCGAACCCGTATGAGACACTCCGTGGACGCCGTGAGACGCCTCGGATGGGTATACTCTTCGGGCGCGAGGCCCTGGGAAAACACTTGCTCGTTGGGCGAGCGACTTCGTTAGAGGAGGGAAGCGCTTGCCCGACAAGGAATGTCCGCTCTTGGGTGTCCGAAGAAAACAAGCGAACGTCGGATCATGGGTGGAAAGCTGCCGTCCCCCAGTCAGCGAGGCACTCGCGCGAACTGGCTGGCAAACTTCAAGTTGTATGCGTGAAGCTCGCCATCGGGCGTAATGACCAACTCGGTGATATTGGAACGCTGAAAGGTGTCGTCTTTTGCCTCGTCGTTGACCTTGAGGCTGACCGTGACAGCGCCATCCACCTGACCAACCAGCTTGTAATCGTATTCGACGGTCTGCCCGGAATACGCAACCTCGCCACCGCTTACGACGAGCTCCGTCGAAGGATCATCCAGGTCAGCCCAAGAACCCTGCATCTCAGTTGGAAGGGGCGCATCTCGCTTTAGTCGTTCTTCCATGTGTGCGGGCATGCCCTTTGCTGCGGCTTGTGGTGCGATGACCAGTGCTAATAAAACCGCCATCCCCATGGCGCTGCAAAATCGGATAGATGGCAAATCTAATGACATCGGGGCCAGCTTGCAGCGCAATCTCAATGTCCGCAATCGGGTAATTCGCCGCCGGTCAGCTTCTGGCAAATCGCCACCTCGGTGAAAGCGTCTCCAGATGGGTGGGAAGCTGCCGTCGAGGAAGTATGGATTTAAACACGCTTGCTAGTAACGGAGACTAGCAAAGCCAATCCGCCAAACAATGCTACCGCGAAGAAGAATTTTCTCTCAGCCATTGGGCCGCCATCAATGAGAGCCACGCATGCGCCGATCAGAACGCCCCAGCTGAGGCCTAGGGCGACGGTGCGGACGTGTCGTTGATTAGCAAGGCAGCGGAGCATTGCATGATCTGTAACCGTGAATGAAGTGACCGCAATGGCGTCGTTAACTGTCGGTCGGCTCCTGGCACATGGCTAGCTCGGCAAATTAGTCACGAACTGGGTGGAAAGCAGTCGTTAGGAATCTGCTGCTATCCGAAGGTCTGAAGAGGACTGTGATGGCTTTTACGGAAGAAGAAAAGCGCAAGTGGCACGCCGACCGAAAGTCAGGACGTGCTGGCGAGAATCATGCGCCTGAAATCCGATGTGCTCACTGTGGCGCACCAGTTGATTCCTCCCAGGCGGACTCCGAGTTTCCCCTTTGCATTGCCTGCGACGACTAGCGCCTGTTATCCCGTCCGGGATCGCAGCGCCACGGCTAGTCAGCTATTGGGTGGAAAGCCGACATTGCCGGTAGCTGTGCCAACCGTTAGTTGCCGGCCATGCTTTGGAACATAATCGACAAGCGCACACGGCCCTATCGGTGGCGCGAAATTAACGCGATCATTGAGGCAACAGAGCATGACAACTCATGCACGGATGCCGACCAAGCGCCTGAAAGCGACCCGAAGGTGGCAGTCGATTACGAGGCGCTTGAAGCCGTGTCAGTGTCCGACGCTATAAAGTGGGCAGAGAGCCAATCCTGCCCAGTCACTCTCTACCTTTACGACCTAGGTGCGGGGTTTGGTGATGAAGAGCATTTCACGAATGTCGAAGTGCGATTCACTGACGAAGACGACACTTAGGAAGCGTCCGCTTGCGGGTCGTTAGCTGCCAGTCCGCTTTCTAGTGGTGAAATGCATGTCGGGCGGCGGTGAAACGACAAGCCACCTTCATGGGGCTCCATTCGGTGGCGGGGTCGCATTGCCACCGGGGTGACTTGCCGTTCCAAATTCATAATGATCGAGGTTGAAAACTAAGCAACCAGTCAACGAGCTGGTGTTACGAATTCAGACATCGAGAGGCAGCCGAGCACTCACTTGCGGAACGCCGGCCCAAGGCGAATATCTCGGCTTCCACACCTAGAGCAAATCAGCTTCTTCTCGACCAACGCCATTTGCTTCGACCAGCCGCGCTCCTGACAAATCAATGTGATCTCCAAGGGGTTCAACACAGCGACCCTTTTACACCTGAGACAGTCCACCCTCAGGGCGTAGTCATGGCGCGAATAGTCCGAGATTTTATCCAGCCGCTTGGAGCTCACGGCTTTCGTCTGACCGACCAGATCAGCGTGGAAAGCGCGGTGATGAGGGCGGCAAACGCCGATATGATAAGGGGGTCGATGATGATCAAAACATCCTCCGAATCAGGGTTGAGGAGGAGGTGTAGTTCACTTTTTGTTCCAAGTAGGAAAGGGCGTTGATGAGCCAGAGCCTAGCCCGCATCCTTTCGCTCGTGCTGGCTCTCGGCCTCAGCTGTGCATCGCCGGCAGCAGCGCAGGTCTACGCCGGTCAAGCGGTCGCGGTTGACGGCGACTCTCTCGAAATCGGCAGCAAGCGGTTTCGTCTCTTTGGGATCGATGCTCTTGAGGCCCGGCAGACCTGCACCCGCCGCGAGCAAGCCTGGCAATGCGGGGAGGAGGCTGCGGCGACGCTGCGCGGGCTCATTCGAGACGAGAGCGTCAGCTGCGACCAGAAAGACATCGACCGTTACGGACGCATAGTGGCCGTTTGCACGGCCAATCGTCGAGACCTTGCGCAGGTGATGGTGAGCATGGGTCTTGCTGTCGCATTGCGCGAATTCACCACGGACTATGTGGAGTGGGAGGAGCTAGCGCGGCAGCGCGGGTTGGGTATCTGGGCAGCCGAGTTTCAGCGACCCTCTGAGTTTAGAGCCGGTGATGAGGAAAGCGCTCGCGAAGAGCGTGCCATGCTCGCTGAACAGCAACGACGACAGTCAGTGCGAAACGCACAAGAGCTATCTCGACGCGCCGCCGCAAGCACTTCAGGAGTATATTACCGCAACTGTGCGGCCGCGCGTGCTGCGGGAGCGGCACCGCTCTATCGTGGCCAGCCGGGGTATCGCTCTGGATTGGACGCCGACGGTGATGGTATTGCCTGTGAGCCGTATCGTGGAAATAGGGGATAGTCAGGCGTGTGCTGACGAAGAGTAGATGCCGCTCCAATCTCCGACAGGCGCGCCAAGTAGGCCCGTAAAATCGAGCTCGCGGTCTTCTTGATCACACGCCGACACCGGCGCGGGCCAAGCTTGTGCTCGCCCGTCACTGAACACCAACTTGCAAGCGAACTGGCAATTTCTTCATAGGTCGCGCATAACTCAGCCAATCGGAGAGACAGGGGGTCGCTCCGTCACTGGGGGTCAAACCATGAAATTCGCTGCTATCCCGGCAATCTTCGCCGCCGCCTTCGCTGTGCCTGCCGCCGCGCAGGATACCGCTCCAGTGCAGCCAGCCTCTGCTGTGCCGGTGCAGGCCGTGCGTGCCGCGCCGCAGCCTGAAACGGTGCTGCCTGCCGGAACTGAGATCATGCTCAAGATGACGCAGGAGGTCACCACGAAGGGGCGAGGGTGGGAGGAGGGCGATCAGTTCAATCTCGTCACCGCCGCGCCTGTCCTGCTGGGTGAATACGTCGTGATCCCGCAGGGCACCAAAGCAATCGGTCGGATCACCTGGCTCACCAGCAGGGGTGCTTTCGGGAAGTCGGGCAAGATGGACGTCGAGATGGAATATCTCGAGCTCGGCGGCCGTCGCATCAATCTTGACGGCACATATCGTCAGGAAGGCAATGGCGCCACGCTTGCCACGGTGGGCGGCGTTATCGCCGCGGGCGTCTTCGCCGGGTTCATCACCGGGCGCAGCGGCACTATTCCGGCCGGACGCGAGCTCATGGCCACGCTCGAGAGCGACCTTCCCGTTGCGCTCCCCGCCGGCGCCAGTCTCGCGCCCAAGCCAGTGCAAGCGACCTACGCCACGCCGGCGCGGGCTATGACTGCCAGCGAAACTGCCGAGGCTGCGCACGCCGACACGATGGACAATATTGATGCGGCCAACGCTGCGATGGAGGCCAATGGTTCGGAAGAGGCTACCGATGAGAAAGCAATCAAGGTGGGCGGCGAATAGCTTTCCTTTTTCCCCGCACTGTCAGGGCGATTTCGCGATCATGGTTGCGATTTTAGCTGGCTGCTGGACGGGCTGGATGAGGATGCCATCGCCATGATCGACAGGAGCGACGAGAAGGCCCTCAGGATTGAGTTCGCGGCTCTCTTGGTCGCCCACGTAGTAGCCATCGTCCTTGCACTCTTCTGGGCCTTCTCATGACCATTTCGCGGGAACAGGAGATTTGGGCCATGGCGCTATGGGTCGATCGCGAGCATGGCGAGGAAGCCGAACGTTTCATCGCCGAGCGAGTGCTTCATTTCGAGGCGACAGGAGAGGCTGGCGGCAAGGATCTCTGGATGCAGGTGGCCCGGCGGTATGTCGAGTTGAGGGATACGCTTGCCGCCGAGCCAAACTGACTAGATTAGCGGTGCGACCAGCCGTCGACGCTCTTGTCGAATTGCACGATGCCGATCGGTCCGCATTCAAGCAGGCGCGGCAGGTTGCGCACCTGGTTCGCAGGAAGCTCCATCATGCCATCGGCGATGCGCAGCGTTAGAGTCTCGCCCAACGGGACCCGCAAGGCCGTCGTGAACACCGAGGCGGCGATGTCGATGTTGGGCGCGACCGCGAAGAGGTCGTCACCTTCATCGTTGACGAGCCGATAGAGCTTCAGCTGCTGGACCGGGGCAGTGTGTGCGACCCAGCCGAGTTCACAGAAGCTCGCAAAGCCCACCGGGGTGCTTTCCAGCAGGGCATCGAGACCACGCCGGTGATCGCCGGTGAGGGTCTCGTCCACGCGGGTGACCGTCAGGTCGACATGTTCGAGGCCAAGCGCTTCTTCGTGTTCGATAGCAACCATCCACGCCCTGTCCCTCGATGGCGCGACGATGTGACCGCGGACCTCGCCGTCCTGACGCTGGATGACGCATCCGTATAGATGAAATTTCATGTCGGTAGACCTTCTTGCTGTGGTTGGTCAGCTAGGTCTACGAGCGCCCCGAACGGGTGTCGGGTGGGCAATTTCATGGGAACAATGGGCACTAATCGGTGCATGGAACGGTCGACTGCGCGATTCTTGTCTCCTCAGATCGTTGAATGACGCGGAGAACCTGCGCAGGACTCCACGACCCGCCGCGTGGGGCTTTGAGTCCCATCTCATTTAAGCGCAGCGCGATGTCTGTGAGTGATGAGAGTCCTTCCTTCTGAATCGATCTGATTTCACGCATTGTGAATTGGTCACGCCGACGCGCGGTGGCTGATCGAGAACTCGCACTTTTAGCTGGACCAATCTCGAGTCCCCACGAATTCGGTCTTGCTCCGCCGAGCACAACGCCTTGTGATTTCGCAATGGCCAAAGCGGCTCGGACCTTCTTGCCCGCATCAGTGCAACGATGCTTGTCTTCGATTATGAAGCGAGAGAATTCGGCGTATGTCCAGTTAGGCAGATCGGCAGCGCGGACCTTGATACGATGCCGAAAGACTTCTTCTAGCCAACGTCTTCCGCCGCGCATTTGCCCAAATTTGCCGAAGATCAGCGTCGCGTTATGATCCTTGCAGCAGGCGATCGCCTGGTCGAGTTTTGGTCGAGCACCGAGCGTCAGGGGTTCGATCTCTTCAAAATCACCTACGAGACGGGTCCAACCCTTTGCTAGAAGCACCTCGACTGCTTGGCGCTGACGTTCGCGATCGAGATTGCTGTGAGGTCGCAGCGAAGCTCGAAAATATACGACATACTTCCCGCGCACCTTCGGAAAGTAGCTCGGATCAAGACCAAAGGTTGCCATAAACGTAAATTCTCAATCTCAAGGCTGGCACGAGCAGGCTTCACAACGATATGAAAAAGAAGGGTTATATCGCCCAGCAGGGATTACCGTGATTGCTCTCTCCGCGGAATACGAAGACATAGGACGGGGCGCGTAGAATCTCCGAAACTCCCATCACTAGCAATGACGCTAGGTGATAAAGGAGAATATATGCGTCAAGATCCACACTATTTTGCGATCCTCGATGGCATTGGAATTGCGTATACGGTCGGGAATGATGCCAGCGGAGATTTTCAAGCGTGGCTTGGAGAACTGGCCTGTTACGACCTGGTGGACAATGGTGACCGGGTCATCAAATTCGCGGCTGAAACGGTTGCCAACGTCATCGATGGAATTTCGGGTTCGTTGATGGACCTGAGCGCCGAAGATCGAGAAGTTCTCTTGGCTACCCATCAGTTTTTTCAGTCGTTGAAGCTTATTCGCGAAATGGCGCTCAACTTTGGACTTGCGAGGACAGGTGACGATTGACGAGCGGCAAATTGGTCTCTCCAACGGCTAGGCATGGATAGAACTCCGGTGGATGGCACCAACTAAGAACCCACCGGGATTTCGGCGCCATCCGGGTCCTTAAGACCAGCCGTTTCTAGGACTTCCATTCTCTGCGGAGGTGACCTCAATCATGGTTCCCTCTGCGGGAATGGAAGTTGAAATTGTTTAGTGAGTAAAGAAGGTCCGTTCCTCTCCGAAGTGTGGTTCTATCCTGAAAACAGGAACTTACCCAATCCCCGGTGTAGGGCAGAAAACACAAAACCTAGTTGATAAAGAAACGCAGGCCCACAACCCATTGGGGTCATGATCTCCATTCAGTCCATGACCATCCGCGTCATGCGACCATAGCTTCCGCAATCCCAGCTACCATCGGACCAGAGTAAGCATGCTTGATGGTTTCATGGGGTCGGGGACTTCATGGTTGAAGGGACCGTCATGGTCTGGGCGGCTTCCCTGGCTTTCATGTTTAAGCAGCTACCGGGCTTCGCCCGGCAGCGGAACTCAGCTGCTTCGCAGCTTCGTTCTGATTATTTCCTATTTCTTTGATGATTCCAATTCACCATCCCAAGGAAGACTTCAATCCCCCCGCCACCATGCAAAGAGGTCAGCATGGCAGCGGAGGGGTTATTCCTGGTTATCCCATGGGAAGTGGTAGAGAGCATCGATCGTGCGACGATCAGGCTGGCGGAACGCATTACCAGCCTATCTGCTCCGAAACCCCGGCCTCTCGGCCCGTTCGGTCACCCAGCACCTGCTGGGCTCACCCCGCTGGACTTTCCTTCAATCCTCACAGGGCAGGGGCGACAGCCCCATCTTTTTGGCAAGCTTTCACTCCGAAAGGAGCGGGGCTTTCACCAGCCGGTCGTCACGGCTGATTTTCCCATTGCGCGCACTCGCTCGGCTCCGGTCTTATTCCCAGCTACCGATATGCCGCAGGGCAAGCGGCGAGATCCCTTGTGCGTATGGCAACGTGCGGTCGCTAACCGTTTGTCGCGGGCCGGAATTGGCTTGCTATCAGTATACCATGGAGCCGCCTCGGCTCGGACTGAAAAGTGGCGGGAGACGCCACTCGGAAGCCGCATAAAATCGATCAACATGTTGCCGGTGATTGGGAAATTGACGCATCGCTGTAGACGCGTCTACAGCGGCAGCATGGCAGGCACGAATGATGATTACCTCCGGCGTCTAAAGCATGACGGACGGCAGGACCTTATCGACAAGATCGACCGGGGCGACATTTCAATCTACGCCGCTGCGATCGAGATGGGCTACCGGAAAAAGCGAGGAGCTCCCTCGAAAGCCGATCAAATCTCATATCACTACTCGCGCGCAACCCTTTCTGAGAAGCGTCGCTTTATCGTCGATAATTGGTCTAGTGTCGCCCGCATCGTCGGTGATTTGGCGAGGCGCAGGCGCGCGAACGAGCAGGCACAAAAACCCAGCGAGTAGGCTGGAAAACAGCCCGACAGCTTACTCCGCGTCTCCTAGAATAGCGGGATAAACCAATGCTCTAGGATATGCTCAATGACTACCTCCACGACCACCGTTACCATCAGCGATGCGGCCAAGCTCTGGATCGCTCGGTGCGAACTCGAACAGCTCGAACGGGCTACGCTTCACTCCTACCGCGGCCATGTGAAGAACCACATTGAGCCGAAGATTGGTTATCTGATGCTCACCGAGCTGAGCGCAGTCCACGTTCGCGATTTTCTCGATGCCATGCTGCGCGACAGCACGCGGGCTATGGCGAAGAAGTGTCTGACAACGCTCCGGTCGATCATCAGCGCAGCGCAGGAGCGCGGTCTCGTGCACCATAACGTCGCTCGTGACGTGAAGCTGCGTCGCTCGGAGCGGCATGACCCCGATCGCGTGTTTCCGACTAAGAACGAGATCAAGGCGCTGATCGAGAACGCACCTGAGCGACACCAGCCGCTGATCATGACAGCTCTGCTGACTGGCATGCGCATGTCAGAGCTGCGAGGGCTGACTTGGGATGCTATCGACTTCAATAGAAGCATCATCACGGTTCGGAAGCGCGCCGATCGCTACTGCAACATGGGCAACACAAAGAGCAAATCTGGCCGGCGTGAGATCCCGATGGGGCCTGGGCTCGCAACTGTGCTGAAGGCTTGGAAGATCGCCTGCCCGAAGGGTGATCTCGAGCTGGTGTTCCCGAACGGCGTTGGCAACGTCGAGACGCACTCCAACATCTACAACCGTATCTTCAAGCCGCTGATGCTCAAATGCGGCATTGTGGATGGGGAGGGCGCTCCGAGGTTCTCACTGCATGCCATGCGCCATGCAGCTGCGTCGCTTTTCATCGAGCAAGGATGGCCGCCGAAAAAGATCCAGACCATGCTGGGGCATTCCTCGATCACCATGACCTATGACGTCTATGGGCACCTGTTTCATGATCCCGCAAAAGACGTGGACCTCATGGGCGAGATGGAACGGGGACTGCTGGCAGCCTAGGAGAGAGCTCCAGCCCAAGGCTGCCCTTCCGCTAATGACCCGAAGTGGGACATACTCCATCGTGGCGAATTTCTACAATTCTTCCTTGGCCGTCGAGCTAGGTTTCCGAGCTGCGACCCGAAGGGCTTGGAATGATTCCATGCCTTCAACTTTGGCCCCACCTCCTCGGTGGGGCCTATTTTCGATTGGGTCACCCGCTGTGAGTTCTCTTGAGCCAGCAACAACCACGTCTCTCGTCGGTGTGGGAAGCGAGGTAGCTTGCGAGTTCGGTGAGGACGTCTTTTCGCGGATTTGGCGCCACTTTGACAGAGGTAGCGATGCGCCATGAGCCCATCGATCACTTTCGAGCCGAACGCGCACGTTTTTGACCGCGCCACCTTGAATGCGCGCCATCTCCTGTTCGGAGGTGCAATCTGGTTTGAGGCTATCGGCAGAAGCAACGACACTGCTCACCTTCCGCGCGCGACCGCTCTATTTCCTCGGCTTTCGACCCAATCCAATTTTGAGCGCGAGGTCGCGACGGGTCTCGGCATATTCAGGGGCGACCATGGGATAATCCACTGGGAGATTCCAGCGCGCGCGATACTCCTCCGGCGTCATACCGTGCTCCGAATTTAGATGTCTTTTGAGCATCTTCAATTTCTGGCCACAGTCGAGGCAAACCAGATGGTTGCTCTTTACGGACGATCGGATGGACACCGCAGGTTCGGGGACTTCTTCGGCTGCAGGGGTGCCATCGCCGAGACCAGACAAAGCGGAGTAGACGCTGGAAATCAGTGCCGGAACGTCATCCACGCCCACGTTGTTGTTGCTCACATGTGCAGAGACAATGTCCGAGGTAAGGGCGATGAGGGTCTCGGTCATGTCGGTATTGGAATCGTCCATTTCCTATCCTGTTTGAAAGGAGGGGGCTTCGACCGGTGATGCAAACCGAGGCCGACTTTATCGTATAATCCCCTCAGAAGTGCAATATTCAGTGTGATGCAGCGCCTTTTTTGTATTTCTAAGAACGCGACTTGGACCGAATTCCTCAAGACCCCGTCGTTCATAGAGCTCAAGCAATGGAGTTGGCAGGCACGAAGTGCATTAATTGCCAGCCGTGGGCGGGGCACACTCAATGCCTCGGCCAGAAGCAGCCGTCAGGGCGCAAGTGGGGGCATTGGCAATTCTGATTGCCGACGAGCTAGGGCGCAGCGATACCCCACCTCAAAGCGAAGGGCGGACGGCATGAATATACCCGAGCAATATGAGCGAGTGATCAGGTGGATAGGTGACGGCACCGGTGCACCAGATGCATTGCTGCATGTTCACGCCGGAATGGTTGTCCTGATCCTAGCACGCTTGATCACACGGAGATCGTTAGCAACTCCGATACCCTTCGCGGTGGTCTGCGTTGCAGAGCTGGCTAATGAGGTCATGGACCGACTAGCAAATGGAAGCTGGCGATGGCCCGACACTTCTCTCGACATCATCAACACTCTTTTCTGGCCATTTGTGCTGATGGTTGGTCTCCACGCGCGCCGGGCGCAGGACTTGAGGCGTCACCCAAGTCAAAGCGTGAACTAACAGCGTAACTCCCTGCAGGAACTAGCTGAGGATCGAAACGGTCGCAGATTTCGCCAGTTCGTAGCCGTCCGTTCATCAGAGTCGCTGATAGATTGCAAGCATCAGCTCGTTATGTGGTCCAGGGAACGTCAATTAAATCGAAGATCCTTTTGTATTTGTGATGCGATGATTTTGGATTAAGAAAGTCACTATGGGGTGAGGTTTCTAGGAGGGGTAATTTGGCCATTAGCTGGCGCCTTTTCCGAGCTCCAAGCGAAGCTATAATCGAAGAGCGCCGTCGCGCAGCGAGGACAGTTCGCTACGCTCTAGGTTTGGTCATTGCACTACTTGCGAGCACCATCGTCCACACGATCATGAACTTCGATCCAGAGGTTGGCTCAAAGTTCACACTATGGGCACTAGCGCTAATCGTCGTCCTGGCAGGATGGATTTGGTGGATCGGAACGCTGCACTACCCTCGCATACGAGAAGCAGATTTGATTTTTGCTATACCATTGATCTTCCTGATGGATCAGCTGCGAAAAATCATTTCATACCCAATGCTCACGGACATGAGTATTCCCCCGTCCGTCACATTGATGGGCAATTCGGTCCTGCTGATCGCCTTCATCTGGATTGTCTTTAGAGGGAACTTTGTGGGGCTAGTGATCTGGTCGGTCATTCACGCCGCTAATTTTGCGATCGCTCTGTCCGCGATGGATGAACCCCGATCCGCGCTAATCCAGTCAGCAAGCGTCTACGTGCCCGTGCTCCTTCTGATTCTTTATGGGAACTACTCATTCTTGTCGGAGGGGCTAGAGAATTTCAGGCTCAAGCAGGAGCTCGCGGAGGAGAAACGAAAGAGTGAAACGCTCCTCTACAATCTTCTTCCTGAGGAGGTGGCGGAGCGATTGAGGCGCGGCGAAAGCGTGGCCGATGCATTCTCCGATGCTACGGTGATTTTCGTCGACTTGGTCGGGTCGTCGGCGATTGCGCGGCAGCTATCTCCGAAAAGCTTCGTCCAGATGCTTAGTCGAGTTTTTGCTCTCGCTGACGCCTGCGCGGCCGATTGCGGTGTGGAGCGCGTCAAAACCTTGGGCGATGCCTACCTAGCCATATCCGGCGCGAAGGGTGGCGGCGACGCCGAGAACGCCGTTAGGTTTGCCACCCAACTCTTAGGACGAATGGCTGAGCTTTCGAGCTCGCTTGACCTTCAGTTGTCACTGCGAATTGGCATCCATAGCGGACCAGTGGTTGGCGGCGTCATAGGCCAACATCGGGCAGGTTATGACTATTGGGGTGACACCATGAACGTCGCAGCGCGCATCCAGGCTGTAGCGCACAACAACGCCATTTGTGTCAGCGAACCGACTTACTTCGCGACCCGTAGCGTCGTTGATTACGCCCCCAAGCGCATGACGAGTTTGAAGGGTATCGGAGAGATTTCAGTCTATGATCTCATCCCTTCTACTCCCACTGCGGATCAGGCATCGACGATCTCGATTTGAGATACCTGACGAGCAAATGTGAGTGGCTCCTCGATGGCACGTTGGGAAGGACGGACCGAGGTTCAAATTAAAGGCTAATCGCCTTGCGACCGCATCCCACTTTCGAGGCGTGATAGCCGTCAAGAAAGATCCGGTTTGCGCTTGATGTGTTTCGTTAGATGCTTTGTTGTTTTCGTCGCGTCCTTTGTTCAGTAAGACATGGATTTTAGTCAATTGTCTAAGCTGCTAGATGGCGCAAGAAGTAGGGGACGAGAGGCTATGAGGGTGACTAAAATTTTGATCGGGACAACGGCGATTGCAGCCATCTTGTTGGCGGTAGGCCCCGTATTCGCGCAGTCTGGGCGCACTTCCACCGCCTACGTATACTGCTATGCCAGTCCGCCTGGGTTGAAGGGGAATGCTTATCTGTCCGAGATTTCAGAAATAACTCTCCCGGTAGAAGCGGTCTGGGAGAAGCCTGCGTCACAGCGCGCGGAAGCTGGATGGATTGCATATCTGAACCAGTCAGGGTTCAAATACGATCCACATCACGCCAACTGTGGTGTAAGCCACCCAACTCGTGAAGGGGCAGACCAGAGTCGTCGCAGCGACCTGAGCAATCAGGGACCAAACATGCAGTATGTGCTAGTTTCGTATCGGCCAAAAGCGAATTGACGCTAAAATTTAGGCGCGATGGAATGCTTCCCAGACTAAAATGGAGTGGGATTTTCAGCCGATCGTCACTGCGAGAAGCTCGGTGAGTTGTTAATGACCATTGCTAAAGGTTTCTGGAACCGTATGCATTTATGGTTTCGGGTCCTCTCATTTCTAGACACCACGGCGCTCTACGCTCTACGTAGACGCGTCTACCGACAGTTTCCGTTGGAATCATAATCCGCGTGTCGGGGGTTCGAGTCCCTCCTCCGCTACCAAATCCTCCTGCTTGAAGCAGGTTTTCCCGCGACCATGTCCTTCTGAAGTACCGGCGCCATCCCGACGTCCCTCGGGCTTCCGAGCCATTGAACCGACCCCTTCCCGAGACCGGAGCACGCGTTTCACGGGGCGGTAGCGTCGATTTCGTCCTATATTTCGCCTGCCAAAGGTCCAATTTGGTGGAGTTTCGAGTCGCGAGTTGAAAGTGCATCGCGCTGCCTGGAATCTGAACCCGGCAAACCGGATGGAATCACATTCCTTCGCAAGGCAGCCGCTGCGAATTCCGCTGATTGCCCGGCTGGCGGCAAGCAATGCCGCCGATCTCGGGCGACCAGCCCCTTCGAGGGGACAGGCAAATGGCTGGACCAGCAGAAGTCGACGACGAGGTCGAAGGTACACCGGAAGACGGGATCGGCCTGTCGCTGTCGGGTGGGGGCTATCGTGCCATGCTCTATCACGTGGGCGCGATCATCCGCCTCCACGAATTCGGCCTGCTGGGCGAAATCAAGCGCATCTCCAGCGTTTCGGGCGGGTCGATCGCCGCCGGCGTGCTGGCGCTTGCCTGGGACAGGATCGCCACCCGCGATGCCCTTTTCGAAAACTTCGTCGACAGGCTGCGCAGCATGGCCGGGCGGACGATCGACAAGTCGTCATCGCTTAGCGGTCTGTTTCTCCCTGGAAATGCAGCCGATTATGTGGCGAAGGCCTACGACAAGCACCTTTTCGGCGGCGCGACGCTGCAGGACCTCCCCGATTTCCCGCTGTTCGTCTTCAACGCAACCAATCTGGAGAGCGGGGCGCTGTGGCGGTTCACCAAGTTCCATATGCGCGACTGGAAGATCGGGCGCATTTCGCGGCCCGAGCTGCCGCTGACCGAGGCGGTCACGGCCTCCTCGGCCTTTCCCCCGGTGCTGTCACCCTACATCCTCAAGGTCTCTCCGGAGGATTTCGACATCCGGGTTCCCGGTGTGCCGGAGGACTATTTTTCCGACATCATGCTCAGCGATGGCGGCATTTACGACAATTACGGACTGGAGACGATCTACAAGCGCTATCGCGACGTGCTGGTGTCGGACGGTGGCGCTGCGCTGGACATGGATCCCGATCCGCCGAGAAACTGGGTGACACACACGAGCCGCGTCCTCTCGGTCATCCATGCGCAGGTCCACGCGCTGCGTAGCCGCCAACTCGTCGGCGACTACCTAGCGGGAGCGCGCGCCGGCGCCTTCTGGAGCATCCGTACTCCGATCGAGCGGTTCGACGTGGCGGATCCCTTCCCCGTATCGGCGGAAGCTGTCCTCCGGCTGGCGCAGACGCCGACGCGTCTCAAGGCGTTGGATGCCGATCTGCAGGAGCGGCTGATCAACCTCGGCTACGTGCAGTGCGATGCCGCTGTGCGCGCCTATTACCGGCAGGCCACAGCGCGCGGTTCGAGGCTGCCCTATCCCGATCGGAGCTTTTGAGCCATGGCGGACCTCTCGCTCGGCCCGCAGCTCATCGACCGGCTTCTTCTCGGCCCGCGCGCCGACGGGCGGATGGTGCAGGATTCACCGATCCGCGGCGATGTGCTGGCGGCATTTGCATCGAATCCGCGCGGGCGGCTCGACCTGCTGATCACTCCTTACAAATCGCAGCCGGCTTCGGAACTTGCTGCCTATATTTCGCGCGCTGCCCGCGACGACGAGGAGCCGCGAGTCTCGTTTCTCGAAGGGGTCGTCGTCGCCCGGCTCAGTCTCGCGCGCGTGCTCGAAAGCGTGCTTCCAGCGACGGGCTGGTTCCGGACCCTGTGCGAAGAAGAGATCGTCTCCGCCGATCTTTCCTATGCGATCGCGCGCAATATCGCCCTGATGCGCGAGGAAGAGGCGCAGGGGACCCTGCCCATGGCCAGTGATGGCGAAAACCTACCTTTCGCCGTCCGGCGCGCGGCGGTTTTCTTTACCCTGCTGGGGGCGGTCCAGGCGCTGGGCAATGTCATCGAAACAGGCCAGCCGCCGCGAACGCTGAACACGGTCGAGGAAATCGTCGAATTCGTCTCGCTCGAGGCTCTCACCGAAACCGGCGCGGGCATATTCCGGCGCTTGACGAAGACCTGTCCGGCGATGGCCGATCCGTTCGTGTTTGCCGTTTCGCTCAATCGGCCGGTGGAAATGGCCGTCAATCGCTCGGCCCTGACGGTCAAGGCGGACAGCGCGCGCCTTCTCTTTGCCGTCAACTGCTCCGAAATCACATGGGCGATCCTCGATTCCGGCATCGATAGCGAGCACCCGGCCTTCGCCGATCATGCTTCGCCCTCGGGCACGAGCAGGGTCATCGCGACATTCGATTTTTCGCGACTGCGCGATCTCATTTCGACCGACTACCTGTTCAACTCGAAAGCGCTCGATGAAGCGGCCAAGACTTTCGCGAGTGCGCGAACGGAGGAGGCGTTGGGGGCGGCCAAGGCCGACCTCAAATTGCTCGCTGAGGAGGCCGAAAGGGGCCGCCCGGTCAATTGGGGCCTCGCCCGGCGGTATATCGAGGTGGCGTCGCCGGCGCCTCCGGATGTTGCGCACGGTACCCATGTCGCCGGAATTCTCGCGGCGGATTGGCGCGAGCCCGACGTCAACGATCCGGCCAAGACCAAGCAGCGACTTACCGGTGTCTGCCCCGATATCCGGCTGATGGATTTCCGCGTGGTCGGCGCGACCGAGGCGGACACCGAATTCAACGTGATCGCGGCCATGCAATTCATCCGCTTCCTGAACACCCAGAACAATTACCAGATCATCCATGGCGCGAACCTGAGCCTGTCCATTCCGCATTCTGTCCGCAACTATGCTTGCGGCGCGACGCCGGTTTGCGAGGAGGCGGAGCGGCTGGTTTCGTCAGGCGTGTTCGTGGTCGCCGCTGCGGGTAACCGGGGATACCAGAATTACCAGCTCAGCGGCGGCGGCAGCTTCGACAGCTACGCCCCGTCGTCGATCACCGACCCCGGCAATGCCGAAGCGGTGCTGACCGTGGGCGCAACCCATCGGACGTCGCCGCACAATTACGGGGTGAGCTTCTTCTCGAGCCGCGGACCCACGGGCGATGGCCGGGCCAAGCCCGACCTTCTGGCTCCCGGCGAGAAGATCCTCAGCGCGATCCCCGGCGGGAAGGAGGGGGCCGACGACACGCGCGACGGAACCAGCATGGCGGCCCCGCACGCCAGCGGGGCGGCAGCCCTGCTGATGGCGCGCAATTCCGAATTCATCGGCCGCCCGGGAAAGATCAAGCGTGTGCTGATGGACAGCTGCACCGATCTCGGCCGGGAGCGCAGCTTTCAGGGGGTCGGGCTGATCGACGTCCTGCGCGCCATGCAGACGATCTGACGACGAGAAAGGATGCTCAATGGAACTTGAAGTTCTGCCTGCCCGTCACGGTGACTGCATGCTGCTGCACTTCGGGAGCGAGGACGATCCGCGCCTCGCGCTGATCGATGGCGGGCCGGCGGGCGTCTACCACGAAGCCCTGCTCCCGCGCCTGGAGGAACTGCGCGAGGAACGGGGCATCGCAGACGGCGATCCGCTGGTGATCGATCTGATGATGGTCAGCCACATCGACGATGACCACGTCAACGGGATCGTGCGTTTCCTCAAGGACATGCACGAACGGGCGGAGGAGGGAAAACCGCCAAAGTTCCGCGTCCGCCGACTGTGGCACAATTCCTTCGACGACATCATCGGCAACAAGGAATCCGAGACGCAACTGCAGCTGACCAAGCAATTCGGTACGGCGAGCGCGGGAGAGGCGGATATCCCGCGCGGCGACATGCCCTTTCGCAACTGGCAGGTGCTGGCCAGCGTTTCGCAAGGGCACGCAATCCGCAAACTTGCGGAAGCCCTCAAGATTCCGGTGAACCCGGAATTCGGTGGTTCCATGATCAAGTCCGCTGGGGGTGCGGAAGTCGAAATCGAGGATCTGAAATTCACGGTCCTCGGTCCGCTCGAATCCGAACTGTCCGCGCTCGAGAAAGAGTATGACGAGTGGCTCAAGCGGACCAAGCGCGGCCGCGACAGCGGGGAGGCCCTGCTGGCGTCCTTTGCCGATGAATCGGTCGCCAACCTCTCGAGCCTGGTGTTCCTGGTCGAGTCGCGCGACGAACGCTATCTGCTGACCGGCGATGCACGGGGTGACAAGATCCTCGATGCCATCGCCCAGTGCGGGCTGGCCAATCGCGCGGGGAAGCTCGAAGTGGACCTGCTCAAGGTTCCGCACCACGGCAGCGATCGCAATGTCACAGCTGAGTTCTTCGAAGCCATTCCGGCCACACGTTACGTCCTGAGCGGCGACGGCGGGCACGGCAATCCCGAGCGGCCGTGTATCGAATGGATCGTGGCGGCGCGGGGCAAGCAGCATACCGTGCTGCACTTCACCTATCCGCTCGATCGCATCGACCGTCGCCGCGAGGAACTGTTCAAGGGCGAGGATTGGTCCGACGAGACCCATGGCATCGAGCCGCTGGCAAAGACCTTCCCCGATGCGGTGAAGATCGTCGCGGGCGGCAGCGACCGGACGGCCTGAGCAAATTTCGATGGCGAGGAGAGTATCGATGACGAGCAAATCGGTAGAGAACATCAAGCAGATCCAGCACGCGCTGGCACGCAAGGGCTACAATCCCGGCCCGGTAGACGGCGTCTGGGGGCGTCTCACGGAAGCTGCGGTCCGCCATTTCCAGGCCGATCACGGCCTGGTGGCCGATGGTGTGGTCGGGCCGAAGACGAGCGTGGTCCTGCTCGGCAACGAGATGGCCGTTGCGCCGTCGGACGACCCCTCGATCCCATGGTTCCAGGAAGCGCGGCGGCTCGTGGGCGTTCGTGAAGTTGTCGGGCCGGGGAACGAGCCGAAGATCATCGACTGGGCCAAGAAGGCCGGCATCGATTATCGCGACGACGATATCCCCTGGTGCGGGCTGTTCGTCGCGCACTGCGTGTCCTCGACGCTCAGCGGCGAATTGCTGCCCGGCAATCCACTCGGTGCCCGGAACTGGCTGAAATTCGGTGCCCCCTGCAGCCCTATGCTCGGTTCGATCCTCGTCTTCTGGCGCGGGAAGATCGACGGCTGGAAGGGGCACGTCGGCTTCTATGCCGGCGAGGACAAGGACGCCTTTCACGTTCTCGGCGGCAACCAGGGCAATTCCGTGTCGATCGTGCGCATAGCGCGCGATCGGCTGCTGGAAGCGCGCTGGCCCGCGAGCGCTCCGGTATGCGTGACCGAGAAGGTGGAACTCGCCGCGGGCGATTCCTTCTTTTCGACCAACGAGGCCTAGTCCTCGGCGGCAGCTTCGGGTTCTGCGCGCGGCTTGCTATCGAGCAGGCCCGTGCCGAAGTAGGCTCCCAGCGCTGAGATCACTGCGACCAGCAGCGAGCCTACGGTCACGCTTGCGGTGAAGGGGAGGAGGTTGATCCCTACCGCGTAGGCGCCCCAGATCACCACGCCGACCAGCGCGGACAGCAGCAAGGCGCCGATCCCCGGGCGCGGGCCCGAGCCCGGCCTGACGAGGCGGATTGCCGCCCCGATCAGCGCTCCCAGAAGGCTGGCGAACAGCGTCCTGAACGGAAAGCTGAACTGGATCCGGTCCTCGCTCGCCGGCATGCCGATCATCGAGCCGCTGACCGTGACCATGCCGGTCGACTCGGACCGCAAGACCGCGGTGGCCTCACCGGCGGCGTTGAGCTTCACCGAAGACGGCGAAAGATACCCGAACGGGTCAACGGTCAGATTGACGATCTTGCCCGCCGGATTGTCGATTCCGCCCGCCGTGACGGTGACGGTGGACGTGCCGATACCCCAGCCCTCGATCGAACCGGCATCGAGGCTGACCTTGAGGATCGGTTGCAGGGGGAGGCGCAGTTCGATCCCCTCGCGATCGAAGCGCGTGACGATCCGAAGCAGGGCCCCGTCGGGAGCTGTCGGCACGCGGATGGTGATATTCACGAAAGGTGGGCTCGTCTTCGACACGATGAAGGGGCTCGAATCGACCGCCGTCCATTCGCACTATAAAGCGATGCGCCTACCTGAACCCGCCCCCTGTACTGCGCCGCCTCTTGGCACCTCCGACGAGGCGCAAGGGTCTGTAATAGAAGGGCTACGAGCGACAGGTCACGGTGCCCCCCGAGTGGAGCCGATCGGGAGATTTGGCAAAATGGGATCCTCACCCAAGATTGCTATTGCGAGTAAGTCGCATAAGCGTTAGGCGGCGGCGAATCTTCGAGGAGTTCCAGATGTTCCGCTATCTCGCCGGCGCGCTTGCGCTGGCCCCGCTATCGCCCGCCTTCGCTCAGGACGTCGCACCTTCGGATGAAGCCGCGCCGGAAGGGGACGCGGGAGCGAAGATCGTGGTGACCGCCGCGCGCACCCAGCTTCCGGCCAGCGCCCTGCCGTTGACGGTGGATGTCATCGACAGCGAAGCGCTCGAGCGGCAGGTTCTTCTCTCGGGATCGACCGTCGACGCCGTGTCGGCGCTGCTGCCGTCGTTCTCTCCGACGCGGGAAAAGCTCTCCGGCGCGGGTGAAAGCCTGCGTGGCCGTGCGCCGCTCTACGCCATCAACGGCATCCCGCAGTCGACGCCGGTCCGCGACGGCTCGCGCGACGGTTACACGATCGACCCGTTCTTCATCGACCGGGTGGAAGTCATCTACGGCTCCAACGCGCTGCAGGGCATCGGTGCCACCGGTGGCGTCGTCAACCAGGTCACCGTCGGAGCCCCGCGCGAGGACGGGGTGGGGTTCCGCACCCTGTCGCAGGTCACGCTTCCCGACGGGTTCGACGGCGAAGGCATCGGCGCCAAGACCGCCGGGCTGGTGGGCTATCGTGCCGGACCCTTCGATGCGAGCTTCGGCGCCGCTTTTGAAAAGCGCGGCGCATTCTTCGATGGCTCGGGGAACCGCATTGGCGTCGACGGCACGCAGGGCGAAATCCAGGACAGCGATAGCTGGTCGGTCTTTGCCCGACTTGGCTACGAGCTTGCAAACGGCGCGCGGTTCGAACTCGTCGCCAACCGCTTCGAGCTGGAAGGCAACGCCAACTACGTCTCGGTCCCCGGCAACCGCGCGACGAACACTCCCGCGACGAGCATCCGCGGCGATACGCCGGGCGCGCCGCCCTCGAACACCGCGCATCTCCTGTCGGCCTCGCTGGTCGATCCCGATCTCGGCGGCGGGACCTTCGTGCTGCAGGGTTTCTACAGCCGCACGAACGACGTGTTCGGCGGCGGGGTCTTCGGGACCTTCCAGGATCCGGCCATCGATCCCAGCGGCAATCTGTTCGACCAGTCGGCCAATCGCTCGCGCAAGCTCGGCGCCAAGGTCAGCTATGAGCGCGCGGTTCCGGGCTTCGAGGATCTCGTCCTGACGGCCGGCTTCGATGCCCTGTTCGACCGGACGCAGCAGTCGCTGGTCCAGACCGATCGCATCTGGGTGCCGCGGAGCGACTTCAGCAGCCTCGCCCCCTTCCTCCAGGGCAATCTGGCGCTGGCCGATGGACTGGTCCGCCTTGCGGGCGGCCTGCGCTACGAGAATGTCGAACTCGAGGTCGGCGACTTCACCACCCTGGCCAGTTACGGTGCCGTGGACGTCGCGGGTGGGTCCCCATCGTTCAAGGATCTGCTGTGGAACGGCGGGGTGATCGTCGAGCCGATCGACGGGCTGCGGGCCTACGGCAGCTATGCCGAGGGCTTCACCATCGCGGACGTCGGCCGGATCCTGCGCGGGATCACCGAGCAGGGCGTGGATGTCGACGAATTCCTCTCGCTCGAGCCGGTGGTGTCCAACAACCGCGAGCTCGGTCTCGAATGGGATCGCGGCGCACTCAAGGCGTCGGCGAGCTATTTCTGGTCGTCGAGCGATTTCGGTTCGCTCCTCGTGCTGCGCAACGACGTGTTCGAAGTCGAACGTCAGCCGATCCAGATCGAGGGCTTCGAAGCCAGCCTCGCCTGGCAGACCCCGCTGCCCGGCTTTTCGCTCAGCGGAGGCTATGCCGCGCTCGAAGGGCAGACCGATAGCGATGGCGATGGCCTCGTCGACGAGGACCTCGACGGGGCGAATATCTCCCCTGATCGCATCAATCTCGCCGCGGACTACAACTCGGGTCGCTTCAGTGCGCGGGCGCAGGCGCGCATGTACCTGGCGCGTGAATTCAACGATGCAGCCACGGCCACCGACTTCGATGGCTACACGCTGCTCGATGCCTTCATCTCCTACCGCGCCGATTTCGGCGAGATCGCCCTCGCGGCCCAGAACCTGACTGACGAGTTCTACGTCACCTACGATAGCGACACCGTTCGGGTGACGGATAACAGCCGCTTCTTCGCCGGCCGTGGGCGCACCTTCACGCTGAGCCTGCGCAGCGAGTTCTGATGAAGCTGCTTTCGCTTCTGCATCGCTGGACGGGCGGACTGGTGGGCCTCCTGTTGGCCATCATCGGCCTGTCCGGCACGGCGCTGCTGTGGGAGGACAGCTGGATCCTGCTCGACGGGGCGAATGATGCACCGGTCAGCAGCGCCGCGGAGCTGGGCGACGCGATCGAAGTTGCTATCGAGACCGCCCCGGGGCTGTCCCGGATAACTTTTGCGGGTGACGAAATCGGCCTGCATCAGGCGATCTATGCGGATGGGGGCGGCGCCTACATCGCGCAGGACGGAACGGTCGTCGATCGCTGGGCCGGGCCGTGGGGGAGACCCGAACTCTGGCTGTTCGATCTCCATCACCATCTGCTTGCCGGCGAAATCGGGAAGACAATCACGGGCGTGCTCGGAATCCTGTTGTTGGCGTTCGCCATCACCGGGACAATCCTGTGGTGGCGAACGCGCAAGACCTTCCGCTTTCGCCTCTGGCCCGCCCGTTACACCACCAGCGCGATCGTGCGGCAACACCGCGATCTCGGCGTCGTCGCGTCGCCTTTCCTGATCCTAATCGCAGTGACCGGCACACTGATGGTCTTCCCCGCGATTTCATCGGTGCTGCTTTCACCGATTGCCGAGCCAGACGCCAAGCCGACGCTCCCGGAGGGGCTCGCGCCTGCCGATCGCAACACCGATTGGAGGCGGGTGATGGTGAATGCGCAATCGGCCTATCCTTCGGCCGCAGCGCGTCGATTGATGATACCGAGAGAAGTCGGGCAGCCGATCGCCATTCGCTTCCGGCAGGACTTCGAGTGGACTCCGAATGGGCGGAGCTACGTCTGGATCGCGCCGGACACGGCGGAGATAATTGCAACGGACGATCCGGCGAAGGGCGACCGTGCATCAGCTGTTGTCGAGAAATTCTATCCGCTCCATGCCGCCAAGGTCGGGGGGCTTGCATGGCGGATCGCGCTGACTTTCGCCGGCTTCGCTCTCATCGTCTTGGGCCTGCTTGCCAGCTGGAGCTTCTGGACAGCGAAGATTGGCAGTCGGCCTGCCACTGTCTTGCGAGCCAAAGAGGCGACCCGCTGATTGAACAAGCCGCGCGGTGAGCATCGCAACCGCGCTGGATCAATATTGACCGAGCAGTCGCTGCGAGCCCGACAGCCGATGCTTCGCGTGTTCGACGGCTTGGTCGGCAATAGTGCGCCGCTCGCTTCCGCGACGATCTTTTCTGAGAATCTCAAAATAGGCGTGACCCGTTTCTCTGGAATTTCCCGCTTTTGCCAGTGAGGGGACGTATTCGGCGCGATCGCCGAACGGACCGCATCGAAGGGGGAAGGGGATGGTCGGCAGGCTTCGGATTCTCAGCGGCATGGTGCTGGCTTGCGCTGCGATTGCTTCGCATTCGGGGGTTCTGGCCAGGGCAATCGCCGCCTCGAGCGAACCCCTCGATCGGCAGCTGGCAACGATCGAGACCGGCCACCAGCTTGTGGTCGGTGCGACCGATGGCGATGTGTCCTTTGGCGGCTATCCGGTGCAACTCGACGGGTTCAGCGGCATTTTCGGTTACGCCAGCGAGGTCGCCTACGTGATCGTAGTCGATGGCCGCGCGTCGATCGAGGGAACCACTGCCGCGCGAGGCAGGATGCTCCTGATCCGCCCTTTCGCCGCCGGTATCTCGAGCGAGCGCTTCGATGCCACTCGTCTGCAGGAAGCGCTGGGAGAAGGCGGCGAGGCGGAATTGGCGCCAGACGTGCTCGCGTCGCTCGAGCGCCTCGCTGCGGCGCAGCGACGCGGCATGTTCCTGGGACGCCTGGCTCAGACCAATTTTAACGTCGCGTCGCTGGGTTCGGCCGAGGCGGAGATGGGGCGCCGCAACCGCGTCGGCGGAGCTGCCGTGCGCGAGGCGCGCTTTGCTCCGCCTGCACCGGGGATCGCTATCGAGCAGACCATCGTCGAACGCTTCCTCGCCGCGCTTGCCCGGGGAGATACCGCGGCGTCGGCCCAATTCCTCGATCCTTTGCCCTATGGCTATTCCGGCCCGTCCAACGAGGGACGACAGGCACGCGAAGCGATGGCCGCGGCCTTGATCGAAGCCCACGACTGGAGTCGATTTGCCGACGCCCAAGCCGACAAGGCCGGCGAGGCAAGCTGGCTCGTCCAGGGGAATGGAGCGCAAGCCCGGATTGCGCTGCGCCGGACCACCGAATTCGCCTTTGTCCAATCCATCGAGGTCGCAGAATGAGCGCACACTCCCGTCGCCGCATTTTTCGCGCCTCGCTCAAATCGGGGGTGGCGCTCGCGGTCATCGCCATGTCCCCGGTCCCGCTTGCAGCCAGCGATGGTGAAGATGCGGCGCCTAGCCAGTTCGCAGGCAGGCAGCCGGAGCGCTCCTCGGCAGCAGACAGCCCCGCTGTCGAGGAGCGCCAGAGTTATGCCCTGCGGCTGATGATGCAGGTCTATGACGGGCGCGACGATCTCTCGCACACCCAGCTGCTCGGCATCGGGCGGGTGCGGAAGGGCAACCGCAGCCTGACCCGATTCGACTACGGCGATGGCGCCGTCGTGATCCGCAAGGAAGAGGGCGACCTGGCGGCGGGCAAGTTCGTCAACGTCAGTGCGACTGAGAAGCAGCTCGTCTACAATTACGACAGCAAGACGATGCAGGGCGACCGGGAGATTGCCGCGTTCCACAATGCGGTTATCCGCCCATGGCTCGATCGTGGCCCGGAGCTGGGTCAGGACGTGCAATGGAGCATGTCCGTCCCGCTCTCGGCGCTCGCGATGAAGGGCCTGGCGGGACAGGCGATCCGGGTCGAGCTGGCCCGCGAATATTTCGTCCACGATGGCAAGCCGATGGTGCTGGTCCACTATGCCATTCCGGCGTTCACCTATCGCGATGACCGGGGCCGCCTTGTCGTCCAATGGGCGCGCGGCCTGTCGCTGACCGATCCCGGTTTCGGGATGATCTATCTCAACTCGGCGCTGCATCGCGCGGTCGCACGCGGCAACGGCTCGGCCTCCACGCCCTATCGCCTGGCCCGGACGATGGTCGCCGCCAATCCTGACGGGTCGGCGATGATCGACTATCGCACCGTGCCGCAGCTGCAGCCGCATCTGGAGGCGCTGTTCGGCAAGGAGGCGGTGGAGGTGATCCCGGCCGACACCAGTGGACAGAAGCTCGACGATCGGCCGCTCGAACTCGGCCGGAGGCTCGATCTACTCGCGCTCAGCGTCGGCGAGAATGGCGCGAATGAAGTGCCGGCGACGGCCGCCGCGCAAGGCGCGGAAGACCGGGGGACCGAGTTCGTCGGCTTGGCGGCAGCGACCCTGCAAGCTGCACAACAGCAACAGGACCAGCAACAAGACGCGGCCATGGTCGAGACAATCGGGGCCCAGATGGCGGCAGATCAGCAGAAAGCCGCGAACGAGAGGGAACTGATCGAGAAGGATACCCAGACGAAGGTAGCCGAGATGTTCCGTGACGAAGCTCCTCCCAGTTCGTCGACCTCGTCTGCCGCGGCTCCTCCGGCACCGGCTCCTGCGCCCGCCAGCACTACCACCACCACGTCCTCGGGCAGGGTCGTCAAGCTCCTGACTCCGACCGGTACGACCCGCGGTGGCGATGGCGGCGGATCGCTGCTCGACGAGGTGCCGCCGGGCACGATCGACGAACTCCGGCAGTCGTCGGAAAACGGAACCGGGATTACCGGATCGCTCGCCGGCCAGAACGATCCTGCCGCCGTGTTCGGCGGCGGAGGCGATGACCCCGGCCTAGGGGCGATCGCCGGCAAGTATTACGGTGGCGATGCTGGTGAGCGACTGGGCGAAAAGCTCGACGATATCATCGACTTCTACGGCACGCCGGACAAATTCGTCGCCGCCGCCGGCGGCATCGCGGCACTCCAGGAAGACCTCGAAGATGTGCTGAGCGATGCGGCGAGTTTCGCGGAGGCGATTAGGGGTATCGGCGATGTCGAAAGCGAGCTGGCCTCACTGGCCGGTCGTCTCAACGCCAACGCCGATCAGATACGCAAGCTCGAAAATCTGGTGAACACCAACCTCGGCAACCTCCCTATCGACGAGACCGAGAAGCTGTTGATGAGGCTGGAGGAGCTGAAACGCGAATCGACCTTGATCACGCGGGAAATCCAGTCCGTCGACCGCAAGCTCCAATATCTGAAAAGTGTCGAGCAAAGCATGCCTGGGCTGTACAGGAAAATTCAGCAGCTCTCGAAGCTCACGCCGAGTTCCGGGATCGCCAATACGCTCGCGAAGATCAGCGGGTTCCTCGACAAGATCGAAGGCCCGTTGGCGTTTCTTGGCGGGGTTGGCAACGTCGGCTCGGTCTACCAGACCGGGACCGATTTGGGCACCTTCAAGACCACCGACAAGGACCTGAAACTGTCGGGTGACTATGACTCCGCGGGCGCATTCGTCAGCAGTCTGACCCTCGATCTGCTCGGCATTCTCGGCAATGCTGCCGCGGGCAATCCGGCCACCACCTTCGCCGATGTCGCGACCTTCGCCAGCGGCAAGTTCGTCGACCTCTACAAAGTAGTCGCAGCCGAGAGGCAAACTCGTCTCGATACCCAGCAGACGCTGATGCGCACCGAGCTCAACCGGAAGAAGTCGGTGAACGAACTTCAGGACCGGATCCTGGCCGCACGCGCCGCCGGCAATAAGGAGGAGGAAGAGTTTCTGATCGGCAAGTGGCTGAAGCTGGCCACCACCGAAGAGGTCGAGGCCTTCTATAGGGCGCACCCGGCAGACTATGACTCGCCGATTTATACCGAGGAAACGAAGCCGGGCGGCGTCTCCAGTCCGGACTGGCAAAATCCCAATCTGGACCCGGACACCGGTCTGCCCAAGCCCGAATATTGGGCGTACCTCAAGAAGAACGACCCGACGCTGCTCGCAAGCTTCGGGATCGATCCCGAAGCGCCGGTTGGCGGTTGGCCTGGTGGCATCGGGCCCGAACATCGCCCGAAAGAGGAACTGCCGCAGCAGCCCGCGTCGCCGCCGAAGCCCTCGCCGATCCCGGTGGAACCGGACTATCCAACAGCGCCGCCACGGCCGCCCAGTCCGGCTCCAACCCCGGGGCCCGCCGCCGAAGAACCGCCGCCGCCTCCGCCGCTGACCGAAGCGGAGGCACGGCTGAAGAAAAATCTCGAGGACAACGCCCGCGCCACCGAGGAGCTGGACGCCTATCAGGCCCAGAAGCTGGCCGACCTGAAAGCGGAAGAGGGCAAGGGCTTCGGCGACACCAGCTTCCGCCAGTCTTCGCTCGAGACTTCGGATCTCGTCACCTCGGTATTCGATATGGATCCCGTGACCTTTACAGGCGTCGACTGGGATCCTGTGACGTTCGATGAAGCTGGCGATCTGTTCGACGAGAACGGCAACCTCAAGAAGGTGGGCCCGGACGACTTCGTCATGACGCCGTTCGATCCGCCCGAGGCCAGCCGCTTCCCGCCGACCGATCCGGATGACCTCGACGGCTATCCCGGCACCGGCGAGATGCCCGCCTTTACATATGAATCGATGGTCGGTCAGGAACCCGATCTGGCGCAATGGGAGGAATGGCTCTCCACGCAGGATATCGCCTTCCTCGAGCGGCTGGCGCGCGCTGCGGGCTATCCCAGTCTGGCGTTCGCTCTCCAGGATGCCGAGCGGATCATGCGATTGTCATCGGATCAGGGCTATCGGCAGTACGTCAATCGCGGGCCCAATTGCGCGGGGACGACCGGCTGTACCGGTTCGGTCGGTCCGTGGAAGATTGCCTGGGCAACGGTCAAGCTGGGCGACATCCTCTCGCAGAGTCGGGAAATCTTCTCCACCGGAGGTTTCAGCGACATCGGTATTTCCGGGTTCAACCTGATGTACATCCTGCGCGACTTCGGCGTCGAGGATGGCGATCTTATCGATGTCGAGATCTCGCAGTTCGGTCGGGTTATCTTCAGCCTGAAAGGGCATTTCCTGCTCAACGAGGGCAGCCCGTTCAACGTCGGGTTGAGGCCCGGGGTGGCGCAAATGGTGATCACCGCACTCAACGAGGGAACGCTGCGACCGAACACGGCGGAGGTGACGATTGCCAATGTGGTCCGCGGCGACGCGACCCAGACCTACTCGCTCGAAACCGGTCAGACCGCCGTGTTGCGGATCGAAGCGGATGCGACACCGGAGCCCAGTTCATCGGCGAACAATTCCATCTCCTCCGGCTCCCGCTCGCGGAGCGGAGCTGGGGCGATCGGCGGCGCGGTTCAGTCACGCTCCATCGACCGTCCGTTCGATCGGGCGACCATGGGGGCAGGACGCGTTCGGGGAGGGCAAAACCAATGAACGGCCTCATTCTCGTACTTGCCGGCCTGCTCGCCGTGAGCGTAATCCACGATCCCGCGGCTGCACAGGCGGTGCCAGATATCCAGGACGCCATCAGCCGCGGCAACAGCATCGACGATGCGCTGCGCGAACAACGCCGCACGTCGCTCCAGCCGTCGGCAGAAGACGAAGGCGAGATCGATGGCGAAGCGGGCGTCTACGTCCTGACCGTCAACGACATATTTTTCATCGGGGCATCTGTCGGCAGCGGCTGGGAGGAGAACCCCGTCCGTACGATAGACGATGTCGGCAATTCCGTTTTCGCCACCGCCGCGGTTTCTGCCGGAATTCAGACGAAGCTCGGCGACACGGTCGATGCCGGACTGGCGGTGACCGCTTCCGGGATCGAATATGAAGCAGACTTCGCGCCCTCCTCGCGCAGTGTGTCGGCTTCGGCGAATCTTGGGCTGCCGCTCGGAAGATCGCCTCTCTACCTCGGCCTCACGGCCTACGGCGGGTACAGCTTCGATGGCGGCTTCGACAACGGCACAGCGTTCTATGGGGCGTCGATCGGTGTCAGTGCGGCCGTGCCGCTGGGACAACGCGGCTTGTTGAGAGGCAGTCTCAGCGGCGGTCGCGCGCTGAACGACATTTCGGAAAACAATGCCTGGAACGCGAATTTGTCGGTCGGCATCGCCCATAGGGTAACGCCGGACCTGACCATCGCCGCCGATGCGAGGGTCAGCCGGATCTGGTTCGACGATTTCTTCGAGGACGTCACCTTCGTCGCGCGCAAGGACTGGCAATATGGCGGAAACCTGACGGGTACCTACGCCATCAACGACTGGATTTCCGCGAGCGTGAGCGCCGGCTACGAGAAGCGCGATTCCGGCTTTTTCCTGTCCAATTACGACGGGGTCGCAGCAAGCGTTGTCCTGACGGCGCGCAAGCGGTTCTAGCGCCCTGAGCGGCTTCTCGTAGCTACGAGCAGTGCGCCAGGTCGGCCAGCAATGGCTTGAGATTGCCCTCGACATTGGCGACGGGCAATTCGGCGGTGCGTTGGTACTCCTGCATGATCTGCAATGCCTCGCGCATCACCGAACAAGCCTGCTGGGTCCGACCTGCCGCCAGATAGACTTTGGACGCCTCCTGTAGCCTCACCGCGAGAGTCATGCGAGCGGCGACAACCTCGCCGGCGTCCTGCGAAAGCGCTCGTTTCATGGCGATCGCCCGATCGGCCAATTCGACTGCCTTCAGCTCTTGTCCCGCGCGAGCGAGCGCCGCAGCATGGCGGATGGCCGGAATGACGGCGACATCGCGCAGTCCTGCATCGGACGGATTGGCCAACAGTGCCCTTTCCGCGACCTGCCAGCCTTCCTTGGCGTAGCGATCGGCCGACCGCAGATCGCCAGCCGACTCGGCCACTTGCGCAGCCATGTTGAGCGCGGTCAGGAGGTGGTAGAAATCCTGCGGACCGGCGCGCTCGTCCTCCGCGATCGCACGGTGGATTGCCAGTGCTTTGTCCAGGGATTCACGCGCCTCGCCGTGGCGCTTGAAATAGCTGTGATAGGCGCCGGTCATCCGCCACAATTCGGCGAGGGAGCGTCGGACCGGCAAGGAGCGTCGCAGCGCGGCGTCCATCGCCCCGATCCGCTTCCTGCCCAGGGCATAGGTCTTGCCTGCGCTTTCGGGTTTCGCCTCCCACGCATAGGCGTTGCCTTCGTGCAGATAGGTGGCAGCCAAAGCCTCGCCTGTATCGGCGTCCAGCTGGTCGAGGCTCTCGATCAGCTTGCGCGCGCCAACCGCATCACGCCGGGCCCTGGCATGGTCGCCGTCGGTGAAAAGCGAGCTGTCGGCCATGACGGTCTGCACGCGTGCCAGGGCGGAGGTTATGTCCTGCCTTCGGGGATAGTCCCGATGCAGGCTCTCGAGGATTTCCCGCGCGCGCTGGTAATAGGTCTTGCCGTCCTCGATCCTGCCCACGGTGCCACCCCCGGTCCGGCCGCCGACAACCTGCGCAAGCCGGAAATAGCCAAGGCCGGCATCCAGCCTCACATCGGCGGAGGCGCCATCGGCTGCCAGCGTTTCTAGGTAGCGCTGGGCGCTTTCGGCGAGCAGCAGCCGCGCCTCCGTCGACCTGGGAACCCGGCTCACCTCGTCGTAGACCTCGAACATCATGGTCTTGGCGATCGCGCGCGTATCGGCAAAGCGGGCTTCGGCCTCTCTGCGGGCAGTCCCGGCGGACTGCGCATACCAGAGGGTCAGAGTGAGGCCGATCAGGACGGCCGTGACCAGCGATGCGGTGAGCGCGACAGCCAGGAGATTGCGCTGCACGAACTTGCGCCAGCGATAGGCCCTGCGGGGCGGCATCGCCGATACCGGCTCATTCTTCTGGAATGCCCTGATATCCGCGGCAAGCGCATCGATCGAACGGTAGCGCTCGTCGGGATCGGTCGCGAGTGCCATCTCCATGACAGCTTGAAGTTCGACCGGTCGCGGCTTGGGGAGAAGGGCGCCGAGGAGCCTTCCGGCGGAATAGACGTCCGAAAGGGTCGTGGCGGGCTCGCCGCTCAGCCGCTCCGGCGCCGCGTAGCCGGGGGTCAGGGTCATGTTGCGAAGAGGAACAGCGCCCGCCGCGCCAAGTTCATCGCCATCCGGCCGGGCAATGCCGAAGTCTATCAGCTTGGCCTGTCCCTCCCGGTCCACAAGAACATTGGCTGGTGTCAGATCGCGATGAACGATCAAATTGCGATGGGCATGGCTGACCGCGCTGCAAATCTGGAGAAACAGGCTCAACCGCTCGTCAAGCGGCGGATCGACCTCATCGAGCCAGTCGGTGAGCAGTGTGCCGTCGATCTTCTCCATGACGATGTAGGGCTGCTGCTGATCGGTCTCGCCGCCATCGAAAAGCCGGGCGATATGCGGGTGGCTGAAGCGCGCGAGCGTCTGGCGCTCGCGCGTGAAGCGTTCGACCAGTTTTTCCGACAGCGCGCCGGGCTTGATGAGCTTGATGGCGACTTCGTGCTCGAAATCACCGCGGTCGCGGAATGCGGAATAGACGGAACCCATGCCGCCCGTCCCGAGCAGTTCACCGATGCGATAGGCGCCGATTCTCTCGGGCGGCGGCGGTTCCTCGAAGTCCGCTATCGCGCCGCCCGTCCGGATCGTCCGGGTGCGATAGGCTTCGAGCAGGCATTCGACCCGCTCCCTCAGCTTTGGTTCGGTCTCGGGGATGGCCTCGAGCGCGCTCTGCACTTCGGGCGCGTCGCAGTCGATCAGGCTTTCGAAGAGCGCGAGAGCGCGTCTTTCGAAAGCGATTTCGGTCATGGCTTCAGTGCAGGATTAAGAGCGTCAGCAAGCCAGGCCCTTGCGACCTGCCAGCGCCGCTTGACCGTTGCTTCGGACCAATCGGTCACTTCCGCGATCTCGGCCAAGGTCATTCCCCCGAAATAACGCATCTCCACCACTTCCATCAGCTCGGGTTCGATAGCCCGCAACCTGATTAGCGCGGAATCGAGCTCATACAGGTCAAGTGGCCCGGTCCCCGCGACGCGCGTGTTCAATTCGACGCGACGATGCTGGCGCTTGGCTGCCGACATCGCCCTGGCGCGATCGACCAGGATATTCCTCATCAGCCGCGAGGACAGCGCGATCATGTGAGCTCTGCCAACCAGGCTCTCGCCGCCATGGGCGATCAGGCGTTCGACCGCCTCGTTGATCAGCTCGTGCGTGGAGAGCGACGTCCCCCCTTCGCGACGCAGTCGGGCGGCGGCGATCTCTTCGAGGCTGGGCAGAAGGCGGGCGATGAGACGGTTCCGGGATTCATCGTCGCCCTCTCGCCAGGCGAGAATGAGCACCTCGGTCTTCGCATGCGATGTCATCGCGATGTGTCCAGCCTCCACCCGCAGGTTGATCCGAAAACGACCGTGAAGTCAAAGACGGTTTTCCCGCCCCAGCGGGCAACGACACCTGTAGAAGGCCCGGGTAGTTGTCTGTTGGCCGCCCGACCTTACCATTCTTCGCGAGTTCCAGTGGGGCTCCTTGCACGAGCCGACGTCGTTCTTGCCATAGGAAGCGCGCATCACAGCCCGATATAGTAACGATACCCGGACGACTTTGTGGGTGGAACAATCTACCTTCCCGGAGGTAGTGTTTCATGGAGAAGTCGAGTTTTGGAGGTGCGCAATAATAGTGAAGGGGCCGATTTCGGTCTGTCTTTCGATCCCATACTTCCTTCGACGGCCTGATATTGAGTGACTCTTGGAGGGGTAGTGCGTCGGAATGCGCCCATGAAATCTGAAGGAGGGTCACCGACTGTCGATTGGATGTGACGGTAGATTGTCCGTGCCTGAGCTGGTGGTAACAGTAATTTTACCGGTGCCCGATTTACCATAGCTTCGCTTCGGAGTGGCATTTACGGCCAAGTGGAGGCACGTGTGAATCTTTGGCGGTGCATCGACAGGATGATCGGGTTCGAATCCGAGAACCAGGTCGCTGTCGCTTTCGGTCGCGAACGGATCAAGGCGGTCCGCGACGTCATTCACCTCTATTACCTCACGATGTTAGCGCCATTCGCAGGCTTCGCCTGGGTCTATTGGGATCATGCTGTCACCAAGGTCGTCGGGACCATTTTCCTTTTGGCGGTCATGCTTCGTTTCCGGCACTGGAGTTCGCCGCCGGCGGAAGGGCGGTCAGAAGACGTCAATGCGGTTGCGGCCCGTGTAACCGGTGCCATGGTTGTCCTGCTGTCGATCGCGCAGGCCGTCTTCTACACGTCGCTTGCTTTCTTCGAAGCCGATCGATCTCCCGGCGATTTGGCATGGGGACCGGTACTGGCTCTGGGAATACTGACGGCACTCATCCAGGGCGCAGCATTGACCGGGATCATCTTCGCGTCGCGCGTTATTTTCTTCTGCTTTGTGCTGCCACTGGTCATCGCAGTCCTCTATCTTTTCGTGGGAGACAATTTGCCCGCGTCGATCGCAGTGGTGTTTCTGGCGACCGTAAGCCTTTATCTCAGCGAGGCCAGTCACCGAATACAGTTGCGTCTGTTCAAGGCTCAGTATGACGCCGACCAGGCACTCATCGCAATGGAGAAGACGCATCTCGAACTGATCAATGCCCGCAGGCAGGCTCAGCGTCAGGCGGAAACGGACAGTCTCACCGGCGTCCGCAGCCGGTTTGCCTTCATCCGCGATGTCGAGGCGGAACTCGCAGGCGGAAAATGTGGACTGCTGGCGATCATCGACCTCGACCGGTTCAAGCCGATCAACGATGTATACGGCCATCATGCCGGGGACGTTGTGCTGCGGCACGTCGCCCGTCGTCTCAAGCGAGCGCTGCCTTCGGGGACGATCGTGGGGCGGCTCGGGGGTGACGAATTCGCTCTCTTCCTGAGCGGCATCGCACACACCGACGGTACCGCCGAGCTGGTGGCGCTGTGCGATAAAGCACTCGCGCAAATTCGCCGCCCCATGCGCTTGTCGAGCGCATTGGTTACCGTTGGCGGCAGTGCCGGTGCCCAGGTTCTCGGGTCCGATTCGGCCGACGTCGGACGCGCGCTACTGGATGCGGACGCGGCACTCTATGTCGCGAAACGCGAAGGCCTCGAAGCTACCAAGCTGTTCGACGACGTCATCCGCGACGAGAGCGAATGGCTCCATACGATCGAAGTCGAGCTCATGCGGATAGACACCGTCGACGAGATGTCGCTCGTCTATCAGCCAATTCTCAACATCAGGACCGGTGAACTCGTGTCCTTCGAAGCTTTGGCGAGGTGGCACCACCCCACCCATGGCGACATTTCGCCCTCGCTGTTCATTCCTGCGGCAGAACGGCTTGGCAGGATCAGCGCCATAACCCTCACCCTGCTGGAAAAGGCACTGGCATTTGCCGCGGAGTGGGATCCGCCATGTCGGTTGTCCTTCAACCTCAGCGCGGCTCACATCTGTTGCGAGGAAGCCGCTCGCGATATTGTCGAAGTCATCGAACGCAGCCGGTTTCCCACTCATCGCCTGCAGTTCGAAATCACCGAAACCGCCATGCTGGTGAATTTCGACGTGGCCCGCGCCAACGTCGAAATTTTGCGTGAGGCGGGATGCAGGATGGCGCTCGACGATTTCGGGGCCGGGTTTGCCTCGCTTGTCTACCTGCGAGAGATCAATTTCGACAAGGTGAAGATCGACGGTTCGCTGATCCGCGGCGCTCGCAAGGAGCAAGGCCGTGAGATGTTGCTCGGGGTCATCCAGATGATCAATTCGATGAAGCTCGAATGTGTTGCCGAGTTCATCGAGTGCCTTGCCGACCACGAAACCGCACTCGAGCTAGGAGCCGAATTCGGGCAGGGGTTCTACTTGGGAGGCCCGGTTGACGAACAAGGCGCGCTGAAGCTGCTTGAACGGCACCGCGAGCCGCAATCGGAAAACATCCGCAGCCTCCTTACCCGACAGTTCGGCGGCCCGGATTATCAGGGCATCGACGAGTTCGATCACTCGCGGCCTTTTTCGGTGACACGCAAAGGCTAGTTCGCGACTGAGCGGCTCGGGCGCGCCCCTCTGTGCGTCCAATGCGACAGCACAGCGATGTCATTCGGCTGCCAGCGCAGCCCAAGTATTCTTGCCGACGATCCCGTCGGCATAGAGCTTCTGCGATTTCTGGAACTTGACCTCGGCCTGTTTGGTCTTGGGTCCGAAATCGCCATCGACGGTTAAGCCGAGAAGCGTCTGCAGATCCTTCACCGCGTCACCACGGTCGCCCTGGCGCAGCAGTGGGCGGGGCGAAAGGACATGCGGACCGCCCGCCGAATGGAAACGATAGGCGGCCTCGAGCTTCTCGTCATACTTGTTCGCCCGATAGGCCGGACCGTTATAGCCCCGTGCGAAACCCGCCCAGTCGGTACGGATCAGCTCGTCGTCGAGATGGTTCTTCTTCACGAAGGCCACGAAGGCATCGAGTTGCGCAGCTTCGCCCGAGACCATCGCAGCGACGAAATCCTCGACATCCTCGAAGCCGCAAATACGGTAATTATCGCCCATGATCTGGAAAGCGCCCCAGCTTGCCGAGCGCAGGGCGGCGTCGCGATCGAGCGCGATAGCCTGGCCGAGGCGGTCGTATTCGGCTTCCTTGCCTTTGTAACCTCCCCATTTTGGGTTCGAGATCGCCGGGTGTGTGCCGTCATGCTTGTGGCCGGTGAGGCGCGAGAAATAGTGCCGTTCGAAGAGAATCTTCGGGCGCTTGTCGGCCAGGAATCCCCCCCGGCTCTCGACATCGATCACCGCGCGTACCGCGGCGACCTGGCAGCCGATCTTCTTGGCGGCGCCTTCGATCGCTTCGTCGTCCAGAGGTGTCGCCGGTCCTGCAAATTCCAGTGGCATGTCTCGTCTCCCCAAAAACCCTCTCCGCGCGGAGATGGAAACGACCCCCGACACCCAGTTCGAATGTCGACAAGGTTCTACCAGCGCTTCGGGCGAGGATATAGGATGCCTACGCCATCGACTGGTCGCGCCATGATGGCGCTCGACACCGGTGTAGGAAAATGCTGCCACCCGCGACGATGCAAGAGGGATCGGCACATGGCTGAACTATCGCATATTGACGGGCAAGATCGGGCGCGGACTGATCCGCTGCGCGCCAGGTCGGGCGGAACGGCAGGCAGGGACCGTCGTACGGGCGCTGCCGTTCCAAGGCTCAGCCACGGCGCCAGATCGCGAGGTCCTCGCCTTCGCGGGCGACCGTTCCCGCCGTTCCGACTGGTTCATGCCGTCCATCGGTAAGGAAGCCGATCGTCTCGTCGTCCTCGGCAGGAACGCTGGCAAGCGTACGCGCGCCGGTGGGCGTGCGGGCGACGACGACACCCGATCGCGGCAATCCGTCGCGACCGTAGTGCACCGTATAGCTCTCGATCGTCGCTGGGCCGGTGTAGTCCTCGTCGAGCCTGGGGACCGCGCCCCGGCGCGCATCGGCTTCAGCCTGATAGTCGAAATCCTGCGGAAAAACGGCGCCGGTCGGTGCTCCGGATAGCAGGATCGTGTGGTTGTGCGTGGCATATCCGCCATTGGCGAAAAGCAGGCCCTTCTCGCGCGTGCCGCGCAGCTTCTCGACCATCGCGACCACCGCATGACTCATGTAATTCCCGATCGGTCCGCCGCCGAAGGTGAGGCCACCGAAGACGGTGGACGGTTTCTCGAGCGGCCAGCCGAGTACGCGGCGCGCCATCTTGGGCACGCAAGGGAAGCAGCTGTAGAGCTCGACATGCGCCAGATCTTCGGCGGCAAGGCCGTTGAGCTTCAACGTTCGTTCGATCGAGGTAGCAAGGCTGGGTGAGGCATCGTAGCGATCGCGGGCTAGAAAATTGCCGCTTTCGTGCGCCGCTGCCCCGTGTCCGACCCAGACCATGCGGGCTTCGGCAATGCCGCGCCGGCGCGCCTCGGTGAGCGAGGTGACGATGAAGCCGGCACCCTGATTGACCGAGGAATTGGCGACCTGGAGTTTCGTGTAAGGAAAGGCGATCGGGCGATTGCTCTCCGACGGGGTGATGACATCCTCGGCACTCACTGGCTTGCGGATCCACGCACCGTCGCTCTCGGCGGCGACCTCGCTCATCAGCGACCAGATGGCACCGCTCTCGGCCTGTCCTTCGGCGAGAGTCTGTCCATAGGCGGCACGCCCGGCGTTCTCGTAGAGCGGGTAGACGTCAGTCGGCACCACGAGGCCATAGCTCTGCGCATAGCCCTTGCGCACGCGATGCGTGGCATCGCGCAGCGCATTGGGCTTTTCACCACCGTCGCGCGTCTTGAGCGCTGCCAGCTGGCCGGCGGTGCGCAATGCCTCCCCGCCGGTGATGGCGCAAATGCGAGCCTCACCCCGGCCGATCCGGTTGGCAGCCTCGTGCAACAGGAGGATCGGGCTGTCCCCATTGGGCATGGCGGTCTGCATGCGGTGTGCGGGGGCGATCCCGAGCCTCTCTGCCACTGCGCCGTCGACGGGATTGAGCTGCGGCCAGGCGAGTTGAGCCACGACAGAAAGCGAGTCGCAATCCTCCAGCAGACCGCCACCCGCATCGGCGTCGGCACGGCGCAGCGCCTCGACCATCAGCCCGACCGGGTCTAGCCCATCACCGGGCTCGTCGGGCCGATCGTTGATCTGGCCGATGCCAACGATGACGGGGACGTGTTCGGGGTCCTGTTTGATCACGCATCTCTCCTCTCGCGCAATGCCTAGCAAGCGAGTTTCATGCCGCAACCCATATTCGGGTGCGGAGCTGCGCGCGGCCGCCGACAGGAACGGCGTTGGCGGTTCATTCGTTTCCGGTCCTGCGTGGGGTCAGCTAGAGCTCGTTAACCAGGCTGCGAGACTGATTGGTTATGGCCGTTTTGATGCAATGGGCCCTGCGCTATCTTTTTCCGGCGAGAAGCTCGCGCGAGCAGCGCGAGCAGATCATTGGAACCTTCGCGAATCTGCGCAAGCAGATCCCGCTGCTCTACGGCGTGTCGCTGGTCAATCTGGTTGGCATGCATCTAGCCACGAACGGGAGTCACCTTGATTGGTTTTCGCCCGTAACGGTGCTTTCCTTCGTTCTCCTGTGGCGGATGGTTTACTGGATCGGTTTTCAGAAGCCGACGAGGGAATTCCGCGAAATTCGCCGCGAGCTGGTGCAGATGGCAGTATTCACGGCGCTCTTGTGCATCGGTTTCTCGCTGTGGGCGCAATCGCTCATCACCCAGTATCCCGAACAGTCGCTGACGATCATTCTCTATAGTCTGTTGGCCGCCCTCGGCGCGGCTTACGGTCTGAGCAGCTTCCCGCGTGCAGCGCTGCTTCCGCTGGTCATCCTGGGCATGCCCCTCGCCATCCGGCTGTTTCTGTTCGACGACCAGTCGGCACAGGGAATAGGGATCAGCCTGTTCCTCGTGCTGATCCTCTTCATGTGGCTGCTGCAGGTCCACAGCCGTGCGCTGTCCGAACTGGTGAGCGGGCAGCTCGCCATCGCGCGCGAGCGCAACCGCGCGGTTGCGGCCGAAACCCACGCGATCAAACGGGCCGACGAAGATGTCCTGACCGGGCTCGCGAACCGCGGCAGGCTGGTCCGTGAAATTCGTCATCACTTGGTGCGGGGGCCGGCCTCTGGCGGCGGCAGCGTGCTGGCGATCTGCGATCTCGACGGCTTCAAGGCGGCGAACGACGCCTTCGGTCACGCCGCGGGGGATGCCATTCTCAAGGAGTTTGCCGATCGCCTGACCGAAGCGTTCGCCGACAAGGCTCTCGTCGCGCGCCTGGGGGGGGACGAGTTTTCGATTTTCTGGAAGGATGGCCTGTCGGGGCTAGAGATCGAGGAGGTCGGCGACCGGATCTGCGAGCTCGCTGCCGAGCCGGTCGATTGGGACGGCAAGGAATTGTCGGTCGGGGTTTCCTGCGGTCTGACCGAAGCGGGCCCCTTCACCTGGTCCGACGGCGAATTCTTCCGCCAGGCGGATTCGGCGCTCTACAAGGCCAAGGAGTCGCTACGCGGGCATTGGCACCTCTACGACCAGCCCCAGTTCCAGGCCGACCAGCGCCGGGCAAGGATCGAAAAGCTCATCCTGTCGGGTGACGCGGTCGACCAGATGCATGTCGTCTTCCAGCCCATCGTCAATGTGGAGACGGGCCAGCCCGAATATGCCGAAGCGCTCGCGCGATGGGACAGTCCCGATCTGGGTGTCGTCGGTCCCAGCGAGTTCATCCGCATCGCCGAGAAGCTCGGTGTGATCGACCGGCTGAACGAATGCCTGCTGGGCAAGGCCCTGAGCGAGGCGGCGGACTGGCCGTCCACCCTTTCGCTTTCCTTCAATCTCAGCGCGATGCAACTCAGCCGCCCGGCGGCGGCCGAACGGATACAGCGCGTCGTCGATGCCTATTCGCAGCCCCCTGATCGGATCCAGTTCGAGGTAACGGAAACCGTCCTCCTGACCGATCTCGGCCAGGCCGAGCGCGAGCTGAGGAAGCTCACGGATAGCGGTTTCACGATCGCGCTGGACGATTTCGGATCGGGTTATGCCTCGGTGTCATATCTCAGGGAATTGTCATTCGATACGGTCAAACTGGACGGCTCGCTAATCGACAACGTGCTCCACAGCGAGAGGTCGCGGCAGATCCTCCTCGGGATGGTCGACCTGTGTCATGCCGCGGGTGCCCGCTGCGTCGCGGAGCACGTGGAGACCTATGAGCAGTTCGCGCTGGCGCGCTCCATGGGGTGCGATTACGCGCAAGGTTTCTGTCTCGGGAAACCCACGACGAGCGCGAAGATGCTGGCTGCGTTGGACTTGGGCAGCAAGCAGACGAGGCTGCCCTTTGGACATTTCGCCAAGGATTGACGGGCCGGCGATGTCCGATTGCGTCCTCGCCCGAGAAGGCAGCAGCGTGTCCGATTTGACAGAAATTGCAGAGTTGGCTGGGGTGGCAGGGATCGAACCTGCGAATGTCGGTACCAAAAACCGATGCCTTACCACTTGGCTACACCCCAGCAGGTGCGCGCCCCTATAGCGCGTCGCGCGCGGAAGGGAAGGGGGTGGGGGCAGTTTGCATCCGCCGCTTTGCGAGATCGCTTTCAAGCTCGGCGATGGTCGCGCGATCGAGTCGATAGAACAGCATTGCGACACCCGCGGGCACGATCATTAGCGCCGGGACGATCGCGAAGGCGAGGTCGATGCCGAATTTGGCATTCTCGCTCTGGATGATGCCTGCTTCGAAGCCTGTCAAAGCGAACAGCATTCCCGGCAGCGCGGCGCCGAGCGCGATGCCGGTCTTGATCGCGAAGACCGCGCCCGACACGGCGAGGCCGGTCATCTGGCGCCCGGTGGTCCATTCGATATATTCGGCGATGTCGGTGAACATCGAATAGGCCAGCAGCATGATCATTCCGAGGCCGACCCCCACGAACACCTGGGCGATGGTCTGCGGCCAGATCGCGTCGAGCGGCATGATATAGAAGATGCCGATGGCGCAGACCTTGAGCGCGCCGGCGAAGATAACGAGGTGCCCCTTGTCGAACCGCCGTGCCAAGGCCCCGGCCAGGATCACGCCCCCCAGCTGTCCCAGGGCGAAGGCTGTGTAGAACAGGCCGATCCGGTCGAGGAACAGGAAGACCGGCTGCCCATCGTCGCCGGCGACATAGCGGAACCAGAACAGTGCGCTGCCCGCGCGAGCGGCGAGCGCGACAGGAGTCAGCACGGCAGCGATGGCGACGGCGATCCATGCCGGGGTTCGCACGAGCAGCTTCACATCGTCGCGGATACGGCCGTTGGTTTCGGCCGGGGGGATGCGCTCGCGGCTGAAAGCGAAAGCAGAGAGCAGGGCGAGTGTGCTGGTACCCGCGAGCAGGACCATGGTCATGGCGATTCCGTAGCGTTCGTCGCCCGCGCCAAGTTCGCGGACCAGCGTGGTCGCGACGACGGCGACTGCGACCACGGCCAGCGCGGAAAAGATCATGCGATAGGCGGCTACCGATGCACGGGTGTCGGCTCTCGGCGAAATCACGCCCATGAGCGCCGCGTAGGGGACGTTGGTTGCAGTGAAAGCCACCATCGTCAGCGTATAGGTGACATAGGCCCAGACCAGCATGCCGGCGGGGGACATGGGAGGGGCGGCGAAGATTGCTGCACCGAACAGGCCGAAGGGTACCGCCCCCCACAGCAGGTACGGGCGATAGCGCCCCCAGCGGCTGCGTGTCCGGTCGCCGATCGCGCCCATCACCGGATCGGTGACCGCGTCGAAGAACTTGGTCAGCAGCAGCATCAGCCCCATCGCCGCAGGGCCGACTCCGCCGAGTTCGACGAAGAAGTAGAGCAGGTAGATGTTGAAGAAGTTGATGTAGAAGGACGAGGCGAGCTCGCCCACGCCATAGCCGATCTTCTCCAGCCGTGAGACGGGCGGCTGCGCGTCAGCCAATCGGGTGTCCTCTCGTCACGTCAGCGATGAGAAGACAGACCCAGATGCAAGTCAAGCGCTGGCGCGCGAGAGGCCTAGTATTTCTTGCCCTCGAAATCGGCAGCCGAATGGCGTTCGAGCAATTGCTCGTCTTCCTCGCCCCATGCCTTGTTGACGATGCGCCCGCGGCGCACGGCCGGGCGCTCTGCGATCTGCTTCACCCAGCGTTCGACATTCTCGTATTCGTGGATCGAGAGGAAGGTACGTGCTTCGCCGTAGATGCCTCCGATTACGAAGGGAGCAAGCCAGGGAAAGGTCGCGATGTCGGCAACCGTATAGTCCTTGCCGCCGAGATATTCGGACTGGGCGAGACGCTGGTCGGCAACGTCGAACAGGCGCTTGGTTTCCATCGCATAGCGGTTGATCGGATATTCGTATTTCTCCGGTGCATAGGCGTAGAAATGGCCAAAACCGCCGCCGATGAAGGGGGCGCTGCCGACCTGCCAGAACAGCCAGCTGAGTACCTCGGCGCGCGTGTGGTCTGTGGGGAGGAAGGCGCCGAACTTTTCGGCGAGATGCATCAGGATGGCGCCGCTTTCGAACACGCGAACCGGGGTCTTCCCGCTGCGGTCGAGCAGCGTTGGGATCTTGGAATTGGGATTGAGATCGACGAACCCCGAGCTGAACTGATTCCCGTCGCCGATGTTGATCGTCCAGGCATCGTATTCGGCCCCGGAGTGGCCCGCCTCGAGCAGTTCCTCGAACATGACGGTTGCCTTCACGCCGTTGGGCGTCGCCAGCGAATAGAGCTGGAAGTCGTGCTCGCCGACCGGCAGGTCCTTCTGCTCGCGCGCACCCGCGGTTGGGCGATTGATGCTGGCGAAGCGTCCGCCGTTCTCGGCGTCGTAGGTCCAGACTTCGGGCGGGGAATAGGTTGCGTCGGCCAAGCTCGTTCTCCTCTGGTTGGGTGGCTAATCCACCCCTCCATTCGCCGCAAGGTGGGGAACCGTCACGCCGATCCCACGGTTCTTGCCTTCGCCATGACGAAGCTCATCTATGTCGACGACGATCTGCCCGGGATCACGCGCAAGCGGGCGGGCAGGGGATGGGCCTATTACGATCCCGAAGGCGGGCTGATCACCGATCCTGCGGAAAGGCGCCGACTCAATGCCATCGCGCTGCCGCCCGCCTATACAGACGCCTGGTTCTGCCCCGCGCCCAACGGCCACATTCTCGCCACCGGAATCGATGCCAAGGGGCGCAAGCAATATCGCTATCACCCCGAGTTCCGCGCCGCGCGCGAAGGGGAAAAATTCGACAGCTGCATCACCTTCGGCAGCCTGCTTCCGCTGGTACGCAAGCGCGTCGAAGAGGATCTGCGCGGACACAAGCTGACGCGTGAACGCGCGGTGGCGAGCGTGGTCCGGTTGCTCGATCTCGGTGCGGTGCGCGTCGGGAACGAAGGCTACGCGAAGACCAACAAGAGCTTCGGCGCCACGACGCTGCGCAAACGCCATGCCGAGCTGACCGGCAAGACGCTCCGCCTGCGCTACAAGGGCAAGGGCGGCAAATTGCGCGAGGTGACGCTGTCCGACGGCAGTCTCGCGCGGATGGTCCGCAAGATGCAGGACCTGCCCGGCCAGAACCTGTTCAAATATATCGATGAGGATGGTGAGCTGCACGCGGTCGGCTCGGGCGATGTGAACGACTACTTGCGCGAGACCATGGGGCAGGACTTCACCGCCAAGAACTTTCGCACTTGGCACGCCAGCGTCAGGGCCCTGACCTGCCTCAATGAAGGCGAGGGGGCGATGCCGATGAAGGCGCTGCTCGAATGCGTTGCTGCGCATCTGGGCAATACCCCCGCCGTGACGCGCAAGAGCTACATCCACCCTGCCGTCTTCGAACTGCTCGAAGGACAGGAGGAATGGCGCGAAAGCCTGCGTATGCCGCGCGCGACGCGCTGGCTCACCCGCGAAGAACGTGCGCTGATTGAACTGCTGCAAGAGTGCCCTAAGGCTCAGGAATTGCTCGCCGCCTGACCGGCAGTGCCGCAAAGGGTTATGCTCGCGCTCGAAATGGGGTAAGGGCGTAAGTTCGATGGAGCGGAGCCGTCGATTGCCCGACCCTGCATTCGCAGATCGCCTGGCATCAGTCTTCCGCTGGAAGGTCGCCCCAATGCAGCGTCTCGCCAATTTCGACGTCAGTCGCGAATTCCTCACGCGCCGCAGCAAGATCGCAGCGCAAGTGATCTTCGGTGTCATGTGCGGGGGCGCGATGATCGGATTGCGCTCGCTGTTCGATATCTGGGCGCCTGTCTCGGGACCGTTTGCGCTGATCTATCCCACGATCCTGCTTGCCACGCTCTATGGCCATTGGCGGGCGGGCGCAGTGGCGTTCCTGCTGACCTTCTTCTGGGCGTGGTTCGTCATCCTGCCGCCCTCGCAATCGCTGCTGTTCGCCGATCCCACCGATCCCGCCCGCGTGCTGCTCAATGCGGTCAGTGCGCTGGTGGTCCTCGTCTTTGCCGAGGCCTTTCGTCGTGCAGCGCATACGACGATGGACGAAATTCGCGCTCGGGCGGACCGCCGACTGACGCTGCTGGCCGACCTCGAGCACCGTACCAAGAACAATTTCGCCCTTGTCGCCAGCATGCTCGAACTGCAGAAGCGCCGCATTCCGCAGCAGGAACTGCATGCTCCGCTCGAAGAGGCTGTGGGCCGCGTACGTACCTTCGCAGATGCCTATTCCGCGCTGGCCCTCGAGCAGTCGGACGAGCCAAATGTCGAGATGAAACCCTATCTCGAATTCCTGCTCGACCGGATCGAGGGAGCGAGCCTGTCTCCCGCAGTGCGCCTGTTCCGCGAGATCGACCCTGCCACGCTGACCCGCGAGGAAGCCGTGGCGATCGGCCTATATCTCAACGAGGCCGTCGCCAATGCGTGCAAATACGCCTTCCCTGAGGGGCGTCCGGGGACCATCGCCGTGTTCTTCCATGTCCGCGACGATGGCTGGCGCTTCACCATCGAGGACGACGGCGTGGGCGACGATGCCTTCATCGATCCCGACGGCGGGCTTGGCAGCCAGTTGCTGGCGGCCTTTGCCGCGCAGGCTGGGGCCACGCACCACGCCGGCCCCGTCCTCAACGGTTTCCGTAGCGAAATGCGCAAGGAAGAGCAGGCCGCGGTTGCGTAGGGTAGCCTAAAAGGATACTTGCCTGGCCATGCATCTGGCCGGCTTCAAGATTCGCCAGTGGCGCGAAGCACAGGATCCCCCGCTCAGTGCGGAGGAGTTCGGCGCGCGCTATGGTGCGCCCGCCGCCTGGCCGAGCCGGACGGTCTATGGCTGGGAGGCCAAGGGCAAGATCGCCCGCGCCTCGGTGCAGAAGCGGCTCGCCGAACTCGGCGTCTGCCAACCGGCCGACTGGATCGAACCGGCCCCGCCATCCTCCGACGAGAAAGGCCCCGCCAGCATGAGCGGCAGCGATTTGCACCCGTTTTACGACCTGCACACGCATGGCTTCGTCCGCGTTGCGACCGCGACGCCGAAGGTGCGCACCGCGGACGTGGCCTTCAACGCCGCGGCGATCCTCGAATGTGCGAAGGATGCGGCGGAGGAGCATGTCGACCTGCTGCTCTATCCGGAGCTTTCGCTGTCCTCCTACGCACTCGACGATCTCCACCTTCAGTCGGCTTTGCTCGATGCGGTGGATGCGCAGGTCGAGGCCATTCTCAAGGCATCGCGCGACCTCGCCCCTGTGCTGGTCTTCGGCGCACCGCTGCGTCGCAACGGGCGGATTTACAATTGCGCCGTGGTGGTCGCGCGCGGCGAACTGCTCGGCGTGGTGCCCAAGAGCTACCTGCCGAACTACCGCGAATATTACGAGAAGCGCTGGTTCGCGCATGGGCGCGGCTGCGTCGGGCTGACGATTGCCTGCACCGGGCGCGAAGTGCCATTCGGTACCGACCTGCTCTTCGAGGCAAAGGACCTTCCCGGCTTCGTCTTCGGGATCGAGATCTGCGAGGACTTCTGGGCACCCATTCCGCCGGGCACACAGGCCGCGCTGGCCGGGGCGACGATCGTGCTCAACCTGTCCGCCTCGAACATCACCATCGGCAAGGCCGACGAACGCCACCTGCTCAACCGGGCGAGTTCGAGCCGCTCGATCTGCGCCTATGCCTATTCGGCGAGCGGCCATGGGGAGAGCACGACCGATCTGGCCTGGGACGGGCAGGGCATGATCTACGAGCTGGGCGACCTGCTGGTCGAGAGCGAGCGCTTCGATCTGGCGCCCGAGCTGTGCGTTGCCGATGTCGATACCCAGCGCATCCTTGCCGAGCGCATGCGCATGCAGACCTTCAACGACGCCGCGGAGGCCGCGGGGCGGCCCGAGGATCGCTATCGCCGGATCGGCTTCGAACATGCCGCGCCGCGCGGAGACTATGGGTTACGACGCCCGATCCGTCGCTTCCCCTTCGTACCCAACCGCGCGCACAAGCTCGACGAGGATTGCTACGAAGCCTTCAATATCCAGGTCGATGCGCTGATGCGGCGGATCGAGGCTACGAAACCCAAGTGCCTCGTGATCGGGATTTCGGGCGGACTCGACAGCACGCATGCGCTGATCGTGGCGGCCAAGGCGATGGACCGGCTCGGGCGCCCGCGCAGCGATATACGCGGCTTTACCATGCCCGGCTTCGCCACCTCAGACACTACGAAGAGCAACGCCTGGCGTCTGATGGAGGCCTTCGGGACCACCGCCGTGGAAATCGATATCCGCCCCAGCGCCACGCTGATGCTCGAGAACATCGGTCACGCCTTCGCCGATGGTCAGCCGGTCTATGACACCACCTTCGAGAACGTGCAGGCGGGGCTGCGGACCGACTATCTCTTCCGCCTTGCCGGTCAGCATGGCGGCTGGGTGATCGGGACGGGCGATCTCAGCGAACTCGCGCTCGGCTGGTGCACCTATGGCGTGGGCGACCAGATGAGCCACTACGGCGTCAATGCGGGCGTGCCCAAGACGCTGATCCAGTATCTCATCCGCTGGACCATCCAGACCGGGCAATTCGATCCCGGCGTCGATGCGGTTCTGGGCGACGTGCTCGACACAGAAATCAGCCCCGAGCTGGTCCCCGCGGGAGCAGACGGCCAGATCCAGAGCACGCAATCGATCATCGGGCCCTACGAGCTCAACGACTTCTTCCTCCATCATGTCATCCGCTGGGGGCAGAAGCCGAGCCATGTCGCCTTCCTTGCCTGGCATGCCTGGAAGGATGCGAAATCAGGGCTTTGGCCGATCGACTTCCCGGATGATGCGAAGAACGCCTACGACCTCGTCACCATCGCCGACTGGCTCGAGAAATTCCTCAAGCGGTTCTTCGGCTTCAGCCAGTTCAAGCGTAGCGCCATGCCTAACGGGCCGAAGGTCTCGGCGGGTGGCGCGCTCAGCCCGCGCGGTGACTGGCGCGCGCCGAGCGACGCTGTCGCTGACACCTGGCTGGCCGAACTTGCGGCCGCCCTGCCGCCGCTGGACGCCTGAGCATGCCCGCCCGCGCGCTTGTGATCATGATGGCGTGCAACATCGTCTGGGCGCTCAATGTCGTGGTGAGCAAGATCGCCATCGCCGACCTCGGCGCACCGCCGTTGTTCTACGCGCTGCTGCGATCTGTGATCGTCGCGCTCGTTCTGGTCCCGCTGCTGCGCCCGCTTCCGGCAAAGTTGTGGCAGGTTCTGCTGATCGGGCTGGCGATCAGCGGCGGCTCCTTCGCATTGCTGTTTATGGGCTTGGCAACGGCGAGTCCCTCGGCCGCCGGCGTGGTGAGCCTGACCGGCGCCCCGATGACCGTACTCTTCGCTATCCTCTTCCTCGGCGAGCGGGTCCGCTGGCGGCGCGGGATGGGCATCGGTCTCGCCTTCGGCGGGGTGCTGTTCGCGATGGCGGGTGACAACCAGATGGAGACGAGCACCGGCCTGCTGCTGGTGTTCGTATCGGCGCTGGTCGGCGCCTTGGGCTCGGTCTTCGTCAAGCGCCTGGAACTGCCCTCGATCCGTCTTCAGGCCTGGGCCGCGGTCGCCTCGATCGCGGTACTGCTGCCGCTGACGGCGACGATGGAAGGCGGACAGGTCGCGTCATTGAGCAATGCACCCCTCGAACTGATCGCCTGCCTGTTCTTCGCCTCGGTCGTCGTCTCGGTGGGTGCGCATACCGCCTATTACCGGCTGTTGCAGGAGCATGACGCCAATCTGATCGTACCGCTGACGCTGTTCACGCCGATCCTGACGATTGTCTTCGGTGCCTGGTTGACCGGCGATGCCATCGGCGGGCGCCTGCTGGTGGGTGGGGCGATCGCCCTGCTCGGCGTGGCCATCATCGTGCTGCGCCCGAGCGCGACCTTCACCCGCCGCTTTCTCGTCAGGCCACGTTTCTGACGCCTTACTTGTTCAAACCTTGGTTGTCGCAATTGTCGCTCGCCCACCAGTAGGCCAGACCTCGGCGGTGCAGCTTAGCGCGTGCACCGATCTTGCACTCTCGAATCCGCCGAGCGGAACTGACAAGGTCTACTTTGCGGCCACCATCTGTCTCGACCACCACCAGATATGATGTCGTGGTGTTCGATGGGATCAGGTTGATTGATCGCACTCGGCCATAAACCTCGGTTGGTTCGGTCTTTCGCAAGTCCTTGTCTCGCCAACTTCCAACGTTTTGCAGGAAGAATGCGAATAATAGAAGGAAAGTAACAAAGAGAGCGGCACCGAAACTCCCAGAGCGTAGGTGCCGCAGCAACTGGCCCACTAGCCCAGCTCGACCGTCCAGCCGTGCGTGTCCTCGACGGTGCCCTTCTGGATGCCAACCAGTCGCTCGCGGATCTTGTTAGTCATCTGTCCGGTACCGCCGCTGCCGATGGTGAATTCGCCGTCGGGTCCGAGCACGGTTCCGACCGGCGTGACCACCGCAGCGGTGCCGCAGGCCATCGTCTCGAGCAGCTTGCCACTCGTGGCATCGGCGCGCCACTGGTCGATGCTGTAGGGCTCCTCGCGCACCTGCAGGCCCTCTTCGCGGAGAAGCTGGATGAGGCTGTCGCGGGTGATCCCGGGAAGGATCGTGCCGGTGAGCGGCGGGGTCACGACGCTGCCGTCGTCGAAGACGAAGAACAGGTTCATCCCGCCCAGTTCCTCGACCCATTTCTTCTCGACCGCGTCGAGGAAGACCACCTGGTCGCAGCCATTGGCGATGCCTTCGGCCTGCGGCACGAGCGATGCGGCATAATTGCCGCCGGTCTTGGCCGCGCCGGTGCCGCCGGGCGCCGCGCGGGTGTAGTTGCGGCTGACCCAGATCTTCACCGGCTTGGCGCCGCCCTTGAAATAGGGGCCGACCGGGCTGGCGATGAGGATGTATTTGTACTGCCGCGCCGGGCGGACGCCGAGAAAGGCTTCCGAGGCGAACATGAAGGGACGCAGGTAGAGCGAGCCGTCGGGATCGCCCGGCACCCAGTCGCGGTCCCTGGCGACCAGCTGGCGGATCGATTCGAGGAACAGTTCTTCGGGGAGTTCGGGCATCGCCATCCGGCGGGCGCTGTCGTTGAAGCGGCGCGCGTTCTGCTCGGGCCGGAACAGGGCGAGGCTGCCATCCTCGCGCTTGTAGGCCTTCATGCCCTCGAAGATTTCCTGCGCGTAGTGCAACACCGCTGCAGCGGGATCGAGAGCGATCGGTTCACGCGGGCCGAGCGTCGCCCTGTGCCAGCCTCCCTTGTCGGCATCGTAATCGATCACGACCATGTGATCGGTGAACAGCTTGCCGAATCCGGGGTCCTGAAGCGCCTGCTGGCGGGTCTCGCCGGGAACCGGGGCGGGGTGGGGGAGATGCTCGAAATCCATGGATGCGCGGGTAATCGCATGGACGACGGCGCGCAAGGGAGTGTGTCCTTGTAGGGTACGCCTCCGACCTCCGTCGAAGGCTTGCTGGAACAGCCGGAACGGAGGCGCGGAGGCACTTCACGCACACCACAAAATGAGAAGGGCAGCGCCACCCTGGGGTGATGCTGCCCTTCGCATGGTCAGCGGCGGGAAGTGCCGCTCACGAGGTCTCTATCGGCTCTGCTTACCGATAGTACCCCGCGCGGAAACTTGCCGACCTCTCTGCTGAACCATGAGACATCGGATCACCTCCTTTCGCGCTGTTAAGAGCCAAAGTACCCCGTCTCCGGGGAACAAGACCGCGTTTCGCCGCTGATCTTGGTGTTATATTTGAGTCTTTCGCGCCCGCAAAACAACCCTTGAAAAAAAGTTTTCCCACGTCAGAATTGTCGTTTGTGGCCCGGAAGGTTTTCCGGGCCTTTTTCGTACCCATCGCTGGCGGGCATCACGAGGGTGATACTCCCGCCGACTCCGGTCAGCGGCAATCCTCGATCACGCGCGTCAATTCGGCCCAGGGCGGCAGGTAGAGTGTGGACAAGCCGGGCGTTTCCACAGCGAATCGTCCGCGCGTGATCGCCATTGCGTCGAGCAGGGGATCGCTGGCGGCAAGCGTCGCCCTCACCGATGGCAGCTGCGTGCTCGTCGCCTGTGCCGCCAGGGTGCGGTCGACCGTCTCGGTGCGGATCGTCATTGCGGCGGGTGCGCTACCCGATCCGCTGCGCGTCAGCGTGACGCGGCCCGAGCCACGGTCGCAGTCCACCGAGAACCGCGCCTCGCTGGCCCGCTCGCCATAGAGCGCGATGCCTCCATCGGCCTCCGCGCGATAGCTCCAGTCGCCCGGAGTGCGGGGGTTGTCGATCCAGTTCTTCGCGGGCGGCGGTGCCGCTGGCGTTGGCGCCGGAGCGCTCGCTACGGGCGTCGGTGTCGGTGTGGGCGCGGGAGTCGAATCCGGCGCCGGGACGCAGGCGGCGATGGTGAAGCTGAGCGCCAATGCGCCGCCGAGATGGCAATAGAGCGGTTTCATGCCGTGACAATGATCGCTAACGCCCATGTTTCCAATGGCAAAGAAGAAGCGCCTCGATCAGATGCTGGTGGACCGCGGGCTCGTCGAGAGCCGAACGCGGGCGCAGGCACTGGTCATGGCGGGGCTGGTGTTCAGCGGCGAGCAGAAGCTCGCCAAGCCAGGACAGCAATTGCCCGAGGACGCCCCGCTCGACGTGCGCGGGCGCGACCATCCGTGGGTTTCGCGTGGGGGAATCAAACTCGCGCACGCGATCGAGCACTTCGGGCTCGACCCCAGCGGCGTCACCGCGATGGACATCGGCAGTTCGACCGGCGGCTTCACCGACGTGCTGCTGCAGGGCGGGGCGGAACATGTCTTCGCGGTCGACAGCGGCACCAACCAGCTTGCGTGGAAACTGCGGCAGGACCCTCGCGTCACGGTGCTCGAACAGACCAGCGCGCGGGTGCTCACCCCGGCCATGATCGACCGTCCGGTGGGCTGGGTGGTGTGCGATGCGAGCTTCATCGGCCTCGCAAAGGTACTCGAAACGCCGTTACAATTGGCTCAATCGCCCTGTCGGCTCGTCGCGCTGATCAAGCCGCAGTTCGAAGTCGGGCGCGAAGAGGTCGGCAAGAAGGGCGTGGTCAGCGATCCGGCGCTCCATCGGCGCGTGTGCGACGAGGTTCGTGCATGGGTCGAGGGACTCGGCTTCGAAGTGCAGGGGATCGTCGAAAGCCCCATCAAGGGGCCCGAGGGCAATGTCGAATTCCTCATCAGCGCAATGAGAACGTAGCGGCGCAATTGACCTCGCGGCCCGCTTCGCCCTAGGCGCTCGTGCAAACGTATGTACGGAGAGAGCATGTCCGCCAATATCGCCGAAATGGAACGTCGCCGCGCAGCCGCCAAACTGGGCGGGGGCGAGAAGCGCATCGCCGCGCAGCATGCCAAGGGCAAGCTGACCGCGCGCGAGCGGCTCGACGTGCTGCTCGACGAGGGCAGCTTCGAGGAACTCGACACCTATGTCGAGCATGACTGCGTCGATTTCGGCATGCAGGAGCAGAAGATTCCCGGCGACGGCGTCGTCACCGGCAGCGGCACGATCAACGGGCGGCTGGTCTATGTCTTCAGCCAGGATTTCACCGTCTTCGGCGGCTCGCTGTCGAAGCGCCATGCGGAAAAGATCTGCAAGGTGATGGACACGGCGATGAAGGTCGGCGCGCCGGTGATCGGCCTCAACGACTCCGGCGGTGCGCGCATCCAGGAAGGCGTCGCGTCATTGGGCGGCTATGCCGAGGTGTTCCAGCGCAACGTGCTCGCATCGGGCGTGGTGCCGCAGATCAGCCTGATCATGGGCCCCTGCGCCGGCGGCGCGGTCTATTCCCCGGCGATGACCGACTTCATCTTCATGGTCGAGGATTCCTCCTACATGTTCGTCACCGGCCCCGACGTGGTCAAGACGGTGACCAACGAGGTCGTCACGCAGGAGGAACTCGGCGGAGCGAAAACGCACACCACCAAGACCTCGGTTGCCGACAACAGCTTCGAAAACGACATCGAGACGCTGCTCGCAACGCGCGACTTTGTCGACTTCCTCCCGCTCTCGAACCGCGAGGATGTGCCCGAGCGCCCGACCTCGGACGCTTGGGACCGCGAGGAGCCGAGCCTCGACACGCTGATCCCCGACAACGCCAACCAGCCCTATGACATGCACGAGGTCATCCGGAAGACGCTGGACGAGGGCGACTTCTTCGAAATCCAGCCCAACCACGCCGCCAATATCATCTGCGGCTTCGGCCGGGTCGAGGGGCGCACGGTGGGCGTGGTCGCCAACCAGCCGATGGTGCTAGCCGGCGTGCTCGACATCAACTCTTCGAAGAAGGCCGCGCGTTTCGTGCGTTTCTGCGACGCCTTCGAAATTCCGATCCTGACCTTCGTCGACGTGCCCGGCTTCCTTCCCGGCACCGCGCAGGAGCACAATGGCATCATCAAGCACGGCGCCAAGCTGCTGTTCGCCTATGCCGAGGCGACCGTGCCCAAGATCACCGTCATCACCCGCAAGGCCTATGGCGGCGCCTATGACGTGATGGCGTCCAAGCATTTGCGCGGGGACCTCAACTATGCCTGGCCCACCGCCGAGATCGCCGTGATGGGCGCCAAGGGCGCGGTCGAGATCATCTTCCGCCAGGACCGCGACGATCCCGACAAGATCGCCGAGAAAACCAAGGAATACGAAGACCGCTTCGCCAACCCCTTCGTGGCGGCGCAGCGCGGCTATATCGACGAGGTTATCTACCCGCACTCGACGCGGCGGCGTATCGCGCTGGGTCTCCGCAAGCTGCGGACGAAGCAGCTCGAGAACCCGTGGAAGAAGCATGATAATATTCCGCTGTGAGTGAGTGGCAGCTCTGGGCCTTCCGCGCCTTCATTGTGGCGCTGATTGCCCTGTGGGGCAGGACGGCATGGCGCGGGTTCGCTCGTGACGAGTTTCGCGTCATCGGGCGTTTCGGATGGCATCAATCCGAGCGCTATTCGTTCAGCTGGTGGACGGGGACCGCGTTGAATATCGTCTACCTCGCGTGTTTGTTCTTTGTGCTCATATTGAGCTTAATTCCTGGAAGACTTGGGTGATCTTATGAAACTCGGCCGTCTCAACCATATCGGCGTCGCGACGCCCTCGATCGAGGAATCGCTGCGCTATTATCGCGATGTCATGGGCGCGACACTCACGCATGAGCCTTTCGATCTCGAGGAGCAGGGCGTGAAGGTCTGCTTCGTCGACACGCCCGGCCAGGAGGGCACGCACGGCACGCAGATCGAGCTGATCGAGCCGCTGGGCGAGAGCTCGACGCTGACCGGCTTCCTCGCCAAGAACCCCGCCGGGGGGCAGCACCACCTGTGCTACGAGGTCGAGGATATCGAGGAGGCGCGCAACTGGTTCGAGGGGCTGGGCAAGCGCATCCTCGGCCCCACGCGCATCGGCGCGCATGGCACGCCGATCTTCTTCCTCCACCCCAAGGACATGATGGGCCAGCTGACCGAGATCATGGAAACGCCCAAGGACGACAGCCACTGGTCGAACTGACGCTTCTGACGCTGGTGGCAGTGGGGGCTGCGCTGCTGATACGCAATGCGCGGCGTGATCCCGACAACTGGCGGATCGACGCAGGGAGCAAGGAGCTGCGCTTCAATCACTGGAAGGAAGTGGTGCTGGCCTTGGCCGTCGCCGGTTTCGTACTACTCGTCTTCGTGTCCACGCGCTGACCAAGGATCGACCCATGCTTTTCTACGACAGCCCCAATCCGGCGCCCAATCCGCGCCGCGTGCGCATCTTCGCGGCCGAAAAGGGCATCGAGCTTCCGATGCAGGAAGTGTCGATCCCCAAGCGCGAGCAGAAGGCGCCCGACTTCGTCGCGAAGAACCCGCGCGGGCAGACGCCGATCCTCGAGTTGGATGACGGCACGGTGATCGCCGAGAGCGTCGCGATCATGCGCTATCTCGAGGCCGAGCATCCCGAGCCGCCGCTGTTCGGCACGTCCTCTCGCGAAATCGCCGAAATCGAGATGTGGAGCCGCAGGGTCGAGATGATCCTCATGCCGCCGGTGGGCGCGGTGTGGGTCCACACGCATCCCTTCACCGCCGCGCTTCCGGGCCGCAACGCCGATTGGGGCGAGTCCAATCGTCCGCGCGTCGCCGACGCCATGCGCTTCTTCGACGAGTCGCTCGACGGACGCGACTACCTCGCGGGCGATGCCTATTCCGCCGCCGATATCCTGCTGCTGACCACGGTCGATTTCGCGAAGTTCGTCGGGCTGGAGATGCCCGAGGAATGCGGCAACCTCGCAGCCTGGCACGCGCGCGTCTCGGCGCGGCCCAGCGCCGCGGCCTGAATTCCGCAGCGCGCCGTAACGGACTTGCGCCGCGCCCTGTTCGCGGCCAATCTCGGTTGCGAAATAAAACCAGACAAACGCACCTTGGGGAGAGACGCGTGAGCTACGAAACCATCATCGTCGAGAAGGACGGCCCGCTGACCACCATCACGCTTAACCGGCCCGACCGGCTGAACGCGATGCCGCCGCAGATGGCGGACGAGATCGGCGCGGCCTTCTACGACCTCGGCGACAGCCGCGCGGTGCTGATCACCGGCGCGGGCAAGGGCTTCTGCTCGGGCGCCGATCTCGCCGCGCGCGGCGAGGGCAGCGCGCTGCAGAACAAGGGCGGCAGCCACCGCGCGCTGCAGAACCACTACAACCCGGCGGTCAACATGGTGCTGCGCGCGCCGGTGCCGGTGATCTGCGCGGTCAATGGCCCCGCGGCGGGCGTCGGCTGTTCGCTCGCCTTGGCCGGAGACTTCGTCCTCGCGGGCAAGAGCGCCTATTTCCTCCAGGCATTCGTCAATATCGGCCTGGTGCCCGATGGCGGTTCGACCTGGCTCCTTTCGCGAGCGATCGGCCGTGCGCGCGCCACGCGGATGATGATGCTGGGCGAGAAGATCGGGGCGGAGCAGGCAGAGGACTGGGGCCTGATCTACAAGGCCTGCGACGACGATGCACTGCTCGACGAGGCGAGGGCGCTGGCCGAGAAGCTCGCCAACGGCCCGACGCTCGCCTACGCCACGATGAAGGCGAATATCGGCAAGGCGCTCGACGGCACGCTGACCGAGGTCTTCCTCGCCGAGGCAGAGGGCCAGCGGCTGGCGGGCGCGAGCAAGGATGCGATGGAAGGCGGCATGGCCTTCCTCCAGAAGCGCAAGCCCGCCTTCAAGGGCGAGTAATCGCGGCCACCTCTTCCCCTCTGCATACGATTGTGTTTAGGGGCAGGGCATGAGTGACACGCCGAGCTACGACGACTGGAAGCCTCTCGCCGACAAGGAAGTGAAGGGGCGCGATCTCACCTGGCACACGCCCGAGGGGATCGATGTGAAGCCGCTCTATACGAGCGCGGACACCGACGGCCTGGATCCGGGCGTGCCCGGCATCGCGCCCTTCACGCGCGGGCCCTACGCCTCGATGTACACCGGGCGCCCGTGGACCATCCGCCAGTATGCCGGTTTCTCCACCGCCGAGGAATCGAACGCCTTCTATCGTCGCAACCTCGCCGCGGGTCAGAAGGGGCTGTCGGTCGCTTTCGACCTTGCCACACATCGCGGCTATGACAGTGACCACCCGCGTGTCGTCGGCGATGTCGGCAAGGCGGGCGTCGCGATCGACACCGTGCGCGACATGGAAATCCTGTTCGACCAGATCCCGCTCGACCAGATGAGTGTGTCGATGACGATGAACGGCGCGGTGATCCCGGTCATGGCGTTCTACATCGTAGCGGCGGAGCGGCAGGGCGTTGCGCAGGACAAGCTTTCGGGGACCATCCAGAACGACATCCTCAAGGAGTTCATGGTCCGCAACACCTATATCTACCCGCCCGAGCCGAGCATGCGGATCGTTTCGGACATCATCGCATATACTTCGGCCAACATGCCGAAATTCAACAGCATTTCGATCTCGGGCTATCACATGCACGAGGCCGGTGCGACCGCGGTGCAGGAACTCGCCTTCACCATCGCCGACGGCAAGGAATACGCCAAGCGCGCGATGGAGGCCGGGCTCGACATCGATGCCTTCGCGCCGCGCCTGTCCTTCTTCTGGGGCATCGGCATGAACTTCTTCATGGAGATCGCGAAGATGCGCGCCGCTCGTGCACTGTGGCATGACGTGATGAGCGGTCTGGGCGCGCAGAACGAGAAGTCGAAGATGCTCCGCACGCACTGCCAGACGAGCGGTGTGTCGCTGCAGGAACAGGATCCCTACAACAACGTCATCCGCACCACGGTGGAAGCGATGGCCGCGGTGCTGGGCGGCACGCAGTCGCTCCACACCAATGCGCTCGACGAGGCGATCGCGCTGCCGACCGATTTCAGCGCCCGCATCGCGCGCAACACGCAGCTGGTGATCCAGGAAGAGACCGGCATCACCAATGTCGCCGATCCGCTGGGCGGAAGCTACTATATCGAGAGCCTCACCGCGGCGCTGGTCGAGAAGGCGCAGGCCCTGCTCGACGAGGTCGAGGCGACGGGCGGGATGACCGCCTATGTCGCCAGCGGCAAGCCCAAGGCGCAGATCGAGGAGGCCGCCGCCGCCAAGCAGGCCAGCGTCGACAAGGGCGAGACGGTGATCGTCGGCGTCAACAAGTACCGCCGCGACAAGGAAGACGAGATCGACACGCTCGATATCGACAACCACAAGGTCCGCCAGAGCCAGATCGCGCGGTTGGAGAAGGTCCGCGCGGGCCGCGACGAATTCGCCTGCAAGGCCGCGCTCGACGCGCTGGCGCGCGGTGCGGCGCAGCGCGAGGGCAATTTGCTCGCGCTGGCGGTCGAGGCGGCGCGCCACGATGCGACGCTGGGCGAGATCTCCACCGCGATGGAGGATGCCTGGGGCCGCTACGACACCATGCCCAAGCCGGTGCGCGGGGTCTATTCCTCCGCCTATGCCGAGGACGACCGCTACCGGCAGGTCGTCGCGGGCGTGAAGGCGGTCGAGCGCCGCCTGGGCCGCGCGCCGAGGCTGATGGTCGCCAAGATGGGCCAGGACGGGCACGATCGCGGCGCCAACGTCATCGCCAGCGCCTTCGCCGACATGGGCTTCGAGGTCATTTCCGGCCCGCTGTTCCAGACGCCCGAGGAAACCCGCGACATGGCGCTCGAACACGATGTCGACGCGATCGGCGCCAGCAGCCTCGCGGCGGGGCACAAGACGCTCATCCCCGAACTGGTCGGCCTGCTGAAAGAAGCGGGCCGCGCCGACATCAAGGTCATCGCCGGCGGCGTGATCCCGCAGAAGGACTACGATTTCCTCCGCGATGCCGGGGTCCAGGGCATCTACGGGCCGGGCAGCAATGTCGTCGAATGCGCGGCCGACGTGCTGCGCCTGCTAGGCCACAACATGCCGCCTGCGGGTGAGGACCTGGACGAGGCGGCGGAGTGAGGAAGCGTCGCGTTCGATTTGTCGGCTTTTTTACTCTCTTGGTTGGAATTCTGATTTCGCCGGTGAAGGAATGGGCTTTGCGCTGCCGATCAAATCCGTGGGGATGGTTGGAAGCCGAGTGCCATGCTTTCAAGGAGGCCCACTGGCCGTGGGGCTATGCCGTAGTGACACTTGGGCTAATGCTGATTGTGCTCAGCCTGTTTTCTCCAAGCTTGAATCGAGATCCTAATGACTGACATCCGCACCGACTGGACCCGCGAGGAAATCGCGGCGCTGTTCGATCTCCCGTTCACCGAGCTGCTCTTCCAAGCCGCCACGGTCCACCGCGAGTTCCATCCGCCCGAGCAGGTGCAGCTCTGCACGCTGCTCAGCATCAAGACCGGCGGGTGCCCCGAGGATTGCGGCTATTGCTCGCAGTCGGTGAAGGCCGATTCCGGCGTCGAGGCGACCAAGCTGATGGAGGTGCAATCGGTCCTCCAGCGCGCGGCGCAGGCGAAGGATGCGGGCAGCCAGCGCTTCTGCATGGGCGCGGCGTGGCGCAATCCCAAGGACCGCGACATGCCCGCGATCGTCGAGATCGTGAAGGGGGTGCGCGCCATGGGGCTCGAGACCTGCATGACGCTGGGCATGCTGACGCCGAAACAGGCGGACATGCTCAAGGAAGCCGGGCTCGACTATTACAACCACAATGTCGACACCGGGCCCGAATATTACGAGCGGGTGATCTCGACGCGCAATTATCAGGACCGGCTCGATACGCTGCAGAACGTCCGCGACGCGGGCATCAACGTGTGCAGCGGCGGCATCGTCGGCATGGGCGAAACGCGCGCGGACCGGGTGGGCTTCGTCCACACGCTCGCCACGCTCGAACGCCATCCCGAAAGCGTGCCGGTCAATGCGTTGGTGCCGGTCAAGGGCACGGTGCTGGGCGACATGCTCGCCGACACGCCGCTCGCCAAGATCGACGATATCGAATTCGTCCGCACCGTCGCGGTGGCGCGCATCTGCATGCCGATGAGCATGGTGCGCCTCTCCGCCGGTCGCGAGAGCATGAGCGAGGCGACGCAGGCGCTGTGCTTCATGGCGGGCGCGAACTCGATCTTCACCGGCGACAAGCTCCTCACCGCGCCCAATGCGGGCGACGACAGCGACGCCGCGCTCTTCGCCAAGCTGGGGCTGACCGCGCTCAAGGGCGAGGAGCCGATGCGGACGTGCAAGGCGATGGAACCAGCGGAATGATCACGCACCAATCCCGTCATGCTGAACTTGTTTCAGCATCCATTTCTCAAATAGCACCGTCGGCCGCAAAGGTTCGATGGACCCTGAAACAAGTTCAGGGTGACGAAGTTCTTGGGGGCTAGATGTTCAAGAAAATCCTCATCGCCAATCGCGGCGAAATCGCCTGTCGCGTCATCAAGACCGCGCGGCGCATGGGTATCGCGACCGTCGCGGTTTATTCCGACGCCGACGCGCGGGCGCCCTTCGTGCGCATGGCCGACGAGGCGGTGCATATCGGCCCGGCGCAGGCGGCGGAGAGCTATCTCGTCGCCGACAAGATCGTCGCCGCGTGCAAGCAGACCGGCGCCGAGGCGGTGCATCCCGGTTATGGATTCCTGTCCGAGCGTGCGAGTTTCGTCGAGGCGCTGGCCAAGGAGAACATCGCCTTCATCGGCCCGCCTGCAAAGGCGATTGCAGCGATGGGCGACAAGATTGAATCGAAGAAGATCGCGCGCGAGGCGGGCGTGAACGTCGTCCCCGGTTTCGTCGGCGAGATCCGCGATACCGACCATGCGGTCGAGATCAGCAACGATATCGGCTATCCGGTGATGATGAAGGCCAGCGCCGGCGGCGGTGGCAAGGGCATGCGCCTCGCGTACTCGGAAAAGGACGTGCGCGAAGGCTTCGAGAGCGTGAAGCGCGAGGGGCTCAACAGCTTCGGCGACGACCGCGTCTTCATTGAGAAGTTCATCGAGGACCCGCGCCACATCGAGATCCAGATCCTCGGCGACAAGCACGGCAACGTCATCTACCTCAACGAGCGCGAATGCTCGATCCAGCGCCGCCACCAGAAGGTGGTCGAGGAAGCGCCTTCGCCCTTCGTCACCCCTAAGATGCGCCAGAGCATGGGCGAGCAGTGCGTCGCGCTGTCGAAGGCGGTCGGCTATTACAGCGCGGGCACGGTCGAGCTGATCGTCAGCGGCGCCGACAAGACCGGCGAGAGCTTCTACTTCCTCGAAATGAACACCCGGCTGCAGGTGGAACACCCGGTGACCGAGGCGATCACCGGGGTGGACCTGGTCGAGCAGATGATCCGCGTCGCAGCGGGCGAGAAGCTCGCCATGACGCAGGACGACGTGAAGATCGACGGCTGGGCGATCGAGAACCGCGTCTACGCCGAAGATCCCTATCGCGGCTTCCTGCCTTCCACCGGGCGCCTGGTCCGTTACCAGCCGCCGGTCGAGCCCTGGGCCGATGACGGTTCCGAGAACGGTCGCCGCGGCGTCGACGGCATCCGTGTCGACGACGGCGTGTTCGAAGGCGGCGAGGTTTCGATGTTCTACGACCCGATGATCGCCAAGCTGGTGACCTGGGGCGCAACGCGCGACGAGGCCGCCGATCTGCAGGTCGCCGCGCTCGACGCCTTCCGTATCGAGGGGCTGGGGCACAATGTCGATTTCCTCAGCGCCATCATGCAGCATCCGCGCTTCCGTTCGGGCGAGCTGACCACCGGCTTCATCGCCGAGGAATATCCCGAGGGGTTTGAAGGCGCCGCCACGCCCGAGCGCACGATCGGCGTACTCGCCGCGGTCGCGGGCCTCGTCTCCACCGCCGACGCCGACCGCTCGCGCCGGATCGAGGGCCAGCTCAACGGCCCGCTGCTGCCGCCGGGCGACTGGACCGTGCGCATCGACGGCGAGGACCATGCGGTCGTGCTCGAGGAAGACGGCGTCCATGTCGACGGCGAACAGGTCACGCTGGCCTTCGAATACACGCCGGGCGACCGCTTCATCGCGGTCGAGTTGTTCGATAACGGCGCGGAGGAGGACGAGGCGGCGATCGAAAGCTACGGCATCCAGATCGAGCCCACGCGCAGTGGCTATCGCATGACCACGCGCGGCGCGAAGCACGAGCTGCGCGTGCTGCCGACGCGCATCGCCCATCTCGCCGAGCACATGATCGAGAAGATCCCGCCCGACCTTTCCAAGCTGCTGATCTGCCCGATGCCGGGCCTGCTGGTGAAGCTGCATGTCGAGGAAGGCGAGGAGGTCCAGCCGGGCCAGCCGCTCGCCACGGTCGAGGCGATGAAGATGGAGAACATCCTCCGCGCCGAGAAGGAAGCGGTGGTCGGCAAGATCAACGCCGCCGAGGGCGACAGCCTCGCGGTCGACGCGGTGATCCTCGAACTCGAATAGGGCCGCGCGTTAGAGCGCGAGGTGGTAGCACTGGTTGTGCGGGCCGTTTGCGTAGTCCGCGAAGCCGTCGCCCGGGACGAAACCGCGCGCGGTGTAGAGGCCGATGGCAGGCGCGAATTCCGCGCTGGTGCCCGTTTCGAGGCTTAGCCGGGCAAAGCCCTCGTCGCGTGCGATTGCGATCAGCGCCTCGAGCAGCGCGCGCGCGACGCCCTTGCCGAGATGGTCGGGATGCGTGCGCATCGACTTGAGCTCGGCGGTGTCGGTCGACAGGCGCTTCATCGCACCGATGCCGAGCAGGTGCTCGCCGTCCCATGCGCCGAGCAGCGTCACCGCGGGCCCCGACAGCCCGCTGACGTCGAGCGCGAAGCTGGTGCCGGGTGGCGAGACCGCGAGCATGTCGCGCTGGTGGAATTCGATCATGGCACGCACCGCGGCGTCGGCGAGGTCGGCCGTTTCGATGCGCATGCTCAGTCCTCGACCAGCGCCACCGCGCGGATCCAGCCCGCGCTGGCGCGCTCGATCTTCACCGGGAAGCAACTGAAGGTGAAACCGTGGCTGGGCAGGCTGCCGAGATTGGTGAGCTTTTCGATTTGATAATAAGGGCGGATGCGCCCCGCCTTGTGGCCTTCCCAGATGATCGACGGGTCCCTGGTTTCGGCCCAACGCTTCGCCGTGTGGCTGAACGGCGCATCCCAGCTCCAGGCGTCGGTCCCGACCACCTCGACCCCGCGTTCGGTCAGCCACAGCGTCGCCTCGGCGCCGAGCCCGACGCCCTGGTCGGTGAAGTTCTCGGTCCCGTAGACCGCGCCCGACTGGACCAGCACGATGTCAAGCGGCTGAAGCTCGTAGCCGATCGCAGCGAACGATTCCTCGACCTCCACAGCACTCACCACATGGCCGTGCGGCAGATGGCTGAAATCGAGCTTCACGCCGGGGCGGAAGAAGCGGTCGAGCGGGGCCTCGTCGATACTCGGGGCGGGGCTCGCGCCGTCATCCGTGGTCGAGTGGTAGTGCCACGGCGCATCCATATGCGTGCCGTTGTGCGTCGAGAGCTCGAGCATCTCGACCGCCCAGCCTTCGCCGTCGGGCAGATCGTCCTTTTCGAGCCCCGGGAAGAACATGGCGATCTGCTGCCATGTGCTCTCGTGGGTCATGTAGGTGACCTTGGGCCGCATCACCTCCGGGTCCGAAATCACGTTATTGGTGATCGGGATCGAAAGGTCGATGAAACGGGTCATGCGAGCGCTGCGTCCTCCGGATGCGCATCATGCATCAGTCGCGGCGCGAGGAGAAGCTTGAACAGCACGAAGACCGCGCCGGCACCGGCCGCAAAGCCCATGTGTATCAGCCAGAACTGCGGCACCGGCATCGTCTCGAACCAGCCGCCGACCCAGCCGACCATCGAATTGGCCCCGAAGAAGGCGAGGTAATAGAGGCCGATCACGGTCGCGTTGATCTGCTTGGGCGCAAGCCGTGCGAAGAGCGCCAGGCTGACGGGCAGCATGTGCGCGAAGCCGATCGAGTTCACCACATGGAACATGACCGGCCAGAACAGGCCGATCTTCTCGCCAGCCGGGGTGGTCGCGGCGGCAAGGTAGAGACAGGCCATGCCGCCGATCGAGAAGACCGAGCCGATGATGATCTTGGTCAGTTCGTCGGGCTCGGCCCACTTGGTCTTCCACCAGCGATAGAAGCCCGCGACGATGGCGAGGAAGCTGACCGACACCACGGCGTCGAGCGTGATCAGCCATGTCGTGGGGAGCTTGTCCCCGCTCCAATAGAGCGCGAAATCGCGGTCGCCCCAAACGAGATAGGCGTTGAAGATCTGGTTGTTGGGCACGATCGCCACCGCGAGTACGGGGATCAGCAGGATCAACGCCGCGGTCGCGAGCCAGTCCTGGCGCGACATCGGTGCCTTCTCCTCGGGCTTCTTCTCGGCCACGTCGAAATGCTCGGCGGGCAGGTATTTCTGGCCCGCGACATAGATGCCCAGGCCCAGCAGCATCCCGACGCCTGCCGCGCCGAAACCATAATGCCAGCCCATGGTCTCGCCCAGCGTGCCGACGATCAGCGGGCTGGCGATGACGCCGGCATTGATGGCGAGGTAGAAGATCTGGAAGGCGTCCGCGCGGCGCAGGTCTTCGGGCTTGTAGAGGCTGCCGACCTGGCTCGCGATATTGCCCTTGAACATGCCCGAGCCGAGGATCAGGCACAGCAGCGCGAGGAGGAAGGTGACGTTGAAGGCCATCAGGAAATGGCCTGCCGCCATGGTCACCGCACCGAGCAGGACGGTGCGCCGCTTGCCCAGCAGGCGGTCGGCGATCCAGCCGCCGAGGATCGGCGTCAAATAGACGCTGGCGGCATAGGTGCCGAAGATCGCGCTGGCGAAGGGCTGGCCGTCGATCCCGCCATAGAGAGCGCGTAGCTGCTCGATGCCCGCGACCTGTTCGACTTCGCCGGGCAGCAGCAAGGACTTGGTCATGTAGAGCACCAGCAGTGCCTGCATGCCGTAGAAACTGAAGCGCTCCCATGCCTCGGTGAAGGCGAGGTAACCGAGCCCCTTGGGGTGGCCGAGGAAGCTGCGGTCCTCGGGTTCGGAAAAACGGGGTTCGGGGGTCGCTTCGGCGACGGTCATGGGCGGCTCCTCTCCTGTCCGGGGCGAGGGATAGCCGCGCGTCGCATCAGTGTCGCGCAATTTTGGAAGTCGTTGGTGGAAAAATGCTGCGCAGCATCGCCGCAGCACGAAGACCGGTCAGTGTGCCTGCAATTGTTCGTCGAGGAAGGCGGCCACGTCCGAAAGTTCAACGTCGCGCGCGAGATGCGCGTCGCCGATGCCGCGCAGCAGGATGAAGGGCAGCATGCCCGCATCCATCTTCTTGTCGTGCAGCATATGCGCGGAGAGCCTGGCGCCGTCGCAATCGAGACCGAGCGCGGAAATTTCGGACGGCAGCCCGGCTGCATCGACCGCGCGGGTGACGCGTGCGGCATCGTCGAGGGTGATGGCGCCGCGCCGCGCCGAATAGCGCGCGGCCAGCACCATGCCGAGCGCGACGCCTTCGCCATGGAGCAGCCGGTCCGAAAAGCCGGTCTCGGCCTCGAGCGCGTGGCCGAAGGTGTGGCCGAGATTGAGCAGCGCGCGCGCGCCGCTGGTTTCGCGTTCGTCCTCGGCGACGATCCGCGCCTTGGCGGCGACGCTGGCGGAGACTGCGTGTTCGAGCGGGTTCGGCTCTAGCGCGAGCACGGCCGGGCCATGCGCCTCGAGCCAGTCGAAGAATTCCGCATTGCCGAGCACGCCGTATTTGAGCACCTCGGCATAGCCGGCGCGCAGCTCGCGCGGGGGGAGCGTGGCGAGCGTGGCGAGGTCGGCGAGCACCAGCGCGGGCTGGTGGAAGGCGCCGACGAGGTTCTTGCCCGCGGGCGTGTTGATCGCGGTCTTGCCGCCGACCGAGCTGTCGACCTGCGCGAGCAAAGTGGTCGGCAATTGCACGAAACCGCAGCCGCGCTTGAGGATGGCGCAGGCGAAGCCGGTGAGGTCGCCGACCACCCCGCCGCCCAGCGCGAGGACATGGTCGCCGCGCTCGACGCTCTGTTCGAGCAGCCAGTCGGTCAGCCGCGCGAGGCTGTTCCAGCTCTTCGAGCCTTCGCCGGGGGCGACTTCGTACCAGCGCGGCTCGATTCCCGCGGCCTCGAGCGAGGCTGCCACTACCGCGCCCCAGTGCGCGCGGGCATTGGCATCGGCGACGATGCAGGCGTGGGGTTTGCGCAGGAACGGCGCCGCCTCGCATGCGATGTCCGCGAGCAGGCCGCCGGCCACGCGAACTTCGTAACCGCGCCCGGCCAGGTCGACGGGAATCACAGCCATGCGTCGATCGCCTCCAGAATGTGCTGCACGGTCTCGCCATGCGGGCCGTTGTCCGTCACGACATGGATCGGTGCCTCGGCATAGAAGGCACCGCGCTGCTGCTTGAGGTCGGCGAGGATCGCGCGCGGATCGCCGGTGCGCAGCAGTGGGCGGTTGTCGCGCCGTCCGGTGCGTTCGACCAGCGTCTCGACATCGCAGTCGAGCCATACGGCGATGCCGCGCTCGAGGATCAGCGCGCGCGTGGCGGGATCGACGAAGGCGCCGCCGCCGGTGGCGATGACGCCGTGCCGTTCCTCCATCAGCCGCGCGATCACGCGGCGTTCGCCGTCGCGGAAATAGGCCTCGCCATGCGCCGCGAAGATCTCGCTCACCGTGCGGTCGGCGGCGCGTTCGATTTCCTCGTCGACATCGACGAAATCGGTCCCGAGCACGGCGGCGAGCCGGCGGCCGACGGTCGACTTGCCCACGCCCATCAGCCCGACCAGCACCACCGGGCGGTCGATCCGCCGCGCGATGCCGCCGATCTCGGCCGGGGTGAGGGTGGTCGCATGGGTCATTGCCGCCGTGCCTAGAACTGGGCTAGGGCGCGGGCAAGGTATCAGCACTTGAAGCGGGACGCGAAAAACTTGGCGATGAGCGGCAGGAAGATGGGCGGAGCATTGGCAGTGATCGTCGTGGCGGTGCTGGTCGCGGCGCTGGTCGATGGCGGCGAGGAACCGCTGCGCCCGATCGAACAGGCCGTCGAACTGCCGGAGGCCGCGCGATGAAATCGGCCTGGCTGATCGGCGGCGCGGCGCTAGCGCTGACTTCCGCGGTGGTGTGGGCGCAGGAAGCGCCGGTCGACCTGCTGCCGCCGGGATTCGACAAGCCGGCCCCGACCCCGGCGCCGGCCCCGCGCTCGACGCAGGCGCCTGCCCCGGCACCGGCGCAACCGGGCGCACCGCAGGCGGTCCCCACCCAATCGGGCGAAGTGGTCCAGCCGCTGCCGCAGGAACAGGTGCCCGCGACCGCCGATCTCGACCTCTCGAACCTGCCGACGCTCGAGGAACTCGAGGCGATGTCGACCGACGAGCTCGACGAATTGTTCGGGCTCAAGCCCAAATACGACATTCCCCCCGCCGCGCGCCGCGCGCTGGAACGCGTCGGCGTGCTCGGGGCGGAGGAGGGCGGGCTGCCATCGGCCTCGCTCGCGCGCCAGCCCGCGGACCTGGTCCGCGCCGTGCTCGCCGGAACCAAGGGGCCGCTGGTCTCGCGCTGGGGACATATCCTCCTGCGCCGCGCGCTCGCCAGCCGGCTCGATGCGCCCGAAGGCATGGACCCCGTCGAATTCGCGACCCTGCGCGCGCAGGCGCTGAACGCGATGGGCGAATACGGTGTCTCGCGCGCGCTGGTGCAGGATGTCGACACGGGCAATTATTCCCCCGCGCTGACCGATGCCGCGATCGAGGCCTATGTCGCCAGCGCCGACATCGTCGGGGCCTGTCCCGCCGTGAGGCTCGCCGAAGCCGGGCGCGACGATGCCCAGTGGCAGATGCTCGCGGGCATCTGCAATGCCTATGCGGGCGAGGAAACGCGCGCCCAGAACGATCTTCGCCGCCTGCTCAATCGCACCCAGGACGACCGCATCGACGTGCTGCTGGCCCAGCGCTTCGCCGGTGCGGCGGGGCGCGGACGGCGCGCGGTGACGATCGAGTGGGACGGGATCGAGACGCTTTCGCCCTGGCGCTTCGCGCTGGCCAATGCGCTGGGCGAGCCGATTCCGGACGATTTGCTCGGCAAGGCCGCACCGGAGCTGATCAGCCGGTCGGCGCTGATCCCCGCCCTGACGCCGTTCCAGCGAGCGCAAGGGGCGGGGATAGCGGCCGCAGGCGGGATCCTATCCTCCGCCGCGATGGTCGATCTCTACAGCCAGATCTTCGCCGAGGAGGGCGCCGAAGGCGATGGGGTGCAGACAGCCGCACGCCTGCGCGAAGCCTATGTCGGCGACCCTGCCGCGCGGCTGGCGGCGATCAAGGACATATGGGCTGGCGGCGGCGACTATGCCTATGGCCGGGTCGTGTTGACCGCCTATGCCGCGGCGCGCATGCCCGCCGACGAAGCCTATGCCGACGATGCGGCTGGCCTGATCGCCTCGATGCTTGCCGCGGGTCTCGACCGCGACGCGATGCGCTGGGCGGGCGTGGTCGACGATGGCAGCGAAGCGGCGATGCTGCTCGCCCTGGCGTCTCCCCGACGTGCGCAGGCCGTGACCGACGGCGAACTCGACAGTTTCACCGACGACGACGATTCGGCGGGCCAGCGCAAGTCGCGCATGCTGCTTGCGGGTCTGGCCGGTCTCGGCCGGGTGGGTGATGCGGAAATCGCCGAATACAGCGAACGGCTGGGTATCAACCTTGCCACCCCGACGCGCTGGACGCGGATGATCGACCGCGCGGCAGAGGTCGACAACCGCGCGCTCGTCGCCATGCTCGCAGGGCTCGGCATGCAGGGATCGGGCTGGGACCGGATGACCGCGCGGCACCTCTACCACATCGTCGCCGCGCTGCGCGGGGTGGGGCTCGAGGCCGAAGCCCGGATGATCGCCGCGGAGGCGGTCGCGCGCGCCTGAGGTGAGCGCTCCGGGCGCCTCGATCGAGGATTTCCTGGCCATGCTCGCCGCCGAACGCGGCGCGGCACGCAACACCATCCTCGCCTATGGCCGCGATCTCGAGCAGGCCGAGGACATGCTCGGCGGCGCGCTCGCCGGGGCCAGTCCCGCACAGCTCGCCAGGATCGCCCAGGGCTGGTCCGCGCTCGCGCCGTCGACAGTCGCGCGCAAGGTCTCGGCGCTCAGGCAATTTTTCGGCTTTCTCATCGACGAGGGGCTGCGCGAGGACGATCCGACGCACGCCCTGCCGCGCCCCGCCGCGCGGCGACCCTTGCCGAAAATCCTCTCGCATGACGAGGTCGAGGCGTTGTTCGCCACGGCCGAAGAGGCGGCCAGCGGCGATGCGCCGCAAGCGGTTCGGCTGCTGGCGCTGCTCGAAATGCTCTATGGCTCGGGCCTGCGTGCGAGCGAACTCGTCTCGCTGCCGCTCTCCGCCGTGCCGCGCGATGCCCCTTTCCTGACGGTCGTCGGGAAGGGCGGCCAGGCGCGCATGGTCCCGGTGAGCCAGCGCGCTCGCGCCGCATTGTCGCGCTGGCTGGCCCTGCGCGAAGCGGGGTCGCCGTGGCTGTTCCCCTCGCGCAAGGGCCATCTGTCGCGCGTCCGCCTGTTTCAACTGCTCAAGGAACTCGCGACGCGGGCCGACCTGCCGCCCGAGAAGCTCAGTCCGCATGTCCTGCGCCATGCCTTCGCCACCCATCTGCTCGAGGGGGGGGCGGACCTGCGGGCGCTGCAGACGCTGCTCGGCCATGCCGATATTTCGACCACGCAGATCTACACGCATGTCGATGCCGCGCGGCTGGTGAAACTGGTCAACGAACGCCATCCGCTTGCGCGACCGCGATCTTCGGACTAGCGCGGGCGCCATGATTTCCTATCTCGAATTCGAGAAGCCGGTTGCCGAGCTCGAACAGCGGATCGCCGAACTGCGCAGCGCAGCCGATGGCGACGACGTCGACATTTCCGCCGAACTCCAGCGGCTCGAGGAGAAAAGCTCGAGCCTGCTGGCGAGCACTTACGAATCGCTCAGCCCGTGGCAAAAGACGCAGGTCGCCCGGCATCCCTCGCGTCCGCACTTCCGCGACTATGTCGCACAGGCCTTCGAGGAGTTCGTGCCGCTGGGTGGCGATCGCTGCTATGGCGACGACGAGGCGATCCTCGGCGGTTTTGCCAAGCTCAACGGCCGCAAGGTGGTGCTGATCGGCCATGAGAAAGGCAACGACACCGCCAGCCGCATCCGTCACAATTTCGGCATGGGCAAGCCCGAGGGCTATCGCAAGGCGATCCGCCTGATGGAGATGGCCGGGCGGTTCGGCCTGCCGGTCGTCACTCTGGTCGATACGTCGGGCGCGTTCCCCGGGGTCGAGGCGGAAGAACGTGGCCAGGCCGAAGCCATTGCCCGTTCGACCGAAGCCTGCCTCGCGCTGCCCGTTCCGATGGTCGCGGCGATCGTGGGCGAGGGCGGTTCGGGCGGCGCGGTGGCGCTCGCCAGTGCCGAACGCGTGCTGATGATGGAGCATGCGGTCTATTCGGTGATCTCACCCGAAGGCTGCGCCTCGATCCTCTGGCGGACCGCCGAGAAGGCGCCCGATGCGGCCGAGGCAATGAAGGTGACCGCGCAGGATCTCGAAAAGCTCGGCGTGATCGACCGGATCGTGCCCGAACCGGTCGGCGGCGCACATCGCGACCCAAGGCTGGCGGCAACCACGCTCGGTGAAGCCATCGGTGAGGAACTCGACAAGCTCGGTCGTTTCGCTCCGCACGAGCTCAAACGCATGCGCGAAGAACGTTTTCTCGCCATCGCTGGATAAGTGCCGGAAAAGGCTGGCGGGAACCAAGCACCGCCGGTCGCTGTTCTCCCTAGCGTAATCAGACACGGCCCCGCGGCTCGCCCGGTGCGGGCCGCGTCGGCTGCCAATCGGGGAGAGCCCTTCATGTCGCGCTTCAAACTTGCCGCCGCCTCGTCCGTAACCGCGCTTTCGCTGGCCCTGGCCGGCTGCATGGGCACGGGCAACATTCCCAGCGCTTCGGCGCCGATCACCCAGAGCGAAGCGCAGGCGGGGGCCGAGGCCCACCCGCAGTTGCTCGCCGAATTCGGCGGTGCGATGAGCGGCAGCCAGGCGCAATATGTCGAACAGGTGGGCAAGAACATCGCGGTCCATTCGGGCCTCGGCAACGCGCGCGATTCCTTCACCGTCTCGCTGCTCAACAGCCCGGTCAACAACGCCTTCGCGATCCCCGGCGGCTATATCTACACCACCCGCCAGCTCGTCGCGTTGATGAACAACGAGGCCGAACTGGCCGGCGTGCTGGGGCACGAGGTCGGACACGTCGCCGCGCGCCATTCGCAGCGCCGCCAAGCCGCTGCCCAGCGCAACACGCTGCTCGGTGCGGCAGGCGCGATCCTGTCGGGCATCCTGCTCGGCAACAGCGGGCTCGGTCAGCAGATCGGCCAGGCGGCGCTGCAAGGCTCGCAATTGCTGACGCTCAAGTTCTCGCGCTCGCAGGAGCTCGAGGCCGACGGGCTCGGCATCCGCTATCTGGTCGATGCCGGCTACGATCCCCGCGCGATGGCGACCGTCCTCCGCAGCCTGGCGCTGCAGAATGCGCTCGATGCGCAGCTCCAGGGGCGCGACAACGCCAATATTCCCGAATGGGCTTCGACCCACCCCGATCCGGCCAGCCGAGTGCAATCCGCGCTGACCACCGCACAGGCAACCGGCGCCACGGGCGGCGTGACCAATCGCGACACCTTCCTGACGCGGATCGACGGCCTTACCTATGGCGACGACCCCAAGCAGGGCGTGGTCGAAGGCCGCCAGTTCATCCATCCCGAACTGCGGCTCGCCTTTACCGCGCCGCAGGGCTTCTACATGGTCAACGGCACCCGCGCGGTCTCCATCAACGGACAGAGCGGCCAGGCGCAATTCTCGACGGCTCCTTACAACGGCAATCTCGACAGCTATGTCACCAGCATCTTCGGGGCGCTGAGCCAGCAGCAACAGATCCGCCCGCAGTCGATCCAGAAGACCACGGTGAACGGGCTGCCCGCCGCCTATGGCACGGCGCGCGTTTCGTCGAACAACGGACAGGTCGATGTGACCGTATTCGCCTATGAATTCAGCAACAACCAGGCCTATCACTTCCTCGCGATCAGCCCGGCGGGCCAGACCTCGCCCTTTAACCAGATGTTCGGCTCGATGCGGCGGATCGATGCGCAGACCGCGGCCAATGTCATCCCGCGTGTGATCGATGTGGTCACTGTCGGCAGCGGCGATACGGTCGCCTCGCTGGCGAGCCGGATGGCCTATTCGAGCAATCAGGTCGAACGCTTCCGCGTGCTCAACGGGCTCGAATCGAACGAAAGCCTGACCGCGGGTCAGAAGGTCAAGATCGTCGTCCGGGGGCGCTGATCGGGTCTGCGCCGCGCGCGCATAGAAAAAGGGCGGCGGGATCGACCCGCCGCCCTCTTTTTTTCAGCTGGCGTGAACTTAGACGCTCGAGCTCATCGTGGTTGAAACCTTGTTGAAGGTCGTGCTCAGTTCCTTGCCGAGGCTCTGCATCGCGGTGATCGCGGCGACGGCGATCAGAGCGGCGATGAGGCCGTATTCGATGGCGGTTGCACCTTCTTCATTGCGGCGCAGCTTGCGGAAAAACTTCATGTGTCGTCTCCTGGTTCAGTCTTCGTACCCGGCCCGTCCCGACAATCCTGGTTCGAGCGACTTTGCTTTCTGCATCGAAGTGGTTGAGAAAACCCTAACCGCTCCGAAAGTCCCGGCTCATGCCTCAGACACTCGTTACCGCGACGACGGCAGTCTCGATGTTAGACCACATCGAGGTCGCCGTGGTGCCGAACGACTGGATCGCCCCCACCATCGCTAGAAAGATGAGAGCGAGGATAAGCCCGTATTCGACAGCCGTGGCACCGCGGGTATCGCGTCCCAAATTGCGCAGGAATTTGCCCATTCTCTGTATGCCCCAATCGTCGCTTGCCTTGGCTGACTTCAAGGACTTACGAGCAACGCGGTTAAGGAATCGTTGAAGGATCGCGCGGAGTTGGAAAAATTTCCGACATGGATTTGTGTGGTTGCCCTTGCGCTGGCCGACGGCGAGGGGCGCTGGCTGATGCATCGCCGCCCGCCGGGCAAGCACCATGCGGGCCTGTGGGAATTTCCCGGTGGCAAGGTCGACGCAGGTGAAACGCCGCGCGAGGCGCTGATTCGCGAGATTCGCGAAGAGCTCGGCTTGGCGCTTGCGGTGGAGGGGCTTTCGCCGGCGGGTTTTGCCGAGGAGACGCGGGCCGAGGCGCGCGCGCCGATTGTCATAATGCTTTACACATCGGTCTGGAATGGCAGTTCGCTCGCGGCGCTCGAGGGCGGCGAGATCGGCTGGTTCACGGCCCAGGAAGTTGCACGGCTCGACAAACCGCCGCTCGATGTCGCGCTGGCGGCGGACTTGTTCGAAAAAACGTGATTTAGGGATTGCCAAGCCCATGGCACCTGCCTATTGGCCGCCCTCCAAGCGCGCCCGTAGCTCAGCTGGATAGAGCACCAGACTACGAATCTGGGGGCCGGAGGTTCGAATCCTTCCGGGCGCGCCATAAAAGGCCATCCTTCGCAAGAGGGGTGGCCTTTTGTGGTTCTGGGCTCCGGAGCAGCCGATCTGCGGCGTGCTGCTGGCCTAGTCGGACTCGTCCTCGAGCCCGTGCATGTCCTCGTCGCTGAAGCCGAAATGATGGCCTGCCTCGTGCACCACCACATGGCGCACGAGATCGTCCATCCGCACGCCGGTCTCGCGCCATTCGGCGATCAGGGGTTCGCGGAACAGCCAGATGCGCGGCGGCATTCGGCCGCTCTCCCAGATCGACCGGTCGGGCAGCGGTTCGCCTTCGTAGAGGCCGGAGAGGTGCCAGCGATCGGCGATGCCGACCGATGCCAGCTGTTCGGGCGTGGCGAAATCCTCGACCCGCATGACGACGTCGCCCAATTGCTCGCGGAACGCGTCGGGCAGCGCGGCGAGCGCCTCCTCGGCAAGCAATTGCATCTGCGTCTGGGTGGGGGCCTGTCGATCGTGCATCGCAGGCAGACATGGGGCGATCCGCGTCGGCACACAAGCTCGGAACCGCGCAGCGGGTGGCAGGTTCATTCGGGAAAGGAGACCTTTCCACCATGACCGACGCCAGTGCCATCTTCGACCGCCTCAAGCAGGATCACGACAAGCATCGCGAACTGCTCGACAGATTGATGCAGACGAGTGGCGACAGCGACGAACGCGAGAGCCTGTTCGAGGTATTGACCAAGGAGCTCAAGGCGCATGCCGCGGCGGAAGAGCAGGCGCTCTATTCGACCATGATGCGCAAGCCGCCGACCACCGGCGAAACGCGCCATTCGGTCGCCGAGCACCACGAAATCGAGGAAGCGCTCAATGATCTCGCCGCGACCGATATGTCGAGCGGCGGCTGGCTGACCAAGTTCAAGAGTTTCGACCACCAGTATCGCCATCACATCGACGAGGAGGAAGACGAGCACTTCCCCGACTTCGCGAACTATCTCGACGAGGACGACATGCGCCACATGGAAAAGGTCTTCGAGCGCCGCAAGCAGGACGAAAAGGCCGATGCCGAGGTGACGCCCGAGAAGAAGGAAGACGCCAAGGAATAAGCCAGGCCGGGGAGGGCGCGTGAACGCGAAGCAGGATTGCGATCCGAGCCGCATTTCGCGGCTCGAGCCTTCGGTCGAACCGGGGATCTGGCGCTATGCCCGGGCGAGCCGGGCAAGCGTGATCGTCGACGCGGCCGACTATTTCGCCCTGATGCAGGAGGCGATGCTCAATTCGCGCAGTCGCATCCTGCTGATCGGGTGGGACTTCGATACGCGCATCCATCTCGGCCGTGGGCGCCGCTGGTGGCAGCGCCCTTGGAAACGCGGCTATCCCTCGCGGCTCGGGAGCTTCATCGCCTGGCTCGTCCGGCATCGCAAACAGCTCGACGTGCGCATCCTCAAGTGGAGCGTCGGGGCGTTGTCGACCATCGGGCGCGCCTCGATGTGGTGGGACATCCTGCGCTGGATGCGCCATCGCCAGATCACTTTCAAATTCGACACCGCGCATCCGGTGGGATGCACGCACCACCAGAAGATCGCCGTGCTCGACAACCGCGTCGCAGTGTGCGGCGGCATCGACATGACCGACCAGCGCTGGGACACGCGCGAACACAAGCTCGACGACCCGCGCCGCAAGACGCCGCGCGGGCACCCCTATGGCCCATGGCACGACGCGGCGATGATGATGGAAGGCGAGATTGCCCCGGTTCTCGCCGAACTGGGCGAAGACCGCTGGATCTGCGCGGGCGGGACGGCTCTGCCCGACTGCGACGAGCGACCGGGCACGCCGTGGCCCGATGCGCTGAAAGCTCAGTTCGAGGACGTCGAGATTGGCATCGCGCGCACCCGTGCCGCCTATCGCGACTGGGACGCGGTCGACGAGATAAAGCAGCTCTATCTGCGCCAGATCGCCGAGGCGAAGCGGTTCATCTATGCCGAGAGCCAGTATTTCGCCTCGCGCGCGGTGGCGGAAGCGATCATCGCCCGCTTGCAGGAGGACGATCCTCCCGAAATCGTGATCGTCCATCCCAGCAATGCGGACGGCTGGCTCGAGCAGCAGGCGATGGATCACGCGCGGGCTGAACTCATGCGCGCGATCGAGGAGGCGGACACCAAGGGGCGCTTCTCGCTCTGGTCGCCCTTCGTCGAGGACACGCCAATCTACGTCCATGCCAAGATCATGATCGTCGACGACGAGATCGTGCGGATCGGATCGGCCAATCTCAACAACCGTTCGATGGGACTCGACAGCGAATGCGACGTGTTCATCGATGCGACGCGTCCGGGCAATGCTCATGCTGCCACAGGAATTGCGGCGCTGCGCCACTCGCTGCTGGCCGAGCACTGCGGCCTCGAAGAGGAGGAAGTGGCGGACCTGCTGGCACGCCATGGCTCGATGGCGGAACTGATCGATCAATCTCAGGACGACGGGCCGCGCAACCTGCGTCGCTACCACCCTCCCGAACTCAACGAGGTCGAGGAAACGCTGGCCGATAGCGCCCTGCTCGATCCCGAGAATCCCGACGACATGTTCGAGCCATTTGCAAAGGGCGGCCTTTTCCGCAAGGGGAGCAGACTCGCGCGCTTTCGCGAGAGGTTCAGGAGGAAAAGGAAAACGTGAGCAGCCTAGTCGGCCCCGACGAGGACGATCCGCGCGGCAAGCCGCCGGTGCCCGAACATGTCCAGGACGCGATCCGCACGCTCATCGAATGGACGGGCGACGATCCCTCGCGCGAGGGGCTGCTCGATACCCCGGCGCGCGTTGCGCGCGCGTGGAAGGAATATTGCGTCGGCTACGAAGAGGACCCGGCCCATCACCTGAGCCGCGTGTTCGAGGAAGTCGGCGGCTACAACGAGATCGTGCTGCTCAAGGACATCCCCTTCCAGTCGCATTGCGAGCACCACATGGCGCCGATCATCGGCAAGGCGGCGATCGCCTACCTGCCCAACGATCGCGTGGTCGGCATTTCCAAGCTGGCGCGGGTGCTGCATGGCTTTGCCCGCCGTCTGCAGGTGCAGGAACGCCTGACCGCGGAGGTGGCGGACTGTATCTGGGAGAACCTCCAGCCGCAGGGTGTCGCCGTGGTGATCGAGGCCGCGCACAGCTGCATGACCGCGCGCGGCGTGCGCACGCCCGGCGTGGGCATGGTTACCAGCCGCATGATGGGCACCTTCCTCGACGACCATCGCAGCCGCGAGGAAGTGCTCAAGCTGATGGGCTACGGCTGACCGCTCGCGATTCCCCTCGGCGACCCGAAGGGGGCAGAGTGTTCGGGCGGCGAGCCGGGACGAAAACGCCCCGCGCGGCACAGGGCCGGGCGGGGCGCATCCGCGTCTAGGAATTCGTCGTACCTAGAGCTGGCCGAGCATGTGCTCCGCGCTCGAGACCGAGAAATCGCCCGGCGCTTCGACGTTGAGCTGGGTGACCACCCCATCCTCGACCACCATCGAATAGCGCTGGGCGCGCTTGCCCATGCCGAAACCGGACCCGTCCATGGTCAGGCCCACCGCTTCGGCGAACTCGCCATTGCCGTCGGCCAGCATGGTGATGTCGTCGCTGCCCGCAGCGCTCTTCCACGCGCCCATGACGAAGGCATCGTTGACCGCGGTGGCGACGATTTCGTCGACACCCTTGCCCTTCAGCTCGTCGGCCTTCTCGACATAGCCGGGCAGGTGGCGTGCCGAGCAGGTCGGGGTAAAGGCGCCGGGCACCGAAAACAGGGCCACCTTCTTGCCCTTGAAATAATCCGACGAACTGACCTTTTCGGGGCCGTTCTCGGTCGCCTTGACCAGTGTCACATCGGGCAGCTTGTCACCCACCGAAATCGTCATGCTGGAAACTCCGTCTTTCCCGTCCGTGGGTGAGGTAGGCCTGCACGACTGCGTTCGCAACCTCGATGACGTGGTTAATTTCGCTTTACCGCGCCGCTTTAATTTACCGTAAATCTCTGGAGCGATGCTGGCGTCCTGCGGGTCAAGGGATCGGCCCGCCAGGGAGACCAGGGACATGCATTTCGTCAAGACTTTCGCCGCTGCGGCTAGCGCCGCGGCACTTCTCCTCGCGCCCGCTTCGGCCAGTGCTACGGGTTCGAGCGACGCAGAGAACCTGCGCCGCCTCGACATCATGTTGATGGTGACATCGCTGCGCTGCCGCATGGGGGCGGACAATTTCCAGCCACAGTACCGCCAGTTCTCGGCCAACCACCTCGCGACGCTGAACGGCGCCGCCAAGCAGCTCGAGGCGGGCCTCGTGAACCAGCACGGCGCCAAGGGCGCCAAGCGCGCGCTCGACCGTATCAGCGTGGGCATGGCCAACGAATACGGCCAGGGGCATCCTTGGCTCGGCTGCCGCGAACTCAAGCAGATCACGACGGATCTCGCCGCCTCGCGCGATCCTCTCGACCTGCGTATCGCGGCGGTCGAACTGCTGGCTACGGCGCCCAGCCGCGGGGGGCGGTTCGCGGCTCACTGAGGCGCCTGTCGAAGCGGCGCGACCGGGGGCTGTTGCCCTCTCTTCGATCACGGGCTAGGGGCGGCGACAACAAGTGGCCGCCCCTTTTCCTGCGCGGCTTCCATCCCGCCAGCCGAGGACTTTTTTCGTGACCGAATTTACCGATTACGTCGTCAAGGACATTGCGCTCGCCGAATATGGCCGCGCCGAAATCGCCATTGCCGAAACCGAAATGCCGGGCCTGATGGCGCTGCGCGAAGAATACGCCAGCAAGCCGCTCAAAGGTGCTCGGATCACCGGTTCGCTGCACATGACCATCCAGACCGCGGTGCTGATCGAGACTCTCGTGGCTTTGGGCGCCGACGTGCGCTGGGCGACCTGCAACATTTTCTCGACGCAGGATCACGCCGCCGCCGCGATCGCCGCGCAGGACATTCCGGTCTTCGCGATCAAGGGCGAGAGCCTCGCCGACTATTGGGATTACGTCGGCAAGATCTTCGACTGGTCGACCGATGACGACGCCGACCGGACCGCCAACATCATTCTCGACGACGGCGGCGACGCGACCATGTTCGCCCTGTGGGGCGCGCGCATCGAAGCGGGCGAGGAACTGCCCGAGCCTCAGAATGCGGAAGAGATCGAATTCCAGCGCGCGCTGAAGGCCTTCGTGAAGGCGAAGCCGGGCTACCTGAGCAAGTCGGTGAAGAACATCGTGGGCGTTTCGGAAGAAACCACCACCGGCGTCCACCGCCTCTATCACCTTGCCAAGCAGGGCAAGCTGCCGTTCCCCGCGATCAACGTGAACGACAGCGTCACCAAGTCGAAGTTCGACAATCTCTACGGCTGCCGCGAATCGCTGGTCGACGCGATCCGCCGCGCGACCGACGTCATGCTCTCGGGCAAGGTCGCCTGCGTCGCCGGCTTCGGTGATGTCGGCAAGGGCAGCGCCCAGTCGCTCCGCAACGGCGGTGCACGCGTGCTGGTAACCGAAATCGACCCGATCTGCGCGCTGCAGGCGGCGATGGACGGATTCGAAGTCGTGACCATGGAAGAGGCGGTGAAGGTCGCCGACATCTTCGTCACCGCGACGGGCAACGAACACGTCATCACTGCCGAGCACATGAAGGCGATGAAGGACAAGGCGATCGTCTGCAACATCGGCCACTTCGACAGCGAGATCCAGATTTCGGCGCTCGACAATTACGAGTGGAACGAGCTCAAGCCGGGCACCGACCTGGTGAAGTTCCCCGACGGCAAGGAAATCATCGTGCTCGGCAAGGGCCGGCTGGTGAACCTCGCCTGCGCTACCGGGCACCCGAGCTTCGTGATGAGCTTCTCCTTCACCAACCAGACGCTGGCGCAGATCGAGCTGTGGACCAAGGGCGACGAATACGAGAACGACGTCTACGTCCTGCCCAAGCACCTCGACGAGAAGGTCGCGGCGCTGCATCTCGACAAGCTCGGCGTGAAGCTGACCCAGCTCAGCCAGAAGCAGGCCGACTATATCGGCGTGCCGGTCGAAGGCCCGTTCAAGCCCGAGCATTACCGCTACTGATTGCGCCAATCGGCGGAAATACAAGCGCATGAACGCGCGCGGGGGCATTGCACTCCCGCGCGCGTCCGCATAGCTGGCGGGTGATGGAAAGCTCACCCGCACTGATGGCCGTTCTCGGCCTCCTGCTGGCCTTGTGGACCGCGGGGGCGGTGTGGGTGATGCTGCGCGCCAGCACGCGCGAGCAGAAATCGCTCTCCTCCCGCAAGACCGCCCAGCGTCTGTCGCGGCTGATCGAGGAAGGTCCGGCGATCCCCCTGCTGGTCCGCGCCGACGGGCGGATCGAGGCGCCCGACCGGCTGGCGCGCTGGATCGGGCTCGACAAGGTCCCCGAATATCTCAGCGAATTGTCCGGACTGGACGGCCGCGGCCTGTCCGAGCAGCAGGTCGAGAATCTCACCCGCGCGGTGCGGCGTACCCAGAAGACCGCCAAACCGTTCCGCATGGCGATCACGCTGTCGCCGGGATCGGGCAAGTCGCTCGCGCTCCACGGAACGCTCGCCGATCCGGCCGTCTCGCCCGGAGGCGCGGCCCTGGTCTGGGTGTTCGACTTCAGCGAGAGCGAGACCGAACTGGCGCTGCTGCGCGAAGAGGCGGCGCGCGCGCGCGAGGATTTCGGCGCGCTGGTTGGCCTGATCGAGGCTGCGCCCATGCCGATGTGGTTCCGCGGCGGCGACATGCACCTGCGGCTGGTCAACCAGGCCTATGTCGCCGCAGTGGGCGCGGAAAGCGCCGATCAGGTGGTCGCCGACCAGGTCGAGCTGGTCGAGACGGTCAACGGGCGCACCGCCGCGCAGGTCGCGCAGCAGGCTGCCGACCGCCGCCAGCCGATCGAGCGCATCGTCAGCGCGACGATCGACCGCGCGCGGCGCACCATCCGCGTCACCGATCTCCCGCTGATGGGCGAGGGCATCGCCGGCTATGCGGTCGACATCGAGGAAATGGAGGAGCAGGCACGCGAATTCCGCGCCTTCCGCGAAGCCCAGCGCTCGATGCTCGACCAGCTCTCGATCGGCGTGGCGCAGTTCGACGCCGGGCATCGGATGACCTTCGCCAACCAGCCGTTCCACCGCGTGTTCTCGCTGCCTCCCGGCGTGGTCAACGATCGCACCACTTTCGAGCAGATGCTGCTCATCGCACGCGAAAACGGCCGCATTCCCGAGGTGCGCGACTTCCCGGCCTGGCGGAGCGAGCTGGCCGAATGGTTCCTGCGCGACGAGCCGCATGAAGAGCCCTGGCCGCTCTCGGACGGCACGCATATGCGTATCGTCGCGCAGCCGCTGCCCGATGGCGGGCTGGTGATGATCGCCGAGGACCGCACCGAGCAGCTCGCGCTGTCGGCGATGCGCGACACGCTGCTGCGGACCCGCACTGCGACCTTCGACAATCTGTTCGAGGCGCTGGCCGTGTTCGCGCCCGACGGACACCTCGAACTGTGGAACCGCGGCTTCCCGGGCGCCTGGGGAATCGATCCCGAGGTTCTCGACGGTCATCCGCAGGCCGAAGACCTGCTTGCCGCCATCGCCGCCAATCTCGCAGAGCCAGCGGCCATCTCGCGGGTCAACCAGGTCATTCGCGCGGCGACGCTCGATCGCAAGAAGAGCGACGGCCGGATCGAGCTCGCCGACGGGCGGACGCTCGATTTCACCGGGGTTCCACTGCCCGACGGCAACGGCATGCTGACGGTGCTCGATGTCACCGCCTCGCGACAGGCCGAAGAGGCGCTGCGCGAACGCAATCGGGCGCTCGAGGAAGCCGACGCGGTGATGACCCGCTTCCTCGCCAACATGAGCTACGAATTCCGCACCCCGCTGACCTCGATCGGCGGCTTCGCCGAATTGCTGACCAGCGGCATCGCCGGCGAACTCACGCCGCAGGCGAAGGAATATGCGCAGGCGATCTCGCTCTCGGTGGGCAAGCTGACCGAGCAGGTCGAGAATGTGCTCGATCTCTCGCAATCCGAGGCCGGCCTCATGCCGCTGCGCAAGAGCAAGCTGGAGCTCATGCCCTTCGTCACCCAGATCGTCCGCCAGCAGGAGCGGCGGATTCTCGACAGCGGACTGACGCTCGACCTCAAGGGCAATCCGGACAAGTCGGTCACGGCCGACCCCCACCAGTTGCGCCGGGCGATTTCGCAACTGCTCGACAATGCCATCAACGGCACGCCGCGCGGCGGCCGGATCGTGGTCGAGATCGGGCGCAAGCGCGACGAGACCCGGATCGTCATCTCCGACAACGGCCGCGGGATGAGCCAGCACGAACTCGCCCGCGCGCTCGAGGGAATCCGCATGTCCCCCGACGGCAAGGGGATCGAGCGGCGTCAGGGGCTAGGCATTCCGCTCGCCCGCCAGTTGATCGAAGCGCATGGCGGTACGCTCGAAATCCAGAGCCGCAAGGATGCCGGCACCAGCGCCACGATCGTCCTGCCGTGAGGATTGCGTTGCCCGACCTCGCGGCAATGGAGGCCTTCGGGCGGCGGATTGCGGAGCGGCTCGCTCCCGGCGACGTCGTGGCGCTGTCGGGTGCGCTGGGGACCGGCAAGACCACGCTCGTTCGCGCGATCCTCGCCGCGCTCGGCCATCGGGGCGAGGTGCCTTCACCGACCTACACCATCGTCGAAACCTATGACGGTTTGCGGCTGCCCGTTGTGCATGCCGATTTCTATCGCCTCGAGGACCCGCGCGAGGTCGAGGAACTGGGGCTCGACGACTACCGCGAGGGCGCGGCGCTGCTGGCGGAATGGCCCGATCATGCGGGCGGGTTTGCGCATGAGGCGGGTTGTCTGTCGATCGATCTCGAAAAAGTGGGTGACGGGCGCGAGGCCGTTGTAACCCCGGGCGCATCTTGGCAAGGCCGCTGGCCATGAGCGACGCACTAATCGACGATATTCATCACTTCCTGGGCGACACCGATTGGGAGGGCGCGGAGATCGCGCCGCTGATCGGCGATGCCAGCTTCCGCCGCTATTTCCGCATCAGGCTGGGCGGCAAGAGTGCCATGCTGATGCATGCGCCGCCCCCGCACGAGGACCCGGGGCCCTTCCTCCATGTCGCGCACTGGCTCGAGGAGAACGGCCTGCGCGCGCCGCACATCCTTATCGAGGATGCCACCGCGGGCTGGGTGCTGACTGAGGATTTCGGCGACCAGCGCATGCGCGAGTGGATCGACGAGAATCCCGAAGACGAGCGCGACATCTATGCCAAGGCGATCGATACGCTCGTGCAGCTGCATCGCCTGCCGCCCGGGCCCTTCGAACCCTACGATATGGCGACCTACCTGCGCGAGGCGCTGCTGCTGACCGAATGGTATTGCCCGGCGATGGGGCTTGAGGTCGACGAGCAGGGCTTTCGCGCGGCGTGGATCGCGGCCCTCGAGCCGTTGTGGGCGCGCCAGACGCCCGGCGTCACCGTGCTGCGCGACTACCATGCCGAGAACATCATGCTGCTCGAGCCCGGCAAGCTGGCCGGCGAGCAGGGGCTGATCGATTTCCAGGACGCGCTGGTCGGGCACCCGGCCTACGACCTCGTCAGCCTGCTGCAGGACGCGCGCCGCGATGTATCGTTCGATCTCGAACACGAAATGCTCGGTCGCTACCGTGCGGCTGCCGATCCGGGCGAGCATTTCGAGGCCGACTACGCCCGGCTCGGCGCGCAGCGGAACGCCAAGATCGTCGGCATCTTCACCCGCCTGTGGAAGCGTGACGGCAAGGATCGCTACCTCGCGATGATACCGCGCGTGTGGGAAGCGATGGAGCGCGACCTTGCGCATCCGGCACTGCAGTCGGTTGCCGACTGGTTCGCCGCGAATATCCCGCAGCAGATTCGCGACAGCTTCGGTGGGGAAATCCGGTGACCGAGCTTGCTTCCGATACCGCCATGGTGATGGCCGCCGGGCTGGGCAAGCGCATGCGCCCGCTCACGGCGGCGACGCCCAAGCCGCTCGTGCGCGTCGCGGGGAAGCCCCTGATCGACCGGACACTCGACCGGCTGGAGGAGGCGGGCGTCGCGAAGGCAGTGGTGAATACCCACTATCTCGCCGACGCGATCGAGGCGCATATCGGTCCTCGCGCGCTTCCCAAGGTGGAGTTTTCCGACGAGCGCGATCATCTGCTCGAGACCGGCGGCGGCATGGTCAAGGCGCAGGCTGCCGGGCAGCTTCCCGATCCCTTCTTTGCCTGCAATGCCGACAGCATCTGGCTCGACGGTCCGCGCAACGCCTTTGCCGATCTCTCGACATGCTGGGACCCTGAACGGATGGATGCCCTGCTGCTTGTGGTGACCCACGCGCGGGCGTTCAACTTCGAAGGCACCGGCGATTTCTACATGGATGGGGCGGGGCGCCTCAGCCGCAAGAAGCCGGGCCGCATCGCGCCCTTCATCTACACCGGTATCCAGCTGGTCTCGCACCGGTTGCTGCGCGATGCGCCCGACGGGGCCTTTTCGACCAATGTCCTGTGGGATCGCGCGATCGAGGAAGGGCGCCTCTTCGGCGTGGCCTTCACCGGTCAGTGGTACGAAGTCGGCACGCCGGAACACATCCGGCCCACCGAACAGGCCCTGACGGGTGGCTGAGCGGGCAGGGCCCAAGCTCTATTCCATCGCCGCGCATCGCGGTTTCGCCGATGCGCTGGTGGCGGGACTCGTCCCGCGCTACGCCGATCCCGAATTCGGGCTTGCGCGTCTGACGCTGCTGGTCCCCAGCAGCCGCGCGCGACGGACGATTTCCGAGGCCTTTATCCGCCACGCGGGCGAGACCGGTTCGCCCGGCCTGCTGATGCCGCGCATGGCCGTGGTCGGCGACCTCGACCTCGACGAGACGCTGGGGCCGCTGCTCGATCCGCTCGGCGCGGCCGACATCCCACCCGCTGTCGACCCGCAGCGTCGGCTGTTCGCACTGGCCCGGCTGATTGCCGACACAATGGGCGATGATGCGCCCGGCGGGGCGACCTTACTACGGCTTGCACGCGAAACCGGGGCGACCATGGACCGGCTGCTGGTCGAGGGCGTGGGCCCCGAGGAACTCGTGGGCGAGCCCGTGCTAGATCTGTTCGGCTCACTGTCGGACCACTGGCAGCGAAGTCTCCATCTTTTCGCAACTGTGCAGTCCAAGTGGTTGGCGCAATTGCAACAATGGGATGCGCTCGACTCGGCGGCGCGGCGCAATCGCCTGTTCGACTGGGCGGCACGCCAGTGGAAGGAGCAGCCTCCCGCCACGCCTATCGTGGCCGCCGGCGTAACCAGCGCGGCGCCGACCCTGGCAAAGCTGCTGCGCGTGATTGCCGATCTGGACAACGGGGCGGTGATCCTCCCCGATTTCGACCTGACGATGCCGCAGGCTGTGTGGGACGAACTCGGTCGTGCGGGAGCGGCGCCCGGACCGGGCGACACGCCGTTTGCGCGCGAGGATGCGGTCACCCATCCGCAATACCATCTCAAGCTTCTGCTCAACCGCATGGGCGTCGCGCGCGAGGAAGTGCAACCATGGCATCGCAAGGGGCTTGCTGCCGCACCACCCGCGCGCAGCCATGCGATCGGTTCGCTCTTCCTGCCACCCGAGGCGAGCAAGAGCTGGGTCGCGCTGCCGCCGGAGAAGCGCCGCCTTTCAGGCGTGCGGATCATGACGGCGGCCAATCCCGAAGAGGAAGCGCAGGCGATCGCCCTTCTGGTGCGCGAAGCGGTCGAGCAGCCGGAGAGGCGCGTCGCGCTGGTCACACCCGACCGCGCGCTGGCGCGACGCGTGGTGCATCATCTCGACCGCTGGAACATCGCCACCGACGATTCGGCGGGGCGCCCGCTGTCGCAGACCGCGGCGGGGCGGTTGTTGCTGCTGCTCGCCGAGGTCAGGGCCGATCGTGCCACGCCAGTGCCGCTGATGGGACTGCTCGGCCACCCGCTGGTCGATGGCGGGATGGAGCGCGGTGCATGGCTGCGCCAGTTGCGTCGGGTCGAACGCGCACTGCGCGGACCGCGCAAGGCAGGCGGACTTGCGCCCGTCGCGGCCATCGCGGCGAAACTCGCCGAGCGCCATCCGCGCGTGGCCGAATGGTATGCGATGGTCGAGGCGGCGCTCGCGCCATTGCTTGCGCTGGCCGATGAGGAGAGCGTGGCGCTCGCCGAATTGCTCGACGCGCTCGTCACGAGCGGCGAAGCGCTGTGCGGCGAGAAGCTGTGGGGCCGGGAGGACGGGCGTTCGCTCGCCACTTTCGTCGAGGATCTGCGTCTCCACGCGCGCGAGGCCGGGTTCACGCTGGCGCCGGGCGAAGCGGCCATCGCGCTGCGCGATGCGATGGAGCAGGTCGCGGTGCGTCCGCCCTATGGCGGGCATGCGCGCGTCCAGGTGCTCGGTCTGCTCGAAAGCCGGATGAACCGCGCCGAGCTGGTCATCTGTGCCGATCTCAACGAAGGTGTCTGGCCCACCCGTGGCGGTGTCGACGCCTTGCTCGCCCCACCGGTGCTGCGTGCGCTAGGGGTCCCGGGCGCCGATTTCCGTATCGGCCTCTCTGCCCACGACCTCGCAGGGGCGATGGGCGCGCCCGAAGTGGTGCTCTCGCATGCGCAGCGCGACGAGGCGGGGCCGGCGATTCCCTCGCGCTTCCTGCTCCGCGTGCAGGCGCTGCTGGGCGAACAGCTCGAGGGTCATGAAGAGACCGCGGCGATCGAACTCGCCCGCGCCATGACGCGTGCACCCACCGCCCCGCGTTATGTCCGGCCCGCGCCCGATCCCGCACCCGAGCAGCGCGACGTTGACATCTCCGCCACCGCGCTCGACCGGCTGCTGGGCGATCCCTACCAATTCTACGCCGACCGGATCATGGGGCTGAAGGATCTCGATGCGCTCGATGCCGAACCCTCGGCGCCGTGGCAGGGCACGGTCGCGCACAAGATCCTGCAACGCTGGCATGAGGCGCGTGAGAAGGACGATGCCGCCAGGCTCGCGCCGATCATGGAAGCGGTGCTCGACGAGGAGAATGCCGATCCGCTGATGCGCGGCCTGTGGCAGCCGCGGCTCGAGGCCGCGCTTCGCTGGATCGAGGACACCGTGTCGGCCTACGAGGACCGGCGTGTGCTGGCGGTCGAGAAGAAGGGCGCGATGAGCTTCGAGGGCGTGCATGTCCACGGCCGCGCCGACCGGATCGACCGGCTCGCCGACGGCAGCCTCGCGATCGTTGATTACAAGACCGGCACGCCGCCGAGCGCCGCGCGAGTCGAGGCGGGCTTCGCGCTCCAGCTCGGCATTCTCGGCCTGATCGCCGACCGGGGCGGGTTCGACGGGCTCGCCGGCGATCCGGCCGCCTATGAATACTGGTCGCTGGGCAAGGCCAAGTCCGACAATCCGTACGGCTTCGGCTATGTCGAGGTGCCGCTGAAAGTGGGCAACAAGCGATCGGGCGTGGCGCCCGAGGATTTCCTGCCGCTGACCGCGGAGAAGCTGGCGCTGGCGATCACCCGCTTCATCAAGGGCGGAGATGCCTTCACCGCGCGCGAGAACCCCAATTACGAAGGCTACGACACCTACGACCAGCTCATGCGGCTCGACGAGTGGATCGCGCATCAGGACGGCGGGGAAGCGGCATGAGCGGGGCGGTCTACGAACTGCAGGACAAGCAGCGACTCGCGGTCGATCCGCTCGGCAGCGTGTGGCTCTCGGCAAGCGCGGGAACGGGCAAGACACAGGTGCTCTCGGCGCGCGTGCTGCGGCTGCTGCTCGAGCCCGGGGCCGATCCCTCGCAGGTGCTGTGCCTTACCTTCACCAAGGCGGGCGCGGCCGAGATGGCGGTGCGCGTCAATGCGGTGCTCGCGCGCTGGGTACGGATGGAGGACGCACAGCTGGGGCGCGAGCTGGCTTTCCTCGGTGCCCCCGCCGATCCCGCGACACGGTCCCGCGCCCGCGCGCTGTTCGCGCGCGTGCTCGACTGCCCCGGCGGCGGCCTGCGGATCGATACGATTCACGCTTTCGCGCAATATCTGCTCGCCGCCTTCCCGGGCGAGGCGGGGATATTGCCCGGGACGCGCCCGATGGAGGATCGCGAACGCGACCTCTTGAGCCGCGAAGTGCTCGCCGACCTGCTGGCACAAGGCGATCCGCGCGTTACCGGGGCGATCGCCGAGATGAGCAAGCGCAAGGGGCCCGACGCGGTGCGCGGCTGGCTGATGCGCTGCGCCCGGCACGGCGACCTGTGGCGCGGCCCGGGAAGCTGGCAGCCGCCGATGCGCCCGCGCGTCCACCGCCTGCTCGGCATTCCCGCCGATGCCGGCGCGGCATGGGTGGCCGAGGCATGTTCGGACGAGGCTTTCCCGGTCGCCTCCCTGCGCGCCTGCTTCGCGGCGACGCGCGGGTGGTCGGCCAAGACCGGGCAGCAGTGTGCCGACTTCCTCGAAAGCTGGCTCGCCAGCGACGTCGGGACAAGGCTCGACCGGCTCGACGGATTTCTCGACACGCTGCTCAAGAAGGACGGTACGCCGCGAAAGATGGCGGGCGCCGAAAAGATCGATCCTGGCCTACCGGCCAATCAGGATCGCGTGGCCGAAGCCGTGGCGATGGTGCGCGAACGCGCCGCACTGCTGAACCTCGCCGCTTTCCTCGCGCAGCAACTCGAGGCGGGGCGCGCATTTGCCCTGGCCTGGGACAAGGCAAAGGAGCGCGAGGGGTTGGTCGATTTCGACGACCTCATCGCCCGCGCGGCCACGCTGCTGTCCGACAGCACGATAGCCGAGTGGATCCGATACAAGCTCGACCGCAGCTTCGACCATATCCTCGTCGACGAGGCGCAGGACACCAATGCCGCGCAATGGGCGATCGTGAAGGCGCTGACGAGCGACTATTTCGACGGCGAGGGCGCGCGCGGCGATGCGGTCCGCACGATCTTCGCGGTGGGGGACTACAAGCAGGCGATCTTCGGTTTCCAGGGTACAAGCCCGGAGAATTTCCGCGAGGCGCGCGACTATTTCGATGCGAAGATCAGCGGCGCGGCGGAGGCGGCGGGCTCTATCCGCGGCGGTCCGCGCATTCGCCCGCTCGAGAAATACGGCCTCGGGCGCAGCTATCGCACCAACCAGGAGGTGCTTGGCTTCGTTGACCGCGCGATCGGGGCGATCGGCTACGAGGGCTTCGGCCTAGATACGCCCGCCGACCCGCACAGCGGCAGCGGCGAGCCGGGTCTGGTCGGCCTGTGGCAGGTGGTTCGCGTCGCGGAGGCGGAGCACGACGACGGGGAGGGCGAGGCGGAGGGCTGGCTCGCGCGCCACGACCGGCTGCTCGCCGATCGCATCGCGCAGCAGGTCGCACAATGGCTCGATCCCAATGGCGAGGGCTTCACCCTGTCGAAGGGCGGGCAGCGTCGCGCCACGGCGGGCGATGTCATGATCCTCGTCCAGAAACGCCGCGAACTCGCCTCGCTGATCGTTGCGCGGCTCTACCGGCACGGCGTGCCCGTGGCCGGGGTCGACCGCTTGCGGCTGGGCAATCCGCTGGCGGTGAAGGATCTCATGGCCGCGCTGCGCTTCGCGGCGCAGCCGCTCGACGATCTGACGCTGGCCAGCCTGCTTGTCTCGCCGCTGCTCGGCTGGAGCCAAGAAGATCTGCTCGAACATGGCTACCGCCCCCGCGGCGTCCGGCTGTGGGAGCATCTCCGCGCAAGCGACGATCCCTTCGTCGTCGCGACTGTCGCTTCGCTGCTCGAAATCCTGCGCCGCGCCGATTTCGACAGTCCGCAACAATTGCTCCACTGGATCCTGCTCGGTCCGCTCGACGGACGCCGGCGACTGGTCGCGCGGCTGGGACGCGAGGCGAACGACCCGATCGACGAACTTCTCAACGCCGCCAACGCTTACGCAAGCGCGCATACCGCCAGCCTGCAGGGCTTCATCCGCTGGTTCGATGCGGGCGACGGCGAACTGAAACGCGAGGCGGGCGCGGGCGGCGACCAGGTCCGCGTGATGACGGTCCACGGCTCGAAGGGGCTCGAGGCGCCGATCGTGATCCTAGCCGATTCCGCGATCCGCCCCGATGGCGCCGGCGAGCTGGTGCTGCGCGAGGACTTGCCCGGCATAGACCGCCCCCGCGAAATTCCGCTGCCCGCGCTGGGCAAGGAGGACAAGGTCGGCCCAATTGCGAATGCCGACGAGGTCGAGGCGGCGAAGGCGATGCAGGAGCACTGGCGGTTGCTCTATGTCGCGCTGACCCGCGCGCAGGAGGCGCTGTTCATTACCGGCTCGCTCGGGCCCCGAGACGCGCGCAACGGCCCACATGAAGACAGCTGGTATGCGCGGCTGAAGCCGCTGTTCGGCGGGGACGAGGGGCTGGCCGACCCGATCTGGGGGGCGCGCTGGGAAGTGGGTGAGCGCACCCCGCCGGTCCCGGCAGTCGAGAAGGGCGGCTTGGTGGACGAGCTGCCGCTGCTGCCCGCTTGGGCGACGCGTCCGGTCGGGCCAGAGCCGCGCCCTCCGCGCCCGCTGGCACCTTCGGGGCTGGGCGAGGTCGAGGGCAGCGATCCGCCGCTTCCCCCGGGCAGCGCGAGTGAGGCGGCACGCCGCGGCACGCTGATCCACGCGCTGCTCGAGCGCCTGCCGCTGGTCGCGCCTACCGAGCGGATGGAGAAGGCAGGCGCCTGGCTCGCACGCCAGGCGCACGATCTCGCCGTCGCCGAGCGCGAGGAGATGCTCGCCAGCGCCGTGGCGGTGCTCGACGATCCCGGTTTCGCCGCGGTTTTCGGTCCCGATGCGCTCGCCGAAGTCCCGCTGGCCGCCACCGTGGAGGGGCAGGTGGTGATGGGCACCGCCGACCGCCTTCTGGTCACGCCCGAGGCAGTCCGCGTGGTCGACTTCAAGACCGCGCGCCGCCCGCCCGCTACGCTCGACGCCATTCCCGATGCCACGATGAAGCAGATGGCGGCCTATGTGGCTGCGCTGAAGGTCATCTATCCCGGTCGCCGGATCGAGGCGGCGGTGCTCTATACCCAGACGCCGCAACTCTTCGTCTTGCCGCCCGCGTGCATGGCTGCCTACAAGAGCGCGTTTGCGGCGCCGCAGGAAAGTTTTGTCCTGCCTCCCGTTGTGTAATCGGACCGGCTGCCCACATCGGCAGCCGAAGGAATTTCAGGAGATACCCCATGGCCACCACCGCCGTCACCGATGCCAGCTTCAAGTCCGACGTGCTCGAAAGCGACAAGCCCGTGCTGGTCGATTTCTGGGCCGACTGGTGCGGTCCGTGCAAGATGATCGCCCCCGCGCTCGAGGAACTGAGCGACGAGCTGGGCGACAAGGTGACCATCGCCAAGATGGACATCATGGAAAACCCCGACGTGCCCGGCGCGATGGGCGTCCAGTCGATCCCCTTCCTCGTGCTGTTCAAGAATGGCGAACCGGCAGCGCAGATGCGCGGCGCAGCTCCGAAAGGCCAGCTCAAGCAGTGGCTTGAAGGCGCGCTTTAATCCATTTTTCCATATAGTTCGGCGAGTTCTTCCCACAGGGCGGGGCTCGCCGCACCGAGCAGGCCCGGCCGGTCCCAATCGTCGACGCGATAGGGGGACCCGTCGGGCCTTGCCGCTTTTCCGCCCGCCTCGTTGAGCCACAGCACGCCCGCCGCATGGTCCCATGCGAGCGTGCGCTCGAAGATCGAGACGTCGTTCACGCCCAGCGCCAGGCGCGGATATTGCTCCGCCGCGCAGAAGGGAATGTCGACCAGTTCGTAATTGGGCGAGATGTGCCGCCTGGTCGCCTCGCGCCGCTCTTCCTGCATGAAGATCAGCGATATCGCGCCGATCGGCGGAGTCTGGCCTGTCGGTCGGGCCGAGATGCGTTTGCCATCCACTGTCGCGCCCTGATCCTCGTGCGCGACGCAGAACCGTCCCGAGAGGCAATCGTAGATCCAGCCCGAGCGTGCGATCCCCCCATCGGCACGCGCGACGATGATGCCGAAGGGCGGCTTGCCATGCGCGAAATTGCGGGTGCCGTCGATCGGATCGACGATCCAGCAGGGACGGTCGAGCCGCTCGAGGATCGAAGGGTCGGCATGGGCCGCCTCTTCGCCGACGAAGGCGAGCGAGCCGTCGATGGCAGCGAGCCCTTCGCGCAGCAGCGCCTCGCTTTCCTTGTCGGCGATGGTGACCGGATCGTTGCCGCCCTTGTCCTCGACCTCGCCCGCCGAAAGATTGCGGTAGCGCGGAAGGATCGCCTGCTCGGTCACGCGCTCCATCAGCGCGAGAATCTCGCGATCGAGCGCCCGATCATCCAGAGCTTGCCGAAGGGTCAAGAGCGGTAGTCCGCGTTGATCGCGATATAGCCGTGCGTGAGATCGCAGGTCCACACGGTTGCGCGGCCCGATCCGATGCCGAGATCGACATCGATACGGACATCCTCGCCTTGGAGATGCTTCGCGACCGGTGCCTCGTCGTAATCGGGCAGCGGCTGGCCATCCCTGGCCGCCCAGGTTCCGCCGAAGCCGATCGAGAGGCGGTCGCGGTCGGCGGGTTCGCCCGCCTTGCCCACCGCCATGACCACGCGGCCCCAATTGGCATCGCCCCCGGCGATCGCGGTCTTGACTAGCGGCGAATTGGCGATGGCGAGCCCGACGCGGCGGGCGCTGTCGTCGCTCTCCGCACCCGTCACCGCGATCTCGATGAATTTCTGTGCCCCTTCGCCGTCTCGGACGACGAGCTGTGCAAGCTCGCGGCAGACTTCGAGCAGCGCGGCGTAGAATGCGTCGGCCCCGGCATCGTGCCAAGAGGCGAGCGGCCGATTCCCCGCCTTGCCGGTGGCGAAGGCGAGCACCGTGTCGCTGGTCGAGGTGTCGCCGTCGACCGTGATGCAGGAGAAGGTGGCGGCATTTGCCTTCTCCAACATCTCCTGCAGGAATCCGGGCACCACTGCTGCGTCGGTGAAGATATAGCCGAGCATGGTTGCCATGTCGGGCGCGATCATGCCGCTGCCCTTGATGAAACCGGCGAGCTCGACGCGGGTCTGGCCGAGCATCGCCGCAGCTCCGGCGCCCTTGGTGAAGGTGTCGGTCGTGCCGATCGCACGCGCGGCGTCTTCCCAGCCGCAGGGCTCGGCGGCGAGTGCCGCCTCCACCCCGGCGCGCGCCTTGTCCTTGGGGAGCGGGACGCCGATCACGCCGGTCGAGGATACGAAGACCTCGTGGGTGCCGCAGCCGAGCGCTTCCGCGACTTGCCCGACGATCTGCTCGACCGCCTCTCGCCCGCGCAGCCCGGTGAAGGCATTCGAATTGCCGGCATTGACCACCAGCGCGCGTGCATGGCCCCGCTTGACCTGGTCTCGCCCCATCTCGACTTCGCTCGAGGCACAGGCGCTGGTGGTTAACACACCAGCTACCGAGGTGCCTTCGGTGAGCTCGACGAGAGTCAGGTCGGCGCGGTCCCACGCCTTGTATCCGGCCCGCGCGACGCGCAGCGTGACGCCGGCGATCGGCGGCATCTCGGGGAAGGGGCGGGCGAGCGGTGAGCGGGCGATATCCATCACCGCTCCTGTAGTTTTCCCACAGCCGCCCCGCAATGCTTGCCGGGCAGCCGGGCGGCTCGTATCTCGCAAGATATGAAGATCGCTCGTCTAATTCCCGTCCTCGCGCTGTGCGCTTCGAATCTCGCCGCGCAGGAGCTGCCGCCGATCTCGGCGCCGGGGGGCGATCCATATGCCGCAGTGGAGACGCCGGTCGATCGCTGTCCGAACGGCCCACCACTGAGCGCGTCGGAAAGCGCGATTGCGGCGAATGGCAGCCGAAGGCTGCGGGCGAATTATCCGCGCGAGGCGGAACGTCGGGGCTGGACGGGCGAAGTCCACATGCGGCTGCTCATCGGCTGCGACGGCAAGGTCAAGGATTGCACCGTGTTGAAATCGTCCGGGCACGATGTGCTCGACAAGGCGGGGTGCGACAACATGCTAGACTACGCCAGGTTCAGCCCGGCGACGGATGACGAAGGTAGGCCGGTCGAGAGCTTTCACGAAATGAGCTTCAAATTTGCGCTCTGATCGAGCCACATAGCGAGCGGAATCGCGCATCCTCGCCCATTGGTTCGCACGATGCGTTTCGCGTGATCGTCTCGCTTGCGCTCATGGCAAGCATCAGGCCGCTCGCGCGCTTCCCCTCGGCACCAGCAGGAACGCCACCAGATAGAGCAGGCCTGTTACCAGCAGCAGGTTGTTGTAGCCGGTGAACAGTGCCGCATATTCGAGGCATCCTCCGACGATCGTGCCGAGCAGGTTGACGGCGAAGGCCGACTGCGAATCGCCGCTCTCGCGGAAGCGCTTCGCGAAGGCGATATTGGCCAGGTAGATCGGGAGGAAGGCGAGCACTGTCGCAGCCGCCAGCCGCGGCCAGAACGCCAGCGAGAGCAGCCATTCGGGCTTGATGATCCAAGCGGCCGCGAGAGAAGCCGCCATCGCCAGGAATACGATCTTGAGCGGCGGGGTCTTGACGCGTCTCTCGGTTTCCACCGCCGCGAGGACGATCAGCAATACGCCGGCAAAGACCAGCGCATTGACGAACCAGGTCGTGCCGAACAGCAGCGCGAAAGTGGCGATGTTCTTGGTTTCGAGCAGCAGGAACGCCGCGCCCATGAAGAACAGGTCGGCATAGGGACGCATCGTACCCAGCGGACCGCCCAGCACGCGCACGGTCAGCAGCGAGGCGAGCAGGATCGTGGCGATGGTGATCGCGTAGACCGGCGGGAAATTGGTGCCGCGGAAATAGAGGAAGGGGGCATCGTCGCTGACGGTGCTGATCTTCGAAGAGGGTACCCACGGATCGCCGCAGGTCTGCGATCCTTGCTGCATCGCCACGCTGACGACCGCCTGCGCGTCGGCCCATGTATCGACGCAGGGCTCGTGCCCAAAGACCTTGTGCACGGTCCCTGCAAGGCGGTCGATCAGCCAGGGCTCGCGGTAGTAATTGTACATGGCGAAGGCGCCGTCGGGCTTGAGCACGCGGCGGACCGAGGCAATGGCCTCCTCGGTGAAGAGGAAGCTTTCGAGCCGGATTTGCGACGCCCCGCTCACCAGTGTCAGCGAATCGGGGAGGGCGAAGAGGACGAGATCGTAGCGCCGATCGGTATTCTCGAGGAACGCCCGGCCATCGTTGACGTGGCGGGTCACTTTCGGATCGGCATAGGGATGGTCGGGATTGAACCGCGCGCCGATCGACATGATGAGCGGGTCGATATCGACGGCATCGATACGCTTCGCGCCCTTGCTCAGCGCGATCGCCACATCCGAGCCCGATCCCGCCCCGATGATCAGGACGTCGTCGAGCTTGTGGGGCAGGCGCAGGTAGGGCGTTTCGTAGATCCGCTCTCCCTGTTGGAGCTTCCAGCGCGCCGGTGCCATCAGCTGGTGGGGGACGCCATTGGCCTTGATCAGGAGAAGCTCTTGCTCGTCCTGGACCACGACCTCGGTCTCGACCTTGTAGTAGGGCGACCAGGCGACCCCCGGCTGCAGCGTCTCGACGGCCAGCCCGATCAGCAGCCCCACCGACCACAGCGCTGCCCGCAGCTTTCGATCCCTGGCGGTCAGGATCATCATCGGGATGAGCGCGACCACCCCCCAGACCAGCGAAGGGGCCTGGAGGAAGCTGAGCGCGGTGAAGGCGAGGATGCCGGCAAGCGAGCCGAGAAGATCGTTTCGATAGGATGTGAGGGGCGCCAAATGCGCGAAGCAGCGCCCGACCACCTCGGCCGGCCCGGCAAGGATGACGGCGACCAGCAGGAAGACGAAGGGGAGCGCCAGCCAGGCGGGCGGGCCGCTTATCTCGAGCGAAGTGAAATAGATGATATCGGAGCCGGTACGCTCGATCGAAACCGGAAAGACGATCACGAGGATCACCAGCAGCGCGAGCAGGGGCAGTGTGATCGGCCAGACCGACCAGCTTTTCCGGCTGATCAGGAAACCCGCCCCGATGCCGAGAAACGAGCCGAGCAGGACGAAGTTCGAGAAGTAGGACAGGTGGACGACATTCGACCCGAGCCAGCGGATCAGTGCCAGCTCGAGGAACAGCATCAGAAATGCCGCCAGTGCCAGCCGCCGTTCGACCGGCCTCGCTGCGTCGCCTTCGAGTATCGTCTTCTCGTTACGATCGGCGGCCGCCGACGCGTCCATGGTCTGCTCGTTCACGAATTTCCCCGTCCTGACCCTGTGCCGCCCTCGCAACCACCCACTGACGGTCTGCTATCGCGCTCGTGATTAGTAAAGCCTTGCCGCCGGGCCGCCCACATGCGCGCTCGCGGATGGACAATCGGCCCGCGAATGCCTATCGGTCCGGCCATGCTTCGTCGCCTGATCACCTTGCTCGCACTGCTCACCGGCCTCGCGGCCGCGGGGGCTCCTGCGCATGCGCTGGTGTACGACGCGGGAGCGGGCGTCGAACTCGCCGCACGCGCGGAAAAGCCGTGCAAGAGCGACACCTGCGAATGTCCCGGTACCGTGCGCCAGTCGCTCGCCAGTCGGCGCATCGCGAAGCCTTGCAAGCCCGCCCCGGTCATCACGGTCGTTATCCCGACCGTGCAGCTGGGTGCGGACCGCGCCTACGAATAGCGCCCGCTTTCCAAAAGCACCCCGTTTCTGCCCGGCACGGTCAGCGTGCGCGGGCGTTCACACCATAGAATTCATCAGGAAGGCTCGAAGGCCCCGCACATGCTCAATTCCATCATGAAAGCCGTCTTCGGTTCGTCGAACGACCGCTACGTCAAGTCGCTCGGCAAGATCGTCAACCAGATCAACGCACTCGAGCCCCAACTTCAGGCGCTGACCGACGAGGAACTCGCCGCGCAGACCGACAAGTTCCGCGCGCAGCTCGCCGACGGCAAGACGCTCGACGATATCCTCCCCGAAGCCTTCGCCACGGTACGCGAAGCCTCGGTTCGCGTGCTCGGCATGCGCCATTTCGACGTGCAGATGGTCGGCGGTATCGTGCTCCATCGCGGTGAAATCGCCGAAATGCGTACGGGCGAGGGCAAGACGCTGGTGGCGACGCTCGCGACCTATCTCAACGCGATCGAAGGCAAGGGCGTGCACGTCGTCACGGTCAACGATTACCTTGCCGCGCGCGACGCCGAATGGATGGGGCGCCTGCACCGCTTCCTCGGCCTGACCATCGGCGTGATCGTGCCCAATCTGTCGGAATACGAGCGCCGCGAGGCCTATAATGCCGACATCACCTATTCGACCAACAACGAACTCGGCTTCGACTATCTGCGCGACAACATGAAGCACGAGCGCGCGCAAATGGTACAGCGCCCCTTCAACTTCGCGATCGTCGACGAGGTCGACTCGATCCTGATCGACGAGGCGCGGACGCCGCTGATCATCTCGGGCCCGACCGAGGACAAGTCCGACCTCTACATCTCCATCGACGAGGTGGTGAAGACCTTCCCCGACGACTGGTACGAGAAGGACGAGAAACAGCGCAGCATCCAGCTGACCGAGGAAGGCACCGAGGAAGTCGAGAAGCTGCTGATCGAGAAGGGCCTGCTCGAGACCGAGAACCTCTACGATGTCGAGAACACGCAGGTCGTCCACCACCTGGACCAGGCGCTACGCGCAGTGCACATGTTCAAGCGCGACATCGACTACATCGTCAAGGACGACAAGGTCGTCATCATCGACGAGTTCACCGGTCGCATGATGGACGGCCGGCGCTGGTCGAACGGCCTGCACCAGGCGGTCGAGGCCAAGGAAGGCGTCAAAATCGAGCCCGAGAACCAGACGCTCGCCTCGATCACCTTCCAGAACTACTTCCGCATGTATCCCAAGCTTTCGGGCATGACCGGCACCGCCGCCACCGAGGCCGCCGAGTTCTGGGACATCTACAAGATGAACGTGGTCGAGATCCCGACCAACGTGCCCGTTCAACGCATCGACGAGGACGACGAGTTCTACAAGAACACGCAGGACAAGTTCCAGGCCATCGCCAAGGCGATCGCCGAGAAGTCGAAGAACGGCCAGCCCGTGCTGGTCGGCACGGTGTCGATCGAAAAGAGCGAGATGCTGAGCGCCTTCCTCGAGAAGGAAGGCGTGAAGCACGAGGTCCTCAACGCCCGGCAGCACGAGCGCGAGGCGCATATCGTGGCGCAGGCCGGCCGCCTGGGCGCGGTGACGATTGCGACCAACATGGCCGGGCGCGGCACCGACATCCAGCTCGGCGGCAATGTCGACTTCCGCATCGACGACGAGCTCGGCGAGATGGAGGATGGCGCCAAGAAGGACCTCGAGATCGACCGCATCAAGGCCGAGGTCGCGGCCGAGCGACAGAAGGTACTCGAGGCGGGCGGCCTGTTCGTGCTTGGTACCGAGCGGCACGAAAGCCGTCGCATCGACAACCAGCTGCGTGGTCGTTCGGGCCGCCAGGGCGATCTGGGCCTGAGCCGGTTCTACCTTTGCCTCGAAGACGACCTGCTGCGCATCTTCGGGCCCGACACGCTGTTCGCCAAGATGATGAACTCGAATCTCGAGGATGGCGAGGCGATCGGCTCGAAGTGGCTCTCGAAGGCGATCGAGACCGCGCAGAAGAAGGTCGAGGCGCGCAACTACGAGATCCGCAAGCAGGTCGTGCAGTACGACGACGTGATGAACGACCAGCGCAAGGTCATCTACGAGCAGCGCGCCGAGATCATGGATTCGGAAGCGGTCGACGATGTGGTCGTCGCGATGCGCCACGATGCGATCAATTCGCTGGTCGCCGAAGCCTGCCCTCCCGGCTCCTATCCCGAACAGTGGGACGTCGCCGGCCTCAAGACCCGGATCGCCGAAATGCTCGGCATCGATGCCCCGGTTGAACAGTGGATCGAGGAAGACCAGGTCGAACCCGAGATCATCGAGGAGCGCCTCGCCGAGCAGGCCGATGCGATCATGGACCGGAAGATCGCCGCTGCTGATCCTTCGCTGTGGCGCCGGATCGAGAAGAGCGTCCTGCTGCAGGAACTCGACGGCCAGTGGAAGGATCACCTCGCCACGCTCGACGCGCTGCGCCAGGTCGTGGGCCTGCGCGCACATGCGCAGAAGCAGCCGCTCAACGAGTACAAGCAGGAAGCCTTCAGCCTGTTCGAAACCATGCTCGACAAGTTGCGCGAGGAGGTGACCAGCAAGCTCATCCGTCTCGAGCTCGTCGAGCCTGCTCCGCTGCCGCAGATCGACCTGCCCGAGCTACCCGATTTTCTCACCGGACATATCGATCCGCTGACCGGGCTCGAGGATTCGAACGACGGTGACGGCTCGGCGGCGCGCGCGGCGCTGTTCGGCGCGCTCGCCGGGAGTCCGCGTGCCGCGGTGGGCCCGGGTGGCGCAGTGGCCGAAAATCCCTATGCCGGCATGGAGATCAGTCGCAATGCACCGTGCCCCTGCGGCTCGGGCAACAAATACAAGCATTGCCACGGCGCGCTCGGCGGCTGAGCCGGGCGGGCGGCTCCGCTGCTAGCTGCGGCGGGGCTTCCTGACCATGGGTTGCAGCGGCGGACTGTCCGGCTCCGGAAGGATCGGCTCGCCCAGCGGCTCGAAGCCGCATGACATGTAGAAGCCGGTGTTCGCCGGGTTGGAATTCTCGAGATAGGCGGGAAGGGCGGCGCGGTCGCATGCGTCGAGCACCGGCCGGATCAGCTTGCGGCCGAGCCCTTTGCCCTGCGCGCTCGGCCGCACGCCGATGCTGAAGAGATAGGCGTGCTCGAAGTCGGGATGGCGCGCCTCCATAGCCTCGCCGGTGCGTATCCCGCGGCGCACCGCGCCGGCGCCGCAGGTGACAACCGTGCGGATAGCGAAGGCGGCATAATCCCTCAACGAGAAGCTGGCGTCGCCGCCCGGAAGCATCCACATGCAGGCGCCCGCGTCGCCGAGCGTGTAGCAATAGCCGCGCGGTGCGTAGATACGCCGCGCCTGCAGGTGGAACAGGTTGCGGATGCCCGCGAAGCGACCGAACAGCCATAGGTTGAAGGGATCGGCGCGAAAGGCATCGGCGGTGATTGCGCCCAGGCGGTGCGCGTCGGTGGGGCCGGCATGCCGGAGCCCCTCTCCCAACAGGATATCTTCTGCCTGCATAGCCCCCGATCCTTTCCCTCGTCGCAGTGCTAGCCCGCGCGGCGCGACCGGTCTAGGCAGCGGCATGATCCTTCTCGCTGCTGCGTTCCTAGTCACCGCCCTCCTGTATGCCAGCGTCGGCTTCGGCGGCGGGTCGACCTATACAGCGCTGCTGGCGCTGGGCGGGGTCGACTACCGCCTCCTCCCGCTGCTCTCCCTCGCCTGCAACATCGTGGTCGTGGCGGGCAGCACCCTGCGCTTCGCCCGCGCGCGGGTCACGCCGTGGCGGGACGCGCTGCTGCTCACGGCCACGGCAGCGCCGGCGGCCTTCCTCGGCGGCCTGACGCCGATCGGCGAGAAGGCCTTTCTCGGCATCCTCGGAGCCTGCCTCGTGCTGACCGGGTTGAGTCTGATTCTCCCTGCGCGCGAAGACGAAGTGGCCAAGCCTGCCCGCTGGGCGCGCCTGATGCCGATCGTCGCCATGCCGCTCGGCTATCTCGCCGGGCTGGTGGGCATAGGCGGGGGGATATTCCTCGCCCCCTTTCTGCACCTCGCGCGTTGGCAGGGTGCGCGCGCCATCGCCGCGACTGCGAGCCTGTTCATTCTGGTCAATTCGCTCTTCGGCCTTGCGGGGCAAATGCTCAAGGGCGGGGCGGGGCGATTGAGCGCGGCGGTCGATTTCGGCCTACCGCTGCTCGTCGCGGTCGCCATCGGCGGACAGCTCGGCAGCCTGCTGGCGCTCAAATACCTGCCGCAGCGCTGGATTCGCCTCGGCACGGCGGCGCTCACCACCTGGGTGGGCGTGCGCTTGCTGCTGATTTTATGAGAAAAGTGGCTCCCCGAGTTGGATTCGAACCAACGACCAAGTGATTAACAGTCACCTACTCTACCGCTGAGCTATCGGGGAGCAGCCCGCTGGGCAGGGGTGCGCCTATATGGGCGCGATTCGGGTTTGGCAAGCGGGCAATTGGCAAAAATTGTGCGGCGCCGCGCGGCGTGGGCGATCAGACCACGAATTGCTCGGCGACGATGCGTTCGTCGAGCGCGTGGCCGGGGTCGAACAGCAGCGTCAGTTCGCTGTCGCGGGCGATTTCCAGGTCGACCTGGGCGACATCGCGCAGCTCGCGCTGGTCGGCCACGACCGACACCGGGCGCTTGTGCTCCTCGAGCACGCGCAACGAGACGCGGCTGCGATCGGGCAGGATCGCGCCATGCCACCGGCGCGGTCGGAAGGGGCTGATCGGGGTGAGCGCGAGGAGATTCGAATCGAGCGGCAGGATCGGCCCGTCGGCGGAGAGGTTGTAAGCGGTCGAACCCGCGGGAGTCGCCAGCAGCACGCCGTCGCAGACGAGCTCGGGAATCCGTACCTTGTCGTCGACCATGACCTCGAGTTTCGCCGTCTGGCGCGTTTCGCGCAGCAGGCTGACCTCGTTGATCGCGCAGAAAGTGTGTTCCTCGCCGTCCTGGGTCACAGCGCGCATCCGCAACGGAGCGATATGATGCGGCTTGGCCTTGCCGATCCGCTTGACCAGCGTTTCGGGATTGCGGTTGCGGTTCATCAGGAAACCGACCGTCCCAAGGTTGAGCCCGTAGGCGGGAACGATCCGGCCGCTGTCGAGCATGGCATGCAGCGTCTGCAGCATGAACCCGTCCCCGCCGAGCACGACGACGGCATCCGCCTGATCGAGCGGGACCCAGTCGGCGATGTCGGCGAAATCGCGCATCGCGGCTTCCTGCGCGCGCGGAGCATCGGAGACGAGCAGGGCCAGGCGGCTGAATTCGGACATGGTCCCTCTGCATCGCTTCGGCCCGGCCGAGGCGCCGGGCAAGGCGCTACCTATGATCGCGCGTCCCATTTGGCAACAGCACGGAAAAACTGGTAACTCTTTGCATCCAGCGCGATAAGGGCCGTCCCATGGCGAGCATGCCCGACGATACTTTCGACGATATGCGCGACGCGCTGACCGGTCTGGGCAACCAGCCGCTCGCGCGCGAAACGATCGCGCGGTGGCAGCGCGACTGGCCGCCCGATACGATTGCCTGCCCGATCCAGGCGATGCTGATCACGCTCGGACGGATCGACACGGTCAATGTCGCTTTCGGCGAATCGGCGGGCGACGGGGCGCTGGTCGAGGTGGCACAGCGGATCAAGCACTTCGCCGGCGACGAGCTGGAAAGCAGCAATGCCTGGCTGGCTGCGCGACTGAACGGCGGCAACTTCCTCCTCGTCGCGCGGCAGCAATGCAGCCGCGAACGCTGGCAGTGGCTGGCCGAGGCGCTGGCCGATGCGATCGCCGTGCCCATCCCCAATCCCGAAGGCGGCGCGAGCCTGCGGCTCTGGCCGCGCATCGCACTGATGCGGATGACCCCCGCCGATGATCCCGACAGTATGCTCGACCGGTTATCCGAACTCGCCACCCGCATGCGCGAGAGCAATCGCCGGCGGATCGACTGGTCGACGGGCGAGCAGGCGCGCCTGGGCCGCTCCAACCAGCAACTCGAGGCGGACCTGCTCGAAGCGATCGACCGCAACGAGATCGAGATCCTGTTTCAGCCCCAATATGCGCTCGATGATGACCGGCTCATCGGGGCGGAGGCGCTGGCGCGCTGGGACCATCCTCTGATCGGACGGATCGGCGGGGGCACGCTATTCCAGATCGCCGAACGTGCCGACCAGGTGGCGCATATGTCGCGGCACATCGCCACGCGCGCGCTCATCCAGGCGGTCCAGTGGCCGGAGGATCTGCGCCTGTCGGTCAATATCACCCCGGCCGATCTCGCGGCGGAGAATTTCGCCATCGACTTTGCGAATCTGGCGGAAATGGCGGGCTTTCCGCTCGACCGCATCACGCTCGAAATTATCGAGCAGGTGTTGCTCGCCGATCTCGACCGAGTCAGTCGCGTGCTCGACCAGCTCAAGCTGTTCGGCATCCGCATCGCGCTCGACGATTTCGGCGCCGGTTTCTGCAATTTCCGCTACCTAAAGGTCCTGCCGATCGACTGCATCAAGCTCGATCGTTCGATGCTCGACGGCGTGATCGAGGACGAGCGCGACCTCGCGGTGATCCGCGCGATTGTGGCGATGGCTGATGCGCTGGGCCTAAAGGTGCTCGCCGAAGGTGTCGAAACCGAGGCGCAGCGCGAGTTGCTGCGCAGCGAGGGCTGCGAATATTATCAGGGCTTCCTACGCGCGGAGCCCATGACCGCGGATGATTTCCTCGCGCTCGCGACGCGCTAGGCTGCCTGCTTCACGCCCTTGCGCGCCTTGCGCACGATCCCCGACAGCCCCTTCGTTAGCTGGAACAGCCCGTTGAGGCGGCTCTCGGGCGAATTCCAGGCGCGCGAAATCACCAGCTTCATGTCCGGGCGCAGCTTGGCGGTCCCCTGCAGCCGGTCGACATAGCCGAGCAGGCCGACCGGATCGGGGAAATCGTCCCGGTGGAAGGTCACCAGCGTGCCCTGCGCACCGACGTCGATCTTGGCGATGTTGGCCTCGATCGCCTGGTGCTTGATCTCGATCAGGCGGACGAGGTTGGCGGTGGCGGGCGGCAGTTCGCCGAAGCGGTCGATCATCTCGGCTGCAAGCGCCTCGATCTCGGCCTTGTCGGCGGCATCGTTGAGGCGGCGATAGAGCGCCATGCGCACCGCGAGATCGGGCACGTAGTCCTCGGGGATCATGATCGGCGCATCGACTGTGATCTGCGGGCTGACGGTCTCGCGCTTCGGTTCGAGGCCCAGCTCGCCGGCCTTGGCGGCGAGGATCGCGTCCTCGAGCATCGACTGGTAGAGTTCGAAGCCGACCTCGCGGATATGGCCCGACTGCTCGTCGCCAAGCAGGTTGCCCGCGCCGCGGATGTCGAGATCGTGGCTGGCCAGCTGGAAGCCCGCGCCGAGGCTGTCGAGATCGCCGAGCACTTTGAGGCGCTTTTCCGCCACCTCTGACAGCTGCGTGTCGACGCCATAGGTAAGGTAGGCATAGGCGCGCAGCTTCGAGCGGCCCACGCGACCACGCAGCTGGTAAAGCTGGGCGAGGCCGAAGATGTCGGCACGGTGGATGATGATCGTATTCGCGCTCGGCAGGTCGAGGCCGCTTTCGACAATGGTAGTGGCGAGCAGCACCTCGTACTTGCCCTCGTAGAAGGCGCTCATGCGCTCCTCGATCTCGCCGGCCGACATCTGGCCGTGTGCGGCGACGAATTTCACCTCGGGCACGTTCTCGTGCAGCCAGTCGGAGATCTGTTCCATGTCGGAAATGCGCGGGACGACGATGAAGCTCTGCCCGCCGCGATGGTGTTCGCGCAGCAGCGCCTCGCGCATCACCATGTCGTCCCATTCCATCACGTAGGTGCGCACCGCGAGGCGGTCGACCGGCGGGGTCTGGATGGTCGAGAGTTCGCGCAGGCCCGTCATCGCCATCTGCAGCGTGCGAGGGATCGGCGTCGCGGTGAGCGTCAGCATGTGCACGTCGGCGCGCAGCTGCTTGAGCTTTTCCTTGTGCGTGACGCCGAAACGCTGTTCCTCGTCGACGATCACGAGGCCGAGGTTCTTGAACCTGGTCTGCTTCGACAGGATCGCATGCGTGCCGACCACGATATCGACCTGGCCGTTTTCCAGCCCCTCGCGCGTTTCCTTCATCTCGCGCGCCAGAACCAGCCGCGAAAGCCTGCCAATCTTGAGCGGGAAGCCCTTGAAGCGATTGGCGAAGTTTTCGAAGTGCTGGCGGGCAAGCAGGGTGGTGGGGGCGACCACAGCGACCTGTTGGCCGTTCATCGCCGCGACGAAGGCGGCGCGCAGGGCGACCTCGGTCTTGCCGAAGCCGACATCCCCGCAGACCAGCCGGTCCATCGGCTTGCCGCTCTCGAGATCGCGCAGCACGTCCTCGATCGCGCGTTCCTGGTCGTCGGTTTCCTCGTACTGGAAGCGATCGAGGAACTGGTTGTAGGCTCCGTCCTCGACCTCGAGCACGGGTGCCTTGCGGAGCGCGCGCTGCGCGGCGACCTTGAGCAGTTCGCCGGCGATCTCGCGGATGCGTTCCTTGAGGCGCGCGCGGCGCTTTTGCCAGGCCTCGCCGCCGAGCTTGTCGAGCTGGACGGCTTCCTCGCTGCTTCCGTAGCGGCTGAGCACGTCGATGTTCTCTACCGGGATGAACAGCTTGTCGCCGCCACGATATTCGAGCTGGACGCAGTCGTGTTTCGACTTGCCCACCGGTATGGCCTCGAGCCCGAGATAGCGGCCGATGCCGTGTTCGGTATGGACGATCAGATCGCCGACGCTGAGCGCCTGGAGTTCGGCGAGGAAGGCGTCGGCATCGCGGCGCTTCTTCTTCCGCCGGACGAGCCGGTCGCCGAGCACGTCCTGCTCGGTGAGCAGCTCCATCTCGTCATTGGCGAAGCTCGCCTCGATTGGCAGCACCATCGCCACCGGCTTGCCCTTGGCTGAAAGGCCGAGGGCTTCCTGCCAGGTCTCGGCCAGTTGCACCGGCGTGCCCGCTTCATCGAGGATCGAGGCGATACGCGACCGGCTGCCGGTCGAATAGGCGGCGAGCAGCGGCCGCTTGCCGGCCTTGGCGAGCGATTTGAGATGCTCGGCGAGCACTGGATAGACATTGTCGCCGCGCGCGCGCTCTGGCGCGAAATCGCGGCCCGAGCGGAAACCGAAGCTGACGACTGTATCGCTTTCGGGTTCGTCGAACGGCGTGGCGCGATGCGCGGGAGCGGCGGCGAGCGCGGCCTTGAGCTCCTCGCCGGTCAGATAGAGCGCGTCGGGTTTCAGGGGGCGGTAGTTGCCCTTCGCCTGCCCGGTGATCGCCTTGCGCTGCTCGTAATAGTCGGTGACGTCTTTCACCCGCTCGTCAGCTGCGGCGAGGGCGGCCTGGTCGACCACCACCAGATCATCCTTGCCGAGATGGTCGAACAGCGTGGCCAGCTTGTCCTCGAACAGCGGCAGCCAGTGTTCCATGCCGGCGAGGCGACGCCCCTCGCTGACCGCTTCGTAGAGCGGGTCCTGCGTCGCATGCGCGCCGAACATCTCGCGGTACCGGCTGCGGAAAAGCTTTATGCTGCCTTCGTCGAGCAGCGCCTCGCTGGCGGGCAGCAGCAGGTGCGAGTCGAGCCGCCCGGTGCTCATCTGCGTGGTCGGATCGAAGCTGCGCAGGCTCTCCAGCTCGTCGCCGAAGAAGTCGAGCCGCAGCGCTTCCTCCATTCCGCTGGGGAAGATGTCGACGATCGAACCGCGCACGGCGTATTCGCCCTTGTCGATCACCGTGTCGGTGCGGCTGTAGCCCTGCTTCTGCAGCAGCAGCGAAAGGCTCTCGCGCCCGATCTCGGTGCCAGGGCGGAACTCGCGTACGCTCTCGCGAATGCGGAAGGGCGTGAGCACGCGCTGGAGTACGGCGTTGGCGGTGGTGACGACCAGCTGCGCCTTGGCCTTGCCCGCCTGCAGGCGATGCAGCGCGGCAAGCCGCCGCGCGCTGATCGACAGCGCCGGGCTGGCGCGGTCGTAGGGCAGCGAATCCCAGGCGGGAAATTCGATCACTTCGAGCTCGGGGGCGAAAAAGGTGGCGGCATCGACCACGCCGCGCATCGCCGCATCGTCGGGCGCGATGAACACCGCCCGGCCGCTGCTTGCCCGCGCAAGGTCGGCCATGACCAGCGGCTGCGCCCCGCGCGCGACCTGCGCCAGCGTGAGCGGATGCTTGGCTTTCAGGATGCGGGAGAGGTCGGGCATGGTGTTCCTAGCGTTCGAGGGTGCGCGGCGTTCCGCACACACGGCATTGCCCCCTGCCCGAACGGGAAGGGGGTGCGGGGGATATGGAGAGCGAAATAGGCGCTAGCGCCGGTGCGTCAACGCGGAATGTCGACGTAGTCGAGCTGCTGCATCGCCTCGATCAGCCGGCCCTGGAAGCGCGGCGGCGTCGGCTGGGTCTTGAGCGCCCAGGCCATCACGTCGACATCGTCTTCCTCGAGCAGCGCCTCGAACCAGGCGAGTTCTTCCTCGCCCCACGCGGCGTGATAGCGATCGAAGAAGCCGCCGATCATGTAGTCGGCCTCGCGCGTGCCGCGGTGCCAGGCGCGGAACTTGGCGCGCTGCTTGCGGCCTTCGATGGTGAGGAGATCGGGCATGGCAGGCGGGTAGTGCAGGCACGCGCGCCTTTCAACCGTCATTGCGAGGAGCCGCAGGCTCCGCGGCAATCCACAGCTCGGCTATCTGGAATGCTTCGCTGCGCTCGCAATGACTTTTGAGATTGGGCATAGCCACGCCATGCGCCCCGACATCCTCAACCCGCTGTTCGCCGAGACCGAGACGCTCGACGGCGTCGGGCCCAAGCTCAAGAAGCCGCTCGACCGGCTCGGGCTGACGCGCGTGCGCGATCTCGTCTACCACCTGCCCGAACGCTTCGTGACCCGCCGCGCGGTCGCGAATGTCGACGAGGCGGGCGAGGGCGAGCAGATCGTGGTCAAGCTCACCGTGACCGAGCATCGCGGCGGCCGTTCCCCACGCGCGCCCTACCGCGTGCTGGCGCAGGATGGCGTGGGCAATATCGTCGCGCTGACCTATTTCGGGCGCGCGTCCTACACGGCGAAGAAGGAGCTGCCGGTGGGCGAGGTGCGCTGGGTGGCGGGCAAGCTCGAACGCTTCGGCGACATGCTCCAGATCGTCCACCCCGACCACGTGGTCGAGGAGGGCGGCGAGACGCTCCAGCGGTTGCGCGAGCCGGTCTATCGCCTATCGGAGGGGTTGACGCAGCCGAGAGTGGCGGGGCTGATCGAGCAGGCGCTCGCGCGTACGCCCGAGCTGCCCGAGTGGATCGAGCCCTCGCAGCTGGACAAGGAAGGTTGGCCAGCATGGCGCAATGCGCTGGCGCTGGCGCACAAGGGCGAGAACGCCACCGCGCGCGACCGGTTGGCCTATGACGAACTGCTCGCCAACAGCCTCGCGCTGATGCTGGTGCGCGCCGACAACCGCAAGCGCAAGGGCCAGCCGCTCGCCGGCGATGGCAGCTATCGCAGCCGGCTCTCGCTGCCGTTCCCGCTGACGGGCGCACAAAAGCGCTCGATCGCCGAAATCGAGGGCGACATGGCGCAGGAAGCGCCGATGTTGCGGCTGCTCCAGGGCGATGTCGGCGCGGGCAAGACCGTGGTCGCACTTGAAGCCATGCTGATCGCGGTCGAGGCCGGGGCGCAGGCGGCGCTGCTCGCGCCTACCGAGATTCTCGCGCGGCAACATTACGAGAGCCTGCGCCGCCTCGCCGAGCCCACCGGCGCGCGCGTCGCGCTGCTGACGGGACGCGACAAGGGCCGGACACGCGAGGCGACGCTGATGGGCCTGCTCGACGGCAGTGTAGACATCGTCGTCGGCACGCATGCGATCTTCCAGGACAAGGTCGCCTATCGCAATCTCGCCATGGTGGTGATCGACGAACAGCATCGCTTCGGGGTCGGCCAGCGGCTGATGCTGGCGAGCAAGGGCAGGCGCGCACCACACGTCCTCGCCATGACCGCGACGCCGATCCCGCGCACGCTGACACTGGCGCAGTATGGCGAGCTCGACGTGAGCAAGCTCGACGAACTCCCGCCCGGCCGGCAGGCGATCGACACGGTGGTAATGGGGCAGGCGAGGATTGGCGCGCTGGTCGAGCGGCTGGCCGCACAGATCGCCGAGGGGCGGCAGGCCTATTGGGTCTGCCCGATGGTCCGCGAGATGGACGGCCCCGAGGAAATCGCCGCTGCCGAGGCGCGCTACGCGGCCTTGAAGGAGCGGTTCGGCGACGACGTCGTGATGGTCCATGGCCAGCTCGCGCCTGAAGTGAAGGATGCCGCGATGGAGCGTTTCGCGCGCGGCGAGGCCAAGCTGCTGGTCGCAACCACGGTGATCGAGGTCGGGGTCGACGTGCCCAATGCGACGCTGATGGTGATCGAACAGGCCGAACGCTTCGGCCTCGCGCAATTGCATCAGTTGCGCGGTCGCGTGGGTCGCGGGAGCGAAAAGAGCTTTTGTGTGCTCCTGCATGGCGAGATGCTCTCCGAAACCGCGCAGAAACGCCTCGCCCTGATGCGCGAATCCCAAGACGGCTTCTTCCTCGCGGAGGAGGATCTGCGTCTGCGCGGTGGGGGGGAACTGCTCGGCACACGGCAGTCGGGCGACACGCCGTTCAGCGTCGCCAGCCTGGAGCAGATCACCGCGCTGCTGCCCAAGGCCTATGACGACGCCCGCCTGCTGATGGAACGCGACGGCGGGCTGGAGGGCAAGCGCGGCGAGGCGGCACGCGTGCTGCTCTATCTCTTCGAGCGCGATTTCGGCGTGAAGACGCTGCGCGGGGGCTAGAACCCGAGCCTGTCCAGATCGCTCTCGGCCGCGGGACGATAACCCTCGCCGAAGAGACGAATGTGGATGAGCCACATCCACAGGCGATAGACCGGCAGCCGCTCGCGCCAGCCTGGGGAGAGGTCGAGACGATCGAACAGCGCCCTGGGCGGCCCGTCGAAGACGGTCATCGCCGCGGCATCGACCTCGCGGTCGCCGTAATAGGCGCAGGGGTCGATCAGCGAGGCCCTGGTGCCATTCCAGACTACGTTGCCGCCCCACAAATCGCCATGAACGAGCGCCACCGGCGGACGATCTGGAATGAGGTCGCCGAGCCGGGCTGCCAGCGCTTCGACCCGCCGCGCCACCTCGGGAGCGAGTTCGGAGAGGTGGCAGAGCAGCCGGTTCTCCCGCCAGAAGTCTATCCAATTGGAATGACGCGTGTTCGACACCGTCACGCGATGGAAGCCGTAATCTTCCGGCCAACCGAAATCCTCGTGCTGGGCGGCTCCGCGGAGTGGGTCGAGCGCCTCGGCGATCGCATCCCAGGCGCGTCCGTTGAAGGGCTGTGATGGACCGACGTCCCCCAGCACCAGCCAGCCGTCCTTCTGGCCGACGATGGTTGGCACAGGCGCGCCCAGCGCACGGATCTCCTCGAGCATCCGGGCTTCGCAATCCACCAGAGGTCCTCCTTTTGCGACCAATGTGCTTCCGTCGGACAGGACTATCCGGCTGGCTCCCGAAATGTCGCCCCCGGCGAGCCTTTCCGAGCTACGGACCGTGCGCCCGCAAATGTCCGCTACGGCTTGCTCAAGCGTCGGCATCGATCAGGATTGCGACGAGTGCCTCCGCTCCGGCCTTCACGTCGAGCCAGGTCGCCTTGAAATTGTCCTCGCCGCCGTACCAGGGATCGGACAGTTCCCGACCCTCCTGTCCCGGCACGATATCCAGCAGCATCGCGGTCTTCGCCTTGCCGTCGCCCGGGTCGACCCGCGCGATATTGGCCATGTTCTGGCGATCCATGCCGAAGATGAAGTCGAACTCGTGGAAATCCCGCGCGGTAAGCTGCCGTCCCCGATAACCCGAGATGTCGATCCCGTGGCTCTGCGCCTCTTCGATACTGCGCGGATCGGGCGCTTCGCCGACATGATAGTCGGCGGTCCCCGCGCTATCGACCTCGACCTCGACGCCGGCGTTTTTCGCCGCATCGCGGAATGCCGCTTCGGCGAGGGGAGAGCGGCAGATGTTGCCGAGGCAGACGAACAGGACACGCGGGGTGGGCATGGCGCCGACCTTGTCTGCCAGCACCGCGAAGCGCAAGCCTCAGGCGGCGCGACGGACCTGGTTGCGACCGCCAGTCTTGGCTTCGTAGAGCGCCGCGTCGGCGCGCGCGAGAAGGTGGTCGAGGTCGTCGCCTGGCTGGAAGGCGGCGACTCCGACGCTGACAGTGAAGGGGATGATCGCGTCGCCGTGGACGACCGGGCGATCGGCGATCCCGTGACGCAGCCGCTCGCACACCATCGCCGCCGTCTCCAGGTCGGCCCGCGGGAAGATGACCGCGAATTCCTCGCCGCCGATCCGCCCGACGAGGTCGCGCTTGCGCAGGCTCTGGCCAGCACGCCGGGCGACCTCGCGGATGACACCGTCGCCCGCCGGATGGCCGAAGCGATCGTTGATCTGCTTGAAATGATCGATGTCGAAAATGGCCAGGCTGAGCGGGCGTGCGGGGTCGGTCACGGCGCGTTCGATCGAGCGCTCGAGCGCGTCGATGAAGCTCCTCCGGTTGGGCAGTCCGGTCAGCGCGTCGGTGGACGCGCTGCGCTGCAACGCACGCCGGGCGTCGGCTTCCGCATCGAGTGCTTGGCGCACATAGATGGTGGCCACCACGGTCAGGGCGAGCAGGAGGACACCGATGGCCGTCAGCACATATTGGTAGCGCTCGTTCGCCACAGCAAGCCGTCTTGCCTTCAAGGTCCGTTCGGCCAGCAACCGGCGTTCGGTGAGCTCGATGGCGTCGAGGACAGAGAGAATCCGGTCGAGCGAAGTCTTGCCCTCGCCTTGCTTCACGCTCGCGATCGCGTCGGCCTTGCGCCCGCTGCGTTGGAGCGCGAGCAGCGCTTGCAACCTCGTATCGAACGATGTGAGTTCGCGCTCGAGCGCGTCGATGCGCAACAGTTGCTCGGGATTGTCGGCGGTCAATGTCACCAGCCTTGCCAGGCTAGTTTCACCTTGCGCAACCCCTTGGAAATAGGGTTCGAGGAAGCGTTCGTCGTCGGTCAGCAGGAAGCCGCGCTCGCCGCGCAGCTTGGACAGCGAGGCCGTGCGCAGGCGATCGGTCTCGATCAGGACTTCGAGCGTGTGGACCTGCCACTGCTCGGCAATACCGCGCTCCTTTGCGGAGCGCATGGCGCTGAGGCTTGCACCGGCGAGCAGGATCGCCAGCAGCCCGACGCAGGCGATGAGGAAATAGCTCCGCCAGTCCGACCGCTGCGAGCGTCGCGCAACCTGTTTCGCGAGCCACATCAGATGAAAATCCCGGGCATGCGACTACCGTGGACGCGACGTGGTTAAGATCGCGCTAACTTCGCCGGCGGAGGGCCGGGTGGGCACGCTCAGCGATTGTGCCGCCCCTCGATCAGCGCGTCCACCACACCGGGATCGGCCAGCGTCGACGTATCGCCGAGCGAGCCGAACTCGTTCTCGGCGATCTTGCGGAGGATGCGGCGCATGATCTTGCCGCTGCGGGTCTTGGGCAGGGCCGGGGTGAAGTGAAGGTGATCGGGCGTTGCGATCGGGCCGATTTCGCTGCGCACATGCGCGCGCAATTCGGCGGTAAGATCCTCGTTCTCCTCCTCTCCGGCATTGAGCGTGACGTAGCAGTAGATACCCTGGCCCTTGATGTCGTGCGGGAAGCCGACGACTGCCGCCTCGCTGACCTTGGGATGGAGCACCAGCGCGCTTTCCACCTCGGCGGTACCCATGCGGTGGCCCGAGACGTTGATGACATCGTCGACCCGCCCGGTGATCCAATAGTAGCCGTCCTCGTCGCGGCGGCAGCCGTCGCCGGTGAAATACTTGCCCTTGTAGGTGCTGAAATAGGTCTGCACGAAGCGCTCGTGATCGCCGTAGACGGTGCGCGCCTGGCCAGGCCAGCTGCGAGTGATGCACAGATTTCCCTCGGTCGCGCCGTCCAGGATCGTACCTTCATTGTCGACCAGCTGCGGGCAGACACCGAAGAAGGGGCGGCCCGCGCTGCCCGGTTTCATGTCGTGCGCGCCGGGCAGCGTGGTGATCATGCAACCGCCGGTCTCGGTTTGCCACCAGGTGTCGATCACCGGCAGCTTACCCTTGCCGACGGTCTCGTGATACCAGCGCCAGGCCTCGGGATTGATCGGCTCGCCCACGCTGCCGAGCAGGCGCAGGCTCGAGAGGTCGTGCCTGGTGACGTGGCTGTCGCCCTCGCGCATCAGCGCGCGGATGGCGGTGGGGGCGGTGTAGAAGATGTTGACCTTGTGCTTCTCGCACACCGCCCAGAAGCGGTCGTGGTCGGGATAGTTGGGCACGCCCTCGAACATCAGCGCGGTCGCACCGTTCTGCAGCGGACCGTAGACGATGTAGCTGTGCCCGGTGACCCAACCGATATCGGCGGTGCACCAGAAGATTTCGCCCTCGCGATAGTCGAAGATGTAGCGGAAAGTGGTTTCGGTCCATACCGCGTAGCCGCCCGTGGTGTGGAGCACGCCCTTGGGCTTGCCGGTCGATCCCGAGGTATAAAGGATGAAGAGCGGGTCCTCCGCCTTCATCGGTTCGCAGGGGCAGGTGTCGGAAACGTCGGCGGACAGCTCGTGATACCAGTGATCGCGGCCTTCGGTCATCGCAATTTCGCCGCCGGTGTGGCGCAGCACGAGTACAGCCTTGGCGGAGACTTTCTTCAGCGCGACATCGACATTGGCCTTGAGCGGAATGCGCTTGCCGCCGCGCAGCCCCTCGTCGGCAGTTACGATCCAGTCGCTCGCGCAATCCTCGACCCGGCCGGCGATCGCCTCGGGGCTGAAGCCGCCGAAGATGACCGAATGCACCGCTCCGATCCGCGCACAGGCGAGCATGGCGAAGGCACCCTCGGGCACCATCGGCATGTAGATAGTGACGCGGTCGCCCTTCGCGACACCCATCTTCTTGAGCGTGTTCGCCATGCGGACGACTTCCGCCTGAAGCTCGGCATAGGTGATCCGGCGGACCTCGCCCTGCGGATCGTCTGGCTCGAAGATCAGCGCGAGGCGATCGCCATGGCCGGCCGCGACATGGCGGTCGACGGCATTGTGGCAGATGTTGAGGACGCCGTCCTCGAACCACTTGATCGAGACGGGGTCGAAGGACCAGTCGGCCACGGTCGTCGGCGGAGTGAACCAGTCCAGTCGTTCGGCTTGCCCCGCCCAGAAGGCGTCACTGTCCTCGATGCTGCGGGCGTAGAGCGCCTGATAATCCTCGAGTGTGCAATTGGTGCCCTCGATCGCCGCCTGGGGACGCCGTACCCATTCCGAACGATCCGTCGCCTCGGTCATGCCGTATTTCTCCTCTTCCGGAGGCCATCTCTAGGCATTCGGCGCCGCAGTGCAAACGCCTAGCTTTGCCTCGCCTTCCGGAAATGGACGCGTTAGGCATGCGACGATGGTGATTTCACGAAAACTGCAGCCTGTCGGTATTCTCGTCCTGGCGATGGCACAGCCTGCGTTCGCACAGGAGGGCGATCCGGTGATCGTTGTGACGGGCGAGGGGCTGGACGAGACTCCCGCGCTTCCCGCTTACGACAGCCAGACCATCGACCGCGAGCAATTGCTTTCGGTCCCGTCGGGACGGATCGAGGATGCGCTTTCCTCCGTTGCAGGGTTCCAGCAGTTCCGCCGGTCGGACAGCCGTTCGGCCAATGCCTCGGCGCAAGGGGTGACGCTGCGGGCACTGGGCGGCAATGCCACCAGCCGCGCGCTGGTGCTGCTCGACGGCGTACCGATGAGCGATCCCTTCTTCGGCTACATCCCGTTCAGTGCGCTCGCGCCCGAGCGGATGGCGCAGGTCCGCGTGACGCGTGGCGGGGGATCGGGACCCTTCGGGGCAGGCGCGCTAGCGGGGACGATCGAACTTACCAGCGCAGGGATCGAGGACCTGGCGGGGGTCGCCGGGCACGCGCTTGTCAACGATCGCGGCGAGAGCGAGGCGTCCGCCAGTGTGGGTACGCGGCTCGGTAGCGGCTTCGCCGTAGTCTCCGCTCGCTGGGATCGCGGCGAGGGCTTCTTCACGACGCCCGAGGCCGACCGCGTGCCGCAATCGGCGCGCGCCGCCTTCGATGGCTGGTCGGCGCAGCTCCGCGGCGTCGCCCCGCTGTCGGAAGACATCGAGCTGCAGGTGAGGGGCTTAGCCTTTCGCGACGAACGGACTTTGCGCTTCGAAGGTGCGGACAGCAGCATCGAGGGTCAGGATGCGAGCCTGCGGCTGGTCGGGCGGGGCGAATGGGCCTTCGATGCGCTGGCCTATGTCCAGGCGCGCAACTTCACCAATGTGGTGGTGAGTTCGACGCGCTTCGTGTCCGTGCTCGACCAGCGCAACACTCCCGCTACCGGCCTCGGCGGCAAGTTCGAGCTGCGCCCACCGGTGGGGGAGGACCATGTGCTCCGGCTGGGTGTCGACTACCGACGCGCGGACGGCGAATTGTTCGAGACCGCTATCAGCGCATTTTCGGGCCAGGTCACCGCGCGCCGCCATGCCGGGGGCGCCAACACCGATCTCGGTCTCTTCGTCGAGGACGACTGGAGCCTCCTCGGTGCGCTGACGCTGACTGCCGGGGCGCGGCTCGACCGCTGGACGATCCGCGACGGCTTCTACAGCGAGCGCGATGCGGACGGGCTGCCGGTCGTGGCGGAGACCTATCCGGACAGGACCGGCTGGAAGGGGTCCTTCCGCGGCGGCTTGCTCTATCGCGCGAGCGATGCGCTTGCGCTGCGCGCTGCGGCCTATACCGGACTCCGCCTCCCCACGCTCAACGAGCTCTACCGCCCCTTCGTCGTCTTTCCCGTGGTCACACAGGCTAATTCCGCGCTGCAGAACGAAACGCTCGAAGGTTTCGAGGCGGGGATCGAACTCTCTCCTGCCCGACAGGTCACGCTTTCGCTGACCGGCTTCGACAACCGCGTGAAGGATGCGATCGCCAACGTCACGATCGGTACCAATTTGCGCCAGCGGCAGAATATCGACGCGATCCATGCGCGCGGGGTCGAGGCGGGGCTAAAGGCCGAATTCGGCAGGCTCGGGCTCAATGCGTCGGTCGCCTGGACCGATGCCGAGGCGCAGGGCTCGGGCTTCGCCGCCGCGCTTGATTGCAATCGGCCGGCACAAACGCCCCGTTTTTTGGCCGGGGCGACGCTATCCTATCGCCCGTCCGAGGACTGGCTGTTCTCGGCGACGCTGCGGCACGTCGGGGCGCAGTTCGAGGACGATCTCGAGACCGACATCCTGCCCTCCGCGACCACGTTCGACGCTTATGCGCAGATCCCGCTCGGGCGGCAGGTCGCACTGGTGCTGCGCGGCGAGAACCTGACCGACGAAACCATCGTGACGCGCAACCAGGGCGGGTCGATCGACCTCGGCGTGCCGCGCACGCTGTGGGCCGGACTGAAGCTCGGTCTCTAGCCTCGGGTGGCTGCGTTCCCCGGCGGTCGGGCCGGGGAACGCATCGGGCCCCCCATGGCCCGATCAGAAGCGGTAGGACACGCCCGCGCTGAGCACCCAGGGATCGAGCTTGTGCTCGGTCTCGATTGCCAGCGTGTTGCCGGCGTACCAGCGCGCGGTGGTGTCGATGAAATAGCGCTTGGCATCCACCGTGATGCCGAGCCCGCTGTCGCCAATGGCGATGTCGGCGCCGCCCTGCAGCACGAGGCCGAATTCGTCCGACAGCGTTGTCCGCGTGACGCCGAGCGGGATGGTGGCCGCGCCCGGCTCGACATCGATCCACCAGAAATAGGTCGCACCCGCGCCGAGATAGGGTTTCACCCCGCCGAGGTCGAAATGATACTTCGCGGTGAGGGTGGCAGGGATGACCTTGGCGTCGGATACCAGTTGCGCACCCGGCAGCCCAGCGACCGCGTCGACATCGTGCTGAGTGACGCAGCAGATCGTCTCGATCGAGAAGTTCGGGCTGACGAAATATTCGACTGCGAACGTCGGCACGAAATTGTCGCTCGCCTCGGTCTGCGTACCTGCGGGCAGGCCGACGAGGTCGGTGTTGACGGCGGTGATCTTCCCGTCGGTCGCGACATAGGTCCCGAGCAGCTTGACCTGCACCTTGCCCTCGTCGTCCCGAGCTTGCGCTGCGGGTGCGGCGAGCGTTGCGACTCCGGCGAATGCCGCCGCGAGCACCTTTTTCATTTCGATCTTCCTTCGCGCCGCAGCGGCCGCCCTATGCGGCCCAGGATGTTTGCAGCGTCGAGTGTCGGGCTAACGCGCTAAAATTCGCGCGGCATTGATCTGGATCAAGGAGTTCACCGGGCGAACCGGCGAGAGGGAAAGTCATGACCACTCTCTCCCATCCCTTCGAACAATTTGCCGAGCGTGTGCTGCCGTCGACTCTGGGCGAGGACGTGCGGTGCGGCTTCCACATGCTCGCCCGATGCCATCCCCTTGCCCGTGAGGCCTCGCTCGATTTCGCGGAGCGGAGCGAGCAGATCGTCTTCGTCGTTCGGGGCGCGACCAAGCTGGTGGCGCACGCTTCCGAATCGCGCGACCAGGTCGTGGCCTTCCACTTCGCCGGCGAGGTCTTCACCGTCCCCGAGCCCGACAATTACTCCTATTCGGTCTGCGCCCTGCGCGAATGCGAGCTGCTCACCTTCGCCTCGCCCGAGTTTCTCCGCCTGGCTGAAGGGGAGGCGGAGATCATGCGGCAGCTTCTCGACAGCACGAAGCTTTCGCTGCGTCGCTGCCGGGAAAAGACAATTGCGCTGGGGCGCAAGACCGCAGGCGAGCGGGTCGCGGTCTTTTTGCTCGGCATGGCTCGCCGGATTGGGGTCGAGCAGGACGGGAGGGTTGCACTCGAACTGCCTATGTCTCGCCGAGACATCTCTGAGAGCCTTGGTCTGACCATCGAGACAGTCAGTCGGCAATTGAGCAAGCTCAAGGACGATGGTGTGATCGAGACGACGGGTCGCTCGGGAATCGTCCTGCTGGATTGCCCCGATCTCCAGCGGCGCGCCGGGTTCCTGAAACGCACCGCCTGACTTCTTTTCCAAAAATTGATCTGGATCAATGCGAGCGGTGGCCGTGCCGCCTAACCAGCAAGAAACGGACGGAGAATTTTGATGCAAGCGGAAGCTGCACTGGGCCGAATCGGCCTGTGGTTCCTGATCATGCTGGCTGCCATCGCGGCAGCCGTTGCCGCCGCCGACAGCGGTTTTGCCGCCCATGCCACGATCGTCGCAGTCATTGCCTTCGCAATGATCTGGATCAGTGCCTCGCGCTTCGATCCGCTGGGCAAGGCGCAGGGCTTCTTCAGGATGCCCGAGGGTCCTTCGCGTTATGACGACGAACCTATCCGCTGGGGCGTCATCGCCACGGTCTTTTGGGCGGTCGTGGGAATGCTCGTCGGGCTGATCATCGCTCTCCAGCTTGCCTATCCGTTGCTCAACATGGAGCCCTGGTTGAACTTCGGCAGGCTCCGCCCGCTTCACACCTCGGGAGTGATCTTTGCGTTCGGCGGCAATATCCTCATTGCCTCCAGTTATTACGTGGTTCAGCGCACCAGCCGTGCTCGCCTCGCTTTCCCGAGCCTCGCCCGGTTCGTCTTCTGGGGTTATCAGCTCTTCCTCGTGCTGGCGGCCAGTGGGTATGTCCTCGGGGTGACGCAAAGCCGTGAGTACGCAGAGCCTGAATGGTACGTCGATCTTTGGTTGACGATCGTCTGGGTCGCGTACCTGATCGTCTTCGTCGGCACGCTCGCGCGCCGAACCGAACCGCACATCTATGTCGCGAACTGGTTCTACCTCTCGTTCATCATCACCATCGCCATGCTCCATATCGTCAACAATCTGGCGATACCGGTTCACATCCTCGGATCGCATTCCTATTCGCTGTTCGCGGGCGTGCAGGATGCGCTGACGCAGTGGTGGTACGGGCACAACGCGGTGGCGTTCTTCCTGACCGTGCCGTTCCTGGCGATGATGTACTACTTCGTGCCCAAGCAGGCCGAGCGGCCGATCTACAGCTACCGCCTGTCGATCCTCCACTTCTGGTCGCTGATCTTCCTCTACATCTGGGCCGGCCCGCACCACCTGCTTTACACCGCGTTGCCCGACTGGGCGCAGACGCTCGGCATGGTGTTCTCGGTGGTGCTGTGGATGCCCAGTTGGGGCGGTATGATAAACGGCCTCATGACGCTCAACGGCGCTTGGGACAAGGTCCGCACCGACCCGATCATCCGCATGATGGTGATGGCCCTGGCCTTCTATGGGATGGCCACCTTCGAAGGACCGATGCTGTCGATCAAGGCGGTGAATTCGCTTTCGCACTACACCGACTGGACCATCGGCCACGTCCACGCCGGCGCGCTCGGCTGGAACGGGATGATTTCCTTCGCCGCGGTATATTTCCTCGTGCCCCGACTATGGAGGCGTGAGCGGCTCTATTCGCTGCGCTGGGTCAACTGGCACTTCTGGATGGCGACCATCGGAATCGTCTTCTACGCCGCGAGCATGTGGGTGTCGGGCATTACCCAAGGTCTGATGTGGCGCGAATACGGGTCGGACGGTTACCTCGTGAACAGCTTCGCCGACACCGTAGCCGCCCTTCACCCCATGTACCTTCTGCGCGCCTTCGGTGGGTCGCTGTATCTCGCAGGCGTCATCCTGATGGTTGCCAATGTCTGGTTGACGATCGTCGGGAGGCAACGCGCCGAAGCTCCGTTGCATGATGCGCCGTACGACCCCGAGGCCGACCGGCCCATCGTAGCCCAGCCGGCCGAGTAGGATCGATCATGAGCTTTACCGAGCAACACAAGAAACTCGAACGCAACATCACCATGCTGGGCGTCTTCGCCTTTGTCGCGGTGGCAATCGGCGGCGCGGTCGAAATCGCCCCCCTGTTCTGGATCGACAACACGATCGAGAAAGTCGACGGGATGCGGCCTTACACACCGCTCGAGCAGGCCGGACGCGATATCTACGTCCGCGAAGGCTGCTATGTCTGCCACAGCCAGATGATCCGCCCCTTCCGCGATGAGGTCGAACGCTATGGCCACTACTCGCTGGCGGCCGAGAGCATGTATGACCATCCCTTCCAGTGGGGATCGAAGCGCACCGGACCGGATCTTGCCCGCGTCGGTGGGCGCTATTCCGACGAATGGCACGTGCAACATCTTCACGATCCGCGCTCGGTGGTCCCGGAAAGCGTGATGCCGACCTACGCTTTCCTGAGCGAAACCCCGCTCAAGACTGACGATGCTGCGGCGAAGCTTACGGCCCTGCGGCGCACAGGCGTTCCCTACAGCGATGCCGATATCGAGAAGGCGGAACTCGACATGAAGGCGCAGGGCGACCCGTTCGCCGATGCCGGAGATCTCGAGCAGCGTTATCCGAAGGCCCAGATCCGGGACTACGACGGCAATCCGGCGCGCTTGAGTGAAATGGATGCGCTGGTCGCATATCTCCAAATGCTCGGCACATTGGTCGATGTGAATAACGCTGCGGCGCAGGAAGAACTGGCACAGGAGCAAGGCCGGTGAGCACATACGATACGCTGCGACACTTCGCCGACAGCTATGGCCTCGCGGTCATGATGGTCGTTTTCCTGGGTATGGCTGCCTGGCCATTCCGTCCTGGTGCCCGCGACCGCAATGACGCCGCGGCCAACATGATTTTCAAGGGGCAAGACGATGGCGAATAAGCAGTCGGACGGGAAAAGGATCGACGAGCCAACCGGCACCGAAACCGTTGGTCATGAATGGGACGGGATCGAGGAACTCGATACACCCATGCCCCGCTGGTGGCTGTGGACTTTGTATCTGACCATCGTCTGGGCAATCGCATATGTCATCGCCTATCCGGCTTGGCCAATGCTGCACAAGGCAACCGAAGGCGTGCTTGGATGGTCCAGTCGCGGCCAGCTGGCCGAGGAAATGAGCGCGGCCGACCTGGCGCGCGTCAGCGTGGGCGAACGGCTGGCAGCGATCGACATCAACAAGGTTCCGGCCAATGACGCGCTGATGCAGCAGGCCCGCGCGGGCGGTGCAGCAGCATTCAAGGTCAATTGTGTACAGTGTCACGGGGCGGGAGCCGGAGGTAACCAGAATCTCGGCTACCCCAACCTGAACGACGACGATTGGCTGTGGGGGGGCGACATGGCTTCGATCGAATATACCATCGAGCATGGCATTCGCCAGCCGGGCTCCGACCGTCGACAAAGCCAGATGCCGTCCTTCGAGGGCATGTTTGACAGTGCACAGCTCGACGCAGTGGCGCAGCATGTCCTCTCGCTAAGCGGCAAGGCCAAGCCCAATAGGGCCGGCGCGCAACTGTTCGCTGACAATTGTGCCGTCTGTCACGGCTCGCGCGGCGACGGCAATCGCGAACTTGGAGCTCCGCGTCTCAACGATGCGATCTGGCTGCGTGGGAATACGGCCGAGGCCATCAAGGCCCAGATGCTCAATCCGAAAATGGGGGCCATGCCGGCATGGGGCGAACGCCTCGATCCGATGACCATCAAGATGTTGACGGTCTATGTCCATTCGCTCGGGGGAGGCGAAGACTTCGTGGAGGTCGCGGCCGAACCCGGGGACGAGGTCGATGAGCAACCCTGACGAACCCCGGGGCGATGGCGAGCGCGACTGGTCGCTCGTGGTCGAGGACGGTGTTGCCAAGGTCAACGAACCCGTGTCGAGCGCGGTCGCCGATGCCGAGGCGGCGACGCGCCGACACGAACCGCACGAACCTTCGCGCCAGCACCTGCCGGAGAAGCTCTACGAGCCGAGGCGGCAGGTACACAACAAGCGGATCGACGGCCCTTTCCGCCGGTTCAAGTGGTTCGTCATGCTCGTCACACTGGCGATCTATTATATCACGCCGTGGATCCGCTGGGACCGTGGGGCCTACGCGCCCGACCAGGCGGTGCTTGTCGATCTGGCGAACCGGCGCTTCTACATGTTCTCGATCGAGATCTGGCCGCAGGAGTTCTATTTCGTCGCAGGCCTGCTGATCATGGCTGGGATCGGACTGTTCCTCGTCACCAGTGCGGTGGGGCGGGCCTGGTGCGGCTATGCCTGCCCCCAGACGGTGTGGACCGATCTCTTCCAGCATATCGACCGCTTCGTCGACGGCGACCGCAACGCCCGCATGCGTCTCGACGCCGCACCCTGGACCTGGGGAAAGGTGCTGCGGCGCGGCTTCAAGTGGACGATCTATCTGATCATCGGTTTCTGGACCGGGGGTGCATGGATCATGTACTTCGCAGATGCCCCGACCCTGGTGCACGACTTCTGGCGGGGCGAAGCGGCACCCGTCGCCTATATTACCGTCGCCGTGCTGACGCTCACCACCGTGACGCTGGGCGGCTTCATGCGCGAGCAGGTGTGCATCTACATGTGTCCCTGGCCCCGCATCCAGACCGCCATGATGGACGAAAAGTCGTTGCTGGTGACCTACAAGGACTGGCGCGGCGAACCGCGCGGCAGCGTGAAGAAGTCCGAAAAGCACCCGGGCGAGTTCGGCGATTGCATCGATTGCACCATGTGCGTGCAGGTCTGCCCGACCGGTATCGACATCCGTGAAGGACCGCAGATCGGATGCATTACCTGCGCGCTGTGCATCGACGCCTGTGACCGGGTGATGAAGGATATCGGTCGCCCGAGAGGGCTGATCGACTATGCGACGCTCGAGGATTGTCAGGCCGAGGCCGCAGGCGGCGAAGTCCGCTCGCCCTGGAAGGCCCTCTTTCGCCCGCGTACGCTGGTGTATCTCGGCATCTGGTCAGCGATCGGCGCGGCGATGCTCTTCGCACTCGGCACCCGTTCACGGCTCGACCTCACGGTGGCCGCAGATCGCAATCCGCCCTATATGCTGATGAGCGATGGGGCGGTGCGCAATTCCTATACGCTAAAGCTGCGCAACATGAGCAGTGAGCCGCGCGACATGCATATCGCAATCGAGGGTCTCGATGGCGGGGTCATGTGGACCGACAGCACCGCTATGGACCAGGCGTCGCGCGTGCAGGACGTCACCGTCCCTGCCGACGAGACCCGAACGGTCCGGGCGTACGTGCGCGCACCTGATGGCACGACCACACAGGATTTCGCATTCCTCCTCAGCGGGGGTGGAGAGCGTCCCGAGAGCGATCGAGCCGAAACTCGCTTCGATGCACCGGAGGAATAAGATGACGAAGCGATTTTCCGGTTGGCACATGACCGGCATCCTTGTCGGCGGCTTCGGCGTGGTCATTGCCGTCAACCTCCTGATGGCAAGCTTCGCGGTCGGCAGCTTCGGCGGGGTCGTCGTCGACAATTCCTATGTCGCCAGCCAGAAGTTCAACGACTGGCTTGCGGAGGCCGAGCGCCAGAATCACCTCGGCTGGACTGCACGGATGGGTCGGGACGGCGACGGTCGCCTGATAGTCGCGACCCAGGGCGTGCCGCCTACCGCCCGCGCCAAGGTCGTCTTGCGTCACCCATTGGGAAAGACCGAAACCATGGAATTCGACCTCGTACCGAATGGTGCGGGCCGCTATGTGAGCCCTGAGAGGCTTCCCGAGGGGCGCTGGCTTGCGCGTCTCGAGCTCCAGAATGGTGCCGACACCATGCGGATCGAGAGGCCGCTGGGATGAACGCTTCTGCCGCCATTGACCCGGTCCCCTTGAGCGCTCTGGCGGACAGTCGCTTCACCGTACCCGGCATGCGCTGCGCCGGGTGTATCGCCAAGATCGAGCGCGGGCTCTCCGAACTCGATGGCGTCGAGGTGGCGCGGGTCAATTTCTCGGCCAAGCGCGTCGCGGTGCGCCATGTCGCCTCGCTGAGCACGCGCGACGTCGTCGAGGCCCTCGCGCATCTCGGGTTCGAGGCGCAGGCCGTGGTCGACAATCCGCTGGCGCAGGACGACCGCGAGGCGAAGGCGCTGCTCCGCGCTTTGGCGGTGGCGGGCTTCGGCATGATGAACATCATGCTGCTGTCGGTCAGCGTGTGGTCGGGGGCGGGCGGGGTCACGCGTGAGCTGTTTCACTGGCTCTCCGCCCTGATCGCGATTCCGGTGATCGCCTATGCCGGGCGTCCCTTCTTCGCCAGCGCGGCGATGGCGCTGCGCTACCGGCGGACCAATATGGATGTGCCGATCTCGATCGGCGTGCTGTTGGCGACCGGACTCAGCTTTTACGAGACGCTGACCGGCGGCGCGCACGCCTATTTCGACGGCGCGGTCATGCTGCTGTTCTTCCTGCTTGCGGGCCGCGCGCTCGACGCCACCATGCGCAACAAGACACGGGCCGGAATCGGTGCGCTCCTCTCGCGCATGGGCAAGAGTGCGACCGTGCTCGATGCGTCGGGGACGAGCCGCGTGATCGCCGCCGAAGAGATCGAACCGGGAATGCTGATGCTGGTCGCGGCAGGCGAGGCGCTGGCTGCGGACGGGGTGGTCGAAGACGGCTCCACCGCGCTCGACAACGCCATGCTGACAGGCGAAAGCACGCCGCAAGTCGCCGAAGAAGGCGACACGGTCTATGCCGGGGCGATCAATCTCGGTAGCGCGGTGCGCGTGCGCGTGACCGCTGCGGCTTCGGACACGGCGCTAGCCGAAATCGCCCGGTTGATGGACGAGGCGGGGCAGTCGCGCAGTAGCTATGTGAGAATCGCCGACCGCGCTTCGCGCCTCTACGCCCCAGCGGTGCATACGCTGGCGCTGCTGGCTTTCGTGGGTTGGATGATCGCAGGCGCGGGCTGGCACCATGCGCTGGTGATTGCCATTGCCGTGCTTATCATCACCTGTCCCTGCGCCATGGGTCTCGCGGTGCCGGCGGCGCAGGTGGTCGCCTCGGGGGCGCTCGCCCGCCACGGCTTGCTGGTCAAGGATGGCAGCGCGCTCGAACGGCTCGCCGAGGTCGATGTCGCGCTGTTCGACAAGACCGGAACGCTCACGCTCGGCGAGCCGGTGCCGCAGCTCGGCCACCTGTCGGCGCAGCAGGCTTCGGTGGCGCTGGCCCTCGCGCGGACCAGTCGCCATCCGCTGAGCAGGGGGATCGCCCAAGCGTTAGTGGAGCAGGGCGTAGCGGCCGCCTCAGTCGAGAGGGTGCGGGAGCATCCGGGGAAGGGCGTCACCGGTTGGCTCGATGATGTGCCGGTCTCACTGGAAAGGCCCGCGACGACCAGCGCGGCGCTCTCGACGAGCCTGCGGATCGGCACCGATGCAGTCACCATCGCCTATTCCGACCCGATCCGCGACGATGCTGGCCCGGCACTCCGGGCTCTCGAAGCCGAGGGTATCCAGGCGAGCATCCTTTCGGGCGATCGCGCAGCTCCGGTCGCCGCGATGGCCGGTGAGTTGGGCATCGGATGGCAGGCCGAACTCCTGCCCGATGCCAAGCTGAAGCTGCTCGAAGATCTCAAGGCATCGGGCCACTATCCGCTGATGGTCGGCGACGGAATCAATGATGGACCCGCGCTCGCAGCCGCGCATGCTTCGATCGCCCCGGGTAGCGCCAGCGACGCCAGCCAGCAGGCGGCCGATGCGGTCTTCCTGGGGCGCTCGCTGATGCCGGTGGCGCTCGCGGTCCGCGTTGCCCGCAGGACGATGGTGATCGTGCGCCAGAATTTCGCTTTCGCCGTGCTTTACAACATCCTTGCCGTGCCGCTGGCGCTGGCGGGGATGGTCACGCCGCTGATCGCCGCCGTGGCGATGTCGCTCAGTTCGCTGGTGGTCGTGGGCAATTCGCTGCGGCTCGCAAGGGCGGCGCGATGAGCGGTCTGGCGTTCCTCATCCCGATTGCGCTGGGCATGGGTCTGGTCGGCCTGGGGGCGTTCTTCTGGGCCATGCGCAAGGGGCAGTTCGACGATCTCGACGGCGCCGCGCACCGCATCCTGATCGAGGACGAGGATGACCAGGCTTGATCCATTCGCTAGCCCTTGGACTGGCCGCACTGCTGCCGCTGGCGATCGGCCCCTCGCCGGCGTCCGCAACGAACATCACCGCGAAATTCTGCGGTGGCGGCACCGTCGAAATTCCGATCAGGCGCGATGGCGACCCGACCCCGCCGTGCACCATGAAAGGTTGCCACGCGGGTTCGTGCCGCAAGCGAATTGATCTGCGTCAATGACCACGGCCGCCGCATGCCCGAACAGCGGCGCATGTGGACCTACTACCCCGAGCTGCTGGCGACGCCGGTACCGCGCTACACCAGCTATCCCACCGCCGCCGAATTCGATGCGATCGATGGCAACCTCTACCGCAGCGCGCTGCAGCGGACGCAGGGCGATGTTTCGCTCTATGTCCATATCCCCTTCTGCGAGAAGATCTGCTTCTATTGCGGCTGCAATACCGGTCGCGCCAACCGCCGCCAGCGACTGGAATCCTACCTTGCGGCGCTCCATGACGAAATCGAGACGGTCGCGCGCGAATTGCCCGCCGACGTGCGGGTCACCTCGATTGCTTTCGGCGGCGGCAGTCCCAACGCGATCACGCCGGATGATTTTCGCACGCTCTTCGCAGCGCTCGAGCGGAGTTTCGCTCTCGACAATCCGACGCTCTCGATCGAGCTCGACCCGCGCACGCTGACACCCGAATGGATGGCGGTTGTCGCGGCGCTGGGCATTTCCCGCGCCAGCCTCGGCGTCCAGACCTTCGCCGCGCATTGCCAGCAAGCGATCGGGCGCGTGCAGCCCGAGGACTGTATCGTGCGCGCGGTGGACGGATTGCGCGAGGCGGGCGTCGCCTCGCTCAATTTCGATCTCATGTACGGCCTGCCCGGCCAGACGATGCACGATCTGGAAGACAGCCTCCAGCGAACCCGTGTGCTCGGCGCCGACCGGGTCGCGCTGTTCGGCTATGCGCATGTGCCGCATGTCGTCCCGCGCCAGCGCGCGATAGATGGCTCGGCCCTTCCGGATCAGGCACAGCGGTTCGCCATGGCCGAGGCCGGTTACGCCTATTTCGCCACGCATGGCTATCTGCCGATCGGTTTCGACCACTTCGCGCGACCGGGGGGCGATCCGCTGGCCAAGGCGGCGCTGGAGGGGAAATTGCGGCGAAATTTCCAAGGCTTCACCGATGATCGCAGCGAAGTGCTGATCGGGCTCGGCGCCTCGGCAATCAGCAGTTTCCCGCACCTGCTGGCGCAGAACGAGAAGAATAGCGGGCGCTATCGCATGCTGTCCTCGCAGGGGCAGCTATCGGCCAATCGCGGCGTGATGCGCAGCGCGGAGGATCGCTATCGCGGCGCGGTCATCGAACGGCTGCTGTGCCACAGTCGCGCCCGGCTCGGAACGGCGTTGATGCGCGAAGCCCAGCCGCAGCTCGAACCCTTCGTCACACTCGGGCTGGCCTCGGTTGATCGCGAATGGCTGACGATCCTGCCCGACGGTCTGCCCTATGCCCGCACGATCGCGGCTCTGTTTGACGGGTATCGCCCGCTCACCCGGCGGCGGTTCAGCTCGGCGGTCTAGTCCACTTGCCTGCGCAATCCACGCCCGGGTGACGCGGCCGTCCTGCGGCAGCAACATCGGCCATGCCCCCCTCCCGATCCACAGCCTCGCCGCTGTCGATTTGCCTGCTGTTGAGCATGATTGTGCGACGGTCAGCTGCCGGAACCGTACGAACATTGGAAAAAGCTGGCTTCGACAACCTTGCGTGATAGTGTCGGGCGGGATGGGTTGGTCCAACTGGTCAGGCAGCGTGAAGGCAGACGGGGCGGTCCACCTGCCGCGGACCGAGGAAGAACTCGGCGCGCTGGTGCGCGCGGCGAGGACAGTCAGGCCCACCGGCGCGGGACATTCGTTCATGCCGCTCTGTGCCAGTGACGATGTCATCGTCAGTCTGGCCGAGATGGAATCCCGGCTCGCGATCGCGTCCGACAGGAAAACCGCGCGAATCCCCGCGGGCTGGAGCATCAAGCGCCTGACGCAAGAACTCTGGGAAAACGGGCTCGCGCTGGCGAACCAGGGCGACGTCAATCCGCAGTCGCTTGCCGGGGCGATGGCCACCGGAACACATGGGACGGGCCGAGAGCTGGGCAATCTCGCCTCATTCGCCCGCGGTTTCCGCCTTGTCGGGCCGGATGGGCAAGCGACCTGGTGCGACGCAAGCACCGAGGTCGATCTGTTCGAGGCCCAGCGGCTGTCGCTAGGGATGTTCGGCATAGCGACCGAGATCGAGTGCGACGTGGTCCCGGCCTACCACCTCGTGGAGCGGATCGAGAAGCGTTCGTGGGGCGAAGTTCGCGAGAGATATTTCGAGCTGGCGGACGAACTGCGCCACGTCGAGTTCTGGCTCTTTCCCCATGCCGACACGGTGATACTGAAAACGCTGGAGCCGTGCGATCCCTGCGACCCGCCGCCCACCACGACGGACATGGAGGAAGCCAGCTTCCGCCGTCTGCTCAACCTCGGCGCGCTGTTTCCCCCGCTCGTGCCCACGCTGCAACGGCTGATGATGCGAGTCGATATGAGTGGTGGACGCAGAGGACCCGCGCACACGATCTTTCCGTCCGATCGCACCATTCCGTTCGAAGAGATGGAGTACGAGATGCCGCAGTCGGCAGGGCTGGAAACCCTGGATGAAGTGGTCAGCTGGATCCGCAAGAAGCGCTTGCCGGTGTCATTCCCCTTCGAATTCCGCATCGTCGCTGCCGACGACATCTGGATGAGTCCGATGAATGCCGGCCCGGTCGCGGCCATATCGATGCATCAATATGCGAAGATGCCATGGCGCAGCCTGTTTGCGGATGCGGAAGCGATCTTCCGCGCCCATGGAGGACGGCCGCACTGGGCAAAGCGCCATAGACTGGGGCGCGACGACGTCGACGCGCTCTATCCGATGGCGGAGCGCTATCGCGCGGTGCGGCGGGCGGTCGATCCTGCCGGAAAGTTCCTCAACCCCCATCTCGAGGAATTGTTCGGCTGATGGACGACCGTGAACTCCATCAACACCTGATCGGCCAGCAGGGGTCGCGTGCGGCGCTCAACACGCCTGTCCTGGTGCTCGACCTCGACCGGCTCGATCGCAACATCGCTGCGATGCAGGCGAAGGCGAGTGAGAAGGGCGTGGCCTTGCGCCCTCACGCCAAGACACACAAGAGCGTCGATATCGCCCAGCGGCAGATAGCGGCGGGCGCGGTGGGCGTCTGCTGCGCCAAGATCGGCGAGGCCGAGGTCATGATCGACGGCGGGGTAGCGGGCGTGCTGATCACGTCACCCGTGGCGGCACCTGCCGCGATCGTCCGGCTGGCGAAGCTCGCCCTTCGCGCTGACGGCCTGATGGCCACCGTCGACGACCCGCAGATCGCCCGAAGCATCGATGATGTTCTGGCGCGCAGCGATGCGATGCTCGATGTGGTCATCGATGTCGACCCCGGCATTCGGCGCACGGGAGTGGCATCGCCAGAGGCGGCGGTCGAACTCGCGCGGACGATCGCCGATTGCGAACGGCTGCGCCTGCGCGGGCTGCAGTTCTACTGCGGAGCGCAGCAGCATATCGAGGAGTTCCCGGCCCGCCGAACCGCGATCGAGGAGCGCACACAATACCTCCGAAGTGTCGTAGGGGCTCTTTGCGACGCAGGCTTTCCGCCCGAGATCGTAACCGGTTCGGGCACCGGCACCCACGCGATCGACCTCGCGCTGGGCACCTTTACCGAACTCCAGACCGGCTCGTATGTCTTCATGGACGCGCAGTATCTCGACTGCGATCTCGACGGCAGCGGCGAGGTTCCCTTCGAGACCTCGCTTGCGGTCGATGCGCGCGTCGTCAGCGCCAACCACAGCGCGCTCGTCACGATCGATTCCGGGTTCAAGTCGCTGTCGACCGACGGAGGAAGCCCGCGCGTCACCAGGGGCGCATCGCCCGACACCGTCTTCGCGTTCATGGGCGATGAGCACGGCGCGCTCGTGGGGCCGGAGATCGGCTCGCGCCTGCGTTCGGGTGACCTTGTGAGCCTGGTGGTGCCCCACTGCGACCCGACAGTGAACCTCTATGACAACTACCACGTGGTCCGGGGCGAGACGCTTGTGGACATCTGGCCTGTCAGCGCGCGCGGGCGCGCGCGTTAGCGACCGCATGTTTACCGCTCGTCTGTGCCGACCATCTAGTTCGGACAGCGCGATACATCATGCCAAAAGGCGAAAACCGTCGCTTGCGCGACGAAGTGGTCGGGGAGAGAGGATTCGAACCTCCGGCCCCTGCCTCCCGAAGACAGTGCTCTACCAGGCTGAGCTACTCCCCGACCGGATCGGCCCGCCGCGTTTTGCCGCTGCGGGTGCGAAGCAGGCGCGCCCTATAGGTGTGGATTGCGAGGCACGCAAGCGGGCATTTGCGACAATTTCGGGTTAGATGCCCGGCATCGACCAAGTGAGCCCCGAAGCCGTGTCCCAGCCGCATTACGAACAGCAATATCTCGACCTGATGGAGCGCATCTGGCGCGAGGGCGATCAGCGCGAGGACCGCACCGGGGTGGGCACGCGCTCGGTCTTCGGCGCCATGCTGCGATTCGACCTGACCGAAGGCGCTATGCCGCTGATCACCACCAAGCGCGTCTATTGGAAGACCGCCACGCGCGAGCTGCTGTGGTTTCTCACCGGCAACACCAACATCCGCCCGCTGGTGCTGCAGGGGGTGAAGATCTGGAACGAGTGGCCGCACGCCCGCTACGTCGCAGAGACCGGCGAGCAACTCGCGATCGAGGATTTCGTCCAGCGGATCGCCCAGGACGAGGCTTTCGCCGAACGCTGGGGCGATCTCGGCCCGGTCTACGGCAAGCAATGGGTCGACTGGCCGACCTACAAGCCGGTCGCGGGCGGGCTGTTCCGCCGGGGGCGCGGCGTCAACCAGGTCGCCGAAGTGATCGAATCGCTCAAGGCCAACCCGGGCAGCCGGCGCCACATCATCGAGGGATGGAACGTCGCCGAGCTCGACGCGATGGCGCTGCCTCCGTGCCACAAGACCTACCAGTTCCATGTCGCGGGCAGCGAGACCGGGACCGGGCGGCTCAACTGCCTGCTCTACCAGCGCAGCTGCGACGTCGCGCTGGGCCTGCCTTTCAACCTGTGGTCGGCGGCGCTGCTGACGCGGATGATCGCGCAGCAGGCCGATCTCGAGCCGGGCGAACTGGTGTGGACCGGCGGCGACACGCATCTGTATCTCAACCACCGGCACCTGGTGGAGGAGCAGCTCGCGCGGGAACCACGCGGCCACCCGCGGCTTGAGATCATGCGGCGTCCACCCACGATCTTCGACTATGCAATTGAGGATTTCGCGGTTCACGACTACACGCCGCACGGGCCCATCAGCGCGCCCGTCGCGGTGTGATCCGGCGCCACCTTGACCGCATCCCACTCGTGAAATAAAATAACGCGCAAGCGTAAGATTGCGTCTGGGAGACGATTCTATGGCCGACAGGCCCGAGGGTAGTGCAGCGAAGGGCGACAACCGCCCCAAGCTTTCGCTGCATGTTCCCGAACCCAAGTTCCGGCCGGGCGACACGGTCGATTTCTCGCATATCGATGTGCCCGAGGCGGGCAGCATGGCGCGTCCCGACGAGACCTGCAACCCCGCCGAGATGCGCGACATGGCCTATGGCCTGGTGCGCGTGCTGGGCGAGGACGACCAAGCGCACGGGCCCTGGGACCCCAAGCTCGATCCCGATACGCTGCGCGCCATGCTCGGCCACATGGCGATGACCCGCGCCTTCGACGAGCGCATGTTCCGCGGCCAGCGGCAGGGCAAGACCAGCTTCTACATGAAGTGTACCGGCGAGGAGGCGACCAGCGTTTCCGCCAGCATGGCGCTCGCCGCTGACGACATGGTCTTCCCCAGCTATCGCCAGCAGGGCATATTGATCCAGCGCGGCTATCCGATGATCGAGATGATCAACCAGATCTACTCGAACAAGGGCGACAAGCTGAAGGGTCGCCAGCTGCCGATCATGTATTCGAGCCGCGAGCACAGCTTCTTCACCATCAGCGGCAACCTTGCCACGCAGACTCCGCAGGCGGTGGGCTGGGCGATGGCCAGCGCGATCAAGGGCGACAGCCGCATTGCCGCAACCTGGGTGGGCGAGGGCAGCACCGCGGAGGGCGACTTCCATTCGGCCTGCACCTTCGCCACCGTCTACAATGCGCCGGTGATCCTCAACGTGGTCAACAACCAGTGGGCGATCTCGAGCTTCAGCGGCTTCGCCGGGGCCGAACGCACCACCTTCGCCGCGCGCGCGCTGGGCTACGGTCTGGCTGGGCTGCGGGTCGACGGCAACGATCCGCTCGCCTGCTATGCCGCCGAGCAATGGGCTGCCAATCGCGCCCGCGCCAACGCCGGGCCGACGCTGATCGAATTCTTCACCTACCGCGCCGAAGGGCATTCGACCTCGGACGATCCAAGCGGCTACCGCAGCGCGCAGGAGCGCAGCGAATGGCCGTTGGGTGATCCGGTGATGCGGCTCAAGAACCACCTCATAGCTATCGGCGAGTGGGACGAGGAGCGGCAGGAAAAGATGGACCTGGAGGCGGCGGAGCACGTCAAGAAGGTCACCAAGGAAGCCGAAGCCAACGGCATTCTCGGCCACGGCCTGCACCATCCGTTCCGCACCATGTTCGAAGACGTGTTCGAAGAGTTGCCCTGGCACCTGAAGGAGCAGAGCGCGCAGGCGATCCGCGAGCGCGAGACCAAGTTCCCGGGAGGGCTCGACCTGTGAGCACCGAGGTCAAGGAAACCGAAGCTGTGCCGCAGGGCACCGAACGCCGCCTCAACATGATCGAGGCGATCAACGACGCGCTCGACGTGACGATGAGCCGCGACCCCGATGTCGTGGTGATGGGCGAAGACGTCGGCTATTTCGGCGGCGTGTTCCGCTGCACCGCGGGCCTGCAGGAAAAATACGGAAAGACCCGCGTGTTCGACACGCCGATTTCCGAATGCGGGATCATTGCGGTGGCGGTCGGGATGGGGGCCTATGGCCTGCGTCCGGTCCCCGAAATCCAGTTCGCCGACTATATCTATCCCGGGCTCGACCAGTTGATCAGCGAGGCGGCGCGGCTGCGCTATCGCTCGGCGGGGGAATATATCGCGCCGATGACGGTGCGCTCGCCCTTCGGCGGCGGCATCTTCGGCGGGCAGACGCACAGCCAGAGTCCCGAGGCGATCTTCACCCATGTCTCGGGCCTCAAGACGGTCATCCCGGCGACGCCCTATGACGCCAAGGGCTTGCTGATCTCGTGCATCGAGGACAACGATCCGGTCATCTTCTTCGAGCCCAAGCGGATCTACAACGGTCCGTTCTCCGGCTATTACGACAAGCCGGTCCAGCCGTGGAAGAAGTTCGACGCGAGCCTGGTGCCCGAGGGTCATTACACGATCCCGCTGGGCAAGGCGCGGCGGGTGACCGAGGGCGAACAGCTGACCATCCTCGCCTATGGCACCATGGTCCATGTGGTCGAGGCGGTGTGCCGCGAGAAGGGCGTCGAGGCCGACATCCTCGACCTGCGCACGCTGGTCCCGCTCGACATCGAGGCGATCGAGGCCTCGGTCGAGCGCACCGGGCGCTGCCTGATCGTCCACGAGGCCACCCGCACCAGCGGCTTCGGCGCGGAGCTTTCGGCGCTCGTCACCGAGCGCTGCTTCTTCCATCTCGAAGCGCCGGTCGAGCGCGTCACCGGCTTCGACACGCCCTATCCCCACAGCCTCGAATGGGCCTATTTCCCCGGCCCGATCCGCATCGGCGGGGCCATCGACAAGATTCTGAGCGAGTAACGCACATGGCGAAATTCACCTTCAAAATGCCCGATATCGGCGAAGGCATCGCCGAGGCCGAGATCGTGCAGTGGCACAAGGCTGTCGGCGACACGGTCAACGAGGACGAAGAATTCGTCGACATGATGACCGACAAGGCGACCGTCCCGATGGAAAGCCCGGTCACCGGCAAGATCCTCGAGATCGCCGGCAGCGAGGGCGAGATGGTCTCGATCGGCTCGATGCTGGTGGTGATCGAGGTCGACGGAGAAGTCCCCGACGAGGTCATCGAGGAGAACGAGGCGGCGGCCGAAGCCGCCCCCGCGCCGAAGGATGTCGAAGTCGAGCAGCGGATAGAGGTCGAGACTTCCGACGCCAGCGATGCCGACGATGCACTGGCCGCCGATCCCGAACCCGAACCGCTGCCCGCGCCGACCCCGGCGCCCGAGCCCGCGGCGCATGCCAAGGTCCTCGCCACTCCCGCCGTGCGCAAGCGTGCCAAGGATCTCGGTATCGACCTCGCGCAGGTGAAGCCGGCCGAGGATGGCCGGATCCGCCACGGCGATCTCGACGCATTCCTGTCCTACAGCGGCGGCTATGCCCCCGCCGCCGCCCCGCGCGGCGACGAACAGGTCAAGGTCATCGGCATGCGCCGCCGGATCGCCGAGAACATGGCCGCATCGAAGCGCAACATCCCGCATTTCTCCTATGTCGAGGAATGCGACGTGACCGAGCTCGAGGCGCTGCGCGCCCAGCTCAACCGCGAGCGCGGCGACCGGCCCAAGCTGACCATCCTGCCGTTGCTGATCACCGCAATCTGCAAGACGCTGCCCGACTTCCCGATGATCAATGCCCGCTACGACGACGAGGCGGGCGTGGTCACGCGTCACGGCTCGGTGCACATGGGCATGGCCGCGCAGACCGATGCCGGGCTGATGGTCCCGGTGATCAAGGACGCGCAGGCGAAGAACCTGTGGCAGCTCGCCAACGAGATCGCGCGTCTCGCCGAGGCGGCACGCACCGGCAAGGCGAAGAGCGAGGAACTGCAGGGCGGCACGCTGACCGTGACCTCGCTCGGCCCGCTCGGCGGTGTCGCGACGACGCCGGTCATCAACCGCCCCGAAGTCGCGATCATCGGCCCCAACCGGATCATCGAGCGGCCGATGTACGTCACCGGCAGCGACGGGATCGAGCGGATCGAGAAGCGCAAGCTGATGAACATCTCCATCAGCTGCGACCATCGCGTGGTCGACGGCTGGGATGCGGCGAGCTTCGTTCAGGCGCTGAGGAAACTGCTCGAAAGCCCGGCGCTTATCCTCGTCGCCTGATTGGGCTAGCATGGCATCCCATTGGGAGGGTGCCATGAAGTCCGATCCGCGAGTCGATGCCTATATCGCCAAGGCTGCGCCTTTCGCGCAGCCGATCCTCACGCGCATTCGCGAGGTCGCGCATGCGGCGCTTCCCGAGGGCGAGGAGGGGATCAAATGGGGCATGCCGCACTTCATGCTCGGCGGGAAGAACGTCGCCGGGATGAGCGCGTTCAAGGCGCATTGCGCCTTCGTCGTCCATGGTGAAGGGCGGAAGGGCGCGAAAGAGGGCATGGGGGGGCACGGCAAGATCGCCGATCTCGACGATCTGCCGCCGCGCGAGGAGATGATCGCTAGCATCGCCGCCGCGGCCGAAAGGGTAGCGACCCAAGGGAGTGCGACGGCCGGGACCAAGCGTACACCGAAGCCCGAACTGCCCGTACCCGACGATCTCGCTGCGGCACTCGAGGAACGTCCCGAGGCGAAGACCGTGTTCACCGATTTCGCACCCTCGCACAGGCGCGACTACATCGAGTGGATCACGGAAGCCAAACGCGAGACGACGCGCGCCAACCGGCTGGCGCAGGCGGTCGAGTGGATCGCCGAAGGCAAGCGGCGCAACTGGAAATACGAGAACTGCTAGCGCGGTCGGAATGCGCTGTGACGGTCGGCCTGCGTCGGCGGGCTAGCGTGCGATCGGCGCGATGACGGGCACCGAATAGGCCGACTGCTGGATGGCCATGGCCGATTGCGTGGCGCAGCCGCCCGCACCCAGCATGGCGATCGAAAAACCGAGAAACAGCTTCGTCAGCATGGTCACCCCCCGTGCCGTTCCCGATGGAGGAGCAGCCATCCAATTCTCGCCGAAAAATGTGAAATTGGGGTAAAATCGGCGCGCCAAAACGGCTTGCTGGAAAAGTGCAAAAAAAGCGCAATATCTTCCATTGACAGGAATCGGACCCTGCCTTAGTGGCGCGGCTCCCAAGCGGTGCAACGCTTCAAGCGGGTGTAGCTCAGTTGGTTAGAGTGCCGGCCTGTCACGCCGGAGGTCGCGGGTTCGAGCCCCGTCACTCGCGCCACTTGGGACAATTCACAAGAGATTGTCGAATGTGATTTCCCTGCCCTTTGCGGGCAGGGAAACCAGCATTCCGTCCTCCGCCAGCTCCAGCCTTCCGTCGAACTTCTTCCCTGCGTCGCCCAGGAACGCAGGTCCAATGATCGCGGCGGGCTGGGCTGGAACGAGGTGGTACAGAACCAGCGCTCCGGCCCCGGAAGACTGCGCCACCTGCGCCGCCTCCCCGGGTGTCGTATGATAATCGGGAATATCGGCCATGATCTGTGCGGCGTCGACATTGCCGCGCGCAGCCAGTGCCTTGCCGATCCGCGCGACCATCTGCGGATTGAGTGCCTCGTGGAACAGCACGTCGGTGCCCTTCGCAAAGCGCACCAAGGCAGCGCTGTGCTTTGTGTCGCCGCTGATCACCAGCGAACGCCCGCGATAGTCGACGCGATAGGCCAGCGCATGCTCGACAGGGCGGTGGTCGACCGCGATCGCACGTATGGTGACCTCGTCGCCGGCATAGACCAGCGTGCCGTCATCGCTGCCAAGCGCGGGTCTCACGATCCGGGCGTCGCCGCCGAAGCCCCCGGGGCGCGCAACTTCCGGTCCATGGTGTGCGATGCGAAAGCCACGATCGATGGCATAGGCATCGGCAAATCCCGCCACCACGCGGGCGGTGCCCTCGGGGCCGTAGATCGGCAGCGGCTGCGCACGCCGACCAGCGATCCAGGCCTGCAGCATCAGCTCGCCGAGGCCGTCGATATGGTCCGAATGGAGGTGGGTGAGAAAGGCTGCATCGAGCCGGTCCATCGGGAATGCCATCGGCTGGAGTTTGCGGATCGCGCCAGAGCCGGCGTCGAAGATGAAGGCGCGCTGGCCCGCGATCACCGCGATGCACGGTCCCGCACGCTGCGCGTCGGGCAGGGGCGAGCCGCTGCCGCAGACATAGGCGTGGAGTCCGTCTGGCCAGCCCGCGACACGATCGACGCCCGCATTGGCCTCGACCGCGCGATCGAACAGGCGTTCGCCGATCTGTCGCTGGGCGAGGAAATAGGCCAGCAGGATGGCGATGACCGCCACTCCCAGCGCGATGGCGATCTTCCTGCCCATGCCCCTATCCTCCCTGTTCGGCGAGTCTGCGGAGATTATCCTCATGGCCCTGCTTGTCGATCCGGTAACGCGTCACGAAGGCGAGTGCGGCCAGCCACAGGAACAGCAGCGCGGGAGCATAGAGGGCGCCGAGGCGCCACAGCGTAGCGGGATCGACCGTCGCGGGATCGGCCCCTTCGGGGAAGTCGATCAGCGACAGGATCAGTCCGGCGGCGAGCACGCCGAGCCCCTGCGTCGTCTTCCGCGTGAAGGTCATCGCGGCATAATAGACGCCTTCGGAACGCCGCCCGGTGCGCAGCTGGTTCGATTCGACGAGGTCGGCGATCATCGAATAGGCCACCGCCTGTACCGCGATGATCAGTGCGAGGTCGATCACGTTGATCCCCAGCACGAGCGGGAAGAGCAGCGGATCGCCATTGTCAGGCATCAGCCCGACCAGCCGCAGTAGCACGGGGGCGGGCTGGATGGTGAAGGCGAACAGGCCGAGCACGATCGTCGCGCGCTTCTTGCCGAGCTTCCGCGTCGTCCAGGGCGCCAGCAGGAAGCCGAGCAGCGCCGAGAAGAACACGGTGCAGGTCCAGATGAAGATCTGGAATTCGCTGAAGCCCCAGAAATAGTTGAGCATCAGGAAGGCCAGCGCGGCCGAAAGGCCGGTGGCGATGGCGAACAGCACGGTGGCGAAGAACAGCGCGAGGAAGCTCCTTTCGCTCAGTGTCTCCACCATCTCGCGGAAGATCCGTCGCAGGCTGTAGCGCTCGCCCGTCTCGACCGGGCGGTGGAGGTAGGGGATCCGGCTATGCGTGCCGAGCGCGGAGATCATGATGGCGGCGAAGATCAGCAGCGAGGCGACGATCCCGTAAGTCGCGTAGGCCTGCGTGTCGCGCATGCCGAGCGGCCCGGTCAGCAGCGCACCGAACATCACGATGCTCATCAGATTGCCGCCCGACCAGCCGAAGAACAGGCGATAGGCCTGGAGGCTGGTGCGCTCCTCGTAATCGCTCGTGAGCTCTGGGATCAGCGCCGAACTGGGGGTCTCGTAGAAGGTGATGAAGGTGCGGATCAGCACCGCCAGCGCGGTGAGATAGAGGAACAGTCCCGTCTGTCCCCAGTCGGGCGGGTTCCACAGCAGGAAATAGCTCAGCGCCACGGGCAGTGCGGCGGCGTACATGAACGGATGGCGGCGGCCCCAGCGGCTGCGCAAATTGTCCGACCAGTAACCGACCAGGGGGTCGCTGATCGCATCGGCCACCAGCGCGATCAGGATGGCGAGACCGACGAGGCCCGGCTCGAGCCCGATGACCGTGCCGTAGAACAGCAGGAGGAAATAGTCGAAGCCGTTGTTCTTGATGCCGAAAGCTGCAGCGCCTGATCCGTGCGCCAGCTTGAGCCATACCGATGGTTTTTCGGCCATCGCCGCCTGTGTTGCCATGCCCTCTCCCTCTCCCGGAGTGGAGGCTAGGGCAGGCTTGGTGGCTTGGCAATCAACCCCAGCGGCCGGTTTCCATCCAGATCAGGAAGCGGCGTAGCGGGAGCAGCCAGACCACCCCCAGCGCAACATAGACGAGCGTCTGCACCAAGGTCGGCCAGTTGCCGATCAGGTCGGGGGCATAGCGCGCGATCACGAGGCCGTAGATCGCCAGCGCTAGCAGCAGGCCGAGGATGCCGACCGGGATGCGCCAGGTGGGCTCTTTTCTCATGCGAAGGGTCCGTAGATGCGGGTGGGGGTGACCACTGCGGCGAGCGGCATGTCGTGCGGCTCGGTCGGCAAGTCGTCGACCAACTGGCAGTCCCAGGCAAGCCCGATGGCGGTGGTGCCGGGCTGCCCGGCGAGCCAGCGATCGTAGTGGCCGCCGCCCTGGCCGAGCCGCGCGCCGTCCGCGCCGAAGCCGACCAGCGGAAGGAACAGCACCTGCGGTTCGAGCACCGCAGCCTCGGCCTTGGGCTGGAGCAGTCCGAACGGCCCCACCTCGAGATCGCTTTCCTCGAACGGATCGGTGAAGCGTGCAAACTCCATCGCCGCGCCCTTGTGGGCGAAGCGCGGCAGTGCAAGCTCGTGACCCTGTTCGAAGAAGTGCCGGGCATAGGCGGAGGTGGGTGCCTCGATGGGATCGGCGCGATAGAGGCCGATCGTGGCGCCCTCGGGCACGAGGTCGAGCAGCGGGGCGGGCGGACGCATGAACACCAGCGTGCGCATGCTCTCGGGCAGCGCATTCACATGCTCGCGACGGGCGGCGCGCAACTGCTTGCGAAGATCGGATTTGGTCACGGAGGCGCTCCTAACTCGTGGGATCATGGGCGTCCATCCGCGGCATCTATGTTGCAGGAAAGTGGCGGGACCACCATGGGTCGTTTCCGTGAAATCCTCTGACGCCTCAACGTCAGGTGGGCGCCGTATGCCCGAACCGCCAGGACGAACCCGTCAGCCCAGGCAGGGACAGCTCCCATGGATTGCTTATAGCCTCAGGGATTTTCGTATGGCTCGTGCCGAGCAGCCCCGCCGATGCTGTATTTAGGAGCCCTGCGCCCCGCCCTCAAGGGTCGATGCGGCATTCTCCAGCGCGGCCGCGATATGTTCTAGCTGCGCCGAGAGGCGTCCGGTGTCGAACACGGGTTGCGGAGGCGCGCTCGGACCCTTCCTCGCCTCGTCGAGTTCATCGGCCAGCAGCAAGGCGGCGAAAAGCAGGTTCTTCGCCTCGTTGGTCGAGAGATTGGCGCCCATCGAGGTGAGCTTGTCGTCGACCATGCGGGCGAGCCGCTGCACATTGTCTTCCTGTCCGTCGGCGCAGGAGACGGTGTATGTGCGCCCGCCCACGTCGAGCTTGACGTCGCTCATGTATCGAACCCCTCGATCAGCGCATCGAGCTGGGCGATGCTCGACGAAACCTTTTCGCGCAGCGCCTCATGACGGGCGACGAGCTGGGCGTTGTTTGAGCCGCCAGTCTGTTGGGCGTGCGTGGCGAGCGCCGCCTGCGTTTCGATCCGGGCCAGCGCGCGATCGATCCGGTCGATGGCATTTTGGATGCGTTCGGAACTCATGACCGCGCTGGAATACCAAAATAGCTGCGGCATGGCAAAGGTTTGAGCCGCTCTGTTGATAAGTGGGATGAGGGCAGGGGCAGCTGTGCATGGCGGCGGGCCCGGGTTGACCTCGCGCGCGCGCTCCGCGAAGGCTTCGCGCGCGTCGAATCGGCCCCTTTTCCCGGAGAATATTTCCTATGAGTCTCGACACCGCTCGCATGGTCCAGATGGCCAATGCCATCAGGGCGCTTTCGATGGATGCGGTGCAGGCGGCCAATTCGGGACATCCCGGCATGCCGATGGGCATGGCCGATGTCGCGACCGTCCTGTGGAGCGAATATCTCAAGCACGATCCCGCGGCGCCCAAGTGGGCCGATCGCGACCGCTTCGTGCTCTCGGCCGGTCACGGCTCGATGCTGATCTACTCGCTGCTCCACCTGTCTGGCTACGCACAGCCGACGATGGAGGACATCCGCAACTTCCGCCAGATCGGCAGCCCCTGCGCGGGCCATCCGGAAAACTTCCTCCTCGAAGGCGTCGAAAGCACTACCGGCCCGCTCGGCCAAGGCCTGGCCATGGCGGTCGGCATGGCGATGGCAGAGCGTCATCTCAACGCCGAATTCGGTACGGACATGGTCGATCACCGCACCTGGGTGATCGCCGGAGACGGCTGCCTGATGGAAGGCATCAACCACGAGGCGATCGGCCTTGCCGGGCATCTGAAGCTCGGCCGGATGATCGTGCTGTGGGACGACAACAACATCACCATCGACGGCTCGACCGACCTGTCGACCAGCGAGGACATCAAGGCGCGCTACGAGGCGACCGGCTGGCACGTGGTGAGCTGCGACGGCCATGATTTCGACGATATCCGCCGCGCGATCGACGAGGCACTCGCCCACGAACGCCCCTCGCTCGTTGCCTGCCGGACGGTGATCGGCAAGGGCTCGCCCAACAAGCAGGGCACCAGCGCCACGCATGGCGCCCCGCTCGGCGAGGACGAAATCTCCGCCGCGCGCAAGGTCCTCGGCTGGGATGCCAAGCCGTTCGAAGTTCCCGAGCAGGTCCTCGCCGACTGGCGCGGCACGGCCGATCGCGGTGCCAAGGCGCATGCCGAATGGGAAACGCGCTTTGCCGGTCATGCGCAGAAGGGCGAATTCGAACGCCGTATGGCGGGCGAACTGCCCAAGGGTTTCAGCCTCGACAATTACATCCAGTCGTTGATGAAGGAGCCGGTAAAGGTCGCAACCCGCAAGGCGAGCGAAATGGCACTGGCGCAGATCAACGCCAAGCTGCCCGAAACCATCGGCGGCAGCGCCGATCTGACGGGGTCGAACAACACCAAGGCGGGCGGCATCGGGCCTTTCACGGCCGACGATTACTCGGGCCGTTACGTCTATTGGGGCATCCGCGAATTCGGCATGGCCGCGGCGATGAACGGTATGGCGCTGCATGGCGGGGTGATCCCCTATGGCGGCACCTTCCTCGTCTTCACCGACTATTGCCGCGCGGCGATCCGCCTGTCGGCGCTGCAGGAACTGCGCGTGATCTATGTGATGACGCATGACAGCATCGGGCTGGGCGAGGACGGTCCGACGCACCAGCCGGTCGAGCACGTCCAGTCGCTGCGGATGATGCCCAACCTCCTCGTCATGCGTCCGGCCGATGCGGTCGAGACCGCCGAATGCTGGGAGATTGCACTGCGCCAGACCGATCGCCCGACCGTGCTCGCGCTGAGCCGCCAGAACCTGCCGCAGCTCCGCAACGCGCCCGACGAGACCGACATGTCCTCCAAGGGCGCCTATCGCCTCAAGAAGGCGGGGGCGAAGCGCCAGGTCGTGCTCGTCGCCACCGGCTCGGAAGTGCATATCGCGCTCGAAGCCGCCGCCGCGCTCGAAAAGCAGGGCGTCGGCGCGGATGTCGTCTCGATGGTTTGCACCGCGCTGTTCGACGAGCAGGACGCGGCCTATCGCGCCGAAATGCTGCCCTCCGATGCGCTCAAGGTCTCGGTCGAGGCTGGCACCACTTTCGGCTGGGAACGCTATGTCGGCAGCGACGGGCTGACGATCGGCATCGACCGCTTCGGAGCGAGCGCCCCGGCCGAGGATCTGTACCGCAAATTCGGCCTCACGGCGGACGCCATCGTTCCGCAAATCATGAACAAATTGAACGGTTAAGCAGGAGTTCTTACCCATGGCGACCAAGGTTGCAATCAACGGTTTCGGACGTATCGGGCGCCTCGTAGCGCGTGCCATTCTCGAACGTGACGACCACGATCTCGAGCTCGTCAGCATCAACGACCTGGCCGACACCAAGTCGAATGCGATCCTGTTCCAGTACGATTCGACCCATGGCCGCTTCCCCGGCACGGTCGAGGTCGGCGACAACGCCATCATCGTGAACGGCAAGTCGATCGCGGTCACCAGCGAACGCAATCCCGGCGACCTGCCGCACGGCGAGCAGGGCGTGGACATCGTGCTCGAATGCACCGGCTTCTTCCAGTCGGACGAAGCCTGCCGCCCACACCTCGCCGCAGGCGCCAAGCGCGTGCTGATCTCGGCCCCGGCGAAGGGCGTTTCGGCGACCATCGTCTACGGCGTGAACCACGAGGTGCTGACCGCCGAGGACGTGATCGTCTCGAACGCCAGCTGCACCACCAACTGCCTCTCGCCGATGGCCAAGGTGCTGCACGAAACCGTGGGCATCGAGCGCGGCTTCATGACCACGATCCACAGCTACACCAACGACCAGCGCATGCTCGACCAGATGCATTCGGACATGCGCCGGGCCCGCGGCGGTGCGCAGAACATGATCCCGACCACCACCGGCGCCGCGCGCGCGGTCGGCCTCGTCCTGCCCGAACTGGCCGGTAAGCTCGATGGCAGCTCGGTTCGCGTGCCGACGCCGAACGTGAGCCTGGTCGACCTCGTCTTCACCCCCGGCCGCGACACCAGCGCAGAGGAACTCAACGCTGCATTGAAGGCAGCCGCGGAAGGTAAGATGAAGGGCGTGCTCGACTACACCGACCAGCCGCTCGTCAGCAGCGACTTCAACCACTATCCGGCCAGCTCGACCATCGACAGCCTCGAAACCAGCGTGATGGAAGGCAAGCTCTGCCGCGTCGTCAGCTGGTACGACAATGAATGGGGCTTCTCGAACCGCATGATAGACACCGCCGGTGTGATGGCGAAGTTCCTCTGAGGACGGAAAAATGAGCAGTTTCAGGACCCTGGACGACCTTGGCGATGCCACCGGCAAGGTCGCGCTGGTGCGCGTCGATCTCAACCTGCCGATGCAGGAAGGTCGCGCCAGCGACGTGACGCGGGTCGAGGCGGTGAAATCCACTATCCTCGAGCTCGCCGACAAGGGCGCCAAGGTCCTGCTGCTCGCCCACTTCGGGCGACCCAAGGGCCAGCGCCATTCGACCATGAGTACGAGCATGGTGCAGGGCGATGTCGAGCGCGTGCTGGGCAAGGAGATCATGTTCATCCCCGAGGTCATGGGCCCGGTGGTCGAACAGTCGATCGGCATCCTCGGCAATGGCGACATCGGCCTGCTCGACAATGTCCGCTTCTGGCCGGGCGAAGAGGCCAATGATCCCGAGTTCGCCAAGGGCATCGCCGCCCACGGCGATTTCTACGTCAACGACGCTTTTTCCGCTGCGCACCGCGCGCATGCCTCGACCGAGGGGCTGGCGCATTTCCTCCCCGCCTATGCGGGCCGCGCGATGGAAGCCGAACTGAAGGCGCTCGACGCCGCGCTCGGCAATCCCGAACCGCCCGTCGCTGCGGTGGTCGGCGGGGCCAAGGTTTCGACCAAGCTCGACGTGCTCGAAAACCTCGTCGGCAAGGTCCAGCACCTCATCATCGGCGGGGGCATGGCCAACACCTTCCTCGCCGCCAAGGGAGTCGATGTCGGCAAGTCGCTGTGCGAGCACGACCTCACCGCGACGGCCAACCGCATCATGGACGAAGCCGACCATGCCGGCTGCACCGTCCACCTGCCCTATGATGTCGTCGTGGCGAAGGAATTCGCCGCCAACCCGCCGTCCTTGCGCACCTGCAACGTTCACGAGGTCGCCGAAGACGAGATGATCCTCGATGTGGGCCCGCTCGCGGTCGAGGCATTGGGCGACGTGCTCAAGACCTGCCGCACGCTGGTGTGGAACGGCCCGCTCGGCGCCTTCGAGATCGAACCCTTCGATGCGGCCACTGTCGCGCTCGCACGCACCGCCGCGGCGTTGACCGAGGACGGCTCGCTGATCTCGGTCGCGGGTGGCGGCGACACCGTCGCCGCGCTGGCGCATGCCGGGGTCAAGGACGACTTCACTTTCGTTTCGACCGCCGGCGGGGCCTTCCTCGAATGGATGGAGGGCAAGGACCTCCCGGGCGTCGCGGCGCTGAAAGCATGAGCGAGAACGAAGCCGTCGGGTCGAGTGGCGGGCTCGCGCCCATTACCGAAGGCGAATGGGCCGGCTGGTCGACTTGGCAGAGCGACGCTTTCGAGCAGCGCGCAGGCCCCTTCTACGAACGTCGCGAGGATGACGGTCAGATGGTCGCCGCCTTCCGCGCCGAAGAGCGCCACATGAACGGCGCCGGCTTCATGCACGGCGGCTGCATGATGACCTTTGCGGACAGCGCGCTGTTCACCATCGCCACCGATGCACTGGCCGGTTCGCACGGCGTGACCATGCATCTCGCGGGCGATTTCCTCGATCCTGCGCGAGTGGGCCAGCTGATCGAGGCGCGCGGCGAGGTCGTGCGCGCGGGCGGCAAGACGATCTATGTCGTTGGCATGATCCGCGCCGATGGCGCCCCGGTACTGAGCTTCAACGGCATCATCCGGAAAATCACCAGGAGATAGGCCCCTTGCGTTTCCTCTGCCTGTTCGCTCTCTTGCTGCTGTCCTCGGTCGCGGGGGCCCAGACGAGGGAACCGGTGGACGAATTCGCAGACTTCGACGCCTTCCTCTCCGGCTTCCGCAAGGAGACCGGGACACCCGCGCTGAGCGCGGTGATCGTCCGCGACGGCCAGATTGCCTGGGAAGGTTATTACGGCTGGTCCGACGACGAGGGCGAGGTGCCGACCTCTGCCGATACCACCTACAAGATCGCCTCGACCACCAAGCCGATCGCCGCGACCGCGATCATTGCCGAGGCGCTGGCTGGCGGCTTGTCGCTCGCCCTTCCGATGTCGTCCGACGACGGTTTTGCCGAGACCTGCGAATGGCTGAGGGCGTCGCCGATACCCTTCGGCAGTGGCGGGGAAGACCGCCATGGCAATGCCATCCCTGCGATGGATTGCGCCAAACCGCTGACTCTCGCGCAGATGCTCGACATGCGCGCCAATGGCGACGCCTTCGTCTACAATCCGATCGCCTATGCGCGGATCGACCGCGCGATCAGCGGTGCCGGGGGCCGGGACTTGCGCGCGATCGTGCGCGACCGGGTCGCCGAGCCCGCGGGCATGCGCGACACCGCGCTCGGCTGGCGCGATCCCGAGGGCGGCGATGCCTTGCGCTTCCTCGCCCCGCCATTCCACGTGATCGACGGGCGGCCGGTCAAGCAGGTGCTGCCCGACGACGATTTTCGCGCCGCGGCGGGCATCATCGCCAGCCCGCGCCAGATGGCGGCTTTCGACATCGCCTTCGACACGGGCGTGCTGGTCCCCCCGACGATGATCCGCGAACTGGTCGAGGCCGACATCAGCCCGCTGGGCGACTATCGTCGCGGCTGGTGGCTCGAGGACTGGGAAGGCCAGCGGCTCATGTGGCATTCGGGCTGGAACGAGCAGAAGGGCTCGGCACTCTATCTCAAGGTCCCCGACAAGCACCTGACGCTGATCGTGCTCGCCAACACCGAGGCGCTTTGGTGGGGCAATTCGCTGGTCAAGGCCGAGGTCGTCCAAAGCCCCATCGCACGGCGCTTCCTCGAGGAGTTCGCGCGCTAGCGCGGTTCGCCGATGGGGGAAGGGGGCGAACCGATCCGCAAGGTCGTGATCGTCGGCGGGGGGACCGCCGGCTGGATGACCGCCGCCGCGCTTGCCCGAATGCTGGGGCGGAGCGGGCTGTCGATCACACTGGTCGAATCCGCCGCCATCGGCACCGTCGGCGTGGGCGAGGCGACGCTGCCGCAGATCCGCAGCTTCAACCGCCTGCTCGGCATCGACGAACGCGAAATGATGGCGCGCACCGCGGCGACCATCAAGCTGGGGATCGAGTTCCGCGACTGGGGCCGGGCGGGTGATCGCTACGTCCACCCCTTCGGGACCTATGGGGAGGCGATCGGCCCGGCGGACTTCATCCATTACTGGGCGCGGGCCAATGGCTCGGGCGAGGCAGCGCCGATCGGCGAATACTCGCTACCGATCGTCGCGGCGTGGCAGGAGCGCTTCGAGCCGCCACGCGAGGGCGACGAGCGCCAGCCCTACGACTACGCCTTCCAGTTCGACGCGGGGCTCTATGCCGCCTGGCTCGCCGAGCTGGCGCAGGCTGCGGGGGTGGTTCGGCGCGAGGGCCGGATCGTCGACGTCCGGCGCGATGGCACGAGCGGCGATATTGCAGCCGTGGTGCTCGAAAGCGGCGAGGAGATCGCGGGCGATCTCTTCGTCGACTGCTCGGGCTTTCGTGCGCTGCTGATCGGCGAGACGCTCGACGCCCCATTCGAGGACTGGAGCCGCTGGCTCCCCTGCAACCGGGCCTTTGCGGTGCCTTGCGCCAATGGCGGCGAGCACGGGCCCTACACCCGCGCCACCGCGCGCGGGGCGGGCTGGCAATGGCGCATCCCGCTGCAGCATCGCGTTGGCAACGGGCTGGTCTATTGCGACGCCTTCTGGGACGACCACGCTGCGCGCGATGTCCTCATGGCCAATCTCGAGGGCGAGGCGAGGGGCGAACCGCGCAAGCTCCGTTTCACAACCGGTCGACGCCAATCGCTGTGGCGGGGAAATTGCGTCGCCATCGGCCTGTCGGGCGGCTTCCTCGAACCGCTCGAATCGACCAGTATCGACCTGATCCAGAGCGGCATCCTCAACCTGATCGACCTCTTTCCCGGCGCGGGCATCGAAGATTCCGACCGGCGCGAATACGACCGGCTGATGGCGCTCGAATTCGAGCGCATCCGCGATTTTCTCGTGCTCCACTACGTCGCCAACCAGCGCGAGGAGGAGTTCTGGCGGGCGATGCGCGCCATGCCTATTCCCGACAGCCTCGCCGAGAAGATCGAAGACTTCCGCGCGCGGGCAATCCTGCCCGATTATGCGCATGGCCTGTTCCAGCCGGTCAGCTGGATCGCGGTCTTACTCGGCCAGAACATCCTGCCGCAGGGCTGGGACCCGCGCGTCGAGGCGATGGACGGGGACGAGCTGGGCGAAGGGCTCGCGCAGATCCGGTCGCGGATCGCGCGCGAGGCGGCGGCCATGCCCGACCATCGCGATTTCCTCCGTGCGTCGGGTGCCTCCTTCGTCGGACAGGAGGCAAGGGCATGACCCGCGCCGCTGGTTCGTACCTCCTGTTCGGTGACACGGTCGATGTGTGGCCGGTCGCTGCCCTGCTGGCGGCGCAGCTTCCCGCAGGCGTCGAGATCACGGTCGTCGAGACCGGGCATGGCCAAGCCAGTCCCATCGCGCTTCCGCTACAGGATCCCTATTTCCGCGCCCTAGAGATCGGCGCGCCCGAACTGGCAGAGGCGGGTGCGCGTTTCGCGCTCGGATATACCCTCGAGGGATTTCGGGGAGCAGGAACGCACATGATCGCAGCACCCACGGGCGACCTTCCGGCGATCGCTGGCCTGGCATTGCACCAGGTGCTGCGCTGCGTGGCCGAAAAGGCCGGGGCACTCGACCGCTTCGGCGAGCATTACGAGGGTTTCCGCCTCTGCGCCCGTGCCGCGGCTGGGGGGCGGATGGCGCTCCCCGAGGATGCGCCGGACTCGCCCTTCGCCATGCTCGGCCCCCTGGCGATCATCGACCGCATGGCGCTGGCCCGATTGCTGCGCGATCGAATTGCGGGCGGTCGCATCGAGAGGTTGGAGGGCGAGGTTGCCGACCTTCTCCGCGATGGGTGCGGCCATGTGTCCTCCGCCCGGCTCGCGGACGGCAGACAGCTGGAGGCCGATGTCTTCGTCGACCTGCGCAGGTCAAGCGAGGGGCCTGATGAGGGTGAACGCTCTCCCCTGCCTCTGCTCGAAGCCCTGGCGATGTCGGATATTGGCATCGTTACCGATCCCATTGCGGGCGTCATGCCCACCTTTTCTGCCTCATCCAGCGCGGCCCCCGCGTTGACACCCTATGCGCTCGAAGCGCCCTGGGCCGCCAATTTGATCCGGCTCGGTCCCGCCTCGGCTGCCCTCGGACCGCTCTTCTCGGCCGATGCGCGTCTTTTGTTCCTACAGGCCACGCATCTGGCCGAATGCCTCCCCGCGACGGCGGAGATGACAGTCGAGGCGCGGCGCTTCAACCGGCTCCACGCCCGCTCGGTCGAGCGCCTCTACGAATTGGTCGGGGCCCCGCTCCATCTCAACCGACGTGACGAGGAGGCGTGGCAGGATCTGCGCGCCATCGCACCACCCGAAGGCCTCGCCTTGCGTATCGAGCAGTTTCGCAGCCGCGGGCGCATGCCCGAATTCGACGGCGAGGTGGCCGACCGCCAGTTCTGGATCGACCTGCTCATCGGGTTCAGCGTCCTGCCCGGTCGCCACGACCGGCGGGCCGAGGCATTCGACCCGCGACAGCTCGACGCTGCGCTTGGCGCCGTTCGGGGCCAGATCGAGCAAGCGCTGGCCGCCATGCCCACGCAGGCGCAATTCATGCAGCGTTTCGGCAACGCTTGACCGCGCCCTGACAATAAGTTGCCCGTCCCCGTTGCAGGTGCGAAAGGGCTTTTGTATGCGCCGCGCATACGAATGCACGACCACCACCAAGCGACGGGGTTTTCCAGATGACTTTCGATGAGATGACGGCGCGTATCGCCGAGGGCCAGGGCTTTATCGCGGCGCTCGACCAGTCGGGCGGTTCGACCCCGAAGGCCTTGAAGGGTTACGGCATCGAGGACGGCGCGTGGTCGAGCGAGGAAGAGATGTTCGGCCTGATCCACGAGATGCGCCAGCGTATCATCGAAGCGCCCTGTTTCGGCAATGGCAAGGTCCTCGGCGCGATCCTGTTCGAAAAGACCATGGAAGGTGCGAGCGGCGGCAAGAGTGTGCCCGCGCGGCTCAAGGAACGCGGCATCGTGCCCTTCCTCAAGGTCGACAAGGGTCTGGAAGACGAGCGCGACGGCGCGCAGCTGATGAAGCCCAATCCCGGTCTCGAAGACATGTGCAACCGCGCGCGCGAACTGGGCGTCTTCGGCACCAAGATGCGCAGCGTCATCAAATCGGCCAACCCGGTCGGGATCAAGGAAGTGGTGCGCCAGCAGTTCGCCGAAGGCGCGCGTATCCTGTCCTGCGGTCTCGTCCCGATCCTCGAGCCCGAATACGACATCACCGCGGCGGATCGCGCCGAGGGGGAAAAGATACTGCTCGAAGCGATCGAGGAAGGCCTCGACGCGCTGCCAGAGGGCCAGCAGGTCATGCTCAAGCTTTCGATCCCGAAGGAAGCCGGCCTCTACAGCGGGCTGATCGGTCACCCCAAGGTGCTGCGCGTGGTGGCGCTCTCGGGTGGCTATTCGACCGACGAGGCCTGTGCCGAACTGGCCAAGAACCCCGGCATGATCGCCAGCTTCAGCCGCGGGCTGTTGCAGGACCTGCGCGCGACGCAGAGCGACGAGGAATTCGACGGCACGCTGTCGGGCGCGATCGACCAGATCCACGCCGCCAGCGTGGCGTGACGCCTAGCGGCGCTCGATGACGAAGCGATATTCGCGGGCCGGGATTTCCCGGTCCGTGGTCTTCTCTGGCGTCGCCGAAACCAGCACGTAGCTGCGCCCCATCACCGTATAGGGTTCGCCCAGCGTGAGCGGGGCGGTCTGCGTCCAGTGCGTGGCGGCGATCCTCGTCGACACGGTCAGTTTCCCCGCCCAGACGCAGCGCGCGTTCATCGGGCAGCGGCTGTCTTCGGTGACCGCGAGCGGGGTGACGATGGTGTCGCCCGCCCAGACCGGCTGATCGATACCGACCGCAGTGCCCTGCGCGGCGGCATCGCCATTCGCCATCGGCGTATCGGGAATGATCGCACAGGCGGAGAGCGGGACGAGGAGCGCGGCGGCGAGATAGGCTTTCATATCGGCTGCTAGACGCTCGTCACGCTTTCGCGGTTCTGAACGCGTGACGAAATGCGATCGGCATATTAGAGAGCGCGACCGATGACCGATATCCTGCCTCCTACCCAGCTCTACCTGATCTCGCCACTCGATGTTACGGGCGATTTTCCCCAGCGGCTCGAGCGCGCGCTCGATGCGGGTCCCGGCCTCGTGACCGCCTTCCAGTTCCGCGTGAAGGGCGTCGACCAGCACGAGGCTGCGGCGCTCGCCGAACCGCTGCAGGCGATCTGTGCGGCGCGCGAGGTCGCCTTCATCGTCAACGATGACATCGGCCTGGCGAAGCGGCTCGGGGCGGATGGTGTCCATCTGGGGCAGGGCGACGGCGACCCGCAGGAAGCGCGCGAGGAACTGGGCCGCGAGGCGCAGATCGGCGTGACGTGCCATGCTTCACGCCATCTCGCGCTCGAAGCGGGCGAAGCGGGCGCGGACTACGTCGCCTTCGGCGCCTTCTTTCCCAGCACGACCAAGGAAACCGAGCACCGCGCGGAACTCGATCTGCTCGAATGGTGGAGTGAGATGGTCGAGCTGCCCTCGGTCGCGATCGGCGGGATTACGCCGGAAAATTGCCGCCCGCTGGTCGATGCCGGGGCGGACTTCCTCGCCGTGTCGGGCGCCGTGTGGAACGGCGACGAAGTGGCTGCAATCAAAGCCTTCGCGGAGCAAATCGCCGCAGCGTGAGTTGGGTGCCTGAAGGGACGGTTAGGCGTCCCGTGGTTCAGGAGCACTTTTTCATGCGCAATCTCGTCCTCGCTGCGGTTTCCTCGCTCGCCCTCGCTGCCTGCGGCATGCAGGGGCAGGACAACGAACGCGAGGGCGATACGGTCGCGAGCGCGGAGGTCGGCACGGACTACGGCTACGAGACCTATGGCGAAGACAATCTCGCCGACACCATGGCCTCGAACGACGATCGCTATATGGGCGAAACCGGCGACGCCCAGCTTGCCGAGATCGAGGATCCCGAAGAGCGCCCGATCATGCAGGCACAAGTAGTACTTGATCGGGTGGGCTTCGGCCCCGGGGTCATCGACGGCAAGATGGGCATGAGCACGACCAATGCGCTCAAGGGCTTCCAGGAAGCCAGCGATCTCGACGTAACCGGCAAGCTCGACGAAGCGACCAAGGCCGCGCTGGCCGAGTGGGAGCGCATTCCCGCGACCCGCGTGGTGACGATCCCGGCGAGCTGGGGCGATGCCGACTATACCGACATGCCCGAGGACGTGGCCGAGAAGGCCGAGCTCGACCGGCTCGGCTACACTTCGCTCGACGAGCGGCTCGCCGAACGCTTCCATACGACCGTCGAGGTGCTCAAGCAGCTCAATCCCGGAGGCAGGCCTGCTGGGATGGAGCAGGGCTCCGGCTCCGCGGCCCGCGGCGCGACGGCCACCCCGAGCGCTACTCCTACCACGTCGGAAACGCCGAAAAGCTTCTTCACCGCAGGGCAGCAGGTGCGCGTCCCCAATATCGGCGGCGATCGAATTGCTCCGGGCGAGGTGGACAACGGCGACTGGCAGCGCACGCTCGCCTCGCTCGGTGTCGGGACCGAGCAGACCGAGGTCGACCGCATCGTCGTGAGCAAGGCGGGCAAGACGCTCAAGGCCTATCAGGGCGACAAGCTGGTGGCGCTGTTCACGGTGAGCTCGGGCTCGAGCGAATTCCCGCTTCCGCTGGGCGAATGGAAGATTGTCGGCGAAGCCTACAACCCGCCCTATAGCTACGATCCCGAAGTGCTGGGCAAGAAGGACGGCAAGAACGAGACTCACCAGCTTCCGCCGGGGCCCAATTCACCGGTGGGTGTCGTGTGGATCGACCTCAGCAAGGAGCACTACGGCATCCACGGCACGCCCGACCCGGAAACGATCGGTCGCGCACAGTCGAGCGGCTGCGTCCGGCTGACCAATTGGGATGCTGCGCGGCTCGCCGGAATGGTCTCGCAATCGACGCAAGTGATTTTCGAGGCGTGACAGGGTAGGCTGCGCGCATGAAGCTCGTCGATCGCATCCTCACCATCGTCATTACCGCCACACTGACCAGTGCGGTCTGGATCGTGCTCGGCGGGAGCCTGATCGAAAATGCGACCGGCGTGAGCCAGCGCGAGGTCACGCGCCCGGCCGAGGCTGCGCCGAGCCCGTCGCCCAGCGACAGCACCGCTGCTACGGTCGACCAGCTCGATACCGCCGGTGTCGAAGCGCCGAGCGATGCCCAGGCGCGACAATTGCTGATCCCGGTGCAGAACATCCGTCCCAGCGACCTCACCGATACCTACAGCGATTCGCGTGGCGGCGGATCGCGTTTGCACGAGGCGATCGACATCATGGCGCCCAAGGGCACCACCGTGCTCTCGGCGGCGCCGGGGGTGGTCGAAAAGCTGTTCCGTTCGGATGCCGGCGGCAAGACGATCTACGTTCGCTCCACCGATGGCGAGACGATCTACTATTACGCCCATCTGGATGGCTATGCGAAGGGCCTCAAGGAAGGGCAGCGCGTCCGGCGCGGCCAGCGGTTGGGCACGGTAGGCAGTTCGGGCAATGCCTCGGATGAGGCCCCGCACCTCCATTTCGCGATCCTGCAGACGACCGAGGATGCCGAGTGGTGGGAGCCCGCAAACGCGGTCAATCCCTACCCGCTTCTGTCCGGTCGATAGGGCCTCAGTCCTCGACCGGGCCCGCGCGATGGCAGCGCATCCGGCCGAGCTTGCCGTCACGCCCCACCTGCTGGAGCAGGCCCGATCCCAGCAGCATGAACTTGGCCCCGCGCATGGGCCCGCGGGTGAAGGTTACCAGCTTGCCTTCCATCAGATAGGTCCCGCTGCCCTGCGCGGTGCGATAGCTCGATCCGCCGGTCACGGCGAATTCGCGGCCCTCCTGGACTATCCATGCGGCGCCCGTGGCGTCGCCTGGCAGGGCGCAGACATATTCGCCCTGCGCAAGCAGCGAGAGACGCCCCTGCGCCATGGCAGGAGGCGAGGCGAGGCCCGCCAGCGCGGCGAGCAGCGTGAGTTTCTTCAGGTCGATCATCAATTCCGTCCGCGACCTACATAGCGATGCCTGCGGCGTTTTTCCACTCGCTTGCCCGCACGGCCTCGCTCGGCTAAGGCGCGCCGCACATGTCCACCCCGCGGGCGGACTGGCTCTTTTACAAGTCGAAGGTAGCTTCCCATGAAGATCAGCGGCGTGGACATCCGTCCGGGCAACATCATCGAATACGAAGGCGGCATCTGGAAGGTCGCCAAGATTCAGCACACCCAGCCGGGCAAGGGCGGCGCCTACATGCAGGTCGAGATGAAGAACCTGCAGGACGGACGCAAGACCAATGTCCGCTTCCGCAGCGCCGACACGGTCGAGAAGGTCCGGCTCGATACCAAGGACTACCAGTTCCTCTACGAGGACGGCGACATGCTGGTGTTCATGGACAAGGATACCTACGAGCAAATCCACCTGCCGTCCGACCTCCTCGGCGATGCCCGCCCGTTCCTGCAGGACGGGATGGAAGTCATGCTCGAGCTGTGGGACGAAAAGCCGATCTCGGTCGAACTGCCGCAGCAGGTCGAAGCGACCATCGTCGAGGCCGATGCCGTGGTGAAGGGGCAGACCGCCTCGTCCAGCTACAAGCCCGCGGTGCTCGACAACGGCGTACGCATCATGGTCCCACCGCATATCGAAAGCGGCACGCGGATCGTCGTCGACGTCTACGAACAGACCTACGTCGGCAAGGCCAGCTGATCGGATGGGCAAGTCCATCGCCAGCCGGTTCGAAAACGTCGATCTCGTCCGCAGCGAGCTGCGCGCGGTGATCATCAACGACGACGAGCTGACGCTGGAAATGGACTTCTGCCTCGAGGAAGCCCATCCCGATTACGAGGCACCGGGCGTGGGCGAGGACTGCTGCTTTCACCCCGGCCTGCTGAAATTCGCCGGGATTTCGAAGCTCAGCCTCGAGCGCGCGGAGCATTCGCCCGAGGCCGTGCGCCGCTACGCCATCCAGTCGTTCCATATCGAGGGCAGCAAGTTCGACATGGCCTGCGACTGGGGCACCATCCACCTGCAGGCGCGTTCGATCCGCGTCCTCACCGAATAAGAGAGTTTTCATGGCCGTTCTATCGGGTGTCATCCGCGTTATGGAGAAGGCCGCGCGCAAGGCGGGCGGCCGGCTGCGTCGCGATTTCGGCGAAGTCGAACACCTCCAGGTGAGCCACAAGGGCCCGGCCGACTTCGTGTCGAAGGCCGACCGCATCGCCGAACGCACGATCTACGACGAACTGCTCGCCGCGCGGCCCGACTGGGGCTTCGTGATGGAAGAGGCCGGGATCATCGAGGGCGACGAGTCCAAGCCGCGCTGGATCGTCGACCCGCTCGACGGCACCAGCAACTTCCTCCACGGCATCCCGCATTTCGCGATCAGCATCGCGGTGCAGGAACCCAAGCTCGGCGGCGGCGGCTGGGACGACGTGACCGCCGCGGTGGTCTACAATCCGGTGACCGACGAGACCTTCTGGGCCGAAAAGAGCCGCGGCGCATGGCTGCACGACGGCCGCCTGCGCGTCTCCTCGCGGCGCCATTTGTCCGAGGCGCTGATCGCCACGGGCATTCCCTTCCAGGGCCATGGCGATTTCGCCGACTGGACCAGGATCTTCAGCGCCATCGCCCCGCAGGTCGCGGGCATCCGCCGGTTCGGTGCGGCCTCGCTCGACCTCGCCTGGCTCGCTGCCGGCCGCTTCGACGGCTTCTGGGAAAGCGACCTCAAGGATTGGGACACGGCGGCAGGCTGCCTGATCGTGCGCGAAGCGGGCGGCTTCGTCTCCGACTTCCGCGGGCGGTCGCAGCCGATCCATGCGAAGCAGGTGCTCGCCGCGAACGACGCGCTGCATTCGAAGCTGCACAAATTGCTGGCGGGCGCGCTCAAGGCCTGACCGGGGCCATCCGGCCGCGAGGCTGGGCAGGGCGGGAACCGACTGCGGCCTCCACACGTCTTTCTTGCATAAGAGAGACTTGGAAGGTCGCGCATGTTCAAGGCATTGGGAATTGCGGCGTGTTGTGCCGTCTGCGCTTCCCCCGCGCTGGCGGGGCAGCGCGCGAAGGCGAAGCCGCCGGTCGCCCCCATGCCGCATGATTTCGACCTCGCCAGCATTCCGCGCAGCGGAGAGATGGCGCGCGAGGATGCCTGCCCTCCCGATCCCGTCCTGCCGCGCCTGGTCGATACGCGCGACTTCACGCCGCCCACGCTCGAGCTGTCGCTGTCCGACGAGCGCGGCGGCCCCGTGCTCGCGCTCGGCGCGCTCGGCGCGAAGCACAAGGATGCACCGCGCCTCGCGCATGTCGCGGTGTTCATGGATTTCTGAGCCAAGCGCAACGCGCCGCTTGAACGCGTCCCCCGCACGAGCTATCCGCCGCGCTCCCGACCCAGTGCCCCTGTGGCGGAATTGGTAGACGCGCTCGACTCAAAATCGAGTTTCTTACGAAGTGCCGGTTCGAGTCCGGCCAGGGGTACCACGCCTGTACTTGCCGGGATTTTCAAAAGCTCGGAGAATCCACCGAGGTCGCAGGTAGGTCAAAGCAAGGTCAGGCCGCTTGCTCGCAGATGCGCTCCAGCCCGGACAGAAGCGCTCGTTAAGATAGCGACCCGATTGCGGACGTTTTCCAAGTGTGTATTGCGAGAGGGCTATGGTATTAAAACGCACTAGATTGTTCCCGTTTGCGGCATCTCTATCACTTCTAGCTTCTGTTGCCCTGGCAATTACCCCACTGCTCATTCCGAACGTCCAGATCGTTTTTTTGATGATCGCGAACTGGGTGTTTTTTATGGTGCTGGGACATTCAATCTCGCCGCCTGCACCCTTTTTGCTTGGTCGCCCTCCTGCTGGGGTAGAGAGGAAACGTTGGCACATCTGGTGCTTGGCGTTGATCGCCTTCTCAGCTTCGGGTTTCTTTGCCCTTTTGAATTCCGAACGGATATCCTGACCTTTGCAGGGTCCGGCTTCCCACCCATTTCTCGACCGCTTTGCTGGGCTAGCGAACTGCCAAAAGCGGATCAGCGGTCAACGACCCGCCTGCAGTCATTTGCCAGCAGCACGCTTGGTCTCGGCGAAGACACTCAACATGAGCCAGCTTGGTGCTCGCTCAACTAGAGTTGGTGTACCTTCGATTGTCAGCGCTCCGCTCGCCAATGCGTGACCAATCGGGTGAATACCGCGCCAGATTTCAGCCATAGTTCTAACATCGACTTCGATGCGAAGGTCTTCGTCAAATCCCGGAGGCTTGACGCAGACGTCTACGCGGGGATGGTCGCAAACCAGCCAGAACAGGCGATGGTGGCTTGGTGCGTCGGTAAAGTAGATCGCCAGTACGGTCCTCCCATCTGGCATGGCAGCGGTGTCAATGCGCCTGTGCATCGCCCAAACCAACCAAGCAGGATCAAGGTCTTCGTCGTCGATCTCGCGTGCCCACCTTTGTCCCCACGTGCCGATGGCCGACAGGATTGGCTTTAGTTCCGTCCCGGCCTCGGTCAGGAAGTACTCTTCGTACCCTTTCGGCCGTGAGGGTCGTCGCGTGACAATTCCCGCACTTTCGAGATGAAGCAGCCTGTTCTTCAAGAGGGTGGCGGAAATGCGCGGCACACCGCGGCGAATTTCATTGAAGCGGGTCGCCCCCGCATTCATCTCGCGCAAAACCAACAACATCCATTTTTGCGTCAGCACTTCTGAAGCAAGCGCAATGGGACAAAACTGACCGAATTGGGATGACATGAGCATTCCCTTCAGCCTCACTGTGTCACAGCTTGCTGCAAATGGCGACTAGCGGTCCAGATTTGTGACTAGTCGTGAAATAACTGCACATTATGCTCGACCTCATGGTAGGCAAAACGATCAGTTCTCACCTTTCGCGCAGGGCTGTTATGGCTGGGGGAACCGCGATCCTGGCCGCGGCTTCGGGAAGGAAGGCACTTTCGATGAACACCTCAGCAAGGAGCCAGACCACAGGGCACCAGCGCTTATTTGATCGCGACCGCTTCATAGAGGATTGTGTAAGTGCCCACCGATCCACTGGCATGGAGGCCGTTCGCGAAGTACTTGCAGAAGCGATCCGCGATCACCGCGCAGTGCTGAAAACGCTTGGAGGGCCGACCAAAGCCGGGCTCGACGTTATGCACACGTCTCCAGACTTCACCATCTTTGCTGCGCATTGGACGCCCCAGATGAACTTGTTGCCGCACGATCACATGATGAAAGCCTTGATCGGCATCTACACCGGACGCGAGGACAACATCTTGTGGCGGCACGGTGAGGAGGGCATCGAGGCTTATGAAGCCAATTGTCTGTTCGAAGGTGATATTGCGGCGCTACCCTCGCATGCAATCCACTCTGTTACTAATCCGCTGCAGAGATTCACCGGCGGCATCCATATTTACGACGGCGATTTCTTTGCAACAGAGAGACATCAGTGGGACCCTGAGACTCTGGCGGAAGCGCCCTCTGATGGGGAAGCGATCAAGGCGATGTTCGCCGCGGAGAACGAGCGGCTTTTTGGGAGGGACAGCAACTGAAGCCTCCTTTCTGATGGGATGATTGGATTGTCCGTCTTCCACCCAATTCCAGTCAAAGAGCTGCATCGGTGCCTGCAGGAAAGCCGACATTCGAATTCGAGCCTGGCAATACGTCAAATCGTAACCACAAACGACTGAACATCGCCGTGCGAGATACCGCGGGTTTTCAAGGGGGGCATCAGCGAAGCACTGGTTCGATAGAATTCAGGCACTTCGGCCAGGGGTGCCCAACTAAAGCCTTGCGCATCGCGGGATAAACTGGGAGTTCCGGCGCCGGATGATCGGGGTTCCTTCATACCACGCGATTGCGGCGATGGCGGTGACCATCGCCATGTTCGTCGCCTTCGCCCGCGGGCGGATGTCGGTCGAGATCATCTCGCTGCTGACGATCGCGGTGATCGCGGTCGGGCTCTATTTCTTCCCGCTCCCCGACACCCAGCCGATCGACGGGCTCAGCCTCGCCTTCTCGGGCTTCGGCCATTACGCGCTGATCACGATCTGTGCGCTGATGATCATGGGGCGGGGTCTGGTGGTGACGGGCGCGCTCGAGCCCGCGGCGCGCTTCCTCGAGCGGCTGTTCAAGGTCAATCTGCAACTCGGCCTGCTGTTCTCGCTGGCGGTGACCTTCATCCTCTCGATGTTCGTCAACAACACGCCCGTTCTGGTGCTGCTGATGCCGATTTTCGTCCAGCTCGCCATGCGCGGCGCTATGCCCGCCTCGAAGACGCTGATCCCGATCAACGCCGCCTCGCTGATGGGCGGCATGGCGACCACGATCGGCACCTCGACCAACATCCTCGTCGTCTCGATCGCGGTCGATCTGGGGATGAAGGAAATGGACGTGTTCCATTTCACCCCGATCGTGCTGATCGCCTCGCTCGTCGCGCTGCCCTTCGTCTGGATCGTGATGCCGCGCATGCTCGGCGACAACAGGGTCGAGACGGTCCATGCCCAGCGCCTCTTCGAGACCCGCCTGCGGGTGACCGAGAACTCGGTGCTTAACGGTCGCGAACTGTCCGAGCTCGCCTCGCGCCTGCCCGCCGGAATCGAGTTCCACGACGTGCCGCCCGGCCTGATGCGCCCGCAGCACCGCCTGCGGATGACCGGCACGCACGAGGCGATCGAGGAAGCGATGAACGTTCTGCGTGGCGATGCCGCGCCGAGCTGGGTGATCGATCGCATCCGTCGCCGGTCATCCGAAACAGGCGCCGACATTGCCGTGGGCGAGATGATCGTCACTGCCGATTCGCGCCTGATCGGGCGGACGTTGCCGAGTTCGGGTATCGCCGACCTCTATGGCGTCGCGGTCATCGGCACGCATCGTCCCGATCGCCTCGTTGGCGAGAAGGAGAAGTTCTCCGAAGGCGGCGACCACCGCTTCGCCGAAGGCGACGTGCTGCTGGTCATGGGCTTGCCCGACGACATGGAGCATTTCGCCCGCGCCGACAGCCTGCTCCTGCTCGAAGGCATGCGCGAACTGCCGCGTCGCTCCAAGGCGGCGCTGTCCGCCGCGATCATGGGCGGTTCGATCGCCGTCGCCTCGGTCGGGCTGGTGCCGATCGCCATCACCTCGCTCGCCGGCGCGATTCTGATGTTCGTCACCGGCTGCGTGAAGTTCGACCGCGTCGGCCGGGGGCTGTCCGGCAGCGTGATCGTGCTGGTGGCGGCGAGCATCGCGCTGGGGCGGATCATCCTCGACAGCGGCGCGGCCGACTGGGTCGGCACGGTGATGGCGACGGGGCTCGACTATCTCTCGCCCGCAGCGGCGCTCGCCGCGATCATGCTGGCGATGACCTTCCTGACCAATTTCGCGTCGAACGCGACCGCGGCCACGGTCGGGACGCCGATCGCCTTCGCCATCGCCACCAAGCTGGGCCTGCCGCCCGAACCGCTGGTGCTGGCGGTGCTGTTCGGTTGCAATTTGTGTTACGCGACGCCGATCGCCTACCAGACCAACATGCTGATCATGGCCGAGGGCTCCTATGAGTTCCGCGACTATGTTCGCACGGGCGTGCCGCTGGTCCTGATCATGGTCACCATGCTGTCGCTTGCGCTGGTTGTGACCTACGGGCTCTAGGGCTTTCCTACAGCGCGCGGCTCTGCAACACAGGGTGTGACGAAACCGGCCCTCAGCGGGCAGGTGCGCTTTTGCCCATGGACAGTGGTCCATGCGGTCCATGTCTCGGGAGAACAAAGGGTATGCACAAAGCCGTTCCAACAAGCCTCGCTGCGCTGGCGATGGTTCTCGCCGCACCGGCCCAGGCCGACGATCTGCGCACCGATGTCGCGGCGGACATGCCCGAGTTGATGGAATTGTACCGCGACCTGCACGCGCATCCCGAACTCAGCTTCCAGGAACACAAGACCGCCGCCAAACTGGCCGAACGCATGCGCAAGCTCGGCTTCGAAGTGACCGAGGGCGTGGGCAAGACCGGCGTCGTCTCGGTGATGAAGAACGGCGACGGCCCGACCGTGCTCATCCGCGCCGACATGGACGGGCTGCCGGTGGTCGAACAGACCGGGCTGCCCTTCGCCAGCAAGGAAACCGCGACTCCCGCCAGCGGCGTCACCACCGGGGTGATGCACGCCTGCGGCCACGATACGCACATGACCGGTTTCATCGGCGCGGCGCAGCTGCTGGTCGATCGCAAGGATGAATGGCAGGGCACGCTGGTGATGATCCTCCAGCCCGCCGAAGAGGCGGGGGGCGGCGCACGGGCGATGCTCGCCGACGGGCTCTACACGCGCTTTCCCAAGCCCGATTACGCGCTCGCCTTCCACGACGCCGCGGCTCCGGCGCCCGCCGGAACCATCGGCATCACGCCGGGCTATGCGCTCGCCAATGTCGACAGCGTCAATATCCAGGTGAAGGGCATCGGCGGGCACGGCGCCTATCCGCACACCACCAAGGACCCGATCGTGCTCGCCAGCGCCATCGTCATGCGGTTGCAGACGCTGGTCAGCCGCGAGCTGTCGCCGCTCGAACCGGGCGTGGTGACCGTGGGCAGCTTCCTGTCGGGGGCCAAGCACAACATCATCTCGGACGAGGCCAAGCTCCAGCTGACCGTGCGCAGCTATTCGGACGAGAGCCGCAAGCTGCTGCTCGACGGGATCGCGCGCATCGCCAAGGGCGAGGCGATCGCGGCGGGGCTTCCCGAAGACCTGATGCCGGTGATCGAGGTACAGGAGGACTTCACCCCCTCGACCTATAACGATCCCGACTTCACCGAACAGCTGCTGGCGAGCTTCGGCGAGCGCTTCGGCGAAGACCGCGTCGCGACCATGCCGCCGGTGATGGGGGGCGAGGATTTCAGCGAGTACCGTCGCGCCGACCCCGACCATATCAAGTCGGCGATCTTCTGGATCAGCGGCACGCCGGCACCGATGCTCGAGGCGCTCGAGAAGGAGGGCAAGCCGCTGCCCTCGCTGCATTCGCCCTTCTGGGCGCCCGATGCGGAGAAGGTCATCGCCACCGGCGCCGAGGCGCTCGCGAGCGCGGCGATGGGGTTGATGCCCGCGAGCTGACGCCGCGCACAAAAGTGGCCGCCGGAGCGTTGGGGGCGCTCCGACGGCCGTATTCTCCTCCCCAGGAGAAATCGTGAAACGGGGTCACTCGGCGGGGACGTAAGTCCCCAGCCGGTGGTGCAGGGCATTGATCTTCGCCAGTTCCTCGCGGTCGTCGGTCGCCTTGGCATAATGCGTCAGGGCGGTACGCAGCAGGCGGAAATCGGCGGTCGAGAACAGCGCGCGGGCGCGGCCGGGCTCGGTCTTGGGCATGTCGTCAGTCATCGTCGTCATCCTCTCTTCCTCCCGGGTGTTACGCCGCAGCGAACTGATTCATCGTGTTGTCCTTGCCGCCCGCCTTGAGCGCGGCTTCGCCGGCAAAGTATTCCTTGTGGTCGTCGCCGATGTCCGACCCGGCCATGTTCTGGTGCTTCACGCAGGCGATGCCCTGGCGGATCTCCTCGCGCTGGACGTTCTTGACGTAGCCGAGCATGGCCTGCTCGCCGAAATACTCGCGGGCGAGATTGTCGGTGCTCAGCGCGGCCGTGTGATAGGTCGGCAGCGTGATGAGGTGGTGGAAGATGCCCGCGCGCTTCGCGGCATCGGCCTGGAAGGTGCGGATCTTCTCGTCGGCCTCGGCGGCAAGATCGGTGCCGTCGTAATCGACGCTCATCAGCTTGTCGCGTTCGTATGCCGATACGTCCTTCCCGGCTTCGGTCCATGCATCATAGACTTGTTGGCGGAAGTTGAGCGTCCAGTTGAAGCTGGGCGAGTTGTTGTAGACCAGCTTGGCGTTGGGGATCACCTCGCGCACCCGGTCGACCATGCCGGCGATCTGCTCGACATGCGGTTTCTCGGTTTCGATCCACAGCAGATCCGCACCGTTCTGGAGCGCGGTGATGCAGTCGAGCACGCAGCGGTCCTCGCCGGTTCCCTTGCGAAACTGGTAGAGGTTCGAAGGCAGGCGCTTGGGCGCCAGCAGCTTGCCGTCGCGGCTGATGAAGACCTGGCCGTTGGTGATGTTCGCCGGATCGACCTCGTCGCAATCGAGGAAGGCGTTGTACTGATCACCGAGATCGCCGGGTTCGGTCGAATAGGCGATCTGCTTGGTCAGGCCTGCGCCGAGGCTGTCGGTGCGGGCAACGATGATGCCTTCGGGGATGCCGAGCTCGAGGAAGGCGTAGCGGATCGCACGAATCTTCTGGAGGAAGTCCTCATGCGGTACGGTGACCTTGCCGTCCTGGTGGCCGCACTGCTTCTCGTCCGAAACCTGGTTCTCGATCTGCAGCGCACAGGCACCGGCTTCGATCATCTTCTTGGCGAGGAGGTAGGTCGCCTCGGCATTGCCGAAACCGGCATCGATGTCGGCGATGATCGGCACGACATGCGTTTCATGCTCGTCGATTTCCTTCAGCAGGCGATGCGTGTTGACCGCGTCGCCGGCTGCCTTGGCGTCGTCGAGTTGGCGGAAGAGACCGCCCAGTTCGCGCGCGTCGGCTTGCTTGAGGAAGGTGTAGAGTTCGCCGATCAGCGCGGGCACGCTGGTCTTCTCGTGCATCGACTGGTCGGGCAGCGGGCCGAATTCGCTGCGCAGCGCGGCGACCATCCAGCCCGAAAGGTAGAGGTACCGGCGCTTGGTGCTGCCAAAATGCTTCTTGATCGAAATCATCTTCTGCTGGGCGATGAAGCCGTGCCAGGTACCGAGCGACTGGGTGTAGTTCGCCGGGTCGCGGTCGTAGGCTTCCATGTCCGCGCGCATGATCTTGGCGGTGTAGCGCGCGATGTCGAGCCCCGTGCGGAAGCGGTTCTGGACGACCATACGCGCGGCGCTCTCGGCATCGATCGCGGCCCAGGGCGCACCGTTGGCGGCGATGGTTTCGTTCAGTTCGTTGATCCGGGCCGAATAGGTCACGGGGTAGCTCCTTGTCGTCGTGTGGCGTGATCGCCTGACCCTCTTGTGGAGACGGAAAGGCACGACTGACAGGAATATTTACAAAATATCTTGTCTCGATTGGCAAGATGTGGCTAGATGACGTGTAAAGTAGTCAAGAAAGTTACAAATGACTGAGGACGCACTCTTTGCCGGACCGGCTGTCCGTCGCCTGCGCAAGCGCGAGGGGCTGACGCAGGCTGCCGCTGCAGCGCGTCTCGACATCTCACCGAGCTATCTCAACCTCATCGAACGCAACCAGCGCCCGGTCAGCGCGCGGGTGATGATGCAGCTCGTCGAACAGTTCGATTTCGATCCGCGTTCGCTGCGCGAGGACGAGGCGATCGGCGGGATGGACGGCCTCGTGCGGCGCTTTGCCGACAAGCGCTTTGCCGATCTCGGCATCGACCGCGAGGAATTGCAGGAATTCCTTGCGTCGTCGCCGCAGGTCGCGGCGGCTTTCGCGCGGCTCTACGACAATGCCGCACCCGCTGCGAGAGGGAGCGAGGACCCCCTGACCGCCTCGCGGCGCGAGATCGAGCGCTGGCGCAACCATTTCGCCGATCTCGATGCGGCCGCGGAGGACCTTGCCGACGACATGCGCCTGTCGCGCGGCGACATCGGTCTCGCGCTCGTCGAGCGCCTGCGCGAGCGTCACCAGCTCTCTGTCCGTATCCTGCCGCGCGAGATCATGCCCGACAGCCTCAGGCGGCTCGACCTGCACGCGCGCCAGATCCAGCTTTCGGAAATGCTCAGCATTCCGTCGCGCAACTTCCAGTTGGCGCTGCAGATCGCGCAGCTCGAATTCGCCGACGCGATCGATGCGGTCGCCAAGGGCGCGAAATTCGACGACGAGGCGGCCCGTGCGCTCTTCGCACGCCATCTGACCGGCTATGTCGCTGCGGCGCTGATCATGCCCTACGGGCGCTTTCTGCGTGCCTGCGAGGCAACGGGCTACGACCTCCCGGTGCTCGAACGGCGCTTCGGGGTCAGCTTCGAACAGCTCGCCCATCGCCTCACGACTTTGCAGCGCGTCGGCCAGCGCGGGCTGCCCTTCTTCATGGTCCGGCTCGACCGGGCGGGGCAGTTCTCCAAGACCTTCACCGGGGCGAGCACTGCGCGCTTCGTCGAATCGGACGCGAGTTGCCCGCTGTGGCACGCGCACCGCGCCTTCGATCGCGCGGGCGAACTGCAGGTCCAGTTCGTCGCGCTCGACGAAAGCGGCGAGCGCGACGGTGGCTGGCTGACGATGGCACGCACGGTCGAGGGGAGCGGCGCACCCGGTGAAGCGCAATTCGTCGTCGCCGTGGGGGTCGAGGCAGTCCTCGCCGGAGACCTCGCTCAGGCGTACGACATCTCGCTGCGGCCCGCCGATGCGCAACCGATCGGGCCCGGCTGTGCGCGATGCCATCGCAGCGGCTGCAGGCAGCGTTCGCTCCCGCCGCGCGGCCGGAAACTGGCCTTCGACAGGATCCGTCGGGGAGTGACCCCCTTCGAATTCGAGGAGGGTTAACCATTCGCGAGCTTGCTGGTGGAACCCACTGCCCGCAAACGGCGTTTTCACGGCCATGATCCAAATTTCGGGGACGAAATGACATGACCGAGGAACGCATTACCGAAACCACCGATGCGGTGGGTAACACCCACACCACGCACACAGTCGTCAGCGATGGCGAGACCCGTTCGGGCGGGACCAATTGGGTCCTGATCCTATTGGTGCTTGTCATCGCCGTGGTGGGCATTTTCTTCCTTACCCAGATGAACAGCGCCGAGGTCGCCAAGGACAATGCCATCGCCGGCGCCGCCGACGAGGTGGGCGAAGCGGCCAACCAGGTCGGTGAAGCCGCGCAGGGCGCCGGCGAAGCGGTTGAAAACGCCGTCAACAACTGAGCTTTCGAGCTCCCGGAGAATGGGGACGATGCGCTCTGCGTGTCGTCCCTTTTTTGGTACGGTGTAAAATTTACCGACGGTTCACCCCTCTCTGCTAGTTAAGGATTCCGACACCAGCAATTCGCGAGCCGGACCGAATGATCCGTCTGTTCAAGCACTACATCTCCTACAATGTCGTGCTGCTGTCCCTGATCGATCTCATCTTGCTCGCGCTGGCGGGCGAGGCGGCCTGGCGCCTGCGGGTGATGCAGATCGATGTCGGCGTCGGGCAGGTCTCGGATCGTGCGCTGGAGATCGGCATTTTCGCCGGCGTCATCTGGCTCGGCATGATCTCCGTCGGGACCTACGGGCCGCTGGCGTTGCGATCGATCCGTTTCGCCACCGCGCGGCTGCTGGTCGCCGTCAGCCTGGGCGTGCTGGCGATTTCGCTGATGGATTTCATTCTTCCCGGATCGGCGCTGTGGCGCTCGGTGCTGCTCTACGCGATGGGGATTGCGATCTTCGTGCTCGTCGCCAACCGGCTCGTGGCGGGCAAGCTTCTCGGGGTCGAAGCATTTCGCCGGACGGTCATCGTGCTCGGCGCGGGTGAACGCGCGCAGCGACTGCGGCGGCTTTCCCAGCGACCGGAGAGCGGATTTGTTGTCGGGGCCTTCGTCGCCATGGGCGATTCCACACCGGTCATCGAAACCGCCGTGCCGCGTGAGTCGATTGCCGATCTCGGGCGGTTCGTCGACCGTGCGGGGGCGACCGAAGTGGTGCTCGCGCTCCAGGAACGGCGCAATTCCCTGCCGCTGAAGGACCTGCTGCGGGTCAAGACGCAGGGTGTCTATGTCTACGACTTCTCCAGTTTTCTCGAACGCGAGATGGGCCGTGTCGATCTCGACACGCTCAATCCCAGCTGGCTGATCTTCTCCGATGGATTTTCCGCCGGGCGACGCCTGTCGAGCATCGGCAAGCGTCTGTTCGATGTCGTGGTCAGCCTCGCGATCCTGATCGTTGGCCTGCCGCTGATCGCGATCTTCGCGCTGCTGGTGAAGCTCGACAGCCCGGGACCCGCCTTCTTCAGTCAGAAGCGGGTCGGACTCTATGGGCAGAATTTCACCCTGACCAAGCTGCGTTCGATGCGGACCGATGCGGAGAGCGCGGGAGCGAAATGGGCGGAAAAGGACGATCCGCGAATCACCGGCGTGGGTCGTCTGATCCGCAAGGTACGGATCGATGAACTGCCGCAGGTATGGAGCGTCCTCAAAGGCGACATGAGCTTCGTCGGGCCGCGCCCCGAAGTCCCCGCCATCGTGGTCGATCTCGAGCGGGAAATGCCCTTCTATGCCGAGCGGCATGTCGTCAAACCCGGCATCACCGGCTGGGCGCAGATCAACTACCCCTATGGTGCCAGCATCGAGGATGCGCGTCACAAGCTCGAATACGACCTCTATTATGCCAAGAACTACACGCCGTTCCTCGACATACTGATCCTGCTGCAGACCGCGCGGGTCATTCTCTGGCCGGAAGGAGCGCGGTAGTGGATTGGATCGGAAGCCTTTCCTACATCGCCTATACCACCGGAGCGATCATCTGCGCGCTCGCCGCGATCTGGATCGCCCGCAAGGGAGATGCGACGCGCGGCGACCGCATCCCGGCGGTACTTGCGGTAGCGCTGACTGCCAACTGGTGCTTTGCCGCTGCCAGTTTCGAGCCCGGACGGGCGATCGTCGAGTTGACCGAAATCGCGCGCAATCTCGCATGGCTGTTCATGCTGTTTCGCCTGTTCGGCAATGACGGTCGTGACGAGACGCTGCGGCTGGTGCGTCCGGCGGTCTTCTCGCTCGCCTTCGTCGAAGTGCTGCAATTCGTGCTGCTGGTGATCGCGCGGCGTTATGCGGTAACGACCGATCTGGCCGAACTGACCTACGAAACCGCGGCACTGTTCCGGGTGATGGTCGCGGTCGGCGCGCTGGTGCTGCTGCACAACCTCTATGCCGGTGCAGCTACGTCGTCGCGCCAGATCCTGCGCTGGAGCGCGGCATCGCTGGCGGGCATGTGGGCCTTCGACCTCAACTATTTCACCATCGGCTACATCACCGGCGCCTATCCGCCCGAACTCGCGGCGCTGAGGGGCATTGCCGCCGCCGTCTTCGCGATTCCCTTCGCCATCGGGTTCAACCGCCACTCATCGCACCTCGCATTCCGCCCTTCGCGCGCGGTCACCTTCCGGTTCCTCTCTCTGCTGGTCATCGGTGGCTACTTCGCCCTGATGTTGGCCCTGGCCCGCTCGCTCGACATGCTGACCGGCGATCTGACGCGGATGACCCAAGTCGGCCTGATCATCGCCGCCGGCGCGCTGGCGCTGATCTGGCTCCCCTCCGACCGCCTGCGCGGGTGGCTGCGGGTCACTGCGATCAAGCACCTGTTCAAGCATCGCTACGACTATCGTACCGAGTGGATCCGCTTCACCGAGACGATCGGGACCACCGGCTTCGACAATATCTCTTTACAGGAACGCGCAGTAAAGGCGTTGGCCGATATCACCGACAGCCCCTCGGGCATCCTGCTCGTAGCGGACGAGGAGGGCGCGCTCGAACTGGCTGCGAACTGGCGCTGGACGGGCATCGAAGTCCCCTCGCAGGCAGCACCGACAGGGCTTGCGGGCGTGCTCGAACGCAGCGAGTTGATCATCGACTTCGACGAGCTTCGCGCAGGCATCGACCGCGACGGGGAACAGGCACTGGTGCCCGGCTGGATGCGCGAAGACCCGCGGGCTTGGGCGGCCGTCCCCTTGCTCCACTTCGACCGGCTGGTCGGTCTGGTGCTCCTCTCCCGGCCGGTCATCGAGCGAAAACTCGACTGGGAGGATTTCGACCTTCTCGGCGTCGTCGGACGCCAGCTTGCCAGCTACCTTGCCGAACAGGCCAGCCAGACAGCCCTGCTCGAGGCGGGACGGTTCGACGAGTTCAACCGGCGCATGGCCTTCGTCATGCACGACATCAAGAATCTCTCGAGTCAGATGGCCCTGTTGCTTCGCAACGCCGAGAAGCACGCCGACAAGCTCGAATTTCGCAAGGACATGCTCGTCACGCTGAGGAACAGCGTCGACAAGCTCAACACGCTGTTGGCGAGACTGGGACGATATGGCGCACCGGAAAACTTTGCGGCGCGCGAATTCAATCTCGCCGAGTCAACGCGGCAGGTGGCGGAGCGCCTTAGTACCGTCCATCCGGTGGCGCTCTTACACAGCGAGGAGGTGATCGTCGAAGGCAATCCCGAAGCGCTCGACCAGGCGCTCGTCCACCTCATCCAGAACGCGATCGAAGCCAGCGACCCATCCAGCCCGGTCATGCTGGAGGTCGTGCGAGACGGCATTTCGGGCAAGATCCACATCATCGACAATGGCTGCGGCATGTCGCAGCAATTCCTGCGGAAGGGCCTGTTCAAGCCTTTCGTGTCCTCGAAAAGCGGCGGTTTCGGAATCGGTGCCTTCGAGGCGCGCGAGCTGATCCGTTCGATGGGCGGTCGCATCGACGTCGAATCGCGCGAGGGCCTCGGCACGCGCTTCACCGTCAGTCTGCAGCTCCAATCGGCGAACTCGGTGCTCCGCCGGGGTTCGCCGGGTATCGAAAACGAGGTCGCATAATGGCAGATACCAAGCCCAAATTGCTGGTCGTCGAGGACGACGAAGGCCTGCAGGCCCAGCTCAAATGGGCCTATGAGGATTTCGACGTCGTGCTCGCGGGCACGCGCGAGGCCGCACTGGCCGCCCTGCGCGCCGAGGAACCCGCCGTGGTCACGCTCGACCTCGGATTACCACCCGATCCTGACGGCACGAGCGAAGGTTTCGCAGTGCTCGAAGCGGTCATGGCGCTCAAGCCCGACACCAAGGTGATCGTCGCATCAGGGCATGGTGCCCGCGAGAGCGCGCTGCGCGCGGTCGAACAGGGCGCCTACGACTTCTACCAGAAGCCGGTCGACATCGACACGCTGGGGCTGATCGTACAGCGCGCCTACCGGCTGCACCGCCTCGAGCAGGAGAACCGGAGCCTCGCCCAAAAGGTCGGCGAGGACCGGACCGTACTCGGTTCGATGGTTACCGCCGCGCCGGAGATGGCCAAGGTGGCGCGCACCATCGAGCGTGTCGCCCCGACGAATGTCTCGGTCATGCTGCTCGGCGCCAGCGGCACTGGCAAGGAATTGCTCGCCCGCGGGGTCCACGAATCGAGCGATCGGAAAGACGGCGCCTTTGTCGCAATCAATTGCGCGGCGATCCCTGAGAACCTCCTCGAAAGTGAGCTTTTCGGGCACGAGCGCGGCGCCTTCACCGGCGCGGTCAAGATGACCGAGGGCAAGATCGAGATGGCCCATGGGGGCACGCTGTTCCTCGACGAGGTCGGCGACATTCCGCTGCCGTTGCAGGTCAAGCTGCTGCGTTTCCTCCAGGAACGGACGATCGAGCGGATCGGCGGTCGCAAGCCGATCGCGGTCGATACGCGGATCGTCTGCGCCACGCATCAGAACCTCGAGGCGATGATCGGCGAGGGAACCTTCCGCGAGGATCTGTTCTATCGGCTCGCGGAGATCGTGGTGAAGGTGCCGACGCTCGCCGAACGGGCGGGCGATGCGGTGTTGCTGGCCAAGCATTTCCTCACCCGCTTCGCCAAGGAGATGAACCCCCAGGTCAAGGGCTTCGCGGCCGATGCGCTCGCCGCCATCGACGGGTGGGGCTGGCCGGGCAATGTCCGCGAGCTCGAGAACCGGGTGAAGCGCGCGGTGATCATGGCCGACGGCAAGCTTGTAAGCGCCGAGGATCTCGACCTGCCGCAGTCCGACAAGGACGGGGGCGATCTGGCACTCAATCTCAAGGCCGCGCGCGAGCAGGCCGACCGGCGGATGATCCGCCAGGCGCTGGCACGCAGCGAGGGAAATATCTCCAATACCGCCAAGCTGCTTGGGATCAGCCGCCCGACTTTGTACGATCTCCTCAAACAGTATGATCTTCAGACGTGATCTGGGACCGGTCGCGGGTCTTCTGCTGGGGCTGGCGATCTTGGGGGGATGCGGGGAGCCGGCGCCGGACCATTCGCCGGTAGACGCTGCGCGTGCCCAGCTGGCGCGCGGCGATGCGCTGGCGGCGCGCGTGTTTCTCGAACGGGCGCTTGAGCAGGGGACGCCGCGCGAGGACGTCGCGGCGCTGTTCGGCGAAGCCGCGCTGGTGGCTGGTGATCTCCCGGCGGCGCGCAAGTGGCTTGGCCCGGGCAAGTTCTCCGAAGGCACCCGCGCGATCGGCTTCAGGCTGCTTGGACGCCTCGAAATGGCGCAGGGCAATCTGCCCGCGGCGGGCGCGGCCTTCGATCGGTCCTATCGTGTCGAGCCGGACAGTTCCGATCTGTGGGTCGATATCGGGCGATTGCGTTATCGCGGCGGCGAACAGGTTCAGGCGATCGAGGCCGCCGATCGCGCGCTGGCGCTCGATCCCGACAGTGGCGAGGCGCTGCAGTTTCGCGGCCAGCTCGCGCGCGATTCCGAGGGAATGGAGGCGGGCGCCGCGCTCTTGGCGAAGGCACTCGAGCGCCAGCCCGACGATCTCGAACTGCGCGTCGAATATGCCGCGACGCTGAGCGATGCCGGGCGCCCGAGGGAGGCCCTCGAGGCGCTCCGTGCTGCAGGCGGACATGCGGCGGTCACGCCGCGCGGCCTATTCGTCCAGGCGATCATCGCCGCGCGGGGGGACGACTTCCGCCTCGCTCGAAACCTCCTCGAAAAGTCCGATCTGGAGAGGTCCGAACTGGCCTCGGCACAGCTGCTGTCGGCAATCATCGATCTCGCGGAAGAGAACTACGCGAGCGCGGCCCTGGCGCTCGACCGGCTCTATTCGCGCCAGCCCGACAATCGCCGCGTGCGCGAACTGCTTGCCTATGCGTTGTCGCGCAGCGGGGGTGAGCGCGAGCTCGTCCATCGGTTTGCCGAGGTGGCCAAGGGAAGGGCGGGGTCAGCCTATCTCCAGCTGCTGGTCGGCCGTGCCTGCGAGACGCTCGGCGATCGTCAGCGAGCGGCATTCTTCATCGATTTGGCGGCGCTCGACGGGACCGGCCTGACCGTGCTGCCGAGCAGGAGCCCGCAAGCTGCCCGGACTGCGCCCGCCACGCTCGGCGGCGCACAGCTGCGTGATTACGTCCGGGCGGCGATCGCCGGGCGCGAGACGGCCGCGGCGGTGAAGCGCGCGCGCGCCTTCGCGCAGCGCTTCCCCGGCTCGGCCGACGCCCAGGCGCTGTTGGGCGATGCCGAGTTGGCGCAGGGCAACAAGGCAGCGGCGAGAGCGGCCTACGAGCGATCCGCGAAGGTTCGGCGACCCTGGCCGTTGGCGCTGCGCATCGCCGGTGTCCAGGACGATCCGGCGCGGGCGCGCCAGATGCTCGCGCACTATGTCCGCAACAATCCGATGAACGGCGAAGCCGCTGCGGTGCTGGCCGACGCGGTTGCAGCGCAGGGCAAATGGGATCGGGCCGCGCAATTGCTCGATCATGCGATCATGCTGGGACAGGCCCGCGTGCCCTGGGTGCTTGCGGCGCGCAGCATCGCGGCGCTCCAGCTCGACGATCGCGAAGATGCGCTCGACTATGCGCTAGCGGCGCACGAACTCCAGCCGATGAACCCGCTGGCGATCTCCGCGCTGCTCGCAGCCTTGCCCGACACCGAGGCAGCGGCGAAGGTCGAGCTCGAAGCGAAGCTGCAGTCGCTGACGGCAGGCTGAGACATCTCGACAAGGGGCGCCGGTCCGGGCAGGGGTGGATGATGGCGCTGCGATCCGTTTTTGCCGACCCGATGGTACGCATGCTGGTCGCGGCGATCGTGCTGGCAATAGTGCTGCCCGCGACGGGCGAGGCACGCGGTGCTGCACAGGCGATCGCGAACGCGGCGATCTTCATCCTCTTCCTGCTCAACGGCATGCGCATTGCCCGCCGCGATATCGCTGCGGGATTCGGGAATTGGCGGTTCCTCCTCCCGCTGGTGCTGTGGGTGTTCGGGGCCATGGCGCTGGCAGGCCTTGGCATCGCTGCGCTCGGTGCCCGCGTGCTCGCCCCTTCGGTGGCGCTCGGCTTTCTCTACCTCGGTACGCTGCCTTCGACCGTGCAATCGGCGACGTCCTACACTTCGCTCTCCGGGGGGAATGTGGCGCTGTCGGTGGTGGGGGCGGCGCTGCTCAACATTCTAGGCGTCTTCGTGACCGTGCCGCTGTTCCTCGCCCTCGGGGGTAGCGGAGCCGGTGCGGTGGGCATGGACGTGGTGATCAAGATCATGCTCTTGCTGATCCTGCCCTTCGCCATCGGCCAGGCGATCCAGGACTACACGCTCGCCTTCACCGCGCGCCATCGCCCCAAGATCGTCTGGATCGACCGCTTCGCAATCGCAGCGGCGATCTATGTCGCCTTCTCGGGCGCGGTCGAGCAGGGGATCTGGTCGCGCGTCGACCCGGGCGACTGGCTCGTGATCGGTGCGCTGGTCGCGGGATTCCTGCTGATCGGCAATCTCGGGGCGTGGATGGCGAGCGGAGCCTTGCGCCTGTCGCGGCCCGACCGGATCGCTTTCCTCTTCGCCGGTGCGCAGAAGAGCGCCGCTGTCGGAGCCCCACTTGCCACCATCCTGTTTCCGCCTGCCGAGGCAGGCTTCGTGGTGATCGCGCTATTGCTCTACCATTTCTTCCAACTGGTGGTGGCCGCGCCGATCGCTAGTCGGCTGAAGCGGCCGTCTCGTCCGGATGCCGTTGGTTATAGCGCACCGACCACCAGAAGCTGAGCCCGATCAGGATCGCGCCGATCAGCCCGGTCACAGTCTCGGGAATATGGAACTTGGCGGACATGAGCATGATCGCGCCCAGAACGATGATCGCCCAGAACGCGCCGTGTTCGAGGAAGCGGTAAGCCGCCAGGGTACCCTTGCGCACAAGGTGGATCGTCATCGAGCGCACGAACATCGCGCCGATCGACAGGCCCAAGGCGATCACGATCATGTTGTTCGAGAGCGCGAAGGCACCGATCACGCCGTCGAAACTGAAGCTGGCGTCGAGAACATTGAGATAGAGGAACCCGCCAAGCCCGCTGCGCACCACCGCGCCCTGCAATTTCGCAGCCTCCTCCTTCATCTCGAGGATCGCATTGATCCCCTCGACGGCGATGAACGTGACGAGGCCAAGGATACCGGCGACCAGAAAGGTCAGCGCTTCGTCGGGTTCGAGCATGGTTGAAATGCCCCAGAGTGCGAGGAGGAGAAGCGCAATTTCGGCGGCAGGCAAGGCGGCGAACTTGCTCAGCCATTCCTCGATCGCCCGAATCCAGTGAATCTCCTTGTCGAGATCGAAAAAGAATTTCAGCCCGACCATGGCGAGGAAGGCCCCGCCGAATCCCGCAATGCCGACATGTGCGGACGAGACGATTCTTTCGTATTCCTGCGGATTGTTGAGCGAGAGGTCGACCGTTTCCATGGGCCCCAGCCCGGCCGCAATAGCCACGATGGCGAGTGGGAAGATCACGCGCATACCGAAGACTGCGAAGGCGATGCCCCAGGTGAGGAAGCGGTGCTGCCAGACTTCGTCCATTTCCTTGAGGACGCTGGCGTTGACCACGGCGTTGTCGAAGCTCAGCGACACCTCGAGCACCGACAGCACAACGACAATCCACAGGAGCGACAACGTGCCCGTGATCGTGCCGGTGCTGGCCCAGCCATACCATGCGGCAAGGCTCAGGCAGACGAGCGTGAAGATGAAGGAAAATCCGTAGAAGCGGATCATCGTGGACATGGCGCTGGTGTCCTTCTTCAGCCCTTGGGCTGGTAGGTCTGATCGGAGGTCGGGAAGCTGCGCGCGCGCACTTCCTCGGCATATTGCGCGACAGTCTTCTCGATCACCGCGGCAATGTCCTCGTATTTCTTCACGAAGCGCGGGACGCGTTCGAACATGCCGAGCATGTCTTCGGTAACCAGCACCTGCCCGTCGCATTGCGCCGAGGCGCCGATGCCGATCGTTGGGCAGGATACGCCTTGAGTCGCCTCTATCGCGATCGGCTCGAGCACCCCTTCCAGAACGATCGCGAAAGCCCCGGCCTCGTCGAGCGCCTTGGCATCGCCGACGATCTTCTTCGCCTCGGCATCGTCGCGCCCGCGTGCGGCATAGCCGCCCAGCACGTTGACCGCCTGCGGGGTCAGGCCGACATGGCCCATCACCGGGATCCCGCGCTGATTGAGGAAGGCGACGGTCTCGGCCATCTGTTCGCCGCCCTCGAGTTTCACCGCCGCCGCGCCTGACTGCTTGAGCAGGTAGGCGGCGCTTTCGAAGGCCTGCTGCGGCGATTGTTCGTAGGATCCGAAGGGCATGTCGACCACCACCACCGCGTGGTAGCTGCCGCGCACCACCGCGGCGGCATGGTTGGCCATCATGTCGAGCGTAACCGGGATGGTCGTCGGCAGGCCGTAGATGACCTGCGCCAGCGAATCGCCGACCAGCAGGATGTCGCAATGCGCATCGAGCAGCTGCGCCTGCCGCGCGGTATAGGCGGTCAGCATGACCAGCGGCTCGCGGGTTTCGCCACCGGTCTTGTGCGCGCGGATCTTGGGTACGGTAAGGCGCCGCATCGGCTGCGGAGTCGGATTGGCGCGGCTGGTGCTCGTATCGAGCTGGAAGGTGGTCGACATGGCGTTGCACTAGCAAGCGCGTGGGCGATGGCAAAGCGAAGCTTGGAATTGCGCGGTTTTGCGTGTCTAAGGGCGCGCATATGAGATGCGCGCAGGGGTCGCCGCGTCAGGAGAGGAATGATCTGAGCATGGTCGCTACCACGACGTCTACAAGCGAGGGCTGGTCCTCGCGTTCCGCCTTCATACTCGCAGCGATCGGGGCCGCAGTCGGCCTCGGCAATATCTGGCGGTTCCCGACGCTGGCCGGCGAGAGCGGGGGCGGTGCCTTCGTGATTTTCTATATTGCCTGCGTTTTCCTCCTTGGGTTGCCGCTGGTCTTGTCGGAGATTTTCATCGGGCGCGTCGGGCAAACCGATGCCGTCGGCTCGATCCGGCGAGTGGCAGCGCAGTCGCAGTCGTCGCAAAGCTGGTCGATCTTCGGCGCGATCGGCGCGCTTGCGGCCTTCCTGATCCTATCCTTCTACTCCGTCGTGGCGGGCTGGGTGCTTTACTATGCGGGGATCATGGGAGCCGATCTCGTTCAGGCGGTCATGGAGGGGGATCCTTTCCGCGGCGCACTGGCGGGCGAAAGCCAGGCCCAGATCCAGCAAAGGCTCGGCGACATGTTCGCTAATCCCGGGCTGCTGATCACGATGCATTTCCTGTTTATGGGGGCGACGCTCTACATCATCGCGCGTGGCGTCCATTCGGGCATCGAGAAGGTTGCGACCTATCTCATGCCAGCCTTCTTCGTGCTTCTGGTCGGCCTGGTAATCTACGGTTCGGTCGAGGGCGACATGGGCGGAGCCATGAGCTTCCTGTTCACTCCCGACTGGTCGAAGCTGACCCCGCAGGTGATGAACGCAGCGTTGGGGCAGGCGCTGTTCTCGCTCTCGCTCGGAGTGGCGGGCCTGATCACCTACGGGTCCTATATCAAGGAAGGCAGTGGGCTCGGGCCCACCTCGGCGATGATCGCCATCGCCGATACCGGCGTGGCGCTGCTCGCCGGTCTGATGATCTTCCCGATCGTGCTCGCAGTCGGTCTCGACCCGGCTGCGGGTCCAACGCTGGTGTTCCAGACGCTCCCCTTCGCCTTCCAGACAATGCCTGCCGGCGCGCTGTTCGGCTTCCTGTTCTTCGTCCTCATCCTCGTCGCGGCGATCACCAGCTCGATCTCGCTGCTTGAGGTACCGACCGCCTACGGTATCGGCGAACGCGGCTGGAGTCGCCCGAAGTCGGCGCTGATCTTCGGCGGCGGGGCCTTCCTCATCGGCATCGCCTGCCTGCTCGGCTACAATGTCTGGGCCGACGTGCGCCCGCTGTGGTTCTGGCCACTGTTCGAGAATACCGACATCCTCGATACGGTCGACGGTTTCACGGGCAAGGTGATGTTGCCGGTCGGCGCGCTGCTGACGTCGCTCTTCATCGGCTGGAAGGCCGATGAGAACCTGTTGCGCACTACCACCGGCCTGTCGCCTTGGGCCTTCACCCTGTGGCGCTTTCTGATCGCGTGGCTGTGCCCGCTCGCAGTCGCGATCATCCTCGTCACAGGGCTTTTCCCCGGCATTCTGGGCGCTTGATCCAAATTCGCTTTTACAGGGGTGGATTGCGGACTAACTAGCGCCGATCCGGCTGGCGGAGCGGGGAGTCCCGTGGCGGGCCGTGGAGGGAGGCACCGCGCCTGATGATCTTGGACAGAGTGAAGCCGCTCGATGCCATCTTGGCAACGGCGCAGAAGAAGTCGTTGCATCGCAGCCTCGGTTGGCTGCAACTGACACTTCTCGGCATTGGGTGCGTCATCGGGACGGGGATTTTCGTCCTTACCGCGGTGGGTGCCCAGAAGGCGGGCCCTGGCCTGATGGTGGCCTTCGCGATCGCCGGCGCGGTCTGCATCGTCGCCGCACTCTGCTATGCCGAGATCGCCGCGATGATACCGGTCGCTGGCAGCGCCTATACTTACAGCTATGCGACGATCGGCGAATTCTTCGCCTGGACGGTCGGCTGGGCGCTCATCATGGAATATGCGATCGCTGCGAGCGCCGTCTCGGTCGGATGGTCGGGCTATTTCAGCGGGACTGTACTCGGCGGCTTGGGTATCCACTTGCCGGTATGGCTCAGCGCCGGTCCGCTCGCCCTGGGGGGCGTTGAAGGCGGTTTGATCAACCTGCCCGCATTGCTCATCGCGCTGCTCGTCACCGGCCTTCTGGTGATCGGCACGAGCGAGAGCGCCAAGGTCAATGCCGTGCTGGTCATGATCAAGGTCACTGCGCTGACCGCCTTCGTTGCGCTGACCCTGACCAGCGCCGAATTCGACACCAGCCACTTCAACCCCTTCCTCCCCGCCGGCATCTTCGGCGGCTGGGGCACCGGGGTCGGTGCGGTCGGTGCCGCGGCGACGATGTTCTTCGCCTATGTCGGCTTCGACGCAGTCTCCACCGCCGCCGAGGAGACCAAGGACCCGCAGCGTAACGTACCGATCGGCCTGGTCGGTTCGCTGTTGTTCTGCACGGTGTTCTACATCCTCGTCGCGGCGGGTGCGATCGGGACGCTCGGCGGCCAGCCGCTCATGGATGCGATGGGCCTCCCACTCGAGGCGGGATCGCCCGAACTGGCGCGCCAGTGCGCGCTGCCGCAATTCGCCGATGCGCTGGTCTGCTCGAACGAGCCGCTGGCGCATGTCCTCAAGGTGCTGGGCTTCACCGCGGTCGGCAACGCGATCGGGCTCGCAGCTTTCGTCGCGCTTCCCTCGGTGATCCTGGTGCTGATTTTCGGGCAGACGCGCATCTTTTTCGTGATGAGCCGCGACGGGCTGCTGCCCGAACGCCTGAGCCGGGTGCATCCGCGCTTCCACACCCCGCATATCGTGACCATCATTACCGGGCTCGCGGTTGCCATCGGGGCGGCCTTCTTCCCGGTCGGGCAGCTCGCCGACATATCGAATGCCGGGACGCTCTACGCCTTCGCAATGGTGGCGATCGCGGTGATGGTGCTGAGGGTGAAGGATCCCGCGCGCAGGCGGCATTTCCGGGTGCCGCTGGTGTGGCTCGTCGCACCCGCGACGATCATCGGCTGCGTGCTGTTGTTCTTCAACCTGCCGACTGCGGCGATGCTGTTCCTGCCCGGCTGGGGCGCGCTCGGCGTGGTGATCTACTTTGCCTACAGCCGCAGCCGCAGCCATCTCGGCAAGGGCATTGTCGAGGTTGTCGACGATGTCGCCGGCCAGGAGACCATGGTGCCGATGGCGCCCGAGTGAAATCCCGAATGGGGCAATAGGAAAGGGCCGCTCCCGGTGGGGCGGCCCTTTTCATTTTTTTGCGCCATTCGTCGGATCAGATGTCCACTGCTTCGACATGGCGTTTCTCGGCCTCGTCATGGACATGCATGCCGAGCGCCATCTTGGCGGTGTTGAGCAGGCCCAAGTCGCCGCTCCAGATCTCCGCATCGCCCAAGTCCATGCGCAGGAACAGGATGTCGGGATCGTCCTTGCCGCCATCGTACCAGGCCTCGACGAAATTGTTCCAGAACTGGTCGAAGCGCTCTTGGCTGGTCTCGACCGACAGCGTGCCGTCGAAGCGGGCGAAGATATCGTGGTCCTTGCCGGCGAAGCTCGCCTTGACCTTACCCAGCTGGGCGAAGTCCGACTTCTTCTGCGTGAAGAACCAGATCGCGCTGTTCGCATCCTTGTCGAGCTGGGCGGTCATCGGCACCGAGGTGTTGGAGCGTCCATCGAGTTCGAGGAACAGGAAGGGCGAGTCGGCCAGCGCCTGCCAGAACTTCTGCTTGAGCGCGTCGGGGTTGCCTTGCGAATATTTCATGGGTCAGAGCCTTTCGAATTGCGTTTGATTTTCAAACGGCTGAGGGCCTCCTGCCGTTCCGCGCGATACGTCGGGGCGAGGGCGGCGAAGGACGAATTGCGAATCGCGCTCAAATGGAACATAATGGGAACAGAAAAGTCGTTCCCCCTATGCCTTCACCCGATCTCGCCTCACTGCCGCTCGCGGCCTTCGAAGACCTTGCCGCGCTTTCCGCGCGGCGCAGCGCGCGCTGGCGCCCCGGTCTGGCGGCGCGACAGGGGCCGGCACTGCATAGCGAGATTTTCGCCTCCTCGCGCGATGGAGCGGGGGCGGGTGCCGCGCTGGCGCTGGCGCTCGACGACTGGCGCAGCCTCCCTCAGCAAGACGCCGGCGAGGTGCGGCATCCGCGCAGCGTGCTGTGGGTCCAGACGCGCGAGGCCGCGCGACGCGGGGGGCGTCCCTATCGTGCCGGACTGCCCGGGGACCTCCCGGCACGGGTGATCCATGTGCTGGCCGAAAAGGCGGAGGATGCGCTCTTCGCGCTCGAGGAGGGGCTGCGCTGCCGCGACCTTGCCTTCGTCGTGGGAGAGATCGCGGGCAATCCCCGGGCGCTCGATTTCACCGCCTCGCGCCGGTTGACGCTGGCGAGCGAGAAGCACGGCGTGCCGCTGTTCCTCGTCCGGCTCGATGCCGCGCGCGATCTCTCCTCGGCACGGATGCGGTGGGAGGTCGCCTCGATGCCGTCGTCTGCACCGCGCTGGAATGCCCAGGCCCCCGGTCCGCCGCGCTGGCGGGCGGAGCTGTTCCGCGCCCGCGCGCATGCGCCGGGCGAATGGACCCTGGGCGAGGAAGCCGGCAGGCTCGTAGCGAGCAAGGCGCAGCGCGAGGCCGACGAGGCGGTGGCGGGCTGGACGGCGGGATTGCGCCTCAGGCGGTCGCCGCGCCGGGCGTGAGCGTGGAAGTGACAGAGGCGCGGCCGCGCCGCATCCTTTCGCTCTGGCTTCCAGCGCTGGCGATGGATCGCTGGCACCTGACGATAGCGGAGCGGGGCGGGGTGCCCGCTGCGGGGCCGCTGGTGCTGATCGCCGACACCGCGCACGGCCCGCGGATCGAAGCGGTCGATCGCCCCGCAGCGGCCGCGGGTGCGCGCAAGGGCATGATGCTCGCCGATGCACGTGCATTGTGCCCCGAGATCGCTACCGCCCCCGCAGACCCGGCGGGCGATCTCGCCTTCCTCGAACAGCTTGCTCTCTGGGCACAGCGCTGGGGGCCGTGGTCCGCGCTCGATGCACCCGAGGGGCTGCTGGTCGATGTCACCGCCGTCGCGCACCTGTTCGGCGGCGAGGAGGCGCTGCTGGCCGACGTCCACGCCGCCTTCGCACAGCGCGGACTGGCCCTGCGCGCGGCCATCGCTCCGACTGCCGGGGCGGCCTGGGCGCTGGCGCATTACGGCCCCGAGCGCGCGATCGTGGAGGGGCGTGCCGGGATCATGCGTGTTTTGGCCGAACTGCCGGTGGCGGCGCTGCGGCTCGACCAGGACGTCGTCACCGTGCTGCGCCGGCTCGGCCTCAAGCGGATCGGCGACATCGCCGGCATCGGGCGCGACGCGATCCAGCGGCGTTTCCGCAACCGCAAATTGCGCACCGCCAATCCTCTGATCCGGCTCGACCAATTGCTCGGCCGTGTGTCCGAGCCGCTGCTGCCGGTGATCCAAGAGGCCGTGCCATTGGTGCAGCGGCGGCTGCTCGAACCAATCCGTCACCGGCAGCTGCTCGACCGAGTGGTCGCCGATCTCGCCAGGGACATGGCGCGCGAACTCGAAGCGCAGGGGCAGGGCGCCCGGCGGCTCGAACTGGGCCTGTGGCGGGTCGATGGCGAGGTCGTTGTCCGGCGGCTCGAACTGGCCGCCGCCACGCGCGATCCGGCGCACATGTTGCGCCTCTTCGCTGCGCGACTCGACGATGTCGATGCCGGTTTCGGGATCGAGATGCTGCGCCTGCGCGCGAGCTGGGCCGAGCCGCTGGCGCTCGACCAAAACGATATCGAGGCGCGCGCCGAAAGCCACGGCACCAGCTTGGCCGGCTGCATCGACCGGCTGATCGTGCGGCTCGGTGCGAAGGCGGTCAGCCGGCCGGTCCCCTACGCCAGCCATCTCCCCGAACGGGCGCAGCGCTGGCAGCCTCCGCTGGAGCCCGAACCGACTTCGCAAGGACTATTGGAATTCCATTCCAGGCCTCGGAAATTGCTCGACAAGCCCGAGAAGATCGCGGTGCTCTATGCTACCCCAGACGGCTATCCGCAGCGCTTCCGCTGGCGCGGCGAGGTGCACGATGTTGCGCGGGTGGAGGGCCCCGAACGCATCGCCCCCGAATGGTGGCGCGAGCGCGGCGCCGCGCGGCTGCGCGACTATTACCGGATAGAGGACGGACAGGGACGCCGCTACTGGATCTACCGCCAAGGCCTCATCGGCGACGGGCGCGGCGGGGTACCCGACTGGTACCTGCAGGGATTGTACGCCTAGCTCGCGACGAGCCCGCGCCGACCACGCGTGGCGATCGGGATATTGCCGAACTTGGCGGCCGGGCCCGTCGCCTTCTCTATCCGGTGAACCGAATCCTGGAGGATCGACGCGGGAAGCGGGCGCTCGAACGCGATCCCGCAGCCATCTTCGTTGGACCAGACAACCTTGCCGAAGAACTCGTGGCCGCGCCACGAGAGGAGGCCCGATACGCCCTTGGCAGGTGGTGTTGGCGTGTCGAAGCGGGCACCGGTTTCCGAAAGGTCCGAAAGCCTTCCCTCGCATTCGCGACCGAGCAGCGTAAGGCTGGCCGGGCAGTCGACCGGATGACGTTTGGCGCTGCGCATCTCTGGTTGGGAAGCGACCTGCTTTTTCTGGAACAATCCCACTGTGCGTCCTCTTGTATCGCACGGTCTTGGGCGCTTGAGGGTTAAGCGCGATTTCCTGCACAAGGTAAACGGGGCGGAAACCATCGCAAATTCCCGTCCGATGCATCATTCGATATTGGCAGGAGGGGAGGTGGAACATATAAAGAACATATGGCTGTTCTCACCACTCTGCAGAAGCTCGAGATTCTCGCCGATGCGGCGAAATACGATGCCTCCTGCGCCTCTTCGGGGACGGCCAGGCGCAACTCGCTCGGCGGGAAGGGGCTGGGGTCGACCGAGGGGATGGGCATCTGCCACGCCTATGCGCCCGATGGGCGGTGTATCTCGCTGCTCAAGATACTGTTGACCAACCATTGCGTGTTCGACTGCCACTACTGCGTCAACCGCAAGAGCTCGAATGTGGCGCGCGCGCGGTTCAGCCCGCAGGAGGTGGTCGACCTCACGCTGGCCTTCTACCGGCGCAATTATATCGAGGGGCTGTTCCTCTCCTCGGGCATCGTCAAGAGCTCGAACCACACGATGGAACAGCTCGTAGAAGTCGCCCGTATCCTGCGGGAAGAACACGATTTTCGCGGCTACATCCACCTCAAGGCCATCCCCGAGGCGGATGCCGAAATCGTCCACCAAGCGGGGCTCTATGCCGACCGTGTCTCGATCAATGTCGAACTGCCGACCGACAGCGGGCTCACCCGTCTCGCGCCCGACAAGGACGCGCGCCAGATCGAAGGCGCGATGGGACGGGTCAAGAACGACATAACCGAGCTCAAGGACGCGCACAAAAGGTTCAAGCACGCCCCGCGCTTCGCCCCCGCGGGCCAGTCGACGCAGATGATCGTCGGGGCCGATGCCGCGACCGATGTCGATATCGTCGGCAAGGCCAGCCGGCTCTACGACAGCTTCGGGTTGCGGCGGGTCTATTACAGCGCCTTCTCGCCGATCCCCGATGCCAGCGCGGTGCTGCCCTTGAAGCGCCCGCCGCTGATCCGCGAGCACCGGCTCTACCAGTCCGACTGGCTGATGCGCTTCTACGGCTACAAGCCCGCCGAAGTGATGCAGGCCACCGAGGCTGACGGGAACCTGCCGCTCGACATCGATCCCAAGCTCGCCTGGGCCCTGAAATTCCGCGAGGCTTTCCCGGTCGACGTCAACCGCGCGAGCAAGGAGCAATTGCTGCGCGTGCCCGGGCTCGGGGTGACAGCGGTGGGCAGGATCCTCGCCAGCCGTCGCCACCGCGCGCTCCGGCTCGACGATGTCGCGCTGCTCACCCAGTCGGTCACCAAGGTGCGGCCGTTCATCTGCACCGTCGATTGGCGGCCCATCACGCTGACCGACCGCGCCGACCTGAGGAGCCTGCTCGCGCCGAAGACCGAGCAGCTCGAGCTGTTCGCGGCATGAGCACGCTTCCGCAGACCCGGCTCGCGAGCCACTACGTGGTGAACCTGCCCGAGCCCGACGATTTCGACTTCTGGCGCGAAGCCGCACGAGCGCTGGTCCAGTGCGGGGTCGCGCCCGAACATATCGCCTGGGTCGAGCCCGGCGGCAGCGGCGATCTGTTCGCTGCCGCGGCCGCGCCCGGTGAGCAGCCTTTGCCCTTGCCCACCGCGGATGCCCGCCCGGTGCGCGCCAGCAAGCGCTTCGTCAGCCTTGCGCGCAACGCCATCCTCCATTCGGACCCCGAGCGCTTCGGGCTGCTCTATCGCCTGCTGTGGCGCTTGCAGGCGACCCCGCGCATCATGGAGGACAAGGCCGATCCCGACGTGCGGCGGGCGGAGGAGCTCGACAAGGCGGTGCGGCGCGACAGCCACAAGATGCACGCCTTCGTCCGCTTCCGCCTCGTCGAGGCCGGGGACGAGGAGAGCGAGACGCGCGAGCACTACGTCGCCTGGTTCGAGCCCGAGCATCACATCCTGCGCGCCAATGCCGGCTTCTTCATGCGCCGCTTCGCCAATATGCGCTGGTCGATCCTGACTCCGCGCGGGAGCCTCCACTGGGACGGCGCGACCATGTCCGAAGGCCCGCCCGCGCAACGCAGCGACGCGCCCGGCGGCGATCCGATGGAGGAGCTCTGGCGCGGCTATTACGCTTCGATCTTCAATCCTGCGCGATTGAAGGTCGGCGCGATGCTCAAGGAGATGCCGAGGAAATACTGGAAGGACATGCCCGAGGCCGCGCTCATCCCTGGGCTGGTCGCGGGGGCGCAGAAGCGCGAGAGCGCCATGGTCGAGAAGGGGGCGCTCGAATTCGAGGAGCGGCCCGACACGCTCGCGGCGATCGACAAGGCGATCCGTGCCTGCCGCAAATGCCCCATCGGCCAGCTCGACAACCATGCGGTGATGGGCGAGGGGCCGCAGGATGCCGCACTGATGATCGTCGGCGAACAGCCGGGCGACCAGGAAGACCAGGCGGGGCGGCCCTTCGTCGGCCCCGCAGGGCAATTGCTCGATGCGCATCTGGAAAAGGCCGGGATCGATCGCCGCGCCGCCTATGTCACCAATGCGGTGAAGCATTTCAAATATGTCCAGCGCGGCAAGCGGCGGCTGCACCAGAATCCGGGCGCGAAGGAAATCGACACCTGCCGCTGGTGGATCGAGAGCGAGCGCGCGATCGTCGGGCCGAAGCTGGTGCTCGCCATGGGGGCGAGCGCGGCGCGCAGTCTGCTCGGCAAGACGGTGAGCATCTCTCGGGTCCGCGGCGCGCCGATCGCGCTCGAGGACGGCAGCGAGCTGTGGGTCACCGCGCATCCCTCGTACCTGCTGCGGCTCGAGGGCGCGGCGCGCGAGGAGCAGACGCGGTTGTTCGATGCCGACCTTGCCGCGGTACGCGAGCGACTTGCGGAACTCGCCGGGTGAGCCAATGCCCGAAAACGACCATCAGATCCCCAAGCGGACGATCGAGCTCGATTCCGACAGCATCGCGCCGCCCCAGCGAGCACGCTTTGTCGAACTCGGGCTCGTCTCCTGCTTCAGCTTCCTGCGCGGCGCCTCCGATGCGGTCGATCTCGTGCTGCGAGCGCGGGCGCTCGGCTACGATGCGATAGGGGTTGCCGACGCCAACAGCATGGCGGGTGTGGTGCGCATCCATACGGAAGCAAAAAAACTTAAGCTGAAACCACTTATTGGATGCAGGATAGAAACGGTCGAAGGTCTGGTCTTCCTCGCTTACCCCCGCGATCGCGCTGCCTATGGCCGGCTTTGTCAGCTGATTTCGGCAGGGCGCATGCGGAGGCTCGACGGGGGATGGCAGGACAAGGGCGCCTGCGACATCGATTTCGCCATGCTCGCCGCGCATGCCGAGGACGTGCAGCTGATCCTGCTCCCGCCGCGCGACCTGGACCAGCCATTCACCATTCAAGTCGAAAACAACGTCATTCTCTTCCGTCACCCCGGACTTGATCCGGGGTCCCGCTTTCCTTCCAGCGCCGTGCCGGAAGAAGTGGGACCCCGGCTCGGGGGCCGGGGTGACGTGGAGGAAAGGACTGACTTCACCGGGACCTTCGAGGAGATCCTCCCGCATCTCGCTGCCGCGCTCCCGACATTGCGCCATATCGCCGCGAGCTACCTCTACATCGGCGACGACATTGCCCGGATCACCCGCCTCGATGCTCTGGCGAAGGCCAATAGCCTTTCACTCCTCGCCACCAACGACGTGCATTATGCCACGCCCGACAAGCGCCCGCTGCAAGACGTGATGACCGCGATCCGGCACAGGACCACCGTCGCCGCCGCCGGGCACCTGCTCCACGGCAATGGCGAGCGCTACCTCAAGCCTCCCGAAACCATGGTGAAACTGTTCGAACGCTGGCCGCATGCCATCGCCGCGACGCGCGAAGTGGCCGATGCCTGTAATTTCAGTCTCGACGAACTTCGATACGAATATCCGCAAGAGATCTATCCCGACAATCTGAGCCCGCAGCGCTATCTCGAACAGCAGGTCTGGTCGGGAGCCAAGAAAGATCGATACCCCAAAGGCTTGCCGCCTGCTGTGAAGAAGACGCTCAAGCGCGAGCTGAAGCTTATCGGGGAACTCGAGCTGGCGCCCTATTTCCTCACGATCAAGGACATCGTCGATTTCGCGCGCAGCAGGGATATCCTGTGCCAGGGCCGGGGATCGGCGGCCAATTCGGCGGTGTGCTTCTGCCTCGGCATTACCTCGGTGGATCCGGCCAAGCACCAGCTTCTGTTCGACCGCTTCATCTCGAAGGAGCGCCGCGAGCCGCCCGATATCGACGTCGATTTCGAGCATGAGCGGCGCGAGGAAGTGATCCAGCACATTTACGAACACTACGGTCGCCACCGCGCCGGTCTGTGCGCGACGGTGATCCATTACCGCCCCCGCATGGCGATCCGCGAGGTGGGCAAGGCGATGGGCCTGTCGGAGGATGTCACGGCGGTTCTCGCCCGCACCGTATGGGGCTCGTGGGGCAAGAATATCGATGAGCGGCACATTCGCGAGGAAACGGGTCTCGACCTGGCCGATCCGCATCTGCGCCGCGTGCTCAGGCTGACCGAGCAGATGATCGGCATGCCCCGCCATCTCAGCCAGCATGTCGGGGGCTTCATCCTCACCGACGGCCCGCTGACCGAAACCGTGCCGATCGGCAATGGCGCGATGCCCGATCGTAGTTTCATCGAATGGGACAAGGACGACATCGACGATCTCGGCATTCTCAAGGTGGACGTGCTCGCCCTCGGAATGCTCACCTGTATCCGAAAGGGACTGAAACTGCTCGAGGACCACCATGGGCAGAGCTACGATCTGGCCACCGTCCCGCGCGAGGATCCCGCCGTCTACGACATGCTCTGCAAGGGCGATTCGCTGGGCGTGTTCCAGGTCGAAAGCCGCGCGCAGATGAACATGCTGCCCCGGCTCAGGCCGCGCGAATTCTACGATCTGGTAGTCCAGGTGGCGATCGTCCGCCCGGGGCCGATCCAGGGCGACATGGTTCATCCCTATCTCAAGCAGCGCCGCCGCGCGCGCGAGGGTAGGACCGATTTCAGCCTGCCTTCGCCATCTCCCGAGCATGGCCCGACGGACGAGCTCTCCTCGATCCTCAAGCGGACCTATGGCGTGCCGATCTTCCAGGAGCAGGCGATGAAGATCGCCATCGACGCGGCCAAGTTCTCGCCCGTGGAGGCCAACCGGTTGCGCAAGGCGATGGCCACTTTCCGCAGTCGCGGGATGGTGCACGAACACCAGGAGATGATGGTCGGACGCATGATCGCGCGGGGGTACGATCCCGCATTTGCCGAGCGTTGCTTCGACCAGATCAAGGGGTTCGGCGAATACGGCTTTCCCGAAAGCCACGCGGCCAGTTTCGCGCATCTCGTCTATATCTCGAGCTGGATGAAGTGCCACTATCCGGCGGCCTTCGCCTGCGCGCTGCTCAATTCGCAGCCGATGGGCTTCTATGCCCCGGCGCAGATCGTGCGCGATGCAGCGGATCATGGCGTCACGGTGCTCCCCGCCGACGCCAATCTGTCCGACTGGGATTGTACGCTGGAAGATGTCGAGGGGACGATGGCGCTGCGGCTCGGCCTGCGCCAGGTCGACGGATTGCCCGAAAACGTGGCGGCGAAGCTGATCGCCGAGCGCGAGGCCAACGGACCTTACGATGACGTCACGGCGGTGCGCGACCGTGCCCGCATTGCGCCTTCGCAGGTCGAGCGGCTCGCGAGTGCCGACTGCTTCGGTTCGATCGGGCTGGGGCGGCGCCAGGCGCTGTGGGATGCGCGCAGCCTGATCGCCAGCCCCGACCTGCCGCTCTTCGCCGCTGCGGCGCAGCGCGACGAAGGCGCCGAAACCTCTCCCGCCGCGCTGCCGATCATGCCGCATTCGGAAGAGGTCGTGGCGGATTACCAGACCACCCGCCTGAGTCTGAAGGCGCATCCGATGTCCTTCCTGCGCGACGATCTGACCGAGCGCGGTTTCGTGCGCGCCTGCGATCTGCGCAGCCGCAAGTTCCGTTCGACCGTCAACGTCGCGGGGGTGGTACTCATCCGCCAGCAGCCGGGCAGCGCCAAGGGCGTGTGCTTCATCACGCTCGAGGACGAGACCGGGGTGGTCAACCTCGTCGTCTGGCCCGATCTCAAGGAAAAACAACGCCGTGTGGTGATGGGTTCACGGCTGATGGAGGTACGCGGCCGCGTCGAATACGATGACGAGGTGATCCACGTCATCGCGCATCACATGGAGGATGCCTCGCACCAGCTCTACCGCCTGTCGGACGACATGCTCAACGCACCGGTGGCGCGCGCCGACCATGTTGTCTCACCGCTGCCGGCCAAGTCCGGGCCGCGCGGCACTCTGCAGGACGGCACCGCAGACCCATATCGCCCGGTCGAGCCGTGGGAGGAACCGCCGCCGGGCAATCGCGAGTGCGGATGGTTCGGGCCGAGTGCCGGCGGGCATCCGCGCGACGTGCGGATCATTCCCCCGAGCCGCGACTTCCACTAGGGGCTGGCCGCATGATCGATGCCGAGAAACTCGCCGCCTTCGCGTTGGTGACCGCTACCACCAGCCTGGTCCCGGGTCAGTCGATGCTGTTCGTCATGGGACAGGCGATCTGGCGCGGGGCGCGATCGGGCTGGGCGGCACTGCTCGGAATGCAGATCGGCTACATCGCCTGGTGGCTGCTCGCGGCCTTCGGGCTCGGGACGCTGGCGAAGGCCTATCCGTTCGCCTTCCACCTGCTGGCGCTAGCGGGCATCGCCTATCTCGCCTGGCTCGGCGTGGCCGCGATCCGTCATTCCTTCCACCCGCTCGACGATCCGGCGAGGCCGCCCCGCGAGCCCTCGCACCATGCCTTTCGCGACGGGATATTCGTCGCCATCGGCAATCCCAAGTCGCTGATCTACATGGTCGCGATCATCCCGCCCTTCGTCGACGCCTCCGCGCCCGTGGGCTGGCAGATCCTCGTCCTCGCGGCGGTGGCGCTGGTGATCGACCTCGTGGTCGGGGCACTCTACATCGGCGCGGGACAGAGCCTTGCACGCGTGATGCAGCGTGCCGCCGCGCGCCGCTGGATCGACCGCGTCATCGGCACGCTGTTCCTGCTGATTGCGGTGCTGGTCCTCGCAGAGCTCCTGGAGCGCGGAGTGTGAGACCGGCCATATCGCGGCATATCGGAACCTTCGTGGCCGACAGGCGCGCCGCGCTGCTGCTCGTTCTGCTTGCCATACTGCTCATCGGGAGGGTCTGGCTTGCCGAGCATCCCGAGCACGATCCCTGGGCACCGCTCGACCTGCGCGATCCGCCCGGATGGGCGACCGAGGCCAAGCTGCTGGCGCTGCGCGACGATGTGCCGGCATGCCGCGCCGTGCTCGACCGCAGCAGCATCGCCCATCAGGTGCTCGATCCCGTCGGCGAAGGGGCCTGCCGGCGCGAGGACCGGACGCGACTCGGAGAATTCCCGCTGGCGCCCGACACTCCAGCGGTCACCTGCCCCGCCTCGATTGCGCTGCTGCTGTGGCAACGCGACGTGCTGGAGCCGGCGGCGCAGACTAGCTTCGGATCGCCGATCGCCCGGATCGAGCACCTCGGTGCCTATTCCTGCCGCCGCCTTTATGGCCGCGACACGGGGCCCTGGAGCGAACATGCGACGGCCAACGCCATCGACATTGCCGGTTTCGTGCTCGAGGACGGAACGCGCATCAGCGTGCTACGGGACTGGGACGGCGAGGGTCCGAAGGCACGGTTCCTGCACGCGGTGCGCGACGGCGCATGCAACAGCTTCGCCACGGTCCTTTCGCCCGACTACAACGCGGCGCATGCCGACCATCTGCATCTCGACATGAGTCCGCGCTGGCGCGGCGTGTGTCGCTAGCTCAGGCCTCGAGCGAATAGCCTGCGCTGCGGACGGTGCGGACAGGGTCCTTCGCGCCCTCGATCTCGATCGCCTTGCGCAGGCGGCGGATATGGACGTCGACCGTGCGCAGTTCGATCTCGCTCTCGGTGCCCCAGACGCCGTCGAGCAGCTGCCCGCGGCTGAACACGCGACCGGGGCTCTCCATGAAGAACTTGAGCAGGCGGTATTCGGTGGGGCCGAGCTGCAGCGTGCGGCCGCGGCGCGATACCTTGTGCGCCACCGGGTCGAGCGTGATGTCGCCGACCTCGATGCTCTCGCCGGCCAGCGCCGGGCGGATGCGGCGCATAACCGCCGCTACGCGCGCGAGCAGTTCGCGCGGGGAGAAGGGCTTGGTCAGATAGTCGTCGGCGCCGGTGTCGAGCCCGCGGACACGGTCGTCCTCCGCTTCGCGCGCGGTCAGCATGATGATCGGGACGTGCGCGGTATCCTTGTCGCGGCGCAGGCGGCGACAGACCTCGATCCCGCTGGTACCTTCGATCATCCAGTCGAGGATGACGAGATCGGGCACGTCCTCGGCCGCCAGCAGCAGCGCCTCGTCGCCATCGGCGGTGGTGCGAACCTGGTAGCCTTCGTTGGCGAAGCGATATTCGAGCAGTTCGGAGAGGGCGGGATCGTCCTCTACCAGAAGCAGTTTCGCAGCGTGCAAGTCCTTGCCTTTCCGGGAATTGTCCGTCTCGGTCGACAAGGCTTTATGACCCCCGCGCTACAGTTTTGTGTCAGCCGTCGTCGTCGACCGGATAAGTGCCGGTTGCCGCGAAATGCACCATTTCGGCAACATTGGTAGCATGGTCGCCGATGCGTTCGAGATTGCGCGCAATAAACAGCATTTGTGCCGCGCTCGAAATGGTCGAGGGGTTTTCGACCATATGGCTGACGAGGTTGCGGAAAATCGAGTTGTAGAAGGCGTCGACCTTCTCGTCCGCCGCGATCACTTCGCGCGCCAGTTCGGCATCGCGCGCGGCGTAGGCGGTGAGCACGTCATGGACCATTTCGGCGGCGACGTCGGCCATGGCGGGCAGCAGCGTGAGCGGCTCGAACTGCTTGCGGTTGGGGCCGATTTCCTTGCTCGCCTTGGCGATGTTCTTCGAATAGTCGCCGATGCGTTCGACCACGCCGGCGATCTTGAGCGCGGCGATGACCTCGCGAAGGTCGTCGGCCATCGGCGCGCGCAGCGCGATGATGCGCACGGCGAGCTTGTCGATCTCGCTTTCGAGCGCGTCGATGCGCTTGTCGCCCTTGACCACCTTGTCGGCGAGATCGTCGTCGCCCTTGACCAGCGCCTCGAGCGCCTGGGCGATCGCGGCCTCGGACAGGCCGCCCATTTCGGCGATCAGGCCGCGCAGGCGGGTGATGTCTTCGTCGAAGGCCTTTACGGTATGTTCGTGCATAGAATTCATGGCCTTATCCGTAGCGTCCCGTGATGTAATCCTGGGTGCGCTGTTCGAGCGGATTGGTAAATATGTCAGAAGTCCGGCCATATTCCACCATTTTCCCGAGGTGGAAGAAGGCGGTACGCTGGCTGACGCGGGCGGCCTGCTGCATCGAGTGGGTCACGATGACGATGGCATAGCGGCCGTTGAGCTCGGCGATCAGTTCCTCGATCTTGGCGGTAGCGATCGGATCGAGCGCCGAACAGGGTTCGTCCATCAGGATCACTTCGGGATCGACCGCGATCGCGCGGGCGATGCAGAGGCGCTGCTGCTGGCCGCCCGAAAGCGCGGTACCGCTGTCCTGCAGGCGGTCCTTGACCTCTTCCCACAGGCCGGCGCGCCGGAGCGACTTCTCGACGATCGCGTCGAGTTCGTCCTTGCCCTCGGCGAGGCCATGGATTTTGGGGCCGTAGGAGATGTTCTCGTAGATCGACTTGGGGAAAGGATTGGGCTTCTGGAACACCATGCCGACGCGCGCGCGGAGTTGCACCACGTCCATGCCCGAACGGTAGATATCCTGCCCGTCGAGTTCGATGGCGCCTTCGACGCGTGCCGACGGGATGGTGTCGTTCATCCGGTTGAGCGTGCGCAGGAAGGTCGACTTGCCGCAGCCAGAGGGGCCGATGAAGGCAGTGACATATTCGGTCGGGATGTCGATCGACACGCCATCGATGGCCTTCTTGTCTCCGTAGAACACGGAGACGTCCTTGGCGCTCATCTTGGCTTCGGTCTGCTCGAGGTTGTCGTGGACTAAGGTCACCAGGTTTTCTCGAATTTGTTACGCAGGTAGATTGCGAGCCCGTTCATGACGAGCAGGAACAGCAATAGCACGATGATCGCCGCGCTGGTGCGTTCGACGAAACCGCGATCGATTTCATCCGACCACAGGAAGATCTGCATCGGGAGCACCGTCGCGGGCGAAGTGAATCCCTCCGGCGGGGTGGCGACGAAGGCGCGCATGCCGATCATCAACAGCGGGGCGGTCTCGCCCAGCGCGCGCGCCATGCCGATGATGGTGCCGGTGAGAATGCCGGGCAGGGCAAGCGGCAGGACGTGGTGGAACACAACCTGGACGGGCGACGCGCCGATCGCCAGCGCGCCGTCGCGAATGCTCGGCGGCACCGCCTTGATGGCATTGCGCCCGGCGATGACGATCACCGGCATGGTCATCAACGCCAGCGTCATCCCGCCGATGACCGGGGCGGAGCGGAGATTGGGAAACAGCGTCAGGAACACCGCCAGGCCGAGCAGGCCGAAGATGATCGAAGGCACCGCGGCGAGGTTGTTGATCGACAGTTCGATCATGTCGGTCCAACGGTTCTTGGGCGCGTATTCCTCGAGGTAGAGCGCGGCAAGCACCCCGATCGGGAAGGCCAGCAGCAGCGTCACCAGCATGGTCAGCATCGAGCCCTTGAGCGCGCCCCAGATCCCCACTTGCTGCGGATTGGTGGCATCCGAGCGCGAGAGGAAGCCGGGGTCGAAATTCTTGGCGATTTGCCCTTCGGCGTAGAGTCGCTGGGCAAGTGCCTGCATCTCGGGCGAACCTTCGCCCTCGTAGCCCGAGGCGAGATCGGCCGAGGCGGGCAGCGAGAAGGTTACCGTTTCGCGCAGGATCGACGGATCGGCCATGATGGCGGCGGCGACATCGCGCCACGCCTGTCCGCCCAACTCGGGAGCCGCCTCTTCGCCAAGTTCCTGCTGCGCGAAGAACTGGACCACTTCCCGCAGGCCCTGCGCCTCGAGCGATTGCACTGCGCCCGGCTGCTGCATCGTCGCCGGATCGGCGGCAATGCCCGCTTCGGTGAAGTCGATGGGGATTTCCAGCTCGACGCGCTGGAAGCCGCCGAGCCCGTTCAGCGCCATGGTGCCGAGCAGGAAGACCAGCACGGCGACCGAGAACAGGATCGCGCCCAGGCCGAGCGCCCTGAAGCGTCGTTCTGCGGCATAGCGCTTCTTCAGCCGGGCCTCGAAGGCGGGGGTGCGCGTGGGGGCGATGCGCTCACTCATAAGCTTCGCGATACCTTTTGACGACACGCAGCGCGACGAAGTTGAGGCCAAGGGTGACCATGAAGAGCACGAAACCGAGCGCGAAGGCGCTGAGCGTCGCGGGATGGTCGAAGCTGCCTTCGCCGGTCAGCATGGCGACGATCTGGACGGTGACCGTGGTCATCGCCTCGAGCGGGTTGGCCGAAAGATTGGCTGCGGTGGAGGCGGCCATCACCACGATCATGGTCTCGCCGATTGCGCGGCTGACCGCGAGCATGATGCCGGCGACGATCCCCGGCAGGGCGGCGGGGACGAGCACGCGGCGGATAGTCTCGCTCTTGGTCGCGCCCATCGCCAGGCTGCCATCGCGCATCGCCTGCGGCACCGCGGCAATGCTGTCGTCGGCCATCGAGGAAACGAAGGGAATGATCATCACCCCCATGACAAGGCCCGCGGCGAGCGCGCTCTCGCTGGAGGGATTGGCTGCGCCGAGCGACAGTGCGAGATCGCGGATCGCGGGCGCGATGGTGAGCGCGGCGAAATAGCCGTAGACCACGGTCGGCACGCCGGCGAGGATCTCGAGCGCCGGCTTGATCCACTTGCGCAAGGCCGGATTTGCATATTGTGTGAGGTAGATCGCGCTCATCAATCCGAGCGGAATGGCCACCACCATGGCGATGATCGCGCCGATGAACAGCGTTCCCCAGAACAGCGGTATGGCGCCGTAGCGACTGGCGTCGGGATTGGCAGCATTGGCCATGGGGTCGGGCCCCCAATGCGTGCCGAAGAGGAAGTCGAGCGGCGAAACCATGCCGAAGAAGCGCACGGTTTCGAACACGAGGCTGGCGAAAATGCCGATGGTAGTCAGGATCGCCACCAGCGAGGCGCCGAGGAGGATCGCCATCACGATCCGTTCGACCCGCGTGCGGGCGGCGAAATCGGGCTTGAGCCGGAGGAAGGCGAAGGTGCCGCCGAGAAAGGCGATCAGCAGCGCCACCACGATGCCTATGACATTGTAGTGTGACAGCGCCTCGCGGTAGGGTTCGACGAGCGCAGCCGCCTGCGGATTGAAGACTGCATTCGATGCGCCGGTAGCGACTGCCCGTGCTTCGTTGAGCATCGTCTGGCGCTGGAAGCCGAATTCGGGCAGTTCGGCCGCAGCCGGGGCGGCGAGCACCTGCTGGGTGACGAGGCCGGGCGCGATCGCGCTCCACAGGGCGATGAAGGCTGCCATCGGCAGCACGATCCACAGCGCAACGTACCACGCGTGATAGGTCGGCAGGCTGGGCAGCCGACCGTCGGCGCTTTCGCGCCGGAAGGTCCATGCACGCGCGCGAGCCGCCAACCATCCGGCGAGCCCGAGCCCGAGGGCCAGGAGGAACAGGATGGCTGGCGACATGCGTTACATTCTGGCCTTACTTGAGGGTGCTGCCGTCGAGGGTCGTGTACTCGGTGGCGGCTTTCTGGCTGGTCGCCATAACGTCATCGGGCGAAGCCACAAGGCCGATCTTGGCCAGATCGCCACCCTTTGCCCACATCTTGGTCCACTGGGCGAGATATTCCTTCAGCCCCGGGATCGCAGCGAGGTGCGCCTTTTTGACGTAGACGTAGAGCGGACGGGCACCCGGGTAGGCGAAGCTCGAGATGTTCTCGTAGGTGGCTTCGACACCGTTGATCGGAAGGTCCTGGAGCTTGTCGAGGTTCTCTTCGAGGTAGCTGTAGCCGAAGACGCCGACGGCCTTGGGATTGCCTTCGATCTTCTGGACGATCAGATTGTCCTGCTCCCCCTGGTCGACATAGGCGCCGTCCGAACGCACTTCGGTGCAGATCTGGCTGTACTTGTCCTCGTCGGTTTCCTTGAGCGCCTTCATCTCCGGGTCACTCTTGCAACCGGCTTCGAGGATCAGCTCCTTGAGCGCGTCACGGGTGCCCGAGGTGCTGGGCGGACCGTAGACGAGGATCGGATCGTTGGGCAGCGAGGGGTCGACGTCAGACCAGGTCTTGGCGGTCTGGTCCTTGCCATAGGGCTTGGCGGCGAGTGCCTCGTAGATGTGCTGCGGGGTGAGGTTCATGGTGATGCCGCCCTTGGTCGAAGCGAAGGCGATGCCGTCGAGGCCGACCTGGATCTCGATCACGTCGGTCACGCCATTGGCCTGGCAGTCGGCGAATTCGCTTGCCTTCATCCGGCGCGAGGCATTGGCCATGTCGGGCGTTTCGGCGCCGACGCCGGCGCAGAACAGCTTCATGCCGCCGCCGGTACCGGTCGATTCGATGATCGGCGACTTGAAGTCGGGATTGGCGCGTACGAAAGCTTCCGAAACGGCTTTGGCGAAGGGGAAGACGGTCGACGAACCGACGGCGCGGATAGAATCGCGCGAGGCGGCGTCGCCCCCGGCGCTGCCGCAAGCGGCGAGAGCAGCGGACGAAACGGCAGCGAAGACGAGGGATTTGAACTTGGTCATGGTAAGCCTCTTGGGTTGATAGCTAGCGGCGCCAAAGCGCCTCAATGTTACATGCTTGCGACAAGAGTTTGACCTGCGTTGCCGGGGGCCGGATTTCACCGGCCCCTAGCGCAGACCGGATCAGAAATCGACCTGTGCGCGAACACCGAAGGCATCGACGCCATAGCTGGTGTCGCCAGTCGCCGTCGGAATGATGGTATCGGTGTACTGCAGGCGACCATAGTTGACCGCGAGGGCGGTGTAGTCGGTCGGCTTCCAGATCAGCGAGGCGAAATAGCCGTCCTGCTTCCCGCCGACGATCCCCGCATCGTTGAGGTCGAGATAGTCGTAGCGCAGGTTGAACTGGAGCGAACCGAAGCCGCCCTTGCCGACCGGCTTGACCGGCTTGGTGCGGTCGAACTTGCCGCCCTTGTAACCACGCGTGTCGTCGGTGAGGAACACGCCCGCTTCGACATAGCCGCCGAAGAAGGTCGGATCGTTCGAGGTCGCCGGCATGTCGACCGACTGCCAGTAAGCTTCGCCTGCAGCATGGAAGCGGCCCGAGATGGCGGCGGCTTCGAGGCCGTAGCCGGTCTCGCTGTCGGCACCCATGCTGCCGGTGTCGATGAAACGCTGCGAGGTGAAGTGGACCAGCGGGCGCTGGCGATAGCGGACCGTCGCGGCGGGATCGTCGAGGTCGTTGTAATGGACCGAGCCACCGAAGTGCAGCTGGGTGTCGCCGATCTTGGGCATGAACACGACGCGCGCGTCGGCGCCGCGGTTCTTGCTCGAAGTGTCGTCGAAATTGTCGGTAAAGACACCGGCCTGGGCGAGGATCGGGCCATCGGCGTACTGGATCGAGGCACCGATGCGGCGTTCGAAACCGAAGGCGTCGGTGAAGGCCGCGCGCTCGATGAAGGTCGTGTGGAGGCTGCTGGTGAGCTCTTCGAGCGACTGGAAGTTGTTGTGATGGCCGACGATCACTTCGACCGGTCCGTCTGCATAGGACAGGTAGGCGTCGGCCGCCTCGACCTCGTTGCCGGCGAAATCGAGTTCGAACTTGTAGCCGAAGCCGCCCGGTATGTCGCCCGAGGCGCCGAGACGGGCGCGGCGGACCTCGTTGCCGAAGCCTTCGCTGGCGCCGGTCGAATCGGGAGCGTTGGTGAAGCCGGCATCGAACATCAGACGGCCGCGGGGCTTGAAGCTCCAGCCGTCCTTCTTGGCGAGTTCGCCGACCGGGGTGGGCTTGGCGGAGGTCGCTTCGGCCTGGGCGGCGATTGCGGTGTCCTGCGCTTCGTTGGCAGCCTTGGCACTGGCAAGTTCGCCCTCGAGCTGGTCGATACGGGCGTTCATCGCCGAAAGCTGGGCGCGCATTGCGGCCAGTTCATCGGCCGAGACAGTGACGTCCTGGGCGAACAGCGGGGTTGCCATGGTGCAGCAAAGCGCGGCCGCCGCCACGGAAAGGCGGTAGGTGCGGGTCATCGTTACGAATCCTTTGAACGTGAGGTTACGTGCTGGCGACGCCACTATGACCGGCAAATTACACTATTGTGACATTCGCCCCGCAGGCATTTCCCAGCTGTGGATAAGCTGTGGGCAGGCAGGGGAAATCCTATTCGGGACGCTCTTCGCTGTCGACCGGCAGAGTGACGGTGACCCGCGTCCCTTCGCCGAGCGTGCTCTCGATATCGAGCCGTCCGCGATGGCGCTCGACGATATGCTTGACGATTGCGAGGCCCAGCCCGGTGCCCCCCGAAGCGCGGCTACGGCCCGGGTCGGTGCGATAGAAGCGGCGGGTAAGATGCGGGATATGTTCGGGCGCGATCCCGTCGCCGCGGTCGGTGACAGTAAGGCGGACGCGCGATTCGCCGCGCGGATGCAGGCGGACGGTCACGGTCTCTTCTGACCCCCCGTATTTGAAGGCATTGTCGACGAGATTGCGGACGAGCTGTTCGAGTTGTTGATGGTCGCCCTGGACGACGAATTCGCCCGTGGCCTCGTAGTCGAGCCGCGCCGTGCGCTCACCCGCCGCGACATCGTGCGCGGCCCGCTCGACCAGCTTGCCGAGGTCGAGATGCTCGCTCGGGAGATCGTGTTTTTCAGCCTCGATCCGCGACAGCGACATCAGGTCGCTGACCAGGTCCTGCAGCCGCTTGGCCTCGCGCTGGATCGTGGCGAGGAACTTGTCGGCCATCTTCGGATCGAGGTTCTCGACATCTTCGCGCAGCGTCTCGACATAGCCGATGATGGAGGCGAGGGGGGTGCGCAGCTCGTGGCTGGCATTGGCGACGAAATCGGTATGCGCGCGGGCGATGTCCGCCTCGGCCGTGCGGTTGACGAACTCGATCACCGCGAGCTCGCCGGGCAAGGTCTTGCGGTTGATGCGCCAGATGTCGGTCCGCCGCGCGAGGCCCCGGACCACCGCGCCGCCATCGCTGCCGCGCTCGAGCAGGCGGATCGCTTCGGGCTGGCGGAGCGCCATGCGCACGTCCTGGCCGAGGATATGGGCGCCGAGCAGCTTGCGCGCCGCGAGATTGGCGATGATCACGCGGTCGCGCTCGGTGATGACGACCGGGGTTTCCGAATGTTCGAACAGGTCGGCCATGCTGTCGCGCGAGAAGGCCGGCCCTGTGGGGGCGGACCGGGCTTCGGCAGGGCGTCCGGCGACGAGATAGAGCGAACCCGACCAGACAAGCAGGACGAGGGCGACGAGGAGGAAGTCGGTGCCCAGCGTCGCGAGGGTGACGCAGGCGACCAGCGCCAGCACGAATCCGGACCAGGGAAAGCTACGCTCGGTCATTGCGGGGCGGCTTAGCGAGGCGCGCCGCGGCGCGCCACCTGCTTTTCATGACATGCGAGGAAGTGGTGACCCGTACGGGAATCGAACCCGTGTTTCAGCCGTGAAAGGGCCGCGTCCTAACCGCTAGACGAACGGGCCA
>NZ_JAIGNU010000004.1 GCF_019711655.1 Qipengyuania mesophila
GGTGACCCGTACGGGAATCGAACCCGTGTTTCAGCCGTGAAAGGGCCGCGTCCTAACCGCTAGACGAACGGGCCACAGCCGTGGCACTTTTGTGCGGATTGCAAATGCAATACCGCCACCGTGGTGACCCGTACGGGAATCGAACCCGTGTTTCAGCCGTGAAAGGGCCGCGTCCTAACCGCTAGACGAACGGGCCACACCCGCTGAGCGGGTCGGTGGCGTGGCGGGCCAATTAGGCGTGGGGCTGCGAGGCGTCAAGCCTCGAATGCACGCAATTTCGTCAATCGGCCCAAGCGGCGTCTTCGAGGTGCAACTCCGCCTGCGGGCGGCTGCCCCAATCGTCGATCTTCACGCGTCCGGCGAGCCACAGCCGGCGGCCGCGCGCGCCGTGCAGCAAGGCCTGGCCCATGTCGCTCTCCGCGGCGCGGAAGGCGATGCCCTTGAAGCTCTTGCCGTCGTCGCCCGCAGCGATCAGCCGGACGTGGTCGGTGCCGACGATATCGCATTTGACCAGCCGTACGGGGCCGACTGCCACGCGCGGTCCGGGCCAGCCGACGCCGTAGGGGCCGGCGCCTTCGAGCGATTCGACCAGTTCTGGCGTCAGACCGCCCGGCGCGACCGCCAGGTCGAGCGCCATCTCACGGCCTGCCGAGGCGCGCGCGACCTGCGCTTCGAGCGTCGTGTCGAGCCATTCGGCGAGGTCTTCGATCCGCTCGCTCGCGACGGTCAGGCCCGCCGCCATGGCGTGGCCGCCGCCCGCGACGAGCAGGCCCTCGTCGCGCGCACGGATGATCGCGGCACCAAGATCGACGCCGGCGATCGAACGTCCCGAGCCCTTGCCGGTCTCGCCGTCGAGCGCGACGACAAGCGAGGGCTTGCCGGTCTTCTCCTTGATCCGTCCGGCGACGATGCCGATGACGCCCGGGTGCCAGCCTTCGCCGGCGAGCAGATGCACCGCGCGGTTGTGCTGCGCGGCGAGCTGCTCCTCCGCGGCTTCCTGCACCTCCGCTTCGATCGCGCGGCGTTCCTCGTTGAGCGCGGAAAGCTGCGCCGCGATCTCGCGGGCCTCCTCCGGGTCCTGCGTGGTCAGCAGGCGGACGCCGAGCGTCGATTCGCCGACCCGTCCGCCGGCATTTATCCGCGGTCCGAGCGCGAATCCGAGATCGGAACAGGCGGGCGCGCGCTTCAGGCGGCTCGCATCGATCAGCGCGGCCATGCCGATACTCTCACGCCGGGCCATGACCTTGAGCCCCTGCGCCACGAAGGCCCGGTTGAGCCCGTGGAGCGCGGCGACATCGGCCACCGTCCCCAGCGCCACGACATCGAGCAGTGCGAGCAGGTCGGGTTCCTTGCGCCTTTCGAAATAGCCGCGCTCGCGCAGCGTGCGAACGAGCGCGATCGCGAGCAGGAAGGCGACCCCGACCGCGGCGAGATGGCCGTGCGATGCGGCTTCGTCCTCCTCGTCGAGGCGGTTGGGATTGACCAGCGCCACGGTCTTGGGAAGCTCGGCAGCGCATTTGTGGTGATCGACCACGATCACGTCGATTCCGGCATCATGCGCCATGGCCAGCGCCTCGTGCGCCATCGCCCCGCAGTCGACCGTCACGATCAGGCTCGAGCCCTGTTCGCCGAGCCTGACGAGCGCCTCGCCCGAAGGGCCATAGCCTTCGAGCAATCGATCGGGGATATAGTAGCCAGCCTCGACCCCGAGATCGCGCAGCAGGCGGATCAGCAGTGCCGAGCTGGTCGCACCATCGACGTCATAATCGCCGTAGATGGTGATCGTCTCGCCTGCGATGACCGCTTGCGCGATGCGGTCGGCGGCAGCGTCCATATCGCGGAACAGCGAAGGGTCGGGGAGGAAATTTCGCAGCGTCGGCCTGCGGTGGCGCTCGATATCATCGGGCGCGACGCCGCGCGACAGCAGCAGCTGGCGGACGATGTCGTCGCCGAGCGCCTGGCCGTTGCCGAGTTCCATATTGCCGCCGCGCCAGCGCCAGGCGCGCCCGGTGAGCGACTGCGAAACGCCGAAGACGTGCGAGAGGGCCTGCGATGCCATGGGGCCACCATAGACTCTGGCTGTGGGCGGTGAAAGTTGCGCCGATTGACAATCGACAGGCGTGGCCGATGCTGGAGGCATGTCCACGGGCCCACTCCTGATCGTCTGGCATAGTCGCACCGGGGCGAGCGAGCAACTGGCCGCCGCCGCCGCCGAGGGCGCGGGATCAGGCGCTCGCCTGCTGCGCGCCGGTGAAACCACGCCCGACGATTTGCTCGCTGCCGGCGGGTACTTGTTTTGCTGTCCCGAGAACCTCGCCAGCATGAGCGGCGAGATGAAGGAGATGTTCGACCGCTGCTATTACCCCGTGCTCGGGCGGATCGAGGGCCGGCCCTATGCCTCGGCGATCGCCGCCGGGTCGGACGGCGAGGGGGCGCAGCGGCAGATCGACCGGATTGCGACGGGCTGGCGCCTGAAACGCGTGACCGATCCGTGGATCGTCATGATGCACGCGCAGGAACCGGCGGAAATCCTCGCCGCAAAGACCATCGACGGCGACGATCGCGAAAAGGCGAGCGAACTCGGCGCGGCGCTGGCCGAAGGTATCGCCCAAGGGATATTCTAGTATTGCCTCCGATTTCGAGCGAAGAGCCCGCTATGGCTCGACGCGCCCGTGCATTGCCGCCAGATATGATGGTCTGGAGGATGGCGGACAGGGTGACGGTACAAGGACGAAGCGGCGCACAGGTGAGACCGGCTCGGTCCGGCCTGATGCTGGTATTCGATCGCGGTGCGAGGCCAGATCGCACAGCGGTGGCGACGGCGCTTGCCGCCATTCCCCGCGTTGCGATCAGCCACGACCCGGCGACACTTGCCGGTCCTACGCATGCCGCCAGTCCCTTGGCGGCGCCCGAAGACATGACACGGTGGCTCGAACTTCTGGTCGACGGGCTGACCGTCGATCTGGTCGGGTTGGCTCCCGGACCCGCCTTGGACGAGCCCGATGTCGCCTATCGCTACAACTGCGAAATCGGCGAGCCAGGTGGTAGGGAGGCAGTCGGTTTGTTTCCCGGTCCGCATATCGCAGCGGGAGCAAGCAGCATGCCGATCCTGCGCACGCTCCTCGGTCTCGGTGCGGATCTTGCGGATACGCTCGATGGGCTTCGAGCAGTGTGCTGGGGACCGGCGCGTTCTGCGATCGCGCCACAATTCTTCGTTCGGACCATCAGGGCATGGCTGGACGACGGGCCGTTTCCCGCGCTTGGCCTTCTCGGCCTGCATTTCGACGAGGGCGGCACGCTGACTAGCGAGGGCCTAGCCTTCTTCACGGGCTACGAGCTGGCGGTCGATCCCGCACTGACCGCCGACCGCGCGGCGGCCATGCGCCTAACGGTGCGGGTGGTGCACGAACTGGTTGGGGCGGAGCTGCCCGAGGTGCGTCACGAATTCGTGACCGACGAGGGTTTGCCGCTTGCGCTCGAACCCGATCCTTCCGCGCGGCTGATCAGGATCGGGCCTCTCTAGGCGGCGTGGGCGAGGGGGGACTTCCTGCGGCCTGCGGGGATCGGCCCCGATTGCCATTCCGAGCGGTCAACCGGCGCGGGACGCCGCAGCACGACCCAGCGCTCCAGCGCCACCATCTCCTGCCGCGGCAATTGCTCGGGCAGCCTTGTTTCGGCTTGCTGTTCGACGCACTTGGCCGGGAAAGGATCGGTTTCGACGACTTTCGCCGCAATGGCCTGCTTCTGCCCGCTCGTGAGGAGGCGGCGCGGCGGCTAGCCCTGCCGCTGCATCGCGGTCCGCATCGCGCCTACAACCAGATGGTCATCGATCGCGTCGGTCGGATCGAACGGCAGTGGTCGCGCCAGAGCCTTGCCCAGCCGCGCCATGCGGCCGAAACCGCGCTGATGCGCCTGGCGCTGCTTCAGCGGGCTTTGCGCCAGCGGTTGATCGACGAGCGCCAGCCGTTGCGGCTCAGTCGCAAGGACCCGCTCGGACAGGGGATGGACTTCTCGGAGCTCGACGCCATGGCGGAATTCCTCTGGGGCGCGACCTCCGCCTAGGCGATGGCCTTGGCCAGCGCTTCCTTCGCCGCGACATATTCGCGCTCGAGCCGGGCAACGGTGGCTTCGACCGGCGCGGTCTCGGTCACCGTGCCGATGCCCTGGCCCGAACCCCAGATGTCCTTCCACGCCTTGGCCTTGGTGTTGCCGCCGCTGCCGAAGTTCATCTTGCTCGGATCGCTGACCGGCAGATTGTCGGGATCGAGCCCGGCGCCCTCGATGCTCGACCGCAGGTAATTGCCGTGCACGCCGGTGAAGAGGTTGGTGTAGACGATACCGTCTGCGCGGCCTTCGACGATCGCCTGCTTGTAGCGTTCGTCGGCATTGGCCTCGGTCGCCGCGATCCAGGGCGAACCGATATAGGCGAAGTCCGCCCCCAGTGCCTGCGCCGCGAGGATCGAGCGACCGTGCGCAATTGAGCCCGACAGCGCGACCAGCCCGTCGAACCAGCTGCGGATTTCCTGCATCAGAGCGAAGGGGCTGAGCACGCCGGCATGACCGCCGGCACCCGCGGCGACAGGGATGAGGCCCGTTGCGCCCTTTTCGATCGCCTTGTGCGCGAAGCGGTCGTTGATCACATCGTGCAGGGTGATGCCGCCCCAGGAATCGACGGCTTGGAAGATGTCCTCGCGTGCGCCGAGCGAGGTGATCACCATCGGCACCTGCCACTTGGCGCAAGTGCCCATGTCGGCCTCGAGCCGGTCGTTCGACTTGTGGACGATCTGGTTGACCGCATAGGGCGCCGCAGGGCGATCGGGATTGTTGCGATTGTGCGCCGCCAGTTCCTCGGTGATCTGGTGGAGCCACTCGTCGAGCTGGCTCTGCGGACGCGCGTTGAGCGCGGGGAAGCTGCCGACGATGCCCGCCTTGCACTGCGCGATGACCAGCTCGGGCCCGGAGACGATGAACAGCGGCGAGCCGATGACCGGCAGGCGCAGTCGGTCGAAAGGGGCGGGCAGGGGCATGCGGCAATCTCCGTTGCGTTTCGAAACCGGTGGAGGCTTATGGGGGCAGGGGCGGCTTGTCGAGCGTGACGTTACGTAACGCTCAGCCGGTCGAAAGCAGGTGCTCGATGTCGTAGATCCGCGCGGCCGTGCCGGCGAACAACGCGTGTTTTTCGTCCGCGCTGTGCCCCGAGGCGAGCCGCTTGAAAGCGTTCCACAGCACGGGGTAGCTCGCGCCCCAGCGATCGACCGGATAGTTCGATTCGAACATCGCGCGGTCGGCTCCGAAAGCCTCGATGCAGGTTTCCACATAGGGCCGCCACAGGCCTGCCAGGTGCTCCGATCCCATGCCCTTGGCCGGGCCTTCCGCGGGCAGTCCGCAGAAGGCCATGGCCAGGCCGCCGAGTTTGACCGCGACATTGGGGCATTCGGCGATGGCATGGATCGACCGGCGCCAAGTATCGAAGCGCTCGTGCAGCCGACCGCAATAGCTGGCGATGCCCAGCGGCGTCCCGCAATGGTCGAGCACGATCTGCTGGTCGGGGAAAGCCTTGGCGAGATCGAGCACGTCGCCGAGTTGCGGCTCGAGCAGCCAGGCGTCGAAGCTCAGGCCGTACTCGGCATAGGCGGCAAAGCCGGCGCGGAACGCGTCCGAACCATAGAGTCCTTCGGGCGCATGAAAGGGAGGACCGAGCACTTCGGGATCGGCATCCCAGGCCGCGGCATGACGAATGCCCTTGAACCGTCCGTTGCCCGCTGCAACCAGCGCTTCGACCACCGGCCTCACCGCATCGCCGAGCGTCAGATCGGCATGGCCGACGATCGCGGCGCAGGGGCGATAGTCGCCATAGAGTCCGCTCGCCCCCTGCGCGGCGACGCCATTGACGAATTCGACCTCGCCCACCGGCTTCATCGCCTCGTCGCGGCCGGCGTCGTAGAAGGCGCCGCACTCCATGAACACCGTGCCGACTACCTTGTGGCCCGAATGCGTGTCGGCGTGGAGCGCGTCAAAGGTGTAGTAGGAGGCGCCCGCGATCGCCTCGAGGAAATCGTGGCGCGGTTCGGGAAAGGAAGGCAGCAGCGGGCGCAGGTCCCACAAATGATGGTGCGGGTCGATGATCGGCAGATCGGGTTCGAGAATTTCTTCGGTCATCGGCGGCGCTCTCCCTTCGCTCCTTCAACGCGATTCCGGCCTGTGTGACCGGATGCGGCGATGGAACACGGGGAGGGCATGGCTGACAAGGTTAATCTCGCGGCGGGGGCCCGCCATTTCGGAAGGTCTGTTCCGAACATCCTGAAATACCGCCGAAATCCCACTGCTCCGACGACGTGGCGGCACGGCTTGGCGTCGCGTCGGGCGACGGCCTTTCCAAAATCCTAATGGTCACCTAAGTAGCTGCACGGAGGCGATTTCCCGACTCCCGTTAACCTTGCCGAGGTACCTGTTTACCACGAAACGGGGAGTCCAATGACGCATCCAATGTGGCGCATTGCCACCTATGGCGCAGTATTTTTCGGCGTCACCTCCTTTACTATCTTCTGGACGCGCTTCGCCGGCGGGCTGGCGCTCGTCTGGCTGGGATCCGCGATCGGCGCCGCGCTGTTTCTCGCGCTCCCACGTGCGCGCCATCCGCTCGCTGCAGCGATCCTGATAGCCCTCAGCACGCTTGCGACGAGCCTGTTCGGGTTCGGTCCCACCTGGGCTTTTCCGCTCGCATTGGTCAATATCTTCGAAGCCTGGTTCATCGCCTGGCTGCTGGTGCGGTTCCGGCCTGAGCGCGACTATGTAGACAGCGCCGCCGGCATCGTTAGCCTCGGTTTTTTTGCTGGGCTCATAGGGCCGGCTACCGCCGCAATTCCGGGTGCCATCATCGTAAGCCAGATCGTCGGCGGGAATTTGGCGACTCACGCCCTGTCGTGGCTGGTCGGTCATGGCCTCGGTACCATGCTGGCGATGCCGCTCGCGCTGCTGCTGCAATCTTACCGGCGGCTCAATTTTGCGCCCTTGCGCGAAGCCGGTCGCACATTGCCCTTTGCGGGCTTGATGCTGCTGAGCATCGGCATCTCTGCTATCGCATTTTTTCAGTCGACCTTCCCGTCGCTCTTCTTCCCGGTGGTTCCGCTGGTGCTCGCCAGCTTCCGCTTCGGACGGTTCGGAGCTTCGGTCGTTGTGCTTCTGATCTCGATGGCGGCAGCGGCTTCGCTCGGCATGGAGATTGGAGTTTTCGCCGAACTCGAGATTCCCCTGTGGCAAAAGGCCCTGTTCGTACAGTTCTACCTAGCCACGCTGTTGCTCATCTCTCTGCCCCTGGCCGTGGCGCTCAAGCAGCGACAGCGCTTTCTCGAGGAACTAATCGATCGCGAAGCCATGCAGCGGCTGATCGCCGACCATTCGGACGATGCATTGCTGCACCTCGATCAGCACGGGACAATTCGCTTTGCGTCTCCTGCGTCCGCGCGCCTGAGCGGCCGGGAAAGCACCGACGGCATGCATCTCGGCGCATTCTTCAGCGATTTCGACAAGCAAGTGGTGTCGGATGCGCTGGACGCCGCTGCCGAATCCCCCGGACGTACAGAGATCGTCGAGCGTTCGGTGGAACGCGATGGCAAGACGAAGTGGCTCGAAGCCAAGCTCCGGGCGATCGAATCCTCGAAACAACAAACCTCGGCCTACGTCGTCACCATCCGCGACGTGACCGATCGCAAGCTCGAAGAAATACAGGCTTCGTTCGAAGCGCGCACCGATGCCCTGACCGGCCTGCCGAACCGTCGAGCCTTCCTCGACGAGTTGGAAGGAAGGCTCGACGTGGCCGAGAAGCAACCCTTCGCCTTTGCCCTGATCGATCTCGATCACTTCAAGCGCGTCAATGATGCCTACGGTCACTCGGTGGGCGATTCCGTCCTCAAGGAGGTCGCCGAAATCATGCGCGACAGCACCAATCAGGACTGCTTCTTCGCCCGGCTCGGCGGGGAAGAGTTCGGGATGATTGCGGTCGGCCCCGCGCTGGAATCCTCGGCGATCATTTCCGAACGGCTGCGGCGCACCATCCAGCAGCATGCCATGACCGACGTCAATGGCGGGAGTTTCTCGGTCACGGCGAGCATCGGCATTGCGGTCATCGGCGAACGCTGTAGCACGTCGATGGCCATGCAGGCGGCCGATGGCCCGCTCTATTCGGCCAAAGCCTCGGGCCGCAATTGCGTTCGTCACGCCCAGGATCTGAAGCGGTTTGCCCAGATCGACGAGCCGCCGCGGAATAAGCCCATCGCTGCCGCCAACTAGGTCTTCTCGAAGGCCGAATTTGCGGCGCTCAACACCGCCCGGACGCTGGCCGTGGCGATGTCTTCGTCGATCCCGCAGCCCCAGATCGTCCGGCTATCCACTGTACGGCATTCGAGATAGGCAGCGGCGCGGCTGTCACGGCCGGTGGTCAGCGCGTGCTCGGTGTAGTCGACCACTTCGAGACTGAGCCCGAATGCATTCTCGAGGGTCGTCAGCACGCTGGAGATCAACCCGTTGCCGCGTCCCGAGACGGTCTGTTCCTGGCCGTCGACTGCGATGGTTCCGGTGAACAGGCGCGTGCCGTCGCTGGCGCGGCGCTCCTCGTAATCGACCAGCTGGAAATGCTTGGGGTGCGTCTGGACGTGGTAGGCGCTCTTGAAGGCGCTCCAGATGTCCGCAGCGTTGAGTTCGCGGCCGAGCTCGTCGGCCATTCGCTGGACGTGAGGACTGAAATCGGCCTGCATCTTCTTGGGCAGCTTGAGCCCCTGGTCCTGTTCGAGCACCCAGGCGAAGCCGCCTTTGCCCGACTGCGAATTGACGCGGATGACCGCTTCGTAACTGCGCCCCAGATCAGCGGGATCGATTGGCAGGTAGGGTACGCGCCAGTGCGGATCGTTCTGCGTCTCGAGCGCAGCAAAGCCCTTCTTGATCGCATCCTGGTGGCTACCCGAAAAGGCGGTGTAGACCAGCTCGCCGCCATAGGGATGGCGCTGGTGTACGGGCAGTTCGTTGCAGAACTCCACCGTCTCGATGACGCGGTCGATGTCAGAGAAGTCGAGCCGTGGATCGACCCCTTGCGTGTACATGTTGAGCGCCATGGTCACCAGGCAGCAATTGCCGGTGCGTTCGCCATTGCCGAACAGGCAGCCCTCTACCCGGTCGGCGCCCGCCATCAGCGCCAGCTCCGCGGCCGCCACTCCGGTGCCGCGGTCGTTGTGGGTGTGGAGGCTGATCACCGCGCTCTCGCGGTTGGGCAGGTTGCGGATGAAATATTCGACCTGGTCGGCGTAGATATTGGGCGTCGCCGCCTCGACCGTGGCAGGCAGGTTGAGGATGATCGGATGCTCGGGCGTGGGCGCGAGCACTTCCATCACCGCCTCGCAAACCTCGAGTGAGAAATCGAGTTCGGCGGTCGAGAAGGTCTCCGGCGAATACTGGAAATGCCAGTCGGTGCCGGGCTGCTTGCCCGCCTCATCGCGCATGACCTTGGCGCCGTGGACCGCGATATCGCGCACCTGATCCCGCGTCATGCCGAATACGACCTCGCGCCAGGCGGGGCTCACCGCATTGTAGAGGTGGACGATCGCCGCCCGCGCGCCGGTGAGGCTGGCGAAGCTGGTGCGGATGAGGTCTTCGCGGCTCTGGGTGAGCACCTGCACCAGCACGTCGTCGGGCACGCGGCCCGATTGCACGAGGCCGGAGATGAAATCGAACTCGGTAGCGCCCGCGCTGGGAAAGCCGACTTCGATTTCCTTCACGCCCACTTCGACGAGCAGGTCGAAGAAGCGGGTCTTCTTGTGCGCATCCATCGGATCGACGATCGCTTGGTTGCCATCGCGCAAGTCCGTCGAAAGCCAGCGCGGCGGCGCGGTGATGGTGCGCGTGGGCCATTGCCGGTCGCTCAAGGGGACCTGCGGAAAGGGCGAATATTTGCTGCTCGGGTCGCGGAGCATGGGCATCGGAACTCTCGGGTCTTGCGAAGGTCTGGGTTGGAAATCGGTCCCTTGGGCGCTCAGCGCACCCGTGCAGGCACGCCAGCTATCACGCCCAAGGGCGTGTAAGTCGCAGGATAAGGCCGAGCTCTTTGTGCATGACGCTTGCTATGCTGGCCCGGCGCAGGGTTGTAAAGCAAAACAGTCTTGGGCATCGCGAGAAATTATATTTCACGTTCGACGGGAGAAAGCATGGCTGACGGGCATTCGCTGTATGAAACGATGGGACTGGTGCGGATCGTTTCGACCGATCCCGAAGGCCGCGCCAGCCTCGAATACGAGGCGAAGCGCGAACAGTGCCATTCGGGCGGGGTTGTGCAGGGGGGCTTCATCAGCGGGTGGATCGATGCCGCGATGGCGCATGCGGCGATGGCCAGGAACGGACAGGGTATCGTACCGATGACGCTGGAGCTGAAGGTCAGCTTCTTTGCGCCGACACGGCCGGGACTGGTGGTTGCCGAAGCCTGGGTCGAGCGCCACGGCAAGCGCACGAGCTTCTACGAGGGGCATTTGAAGGATGCGAACGGGACGGTGCTGGCCAAGGCGACCAGCACGATCCTGCTCGCCGACGTGTCGCGCGTGGTCGAGGCATCGCGAAAGGCGACCGGAGGATAGCGATGGGCGAGATCAGACCGTTCGAACTGGATATTCCCGAAGACGAACTCGTCCGCCTCGCGGACCGGCTCGACCGGACGCGCTGGCCCGAGCAGGAACCGGTCGCCGACTGGTCGCAGGGCACGAGGCTCGCGGCGCTGAAGGAACTCGTCGCCTATTGGCGGATCGAATACGACTGGCGGCGCTGCGAGGCGAAGCTCAACGCAATCGGCCAGCACGTCACCGAGATCGACGGGCTCGATATCCATTTCCTCCACAAGCGCTCTTCGCGCCCGGACGCGCTGCCGCTGGTCATCACGCATGGCTGGCCGGGGTCGGTGGTCGAGTTCCTAGGGATTATCGACGAGCTGGCCGAGCCCTCGGACTCCGAGGCGCTGGCCTTCCATGTCGTCGCGCCCTCGCTGCCTGGGTACGGCTTCTCGCAAAAGCCTTCCTCCACGGGCTGGGGCGTCGAGCGGATCGCGCGCGCATGGGCGGAGCTGATGCAGCGGCTCGGCTATGCGCAATGGGTCGCGCAGGGCGGTGACTGGGGTGCGGCGGTGACCACCGCGATCGGCCAGCTCGCGCCCGCAGGGTGCCGGGGTATCCACCTCAATATGCCGATCGGGCGTCCCGGTCCGGAGGATATGGCGAGCAAGGATCCCAAGGTCCTCAAGGCCCTGCAGGCGCTCGGCTTCTATCAGGAATGGGATTCGGGCTATTCGAAAGAGCAGAGCACGCGGCCGCAGACGATCGGCTACGCGCTGGTGGATTCGCCAGTGGGGCTCGCGGCGTGGATTCTCGAAAAAATCCATTGCTGGACCGACAACGACGGGTCGCCCTGGGATGCGCTGTCGATGGACCAGGTGCTCGACGATATCATGCTCTACTGGCTGCCGGCGACAGGGGCCTCCGCCGCACGGCTCTATTGGGAAAGCTTCGCCAAGTTCGGCGCTGGGACGGTTGCAATCCCGTCCGGAGTGAGCGCGTTCCCGAAGGAGATCCTGCCCGCGCCGCGCGCATGGGTCGAACGGACGCTCACCAATCTGGTCTATTGGAACGACCTCGACAAGGGCGGCCACTTCGCCGCCTGGGAGCAGCCCGAGCTGTTCGTCGGCGAGCTGCGCGCCTGTTTCGCGCGGATGGCCTAGCGCCAGCGCAGGCGGTCGGGTGTGAGCTGGTCGACCGAGGTGACGCCCATAAGCCGCATGCCGCGCTCGATTTCTTCCTTGAGGATGCCGATCGCGCGCTCGACTCCCGGCTGCCCCGCCGCAGCGAGCGCATAGAGGTAAAGTCGACCGCCCGAGGCGGCGGTTGCACCTGCCGCGAGGCTCTTGAGCACATGCGTTCCGCGCCCGACGCCGCCGTCGAGTACGATCTCGATTTCGCCGCCCACCGCGTCGACGATCTCGCGCAACTGGTCAAAGGGCGCGCGGCTGCCGTCCAATTGCCGTCCACCATGGTTCGAGATCCAGATCGCATCGGCCCCGATCTCGACCGCACGGCGCGCATCGGCGGCGCTCATGACGCCCTTCAGCGCGAAGGTTCCGCCCCAGTCCTGCCGGATGCGCGCGGCGGTGTCCCAGTCCATGCCCGTATCAAGCATGGTGTTGAAATAGTCCTGGATGCTGACTGCCTTGCCGGTCCCTTCCTGCACGTGGCCGTCGAGATTGGGCAGGCGGAACTTGGGCCCGAAGACATAGTCGAGCGTCCAGCGCGGCCGCGTCGCGTAGCTCCACAGCGCGCTGGCGGTGAAACGGGGCGGGGTGGTGAAGCCCGACCGCAGGCAGCGTTCGCGCTTGCCCGAAACGATCGTGTCGACCGTCAGCGCGAGCGCATCGAAGCCCGCCGCCTGGCAGCGTTCAATCATGCTGGCGTTGAGTCCCTTGTCCTTGTGGACGTAGAGCTGGAACAGTTTCGGGCCGCTCGTCAGCGCGGCGATCTCCTCGATCGAATGCGTCGCAAGGCTCGAGATCCCGAACCACACACCGAATTTCTCCGCCGCCTGCGCCACCGCACGCTCGCCATCGCGGTGGAAGGCACGCTGGAGAGCAGTGGGGCTGAGCAGGAGCGGCAGCGCACTCTTGCGGCCCATGATCGTGCAGGAGGTGTCGATCTCCGCCACGCCGGCCAGAACATCGGGCACGAGATCGACTTCGTCGAAGGCGCTGGTGTTGCGCGCCTTGGTGATCTCGTCGTCGGCGGCTCCATCGATGTAGTCGAACACGGGCCAAGGCAGCCGCTGCCGGGCGAGTTTTCGGAAGTCGTCAATATTGTGGCAGTCGGTCAGCCTCATGCGCGCCCCAGAGCGTGTTTTTCCGCCTGCGTCAGCTGGCGTGGTTTTGCGATCGGCTCAAGCGTCTCCGGATCGAACAGGGCGCTGCGGCGACGATCGCCGCTGAGGATATCCTTGATCATGCGCGGGAAGAAGCGGCGCATCAGGCGGTTCATCGATAGCGGCTTGAGACCGCTGGTGTCGCCCGTCGCGTCGCCGATGAAGAGGTGGCCCAGCGGCTCACCGAGGCTTGCCCGCGCTGCCGCGTCGCAATTGGCGAGCAGCGTCGTGACATAAGGGATCCGCCCGTTGCGGTAGGTGTTGAACAGCGGCGTGTCGCAACAGCTCGCGTACCAGCGCAGCGTCGGCCCTTCGGTCATGTGCAGCTCGGCGAGCCTTTCGCGGCCCCGATCGATCCGCATCCGGGCGCAGCGCGACTGGTAGAGCGCGGTCCCGCCATGGGCATCGAGTAGGCGCGCTTCGTGGCCGAAATGGCGGACGAGGTCGCGGCAGTCGGTGCAGTGGCACACGACATAATCGCCCTCGGCAGCGGTTGCCTTCTCGATCTCGCCAGCCACGGCGCCGCATTCGCAGGCAAATCTCACGGCTTGCGCAGGATCTTGGCCATCGGCCTGCCCTTGGCCAGCTCGTCGATCAGCTTGTCGAGATAGCGGATCTCGCGCATCAGCGGCTCTTCCACTGTCTCGACCTGGACGCCGCAGACCTTGCCTGTGATGAGCTTGCGGTCGGGGTTCAACGGCGCATCGCCGAAGAACTCGGTGAAAGTGGTGTCCTGATCGACATGGCGGTCGAGGTCGTCCTGAGAGTAGCCGGTGAGCCAGCGGATGATCTCGTCCACCTCCTCGCGCGTGCGGCCCTTCCGCTCCGCCTTGGCGATGTAGGCGCGATGCACGCCCGCGAAGGGCATGGCGTAGATGCGGTGTCCGGCCATGCCCTTCGAGCTATCAGTTCCGATCCTTGTCGACCAGCTTGTTGGCACCGATCCAGGGCATCATCGCGCGGAGCTGCGCGCCCGTCCTTTCGATCGGATGCGCGGCGGCGGCCTTGCGGCTGGCCTTGAGTTCGGGCTGGCCCGCCTGGTTGTCGAGCACGAAGTCCTTCACGAAGCGGCCCGACTGGATGTCCTTGAGCACGCGTTTCATCTCGGCCTTGGTCTCCTCGGTGATGATCCGCGGCCCGGTCTTGATGTCGCCGTACTCGGCAGTGTTCGAGATCGAATAGCGCATGTTGGCGATGCCGCCTTCATAGAGCAGGTCGACGATCAGCTTGGTCTCATGGAGGCATTCGAAATAGGCCATTTCGGGCGCGTATCCGGCCTCGACCAGTGTCTCGAAACCGGCCTGGATCAGGTGGGTGATGCCGCCGCACAGCACGGCCTGCTCACCGAAGAGGTCGGTTTCGCACTCTTCCTTGAAGTCGGTTTCGATGATGCCCGAACGCCCGCCACCGACCGCGCTCGCGTAGGACAGGGCGAGCTGCTTGGCATAGCCCTGTCCGCCCGACTGTTCGCTTTCCTGGTGGACGGCGATGAGGCAGGGGACGCCGCCGCCCTTGATGTATTCGCCGCGCACCGTGTGGCCGGGGCCCTTGGGTGCGATCATGATCACGTCGACATCGGCGGGCGGGTCGATCAGGCCGAAGTGGATGTTGAGGCCATGCGCGAAGGCGAGCGCGGTGCCAGGACGCATCTTGCCGGCGACCTCGTTGGCGTAGATCGCGGCCTGGTGTTCGTCGGGCGCGAGGATCATGAGCACGTCGGCCCATTCGGCCGCCTCGGAGACGGTCTTCACGGTAAAGCCCGCGCTTTCCGCCTTCTTGGCGCTGGCCGAGCCTGGGCGAAGTGCGATGGCGATCTCGCCGACGCCGCTGTCGCGCAGGTTCTGAGCGTGAGCATGGCCCTGACTGCCATAGCCGACAATGGCGACCTTCTTGTCCTTGATCAGCCCGGTGTCGCAATCGGCATCGTAGTAAACTTGCATTGTCTTCCCTCGCGTCGCCCCCGCGAAGGCAGGGGCCCAGATAAGGTCGCACATTGGCGATATGTTGGTTAGGCTCCTGCCTTCGCAGGAGCGACGAAAATCTCAAAGTCAGTCGGACGCGGTCCCGCGCATCATGCCGACGATCCCCGAGCGGCCGACCTCGACGAGGCCGAGCTCGCGCATCAGGGCGATGAAACTGTCGATCTTTTCCGGCGCGCCGGTCAGTTCGAAGACGAAACTCTGCGTGGTGGTGTCGACCACATTCGCGCGGAACAGTTCGGCGATGCGCAGCGACTCGACGCGGTTGTCCCCCTTGCCAGCAACCTTCACCAGCGCCAGCTCGCGTTCGACATGCGCGCCCTCCTCGGTCAGGTCGATGACCTTGTGCACCGGCACGAGGCGTTCGAGCTGCGCGCGGATCTGGTCGATCACCGGTTCGGGGCCCTTGGTGACAATGGTGATCCGGCTGATCGCATGGTCTTCCGAAATGTCGGCCACGGTCAGGCTGTCGATATTGTAGCCGCGCGCGGTGAACATGCCGGTGATCTTGGCGAGGATGCCCGGTTCGTTGTCGACGATGACATTGAGGACGTGCCGTTCGCTGGCCTGCTGGGCGATCTTCACGGAGTCCGCTCCTGCCACACCGGCTCGAACATGCGCCCGTCGCCATCGTAGTCGCGCAGGAAATCGCGCCCGCGCCGAACCGCCTCGAAATTGTCGGTCTGGCGGCTCAGGTCGAGCCGGTCGGGTAGCAGCGTCCAGACCTCGTCGTCCTGCTTCTCGGCGACTTCCATGCCGATGAAACGATGGCCATCTTCCTCGAGCCAGTCGAGCACCTGTTCGGCATCGCTGCGACTGAACCAGCGGCGCCGTTCCGCGCGCTCGGAAAATTCGGTCGGGATCGCGCTATGCATGCCCATCACACCAGTGCCTTCGCTTCGTCGTCCATCGTCCCCTCGACCAGGTCGCCGTAGAGCAGCATGTCGGTATGCGCCGCTCCGCTGGGGATCATCGGGAAACAGTTCGCTTCCTTCGCCACCTGGCAATCGACCATCACCGGTCCGTCATGCGCGAGCATGGCTTCGATCCCGGCATCGAGCTGGCTTTCGTCTTCGATCCGGATGCCCTTCCAGCCATAGGCTTCGGCAAGCTTCACGAAGTCCGGCAAGGAATCGCTGTAACTGTTTGAATAACGGCTTTCATAGGTCAGCTCCTGCCACTGGCGAACCATGCCCATATATTCGTTGTTGAGGATGAAGACCTTGACCGGCAGGCGGTACTGGCTCGCCGTCCCCAGTTCCTGGATGTTCATCTGGATGCTGGCTTCGCCTGCGATGTCGATCACCAGCCGACCGGGATTACCGAGCTGCGCGCCGATCGCCGCGGGAAGGCCGTAACCCATGGTGCCGAGGCCGCCGCTGGTGAGCCACCGGTTGGGCGCAGAGAAGCCGAAATATTGCGCCGCCCACATCTGGTGCTGGCCGACTTCGGTGGTGATGATGGGATCGCGGTCCTGCGTCAGCGCGAAGAGACGTTCGATGCTCTTCTGTGGCATGATCAAGTCGCTTCCGCGGTCGGGATAGGCGAGGCAATCGCGTGCCTTCCAGCCGAGGATACGCGCCTTCCATTCGGAGAGGTCCTGTGGCTTGCGACCGCCCCAGCATTCGAGCAGCTGGTCGAGCACATGCGCGCAGTCGCCGACGATGCCGAGATCGACGGGGACGATCTTGTTGATGCTCGCCCGGTCGATGTCGATGTGGACCTTCTTTGCTTCGGGCGCGAAGGCATCGAGCCGTCCGGTAACCCGGTCGTCGAACCGCGCACCCACTGCGATGATGAGGTCGGCGCGGTTCATCGCCATATTGGCTTCGTAGGTGCCGTGCATGCCGAGCATGCCGAGCCAGTCGGGATGGTCGGCCGGGAAAGCGCCGAGGCCCATCAGCGTGCTGGTGACCGGGGCGCCGGTGGCGTGCTGCAGTCTGCGCAACAGCTCGGAAGCGCGGGGCCCGGCATTGATCACCCCGCCGCCGGTATAGAACACTGGGCGCTCGGCTGCGGCGAGCATGGCCACGGTCTCGGCGATCTCGTCGGCCGCGCCGACCATACGCGGCTGGTAGCGATGCGAGGGGAGGGGCCTGTCGTCCTGCGCGTCCCAGCTCGCGAGCGCGATCTGCACATCCTTGGGGATGTCGACAACCACCGGGCCGGGGCGACCGGTGGTGGCTATGCGAAAAGCCTCCTCGATCGTTGCGCCGAGGCGCTCGGGGTCCTTCACGAGGTAATTGTGCTTGGTACAGTGACGCGTCAGACCGACCGTATCGGCTTCCTGGAAGGCGTCGGTGCCGATCAGCGCGGTCGGCACCTGCCCGGTAATCACCACCAGCGGGATCGAATCCATATAGGCGTCGGCGATGCCGGTGACCGCATTGGTCGCGCCGGGGCCGCTGGTGACGAGCACCACGCCGGGCTTGCCGGTCGATCGGGCATAGCCTTCGGCGGCATGCGCCGCACCGGCTTCGTGGCGCACGAGGATGTGGCGGATTTCTTTGTCGGCAAAGAGCTCGTCATAGATCGGCAGCACTGCGCCGCCGGGATATCCGAAGACGAATTCGACATCCTGCCGCTTGAGGCATTCGATCAGGATTGCAGCGCCGCTGCGCTCGGTACTCACACCAACCTCCGACCCGTTCGGGGCTCTGAAAGACACAAATCGGCCCGGCGCTGGGGTCTGGAGCGCCGGGCCGACTGGTTCGGAAATAGGCATTGTGAATTACGCGGTCAAGCGTTGTGGTGAAATAAAGAAACAAAATAATCGCACTCACCGATAGATTTGTTATCAACGCGTGGCCAGTCATCGGGGGGCTGGTTGCGGAACCAGGTATATTGCCGCTTGGCATATTGCCGGGTCGCGGTCTGGCCCGCGGCGATGGTCTCGTCGCGCGACATCTCGCCGCGAAGCAGGGCCGCGACCTCGGGTACGCCGATCGCACGCATGACCGGAAGTGTGGGGTCGAGATCGCGCGCGATCAGAGCCTCGACCTCCTCCAGCGCGCCTTTGTCGAGCATGATCTCGAAACGCAGGTCACAGCGTGCGTAGAGCCATTCGCGCTCGGGCAGCAGAACCAGCGGGTGGAGCGCGATCTTGGAAGCAATTCCACCCGTCTGCCGGTCCTGCCAGTGGACCATGGGCTTGCCGGTCGAGCGGACCACCTCGAGCGCGCGCGCCATGCGCTGAACGTCGCGCGGGCCGAGCCGGCCGGCAGCCTCGAAATCTTCTTCCAGCAGGCATTCGCGCAGTTCTTCGGCGGAAAGAGCGCGCACCGCCTGGCGTATCTCGGGATCGATCGCTGGGATGGGGGATATCCCGTCGAGCAGCGTACGCATGTAAAGTCCCGTCCCGCCGCACAGGATCGGCACGCCATCGCGAGCGTGGACCTCGGCGATGGCGCGCTTGGCCGCGTCGGCCCAGTCGGCGGCGGAGCATGCTTCGACTCCGTCCCATGTGCCGAACAGCCGGTGCTCGACCCCGCGCATCTCTTCTTCACTCGGCCGCGCGGAGAGCACGCGCAGGTCGCGGTACACCTGCTGGCTGTCGGCGTTGATCACCACGCCAAGCCGACCATCACCGGCAAGCCTCTTCGCAAGGCGCACAGCGAGATCGCTCTTGCCGCTCGCGGTCGGCCCTGCAATGAGCGCGACCGGCTTATTTTCGGGAGATTTCCTGGTGCTCATTGCCCGGCTGATAGCAGACATGGACGCGGTGGAAACACGCCTCGAAGCCGCCATGGCCGCTGCATCGCAAGCGGACATGCCCGTGGCCATGGCGGGGATGCTCGATTTCTGCAGCGACGTGCTCCAGCTCTCGCTCCCGCACGGCGACCGGGCGGGCCTCTCCGCCATCCTCGACGAAAATTTCGGCGACTGCGACCTGCTGATCGCGGATCACGCGATCGAGGTGCCCCGACTCTTCGTCTCGGACATGGATTCAACCATGATAGGGCAGGAATGCATCGACGAGCTCGCCGATTTCGCGGGAATCAAGGAGCAGGTCGCAGCGATCACCGAACGCGCGATGCTCGGCGAGCTCGACTTCGAAAGCGCGCTCAAGGAGCGCGTCGGGTTGCTCGAAGGGCTCGAGGAGGAGGCGATCGACCGCTGCCTGAGCGAGCGAATCCGCCCCGTCGACGGCGCACGGACGCTTGTCGCGACGTTGCGCAGCAAGGGCTGCCGCACCGTGCTCGTGACCGGCGGTTTCCATCATTTCGCCGACCCGGTTGCCGAATCGCTGGGCTTCGAGCGCGTGGTGGGCAATCGCCTCGCCGTCGCCGGCGGCAAGCTGACCGGTGGGCTCGCAGGACCGGTCAGCGACGCTTCGACCAAGCTCGCCACGCTGGTCGAGGAGCGCGACAGCCTGGGCGAGGGCGCGCGGGTGCTGGCGACCGGCGACGGGGCCAACGACATCCCGATGATGGAGGCGGCCGATTACGGCATCGCCTATCGCGCCAAGCCCAAGGCGCGCGCGGCGGCCGCCGGGCGCATCGCGGGCCGTGACCTGACCGCCGTGCTCAAGCTGTTCGGCATCCCGCAAAGCGAATGGGTCGAGGACTTCCCCGGCTGACGGCTTGGCGCGCATTTCCAATTGCGCGATGTCGGTTTCTGTTAAAGACTGACGTCTATGAGCAAAAGCATGGCTAGCAGCGCACCCGCCCTCTCCGGTTCCGACACCGCCCGCGACGGGACCCCGCTGCGCCATCCGCGGCGCCCCAAGGCGCGCTACCGCCCGCTGACCGCGCTCAAGCACTTCCGCGAGCTGCTCAAGGACAAGGAAAACACCGCCGAGGTCTTCAAGATCTACGACGCCCTTCCCTCGGGCAAATTCATTCCCCGCGTGCGCGCGCTGACTCTGAGCCAGCACGGCGAGGCGCTGCGCGCGAGCGAGCCTTTCCTCCCGACGATCCTCGACGATCACACGGCACTGCGCCGCCTGCCCGAAGGCTCGGTGGGGCATGCCTATTGCGATTTCATGGAACGCGAAGGGCTGTCCGCCGCGGGCTTGGTCGAGGAGTTCGCCAAGGCCGGCCGACCGACCTACGACGATCTCATCCAGTGGTTCGGGTTCCGCCAGCGCGATACCCACGACCTGATGCATGTGCTGACCGGCTACGGCCGCGATGCGCTGGGCGAGCAATGCGTGCTGCTGTTCACCCACGGACAGTCGCCGAGCCAGGGCCACCTGCTGCTCGGCTATGCCGGTTCGCTCCATCTCAAGAAGCTGGTCAGGAGCGAGGCGCCGGTGATGAAGGCGGTGCGCCAGGCACATCGCACCGGCAAGGCTTGCCCGCCGCTGGTCGGCCTGTCGGTCCGCGAGCTCCTCGCCAAGGACCTGCAGCAGGCCCGCGCCGAGCTGAACATTCCCGAGCCGCACTGGTATCGCGAATGCCACCGCGTCTGGCGCGAGGAGGGGATCGACCCCTACGACCTGCTCGCGCCACGCGCCGACACGGAGATGGCTGCGGCCGCCTGAGGTCAGAGCCAGCTGGCGATCTGCTCCAGCGGCTTCTTGTTCAGCGCATGGGCCGGCACCGTCGCATCATCTGCTGGGTGCCCGACTACGACGACCATCAGCGGCTTTTCGTGATCGGGTCTTCCGCAGATTTCGCGCAGGAAGCCCATCGGCGAGGGCGTGTGGGTCAGCGTTGCCAGGCCCGCCTCGTGGAGCGTCGCGATCAGGAGCCCGCAGGCGATTCCGACGCTCTCGGTGACATAGTAATTCTGCGTCTTGCCATCCTCGGCGATCCCGCCCTTGCGCTGGGCGAAGACCACGATCAGCCAGGGCGCGGTCTCGAGGAAGGACTTGTCCTCGTCGGTGCCGAGCGGGGCGAGCGCTTCGAGCCATTCCGCGCTCGCCTTGCCAGCGTAGAAACTGCGTTCTTCCTCCTCGGCCGCCTCGCGGATCGCGCGCTTCTTCTCGGGTGAGGCAACGACCGCGAAATGCCAGGGCTGGTGGTTGGCGCCATTGGGTGCGGTGCCCGCAGCCTCGATTGCCGCCTCGATCACTTCGCGCGGCACCCGCTTGTCGGAGAAATATCGGCAGGTACGGCGCTCCTTCAGCCGGTCTCGCATCTCCTGAGCCAGGGCAATGCTCATGGCTTCCGGGATGCTGGGGAGCGAATAGGGGACGGTCTCGTGGTCGCGCATGAGACCGTCCCTAACGCATGCGGGCCTTCAATGCGACGCGGTCAGGTGGGTATCTCCGGTGCGCGCATTGTAGAACAGTTCGAAGTGCCAATCCTCGCACAGGTCGAGCCCGTCCCAGATGGCCTCCTCGCCATCGTCATAGACGACCTTGAGGTCCCAATCGCAGGTGTTCTCGGAGCGCCTGAAATCCACCTCGAATTCCTGCCCGTCCTCGAGCACGTCCCAGTCGAGCACATCCTCTTCCCAGCTGCGCGAGGATGCGGGCGAAATGTAGATTTCGGAAATCGTGTAGCCGGTCGAGTTCACAAGCGTGATGTTCTCGTACATTTGCGCGATGGCCGCGCTCGTGGCGCCGACTGCTAACGCCGCGCCCGCGCAAAGCTTCAGCCATATCCGATTGGTCATGTCGACATCTCCCCCGCCGATGAGCGACCCGGGCCGATCCTAGGTGCCAATCGCGGGGGCGGAAAGACGAATTCGGATCAGCGCAATTCCTTGCGGATGACCAGCTTCAAGCCCGACCAGACGTCGTCCACCGCGCAGACCTTGGTATCGACGAGGCCGAGCGGGAGGCAGACCTCGCGGATCGTGTCCTCGGTGATATCGGTCGGGACCTTCGACGCCTTCTTGGGCCAGCTGACCCACACATGCCCGTCGCGTGCCATCGTTTCGCGCAAAGCCGCGAGTTTCGCTTCCATCGCGCTTCGCTCGGTCACGAAGATATGCGCAGCATCGGGCCGCTCTTCAGGGCCGGCGACGAAGATCAGTTCGAGCGCATATTCGCCGATCTCGTCCTGCACGCTTTCGGGCATGGCATCGAACCACACGCGCTGACCGTCGCGCAGGCTGAGCTTCTTGGCCAACGGAGTGGCGGAATATCCCGCCGCCACTGTTCAGGCCTCCATCCACTCGGCGAAGAAGCTGCGGTGCGCGGCGCGCATCGCTTCTACCGTGTTGCCGAACAGCGTGTCGCCTCCGGTCTTGCCGATCCGGCGGAAACCGATCGAGGCCGTCTCGTCGTTCTCGGTACCCTTGGCAAGCGCCTCGTTGAGCGCCTGCGTGTCGGGAACGGTCACCACGTAGCGCCCCTGATCTTCGCCGAACCACCATGCGGCCTTCGAGTATTCCTCGTTCCACTCGACTTCGGCGCCGATACCGCCAGCCATTGCCATTTCGGCGAGTGCCATGGCCAGACCGCCGTCGGAGACGTCATGGACCGCGCTGACGAGACCGTCGGCAATGAGCTGCAGTACGATCTTGCCCGCGTTCTTTTCGACCGTGAGATCGGTCGGCGGAGTGCGGCCCTCGTCGCGGCCATGGATTTCCGAAAGCCACAACGACTTGCCGAGGTGCGAGCGCTCGGGATCCGCCGTTGCCCATTCTTCGGCGTGGATGAGATAGATCGCTTCGCCTTCGGCCTTGAACGGCATGGTCATCATGTGATCGTAGTCGTCGATCAGGCCCACGCCGCCGATGGCCGGTGTGGGCAGGATGGCACTGCCGCCGCCGGTCGCCTTGCTCTCGTTGTAAAGGCTGACGTTGCCGCTCACGATCGGGAAATCGAGCACCTTGCACGCACGGCCCATGCCCTCGAGCGCATGGACGAACTGGCTCATGATTTCGGGCCGCTGCGGATTGCCGAAATTGAGGCAGTTGGTCACCGCCAGCGGCCGCGCGCCGACCGCGCAGAGATTGCGATAGGCTTCGGCGATCGCCTGCTTGCCGCCTTCATAGGGATCGGCATGGACATAGCGCGGCGTGCAGTCGGTGCTGATCGCCAGCGCCTTCTTCGTGCCGTGGACGCGGACCACGCCCGCATCGCCGCCAGTCTGCAGCGTGTCCGCGCCCACCTGGCTGTCGTACTGCTCCGCAATCCAATTGCGCGAGGACAGATTGGGCGAGGCGAGCAGCTTCATCAGGTCGCCGCCGACATCGTCGGTGTCGGGGCGCTCGGTCATCGGCTTGATGCCCGCCCAGGCGGTGTAGTCTGCCTTCGAGAGGTAGGGGCGGTCGTATTCGGGCGCGTCGGCGGCAAGCGGGCCGAGCGGGATGTCGCAGACAACCTCGCCGTCGAATTCGAGCACCATGTGACGCGTGTCGGTGACTTCGCCGATCACCGCGAAATCGAGCTCCCACTTCTCGAAGATGGCCTGCGCCATCGCTTCCTTGCCGGGCTTCAGCACCATGAGCATGCGCTCCTGGCTTTCGCTCAGCATCATCTCGTAGGGAGTCATGCCCTCTTCACGGCACGGCACCTTGTTCATGTCGAGCCGGATGCCCGCCTTGCCGTTGGTCGCCATTTCGACACTGGAGGAGGTCAGGCCCGCAGCGCCCATGTCCTGGATCGCGACGATCGCGTCGGTCGCCATGAGCTCGAGGCAGGCCTCGATCAGCAGCTTCTCGGTGAAGGGATCGCCGACCTGCACGGTGGGGCGCTTGGCATCGGCGTCTTCCTCGAAGTCGGCAGAGGCCATGGTTGCGCCGTGGATGCCGTCGCGGCCCGTCTTCGAGCCGACATAGACGATCGGATTGCCGACGCCGGTGGCGGCCGAATAGAAGATCTTGTCGGCATCGGCGACGCCGACGGTCATAGCGTTGACCAGGATATTGCCGTCATAGGCGGGGTGGAAATTGGTCTCGCCCGCGACGGTCGGCACGCCGACGCAATTGCCGTAGCCGCCGATTCCCGCGACCACGCCCTGGACGAGGTGCTTCATCTTGGGGTGGTCGGGTCGCCCAAAGCGCAGCGCGTTGGCGTTCGCCACCGGGCGCGCACCCATGGTGAAGACGTCGCGCAGGATCCCGCCCACGCCGGTCGCCGCGCCCTGGTAGGGCTCGATATAGCTCGGATGGTTGTGGCTCTCCATCTTGAAGATGGCGGCCTGGCCGTCACCGATGTCGATCACGCCGGCATTCTCGCCCGGGCCGCAAATCACCCAGGGCGCCTCGGTCGGAAGCTTCTTCAGGTGCAAGCGCGAGCTCTTGTAGCTGCAGTGCTCGGACCACATGACCGAAAAGATGCCCAACTCGACCAGATTGGGCTCGCGACCCAGCGCGTGCAGGACGCGGTCGTACTCTTCGGGGCTGAGGCCGTGCTGTTCGACGACTTCGGGGGTGATCGCGGATTCGACTGTTGCCATGCGCGCGCGCTTAGCGCCGCACGCTCGCTACCGCCAGTCCCACCTTGTTTTTATGCCACCGCGTCGTCTGCACCCAGAAGGCCAGAGCGGTGAGGATGGCGTAGCCGAGCAGGGCCAGCAGATACATGCCCACGCCCGCCTGTTCCGGCTTGGCGCCGAACCAGTCGATCGCCTGGAACAGGAGCAACGCCACGAGCAGGATCAGCGGAGGAACCAGCGGCCCCTTCGTGCGGCGGATGTAGTAGCAATAGGCCAGCAGCACGAGACCGATCTCGAGAGGCATTTCGATCGATGGGTGGTTCCACAGTCCGAAACCATAGCGGGTCTCGCCACCGGCGATGGTCAGGTCTGGACGATGCACGAGCAGGTCGAGCAGCCAGTGGCTCACCACTACGATCGCGCCCCATGTCGCGGCCACGGGATTCCGCGTGACGATCCACACGACCATGCCGAAGCCGAGGGCCCAGAGGGCGCTGGCCAGCAGGCTGTGAGTGTAGGGCATGTAATAGAGGTCTAGCGGGTTCATCGCGGTGATCCCCGGCACCAGTCGCACCTTCTCGATCCCGACGATCGCCAGCGTGAAGAAGACCCAATCGATGAATTGCGCGGCGAAGAAGAATGTGCCCAGCTTCGGCGCCTCGTCGGTGATGCCGCGGGCCGCGAAGGCGGGGGCGAAATGGCCGATGAACATCGCTCAGCCAATCCTCTCTGCAGCGAAGGTCGCCGCACTCGCGGCGATTGCGGTGGCGAAGGCTCCCCAGGCGATATCGGCCAGCGTAACTGTTGTGGACCAGTCGCGCAGGGTCGTCTGGTTGGTGAGGTCGTAGGTCGCATAGCAGATCGCGCCCAGCAGTGCCCCGTTGAGAGCGGCGGCGCCGACCCCGCCCGCGAGACCCGGCCGCACGGCGAACCAGACTATCGCGGCGATATAGGCGGCGTAGAAGGCCAGCGCGGGGACGAGGCGGAACTCGTCCGCCAGCAGCTCACCAAGCCGGGGGCGATAGAAATTGGGCCCGGCCCAGTTCAACCACACAGCGTCGAGCCCGCCGAATACGAGTGCGGCGACCACGACGGCTACAATCCACGTCATATTGCCCGTCCCCCTTTTGGGTTTACTTGACCGCGCGCAGGCGGGCCGTCAATGCTTGCCCGCGATGGCAGAGGAACAGTCACAGATCCCCGAAATGAGCTTCGAGCAGGCGTTGCGCGAGCTCGAAGGCGTGGTCCGCCGGCTCGAAAGCGGCGACGTGCCGCTCGACGAGAGCATCGATCTCTACGAACGCGGCGAAGATCTGCGCAAGGCCTGCCAGGCACGGCTCGATGCAGCGCAGGCGCGGATCGAAAAGATCGTCCAGGGAGCGGACGGCAAGCCTGCGGGCACCGAACCCTTCGACGCGGACAACCCCGCGTGAGCGTGATGACGGCGATGCCCGATCTGCTTGGCGATGCCTTCGAACGGATCCAGGACGAAGTCGACAGTGCCTTCGACGCCTTCCTGCCCGTGCCGCAGGATACACGGGCGCGGCTGGTCGAGGCGATGCGCTATGCGGCGATCGGCGGGGGCAAGCGCGTGCGGCCCCTGCTGGTGGTCGCCACGGCGGAGCTTTACGGCGTCAATCGCGACGCGGCGGTCAACGCCGGCTGTGCGATCGAGGCGATCCATGCCTACTCGCTGATCCATGACGACTTGCCCTGCATGGACGACGACGAATTGCGCCATGGCAAGCCGACGCTGCACCGCAAGTTTGACGAGGCGACCGCGGTGCTGGCGGGTGACTGCCTCCATGCGCTCGCTTTCGACATCCTGACCCAGCCGGATACCAGCTCCGATCCCTTCGTGCGCGCCGAACTGGTCGCGACGCTCGCGCGCGCCAGCGGTCACGAGGGTATGGCCGGGGGGCAGATGATGGACATCGTGTCCGAGCAGCAGGCCTACGACCTGCGGCAGATCACCCGCCTCCAGCAGCTCAAGACGGGTGCGCTACTCGCCGCCAGCGTCGAGATGGGCGCGGTGCTCGGTCGCATCCCGCCCGAGGGGCGCACGCATCTGCGCGCCTATGCCCGCGACATCGGGCTCGCCTTCCAGATCGCCGACGATTTGCTCGATGTCGAAGGCGACGAGACCAAGGCGGGCAAGGCGCTGCGCAAAGACGCGGGGCAGGGCAAGCAGACCTTCGTCACGCTGATGGGCGCCGAACAGGCGCGCGCGCAGGCGGAAATGCTGGTCGAACAGGCGGGGCGGCACCTGGCCGGCCATGGCGAGGACGCACGGCTGCTGGTCGAGCTGGCGCAATTCATCGTCAGGAGGGACCACTGATGGCCAAGCGAATCGGCATCTACCCGGGAACCTTCGACCCGATCACGCTCGGCCACATGGACATCATCGAGCGCGGCGCGAAGCTGGTCGACGAGCTCATCATCGGTGTTACCACCAATATCGCGAAATCGCCGATGTTCGACGACGACGAGCGGATCGCCATGGTCGAGCGCGAGGTCGCCAAGATCGAATGCGACTCCATTCGCGTGGTCGGTTTCAATTCGCTGCTGATGGATTTCGCCGAGCAGATGAATGCCGGCATCGTCATCCGCGGAATCCGCGGGGTGACCGATTTCGAATACGAGTACCAGCTGACCGGCATGAACCGGCAGCTCAACGACCGGATCGAGACCGTCTTCCTGATGGCGGATGTCGAACTGCAGCCGATCGCGAGCCGGCTGGTCAAGGAAATCGCGCTCTACGGCGGGCCGATCGACAAGTTCGTCACCCCCAAGGTGCGCGAGGATGTCGAGGCCCGGGTCCGCGAGCAGGGCCGCAAGGGCGGTTGAGGACCGCTGCCAACCTATTCATTGAACGGACAGTCACCCCTCGTTAGACGGTCCGCCATCCAGGACATTGCTACGGAATGACAATGCTCAAGACTTCGCTTGCCCTTGCCGCCGCGTTGACCCTCGCCGCGACGCCCTTTGCCGCCCATGCGCAGGACGAACCCGCGACGGAAGAGGCCGCCACGCAGGAAACCACCGCCGATACGCGGGTCTATTCACCGGTCAATTTCGATGTCGAGGAAGATCTCGAGAACATTCTCCTGCTCGACCTGTCCAATGGTCAGCGCGTGGCGATCAGGTTGAAGCCCGACTGGGCGCCGCAGCATGTCGAACGGATCAAGACGCTGACCCGGCAGGGCTTCTACGACGGCATCATCTTCCACCGCGTGATCGACGGCTTCATGGCCCAAACCGGCGACCCGACGGGGACCGGTACCGGCGGTTCGCAGCTGCCCGACCTGGCCGAGGAGTTCAATCCGATGCCGCATGTCCGCGGCACCGTCTCGATGGCCCGCGCTGCGAGCGAGGATAGCGCCAACAGCCAGTTCTTCATCGTCTTCTATCCGCGCTTCAACCTCGATACCAATTACACCAATTTCGGGCGCGTGATCTCCAACATGGCGGCCGTCGACGCGATCCAGCGCGGCGAGCCGCCCGCCAATCCGACGCGCATCCTGCAGGCTTCGATCGCCGCCGACCACAAGCCGGTTCCGCCAATGCCCGCACCGCAGGTCGCCGGCGAGGAAATCACCGCCGACGATCTGAACGCGCCGCTCGGCAACTGACTTTTCATCGCGCCGCACCCGGACTAGGGGCGGCGCGATGAAAGTCGACCTTTTCGATTTCGAACTGCCGCCCGAACGGATCGCGCTGCGCCCGGCGCGGCCGCGCGATGCGGCGCGCATGCTCGTGGTCCGGAGCGATGGCCCGTTCGAGGATCGCGGCGTGCGCGATCTGCCGCAGCTGTTGCGCGCGGGCGACGTCCTCGTCTTCAACGACACGCGCGTCATCCCGGCACAGCTCGAAGGGCGTCGCGGCGAGGCGAAGATCGGCGCGACGCTGCACAAGCGCATCGATCTGCGGCGCTGGCAGGCCTTCGTCCGCAACGCCAAGCGGCTGCGCGTCGGCGATGTCGCCGAATTCGGCGGCGGGGTCACCGCAGTGGCCGAGGAGCGTCTGCCGGACGGCAGTGTCGTGCTCTTCTTCGAGGGCGAGGAACCGGTCGAGGTGCTGCTCGAACGCGCCGGGCGCATGCCGTTGCCGCCCTATATCGCGGGCAAGCGCGACACCGACGAGCGCGACCGCGAGGACTACCAGACCATGTTCGCGGCAGAGGACGGCGCCGTTGCCGCGCCGACTGCTGCGCTCCATTTCACACCCGAGCTGATCGCGGCGCTCGATGAGGCGGGCATCGGCAGCGAGACGCTGACGCTGCATGTTGGGGCGGGGACTTTCCTCCCGGTCAAGGCCGACGATACCGACGACCACGCGATGCATGCCGAATGGGGCCGGATCGAACCCGAGACAGCCGAACGCCTGAATGCCGTAGGCGGGGCCGGGGGCAGGGTGATCGCGGTCGGTACGACCAGCCTGCGCCTGCTCGAAAGCGCGACGGGCGAGGATGGCGTGATCCGTCCCTTCGCGGGCGACACCGCCATCTTCATCACGCCGGGATACCAATTTCGCGCAGTCGACGGGCTGATGACCAATTTCCACCTGCCCAAGTCGACGCTGATGATGTTGGTGAGCGCGCTGATGGGGCGCGAGCGGATGATGGCGGCCTACAACCACGCTATCGCGGAGGAATACCGCTTCTACAGCTACGGCGATTCGTCGCTACTGCTACCCTGACTGCGGGAACAGGCTGCGCGTATCGAGCATCCGCTCGATCAGGGCGTCGTCGGCCGGAATCCTCCCGTCGAGCATGAGCATGGCGAGGCCATGCGCGATCGACCAAGCTTGCAACGCCAGCGTCTCCGCCTTCTCGGGATCGCCCGCCAGCGCGCGCGTGTTGGCGGTGAGCAATTCACGCGCGGGGTCGGCGTGCCCAGCATGCTCGATCGGTTCGCCTTGCGTGAACATCAGCCGGAACAGCGCGGGATGCGCTAGCGCGAAGCGGACGTAAGCGCGCCCGGTTTCTGCAAAGCCCGCGCTTCCACCGCCGACCTTTGCGGCTGCCTCGGCCTGCTCCTGGCCGAGCAGTTGCAATCCTTCGAGCGCCAGCGCCTTGTCGAGCGCATGCTTGTCAGGGAAGTGGCGATAGACTGCCGTGGGCGAGACGCCGACGGCCCGGGCCAACTCGCGCAGCGACGGCGCCTTTCCCTCGGCACCCTCCAGCGCCGACAGGCCGGCTGCGAGCAGGGCGTCGCGCAAATTGCCGTGATGATAAGCTTCATTCGATGTTGACACTGTTATCATTGACCCTATGTTTACAGCGTTCACTTTAACCGGAGCGAGTCGGTCATGGCAAGTGTCATCGAGAAAACCATCCGCAAGGCAGTCACCCCGGCGATCCAGGCCGTGGCCAGTTTCAACCGCTCGCGCCTGCCCGGGGCGAAGGACAATCCGTTCCTGAAAGGCGTGCATACGCCGCTGACCGAGGAATTCACTCTCGACCAGCTCGAAGTGACCGGCAGCATCCCGCCCGAACTCGACGGGCGCTATGTCCGGATCGGTCCGAACCCCTTTGGCGAAGGAAGCAAGGGCCACCACTGGTTCATCGGCGACGGCATGGTCCACGGCGTGCGTCTGCGCGATGGCAAGGCCGAATGGTATCGCAACCGGTACATCCGCTCGCGCGATCTCGAGGGGAAGGGTGGCCCCGCCGCCGTTGGCGGCCCCCGCCGCGGCTTCGGCGATACCGTCAACACCAACGTGCTCGATATAGGCGGCAAGATCATGGCGTTGGTCGAAGCCAGCAGCTTTCCCGTCGAACTCGACGGGAATCTCGACAGCGTCGCCTATTCCGACTTCGGCGGCGGGCTGACCGGATCCTTCACCGCTCATCCGCACCAATGCCCGACGACCGGCGAATTCCACGCCATTTGCTACGACGGTACGTCGGCCGATACGATCCGCCACGTGGCTCTCGACAGCACGGGCCGCGTGCTGCGCGAGACGTCGATCGCCGTTCAGGACGGGCCCTCGATCCATGATTGCGCGCTGACCGAGAATTACGTCGTCATCCTCGACCTGCCGGTGACCTTCTCGATGCAGGCGCTGATTGCTGGACACAAGTTCCCCTATCGCTGGAACCGCGAACACCGCGCCCGCGTCGGCCTGCTGCCGCGTGACGGATCGGGCGACCAGGTTGTCTGGCACGAGGTCGATCCCTGCTACGTCTTCCACGTCGGCAACAGTTTCGAGGACGAGTCCGGCCGCGTCGTGATCGACCTCTGCGCCTACGAGACGATCTTCGACGGCGAGATGGCGGGGCCCTATGGCAAGTCGCTCGGGCTCGAACGCTGGACGCTCGACGGCAGCGGCGGGAAGGTCGTGCGCGAAACGCTGGACGCGTCGGGACAGGAATTCCCGCGCCCCGACGAGCGCTATTTCACCCGTGCCTATCGCTATCTCTGGGCGATGGGACTGCCCGAGGACGGCGACCTTGAATTCGTCGCGCCTATGCCGCTCTACCGTCACGATCTCGCCACGGGCGAGCGTGCGCAGCGCGATTTCGGCGAGGGCCGCATCCCGGGCGAGTTCGTCTTCGTTCCGCGCAGCGCCGATGCGCCCGAGGGAGACGGTTGGGTGATGGGCTATGTCATCGATCGCAAGGAAGGCACCAGCGCTCTCGAGATCCTCGATGCGATGAGCCTCGATCCGGTCGCATCGGTCCATGTCCCGCATCTCATCCCGCCGGGCTTCCACGGCAACTGGATCGCCGCTAGCTAGGAGGGCGTGGATCCGATTCTCGAACTCAGCGGCCTGTCGAAGGTCTATCCCGGCGGGTTGAAGGCGCTCGACGATGTCGATCTCACCATCCGCAAGGGCGAGATATTCGCGCTGCTCGGGCCCAATGGCGCGGGCAAGACCACGCTGATTGGGGCGGTGTGCGGGATCGTGCGGCCGACATCGGGTACGATCCGCGCCTTCGGGCACGACATGGCGAGCGACTGGCGCCAGGCGCGCAGTCGGATCGGGCTGGTGCCGCAGGAACTCGCCACCGACATGTTTGAACCGGTCAGGCGCGCCGTCAGCTATTCGCGCGGCCTCTTCGGCCTGGCCCCCGATCCCGCGCGGATCGAAGAAATCCTGAGATCGCTCAGCCTGTGGGACAAGCGCGATGAGCGCATCATGGCGCTGTCGGGAGGGATGAAGCGGCGCGTGCTGATCGCCAAGGCGCTGGCGCACGAACCCGACCTGCTGTTTCTCGACGAGCCCACCGCGGGCGTCGACGTCGAGCTGCGCAAGGGCATGTGGGCGATCATCGACGAGATGCGCGGGCGCGGCGTGACGATCATCCTCACCACGCATTACATCGAGGAAGCCGAGATGATGGCCGACCGCGTCGGCATCATCAATCGCGGCAAGTTGCTGATGGTCGACGAGAAGGACGCCATGATGGCGCGGCTCGGGCGCACCGAGGCGCATATCACGCTCGCCAAGCCGCTGGCATCGCTGCCGCCGGAGATCGCGCACTTCCCCGTCGAACTCGAAGCGGGCGGGACCTCGCTCTGCTATCGCGGCGGGGATGGGACCGGCAAGGGCAAGGCCGAGGTCGCCGCGCTGACCAAGGCGCTGATCGTCTCCGGCATCGACTACACCGGCATCGACACGCGCGAGAGCAGCCTCGAGGACATCTTCGTCTCGCTGCTCGGCGAAGGGGAGGGCGCAGCATGATTTCCTGGCGCTCGACCTGGTCGATCTACACGCGCGAGCTGATGCGTTTCCTGCGCACCGCCTTCCAGTCGGTGCTCGCACCGGTTCTGACCACCTCGCTCTATTTCATCGTCTTCGGCGCGGCCATCGGAGGGCGCATGCCCGATCTCGGCGGAGTCGACTATGGCGCCTTCATCATCCCCGGCCTGCTGATGCTCACCCTGCTCGGCGAGACCACCAGCAATTCCAGTTTCGGCATCTACATGCCGCGCTTCACTGGGACGATCTACGAATTGCTCAGCGCGCCGGTCGGCGTCGCGGAAACGCTGCTCGGCTTCGTCGGCGCGGCGATGACCAAGAGCCTGATCCTCGCGACGATCATCCTCGTCACCGCGCGGCTGTTCGTCGACTATTCGATCGCGCACCCGTTGCTGGCGCTGGTCTATATCATGCTGGTCGCCGCGGCCTTCAGCCTGTTCGGCTTCATCCTCGGCATCTGGGCCGACAATTTCGAAAAGCTCGGCATCATCCCGATGCTCTTCCTCACCCCGCTGACCTTCCTTGGCGGGACGTTCTACTCGATCAAGATGCTGCCCAAGCCGTGGGACACCATCGCGCTGGCGAACCCGATCGTCTACCTCGTCAGCGGGCTGCGTTGGACCTTCTATGGCAAGGCCGATGTCGACATCGGCCTGAGCTTCGCGATCACGCTCGGCTTCCTTGCCGCATGTATCGCGGTGATTGCATATATCTTCCGCACGGGTTGGCGCCTGCGCGCCTGACCCCACGCATACGATTGCGGGTTGGCGTGCAGGCGCACAAGCCGCTAGGCGCGTGTGATGCGTTTCCTCCTGCTGCTTCCTCCCCTCCTGCTGGCCAGCACAGCCGTTCCTGCGCGGGCCGAACTCCCCGAAGGCACGCGAGCGATGATCGACGCAGCGCTCGCGACGGGGGACAAGGCCAAGGTCGCCACCGTGCTCGACCTCGCGCGCAGCACCTGGCCCGATGACTCCGCCGAGATCGATGCGGTGGCATCCGCCTTCGAAGCCTCTTTCGCCGCGAAGCAGGCAGAGGCCGAGAAGCAGAAAGAGCAGACAATCCGCAATGCCGGCCTGTTCGACATGTGGAAGGGCGAGGGCGAACTCGGCGGCTTCCAGTCGAGCGGCAACAGCAATACCGTCGGCATCACCGCGGGGCTCAAGCTCAAGCGCGAGGGGATCGACTGGTCGCATCGCCTGCGCGCCCGCTTCGACTACCAACGGCAGAATGGCGTAACGAGTCGCGAACAGCTGTTTCTCGCCTATGAACCGCGCTGGCAGTTCGACGAGAATCTCTTCGCCTACGGCCTGTCGCAGTTCGAGCGTGACCAGATCCAGGGTATCGACGCGCGCTACGCGATTTCCGGCGGCCTCGGCTATCAGGTACTCGCCAGGGATGGCCTGAGCCTGTCGCTCAAGGCTGGCCCCGCCTACCGCGTCACCGACTTTACAGACGGACGAAAGGACAGTCGCATCGCCGCTCTCGCCGGGCTCGATTTCGACTGGAAGGTCTTCGACCGGCTGACACTGACCCAGGACGCGAGCGCCGTCGCCGAGACCGGTGGCGAGGCCGTCGTCCTGATCGACAGCGCGAACACGACGATCAACTTCGTGACCGGGCTCGACTTCGTGGTCAGCGACCGCTTGCGCGCCCGGATGTCGTACCAGCTCGACTACGACAGCAGTCCTCCGGTCGGAAAGGTTTCCACCGACACGCTGACCCGCGCGACCCTGATCTACGGGTTCTGACCATGCCAGAACGTTTCGCCTTCACCATCCAAGCCACCGATGGCGCTGCCCGTACGGGCCGCATCGAGATGTTGCGCGGCGAAATTCGCACGCCTGCCTTCATGCCCGTGGGCACCGCGGCGACGGTCAAGGCGCTCAAGCCCGAGACGGTGCGCAAGACCGGGGCGGACATCATCCTCGGCAATACCTACCACCTTATGCTGCGCCCCGGGGCCGAGCGTGTCGCTCGGCTCGGCGGGCTGCACAAGTTCATGAACTGGCCGCGCCCGATCCTGACCGACAGCGGCGGCTACCAGGTGATGAGCCTGTCCGAGCTCCGGAAGTTGACCGAGAAGGGCGTCGAATTCCGCAGCCATATCGACGGCTCGAAGCACATGCTGACGCCCGAGCGCAGCATGGAGATCCAGCGCCTGCTCGGCAGCGACATCGTCATGGCTTTCGACGAATGCCCGCGTGCCGACCGTCCACGCGACGAGATCGCCGCGAGCATGGAAATGTCGATGCGCTGGGCGAAGCGCAGCCGCGACGGCTTCAATGCGGGCGGGGAACATGCGGCCCGTGCGGCGCTGTTCGGCATCCAGCAGGGCGCGCTCGACGAGGAGTTGCGCAAGGTCAGCGCCGAGAAGCTCGCCGAGATCGGCTTCGACGGCTATGCGATCGGCGGGCTCGCAGTGGGCGAGGGGCAGGAGGCGATGTTCGCCACGCTCGACTTCGCTCCCGGCCAGCTCCCTGCCGACCGCCCGCGCTATCTGATGGGCGTGGGCAAGCCCGACGACCTCGTCGGCGCGGTCGAGCGGGGGGTCGACATGTTCGATTGCGTGCTGCCGAGCCGGTCGGGTCGCAACGGCCAGGCATTCACCTGGAACGGCCCGATCAACCTCCGCAATGCGCGTTTCGCCGAGGATCAGGAGCCGCTCGACGGCCGCTGCGCCTGCGACACCTGCGGCACGTATACGCGCGCCTATCTCCACCATCTGGTGAAGTCGCAGGAAATCCTCGGCGCTATGCTGATGACCGAGCACAACATCGCCTTTTATCAGCAGCTGATGCAGGCGATGCGCGATGCCATCGCCGAAGGGCGATTCGCGACCTTTGCGACGAATTTCCGCAGTGATTACTTGCGTTAGGGCCATCCTGCGATAGGCTGGGGCAATGGAAAATAAGTCCCAGCAACTCGTCGTGCCCGCGAAATGGGGCCTGCCCTATGCGGAGGACGAGATGAAGCCGGTCGTCAAGCGCGAACAGACCTATATCGTCGCCTTCGCGGTGCTCACCATCATCGCCTGGCAGACCAGGATCGGGACGATGGCGCTGCTGCCGTTCACCCTGCTGTCGACCTGGTGGCACGAAATGGCGCACGGCCTCACCGCCACCCTGCTCGGCGCGAATTTCGAGCGCCTCGTGATCTTCGCCGACGGGTCGGGCTTTGCCGAGCATTCGGGCGGGCTTTGGGCCGTCGGGCAGGCGATCGTCGCCGCGGCAGGCCTGCTCGGCCCGAGTGTGGCCGGCTGCGCGATGATCGTGGCCTCACGTTCGCGCCGGGCGACCCGGCTGGCGCTGCTCGCCCTCGCCACCGCGCTGCTCGTGACCGCGCTGATCTGGGTCCGCTCGGTGACGGGCTGGATCGTCCTGCCCGCCTTTGCCGCGGCGGCGCTCTACATCGCCGCGCGCGGAAGCGCGAAATGGCAGCGGATCGCGGTCGAGTTCCTCGGTGTGCAGGGTGCGGTCGCGGTCTACCAGGACCTCGGCTACCTGTTCAGCCCGGGTGCCGTGGTCGGCGGGCATGTCGCCCTTTCGGACACTGGGCGCATCGCCGATGCGCTGTTCCTGCCCTACTGGTTCTGGGGTGGGGCGATCACGATCGCAATCGTGGCGATGGTGTGGAAGTCGCTGCAGGTCGCCGGGCGATATTGAATTCGATTGCTCGAATTTCGACGGAATTAGTTATCCTATGCGGTTGCGCTGCGAATAAGCTTTGCTAATCTTCGACCGACTTGGAAATGAGGGGTCGAAATTCATGAAAAAGCTATTCACCGGCGTCGCCGCCGTGTCCTTTTGCGCGCTTGCTTCGTCGGTTTCCGCCGGCACAGTGGAGGAAGATGCGACGGCATTCGGCGCACGCCAATCGATCTTCCATGCAAGCCTGTCCCCTTCGGGCAAGAAGCTGGCCTATGTCGGTACCGTCGGGGCCGGGGGAGAGGCGCTCTACACGGTCGATCTGGAAGCGGGAACGCCGCCCAAGCGGGCGCTGGCAGCGCTCGACCCCATGAGTGACCTTTCCTATTGCAACTGGATTACCGAAGAGCGGCTCGTCTGTCAGACGATCCTGCGTCGCAAGGACGATTCCATCGGTCGGTATATCGCTGCCAGCAGGATGATCTCGGTCAACGCCGATGGCACCGATCCCAATGTGATCGAGGGCCGCAAGTCGATGCGCGCCTACGGCAATATTTACTTCGGCGGAGGCATCATCTCACTAAATGCCGAAGGAGAAGAATCGTCGGTCCTCGTGACGCGCGGTTACGTGAAGGAATCTTCGCTCAACACCCGTCTAGCCAACCAGGCTGAAGGTTTGGGCGTTGTGTCGCACGATGTCGTCACAGGCAAGGAACGGCCGGTCGAGGCCCCCGACAAGGATGCCTTCGAATACATCGCAGACGATGCGGGGATCGTGCGGATCAAGGGCACCCTCAACAGCAACCCGCGTGGCTACGCGCAGGACACGCTCGCCTATTTCTATCGCGAGCAAGGAAGCAAGCGCTGGAATCCGCTCTCTCGTGCCGAAATCGATAGCCAGACGATCGATGGCTTCGAACCTTACGCCGTCGATTCTGCGACCAATGCCGCCATCGGTTTCGACAACGATGACCGCGGGTTCAAGACGCTTTACGCGATCTCGCTAGACGGCACCCTCGCGCGCAAGGAACTCCTCGCCGCCGAAGGTGCGGATGTCGATTCGCTCGTGACAATCGGACGGCGCCAGCGCGTGATCGGTGCGAGCTATGCCACTGAAAAGCGCCTGGTGAAGTACTTCGACCCGGCATTTCGCGACTTGGCTGGCGCATTGAGTGGCGCTCTGCCCGGCAAGCCTGCTGTGAGCTTCGTCGGTGCCAGCGAGGACGAGCGGCAGGTGCTTCTTGTCACGGGTTCGGATGTCGACCCCGGCATGCTCTACAAGTTCGATCGCGACACGAACCAGCTCAATCCTCTCCTGCCGATCCGCGAGACGACCGAAGGGCACAAGCTTGCCGAAATGAAGCCTGTCGTATTCCCCGCTGCCGACGGAACGCAGATACCGGGTTACCTGACGCTGCCCGTGGGCTCGACCGGCAAGAACCTGCCTGCGATCGTCCTGCCGCACGGAGGCCCTTCCGCGCGCGACGAGTGGGGCTTCGACTGGCTGGTGCAGTTTTTTGCCGCGCGCGGCTATGCAGTCCTTCAGCCCAATTTCCGGGGATCTACGGGCTATGGTGCCGAATGGTTCGGCAAAAATGGGGTCAAGGCATGGCGGACTGCGATCGGCGACGTGAACGACGCTGGCAGGTGGCTGGTGTCGCAAGGCATTGCCAAGCCCGACAAAATGGCGATCGTGGGCTGGTCCTATGGCGGGTACACCGCTCTCCAGTCGCAAGTTGTCGATGCTGACCTCTACAAGGCGGTGGTGGCGATCGCCCCGGTCGCGGACTGGCGCCAGTATCTCGAAGAGGAGCGCACCACCTCGAACTATCGCCTCGTCCAGAAGTTCGTCGGCGACGGGCCGTATCTCGAGCAAGGTAGTCCCATGCGCAATGCGGCCGCTTTCGAGGCTCCGGTGCTCCTGGTCCATGGAACTGCGGACAACAATGTCGATGTCGAACAGTCGCGCAACATGGAAGACGCCCTGCGCGCTGCGGGCAAGCCGGTCGAATTTCTCGAGTTCGAAGGACTGGCGCACTCGCTTCACGACGGAGCCGCGCGCAAGCAGATGCTCGTGAAGATCGATAGCTTCCTGTCAGCCAACCTCGGATCCTGATCGGGTCCGGGCAGGGCCCAACGAGGAAGGGCGGCTCCGCGAGGGGCCGCCCGTTTCTTTATCGCTGTCATAGAGGCTTGGCGGGCGAGCGCTAGGTCGATGCTTTTTCGCGGAATTCCAGCACGGTGCCGCGATAGGCAATGAAGTTGCCGGCAGCATCGAGATAGCCCGCCCCAATGGCGTTGGCGCGCGCCTGGGCATCGCCGAGGCTGGGATACCATTTTCCGCGCCGGTTGGGTGTGATGAAGCGATATTGGGTCATGGCCAAATGTGAACTGTGGATATCGATCCGCGTTCCCGCCAAATCTTTGAAAAATAACATAGACATGAAAAAAAGGCGGCCCCGCGAGGGACCGCCCTTTTTCTGTGTCGCTGCCGTGAGGCTTAGCGCGAGTAGAACTCGACCACGAGGTTCGGTTCCATGGTGACCGGGTAGGGCACTTCGTCGAGCTTCGGCACGCGGGTGAAAGTCACCTTGTCGTTGCCGTCGGGCGCGACGTAGTCGGGAATGTCACGCTCGGGCAGGCTCTGCGCTTCGATGACCAGTGCCATTTCCTGCGCCTTCTTGCCGAGCGAAACGACGTCGCCGACCTTGACGCGGGCCGAGGCGATGTTGGTCTTCACGCCGTTGAGGAAGATGTGACCGTGGCTCACGATCTGACGCGCGGCGAAGATGGTCGGCGCGAACTTGGCGCGGTAGACGACCATGTCGAGGCGCTGTTCGAGCAGGCCGATCAGGTTCTGACCGGTGTCGCCCTTCATGGCCGATGCTTCCTTGTAGGTGCGCTTGAACTGCTTCTCGGTCACGTCGCCGTAGTAGCCCTTGAGCTTCTGCTTGGCGCGCAGCTGCAGACCGAAGTCCGACATCTTGCCCTTGCGGCGCTGGCCGTGCTGGCCCGGGCCGTAGGAACGCTTGTTGACGGGGCTGTTCGGGCGACCCCAGATGTTTTCACCCATCCGGCGGTCGAGCTTGTACTTGGCGCTGGTGCGCTTCGTCATGGTATTTCCTTCAATTTGCAGGACTGCCCCTGTGGCAGCCATCGAACCCGGCATCGCACCACCGAACCTGGGTTCGATGCGGCTACCGCTTCACCGGGGTGCGGGGCCAATTCGCGAAGGCGCGCCAATAGCAGTATCGCGCGCTTCGTCAAGGGTGAAGATAGGTGCTCGACAAGCACGCCCAAGCGGGGCAGGGCGCGCGCCATGAGCGACGATTTCAAGCTACCCGACGATTGCATCGATATGCGCGAAGTGCGCATGGGCGTGGACCGGACCGACCGCGAGCTGATGGAAATGCTCGACCGGCGCTTCGGCTACATGCGCGCAGCCGCCCGCATCAAGACCGACCGCAATGTCGTGCGCGACGAGGCGCGCAAGGCCGAAGTGATCGAGAATGCCCGCGCGGATGCGGAGGGGCGCGGTCTTCCTGCCGCGAAGATCGCGCAGATATGGGACGACCTGGTCGAAACCTCGATCGCCTACGAACTCGTCGAGTGGGACCGCCTGCGCGACCCCGACTAAGGGCGCTCAGCCCTGGCGGGTGTTGCCCGTTGCGCTGCGTTCTTGCCGTTCGCGAGCGGCGTCACCGGCCATTTCCTGCTCGAGGCGCCAGGCGGCATTGGTCTTGCAGACCTTCTTGCCCATGATGCGCGTGCCGGCCGGCGGAGGCTGGCGCTTGCAGACGATGGTCGCAGGATCGTCCGCCCTCGCGTCGCTCTCGTCGATGATCTGGGCACGCTCCTGATCCAGCGCCGATACGGCAGACGCGGGGAGCGCCGCCATCAAAGCCGCGCCGAATGCGAGGAAAAATGTCGAGTTCTTCATACTCACCTCCTGCGGGGACTATATCACAGCGTGGCCGAAACGTGAAAAATTCACGCTTCAGCCATCGGTCGCCGGGATTTAGCCGCTCGTGCGCGTGTTACCGGTGCCGCTGCGATCCTGGTTTTCGCGGGCTGCCTGAGCGGCAGCTTCCTGCTCCAAGCGCCATGCAGCGTTGGTCTTGCAGACCTTCTTGCCGCCCATGCGCGAACCGACCGGCGGGGGCAGGCGCTTGCAGCGGACCGTTGCGTCATCATTGGCCTTGGCGTCGTCTTCACCGACGACCACGCCCTTTTCGCCGGCCATTGCCGACGCGGCGGGGACAAGAAACAGGGCAGCGGCGCCGGCTGCGAAAGCAATATTGAAGCTCTTCATAAATCCTCCTGTTGATCCGCTTACCACCCTATGTGGTAAAGCTGAACCCCAAATGGACGGGCGACCGACGGACCATGTCGGTCGACGATTGTTCCGGTCATGGGTCAGCCTCGATTACGGATCAGGCCCATGCGCTCGGTGTCGCGCATCTCTTCCTTCGTGTTCTCTTCCCATTGCTTCCACTGGAATAGGGTGAGGCATACGCGGCGGCCGGGAATGCGGGTGCCCACGCGCGGAGCCAGATTTCGGCACTCGATTGCTTCGTCGTCGCGCTCTTCCGCAGCGTTCTCGTCGGAGGCCTGCTGGATATCCGCTTCGACAGCAACGGGATCCGTCATGTCTGCTTGCTGAGCGACGACAGACGGCGCAAGCGATACAGAAATGATGGCGATGAGGGCAAGGGCGCGAGTATTCATGAAGAATCTCCTTCGCCTGCAGGATACACTATTGTATTCGAATAACAATCGCGTCCAGGTTTTTACTTGCGCGGTTCGCGTTCGAGTGCGGACAGAACCCCTCGAAGGGTGCGTACTTCTAGGTGATTCCAGCCCGGCTTGGTGAGCACGCCCCTCAGGGTGCGTCGCGTCGCCTCCCGGCGGGTTTCGGGCAGGTAGTAGCCCTTGGGATCGAGCATGCCTTCGAGATGGGAAATCAGGCCGTCGAGCTCTTCCTGCGGGGCGGGCGGCAGGAGATCCTCCTGCGTGGGCTGCACCAGCTGTTCGTGCTTCGACCATTCATAGGCGCACAGGATGACGGCCTGGGCGAGGTTGAGTGACCCGAATTCGGGATTGATCGGAACCGTCAGGATGGCCCGGGCCAGCGCAACGTCCTCGGTTTCAAGGCCGGAGCGTTCGGGACCGAACAGGATGGCGCTGCGCCCCGGTTGGCTTGCCATTTCCCGGCTTGCTTCCTCGGGCGTCAGGACCGGCTTGGTCACCCCGCGCTTGCGCACGGTGGTGGCATAGACATGCGCGCAATCGGCCACAGCTTCGGCGGTAGAGGAATAGACCGTGGCCCGCTCCAGCACGATGTCCGCACCGGAGGCGGCGGGGCCGGCCGAAGGATTGGGCCAGCCATCGCGTGGCTCGACCAGGCGCATCTCGGTGAGGCCGAAATTGAGCATGGCGCGCGCCGCCTTGCCGATGTTTTCGCCCAGCTGCGGCCGGATGAGGACGATTGCGGGTTTGCGCAGGTCAGCCGCGCTCATGGGCCGCCGCTTCCTGCACCGTGCTCGCGAATTCCTCGAAGTCGCGCGCTTCGCTGAAGTCGCGATAGACGCTGGCGAAACGGATGTAGGCGACGCTGTCGAGGCCTTTCAGACCGTCCATCACCATTTCGCCGATGCGTTGCGACGGGATCTCGGCTTCGCCGGCGGTCTCGACCTGCCGCTGGATGCCCGAGACGAGCTGGTCGATCCGCTCCTGCGGCACGTCGCGCTTGCGACAGGCGAGTGAGATCGACTGTTCGAGTTTGCCGCGATCGAAGGCTTCGCGTCGGTCGCCGCTCTTGACGACGGTCACCTCGCGCAGCTGAACGCGCTCGAATGTGGTGAAGCGCGCGCCGCAGCTCGAACATTGCCGCCGACGGCGGATCGAGGTCGAATCCTCGGTCGGACGACTGTCCTTTACCTGGCTGTCGTCATGGGCGCAGAACGGGCAGCGCATTTAGTCCCTGATGCGCTTGTAAAGCGCGTAGCCGCCGCCCGCGAGACCGCCGATCAGCGGACCGACGACGGGCACGAACAGGCCGGCGGCAGCGCCGACCGCGGCGCCCTTGAGCACTGGCTTGGTCGACGGATGGTCGAGCCCGCCGTGGAGCATGTCGCTCAACTCGCCCTTGGCATCGGGGAACAGGTCGCGATCCTGATTGCGGGGTTCGCGGTCATCCATATGTCTCGTCCTTATGTGGCTGGAAAGTAACGCGCATTCACGCCCGGAAGTATCCGGTGCCAGCTCTAAAGCGAATATTTCGAATTGGGAAGTCGTTCAGGGCCGCAGGCGCTTGTACAGCATGAACCCCGCGCCCGCGACGAGACCTATCGGCCAGGTCACCACAGGCAGAATCCCGGCGGCAATCGCGCCCACCGCAGCGCCGGTCAGCACCGGCTTGGTTGAGGGATGGTTCATCCCTTCCCTCGCCATACCCTTGATCTCGTTTCCAGCGTCGGAAATCAGGTCGTGATCCTGGTGGTTGGGTTCGTGCTCGTCCATCGTTCGTCTCCTCAGCGCCCGGGATAGACGGGGAAGGCCGCGCAGAGTTCGGCCACCTTGCCGCGCACCTGCTCTTCGACCTGCCCGTCGCCTTCGGGGCCGTTGCGCGAGAGACCGTCTACCACTTCGCAGATCAGCGCGCCAATCTTTCGGAATTCGTCGGGGCCGAAGCCGCGCGTGGTACCGGCAGGCGTGCCGAGGCGGATGCCGCTGGTCACGAAGGGGCTGCGCGTGTCGTAGGGGATGCCGTTCTTGTTGCAGGTCAGCCAGGCGCGATCGAGCCCGGCTTCGGCCGCCTTGCCGGTAACGTCCTTGGGCGTCAGGTCGACGAGCATCGAATGGTTGTCGGTGCCGCCCGAAACGACACGCAGGCCATTGGCCTCGATCCCTTCGGCCAGCGCGCGCGCGTTCTCGACCACGCGGCTGGCATAGTCTTGGAAATCGGGGCGCAGTGCCTCGCCGAAGGCGACTGCCTTGGCGGCAACGACATGCATCAACGGTCCGCCCTGCATGCCGGGGAAGACGGCCATGTTGATCGGCTTGGTCAGCTCCGCGTCGTCCCACAGGATCACGCCCGAACGCGGGCCGCGCAGGCTCTTGTGCGTGGTGGTGGTGACGACATGGGCGTGCGGGAAGGGCGAGGGATGCGCTCCCCCGGCGACGAGACCGGAAATGTGGCTCATGTCGACCATCAGGTATGCGCCGACCTCGTCGGCGACCTTGCGGAAAGCTTCCCAGTCCCACACGCGCGAATAGGCAGTGCCGCCGGCGATGATCAGCTTGGGCTGGTTGGCCTTGGCGATTGCCATGACCTCATCCATGTCGATCAGCTCGTCGTCCTTGCGGACACCGTAGCTTACCGGATTGAACCACTTGCCGCTCATGTTGACCGGCGAACCGTGGGTCAGGTGGCCGCCCGAATTAAGATCGAGGCCCATGAAGGTATCGCCCGGCTGCAGAAGCGCGAGGAACACCGCCTGGTTCATCTGGCTGCCCGAGTTGGGCTGGACGTTGGCGAATTGGCAGCCGAACAGTTGCTTGGCGCGTTCGATCGCCAGCGTTTCGACCACGTCGGCATAGTCGCAGCCACCGTAGTAGCGCTTGCCCGGGTAGCCCTCGGCATATTTGTTGGTGAAGACACTGCCGGTGGCTTCGAGGACTGCCGTCGAGGCGATGTTCTCGCTCGCGATCAGTTCGATCTTGTCCTGCTGGCGTGCGAGTTCCTTGCGAATCGCGCCGTAAATCTCCGGATCGGCCTCGGCGAGCGTATCGTGCCAGAAACGGTCCATCGGGCTGCGGTTGGTCGATGCGGGCTGGGTAGCCAAGTCAGATCTCCGGATTGGATAGCTTGTCGACGCGGCGCTGGTGGCGGCCGCCGGCGAATTCGGTTTCGAGGAAGGCGGCGAGGCACGCCTTCGCCATGTCGCTACCGGTCAGCCGCGCGCCCATGGCGATGCAATTGGCATCGTTGTGTTCGCGTGCGAGGCTGGCCGATAGCGGCTCCGAAACCAGCGCGCAGCGCACCGCGGGATTGCGGTTGACGCTCATCGAGATGCCGATGCCAGAGCCGCACAGCGCGACGCCGCGCTCGGCCGTGCCGTCGGCGACGACTGCGGCCAGCTTGTAGCCGAAGTCGGGATAGTCGACGCTGTCGGTGGTCTCGGGGCCGAGGTCGGCGACCTCGTGGCCCTGCTCGATCAACCACTCGCGCAGCTCGGCCTTGAGGTCGATGGCGGCATGGTCGGAGGCAATGGCGATACGCATGGGCTGCCTCATAGGCGAGGGCTGACGAATCCTCCACCCGGAAGTCGCAAATTGCCACAAGCGAATGCTGGACAATTCCCGGGTGCAGGCGCAGCACCCGTTGCGGGCGGCTGCGGCGCGCGGATCGCAGGGGCGGGACGGCGCGAGTCGCTGCGTGGGGAGTTGGATCATGAAAAGACTGTTCAAGCGATTCGTCGCAGCCGTCGTGCTGTCCCTTTCGTTGTTCGCGGTCCCTGCTTCGGCGCAGGCGACCCGTACCTGGGTTTCGGGGGTCGGCGACGATGCCAATCCCTGTTCCCGCACGGCACCGTGCAAGACCCTTGCAGGAGCGATCTCGAAGACCGCCGCGGCGGGCGAGATAAACATCCTCGACCCTGCCGGCATTGGCTCGGTGACCATCACCAAGTCGATCACCATCCAGGGCGAGGGAACATTGGGATCGATCCTTGCCAGCGGGACCAATGGCATCATCATCAACGCTGCGACCACCGACCGGGTGGTGATCCAGAATATCGAGATCGAAGGCTTCGGCGGGAGCTGCGTTTCGGGAATCAAGATCCTCAGCGCCAATCAGGTCTCGGTGATCAACACCACGATACTCGCCTGCCAGAATGGCATCGAGGTCGCCAATACCAACGATTTGATGATGACGATCGATCAATGCGAATTCATCGACAATACGGGCTATGGCATCAATTATACCACCAGCGTCGGCCGATCGCGGGCTTGGGTGACACGCAATGTCTTCGCCTTCAACGATCTCGCCCAAGTGCGGATGAACGGCCCGCAGCAGAAGATGAGCATCGACGACAACAAGTTCGCCGGCCCCTCCGGCACCTTCGTTCTCAACAACAACGCGCAGCTCACGTCCTACGGCAACAACCTGTTCGATGATGTTCCGCCGACGGGTTACCAGCTCAAGCAGCAGAACTAGCAAGAAAAAGCCGCCCGGTCGCATGTGGACCGGGCGGCTTCGTCATTACTGTGGCAAGGCGGCTGGCGCCTTACTGATCGAGGAACGACCGCATCTTGCGGCTGCGGCTCGGGTGCTTGAGTTTGCGCAGCGCCTTGGCTTCGATCTGGCGGATACGTTCGCGCGTAACCGAGAACTGCTGGCCGACTTCCTCGAGCGTGTGGTCGGTGTTCATGCCGATGCCGAAGCGCATGCGCAGCACGCGTTCCTCGCGCGGGGTGAGGCTGGCGAGGACGCGGGTGACCGTTTCCTTGAGGTTCGCCTGGATCGCCGCGTCGACCGGGATGATCGCGTTCTTGTCCTCGATGAAATCGCCGAGGTGGCTGTCTTCCTCGTCGCCGATCGGCGTCTCGAGACTGATCGGCTCCTTGGCGATCTTCATCACCTTGCGCACCTTCTCGAGTGGCATGGAGAGCTTCTCCGCCATCTCTTCGGGAGTCGGTTCGCGGCCCTGATCGTGCAGGAACTGGCGGCTGCAGCGGACCAGCTTGTTGATCGTTTCGATCATGTGGACCGGGATGCGGATGGTGCGCGCCTGGTCGGCGATCGAACGGGTGATCGCCTGCCGGATCCACCAGGTGGCGTAGGTGCTGAACTTGTAGCCGCGGCGGTATTCGAACTTGTCGACCGCCTTCATCAACCCGATGTTGCCTTCCTGGATCAGGTCAAGGAACTGCAACCCGCGGTTGGTGTACTTCTTCGCGATCGATATCACGAGGCGGAGGTTCGCCTCGACCATTTCCTTCTTGGCGATGCGCGCTTCGCGCTCGCCTTTCTGGACCATGTTCACGATGCGGCGGAATTCCTCCAGCGCCATGCCGGTCTGGCTGGCGATGTCGGAGATCTCGGCGCGGATGCGCTCGACGGCTTCGGCTTCCTTCTCGGCGAAGGCGGCCCATTTCTTGTCCTTCTTGGCGCGGTCCTTGAGCCAGCTGTCGTCGAGCTCGTTGCCGATATAGGCGTCGAGGAAGTCGAGGCGCTTGACCTTGTGGCGCTCGGCCAGACGCAGCATCTGGCCGCCAAGAGCGGTCAGGCGGCGGTTGAAGGCGTAGAGATTGTCGACCAGGAACTCGATCTTGGTCGCGTGGAACTGGACGCTTTCGACCTCGGCGGTGAGCTGTTCCGACAGCGCTTCGTATTTCTTTTCCTTGGCCGCGCTGAAGGTTTCGCCCTTGGCCATGAGCTCGACGCGCTCCTTCTGGAGCTTCTCGAACTTGCCGAACAGGTCGGTGATGCGCGCGAAGCGTTCGATGGCGTCGGGCTTGAGGGCCGCCTCCATCTGCGCGAGCGACATCGTGTTGTCCTCGTCGTCGTCATCGTCGCTCTTGGACGAGCCTTCCTCGCCGTCCTCACCGTCTTCGTCGGAATCCTCGTCTTCGTCATCGTCGCGGATCGAGGGGCCGGCAGTTTCTTCCGAAATCTCGCCGTCGTCGTCTTCCTCTTCCTCCGCCATCTTCTCGGGCGGGGGTTCCTTCGATAGCATGGCGTCGAGATCGAGAATCTCGCGCAGTTGCATTTCCTCGGCGTTGAGCGCCTCGGACCATTGGATGATGGCATGGAAGGTGATCGGGCTCTGGCACAGGCCCATGATCATCATGTCGCGGCCGGCCTCGATGCGCTTGGCGATGGCGATTTCACCCTCGCGGCTGAGCAGTTCGACCGCGCCCATTTCGCGCAGGTACATGCGCACGGGGTCGTCGGTGCGCTCGCCGGTGGCGGTCTTCTTCGCAGCTGCAGCCGCGGTCGTCTTCTTGGTTTCCTTCTTGCCGTCGGCGGCCTCGATTTCCTCGACCTCTTCGGCTTCTTCGGCGGCGGCCTCGGCCTCTTCGTCGCTCTCGACGATCTGCACGCCCATGTCGGACAGGGCCGACTGGATGTCCTCGATCTGGTCGGAGCTCATCTCGCCCTGCGGCAGCGCATCGTTGAGCTCGTCATAAGTGACGTAGCCGCGCTTCTTCGCCTTCGCGAGGAGCTTCTTCACCGATGCCTCATTGAGGTCGATCAGGGGAGCGTCGCCGTCGTCCTTGGTCTTCGACTTGGTGGCCATGGGGTCTTCAGTCCAGTCTTTGTCTTGTCCACGGGCCGCGCACCCGGGGGATCATGATTCCGATTCGCCGATCGCTGCCGCTTTCCTGCGCCCGAAACGCTTCAACCGCTCGTTCAGTGCCAGCAATCGCTCGCGCAATCGGGTCTGTTCGGCGATGGAGCCTTCCGGATCGCGCTCGAAACGCGCCGTGGCTGCGGCGAGCGCAGCCTCCAGCGCAGGTCTTTCGACCAGCAACGAAACGGCCTCGGCCAGATCCTCGCGCGCATCACCCGGGTCGGTGCCTTCATCGAGGAAGGCGAAATGAGCTTTTTCCGGTGGGGCGGGAAGGCCTCGTTCGAGCGATATGGTCGATTGAGCGGACAAATCAAGCGTCTCGGCCGCTTCGAGCAGCAAATCGATCGCGGAACCGACATTTTGGTCACGCCGGGCGAGGTCGCCGAGCGCCTCTTCGTGGCGCAGGATCTGGTCGGGAAAGCGGACGAGACCGGCGATCACCGCGCGAGTGAGCGCGTCGCGCGCGCCGCCCTGCATCGCACGGGTCAGGCTCGCACGAGCCTCGGGGGTGAGCGCAGGAGCGGGCTGACGGAAATTGCCCTTCTTCCAGTCGCCACGGGGCTGGAACTCGCGTGGGGGGCGGGGCGGGAAGGCGAGGGCGGAAAAGCGTTCGAGCAGTTCGCGCTTGTAGAGCGCGCGGATATCGGGGTGCTGGATGGCCTCGACATGATCGAGCAGCCGCGCCTTGAGCCCGGCCTTGTCCTCGGGCGTATCGAGTGGCGCGGCGGCCTTTTCGAATTCCCACAGCATGTCGAGCAGGCTCGCGGGCCGTGCCAGCAGCTCCTCGATCGCGGCTACGCCCTTCTCGCGGATCAGGTCGTCGGGGTCCTTGCCCGCGGGCATGCGCACGATCGCGAGCGAATGCGCCGGGCGAAGCATCGGCAGCACGCGGGCGATCGCGCGCATCGCGGCGCGCTGGCCGGCATTGTCGCCGTCGAAACACAGGATCGGGCGTTCGACCTGGCGCCACAGCAGTTCGATCTGGTTCTCAGTCAGTGCGGTGCCGAGCGGAGCGACCGCCTCGCGAATGCCTGCATTGGCGAGCGCGATCGCGTCCATATAGCCCTCGACAACGATCATCCGCCCGCTCTGCCGCGCGGCGGGAGCGGCGCGATGGAGGTTGTAGAGCGTGCGCCCCTTGTCGAACAGCGGGGTGTCGGGGCTGTTGAGGTATTTCGGCTTGCCCTCGGGATCGAGCACGCGGCCGCCGAAGGCGATCACGCGCCCGCGCATGTCGTGGATCGGCAGCATCAGACGGCCCCGGAACCGGTCGTAGGGCTCCTTGTCCTCGACCGAGATGCGCATGCCGGATTCGATCAGCATCGGCTCGTCGAATTTGCCGAGCGCACGCTTGAGCGCCTGGCGGTCCTCGGGCGCGTAGCCGAAGCCGAATTCGCGGATCGTCGCGTCTGAAAAACCGCGCCGGCCGAGATAGGCGCGCGCCTGCGCGCCGTCGGCCGACTTGAGATTGCCGACGAACCAGTCCTGCGCCGCCGCGGTCACATCGTGCAGGCTCGCGCGCTTCTCCGCTCGCTGCGCGGCGCGCGGATCGGGGGCGGGAACCTCCATCCCGGCCTCCGCCGCCAGTTCCTTCACTGCATCCATGAAGGGCATGCCGCGCTGGTCAGTCAGCCAGCGGATCGCATCGCCATGCGCCTCGCAGCCGAAGCAGTGGTAGAAGCCCTTCTCGTCATTGACGTAGAAGCTCGGCGTCTTCTCGTTGTGGAAGGGGCAGCAGGCCTTGAACTCGCGGCCCGCCTTGGTCAGCCGCAGGGTACGACCGATCACTGCGGACAGCGTGGTCCGCATGCGCAATTCGTCGAGCCATTGGGGAGACAGGGCCATAAGGTCGCAGACCTTATCGCTCCGGCCTTCCCGCCGCTAGCCGATGGTCGAACGCTCCACAGGCTTATACCCGCATGTTACGCGCTTGGGAGAGTGTCACCCCTTCGCCGGGGGAGCCTCACAGGCATTGGTCGCGCCCGCTGCCTGGCCGGGATAGGGGCCGCTGCCCGTCGCCTGCGTGTAGTTTGCCGTGATTGCATAGGCTTCTGCAGGGCCAGCCGGGGGCACGGTCGATTGCCACCAGAAGGTCAGCGGTTCGGCCTGTTCCCACTGGTCGCCGCCGTCACCCGCGCTCACGGTCCACACCAGCGCGCCTTTGTCGCAGGTGACGACGACATCGGCCTTGGGTCCGATCGCCGCCATGGCCTCGTCCTTCGAATAGCCCGCCGCGCCGGTGAAGCCCGTCGCCGGGCGGGTCATGCGGAAGACGGTCGCGCGCTCGATGTCGGAGGAATCATTGCCCTCGCCGCTCCCGCTGTCGTCTTCATTGTCCTCGCCTGGGTAGACCACGTGGACATAGGTATAGACCGTGCCCTCGGGCGCCTTCGCCGGGTCGCAGGTCTTCATGCCGGCAGGGCAGGCGACGAAGCTGCGCATGTCGGCGAAATTGCCTTCAGGGTTCGACAGCGCGCTTTCGACCTCCTCGCCCTGCGGCCCGACGATCTTCGCGCCGAGCTGCAAGTCGAGGAAATCGCCCGCCTCGATCTGGCGCGCCAGCGCCTCGGCCTCGCCGTCGCTTACCGCCACATCGAGATCGGTAGGCGGCTCGTCGGCATCGCTGCCGCAGGCGCCGAGCGCGAGAACGAGGGGGAGGGCGACGGCGATACGGTTCATGACAGCGCTTCCTTTACCAGCCCGCTGGCCTTGGTCATGTCGAGAGTAGCGCCGTGGCGGGCCTTAAGTTCCCCCATTACGCGGCCCATGTCCTTCATTCCCTCGGCGTTGAGGTCGGCCTTGATCGCGGCGATGGCGGTGCGGGTTTCGTCCTCGCTCATCTGTTTCGGCAGGAATTCCTCGATCACCGCGAGCTCGGATTTTTCCTTGTCGGCGAGTTCCTGGCGCCCGCCGTCCTCGTACATCTCGATCGACTCGCGGCGTTGCTTGGCCATCTTCATCAGTACGTCGGTGACGAGCTCGTCGTCTTCCGGCTTTGTGTCCGACGTGCGCAGCTCGATGTCGCGATCCTTGATCTTGGCCCCGATCAGGCGGAGCGCGGCGGTGCGATCCTTGTCCTTTGCCTTCATGGCGGTGACGGTCTCGGCCTGGATTTTTTCGCGCAGCATTGGGATTCCCGATGGTTGGTGTCTGGAGTTCGCAGCCCATTTAGAACAGTGCGGCGATAAGCCAAGGGTTCCGCTTGACGGGAATCGCTGGGGTCCCTAGCGGCTGGGACTTAGCACACATCGCTGGAAACCTTTTACCCGGAGCGCCCATGGCCCTGTCCGCATCTTCGCACGCGCAACCCAAAGGCGCGACCGGAGTCCTCGTACTTGGCGACGGCACCGTCATCTGGGGCAAGGGCTTCGGCGCCAGCGGCAGCGCGGTGGGCGAAGTCTGCTTCAACACCGCGATGACCGGCTACCAGGAGGTGATGACCGATCCCTCCTACGACAGCCAGATCGTCACCTTCACCTTCCCGCATATCGGCAATGTCGGCGCGAACGAGGAAGACCACGAGAGCCGCGGGCTCGGCGCGGTCGGCTGCGTCGTGCGGCAGGAAGTGACCGCGCATTCGAATTTCCGCGCGCAGAACGAATTCGTCGAATGGATGCGCGAGCACGGCAAGATCGGCCTCTCGGGTGTCGATACGCGCGCGCTCACCCGCCGCATTCGCCTGTCGGGCGCGCCCAATGCGGTGATCGCGCACAGCCCGCGCGGGGAGTTCGACCTCAAGGCGCTCAAGCAGCAGGCCGCCGAATGGAGCGGGCTCGAAGGGCTCGACCTCGTCCCCGGCGTCACCCGCAGCGAACGCGAGGACTGGCGCGGCGGCCACTGGCAGCTCGGCTTCGGCTATACGAACGGCGGTGCAGAGAAGCCGCACGTCGTTGCAATCGACTACGGCGCGAAGGACAATATCTTCCGCAATCTCGTGAAGGCGGGTGCGAAGGTCACCGTGGTGCCCGCGCGCAGCTCGTTCGACGAGATCATGGCGCTCAAGCCCGACGGCGTGTTCCTCTCCAACGGTCCGGGCGATCCGGCGGCGACCGGCGAATATGCCGTGCCGGTGATCAAGGCGCTGCTCGACAACGACGTACCGCTGTTCGGCATCTGCCTCGGCCACCAGATGCTCGGCCTCGCGGCCGGCGCGAAGACTGCCAAGATGTTCCAGGGCCACCGCGGCGCCAACCACCCTGTCCAGCGTGTCGGGGAAGGGTGGGGCGACAGTACCGGCCTGGTCGAGATCACCAGCATGAACCACGGCTTCGCGGTCGATGTCGACACGCTGCCGCCCGAGGTCGAACAGACCCACGTCTCGCTGTTCGACGGCACCAATTGTGGGATTTCGATCAAGGGTAAGAAGGCCTTCGGCGTCCAGTACCACCCCGAAGCGAGCCCCGGCCCGCAGGACAGCTTCTACCTGTTCGAGAAGTTCGTGGGGATGTTGGGGTGAGAGGAACGATTGCCTTCGTGTTTCTGCTCGGAGCCTGCAGCTCAGTATCACCTGACAATGCTAGGAAATGCGGAGTGACGGAGTATCAACTTCGCGAGGCAATCGACGCAGCCGCTCTACAAGAGCCATATACAAGCCGCCGGATCGGCAACTGTGATCTACTGAACGACGACGCAGGCAACGTTTCAGTCATCACGCCGGAAATTAGACAAAAAGTTGAGCAAATGATCGCTCGCGAGAAGACTGAGGCAAATAACTAATGCCCAAACGCACTGACATCTCCTCGATCCTCGTCATTGGCGCCGGGCCGATCATCATCGGCCAGGCCTGCGAGTTCGACTATTCGGGCACGCAGGCGATCAAGGCGCTGAAGGAAGAGGGCTACCGGGTCATCCTGGTCAACTCCAACCCCGCCACGATCATGACCGATCCCGAAATGGCCGACGCGACCTATGTCGAGCCGATCACGCCCGAGATCGTCGCCAAGATCATCGCGAAGGAACGGCCCGACGCGGTGCTGCCGACGATGGGCGGGCAGACCGCGCTCAACTGCGCGCTGGCGCTGTTCAACGACGGCACGCTGGAGAAGTTCGGGGTGCAGATGATCGGCGCCGATGCCGATGCCATCGACAAGGCCGAGAACCGCCAGCGTTTCCGCGAGGCGATGGACGCAATCGGCCTCGAAAGCGCGCGCAGCGGCGTCGCCAACACGGTCGACGAGGCCTTCGCCGTGCTCGAGACCACCGGCCTGCCCGCGATCATCCGGCCCAGCTTCACGCTCGGCGGTACCGGCGGCGGCATCGCCTACAACAAGGCCGAGTTCGAGCGCATCGTCCGCGAAGGTCTCGACGCTTCGCCCACCACCGAGGTCCTGATCGAGGAATCGCTCCTCGGCTGGAAGGAATACGAGATGGAGGTGGTGCGCGACCGCAAGGACAATTGCATCATCATCTGCTCGATCGAGAACGTCGATCCGATGGGCGTGCATACCGGTGACAGCATCACCGTCGCCCCGGCGCTGACGCTGACCGACAAGGAATACCAGATCATGCGTACCGCCAGCATCGAGGTGCTGCGCGAAATCGGCGTGGAAACAGGCGGTTCGAACGTCCAGTTCGCAGTCAATCCGAAGGATGGCCGGCTGATCGTGATCGAGATGAACCCGCGCGTCTCGCGGTCCTCGGCACTGGCGTCGAAGGCCACCGGCTTCCCCATCGCGCGGGTCGCGGCGAAGCTGGCAGTCGGCTATACGCTCGACGAGATCCAGAACGAGATTACCGGCGCGACCCCTGCGAGCTTCGAGCCGACGATCGATTACGTCGTCACCAAGATCCCGCGCTTCGCCTTCGAGAAGTTCAAGGGCTCGAAGAACGAACTCTCGACCGCGATGAAGTCGGTCGGCGAGGTCATGGCGATCGGCCGCTGCTTCGCGGAATCGATGCAGAAGGCGCTGCGCGGCCTTGAGACGGGCCTCGACGGGTTCAACCGCATCACCGAATTCGAAGGCGTCAGCCGCGAAGTGATCGTGGCCTCGCTGTCGAAGCGCACGCCCGACCGCATCCTCAAGATCGCGCAGGCCTTCCGCGAGGATTTCACCGTTGAGGAAGTGGCGAAGATCACCGGTTTCGACCCGTGGTTCCTGCGCCAGATCGAGGCGATCATCTACGAAGAGAAGATGATCGGCCACCAGGGCCTCCCCCGCGATGCCGCCGAAATGCGCCGATTGAAGGCGATGGGCTTCTCCGACAAGCGCCTCGCCACGCTGGCGGTGCGTTCGGTCGGCGTAGCGGGCGGCCTCGGCGAAACGCAGGCCAAGCGTTCGGGCCTGCTCCACGACGCGCTGCGCGCCATGGCGGGCGCCACCAGCGAGCAGGAAGTGCGCGACCTGCGCCGCAAGCTCGGCGTCTACCCGGTCTACAAGCGGATCGACAGCTGCGCCGCCGAATTCGAGGCGGTCACGCCCTATATGTACTCGACCTACGAAGCGCCCAGCTTCGGCGAGTCCGAGGACGAGGCGATGCCGTCCGACCGCAAGAAGATCGTCATCCTCGGCGGCGGTCCCAACCGCATCGGGCAAGGCATCGAGTTCGACTATTGCTGCGTCCACGCCTGCTTCGCGCTCAGCGAGGCGGGGTTCGAGACGATCATGGTCAACTGCAACCCGGAAACCGTCTCGACCGACTACGACACCTCGGACCGGCTCTATTTCGAGCCGCTGACCGAGGAAGACGTGCTCGAGATCATGCGCGTCGAGATGTCGCAGGGCGAGGTCGTCGGCGTGATCGTCCAGTTCGGCGGGCAGACTCCGCTCAAACTCGCTGCCGCGCTCGAGCGCGAGGGCATCCCGATCCTCGGCACCAGCCCCGATGCGATCGACCTCGCCGAAGACCGCGAGCGCTTTGCCAAGCTGGTCAACCAGCTCAAGCTGAAGCAGCCGATGAACGGCATCGCCAAGAGCCGCGACGAGGCGGCCGCGGTGGCGCATCGTATTGGCTATCCCGTGCTGCTGCGTCCCTCCTACGTGCTCGGCGGGCGGGCGATGGAAATCGTCGACAGCGAGGCGCAACTCGACGACTACATCGCCACCGCGGTGAACGTCTCGGGCGACAGCCCCGTTCTGGTCGACCAGTATCTGCGCGATGCAGTCGAATGCGACGTCGACGTGGTCGCCGACGGCACCGGCGAGGTGCGGATCGCTGGCGTGATGCAGCATATCGAGGAGGCGGGCGTCCACTCGGGCGATTCCGCCTGCACGCTGCCGCCCTACAGCCTTTCCGCCGACATCATCGCCGAGATGGAGCGTCAGGGAACCGAGCTGGCGAGGGCGCTGAAGGTCTGCGGGCTGATGAACGTCCAGTTCGCGGTCAAGGACGGCGAAGTCTACCTTATCGAGGTCAATCCGCGCGCCAGCCGCACCGTGCCCTTCGTGGCCAAGGCCATCGGCCAGCCGATCGCCAAGGTCGCCGCGCGGGTGATGGCGGGCGAGCGGCTCGACAGCTTCGCACCCTTCGACCTCAATCCCGACCACATGGCGGTCAAGGAAGCGGTTTTTCCCTTCGCGCGTTTCCCCGGTTCGGATCCGGTGCTCTCGCCCGAGATGAAGTCGACCGGCGAGGTGATGGGGATCGACCGCGGTTTCGCCCCCGCATTCCTCAAGTCGCAGCTCGGCGCGGGGATGAAACCGCCGCAGTCGGGCACGCTCTTCGTTTCGGTCAAGGATAGCGACAAGGCGGCGATCGTGCCGGCTGTCGAGACTTTGCTCGACAAGGGCTTCCGCGTCATCGCCACCGGCGGGACGCAGCGCTACCTTGCCGAACAGGGCCTGGCTGTCGAACCGGTCAACAAGGTCGCCGAGGGCCGCCCGCACATCGTCGATGCGATCATCGACGGCGAGGTGCAGTTGATCTTCAACACCACCGAGGGCTGGCAGTCGCTGCTCGACAGCAAATCGATCCGCGAGGCGGCGCTCGAAAAGAAGTTGCCGTACTACACCACCGCCGCCGCTTCGCTCGCCGTGGCGCAGGCGATTGCCGAGGTTTCGCCGGACCAGCTTGAAGTGCGTTCGTTGCAAGACTATTATAGCTGACAGAACACACGACACCGCTCCCCCAGACATTCGAACCGATTGGGTTCCGCACTTCGGCGGACCGGGTTCGAATTGTCCCGGGAGACCGGTTGGAACAGGAAGGACAAGGGGTCCTATGGAAAAAGTGCCGATGTTGGCCGAGGGCTACGAGAAGCTCACGGCGGACCTGAAGATCCTGCGTGCCGAACGCCCCAAGATCGTCGATGCGATCGAGGAAGCGCGCGCGCATGGCGACCTTTCGGAAAACGCAGAATACCACGCCGCCAAGGAACGCCAGGGCCAGGTCGAAGCCATGATCGGCGAGCTGGAGGACAAGATCAGCCGCGCGCAGATCATCGATCCGACCACGCTGAGCGGCGACAAGGTGATCTTCGGCGCGACCGTCACCCTGCTCGACGAAGACGACAAGCCGGTGCGCTACCAGATCGTCGGCCAGACCGAGGCAGATGCCTCGAAGGGGCGGATCAGCTACAATTCGCCGATCGGGCGGGCGCTGATCGGCAAGCAGATCGAGGAAGAGGTCGAAGTGACCGTCCCCTCGGGCGACAAGTTCTACCTGATCGACAAGATCGAATTCATCTGATCCGTTTTTCCATCGCCCAATTGTGGATCGGGACCTCCCGACCCTCGTGGGCGATGGTGAACTCGCGCTTCTTCGTCGCAACGTAACCCGCCCGCTCGAATGCCGGGCGGGCAAGATCGCTCGCCTCGGTGTAGAGGCGCTGCACACCCAGAGCCGCCGCATGCGCCTCGGCCGTCGCCAGCAATTGCGTGGCGAGCCCCCGGCGCGTGTGCTCAGGATGGTTGTAGAGGTGGTCGAGATGCCCGTCGGGCTCGATCAGCACATAGGCGACCGGCCTGTCCTCCGCATCGGCGGCGACGAAGATCGCATGGCCCGCAGCGACGCGCTCCCGGAACCTTTCGGGTCCGGGATGGCGCGCCGACCATGCGGCAACCTGTTCGGGCGAATAGGCGTGTGGGCCGATTTCTGCGATGGCCGCCGCGTTCACCGCGGCGAGGGCCTCGGCATCGGCGTCGCAATAGGGCCTGATCGAATAGGCCACCGCGGAATTATGCGCCCGGATCGAGCAGCTTGTGCAGGTGGACGATGACGTATTTCATCTCTGCATCGTCGACCGTGCGCTGGGCATTCGAGCGCCACGCATCCACCGCGAGGTCGTAGCTGCTGAACACACCGGCGACGTGGATGCTCTCGGGATCGGCGAAGGTCACGCTGCGCGGATCGGTGACGCGGCCGCCCATGACCAGGTAGAGCGTCTGCTTGCTCTCTTTTTCTTCCATCGGATGTCTTTCGCTCGGGGGAGGGGAGGATTGGCTGCGCCACATAGCGAAAGCGGCGCAACAGGCAAGCCTGTCGCGCCGCTACGGCAGGTCCCGTTTCGGGAGATGTCAGTGCGTCAGGCGGGTGCGCAATGCGCGATAGGCGCGGCTGCCCTTGCGCCCGGCCTTGCGTCCCGAGGCGCGCAGCGCGTCGCTCGCCGTATCGAGCTTGTAGGCGGCGTCGCGCCGCAGTCCCCGCGCGGTGGTGGCGGCGCTGTCACCGAAGTCCTCGAACCGGTCGCCGGCATATTGCGCGCCGTCCATCAGGCCGTCGATCATCCGCGCGCCATAGGCCAGCGCGGCATCGGTCGCGAGACCGGCGAAGACGCCGCCGCGTCGGCCGAGGCGACGGCCCTTGCGCGTCATCGCACCGGCGGCAAGGCCGAGCACGAGCACACCACCGACAACCGCCAGCGGATGCTTGCGGGTGAAATCGAGCGCGGAGTCGGCGACGTCTTTCGCCTGATCTGCGAGGCTGCGCTGTTCATTGCGCTGCTCGCCGGCTTCGATCCGGGCGCGGAGTTGATCGCGCTTCTCCGAATCGCTCAGCTTGCTGTCGGCGCTGATCGGGGTGACATTGCTTTCGGCTGCATCGGCCATGGTACTCTCCGGAAAAATGTGTTCGTGCGATCAACGAATTTCGGCGACACGATGTTCCGACTATTCGGCCAGATCGTCCTCGTCCTGCTCTTCGGGTGTAAAGCCGAGCAATTCGAAGATCGGGTTGCGCGCGAACCAAACTACCACCGCGGCGAGCAGTGCGGCGAGCGCGCCCTTGTTGTCCTCGGCCATGTCCATGGCTTCGTCGTAGAGATCGGAGGCGCCGTCCATCACGCGATCCATCGCCCGCTCGGCGATGGTCTTGTGCGTGAAATCGGCCTTGAGATGCTCGATGTCGGCTTCGACCAGCGCGCGTGCGGAATCGCGCAGGTGCCGGTCTTCGATCATGCGCGCGCGGCGGGTGCTCACGATGGGTCCTCCTCGTCGAAGGCACCGCGAATATCGTCTATGCGGCTCTTGAGCAGGCGCAGGAGGATCACACCAGCAATGACGAGCACCACCGTGACCAGCGCGGTCGCGCCCCAGGCACCGATGATCGGGACCAGCGCGATCACCAGGCCGACGGTCGCGGCGATGAGGGCGAGGTGGAGCACGCCGAAGGCCCCGAGGCCGAAGCCAATCGCACCCTTGGCGCGGTTGGCGATGAATCCGGTGCGGCTCTTCTGGAACCGCAGTTCGGCCTCGGCATAGGTCTTGCCGTCCTCGATCAGCGCCAGGACGTCGTCGGTCAGCGAATATTCGTGACCGTCGTCGCCCTGCGGATCGGGAGCCTCGTGCTCGTCAGGCAGATCGAGCGGGCCGGCGAAATCGTCCGTACGCTCGGATTCGTCGTCCCGCATTCAGTCCCCCGTGGCAGCTCGTTCAGCGCGAGCTGCGGAATAGACGCGAAAACATGAAGCCGACAAGCGCCGCGATGCCGAGTGCCTTGCCCGGGCTCTTGCGGACGAATTCACGGCCGTCCTCGACCAGGTCGTCGACGCTCTTTTCGTCGAGCCTGGTGGCATAGCCGTCGAGCGACTTGGAGGCGCTTCGGGCGTAGTCGCCGTATTTGGCGCCCAGCTTTTCGTCGACCTGATAGGCATTGTCGCTGACCAGGCGGCTGAGCGAGCGAAGGCCTTCGCCAGCCTTGACCTTGCCTTCGACGGCCAGTTCGCGGCCCTTGATCTTGGCTTCCTCGCCATAAGCCTTGGCGTCGGTAACCCAGTCCTCGCCCTTGCCCTTGGCCTGGTCGCGATAGGCGACGGCGCGGTCGCGGCCTTCGGCCTTCAGCGCGGCGGCACCGGCCTTGGCTTCTTCCAGCGCAGCGTTGAAGCGCGACTTGGCTTCGGAGCGGTTGTCGGTGGTGGCAGTGGTCTTGTCGGTCACGGGAACGGTCTCCTTGGCTGCGCTCGTCGATGCCGCGGCTTTGCGCGGCGTCTTGGCGGAAGTGGATTTCTTCGCTGCGGGTTTCTTGATTGCGGTGGTCTTGCGCTTCTTTGGCGCGCCACCGGAAGTTGTCTCTGCCATGCTCTTCGTCCTTGCCCTCGGTCAATCTCGAATAGGCGATTTCGCCTTCCATGGTGCAACGCAACTTGCACACCAATGTTCCGGCGCATAGAGCGCTGCGGACTCCCCATCTGGGGGTGTTTTAGCCAATTACAACACCTTTCTCCGGAGCGCCAGCATCCATGACCGCGATCATCGACATCCATGCCCGTGAAATCCTTGATTCGCGGGGCAATCCCACGGTCGAAGTCGATGTGTTGCTCGACGATGGCAGCTTCGGCCGGGCCGCCGTGCCCAGCGGTGCCTCGACCGGCGCGCACGAGGCGGTCGAACTGCGCGACGGCGACAAGACCCGCTATCTCGGCAAGGGCGTGCTCAAGGCCGTCGAGGCGGTGAACACCGAGATCCGCGACCTGCTGGTCGGCGCCTTCGACGCCGAGGACCAGCGCGATATCGACCTGTCGATGATCGCGCTCGATGGCACCCCCAACAAGGGCCGGATCGGCGCCAATGCCATTCTGGGGACGAGCATGGCGGTGGCCAAGGCCGCCGCGAACGCGCGCGGGCTGCCGCTCTACAGCTATATCGGCGGGGTCTCCGCACACCTCCTGCCGGTGCCGATGATGAATATCATCAACGGCGGCGAACATGCCGACAACCCGATCGACATTCAGGAATTCATGATCATGCCCGTCGGCGCCGACAGCCTGGCCGAGGCGGTGCGCTGGGGTGCGGAAGTGTTCCACACGCTCAAGAAGAAGCTGCACGAGAAGGGCCTTGCCACCGCGGTGGGCGACGAGGGTGGTTTCGCCCCCGACCTCGCCAGCACGCGCGACGCGCTCGACTTCATCATGGCCTCGATCGAACAGGCCGGGTTCACGCCGGGCGAGGATATCGCGCTGGCGCTCGATTGCGCCTCGACCGAGTTCTTCAAGGAAGGCAAATACGAGATTACCGGCGAGAAGCTGTCGCTCGACGGGCACGAAATGGCCGAATATCTCGACAAGCTGTGCCGCGACTACCCGATCCGCTCGATCGAGGACGGCATGGCCGAAGACGATTTCGAAGGCTGGAAGGCGCTGACCGACCGCATCGGCAATAGCGTCCAGCTGGTCGGCGACGATCTCTTCGTGACCAATCCGCAGCGTCTGCGCGAAGGGATCGACCAGGGCCTCGCCAACTCGCTGCTGGTCAAGGTCAACCAGATCGGCACGCTGTCGGAAACGCTCGACGCGGTGAGCATCGCCAATCGCGCGGGCTATACCGCGGTCATGTCGCACCGTTCGGGCGAAACCGAGGATGCGACCATCGCCGATCTCGCGGTCGCCACCAATTGCGGGCAGATCAAGACCGGCAGCCTCGCACGCTCGGACCGTCTGGCGAAATACAACCAGCTGATCCGTATCGAGGAAGAACTGGGCGACAGCGCAGCCTATGCCGGGCGCGCCTGCTTCGGGCGGCTCAACGGCTAACCATCGACCGGACGGTCTCGCGCGTCGATCAGTGGCACTGGTCGGCGTGCGCTCCTGCGCCTATCACCCGCGCGTTCAACTGAGGGCGCGGATCGCGCCGTGGGAGTAGCCTGATGAAAAACCGCCTGATCGCCGCGCTCTTGCTCGGCACCGCCGTCGCCACGATGGGGCCGGTAGCGTGCCAGCAGCTCGGCGAGGATACGCAGCTTGCCGCCGGAACCGAGCTGGGCATCCGCACCGACTGGATGGACACTTCGGTCAAGCCCGGCGACGATTTCTTCCGTTTTGCAAACGGTGGGTGGTTCGACAAGACTGAGATCCCGGCCGACCGTTCCAACGTCGGCGGGTTCTTCATCGCCGACCAGCAGACCGAGAAGAACCTCGCCGCGCTTATCGACGAGATCGTGAAGTCGGAACCCGAGCAGGGCAGCGACGCCTATCGCGTAAAGACCTTCTACCAGGCCTTCCTCGACACCGAGGCGATCGACGCGGCCGGGCTGAAGCCGGTCGAGGCCGACCTCGCGCGGTTCGACAAGATCGCCGACAAGAAGGCGCTCGCGCAGGTGCTCGGCAGCCAGGTCCGTGCCGACGTCGATCCGCTCAACGCGACCAATTTCGAGACCGAGAACCTCTTCGGCGTGTTCGTCACGCAGGCGCTCAAGGGCGGCGAGGTGGTGCCTTACATCCTTCAGGGCGGGCTCGGCATGCCCGAGCGCGAATACTATCTCTCGCGCGACGAGAAGATGGCCGGGCTGCGGACCGCCTACAAGAGCTACATCGCCGATCTGCTCGAGGCGGCGGATGTCGCCGATGCGGAGATGAAGGCGGCGCGCATCTACGATCTCGAGATGAAGATTGCGCAGGCTCACGTCAGCCGCGAGGACAGCGACGACTGGACCAAGGCGAGCACGCTGTGGACGCAGTCGGACTTCGCCAGCAAGGCGCCCGGGCTCGACTGGAACGCCTTCTTCAAGGCGGCCGAGCTGGACGGGTTCGAGACCTTCGACGCCTATCACCCTGCGGCGATCACCAAGCTCTCCGCGCTGGTGGCATCCGAGCCGCTCGAGGCATGGAAGGACTGGCTGGTCTTCCACCAGATCAATGCCAACACCGCCGTGCTACCGAGCAAGCTCGATAACCTCCATTTCGCCTTCTACGGCAAGAAGCTGTTCGGGCAGGAAGAACAGCGCAGCCGCGACAAGCGGGCGCTTTCTGCCATCAACGCCTACATGGGCGACGAACTGGGCAAGCTCTATGTCGAGAAATACTTCCCGGCACGGGACAAGACCGACATCCAGGGCATGGTCGACAACATCAAGGCGGCCTTCGCCAAGCGCATCGATGCGCTCGACTGGATGGCCGAGGAGACCAAGGCCGAGGCAATCAAGAAGGTCGAGACGATGGAAGTCGGTGTCGGCTATCCCGACCAGTGGCTCGACTATTCCTCGCTCACGGTGAAGCCGGGCGATGCCTATGCCAATGTCCAGGCAGCGGAGAAGCTGCGCTATTCGCAGCAGCTCGCCAAGATCGGCAAGCCGCTCGACAAGCGCGAGTGGTGGATGAATGCGCAGCTGGTCAACGCGGTCAATCTGCCGGTCCAGAACGCGCTCAACTTCCCCGCCGCGATCCTCCAGCCGCCGTTCTACGATCCCAAGGCCGACGCCGCCTTCAACTACGGCGCGATCGGCGCGGTGATCGGGCACGAGATCAGCCACAGCTTCGACAACAACGGTGCCGCCTTCGACAGCACGGGCGCCATGCGCAACTGGTGGACCGATGCCGACAAGGCCAAGTTCGACGAGGCGGGCAAGGCGCTGGCGGGTCAGTTCGACCAGTACGAACCCTTCCCGGGCCTGCATGTCAGGGGCGATCTGACGCTGGGCGAGAACATCGCCGACGTCGCCGGCCTGTCGGCCGCCTACGACGCCTACCGCGCCTCGCTCAACGGAAAGGAAGCGCCGGTGATCGACGGCTATACCGGCGACCAGCGCTTCTTCATTGCCTATGCGCAGGCCTGGGCGAGCAAGTATCGCGAGGAGGCGCTGCGCCAGCGTATCGCCACCGACGGGCATGCGCCGGGCCAGTACCGTGCGCTCACTGTCCGCAATCTCGACGCGTGGTACAAGGCCTTCGACGTCAAGGAAGGCGACAAGCTCTACCTCGCGCCCGAAAAGCGCGTGAAGGTCTGGTAGTCGATCGGAGACCGGGCGCGGGTCAGTCCTGCGCCCGGTTCTTCGGATGGAACCAGTACTGCCACACGCCCCAGGCGTTGATCAGCAGCAGCACGCCGTTCATCGCTGCGAGCGGGAGGGCGTCGCTCGTCAGCCCGATGTAGATCCACAGCGCAGAGACCGCACAGAACAGCACGAAACCCCAGGCGGTTGCGCGGCGCCCCAAGTCGAAGGCGATCATCGCTGCGGCCAGCACGGTGCCGATCGAAGTGATCCATTCGAGCGGCCCGTTCATTCTCGTCTCTCCTGCATGATTGTCAGGACGCGTGGCTCTCGCTAGCGTTCCGGCAATTGCTCTTTGCGGGAGAGGGGCTTGGCGGATTTTCCGGGCCATCCGGACGAGGTGAGCGCTGCGTGGCTCGGCGAGCAGCTGGGCGCGCGCGTCGACGCGGTCCGCTGGGAGCCGATCGGCACCGGCCAGGTAGGCGACAGCGTACGCTTCCACCTCGACGGCACGGGCGTGCCAGCGACATTGGCGGGCAAGTTCGCCGCCGCCGACCCTGCCAGCCGCGGCACGGCGGCCATGTTCGGCCTCTATCGCAAGGAAGTGGAATTCTACCGGCAGGTCGCGCCGCTGCTCGACGTCCGCGTACCCAAGGTCCATTTTTCGGCGGTTGACGAGGCCGGGGTCGAATTCATCCTGTTGTTCGAGGACATGGGGCCGGCGCGGCAGGGCGACCAGATCCGCGGCTGCGGCATTGCCGATGCGCGTGCGGCGATAAGGCAGGCGGCGGCGATCCACGCGCCGAGCTGGGAGCGGAACGAGCTGATCGAGGCCGCGTGGATCGCCCCGCTGCCCGATCTGCGCGAAAGGCTCGGCGCCATGTATCCGCAGGCGCAGGCGATCTTCCGCGAACGCTATGTCGACACGCTCGAACCCGAATTCATGCTTCTGTGCGAAGAACTTGCCGAGGCGAGCTCGCACTGGTTCGAACGCGGCGAGCCGCCGCAATGCGTGGTCCATGGCGATTTCCGCCTCGACAACATGCTGTTCGACATTCGCGGGGGGGCGGAACCCATTGCCGTGCTCGACTGGCAGACGGTGGCGGTGGGCAGGCCGATGACCGATGTCGGCTATTTCATCGGCTGCGGCGTGGGCGAAGCTCTGTGGCGCGACCACGAGGAGGAATTGCTCGAGCTGTGGCGCACCGAGATGCAGGCGCGCGGCGTTGCGCTGGAGCGCGAAGAGATTGAGCGCGACTACCGTCTCGGCATCCTGCACGGGGTTTCGACGGCGGTCTTCAGCGCGGCCTTCGTCGAGCGGACCGAGCGCGGCGATGCCAATTTTCTGTCGATGGCGCGCGGGGCCTGTTCGCTGGCGCTGGCGCGCGATAGTATCGGTGCACTGAAGGAGACGATCTAGTGGTTTTGAGCCGCGGTGACGATTATCCGATCCACCAGACACCGGAGCCGGTCGCCTATGCCGGCACCGACCGCAATTTCTACGACCGCTATTTCTTCAACGGCTATGCCCCCGACGGCAGCGGCTTCTTCGCGGTCGCGCTGGGCATCTACCCGCATCTCGACGTGATCGATGCGCATTTCAACGTCGTCCGCGACGGAGTGCAGCACTGCATCCATGCCAGCACCGAGCTGGGGATGGAGCGGATGGCGATGGCAGCGGGCCCGATCTCGGTCGAGATCATCGAGGCGCTCCATATCCTGCGGATCCGGCTCGAGCCATGCGAGGGGATGGCGGCGGACATCACCTTTACCGGGCGGGCCTTCCCGATCGAGGAGCCGCGCTTCACCCACCGCATCGGCCCGCGCGCCTTCATGGACTACACGCGCCTGACACAGAACGGCGGATACGAGGGCTGGATCGAGGTCGACGGAGATCGCCGTGACCTGGCCGATGGGACGATGGGCACGCGGGACCGGAGCTGGGGCGTGCGACCGATCGGTGCGCGCGACATGCAGCCGATGCCCGGACACACATTGCCCGGCTTCTTCTGGCAGTGGACGCCGGTCAATTTTCCGCAGGGCAGCCTGTTTTTCCACGTCAACAACGACGAGCACGGCGAGGCGTGGAACACGCGCGCGGCCTGGGCAGGGGAGGGGGCCGGACCCGAGGAGCTCGCCGAAGGGCACGGCAGCATGCGGACCCGGCTTCAGCAGGGAACCCGCTGGCCCTCGGGCGGCACGCTATCGCTGGCGCTCCCCCGCGCACCCGAACAGGTCAGCTTCGAACCGCTCGGCCGCTTCCAGATGCGCGGCCTCGGCTACACCCATCCCGAGTGGGGCCACGGCATGTATCACGGGCGGCTGAAAGTCGCGCGCGAGGATATCGAACTGGCCGATCTCGACCCGCTCGCTCCGGAGAACCTCCACGTGCAGGTCCCGGTTCGCGTCACGGCCAGCGACGGGTCCGACGGTATCGGAGTGTTCGAACAGCTGATCATCGGTCCCTTCGCACCGCTGGGACTGAAGGAATTCCTCGACGGGGCGAGTTAGCCTGCAGCGGCGCCGAGCCGTGCAAGCTGCGCGTCGCTCAGTTCCAGCCGAGTGAAGGCGAGCAGTTCCTCGAGCTGGGCCACCGTTCGCGCACTGGCGATCGGGGCGGGGATGCCCGGTTGCCGGACCAGCCAGGCGAGCGCGATGGCGGCATGGCTCGCGCCGGTTTCATCCGCAACTGCATCCATTGCATCGAGAACTGCGGGGCCGTTGTCACCGGACAATTCACGGGCGCGACCGCCACGGCTCGATTTGGCAAAATCCTCCTCGGTCCGGTACTTGCCGGTCAGGTAACCCGAGGCAAGGCCGAAGAAGGGCAGCATCGGGATGCCGCGCGACACGCAGAGCTGCTGCAGCTCGGCGCCATAGGCTGCGCGCGCAACGAGGTTGTATTCGTTCTGCAGCGCGGTGAAGGGTTCGGCCCCGGTCGCATCCGCCACCGCCAACGCCTCACCCAGCCTTTCGGCATTGAAGTTCGACGCTCCGAGCGATGCCACCTTGCCGCTGCGCACCGCGCCGTCGAATGCCGCGACAATGTCCGCAATCGGCAGCTCGTCATAGTCGCGATGGGCGTAATAGAGATCGACGCTATCGCAGCGCAGGCGGTCGAGAGAGGCGTCGAGCGATTTCAGGACGCGATCGGGCTCATAGAGTTCCTTGCCCCCAAGCATGCCGGTCTTCGTGTGGATTCGCATGTCCTTGCGTACACCGCGACTGTCGAGCCACTGTCCGAGATAGGTCTCGGATTCGCCGCCCTTGTGCCCCGGGATCCAGGCCGAATAGACGTCGGCCGTATCGATCATGCGTCCACCCGCCTCGTAGAATGCGTCGAGGACGGCGAACCCTTCGTCGCCCTGCGCGGTCCAGCCGAACACGTTTCCGCCGAGGACGAGCGGGATCCCGGCAATAGCTGGGTGGGCGGTCATGCGAATTTCTCCTGCAGTGCGAGCAGGGCCATCGCGGCCTGAGCGGCCTCTCCGCCCTTGTCCTTCTGTTTCGGATCGGCGCGAACAAGGGCCTGGTCTTCGTTCTCAACCGTCAAGATGCCGTTGCCGATGGCCATGCCATCCATGGTCAGCGCCATGATCCCGCGCGCGCTTTCGCCGGCGACGATCTCGAAATGATAGGTCTCGCCGCGGATCACCACGCCGATGCCGACATAGCCGTCATATTGACCGCTTTCGGAGGCGAGCGCGATGGCGCCGGGGACTTCAAGCGCGCCTGGGACGGTCAGCACTTCGACCTCGTGCCCCTTCGCCACGAGCGCGGCGCGCGCGCCGGCCACGAGCATGTCGTTGAGGTGGTCGTAGAAACGGGCTTCGACGATCAGGAAACGGGCCATGCTGGTCACTCCGGGATGGGCTTGTGGTCGACGATGTCGAGGCCGTAGCCCTCGATCGCCACGACGTTGGGTTGCGAATTGCTGAGCAGGATCATGTCCTCGATCCCGAGATCGGCGAGGATCTGCGAACCGATGCCGACGTTGCGCTGCGCATCGTTCTCGCTGTAGCCGCTGTTCGACGCCGGACGCCCCGTGATCAGCACGATTACGCCCGAGCCATGTTCGCCCACCGCCTGCATCGCGCGCTGGAGCGTGCGTTTGCGCGGGCCAGGCTTGCCGAGCAGGTCGTCGAAAATCGAGATCGGGTGGACGCGGGCGAGGGTGGGCTGGCCTTCGACGACATGGCCCTTCTGCAGGACGTAGCTCTCGCTGCCGTCGACCGTGTTGCGATAGGTCAGCAGGCGCCAGTCGCCGCCGTAGTCGGATTCGAAGCTGTCCTCGCCTACACGCTCGACCAGGTGATCGTGCCGCATACGGTATTCGATGAGATCGCGGATCGTGCCGATCTTCATGTCGTGCTTGCGCGCGAAGCCGATCAGGTCGTCGAGCCGGGCCATCGTGCCGTCCTCGTTCATGATCTCGCAGATCACGCCCGAGGGGTTGAGCCCGGCGAGGCGCGAGATGTCGACCGCAGCCTCGGTATGGCCGGCGCGCACGAGCACGCCGCCGTCGCGGGCGGCGAGCGGGAAGACATGGCCCGGCGTGACGATGTCGTCGGGCCCCTTGGTGGCATCGATCGCGACCGAGACGGTGCGCGCGCGGTCGGCGGCGCTGATTCCGGTAGTGACGCCTTCCTTCGCCTCGATCGAGGTGGTGAAGGCGGTCTGCATGCTTTCGCGATTGTTGCGGCTCATCGGTTCGAGCCCGAGCGCCTCGACGCGCTTGCGGTCGAGCGCGAGGCAGATGAGGCCGCGGCCGTGCGTGGCCATGAAATTGACCGCGTGCGGCGTCGCCATCTGCGCGGGGATGATGAGGTCGCCCTCGTTCTCTCGGTCCTCGTCGTCGACGAGGATGTACATCCGCCCGTTGCGCGCCTCGTCGATGATATCCTCGGCGCCGACGATGACCGGGGTCTCGTCATTGGCCTCGAGGAAGGCGGCCAGCTTGGCGAGCGTTTCGGCGGTCGGGTTCCAGCTGTCCTCGCCGCAATCGCGCAGCGTGTTGGCGTGGAGTCCGGCGGCGCGGGCGAGCCCGGCGCGGGTCATGAGACCCTGCGAAACGAGCGTGCGAACTTTCTCGATCGTGTCCATGCCTTGACGGGTATCACATCATAATGTGACTGCCAATGCGTCATATCACATTCAGTGTGATTCAGGCACAAGGATCCCCCGAGGGGCTCACGAAGACATGTCAAAAGGAAGGAAATGGTGGACGCACTAGGGCTCGAACCTAGGACCCGCTGATTAAGAGTCAGCTGCTCTACCAACTGAGCTATGCGTCCACACTGCGACTTGCCGCGGCCTCGTGAAAAGAGGCGTTCCCGACTCGGGAGGCGCTCATATAGCGGGCTCTCCGAAGATGAAAAGTCCTAATTGCCCGATCAGGCCACGCGCTGCATTTCGACCCGTCGCGTTCCCTCTTCGCGAACCCTCAAGGTTGCACCGAAGGGGTCGGTGGGGTTGTCGTCGATGATGACGAAGCGACCGAATTCGAGCGTCCTGACGGCGGCAAAGGCCGCGTGCAGGGGCATGCCGGTGATCTGCGGGAGGTCCCAGATGGTGATCGGCGAACCGCGCCGGTTCGCGAGGCAGATTTCGGCCAGCACCTTGTCGCAGGTATCGTCGCCGACCTTTCTTGCCGGGCCTTCGCATTCCAGTTCGCTCCGGTCCTCTGACCGGCGGCGGGGGGTATTGGGTTCCATGATCTATCAATCCCTTTCGGACCAGCGACTTCCCCCACCTGTCCATCGCCGGACACTACTTATGCGGGTTCCTAGATGAATAGATCATGGCGGTCAGTCCCTCACCTTGGGGACAATGACGCCAGTTGTCGTACGTCTTCGAAATTGACGGTCTAGATCACGAGCCCTAGACTTCTTAAAAGAATGCAGAATTTCTCGGCCCATATCGCCAGAATGTCGGATTGCGAGGCGATCCTTGAATACGTATACGCTACGTGCCGCGAGGAGGGAGCGGTCTGGTTCAGCTACCACTTCACTTCCGCTTTCGATTCGCAGACTTCGAAGAGAACCGCGATCTGGGCGCGGGACTATCCCCTCGAGTACCAGAAGCTCTACGTAACCGAAGATTGGCGCAGTCAGGATCCGGTCCCGCGCCTGACCTTCAAGCATGGTCCGATCATGACCTGGAGCCGCGCGCGCCAATGCGCGCGGGGCGAACGGCAGGCGCGGGACTTCCTCGCGCGACTGGAAGGGCTCGGAATCGACAACTGGGTAAGTTTCGCGCTCTACGGCCCGCGCAATCGCGACGGATATGCCTCGATGCGCTTTGCCCAGGATCCCGACGGATTCGACGATGGTCGTCTCCAGTCGATCCATGCGCTGCTGACTGCCGCCCATTTCCAGATCTGCACCATCATGGGTGGCGGGAGCGCATCGGTGACGCTGTCGGAACGCGAGCGCGAGGTGCTCGAATGGATGGGAAGGGGCAAATCCTCCTCCGATATCGCGATCATCCTCGCCATCTCGCCCGAGACGGTGCGCACCTACACGCGCAGGATCTATGAGAAGCTGCAGACCAACGACCGGGTGACCGCCACCGTCAGGGCGCTCAAGTTGGGGCTGGTCGACCTCTAGCGCATCAGGCCCGAACGCGGCGCCCTGCGGTTCCAGCGGTCGACCATCATCAGCGATCCGATGCAGATCATGTTGGTCAGCATCGAGCTGCCGCCATGGCTCATGAAAGGCAGCGGGATCCCGACCACGGGGGCGAGCCCCATCACCATCATCAGGTTGATCGCGACGTAGAAGAAGATCGTCGCGGTCATGCCCAGCGCGATCAGCTTGCCGAACCGGTCGTTGCTGGCGCGCGCCACCGACAGGCCCCAGGCGAAGATGATCGCAAAGGCGCCGATGACCACGAGCCCGCCGACGAAACCCCATTCCTCGGCCATGGTGGCGAAGATGAAATCGGTATGCGGTTCGGGCAGGTAATGCAGGTGACTTTGCGAGCCTTCGTTGAAGCCCTTGCCCGAGAACCCGCCCGAGCCGATCGCGATCTTCGACTGGGTGATGTGATAGCCGTCGCCCAGCGGATCGCTTTCCGGGTCGAGGAAGGTGAAGACGCGTTTCTGCTGATAGGGCTGGAGGCCGAAGAAGAAGGCGACCGGGGCAAGCACGGCGCCGGCCAGCCCCGCACCGATGAACCAGCGCAGCGGCAGCCCCGCGGCGAACATCACCACCGCTCCGCCGAAGAGGATCGCCAGCGAAGTGCCGAGGTCGGGCTGCAGCAGCACGAGCGCGACCGGTGCCATGATCAGCCCACCCGCCGGGATCAGTGACCTCCACGTAGGAATCATGCCAACGGGTAACGTGGCGTAGAAGCGCGCCAGCACCAGGACGATGGCGGGTTTCATCATTTCGGACGGCTGCAGCTGGATGAATCCCAAGTCGAGCCAGCGCTGGCTGCCACCGCCGACGAAACCGATCGCTTCGACCCCGACGAGCATGACCAGCAGGGCGGCATAGATCGGGAAGGCGAAAAACATCGCCAACTCGCGCGTGAACCGCGCGAGCACGAAGGCCATCACGAGAAATATCCCGAAGCGCAGGACGTGCGAGGAAGCATAGGGGGACCAGCTCCCCGCCGCCGCCGAATAGAGCACCAGCGCGCCGAAGGCGATCAGCACGAACAGCGGAAACAGCATCTGCCAGGGTTGCCGCGCGATCGGCGCGGGGACGATCCCGCTCATTCGCTCACCTGTCCCGACGAGGCTGCGGTGTCGAGGCGCGGATCGACCTTCTTGTCGGCAATACTTTCCTGCTGGCGCACGGCGAGACGCGCTTCGGCCTCGACCTGGTCGAAGATGTCCTCGTCGCGCGCGGGTACGGGTTTGACCGCTTCGCCCGCGGCTGCGGCGAAGGCGCGATACTTGGCGTCGAGTCGCTGCTGTGCGGTACCGCCCCATTGCTCCTCGAAGCTGCGCAGCATTTCCATGCCCTTGGCGGGGTCGAACAGGAAGGTCATCACGTCGCGTGCGATCGGATAGGCCGAACCCGATCCGCCGCCATGTTCGATCACTACCGCGCAGGCGTAGCGCGGATTGTCGTAGGGCGCGAAGCTGATGAACAAGCCATGGTCGCGGTATTTCCACGGCCCCGTCTTGCCGTTCGACAGGTTCAGGCCGACAACCTGCGCGGTCCCCGTCTTGCCGGCGAGCAGCACGTCGTCGATCGGCAGGCGCGCACGGCCCGCGGTTCCTGGTCCGTTGACCACATCCTTCATCGCTTCGCGTACGAGATGGACGTGCTCGGCGGAAAAGTCGGCCGGGGCGAAGCGCTGGCGGGTCTTCGACTTGATCAGCTTCGGCTCGAGATGGCGCCCCGAGGCGATGCGCGCCGCATAGACCGCCAGCTGGAGCGGATTGAACAGCATGTAGCCCTGGCCGATCGTCGCGTTGACGGTGTCGTAGGCCTGCCATTCGCGGCCGTATTTCTTGAGCTTCCACGCGGGATCGGGGACGGTGCCGTAGAACTGGCTCAGCACCGGCAGGTCGAATTCCTGGCCCAGGCCGACGCGACGCGCCATGGCTGCGATCGGGTCCATCCCGATTTGCTGGGCGAAATGGTAGAAATAGACGTCGCAGGACTGGTAGATGCCCTTGGCCATGTCGACCCGGCCGTGGCCGCGGCGCTGCCAGCAGTGGAACACGCGGTTGCCGACGCGCAGGCCGCCATTGCAAGTGACGGCGTCGTCGGGCTTCAGGCCTTCCCTGAGGAAGCTCATCGCCACCATCGGCTTGACCGTCGATCCGGGTGGATAGAGTCCTTTCAGGACCTTGTTGCGCAGCGGCACGCGCTCGTCCTGGCTGAGCATCGAATATTCGACACGGCCGATTCCCTGAGAGAAGCTGTTGGGATCGAAGCTGGGCATCGAAGCCATGCACAGGATGTCGCCGGTGAGGCAGTCGATCACCACCACCGAACCGCTTTCGAGGCCGATGCGGCGAGCGGCGTAGTCCTGCAGCGGGCCGTCGATGGTCAGCTGGATCGGATCGCCCTGCGTGTCTTCGCGCGTTTCGAGTTCGCGGACGATGCGGCCGGCCGCGGTGACCTCGACCCGGCGCGCGCCCGGAATGCCGCGCAATTCCTGTTCGAACTGTCGTTCGAGGCCGTCCTTGCCGATCTTGTAGCCGGGAGTGACCAGCAGCGGGTTGCGATCCTGCTCGGCATATTCCTCGGCATTGGCAGTGCCGACGTAACCGATCAGGTGGCCCACGCTGGGTCCGGTGGGATAGAAGCGGGAAAAGCCGCGTTGTGGAACCACGCCGGGCAGGTCGGGTAACCGGACGCTAACGGCGGCGAAGGCGTCGTAGGTGATCCCCGAGGCGACCTCGACGGGCTGGTAGCCGGGCCCGTCGGCGATGCGCTTGCGAATGTCGGCCGCCTGGTTCTCGTCGAGCTTGAGAATATTGGTCAGCGTGCGCACCGTCGCGTCGGGATCAGGTGTCCGCTCGGGAACAATGTCGACACGGAAATCGGCGCGGTTCGAAGCGAGCGGCGCACCGTTGCGGTCGAGGATCCAGCCGCGCCGCGGCGGGATCAGCGAGAGGTTGACGCGGTTGCTTTCGCTCTCGAGCTCGTATTTCTCGTTCTCGGCTATGGCGATGTAGCCCATCCGCGCGGCCAGCAGCATACCGACCCCGCCCATCGCCGTGCCGATCACGAAAGTCCGGCGGTCGAAAGCGTTGTCGAGCGTCGACTGGGTGACGATCTCGCGCGGGCGGGCCCTCTTGCGCCAGGCCATCAGACGGCCCTCCAGCGATGCAGGCGCAAGCGGTCGAGTGTGGCGACCAGACGGGCCGCGACCGGGAAGAGAAGGATCGTAATCACGAGCTGCGGAACGAGAGCGACGAGCGAGTGGATGGTGGGTTGGCCGCCCGAGAACAGCCAGCCCGTAACGAGATAGGCGAGAATCAATATACCCGCAGTGAACCAGTCCTGCCAGAAGGCGCGCCAGGGCAGGCGGGTCTCGATCAGCTCGATGGCGAGCATCACCAGCGACCAGGTCAGGATGGCGAAACCGAAGGGCTGGCCCGAATAGAGATCGTCGACGAAGCCCAGCGGCATTCCCGCCCAGACGGGCAGCAGGCCCGGGCGCACCAGGCGCCAGCCGAGCAGCATGAGCAGGCCCAGCGGCGGGATCATCGGCAGTGCTGCGGCGATGGGGAAGATCGGCAGGATCGAGCCAATCACGATCGATACCCAGGGCACGACATTGGCGAGCAGCGGGGAGTGCGAACGATTTATCCGGCTGCCATAGGCATCGCTGCGCGAGCGGGGGTCGTTGCGCTCCATCAATCGCCCAATTCGCGTTCGATCGGGGTCGCGGCGCCGATCGCCGCATCGGGCTCGTAGATCGGTTCGACGCTGACGAAATCGGTCGCGGCGGGATCGCTGACGATGCGGGCGAGCCCGCCGTCATCGGTGATTTCGGTCACGATGGCGACCGCAATCCCGGGCGGATAGTAGCCGCCGGCCCCGCTGGTGACGAAGACGTCACCGGGTTTGAGCGGATTGATCCCGAGATTGATCAGCTTGATCCGCAGCAGGCCGTCGCCACGCCCCTCGGCGAAGGCGACCACCTCGTCCTTGGCGCGGCGTACGGGCAGGACGCTTTCGGTATCGGTCAGCAGCAGCACGCGCGCGCTGTTGCTGCTCGTCTCGAGGATGCGCCCGACGATCCCGCGTGGGGAGCGTACCGGCATGCCGATTGCGACACCCTGGTCGGACCCGGCACCGAGATAGGCGAAGCGCCGCGTACTCGACGAGGTTGACCCGACCAGTCGCGCCACGGCTACCGGCTTGACCTCACTGTCGCTCAGTCCGAGGAGGCCCTTGAGCCGGGCGTTTTCCTGTTTCACCGCTGCCGCTTCGGCGAGGCGGATGCGGGCGATTTCCATCTCGCGCTGGAGCGCGGCATTTTTCGATCCGGCACGGTAATAGCCGGTGATCGTATCCCAGAAGCCCTTCGAGCCGGTGCGCACCGTTGCGGCGGTCTCGGTCGCGGGCGAGACGCTTTCATGCGCCGCGCCGCGCAGCCCGCCGAACAGCTGGGGCTGGAAGAACGACAGGGCGAGCAGAATCGCACCGACCAGCGCGCCCGCGCCGGCGATCACGTATCCGGTGAAGAGATTGTACTGCGCCCTGCGCGAATAGCCCGAGCGCCGTGAGCCTGTCGGCGCCATTCCAATGCCTTCCTTAAGCCGTCATCAGGACGCCGCGATAGATCGGGTCCTCCATCGCGCGGCCGGTGCCGAGTGCGACGCAGGACAGCGGGTCTTCCGCGATCGTCACCGGCAGGCCGGTTTCCTCGCGCAGATATTCGTCGAGGCCGCCGATCAGCGCGCCGCCGCCGGTGAGCACGATGCCCTGGTCGACGATGTCGGCGGCCAGTTCGGGCGCGGTGTTTTCCAGCGCGATGCGCACGCCTTCGACGATCGCGCCGATCGGTTCGGACAGCGCCTCGGCGATGTGGCCTTGGTTGATCGTGATTTCCTTGGGCACGCCGTTGACGAGATCGCGACCCTTGATGGTGATGCTTTCACCAACGCCGTCCTCGGGCTGGCGCGCGACCCCGAAGTCCTTCTTGATCCGCTCTGCGGTGGCGTCGCCGATCAGGAGATTGTGGTGTCGGCGGACATAGGAGACGATCGCTTCGTCCATCTTGTCGCCGCCGGTACGCACCGAGGTGGTGTAGGCGAGACCACGGAGCGAGAGCACGGCGACTTCGGTGGTGCCGCCGCCGATGTCGACGACCATGCTGCCGACCGGCTCGGTCACAGGCATGTCGGCACCGATCGCCGCTGCCATGGGTTCCAGGATCAGGTAGACCTGCGATGCCCCGGCATTGCTGGCCGCGTCGCGGATCGCGCGGCGCTCGACGCTGGTCGAACCCGAGGGCACGCAGATGGTGATCTCGGGATAGCGCATCAGGCTCTTGCGGCCGTTCACCTTGCGGATGAAGTGCTTGATCATCTCTTCGGCGACGTCGAGGTCGGCGATCACGCCGTCGCGCAGCGGGCGGATGGCTTCGATGCTGTCGGGCGTCTTGCCCATCATCATCTTCGCGTCGTCGCCCACGGCCTTGACGCGCTTCATGCCGTTGATCGTCTCGAGCGCGACCACGCTCGGCTCGTTCAGGACGATACCCTGGTCCTGCACGTAAACCAGCGTGTTGGCGGTCCCCAGGTCGATCGCCATGTTCTGCACGCCGAATTTGAAGAGATTGTTCCAGAAGCCCATTGTAACTCGATTTTCCGTTTGTGCGTGGTCAGGCGAGGGGGGATGCGACCCGCTCGCACCTCTCCGGGGGGAATGGTGGCGGTGCCTTAGCGAGATTATGCGGCGAATGCCAAAATTTTCCGCGCTTGCTTCGGGGGAAAGATGAACGCGCCATCTCGGATTCCCGGCGCTTCATCGCTACCATGCCCGATCCATGCCGCAAATCCGTCGCCTGCCCGAGAATTTGGTCAACCGTATCGCCGCCGGCGAGGTGGTCGAGCGGCCCTCTTCGGCGCTCAAGGAACTGGTCGAAAACGCCATCGACGCAGGCGCGTCGCGGATTGCGGTCAAGCTCGTCGAAGGCGGACTCACCAGTCTCGAAGTGACCGACGACGGCTGTGGGATGAGCCCCGATGACATGGCCTTGGCACTCGAACGGCACGCGACCTCGAAACTGCCCGACGAGGCGATCGAGCAGGTGGCGACGCTCGGCTTTCGCGGCGAGGCGCTGCCGAGCATCGCCAGCGTCGCGCGCTTCACGATCGAAAGCCGTCCGCACGGTGCAGAGCAGGGCTGGAAGCGCGTGGTCGATCACGGCGAACTCACCGCCGAAGGCCCCGCCGCGCTGCCGCCGGGCACGCGGGTCCGGGTCGAGAACCTGTTCGGCAAGATCCCCGCGCGGCGCAAGTTCCTCCGCACTTCGCGCAGCGAATACGCCGCCTGCAAGGACGTCGTCCTGCGGCTCGCCATGGCGCGGCCCGATGTGGCGATCACGCTCGACCACGGCGATCGGCGGATCTTCGGCCTGCAGGGTGGGGAGGGGCTGGCCAACCGCGTCGCCCAATTGATCGCGCGCGAACTCAAGGACAATGGCGTCGTGCTCGACATGGAGCGCGGGGCGATGCGGCTGACCGGGATCGCCGGCCTGCCGACCTACAATCGCGGCGTCGCCGACCACCAGTATCTCTTCGTCAACGGTCGTCCGGTGAAGGACCGGCTGCTGACCGGCGCGGTGCGCGGGGCCTATGCCGACATGCTGGCACGCGACCGCCATGCCGTGCTCGCGCTGTTCCTCGAACTGCCCTGCGAGGATGTCGACGTGAACGTCCATCCGGCCAAGACCGAGGTCCGCTTCCGCGATGCGCAGGGCGTCCGCGGCTTCATCGTTTCGGGGCTGCGGCAGGCGTTGGCGACGGGGGACAAGCGCAGCGCGCAGACGCCCGATGCCTCGGCGATGAGCCGCTGGCAGCAGGAGCCGGTGCGTGAGGAGCCTTCACCTGCGCTCCGGTCGATCTTCGAGGGCCGTGACTGGTCGGCGCCGAGCCAAAGGGTGTCCGAGGCAAATGCAGCATGGCGCGGTGTCGAGGCCGATGTCATGGCACAGCCGCGCGGGCGCGCCGAGGAAGCCGCGCCGGTGGCCGAGGAGGCGCAGGACTATCCGCTCGGTATCGCGCGCGGCCAGGTCGCCAACACCTATATCGTCGCCGAAGCGAAGGACGGGCTGGTGCTGGTCGACCAGCATGCCGCGCACGAACGCCTTGTGCTCGAACGCCTGCGCGCAGCCGGGGCCGAGGAGGCCGTCGCGCGCAGCCAGGCGCTGCTGATCCCCGAAGTGGTCGAACTCGACGAGACGAGTTGCGACCGGCTCGAGGAAGCGGCGCCGAAACTGGCCGAGCACGGCCTCGCGATCGAGCGCTTCGGCCCCTCGGCCATGCTGGTGCGCAGCCTGCCGCATGCCATCGCGCGAACCGATCCCGAAAAGCTGCTGCGCGACATCGACGACGATCTCGCGCTCAACGGCGAGGTGCTGCTGCTGGGCGAGAAGCTCGACCTCGTGCTCGCGACCATGGCCTGCCACGGCTCGGTACGCGCCGGCCGCGTCCTGCGGGTCGACGAGATGAACGCGCTACTGCGCGAAATGGAACGCACCCCGCGCTCGGGCCAATGCAACCATGGCCGTCCGACATGGGTCAAGCTGAGCATGGAAGACGTCGAGAAACTGTTTGGCAGGCACTGAAGCCGCCGATTGAAACGGCGTGGAACAGTCTGCTTTCGCAATATGGGTGCTGCTAGCCGAACTTCGTCTAACGACTCCAATAGCTGCCTTATCCGACAACTATATTGATGCGGCTCTCGAGCCCTTCGGGCAAAAAGAGCTGCTCGGTGGTACCTTCCGCTGCAAGTGCCTTTGAGATCAGTTGCGATCCAAATCCGCTATCTCTTTCCTCATCTAGAGGTGGTCCACCATGCTCCTTCCAGACGATACTGACGGTGTCTTCGGCGCAATCAATGTGGACATCTATCTTGCCGGATTCGATGGATAGCGCACCGTATTTGACGGCGTTGGTAAGCAACTCATGGAAGACTAACGCGAGACCTTGGCTAGCCGAAACAGAGAGCTCCGCCTCATCATCCACCGATATATGCATCCGCTCTTCAACGCCTTCAAAGGCCGCAAGCTCTGCATCTAGTATGGGGCTTGGCATCATTGAGGCGGAAGAATTGCCGACTAACAGGTCTTGAGCTCGGGCCAAGGCTCCCACTCTGCCCTCCAATGTGCTTGAGAACCCTTGAATATCCTTTGCACCGCGCGCAGTCATTTTGACCATCGCTTTGATCATGGCCAGCAGGTTTCGAACCCTGTGGTTTAGCTCGTCGGTGATCAGTCGAAGCCTGGCCTCGCTCTGCTTAGACTTGGTTATGTCAATTACGTGGCCGATGAGCCGGATTGTTTTGCCTTCAGCGTCTTTTAGAGGCCGGCCTGCCGCTGCGATCCACCTGAAATGGCCCTTTTTTGTCTTAATCTGACATTCGAACGACCACTCGCGTCCTTCTTCGATGGCGATTTTCTGAAGTTCATCGACCCGCGCTCTATCGCCTTCGACAACATGGTTGAGAAACCGATCATATCGCCATTCAGGCAGCGGTTCATCGTATCCAAAAATCCGATCATGCGTCTCGTTCCTGACAGCCAACTCAGAGCCGATATCGAGCTCCCAGATTCCTATCTGGCTGTTCTCCAACACGAGCCGAAGATGCTCAGCGCTCTGATCGTTAAAAGATTCTAAGTCAGGCATCGGATTGGCAACTAGATTATCGGCGAATGAGTGTCACCTAGCCATTCAGGCGTCCCTCGACGAATAGGGCATACTACTGGCGCTTGTAGGCTTTGTGGCGAACGGCCGCTTCCCACCCAATTTCAGACATAGCCTGGTCCAGCGGCTCATCGAAAAGCTGACGACCAACCTGTGGATCGAGCGCAAAGGGCTAGGGCTCAAACTTGCCCTTGCAGACCGGGGGTGGTTTTGAATCCCTCGAGTTTCGCCGCTTTTCATGCCTCGACAGCGGTTGGTTTAGCGTGGCAGACGTCGAGAAGCTCTTCGGGAGGAACTGATGCGCAGATTGGTCCTGGTTTGTGCGCTGGCGCTCGCCGCGTGTTCGAATGAACCTACCGAAGAGGAGCGCGCGGCTGCGGTCGCCGAGGTCGAAGCCAACCAGACGCCGCCGCCCGAACAGCTCGAGCTTGCGCCGATCCGCTATCGCGAGATCGAGCAACACGACCTGTTCGGGGCGGGGTGCAGTTTCGCGCCCGAAGGTGGTGGCCTTTCCGCGGTTGCGCTGGCGATGGCCGAGACCGGGCATTTCCTGCGCGGCAGCGAGCTGGTGACGATGGCGGCGGACAAGGGAAGCAGGGAGCTGCCCTATCTCGCGCGTCGGAAATACGACGGGAAGGCCTATTCGATGGTGCTCGATCTCGACGAGGCGGAGGGCGAACAATCTGGCGAGGAGACGAGCGACTACCCGGCCACGCTCACGATCCGCGATGCCAACGACGAGGTCGTCTATCGCAAACCGGGCATGGCCCAGTGCGGCGCGTGAGCTAGTCCGATCCTTTTGGGTCGCGCGTGCGGACGAGACCGTTCGAGACCATTTCCATGACCGGCTCGTCGTTCTGGTTGAACACCGTCAGCCGGCTCTTGAAGATCCCCATCTCGGGACGCGAAGCGCTGCGGCGCTTCTCGATGACCTCGCTTTCGCAGCGCAGCGTGTCGCCGGGGTAGACCGGTTTCTTCCAGCGTAGCTGGTCGACGCCCGGCGAACCGAGGCCCGCCTGCCTGTTCGCCTTCAGGTTCTCGACAAGCATCGACATCGTCATCGCACAGGTGTGCCAGCCGCTGGCGGAAATCCGCCCGAAATGCGTCTGAGCAGCGGCGGCATCGTCGAGATGGAAGGGCTGAGGATCGTATTTCGAGGCGAAATCGATCACCTCGTCGCGGGTGACCTCGTAATGCCCGAAGGCCTGCTTGTGCCCGACGGCGATGTCTTCGTAGAATTGCATTGCAGATTGCAATGGATCACATGCTCGGGCGAAGCAACATCCAAATGGCCATGCCGATCATCGCAAGGTTCTCGGTCAGCGAGACGAAGCCCAGAGGCACGTTGCTGGATCCGCCGACGCAGGCGCATTTGATATCGCGCTTCTGGACGTAGACGGCGTAGAAGACGCTCGCCGCGCCGATCGTCCCGATGACCAGCGCCACCGGGATCGACAGCCAGCTCAGGCTGTGGGCCGCCATCAGCACGCCCGCACCGAATTCGAGGAAGGGATAGGCGTAGGAATAGGGGACGAAGCGCTTGGCAAGCAGATCGTAGCCGAGGAACATGGAAGAGAATTTCTCGACGTCCTGCAGCTTGAGCATGGCGAGGATGACCATCGAGAAGGCAATGAACCATTCGGCGGCGCGAAGGGTGAAGGGTGTATCGAAAACGAACTGGCTGATTGCCATGCCAAGCGCGCCCGCCGCAGCGAAGACGGCGAGCACCGGCGTGTAGCTGGTAGTTCCGGGCTCGGGCAGCGGCTTCCCGAAATGCGCCCTCAGATCCGTGTAACCGCCGATGCGTTTGCCATCGATGAAGGTCTGGGGCGTGGTCTCGACCCCGTGCCTCTCCTTGAAGGCGTCGGTTTCCTCGCGCGTGGTGAGGTGGCGATCCTCAACCTGGTAGCCCTCGCGCTCGAGGAGCCATTTCGACTTGATGCCATAGGGACAGACATGCTTGTCCATGACCATGCGGTAGAGTTCTGCAGTCTTCGTCATAGTGGCGCAGATATACCCCCTGGGGGTATAGTTCAAGTCAGGCGCGGAACTGCGGTACCTTTCCGTGGACGCCCATGTCGGGAATGATCCGGTAACGGGCCAGGACGAAGCTGAAGAGGCCGAAAGCGAGCAGGCCGATCGCGACGAGGGTGAAGACGACCCCTTCGCCTGCAAGGCTGGCGACCGCGTCGCCAAGCGTCTTTACCTGATCCGAACCGCCCGACATGAAGCCCGCCTTGAACAGTGACCAGCCGATCACGAGGAACACCACGGCCCGCGCGACATAGCCGATGCCGCCGATCAGCCGCGTCTGATTGGGCGCCCGCGCGCTAATGCGGTGCATGAAGCTGCCTGTCAGGCCCTTCTTCGCCTGGAAGAAGGCGGTTGCGAAGAAGGCGATGCCGAGAAGGCCGAGCACGACCCCGCCGAATTCCATCGACAGTACACCCGAGGCCGCTTCCTGCGCACCACCGCCGCTGTCGCGGCCCGCGGTGGCGAACTTGTACGCCGAATAGGCGAGCGCGAGATGGCCGATCGCGCTTCCCGCATGGCCAAGGCGATGGGCCCAGCCGGTCGTGTCGCTACCCTGGTTCTCGATATCGAAGACAGTCGAGGCGAAGCGGAACAGAGCGTAGGCCAGCAAGCCGACGACCATCAGCCAGAGGACGACGGTGCCGAGCGGAAAGTCCTGGATCGCCTCGAAGACGCCGTTGGTGCCCTTGCTGATCCGTCCGGCACTGGTCAGCGCGATGAGGCCGAGCATTGAATAGAGGATCGCGCGACTGAAATAGCCGACCCGTACCAGCGTGCTGAACTTTTCGGACTTGTCGACCACCGATGTCTCCCCGTTGAACTTTGTATGCCAACGGGGAGGGGGCGAGGCCGTTCCGCGACCGGGCTAGTTTTGTGACGCGAGCGCGTCGCTGACATCCGCTAATCTGCCGTCGCTGCGCGCCGCCTGCGGCAGGCCGATGAGTTCGCGCAGCAGCGGTGTGATCGCCGTGTTCTGAAAGCCGTCGAGGGTGAGGCCGCTGCGGAAGGCCGGGCCGTTGGCGATGAACAGCGCTGCCATTTCGGGTGCGAAGGGATCGTAGCCGTGGTTCCCCCCGCTCCAGCTTCCCTCCGATGCGGCGGGAGCGATCGTCCAGCCCGTGTCGGGCAGGCAGAAATAGGGCGGGATGCGCTTGTGCGTGCCGTATTCGAAGCGCGTCGGGATCTCGGACTTGCGCCAGCATTCCATGTGCTCGTGCTCGCGCAGGAGCGCCGCTTCGAGAACTGCGGTATTGCCTTCGGTCGGCTCGAAAGTGGCATAGGCGCCACCTTCGACGAGCCGATAGAGCGATGGATCGACGATATCGGCGAGCACGACCATCTTGTCCGACCCCGTGGCGGCCATGCCGTGATCGGCGACGATCACCAGGTTGGCAGGCTGGTGCAGCGTTTCGAGCCCGGTCACGAGGTTGGCGATGTGGCGGTCGATATCGCGCAAGGCGGCATCGACTTCTTCGCTCTGCGGGCCACCGCCGTGCCCTGCGCTGTCGACCGTGTCGAAATAAAGCGTGACGAATTCGGGACGGATGTCGGACGGGCGGCGGAGCCAGTCGAGCACCGAATTGACCCGCTGGGTATTGGTCACCTGCATGCTGAAGGCCTGCCAGTCGCTCGCCATTTCGCCGTCGGTGACGGGGCCGTAGCGCACCGCCGTGCCGCCCCAGGGGACCGCCGAGCCGGGCCAGAACATCGCCGCGCTGCGGATGCTCGCTTCCTCGGCCTCGACCCAGATCGGCTTGGCCTCGCTCCACCACCAGGGATCTACAGTGGCCATGGTGAAGGTCTCGTCCGGGCGCTCCGGATCTTCCATGCTGTTGGCGATGATGCCGTGATGGTCGGGGACGAGCCCGGTGACGAGCGTCCAGTGGTTGGGGAAGGTCTTCGAGGGGAAGGACGGACGCATCGAGGCGCGTACGCCCTCCGCGGCGAGGCGCGACAGCGTCGGCGTGAGGCCGCGATCGAGATAGTCGGCGCGAAAGCCGTCGATCGAGACGAGAATCGTGACCGGTTCGCGCTGCTCTACCGCCGGCGCGCTCGCGGCCGGCGGTTCGGCGTAGCTCGTGCACCCGGAGATCGTCGACGCGAGACCGAGGGCGAGGGCGGCAGCGATCCGGTTCATGGGGTTTTCCTCAGACGTTGAACTTGAACAGCATGACGTCGCCGTCCTGCACGAGATATTCCTTGCCTTCCTGGCGCAGCTTGCCCGCTTCGCGCGCACCGCTTTCGCCGCCGAGGGCGACGTAGTCATCGAAGGCAATTGTTTCAGCGCGAATAAAGCCGCGCTCGAAATCGGTGTGGATCTCGCCCGCCGCCTGCGGGGCCTTGGCGCCCGCGGGGAAGGTCCATGCGCGCGCTTCCTTGGGGCCGCAGGTGAAGAAGGTCTGCAGGCCGAGCAGCTTGTATCCCGCCTTGATGACGCGGCTGAGCCCCGATTCATCGAGTCCGAGCTCGGCGAGGAATTCGGCGCGCTCCTCGACCGGCATGGCGACCAGTTCGGCTTCGATCGCGGCGGAGACGACCACCGCCTCGGCGCCTTCGGCCGCGGCCTTGGCGAAGACCTGCTCGCTCAGCGCATTGCCGGAGGCGGCGTCTTCCTCGGCGACGTTGCAAACATAGAGCACCGGCTTGGCGGTGAGCAGCTGCGCCTGGCGGAAGACGCGCGCTTCCTCCTCGTCCTTGGGCTCGGTCAGCCGCGCGGGCTTGCCGTCGCGCAGCAGCTCGAGCGCCTGGCCGAGCACCGAAGCGGTGAGCTTGGCTTCCTTGTCGCCGCCGGTGGCGCGCTTCTGCGCCGCGGGAACGCGCTTTTCGAGGCTCTCGAGGTCGGCGAGCAACAGTTCGGTCTCGACGACTTCGGCATCGGCCAGCGGGTCGACCTTGTTGGCGACGTGCTGGATGTCGTCGTCCTCGAAGCAGCGCAGCACGTGGACGATCGCGTCGACCTCGCGGATATTGCCGAGGAACTGGTTGCCGAGGCCTTCGCCCTTGCTCGCGCCCTTCACCAGGCCGGCGATGTCGACGAAGGCGAGCTGCGTCGGGATGATCTTGGCCGAGCCGGCGATCGCAGCGATCTGGTCGAGCCGCGTATCGGGCACCGCCACCTGGCCAACGTTCGGCTCGATCGTGCAGAAGGGATAGTTCGCGGCCTGCGCGGCCTGCGTCTCGGTCAGTGCATTGAACAGGGTGGACTTGCCGACATTCGGCAGGCCGACGATCCCGCAGCGGAAACCCATCAGAAACTCCGGAAAATATGTGTGGCGCGCGCCTTAGACGCGCCCCGCGCGAAATGCCAGAGCGTCAGACGTGGTGCACCGCCTTGATCAGCGGGCCGTAGCCGCTTTCGCCGAGCCATCCCACCTGCGTCTTCGCGCAGACCTCGTTGATCGCCACCTGCGGGATCGCCCCGCCGCTGACCGGCAGGCGGACGGGGCGCGTGCCGGGCGCCATCCCGAGGACCTTCGCCATCGCACGCGGCACGTCCATCGGATCCGCGCTGCGGCCCGAACCGTCCTCGGTTCCCATGCGCGCGACCACCTGTGGATAGCCGTCGAGATGGAGCGGCGAGGACCGTTCCTTCAGCTCCCGCGAATAGCGGTTGCGGTTGACCCAGACCTTGGTCGGATAGCCGCCCGGCTCGATCACGGTCACGCCGATATTGTGCGGCACGAGCTCGTATGCGAGCTGCTCGAACATCGCCTCGACCGCGAATTTGGTCGCCGAGTAATGACCGGCATAGGGGACGATCACGCGGCCGAGCTGGCTCGCGACGGCGAAGATGTGGCCCTGCTGGCGCGCGCGCATGCCGGGCAGCACCGCGCGGGCGAGGCGATGGTAGCCGAGGACATTGGTGTCGAAGGCCAGCTTCGTCGCTTCCATGTCCTGCACCTCGACCGGGCCGGTGATGCCGACCCCGGCATTGTTGACCAGCACGTCGAGCCCGCGACCGGCGATCCGCTCGGCTTCGGCAACCGCCTGCGCCACTTCATCGTCGAGCAACACGTCGAGCTGCAGCACGTGGATGTCGAGCTTCTCGTCGCGGGCCAGTTGGCGCAGTTCCTCGGCCTCGGGGCGCGGTGTGTTGCGCATGGTGGCGAAGACGGTCGCGCCAAAGCGGGCGAAATGTTCGCTGGCCAGTCGGCCGAAGCCCGACGAGGTACCGGTGATGAGGATCGCCTTGCCAGCCAGATCGGGCACGGCGTCCAGAACATCCTTGGCAGCAAGCCGTGTCGTCGAAGCGAGTGCGCCGATGGCGGCGGCCCCGGCGAGCAGGGAGCGGCGGGTCAGGTCGGACATGGTTCTCTCCTCTCGGCGACAGCATGCAGCGCAGGTCCGGATTTTGCCAGCACGGGAAGTGTTTTGCTTGCGCCCCGCAATGCTCTAATAGTGAAGCATAACAGAAAGGGCCGGGTCGCGAACGAATCGTCAACGGGGGTCCTTCACATATGTCGACCATGGTTTTGAGCGAAGCCGAGGAGCGGGCAGAAGCGCTTCTCCGCGCCGGCAAGACGGAGAATACCGTCGCCAGCCTGATGCAGCCCGCAGTGGGCATATTCGCGCCCACCACCACCGTCGCCGAAGCGACCGAGGTCCTCCGCCAGCAGGTTCGCGCAGCCTTCATCACTTATCTCTATGTGGTCGATTGCGCGAACCACCTGCTCGGCCTCGTGGTGATGCGCGAGATGCTGCTTGCGACGCCCGAGACCACGCTGGAGGAGATCATGATCAAGGATCCCTTCGCGCTCCAACGCGACATGTCGCTCGGCGATGCGCTGAAGGCGGCACTGCGTAAGCATTTCCCGGTCTATCCCATCGTCGATGCCGACTACCGCCTCGTCGGTTTGGTGCGGGGGGCCGAGCTCTTTGCCAATCGCGCCATCGAACTGTCTGCCCAAGCGGGTGAAATGGTCGGTGTCGAGAAGGAAGAACGGCTGTTCACCCCGCTGCTGACGAGCCTCAAGCTGCGCCATCCCTGGCTGCAGGTGAACCTGCTCACCGCTTTCGTGGCTGCGGCGGTGGTCGGCATGTTCGAAGACACCCTCAGCCGGCTCGTCATTCTCGCCGTCTTCCTCCCCGTGATGGCGGGTCAGACGGGCAATACGGGGTGCCAGGCGCTGGCCGTGGCCTTGCGCGGTATGACGCTGGGCGAGGTCAATGCCGACAGCGCCCGCCATCTGGTGCGCAAGGAAGGGACGCTCGGCTTCGCCAACGGCTTGCTCGTCGGGGTCACCGCGGGCGCGGGAATGTTCGCCTATGCGCTGATGCAGGGCGAGGCCGACCCGGTCTGGTTCGGGATCGTCGTGCTGATCTCGATGGTGCTTGCCTGCACCGTGAGCGGGATCGCCGGAGCGCTGATCCCGCTCACGCTCAAGCGGCTCGGCGCCGATCCTGCGACCGCATCGAGCATCTTCCTTACAACGATGAGCGACGTCGCCAGCATGGGCGTGTTTCTAGGACTGGCGACTCTGCTGCTTTAGCCCTTCTGCTTGCGCTTGCGGCGGCGATAGAGGGCAGCGGCGGCGCCATACCCGGCAAGGCCCGTGCCCATCATAGCGAACGAGCCCGGTTCGGGCACGGCGGTTCCGCCACTTCCAGCAGTCTCGCCGGGTTCTCTCGGCGGCTTGGTCATTGCCGACGCCGAGCTGGCGGCGACGAGGAGCGAAGCTGTGGCGAGTGCGAGATTGACGAGGCGCATGATCGAGACTCCGAATGACACACCGGCTGTATGATAGAGATAATTTCTCGGTGCAGTGCTGGCGTAGCCACCGTACCGGATTGGCACATCGGAGATCGCGCCGGTTAAACCGTGTCCTGCATCCTGCGGGCATATTCGCTCATGAAACGCGCATCGTCGCCGCGCGCCAGCCATTCCGCCTCCGCGCCGATCGCACCGAGCATGTCGGCGAGATCGTCCATTTCCGCCTTGGCGTAATTGCCCAGCACATGCCCGTGGACGCGCTCCTTCGATCCGGGGTGGCCGATGCCGATGCGCACGCGGCGGAAATCGGGGCCGAGGTGCTGGCTAATCGACCGCAGGCCGTTGTGCCCCGCGAGCCCGCCGCCGGTGCGGACCTTGACCTTGAACGGGGCGAGGTCGAGTTCGTCGTGGAACACGGTCAGCGCGTCGGGCTCGAGCTTGTAGAAGCGCAATGCCTCGCCCACCGCGCGGCCGCTCTCGTTCATGAAGGTCGCGGGCTTGAGCAGCAGGATTTTCTGCGTGCCGATGCGGCCTTCGCGGACCCAACCCGAAAATTTCTTCTGCACCGGGCCGAAACCATACATGTGGGCAATCACGTCGACCGCCATGAAGCCGACATTGTGCCGGTGCATCGCATATTGCGGTCCGGGGTTTCCGAGGCCTGTCCAGATTTGCATGGCGCGCTGTTAGCTGCTGTCTGCCGTGAACCCAAGCCCTAGGCGGGCGCGGCGCCCGGCCACAGCGGCAGTAGGCGAGAATCGCACACGGCCGCAGTGCGATGCTGCGTGATGCGCTGCGCAGCCGGGTCGGAGGCGAAAGCCAGGAAGCTGGCCTTGCTCGCCTGCTTCACCAGCATGGCGAAGTCCCAGCTCTCGTCCTCGGGCCCGATCAGGAAGGCATCGGCCTTGCCCGCGAACAGCACTTCGCCGCCGCTGGCCACCAGCAGGGGATCGAGCTCCGCCATGTAGCGGGCATAGGCCTCGGCGCCGCTCGCCCCGCCCTGGGGTTCGAGATCGGGCGCATGGGCATAGTCGGCGCGGGCGCGGAAGCGCAGCAGGTTGAGCATGACCACCGGCCCGTCGCCGGGGGTGCCGAAAAAACGCGCGCCTGCCTGCGGCGAGACGTCGAGATAGGTCGGGGCATCGGTCATCGCGGCTCTCCCAAAGCAAAACGCCGGCCCCGCTGGGGGCCGGCGTCTCGTATATGCCGAAGCGGCAGGTGGAAAGGATCAGTCCTCGCCGCCTTCGCCTTCGCCTTCTGCTTCTTCCTCGGCGTCCTGCTCGGTGGCGGGGACGTCGTCGGCAGCGGTTTCACCTTCTTGCGTGGTGTCGCCTTCGGCCTTCTTGAGCGCCGAGGGAGCGACCAGCGTGGCGATGGTGAAGTCGCGATCGGTGATCGCGCTCTCGCTGCCCTTGGGCAGGGTCACTTCGCTGATGTGGATCGAATCGCCGACCGCCTTGCCGGTGACGTCGATTTCGATCTCGCTCGGGATTTTGTCGGCTTCGCAGACCAGTTCGAGCTCGTGACGGACGATGTTCAGCACGCCGCCCTTCTTGAGACCCGGCGAGGCTTCTTCGTTGGTGAACACGACCGGGACGCTGACTTCGACCTTGGCGTTCTTCGACAGACGCAGGAAGTCGACGTGCTCGGGGCGGTCGTTGACGGGGTGCAGGGCGACGTCCTTGGGAAGCGTGCGCAGCTTCTTGCCGCCCACTTCGATCTCGACGATCGAGTTCATGAAGTGACCGGTCATCAGCTGACGGACCAGTTCCTTCTCTTCCACGTGAATCAGGGTGGGTTCTTCCTTGCCGCCATAGATCACGGCGGGGACACGGCCATCGCGACGCAGTGCACGGGAGGCTCCCTTGCCAGCCCGTTCGCGCGTCTCGGCCGGCAGGGTCAGAGCGTCGCTCATGTCACTTACCTTTCGAATGCATATTGGTTACCCGGTCCACCACGCCTCCAGGGATGACCATGGTGCCGGAGGCGCGCGCCTAGCAGGATGCGCGGGAAAAGCAAGCGCGAAGAGCGCGTGCTCTATTCGATGCGGCGGACCTTGTATCCGCGCGCCGCGAGCATGGCGGGGAGGCCCGCTTCGCCGAGCAGATGCCCGGCGCCGACTGCGATCAGCGGCTTCTCGCGGGCCGAGAGGAGGTTCTCGATCTGCGCCGCCCAGCTGGCATTGCGATCGACGAGCAGGGCCTGGACAAGTTCGGGATCGGCCAGGATCCCGCGCCGGGTGAGCTGCTCGAGCTGGTCGGTATCGCCCGCCAGCCAGGCCTTGGCGAGCGTGCCGATCCCGTCTTCGTAATCGCGCGATTCCTTGAGCACCGCGTTGAGCAGGTCGCGCTGCTCGGTTTCGGGCAGGGAGTCGAAGATTTCGAGCTGCGCGCGGGCGCCCTCCAGCTCGACCACCTCGCGCTTGTCGAAGGCCGCCAGCAAGGCGCGGTCGGCACCGTTTTCGGACTTGGCCGATTGCGCCACCTGCGCCAGGGCCAGCGCTGCGGCCCAGCTTTCCATCGGATCGAAATAGGCGCGGCGGACCTTGGCCCTGACCAGCAGCGTTTCGAATTCGTCGGTCAGCTCGGGATCGATCCGCTGCGCGATCGGACCGGCGGGGCGGTCGAAGGCCATCTGCTCGAAAATCTTCGAAAGCTCGGCACTGTCCTCGAGATTGGCGACCTCGACCACGAGCATGTCGGCCTTTCCGAGGATGCCGTCGAGCTTGGGCGAGCGCCATTTTGTGTTGTCGGGCAGGGCATGGATCGTGCCGAACATCCAGCCTTCGACCGCACCCTTGCTGTCGGTGATTTCCCACAGTGCGGGGTAGGGGCCTTCAGGCTTGGCATCGTCGGCCTGCTTGCCGCAGGCGGTGAGCAGCAGCACCAGCGCGAGGCAGAGCGAGGAGAGCGAGCGGGCGGTCACGCTCGCTTCCCTGCATTGTTTGAAGCGCTTGGCAAGATTGGATTTCTGCCTGACCGCCAGCGGGACAATTACTGCACGCGCGTCACGGTGAGGCCGCGACTGGCGAGATAGTCCTGCACGCTGCGCGAACCGGCGAGATGACCCGCGCCGACCGCGAGGAAGACCGTGCCGGGGGTGTCGAGCCGCGTGTCGATCCAGTCGGCCCAGCGGGCGTTGCGATCATAGAGCAGCGCATCGGCCAGTACCTGGTCGGTCAGTCCCTGGTTCATCAGCTCGGCGAGGCCGTCTGCGTCGCCTTCCATCCACTCGGCGACCATGCGCTTCATCAGCGGGACGATCTGGTCGATATTGTCGGCGGCGACCATCATGAAGGCGATCTGCGAATCCTCGGGCAGTCCGTCGAAGAGGTTGATCTGGTCGTCGAGCGATTCGAGCCCGGCGCGCTTGGCATCGGCCGGGGCGAGCTTCTCGATCATCGCCTCGACGCCGCTTTCGGCGGAATAGCCTTCCTTCATCAGTGGAAGGACACCGAGATTCATGCCGGCGAACCAGGGCTCGAAGGGGTCGAACGCCGCCGGGGGCATGCCGAGCGCGCCCAGCGCCGCTTCGTAGCTCGCGCGATCTGTGTCGCTGAGCTGGTCGCGAAGGGTCTCGCCCTCAGGTAGCATGGCCTTGCTCATGACCATCTGCTGCGCCGCCGGGTCCTGCGCCGCCGAGGCGGGGATTTCGGTGATCAGTTCGTCCGCTCCGGAGAGGGCGTTCTCGATCGGGCCGCCGTACCATTCGGTGCCCTTGGGCAGCGCGTGCACCGTCCCGAAGAGGTAGATCGTGGTGTCTTCGTCGGCGACCTTCCACAGCGCGGGGCCCGCGCGCTCGGCCGGCTGCGGTTGGGCGATTTCGGGCGCGGGGGCGGACGCCAGCTCGCCCTCAGACGACGCGGCGCATCCCTGCAGCAGCAGCGCGACGGCGGGCAGCCAGGCGAAGTGGGTGGCGGAGATTTTCATGAACTGGGTTCCTTACTGGTGCCGACGGATTTGTCAGCAGTGATTTCGGCGCCGACGGGGGTCAGCGGCCCGCACCCTATGTCAAGCAAGCTTTCCAATGTCAAATAACCTTTACTAAAAGTCATGTTTCCGTGTCATGGGCCTTCCCGCTTCCTCAGGATTGACCCCGTTTCGCGCTTGCGCCATTGCCCGCCGCCATGGACCGCAACCCGCAAAATTCCTTCCAGGACATGATCCTTGCGCTGCACGATTTCTGGAGCGCGCAGGGGTGCCTCATCCTGCAGCCCTACGACATGCGCATGGGCGCCGGCACCTTCCACACCGCGACCACCCTGCGCGCGCTCGGCCCCGAGCCGTGGAACGCCGCCTTCGTCCAGCCCTGCCGCCGCCCGACCGACGGCCGCTATGGCGAGAATCCCAACCGCCTGCAGCACTATTACCAGTACCAGGTGATCCTGAAGCCGAGCCCGGCGAACATCCAGGACCTCTATCTCGAGAGCCTGCGCGTCATCGGGATCGATCCCTTGAAGCACGATATCCGCTTCGTCGAGGACGACTGGGAAAGCCCCACGCTCGGCGCCTGGGGTCTGGGCTGGGAGGTCTGGTGCGACGGGATGGAAGTCACCCAGTTCACCTATTTCCAGCAGATGGGCGGCTTCGACTGCAAGCCGGTCGCGGGCGAGCTGACCTACGGGCTCGAACGCTTGGCGATGTATATCCAGGGCGTCGACAACGTCTACGACCTCGCCTTCAACGATCGCGGCGTGAGCTATGGCGACGTCTTCCTCGAGAACGAGAAGCAGATGTCGAAGTGGAACTTCGAGGTTGCCGAGACCGATGCGCTGTTCGACCTGTTCAACAAGGCCGAGGCCGAGTGCCGCAACGCGCTCGATGCCAATGTCCCGATCGCCGCCTACGAGCAGGCGGTCGAGGCGAGCCACATCTTCAACCTGCTGCAGGCGCGCGGCGTCATCAGCGTGCAGGAACGCGCCAGCTACATGGGCCGCGTCCGCGACCTCGCGCGCGGCGCCTGCGAAGCGCATATGGCCAAGGAAGCGCCCGCCTGGGCCGCAAAATATCCGGAGTGGTCGAAATGAACGCCCTCGCACCACACCCGCTCATGCTGAGCTTGTCGAAGCATAGGCAGGAGGCTTGCCCAGCGCGTGGCCTTCGACAGGCTCAGGCTGAGCGGATGTTTGCTGGGGAGGCAGCCAATGTCTGACTTCCTTCTCGAACTGCGCAGCGAAGAAATCCCCGCCCGCATGCAGGCGGGAGCGCGCGCCGAGCTCGAAAAGCTGTTCCGCCGCGAGATGGAAGCCGCCGGCGTGTCGGTCGGCGACATCACTGTCTGGTCGACCCCGCGCCGTCTCGCGCTGATCGCGCGCGGCCTGCCGCAGGCCACCGAGGCGGTGAGCGAGGAAGCCAAGGGCCCGCCCGAAGGCGCGCCCGATGCCGCGATCGACGGTTTCTGCCGCAAGAACGGCGTCACGCGCGAGCAGCTCGAATTGCGCGACGTGAAGGGCCGGAACACCTGGTTCGCGGTGATCGAGAAGCCGGGCAAGGCGACCGTGGACCTCCTCGCCGAGGCGATCCCGGCGATCGTCCGCGACTTCAGCTGGCCGAAATCGATGCGGTGGGGCGCCGCCTCGATCAGCACCGAGTCCCTGCGCTGGGTGCGCCCGCTGTCGGGCATCGTCGCGCTGCTGGGTGACGAAGTGGTCGAATGCGAGGTGCACGGCGTCACCTCGGGCTCGGTCACGCTCGGTCATCGTTTCCACCATTCGGGCGACATCACCATCGGCAATGCCGACGATTACGCGATGAAGCTGCGCGCGGGCCATGTCATCGTCGACCACGCGGAACGGCAGGACCTGATCCGCGCCGGCGCGGCCAAGGTCGCCTCCGAAGCCGGTCTCACGCTGGTCGAGGACGAGGGGCTGGTGATCGAGAATGCCGGCCTCACCGAATGGCCCGTGCCGCTGCTCGGCCGCTTCGAGGAGGATTTCCTCGAGGTCCCGCCCGAGACGATCCAGCTCACCGCGCGCGTGAACCAGAAGTATTTCGTCTGCGAAAACGACAAGGGCGAGCTCGCCAACGCCTTCATCTGCACCGCCAATATCGCGGCGGAGGATGGCGGCGCGCGCGTGGTCGACGGCAACCGCAAGGTCCTCGCCGCGCGCCTGTCCGATGCCCGCTTCTTCTGGGACGTCGACCGCAAGAAGACCCTCGCCGAACACGCCAAGGGGCTCGAGCGCATCACTTTCCACGAAAAGCTGGGCACCGTCGCCGACAAGGTCGACCGCGTCGCCAAGCTGGCGCGCTGGCTGGTCGAAGAGAATATCGTCACCCCGGACTTGATCCGGGGTGGTGCTTCCTCCGGCGCCGCAGAAGACAAGCACAACCCCGGCTCGGGGGCCGGGGTGACGAAGGAGCAGCTGGCGGACTGGGCCGAGCAGGCCGCGCGCCTCGCAAAGGCCGACCTCGTCACCGAAATGGTTGGGGAGTTTCCCGAACTGCAGGGCCTTATGGGTGGCTATTACGCCCGCGCGGAGGGCCTGCCCGATGCGGTCGCCGACGCGATCCGCGATCACTACAAGCCGGTTGGGCAGGGCGACGAAGTCCCGACAGCGCCGGTCACGGTGGCGGTGAGCTTGGCGGACAAGCTGGATAACTTGGGTCGTTTCTTCGCAATCGAAGAAACCCCAACCGGGTCGAAGGATCCCTTTGCGCTTCGCCGAGCTGCATTGGGAGTACTCTCGCTCATCCGAGAGAATGACCTAGATTTCAACATTTTCGATGCGATCAAATCTGCGATCTATCAGGGATCACATGACATTTCGGAAGATGACGCTTCCGGTCGAACATGGCGTCCTATCTATGGTTTGAACGCCTTCTTTGTGGATCGGCTTAGGCAAATCCTAAAGTCCGAGGGTCGTAGGCACGACCTTGTAGATGCCGTAATTCCCGAGGGCGATGTTGGCTTCAACGTAAAGATCGCCATCGCATCATCCGTCGCGTTGCAGGATTTTCTAGCTACCGAAGACGGCGCCAACCTGCTCGCCGGCTACAAGCGCGCCGCCAATATCCTCAAGAAGGAAGACTGGCTCGGCGTCGAGGGTGAAATTGCCCGTACCGGCGAGGAAGACCCGCTGGCACTGGTCGACGATCCCGACATGAAGGCGGTGATCGACGCGAAGATGGCCGAGCGCCATGCGAAACAGCTTTCCTACACGCCCGAGCCGGCCGAAAAGGCTCTGATGGATGCGCTGGCGCAATCGGAACCGGCAGCTGCGCGAGCCATTGAGGCGGAAGACTTCTCCGGCGCTATGGCGGCGCTCGCATCGCTGCGCGCACCGATCGACCGCTTCTTCGAAGAAGTGACGGTAAACGCGGATGAAGAAATGAAGCGGGCAAACCGGCTCGACCTGCTTGCGGCCTTCCGTGCTGCAGTGCACAAAGTGGCCGATTTCAGCCGCATCGAGGGCTGATTTCGCGCCCGCGCCACTGTCCGTCACCTTACGCAAAGGTGATGGAAATCAGCGGCTTGTAAGATTTTGATCGGGTGACGGGGTGTAACCTTCGTCACCCCGGAAGGGACACGATGAACGATACGGTCTTCACCTTCGGCGGCGATGCGCCGCATACGAATGCACGGCAGAAGGACAAGACCGTTACCGGCGGCAAGGGTGCCAACCTGGCCGAAATGGCGAGCATCGGCCTCCCGGTCCCCCCGGGCTTCACCATCGCGACCGAGGAATGCCTGAAGTATCTCGCGGGCGGCTCGGATTTCTCCGACAAGCTGCGTGGCGACGTCGCCGCGGCGCTGAAGCATGTCGAGAAAACCGTCGGCAAGGGCTTCGGCGATGCCGCCGACCCGCTGCTCGTCTCGGTCCGTTCGGGCGCGGCGATCTCCATGCCCGGGATGATGGACACCGTCCTCAACCTCGGCCTCAACGACGAGACCGTGAAGGGCCTGGCGCAGACCAGCGGCGACGAACGCTTCGCCTGGGACAGCTACCGCCGCTTCATTCAGATGTATGGCGACGTGGTGCTCGGCGTCGATCACGGCCTGTTCGAGGAAGCGCTCGAAATCGCCAAGGAAGAGCAGGGCTATTACGCCGATACCGAACTGAGCGCCGAGGAATGGAAGGCTCTGGTCGCCGAATACAAGGCGATCGTCGAGCAGGAGCTGGGCACGCCGTTCCCGCAGGACCCGGTCGAACAGCTGTGGGGTGCGATCGCCGCAGTCTTCGACAGCTGGGATACCGAACGCGCCAAGATCTACCGCCGCCTCAACGACATCCCGCACGACATGGGCACCGCCGTCAACGTACAGGCGATGGTGTTCGGAAACATGGGCGATACCAGCGCCACCGGCGTCGCCTTCACCCGCGACCCCTCGACCGGCGAGAAGGCCTATTACGGCGAATGGCTGGTGAATGCACAGGGCGAGGACGTGGTCGCGGGCATCCGCACGCCGCAATACCTCACCAAGGCGCGGCGCGAGGCGGCGGGTGCCGACAAGCCGAGCATGGAAGAGGCGATGCCCGAGGCTTTCGCCGAGCTCGCGCGCCTGTTCGACCTGCTTGAGCGGCATTACACCGACATGCAGGACATCGAGTTCACCGTACAGCAGGGCACGCTGTGGTTGCTCCAGACGCGCAACGGCAAGCGCACCGCCAAGGCCGCGCTCAAGATGGCGGTCGACATGGTCGGCGAGGGGCTGATCGACGAGAAGACCGCGATCCTGCGCGTCGATCCGATGGCGCTCGACCAGCTGCTCCACCCGACGCTCGATCCCGATGCGCCGCGCGACGTGCTGACCACCGGGCTTCCGGCGTCGCCCGGTGCGGCGAGCGGCAAGATCGTGCTCGATGCCGACACCGCCGAGACTTGGGCGGGGCGGGGCGAGAAGGTCATCCTCGTCCGCGTTGAGACCAGCCCCGAGGACATCCACGGCATGCACGCGGCCACCGGCATACTGACCGCGCGCGGCGGCATGACCAGCCACGCGGCCGTGGTCGCGCGCGGCATGGGTCGTCCCTGCGTCTCGGGTGCCTCGCAGGTCTCGATTTCGCGCGAAGGGCGAACGCTAACGATCGGCAATCGCGAGCTTTCGGAAGGCGATGTCATCACCATCGACGGCGCCAACGGCCAGGTGATGGCGGGCGAGGTCGCGACCATCGAGCCCGAGCTCGCGGGCGATTTCGGCACGCTGATGGAATGGGCCGACAAGCATCGCCGCATGCGCGTGCGCACCAATGCCGAGACCGAGACCGAATGCCGCATGGCACGCCAGTTCGGGGCCGAGGGCATCGGGCTGTGCCGCACCGAGCACATGTTCTTCGACGCGGGCCGGATCAGCGCGGTGCGCGAGATGATCCTTGCCGACAGCGAGAAGGGCCGCCGCGCCGCGCTCGACAAGCTGCTGCCCGAACAGCGCAGCGATTTCGTCACCATCTTCGAGGTGATGGCCGGGCTGCCCTGCACGATCCGCCTGCTCGACCCACCGCTCCACGAATTCCTGCCGCATGGCGACGGCGAATTCGAGGATCTGGCCGAGGCGACCGGGGTCCCGATCGAGAAGCTGCGTCGCCGCGCGGGCGAATTGCACGAATTCAACCCCATGCTCGGCCATCGCGGTTGCCGCCTTGGGATCACCTATCCCGAGATCTACGAGATGCAGGCGCGCGCGATCTTCGAAGCCGCCTGCCAGGTGGCGCAGGGCAGCGGCGAGGCGCCGGTGCCCGAGATCATGATCCCGCTGGTGGCGACGCGGCGCGAGCTCGAATTGCTCAAGGACGTGGTCGACCGCGTCGCGCAGGAGGTCTTCGCGGCCACCGGCACCACGCTCGAATATCTCGTCGGGACGATGATCGAACTGCCGCGCGCCGCGCTGATGGCGGGCGAGATCGCCGAGGTCGGCGAGTTCTTCAGCTTCGGCACCAACGACCTCACACAGACCACGCTCGGGGTGAGCCGCGACGATGCCGGGCGCTTCCTGACGACCTATGTCGACAAGGGCATTTTCGCGCGCGATCCCTTCGTCAGCCTCGATGTCGACGGGGTCGGTCAGCTGGTCGAGCTCGCCGCCGAGCGGGGCCGGGCGACGCGCGACGGGCTCAAGCTCGGGATCTGCGGCGAACATGGCGGCGACCCAGCGAGCATCGCCTTCTGCGAGGCGACCGGGCTCGATTACGTCAGCGCTTCGCCCTACCGTGTGCCGATCGCGCGGCTCGCGGCGGCACAGGCAAGCCTGCGCTAGTCATTCCAGCCGGTTAGCGTCAGGATCTCGAAGCTTTCGAGGACCCGGCCCTTTGTGTTGGCGGTCTTGCGGAAGGCGGTTTCGGCGCGTTCGAGCGCGGCCTTGCCGAGCGGCGGCGGGGCGCTCGCCAGCGCGCTGCCGAGACCCTGGTCGCGCAAGTCGGAGACCAGCCGGTCGAGCGAGCCGAAGGAGACCGTCAGCGTCCGGCTGTCGACCACCTGGCGTTTGAACAGCGCGCGCTGCAGCAGCGCAGCCGCGGCCTGGTTGTCGACCAGCGGATGCATTCGCGCCGCCGGTCGGTCGGGCTCCGCCGCCAACATTGCCCGGCGCAGATTGGGTAGGCTGCCCGCGCCGAGGAAGCTGGCGATCATCATCCCGCCCTCGGCCAGTGCGTTGCGGATATGAAGCAGCGCACCGGGCAGGTCGTTGACCCGGTCGAGCGAGGCGAGGCTGACCACGAGATCGTAGGGCGCCCCGACGATCGGCGATTCCTCGTCGAGCGTCGCGACATCCTCCTCCTCGACCTGCGCCCCGGCGCCGCGCAGCGACAGCGCGAGCGTCCCGGTCCAGTCGCCGATAACGAGCACGCGCTGCGGGTTCATGCGGACGAATTCGAGCCGGTCGAGCACGTCCTCGACCATGTCGTCGAGGATGTAGCGGGCCGCATTGCGATGCGCCTGGCGGACCCGAGCCCGGCGCAGCCCGGCGGTGCGACGGCGGCGCGAGAAGATGCGGGGCGGGGCGGGATTAGCCATCGCATTGCCCCTGCCGCGCTTGCCAGTGCGGTGCAAGCGGTGCAGCCTGCGAAGGTGTCGACAAGCCGCTTCCTCGCCACGAGCCTCGCGCCGCTGGTGGACTTCGTCTATCCGCCGCGGTGCCCCGCATGCGGCGGCGGCGTGGCCGAGCAGGGCGGCTTGTGCGCCGGCTGCTGGGAAGGGCTGGTGATCCCCGGCGAGCCAAGTTGCGCCTCCTGCCAGCGCCCCTTCGGCGACAGCGGTCCGAGGGCGGGGGCGATCTGCGCGCTCTGCCTCGCCCGGCCGCCACGGCACGACGGGATCGCCGCGGGCACGCTCTACACAGACGTTTCGCGCCAGCTGGTCCTTGCCTTCAAGCACGGTCGCCGGATCGCCCTGGCGCCGATGCTGGCCCGCCTGATCGCCGCGCGATTGCCTGCAGCGGATGCCGAGTGCCTGATCGTCCCCGTCCCGCTCCATCGCTGGCGCCTGTGGCGACGCGGTTTCAACCAGGCGGCACTGCTGGCCCGCGAACTGCAGGCGCTGGGGTATGGAAAGCTCAGCGTCGACGCGCTGGTCAGGCCCAAGCCGACGCCCGCGCTCGGCGGGCTGGGCCGGAAGGCACGAACACGGGCGCTATCGGGAGCGATCGCGCTGAATGCGCGCCGAGCGAAGCTCGTCGATGGCCGCGACATCGTGCTGGTCGACGACGTGCTGACCAGCGGGGCGACCACCGACAGCTGCGTTCGCGCGCTCAAGCGTGGCGGTGCGGCCAGCGTGACCATCGCCTGCTTTGCAAGGGTGCTAGACGAGGCACGCGATGCCTGAACCGAAAACGAAACGCCCGGGACCTTGCGATCCCGGGCGCCACGTGACGAATTTAACCGGACCTGCCTTTCGGCGTCGGTGCAGCCCCCCAGCATGCACCATGGGTCCATCCCTCATCGTTACCGGATGCGCCGCGTAAACCCTCGATCGCGGCAGCGGATCCGTGACCCCCTGAACCTGGCGCTCTGTTGGCACCTGCTCCGGTGGGCAGGCTTCACGTGCCTGCGGAGGCATGTGTCGCTTAAATGGCGTCTCGAACAAACAACCATTTGCAGGACCGCCCGATTTTGGGTCGACTTTGTGGTTATCTTGCAACAAGTGTGGCCGCCAGGTTCGAGGCGAAGGGTAATATCGTGAGTGACGAGAACGAGCGCGAGGCGGGAACGAGATTCATGCCCAAGTTCGACGACAAGGGCCTGCTGAGCGCGATCGTCGTCCATCACGAGACTCGCGAGGTATTGATGCTTGGTTTCATGGATGCCGAGGCGCTCGCCGCCACGCGCGAGACCGGTTTAGCCCATTTCCATTCGCGGTCGCGCGGCAAGCTCTGGAAGAAGGGCGAGAGCTCGGGCCACGTCCTCGTAGTCGAGGAAATCCGCGTCGATTGCGATCAGGATGCGCTGCTGCTGATCTGCCGACCGGCGGGCCCGACCTGCCACACGGGTGCGCCGAGCTGTTTCTATCGCCGGCTTGACGACGGTGTTCTCCAACCCGTCAAGACTTGACGCTTACGTAAACGTGCGATTATGTGCAGCGCATGACCAAGCCGCTGCCCAAGGACTTTCCCGCCGAGAATGGCGACCGCCGCCATGCCGGTGCCCATATCGAGCGCCCCGATGAGCTCGGCCGCGAGCAATATTCGATCTCGGACCTGACGAGCGAGTTCGGCTGCACCGCCCGCGCGCTCCGGTTCTACGAGGACGAGGGGCTGATCGCACCGTCACGGATCGGCCTGACGCGAATCTATTCCAAGCGCGACCGTGCTCGGCTCGCCTGGATCATGCGCGCCAAGAACGTCGGGTTCTCGCTCACCGAAATCCGCGAGATGATCGACCTCTACGACCTCGGTGACGGCCGCGTCGAACAGCGCCGTGTCACGGTCGAGAAATGCAAGGCGCATGTCGCCAAGCTCAAGGAACAGCGCGACGACATCGACAGTTCGATTCACGAACTCACCGAATTCATCGACCACATCGAAAACTTCGATTCCGACTGACTAGCCTCCCACCGGCGAAATGCCGGCCAAACCCAGACCCAAGGACACGCAGATGCCCAGCTATACCGCGCCGACCCGCGACACCCGTTTCATCGTCAACGAGCTGCTCGACCTCGCCAGCTACGGCAATCTGCCGGGCTTCGAGATGGCGAGCGCCGACGTTACCGATGCGGTGATCAACGAAGGCGGCAAGTTCTGTTCGGAGGTCCTCGCCCCGCTGAACCTGCCGGGCGACCAGGAAGGGTGCACGCGCAACGAGGATGGCTCGGTCACCACGCCCAAGGGCTTCAAGGACGCCTTCGACAAGTTCCGCGAAGCGGGCTGGGGCACGCTTGCCCAACCCGAGGAATTCGGCGGGCAGGGGCTGCCGCACGTGCTCGGCTTCGTGATGGAGGAATTCATCTCCTCCGCCAACCAGGCGTTCGGCATGTATCCCGGCCTTACCAATGGCGCGATCTCGGCGCTGATCGCCAAGGGTAGCCAGGAACAGAAGGAAATGTACCTGCCCAAGATGGTGTCGAACGAGTGGACCGGCACCATGAACCTGACCGAGCCGCATTGCGGCACCGATCTCGGCATGATCCGCACCAAGGCCGTGCCCAATGGCGACGGCTCCTATGCGATCACCGGCACCAAGATCTTCATCTCGGCCGGCGAGCACGACATGAGCGACAATATCATCCACCTCGTGCTCGCCAAGACGCCAGGTGCGCCTGACAGCACCAAGGGTATCTCGCTCTTCGTGGTGCCCAAGTTCCTCGTCGATGAGGACGGCAACCCGGGCGAACGCAACGGCGTGATGTGCGGTTCGATCGAGCACAAGATGGGCATCCACGCGAACTCCACCTGCGTGCTCAACTACGATGGCGCGACGGGCTGGATGGTCGGCGAGGAGAACAAGGGGCTCGCCGCCATGTTCATCATGATGAACGCTGCGCGCCTCGGTGTCGGCATCCAAGGGCTCAGCCAGGCCGAAGTCGCGTACCAGAATGCGGTCGCCTATGCGCTCGACCGCCGCCAGGGCCGCGCGTTGACCGGCCCGGCCGATCCGGAAGCGCAGGCCGACCCGATCTTCGTTCACCCCGACGTGCGCCGCATGCTGATGGACGCCAAGGCCTTCACCGAAGGCATGCGCGCGCTGTGCCTGTGGGGTGCCCTGCTGGTCGATCTGACCCACAAGGCGCAGACCGAGGAAGAACGCGCCGAAGCCGACGCGATGATCGGGCTGCTGACCCCGGTCATCAAGGGCTACGGCACCGACAAGGGCTATGAAGTCGCCACCAACATGCAGCAGGTCTTCGGCGGGCACGGCTACATCGAGGAATGGGGCATGAGTCAGTTCGTCCGCGATGCCCGTATCGCCCAGATCTACGAAGGCACCAATGGCGTGCAGGCGATGGACCTGTGCGGCCGCAAGCTCGCCAGCAAGGGCGGCGCGGCGATCCAGGCCTTCTTCAAGGCAGTGGGCGAGGACATCGCAGCGGCCAAGGGTGACGAAGAGCTCCGTCCGCTCGCCGAGGCGCTGGAGAAGGCGCTCGGCCAGCAGCAGGCCGCGACCATGTGGTTCATGAACAATGCGATGCAGAACCCCAACAATCTCGGCGCGGGCGCGCATCACTACATGCACATCATGGGCATCGTGACGTTGGGCTGGATGTGGTTGCGCATGGCCAAGGTCGCCCAGGCGGCGCTTGCCGACGGCACCGAAGACAAGGCGTTCTACGAAGCCAAGCTCGCCACCGCGCGCTACTACATGGACCGTTTCCTGCCCGACGCCGGCGCGCTGCGCCGCAAGCTCGAAGCGGGCAGCGACAGCATGATGGCGTTGGGCGAAGAGGCATTCGCTACGGCTGCGTAAGGTTTCGACCTTCTAGAAATTGAAAGGCCCGGGTTTCGGCTCGGGCCTTTTCGTTTCAGCCGAGCAGTTCGTCGAACATGGCATGCATCGCCGCCCAGCTCTGGCGGTCGGCGCTGGCGTCGTAAGCCGGGTTGGGCGATCCATCGAGCATGCGTGGATTGGTGAATCCGTGCTCCACCCCGGAATAGCTGTGGAAATGCCAGTCGGCCTGGACCGCGTCCATTTCCTTCCAGAAGCCGGTCACCTGGGTGCGCGGGACGAGTGCATCGGCATCGCCGTGGCAGACGAGGATCCGCGCCGGGATCGGCTTGTCGGCGGGCAGGCCGGTTTCGAGCAGCCCGTGGAAGCTGACGACGGCGGCGAGTTCCTGTCCGTCGCGCGCCATTTCGAGCACCGCCATCCCGCCGAGACAGAATCCGATTGCCAGCTGCGGCAGGCCGGGTTCGAGTTCACGGAGCAGGTCGATCGTCGCGCGCAACCGATTTCGCATCGCCTGCGGGTCAGCGCGGAGCCGGCCCATGGCGATGAAGGCCTCTTCGAAATCCGCGGGGGCTTCGGGACCGTAGAAATCGCCGATCAGCACGGCATAGCCTGCCTCGACCAGAAGCCGCGCCTTGGCCTCGACGCCGGGAGTGGAATTCATGAAGGTCGGAAAGATCGCAACCGCGGCGCGGGGCGTGCCCCTAGGTCGCGCGTGGAGAGCAGTCAGCTCAACCGCGCCATCGGCATATCCGACCTTGTCGAACTCCATCACTCGGGCAGGAAGTCGGGCACCGAAAGATAGCGCTCGCCGGTGTCGTAGTTGAAGCCGAGCACGCGCGAACCGGCGGGCAGGTCGGCGAGCTTCTTCTTGATCGCCGCCAGCGTCGCGCCGCTCGAGATGCCTACGAGCAGGCCCTCCTTCACCGCGCACTGGCGCGCCATTTCCTTGGCGTCCGCCGCATCGACCTGGATCGCGCCTTCGATGACGTCGGTGTGGAGGTTGCCGGGAATGAACCCCGCGCCGATGCCCTGGATCGGGTGCGGGCCGGGCTGGCCGCCACTGATGACGGGCGAGAGTTCGGGCTCGACGCCCCAGGCCTTCATGTCGGGCCAGCTCTTCTTGAGCACTTCGGCACAGCCGGTAAGGTGGCCGCCGGTGCCGACGCCGGTGATGAGTGCATCGATCGGCGTATCGGCGAAGTCGTCGAGGATTTCCTGCGCGGTGGTGCGCGCATGGACCTTCCAGTTGCTTTCGTTGTCGAACTGGCTCGGCATCCACGCGCCCTCGGTCTGCTCGACCAGCTCCTGCGCGCGCTCGATCGCTCCCTTCATGCCCTTTTCCTTGGGCGTCAGGTCGAAGCTCGCGCCATAGGCGAGCATCAGCCGGCGACGCTCCACGCTCATGCTTTCGGGCATAACCAGGACGAGCTTGTAGCCTTTGACCGCGGCGGTCATCGCCAGTCCGATTCCGGTGTTGCCGCTGGTCGGCTCGATGATCGTGCCGCCGGGCTTGAGCTTGCCCGCCTTCTCGGCATCCTCGATCATGGCGAGGCCGATACGGTCCTTGATCGAACCGCCTGGGTTGGCGCGCTCGCTCTTCACCCAGACCTCGTGGTCGGGGAACAGGCGGGCGAGGCGGATGTGCGGGGTGCCGCCGATGGTGGCGAGGACGGAGTCGGCTTTCATGGCATCTGCTCCTGCAATGTCTCTTCGGGGGGAGTGTCTATCAATTCTTCGGGAGGGTCAAAGGTCCGGGTCGTCCGCAGGACAGGGAATATCCGCGCCCAGACGACGACGGTTACGATCGCCCCCGCGCCGCCGCCGACTACGGCCAGCACCGGGCCGACGAGATAGGCGAGGCTGCCCGAGAAGAAATCGCCGAACTCGTTCGAGGCGCTGATCGTCAGCAGGCTGACCGACGACACGCGGCCGCGCTTGTCGTCGGGCGTGTGCAGCTGGATCAGCGACTGGCGGATATAAACGCTGAACATGTCCGCCGCGCCGACGATGAACAGCATGGCGAGGCTGAGCGGCATCCAGGTCGACAAGCCGAAGACGACGGTGGCGAAGCCGAAGAGCGCGACCGCGCCGAGCATCTTGGGGCCGACATTGGTCTTCAGCGGGCGGAAGCTGAACCATAGGGCGGTCAACGCGGCGCCGACCGCGGGAGCCATGGCGAGCTGCGCGAGGCCGGTCTCGCCGACCTCGAGGATGTCACGCGCGAAAACCGGGAACAGCGCGGTCGCCCCGGCAAGAAAGACGGCGAAGAGATCGAGCGTGATTGCGCCAAGGACCATCTTGTTGCGCACGACATAGCGCAGCCCCTCAACCATCTGGTGGATCGGACGCTTGTTGGCTTCGCGCGGCGGCTGCGGCACCCTGCCGATGAAAGACAGCGCGGTCAGCGCCACCGCGAACAGCGCGCAGGCGACGACATAGGGCAGGGCGGGGAGGATCGCGTGGGTGTAGCCGCCGATCGCAGGCCCCACGATCATGCCCACCTGCCACGCAATGCTCGACAGCGCGATGGCGTTGGGAAGGATCGCCTTGGGGACGAGGTTGGGGGCAAGCGCCGACAGGGCGGGGCCGTTGAACGCGCGCACCACGCCGAGCACGATGGCGACGCCGAAGAGGGCAGGGAGGGTGAGGTTGCCGCTCGCGGTCAGCCATGCCAGCACCGCGGCACAGCCGAATTGCGCGATCACGGTCAGGCGTGCGATTGTGCGGCGGTCGAAATGATCCGCGGCCCAGCCCGAGAAGGGCGTCAGCAGGAACAGAGGCACGAATTGCAGCAGGCCGATCAGCGCCAGCTGGCCCGAGGCTGCGGCGACCCCCAGCCCGCTGTCGCGGGCGATGTTGTAGGTCTGCCAGCCGATGATCAGCATCATCGCATATTGCGCCAGCGTCATCGTCAGCCGGCTGAGCCAATAGGCACGGAAATTGGCGATCCTGAGCGGCGAGGATCCGGATGAGGGTGTCTCGGTTTCGGTCACGCCGGACGCATGGCAGGCCCGCCTTCGCTTGTGAAGACGGGCCTGCTTGTCGTTCTAGAAGAAGGCTTTGGGGACTAGCGCTGTTTGCGTAGCCGCGGGTTGGGCTGGAGCGTGTCGATCATGGCGACGAAATCGTCGATGCGGATGATCCGTTCAAACTGGAAGCCGGCGCGATTGTCGCGCGTCCAGATGCAATAGGCCTCGATCCGGCCGATGACCGGGAGGCGCACAATCACGCGTTCGCCGCGGCCGACGCCGTCGGCATTGTCGATCATGAAGCCGTTGGCGGAAATATTGGCGATGTGCAGCCGCACGTCACCCTTGCCGAAATGCTCGGCAATCACCGGATGGTCTACCGGGTGACGCGCCATCCGCCGCTGGTCGGTTACGCTGAGTTGGGCTCCGACAGCCATTCTGGCGATCCTTTTGCAACGATGCAGTTAGGTTGATTCCTATGCCCGCAAAAGGCTGCCAAATGGTAAACCCGAAACCGGTTTCGCCAACAAATCCTGCCGCTTGGCATGTGTCAGCGACGCAGAATCGCGTGCTTCTTCTTGCCCAGGCTGAGCTTGGCTTCGTCTTCCGCCGTGATGCTGACGAGAAAGCCCGGATCGGTGATCGTTTCGCCGTCCAGCTTGACCGCGCCCTCGGCCAGCTTGCGCTTGGCTTCGCCGTTGGAGGCGGTGAAACCGAGCGCGGTGAGAACCGCGCCGATGCGCATTCCCTCATCACCCACTGCCAGCGAGGGAAGGTCTTCCCCCGCGCCGCCGCCAGCGAAGGTCTCGGCTGCGGTTCGTTCGGCAAGTCCCGCTGCTTCCTCACCCCGAACGAGTTTGGTTACCTCGGAGGCAAGGACCGTCTTGGCGCGATTGATCTCGGCGCCTTCGAGTGCTTCGAGCCGCGCGATCTCTTCGAGCGAGAGGTCGGTGAACAGGCGGAGGAAGCGACCGACATCGCGGTCGTCGACATTGCGCCAGTATTGCCAGAAATCGTAGTTCGGCAGCTGCGCCTCGTTGAGCCACACTGCGCCCGCAGCGGTCTTGCCCATCTTGGCGCCGTCGGCAGTGGTCAGCAGCGGCGTGGTCAGGCCGAAGAGCTCGCTGCCGTCCATGCGGCGGGCGAGTTCCATCCCGTTGACGATATTGCCCCACTGGTCGCTGCCGCCCATCTGCAGGCGGCAACCATAGCGCTGTGCCAGCTCGCGGAAATCGTAGGCCTGCAGGATCATGTAGTTGAACTCGAGGAAAGTCAGCGGCTGTTCGCGATCGAGCCGCAGCTTGACCGAATCGAAGGTCAACATGCGGTTGATGGTGAAGTGCGGGCCGACATCGCGCAGCAGCTCGATGTAACCGAGTTGGCTGAGCCATTCGTCATTGTCGACCATCACCGCGTCGGTGGGCCCGTCGCCGAAGGTCAGCAGGCGCTCGAAGACCTCGCGGATGCCGGCGATATTTGCCGCGATATCCTCCGACGTGAGCATCTTGCGGCTCTCGTCCTTGCCGCTCGGATCGCCGACCTTGGTCGTGCCGCCGCCCATCACCACGATCGGCTTGTGGCCCGCCTGCTGGAGCCGGCGCAGCATCATGATCTGGACGAGGCTGCCGACATGGAGCGAAGGCGCGGTCGCATCGAAGCCGATATAGCCGGGCACAACCTGCTTGGCTGCGAGCGCGTCGAGGCCCGCGGCGTCGGTGACCTGGTGAATGTAGCCGCGCTCTTCGAGCAGGCGCAGGAGATCGGACGAATAGTTGCTCATGACGAAGCGCCCGCTAGCAGGTAAGAGACGGCATGGAAACGTATCGATTGCGGCCTCATCCGGCCCATCCCCCGCTGGCGGTTTCGGGCATCGAGGCACGGATTGTCGGCGTCGATGAAAACTGGCTTCGTCTACGCTGGCGGATCGAGGGTTCGAGCGATCTCGTGATCCCGACATTCGCTGGGAAGGGCCGGGCCGATGGCTTGTGGCAGACGACCTGTTTCGAACTCTTCCTCCGGCCTGGGCCTGGCGAGGCCTATTGCGAGTTCAACCTGTCACCGTCCGAGCGCTGGAACGCCTATGATTTCACCTCCTATCGCGAGGAAATGCGCGAGCACGCCATGCCGCGCGAACCGTCCTGCACCATCCGCCAAGGCAGCAGCTTTGCCATCTTCGATGCCGCGATCCCGCGTACCGGACTGCCTACTGCCGACTGCGCCATGGCTTTGGCCTGTGTCATCGAGGAAACCGGTGGGCGGAAGAGCTACTGGGCCCTGGACCACCGCTCGGACGCACCCGATTTCCACGATCCCGCTTGCTTCACCGCGCAGCTTCCGGCACCGAGCCCGGCATGAAATTCGGCATTGATCGGCTCATCACCGAAGAGGAATTGCGCGCACCGCTCGAGGGCAAGCGAGTGGCGCTGGTCGCTCACCCGGCCTCGGTCACCGCGAGCCTCGACCATTCGCTCGACGCGCTGATCGATCGCGGCGTCAACGTGAGCTCCGCCTTCGGTCCGCAGCATGGGCTGAAAGGCGACAAGCAGGACAATATGGTCGAAACCGCGGACGAGACCGATCCGCAATACGGCATCCCCGTCTTCAGCCTCTATGGCGAAGTTCGCCGCCCGACCGGCCAGATGATGTCGAGCGCCGACGTCTTCCTGTTCGACCTCCAGGACCTCGGCTGTCGTATCTACACTTTCGTAACCACGCTGCTCTATCTGCTCGAGGAAGCGGCCGAGGCGGGCAAGGCGGTGTGGGTGCTCGACCGGCCCAATCCCGCCGGCGGGCCGGTCGAGGGCACGTTGCTCGAGCCCGGTCAGGAGAGCTTCGTGGGTGCCGCGCCCATGGCCATGCGCCACGGCCTCACCATGGGGGAGATGGCACGCTGGTTCGTCGACCATTTCAAGCTCGACGTCGATCTCAAGGTAATCGAGATGCGCGGCTGGACGCCGGGCAAGGCGCCGGGCTATGGCTGGCCCGAAGACCGCATCTGGATCAATCCCAGCCCCAATGCCGCCAACCTCAACATGGCCCGCGCCTATGCCGGCACGGTCATGCTCGAAGGCACCACGCTGAGCGAGGGCAGGGGGACCACGCGCCCGCTCGAAGTGCTGTTCGGCGCGCCAAATCTGGATGCCAAGGCAGTCCTGGCCGAGATGCATGATCTGGCACCGGTGTGGATGCGCGGCTGCGCGATCCGAGAATGCTGGTTCGAACCGACCTTTCACAAGCATGCCGGCACCTTGTGCAACGGGCTGATGGTCCATGCCGAGGGCAAGTTCTACGACCATCACGCCTTCCGCCCCTGGCGGCTCCAGGCACTGGCGTTCAAGGCGATCCGCCGCCTTTACCCCGACTATCCGCTATGGCGCGATTTCCCCTATGAATACGAGTTCGACCGGCTCGCGATCGACGTCATCAACGGGGGGCCGGCGCTGCGCGAATGGGTCGACGATGCCGCAGCAGTGCCCGATGATCTCGACGAGCGCGCAGAGGCGGACGAGGCCGCCTGGCGCGAAAGCATCGCCCCGCACCTGATCTACAGCTGATGACCGCGACGGGGGATGCGCTCTCGCGAGAGGCGGCATTGCTCTATCGATCGGGCCGCTTCGATGCGGCGCGCGAGGCCTATGGGCGCTTGCTGGAGCGAGATCCGCGACGCCCCAACGACTGGCTCAATTATGGTCTCCTGTTGAGAATGAAGGGCGACTTCCATGCGGCGCTATCTGCCTATGATGCCGCCTTGCAGAATGGTGCAGCGCGAGCCGAGGAAATCCATCTCAACCGCGCCGTCATTCTGGTCGATGACCTTGCCAAGCCGGATGAAGCACTCGACGCTCTTAAGGCGGCGCTGGACATCCGGCCAGACTATGTTCCGGCGCTGCTCAATCTCGGAAACATTCACGAGGATGCGGGCGACCGTGATGCGGCCCGGCAGGCCTATGGGAGGGCGCTCGAACTCGAGCCGGACAACCCCATGGCGCTGATGCGTCTTGCCGATGTCACTCGGTTCGAAGGGCCGGACGATCCGCTCATCGCGCGCCTGCGCAAGGCGGTCGGGCGGACCGACCACGCCGCGCTCGAACGCGCTGACCTGGGCTATGCGCTGGGTCGTGCGCTCGACCAATGCGAGAACTATGACGAGGCATTTGCCGCCTATCGTCTCGCCAACAAGGGCAGCCGCGCGCTCGCCCCGCATCCTTATGATCCGGCCGGAGCGGAACGCTTCATCGACGCGCTGATCGCGGGCTTTCCTTCCCGAGGTAGCGAAGCAAGCGAGAGTGATCCGTCACCCATATTCATCTGCGGAATGTTCCGGTCGGGATCGACGCTGGTCGAGCGGATCCTGTCCGCGCACAGCCAAATCACGGCCGGTGGCGAATTGCCGTTTCTGCCGAACATGGTTCGCGAGCGCTTGCAGCCCTATCCGCAGTCGCTCGCCGGGCGAGGGGAAGCCCTCTACGCCGAACTGCGCAAACTCTATCTCGATGGCCTGGCACGGACGGGCCTGTCGGGCCAGCGCTTGACCGATAAACGACCGGACAACTTCCTCCATGTCGGGCTGATCAAGCGCCTGTTTCCCGATGCGAAGATCGTCCTGACCCGACGCAATCCGCTCGATAATTGCCTGTCGGTCTATTTCGCGCATCTCGACCCCGCGCTGACCTATGCATCTTCGCTGGAGAGCGCGGTGCACTGGTACCGCCAACACGAGAGGCTGGCATCGCATTGGCAGGCCTTGTTCCCGGACGACGTGCATTGCGCGGATTACGACGCACTGGTGGCAGATCCCGGCTCCGAGGTCGCGCGGCTGCTGGAATTCCTGGGTCTCGACTGGGAGGATGCCTGCCTCAAGCCGCACAGCGGCAGCGGACATGTCCGCACCGCCAGCGCCTGGCAGGTCCGCGAACCGCTCTACACGCGGTCGTCGGGACGATGGCGAAACTATCGCGCGCATCTGGACGCGCTTCTCGATGTTTTCGGCGAGTCTGAAAATCTCGGCCCTCCCGCCCGGAAAGGTTGACCGTCGGGCCGACCGTTCGTTCGATTTTCGATCAACACCCTTGACGAAACGGCCTAGGCAAGGAAGCTTGGCCGGAGGTGACGGGCATACCCGCGCTTCGGGAGAGAAATGAATGGCGACTGCGGCGGTACGGCAGACCGGTGGGTCGGTGCGGGTCACCCTGTGGATCCTGCTGGTGGTCTACATCTTCAATTTCATCGATCGCCAGATCGTCAACATCCTGGCCGAGCCGATCGCCAGGGACCTCAGCCTCAGCGATACGCAGATCGGCTTGATGACGGGGCTCGCCTTCGCGCTGTTCTACACCGTGCTCGGCCTGCCAATCGCGCGCTATGCCGACCGGCCGTCGACGAGCCGTCCGCGACTAATCGCGCTGGCGCTGGCCGTGTGGTCGGCGATGACCGCGCTGTGCGGGCTGGCGCAGAACTTCATCCAGCTGCTGCTCGCGCGGATCGGCGTCGGTGTGGGCGAAGCCGGCTGCACGCCCGCGGCGCATTCGCTGATCAGCGACATGGTGCCCAAGGAACGCCGGGCCTCGGCGCTTGGCTTCTACGCGCTCGGTATTCCCACCGGCACCGTGCTCGGGATGATCATCGGCGGGCAGTTGGTCGACGTGCTGGGTTGGCGCCACGCCTTTATGATCGTCGGCCTGCCGGGCATCGCGATGGCGGTGGTCGTCTGGTTTGTCCTCAAGGATCCGCGCTATGGCGCGAACATCGCAGGCACGGGCACGCCGCAGCCTCTACCGACGGGCGACGCTTTGCGTTCGATCCTCTCGAGCCGGGCGCTCGTCCTGCTCCTGATCGCGGCATCCTCGGCCGCATTTCTCAGCTATGGCAAGGTCACCTGGGCGACGATCTTCTTCCAACGCACGCACGGGCTTACTCCCGGACAGGTCGGGCTGTGGTTCGGCATCGTCAACGGGGCGGGGGGAATCCTCGGAACCTGGCTCAGCGGCAGGCTCGCCGACCGTTTCGGCGCCGAGAAACGCCAGCACGTGCTCACCGCCGCCGCTGTCGGCATGCTGCTCGTCGCGCCGCTTTCGATCTGGGGGTATTCGGCGGAGGACTGGCGGGTCGCGCTGGCGATCCTGTTCTTCCCGGTCTTCTTCGGCGCACTCTATTACGGCCCGACCTATTCGAGCGTGCAGGGGCTCGTCACCCCGCAGTCGCGCGCCCTGGCATCGGCGGTGCTACTGTTTTTCCAGAACCTCATCGGGCTCGGGCTCGGTCCGCTCCTGTTCGGCATGCTGTCGGACGGCCTCAAGCCGATCTATGGCGAGGACAGCGTGCGCTGGGTGCTCTACTGCGCCAGCGTCATGAGCCTGATCCCCGCCTTCTTCTTCTGGCGCTGCAGCCTGCGGCTCGACGAGGAACTCGACCGGAAGGGCTAGTCGGGTTCGCGGACGGGCGAGACGAGTTCGACCAGCACGAAGCTGATCAGCATCAGCAGGAACCAGCTGCCGAGCTTGGCGAAGCTCACCATCTGCCAGCCATCCTCCTGCCCCGGATAGCGCCAGGCGCGGGCGAAGGTGCCGATATTCTCCGCACCCCAGATGAACAGCGCAACGAGCAGAAAGCCGAGCAGCAGCGGCATCCAGCGATGGACGCGCCAATTGCGGAAATGGATGCGGGTGCGCCAGAACAAGAGCACGGTGGCGGCGAACAGCGCTAGCCGTATGTCGGGCAGCCAGTGATGCGCGAAGAAGTTGACGTAGATCGCCGCCCCCAGCGCCCAAGTCGTCCAGCGTGGCGGAGAGGCGGTGAAACGGAAATCGAAGATCCGCCAGACGCGCGCGATATAGCTGCCGACGGCGGCGTACATGAAGCCCGAGAACAGCGGCACCGCGCCGATGTGGAGCACGCTCGCTTCGGGATAGATCCACGATCCCGCCGCGGTCTTGAACAACTCCATCAACGTACCGACGACGTGGAAGAGGAGGATCACCTTCGCCTCGGCCAGGGTTTCGAGCCGGAAGGCCAGCATCCCGCCCTGGATAGCGAGTGCAGAGAGGGTGAGGAAATCGTATCGATGCAGCGGCGCATCGTCGGGGTAGAGGAAATGCGTCGCCAGCAGCAGCGCCAGCATCAGACCGCCGAACAGGCAGGCCCACCCCTGTTTGAAACCGAACAGTAGGAATTCGTAGAGCCACAACCGCCAGCCCGTACCGGGATCGAATTGCTCGAGGCGAAGGCGAACCGCCTCGAAACGGCTGTGTTTCAAGCCCCTATCCCTGCTTGCGGCTCAACTCGCGCATGGCGTCGTCGAGACCGTCGAGCGTCAGCGGATACATGCGGTCGTTGACGATGTGCTTCATCACCTTTGTCGACTGCGAATAGCTCCACTGCTTCTCGGGCACGGGGTTGAGCCACACGGTCGCGGGATAGGTGTTGACCACTCGCTGCATCCAGGTGGCGCCGGCTTCCTCGTTCATATGTTCGACGCTGCCGCCCGGATGCGTGATCTCATAGGGGCTCATCGCGGCGTCGCCGACGAAGATCACCTTGTAATCATGGCCGTATTTGTGAAGCACGTCCCAGGTCTTGGTACGCTCTTGCCAGCGGCGGCGGTTGTCCTTCCACACGCCTTCGTAGAGGCAGTTGTGGAAGTAGAAGAATTCGAGATTCTTGAACTCGGTGGTGGCCGCGCTGAACAGCTCCTCGCACAGCTTGATGAAGGGATCCATCGAGCCGCCGACATCGAGGAACAGCAGCAGTTTCACGGCATTGTGCCGCTCGGGCCGCATGTGGATGTCGAGCCAGCCCTGCTTCGCCGTACCCTCGATCGTCGCATCGAGGTCGAGCTCGTCCGCCGCGCCCTCGCGCGCGAAGCGGCGCAGGCGGCGCAGCGCCATCTTGATGTTGCGGGTGCCCAGTTCCTTGGTGTTGTCGAGGTTCTTGAACTCGCGCTTGTCCCACACCTTGAGCGCGCGCTTGTGCTTGCTCTCGCCGCCGATCCGCACCCCCTCGGGATTGTAGCCCGAATTGCCGAAGGGCGAGGTGCCTCCGGTGCCGATCCACTTGTTGCCGCCCTGGTGGCGCTTTTCCTGTTCCTCGAGCCGCTTCTTGAGCGTCTCCATGATCTCGTCCCAGTCGCCCAGGCTCTTGATCTTCTCCATTTCCTCGGGCGTGAGGAATTTCTCGGCCACTGCCTTGAGCCAGTCCTCGGGAATGTCGACCGGGTTCTGGCCGTAATCGGTGAGGATGCCCTTGAAGGTTTTCTGGAACACCTGGTCGAACCGGTCGAGCAGGCCTTCGTCCTTCACGAAGGTCGCGCGGCTGAGATAGTAGAATGCCTCGGGTGATTGCTCGATCACGTCGCGGTCGAGCGCCTCGATCAGCGTGAGGTGTTCCTTGAAGCTTGCGGGAATTCCCGCCGCGCGCAGCTCGTCGACGAAATTGAAGAACATGCCCGGAGGTCTAGCGCGTGCCGAACGGCTGCACCAGTGCCGGAATCGCAAAGCATTTTTACGGTCCGCTAACCATCTGTCTTTATGGCGACCCGCAGCAAAAGATATCGGGGGTCACACAAGAATGGAACTCAGCGCGATCGATGCCCGTGGCGCATCGGCCCTGGACCAGATTCCGGAAGCTTGCGGCAAGGTAACCGTGGGCTGTTCGGACGTTGCAGGCATCGTCCAGGGAGTGATCGATTCCTTCGGCCATTTGCGCAGCGAATATGTCGAACTTCAGGGCACGGTGAGTGCGCTCGACGAAGACCAGCGCAAGGTGCTCGAGGCCAGCGACGAAGCTCGCCTGCTTTCCGAACGCGCGATCGAACGCCTCACCCATGGCTCGACCATGATCAGCAATTCGCTGAACGAGATCGGGAACCTCCTCAGCCTGGTCGAAACGCTGACCGAGCATGTCACCGGCTTCGCCGCAGCGATGGACCAAGTGCGCCGTTCGAGCCAGGAAATCGACCAGATCGCCGAAACCACCAACATCCTCGCGCTCAACGCCACGATCGAGGCGATGCGCGCGGGCGAGCAGGGCCGAACCTTTGCAGTCGTCGCCAACGAGGTGAAGGCGCTCGCCAGCGAGACCCGCAAGGCGACCGAAGAGATCGGGCGGACAATCGACATGCTGGGCAACGAAGCCGGCATGGTCATCGAGAAGATCGAAACGGGTGCCCAGGCGAGCAGCCAGGCCAAGAACTCGGTGAGTTCGATCGAAGACACGATGCGCAGCGTCACCGAGTTGCTGTCCGAAGTCGACGGCCAGCAGGACCTTATCGCCCGCAACACCGCGACCATTTCGGGCCACGTCCATCGGGTGCAGGATGTGCTCGGCGATTTCGATGGCGCGGTGAGCGAGAACGAGGAGAAGCTCGCGACTGCCCATGGCCGCATGGAAGAGCTCGAGCTGATTGCCAGCGACATGTTCGACAAGCTGGTCAAGGCCGGGCTGTCGCCGCAGGACAGCGCCATGGTCGAGAAGGCGCAGAGCCATGCGCAGGAGATCGTCGACATTGCCGAACAGGCCATCGCCGACGGCAAGCTGACGATGGACCAGCTCTTCGACCAGAACTACCAAAAGGTGCCGGGGACCAATCCGGAGCTGTTCCGCACCGGACTGAGCGACTGGGCCGATGCCAATTGGCGACCGATCAACGACCGCGTAAGCAATGAGGGCGGGGCGGTGATCATGTGCTCGCAGGCCGACATGAAAGGCTTCCTGCCGACGCATGTCAGCGAACACTCGCGCAAGCCGACCGGCGAACTGGTGCACGACACCAAATATTGCCGCAATGGACGGATCATTCTCGAAGGCGTCGATCACGTCGCCAAGACCACGAGCGATCCCTACACCATGGCGGTCTACCGCCAGGAAGGCGACGGCAAGAACTACCTCGTCGTGCGCAACGTCTACGTGCCGGTTCACATCAACGGCCGCCGCTGGGGCGACTTCGAGCTCGCCTACAGCTTCAACTGAGCTGACGCCTTTCTCCTGGGCAAGACGCCGGTTCGCGCAGAGGCGCGGGCCGGCGTTCTACGTCTGCCGGCGCGCCATGAAGGCAAGGCGTTCGAACATCATCACGTCCTGCTCGTTCTTGAGCAGCGCGCCGTGGAGCGGCGGGATCGCGGCGTTGGGATTGGCGTCCTGCAGCACGTCGAGCGGCATTTCCTCGTTGAGCAGCAGCTTGAGCCAGTCGAGCAACTCGCTGGTCGAGGGTTTCTTCTTGAGACCCGGCACTTCGCGGATCTCGTAGAAGACCTCCATCGCCTTGGTGACGAGGTTCTTCTGGATGCCGGGAAAGTGGACCTCGATGATGTCGCGCATGGTCTCGCGGTCGGGGAACTTGATGTAGTGGAAGAAGCAACGGCGCAGGAAGGCGTCGGGCAGTTCCTTCTCGTTGTTCGAGGTGATCACCACGATCGGGCGTTCCTTGGCCTCGATGCGCGTATGCGTCTCGTAGACGTCGAAGCTCATCCGATCGAGCTCCTGCAGCAAATCGTTGGGAAACTCGATGTCGGCCTTGTCGATTTCGTCGATCAGCAGGACGGGCAGCTCAGGTGAGGTGAAGGCCTCCCACAGCTTGCCCTTCTTGATGTAGTTCGAAATGTCGTGGACGCGCTCGTCGCCCAGCTGACCGTCGCGCAGGCGGGCCACCGCGTCGTATTCATAGAGGCCCTGCTGCGCCTTGGTGGTCGACTTCACGTTCCATTCGATCAGCGGGGCGTCGATCGCCTTGGCGATCTCGTGCGCCAGCACCGTCTTGCCCGTACCCGGCTCGCCCTTGACCAGCAGCGGTCGACGCAGCGTGACCGCGGCATTGACGGCCACCTTGAGGTCGTCTGTGGCGATATAGGATTTCGTGCCTTCGAAACGGGTCGGTTCGGTCATCGGTTTTCCCTTGCAACTTTACGTTAGCGTTAGGGGGCGGGCACGAGACACGCAAGGGGGCGTTGAGGGTTCAGACCCGAGGAGGACACATGCCGACCGAACGGCTCACCATTCCCACCACCCGTGGCTACGAACTGTCGGGAGCGCTTGAACTGCCGAGCGGGCTGGTGCGCGGCGCGGCGGTGTTTGCGCATTGCTTCACCTGCACCAAGCAGAGCCTTGCGGCGGTTGAGGTCACACGCGCGCTGGCGCAGCACGGGATCGCGACGCTGCGCTTCGATTTCACCGGGCTGGGGCAGAGCGGCGGCAATTTCGGGCGCGCGGGCTTCGCGAGCGACCTCGAGGATTTGATCGAATCGACCCGCTACCTCGCGGACCGCTTCGGCAAGGGACTGCTGCTCGTCGGCCATAGCCTCGGCGGGGCGGCGGTGCTGGCAGCCGCGGACATGCTGGAGGAGGATACTGTCGCCGCCATCGCGACCATCGGCGCGCCGGCCGAGGTCGAACACGTGCTCGGCACCATGAAGGGCGATTTCGCTGCCATCGAGCGCGATGGCGAAGGCGAGGTCGATATCGGCGGTCACCACTACAATCTCAGCCGCGACTTCCTGGAGGCGGTCCGAGAGGTCGACCTGCTCGCCAAGGTCAAGGCGCTGCGTATCCCGCTGATGTTCTGTCATTCCCCCACCGACGAGATCGTCGACGTCGACAATGCGGCACAGCTCTTCACCGCCGCCAAGCATCCCAAGAGCTTCATCAGCCTCGCCGGGGCCGATCACCTGCTGACCCGCAGCGAGGATGCGGGCTTTGCTGCCGGGGTGATCGCGAGCTGGGCGCATCGCTACATCCCGATGCGCGAAGACTGGCCGATGCCCGAGCAAGGCGTGGTGGTGAAGACGGGGCACGGGAAATTCGGCACCGAGGTGCATACGCACAGCCACCGTTTCCTAGCCGACGAGCCCACCAGCTATGGCGGCGACGACAGCGGCCCGACGCCCTACGATCTGCTCAACGCCGCGCTCGGCACCTGCAGCGCGATGACGATGAAGATGTACGCCGACCGGAAGGGCTGGCCGCTCGAGGGTGTCACCGTCACGGTCACACACGAACGCGACCACAAGGACGAGTGCAATCATGTCGCGGCGATGGAGGAGGGCCGCCAGATGCAGGCGCTCCACCGGCGAATCGAGCTACAGGGCGACGCGCTCGACGAAGACCAGCGCGCGCGGATTATCGAGATCGCCGACAAGTGCCCGGTTCACCGCACGCTCGAAGGCGTGCTGCACGTGCATACGAAGAGCGTCGACTAGGCGTCGATCATCTCGCGGTCGAACTCGCCGGCATTGTTCTGGATGAAGTTGAAGCGGTGCTCGGGGTTGCGGCCCATCAGCTGGTCGACGAGGTCCTTGACCTTGGCGCGGTCCTCGAATTCGGGCGGCAGGGTGATGCGGATGAGGCTGCGCGTGTCGGGATCCATCGTGGTCTCGCGCAGCTGGCCGGGGTTCATCTCGCCGAGGCCCTTGAAGCGACCGACCTCGACCTTCTTGCCCTTGAACACCGTTTCCTCGAGCTCCTTGCGGTGCGCGTCGTCGCGGGCGTAGCGGCTCTCCTTGCCCGCGGTCAGGCGGTAGAGCGGGGGCTGGGCGAGGTAGAGATGCCCGTTGCGGACCACCTCGGTCATTTCCTGGAAGAAGAAGGTCATCAGCAGCGTCGCGATATGCGCGCCGTCGACGTCGGCATCGGTCATGATGATGATGCGGTCGTAGCGCAGGTTTTCGGGGTCGCAATCCTTGCGCGTGCCGCAGCCCATGGCGAGCGTCAGGTCGGCGATTTCGCTGTTGGCGCGGATCTTGTCTGCAGTAGCGGAGGCGACGTTGAGGATCTTGCCGCGGATCGGCAGGATCGCCTGCGTCTTGCGGTTGCGCGCCTGCTTGGCGCTGCCGCCCGCGCTGTCGCCCTCGACGATGAACAGCTCGGTCTCGCCGTCGCCTTCGCCCGAACAGTCGGTGAGCTTGCCCGGCAGGCGCAGCTTCTTGGCATTGGTCGCGGTCTTGCGCTTGATCTCGCGTTCCTGCTTGCGCCGCAGGCGCTCGTCCATCCGCTCCATGACCTGGCCGAGCAGCGCCTTGCCGCGGTCCATGTTGTCGGCGAGGAAATGGTCGAAATGGTCGCGCACCGCGTTCTCGACAAGGCGCGCCGCCTCGGGCGAGGTCAGGCGGTCCTTGGTCTGGCTCTGGAACTGCGGATCGCGGATGAAGACGCTCAGCATCACCTCGGCGCCGGTCATCACGTCGTCTGCGGTGAGGTCCTTCGCCTTCTTCGCCCCGGTCAGTTCGCCGAAGGCGCGCAATGCCTTGGTCAGCGCGCCGCGCAGGCCTTGTTCGTGGGTGCCGCCATCGGGTGTCGGCACCGTGTTGCAGTACCAGCTGGTCGAGCCGTCGGAATAGAGCGGCCAGGCGATCGCCCATTCGACGCGGCCGGCTTCGTCGGGGAAGTCCTGACTGCCCGCGAAGGGCTGCGCGGTCACGCATTCGCGCCCGCCGAGCTGTTCGGCGAGATGGTCGGCGAGGCCGCCAGGGAACTTGAACACGGCTTCGGAGGGGACGTCCTCGCTGGCGAGGCTCTCGGCGCATTTCCAGCGGATCTCGACCCCGGCGAAGAGATATGCCTTGGAGCGCGCCAGCTTGAACAGCCGCTTGGGGCTGAACTGGCGGTCGCCGAAGATCTCGGTATCGGGCACGAAGCTGACCGTGGTCCCGCGGCGATTGGGGGTCGGGCCGAGCTGTTCGAGCGGGCCGAGCGTCTGGCCCTTTGAAAAGCTCTGCGCGTAGAGTTGCTTGTCGCGCGCCACCTCGACCCGCGTGTCGCTCGACAACGCATTGACCACCGAGACTCCAACACCGTGGAGGCCGCCGCTGGTGGCATAGGCCTTGCCCGAGAACTTGCCGCCCGAATGCAGCGTCGAGAGGATTACCTCGAGGGTGGACTTGCCGGGAAACTTGGGATGTTCGTCGACCGGCATGCCGCGGCCGTTGTCCGCGATGGTGATCCGGTTGCCCTCGTCGAGGCGTACCTCGATCCGCGTTGCATGGCCGGCAACCGCCTCGTCCATCGAGTTGTCGAGCACCTCGGCGACCAGGTGGTGCAGCGCGCGGTCGTCGGTCCCGCCGATATACATGCCGGGGCGGCGGCGCACGGGTTCGAGGCCTTCGAGGACCTCGATAGAGGAAGCGTCATAGTCGCCGGAGGAGGTCGGCGCATTTTCGAACAGATCGTCGGACATGGGTAAAGGCTATATCGCGCGCTTCTCTCTTCGAACAAGCGCGCGGGAGAGGTTATCCGCCTCGCTCAGAAGCGGTCGGCCGCATTCTCCACGACGACCACAGAGCCCTCGCGGACCTCGCGCACTTCGAAGGCGCGCTCGACCAGCCCGTCGCGGGTGAAGCGGAACGCCCCGTCGAGCCCGAGGAAGCCGTCGTCGCTGCGCAGCGCGCCCTGCGGGAAGTCGCGGCCCACGCGCCAGTCGCGCGCGACACGGAGGGTCAGTAGCACTGCGTCGTAACCGAGCGTGGCAATGCGATAGGGCTGGCTGCCGAAGCGTGCCTCGTAGCTGTCGACGAAGCGCTTGTAGCGACCGTCCGATACGGCCGAGAACCACGCGCCGCGAAGCGCCGATGCGCGGGTGACCGAGCTCTCGCCGCTCCACAATTCGGTGCCGAGCAGCTGCGGCGTGGTCGCGCCGCCCGATTTCAGCACGCCCGCCGCCTGCGCCGCGAGACGAGCGCCATCGGCGATCAGCACGGTGTCGTAGCCGCCATGCGCCTTGAGTCGTTCGGCCGCACTGACGATGGAGGTGTTGCCGCGTGCGAAGCGCTCGGTCCACACCACCGTCCCGCCATAGGCGGCAACCGCATTGCGCATCGCACTCTCGGCCCGCGCGCCATATTCGCCGTCGGGGGCGATGATGGCGAAGTTCCGCGCCCCCTTGCCGCGCGCGTACTGCACGCTGCGCATGATCGACTGCTCGGGAATGTGGCCCATGATGTAGACGTCCGGGCCGGCCGCGCCGGTGTCGTTCGAGAAGGAGATCACGGGCACATCGGCCGCCTGGGCCGGCGCCACCACCGAGGGAATGTTCGAACCGAGCAGCGGGCCGAGGATCAGCTTGTTGCCCTCAGCGATCGCCTGGCGCGCCGCCGCCTCCGGACCCTTGGCCGTATCATAGGTGGTGATCCGCAGATTGCTCGCATTGGTGTCGAGCAAGGCCATGGTCGTGGCATTGGCGATCGACTGGCCGACCGCGCCGTTCTGGCCCGACATCGGCACCAGCAGCGCGATGCGGTGGCGCGTCTCGTCGCTCGGCAGCGTCTCGGTCGGCTCGGGCGCGGGCGTGGTGGCGACGGGGCGAGGGCGCTCGGCGCCCTTCGGGATCACCGAACAGGCACCCAGAATGGCGGCCAGTCCTACCGTTACCAGTGTCCGACGGTCGAAAGTCCAGCGCTTCATCTTGCCGCGTCCCTCACTCTTGGTTCATGGAGCAGGAGTGACAGACGCCACCCTTCCCGAAAATTCCCTTACGCCGGGGCTCTATATCGTCGCCACCCCGATCGGCAACCTTGGCGACATTACCCTGCGTGCCATCGAGGTGCTGCGTGGCTGCGATGCGGTCGCTTGCGAGGACACGCGGGTGACGGGCAAGCTGCTCAAGCATCTCGGGATTTCCAAGCCCTTGTGGCGCTATGACGACCACAGCGAGCATCGCGACCGCACCAAGCTGGTCGATGCCGCCCGCACGCGCGCCGTCGCATTGGTGAGCGACGCCGGGACGCCGATGATTTCCGATCCGGGCTATCGCCTCGTCAACGACTGCCGCGCCGAGGGAATTCCCGTTACCGCATTGCCCGGCGCCTGCGCCGCGATCACAGGGCTGGCGTTGAGCGGTCTGCCCAACGATCGCTTCCTATTCGCCGGTTTCCTGCCCTCCAAGGACAAGGCGCGCCGGGAAATGCTCGAGGAACTGGCGAGTATCGATACGACGCTGGTGTTCTACGAAACCGCTCCACGCCTGGCGAAATCGCTGGCGGCGATCGAGGAGGTCCTGCCCTATCGCGATGTGGCGGTGGCGCGCGAACTGACCAAGCTGCACGAGGAGCTTCGGCGCGGGCTCCCCGCCGGCCTGATCGCCTATTACGAGGCCAACCCGCCACGCGGCGAGATCGTCCTCTTGGTCGGTCCTCCTCCCGAAGAGTTGGCGAGCGAGGAAGATGCCGATGCGCTGCTGGTCGAGGCGCTGCGGACGCTGAAGCCTTCGCAGGCGGCGGCACAGGTCGCCAGGTCGACAGGCTTCGATCGCAAGACGCTCTACGCCCGGGCGATGGAGCTCCGCTCCGCATGAAGCGCCAGCTGGCCGAGAAGAGTGGCCGCGAGGGCGAAACCCGGGCGGCGCTCTGGCTCAGGGCCAAGGGCTGGCAAATTCTCGATCGGCGGGTGAAGACACCAGCGGGCGAAATCGACCTCGTTGCCAAGCGTGCCAATGTGGTCGCTTTCGTCGAGGTCAAATGGCGCCGCAAGCGCGCCGATCTTGACCACGCGGTGGACGAATACCGCCTCTCGCGCGTCGCCGCCGCGGTCGAGGCGGTTGCGCATCGCTATGCGCAGGGCGGCGAAGATATCCGCATCGACGTCATCCTCCTTGCGCCGGGAAGCTTCCCCCGCCACATCGCCAATGCATGGCAGCCCTGATCGCGGGCAGGCCGCAGGAAATCGGAGTTCGAGATGAGTTTGCGCGTCGCCGTCCAGATGGACCCGCTCGAGAGGATCAATATCGCGGGCGACAGCTCCTTTGCGCTGATGCTCGCGGCGCAGGCGCGCGGTCACGAAGTCTGGCATTACGATGTGAACAGCCTCGCCTATGAAAGCGACGGTACGCCGCACGGACGAATTACTGCCCATGCGGCTCCCGTCACCGTCCAGCGGGTCGAGGGCGGTCATTTCAGCATGGGCGAGCGCCGCCGGATCGATCTTGCGCGCGATATCGACGTCGTCCTGATGCGTCAGGACCCACCGTTCCACCTCGGTTACATCAGCGCGGCCTTCCTGCTCGACCGTCTCAAGGGTACCACGCTGGTGGTCAACGACCCCCGCGAGGTCGTCAATGCGCCCGAGAAGATGTTCGTGCTCGACTATGCGCGCTTCATGCCGCCGACGCTGGTCGCGCGGCATCTCGACGATCTGCGCGATTTCCAGAAGAAGCACGGCGCGATGGTGGTCAAACCGCTCCACGGCAATGGCGGCAAGGCGATCTTCCGCCTCGATGAGAGCGGCACCAATCTCTCGGCCCTGTCGGAAGTCTTCGACCAGACCTGGCCCGAACCGCACATGGTCCAGCCCTTCCTTCCCGAAGTCTCCGAAGGCGACAAGCGCATCGTGCTGGTCGATGGCGAATTCGCCGGCGCGATCAACCGCTTCCCGGGCGAAGGCGAGTTCCGTTCGAACCTCGCGCAGGGTGGCCATGCCGAAGCGACGACGCTGACCGCGCGCGAGGAGGAAATTTGCGCCGCGATGGGCCCCGAACTCAAGCGACGCGGACTGGTCTTCGTCGGCATCGACGTGATCGGCGGCAAGTGGCTGACCGAAATCAATGTCACCAGCCCGACCGGCATCGTCGCGATCGACAAGTTCAACGGCACCGACACGCCCGGCCTCATCTGGGACGCGATCGAGCGCAGGCAGGCGGACCAATAGCGCGCCTCGCGCATTGAAGCGCCATGCACGGCTTCATTCTCGGTGCGATCGCCGCAGGCGGCTATCTCGGCATTTTCGTGCTGATGGCGCTGGAGAACATCTTCCCGCCGATCCCGTCCGAGATCATCATGGGCTACGGCGGGTTGCTCGTTGCCCGCGGGCAGATGGAATTCCTTCCGTTGCTGCTTATCGGGACTTTGGGCACCGTCGCGGGAAATTACTTCTGGTTCTGGCTCGGCAAGCGCTGGAAGGAAGACCACCTCAAGCGTTTCATCGTGCGTCATGGCCGCTGGCTGACCTTCGAGTGGAGCGAGTTCGAGGCGGCACGCGACAAGTTTCGCCGAAACGGCGAATGGATCGTCTTCTTCCTCCGTTTCTCGCCCTTCCTGCGGACGATCATCTCGCTGCCAGCGGGGCTGGCGCAGATGAAGCTGTGGCGATTCCTCCTGTTCACCTTCCTCGGCTCGCTGGTCTGGAACGGAGCGTTGATCGCAGGTGGATCCGCGCTCTCCGGCCTGATCGAACGCTACGAGACTTACGCCAGCTGGGCGGTTGGCCTGTTCCTGCTCGGCGGGCTCGTCTGGTACCTCTACCGGATCGCCAAGTGGAGCCCGAGCGAGGCCGACACCTAGTCCTTCTCGCGCGGATGCGCGTTGCGATAGGTGTCGAGCAGGCTTGCCGCATCCACCTTGGTGTAGATCTGCGTCGAACCGAGGCTCGCATGCCCGAGCAGTTCCTGCAGGCTTCGCAAATCCGCGCCCGCGCCCAACAGGTGCGTCGCAAAGCTGTGGCGCAGCGCATGCGGCGTCGCGCTGTCGGGCAGTCCCAGCGCCTTGCGCGCCCGGGCGGTCGCCTTCTGGACCATGCCCTGCGCCAGCGGGCCGCCCTTCGCCCCGCGAAACAGCGGATCGTCCCTTCCCAGGGGCCAGGGGCATTGCGCAGCATAGTCGGCCACCGCCTCGCGCACGATCGGGAGCAGCGGGACCACACGCTGCTTGTTGCCCTTGCCGGTGACGGTCAGCCGTTCGCCGAGGGGGAGCGCACCCCCGGTCAGCGAGAGCGCCTCGGCAATGCGCATCCCCGCCCCGTAGAGCAGCAACAGCACCGCACGGTCGCGTGCGCCGATCCAGTCCTCGGTCGCGATCGCTTCGACAGTGTCGGCGAGACCGAGCGCGTCGTCTGGCGTGACGGGACGCGGGAGCCCCTTCTTGATTCTCGGGCCGCGCAGGCGCGGGGGGTCGGTCAGCGCATGCCCGGCCTGGGCCCGGGCGAATGCGATGAAGGCCTTGAGGGCGGACAATTCGCGCGCGGTCGAGGCATTGGCGAGCCCGTCCGCGCGGCGCGATGCGAGATGGCCGCGCAGGCGCGTCGCGTCGAGCGCGGCCACGCTGTTCCAGTCGGTCAGTTCGAGAGCGGCAAGCAGCCGCTCTGCCGTCCTGCCGTAGGCGCGCACTGTGTGCGGGGACCGCCGCAGGCCGAGCGCGAGATGATCGTGCCAGGCCTCGAGCAGGTCCGCCTTGCTCATGAAGCGACGAGGTCCGCCTGGACCAGTTCGCCGAGCAGTGCGTCGAGCAGGGGCATGCCGCGCGGAGTGACGCCGATCCGTTTTCCCTCGCTCCAGGCCAGTCCGAGGTCGCGATACAGAGCCAGTCTGGGCTGGTCGATCAGGGCTTCAGCGGTGGTATCGAAGCGTCGGGCGAGGGCGGCGAGATCGATGCCCTCCGCCAGTCGCAGCCCCATCAGCAGCGCCTCGCTCGCCTGCTCGCGGCGGCCGAGATCGCGCGCTTCGGCGATGCCATGGCGCTGCCGCGCGACGGCAGCGAGATAGTTCTCGGGCTTGCGATGGCGCACCGTCGCGATCTCGCGCCTGCGTCCATGTGCACCGGGTCCAATCCCGATGTAATCCTGATAGCGCCAGTAGGTGAGGTTGTGGCGGCTTTCCTGGCCCGGGCGGGCATGGTTGCTGATCTCGTAGGCGGGCAGGCCGGCCCTGCCGGTCATCTCCCGAGTTACCGCGAAGAGATCGGCCGCACGGTCGTCGTCGAGAGGTTCGAACAGCCCGCGCCGCACGTCGGTGGCGAAGCGCGTCGCCGGTTCGATGGTCAGCTGGTAGAGCGAAATGTGATCGGTGCCGAGCGCCAAGGCGCGGCCCAGTTCGGCGTGCCATGCGGCCTCGGTCTGGTCGGGACGGGCATAGATCAGGTCGATCGAGATTCGCTCGAAGTTGCTCTGCGCGGTCGCGACGGCCGCGAGCGCCTCGTCGACGCCGTGCATCCTGCCGAGAAAACGCAACGCCTCGTCGTGCAGACTCTGCACGCCCAGCGACACCCGGTTGACCCCGGCAGCGGCCAGATCGGCGAAATTCGCTGCCTCGACGCTGTTCGGATTGGCTTCCAGAGTGATTTCGATTCCGGGGTCGAAGCCCCACAGGCGCTCCGCCTCGTGCAGCAGATCGGCCACGAGAGCCGGCGGCATGAGCGAGGGAGTTCCTCCTCCAAAAAAGATACTTGCTAGCGGTTCTTGCGAATCCGCTTCAGCATGCTCGTGGTGCATGTCCGCGAGCAGGGCCGCCTTCCATTCCGCGACATCCGCAGAATCCCGGACATGGCTGTTGAAGTCGCAATAAGGACATTTTGCGATGCAGTAGGGCCAGTGAATGTAGAGTGCGCGAGCCACGTATGCCTTCAGTCAATCTTAACCATCACGGCCGATTCAGCGCCGTCATGACCCAGTCGAAAAAATGGATTGCGCCCCTTGCCGGGGCATTTGCCCTTCTTTGTGCCACGGGCAGTGGCATGGCTGCAAGCAGCTCGTCCTCGAGCATGGCGAGTCGCGACCTTCCCGCAATGCGCTCGGTCGACCGGCGCGGCCCCAGCGATCTTCATCTCGCGGCGCGGATCCTGAGGGCGCATAACGACGAACGCCAGCGCCTGAGCCTCAAGCCGCTCAAGTGGAATGTCCACCTCGAGCGCGAGGCGCGGGAATGGGCGCAACATCTCTCGAGCAAGGGGATGCTGCAACATGCCGACCAGCGAGGCCGCAACCAGACGGGCGAGAACCTCTGGATGGGCACGGCGGGGCATTGGCCGGTCGAAAACATGGTCGGCATGTTCATCGACGAGAAGAAGCACTACCGGCACGCGCGCTTCCCCGACATTTCCAAGACCGGCAACTGGGCCGATGTCGGCCATTACAGCCAGATCGTCTGGCGCGATACGCAGGAAGTCGGCTGCGCCGTCGCGACTGCGCGGGGCAACGACGTGCTGGTGTGCCGCTATTGGCCCGCAGGCAATGTCTGGGGCCAGAAGGCCTACTGATCCTCAGCCGAACTGATCGGCGACCAGCTTGCCGAAAGCGTCGGCACGGTGGCTGATGGCGTGCTTTTCCGCCGGATCGACCTCGGCAAAGGTCTGCTCGCGTCCCTGCGGCACGAAGACCGGATCGTAACCGAACCCCATCGCCCCGCGCGGCGGCCAGGTCAGGCTGCCCGGCGCGGTGCCCTCGTAGACCGCTTGTTCGCCATCGGGCCAGGCGAGTGCGAGCACGCAGTGGAAGGCACAGGACCGGTCGACCCCGTCGCCTTTCGCCTGCAGCATGCCCTCGACCTTGCCCATCGCCATGTACCAGTCGCGCCCCGGTTCGCCTTCGAACCACTGCCGTTCGGCCCAGTCGGCGGTGTAGACTCCCGGCCGCCCGTCGAGCGCATCGACCGACAAGCCGCTGTCATCGGCAAGCGCCACGAGCCCCGAGGCCTCTGCCGCCGCGCGCGCCTTGATCAGCGCGTTCTGGACAAAGGTCGTGCCGGTTTCTGGCGGCTCGGGAAGACCGAGCGAGCCGGCCGAGATGCACTTCACCCCATGCGGTTCGAGCAGCGCGGAAATCTCCTTGAGCTTCCCCGCGTTATGCGTGGCGATCACCAGCGTGCCCGAACCGATGCGGCGGGTCATTTGCGGACGGCCTCGTCCTGTGCCTTGAAGATCTGCGCACAGCCCATCTGGGCAAGCCGCAGCAGCCGCAGGAAGGCTTCCTCGTCATAGGGCGCGCCTTCGGCCGTGGCCTGCGCCTCGGCGATCTTGCCGCCCTCGATCAGCACGAAATTGGCGTCCGCATCGGCATTGCTGTCTTCGGGATAATCGAGGTCGAGCACCGGCGTGCCCTTGTAGACACCGCAGGAAATCGCCGCCACCTTGGCGGTGATCGGGTCCTGCGTGATCGCGCCCGACTTCAGCAGCCCGTCGACCGCGAGCCTGAGCGCAACCCACGCGCCCGAGATCGAGGCGGTGCGCGTGCCGCCATCGGCTTGGAGCACATCGCAGTCGAGCGTGATCTGGTGCTCGCCGAGCTTCTTCATGTCGACCACGGCGCGCAAGCTGCGTCCGATCAGCCGCTGGATTTCCTGCGTCCGCCCGCTCTGCTTGCCCTTGGCCGCTTCGCGCTGGCCGCGCGTATGGGTGGCGCGCGGGAGCATCGAATACTCGCCGGTAACCCAGCCTTCGCCCTTGTTGCGCATCCACGGCGGCAGGCGATCCTCGACGCTGGCGGTGCACAGCACGCGCGTCTCGCCGAAGCTGATCAGGCAGCTGCCCTCGGCATGCTTGGTATAGCCGGTTTCGATGGTGATGGCGCGCATTTCGTCGGGCGCACGGCCGGAAGGTCGCATGGGAATCTCCATTGCAGTCGAGTCTCGACGGGCGCTGTGGCGCATGGGTCTTGAGGCCGCAAGGGGAGTGGCTAGATAGGAGGCATGAATTCGCCTCCACTCACCGATCTCAGCGACCGCGCGCGCGAGATATTCCGCCTCGTCGTGGAAGGCTATCTCGACAGCGGCACGCCGGTGGGATCGAAGGCGCTCGCGGGCCCAAGAGAAGAAGGGGGCGGTGGAGTGAACCTGTCCCCCGCCTCGATCCGCAATGTCCTCGCCGACCTCGAGGCGCGCGGACTGCTTGCCGCCCCCCACACCAGCGCCGGACGCATGCCGACCGAGACGGGCCTGCGGCTGTTCGTCGATGCGATGATGCAGGTTGCCGAGCCCACACGCGAGGAGCGCGCGGCGATCGAACAGCGGTTGTCCGAACCCGGTCCGATCGAACGCGCGCTCGAGGAAACCAGCGCGCTGCTGTCGGACCTGTCGGGCGCTGCGGGGATGGTCATGGTGCCGACGCGCGAACCGAGGCTGGCGCAGATCACGCTGACCGCGCTCGATGCCACGCGCGTTCTGGCCGTGCTGGTCAGCGAGGACGGCCATATCGAGAACCGTATCCTGTCGCTCCCCGCCGAAGCTTTGGCCACCTCGCTCGAACAGGCGAGCAACTATCTCACCGCGCGGATCGCCGGGCGGACGCTGGCCGAGGCGGCGGGCGCAGTCGAAGAAGAAATCGCCAGCGGCAAATCGGCGCTCGACGAGGCTAGCCGCGACCTGGTCCAGCGTGGACTGGCGATCTGGAGCGAGGATTCGGCCCAGCGCCCGGTGCTGATCGTGCGCGGTCAGGCGAACCTTCTCGACGAGTCCGCGCTGGGCGATATCGAGCGCGTGCGTTCGCTGCTCGACGACCTCGAAAACAAGCAGTCGCTCGCGGGTCTGCTCGACCGCGCGCGCCGCGCCGAGGCGTTGCGTATCTTCATCGGCAGCGAGAACCGGCTGTTCTCGCTCTCCGGCTCATCGGTCATCGCCTCGCCCTATCGCGACCGCGATGGCAAGGTCGTCGGCGTGCTGGGGGTGATCGGCCCGACTCGGTTGAATTACGCGCGGGTCGTCCCCATGGTGGATTTCACCGCCCGATCCTTGGGCAAGAGAATAGGCTGACAGGGTTTTTCGAGTGAACGACGAGAACAAGCACGAACCGCAGAAGCAAGCGGTCGACGAAGAAGTGGCGCGCGAGATGGAAGGCGTGCCCGAGCACCTGCGCAGCGACAGCGACGAAGCCGACGGTGAGGACAAGGCACTCGAAGAAGCGCTTTCGAAGCTGCGCGGCGATCTCGAAACCGCGATGCAGGACGTGCTCTACGCCCGCGCCGAAACCCAGAACGTGCGCCGCCGCCTCGAAAAGGACGTGCAGGACGCACGCAATTACGGTGCGACGAGCTTTGCGCGCGACATACTCAGCGTGGCGGACAATTTGTCGCGCGCGCTTGATCACGTGCCCGAGGAACTGCGCGAGAGCGACAAGGCGAAGAACTTCATCGCCGGGATCGAGGCGACCATGCGCGAGCTGGACAAGGTCTTCAACGCCAACGGCATCACGCGCATTGCCGCCAAGGGCATGCCGCTCGATCCCAACCAGCACCAGGCGATGATGGAGATCCCGACCGCCGAGGCCGAACCCGGCACGATCGTGCAGGAAATGCAGGCCGGCTACATGATCAAGGACCGCCTGCTGCGTCCGGCGATGGTCGGCGTGGCCAAGAAGCCCGACTGATCGGCCAGAGGAGGGACGACACATGAGGACTGCCATGATCGGAGCGGCGGTCCTCGTCGCCTCCGCCTGGGTTTCACCTGCCATCGCTCAGGACAGCGCCGACGAGCAGGTCGAAGCGCTGGGCGATGCCTATTACGACTACAATCTCGCAGAGTTCGGCCTGACCGAGACGGCCAGCGGCGATACCGAATATGGCGATCATCTGTGGTCGGTCACTCCTGCGGCGCAGCGCGCGCGGGCGGCGAAGTACGCGGAGCTCCTCGCACAGCTCGATGCCATCGACCGCTCGCAGCTGAGCGAGAAGGTGGTCACCGATGCGCTGGTCCTCAGGACCTTGCTCGAGGGCGAGATCGGTGACGCGCGCTTTGCCGAATGGGAAATGCCCTTCGACAGCGACAGCAATTTCTGGTCATACCTCGCGTCGTCGCGCGGCTTTACCACGGTCGAGGATTACGAGAACTACATCGGCCGGATGCGCGACATTCCGCGCTATTTCGCCGAACAGACCGCCAACGCCCGCGCCGGGCTGGCGCGCGGTTTCTCGGTCCCGCGCGTGACGCTCGAAGGGCGCGACGTCTCGATCGCTTCCTATGTCGTCGACGATCCCGAGCAGAGCCCGTATTGGAAGGCTTTCGCCGACATGCCGCGCAGCATCCCGGAAGCCGAGCAGGAGCGGCTGCGGGCGGCAGGCCGCGCGGCGATCGCCGAGAGTGTCACTCCGGCCTATGCCGACTGGCTGCGCTTCTTCCGCGAGGAGTATCTGCCGCGCACGCGGACTTCGCTCGGCGCAAGCGAGTTTCCCGAAGGCGAGGCCTATTACGCCCAGCAGATCCGGCAATACACCACGACCGACCTGACCGCCGAACAGATCCACCAGATCGGCCTGAAAGAAGTCGCGCGGATCACCGCCGAGATGGAGAAGGTCAAGGCCGAGGCAGGCTTCGAGGGCACGCTCGGGGAATTCGTCACCTTCCTGCGCACCGATCCGCAATTCGTCGCCAGGACGCCCGACGAGCTGATGGGTGTCTCCGCCTATGTCGCCAAGCGGGTCGACGGGAAGATCGGCGACTATTTCGGCTTCCTGCCGCGCCACCGCTTCACCATCCGCCCGGTCGATCCGGCGATCGCGCCGTTCTACACGGCGGGGCGGGGCGGGCTCGATGCCTGCCAGATGAACACATACGACCTGCCCTCACGCCCGCTCTACAATATCCCCGCTTTGACGCTGCACGAATGCTCGCCCGGGCACAGCTTCCAGGGTGCGGTCGCGCTCGAGCAGGAAGAGGCGCCGCGCTTCCGGCGCCAGACCTATTTCTCGGGCTTCGGCGAGGGCTGGGGTCTCTACACCGAATATCTCGGCGAGGAGATGGGCATCTATCGCACTCCCTACGAGAAGTTCGGGCGGCTATCCTACGAAATGTGGCGTGCCGCGCGGCTCGTCATCGATACCGGCATCCACCGGTATGGCTGGACCCGCGAGCAAGCGGTCGAATATTTGTCGAGCCACACCGCGCTGTCCGATCGCGAAGTCGGGACCGAGATCGACCGCTACATCAGCTGGCCGGGGCAGGCGCTGGCCTACAAGCTCGGCGAAATAACCATCCGCCGCGTGCGCGCCAAGGCCGAAGAGGCGCTCGGCGAACAATTCGACATCCGCAAATTCCACGATGTCGTCCTGTCGCTCGGCTCGGTGCCGCTACCCGCGCTCGAAGCGCGGATCGACGCCTTCATCGCCGATGGCGGGCAGGGCCTGCCCGGCGTGACCTACGACTGAGGCCAGGATCCCCGGGAACGCACGCAGACTGCATCCGTAAGTGACCCGACAGGGATGCAAACGGAGATTTCCATGAATATGAAGCTTCTTCTCGCACCGGCTCTGGCCGTGTCGAGCCTCAGCCTGGGTGCCTGCGCGCAAAACTATGCGGTCGAAGGCGCTGCCGCAGGCGCTGCGGCGGGTGCCGGGCTGGGCCTGCTGCTCGGCGACGACATCGAGACTTACGCGCTGGCGGGCGCCGCGATCGGCGGCGTCATCGGCTACGCCAAGGACAAGAACGATCGCTGCGACGGGTATTACGGCGATGGCCGCTATGTCGACGATGACTGCCGCTACGACGATCGCTACGCGCGCTACTGGTAGGCCTCGATCTCGAGCGACCCCTAGCCGGTCGCCCCTGGGAAGCGCACCAGAAGGTCATAGGCGGAGGCGTCCGCGGCGCCCGCCAACTTGATCCCGTTGCGTAACCAGAAGGCGTGTTTGACGATCTCGGCCTGCTGCTCGATCCCGTAACGATCAAGCGGCCAACCGGGCTTGAGCGCATAGTCGTATCGGGCCCAGGGCATCCGGCGCGTGACGAGATACCATTCGCCGCGGGTCTGCACCTGCCAGACATGCACCAATTCGTGAATGAGCAGTCCCTGCCGCAACACGTTCGCGACCGAGAAATCGTCGCAGTAGCTGTCCGAATCCGGGTGAAAATGCAGATGTCCGCGCGGCGCCATGGTGACCCGTCGCGGCTGAAGAGGAAACCATTTCCGTCGCCGGATGGTCACCCGCGAATAATCGATCGCGTCGCCAAACACCGTCCGTGCGAGTTCGATCTCGCCCGACGTCAGTGGACGTTCTCCTCCTGCCCGGCAGGAAGGCGCGACAGCACTATCGTGGCTCTTGAGGCCGAGACTGTCGCGCCCTAGGCTCAGCGCTCGTCCCCCGCCGCGCGGATTTCCACCGGGAAGGACTTCTTCTTGCCGCCGACCACAGTCAGGGTCATCTCGGTCGTCCCGCCGGCTTCCATCGTCGGGGCGAGATCGAACACCATCACATGGAAACCGCCAGGCTCGAAACTCTGGCTATCGCCGGCGTTGACCAGCACCTGGCCGAGGCTGTCCATCGTCATCTGGCCGTCCATTTCCATCGAACCGTGCAACTCGGCGCTGCCCGCTCCTTCGACATCCGCGCGCCGGATCGCGTAATTCTTCTCGCCGGTGTTCTTGACCTCGAAATAGATCGCCCCGGGATTGCCCGAAACCGCGGGCAGCATCAGCCGCGCATTGCTGACTTCGAGTGCGACCTCGTCGGCCGCGGGGGCCGCCACGTCACTGGATTCTCCCGAACAACCGGCCAGTGCAACCGTCGTCAATGCCAGCGCCACGGGCGCGAAATGCGTAAATTTCATGGATTTGTTCCCCTCTCTTCCTGCCCGAAAAACTAGCGCGGCCCCTCCCTTGTGCCAAGAGAAACCACACCTATATCGCCCATGTAATACACCACCGGATCGAGCCGCCGACCGGTTCCGCCATTCTCGGGGAACCCATAGTGCGGTGTCCAACGACTTGAAACAGATGGGGAAACCATGAGCAAAGTTATCGGTATCGACCTCGGCACCACCAACAGCTGTGTCGCCGTGATGGACGGGGGCAAGCCCAAGGTCATCGAGAATTCCGAAGGCGCGCGTACCACGCCGTCGATCGTCGCCTTCACCAAGGATGGCGAGCGCCTGATCGGCCAGCCGGCCAAGCGTCAGGCGGTCACCAACCCCGACAACACGCTCTTCGCGATCAAGCGCCTGATCGGTCGCCGCTTCGACGATCCGCTGACCAAGAAGGACATGGAGCTCGTCCCCTACGACATCGTCAAGGGCAAGAACGGCGATGCGTGGGTCGAAGCCGGTGGCGAAGACTATTCGCCCAGCCAGGTTTCCGCCTTCATTCTGCAGAAGATGAAGGAAACCGCCGAGAGCTATCTCGGCGAAACCGTTACCCAGGCGGTGATCACCGTCCCCGCATACTTCAACGACGCGCAGCGCCAGGCGACCAAGGACGCCGGCCAGATCGCGGGCCTCGAGGTGCTGCGCATCATCAACGAGCCGACCGCCGCGGCGCTCGCCTATGGCATGGACAAGGAAGACGGCAAGACCATCGCCGTCTACGACCTTGGCGGCGGCACCTTCGACGTCTCGATCCTCGAGATCGGCGACGGCGTGTTCGAAGTGAAGTCGACCAATGGCGACACCTTCCTCGGCGGCGAGGACTTCGACAGCGCGATCGTCGAATATCTCGCTGAAGCGTTCAAGAAGAAGGAAAACATGGACCTGAAGGCCGACAAGCTCGCCCTCCAGCGTCTCAAGGAAGCTGCGGAAAAGGCCAAGATCGAGCTTTCGAGCTCGGCCCAGACCGAAGTGAACCTGCCCTTCATTACGGCTCGCATGGAAGGCGGCAGCTCGACCCCGCTGCACCTCGTCGAGACGCTCACCCGCTCGAAGCTCGAGCAGCTCGTCGGCGATCTGATCAAGCGCACGCTCGACCCCTGCAAGAAGGCGCTCGCCGATGCGGGCGTGTCGAAGGACCAGATCGACGAGGTCATCCTCGTCGGCGGCATGACCCGCATGCCCAAGGTGCGCGAAGTGGTCGAGGAATTCTTCGGCTCGAAGCCGCACACCGGCGTGAACCCCGATGAAGTCGTGGCCATGGGCGCCGCGATCCAGGCCGGCGTGCTCCAGGGCGACGTCAAGGACGTGCTGCTGCTCGACGTGACCCCGCTGTCGCTGGGCATCGAGACGCTCGGCGGCATCATGACCAAGATGATCGACCGCAACACGACGATCCCGACCAAGAAGACGCAGACTTATTCGACCGCCGAGGACAACCAGAACGCGGTGACCATCCGCGTTTTCCAGGGCGAGCGCGAAATGGCGGCCGACAACAAGTTGCTCGGCCAGTTCGACCTGGTCGGCATCCCCCCGGCGCCGCGCGGCGTGCCGCAGATCGAAGTCACCTTCGACATCGATGCCAACGGCATCGTCAACGTCAGCGCCAAGGACAAGGGGACCGGCAAGGAGCAGCAGATCCGCATCCAGGCCTCGGGCGGTCTTTCTGACGACGACATCGAGAAGATGGTCCAGGATGCCGAGAAGTTCGCCGACGAGGACAAGAAGCGTCGCGAGGGCGCCGAAGCCCGCAACCAGGCTGATAGCCTCGTCCACGCGACCGAAAAGCAGCTCGAAGAGCATGGCGACAAGATCGATGCTTCGCTGAAGAGCGAGGTCGAAGAGAAGGTCGCGGCGCTCAAGACCGCGCTCGAAGGCGACGATGCCTCGGACATCAACGCCAAAGCGCAGGACCTGTCGCAGTCGGCGATGAAGATGGGCCAGTCGATCTACGAGCAGGAGCAGGCCAAGGCATCGACCGAAGCTCCCGAAGGCGGCGACGCCGGGAACGACGGCGGTGCGGAGGAAGAGGTGGTCGACGCCGAATTCTCCGAAGTCGACGAAGACTCGAAGAACTGATCGCCGGATGAGAAGCCAATCGCCATCGGTGCGCCAATGCACCGGTGGCGATTAGCCATTGGAAAGCCATGTCGACGACCGAAACCGACCTTTACGAACTGCTTGGGGTGACCCGCGACGCCGATGGCGCGACGATCAAGTCCGCCTATCGCAAGCTGGCGATGAAGCATCATCCCGATCGCAATCCCGGCTGCACCGAGAGCGAAAACACCTTCAAGGCGGTCAGCGCCGCCTACGAAGTACTCAAGGACCCGCAGAAGCGTGCGGCCTATGACCGCTACGGCCATGCCGCCTTCCAGAATGGTGGTGGCGGCCACGGGGGCGCCGATTTCGGCGACCTGGGCGATATTTTCGAGACCATCTTCGGCAGCGCCTTCGGCGGCGGTGGCGGGCGTGCCCGGCCGCGCCGCGGTGCCGATCTGCGCTACGACATGCAAATCGATCTCGAAGAGGCCTTCCACGGCAAGTCGACCGAGATCGAGATCGAGGTCTCGCAGAATTGCGAAACCTGCCACGGGTCGGGCGCCACGCCCGGCACCCGCGCGCGGACCTGCAATTTGTGCCACGGCCAGGGCACCGTCCGCGCCAAGCAGGGCTTCTTCGTGGTCGAGCGTCCATGCCCCAATTGCCACGGTAGCGGCGAAGTCATCACCTCGCCGTGCCGCGACTGCCGCGGCGAGGGCCGCGTCGACAAGCCGCAGACGCTCGAAGTGGACATCCCGCCGGGGGTCGATACCGGCACGCGCATCCGCTTGTCGGGCAAGGGCGAGGCGGGCCCGCGCGGCGCACCTCCCGGTGACCTCTACATCTTCGTCCACGTCAAGCCGCACGCGATCTTCCAGCGCGAAGGCACCACGCTCGCCACGCGCGTGCCGATCAGCTTCACCACCGCCGCGCTCGGCGGCTCGATCGAGATCCCCAATCTCGACGGCGAAAATGTGACGATCGAGATTCCCGCGGGTATCCAGTCGGGCAAGCAGTTGCGCCAGCGCGGTGCGGGCATGCCCGTGCTGCAGGGGCGCGGTCGCGGCGACCTGGTGATCGAGATTGCGGTCGAGACGCCGACACGGCTGTCGAAGGTCCAGCGCGCGCTGCTCGAACAGTTCCGCGAGCAGGAAACCGGCGAAGAATGCCCCGAGAGCCGCGGCTTCTTCGACAAGGTGCGGGATGCCTTCGGCGGGTGATTGCCAAGCGGGGCGGTGCTCGCGATAAGCGCCCTCCATGCTGCCATCGCTGACGATCATCGACGATTTCCTTGCTGACCCCTGGGCCGCGCGCCGCGCGGCGCTGGCGCTCGACTATGCCGCTCCCGGGGCGGGCGGAAACTATCCTGGGCGCGATTCGACCAAGCCGCTACCGATGGACGGCATCGACGCCGCGGTGTCGCGCCATGTCGGGATCGAACTCACCGGCGCCAAGGGCACCGAACACGGCCATTGCCGGATCACGCTCAAGTCCGACAAGGGACGGAGCGGTGTGCATATCGACCCGGCATTCTATTCGGGCATCCTCTATCTCTCGCGTCCCGAGGATTGCGCGAAGCCGGGAGCGGGCGGGACCGATTTCTTCCGCCACAAGCGCACCGGGCTCGAGCGCGTGCCCCCCAATGGCGCGGACCTTGCCGCCAGCGGTTACGACACGCTCGACGACCTCATCACCGACGTCGTCAACAAGGACACGACCCAGCCAGCCAGGTGGGAGCGCGTGATGCGCGTGCCGATGCGCTTCAACCGACTGGTGCTGTTTTCGCCCTGGCAGTTCCACAACGCCGCGCCCGCTTTCGGGACCGAGCCTGAGAATGCGCGCCTCGTTGCGCTGCTCTTTTTCGGCCGGAAGAAAGCCTAGGAGAAGCGCTCGGCGACTTCGCCGCGGATTTCGTCGATCAGGTGCTGTGCGCAGCGGCCCGATGCCTGTTCCTCGTCGAGGATCGCGTCGAAGGCTGCGCGCTTGACCTTGCGGCATCGTTCCTCGGGAAGCGGCTTGTCCACCGTCGAACAGACGAGGTCGATCATGCGCTCGGCGCCGTGGAGGCGGCCCCAGAGATAGTCGTTCTCGCGATAGGCCCGGCTGAAGAAGGCACCGAAATTGTAGAACTCGATCCCGCGCAGTGTCGCCGTCGTCCCGCCCTCGCGTATGCTCCGGGCATCGTCGGGGCTGATGCGATCGACCTTGACCGGGTCGAATTCGGTCAGCCCCTCGTTGCGCAGCAGCGGGAGCGTGGCGACATCGTAGAAGGGGAAGCCCAAGTAGGTCAGCAGCATGCGTCGACGCAGGTTCTTGGGCATCTGGTCGAGCGCTACCGAAAGCATCTCTTCGGCTCGGTCGTCGAGGTCGGGCAACAGGCGTTTCGCCTCGACGCGGTCGAGCAGTGCGCCAGGTTCCGCCATGACTCCTTCGGCGGCCTGTTCGAAATCGGAACCCAGAGCGTTGACACCCTCCTTTGCGAAATAGAGCGCGAGGATGCGGTAGACGGCATCGCGCCCGCGTTCGAGCGCCTCGTCCGAAATGTCCGGGTCCGCTTCCCAGTCGCGCGCCATCCGACGGGCCAGGAGGCGCAGCCGGCGGATGCGAAACCCGATATCGTGCTCGCGGAAGAAGGCGATTGCCTCGGGAGACGCACCCCCGGAAGGGGCAGTCAGCCGCTCCAGCCCGCGTCGGAGCAACTCCTCTCGCAGGACGGCTTCGATCGGGGAAGGTTCGTCGAAGCCGAGCTTGGGCGCGCCCGACAGCGCGAGCCGCGCGAGGCGCATGACGATGGCGGAGAACTTGGCCTGGGCGTAGGCGTGAAAGGCATAGCCGGCGCGTTCGGCGGCAGCCTGCTGCGCCTTCTGCCGCCACGCCCGGAGGCGCGCGGGCGTGGGGCTGTCGAGGAACAGCGTGCGACCGAAGAGCTTCTCGACCACCGCATCGACCTCGGGGCGCAGCGCGGCGACGATCCGGTTGAGGCGCTCCGCCTCGCGGCTCTGTTCCTGGATCTGGTCGAGATTGTCGCGGATCGGCTGCTCACGCGGGATGGTCGAAAGCGACCCGAAGATCGCGGAGAAGAAGCCAACCGGTTCGTTCTTGCTGGCATTCACATCGCCGAAACTATCGGGCCGCGGATCGATATAGACGAAGCGACGATCGACCTCGCGCTGTGCGGGCCGCCCCTCCAGCGCCGCAATGGCTCCCGAAAAGGGCTTGTTGACCAACACCGAGCCATCGATGAGCGAGACGTGGTCGAGCGAACCGCGCACTGCGTGGACCGGCATGATGCGCTCGAGAAAGGCCTCGCGGCCCGGCCAGGCGCGCTCCGTGAGATCGGACAATGTGTCGATCTCCTCGATCCGCAGCGGAGGGAAGGCGCCGGGAAAACTCGCCGTGGCGCGCGCGGCGAAGACCAGTTCGAGCGGATTGGCCAGGTCGGATCCGCCCCTCGCCGGCGTATTCGCGCGGAAGGCAATCGGCATCCGGTGCTCGGTATCCTCGACCACCGGCGGGCTGTGGAGACGGATCAGCTCGTGAAAGCCGTAATAGTCGGTCGCCGTGACATAGAGGTCGAGCGGGTGTCCGGGCGGGAGAAGGGGATCTTCCACCGGCCCTGCAGCCATGGCCGAAAACGCGGTTTCGAGCAGACGCGAGAAGCCCAACCCCGAAAACGGAGGCTCGAACCACCGGCCGCGGATCAGGTGCGAAACTTTGCGCTCGACCTCGGACTGCGTCTCGGGCGAGACCGCATCGGCAATATCGCTCCCCGGGCGGTTGAGCAGCCAGGTCGCAAAGGGTTGCGCCCACATCTTCGAGAAACGCCATTTCAGCCGCGCGGCCGGATCGACCAGTTCGTCGACGTCGGCGACTTCGAGCCACAGATCGGTCAGCGGTTCGAGCGATTGCCCCGAATGCACCGCCTGGGCCAGGAAGACGGCGTTGATCCCGCCCGCGCTCGCGCCGCTCATGATGTCGGGCAGCACCCTGAGCCGCAGCCCCTGTTCGCGCGCCAGGCTTTCCAGCAGCTCGCGATAGACCGCTTCGACGCCCTTGCGGGCAGGCCCCTCGACATGGAACTCGCGACTGGCCCGGGCCAGGTGCCAAAGCTCGCGTGTCACACCGTGCATGTAGATCGCCAGGCTCACGCCGCCATAGCAGACCAGTGCGATCCTCAATTCCTTTTGACGCATCGAAGGTGCTGTGCACGGATAATACGCGCAAGGCAATTGCGTTCCGCAAATGTTCCGTTTAGCAGGGGGCATGGCCAAGCCCAAGAAACGCTATGTCTGCCAGGCCTGTGGCAGCGTCTCGCACCGCTGGCAGGGCCAATGCGCCGACTGCGCAGAATGGAATACGCTGGTCGAGGATGTCCCGGCAACGGTCTTCTCGATGAAACACGACCTGTCGAGCGGGGGCAGGGCGGTCGAGTTCGTCGACCTCGACAAGCCCGGCGCGCTACCCACGCGGCAGCCCACCGGGCTCGCCGAATTCGACCGGGCACTGGGCGGTGGACTGGTTCCCGGATCGGCGATCCTGCTCGGCGGCGATCCGGGGATCGGCAAGTCGACGCTCCTCTTGCAGGCTGCGGCGAAGATCGCGCGTGAAGGACGCGGCGTGGTCTATGTCAGCGGGGAGGAGGCTACCGCACAGGTCCGCATGCGCGCCGCGCGATTGGGGCTGTCGGATGCACCGGTAAAGCTCGCTGCGGCGACCGGGGTGCGCGATATCCTCACCACAATTGGTTCAATGGACACGCCCGCACTGCTGGTGATCGATTCGATCCAGACGATGCATTCGGACACGATCGAGGGCGCTCCGGGTACGGTCAGCCAGGTGCGCGGCTGTGCCTTCGAACTGATCCGCTACGCCAAGGAAAACGGTGTCGCGCTGGTCCTCGTCGGCCATGTGACCAAGGACGGCAGTATCGCCGGTCCGCGCGTGCTCGAACACATGGTCGACGTGGTGATGAGCTTCGAGGGCGAACGCAGCCACCAGTACCGCATCCTGCGCGCGCTCAAGAACCGTTTCGGCGCGGTCGACGAGATCGGCGTCTTCGCCATGGCGGGCGAGGGACTCGAGGAGGTCGACAACCCCTCGATGCTGTTCCTCTCCGGACGCGACGAACCGATGGCGGGGAGCGCCGTCTTCCCCGCGATCGAAGGCACGCGACCGGTGCTGGTGGAGATCCAGGCGCTGATCGTGCGGCTGCAATCGGGCGCGACGCCGCGCCGTGCGGTTGTGGGCTGGGACAGCGGGAGGCTCGCCATGCTGCTGGCGGTGCTCGAATCGCGCTGCGGGCTCAATTTCTCCTCGGCCGAGGTCTATCTCAACGTCGCCGGCGGCTATCGCCTGTCCGACCCGGCAGCCGACCTCGCGGTGGCCGCGGCGCTGGTCAGCGCCATGGCCGACCGGCCGCTCCCTCCGCGCAGCGTGTGGCTCGGCGAAGTCTCGCTCGCGGGCGAGATCCGCCCCGTCGCGCATGGCGGATTGCGCCTACGCGAAGCGGCCAAGCTCGGCTTCGATCGCGGCTTCGGCCCCGCAGACGTTAAGGCGGGATCGGCGGCCATGACCTACGATGGCCTCTCCCAACTGGCCAATCTCGTTGACCGGATAATCGGGAGTTCATAAGGCCCCGATGAAGGAAGGGTCATGACGGGTTTCGACTTTATCGTCCTGCTGATTGTCGGCATCGCCGCCGTGGGCGGCTTCCTGCGCGGCTTCCTGCAGGAAGTGCTGTCGCTCGCTGCCTGGGTACTGGCCGCCTTCGCCATCCGCTTCCTGCACACGCCGCTCACGCTGGCGCTGCACGACTACATCGGCCGCGACATCACCACCTCGCTCCTGTCCTTCACCCTGCTGCTGCTGATTCCCTATGCGGCGATGAAGGTCATCGCCAACAATGTCGGCAAGGCATCGCGGGATTCGCTGCTCGGCCCGGTCGACCGCGTGCTCGGCTTCGGCTTCGGGGCACTGAAGGGCAGCGTCATCGTGGTCATCGCCTTTTCGCTGCTGGTGCTCGGCTACGACACCGTCTGGGGATACAAGGGCCGGCCCAGCTGGATCACCACCGCGCGCAGCTATGAGCTGGTCGATGCGAGCTCGCGCGCTCTGGTCGAGGTGCTTGCGCAGCGGCGCGCGCAATTGCGCGAACGCTCCGCCAGCGAAGAGTGATGGCGTCCCCACGCGCCGCGGCGCTCTATTCACCCGAGCTGCTGGCGCTCGCAGTCGAACTGGCCGAGGTCCCCTACGACGATCGCGCGCGCGCCATCGGCCATGCGCGTTCGCGCAGTTGCGGCAGCGTGATCGACCTCTCGTCCTCGAACGCAGAGAGGATCGAAACGGTCGGGATCCGGGTCTCCGCCTGTGCGGTGGGGCAAGCCTCGGCAGCGATCTTCGCCCGCGAGGCCGCCGGAATGGATGCCGAGGCGGTCCAGACCACGATCGAAGAGCTCGGCGAATGGCTCGAGGGCAGGGCGCCGAGCGCCATCCTGCCGCGGCTCGAACTGCTCGAAGCCGCACGTCCGCACCGCGGCCGCCACGAGGCGATTCTCCTGCCGTGGAGAGCCGCGCTAGCCGCGCTTTCCAACCCAGGAACGCCGGGCTAGACCTTTTTTCAGACAGAACGATATCGCGGATGAGGGAGCGCGACATGCCCGACGGCGCAGAGGCCACGCAGAGGGAACCGACCGAGCAGGAAATCCGCCTGGTCATCGCCGCCAGCAGCGCGGGGACGATCTTCGAGTGGTATGATTTCTTCATCTACGGCACGCTCGCCGGGCTGATCGGCGCGGCCTTCTTCCCGAGCGACAACGAAACGCTCGAAATCCTGCTCGTCTGGGCCGGCTTCGCGGTCGGCTTCGGCTTCCGCCCGCTGGGCGCGATCCTGTTCGGCTTCCTCGGCGACAGGCTCGGGCGCAAATACACCTTTCTCGTCACCGTCACCCTCATGGGGATCGCCACGGCAGGCGTCGGGCTGATCCCGAGTGCGGCGAGCATCGGCCTGGCCGCGCCGCTGATCGTGCTCGGCCTGCGTATCCTCCAGGGCCTCGCGCTGGGCGGCGAATATGGCGGGGCGGCGATCTATGTCGCCGAACATGCGCCGCCCGAGAAGCGCGGCTTCTACACCAGCTTCATCCAGGCGAGCGTGGTCGGCGGTTTCGTCCTGTCGATCATCGTGGTGATCGCCTGCCGTGCGCTGATCCCGGCGGAGGATTTCGCCGCGTGGGGCTGGCGCATTCCCTTCCTGCTGTCGATCGCTTTGCTCGGCATATCGCTGTGGATGCGGCTCAAGCTGTCCGAGAGCCCCGTGTTCAAGGCGATGAAGGAGGCCGGCGAGACGAGTGCCAATCCGTTCAAGGAAAGCCTGACCTATCCGGGCAATCCCAAGCGCATCTTCGTCGCGCTGTTCGGTATCACCGGCGTGCTCACCACCATCTGGTACACCGCCTTCTTCTCGGGCCTGTCGTTCCTGCGCGGTCCGATGCGGGTCGAGGAGAGCCTCGTCGAATGGATGCTGCTGATCGCAGGCGCAATCTCGATGAGCTTCTACGTCGTCGTCGGCCGCTGGTCCGACAGGGTGGGGCGCAAGAAACCGATCATCATCGGCGCGCTCGCCTCGCTCGCGCTGCTGTTCCCGGTGTTCTGGGGCATCGGATCGCTCGCCAATCCGGGGCTCGAAGCAAGCGCCCGGGCCGCGCCCGTCACCGTCAGCGGTGCGCAGTGCGAATACGATCCCTTCGCCGAAATTCAGGCCAGCCCCTGCGGCCGGGCGCTGCAGGATCTCACCGCGCTCGGGGTCCCATATGCCATCGGCGACGGCGCGACCGCCGAACTCGCGATCGGGCAGGACAGCTACAGCTACGAAGGCCTGCCCGACACCACGCGCCGTGCGATCATCCAGGCCTGGCTCGAAGGCAATGGCTATGATTTCGCGCGCCAGACGCCGCCCTTTGCCAGCGTGATCGGGATCATCGCGCTGCTGCTCGTGCTGGGCATGCTCTCGGCGCTGACCTACGGCTCGGTCGCGGCTTTGCTGACCGAGATGTTCCCGGCCAAGATCCGCTACAGCTCGATGTCGATCCCCTACCACATCGGCGCAGGCTATCTGGGCGGTTTCCTGCCGCTGATCGCGGGATATATCGTGGCGATGACGGGCAATGCCTACGCCGGGCTGTGGTACACCATGGTCGTGGTCGGTTTCGGCCTCATCGTCGCCTGGTGGGGCCTGCCCGACGGCCCGCCGCGCGACTTCGCGGACGGCGGGCAGGACCCGGCCGCCTCTCCCGCCACATCGTGAGTATTGCATGACCGAGCTTCCGCCGCCGACACTGCGGCTGCGTATCGACAGCGACGCGCTGACGCATAACTGGCAGACCCTCGACGAGCTGTCGGGCGGCGCACGCGCAGGCGCAGCGGTCAAGGCGAACTGCTACGGCCTCGGCGTCGATCGTTGCCTGCCGATCCTGCGCGACGCCGGCTGCCGCGATTTCTTCGTGGCGCATTGGAGCGAGGTTCCCGCGGTGCTGCGGCATGTCCCTGCGGACCAAGTCTCGGTCCTCCACGGGCCGCATGGCGCCGATCATGTCAGCTTTGCCCGCGCGACCGGCGTGCGACCGGTGATCGACAGCCTGCAACAGGCGAAGCTCTGGACCGAGGGCGGGGGAGGGGCCTGCGACCTGATGGTCGACACGGGGATCAATCGGCTCGGCGTGGCTCCTGCGGACCTGTCCGCCCCGCTCATCCAGGCACTCGAGGTCGATGTGCTGATGAGCCACCTCGCCTGCGCCGACGAGGACAGCGCGATGAATGCGCGCCAGCTCGACCGTTTCCGCGCCTGCCTGCCCGCAGTGAAGCACAAGGAAGCCAGCCTCGCCAACAGTGCGGGCATCGCGCTCGGCGAAAACTATGCCTTCAATCTCACGCGCCCCGGCCTCGCGCTCTATGGCGGCACGCCCCGGGCGGAACTCGATGGCCGCATCGCCCAGGTCGCCTTCCCGCAGGCGGCGCTGATCCAGACGCGCGAGCTGCAGGCGGGCGACACGGTCGGCTACAACGCCACCTTCACTGCGCCCCGGGCAATGCGCACCGGGGTGGTCTCGCTCGGCTATGCCGACGGTATCCTGCGCAGCTGGGGCGGGGGGCATTTCGTCCACGCCGACCGCAAATTGCCGATCCTCGGCAAGGTCTCGATGGACATGATCGTGCTCGACCTCACCGAGGCCCCCGAACTCGCCGAGGGCGACTGGGTCGAGCTGCCGTACTGCCTGTCCGATGCTGCGCAGCAAACCCTTCTTTCACAATATGAATTGCTCACCGTTCTGGGCCGTCGCTTCGGTTGACCTTCGCGTGATGTTGCGCTGCGGTTTGTGCACGTGCTAATCCTCTTGCAGCGCACAATTGGGGAGCATGTGACAATGGCCAAGCGGACCGCCGAGGGCGAACCGATCATCATCAAGAAATACGCCAACCGGCGACTCTACAACACCGACACCAGCAGCTACATCACGCTCGACGACCTCGCGAAAATGGTACGCGAGAATGTCGACTTCCATGTGCTGGACGCCAAGACCGGCGACGACATCACCCATACGATCCTGACGCAGATCATCGTTGAAGAGGAAAGCCACGGTTCGCAGATGCTGCCGGTCAGCTTCCTGCGCGATCTCATCTCGATGTACGGCAATTCGATGCAGGCGATGATGCCGAGCTATCTCGAGGCGAGCATGGCGAACCTGCGCAAGAACCGCGAGCAGTTGCAGGCGGCCTTCGCCAAGGGGATGGAGAACAATCCGCTGGCCAAGATGGCCGAGGCCAATTTCAAGATGATGCAGAACGCGGCCGAAGCCTTCATTCCCGGCCGCAACAAGCCGGGCCAGGACAAGCGGACACCGGGCCAGTCGGACGAGCTCGCCCAGATGCGCGAGCAGATGGCGGCGATGCAGAAGAAGCTGGACGAATTGAGCAAATGACGGCATCGGCCCGCGCGCCGATCCGACCAGCAACAACGGGAACTACATCTTGGCCCAGATCCGCCATGCCTTGAACACCAGGCGCGAAGACGATTTCGCCGCATGGTACCAGGAAGTCATCAGCGCTGCCGAAATGGCCGAGGAATCGGGCGTGCGCGGCTGCATGGTGATCCGTCCGTGGGGCTATGGCATCTGGGAGCGGATGCAGCGCCTGCTCGACGACCGGATCAAGGAAACCGGTCACGAGAACGCCTATTTCCCGATCTTCATCCCGCTGTCGAATTTCGAACGCGAGGCCGAGCATGTGGAAGGCTTCGCCAAGGAAATGGCCGTCGTCACGCACCACCGGCTGATCGCGGGCAAGGATGGCGGGCTGGTGCCCGATCCCGAAGCCAAGCTCGAAGAACCGCTCGTCGTCCGTCCGACCTCGGAAACCATCATCGGCGACGCGATGGCGCGCTGGGTCCAGAGCTGGCGCGACCTGCCTCTGAAGCTCAACCAGTGGGCCAATGTCGTGCGTTGGGAAATGCGCACCCGCATGTTCCTGCGCACCAGCGAATTCCTCTGGCAGGAAGGCCACACGGCGCATGCCGACGAGGCCGAGGCCAAGGAGCACACGCTGCGGATGCTCGAGGTTTATCGTGCCTTCGCCGACGAGGATCTCGCGCTGGCGGTGATCCCCGGCGAGAAGCCCGAGAACGAACGCTTCCCCGGCGCGGTGGAGACCTGGTCGATCGAGGCGATGATGCAGGACGGCAAGGCGCTCCAGGCCGGGACCAGCCATTATCTCGGCACCAATTTCGCGCAGGCCTCGGGCATCAAGTTCCAGAACAAGGAAGGCAGCGAGAGCCTCGCCCACACCACCAGCTGGGGCGTCTCGACGCGCATGGTTGGCGGCGTGATCATGACGCATGGCGACGATGACGGGCTGCGCCTGCCGCCCAAGATCGCGCCGCAGCAGGTCGTGATCCTGCCGATGCTGCGCGACAAGCCCGAAGACCAGGAACTGATCGACTATTGCGAGGCACTGCGCGCGACGCTCGCGACGCAGAGCGTGTTCGGCGAGCGCCTGCGCGTCCTGCTCGACACGCGCCCCGGCAAGGCCGCGCAGAAGCGCTGGGACTATGTCCGCAAGGGCGCCCCGATCATCGTCGAGGTCGGCGGTCGCGATATGGAAAACGGCGTCGTCTCGATGCTCCGCCGCGACCGGCTATGGGACGAAGAGACGGGCAAGCCTGCCTTCCAGAACCCGACCCGCGAGGTGGCCGGCCAGACCATCGCCGACGTGCTCGCCGACATGCAGGCTGCCTATCTCACCGAAGCCGCCGAGCGCCGCGATGCCAACATCATCCGCGGCGTGACCGACTTCGCCGAGGTGGAAAAGCACTTCGCCGCCTCGCGCTATCCGGGCTGGGTCGAGGTCCAGTGGTCGAAGCCGACCGGCGACGCGCTCGAAAAGGTCGTCGAGCGGCTGAAGGAACACAAGCTCACTATCCGCAACGTCCCGATGGACGCGGCGCCGGTCGACGGCAGCTGCATTTTCACCGGCGAGGCAGCGGTCGAGCGAATCCTGCTAGCGAAGGCCTACTGACTTGAAATGACGCGGGCTTTGCCCGAAGCAGGCGCGCATGAAGAAAACGCTCCTGCTCGCCGCCCTCGTCGCCACCCCGCTTTCCGCACAGGAGAGCGATCCTGCGGCGGGCGTGTCGCAGGAGCGGCTGCGTGCCGATATCGACACGCTGGTCGGCTTCGGCACGCGGCACACGTTGTCAGAACAGGATAATCCCGAGCGCGGGATCGGCGCCGCGATCGACTGGGGCCTCGCCGAATTCGGCCGCATTTCCGACGACTGCGGCGGCTGCCTGACCGTGGTCGCGCCGGAGCGGATGGTGACGGGTTCGCGCATTCCCGACCCCGTCCGCCTGCGCAATGCGGTCGCGATCCAGCGAGGGACCGAGCGGCCGAACGAGGTGGTCATCGTCCAGGGCCATATCGACAGCCGGGCCAGCGACGTGCTCGACTGGCAGAAGGATGCCCCCGGCGCGAACGACGACGGGTCGGGCACGGTTCTCGTGCTCGAGGCCGCGCGCAATCTGTCGCAGCGCAGCTATCCGGTGACGATCGTCTATGCGCTGCTGTCGGGCGAGGAGCAGGGCCTCTTTGGAGGCCGGCTGATGGCCGACTATGCGGAAGAGCACGGCTGGCAGGTCAAGGCGGTGCTCAACAACGACATCGTCGGCGGAAGCTGCGGCAGCGATGGCTGGTGCGACGATGCCCATGTTCGCGTCTTTTCCGAAGGGCCGCGTGCCGACCTGACCGAGGACCTCCGCGCTGCGCAGCGTCGCGAAGGGGGCGAGAACGACACGCCGAGCCGCAACCTCTCGCGCTATATCGACCGGCTGGCCGACGAGAGCGAAGGCGGGCTCGACGTGCGCCAGATCTGGCGGACCGACCGCATGGGACGCGGCGGCGACCAGATTCCCTTCCTCGAAAAGGGCTATCCGGCGGTGCGCTTCACCGTCGCGGTCGAGAACTACAACTGGCAGCACCAGGACCTGCGGACCGAGGACGGGATCGAGTATGGCGACACGCCCGACAAGATGGACTTCGCCTATCTCGCCAAGGTGACCCAGCTCAATATCCGCACGCTCGATGCGCTCGCCCGTTCGCCCGTGCCGCCTGCCTCTCAGGCCAAGGCTGCGGTGCAGACCTTCACCGACGTTGCCTGGGAAGAGGTTCCCGGCGCGATCGGCTACACCGTCTGGCAGCGACGCACCGACGAGCCCTACTGGCGCCCCGAGCCGGTGATCGAGAATGTCGTCGCGACCAGCGCCCGCCTCAATGGCGTGCGCGGCGACGACTGGATCTTCGGTGTCAGCGCGATCGGCGCCGACGGAACACGGAGCCCCGTCTCCAGCGCGGTCCCCGCGGGACAATTCGCGCCCAATCCGGCGGAGGAGGGTGAAACCCGCTAGGCGCGTCCCCATATGGCGCGCATGACAAAACAGAACAAATTCCAGCAGGCCAAGGGGCTGCCGTCGAAAGAACAAATTCTCGAATTCATCCAGACCTCCGACACCCCCGCCGGCAAGCGCGAGATCGCCAAGGCGTTCGGGCTGAAGGGGCAGGAAAAGATCGCGCTCAAGAAGCGCCTCAAGGACATGGCCGAGGAAGGTCTGATCGACGGCAAGCGCACCGCCTATCACCGCATGGGCGGCGTGCCCAAGGTGACCGTGCTCAAGGTCGTCGCGATCGAGGATGGCGAAGCCATTGCCGAGCCCGAGAACTGGGCCCCCGACAGCAAGGAAAAGCCGCCACGGCTGGTGGTGAAGGACAGCAAGAAGGTTGCCACGGTCAAGCGCGGCGACCGCATCCTCGCGCGTAACGAGGAAACGCCGCGTGGCTGGGTCGCGCATCCGATGAAGAAGCTGCCCGCACGCACCGAAGGCCTAATGGGCGTCGTCGAGTTCGATGGCGCGGGAAAGCCCTGGCTCGCGCCGGTCGACAAGCGCGTGCGCGACAGCGCGCCCATCGGCGATCTCGGCGAGGCGAAGGAAGGCGAGCTGGTGCTCGCCGAACGCATGGGCAAGTCCGCGCGCTCGAAGGTCAAGGTGGTCGAGGTGGTCGGCGACCCGCTCGCGCCCAAGGCCTTCAGCCTGATCGCCATCGCCAAGCACGGCATCCCGCACATCTTCCCGCAGGAAGCCATCGCCGAGGCCGAACGCGCTGTCGACCTGCCGCTCTCGCCCGACCACCGCGAGGACCTGCGCGACGTCCCCATCGTCGCGATCGATCCCGCCGATGCGCGCGACCATGACGATGCCATCTGGGCCGAGCCCGACGGGAAGGGCGGCTACAAGGCGATCATCGCGATCGCCGACGTCAGCTACTACGTCCGCCCCGGCGGCGCGCTCGACCGTGAGGCGCGGAAGCGCGGCAATTCGGTCTATTTCCCCGACCGCGTCGTGCCGATGCTGCCCGAAGTGCTCAGCGCCGATGTCTGCAGCCTCAAGCAGGACGTCGACCGCGCGGCGATGGCATGCCACATCCGCATCGACAAGGACGGCAAGGTCAGCGACTGGCGCTTCACCCGCGCCATCGTCCGCCTGGCGAAGAACATCGCTTACGAGGACGCACAGGCGGCCGTCGATGCGGGCGATGCGCCCGAATACCTCCAGAACCTGTGGGGGGCGTGGAAGCTGCTGTTCAAGGCCCGCGAAGCCCGTGATCCGCTCGACCTCGAGCTGCCCGAACGGCAGGTGCGCCTCAACGACGAGGGCAAGATCGAGGAAATCACCGTGCGCGAGCGGCTCGACGCGCATCGCGTGGTCGAGGATTTCATGATCGCCGCCAATGTCGCCGCGGCCAAGGCGCTCGAGGCGAAAGCCGCGCCGGTCGTCTATCGCGTCCACGAACAGCCGAGCCGCGAGAAGCTGCTCGCCTTCCGCGAATATCTCGCCAGCCAGGGCCGCAAGTTCGCCCTCGGCCAGGTGATCACGCCGGGCCTGTTCAACCGCATGCTCAAGGACATCGCCGACCCGGCGGAAAAGGCGCTGATCATGGAAGCGGTGCTGCGCAGCCAGACGCAGGCCTTCTACGGCCCGCAGAACGCAGGGCATTTCGGCCTTTCGCTCGGCAGCTACGCGCATTTCACTTCGCCGATCCGGCGTTATGCCGATCTGCTCGTCCACCGCGCGCTGGTCGATGCCTACAAGCTCGAACAGCCCAAACCCAAGGTCGACCTGCCCGAGGGCACCGGCCTGTCCGACCGCGACAAGACCGCGCTCCACCAGATCACCGACGCGATCAGCCAGACCGAGCGGCGGGCGATGGAGGCCGAGCGCGACACGATCGACCGCTATGTCGCCGCCTGGCTCTCGGGCCGCGTCGGCGAGACCTTCGATACGCGCATCACCGGCGTGCAGGGCTTCGGCTTCTTCGCCACGATCGACAAGCTCGGCGGCGATGGGCTCGTCCCTGTCAGCACGCTCGGGCGGGAGTATTTCAGCTATGACGAGGCCGCGCGCAAGCTCGTCGGCGAGAGCAGCGGCAAGGAATATGCCGTGGGCGACCGGCTGAGGCTCAAGCTCGCCGAAGCCAATGCGCTGACCGGCGCGCTCAAGTTCGAAGTCCCCGACAGCGACGGCTCGGGGATCGAACCGCGCGGCAACCGCGCCCCGGAGAAAAAGCGCACGCACCAGAAGCGCGGCCCCAAGAAGGGCCCCGCCAAGGGCAAGGGCGCACCGCGCCAGTCGTACGATCAGGGCAAGCGCGGTCGGCCGGGCAATATCCGCCACCAGGGGCGCAAGAAGAGCTAGGCCATCAGCCGCTGGAGCAGTTGCGCCGACGGGCGATCGGCGGGGTAGAACGCCTCGATCGCCAGTTCGGACAGCGTCACGTCGACCGGCGTACCGAAGATCGTCACCGTCGAGACGAAGGACACCCGCCCGACCACCGTGTCGATCACCAGCGGCACCGCGATATCGGTGGCGAGCGTGGTCTCGTTGTCGTTCGCCTGCCGGTCGTAGCCCGCCAGTTCTTCGTGCAAGGCGGCCAGAACCGGATCGGCACTCGCCTCGACCTGCCGCGCGAGGCGGTGGAGGATATGCGCGCGCCATTCGTCGTAATTGACGATCTGCGGAGCAAGCCCGTCGGGATGCAGCGCGATCCGCAGCACGTTTGTGGGCGGTTCGAGGAGCGCGGCGGACACCTGCTCGGTCAGGATCGTCACCGCGGCATTGGCCGCCACCATGTTCCAGTGGCGGTCGACCGCCAGCGCGGGGTAGGGCTCGTGCCCGGCGAGCACATGGTCGACGATCGCGCGCATCGCCGCCATCTCCTCGCTGGCCAGCGGCCGCTCGCGATATCCAGGGGCGTAGCCCGCCGCCAGCAGCAGCGCGTTGCGCGCACGATGCGGCACGTCGAGACATTCGGCGAGCCGTTCGATCACCTCGGGGCTGGGGCGCGAGCGCCCTGTCTCGATGAAGCTGAGGTGCCGCGTCGAGATCTCGGTATCGAGCGCCAGGTCCATCTGGCTCATCCGCCGCCGCGCGCGCCATTCGCGAAGCTGTTCGCCAAGCGGTGCTACGTCCATCGCAGGGCTCCCTTCACCCGCCTGCCTAGCGTGGGCGCGAATGCAGTTCCATTACCTCGCGGGTAATCGACCCGCCGCCTTTCCGGCGCGATGCTGGCGACTTCGACAACCGGAGTATCGATCATGAACCTTCGCACCACATTGCTGCTCGATGCCGCCAGCGCGGCGCTGTTCGTCCTCCTGTGCCTCGGCGCCACCGGCACGCTCGCCGCGATGACCGGCCTGCCTGCAACCGTCGTCGCGATCGCCGGCTGGATCTGCGTGCCCTCCGCGCTGCTGTTCCTGTGGCAGGCCTTCAGTCCCTCGCGCCCGCTGCTCGCCGCGGTGGTCGCGGGCAACGCCGCCTGGGTCCTGGCCAGCATCGGCGTGTGGCTCGCCTTCTTTAGCCAGCTCACGCCGCTCGGCCACGCAATCCTGATCGGCCAGGCTTGCGCGGTCGAATTCTTCGCCTTCATGGAATGGCGCGGCGCGAAGGCGCTGCGGCGCGAACAGCTGGCGAGTTAGGCCAGCTCGTCGATCGCCTCGCGGCTCAGCCCGCCGGGGACGAGGTAGAGCGGGCAGGGCAGCTGCCCGGCATGCCCCGCGAAATGCGTCACCAGCGGGCCCGAATTGCCCTCCGCGCTGGTCGCCAGGACCAGCGCGGCGATGCCGCCGTGTTCCTCGATATATTTGCGGATCACGTCGGCGGGCGGGCCCGGACGCACCGCGATGATCGGCATCTTGCCCATTTCGCCGAAGATGTTGCCGGCGGCCGAATTGGCCATCACCTCGGCGCGCTGGCGCGCTTCCTCCTCGATCGTCGCCTGCACCCCGCCGAAGGCGTTGAAGGTCTGCTGCGGCACCAGCGCGAGGATATGCACCGATCCGCCGGTCTTCTGCGCGCGCAACGAGGCGAAGCGCAGGGCGGTCTTGGCTTCCTCGGTCTCGTCCATCACGACAAGGTATGTACGCATAGTCGATTTTCCCCTCGCGCAGCGCCTATCCGCTAATTCGTATTCTACGCAAGGACCTTGCGGCGCATCGCCCTTTTCGCCAGAGGTGCCAGCGAACTCACTCCCCAGCGAGGACGTAACGTCAAGACCATGCCCACGCCGATCAAAATGCCCGCCCTGTCGCCCACCATGGAGGAAGGCACGCTCGCCAAATGGCTGGTGAAGCCGGGCGACAAGGTCGAGGCCGGCGACATCATGGCCGAGATCGAGACCGACAAGGCGACGATGGAATTCGAGGCGGTGGACGAGGGCACGATCGCCTCGATCGCGGTCGACGAGGGCACCGAAGGGGTCAAGGTCGGCACCGTCATCGCCATGCTCGCCGAAGAGGGCGAAGATGTGGACGAGGCCGCCAAGGCTGCGCCCGCGGAAGCGGAGAGCGAGGCCAAACCCACCCCCGCTCAGCCTGAGCCTGTCGAAGGCCAGGCGAAACCGGCAGCGGCAGAGTCCGGTAACAGTCCTTCGACAGGCTCAGGACGAGCGGATGGTGCCAAGGGTGACCGCATCATTGCCTCGCCGCTGGCGAAGCGCATTGCCGAGCAGAAGGGCATCGACCTCGCGGGTGTGACGGGCAGCGGTCCCAACGGCCGTATCGTCAAGGCGGACGTCGAAGGCGCGCAGCCCGGCGCTGCACCGGCGAAGGCCGAAGCGGCACCCGCCGCGGCCGCTCCCGCCAAGCCCGCAACGCTCGGCGGCGATCTCGATGCGCCCTACGAAGCGCAGAAGCTCAACAATGTCCGCAAGGTCATCGCGCGGCGCCTGACCGAAGCGAAGCAGACCATCCCGCATATCTACCTTACAGTGGACGTGCGCCTCGATGCGCTGCTCAAGCTGCGCGGCGAGCTCAACAAATCGCTCGAGGCCGACGGCGTGAAGCTCTCGGTCAACGACCTTCTGATCAAGGCGCTCGCCCGCGCGCTCCAACGCGTGCCCAAGTGCAATGTCAGCTTCCAGGGCGACGAGCTGTTCCAGTACAGCCGCGAGGACATCTCGGTCGCGGTCGCCGCGCCCTCGGGCCTGATTACCCCGATCATCCGCGATGCGGGCCGCAAGGGCCTCGCGCAGATCAGCACCGAGATGAAGGAGCTTGCGGGCAAGGCCAAGGACGGCAAGCTGCAGCCGCAGGAATTCCAGGGCGGCACCGCCTCGCTCTCCAACCTCGGCATGTTCGGCACCAAGCAGTTCGACGCGGTGATCAACCCGCCGCAGGCGATGATCCTCGCGGTCGGCGCGGGCGAGCAGCGCCCCTGGGTGGTCGACGGAGCATTGGGCGTCGCCACCGTGATGAGCGCCACCGGCAGCTTCGACCACCGCGCCATCGACGGCGCCGACGGCGCGCAGCTGATGGAAGCCTTCAAGCAGCTGTGCGAGAACCCGATGGGGCTGGTGGTCTAAAGCGTGTTACCTCGTCGCCTCAAGATTCAGCTCTGGGTCGCAACTCTCATCACGCCAATAGTTGTTTGGCCACTTGTCTGGCTTGCGAGGGAGATTGACGTCGATGGCTTCGCTTGGCCGCAGGATGCTTACGTTCTGACCGGTGTGTACGGATCGAGCGTCATCCTGACGGGACTCGGCTTACTTCTGGTTGCTCTCCCCTCAACCTTTGCAGGCGAGAAGCTATCTCAAGGCAAGCGATGGGGCGTCATAGCAACAAACTCCTGTGTCGCTGTACTGCTATGCGCCGGGATCAATGCGCTCGGAATTGCGGAACCATTGCTAAGCGCAATGCTCGCCCACGTTGTGTTCGCGGCCACGATATTCACTGCGCTCTACGCAACAAGGGACGATTTCGTTGGTGAGACCGCAGTTGCCTGATCGCTCCCCCCTCATCCGCGTCACCGCCATGCCGACCGATCTCAACCCCTATGGCGGGGTGTTCGGCGGCTGGCTGATGAGCCAGATGGCGCTCGGCGCCGGTTCGCTCGCGAGCCGCGAGGGGAAGGGCAAGGCGGTGGTCGTCTCGGCCAGCGATTTCGCCTTTCCCGGCGCGATGCAGGTGGGCGACGAGCTCTCGGTCTATTGCGACATCGTCGCGACCGGCACCACCTCGCTGACCATCGCCGCCGAGGCCGTGGCGCGCGAACGCAATGGCGAGGCCGAGACCAAGGTGGCGCAGGGCACCTTCAAATTCGTGCTGCTCGACGAAAACGACCGCCCGCGCGCGGTGGCGCAATGGGCATGAGCGCTGTCCTACAACATGCTCGCCATGCGATAAGCACGCGCATGATCCGCACCCATTCCCCGCTCCGGACCGCTTCGCAGCGCGGCTCTGCGCGAGCCGGATTTTCTTCGCTTGGACCGTGTAACACCCGGTCCATGTCTGCGACCAAACGAGAGATTACAGAGACGAATCATGGCTGACACCCAATACGACGTTATCGTGCTCGGCTCCGGCCCCGGCGGCTATGTCGCGGCGATCCGCTGCGCGCAGCTGGGGCTGAAGACCGCCATCGTCGAACGCGAGTTGCTCGGCGGCATCTGCCTCAACTGGGGCTGCATTCCCACGAAGGCACTGCTGCGTTCGGCAGAGATCCTCCATTACGCGCAGCATGCGAGCGATTACGGGCTCAAGATCGCCGGCAAGATCGAGGCCGATCTCGAAGCGGTGGTGAAGCGCAGCCGCGGCGTCGCCAAGCAGCTGAACCAGGGCGTCACGCACCTGATGAAGAAGAACAAGATCGCGGTGCATATGGGCGAGGGCACGCTGACCGGCCCGACCAGCCTCACCGTCAAGGGCGAGAAGGGCGAGGAAAAGCTCAGCGCCAAGCACGTGATCGTCGCCACCGGCGCTCGCGCGCGCGACCTGCCCTTCGCCAAGGCCGACGGCAAGCGCGTCTGGACCTACCGCCACGCGATGACCCCGCCCGAGATGCCAAAGAAGCTGCTGGTCATCGGCAGCGGCGCGATCGGGATCGAATTCGCCAGCTTCTACAACGATATGGGCTGCGACGTGACGGTGGTCGAAATGCTCGACCGCGTCGTTCCGGTCGAAGACAAGGATGTCTCCGCCTTCCTCGAGAAGAGCCTGACCAAGCAGGGCATGACGATCATGACCGGCGCGGGCGTCGAGGACCTGAAGGTCACTGCCAAAGGCGTGACGGCCAAGATCAAGGCCAAGGACGGCAAGGTCAGCGAGACCGAGTTCAGCCATTGCATCGTCGCCATCGGGATCGTCCCCAACACCGAGAATGTCGGGCTCGAAAAGCTCGTCGAGATGGATCGCGGCTTCATCCAGATCGACGATTACGGCCGCACCAAGTCCAAGGGTCTGTGGGCGATCGGCGACTGCACGCCGGGCCCGTGGCTGGCGCACAAGGCGAGCCACGAAGGCGTCACCACCGCCGAGGCGATCGCGAAGGAACTGGGCAACAAGGAGGTCCATCCGCACCCGCTCGACCGCAACAACATCCCCGGCTGCACCTATTGCCACCCGCAGATCGCCAGCGTCGGCCTGACCGAAGCCAAGGCCAAGGAAGCGGGCTACGAGGTCAAGGCGGGCACTTTCCCCTTCATCGGCAACGGCAAGGCCATCGCGCTGGGCGAGGCCGAGGGTTTCGTGAAGACCGTCTTCGATGCCAAGACCGGCGAACTGCTCGGCGCGCATATGGTCGGCGCCGAGGTGACCGAGATGATCCAGGGATTCGTCGTCGGCAAGACGCTCGAGACCACCGAGGCCGAACTGATGCAGACCGTCTTCCCGCATCCGACGATCAGCGAGAGCATGCACGAGAGCGTGCTTGCGAGCTACGGGCGCGCGCTGCATATCTGATCCCAAACGGGGAGGGCGAGTAAACAGTGACCGGGTTCCTGATCCTCGCCTTCCTCATCCTCGTTGCCGGGGTGGTCGCGGTGCCGCTGGCGAGCCGCTTCGGACTCGGCTCGGTGCTCGGCTACCTGCTCGCGGGCATGGCGATTTCGCCCGTGCTTGCCTCGCTCAGGGTCAATGTCGAAGCGCTGCAGGTCTTCGCCGAGTTCGGCGTGGTGATGATGCTGTTCATCATCGGGCTCGAGATCGAACCCAGGCGACTGTGGGCGATGCGCGGCAAGCTCGCCGGGCTCGGCGGCGGGCAGGTGCTGCTGACGACGCTGGTGATCGCGGGCATCGCGCTGATCGACCGGCAGCCCTGGCAGACCGCGCTGGCGATCGGCATGGTTCTCGCGCTCAGCTCGACCGCGATCATCGTCCAGACGCTGACCGAAAAGGGGCTGCTCAAGACCGAGGGCGGTGAGGCCAGCTTCTCGGTGCTGCTGGTGCAGGACGTGGCGGTGATCCCGATCCTTGCGCTGATCCCGCTGCTCGCCCTGCCAGAGCTCGGGGGCGCGGCCGCTTCCGGCGAGGAGGTGCATGGCGGCATCGACCTCACTGCGCAGATGAGCGGCTGGCTCGCCGGGTTAACGCGCGTCGGCGCGGTCGCCGCGGTGGTCGCGCTCGGCATCTTCGCGATCCGCCCGCTGTTCCGCTACATCGCCAAGGCGAACCTGCGCGAGCTCTTCACCGCCGCCGCGCTGGTGGTGGTGATCGGCATCGCGCTGCTGATGTCGCTGGTCGGTCTCTCGCCCGCGCTCGGCGCCTTCATCGCCGGCGTGGTGCTGGCGACGAGCGAATACCGCCACGAACTCGAAAGCGACATCAACCCGTTCAAGGGACTGCTGCTCGGCCTGTTCTTCATCACCGTGGGCGCGGGGATCGACTTCGAACTGGCGAGCACGATCTGGGGCTCGGTGGTGTTCTGGGCTGCGGTCACCATCGCCGCCAAGATCGCGGTGCTGCTCGTGGTCGGCTGGCTCTACGGTCTTCGCAAGCAGGCGCTGTGGCTGTTCTGTCTGAGCCTGCCGCAGGCGGGGGAGTTCGCCTTCGTCCTGATTGCCTTCGCAGTCGGCAATGCCGTGTTCGACCAGGCCTTCGCCGACCAGCTGCTGCTGATCGTAGCGCTGTCGATGCTCGCCACGCCGCTGCTCTTCATCCTCTACGACAAGCTGATCGCGCATGCCTATTGCACCGGACAGGCGCCCGACGAGGCCGATGTGATCGACGAGGAGAATCCGATCATCATCGCCGGTCGCGGCCGAGTCGGCGGGATCGTCGACCGCATGCTCGATGCCGCGGGACACCGCGCTACGGTGATCGACTACAACAGCCAGCATCTCGAGAACCTCAAGAAGTTCGGCATCACCACCTATTACGGCGATGCGACGCGGCCCGACCTGCTGGCGAGCGCAGGGATCGAACGCGCACGCATCCTGGTGGTGGCGCTCGACGAGCGCGAGCAGATCGACAAACTGGTCCGCTACGCCTGCACCAATTTCCCCAACCTCCATGTCGTCGCGCGCGCCAAGGACCGCGACCATGTCTATCACCTGTGGGCGATGGGCTGCCGCGACATCATCCGCGAGACCTACGACAGCGCGCTGCGCATGGGCCGCTCGGTCTACGAAGCGCTCGGGCATGATCGGCAGGCCGCGATCGCGATGGTCGATGCGTGGGAAGAGATGGACCGCACCTCGATGCGCGAGATCGCCGACGTCTACCGGCTCGACATCCCGGCCTACGAGAACGAGGCGCTCCTCGCCAAGATCAGGGAGCTCAAGGCCGAGTGGGATCCCAAGCTCCGCGATGCGATGGACGAGATCGCCGCAAGGGGTCGCTGAGATGACGCAGGGCACGCATCTCTACGTTCCCGACGAGCGCAACGAAGCGGTCGTCATCGACATCAACGGCGAGCATGTCGCGCGGCCGGAGGCCAAGGTCAGCGTCTTCGACAGCGGCTTCATGCTCGGTGACGGCGTGTGGGAGGGCATCCGCCTTCACCGGGGCCGGCTCGCCTTCCTCGACCGCCATCTCGACCGGCTCTGGCGCGGGGCCAAGGCGATCCTCATGGATATCGGGATATCGCGCGAGGAGATGGAGCGCCGCCTCTATGCCGTGCTCGATGCCAACGGCATGTATGGCGACGGCGTCCACATCCGCCTGATGGTGACGCGCGGCATCCGTTCCACCCCCTATCAGGACCCGCGCGTGGTGGTGACGCCCGCCACCGTAGTGATCATTCCCGAGTGGAAGGAGCCCGCGCCCGAAACCGCCGAGCGCATGTTGTGCCTCGCCACCGTCCATGTCCGACGCGGCTACCCCGACGTGCAGGACCCGATGCTCAACTCGCACAGCAAGCTGAACTGCATCACCGCCTGCATCCAGGCGGCGCAGGCGGGCGCGGACGAGGGGCTGATGCTCGACCCGCACGGCTTCGTCGCGACCTGCAATTCGACCCACTTCTTCATCGTCAAGGATGGCGAGATCTGGACCTCGAGCGGCGACTACTGCCTCGACGGGATCACCCGTGCGGTGGTGATCGAGGTCGCGCGCGAGGCGGGCATCACCGTGCGCGAGCGCAATTTCTCGCTCACCCATGTCTACGGCGCGGAGGAGGCCTTCACCACCGGCACCTTCGCCGGCGTCGCCCCGGTCGGATCGGTCGACGGACGCGTGCTCGGCAGCGAACGCGGGCCGATGGTCGAGCGTTTGCAGCAGCTCTATCTCGCGCGGCTGGCACAGGACGTGGTGGCGAGGCAGCGCCCGTGACGGTACGCATCGCCATGTGGTCGGGGCCGCGCAACATCTCGACCGCGATGATGCGCAGCTTCGGCGCGCGCGCCGACTGCGCGGTCTCGGACGAGCCCTTCTACGGCGCCTTCCTCGCTGCGACCGGAGAGCAGCATCCACTCGCCGCGGAAACCATCGCCGACATGGATTGCGACTGGCATTCGGTGCTCCGCAGACAATCGGGTGAAGCGCCCCGCGGCAAGCCGATCTGGTACCAGAAGCACATGCCGCACCATATGGTCGGCCCGGTCTCGATCGCCGACATGCCCGATCATCGCCACGCCTTCCTCATCCGTGCTCCCGAACGCGTGGTGGCAAGCTATCGCCAGAAGAACGAGCTGCGCGAGCCCGAGATGCTCGGCTTCGCGCGGATGCGCGCCTATTTCGAAGCCGAGGCCGAACGGACGGGTGTGACCCCGCCGGTGGTCGATTCGGACGATATCCTCGCTGATCCCGCCGACACGCTCGAGAAGCTCTGCGGCGCGCTGGGCATCGACTGGGATCCCGCCATGCTCTCCTGGACGCCGGGCCCGCATGCCGAGGACGGGGTGTGGGGCGCGCATTGGTACGACAAGGTCAATGCCTCCACCGGCTTCGCTCCTCCACCGGCCGATCTGCCCGAACTCGATGGCGACTACGCACGCGTCGCGGAAGCGTGTCGCGCGGACTACGAAGCGCTCAAGCGCTACGCCCTGTGCTGACCTGTCGGTGGATGGCCGCTGGCGGAGAGGGTGGGATTCGAACCCACGAAGGGCTTGCACCCTTGCCGGTTTTCAAGACCGGTGCATTCAACCGCTCTGCCACCTCTCCGCGAGCGCGGGGCTAGCTAGGCATTTCGCCCGGACTTGTCACGTTTTTCCGGGAACGACGATGGTTGATGCATGGTACAAGACGAATGACACTTGCCGTTAAGCTAGCCTCTGCGACAATTAGACCATGAATTTTCGACGCTTCTTCGCCACACTCGGGGCTTTGGCCCTGACCTTCCCCGCTGTCCCGGCGGCCGCCCAGTCCGGCCTGGATTTCGACAGCTATCTCCAGATCCTGATCGCCCGCGCGCGGGCCGAGGGCGTCAGCGACGCGACGCTCGCGCGGATGACCGCGGGGCTCGAACCCAGCGACAGGGTGGTCTCGCTCGATCGTAGCCAGCCCGGTTCGTCTAGCGGGACGGGCTATCCCCCGCTCGCGCCCTATATCGCCTCGCATGTCGATGCCGCGCGGATCCGCGGTGGGCGTGACGTGCGCGCAAGCTGGTCGGGCACGCTGCGCTCGATCGAGCGAGACTATGGAGTGCCGGGGGAAATCCTGGTGGCGATATGGGGGCACGAGACGGCCTATGGCGCGGTCAAGGGCGGGTTCGACCTCTCGCAGGCACTCGCCACTCTCGCCTGGGAAGGCCGCCGCCGCGAGCTCTTCGCGAGCGAGTGGGTGGCGCTGATGAAGGTAGCGGACAAGGGCTATTCGCGCAGCGATCTCAAGGGCAGCTGGGCGGGCGCCTTCGGCAATCCGCAATTCCTCCCTTCGGTCTATCTCCGCCTCGCCGCCGACGGCAATGGCGATGGCCGCGCCGACATCATGCACAATGGCGCCGACACGCTGGCTTCGATCGCCAACTATTTCCGCGACGCGGGCTGGCGCGCAGGGCAGCCTTGGGGCGTGCGCGCCTCGGTCCCCGCGGGCTTCAATGTTTCGGCCTATCGAACGCGGATCGTCGCACCGACCTGCGCGCGAGTCCATGAACGTCACAGCGTCTACAAGACGGTGCGCGAGTGGCATAACCTCGGTGTCCAGCCCCAGCGCTCTATCGGCGACGATGTGCTCGCGACGCTGTTCCAGCCCGACGGGCCGGGAACGCCTGCGTGGCTGTTAACCTCGAATTATCGGGTCATTCTCGAATATAACTGCTCGAACTATTACGCGATGAGTGTGGGGCTGCTGGCCGATGAAATTGCCAATTAGGGTTCTTGCGACTGCCTTGTCGGGCCTCGGCCTGTTGACGCTGGGTGCCTGCGCGAGCACCGCGAAGCCCGCGCCCGGTTCCGTCGCGCCCGTTCAGGCCAATGGCCCGGCAGCCGACTATCCCGTGGTGATCGGAGATCCGTACACGATCGACGGCATCACCTACACGCCGGTCGATACGATGAATTACGACCGCGTGGGCTATGTGACCGCAGATCAGGGCGCCGTGGGCGTCACAGGATCGCACCGCACACTGCCGCTTCCCAGCTATGTCGAAGTCACGGCACTCGATACCGGGCGCACCATTCTCGTGCGGCTTGAGCGCCGGGGCCCGATGATCAACGACCGACTGCTCGGCCTGTCCGATGCCGCACTCGCCCAATTGGGTGTGGGCGAGGGCGCCCCGATCCGCATGCGGCGGGTCAACCCGCCCGAGGAGCAGCGCGCCGAGCTGCGCGCCGGACGGGAAGCTCCGCCGCGCATGGATACGCCACAGGGATTGCTGGAGGTCCTCAAGCGGCGCCTTCCAGAGCAAGGCTCCGCTCCCTTGGGCGACCCGCGCCAGGCCGAAGTGAGCGGGACCGCGCCCAGCGCGGAAGCGATTGCCAGGCTCGATCCCAATGAGGAGGCTGCCGTGGAACCCACACCGGAAGAGCCCGCAGAGCAGCCCGCGCCACCGCCCTCCGAGCGCCCGGGTGGCCCCGAATTGCCCGACGCCTTCGAAGGAGGTCCCGCCGCTGCGCCGGTGATGGTTCCGACTGCGCCGGATGGCAGGTTCGCAGTCCAGCTCGGGGCCTTCTCGGTCCGGGCCAATGCCGAAAGGCTGGCGCGCGAGGTGCAGGGTTACGTCGAGACAAGCGGCTCACTCGCCATCGTCCGCGTCGGCCCCTTCGCAACCCGTGGACAGGCCGAGGAGGCGCTCGCCAAGCTGCGCGCGCGCGGTTATAGCGACGCCCTGATACGAACACTCGACTGACACGCCGCGGCTCCCGCCCGGCACGGGAGTACAATTGCGTAACCGTCTGATTTCGCTGGCTGCGCTGACAGCCGCTCTCATTTCCACTCCGCTCGGGGCGAAGGACGCGAAAGAGCCTTCGATCCCCAGTGAAGACGATGCGCCCATCGCCTACCTGATCGACGCCGCGAGCGGGCAGGTGCTGTACCAGCGCGATGTCGACCGCCGGTTCATGCCCGCCTCGATCACCAAGGTGATGACGACCTTCCTCGCCTTCGAATGGATGGAGGAAGGGCGGCTGTTCCCTCAGCAGGTTTATGGCGTTCGCCCCGAGACATTCAAGCAATGGCACCGCAAGGGATCGACCATGTTCCTGCCCGCCGATGCGCGAGTGACGGTGGACGATCTGCTCCACGGCATCACCACCGTTTCGGCCAACGATGGCGCCGTCGTGCTCGCCGAGGGCGCCGCGGGCACGGTCGAGGACTGGGTCGCCGCGATGAATGCCAAGGCGCGCGAGATCGGCATGACCAATTCGCACTACGGCACGCCCAATGGCTGGATGGACGAGGGCAAGACCTTTGTCACCGCGCGCGATCTCGGCACTCTGGCGCGCGCCATGGTCACGCGTCATCCATCGAAATATCGCCATTTCGTCGGTGCCAAGGGCCTCAAGTACAATGGCATCGAACAGCGCAATCACGACCCCATTTCCGGGGTCGTGCCGGGTGCCGACGGGATCAAGACCGGGTTCACCAACCAGGCCGGCTACGGCTTCCTGGGATCGGCCAAACGGAACGGCCGGCGGCTGATCATGGTGGTCGCGGCGAGCCCCACCGGGCGCGCCCGCAACCGCGCGGCGCGCAGCTTCATCGAATGGGGCTTCAAGAGCTTCGACAGCCGGACGCTGTTCGCCAACAAGGCACGCATCGCCAGCGCGCGGGTTCAGCAGGGCGGCGCGGCGCAGGTCGGGCTGACCGCACGGGGACCGGTGCGGATTTCGGTTCCCAAGGGGCAATCTCCCAAGGTCTCGCTGACCTTGCGCTACGAAGGCCCCCTGCAGGCGCCCATCGCCAAGGGCGAGGAAGTGGCCGAGCTGGTGGTTTCGATCGATGGCATGCCCGAGCACCGGGTGCCGCTGGTCGCGCGCGAGGAAGTGCTCAAGGCGACCCCGGTGCAACGCGTGTTCAACGCGCTGCGGAGCTGGGTGACGTGACGCGAGGCCGCTTCATCGCCTTCGAGGGCGGCGAGGGCATGGGCAAGTCGACCCAGGCACGCCTGCTCGCCGATGCGCTGCGCGAACAGGGGAGGGAGGTGGTCCTGACCCGCGAGCCGGGCGGTACGCCCGGTGCCGAGGCGATCCGTAGCCTGCTGCTGGCGCCTCCCGGCGAAGGATGGACGCTCGAAGCCGAAGCGCTGCTCTTCGCCGCTGCGCGCGCGGACCACGTGGCGCGCCAGATCAAACCGGCGCTCGATCGCGGGGCATGGGTCGTCTGCGACCGCTTCCTTGATTCGAGCCGGGCCTATCAGGGCGTTGCAGGCGGGCTCGGAGACGAGCGCGTGCGGGCGCTGCACGATATCGGCAGTGCGGGCCTGCTGCCCGATCTCACCATCGTGATCGATGCCCCGGCACAAGCCGTCGCCGAGCGCCTTAGCCGGCGCGACGGCGACAGCAGCGACGCGATCGGCGGCCGGGCGGCGGAGTATCATGCCAGCGTCAACGCCTCCTTCCTCGATTTCGCGCGCTCCGAACCGCACCGCTTTGCGGTCATCGACGGGACCGGGTCGGTGGACGAGGTGCACCGGCGCATCGTCGAGGCTGCGGCACCTTTGTGGGCAGCGTCTTGAACCTGCTCGGTCACGAGCCAGCCTGGCGCGAATGGCGCAAGGCGATGGCGGGTGAGCGGATGCACCACGCCTGGCTGTTCGCCGGACGTCGCGGAGTCGGCAAGGCGAGCTTCGCCCAGGCTGCTGCTCGCGAGCTGGTGGGCGCCGCACCGGGCGAGAGCGGACACCACCCCGACATCGTCACGCTGACCTACGGCCCGAAAGACGACAAGGAAGAGCGCAAACGCGCGGACGGCAAGCCGTTCGAATTGGCGCGCAGTATCCGTATCTCGCAGATCCGCGCGATGCAGGCCCGTCTCGGCACGAGGCCCACGCTGGGCGAGAGGCGGGCGATCATCATCGATCCGGCCGACGATCTTGAGCGCAATGCGGCCAACGCCCTGCTCAAGAGCCTCGAGGAGCCCCCGCGAGGGACCTATTTCCTGCTCGTCGCGCATAGCCCGGCGCGGCTCCTGCCGACGATCCGCTCGCGCTGCCGCGTGCTGCGTTTCCCGACCGTTTCGGATACCGAGATGAACGGCCTCCTCGGCGAGATGGCGCCCGGCGCGGATGATGCGACCCGCGCAGCCGCGATCGTGGCTGCCGCCGGCTCGCCCGGCGCGGCGCTGGAATTCGTCGAACTCGAACTGGGCAAGGTCGCGCAGGCGATGCACCAGATCCTCGAGCGGGGCGATCCCGATTTTCATCTGCGTGGTGCGCTGGCCGGTCTGATCGGCGCGCGGCCCGATCGCGACAGGATCCGCGCGATTCTCGAACTCGCGCGCTCGGTCGTGGCGCAGCGTCTCGATGCGACGCTCTCCGATCCGCGGCCGATCATCGATACTCATGGCGAACTGGTGCGCCTCACGGGCGAGCAACCGACCTACAATTTCGATGCCGGATTGCTCGCCATGGAAATCGGCACCTTGCTCGCCAAGGCCGCTACGGCTAGCGAGCGGGCCGATGGCTGAACCCTATTACCTTACCACTGCGATCCACTATCCCAACGGCAGGCCGCATATCGGCCATGCCTACGAGACGATCGCCGCCGATGTGATGGCTCGTTTCCAGCGCCTGCGCGGGCGCGAGGTGCGCTTCCAGACGGGCACCGACGAGCATGGGCTGAAGATGGCGCAGAAGGCACGCGAGCTGGGCAAGACTCCGCGCCAGCTGGCGGATGAAATGTCCGGATATTTCAGGGAATTGTTCGACGTTCTGAACATCTCCTATGACCGTTTTATCAGGACCACCGATGCCGATCACCATCGCGCGAGCCAGGCCATCTGGAAGGCGATGGAAGAGAAGGGCGATCTCTATCTCGATCGCTATGAAGGCTGGTACTCGGTCCGCGACGAAGCCTATTACGACGAGAAGGAACTGATCGAGGTCGAGGGGGACGAAAAACTCTCGCCGCAAGGAACGCCGGTCGAATGGACCGAGGAAGAGACCTGGTTCTTCCGCCTGTCGAAATATGCCGAACCGCTGCTCGAACTGCTGAACACGCCGGGCTTTCTCGAGCCAGCTAGCCGGCGGAACGAAATGGTGGCCTTCGTCGAGCGCGGCCTGCAGGACCTTTCGGTCAGCCGAACGAGCTTCGACTGGGGCGTCAAGGTGCCGGGCAGCGACGGGCATGTCATGTATGTCTGGGTCGATGCGCTGACCAATTACATCACCGGAGTCGGCTATCCCGACGGCGGCGAGATGTGGGAGAAGTTCTGGCCCGCAGACCTCCACCTGATCGGCAAGGACATCGTCCGCTTCCACACGATCTATTGGCCCGCCTTCCTGATAAGCGCCGACCTGCCGCTGCCGAAGAAGGTCTTCGGGCATGGCTTCCTGCTCAATCGCGGGGTCAAGGAATCGAAGTCGCTCGGCAATGTGACCGATCCGATGGAACTGGCCGAGCGTTTCGGCGTCGATGCGTTGCGCTATTTCCTGCTCGCCGAAGTCACCTTCGGGCAGGATGGAAGCTATTCGGCAGAAGCGCTTGTAAACAAGGTGAATGCCGAGTTGGCAAACAGCTTCGGCAACCTCGCGCAACGCACGCTGTCGATGATCTCGAAGAATATGGACGGCAAACTCGAAAGCTTTGAATCTAATGCAGCGGATGACAAACTTGCCCTGACTGTCGCGACGGCCTGCGGTACAGAACTGCCGCGCGAATTCGAGAAGCTGAATTTCTCGGTCGGGATCGAAGCCTGGCTCCGGGCCGTTTACGCCTGCAATGCCTATGTCGACGAACAGGCCCCCTGGGCGCTCAAGAAAACCGATCCAGAGCGGATGAAGGCCGTGCTCCAGACGCTGTACATCGCCATCCGCGATCTCGCCATCGCCATCCAGCCCGTGGTCCCCGAAAAGGCCGGTGCCGTGCTCGACCAGCTTGGCGTGAGCGCGGAAAGCCGAAACTATGCCGACCTTGCCGATGCCGGATGGTTCGCCGCGCTCGTTGCCGCAGGCCACACGATCGAGAAGCCGACACCGGTGTTCCCGCGGCTCGAACTGCCGAGCGAAGAGCCGGCTTGATGCTGGTCGATAGCCATTGTCACCTCGAATACGAGGGCCTGGTCGACGACCAGGCTGCGGTGCTCGATCGGGCGCGCGAGGCGGGAATCGAGGCCTTTCTCAATATCTCGACCAAGCGCGCGGAATGGGCGCAGGTCGTCGGTACCGCGCAGGCTAGGCCTGACGTCTATGCAAGCGTCGGCATCCATCCGCACAATGCCGACGACCATCTCGACCTTACGCGCGAGGAACTGCTCGCCGCGACCCGCGATTCCAAGGTGATCGGCATCGGCGAAACCGGGCTCGACTACTATTACGACCATTCGGACCGCGCTGCGCAGCAGCGCCTGTTCCGGCTCCACATCGATGTGGCGCGCGAAGTGCAACTGCCCGTCATCATCCACACGCGCGATGCCGAGGACGATACGCTGGCGATCCTCGACGACGAGCTGGGGAAGGGGGCTTTCCCCGCACTGATCCATTGCTTCACCGCTTCGGCCGATTTCGGCAGGCGGGTCCTCGATCTGGGCCTGTCGGTCTCCATATCGGGCATCGTCACCTTCAAGAACGCCCGCGACCTGCAGGATTTCGCCAGGGATATCCCGCAGGATCGGCTGCTGGTCGAAACCGACAGCCCGTTCCTGGCGCCGGTCCCGCATCGCGGTAAGCCCTGCGAGCCCGGATTCGTGCGCGACACCGCGCAATTCCTCGCCGATCTGCGGTCTGAATCGCTCGAGGAACTCGCGCGCTATACGACCCGGAATTTCTACGCGCTGTTCAGCAAGGCGGCGGCGTGAAGCTGCTGATGCTCGGCTCGGGCACCTCGACCGGGGTGCCCCGGATCGGAAATGACTGGGGCGAATGCGATCCGCATGAGCCGCGTAATCGGCGGAGCCGGGTGTCGATCGTGGTCGAGAACGATGCGGGCCAGAGGATCCTCGTCGATACCTCGACCGATCTCCGGGCGCAGTTGCTCGCGAACGGCATCGAAAAAGTCGATGCGGTGTTCTGGACCCATGACCATGCCGACCATTGTCACGGCATCGACGATCTGCGGGTCATGCGTTACGACCGCTCGAACCCGCTGCCGGGCTTCGCCAGCAAGGTCACCTGCGAAAGGCTGCGCCGACGGTTCGACTATGTGTTTGAGGGCCAGTTCGGCTATCCTACCATTGTCGGTCTCAAGGATATTGCGGAAACCCAGCTGGTTGCGGGATTTTCCTTCGATCACGTCGAAATGCCGCACGGCCCGGTGACGAGCACCGGGTTCCGTTTCGAGGCAGACGGGAAGTCGATCGTCTATGCGACCGATTTCAGCGAGATCACACCGGCCATGGTTCGGTGCTTCGAGCGCGCGGACATTCTCGTCGTCGATTGCCTTCGCCGGCGTCCGCACCCGACGCACGCGCATCTCGACATGGCGCTCGATCTCGCGCGCAAGGCCAAGGTGCGCCGGACGGTGCTGACGCATATGGACAAGAGCATGGATTACCGCAGTCTCTGCGACGAAGTGCCCGATCATGTCTTGGTCGGTTACGACGGCCTGGTGATGACGGCATGAGCGAGCACCAGCTGGTCTCGCTCGTTTCGCTGGTAGGTTTCCTGATCCTGATCGGCGCCGGATTCCGTACGCACAATGTCGGGTGGAAGAAGGGATTCTTCATGGCTGGTGCATGGGCGGGGATCTTTGCCGTGGTCATCCTGTTCATCGGCGCCGTTCGCTAGGTACCGTTTGTTTAACATAATATATATTATCGCACTGACGTCGAGAACGTGGGGATCGCTGATCAGGCGGCCTTCCTGCCCCCCTCACCACACGCTATTCTGAGGCGATGTCAGAACAGACCGACCGACTTCTCGCGATCATGTCCCAACTCCGCGACCCGCAAACGGGTTGCGAATGGGATACGGCGCAGACCTTTGCCACCATCGCTCCCTATACGATCGAGGAAGCCTACGAAGTCGCCGATGCGATCGAACGTGGCGACATGGACGATCTGCGCGGCGAACTCGGTGACCTCTTGTTCCAGGTCGTGTTTCACGCGCGAATGGCGGAAGAAGCCGGCGATTTCGCCTTCGAGGACGTTGCCAGGCACATCGCGGACAAGATGGAAGCGCGCCATCCGCACATATTCGGCGACGAAGGTGGCGTGATGGAAGACGGCCGCTGGGAAGACCTCAAGGCCGCCGAGCGTGAATCGGCAGGTGCCACCAGTGCGATGGATGGCATAGCGCAGGCGCTGCCGGCCTTGCTCCGCTCGCACAAGCTCCAGAAGCGCGCCGCGCGCGTCGGCTTCGAATGGCATGACGTCAGGGGGCCCATCGAGAAACTGCAAGAGGAACTCGCCGAACTCGAGGCCGCCGAAACCGACGAACAGCGCCTGATGGAAGCCGGCGACGTGCTCTTTGTGGTCGTCAACATCGTTCGCCGCTATGGCGTGGATCCCGAGCAGGCGCTCCGCGCTTCCAATTCGAAATTCGAAAAACGTTTCAGAAAGATGGAGCAGCTATCGCAGATCGACGGCGAGGAGTTTGCCGTGCTCGATCTCGATACGCAGGAAGGCTACTGGCAGCGCGCCAAGCGCGAACTCGGCTAACGCATCGCCTCGAACTGGCCCAGTTCCTTGGGATTGAGGCGAACGGTGATCAACCGCTTGGCGACGCCCTCCTCCGCCTCGACGTCCTCGATCACCTCGCCATGGGCGTGCAACCATGCGATCCGGCGACCATCGCTTGCCGCCACTTCGAAGGTCCTCAGTGCGGCATTGCGCGTGAGCATCTCGCCGAGCCGTTCGAGCAGGCTATCGACGCCTGCGCCGGTGAGAGCCGAGAGGGCAACGATGTCGTCGGCCCCCTCGATCTGGCTAGCGAGTTCCTCTGCGTCCGCGGGCGCGAGTTGGTCCCACTTGTTCCAGATCTCGAGAATGGGAATCGATGACGCCTCCCCCTCCTCGACCACGCCGAGGTCGCGCAGGACTTCGAGCACCTGCGCCTTCTGGGCGCCGGTCGATGGGTTCGAGATATCGCGAACATGGCAGATGACGTCGGCCGAGGTGACTTCTTCGAGCGTTGCGCGAAAGGCCGCGACGAGTTGCGTCGGGAGGTCGGAAATAAAGCCGACGGTGTCCGAGAGGATCGCCTTTTCGACCCCCGGCAAGGCGATCGCACGCATCGTCGGGTCGAGCGTTGCGAAGAGCAAATCCTCCGCCATCACCCCCGCCCCCGTCAGGCGGTTGAACAGCGTCGACTTGCCCGCATTGGTATAACCAACCAGCGCGACGACAGGCCACGGGGCCCGTTCGCGCCGTTCGCGGTGCAGCCCGCGCGTCTTGCGGACCTGTTCGAGTTCCTTGCGCAGCCGTCCCATCCGCTGGCGGATCATCCGCCGGTCGGCTTCGATCTGCGTTTCGCCGGGGCCGCCCAGGAAGCCGAAGCCGCCGCGTTGCCGTTCGAGGTGGGTCCAGCTGCGCACGAGTCGGCTCTGCTGGTAGTCGAGATGCGCCAGCTCGACCTGCAGCCGCCCTTCAGCGGTCGCTGCCCTCTCGCCGAAGATTTCGAGGATCAGCCCGGTACGATCGATGACCTTGCGCCCGAGCTTGTCTTCAAGATTGCGCTGCTGGATCGGGGTGAGCGCACCGTCCACGACGACCAGCTCCGCCTCGTTCTGTTCGCAGGCGATGCGGATGTTGTCGACCTGCCCTGCCCCGAACAGCAGGTTGGGGCGCACTTCGCGAACCGGCAGGGTGAAGCTCTCGGCGATGACAATGCCGATCGCCAGCGCCAGGCCCTCCGCCTCCGCCAGGCGCGACTGTGCGTCGAGATCGTACGATATCCCGCGGATGTCCGGGCACACGACCAGTGCCCGCGCACCGCGCGACACCTCGCCCATCAGATCGTCATCGAAACTCAGTTGTCGGACTCTTCTTCCCAGTCCTCGGTCAGATCGACCGGGGTTGCCGGCTGGATCGTCGACACGGCATGCTTATAGGCAAGCTGGACGTAGCCGTCACGCTCGAGCAGCATGCAGAACAGGTCATAGGCGGCGATCCGGCCCTGCAGCATGACCCCGTTGACGAGGAACATCGTCACTTGCGCTTCCGCCTGGCGCACGCGGCTGAGGAAGACATCCTGCAGCAGGCGCTGCTTTGCCCCCGATCCCTGGCTGGCGAACTGGCTCGTATCGACCGGTTGCGCGGGCATGATGGTGCTGATCGCATGCTTGTAGACCAGCTGCGACTGCCCGTCGCGCCGCAGGAGGATCGAGAAATTGTCGAACCAGGTAACGATACCCTGAAGCTTGACCCCCTTGACGAGAAACATCGTCACCGGAGACTTGTTCTTGCGGAGGAGGTTGAGGAAGGCGTCCTGCAGGTTTGCAGGTCGATTGGCCGAACCGGCTTCAGTCGGTTTCGCGCGTGGTCGTGCCGAGAGAGTACGATCGCCGGACATGTCTTTTTCCCGTTTTTTGGCAGCCCCCCGGACGGAGCCGCAATCTGGGCGCCCACCACGCCCGAGTGTGTGCGCAATTGCTCGCGAACCTCCGTATTGTGGAAGAAAATCTCAAATAGCGCAACGCAATCCTGATTTCCGCCTAGAATGCGTAACTTTCGCCCAAGGCGTCAATTCTTTCGATCCGGGGGCTTGCGCTCTACCATCCCGAGCAGCTTGAGCTTACGGTGCAGTGCTGAGCGCTCCATTCCGATGAAAGTCGCGGTTTTCGAGATATTTCCGGAGAAGCGACGGATCTGGACGGTGAGATACTCGCGTTCGAAATTCTCCCGCGCCTCGCGCAGCGGAGCCCCCATCATCGCACCAACGACGCTGTTGCCACCGAGCTTGCCGCCGAGAACCTCTTCAGGGAGCATGTCGACCTCGATCTGTTCGAGGCTGTCGCGCGGGGTCAGGATGATCGTTCGCTCGACGACGTTGCGCAACTGGCGGACATTGCCCGGCCAGTCATAGGCCTGCAGCGCTGCCATCGCCTCGTCGCTGATGGTCGGCGGGCGCAACCCCTGTTCGGTGGCGTAGCGGGCGAAGAAGCTGTCGGCCAGGGCCGGGATGTCGTCCCGCCGCTCGGCCAGCGACGGCACTTCCACCGGCACGACATTGAGGCGATAAAACAGGTCTTCGCGGAAGTGCTTCTCCTCCATCTCCTTGGCGAGATCGCGCGAGGTCGAAGAAACGACACGCACGTCCACTCCGATCTGCCTCGTGCCCCCTACCCTGACGAAGCTCTGCTCCGTCAGGACGCGAAGGATACGAGCCTGCGTCGACAGCGGCATGTCGGCCACTTCGTCGAGATAGAGCGTGCCGCCGTCCGCGGTTTCGAGCAGTCCGGGGCGAACCAGCTTGCCGTCGGCCTCCTCGCCGAAGAGTTCCTCCTCGAAGCGCTCGGGCGTGATCCGCGCGGAATTGACGATCACGAAGGCCTTGTCGGCTCGCTGGCTCCAGCTGTGCAGCAGGCGCGCGGCGACCTCCTTACCGGCTCCGGCTGGTCCGGTGATGAGCACCCGGCTTCCCGTCGCCGCGACGCGTTTCAGCGTGGCGCGGACACCGTTGATCACGGCCGAATTGCCGGTGAACTCGTCGCCCTGCGCCAGGTTCTCGCGCAGACGCGAATTTTCCCGCCGCAGACGTTCGGTCTCGGTGGCGCGCTCGACCAGATGCAGCAGGCGCTCGGCTTCGAACGGCTTCTCGATGAAGTCTATCGCCCCGCGGCTGACCGCGCTGACCGCGGTGTCGATATTGCCGTGGCCGGAAAAGATGATCACCGGCAAGTCGGGTTCGCGTACCTTGATCGCGTCGAGCACCTCGAGCCCATCCATCGGGCTGCCGTGCAGCCAGACGTCGAGCAGGACGAGGCTGGGCCGTTTCTCGTCGACGGCATTGAGGGCCGAGGTGCTGTCCCCCGCGGTACGGCAGTCGTAACCCTCGTCGCTCAGCACCCCGGCGACCAGTTCGCGAATGTCGCGTTCGTCGTCGACGATGAGAATATCCAACGCCATGCGTCCCTACCCTTCTGTCTTCAAGCTGGCTGGCTCGCCGCCCGCGGCGGCAAGCGGATCGCGCGCAAACCGCATGGTCACGCGCGTGCCCCCGGTTTCGACCGAGGTGAATGTCATTTCCCCGCCGTGTTCCTCGACGATCTTGTTGACGATCGCGAGCCCTAGCCCGGTACCCTTCTCGCGCGTCGTCACATAGGGTTCGAGGATGTTCACGCGGTCCTGCGGCAGCCCGATCCCGTTGTCTTCCACCGACACGGTCACGAAATCCTCGCCAGGCTCCACCTCGACGAGGATCTTGCCGCGATAATCGAATTCGGCCGACTGGGCCTTGGCCTCGATCGCCTCGTAAGCGTTCTTGAGCGTGTTGGTCAGGGCCTGGCCCAGCTGATGCCGGTCGCACTGAATGCGCAGGGGACCGTCCTCGGGCCCCTGGAGCCTGTAATTCACGTCGGGATGCGCCACTTCCTGGAGGAAGAGCGACTGGCGAACGAGGTCGAGCGCGTCCTCCGGGCGGAAGCTCGGCTTGGGAAGACGCGCGAAGCTCGAGAATTCGTCGACCATCTTCCGCAGGTCACCCACCTGCCTTACGATCGTGCTGGTCAACTCGTCGAACAGTTCGCCGTCCTGTTCGATCTGCTTGCGATACCGACGCTTCAGGCGCTCGGTGGCAAGCTGGATCGGTGTAAGCGGGTTCTTGATCTCGTGCGCGATGCGCCGCGCCACGTCCGACCAGGCGGCCTGCCGCTGGTCGAGCAACTGGCGGGTGATGTCCTCGAAAGTGATGACGTGTCCGTCGCTCTCGCGGCCGATCTTGACGGCAAAGGTCAGCAGTTCGCCATGGCGGCTGTGCGAGATCACACCCTGTGCCAGTCCAGCCCGTACCATCGCCCCGATTTGAGGGGCGACGTCGTCTAGAGTGGTGGCGCCTTGTCCTGACTCCAAGTCGATGCCGAGCATGGTGTAGGCGCGCGCGTTCATCAGCAGGACGTTGAGATCGCCGTCCACGGATATGACCCCCGCACTGACCGATTCGAGAACCGCTTCCATGAAGCCGCGCCGTTCCTCGAGCTCGGTATTGGCCGACAACAGGGCATCGGTCTGCTTTTCGAGCTGAGCGGTCATCCGGTTGAAGGCCCGGTTGAGCAGGCCAATCTCGTCGGCACCCGTGCGCCCTTCGACCCGCAGTGCGAAATTGCCCGCGCCGACCTTGCGCGCGGCAGCCACCAGATCGGTCAGCGGTTCGACCTGCCGGTCGGCGAAACGGAGCGCGAACCAGACGGCGAGCCCGACCAGCGCCAGCGAGACGAAGAACAGCGCGAGATTGAAGCGCAGCTGGAGCGCGCGCGCGCGCTTGGTCAGCTCGTCATAGGCGGTCGAGATCGACCGCGCGGTCTGCCAGCTGCGGAAACTGCCCGCTTCGGCATTGCGGGCGGTGTAGAGATAGATCCCGGCGTCGCGGTCGATCGGTGCCACGGCCTCGATGCGCTCCGGGCTCCCGCGAACCGCGACCTGCTCGCCCTGCGCGAGCCGGGCCAGTGAATCCTGTGCGAAGGCGCGCGGATCGCTCTCCTCGTTGAGGCCGTAGACAACCGCGGTGCGCATCGACTTGTCGGGCATGGCCTGCAGGATCGCACTCTCGATCACGTCGCGCGGTTCGGCCTGGTACTGGTAGACGAGCGCGAAATTCGGATCGGTCACCTGGACGCGCCCGAGGATCGCGCGCATGTCCATCGCCATCGAGATCGTCTCGTTGGCGAGGTCGAGCTGGTTTTCCTCGTAATAGCCCTCAGCGAGCCGGTTGGCGTTTTCCATCAGCCCGCGCGAATCGTCGGAGAACCAGAAATCGACTCCCGACTGGAAGAGGAAGGCGGCAAACCCGGCCACCAGCAGCGTCGGCACCGCAGCGATCATCGAGAAGAAGAATACCAGCCTGACGTGGAGGCGCGCCGTGCTCCCCGCGGCGCGGCGCAAGGCGATACGGCGCCCAGCAAGGACCAGCAGCGCCATCGCAGGGACCAAAGTCCCGATGAGCAGGCCCGCGACTTGTCGCGATGGCAACAGCGCGCCGTTGGGAGGTGCATTGGAGAATGTGGCCCAGGTGCTGGCCACCATGACGAGGAAGGCGACAGCGGCGAGAACTTCGATATAGCCGAAGACATTCTGCCTTCGCGAGGTCACGACGAACCTGCGCCACCAGCGGGGCGTATGCCGCCTTGCTCCTGCCATGTTCGTTGCCATCGTGGCGCGCATACAACGGCACTGTTGCAGATATGCAAGTACAAATTCGACAAACGGAGCTTTGCGATAGGCCGTGTGCCTATGCTCTATCGCCTGCGAGCGAAGCTTTCCGGTGCGATGTCGAGTTCGGAAAGGCGCTTGCGCAAGGTGTTGCGGTTGATCCCCAACATGCGTGCCGCGCGTAACTGATTGCCTCCGGTACGGTCGAGAGCCAGTTCGAACAGGGGTTTCTCGAAGGCGGCCAGCGCAGCGTGATAGACCGCCCCGTCTGCCGGGCGTGCGCCATCGATCCATTCCTCGATCGCTGCGTCGAAACCCGACTTTCCGGGCTCCTCGCCTGCCTTCGCGGGCAGCGGCAGGACATCCTCGACGGTTTCGCGATCGATCACCTCGTCGCGCGCGAGCAGCGCCAGGCGGAATACGGCGTTACGCAATTCGCGTACATTGCCGGGCCACCTGCGTGCCGCGAGCGCCGAAATGGCCTCTTCACTTGCCTGCCGCCCCGGCAGGCCTTCGCTGGCGGCCTGTCCCAGGAAATGGCGGACCAGCGCGCCGATATCTTCCCGCCTTTCGCGCAGCGGTGGCAAGTGGATCGGCACGACGTTGAGCCGGTAGTAGAGATCCTCGCGGAAGCGTCCGTCGGCGATCATCGGCCCCAGATCGCGATTGGTCGCCGCGACGATGCGCACGTCGACCCCGATTTCCTGGCGCCCGCCGACCCGCCGTATGCGCCCCGACTGCAGCGCCCGCAGCAGCCGCGTCTGCGCCTCGGCAGGCATGTCGCCGATCTCGTCGAGGAATAGCGTGCCGCCATTGGCTTGCTCGAACTTGCCGATCTGCTGGGCAACCGCGCCGGTGAAGGCACCGCGCTCGTGGCCGAACAGCTCGCTTTCGAGCAGATCGTGGGGAATGGCGGCCATGTTGACTGCGACGAAGGGCCCGGTCTTGCGCGCCCCGAGCTCGTGGATTGCCTCGGCGACCAGTTCCTTGCCCGTCCCGCTCTCGCCTGTGATCAGCACGGTGAGATCGTTGCGCAGGACGCGGGTGATCATCCGGAAGACACCCTGCATCGCCGGGCTGCGGCCGATCAGCGGGAGTGCGCCCTCTTCGCTCTCGCCAGCACTGGCGGCAGCGGGGCGATTGGCAACCGCCTGACCCACTGCCTGTGTCAGCTCGTCAAGATCGAAGGGCTTGGGGAAATATTCGAAGGCCTCGCTGTCGCTCGCGCGGACGGCCGTATCGAGCGTGTTCTGCGCCGAGAGGACGATCACCGGCATGTCGGGGGCGAGCTGGCGCACCGCACCGATCGAGGCCAGTCCGTCGCCATCGACGAGCATGACATCGGTCAGCATGACGTGGAACTCATGGTCCGCCAGCAGTGCATCGCGACGGGCGATGCTGTCGCAAGCCGTGACTTCGAAACCGTCCTCGCGCAGCGCCTCGGTGATTACCGTGACGATGCTCCTGTCGTCTTCGACCAGCAGAACCCTGTGCGCCATTACGCTCCCCTAGCCTGCCACCGGCAGGTTGATCCGAAAATGCGTTTCGCCGGCACGCTCGTCGCGCTCGTGCGAAATCCGCCCGCCCATGTCGCGCAGCAGCTTGCGCACGAGCGAGAGGCCGAGACCCTGGCCGTGCGGCTTGCTCGACACGAAGGGCTCGAACACGTGATCGCGCAGCGCGGGGTCGATGCCGGCTCCGCGGTCGGTCACGGTTATCTCTATCGGCAGGCGCGTCGCCTTGCCGAAGCGGATCGTGTTGAACACCAGCCCGCTAATGAAGCGCGTGCGAACAATCACCTGCGGCTGCTCGCAGGTCGCGCTGGCGTCGCAGGCATTGGCGAGGAGGTTGATGAGCACCTGTTCGAGCGCCCCCTGATCGGCCGCCACCGGCGGCAGCGAGGGGTCGAACTCCTCCACGAGTTCGCAGGCCTCGCTCCGTCCGGCGCGCACGGTACCCATGGCGTTGCGGATCGCCTCGTGGAGATTGCACGGGCCGGTCACCTCGACCGGCTTCGCGCCCAATTGCTGCATCCGGTCGATCAGCTCGGCGATCCGGTCGACTTCGGCCGAGATCATCTTCGCGAGCGGCTTGTCCTTCCCCGCGACCCGGCGCGCGAGGAGCTGGCTCGCCCCGCGAATCGCCGAGAGCGGATTCTTGATCTCATGCGCGAGGACGGCCGGCGCGCGGAGCTCGACCCGTTCGCTCTCGTCCTCGTCATTCTCGGGTTGCCCCGCATCGGACAGGGTCACCACCCGCCAGCCCGCGTCCGAATGCATCGGCGAGCTGCTGATATTGACGCGCCGGTCGCCCACCGCGGTGGCGATCGTGACGCCCCGCGCGATTACCTGCGCATCGGCGGTAGCCAGCCTCTCGCACAGCCGTTCATCGGCAATGCCCACGACATCCCAGAAGCGTTTCTCCGACAGCTTGCGCGCACTGCGGCCGAGCATTTCCTCTGCCGCGTGGTTGGCTTCTACGATGGTGTCGTCCTCGTCGAGCAGCAGCACCGCGAAGATCAATGCGGCCAGCTGGGCCCGTGCGCCGGGAGCGGTCGTCACGCGGCCTTGCGCTCCAGAATGGGCTCGTAGAACCGCTCGAGCTCGTCGAGGACCTTGCGCGGATCGTCGATGAAATTGACGAAATTGCGGAAGTCCGCCGAACCATGCAGGCCCTTGGTATACCAGCCAAGGTGCTTGCGCGCGATCTTGGTACCGACGCCTTCGCCGTAGTGGTCGAGCATCATCGTGTAGTGTTCGACGAGCGTCGTATATTGCTCGTCGAAGCCGGGGGAATCGAGCACCTCGCCGGTTCGCCACCAATGCATCACCTGGCCCAGCAGCCAGGGTTTGCCATAGGCCCCGCGCCCGATCATGATCCCGTCCGCACCCGACTGGTCGAGCGCCTTTGCAGCATCATCGATCGTGCAGATGTCGCCATTGGCGATGACCGGAATCGAGACCGCATCCTTGACCTTGCGGATGAAGGCCCAGTCGGCGCTGCCCTTGTACATCTGGTTGCGCGTCCGACCGTGGACGGTGACCATTTTGATGCCCAGATCCTCGGCGATCCGCGCCAGTTCGGGGGCGTTGAGATCTGCATGGTCCCAGCCCATGCGCATCTTGACCGTCACTGGCACCTCGACCGCCTTGACGGTCGCTTCCATCAGCTTCGTTGCCAGAGGTACCTCGCGCATCAGCGCCGAGCCGGCGAGCTGGCCCACGACCTTGCGGACCGGACAGCCGAAATTGATGTCGATGATCGCCGCGCCATTGTCCTGTTGCAGCTTGGCCGCCTCGGCCATGCTCGTGGGATCGCATCCGACCAGCTGCATCGACACCGGTTCCTCGGTTGCGTCCCAGGCCGCCTTCTGGATGCTCTGGCGCGTCTCGCGGATCGCCGCCTCGCTCGCGATCATCTCGGTCACATTGAGTCCCGAGCCATAACGGCGCACGAGCTTGCGGAACGGGAGGTCGGTCACCCCCGTCATGGGCGCGAGCACGACCGGCGTGTCGATCGACACGTCGCCGACGAGGATCGGCTTCGGCGGCGCCGGAGGAAGGGGGGAAATGGTCATGCCGGAATTCGTTGCCTAAATATTGGGCAGGCACATAGTGCGTTGCAGCGTAAACGGCAAGCCGCTAGCGGGCAGCTTTCGTATGCAGGACATGCCGCCCCTTCCCAGCTTCGCCGCGATCGTCGTCGCGGCCGGGCAAGGCCTGCGCGCGGGCCAACCGATGCCCAAGCAATTCGCGGTTTGGTGCGGCAAACCAGTGCTGCGCCATTCGGTAGAGGCTCTGCTCGCTGCAGGCGCCCACCCGCTGGTCATTGCGATCCCGCCGGGAGCCGAAGACGTCGCGCGGGGTGCACTTGCCGGTCTTGACGGCTTCACGCTCGTCGAAGGCGGCGAAACCCGCCAGCAATCGGTCGCTCGCGCACTTGCGGCGATCGCGGCGGCCGAGCGCGTCCTGATCCACGATGCGGCGCGCCCCGACCTGCCCCGGCGGGTGATCGAGCGTCTGCTCGACGCGCTCGACAGTCATCCCGGTGCGATCCCGGTGCTCCCGGTGGTCGACAGCCTCTCGATCGACACGGATGGCGTGATGTCCGACAGCGCCCCGCGCGAGCAGCTGCGCCGCGTCCAGACGCCCCAGGCCTTTCGCTTCTCGGCTATCCGGGATGCTCACCAGAAGTGGTGGGGCGATCTCACTGCCGGAGACGACGCGCAGGTCCTGCGCGCGGCAGGAGGCCAGGTCGCGCATGTCCCGGGTGACGAGCGCCTCGCCAAGCTGACATTCGCGGAGGATTTCATGGCCGCCTTGCCCCCCATTCGCACCGGCATGGGTTTCGACGTCCATCGTCTTTCCGCGGGCGAGGAGCTGTGGCTCGGCGGAATCCGCATTGAGCATGACAAGGGGCTGGCCGGGCATAGCGATGCCGATGTCGCGCTCCACGCCATTGTCGATGCGCTGCTCGGCGCCATCGGTGACGGTGATATCGGCAGCCACTTCCCTCCCAGCGATCCGCAGTGGAAGGGCGCCAGCAGCGACCAATTCCTTATCCACGCCGGCCGATTGGTCGACGAAGCCGGATATTGGGTGGGCAACATCGACCTCACGATCATCTGCGAAGCCCCCAAGATCGGCCCCCATCGCGAGGCCATGCGCGCGCGCATCGCCGGGCTGCTCGGCGTTGACATCACAGTGATATCCGTAAAGGCCACAACCACCGAACGCCTCGGCTTCACCGGTCGTGGCGAAGGCATCGCCGCGCAAGCCGTGGCGACCCTCTTGAGGAAGTGAGAGAGATCATGCCCCTCGAAGCCCTTCTCCCCGACGACATCGCCGCGCTGGCGAAGCGCGTGGTCGAGGATAATATCGCCATCGGGCGCAAGGTCGCCTTGGCAGAGAGCTGTACTGGCGGGCTTGTCGCGGCGGCGCTTACGGAAGTGCCGGGATCATCGGCAGTGCTCGACCGCGGCTTCGTGACCTATTCCAACGAGTCCAAGATGGAATCGCTCGGCGTGCCGCTCGAAATCATCGAGACCTTCGGTGCGGTGTCGATCGCCTGCGCGTGGGCCATGGCCAAGGGCGCGCTCGAGACCAGCCATGCCGACCTCGCCATTGCGATCAGCGGTGTCGCCGGACCGGGCGGCGGGACCGATCTCAAGCCGGTCGGCACGGTCGTGTTCTCACGCGTTTTCCGTGGCGACGAAGGCGAGCCCGAGGGCGAACTCAAGATTTTCGAACCAACCTCGCGAGCCGAGGTCCGCCGGCAGGCCACGATCTGCGCGCTCGAATTGCTGTTGCCCTAGAGGTTCGCAGCCGCGTTCTCGCGCCCGTAAAGCTCGTCGGCGCGGTCCTCGAAGGCCTGTACCATCTTGCGGAAGGCGCGGTCGAAATACTGGCCCGCCAGCGCCTCGAAAACCGCATTGCGGAACGTGAAATCGACGCAAAAGTCGACTTCACAACCGCCGTCATCGGCGGGGGTGAAAGCCCAGTTGTTGTCGAGGTCCTTCAACGGTCCGTCGACATAGATCACTTCGATGTGGCCAGGACGCTGCTTGAGCACCTTGGAGGTGAACTTTTCGCGGATCGCCTTGAAGCCCACGAGCATGTCGGCGACCATTTCGGTTTCGCTGTCGCTGCGAATCCTGGTTGCAACGACCCAGGGCAGGAATTTGGGGTAGCTTCCGACGTCGGCCACCAGGTCGAACATCTGTTCCCGGCTGTAGGGTAGGCGACGCTTCTCGCGGATTCCCGGCATCAGGCGCCCTGCTTGGCGAGCTTCGCTTCGCGCGCTGCGCGCATCTGGGCGAAATCGTCGCCGGCGTGATAGCTCGACCGGGTCAGCGGGCTCGACGCGACCTGAAGGAAGCCCTTGGCCCGAGCGATCGCGCCATAGGCGGCAAACTGCTTGGGAGTCACGAATTCCTCGACCTTGGCATGCTTCGGTGTCGGCTGGAGATACTGCCCCATGGTGATGAAATCGATGTCTGCGCTGCGCATGTCGTCCATCACCTGGTGCACTTCGAGCCGCGCCTCGCCGAGGCCGAGCATGATGCCCGACTTGGTGAAGATCAGCGGATTGTGTGCCTTGACTTCCTCGAGCAGACGCAGAGAGGCGTAATACCGCGCACCCGGGCGGATCGTGGGATAGAGCCGCGGCACGGTTTCGAGATTGTGGTTGAAGACGTCGGGGCCGGCTTCGCAGATCTCTGCGATTGACTGCTTCATCCGGCCCTTGAAGTCGGGCGTGAGGATTTCGATCGTCGTGTTCGGCGTCTCGCGGCGCAGCGCGTTGATGACCTTGACGAACTGCCCGGCTCCGCGATCGGGCAAATCGTCGCGATCGACGCTGGTGATGACGATGTGTTCGAGGCCCATCGCTGCAGCAGCAGCCGCGGTATGCTCGGGCTCGAGCGGATCGACCGGCATCGGCATGCCCGTCTTGATGTTGCAGAAGCGGCAGGCGCGCGTGCAGGTGTCGCCTAGGATCATCACCGTGGCGTGCTTCTTGGTCCAGCACTCGCCGATGTTCGGGCAGGCGGCTTCCTCGCACACGGTGTGCAGGTTGAGTTCGCGCATCAGCTTGCGCGTTTCCTGATAGCCCTTGCTGACCGGTGCCTTGACCCGAATCCAGTCGGGCTTGCGCTGCATCTTGGGGCGTTCGCCCTCGGGCTGGGGTGCGGAGGAGAGATCGTTCATTGCGCGGCCCATCTAGGCCCCCTCCCCGCTCTCGGCAACCCGCATAGCAATGCGCAGGGCCTTGCATCCGGGACGGTTTCGGGGCAGCGGAGCGCGCATGAAGACATTCGACGAGATGATCGAGGGCTACGCCCGTTTTCGCGCCGGTGACTGGAAGCGGCAGCACGAGCGCTGGAGCCAGCTCAAGGAGGGCCAGTCTCCTCAGGTCATGGTCATTTCCTGCTCGGACAGCCGAGTCGATCCCGCGCAGATCCTCGATGTCGATCCGGGCGAGATCTTCGTCGTTCGCAACGTCGCCGCCCTCGTCCCGCCCTACGAGACCACGCCGGGCCGGCACGGCGTTTCGGCGGCCCTGGAATTCGCCGTACAGTTCCTCAAGGTGCGCGAGGTGGTCGTCATGGGCCACGGCATGTGCGGCGGCTGCCAGGCGGCGCTGACGCAGGATCTGCACGGCAGCGAGCCCGGCGATGGCGGCTTCGTCGCGCACTGGATCGACATGCTCGACGAGGTACGCGATCCGATCGCCGCCGAAATGGGCACGAGCGGGCGCGAGGCCGAACGCGCGATGGAACTGGCGGCGGTCAAGGTCAGCCTTGCCAACCTTCGGACGTTTCCCTGCGTGCAGGAAAAAGAAAAGCGCGGCAGCCTGAAACTGCGCGGTGCCTATTTCGCCATTTCGGACGGTGTCCTGCATCTGCTGGACGAGAATAGCGGGGAATTCCGGCCCGCCTCATGACTTGCGCGGGCGGGGGCATCAGGCCATGTGATCAAGCATGTCCGACAGTGATCTCAAAAACATCGCGCTGCTGATCGACGCAGACAACACGACGCCCAAGGGCATCGACCCGGTGCTGACGGTGATGGCCGAGTTGGGCCAGGTCAACATCAAGCGAGCCTACGGGAATTTCGCGAAGAACAATCTCTCCAAATGGGGAGAGATCACACACAAATACGGCATCCAGCCCCAGCAGCAGTTCGATCTCACCGCGGGCAAGAACGCTACCGACATGGCGATGACGATTGATGCGATCGACCTGCTCTACCAGGGCAAGGTCGATGGCTTCGGCATCATGAGTTCGGATAGCGATTTCACTCCGCTGGTCACCCGCCTCCGCCAGGATGGCCTGGTCGTCTACGGCTTCGGCAGCACCAAAAAGACCCCCGCCGCCTTCAAGAGCGCCTGCACCCGCTTCATCGACATCGATGCACTCATCAAGGGTGCGTCCGACGAAGTCGAAGCGCCCAAGGCGCCAGCAGCGGCAGCAAAGACCGGAATCGACGAGGAGTTGGTCGAGTTACTCGGCACGGCATGGAAGGCCGCGAAGCGCGACGACCAAGGTTTCGCCTCGCTCAGCGAGGTAGGCAATATCGCGGGCAACCGGTCGAGTTTCGACGTCCGCAACTACGGCTTCAAGCGCCTGTCCGATCTGTTCGAATCGCTCGACCAGTTCCAGGTCGAGCGGCGCGATAACAATCTCCTCTACGTCAAACGACTGCGCTGACGAAAAAGGGCGCGAACCGCAGTTCGCGCCCTTCCGGTTCCCGTATTCGGGAAAGCTTACATCGCGCCGCCGGCAGCCTTCTGGGTCGCATAGATGGCCCAGAGGTTGGCGATCGCCTTGCGTGCGCCTTCGACCTTGTTGAAGGTCGCTTCCGCCTCGGCATACTTGCCCTGGTCGAACTGAGCGATACCCAGGCGGGTCAGCACCATTGGCGTATTGGCGCTCGGCATGTTCAGGGCCTTGGCATAGAAGGGCTCGGCGTCCGCCGCGCGGTCCATGGCGAGCAGCGTATCGCCGGCTGCCAGGACGGTTGCCAGCGTGGCGCCCGACTTGTTGGCATCGGCCATGAGCTTGTCGATATCCGCACGGTCGGTCGCGGCACGCTCCGCCGCCTGGCGACGCGTATCGGTGACATAGGGATCGGTCTTGTCGAGCTTGCCCTTGGCATAGCCTTCATCGATCACCGAGACCACCTCGGCGGGCAGGCGGCGATAGTCAGCTGCGTCGACATATTCGAGATAGAGCTTGCCGTCGCGCAGCACGCCGACACGTTTGCCGAGACGCAGCAGGTCGAGGATTTCGGGATTCTGGTAGCCGCCCGTGTTGAGCAGGATGGCGACGGCGTCGCCCCAGCTGTCCTCGCCCGGATACTGCTTGACGTACCAACTCGAATATTTGTTGGCTTCGGCGTTCAGGTTGTTGTTGTAGGCCTGCGCCAGACCACGCTTGAGCCATGCTTCGTCGACGGTCTCGCCGGCGGCGATCTTCGCATTGATCAGGTCGCTGAGGTAGGTGAGGCCCTGCTGCGCCTGATCTTCGGCGAAATAGCTTTCCGCGACGAAGATCAGAGGGTCGTTGTCGGTGTAGCCGGCATCCGCCGCCGCCTGGAAATAGGGGCGGGCCTTGGCATAGTCGTTGGCCGCATAGGCCAGCTGGCCGGCGACGAAATTGAACTGGCCGACATTTTCCGCCGGGACCTTGCCGCTCTTCAGCATCAGTTCCATGCCCTGAAGCGCCATGGCCTGGTCCTGCTGCTTGGCAGCGTTCGAATAGATGAAGCTACCCGCTGCGTAACGATCGTCGTCGTTTTCGAGCGCTGCAAGCAGCGTCGGGAAGCCCGCCTTGAGCGCGGCATAGTCGACCGGCTCGGCCTTCGCGAGTTCCTCAAGCGGCTTGTAGGCCGCGACGAATGCTTTCGAATAGGACGGCTTGGCCTGCTTTTCCTTCTTCGCGGCATGCGCGGGGGTGTCGAGCACGGTCGCACCGGTGATGCCGCCGGCGGTCAGCGCCAGGGCAAGAGCAAGGGTCGAAGCCGCACCATTCTTGCGGGCAAGACGGGTGAAAATCATGTGATAAGCTCCCAAGAGTGGAAAGGGGATCTGAGCGCACCGTGCGCCGGTTCAATTCGGGCTGGGCGGCACATGCCGCGTGTGGGCTCTCATTGCAAATTCTTCTACCGAAATGCGGCTGAACGCGCTTTGAATGCGCCTCCGCCCAACCGTTCATGGTTCCCATCGCTGGCGACAGTACCCATATGTGGAAAAAGCGCATGAAACCGGGCTTTGGTTCCCTGCGCGAGTGGCGCTTTGCCCCCCCATCGCCTAGGCTCCACGCAATCACGACATAAGCAGTTCGCAGTACGGAAACACACGTTTTGTCCGACGATACCGACCTTCTGGATACCCCCGCCCCCGGCGGTCACGATTACGCGCGCATCGACATCGTCGATGAGATGAAGACCAGCTATCTCGATTACGCGATGAGCGTGATCGTCAGCCGCGCGCTGCCCGACGTGCGCGACGGTCTGAAGCCGGTCCACCGCCGCATCCTTTTCGCCAGCCAGGAAGGCGGATTCGTCGCCGGGCGGCCCTATCGCAAGAGCGCCAAGATCGTCGGCGACGTGATGGGCAACTACCACCCGCACGGCGACGCCGCGATCTACGATGCGCTCGCGCGCATGACGCAGGACTGGTCGCTGCGCGTCCCGCTGGTCGATGGCCAGGGCAACTTCGGCTCGATGGACCCCGATCCGCCGGCCTCGATGCGCTACACCGAGGCGCGCCTCGCGCGCGTCGCCAATTCGCTGCTCGACGATCTCGACAAGGACACGGTCGACTTCACCGACAACTACGACGGATCGCGGCGCGAGCCGACGGTCCTTCCGGCGCGCTTCCCCAACCTGCTGGTCAATGGCGCCGGCGGCATCGCGGTCGGCATGGCGACCAACATCCCGCCGCACAATCTCGGCGAGGTGATCGACGGCTGCCTCGCCTTCATCGAGAACCCGGCGATCACCTCGGAAGACCTGTTCGAGATCATCCCCGGGCCCGATTTTCCGACAGCGCCGCTGATCCTCGGCAAGTCGGGCGCGCGTGCCGCCTATACGACGGGCCGCGGCTCAATCCTCATGCGCGCCCGCCACGAGGTCGAGACCAGGGGCAACCGCCAGTCGATCGTGCTTTCATCGATACCCTACCAGGTGGGCAAGAGCGGGCTGGTCGAGAAGATCGCCGAGGCCGCCAAGGACAAGCGGATCGAGGGCATCTCGGACATCCGCGACGAGAGTTCGCGCGAGGGCGTCCGTGTGGTGGTCGATCTCAAGCGCGACGCCTCGCCCGAAGTCGTACTCAACCAGATCTGGCGCTACACGCCAGCGCAGGCGAGCTTCCCGGCCAACATGCTCGCGATCCGCGGCGGCCGCCCCGAAGTGCTCACGCTCCGCGATTTCGTGCAGGCCTTCATCGGCTTCCGCGAGGAAGTCATCACCCGCCGCACCAAGTTCGAGCTGAACAAGGCACGCGAACGGGCGCATATCTTGCTCGGCCTGGTGGTCGCGGTCTCGAACCTCGACGAGGTCGTGGCGATGATCCGCAGCTCGTCCAATCCGGCCGATGCACGCGCCAAGCTGCTCGCCAAGGAATGGCCGATCGGCGACATCGCGCAATATATCGCGCTGGTCGAGGCCATCGAGCCGACCGACGAACAGAGCGGCGGCACCTATCGCCTGTCAGAACGCCAGGTGAAGGCGATCCTCGACCTGCGGCTCCACCGCCTGACCGCGCTCGGCCGCGACGAGATCGGCGACGAGCTCAAGGAACTGAGCTTGGCGATCGAGGAATATCTCTCGATCCTTGCCGACCGCGTGAAGCTCTATGGCGTGATGCGCGAGGAACTCGAAGAGATCCGCAACACCTACGCCACGCCGCGCATCAGCGAGATCGCCCCCGCCTGGGACGGGATCGAAGACGAGGATTTGATCGAGCGCGAGGAGATGGTGGTTACCGTCACCCACGGCGGCTACATCAAGCGCACCCCGCTCGATGCCTTCCGTGCGCAGAACCGCGGCGGCAAGGGTCGCAGCGGCATGGCGACCAAAGACGAGGACGCGGTGGTCGAGATGTTCGTCACCTCGACGCACAATCCGGTGCTGTTCTTCACCAATACGGGCCGCGTCTATCGCATGAAGGTGTGGAAGCTGCCCGAGGGCGGCCCGCAGACCAAGGGCCGCCCGATGGTCAATCTCCTGCCGCTAGGCGACGAGGAGCGCGTGACCAACGTGTTGCCGCTGCCCGAGGACGAGAACGAGTGGTCCAAGCTCAACATCGTCTTCGCCACCGAGCAGGGCATGGTGCGCCGCAACTCGATGGATGCCTTCACCAACGTGCCGAGCAACGGCAAGTATGCGATGGGCTTCGTCGAAGGCAGCGGCGATCGGCTGATCGGCGTCCGACTGCTGACCAAAGACCAGGAAATCTTCCTCGCCTCGGATGCCGGCAAGGCGATCCGCTTCTCCGCCACCGATGCGCGCGAAACGAAGAGTCGTACCGGCATCGGCGTGCGCGGGATGAAGCTCAAGGACGGTCAGAAGGTCGTATCGATGGCAGTGCTCGATGCCGGAGAATGGACGACCGAGGACCGCGATGCCTATCTGCGCGCCGCTCCGTGGAAGGACAATGATGCCGAACCGGCGCTCGCAGCCGAGACCATCGTCGAGATGGCCGAGGCGGAGGAATTCGTTCTCACGCTGACCGCCAACGGCTACGGCAAGATCTCGTCGGCCTATGAATACCGCACCATCGGGCGCGGCGGACAGGGCCTCACCAATATCGGCACGCCCGACAGCAATCCCGACCGTAACGGGCCCGTGGTTGCAAGCTTCCCCGTCCGGCACGGCTCGCAGCTCATGCTCGTCACCGACCAGGCGAAACTGATTCGCATGCCGATCGATTTCCGCCACCTGCTCGAAGGCGAGGATCCCGGTGGCTTCCGCATCATCGGGCGCGGATCGGCGGGCGTGCGCATCTTCAATGTCGCCAAGGGCGAACATGTCGTCGGCGCAGCGCTGATCGACGAAACCGAGGAGCCGGAGAACGAGGCCGAGGAAGCGGTGGCTGACGAAATCGCCGCACACGGCGGCAGCCTCAATCCGACCACGCCGCACACCACGGCGCATTCGGACAAGAATATCGAGGGGGAACCGGGCGGATGAGCCTGACGGTCGAGCCCAGCGGACGGGCGTGCGGTGCACGCGTGACCGGGCTCGACCTTTCCAAACCGGTGTCGCCGGACCTCGCGCGGGAAATCCGCGCGATCTGGCTCGAGCACAAGGTTCTCGCCTTCCCAGACCAGCATCTGGACGACGATGCGCTCGAGGCCTTCACGCTCGCCATGGGCGGGTTCGGCGAGGACCCCTTCTTCGCGCCGATCGAAGGGCGCGACCATATCGCCGCGATCCTGCGCGAGGCGGACGAGGACACACCGCTCTTCGCCGAAAACTGGCACAGCGACTGGAGCTTCCTAGATCAGCCCCCGGCGGGGACCTGCCTGATGGCGATCGATATCCCGCCGACAGGCGGCGACACTTTGTTTGCCGATCAGGCCGCTGCCTTTGCGGCGCTACCCGAGGAGCGGAAGGCCTACCTGCGTAGCTTGACCGCGATCCATAGCGCCAAGCTCGCCTATGCGCCCGAAGGCACCTATGGCGCGCGCGACACGGGCCGCACGATGGCGATCCGCCCGGACGAAAGCGCCCGGGCCACACAGATGCATCCGCTGGTCCAGCGACATCCTGAAACGGGAGTAGAATGCCTCTATTCGACGATCGGCTACATCGTCGGCATCGAGGGGATGGAGCAGGCCGCGGCAATCGCCCTGCTGGCCGAACTGTCGCAGTGGCAGGCGCGCGAGGAGTTCGTCTATCGCCATCGATGGGAGCCGGGCATGCTGGTGATGTGGGACAACCGCTCGGTGCTCCACAAGGCGACCGGCGGTTACGAGGGCCACCGCCGCGAATTGCACCGCACGACCATCGCCGCCTGGCGGGGCTAGGCCACGGCGCGCTGCGCGCCCTTCCGCAGCGTCTGTACGACCGCCACCGCGATCAGGAACTGCGCCCCGTAATAGAGCGGCCAGATGAGCCACGAGGTGACAGCTTCGGGGACGACCTGCGCCTCGCGTCCAAAGATCAGCAAGTCGCTGACGACGAACATTACCGCCCCCACCCCGACACGGTAACGCGGAAAGCGACTGGTCCAGGCCGCTGCGGCCATCGCGCCGACCACTGCCGAGTAAGCGGTCGCTACGATCCAGTTGTCGAGCCCGTAGGTCATCGTGCCCGCGATCACCGGGGTCAGGAACAGCAGCGTTGCACCGGCAAGCACCTGGCTCAGCGTCGCCTTCTCGCGCGGATTGCGCAGGTAAAGCGCGCTTGCGAGGAGGTGGCCGATGGCGAACAGGCTCCCGCCGACGAGGAAACTGATCTCGAGCGCGATGTCGCCTGCTGCGCCGAAGACCATCACGAGGGTTATCAGGAGCCCGTCCAACGCGCGCGCGCGGAACGCGGCGTAGGCGGCCAGGAAAGCCACGCCCGCCCCCTTCCACAGCATGAGCCATGTACCGCCGATGGGATCGTCGGACACGAAGAAGTAGCTGATGCCCGCAATCAGGCTTGCGAGCAGCCAGGGGCGATGTTTGGCGAGGGCGCGGCGTGGCATCGCGCGACGCTAGGCCTTGTCGAAGGCCCCATGCAAGCACTAGGGCGCGCGCGATGACCCACGATATCCACATCATTGGCGGCGGCCTGGCCGGCAGCGAGGCAGCCTGGCAGCTCGCGCAGCGCGGCTTCAAGGTACGCCTCTCGGAAATGCGCGGCAGCGGCGAGATGACCCCGGCGCACCAGACCGACGGGCTCGCCGAACTGGTCTGCTCGAACAGCTTCCGTTCGGACGACGACACCAAGAACGCGGTCGGCCTGCTGCATCACGAGATGCGCCGCCTCGACAGCCTGATCATGCGCGCGGGCGAAGTCGCTCGCGTCCCCGCGGGTTCGGCCATGGCGGTCGACCGCGATGTCTTCTCGGCCGAAGTCCAGCGAACGCTCAATGAACACCCCAATGTCACCGTGGTACGCGAGCGGGTCGATGCCCTGCCCGCCTCCGGCCCGACCATTGTCGCCACCGGCCCGCTGACCGCCCAGACGCTGGCCGACAGCATCGTCGCCGCCACCGGACAGGACCGGCTCGCCTTTTTCGACGCCATCGCGCCGATCGTTCACCACGACAGCATCGACATGTCGAAGTGCTGGATCCAGAGCCGCTGGAACAAGCGCACCGAAGCCTCGAACGAGGGGGGCGACTACATCAACTGCCCGATGACCAAGGAGCAGTATCTCGCCTTCCACCAAGGGCTGATGGACGGCGAGAAGACCGAATTCCGCGAGTGGGAGGCGGACACGCCCTATTTCGATGGCTGCATGCCGATCGAGGTCATGGCCGCGCGCGGGGTCGAAACGCTCCGCTACGGTCCGATGAAGGGCGTCGGGCTCGACAATCCCTTCGATACTTCTGAGGAATTCCCGCAGGGGCGCTGGCCCTATGCGGTGGTCCAGTTGCGACAGGACAACAAGCTCGGCACGCTGTGGAACATGGTCGGCTTCCAGACCAAGCTCAAATACGGCGCGCAGATCGAACTCTTCCGCACGATCCCGGGGCTCGAGAATGCAGAATTCGCCCGCCTCGGCGGATTGCATCGCAATACCTTCATCAATTCGCCGCTGGTGCTCGACCGGCAACTGCGGCTCAAGGGCGGCGAGCATGTCCGCTTCGCGGGCCAGATCACCGGTTGCGAAGGCTATGTCGAAAGCTCCGCCGTCGGGCTGATGGCGGGGTTGATGGCGGCCGCCGAACTGGGCGGCCGCGACTGGACGCCGCCACCGCGCACGAGCGCCTTCGGCGCGCTGCTCTCGCATATCACAGGCGATGCCGAGGCCGAGACCTTCCAGCCCATGAACGTCAATTTCGGGCTTTTCCCGCCGCTGCACGATGTCGGCAAGAAGGTCCGCAAGGAAGCCTATACCAATCGCGCCAAGGCCGACTTCGGCGAATGGCTCACACAGGCGGAACTCACCGCCGCCTAGCAGGCGCAGCGGGTCTTCCTGGTCGGCTTGGGCGCCGTCGCGGCGAACTCGGCCGGGGTGAGCTGGTTGTCGCCATCGGCATCGGCGCCTTCGAACTTCTCGACCGTGGCCACCGCCCATTCCTCGAAATCGAGCAGATTGTTGCCGTCCTTGTCGAGCTTGCGGAAGCCGTTGGAGCGGGTCGAAAGCATCTCGGTGCGGGTGATGCGCCAGTCGCGGTTGCGATCGTAGCGGAAGAAGCGGCGCTGCTCCTTGGTGAGCTCCGTCGCTGCCGGAGGCGCGGGCCCGACCGCATCGCCTGCATCCGAGGCGGGAATCTCCGCCTCGGCGGCAGGCGCTTCGACCGGTTGCGGCGGCGGCGCGCCCTGCTCGATCTGGGCCCGGCCCTGCCACCAGAAGGCACCCAGCCCCACCAGCGCCAGCGCTATGATGGCTCCCAACACGATCCGGTTCATGCGCCACCCTCCCTCGCCTGCAGGCGGTTTATCTAGCGCCCGAAGAGACCCAATCGCAAGGCGATCAACGGGCTAAGTCGATCGCCCAAAAGCGGGCGACCTCCAGAATTCAGCGAACGCCGGGCCAGTCCACCGATGACCGACAGGGGTCGCAAGGGGCGCGGCAGGCGCAAATTCTGGCGAGCAATCTCGGCCGCGCGATTGAGCACAGCGTCGCGTTCGTCCGGCTCCTGCGTGTGGACGGCGAGATCGGCGAGCGCCCACAGCGTTCCAGCGCGTTCGGCTTCGTTCGCGGCGCTGGGGCTGCCGGCGCGTTCGGCCAAAGCCCGCGCAAGGCTCGCCCGCCCGGCAACGAAAGAGGCGCGGTCGGCTTCGCTCAAGGGACGCTGAGAAAGCAGAGCCTCCCACCCGTCGACGAGGTCGCGAAGCGCCCGCTCGCAACCCTCCCAGCTCCGGCCAATGAGATCGAGCAGCGGATCGCCATCGGGGCGGGCAGTTGCCGGCTGACCGAACTGGTCCCGCCACCAGGCAAGCCGCATCTGGCCGAGCATGGGCTCGGTCGCGCCGAGCACCATCCGCCCGATGCGTCCGTCGAGCGCGAAGGCCGCAAGCCACAGATCGCGGTCGCGGCCCGCGCTCGCCAGTGCGATGCGCGAGACCTCGGGGCATTCGTCGATCAGTTCGGCACGCTCCACCGAAGCGCCCTCCGGGTCAGTCGCGGTAGCAGACCTTCTTGACCGCCGCGACGATGCGCGGTGTGTCGATCAGGGCGAGCTTCTCGAGATTGGCGGCATAGGGCAGCGGCACGTCCTCGTCGCATACGCGGGTGACCGGCGCATCGAGGTGGTCGAAGCCTTCCTCCATGCAGATCGCGATCACTTCCGACGAGATCGAACAGGTCGGCCAGCCTTCCTCGGCGATCACCAGGCGGTTGGTCTTGGCGAGCGAGGTGAGGATCGCGTCCTTGTCGAGCGGGCGCAGCGTGCGCAGGTCGATGACTTCGGCCTCGATGCCTTCGCCAGCCAGTTCCTCCGCCGCTTCCAGCGCGAGGCCGACCGCGATCGAATAGGCGACGATGGTCACGTCGGAGCCTTCGCGCATGATCCGCGCCTTGCCGATCGGCAGGACGTAATCCTCGATATCGGGCACATCGAAGCTGCGACCGTAAACTAACTCGTTCTCGAGGAAGACCACCGGGTCCTCGCAGCGGATCGCCGCCTTCATCAACCCCTTTGCGTCGGCCGCGTCATAGGGCGCAATGACGATCAGGCCGGGGACGCTCGCATACCACGGGCCATAGTTCTGGCTGTGTTGGGCACCGACGCGGCTTGCCGCACCATTGGGGCCGCGGAAGACGACCGGGCAACGCATCTGGCCACCCGACATGTAATTGGTCTTGGCCGCCGAATTGATGATGTGGTCGATCGCCTGCATCGCGAAATTGAAGGTCATGAACTCGACGATCGGGCGCAGCCCGCCCATCGCGGCGCCGGTGCCGATGCCTGCGAAGCCGTATTCGGTGATCGGCGTGTCGATCACGCGCTTCGGCCCGAATTCGTCGAGCAGGCCCTGCGTGACCTTGTAGGCGCCCTGATACTGGGCGACTTCCTCGCCCATCACGAAGACGCGCTCGTCCTTGCGCATTTCCTCGGCCATGCCGTCGCGCAGCGCTTCGCGGACGCTGGTCGAGGTGAAGCTGGTGCCTTCGGGGACCTCGGGGTCCTTCACATCGGTCTTGCGCGCGGGCTTGGTGATCTCGGCTTCGCTCGGTTCGCGTCCGACGTCCTTGCCCTCGCCCGGCGTGTCCTCGACCGGAACGGGTTCGTCAGGCGCTTCCGTGGCGGAAACGTCCTCGCCCTCACCCGCAATCATGGCGATCACGGTCCCGACTTTCACGCCCTCGGTGCCTTCCTCGACGAGGATCTTGCCGAGCGTGCCTTCATCGACCGCTTCGAATTCCATCGTCGCCTTGTCGGTCTCGATCTCGGCGATGATGTCGCCGGCAACGATCTCGTCACCTTCGGACTTGAGCCACTTGGCGAGCGTGCCCTCTTCCATGGTGGGCGACAGCGCGGGCATCTTGAGTTCGATAGCCATGGCTCAATACTCCCCGACCAGAACGTCGGTGTAGAGCTCGGACGCCTCGGGCTCGGGCGAATTCTCGGCGAAGTCAGCGGCTTCGGTCACGGTCTTGCGAATGTCCTTGTCGATGGCCTTGAGGTCGTCCTCGCTGCTGCCGTTTTCGATCAGCAGCTTCTTGATGCCCTCGATCGGGTCCTTGTGCTCGCGCACGTCCTGCACTTCCTCGCGCGTGCGGTATTTCGCCGGGTCGGACATGGAGTGACCGCGATAACGGTAGGTGTTGCATTCCATCAGCACCGGCCCCTTGCCTTCGCGCACGTGCGCGAAGGCGATTTCGGCGGCCTGGCGCACCTCGAGCACGTCCATGCCGTTTACATCCATGCCGGGAATGCGGAAGGCGGTACCGCGACGGTGGAATTCGGTCTCGGCCGAGCTGCGGCCGACTGCGGTGCCCATGGCATACTGGTTGTTCTCGACGACGAAGACGATCGGCAGCTTCCACAGCGCCGCCATGTTCATCGTCTCGTAGACCTGGCCCTGGTTGGCCGCGCCGTCGCCGAAATAGGCGAGGCACAGCCCGCCGTCATTGTTGTACTGATGCGCGAGCGCGAGCCCGCCGCCGAGCGCGACCTGCGCACCGACGATGCCGTGCCCGCCGTAGAACTTATGCTCGGTCGAGAACATGTGCATCGACCCGCCCTTGCCCTTCGAGATGCCGGCCTCGCGGCCGGTGAGCTCGGCCATGATGACCTTGGGATCGATGCCGTAGGCGAGCATGTGGCCGTGATCGCGATAGCCGGTAATCACGCTGTCCTTGTCGCCGTCGAGCGCCGATTGCAGGCCGATCGCGACGGCTTCCTGGCCGATATAGAGGTGGCAGAAGCCGCCGATCAGGCCGAGGCCGTAAAGCTGGCCAGCGCGCTCCTCGAAGCGGCGGATCAGCAGCATCTGCTCGTAGAAATGGAGCATCTGCTCCTTGCTCGCCTTGAACTGGCGATCCTTCTCGAGCCGATCCTGCAGCGAGTGAAGGATGAAGTCGGTGTCCTCGGCGGGCGACTTCGTGGCGGTCTTCTTGCTCCGGGGGGCTTTGGCCAAGACTTTTGTCCTTGTTCTTCCGGGGAGGAATATCGGTTGCGCCTATAGGCACAGGCGCATGGCCCGCGCAACGGGGCAGCGCATGTGCATACGAAAACCCTTACGGAAAGCTGTGGTTTCCGCCCGACATTCGCGCGGCGTCACTCTTCGAGCTTGATGACCACTTCGTCGGGATGGACGACATTGAGCTGGCTGCGCAGCAGTTCGCCGACCATGTCGGGATCGGCGTGGTCGGGATCGAGCAGAGCCACGCGGTTCTCCAGCGCGGTGCGTTCGGCTTCCAACTCGGTCAGCTGGGCCTTGCGCTGGTCGAGCAGGCGCAGGTTCTCGCTCCAGGCGAGCAGGCCCGAGGGACCCGCAATGGCGAGTCCGCCCATGATCAGAAGCGCTGCCAACGCAGCATGCTGCGTGACTTTCGCCTTGTGAATCAGGGCCGTGGATTTCCTGCGGTGCATAGCCACACAGAATCACAGTTAACCCCGCCGCGCAAGCGCAAACTGCGAGGGATTCCGGGCGCTTCAGCTATTTGCGAAGGCCTGCGGCGAAAAGTCCTCAGGCGCGTCGACTTCGGTGATCGGTTCGTCGCGATCGTCGTATTCGGTCCGCAGCGCGCGGCTCATCACCCCATGCATGAAATAGAGGCAGGTGATGTAGGTCAGCTCGAGGATTTCCTCGTCGGTGAAGGCCTCGCGCAGCTGCGCGAACAGCACCTCGGGAACGCGGCCGTGATGCATCACCAGGCGATCGGCATAGGCCAGCACCAGGCGCTCGCGCGCGTCGAACAGCTCGCTTGCCTGCCAGTGCGGCAAGGCCGCGATCTTGTCCTCCGACGCGCCCAGCCCTCTCAGCGACTTGCAATGCTGCGAGAAGACGAACTGGCTGCCGCAAGCCCAGCCTGCCCAGGCTTGCCCGAGTTCGCGCAGCACCGGATCGATCTTGCGCTCGGGGCTGCGGTAGTAGGCAAAGCCCTGCGCCGCGTGTTTCAGCGTAGCGGGCGAATTGGCGAAGACGGTCCACCAATCACCCGGCGTCCCGGTGGAGGTGCCCGGCTCCGCCACCGGATCGCGCTCGCCGAAGAGGAAATTGTAGAGCGGCAGCGTGACCTCCGCATCGGCTTCAGCCCGCGGGACTTCGCGCAGCCGCGGCATCAGGCATCCATCGTGGCGGGTTCGTGCCGCACGTCCTCTGGAGTGAACTTCCGGGTGAAGGCGGCGAATTCCATCATGATGCCGTTGGGATCGGTGAAATAGACCGAGCGGACGAAGACGCCCTCGTGCACGTCCCTCGCGACGCCAGCGTGGCTGTCATCGTGATTGACCACGGCGTGCGTGTGCGGGACGCCGGCGGACTCGAGCTTGTCGAGCGCTGCCTCGAGGTCGGCCTCGTCCATATTGAAGGCGATGTGGTTCATCGACCCGACCGCCGTCTTGGAATCGTATGGGAAATTCTTCACCGAGGCGATGCCCGGCGCCATGGCCGGCGCATCCTTCCACCAGAAGAAGGCGACGCTCGCCCCACCCCCGCAATCGAAGAAGAAGTGCTGCCCGCCGTCGGGCAGTTGCACGGTCTTGACCAGCGGCATGCCCAGCACGCCGGTGTAGAAATCGACCGTCTGCTTCATGTCGCGGCATACCAGCGCGATGTGGTTGATGCCCTTGTTCGTCTCGAACATGCCCGCTCTCCTCCGGGTGGGAGGATGCCAAGCATCGTGCCGTCGCGCAATCGGAACCATGCGTCCCGCCAGACAGGAGCCGACCTTGACACGAGACGGTATCAAGTGTAACTATTTTCCCGAGCCAACCAACATAATTCCAGAGGATTGAAATGCCCGATCTCTTCGAAAACCCCATCGGTCTCGACGGCTTCGAATTCGTCGAATTCTGCGCCCCTGAAAAGGGAGTGATCGAGCCGGTTTTCAAGGCGATGGGCTTCACCCATGTGGCGACGCACCGGTCGAAGGACGTCGACCTGTGGCGCCAGGGCCAGATCAATCTGATCCTCAACTACGAACCCAAGAGCGCCGCGTGGTTCTTCGCCCGCGAACATGGGCCTTCCGCCTGCGGCATGGGTTTCCGCGTCCGTGACGCGCGCAAGGCCTATGCCGAACTACTCGAGCGCGGCGCCGAACCCGTCGCCGTCCAGACCGGCCCGATGGAACTTCACATCCCCGCGATCCGCGGCATCGGCGGCGCGATCGTCTATCTGATCGACCGCTACCAGGATGCCGAGGGCAATGGCCTGTCGATCTACGACATCGACTTCGAATATCTGCCCGGCGTCGAGAAGCACCCGGTCGGCGCCGGCTTCAACGTGATCGATCACCTCACCCACAACGTCTACAACGGCCGCATGAAGTACTGGGCGGACTATTACGAGACGCTGTTCAACTTCCGCGAAATCCGCTTCTTCGACATCAAGGGCGAATACACCGGCCTGACCTCGAAAGCGCTGACCGCGCCCGACGGAAAGATCCGCATCCCGCTCAACGAGGAAGGCGAAGGGGGCAAGGGCCAGATCGAAGAATTCCTCAAGGAATTCAACGGAGAAGGCATCCAGCACATCGCGCTGATCTGCGACGACCTCGTGGGCTGCTGGGATAATCTGAAGCAACTCGGCGTGCCGTTCATGACCGCGCCGCCCGAAACCTATTACGAAATGCTGCCCGAACGCCTTCCCGATCACGGCGAACCGGTCGACGAGCTCAAGGCGCGCGGAATCCTGCTCGACGGTACGACCGAAGGCGGCCAGCCCCGCCTGCTGCTGCAGATCTTCGCCGAGGCTCAGGTCGGCCCGGTGTTCTTCGAATTCATCCAGCGCAAGGGCGACGAAGGCTTCGGCGAAGGCAATTTCAAGGCGCTGTTCGAAAGCATGGAGCGCGACCAGATCAAGCGCGGCGTGCTGAGCGTCGACGAGGCGAAGACGGTCGAAGCGGAGCCGGCGGAATGAGCGACGTCGCCAACCATCCCGTGAAGCTGGGCGGCGTCCACCACGCCGCCTACCGCTGCAAGGACGCCAAAGAGACCGTCGAATGGTACGGCAAGGTCCTCGGCATGGACTACACCACCGCCTTTGCCGAGGACCATGTGCCCTCGACCGGAGACTACGATCCCTACATGCACGTCTTCCTCGACGCAGGGAACGGCAACATCCTCGCCTTTTTCGAACTGCCGAACCAGAAGGACATGGGCCGCGACGAGAACACGCCCGCCTGGGTCCAGCACCTCGCCTTCAAGGTCGGCAGCGAAGAGGAATTGCTGGCCGCCAAGGAGCATGTCGAAAGCCTCGGGATCGACGTCCTCGGTCCGACGCATCACGGCATCTTCAAGTCGATCTATTTCTTTGATCCCAATGGCCATCGCGTGGAACTGGCGGCCGATATCGGCACCGAAGAGCAATATGCCGAACTCAAGCGCGTCGCCCCGCTGATGCTCGACGAATGGAGCCAGACCAAGAAGGCGCCCCGCCACGCCGACTGGCTGCACGAGCTCGCGCGCAAGGAGCACGGCCACAGCTAAGCGCCGGGCGGAAGGAACCTCACCCTTTGTGTTGCGTTGCAGCGCAAAGGGAGTTCCGCACACGTGAATTACATCGGTACGCTGCGCGAACAGCTGCGCGAGATGGGCGAGGGTTTCGTCGCCAGCCTTCCCAGCCTCGCAATCGCCTTCTTCATCGTCCTGCTGACATGGATCGTCGCGCGTTTTGCCGTGCGCATTTCCGACATGATCGTCGGGCGGACCGAAATCAGGGCCAGCCTCAAGACGCTCATCGACACGCTGGTCAAGCTCGGGATCTGGCTGTTTGGCCTGTTCGTAGCCGCGATCGTGGTCATGCCCGACCTGACCCCTTCCAGCCTGCTCGCCGGGCTCGGCATCGGTGCGGTGGCGATCGGCTTCGCCTTCCAGGACATTTTCGAGAACTTCCTCGCCGGCGTCTTGATCATGCTGCGCGAGAAGATGCGCATCGGCGACGTCATCGAGTGCGAGGGCATCGCCGGCAAGGTCGAGCACATCACCCTGCGCGAAACGCATGTCCGCAAGCTGTCGGGTGAGCTGACCGTCGTGCCCAATTCGATCCTCTTCAAGAACCCGGTGGAAATCCTCACCGATGTCGACGAACGGCGCCACGAGGTGGTGGTCGGCGTGTCATACGACACGCAGCTCGATCACGCCGCCGAGGTGATCCGCCGCGCGGTCGAGGATGTCGAGGACGTCCTCGCCAGCAAGGGCATCGATATCTTCGCGCAGGAATTCAATTCGAGCTCGGTCGACTTCCTCGTGCGCTGGTGGGCCGGTTCCGCCCCGCGTGCCGGATGGGAAAGCCGGGACAAGGTCGTCCGCGCGATCAAGGCGGGGCTCGATGAGGCCGGGATCGAGATCCCCTTCCCCTATGTCACCCATACCTTCAAGGAGACCGTCCCGGTCAGCCTGCTGGGTGACACGCGCCGAAAGACTCCTTAAGGTTTCGAATCAAGACGGGATTTCCCCGATCTTTCACCGGGAACCCGTCGTGCCGCAATCGATCGGACACTTGGCTTGAACGACACTGCGCGACTGACCGGCGCGCAGGAAACTTCGCTCGCCATCGCCGCCGCGGTGGTCACCGCCAATGCATATTACATCCACCCGATCATCGGAGAGGTCGCCGACCATTTCGGTGTCAGCCATGCGCGCATCGGGCTGGTTCCCGCGCTCAACCAGCTGGCGCTGGCGCTCGGCATCTTCATGCTCCTGCCGCTCGGCGACCGCATTTCCAACCGCCGGCTGACCATCGCCTTCGCCGCAGGGCAGACCGCGTCGCTGGCCATCATGACGCTGGCGCAGGGCTTCACCCTCTTCGTGATCGGCTCCACCCTGCTCGGTTATTTCACCATCGCGCCCTATTTGCTGCCCGCCTATGCCTCGAAGCGGGTCGCGCCCGAACGCCTCGGGCAGGTCACCGCCAAGCTCGCCGCCGGGGTCATCCTGGGGATCCTCGTCGCGCGCGTCGGCGCCGGTGTCATGGCCGAGCATCTCGGCTGGCGTTCGGTCTACTGGCTGGCCACCGCGCTGATGCTCGCAGTGACGCTCGCCCTTCCCCGACTGATGGAAGGCGGAGAACGGTCCGCGAGCGACAGGCAATCCTATCCCGCGCTGCTGATGTCGGTCTTTCCGCTGATCGCCCGTCACCGCGAGATCGCGATCTCTGGCGCGATCCAGGCGCTCAACTTCGGCCAGTTCATCGCGGTGTGGCTCGGCCTCGCGCTCTATCTCACCTCGCCGCAGATGGGCTATGGCACCGATACCGTCGGCTATCTTGCCGGGCTGGCGGCGGTAAGCATCGTCTCCACGCCTCGGCTGGGACGGTGGGCGGACCATGTCGGACCGCGGTGGGCGCGCGTGATCTTCGCGCTGATCCAGCTCGCGGGGATCGCCCTGCTCTATCCACTGAGCGGATCGCTCTGGACGCTCCTCCTGCCGCTGTTCGTCACCAATCTCGTCGGCCCGGGCATCGATGTCACCGGAAGGATGACCTTCCTCGCGCTCGATCCCGCGGTCCGCACCCGCCTGACGACGGTCTATGTCGTGATCATGTTCGTCGGCGGCGGGATCGGGAGCTTTGCAGGCACCGCAGTGTACGACGCCTTCGGCTGGGCCGGGACCTGCGCGCTGATGGGCCTGTGCTCGCTGCTGCTCACCGCGTTGGCGATGACCGCCCGCCGCTTCGGCAGATAGTGGTGCGCCCGACAGGATTGGCGCCTGCGGCGCCGTCTCCGCTGCGCTTCGACTCCGAAAAGGTCCGATCCCGAGGCGTCGAACCACAACAGGCGGCCCCTCGCAGGACCGCCTGTTGTGGTGCGCCCGACAGGATTCGAACCTGTGGCCCCCAGATTAGGAATCTGATGCTCTATCCTACTGAGCTACGGGCGCATTGCGGCCCCGTATAGCGGCTCGCCGCCGCGAGGCAATCAGTTGAGTTCGTCGGGCGGAGCCACCGGCACGAGCAGCGGGGCGACGGCAATGCCCTCGGCCGAAAGTTCCTCCGCCTGATCACGCGTGGCGCGACCGTGGATCGGTGCCTCGTCGGTCTCGCCATAGTGCATCTCGCGGGCCTTTTCCGCAAAACGGTCGCCGACCCAGGTGCTTGTCTCGAGCGCCTTGGCCTGCGCCTTGGCGAGCCCTTCGAGAGCCTTCTTCACAGCAGACGGCATGTCGCCGGTGGTCATCTGCCGTGTCTCGCCGCTGCTCTCGGCGCGCGCATTGCCCTTTGCCGGTACCGAAGGCGCCATGGGCGCTTTGCCCACCTCGTCGCAGCCGCAGGTCGGGCATTCGATCAGTCCGCCCGCCTTCTGCTCGGCGAAATCGTCGGACGAGCCGAACCAGCCCTCGAAACGGTGGCCATGGCTGCAGGATAGGTCGAACACGATCATTGCGGGGCCTATTTGGCGATTTCGCGGCGGTTGGCAAGGCTCGGCACCTGCGCGCGCACCTCTGCGATCCGCGCCAGATCGATGTCGCAGAAGCCGAGGCCAGGCTTCTCGCCGCCCATGTCGAGCAGAACGTCGCCCCAGGGATCGACGACAAGGCTGTGGCCATAGGTGCGGCGCCCGTCCTCATGCTCGCCGACCTGTGCCGCAGCGACCACGAAAGCGCTCGCCTCGATTGCACGGGCACGCTGGAGAACATGCCAATGGGCCGTCCCAGTCGGGACGGTGAAAGCGGCGGGGATGGCAATGACGTCGCAGCCCTGACGGCCAAGCGCGTCGAACAGCGCCGGAAAGCGGATGTCGTAGCAGATCGTCAGCCCGAGCGTGCCGACCGGTGTTCCGGGCACGGTGACGAGCTGAGAACCGGGCTGATAGGCGTTGGATTCGCGCCAGCTCTCGCCGCTGTCGAGGTCGACATCGAACATATGGATCTTGTCGTATCTGGCCATGATCGCGCCTGCGGGATCGATCACGAAGGCGCGGTTGGCCCAGCGCCCGGCGCCGGTGTCGAGCGCGAGCGACCCCAGCGAGACCCATATGCCATGCTCTCGCGCGGATTCGCGGACCTTCGCGAGCACCGGCGAATCCTCTTCGGGAATGATCGACGAAGCGGCGCGCTTGCGGTCGCGATCGAGCATCCCCGACATCTCGGGCGTGAAGAGCATCGTCGCGCCGCCCTGCGCTGCCTGTGCGACCGCCTCGGCCAGCACGCGCGCATTGTCCGCGGGATCGATCCCCGCGGTCATCTGGAGGACGGCAATACGCGGCATCAGCCGCCGAGCAGCGCGTCGAGCCTGCCCTCGCGTTCGAGCGCGGCGAGATCGTCGGACCCGCCGACATGCGTTTCGCCGATGAAAATCTGCGGTACCGTCATCGCATTGGGCGCGCGCTGGAGCATCTCCTCGCGTTTCGGTCCGCCCAGCGTGATGTCGAATTCGGTGTAGTCGACCCCCTTCTGGTCGAGCAGGCGCTTGGCGCGGAAGCAGTATCCGCAACCGAACTTCGTGTAGATGTCGACCTGGGGCTGGCTCATGGAATTCCTCTTGTATTCAAGCGCGAAACTAGCGCGCGCAACAGGCACTTGAAAGCCCAAACGGTGCGCCTATCTCGAAGGTGTCGCCACGATGATCGTGGCGGCGACGGGGTGCCGAATGCGGGCCCCGCCCTGATAGAATCGCTCACAAGAGGATTTGTTTCGATGAACCGTATGGACCTTACCCCCTTCCGTCGCTCCACCGTCGGCTTCGACCGTGTGTTCGACCTGATGGAACGGCAGGCGCGCGGCGCCGGCGGCGACAATTACCCCCCCTTCAACATCGAGCGCCGCGGCGATGACGACTATCGCATCACGCTGGCCGTGGCCGGCTTCCGCAAGAGCGACCTCGACATCGTCGCGCAGCAGAACCTGCTCGTGGTCACCGGCCGCAAGCGCGACGAGGTCGCCGAAGGTGAAATGCTGCATGTCGGCATTGCCAATCGCGGCTTCGAGCGCCGGTTCGAACTGGCCGACTACGTCCGGGTCGCCAATGCCGACCTCGCCGATGGCCTCCTGGTGATCGACCTGGTGCGCGAAGTGCCCGAGGCGATGAAGCCCAAGAAGATCGCCATCGGCGGCCAGCAGCCGCTCGAAGTGGTCAAGGGCGACGAGGACGACGGCGACAGCAAGGCCGCCTGAGCGTTTTCGATCTTCTTCAGAACTGGAAACGAATAGGGGGCGGAACTTGGGTTCCGCCCCCGCGACGCATGACGCCGCCTAACCTCGAAATCGACCGTCCGGGTCGCAGAAGACGACCGTCATCGAGGCAAGCCCCACCGCTTGCGGGCGAAGCGTTGTCTCGTGAATTCACGCCTTTGGAGCGGGAATGCGGTGCATCCTGCATCAGATATAACAAAAGATAAACCCGCCAGCGCAGCGTGTGCGGATTTTGTCGCAAGGCTACAAGCGCCTGCGACTCCCTCGTCAAGGAAATCAGCGGTTTAGGAAAATTCGCTGACAGGTCGGCTCAGACGAGGCGGGCCTGCTCGAGCGCCGCGCCGACGAAACCCGCGAACAGCGGATGCGGATCGAAGGGCTTCGACTTGAGTTCGGGGTGGAATTGCACACCGACGAACCACGGATGGTCGGGCCGCTCGACGATTTCGGGCAGCAGTCCGTCGGGCGACATGCCAGAGAAGATCAGGCCCTGCTTTTCGAGCGGATCGACATAGGCGCCGTTGACCTCGTAGCGATGGCGATGGCGCTCCGAAATCGTCGTCGCGCCGCCATAGATGCTCGAGACATGGCTGTTCGCAGCCAGCTTCGCGTCATAGGCGCCGAGCCGCATCGTGCCACCGAGATCGCCCCCGGCTTCGCGGGTCTGCAGTCCCTCTTCGGTCATCCATTCGGTGATGATGCCGACCACGGGTTCCTCGGTCTCGCCGAATTCGGTCGAGCTCGCCTTGGCGAAGCCCGCCGTACGCGCCGCCTCGATGCAGGCCATCTGCATGCCGAGGCAGATCCCCAGGAAGGGCACCTTGCGTTCGCGGGCGAAGCGGACCGCCGCGATCTTGCCCTCGCTGCCGCGTTCGCCGAAACCGCCGGGCACGAGGATCGCATGCATCGGCTCGAGCCGCGCGGCGATCTCGGCATCGTCGCTCTCGAAGACCTCGGCGTCGATCCACTTGATGTTGACCTTGACCCGGTGGGCCATGCCGCCGTGGACCAGCGCCTCGTTGAGTGACTTGTACGCATCCTGCAGGCCGACATATTTGCCGACAACGCCGATCGTGACCTCGCCCTCGGGGTTCGAATGGCGGTCGACCACATCGTACCAGCGCGACAGGTCGGGATCGGGCGCATCGGTGATGCCGAAGGCGCGGAGCACCTCGGTATCGAGACCCTCGCCGTGATACTGCAGCGGCACCGAGTAGATCGACGGCGCATCGAGCGCGGGGATGACCGCTTCCTTGCGCACGTTGCAGAAATTGGCGATCTTCTGGCGTTCGCTGTCGGGGATCGGATGCTCGGCGCGGCACAGCAGCACGTCGGGCTTGATCCCCAGACTGGCGAGTTCGCGCACCGAGTGCTGCGTCGGTTTGGTTTTCAGCTCGCCCGCCGCGGCGATATAGGGCACCAGCGTGACATGGACGCTGAGCGTCTGCCACGGTTCGAGCTCGTTCCGCAGCTGGCGGATCGCCTCCATGAAGGGCAGGCCCTCGATGTCGCCGACCGTGCCGCCGATCTCGCAGAGGATGAAGTCATGATCGTCCTGCCCGGCGAGCGCGAAGGCCTTGATCTCGTCGGTAACGTGCGGGACCACCTGCACGGTCGCGCCGAGATAGTCGCCGCGGCGCTCCTTGGCGATGATGTCCTGGTAGATCCGGCCCGAGGTAATGTTGTCGCCCTGATGCGCCGACACGCCGGTGAAGCGCTCATAATGGCCGAGGTCGAGGTCGGTTTCGGCCCCGTCGTCGGTGACGTAGACCTCGCCGTGCTGATACGGAGACATCGTCCCCGGATCGACGTTGAGATAGGGGTCGAATTTCCGGATGCGGACCTTGTAGCCACGCGCCTGAAGGAGGGCAGCGAGCGATGCTGCCATGAGACCTTTGCCAAGCGAGGAGACCACGCCGCCGGTGATAAAGATATACCGCGCCATGGGAGTCGGGCCTTAAGCTGAAGGGTTGAGTCGGGGCAAGCACAAACACATGCAAATCGCGCCGCGTACGCGGCGCAATCCACAGGCCTGCAACGGAGGTTGGGTTATTCGGCTACGTCGGCCAGCGGGTCGTCGCCGGCCGGGGCGCCTTCGCCAGTCGTGGCCGGGCCAAGCGGGTCGGCCGGGGCCGCCGGAGCCACCGTCCGGTCAAGCGTCGATTCGATGGCGTCGCTGCCGGTGGTTTCAACCGCGACCGCGGCAAGCGCGATCGACAGCACCACGAAAGCCACCGCTAGCCACTTGGTCGAACGGGTCAGAAAGTCCGCCGCACCGCGCGCGCTCAGCATGCCCGAGGGGCTGCCGCCGACACCGAGGCCACCCCCTTCGGAGCGCTGCATCAGGATGACGCCGACAAGCGCGGCTGCGACGATCGCCTGGACGACGGTGAGAAACAGGAACATGCGGATACTCTTGGAACTGCGGTAGCGGGGTTCACGCGCATTTAGGCACGCGCGCGGCAAACGGCAAGCGTGGCGGGATCAGACCTCTTCGGCCTCCGAAGCGCCGACCACGATGCCGAGAAAGTTCTCGGCCGAAAGGCTGGCGCCGCCAACCAGCGCGCCGCCGACTTCGGGCGTCGCGAGGATTTCGCGTGCATTGTCCGGCTTGACCGAACCGCCGTAGAGAATGCGCACCTGCGCCGAGGCTTCCGCACCGTAGGTCTCGTCGAGCAGGCCGCGGATCGCCCCATGCATCGCGGCGATGTCGTCGGGGGTCGCGGTGCGCCCGGTACCGATCGCCCAGATCGGCTCGTAGGCGATCGTCAGCCGCTCGGCGGGATCCTGGAATGCGGGCAGCGCCGCCTTCAGCTGCGCGAGCACGAAGGCCTCCGCCTCGCCTGCATCGCGCGTTTCGAGCGTTTCGCCGCAGCACAGGATCACCCGCAGGCCTGCATCGAGCGCGGATTCGATCTTGGCATTGATCAGTTCGTCGGTCTCGCCATGGTCCTGGCGCCGTTCGCTGTGACCGAGGATGACGAACTTCGCACCCGCATCGGCAATCATCGAGGCATTGATGTCGCCGGTGTGCGCGCCTTCCGCACCGGGATGGCAGTCCTGTGCGCCGACGCCGATCTGCTCGGCCTCCTTGTGGACCGCGTGAATCAAGGTGTAGGGCGGCGCCACCGCGACCTCCACCTTCATGTAGCGCTGTGCGGCACGGTCGATGGCGCGTGCTTCGGAAAGCATCGCGCGCGTGCCGTTCATTTTCCAGTTTCCGACGATATAGGGCCGTTCGGCCATGGGTAAGTCCTGCGAATTATCTGAATCTGTCGCCCGCTATACCGGGCGTGGGATTGGCTCCGCTAGACAAGGTTTGATCGCACGTCAAAACCCTTTGCAACCTGTTGCCGGGAGGTCGCAGGGCGGATAAAGCGCCCCAACCCAACCAGGCCCCGCCTGATCGACAGCCGCCAGATACGGGATAGCCCGCACGCCATGTTCCAGTTCTTCCGCAATTTCTTCAAGACCAAGCTCGGCCTCGCGATCTCGCTGGCCTTCCTCGGTCTGATCGCCCTCGCCTTTGCCAGCGCCGATGTTTCCGGCAGCGGCGCATTCGGCGGAATTGCCGGCGGGGACCGGGTGGCTGTCGTCGGGGACGAAAAGATATCCACCGCCGACCTGGTTCGGGGCGCCAATAACGGCCTCGAAAGGCTGCGGCAGGAACAACCGACCGCGACGATGCAGGCCTTCCTGCGCGAAGGCGGTCTCGATAGCGCGCTCGATGCCCTGATCGGCCGCGCCGCGCTCAAGGGCTATGCCGAAAAACACGGGGTCCGTGTCGGCGACAATCTGATCAACAGCGAAATCCGCATGATCCCGGCCTTCCGCGGCCCCGATGGCAATTTCAGCGAGGATATCTACCGGCAGACGCTCCAGCAGCAACGCCTTACCGATGCACAGGTCCGCGACGATCTCGGGGTCGGCCTGCTGTCGCAGCAATTGCTGATCCCCGCCGGCTTCGGCGCGACCGTTCCCGACAAGCTGGCCTATCGCTATGCCCAGCTGTTCAAGGAACGCCGCAAGGGCGAGGTCGCTCTGCTTCCAGCGGCGACCTATGCGCCGACCGGCAAGGCCGATCCCAAGGTCCTGCGCGCCTATTACCAGAAGAATCGCGATGCCTTCGTCCGCCCCGAACGCCGGACGATCCGCTTCGCCACTTTCGATTCGAACGCGCTGGGCGACCGGGTCGAGCCGACCGATGCGGAGATCGCCGCACGCTACAAGCGCGACGCCAAGCAATATGCTGCCAGCGAAACGCGCAACGTGACGCAGGTCATCGTCCCGACCGAAGCCGCCGCCGATGCCATTCGGAAGCGCGTGGTCGCCGGCGAGTCCTTCGAAGCGGTTGCGCGCGAGGCGGGCCTGCGTGCCGCGCCGGTCGTCGATGTATTGCGCGAAGGCCTCTCGGGCCAAGCCTCGCCTGCCGTGGCCGCCGCCTATTTCGCCGCTGCGCGCGGCTCGATGACCAAGCCGGCACGCAGCCCGCTCGGCTGGCACATCGCGCGCATCGATGCCATCGACGCCACCCCGGCGCGCACGCTGGCCCAGGTGCGTGACGAGATCGCGACCGCGCTGCGCGAGGAAAAGCGCGTTCGCGGCTTGGCCGACCTCGCCAGCGAAATCGAAGAACAGCTCGACGATGGCGCGACGCTGGCCGAAGTCACCAAGGACCTCGATCTCGATCTCGAAAGCACCGAACCGGCGGTTGCCGACGGTCGCATCTTCGCTTCGCCCGGCAAGTCGGTGCCCGAGGTGCTGCGTCCCGCGCTCTCCACCGCATTCCAGATGGATGTGGAAGAACCCGAGATTGCGCCGGTCGAAAGCGGGCAGACCTATCTGGTCTACGAAGTCAGCGACATCGTTCCTGCCGCGACCGCTCCCTTCGACGAGATCGCAAAGCTCGTCGAGGCGCGTTGGCGCGCGACCGAAGGGATGAAGGCCGCTCAGGCGGCCGCCGACCGGGTCATGGCGCGCGTTCGCGCAGGCAAGTCGATCAGCGAGGCGCTGGCCGCCGAAGACCGTCGCGTGCCTCCCGCCCAGAAGATCGACATGACCCGCGAAGATCTCGCCCGCCAGCGCGAGCGTCGCATCCCGCCGCCGATCGCGCTGCTGTTCAGCATGGCCGAGGGGACGACCAAGAAGCTCGAAGCGGGCGGCGATGTCGGCTTCTTCGTGATCAAGGTCGACGATATTGCGATGGACGATATCGCCAACGACGATCCGCTGATCGCGCAGGCGCACCGCCAGATGGGCCCGCTCCTCGGCGACGAGTACGCCCAGCAGTTCGGTCGTGCGATGCGCGAGGATCTGGGCGTTTCGCGCAATCCGACGGCGATCGAAGCCGTGCGCAAGCAGCTGGTCGGGAATTGAGGCGCGCTTGAGTAGCGGCCTGAAAGGCGTCGAACGGGCACAAGCGGCACTGGCGCGAGGCAATCCTGCGCTAGTGTGGCGCGAAATCGTTGCCGATACCGAGACCCCGGTCGGCGCAGCGCTCAAGCTGTTCGAACCGGGGCGCGGAGATTTCCTGCTCGAATCGGTCGAAGGCGGCGAGATCCGCGGGCGCTACAGCCTCCTGGGGCTCGACCCCGATCTCGTCTTCCGCGCCACGGGCGAGAGTAGCGAGATCAATGCCAGATGGGGGCAGACGCGAGATGCCTTCGTCGCTTGCGAACAGGGCACGCTGGATAGCCTGAGGGCCCTGGTCGAATCCTGTCGCTGCGAAGTGCCCGAGGAATTGCCCCCTGCCCTCGCCTGCCTCGTCGGCCATTTCGGCTACGAGACCATCGGCCTAGTCGAAAAGCTTCCGCGCCCTTCCGCGGACCCGCTCGAACTGCCCGACATGCTGTTCGTGCGGCCCACGGTGCTGCTGGTGTTCGACCGGCTCAGCGATGCGCTGTTCTGCATCGCGCCGGTATGGCGCGACGGTTCGATCGAGCAGGCGGGCGAGCGGATCGACGAAGTTCTGCGCCGTCTAACCCGCGCGACACCCGGCGACAGGGCCGATGCCGCGCAGCATCCCGACCCCGCCCTCGCCCCGACGATGCCGGCGCAGGACTATGCGGCGATGGTGCTGCGGGCGAAGGAGTACATCGAAGCGGGCGACATCTTCCAGGTCGTGCTGTCGCAGCGCTTCACCTCACCATTCGCGCTGCCGCCGATGGCGCTCTATCGTGCGCTGCGCCGGGTCAATCCCTCGCCCTTCCTCTATTTCCTCGACATGCCGGGCTTCGCCATCGTCGGTTCGAGCCCCGAAATCCTCGTGCGCGTGCGCGACGGCGAGGTCACCATCCGACCCATCGCCGGGACCCGCCCGCGCGGCGCGACGCCGGCCGCCGATCGGCTCGCCGAGCGGGAGCTGCTGTCCGACCCGAAGGAACGCGCCGAGCACTTGATGCTGCTCGACCTCGGGCGCAACGACGTCGGCCGCGTCGCCGAATGCGGCACCGTCACCGTCACCGAGAGCTTCACCGTCGAGCGCTACAGCCACGTCATGCATATCGTCAGCAATGTCACTGGCCGAGTCGACCCGGCGAAGGATGCAATCGACGCGCTCTTCGCGGGCTTCCCCGCAGGCACAGTCAGCGGTGCGCCCAAGGTGCGCGCCTGCGAGATCATCGCCGAGCTCGAGCCCGCCACGCGCGGGCCCTATGCCGGCGGTGTGGGCTATTTCGCGCCCGACGGCTCGGTCGACAGCTGCATCGTGCTGCGTACCGCGGTGGTCAAGGACGGCACGATGCACGTCCAGGCCGGCGCGGGGATAGTCGCGGACAGCGATCCCGCCTATGAACAGAGAGAATGCGAAGCGAAGGCGGGCGCGCTGCTCGCCGCGGCGAAGGAAGCCGTCCGTCTCGCGAAGGAGCCCGGGTTCGGCCAATGAAAACGACTATCGCCGCGCTGGCGCTGCTGGCGCTGACTGCCTGTGAAGCCCAGCCCGAGGGCGAGCCCGTCGCCCGCGCTCGGATCGACGGCAAGGCGGAGGATGCTGCGCCCTCGCCCGAGCCGAGCCCGAGTGAAACGCTCGCCAGCCAGGTCGAAAGCGCCTGCCGCTCGATCATCTTCGAAGACACGCCGCTGACCCATTGCCTTGCCGTGCCCGAACGCAACACGATCGAAATGGCGCTCGGCTCGAACGGCAAGCCTTATCGCAGCCTCAAGGACTTCGCCGCTGCGAGCGACGGCGAGACGATTGCCTTCGCGATGAATGCCGGGATCTTCGATTCCGAAGGCACCCCGGTCGGCTATTTCGTCGAGAATGCCGAGCGTCGGCAGACGCTCGACACCGGCACCGGGTCGGGCAATTTCTACATGAAGCCGAACGGCGTCTTCTATGGCAGCGATGGCAAGTGGATGGTGCGCGAAACCGACTGGTTCCTCGCCAATGTCACCGACCGCCCGCAATTCGGCACGCAATCGGGCCCGATGCTGGTGGTCGACGGCAAGATCCACCCGCAGATCACGCATGACGGCCCCTCGCGGCTGGTGCGCAATGCGGTGGGCGTCGACGACGAGGGGCGCGCGCATTTCGTGATCTCGAACGCTCCGATCTCCTTCGGCAAGCTCGCGCGCTTCTACCGGAACGAACTCGAGGTGAAGAACGCTCTGTTCCTGGACGATACGGTTTCACTTCTGTGGAACCCCTCGACCGGGCGCCTCGATACGGGCGCGCCGATCGGCCCCATCGTCGTCGTCAGGAAGAAGGCCAGCGAATGACCCAGGACCGCCGTACGCTCTATCCCGAGATCGAACCCTACGAGACCGGCATGCTCGATGTCGGCGAGGGCCATTCGCTCTATTGGGAGCGTGTCGGCACGCCCGGCGCAAAGCCCGCGGTCTTCCTCCATGGCGGTCCCGGCGGCGGCATGGCACCCGATCATCGCCGCCAGTGGGACCCGGCGCTCTACGACGTCCTGCTGTTCGACCAGCGCGGCTGCGGCAAGTCGCTGCCCTTCGCCGAGATCGAGCACAACGACACCTGGCGAATCGTCGATGATATCGAACGCCTGCGCGAGATGTGTGGCCACGAAAAATGGCAGGCCTTCGGTGGCAGCTGGGGTTCGACGCTCGCGCTCGCCTATGCGCAGAAATATCCCGAACGCGTGAGCGAGCTGGTGCTGCGCGGCGTCTTCCTCGCCCGCCAGCAAGAAAGGACCTGGCTCTACAGCTACGGCGCGAGCGAAGTGATGGCCGAGCAATGGGACCAGTTCACCGGTCTCATCCCCGAGGACGAACGCGGCGATCTCGTTCGCGCCTATTACGAGCGCCTCACCAGCGATGACGAAGCGACGCGCCTCGCCGCCGCGCGCGAATGGTCGCTGTGGGAAGGCAATGTCGCCACGCTGCTGCCCAACGAGGCGCTGCTCGAAAGCTTCGGCGATCCGGCCAAGGCAGTCCCCTTCGCCCGCATCTGCGCGCGCTTCTTCCTCGAGGACTTCTTCCTCGAGGAGAACCAGCTGCTCGCCAATGTCGACAAGCTCGCAGGCATCCCCGGGATCATCGTCCAGGGGCGGCACGACATCTGCACTCCGCCGAGCGCCGCCTGGGCGCTGAAGAAGGCCTGGCCCGAAGCCGAGCTCTGGATCGTCCCCGATGCCGGCCACAGCGCCAGCGAGCCGGGCATCGTCGACGGCCTCGTGCGCGCGACCGACAAGCTGGCCGGCAAAACGGCGTGACGTCATAGGGACGTTTCGCGTCTCGCAGCTTTCCTTGCTTGAAAGGCCGGCGCTAGCGCCTCATTGACGCCGGAACATGACCGACAGACGTTCCATCCTCGTAATCGACAATTACGACAGCTTCACCTTCAACCTCGTCCATTACCTGATGGAACTGGGCGCCGGCGTGGAGGTGGTGCGCAATGACGCCATTTCGGCGCGCGAGGCCCTGGCGGCGGACCATGCGGGCTATCTCATCTCGCCCGGCCCCTGCACGCCGAATGAGGCGGGGGTCAGCCTCGACCTCGTGGCGGCATGCGCCGAAGCGGGCAAGCCGCTGCTCGGCGTCTGCCTCGGCCACCAGGCGATCGGCCAGCATTTCGGCGGGCGCGTGACCCGCGGCGGACTGATGCACGGCAAGACGTCACCCGTGACGCATGACGGCAGCGGCGTCTTCGCCGGGCTGCCCTCGCCCTATACCGCGACGCGCTACCACTCGCTCATCGTCGAGGACATTCCCGACTGCCTCGTGGTCAATGCGACCAGCGAGACGCCCGGGCTCGACGGCAGCAGCGTGATGGGCTTCCGCCATCGCGAACTGCCGATCCACGGCGTCCAGTTCCATCCCGAGAGCATCGCTACCGAGCACGGCCATGCGCTGCTCGCCAATTTCCTCGAAATCTGCGGCATCGCCGCGAAGGTCCCCGCATGAAGAGCCTCCCCGACGCCAGGCAGCATCTCGGCGAGGCGGAGGCCGAGGAAATCTTTGGCTGGATCCTCGACGGCGAGACATCCGAAGAAGAGATCGCGCGCTTCCTCGTCGACATGTCCGCGCGCAGCGAGACCTCGGACGAAATCGCCGGGGCGGCACGGGCGCTGCGGGCGCGGCTGATTCCGGTCGATGCCCCCGAAGGCACGGTCGACTGCTGCGGCACCGGCGGCGACGGCCATCACACGCTCAACGTCTCGACCGCCGTCAGCCTCGTCGTGGCGGCCTGCGGCGTGCCGGTGGCGAAGCACGGCAACCGCGCGGCGAGCAGCAAGGCGGGCGCGGCCGATACGCTCGAGGCGCTCGGCCTCGACATGGAAGCGGCGGGAAGAAGCGCCGAGAAAACACTGGCGGAACTGGGAATTTGTTTCCTCTTCGCCAAGAACCACCACCCCGCCATGGGCCGCATCCAGCCCATCCGTCAGACGCTCGGGGTGCGCACCATCTTCAACTTGATGGGGCCGCTGTCGAACCCCGCCGGCGTGCGGCGCCAGCTGATCGGCATCGCGCGGCCGGCCTATGTCCCGATCTATGCCGCCGCCAAGGCCAAGCTGGGGACCGAACGCACCTTCATCGCCTCGGGCGACGAGGGGCTCGACGAACTCAGCCTTGCGGGCGGCAACGAACTGGCCGACGTCGTTGATCACGATTTCGAGATGCGCCGCGTGGTCGCGGTGCAGGCGAACCTGCCGCATGCGCCGGTCGAGGCCATCCGGGGCGGCGATCCGCAGCATAATGCGCGGGCGCTGGAGGCACTGCTGATGGGCGCGCCCGGCCCGTATCGCGACGCCGTTCTGTTCAACGCCGCCGCGACGCTGATCGTCGCCGGACGCACCGACGACTGGACCGAAGGCGCGGAGATCGCCGCCGAGGCGCTCGATTCGGGCAAGGCCAAGGAATTGCTCGAACGCTGGATCGAAATGGCTGCGTGACATGAACAAGCTCGACGAAATCTGCGCGACGAAGCGCGAGGAAGTGGCGACACGCAAGGCGGCCCGGTCGCTCGCCGAACTGGGAGCGCTCGCCGCCGGCCAATCCGCGCCGAGAGGGTTCCGCGCCGCGCTCGACCGCGCCCAACAGGACGGCTTCGGGCTGATCGCGGAGGTCAAGAAGGCATCGCCCTCCAAGGGTTTGATTCGCGAAGACTTTCACCCTGCGGACCACGCCCGTTCCTATACCGAGGGCGGCGCAGCCTGTCTCTCGGTGCTGACGGATGCCCCCTATTTCCAGGGTCACGAGGACTATCTGGTCGAAGCGCGCGCCGCCTGCGAGCTGCCGGTGCTGCGCAAGGATTTCATGGTCGATCCCTGGCAGGTGCTCGAGGCCCGCGCGATCGGTGCCGACGCGATCCTGATCATTGTCGCCGCGCTCGACGACACGCTGATGGCCGAGATCGAGGCCGCCGCCTTCGACCAGGGCATGGATGTGCTGGTCGAGGTCCATGACGAGGCCGAAATGGAACGCGCTTCGCGGCTGCGCTCGCGTCTGATCGGGGTCAACAATCGCGATTTGCGGACTTTCACCACCGACCTTGCGACGACCGAGAGGCTCGCGCGGCTCGCGCCCGAAGGCGCATTGCTCGTGGGAGAAAGCGGCATCGCCAAGCATTCGGACTGCCAGCGACTCGCGCGGAGCGGCGTACGCTCCTTCCTCGTCGGCGAGAGCCTGATGCGGCAAGCCGATGTAGCGCACGCGACGCGCACTTTGCTGGAAGGCTGACCCCGCAGGGCCCAAAGCGTGAACGCCTGTTCCGCGCGCCATCGCGGAAAAATGGCGCGATTGCTTGACTTGACGAATCGAGTTGCTTACTTGTTCCGCATTCGTTCACAGATTTGTGAACAGGCGTAACGGGAGTTCGCATCATGCTGACCGCCAAGCAGCACGAGTTGATCCGTTTCATCCAGCAGCGGCTGGAAGAGACCGGTATCTCGCCGAGTTTCGAGGAAATGAAGGAAGCGCTCGACCTCAAGAGCAAGTCGGGCGTGCATCGCCTGATTTCCGCGCTCGAGGAACGCGGCTTCATTCGCCGCCTGCCCAACCGTGCGCGCGCGCTCGAAGTGGTCAAGCTGCCCGAGGATGCGGTGATGGGGTCGCCCAAACCCGCGGCGGCCAACGACGCGGTCGGGGCGGCGATGCCGACGAGGGCGGTCGCTCCCGAACCCGCCAACGACATCATCGACGTGCCCCTTCACGGCCGGATCGCCGCCGGCGCCCCGATCGAGGCGATCGAAGGCCAGTCCTCGATGCCCGTGCCCGCCGCCCTGCTCGGCCCCGGAGAACATTACGCGCTCGAGGTTTCGGGCGATTCGATGATCGAGGCCGGCATTTTCGACGGCGACTTCGCGCTGGTGAAGCGCACCGACAGCGCGCGTGATGGCGAGATCGTGGTTGCGCTGGTCGACAATGAGGAAGCGACGCTCAAGTACCTGCGCCGCGATGCGGGACGCATCCGGCTCGATCCCGCCAATGGCGCCTACGAACCGCAGATCTACGAAGCCCATCGGGTCCAGGTCCAGGGCAAGCTCGCGGGGCTCCTGCGCCGCTATCACTGAGTGGTCGGCGCGCGCTCACCGATCGGGCGCGTGCCACCATCCGTGGACACCCTGCTCCTGGCTCACCGTGTCTATCCGCTGGCGATCGAGGTAGATTGCGGTGCCGCCCTCGCGTTCGAGAAACCGGCGATCGGCCGTGAGCCAGCGCGGACGACAACTGCGCGGCAGGAAGCGCGGGGCAATGACGAGATCCGCCTTCGCGCAGGCCGCAGCTAGCGCGCGCTCCTCGACCAGTTCGCGGTTGCGCGCGACGAGAACCGCCCAGTCGCGTCCTCCCCGTCTCAGCGACAGCACGCAGAATTCATCGCTGCAGCGGCTCCCCGGCCATTGCTCCAGCAGCAACGGTTCGCGCATGCTGCCCGCGAGTTCGAGCAGATTGTCGCGCGCGTAGCCTCCCTCGCCCTCCCGCAGCACCAGCAGGCGCTCGCTCTCGTTCGCCACGCCGATATCGCGCCCGTCGCGCGTGATCAGGATGTCCGGCACCGGGGCCAGCACGATCAGCACGACCGCCACCGCGATCGGTGTCAGGCCATATATTCGCGTCCGCCCATGCCATAGCGCCAGCCACAGCGCGCCTGCTGCATAGAGCACGACCGTGCCAGTCGGGATGCGGGGCGCAAGCTTCACCGACCCGGGTTGGTCGGCGAAGAAATGCGCGATTCCGAGTAGTGCCTCGAGTGAATGCCCGACCAGCCACCACACCGGCCCGCCCGCCCCGACGAGGTCGAGCGCGAGCGCCAGCGCCACCAGCGGCATGGCGAGGAAGGTCACCAGCGGGATGGCGAGAAGATTGGCCGCCGCGCCATAGACCCCGGCCCTGTGGAAGTGGAACAGGACGATCGGCATGAGCGCCAACTCGATGACGAGGCCGGTCAGGAACAGCACGGCCGTCCGCCGACCGGCGCGCCGGAGCCAGCTCTCTTCGCGCGGCGCCAAAAACGCCCGGATCGCCGAGGCATTGTGCAGCGCGACGATCGCGATCACCGCGGCGAAGCTCATCTGGAAGCTCGGGCCGACAAGCGCCTCGGGCCACAGCGCCAGGACCACGCCCGCAGCCACCGCCACCATCCGCAGTGAAAGGGGTTCGCGCCCGATCGCCAGTGCGATCAGCACCAGCAGCGCCCCGATGCAGCTGCGAACCGTCGGCACCTCGGCCCCGGTCAGCAGCGTATAGCCGATCCCCGCCGCCGCAGCCGCGCCGGTCGCCACCAGAGGCAGACGCACGCGCAGCGCGAGCCACGGCCATAGCGCCAACAGCCTGAGCGCAAGGACATAGACAGCGGCGATGATCGCGCTGACGTGCAGTCCGCTGATCGAGAGCAGGTGCGTGAGCCCCGCATCGCGCATCGCCTCCTCGTCGGCCTCGGGGATGGCGCCGCGGTCTCCGCTCGCCAGCGTTGCGGCGACGGCACCGCGCGTTCCGCCGAGGCTTGCACGCACATGCGCCGACAGGCGCCGCTGTATCGCAGCCAAGGACAGTTCGGTTTGTGCCGCAGGTTCGACCAGCTCGATCTTGCCGACCAGGCTTCCCGTCGCACTGAGTCCCTCGAACCAGGCCCGACGCGCGAAGTTGTAGGCTCCCGGAACGATCGGCGGCGACGGCGGCATGAGCCGCGCTGCGAGGCGCACCCTTGCACCCTCGCGCAGGCCCGGGAGGTCCTCAGCAAGCGGTACATTGATCCGATAGGCCAACGCTCGCCCGTTGCCCCCATCGCGCGCCGCCAGAACCAGTCTGACGCGATCTTCGGCCGGCTGTTCCTCGCGCTCGAGGATGCGTCCGTCGATCCGCTCGAAGCGCGGTTGTTCGATCGGCTCCGCGCCGACCAGCGCCGAGCGCGCCCAGACCAGTGCGATGCCCAACGCCAGCGCGAGAGCGAGCGAGGCGAGCGCCGCCAAGACATGTCCTCGCCTCTCCCGCCCGCGCCACACCAGCGCCGCCGCAATCACACCGGCTAACGCGACGGAGATGGCTGCAAGCCAGTAAGCCGGAGCAGGAAGCGCGAACCACAGTCCGATTCCCGCTGCAAAGGCCACCACCAGCCAGGGTCCGCGGTCGAATTCGGCGCGTTCGAGGAAGGCGTCGAACTGTGCGGGGAAACTGGACAATCCCGCGCGCATGGGCCAAGGGCGCGGCACTGCATCGCGGGCCTCCTCGCCCGCCTCCCCCATCGGTACCGAAGGCGTCCCCCGCGTCGCCATGCACAGAGTTGAAAGGAAGCGAGAGACAATGGCAAGCGATAGCGGCAGCAAGGCCCCTCCGGTCGTCACCCGCTTCGCCCCCTCGCCCACCGGCTATCTCCACATCGGCGGCGCGCGCACCGCGCTGTTCAACTGGCTCTATGCGCGCCACCACGGCGGGCGCGTCCTGCTCCGCATCGAGGATACCGACCGCAAGCGCAGTACCCAGGACGCGATCGACAAGATTATCGACGGGCTCGACTGGCTTGGGCTCGAATTCGACGAGCCGCCGTTGTTCCAGTCCGACCGCGCCGAGCGCCACGCCGAGGTCGCGCGCAAGCTGCTCGACGCAGGCCACGCCTACAAGTGCTACGCCACGCCCGAGGAACTCGAGGCGATGCGTGCCGAACAGCGCGCCAACAAGCAGCCGATGCGCTACGATCGCCGCTGGCGCGATCGCCACGAAAGCGAAGCCCCCGAAGGCGCGCCCTACGTCATCCGGCTGAAGGTCCCGACCGAGGGCGAGACCACTATCGCCGACGAGGTCCAGGGCAAGGTCACCGTCCGCAATGCCGAGATCGACGATTACGTCCTCCTGCGCGCGGACGGCACCCCGACCTATATGCTCGCGGTAGTGGTCGACGACCACGACATGGGCGTGACGCATATCATCCGCGGCGACGACCATCTCAACAACGCCTTCCGCCAACTGCCGATCATCCGCGCGATGGACGCGATCGAGGGCGGCTGGCCCGATCCGGTCTATGCGCATGTCCCGCTGATCCACGGGCCCGACGGGGCAAAGATGTCGAAGCGCCACGGCGCGGTCGGCGTCGAGGCCTATCGCGACGACGAGGGCGTGCTGCCCGAGGCGCTGTTCAACTATCTCCTGCGGCTCGGCTGGGGTCATGGCGACCGCGAAGAGATCACCAAATCCGAGGCGATCGAACTGTTCGACCTCGACGGCGTGGGCAAGGGTCCCGCGCGCTTCGACATCAAGAAGCTGCAGAACCTCAACGGCCATTACATCCGCGCCGCGGATGACGCCCGCCTCGCCGCGATCGTCGCCGAGCGGATCGGACCGGAGGCCGACATAGCGCTGCTGACCGAAGCCATGCCGGTGCTCAAGACACGTGCGAAGTCGATCAACGAACTGGTTGAAGGGTCGGCATTTCTATTTGCCAAACGCCCGCTGGAGATGACCGACAAGGCGGCTGCGCTGATCGACGCCGAGGCGCGCGAGCGGCTCGCCGGCTTGTCCAAAATGCTGCATGTGCAAAATGACTGGACAATCGAGGCGCTGGAAGCCACTACGAAATCGTATGCGGAGGCCCTCGAGCTGGGTCTCGGCAAGCTCGCGCAGCCCATGCGCGCGGCGCTGACGGGCACGACCACGTCGCCCGGCATTTTCGATGTGCTGGTCCTGTTGGGCAAGGAAGAATCGCTCGCGCGTATCGATGCGCAGGCCCTTCCCGCAGGCACCGAAGAGAACGACTGAGGAGACACGCGTGGCCGACAAGCAGGCAACCCTCGATCTGGGCGGTCAGACCCAGGAATTCCCCGTGCTGCAGGGCAGTGTCGGGCCGGACGTCATCGACATCCGCAAGCTCTACGGCTCGACCGGTAAGTTCACCTACGATCCGGGCTACAAGTCGACCGCCAGCTGCGAGAGCGCGCTGACCTATATCGACGGCGAAGAAGGCGTCCTGCTCCACCGCGGCTACCCCATCGGCCAGCTCGCCGAAGGCTCGTCCTTCATGGAAGTCAGCTACCTGCTGCTGAACGGCGAACTGCCGAGCCAGGAAGAGCTCGACGACTTCACCTACACGATCACGCGTCACACCATGGTGCACGACCAGTTGCGTCAATTCTACCAGGGTTTCCGCCGCGATGCGCACCCGATGGCGATCATGTGCGGTGTCGTTGGCGCGCTTTCGGCCTTCTATCACGACAGCACCGACATCTCGGACCCCGAGCAGCGCAAGATCGCCAGCCACCGGCTGATTGCCAAGATGCCGACGATCGCGGCGATGGCTTACAAATATTCGGTCGGCCAGCCCTTCATGCAGCCGAAGAACGAGCTGAGCTATACCGGCAACTTCCTGCGCATGACCTTCGGTGTTCCGGCCGAGGAATATGAGATCCACCCCGCGATCGAACGCGCGATGGACCGCATCTTCATCCTCCACGCCGACCACGAACAGAACGCCTCGACCTCGACCGTGCGCCTCGCCGGTTCGTCGGGCGCCAATCCCTTCGCCTGCATCGCGGCCGGCATCGCCTGCCTGTGGGGCCCGGCGCATGGCGGCGCCAACGAGGCGGCGCTCAATATGCTGCAGGAAATCGGGTCGCCCGATCGCATCCCGCACTATATCGAGCGCGCCAAGGACAAGAACGACCCGTTCCGCCTGATGGGCTTCGGCCACCGCGTCTACAAGAACTACGATCCGCGCGCGACCGTCATGCAGCAGACGCTGCGCGAGGTGTTCGACGCGCTGAACGTCAACGACCCGGTGTTCGAAACCGCACTGAAGCTCGAGGAACTCGCGCTCAACGACGATTACTTCAAGGAAAAGAAGCTTTTCCCGAACGTCGATTTCTACTCGGGCATCATCCTCAACGCGATCGGTTTCCCGACGACCATGTTCACCGCGCTCTTCGCCCTTGCCCGCACCGTGGGCTGGGTGGCGCAGTGGAACGAGATGATCTCCGATCCCGCGCAGGTCATCGGCCGTCCGCGCCAGCTCTACACCGGCCCGACCGAACGCGACTACGTTCCGATCGGGAAGCGCTGAGATGCGCTTCGTCCTCATGGTCTTCGGAGTGGCGCTCATGCTCTCCGGAGGCCTATGGGCGCTCCAGGGCCTCGGCCTGGTCATGTGGCCGGCCGAGAGCTTCATGCTCGCCGAGCGCCAGTGGGCGCTTTACGGAGCGATCACATTCCTCATCGGGGCATTGCTGTTCTGGCGCGGTTCGCGCCGCCGCTGATCAGCGCGGCGTCTGCCGCAGATCGTCGGCCGCCGGCACCGAAAGGGTGAAGCGTGCGCCCTGCCCCGGCGCGCTTTCCACCGTCAGATCGCCGTCCATCGCGCGCGCAATTCGGCGCGAGATGTAGAGGCCGAGGCCCGAGCCGCCGTCACCGCTGCGCCCGAGCCGCTCGAATTTCTCGAACACTCGTTCCTGCTGCTGCTCGTCGAGTCCGTGGCCCTGGTCGGCAACGGTGATCAGCGCGCGGCTGCCGATGCGGTCGAGCCGGATCCACACCTGGCTCTCGTCGGGCGAATAGCGGATCGCATTGGCCACGAGGTTGAGCAGGATCTGCAGCACGCGGCGGAATTCGGCGATCGCCAGCTGGCTCTCGCCTTCGGGCGGGGCGACCAACGTGATGCCCTTTTCGCGCGCCCGCACCCCGAGGATGCCGCAGGCGCGGCGGGCGACGTCGGCCAGCTCGATGCGGTCGGGCGCAGTGACGAAATCCTCCGATTCGACCACTTCGAGATCGGACAAATCGTCGATCAGCGCGAGCAAGTGCTGCGCGGCCGTGGCGATGTCGGCGGCATAGGAACTGTATTCGTCCGCCAGCGGACCGGCGAGCTTGGTGCGGATCGTCTCGGCATTGGCGATGATCCGGTTGATCGGCTGGCGAAGTACCGGGGTCAGGTCGCGTCCGAACGAAGGTCCCTCGCTCGTCTCGACAGCGGCACCATCATCCGCGATCGCCAGAGGGCTGTCGGCGCTCAGGTAGAGCACGAAGCCGGCGCTGCCGGGTTGCGGTTGCCCCAGCGGCTCGAGATGCGCGGTCCAACTGCGCTGCGAGCCGTCGATCTCGCACCGCGCCCCGTCGAGCAGGCGCCAGTGCAACGGCTGCTGGTGCGCATTGCCGGGCAGGTCGACGAAATCGGTCCAGGGCTTGCCTACATTGGCGAGCGCCTTCTGCGCGAACTCGGCGAGATCGGGCGCCTCGGTCTCCACCGACAGCAGACGCTGGTTCGAATCGAGCCGTGCGGTGCAATCGGCCAAATGGCGGTTGATCTCGATCCGCCGCCGCGCCGCCGCGATATCGTTCTCGGGCGGCAGGTCCTCGCTCTGCCAGCTGACCACATCGATCGTGCAGCCCGCGGCCTCGCCCGCCTCGTTTGTCAGCGGAGCGATTTCCACCCAGGCCGTAATCCGGTGCTCGCCGTCGACCGCCTCGAACTGACGCGCGAGTCTCAGGCCGAAGCGCTGGGTCTTTTCGACCAGCGCGAGGAGTTCGGGGATGGCAAGCCGCGTGCCGACAGCGCCGCCGCAGGCCACCTGAAGCTGCGCGAGCGGCTCCTCGGCCTCGACCAGCCTGCCCTCGGTATCGGTCCGGGCATGCGCAAGATATCGTGTTCCGACAGTCGCCATGATCACTCGATTCCGGAAATAGATGTTTCGGCGAGCAAGCGGCGCGCCTCTTCTGTTGCAAACGCGGCGACGGCCCGCTGTGGCTCGGCCTGCGGATCGAGGCGCAGCACCTGTCGCTCGACATCGCCGCTATCGAGCCCGGCGGCGCGCAAACCCAGTGCGAGGCGGGCGGTCTGCTTGTGATTGGTCGACAGCACTGTGGCGGTGCGCGACTGTCCCGAACGGGTGGCGAGCGCGGAGAGGAACAGCGCCGCACCGGCCCGATCGATGTCGAGCGCCTGCAGGCCCTCGTTGCCCATAACCGTGACCACGCGTGCGAGGAGCGCAATCCGCCCCGCCCCTTCGTCGAACGCTTCGCGCAGCTTGCTCTCGGCGCGGATCATGGCATCGGAGCGGACCTGCCCGACATAGTCGCGCCAGCCCATCAGCAGGTGGTGGAACAGGTCGCCCGGCAATTCGCTGAGCGGAAGCTCCATCCGCCGCTGGCTCTGCGCAAACCGCGCCTGAGCGGTAAGCGAGGCCATCGCCGCGCTGGCGAGGCTGCTGTCTTCATCGGCGATCAACTCCTGCACCAGCGGCGAAAGGACAGGGTCAATGCCATATTGAACTTCCAGCTTTTCGGTCAGCTGCCATTCGATCGCCAGGGCGTGACAATGCGCCAGCAGCGCCGGACTGCCGAAGAAATGCTCCGCCAGCGCCGCGCCATGGCGCTCGGCAAAGGCTTCGCGCCCTGCCTGTCCCGCGGCTTCGGCCTGCGCCCGCAGCACCTGCCAGGCCAGATGGTGACACATGCCACGGATGCGCGCGACGATCTCGTCGCTGAACAGCGAATGGTCAGGCGTGGTCAGCAGATGCGACAGGATCGGCGCAATGCGCTCGAGCGCGGCATCTTCCGCAGCGAGCGCCTCGCGCAGGGTCTCCTGGTCCGAAGCGACCTCAGGGGATGCGGCATCAGGCATCGTCATGATCCAGAAATAGCATCGCCATGGTTAATTGCGCGTTATGTCTGCGGCTCGGACGTCAAGAACAGCGAGAGCAGCACTCCCAGAGCCAGCACCCCCGCCACCGGCTGCATGATACCGAGCACCGCCGCGGGGACGAGCAGGACGGTCAACAGGACCCGGTCGGCATAGCTGCGCCGCCAACGTCGGGCGGCGATCCGCTCGCCCAGGTGCAGCAGGCCGAACAAGACCACCGGAACGAACAGCCGCAGCCATTCGGAATCTTCCGGAGATGCGCGGGCGATCAGAATGACGAGCAGCGGATCGAGCAGGACAGTCAAAGCCTGGACGAGCATCGGCACCTGGGGGCGCAACTGGCCTGCATGGGCGACCCGCCGAACCACCCCTTCCATGGCGAAGAACAGCGCTGCCATCACGGCGAATCCGAAGCCCGGGATCATCCATCCGGCGATGGCGGAGGACAGGGCGAGGAGGCACGCGATCGCCGAGCTCAGCGCGAGAACACGCGGCAGATTGCCCCCCATCGTATCCTGCGCGAGCCGCACGCCAAGGCGCTCGGCAATCGCCAGCCCGGGCGCGCTGAAGGGCGCGACATCGGCATGACCGGCGACCCAGCTCCGTTCGCGCGCCGCCAGTTCCTCGGCAGAGGGGTCGCGCAGCCAGCCATGTTCGTCGAGCAGCCGGGTCTCGAGCGGATAGGTGCGTGTGCCGGACTGCAGCGCAATGCGTAGGAGCGCGGAGGGCGCATCGACATCGCCGGGCAGATGCGCCAGCTGTTCGACCGCACTCCCGCGCACCAGCAAGGCTCCCGCCCAGGCGAAATGCGCATCGATCCGCTCGTAGCCCCTTGCGATCGCCGGGTCTTCGGGAAACACGAGAATGCCGGGTTTGGCCAGGTGCCGTGCGATGGCTGCTTCGTCGGGCAGGACCCCCGCTTCGAAAACCAGCAATTCGTCCTGCGCGGCGACGATGCCCGACAGCTTGTGCGGATCGCGCAAGGCGATGAACCGCGCTCCTGCGGCCTCGGCACGATGCTGCAGAGCGATCACCTCGCGTCCCACCGTCCCGGCGAGACAAGCCACCGTTTCGCAGCCTGCCGCCAGCGCGATGTCGAGCTGGCGATCGACCAGGCGCGCACCGGCCAGCGTGCGGTACGGCGCAGGCACGGCGCGCGGATCGGCAGGGCTGTGGAGCACGGACAGCAGGGCGATGCGCACGCTTTACTCCGCATTGCGAATGGTTGGTCGAAATCCGCTTCTAGGGATGCCCTACCCCGCTCGCCAAGGGGGCTGCGCCGGTTTCCCTCAGTCGAGCGCGTCGATGAAGGCTTCGATCCGACGGATGACACTCGGATCGCCGGGTGCTCCCGAACGCGCCTCGGCCGCCAGGCCCATCAACTCGACGGCATGGAAACTCGCGGCGATCGCGTGAAGTCGCTCGGCAGCAACCTCCCAGTTCGCATCGCAGCGCGCCCTGCGCAGCAGGTCGAGCTGGCGCGCCGTGCTGTCGACGAATCCGGCACGTAGCTCGTTCCGGAGCGCAAGATCGTCGCCGGCCGCGCTCGCCAGGGCGGCAGTGAATGCAATGGAGTGGTACGCCATCGCCACAGCCTGCAGCCAATCGGTTAATGGTGGTTTAAGCCTGCCACCTTTGGTGATAGTTTCGACAGCGATGAGAAAGCGCTCGCTGATCCAGGCCGTCGAACAGTCGGCCGATGAAAGCCCTTCGGAAGCTCAGGCTTCTGAGGAGGTTGTGGAAGAAAGCTCGAACATGGAAGAAGACGTGTTCGAGGAAGAATGGATCGAGGAGCCCGAACTGCCACGCCATTACGGCTGGGTCATTCCCGCGCTCGCCTTCGTGGCGGTAGCGGGATGGACCGGCTTCTTCCTCTGGGCGCATCAGGCCACCATACTGACCCGCCCTGCCCCTGGGGAAGCGATCGATCTGATCGTCCAATGGACGATCCCCGTGCTGTTCGTGATTTCGCTCTGGCTGCTCGCCATGCGCAATTCGACGCGCGAAGCACGACGCTTTTCCGAAGTCGCGCACAGCCTTTCACTCCATTCCGCTGAACTCGAAACCCGCTTGGCCCGCGTCAATCGCGAACTGAGCCTGGCGCGCGAATTCCTCTCGAGCCAGAGCCGCGAACTCGACTATCTCGGCCGGACCGCGACCGAACGCCTGTCAGAACATGCCGATCGCCTCCAGGCGCTGGTCGGGGAGAATGGCGAGCGAGTCGAATCGATTGCAAGTGTCAGCGTTACGGCGCTGGAAAACATGGGTAAATTGCGAGACAACCTGCCAGTTATCGCCAATTCGGCCAAGGATGTCTCCAACCAGATCGGCAGCGCCGGGCGCACGGCTCAATCGCAGCTCGACGAGCTCGTTGACGGGTTCGAGCGGCTCAACGAATTCGGCGCTGCGAGCGAGCGCCAGGTTTCGTCGCTGCGCGAACGGGTCGACGCGGCACTCGAGGCCTTCACCGCACAGGCCGACCAGCTTGCGGCTATCACCGATCAGCGTTTTGCCGAATTGCGCGAGCGGAGCGAGAGCTTCCGCGGAGAGCTCGACAGCCGCGAAGTGGACGCGCTCGCCGCCATCCGCTCGCGCTTCGAGGCACTGCAAAGCGAACTCGCCGAGCTCGATGCGGCGGCCGAGGCGGAGCGCGCGGCGGCGATCGACAGCCTGAGCGAACGGCTCGCCACGCTGCGCGACGAGGCAGTACAGGCGGGCGCGACGATCCGCGACGGCGAGGCGCACGCACTGACCGCCTGGCGCAACCAGATCGAGGCACTGCAACAGCGGCTGCGCGATGCGGTGGCCGAAGTCGAGCGGATCGACGAGGCCGCGCTCGCCGCTGCCAATGCCAAGCTGGCCGCGCTCGCGGCCGAGGCGGAAGCCGTCGATGCGCGGGTCGCCGAACGGAACCGGGCCTTCGCCGCAGAGACCGCGGAGCGCCAGAGCGCCTTTGCCGAGGCCGAAGAGCAGGCCGAAACGCGCCTCACCGAGCGCCTTGCCGCGCTCGACGAAGCGATCGCCGAACGCCGCGCGGCACAGGCCGAACAGCTCTCGATCATGGCAGCCGAAGGCGAGGAACTCGCCGAGCGGATCGAAGCGCTCGGAGCGATCTTCCAGACCATTTCGGAACAGGGGCGCGCCGCGGGGACGGATCTCTCGAACGGCATTTCCGAACTCTCCGCGAAGCTCGCCGAGAGCCGCGAGGCGCTCGACGGGACCGATTCGGCGGTGGCATCGCTGACCGACGCCAGCGTGCGACTGCTCGAGTTGATCCAGGCCAGCGCCAAGCACAGCCGCGAGGACCTGCCCGAAGCGATGGAAGCCAGCGAGGCGCGCCTAGCCGGCATCGAACATCGGGCCGAAGAGGTTAAAGCCCTGCTCGATCAGGCCAGGGCGGCCGGCGAGGCGCTCACCGCAAGCATGGAAGCGGCCGAGAGCCGGAGCCGCGACGCGATCGACGGCGTCGAGGCTTTCCAGGCACGCTTCGGCGAAACGAGTGCGGGCCATGCCGACAGCATCGACGGCCTGCGCGCAAGTGTCTCAGCGCTGGGCGAGGAAAGCGCCGCTCTGTCGGACAAGGCGCAAGGCGAATTGCGCGACGCCATCGCGGCTCTGGAAGCGAGCGCGCGCGAAGCGCTGGCGGCGATCGAGGATGAGCAGGCCCAGCGCATCGCGCGCATCGCGGAGCGGGTCGGCGAGCAGAGCGCGGCGGCGATCGACCGCGCCTTGCGCGAGCACACCGCAGAAGCGATCACCGCACTCGACAAGGCGACCGGGCGCTCGGCCGAGGCCGGGCGCGAGGTCACCCGCCAGCTGCGCGATCAGCTGGCCAAGGTCAACGAGCTGACGGGAAACCTCGAGAACCGTATTGCCCATGCCCGCGAACGCGCCACCGAGGAGGTCGACAACGACTTCTCGCGCCGTGTCGCCCTCATCACCGAGAGCCTAAACTCGAACGCCATCGACATTGCCAAGGCGATATCGACCGAGGTCACCGACACCGCCTGGGCAAGCTATTTGCGGGGCGATCGCGGCATTTTCACCCGCCGTGCAGTCCGCCTGATCGACAACACCGAGGCGCGCGAGATCGCCGAGCTTTACGATGCCGATCACGACTTCCGCGAACATGTCAGCCGCTACATCCACGATTTCGAGGCTATGCTGCGCACCATGCTCTCGACGCGCGACGGCCATGCCGTCAGCGTCACGCTGCTCAGCAGCGACATGGGCAAGCTCTACGTCGTGCTGGCACAGGCGCTCGAACGCCTGCGGCAATGATCAATCGGCGTCGGGGCCCCAGACGATGAGGTCCTCGACGCCGATCCATCCGTAGATGTAGTTCAGGACGAACAGCGCCGTCACGACTGCGGCGAGCGCGGCTGCGCGCAGCAGCAATCTGCCGGGGCGAAACTCGACCGGCGCGCTGTCGGCCTGGCCGGGGATTTTCTCCAGCCCAGCCTCGTCGTGCGTGCGCACGCCGAAGGGCAGCAGCAGGAAGGCGCTGAATACGAAGAACAGGAAATAGATCGCGAGGACGCTGGTCCACTGCATCGCTGCGTCTCCTAGAGGTTCGGCACGATCACGCGCACCTGCGGGCGCTTGCCCGACCAGCGCTGCGCCGCCCGGCGCGCGGCGAGACGGGCCGCTTCGTGGACACTGGCCTCGTTGCGCCGGTCCGCACCGCGCAGCTTGCCGATGGCATCGCGGATGTCCTTGGTCGCTTCGGCGACGAAGTCCTCGTAGTCCTCGTCGAGCGGGAGGCCGAGACTGTCGAGCCGCGGGTTGAGATCGCCGTCGAGCGCGACGATCACTACGCCTTCGCGCATGATCCGGCGGCGCATGGCGATCGCCTCGCCATCGGCGGGCACGATGATGTCGCCATCGAGCACGAGCCGTCCGGCGCGCACTTCGGCCACCTTGCCCGGCGCTCCTGGAGCGAGCCGCACCAGATCGCCGTTCTGCTGTACCACTTGATCGGGGATGCCGCAGGACTGCCCCAGGCGCGCCTGTTCCTGCATGTGCCGCATTTCGCCGTGTACCGGCAGCAGAATGTCGGGCCGCAGCCAGCCATAGAGCGCTTCGAGCTCGGGACGGCCCGGATGGCCCGAGACATGGATCATGCTCTGGCGGTCGGTGACCATGGTGATACCGCGCGCGGCGAGCCGGTTCTGGACCGCGCCGATGGCGATCTCGTTGCCGGGGATCTGGCGGCTGGAGAATAGCACGACATCGCCGCGCACCAGTTCGAGCGGGTGGTTTTCTTCCGAGATCCGCGAGAGCGCCGCGCGGGGCTCGCCCTGCCCGCCAGTGGCGAGGATCAGCAGTTCGCCGCGCGGCAGCCCCATCGCCGTGTCGAAATCGACCGGTTCGGGGAAGTCCTCAAGATAGCCATTGGCCTGCGCTACCTCGATGATCCGGTCGAGCGAGCGCCCAGCGACGCAGACCTGCCGCCCGGTCTCGCGCGCGACATCGCCGAGCGTCTGCAACCGCGCGACATTACTCGCGAAGGTGGTGACCAGCACGCGCTTGCCCGCGTGGCGCTGGACCTCCTCGAGCAGCCCCTTGTGCACAGCGCCCTCGGACCCGCTCGGCGCGGGATTGAAGACATTGGTGCTGTCGCAGACCAGCGCGAGCACGCCTTCGTCGCCGATTTCGACCAGCTCTTCCTCGGTGGTCGGCTCGCCAATGATCGGATCCTCGTCGAGCTTCCAGTCGCCGGTGTGGAAGATGCGCCCATGCGGCGTCTCGATCAGCAGCGCGTTGCCTTCGGCAATCGAGTGCGCGAGCGGGATATAGGTGACCTCGAAGGGGCCGACGGCGAAACTGCCGTGATCGTCGGCGATCACATGGACCTCGACCCGGTCGAGCAGCCCCGCTTCCTCGAGCTTGCGGCGCACGAGATCGGCGGTGAACGGCGTCGCATAGATCGGCACGCCGAGATCGGCGGCGAAATAGGGCACCGCGCCGATATGGTCCTCATGCGCATGCGTGAGCACGATGGCATCGAGCTTGTCCGCCCGGTCCTCGATGAATTCGAGATCGGCGAAGACCAGGTCGACCCCGGGATACTGGTCGCCCGAGAAGGTCATGCCGAGATCGACCATCAGCCACCGGCCCCGGCAGCCGTAGAGATTGACGTTCATGCCGATCTCGCCCGACCCGCCGAGAGCGAGGAAGAGCAGTTCGTCTTCGGGAGTGAAATCCTTCTTCACGCGGCGCGCTCCGCCAGGATCGCGAGACCTTCGAGCGTGAGGTCGGGATCGACCGCGTCGAACAGCGCGGTGTGTTCGTCGAACAATATGGCGAGGCCGCCGGTGGCGACGACCTTGGCCGGTCGCCCGATTTCCTTCTTCATCCGTGCGATAAGCCCTTCGATCAGTGAGACGTAGCCCCAGAAAACGCCGATCAGCATCTGGTCCTCGGTGTTGCGGCCAATCACGCTGTCGCTTTCGGGCCGCTCGATCGCGATACGCGGCAACTTGGCCGTGTTCCCGACCAGCGCGTCGAGCGAGAGATTGATCCCCGGGGCGATGATCCCGCCCTTGTAGGCCCCGGTGAAGTCGACCACGTCGAAGGTCGTCGCGGTGCCGAAATCGATCACGATCAGATCGCCCTCGTATTTGGCATGCGCCGCGATCGTATTGAGCGCGCGATCGGCGCCGAGCGAGCTGGGCTGCTCGATATCGAGCTCGATGCCCCACTGCCCTGCTCCCTGCCCCGCAATCAGCGGGGTGATACCGAGATATTTCTCCGACAGGACGGTGAGGTTGTGAATCGCACGTGGCACGACCGAGCCGATGATCACCTGGTCGATATCGGCGCTGTCAAAGCCCTGGAATTCGGCGAGCTGGAGCAGCCACACCGCATATTCGTCACCCGTCCGCCGGGGATCGGTGGCGATGCGCCAACGGGCCTTGATCTCGCGCCCCTCGATCAGGGCGAAGACCACATTGGTATTTCCGACATCGGCTGCGAGCAGCATGGCTCAGCTCTCCTCGTTCACGAGCATCACATCGCCCGCGTGGATGGCACGGGTGGAGCCGTCCGCCAAGCGCAGCGACAGCGCGCCCTCAGCGGTCAGGCCGGCAAAACTGCCCTCGAGCAAATCCTCGCCCGGCGGATGCACCTTGAGCGGCGTGCCCAAAGCGTGCGCGACGCTTTCCCAGCGCCGGACCAGCGGCTCCAAGCCATAGGTCCGCCAGCGCTCCAGTTCGCGGTCGAAGGCAGCGGCGAGCGCGCGGGCGAAGAGGTCGCGGTCGGGCGCGGGCCCCAATGTCGTCAGGGCGATGGTCTTGCGGTCGGTCAAATCGGGCGCCACCGCGAGGTTGATACCCATGCCCACGATGATCGCATCGCCTTCACGCTCAAGCAGGATGCCGGCCAGCTTGGCGTCGCCCAGCATCAAATCGTTGGGCCATTTCAAACGCAACCTGCTGGGATCGGCGAGCACACCGGCGACCGCCTCGTAGGCCGCAACGCCGGCAACCAGCGCCAGCGTCGCCGGGCTCGGATCGCGTGGCGCACAATGCACCACCGTCGAGCCCATGAAATTGCCGCTGCCGTCGAACCAGTTGCGACCCTGCCGTCCGCGCCCCGCGACCTGCCGGTCGGCGACCAGCCACTGGCCTTCGGGCACAGCCTCGCCCGCGCGCAATTGCGCGGCGAGGTCGGAATTGGTCGAACCGGTTTCGGTAACGAAGCGGATCACATCGCCGCGACGAAGGAGGCGGCCGCCTGCGCGGTCCAGTCACCCAGGGGGATGGTGAGCAAGTAGCCGAGCGGCGAGATCACCGCCACGCAGATCGCCAGCACCGCCCAGTGGCTCACCGGGCTGCTCGCTTCGACTTCGCGCAGCGGCTCGTCGAAGAACATCACCTTGATGAACTTGAGGTAGTAGAAGGCACCGATCACGCTCGCGGCGATACCGATCGCCGCCAGCGCGACGAGGTCGGCCTGCACGGCCGCCTGGAAGACCACGAATTTGCCCCAGAAGCCGAACAGCGGCGGGATGCCCGCGAGGCTGAACATCAGCGCAAGCAGCGACCAAGCCAGCGCCGGGCGCCGGGTCGACAGGCCGGAGATGTCGGCGAAGGTCTCGAGATTGTTGCCTGCCGGATCGCGCAGCATCAGCAGTGCTGTGAAGCTGCCGACGACCATCGCGACGTAGATCGCGAGATAGGTCAGCGCTCCGGCAATCCCCGCCGGCGTCGCCGCGGCGAGGCCGATGAGGATGAAGCCGACGTTGTTGATCGAGGAATAGGCGAGCAGGCGCTTGAGGTTCTGCTGGCCTATGGCCCCCAGTGCGCCGACCACGATCGATGCGAGCGCGGCGAAGATGACGATCTGCCGCCAGGCGTCGACTTCGCCGGCGAAGGGGTCCATTGCCATGCGCAGCAGCATGCCCATCGCTGCGACCTTGGGGGCGCTGGCGAAGAAGGCGGTGACCGGCGTCGGTGCGCCTTCGTAGACGTCGGGGGTCCACATGTGGAACGGCACTGCGCTGACCTTGAACGCGAGGCCCGCGAGCACGAACACCACGCCGAACAGCGCCCCGGTGGGGAAGCTGGTGGCGAAAGCGGCGCGGATGCCCTCATAATTGGTCGAGCCGGTGAAGCCGTAGACCAGGCTGATGCCGTAGAGGATGATCCCCGAAGCGAGCGCGCCGAGCACGAAATATTTGAGGCCCGCCTCGCTTGAGCGGTCGTCCTGCTTGAGGAAGCTGGCGAGGACGTAGCTCGACAGGCTCGACATCTCGAGACCGATATAGAGCGTCATCAGGTCGGTGGCGGAGACCATCATGCCCATGCCGACCGCGTTGAACACCATCAGCACCGGATATTCGGCGCGATAGCTGCCCGAATGCGTGTAGAAGCGCGGGGTCACCACGAGCACCGCCGAGGTGGCGAGATAGATGAGGATCTTGGCGAAGCTGCCGAAGGCGTCCGCGCGATAAAGGTCGCCGAAGGCGCGGCCCGCGACTTCGCTGCCGGCGCGGTCGAACAGACCGACGCTGAAGATGGCGGCGCCGATGAGTGCGGCGACGCTGAGGATCGTCACCAGGCGCGCGGACTTGGTGCCGCCCCAGGCGGCTACCAGCAGCAGCACGAGCCCGGTCAGCGACAGGCCGACTTCGGCGCCGGTCAGGTAGAGCGAGGTTGCGTAGGACATCAGTGCGCTCCCTCCTCGCCGTGCTCTTCGCCATGCGCGGGGGCGACGTAGTTGGCATTATGCTCGCGCGGGGTGCCGATCACATTGTCGGCATCGAAATCGGGAGCGGCGCGCGCGATGCGGGCCTCGAGTGCGGCAATGTCCTGACGCATGGGGGCAAGAAAGCTTTCCGGATAGACGCCCATCCACAGCACGGCGGCTGCGATCGGGGCGAGCATGGCCCATTCGCGGGCGTTGAGGTCGGGCATGGCCGCCGCATCGGCGTTTGTCTGCTCACCGAAGGCCACGCGGCGGTAGAGATAGAGCATGTAGGCCGCGCCGAGGATGATGCCCGTGGTGCAGACCAGCGTCACCAGCGTCGAAACCTTGTAGAGCCCGGCCAGCGCAAGGAATTCGCCGACGAAGTTGCTCGTGCCCGGCAGGCCGACCGAGGCCATGGTGAAGAGCATGAAGAACAGCGCGTATTTCGGCATGTTGATGCTGAGCCCGCCATAGCGCGCGATCTCGCGGGTGTGCAGGCGGTCGTAGATCACGCCGACGCAGAGGAACAGCGCACCCGAGACGAGGCCGTGGCCGAGCATGACCATCATCGCGCCTTCGATGCCCTGCGCGTTGAAGGCGAACAGGCCCGCGGTCACGATCGCCATATGCGCGACCGAGGAATAGGCGATCAGCTTCTTCATGTCGTGCTGCACCAGCGCAACAAGCGAAGTGTAGACCACCGCCACCATCGACAAGATGAAGACGAACCAGGTGAACTGCTCGCTCGCCTCGGGGAACATCGGCAGGCTGAAGCGGATGAAGCCGTAGCCACCGAGCTTGAGCAGCACGCCCGCGAGGATCACCGAACCGGCGGTCGGCGCCTGGACGTGCGCGTCGGGCAGCCAGGTGTGGACCGGCCACATAGGCATCTTCACCGCGAAGCTGGCGAAGAAGGCGAGCCACAGCCAGGTTTGCGCCTGCGGATCGAAATCGTAGTTCAGCAGCGTCGGGATATCGGTGGTGCCCGCCTCGTTCACCATCCACATCATCGCAATCAGCATCAGCACCGAGCCGAGCAGCGTGTAGAGGAAGAACTTATACGAGGCGTAGATGCGGTTGTCGCCGCCCCACACGCCGATGATCAGGTACATCGGGATTAGGCCGGCTTCGAAGAAGATGTAGAACAGGAACATGTCCTGCGCGGCGAACACGCCGATCATCAGCACTTCCATCAGCAGGAAGGCGCTCATGTATTCGCCGACGCGCTTCTCGATCGCATCCCAGCTCGCGAGGATGCAGATCGGCATCAGGAAGACGCTGAGCATGATCAGCATCAGCGCGATGCCATCGATTCCGAGAGCATAGCTGAAGCCGGCGAAGATCTCCGCGCGTTCGACGAACTGCCACTGCGCGCCGCCGATATCGTAGTTGAGCCACAGCACGATGCCGAGCGCGAGGTTCGCCAGCGTGGCGACCAGCGCGGTCATGCGCGCGCTCTGCGCTCCGAGGAACAGGCAGGCGATGGCCCCGACGAGCGGGACGGCGAGCATCAGCGAAAGGATGGGGAACTCCATCAGAACAGCACCCAGGTGATCGCTGCAACGAGCCCGAGGAGCATCACCAGCGCATAGCTATAGAGATATCCGGTCTGAAACTTGCGGGCGCCGACGGAACCCTTCTCGACCACCCAGGCCACGCCATTGGGGCCGAAGCGATCGATCGTGCCGATATCGCCGAGTTTCCAGAACTGGCGGCCGAGCCAGAAGGCCGGGACCACGAAGAGATAGTGGTAGAGCTCGTCGAAATACCACTTGTTGTAGAGGAAACGGTAGACCGGACCGAGCTGTTCGGCAGTCTTCGCCGGAACGCTGGTGTCCTTGATATAGGCATACCACGCCACGAACAGGCCGAGCACCATGACGATCGTCGCGGCATACTTAACCGGCCCGGGAACGCCGTGCATCGCATGGACCAGCGCTTCGTTATAGTAGATCGATCCGCCCCAGAATGCCTCGCTGTCGAGGAACTGGTGGTTGAAGAAGAAACCGGCGAACACCGCGCCAAGACTGAGCACCCCCAGCGGGATCAGCATGGTGAGCGGGCTTTCATGCGGATGGTAACCCGCAGTACCCGCTTCATAGTCTTCCGAGGGAACTGCATGATGCGCATCGTGACCCGCATCTTCCTGCGACGGTGGATTGTGGTGCTCGGGTTCGGCATGGCCGTGATGCACGGCATGCTGGATATGCTCGCTCTCGGCCCAGCGGGGCTTGCCCCAGAAGGTGAGGAACATCAGGCGCCAGCTGTAGAAGCTGGTCAGCAGTGCGGCGAGCGTGCCCATCCAGAAGGCGAACTTGCCGAGCTCGGTCCCACGCGCGAAGGCGACCTCGATGATCGCGTCCTTCGAATGGAAGCCGGCAAAGCCCGCATGCAGCATGACCACGCCGACGCCGGTGATCGCGAGCGTGCCCGCCATCATCGCCCAGAAGGTCAGCGGGATGTGCTTCCGCAGATTGCCGTAGTAACGCATGTCCTGCTCGTGGTGCATCGCGTGGATCACCGAGCCCGCGCCGAGGAACAGCAGCGCCTTGAAGAAGGCGTGCGTGAACAGGTGGAACATCGCCGCGCCATAGGCGCCGACGCCGGCGGCGAAGAACATGTAGCCGAGCTGCGAGCAGGTCGAATAGGCAATGACGCGCTTGATGTCCCACTGCGTCGTGCCGACCGTCGCGGCGAAGATACAGGTGGCGGCGCCGACGAAGGTGACCATCGAGAGCGCGACGGGTGCGGTCTCGAACATGGGCGACAGGCGGCAGACCATGAACACGCCCGCCGTCACCATGGTGGCGGCGTGGATCAGCGCGGAGACCGGGGTCGGGCCTTCCATCGCGTCAGGCAGCCAGGTGTGCAGGCCGAGCTGCGCCGACTTGCCCATCGCTCCGATGAACAGGAGGATGCACAGCAGGTCCATCGTGTGGACGCTGTAGCCGAGGAAACCGATGGTCGCACCGCTCATGCCGGGGGCGGCGGCGAGGATCTCGGGGATCGAAACGGTGTCGAACACGAGGTAGGTGCCGAAGATGCCCATCATGAAGCCGAGGTCGCCGACGCGGTTGACGACGAAGGCCTTGATCGCCGCGGCATTGGCGCTCGGCTTTTTGAACCAGAAACCGATCAGCAGGTAGGAGGCGAGGCCGACCCCTTCCCATCCGAAGAACATCTGGACGAGGTTGTCGGCCGTCACCAGCATCAGCATGGCGAAGGTGAACAGGCTGAGATAGGCGAAGAACCGCTGCTGGTCCGGGTCTTCCTCCATATAGCCCCAGCTATAGAGGTGGACGAGCGCCGAGACGGTGGTGATGACCACCAGCATGACCGCGGTCAGCGTGTCGACGCGCAGCGCCCAGTCGAAGGCCAGCGTGCCCGAATGGAGCCAGGTCAGCACCGGCACCACGGTCGGTTCGGCGGTCCCGCCGACGAAGCCGAGGAAGATCGGCCAGCTCAGCCCGGCGCTGACGAACAGCGCGCCGGTGGTCACCGCCTTGGCGAAGATGCTGGGCGCGGCCTTGTTGGTCAGGCCGGCGACGATTGCCGCGAGCAGCGGCAGGAAGACGATAAGGAGGATCGGATGCACCGGAGCTTATCCCTTCAGCCGGTCGACGTCGTCGACCGCGATCGTGCCGCGGCCACGGAAATAGATGACGAGGATGGCGAGCCCGACGGCGGCTTCGCCCGCAGCCACGGTCAGCACGAACATGGCGAAGACCTGGCCGACCATGTCGCCGAGGAAAGAGCTGAAAGCGACGAGGTTGATGTTCACGCTGAGCAGGATGAGCTCGATCGCCATCAAGATGACGATGATGTTCTTCCGGTTGAGGAAGATGCCGAGCACGCCGAGCACGAAGAGGATCGCACTCACCACGATATAGTGTTCGATGCCGATCACAGCTCGACCCCCTCGCCCACACCGGGCTGCTTCATGACGGTGGCCTCGTCCGGCTTGCGGCGGACCTGCTTCGAAATGTTCTGCTGGCCGCGCGCGCCATCGGGGCGCTGGCGATGCGTCAGCACGATCGCGCCGACCATGGCGACCAGCAGGATCACGCCCGCCGCCTCGAACAGGAACAGATAGTCGCGATAGAGCACCGCGCCGAGGCTGGCGGTGTTCGAGGCATCGAGGATCGGCGCTGCGGCACCGCTCGCGACGCCCAGGTCGAGGCGACCGGCCTGGTAGGCGCCGATGCCGAAGATCAGCTCGGCGGCGAGCACAAGCGCGATCAGGATGCCGAGCGGGAAGTTCTTCACGAAACCGGCACGCAGTTCGGCGAAGTCGATGTCGAGCATCATCACGACGAAGAGGAACAGCACCGCGACCGCGCCGACGTAGACGATGACCAGCAGCGCGGCGATGAATTCGGCGCCGGTCAGGACCATCAGGCCCGCGGCGTTGAAGAAGGCGAGGATCAGCCACAGCACCGAATGCACCGGGTTGCGCGCCATGATGACCATGACGGCGCTGGCGATGACGAGCGCGGCGAAGAGGTAGAAGGCGAGCGTCTGGATCACGATGTCATATCCCTTGGCGCGGGCCCCTATCGATACGGCGCATCGGCTTCAAGGTTCGCGGCGATCGCCCGCTCCCACTTGTCCCCGTTCGCCAGCAGCTTGGCCTTGTCGTAGAGCAGTTCCTCGCGCGTTTCGCTCGCGTATTCGAAGTTCGGCCCTTCGACGATCGCATCCACCGGGCAGGCTTCCTGGCAGAAGCCGCAATAGATGCACTTGGTCATGTCGATGTCGTAGCGCGTCGTGCGGCGGCTGCCGTCCTCGCGCGGTTCGGCCTCGATCGTGATCGCCTGCGCCGGGCAGATCGCCTCGCACAGCTTGCAGGCAATGCAGCGTTCTTCCCCGTTGGGGTAGCGGCGCAGGGCGTGCTCGCCGCGGAAGCGCGGGCTGATCGGGTTCTTCTCGAACGGGTAGTTGATCGTCGCCTTGGGCTTGAAGAAATACTTCAGCGTGAGGGCGTGCGCCTTCACGAATTCCCACAGGGTGAACGACTTGATGAGATGCGCGACGGTGCTCATGCGAAATGCCCCGTGGCCATGAGATAGCCGGAAATGAGTACGACGAAGAACAGGCTGAGCGGGAGGAACACCTTCCACCCCAGGCGCATCAGCTGGTCATAGCGATAGCGCGGGACGGTGGCCTTCACCCAGCTGAAGATGAAGAAGAAGAACAGGATCTTCATCACCAGCCAGAAGAACGCGGTCAGGCCCGGCCCGAACAGGAAGGTGTAGAGGATCGGGATATCGAGCGGCGGCAGCCAGCCACCCCAGAACAGGATCGCATTGAGCGCGCACATCAGCAGCACGTTGGCGTATTCGCCGAGCCAGAACAGCGCGAAGCTCATGCTGGAATATTCGGTCTGGTAGCCGGCAACGAGCTCGCTCTCGGCTTCCGTCAGGTCGAACGGTGCGCGCGCGGTTTCGGCCAGTGCCGAGATCAGGAACATGACCCACAGCGGGAACAGCAGCGGGTTGAACACGAAGCCGTTGATCAGCCCGAAGATGTGCCCCTTCTGCGCGAGGATGATCGCGTTCATATTGGTGGTGCCCGCCCACAGGATCACGCAGACCAGGATGAAGCCGATCGAGACCTCGTAGGAGATCATCTGCGCTGCGGCGCGCATGGCCGAGAAGAACGGGTATTTCGAGTTCGACGCCCACCCGCTCATCACCACGCCGTAGACGCCGAGCGAGCTGATCGCGAGGATGTAGAGCAGGCCGATGTTGATGTCCGACAGCACCGCGACCGGCCCGAAGGGGATCACCGCCCAGGCCATCAGCGCGACAGTGAAGGTGATGATCGGCGCGATCAGGAAGATGCCCTTGTTCGCTGCCGTGGGAATGATGGTTTCCTGCAGGAAGACCTTGAGCCCGTCGGCGAAGCTCTGCAGCAGACCGAACGGACCGACCACGTTGGGGCCCTTGCGCAGCGCGATCGCCGCCCAGATCTTGCGGTCGGCATAGATGATCATCGCCACCGCCAGCATCAGCGGCAGTGCGATGAGCAGGATACCCGCGAGAGTCGCGAGACCCCATGCCCACTCGTAGGTCATGCCCAGCGATTGGAAGAATTCGGTCATTTCGCCTTCCTGCCCTTCGCGGCCTCTTCACGCGCCGAGAAGGCTTCATTGCGCCAGCCATTGGCGGCGTTCGACTTATGCTTGCGGTCGGTGCGGAAGCCGCGCCACACGGCGTAGCCGCCGGCACCCACCAGCGTCAGGGGAATGATCGGCAAGGCCATTATTCCGCCGCCTCCGCCAGGTCGCCGCCGTGGAGCAGTTCCGCAGAGCAACGCTGCATCACCGCGCTGGCGCGGGCGATCGGGTTGGTGAGGTAGAAGTCCTTGATCGGGTATTCCGCAATCGTGCCTTCGGCCTTCGCCTTGGCGTCGGCCTTGGGCAGCGCACCGTAATCGGCGAGGCCTTCCTCGCCCAGCGCGGGCACCTCGGCGATCATCGCCGCCTGGAGCTGCGCGAAGCTGTCGAAACCGACCGAAACGCCCAGCGCATCGGCCAGCGCGCGCAGGATCGTCCAGTCCTCGCGCGCATCGCCCGGTGCGAAGACCGCCTTCTCGGCGAACTGCACGCGACCTTCGGTGTTGACGTAGGTCCCGTCCTTCTCGGCATAGCTCGCACCCGGCAGGATGATGTCGGCCGCATGCGCGCCCTTGTCGCCGTGGTGGCCGATATAGACCTTCAGCGCGTCGGCGAAGGGTCCGAAATCCATCTCGTCGGCACCGAGGCTGATGACCACCTTGGGCTTGGCCGCGACCACGTCCTTCATCCCGCCCTCCTGCGCGAAGCCGAGCATCAGGCCGCCCATGCGCGCGGCACTGAAGTGGAGCACGTTGAAGCCATTCCAGCCATCGCGCACGAGCTTGAACTGCTCGGCAAAGCCGAGACCGGCGCCGAGCGCGCCCCTGGCCAGCGCCGCGCCGCCCATGATGATCGCGGGCCGCTCGGCCTTGGCGAAGGCTTCGGCCACTTCCTCCGGCAGGTCGCCGAGGATCGAGAGGTCGTCGCCGAGGAAATGCGCCGGATAGGTGGTGTCCCAGAAGGCGCCGATCACGAACACCTTGGCACCGCGCTTCACCGCCTTGCGCAGGCGGACGTTCACCAGCGGCGCTTCCCAGCGGATGTAGCTGCCGACGATCAGGATCGCATCGGCGGTCTCGATCCCGGCGAAGGTCGAATTGAAATTGACCGCCGCGAGGTTCGACACGTCGTAATCCATGCCGGTCTGGCGGCCTTCGAGCAGGTTCGAGCCGCAGGCCTTGAGCAGCGCCTTGGCGGCGAACATGGTTTCGCAATCGACCATGTCGCCGGCTATGGCGGCAATGTCCTTGCCCGGCTTGGCCTTGGCGATGGCCTTGAACGCCTCGTCCCAGCTGGCCGGCTTGAGGCCGCCCTTCACGCGCATGAAGACCTTGTCGAGGCGGCGCTTCGACAGCCCATCGACCTGGTAGCGCGCCTTATCCGAGATCCATTCCTCGTTGACGTCGTCATTGATACGCGGAAGCGCGCGCATCACTTCGCGACCACGGCTGTCGAGGCGGATATTGGCGCCGACGGCGTCGGAGACGTCGATCGAGAGGGTCTTCTTGAGCTCCCACGGGCGCGCCTCGAAGGCATAGGGGCGGCTGGTCAGCGCGCCGACGGGGCAGAGGTCGATCACATTGGCCGACAGCTCGTGCTCGGCCGCCTGCTCGAGATAGGTCGTGATCTGCATGTCCTCGCCGCGGCCCACCGCGCCGATTTCGTCGACGCCGGCGATCTCTTCCGAGAAGCGCACGCAGCGGGTGCAGTGGATGCAGCGGGTCATGACCGTCTTGATCAGCGGGCCCATGTATTTCTCGGTCACCGCGCGCTTGTTCTCGTGATAGCGCGAGCCGCCGCGACCATAGGCGACCGACTGGTCCTGCAAATCGCATTCGCCGCCCTGATCGCAGATCGGGCAATCGAGCGGGTGGTTGATGAGGAGGAACTCCATCACCCCTTCGCGTGCGGTCTTGACCATCGGCGTGTCGGTACGGATTTCCTGGCCTTCGGTGGCGGGCAGCGCGCACGACGCCTGCGGCTTGGGCGGCCCGGGCTTCACTTCGACTAGGCACATGCGGCAGTTGCCGGCGATGCTCAGCCGCTCGTGATAGCAGAAGCGCGGGATTTCCTTGCCGGCGAGCTCGCAGGCCTGAAGAACGGTCGCGCCGTCCGGAACCTCGATTTCCTGTCCGTCTACGGTGACCTTGGGCATTACTCAGCTGCCTCTTTTGCAGGGGACACACGGGCGTCGACGACGTAGCGCTGCCACAGCCCATCCGCCGCGAAGCTTCGGATATTGGCCGGCGTCAGCTCCAGTTCGTGACCCGCAACCAGGCAATCGCCAAGTGCATCCACCATGCCCATCGCAGCCGCGCGTTCTTCGGACGACCGGATTTCCGAGCGCACTAGGCGGTCAGCGCCGCGCGGGTCCTTGGCTACGATACAGTCGGCGAAATCGCCGAAGAACCGAGCTTTGCCGAGGTTCTCGCCGGTTGAAACGTAGCGACGGCTCACATTCCAATTCGGCGCAGTCGCTTGGCTGTCAGGTGACATGCCCGCCGGTGGCGCATCAGGAAACCGATAAAGATACGCCGCTTCAGCCATCATGTACCGCAGGGCGCGAGTGTTGAAACTCAGGGTGGATTCGATAGCGGTTCCGCGCTGGTCGTACTGACAGCCCGCCGACCATTTGTTGGGACGCAGGGTCAACCGATCGATTGTGCCTTTGGGTCTTTCTTCCGAATAGGCATCGGTCTGGATCAGGAAATTGTCCGCCCGCTCGGGATAATTCTTATAATAGCAATGCTTGAACGCCTCGATGAACGCCTTGGCATAGCGATCGGGCGATTTGTCCGGCTTACGTTCGAACCGTGAACCGACCTGCTGTTGACCTTCCGCCTGCGCGATAGCTTCCGTGGGAAGAGCGGCAACGGCGACGATGGCTGTGAAAATTGCTAGCGACGACTTCATTCCGCGGCCTCCGCGAACTTGGCGTTGTGTTCTTCGATCCGACGCTCGAGCTCGGGGCGGAAGTGGCGGATGAGGCCCTGGATCGGCCAGGCCGCCGCGTCACCGAGTGCGCAAATCGTGTGACCCTCCACCTGCTTGGTGACCTGCTGCAGCATGTCGATTTCCTCGATCGCCGCATCGCCGGTGCGCAGGCGCTCCATCATGCGCCACATCCAGCCCGTGCCTTCGCGGCAGGGGGTGCACTGGCCGCAGCTCTCGTGCTTGTAGAAATAGCTCAATCGGCTGATCGCGCGGACGATGTCGGTCGACTTGTCCATCACGATGACGCCCGCCGTGCCGAGACCCGATCCGAGATCCTTGAGACCGTCGAAATCCATCGGCGCGTCCCAGATCTGCTCGGCCGGGACCAGCGGGACCGAGGAGCCGCCGGGGATCACGGCGAGGAGATTGTCCTTGCCGCCTACGATGCCGCCGCAATGCTTCTCGATCAGCTCGCTGAACGGGATGCTGAGCGCTTCCTCGACCACGCAGGGCTTGTTCACATGGCCGCTGATCTGGAAGAGCTTGGTGCCCTTGTTGTTCTCGCGACCGAAGCTGGCGAACCACGATGCGCCGCGGCGCAGGATGGTCGGCACCACGGCGATCGATTCGACATTGTTGACCGTGGTCGGACAACCATAGAGGCCCGCACCCGCCGGGAACGGCGGCTTCAAACGCGGCTGTCCCTTCTTGCCTTCGAGGCTCTCGATCATCGCGGTTTCTTCGCCGCAGATATAGGCGCCAGCGCCGCGATGCAGGAAGACGTCGAAATCGTAGCCCGACTTCGATGCGTTCTTGCCGATCAGCCCGGCGTCGTAGGCCTCGTCGATCGCCGCCTGCAGCGTCTCGGCCTCGCGGATGTATTCGCCGCGGATGTAGATATAGGCTGCCCTCGCCCGCATGGCGTAGCCGGCGACCAGTGCGCCTTCGATCAGCTTGTGCGGATCGTGGCGGATGATCTCGCGGTCCTTGCACGAACCGGGCTCGGATTCGTCGGCGTTGATGACGAGGAAGCTCGGACGCCCGTCCTTGCTTTCCTTGGGCATGAACGACCACTTTAGCCCGGTCGGGAAGCCAGCACCGCCGCGGCCGCGCAGGCCCGAGGCCTTCATCTCCTCGATGATATTCTCGTGCCCGCGCGCGATCAGCGACTTGGTGTCGTCCCAGTCGCCGCGCTGCTGCGCCCCCTTCAGCCCCCAGTCCTGGAAGCCGTAGAGATTGGTGAAGATGCGATCCTTGTCGGCGAGCATCAGAAGGCCCCTCCCTGCGAGAGGAAATAGAGTGCGCCGAGGATGACCACGGCGATCAGCCCGAACTTGATGATGCCGGTCAGCACCTTCCAGGCGATGAAGCATACGACCAGCGCGATGAGGATGGTGGCAATGCTCATCACCAATCCTTCCGGTAATCGTGATTGGCGTCGACCATTTCCTTCAGCGTGGTCGGGCCGCCCTCGGGTTCGCTGGTGCGCTTTCCGGGAATTTGCGTGCCGGTCTTGGGCTGCTTGCCCGCGGCCAGCTCGTCGAGGATTTCGTCGAGGCGTTCAGGCGTGAGGTCCTCGTAATTGTCGTCGTTGATCTGGACCATCGGCGCAGTCGCGCAATTGCCCATGCATTCGACCTCGGTGAGCGTCCACAGCCCGTCTTCGGAGACGTGGCCCTTGCTCATGCCGCGCTTCTTGCAGACCTCGAACAACCCGTCCGAACCGCGCAACATGCATGGCGTCGTGCCGCAGACCTGCACGTGGTACCGGCCCACCGGCTTCAGATTGTACATGAAGTAGAAGCTGGCGACTTCGAGCACGCGGATGACCGGCATGTCGAGATAGTCGGCGACATATTCGATCACCGGCAGCGGCAGCCAGCCCTGCGTGTTCGTCTCTTCACCGACCTGGCGCTGGGCAAGGTCGAGCAGCGGCATCACCGCCGAGCGCTGGCGCCCTTCGGGATAGCGCGCGATCGCCTTGTCCGCGCGCTCGCGGTAGCTCTCGGTGAACTCGAAAGCGCCCCAGCGCTCGCGCAGCTCGGGAGTATCGGGTGCGGGGGAACGGTCAGCCATTAGCGGTCGCACTCCCCGAACACGACGTCGATGGCGCCGAGGATGGCGGTCGCATCGGGCAGCATGTGGCCTTTGCTCATGAAATCCATTGCTTGCAAATGGCTGAAGGCCGTCGGGCGGATCTTGCAGCGATAGGGTTTGTTGGAGCCGTCGCTGACGAGGTAGACGCCGAATTCGCCCTTGGGGCTTTCAGTGGCGACATAGACCTCGCCCGCGGGCACGTGGAAGCCCTCGGTGTAGAGCTTGAAGTGGTGGATCAGCGCTTCCATCGACTGCTTCATCTCGGCGCGCTTGGGCGGCGCGACCTTGCGGTCGTCCGAGCACACCGGGCCGGTGGGCATTTGCGCGAGGCACTGCTTGATGATCCTGGCGCTCTCGTAGACTTCCTTCACGCGGACCATGAAGCGGTCGTAGCAGTCCGAGGCGGTGCCGACGGGGATGTCGAACTCCATCCGGTCGTAGACGTCGTAGGGCTGCGATTTGCGCAGGTCCCACGGAATGCCCGCGGCACGGATCATCGGGCCGGAGAAGCCCCAGGCCACCGCGTCGTCCTTGCTCACCACGGCGATGTCGACATTGCGCTGCTTGAAGATGCGATTGTCGAGCACCAGGCTCATCGCATCGCCGAACAGTTCGGGCAGGCGCGTGTCGACCCAGTTGCCGATATCCACCAGCAGCTTCTCGGGCACGTCCTGGTGGACGCCTCCCGGGCGGAACCATGCCGAGTGCATGCGCGCGCCCGAAGCCCGTTCGAAGAAGTTCATGCAGTCTTCGCGCAGCTCGAACACCCACAGGTTCGGCGTCATCGCGCCGACGTCCATGACGTGCGCGCCGATGTTGAGCATGTGGTTGCAGATGCGCGTCAGCTCGGCGAACAGCACGCGCAGGTACTGCGCACGCTCGGGCACCTCGACATTGAGCAGCTTCTCGATCGCGAGGACGTAGCTGTGCTCCATGCACAGCGGCGAGCAATAGTCGAGCCGGTCGAAATAGGGCAGCGCCTGGAGGTATGTCTTGTGCTCGATCAGCTTCTCGGTGCCGCGATGGAGCAGGCCCACATGCGGATCGATCCGCTCGATGATCTCGCCGTCGAGCTCCATCACCATGCGCAGCACGCCGTGCGCCGCGGGGTGCTGGGGCCCGAAGTTGATCGTGTAATTGGTGATGACCTCGTCGCCAGTGGTCGGCGACTCTTCGAGATGCATGGCGTGGCTCATGCGCAGATCCACTTGCCGCTGTAGGATTGGGTCTTGCCCGCCGCGTCACGCACGGTGACGTTGGCCGGGCGGCTCTGCTGGTCGCCCGCCGCAGGGGCCACGGTGACGGTGAAGCCTTCGCCGTTGAAGGTCGTGCCGGCCTTGATCGCATCGAGGCCGCCGACGTCGGCATCGACCATCGTCAGGCTGTCGCCGACGCGGACCACCGCCTTGCCGGGCAGCGCCTTGTCTTTCATGCCGGCGGCGATGAGCATTTCCTCATTGCCGACCATGAGCGTGCAGCCACCGTCGCGCGGGCCGAGGTTCACGCCACCAATGTCGCCCAGCTGGGCGAGCTGAGTGAGATCGGCACCTGCGGGCGGCGCTTCGTTCGCGGTGTTGGGCGCGTTGGGATCGGGCTGCGACGGATCGAGCTGCGCACCCTCCCCGTTCTGTCCGATTCGGTTGGCGAACTCGTCCGCGCTGTCCTGCTCGGCAGGCTCGGACGAGCATGCGGCGAGCGCGAGCACGGCAAGCGGAAGAAACAGGCGGGTCATCACTTGTCGTCCTTCTTCCTGGCGGCAGGCTTGCGCTTGGCAGGAGCCTTCTTGGCAGCGGGTTTTGCCTTGGCGGGAGCCTTCTTCGGCTCGGTTGCCTTGGCCGTATCCTTCGCCTTGCCCTGGCGCTTGGCGCGCGTCGGGCGGTCTTCGGTCGGCTTCGGCGCGGGCGCGTCCTTGCCGCCATCTTCCTCGGCGGGCGCACCTTTGCTGACCGTGTCGGCAGCCTTGTCGTCGGCCTTCTTGCCGGCGCCGGTATCGGAGGGCTTGTCCGTCGTCTTGGCTTCCTCGACCGGAGACGTGGTCGCCTTTTCGTCGCCCGGAAGGACGTAGTCCGCGCCTTCCCACGGGCTCATGAAGTCGAACTGGCGCAGGTCCTGCGCGAGCTCGACCGGCTCGTAGACCACGCGCTTCTCGTCTTCGGAGTAACGCAGTTCCTGATAACCGGTGAGCGGGAAGTCCTTGCGGAAGGGATGCCCTTCGAAACCGTAGTCGGTGAGGATGCGGCGCAGGTCGGTATTGCCCGCGAAGAGCACGCCGTAGAGGTCGAACACCTCGCGCTCGAGCCAGCCGGCATTGGGCCACAGCGTGGTGACCGTAGGCACGGGTGTGTCTTCGGAGGCCGAACACTTGACGATGATGCGGCTGTTGGTGGTCAGCGAGAGCAGCATGTAGACCACTTCGAAGCGCTCGCGGCGCGACGGATAGTCGACCCCGGCGATTTCCATCAGCTGCTGATAGGAATGGTCGTCGCGCAGGATGCGCAGCGCGTCCTCGACGCTGTCACGCTTCACGGTGAGCAGCAGTTCGCCATGCTCTTCATGCGCTTCGAGCAGGTGCTCGCCGAGCGCGCCCGAGAGCGTGCCCTTGAGCCCGTCGATCTGCGTGAAGCGGGGCGCGGAATGCAGAGTAGCCATGATGCGCCCTTACCTCTCGATCGTGCCCGAACGGCGGATCTTCCGCTGCAGCTGCATCACGCCATAGAGCAGCGCTTCGGCCGTCGGCGGGCACCCGGGGACATAGATGTCCACCGGGACGATCCGGTCGCAGCCGCGCACCACCGAATAGCTGTAGTGATAATAGCCGCCGCCATTGGCGCAGCTGCCCATGGAGATGACGTATTTGGGCTCCGACATCTGGTCGTAGACCTTGCGCAGCGCGGGGGCCATCTTGTTGCACAGCGTGCCGGCGACGATCATCACGTCCGACTGGCGCGGCGAGGCGCGCGGGGCGACGCCGAAGCGTTCCATGTCGTAGCGCGGCATGTTGACGTGGATCATCTCGACCGCGCAGCAGGCGAGGCCGAAGGTCATCCACCACAGCGAGCCGGTGCGCGCCCACTGGAACAGGTCCTCGGTGCTGGTGACGAGGAAGCCCTTGTCGTTCACCTCGGTCGAGAGCGCGTTGAAATAATCCGCGTCGGGCTGGCGCACTTCGCCGCCCTGCGCAGCGGGCACCGCATTCGGCGGTGTGATGATGGTCGACTGGGTCATGCGATCACTCCCACTCCAGCGCGCCGACCTTCCACGCATAGGCGAGGCCGACGGCGAGTTCGCCGAGGAACACCATCATGGTGATCCAGCCGGGCCAGCCGGTCAGGTCGAGGCTTACCGCCCAGGGAAACAGGAAGGCCGCTTCGAGGTCGAAGATGATGAACAGGATGGCGATCAGGTAGAACCGCACATCGAACTGGCTGCGCGGGTCCTCGAAGGCAGGGAAACCGCATTCATACTCGCTGTTCTTCTCCGCATCGGGCTTGTGCGCGCCGGTCAGCCGGGCGACGCCCATGGGGAGGAATACGAAGAGGGCCGACAGGCCGACGGCGATGAACAGGAAGATCAGGATGGGCAGGTATTGTTCGAGATCGACCACGAATGATTCCTAGGCGTCGGGCTTGGTTCGCGCCCGCCTCTAGGCCCGTCGCGAAGTTGGTGCAAGGGTGCGCATGGCGCAATTCCCTCATCTCCTGTCGCGCTTGGAGCGAGGCCGATCAGCGTTCGAGCGGAAGCTTGCGGATCGTGGTGTCGACGAAGGGCCGGGACGGGTCCGGCCTCCCCTCCTTCAGGCGATCCCACTGGCCATTGCCCACGTAGTAGAGCGCATCCTGCCCGAGATGGCCCGACAGCGGTTCGGTCCAGTCGGGATTGGCCTGCTCGAGAACCCGCTGGCCGACAATCCGCAGCCCGTCGTCCGAGAGTTGTAGCGCGACGATCCGCATCGGGCTGGTCCCGTTCTGCACTGCGATCAGCTCGTTGTCGTGGCGCCAGAGCCCGTCGACCCCGTCGAGCAGGATCGGAAGGTCGGTCGCCAGCCGCTCGATCGGTTTCCCGTCGAGCGGGACGATCGCGATCCCGTAATTGTAGTCGCTGACGTAGAGCCACTTGCCATCTGCACTCGTTGCAAGGCCCTGCGGCGAACGGAAGCTGCCCGGTGGGACGAGCGTTTCGAGCGTTTCGCTGCCGGGCCCGAGCCTGTAGATGCCACCGCCCAGCGGATCGCTGGCGTAGATCGTGCCGTCGGTTGCGCGGTGGATATCCGAGAGATTCGCGCCCTGGGGCGCCGCGATGCGCTGCTGTTCCGCGCCGTCGGGCGACATTGCGATCAGCCCGGCAAACCCCGCGCTCTCGTCCTGTCCGCCGTCGATATGTCCCGCAGCCACCCACAGCGTGCCGCGCGCAGGATCGAGGACGATGCCCGAGAGATTGCCCGCTCCAGTAGGCGCGAACTCACGCCAGTCGCCTCCTGCGGAACCCACCCAGACGCTGTGCCGTGACACCGATGTCGCCACCATCCTTCCGGTCTCGGGATCGATCACTAGACTTTCGACCAGCTCCGCCGACGACGGGATGGTCGCAAAAACCGTACTGGCGTCGACCGGTTCGGCAGGCTCGCGGATGAGCGCTGTGACCTGCGCCGCACGTTCCGCCCCGACCAGCTCGGGAAGCCGGCGGCGTGCGGCTTCCGAGAACACGTAGCCACGCTCGTAGAGCCAGCGAAGAGTCGGGATCGCAGCGTCGTAGTCCTCCGCTCCGAGTTGGGCGTTGAGGAGGCGCAAGCGGACCGAACCGCTGTCCGGATAGGCCGCGGCCAGGGCTTCGAGCGCCTTGGCCTCGGCGATCGCACCGGTCCCGGAATCGACCGGGCGCCAGAGCGCAGTGCTCGCGGGCGCCGCCTCCTGCGCGTGCGGGTAACTGGCGCAGCCGGCGAGCGCGATGGCCAGCGCTGCGCCCAGCGCCCTCATTTCATCATCGTCTTCACGGCTTTCTCGGTCGCGGGGCCATAGGGGGGCTTGAACCCGCCGAGCTTGGCGACATCGATCTTGGGCTGGGTGTAGATGCTCCGCGCATGGCTGAACTCACGGAAGCCCTCGACCCCGTGATAGCTGCCCATGCCGCTCGGCCCGACCCCGCCGAAGGGCAGGTCCTCCATCGAGACGTGGAAGATCACATCGTTGACCGTCACGCCGCCGCTGATCGTCCTTGTCAGAACCTTCTCGCGCTCGTCGCTGTCCTGGCCGAAGTAGTAGAGGCCGAGCGGACGGTCGTGCTCGTTCACGTAATCGATCGCATCGTCGATGCTGGTGTAGGTCTTGACCGGCAACACCGGGCCGAAGATCTCTTCCTGCATCGCCTTCATGTCCTCGGTGACGTTCTTGAGGATCGTCAGCGGCATCTTGCGGGCATTGGTGCTCGAAAAATCCTCGTTCCCGGGATTGACCTCGATCACCTCGGCGCCCTTGTCGCGCGCATCGGCGACGAGGTCCTGCAAGCGGTCGAAATGGCGGTCGCTGACCACGCTCGCGTAATCCTCGTTCTCCAGCAGCGTCGGGTACATGTTGGCAGTACCCTGCCACACACCGTGGATCGCCTCGTCCTGCTTGCTTTCGGGGACGTAGAGATAATCGGGCGCAAGACAGATCTGGCCCGCATTCATCATCTTGCCCAGCGCGACGCGTTCGCCCGCCTTGGCGAAATCGGCGCTCTCGCCCATGAACACGGGGCTCTTGCCGCCCAGCTCGAGCGTCACCGGGACGAGGTTCTGCGCCGCAGCCTCCATCACCTTGCGACCCGTGGCGGTCGAACCTGTGAAGACGAGATGGTCGAAGGGCAGCTGCGAAAAGGCATGCGCCACTTCGGGCCCGCCGGTGAACACGGCGCATTCGTCAGGCGTGAAGTATTCCTCGACCAGTTCCTTGGTCAGCAGGCTGGTCTTCTCGGTGAACTCGCTGGGCTTGATCATCGCGCGGTTGCCCGCGGCGAAGACCTGCATCAGCGGGCCGAAGCTGAGATTGACCGGGAAATTCCACGGGCTGAGGATGCCGACCACGCCCTTGGGTTCGTAGCGCACCTCTGCCTTGGCGCCGAGCAGGCCGAGCGGGAACTGGACGTGGCGCTTCTCCGCCCGCGCCCACTTGTCCATGTTCTTGAGGCAGTACTTGCCGAAATTGACCGTACCGGCGATGTCGGTGATCATCGACTGGTGCGGCGAGCGATTGCCGAAGTCGGCGGCCATGACCTTGCACAAATCCTCGCCGTGCTTCTTGAGCAGCGTCATCGCCCGCTGGATGCGGTCCTTGCGCAGCGCCATAGGCTCGGGGCGCATCTGGTGGTGTGCGGCGCGCTGCTTGCGCAAAACGGCTTCCATGTCGCTCTTACGATTATCCGCCATCGCTCTCTCCGTTTGATATTGGTGCAACGCAGCACTAGATTGCAGGCCACCATTTAGGTCGCCTTTGGCAACCGATATTCCAGATCAAGAGGAACAGCACAAGCATGCCCCAGTTCAGCGCATCCGATCCCGTCGTCATCCTGTCCTATGCCCGCACACCCATGGGCGGCATGCAGGGTGCCCTCGCCGATGTTTCCGCGACCGAACTCGGTGCGACGGCGATCAAGGCGGCGGTCGAGCGCTCGGGCGTCGGGGCCGACCAATTCGATCGCACCTACATGGGCTGCGTCCTTCCCGCCGGGCTCGGCCAAGCCCCTGCCCGTCAGGCATCGATCAAGGCCGGCCTGCCCAAATCGGTCCAGGCGACCACGGTCAACAAGGTCTGCGGCAGCGGCATGCAGACGGTGATCATGGGCGCCGAGGCGCTCGCCAGCGGTACCGTGGACTATGTCGTCGCGGGCGGGATGGAGAGCATGACCAATGCGCCCTACCTGCTCAAGAAGCACCGCTCGGGCGCCCGCCTCGGCCACGACCCCGCATATGACCACATGTTCCTCGACGGGCTGGAAGACGCCTATGAGGAAGGCCGCGCTATGGGCACATTCGCGCAGGATACGGCCAACGAATACCAGCTCACCCGCGAGGAAATGGACGCCTATTCGATCGAATCGCTGCGCCGCGCCAATGCCGCGATCGAGAGCGGCGCCTTCGCCGACGAGGTGGTCCCCGTGACCTTCTCGACCCGTGCGGGCGAACAGACGGTCGAGCACGACGAACAGCCCGGCAAGGGCAAGCCCGACAAGATCCCGACCCTGCGCCCGGCCTTCGCCAAGGACGGCACGATCACCGCGGCAACCTCGAGCTCGATTTCCGACGGCGCGGCCGCGGTCGTGCTGACGCGCGAGAGCGTGGCCAAGGCCAATGGCCAGGAGCCGGTGGCGAAGATCGTCGCCATGGCCGCGCATGCGCAGGAGCCCTCGCAGTTCACCGTCGCCCCCATCGGCGCGATCGAAAAGGTGCTCGAAAAGGCCGGCTGGTCGGCGGAGGACGTCGACCTGTGGGAGGTCAACGAGGCCTTTGCCTGCGTCGCCATGTTCGCGATGCGCGACATCGGCATCCCGCACGACAGGATCAACGTCAACGGCGGCGGCACTGCGCTCGGTCACCCGATCGGCGCCAGCGGGACGCGCATCATCGTCACCCTGCTCAATGCGCTCAAGCGGCAGGGCAAGACGCGCGGCGTCGCCTCGCTCTGCATCGGCGGCGGCGAAGCCACCGCGGTGGCGGTCGAGCTCGCCTGATGGCGCGGGCCACTCCCCTCGTCCTGCGTACCGACACCACCCACGGCGAAGGGGGATTGGCCATGAAACGATTGCTGCTGATCGCGGCGGCCGGCATTTCGCTGGCCGCCTGCGGCTCGAAGGACGAACCTGCGGAGGCGGTGGTACCGACCGACGCGACGCTCAAGAGCACCGCGACCGGCGATCTTGCCGGGACCTATGAAGTCAAGCTGGCCGACGGCACCGTCACGATCCAGACGATCAATGCCGACGGCACCTATGCCGAAGCGACGGCGGACGGCACGCGCACCGGGGGCGGGACCTGGCGTACGGGCGACGAAGGCACAATGTGCTTCGACCCCGAAGGTGACGATCCCGAGGAATGCTACGCCGGCGGTGCGCCGGGTGAGGACGGCGCCTTCGAAATGCGCGGCGAGGATGGCAAGGTCCAGTCCTCGGTTCGCAGGATGGAGACTGAGCCGGAGCCCGTCGCCGAGGCTACACCAGAGGGTTAGCTTGCCTTGAGCCTCAGGGCTCGCCCACACCCCAGAGACGCGATTCGAGCACATAGCCGCGGCGATTCTCGACCGCGAATTCGCACCAGCCATCGTCGCAATCGCCGAGCACGCCGACGACGCCCGGCTCGACCTTCCATTTGAGCGCGGCATCATTGCTGGCCCCGGCGCGCATCGCCGCCAGCCCCTCGCCAATGACGATCGCCCCGCGATCGGGGCTCAGCAGCCGGGCGACCACCCAGCCCCGCGCCCCGTCCGGGTCCTCGATCAGGCGCCAGCCTTCCATCAGCCGCACCACCTTCACCGGCAGGCCCGGGCGGCGATAGACCCAGTCGATCTTGTAGTCGGCGCTCGGCCCCACGCGGAGGTTGAGGACGCTGGCCCGAATCGTCGCCCAATAGGGTACGTCGCGGTCCTGCGCCCCGGCAGGGGCCGCAAGTCCGGCGAACAGAAGGAAAGGTATGAAAAGCCGTGCGAACATGGCGCGCTGAATCGGGCAATGCGCGCCGACAGTCAACGCCCTTCGCGGATCGCCCGAGTGCGAATCCTTGACCGCTCCCCGCCGCGCGGCCTAGCGCTTGGCAGCACATGGACAGCACCGACGCCCGCCCGGCCAAACGCCTCGATCGCAAGCCCCGCGTCTTCGTGACGCGCCACCTCATGCCCGGCGTCGAGGAGCGCATGAGCGAATTGTTCGAGGTGAGTCTCAATGCCGGGGATGTGCCGCTTTCGCGCGACCAACTCATCGCCGCGATGCGCGGATACGACGTACTGGTCCCGACCGTCACCGACCGGATCGATGCCGCGATGATCGCCGAGGCGGGCAAGGACCTCGGCCTGATCGCCAATTTCGGCGCTGGGACCGAGCATATCGACCTCGAGGCTGCCGCCGCGCGGCACATCCTGGTCACCAACACGCCGGGCGTGTTCACCGACGACACCGCCGACCTCGCCATGGCCGGAATCATCGGCGTGCCCCGCCGCATCCGCGAGGGCGTCGAGCTCATCCGCAGCGGCAAGTGGAGCGGCTGGACCCCGACCGCACTGCTCGGCACCAAACTCGCAGGCAAGGTGCTCGGCATCGTGGGGATGGGCCGGATAGGCCAGGCGGTGGCGCACCGCGCGCGCGCCTTCGGGCTCGAAATCGCCTATCACAACCGCAAGCGCCTGCCCGAGGCGGTCGAGCGCATGTTCCACGCGCGCTGGGTCGACAGCCTCGACGCGCTGATGGCCGAGGCCGACATCCTCACCCTCCACTGCCCCGCCGGGCCCGACACGCATCACATGATCGACGCGCGGCGGATCGGGCTGATGAAGGATGGCGCAAGCCTCATCAACACGGCGCGCGGCGACCTCGTCGACCAGGAAGCGCTGATCGCAGCGCTGGAGGGCGGCAAGCTGGCCGGCGCGGGGCTCGACGTCTATCCCGACGAGCCCAGTGTCGATCCGCGCCTGGTCCGCCATCGCAACGTGATGACCCTCCCCCATATCGGCAGCGCCACGCGCGAAGGGCGCGAGGAAAGCGGCCTCAAGGTGATCGCCAACATCCGCATGTGGGCCGATGGCCACAGACCGCCGGACCAGGTGCTGACGGGGCTATAGGCCGCACTCGTCGCCCCCGACTTGATCCGGGGCCGGTGCTATTCCGGAGGATTCTCGCACGAAAGCCCCGCCCCCGGCTCGGAGGCCGGGGTGACGCATCGACACATTTGGCGCGAAGCCTCAATCCCCCGTCAAAATCCGCTCGACCAGTTCCTTCACCGTAGGGGTGAAATTGTTCGAATAGAACGGGTCCTGCTTGAAGCGGTAGGCCGCGTGGCCGGCGAAGGCGAGGTTCTCGTCCGGGTCGCCGCCGTGGGCGATGTCCTGCAGCGTCTTCTGGATACAGAAGCTGCGCGGGTCGGCGAGGCGCCCGGTGGTGTGGTTGTCGTGATCCTTCCAGCTCGAGAACTGGCAGTGCGACAGGCAGCCCATGCAGCCCTGCTGGTCGGCGCGAATCTGCTCGGCACTCTCGGGCGTGGTGAAGACCACCGTGTCGTCGGGGGTCTTGAGCGCCTCGGTGAAGCCTTCGTGCATCCACGCCTGCGCCTTGCGCTGGTCGCCCGGGTGGACGAAGAAATACTTCGCCTTGCCGTGATCGGCGAGCGGGATCGTGCCCTCTTCCTCGTCGCGCTTGAAGATCGGAATCTGGCGCTCGCTGCGGTGCATGAGATCGTAGAGGAACGGCGTCTTGACCGCGGAGGAATAGAAGCCGGTGGGGCTGAACTTGTGCAGCAGCACATCGCCCGGCTCGACCGTGCGCAGCATGTCCTTCCACACTTGCGGGATCGGGCTCTCCTTGGTCAGCAGCGGCCGGGTGCCGAACTGGAACATGATCTTGCCCAGCTCGGGATTGTCGATCCAGTCGTTCCATTCGCGCAGGAACCACACGCCGCCGGCCATGACGATCGCGGTCTCTTCGCTAACGCCCTCGGCGCGCATCGTGTCGCGCAGCGCCTTGACGCGCGGATAGGGATCTTCCGGCTTGGTCGGGTCCTCGGCGTTGGAAAGGCCGTTGTGCCCACCCGCGAGCCAGGGATCTTCGTAGACCACCGCGGCCATCAGGTGCGGAACCTTGGAATAGCTCCGCTTCCACAGCGCGCGGAAGGCGCGCGCCGAGCTTACGATCGGCAGGTAGTGGACATTGTGCTTGGCCGCGATCTCGGCGAGCTTGTAGGGCATGCCCGCGCCGCAGGTGACGCCGGTAACGAGGCCGGGGCAGTTTTCGAGCACGCCTTCGAGCACGCGCTGCGCCCCGCCCATTTCCCACAGCACGTTGATGTTGATCGCGCCCTTGCCGCCGGAGATCTCGTGCGCGCGCTTCACCTGCTCGGTGGCACCGTCGATGGCGTATCGCACCAGTTGTTCGAAACGCTCGGTGCGGGTCGCCTGCGGATAGACCTGCGGGATCGGGTTGCCGTCGACATCGTAGCTGTCGGCATTGACCGCACTGACCGTGCCGATACCGCCTGCGGCGGCCCAGGCGCCCGAGCTCATGTGATTGGTGGCGGATACGCCCTTGCCGCCTTCGACCAGCGGCCAGACTTCCTTGCCGCCATAGATGATTGGCTCGAGACCCTTGAAACTCATATACTTACGCTTTCTCTCTTTTCGCGGGGCGCTGGGCCCCATCGCGCAGCGCGGCACGGTCGCCGCGGCAGCGCTCTATCTCTCCGGGAGCGGGCCTCGTAGCGGCTGCCTTGAACTGTGCATAGTACCCCGCCAATTGGGGCGCGTCCTTGAACTCGACCAGCTCGTAGCCGACCGCCTCGAATTCGCAGCTCAGCAGCAGCGGGTCGATGCCGTGCTGGTCGGTCGGTCGGTCGATGTCGACCACCACCACCTGGCCGCCCTCGCGCAGGGAAGGCCACATGCGCCAGAGGAACTCGTAGGGCTGCCCGATCTCGTGGTACATATGGACCATGAAGATGCGGTCGAAACTGTTCGCGGGGAGCCGCGGATCGGCTGTCTCGCCCAAGCGGATGGACACGTTTTCCAGCCGCTGGCGCTCGATACGTCGGGCCAGACGGCTGAGTGCATCGCGGTCGATATCCTGCGCCAGCACGCGGCCCTTGGCGCCGACACGTTCGGCCAGGCGGACGGTGTAATAGCCATTGCCCGCGCCGATATCGGCCACGGTCATCCCTGGTTCGAGCTGGGCCAGGTCCATCACGGTCTGCGCCTCGCCCCGGCTGTCGCGTTGGTCCTCGGTCGAGAACTGGTTCGAGCCGATCTCGGACACCGGCCTGTCGGGTTCGGGGAAGCGCGGTTCGCCGTCGTCGAAGCCCGCCTGACCCTTGCAGGCGGCCAGCAGCGCGACCGGAAGCAGCAAGGCGAGCCGCAGGCTCACTCGGTATCCTCCACCTCGACCGTCTCGCCGGTCACGCGCTGCGCGAGTGCGGCCGAAATGAACGGGTCGAGCGCGCCGTCGAGCACGTCGTCGGGCGTGGGCGAAGTCACGCCGGTACGCAGGTCCTTGACCATCTGGTAGGGCTGGAGGACGTAGCTGCGGATCTGGTGGCCCCAGCCGATGTCGCTCTTTTCCTGATATTCGCCCGATGCCGCCGCCTCGCGCTCGGCCATCTCGCGTTCGAACAGGCGCGCCTTGAGCATGCCCATCGCAGTCGCGCGGTTCTTGTGCTGGCTGCGGTCGTTCTGGCTGGCGACGACGATTCCGGTCGGCTGGTGGGTGATACGCACCGCCGAGTCGGTGGTGTTGACGTGCTGGCCGCCCGCGCCCGAAGCGCGGTAGGTGTCGATCTTGAGGTCCGCCGGGTTGATCTCGATGTCGATGTCGTCGTCGATCACCGGATAGACCCAAACCGAGCTGAAGCTGGTGTGGCGCCGCGCCGAACTGTCGTAGGGGCTGATCCGGACGAGGCGGTGCACGCCGCTCTCGGTCTTCGCATAGCCATAGGCGTTCTCGCCCTTGATCAGCAGCGTCGCGCTCTTGATCCCGGCCTGGTCGCCGGCCTGGTATTCGACCGTCTCGACCTTGAAGCCGCGGCGTTCGGCCCAGCGGGCATACATGCGCAGCAGCATGTCCGCCCAGTCCTGGCTTTCGGTGCCGCCCGCGCCGGCGTGGATTTCGAGATAGGTGTCGTTGCCGTCGGCCTCGCCCGAAAGCAGCGCCTGGACCTTATCGCGATCGGCGCGTTCGGCGAGTTGCGACAGCGTATCCAGCCCTTCGCGCTCGACCTCGCTATCACCTTCGGCCTCGCCCATTTCGACGAATTCGATCGCATCGGCCATTTCGCTTTCGATCTCGCGCACGGTGCTGATCGCGGTTTCGAGGCGCTTTTGTTCCTGCGTGATCGCCTGCGCCTGCTTGGGATCGTCCCACAGCGTCGGGTCCTGCACGCGCGCATCGAGCTCGTCGAGCCGGCGCAGGGCGCGCTCCCAGTCGAGCGACTGCCTGACCAGCGCCAGTGCCGCTTCGATACGGTCGATTTGGGCCTGCCCTTCGGCACGCATGGAACTCTCCTGGAAAAAGGTACGCGGGCGCGCCGCCTAGCGCAGACGCGCGGCGCGGGAAAGATGGGATGGTCTGCTTACTTGCGCGCGAGCGAGCGCACCGCGGCGAGGCTGCGGGCGATATGTTCGTTCGGCTTGAGGTCCGAGTAGACGAAAGCCACCGTCCCGTCGGTGTCGATGACGTAGGTGGTGCGGTTGCTCCACCCCGCCTTGTCGTCCGTCAGGCCGAGCGAAACGTCGTATTGCGCGATCAGCTCCTTCGAGGCCGACGCGACCGGAAACTGCCCGGCACAATGCTTGGCCGAAAAATCGCGCAACTGATTGGTGTTGCCGCCGGTCATACCGATCACCGTGGCCCCCGCCGCGCGGAAATCGTCGATCGCGGCGGCGAAAGCCTGCGCTTCGAGATTGCAGCCGGAGGTGAAGGCGGCGGGGAAGAAATACAGCACCACCGGGCCCTTCTTGAGCGAGGTGGCGAGATCGACGCGGATCGGCTTGCCGGCCATGGCGCCCTGGGCGGTGAACTTCGGTGCCTGCTCGCCGGTGGCGAGAGCGGCCAGGACGGGCGTTGCAGCAAGGCCGAGCGCAGCGGCCGCCAGCATGGTGCGGAACATCTTCATGCCGCGCATCATGAACCCTGTGGCGCCGCCTGCCAAGCGCCGTTCAGTATATTCCACCCTGGTCCTCGACGAAATCGTCGGGCTGGTCGCCATTATCGTTGGCCTTGGCGGCCTGGGCCCCCTGGCGTCCGCGGCGGATCAGTTCGAGGATTTCGTTGCGCTTGGCGGCGATCGCATCCGAACGTGTCGCACGCGGCGGTTCGGTATCGGGCTTGAAGGCCTCCCAGATGATCGCGGCGGTCGGCTCGTCCGACGGGGTACCCTCGAACACGCGCTTGCCGCTGCGCCGATCGACCTTGACCATGCGGATGCCCGGCGGAGCGACGAAATCCTCGGCCTGCCAGCGTTCGCGGGTGGCTTCGATGAAGCGCTTCATGATCGTGGCGGCGGTATTGCCACCCTGCACCCAGCCACCGAGATTGCGCGGCTGGTCGAAGCCGACATACATGCCGGCGATGATATCGGGCGAGCCGCCCACGAACCAGGCATTGGTCGGGCCGTTGGTGGTTCCCGTCTTGCCGAACAGCGGCAGTTCGAGGCTGCGCAGCCGCACCGCGGTGCCGCGCGTGACCACGCCCTGGAGCATGTGGACGACCTGGAAGGCGGTGCGGGGATCGAGCACCTGCTTGCCCGATATGTCGAAGCGCGGCATCGGCTGCCCGTCCCATTCGGGCATGTTGCAGCTCGAGCAATCACGCTTGTCGGTGCGGAAGATGACCTTGCCGTCGCGATCCTGCACGTAATCGATCACCGACCCGGCGTTCTGGCGGCCCCAGTTGGCGAGTGCCGCATAGGCATTGACCATCCTTGCGACGGTCGTGTCGCCCGCGCCCAGCGCGAAGGAATAGTAAGGGTCGTAGCTGCCGATCCCGACCCGCTGGAAGGTCTTGATGACGTTGTCCATTCCGGTGTCGTCGGCTATATGGACGGTCATCAGGTTGCGGCTCTGTTCGAGACCCCAGCGCATCGTGTGCACACCGCCCCCGCCCCCGCCGAAATTGCGGAAGCACTTTTCGCCCAGGTTCGCCCCCTGCCAGACACAGAAGGTCTGGTCGGGCACCTGCGTCGCCGGGGTCATCCCCTGGTCGAGCGCAGAGGCATAGACGAAAGGCTTGATCGTCGATCCCGGCTGGCGCAACGCCTGCGTCGCGCGGTTGAAACTGCCCAGGCGGCTGTCGAACCCGCCCTGCATGGCGAGAATGCGCCCGGTCTGCGGTGCCTCGGCAAGGAAGGCTCCCGAAACCTCAGGCACCCCGCGGATGGCATAGCCGCTGCCCGATTTGGCCGCCGCGACCACGTCGCCTGCCTTCAGCGTCGAAGGACCGCCCGAAAGCGGATATTCCTCGCCATCGGTGAAGCCAATACGCCCCGGCGCGGTAATCACGCCGACCCGCCAGTCCTTGTAGCTGATCGAAATGTTCGACGAAGCCAGCTGCGAAGTCAGGCTTCCATTGTCGGGATTGAGCGTGGCGATCGGCTTGGTGAAGCCGCGATTGCCGTGATAGCTGATCAACTGCGCGCGCAAAGCATCGCGGGCCGCATCCTGCAGTTCGGTATCGAGCGAAGTGCGCACCCACAACCCGCCCGAATAGACGCTGTTGCGCCCGTCCTCGGCGGTCTCGCCGAACTTGTCGATCAGCTGGCGACGCACTTCCTCGAGGAAATAGCCCGCATCGGCCGAGCGTTCGCTGCGCTGCTGCACGAGGCCGAGATCCATGCGCTTGGCGGCAGCGCCATCCTCTGCCGAAATGAAGTCGTTGGCGACCATCTGGTCGAGCACGAAATTGCGCCGGGCGATCGCCAGGTCGTGATAACGCGTACGGCCATAGCGTTCGGGCGCCTTGGGCAGGATCGCGAGGAAGGCCATCTCATGGAGGTCGAGATCGCCGACATCCTTGTCGAAATAGGCCCGCGCTGCCGCCTGCACGCCGAAGCTGCGCCGACCGAGCGGAATTTCGTTGAGATAGAGTTCGAGGATTTCCTGCTTGGTCAGCACGCTCTCGATGCGCGTGGCGAGGATCATCTCCTTGAGCTTGCGCGTCACCGAATATTCGTCGCCCAGCAGCAGGTTCTTCGCGACCTGCTGGGTAATCGTCGATCCGCCGACCGCGCGCTCGCCCGACCCGAACTTGGTCGCATAGTCGACGACCGCGCCGAGCGTGCCTGTGATGTCGACACCCCCGTGGCTGAAGAAGGTCTTGTCCTCGGCCGAGAGGTAGGCCTCGATCAGCTTCTGCGGGAAATCGCCATACTGCAGCTGCACCCGGCGCTCGCGGGCATAGGTGTTGACGATCTCGCCATCGATCCCGCGCACGACGGTGGGCAGCGGAGTTTCGTATTCGAGCAGCGATTCGGCGTCGGGCAGGTTGCGCCCCAGCGTGGCCCAGGCGAGCACCAGCATGACCACCGCGATTCCGCCGATGTAGCATCCGACGCGCAGTCGGCGGCTATGCGCCCAATTGTCGTTGAACCAGGCGATCAGCCGCTTGGGGTCGCGGCTGATACGATAGCGGTAATAGTCGAGAGCGGGCTGGTCGGACATGATGTGGATGGGGCCTCTAGCACGCTCATTCTGCAATTCGCCAGAACGAAGAATGCGTTGGAGAGAATTGACCTGCTCAGCCTGCCTGCTGCCGAGCGAAATAGATCCTGATCGCGCGTGCCATGACCTTGGCGAAACGGGCGCGTCCCGCCGGAGAGGCGAGCCGCTGGGCCTCGGCCTCGTTGGTGATGTAGCCGCTTTCGAACAGCACAGAAGGAACGTCGGGAGCGCGCAGCACCTTCAGCGCCGCCGCACGTTCGGCTTGCGGGTGGAAGCGGATGGTGCCCTCGCCCTCGCGTCGGATGAGCCGTGCGAACTCGGCCGATTGCTCCTGCGTACGGCGCTGCGACAATTCAACCAGGATCGTGCTCACCACGTCGCTCTGCCCGCCGATGTCGATCCCGTTGAGGCGGTCCGCCGCGTTCTCGCGTTCGGCGAACCGCGCCGCCGCCTCGCTCGATGCCTTGTTCGACAGCGTGTAGGTGCTCGCCCCCGTGACCTGTTCCGCGTCGCCCGCGCTGTCGGCATGGATCGAGAGGAACAGGTCGGCATCGAGCCGCCGGGCGATCCCGACCCGTTCGGCATGGACGAGATAGCGATCGTCGTCGCGCGTCAGCGCCACCCGGACCTTGCCTTCGCGTTCGAGTTCGTCGCGCAGTGCGCGCGCCAGCCCGAGCACGATCGCCTTCTCACGGTAGCCCTGCCCCGAAGCGCCCGGATCGTGTCCGCCATGGCCGGCGTCGATCACCACCAGCGGAAGCCCGGCCTTTCCCGCGACTTGCGGCAGGGCAGCGGGAGCATCGGCTTCGGGCAGAGTGACGCGCACGACATAGGCGCGCCCGATCATGGGCACCGGAATGCGCTGCGCCGTTGCCACCAGCGCCACGACAAGGGCGAGTGGCAGCAGGACCAGCAGCATGAGTTGGGCCCGGATCGTCATGGCCCCGCTTGGTTAGGGCCTTGTTGCCGAATGACGCAATATGGTTGCCGTACGAAACCCACGGTGCTAGCGACATATTACCGGTTTGCCCGGTGCCTCCGATCGGCGCGATATCGACGCGACGAAGAGGGTCATCGGAAAAAACCGTTCTTTTTCAGGACGCAGCGGCGCAGCCGCTCCGACCCAATGCAATACAGGTTGATGCCGGACATGGCCCGTTTTTCCCCGACCAGCGCAGCACAGGCTTCCGCCTTTGCCGCATCGTCGGGTCGGACAGCGCAATCGCAGCGCAGGACCAGCCCCGCAGTCACGAATACCCGGCCCGTCGCATCTGCAGGCGTTGGCCGGTTCGCAAACACCGCGATGCCCAGGACGGGCCGCGGACTTTCCAACATGATACGCCGCGGCTTGGCAGGGTCATCCCTGCGCGCACGCGGCTGGAGATTACTACATGGCAACGCGCATGCTTATCGATGCGCGCCACCAGGAAGAAACCCGGGTGGCGGTGCTCAAGGGCAACCGGATTGAGGAATTCGATTTCGAATCTGCCGATCACAAGCAGATCAAGGGCAATATCTATCTAGCCAAGGTTACGCGGGTCGAACCCTCGCTGCAGGCGGCCTTCGTCGATTTCGGTGGCAATCGCCACGGCTTCCTCGCCTTCAGCGAAATCCACCCCGACTACTACCAGATCCCCAAGGAAGATCGCGAAGCGCTGCTCGCCGCCGAGGCCGAGGCGGCCGCGGAAGAAGCCCGCCTGCGCGACGAGGAAGAAGACCGCGGCGAAATGCCCGGCGACGAATACGACGCCGAGGACGAAAGCGCCGAAGCGCTTGCCGAAGATCTTGCCGAAGACGGCCTCGAGGAAGTCGACACCTCCGACAAGGACGAGGTCGCGACGATCGAGGAAGGCCATCTCGACGGCGACGAGGACGAGGAAGACGAATCAGACGAGGATTCGGACGAGGACGACAGCCGTTCGCGCGGTCGTGGGCGTGGCCGTGGTCGTGGCCGCCGCCAGGGCAAGGGTGGCCGCACCCGCGCCAAGGAAGTCGACGAAGCGCGCGCCAAGCGCATGGCGCTGCGCCGCCGCTACAAGATCCAGGACGTCATCCAGCGCCGCCAGGTGCTGCTCGTCCAGGTCGTCAAGGAAGAGCGCGGCAACAAGGGCGCCGCGCTGACCACCTATCTCAGCCTCGCCGGACGCTACACCGTGCTGATGCCCAACAGCAGCCACGGCGGCGGCATCTCGCGCAAGATCTCGAGCGCGTCGGACCGCAAGCGCTTGAAGCAGGTCGTCTCGGACCTCAGCCTGCCCAAGTCGATGGGCCTCATCGTGCGCACCGCGGGCCTCAGCCGCACCAAGACCGAGATCAAGCGCGACTTCGACTATCTCGCCCGCCTGTGGGACGAGATCCGCGAACGCACGCTGTCCTCTTCCGCGCCCGCGCTGATCCATTCGGACAGCGACCTGATCAAGCGCGCCATCCGCGACATCTACAATCGCGACATCGAGGAAGTCGTGGTCGAGGGCGAGCCCGGCTACAAGTCGGCCAAGGAATTCATGAAGCTGCTGATGCCCAGCCATGCGCGCCGGGTGAAGCAGTATTCGGACCCCGTCCCGCTGTTCCAGCGCTATGGCGCGGAGGACCAGCTGAAGGCGATGTACGATCCGGTCGTCCAGCTGAAGAGCGGCGGCTACCTCGTCATCAACCCGACCGAAGCGCTGGTCTCGATCGACATCAACTCGGGCCGCTCCACCAAGGAGCACAATATCGAGCAGACCGCGCTGCACACCAATCTGGAAGCCGCGCGCGAGATCGCCCGCCAGCTGCGCCTGCGCGACATGGCCGGCCTCGTCGTCATCGACTTCATCGACCAGGAGCACCACTCCAACACGCGCAAGGTCGAGAAGGCGATGAAGGAAGCGCTCAAGAACGACCGCGCGCGCATCCAGGTCGGCCGCATCTCGAGCTTCGGCCTCATGGAAATGAGCCGCCAGCGCCTGCGCACCGGCGTGCTCGAGGCGACCACGCGCGACTGCCCGCATTGCGACGGCACCGGTCTCGTCCGCACCGCTTCGAGCGCGGGCCTTTCGGCGCTGCGCCTGATCGAGGACGAAGCCGCCAAGGGCAAGGGTTCGACCATCCGCCTCGCCGCCAGCACCGAAGCGGCGATCTACCTGCTCAACGAAAAGCGCGCCGATCTGATGGAGATCGAACAGCGCTATTTTGTGACCGTCGAAGTCGTCCCCGAGGGCGAAGACGAAGGCGCCAAGATGAGCGTCTCGAGCCATGGCCCCAAGCCCAAGGACGCGCCGCGTTTCGACCCGATCGTCGATGACGAGGACGACGAGGACATCGTCGACGAAATCGACGAGGACGAAGCCGAGGACAATGATCGTCCGCGCAACAAGCGTCGTCGCCGCCGCGGTGGACGCGGGCGCAGCAAGACCCGCCAGCGCGACGACGACTATCAGGACCATTCCGACGAAGATGGCGACGACGCCGACGATGGCGACGACACCGAGCAAACGAGCGAAGACGAGGACGGCGAAGACCGTCCGAAGAAGCGCCGTCGGCGCGGCGGACGCCGTCGGGGCGGACGCGGTCGCGGGCGCAAGTCCGACGAGGTGACGGCCGAGGACGCCGAGCAGCTCGAGCAGGTCTCCGAAGCTGTCGAGGAGGACATGGCTGTGGTCGCCGGGCCCGAAGGCGAGCCCGAAACGGCGGAAGCTGCCGCCGACGCGGAAGCCGAGGAGAAGCCCAAGCCCAAGAAGCGCGCACCGCGCAAGAAGAAGGCCGACACCGACGCTGCCGCAAAGGCAGAGGACGAAGCCGAGGCCAAGCCCGCGCCCAAGAAGCGTGCGCCGCGCAAGAAAAAGGCCGAGACCGAAACCACCAGCGAGACGCCCGAAACGGCCGAAGCGGGTGCGGAAGCCGACGCCAAGCCCGCGCCCAAGAAGCGCGCACCGCGCAAGAAGAAAGTAGAGGCCGAACAGCCGGCGGAGGCGCCGGTCAAGGCTACTGCCGAAACCGCTCCGGAACCTGCGCCGCAGGACAGCGCCGAACCCGAAGAAGCTGGCAAGCCCAAGCGCGGCTGGTGGCAGCGCACCTTCGGCGACGAATAGGCATAGCAAGGGGTCGGCGCGGCACTTGCCCGCCGGCCCTCATGCCTTGCGCGCCACCCCCCATTCCATCCAGCCCAGGACCTTGGGCGTCTTCTCGAGATAGGCCTGCCCGAGCGGCTCGACCGCAAAGCCCGCGCCGCGCAGCGATGCACCGATCGGACGGGTCAGGTGGCACCCCCCGGCGAGCGGCTTCCACACGGGCTCGAACCGCTCCTGCCAACGCGCGACCCCGGCATCGGGCGCGCGTCCGTGCTCGAGAAACAGCAACCTGCCCCCCGGCGCGAGGATGCGCCACATTTCCGCCAGCACCGCGCCCGGATCCTCGACCGAACAGAGGGTGTAGGTACACACCACAGTATCGAACGAGCCGCTGGCGAAGGGAATATCCTCGCCCACACCGTGCCGGATGTCAGCCTCCCAGCCCTTCTCGCGCGCCCGCGCCCGCGCCCCGTCAAGCAGCTTTTCATGCGGATCGATGCCTGAAAACGAGGTGATCTGCGCGGGATCGTAGAGCGCCTGGTTGAGCCCGCCTCCGCAGCCCAGTTCGAACACCCGCCCCTGCGCCAGAGGCACCACCTGCTTGCGGCGATTCTCGATCCCCTCCTGCCCGCAGGCGGCGGTGATCAAGCGCGGCATTATGTGTCGGTCGTACCAGGCCTTCATACCCACGCCGCAAGCTCCTCCGATTGCGCGACAATTCCGAGGCTATCGCGGAATCGTCCCGGCGCAAGCGGAAACCGGCGCGTGACAAAGTTCTGGTGGAGGGGCACCAGCAGGCCTAAGGGGCGCGCAAACAGCTCAACGGGCCGACATGACCAAATCCATCGCACCCCTTCGCATCCCCGAAGAAGCCAAGCAGCGCATTCGCATGCTGTTCATGGCCAAGCACGCCCTGTTCGGTGGCGGCATGCATCCCGAGGACGGCAACCACGCGATCTACCATCACGAGGTGCGCACGACGCTCGAGGACCTCGGCCTCAACCTCCAGCTCGCCAACCAGTACGACGTGCTCTACTCGAAGCCCGACGTCGACTTCGTCTTCCCCC
>NZ_JAIGNU010000006.1 GCF_019711655.1 Qipengyuania mesophila
GATGACGAGCCGATCGCGCTGCCGATGCTGTGGTACGAGCGCGAGGACACGCAGCGCCTGTGGACCTATTACGAGAAACGCGATCTCGTCGAAAACAAGGAAAAGGCCGCGCTCAAGCGGTTCGAAGATCCCGAGCTCGCGCCCAGGATCGAGGCGATGGCGAAGAAGGTAGCGCAGGAATTCGTGCCCTTCGACTACGGCCGCATCGAATTCCGCCTCGATCTCAAGACGGGCGATATAAATTTCATAGAAATCAATCTCAACTGCAATCTCTGGTCGGAAAAGGTCATGGCCAAGGCCGCTGCCCACGCGGGCTTCAGCCATGCCGACCTGATCGAGACGCTGCTTGCCGAAAGCTGGCGGCGCAACGGACTAATGCGAACCTGACAGAGTTGCGGTCAATCAGTCCCCCTGCCTTGATGATTGTTCCAGACCTGTCCGGACCGCCGCAAGCAAATCTCCGTCAGCGACAGGCTTGGCCAACATTACGCTTCGATTGATTCCGGCTTCACGCCAATCGCCCGCGCTATCTCCTGAAACGAAGACGATCGGTAGGTCTTCAAGCCGGGATCGGGCGTAGCGTGCCACATCCCAGCCGTCCGGACCGTCTCCCAGCCTGATATCCGTGAGCATAATCCCGATACTGTCTGCGTGCGTGTCGAGCAACGCCATTGCTTCGAATGCGTCACCCGCATCGAGCACCACAAAGCCCGTCGCTTCAAACATGTCGATGAGAGCGAGGCGGATCAGCGGTTCGTCCTCGACGATCAGGATTGTAGCATTGGGACTCAAACTATCACACCGGCTGAAGCGACCCAGCACGCCTGCAATAGGCTTGGCGAGCTTACTCCGTTCCCGCATTCTGAAATTTCGTTAAAGGTGTTGCACTTTGGCACAAAAGAGCAATTACCATCTCCTGACACCCATCGGCGGAAGGCGACCCATGCAAAGAGGACTGGATAATCTGGCCGCTCGCGCCCGAGAGGTCGCCGATCGAGCAACCGCTGCCAAAGACGGCAAGGCGACGAGCCGCGACGCGTTGCATAAGGCGATGATGGCATACCGAGCTGCAGCGGTGAAATACATCGCGCATCCCTCAGTGGGCGACTTCGTTCGGGCAGATGCCCTGCGGTACGAAGGAGAAACCCGCGAGGCTGTCGAGAAAATAGCTTCTCTGATCGATCAGCTTAACGATCTGGACTGATTGGTCCCAGGGCGCCGGTGGCCTGATGCGACCGGGGCAACAATAAGCCTCCGGCTAATGCCTTCCGCGGGAGCATCTTTCCTGAAAACCGGCAACAGCGGGATCGGTGCAGAATTCCAATGCTACGGTCCTTGACAGGCAGTGGTGCTGGCAGGTCACTGGCTCGATCAATCTCACCCTCCCACACAGAACGCACACAGGCTTGCGCTTGGCCGTGAGCAACGCCAAAGGCACCCGATGCGTGGTCTTCGCGATCCCATCCGCCTGATACCGGCGCTCTTCCTCTGCGCCATCGCACTGGGAACGCTTGTGCTGAGTCTCCCTTGGGCCACCACTGAAGGCATACGTGCCCCGTTTCTGACTGCCCTGTTCACAGCGACGTCGGCGGTCGCAGTGACCGGTCTTATCGTGGTCGATACACCGACCTATTGGTCGCCATTCGGGCAAGGAGCCATCCTGTTGATGTTTCAGTTGGGCGGCCTTGGGATAATGACGGCAGCCACGTTGCTGGGGCTGATGGCAGGAAGAGGCTTCGGCTTGCGCGACCGCATGGC
>NZ_JAIGNU010000007.1 GCF_019711655.1 Qipengyuania mesophila
CTGTGGACCTATTACGAGAAGCGCGATCTCGTCGAAAACAAGGAAAAGGCCGCGCTCAAGCGGTTCGAAGATCCCGAACTCGCGCCGCGGATCGAGGCCATGGCGAAGAAGGTCGCGCAGGAATTTCTGCCCTTCGACTACGGCCGCATCGAATTCCGCCTCGATCTCAAGACCGGCGACATCAATTTCATCGAGATCAATCTCAACTGCAATCTCTGGTCGGAAAAGGTCATGGCCAAGGCCGCCGCCCATGCGGGCTTCAGCCATGCCGATCTGATCGAAACGCTGCTTGCCGAAAGCTGGCGGCGCAACGGATTAATGCAAAATTGAGCCAGTTGGGCTCAATCAGTCGCGCCGCCCAATTATTGCTTAATACCTTCCAAGCCTGTCCGAACTGCCGCGAGCAAATCTCCGTCAGCGACAGGCTTGGCCAACATTACGCTTCGGTCGAAGCCGGCCTCATGCCAATCGCCCACGCTGTCTCCTGAAACAAACACGATCGGGAGGTCTTCAAGCTGTGATCGGGCATGGCGGGCCACATCCCAGCCGTCAGGCCCATCTCCCAGCCTGATGTCCGTGAGCAAGATCCCGATCCTACCTGCGTAGGTGTCGAGCAGCGCCATCGCTTCGGATGCATCGCCCGCTTCGAGCACCGCAAAGCCCGCGCCTTCGAACATGTCCATGAGAGCGAGGCGGATTAGCGGCTCGTCCTCGACGATCAAGATTGTAGGTTGGAGACTCAAACTATCGCACCGGCTGAAGCGACCCAGCACTGGCCCGAAGGCTTTGCGAGGCCGTTTCGTTCCTGCATTCTGAAGTTTAGTTAACGCTGTTGCTCTTTTGCACAAGCTGGCAATTACAACATCTTGCACATCGATGAAGGGAGGCCGTGCATGCAAGATGGGCTTGACGATCTAGCTGCTCGTGCCCGCGAGGTGGCCGAAAAGGCAATCGCTGCAAAGAACGGGAAACCAACGAGCCTCGACGCGCTGCATAAGGCCATGATGGCTTATCGCGCAGCCGCGGTGAAATACATCGCGCATCCCTCGGTGGGCGACTTTGTTCGTGCAGATGCCACAAGGCACGACGGAGAAACCCGTCAGGCCGTCGAGCAAATAGCTGCTCTGATCGACCAGCTGAACGAGCTGAACTGATCGAAGACCGATTGGGGTGCTGGATGGCAGATGGCACGCGATTCAGAATTTCTAATGTTACGGTCGTTGACGGCCAGCCCGCTCGTGACATGTGCCGGGCTCGGTCAATCCATCCCGTCCGAAACCGAGCTCCCGCAGGCTTGCGCTCATCGGTGAGCAACGCCAAAGGCACCCGATGCGTGGTCTTCGCGATCCCATCCGCCTGATACCGGTGCTCTTCCTCTGCGCCATCGCACTGGGAACGCTTGTGCTTAGTCTCCCTTGGGCCACCACTGAAGGCATACGTGCCCCGTTTCTGACTGCCCTGTTCACAGCCACGTCGGCGGTCGCAGTGACCGGTCTCATCGTGGTCGATACACCGACCTATTGGTCGCCATTCGGGCAAGGAGCCATCCTGTTGATGTTTCAGTTGGGTGGCCTTGGGATAATGACGGCAGCCACGTTGCTGGGGCTGATGGCAGGAAGAGGCTTCGGCTTGCGCGACCGCATGGC
>NZ_JAIGNU010000008.1 GCF_019711655.1 Qipengyuania mesophila
GGCCTTGGGATAATGACGGCAGCCACGTTGCTGGGGCTGATGGCAGGAAGAGGCTTCGGCTTGCGCGACCGCATGGCCACCCAGGTTGAACGAAGCCGGCTCAATCTTCTCGCCACCCCTTCCTTGCTCAAGATGATCCTGGGGATCACCTTGTCGGTCGAGCTCGTCGTCGCTGCGGTATTGTCTGCTCGCTTCGCACTAGGGTGGCACATGGAATGGCCCATGGCTGTGTGGCACGGGCTGTTTCAGGCAGTAAGTGCCTTCAACAACGCCGGGTTTTCCACCTTTTCTGACAGCCTGATGGGTTTTCAGAACGATTGGTTGATACTCGTCCCTATTGCCGTGGCGGTGATCATTTCCGGACTGGGTTTCCCGGTGATGGAAGACTGGCGCGGACATGGACTGCGCTGGCGGAAATGGACGCTGCATTCGAAGGTCACGCTAGCTGGCACCGTGCTTTTATTGGTCTTCGGCTTTGTCGCGACCTTGGCGATGGAGTGGAGTAATCCCGATACCCTGGGGCCGATGCCAATCGCGTCAAAGATGTTGAATGCCGGTTTCCACTCGGTGATGCCGCGAACGGCGGGTTTCAACAGCCTCGACATGGGTGCGTATCGCGAAGAAACGCTCGTCCTGAATTATCTCCTGATGTTTGTAGGTGGGGGCAGCGCAGGCACTGCCGGCGGGATCAAGATCACCACCTTCCTCGTCCTCGTCATGATCGTCTTGGCCGAAGTGCTATCCCGACGCGACGCCGCTATGTTCGGACGCCGTTTCGGCCACGCCATCGAGAGACAGGCTCTCACCGTCGCCTCGATTGCACTCATGCTGGTCCTCGGCTCGACCATGTTCATCACATCCGTGACGGCTCATCCCCTCCAGGACGTGTTGTTCGAGACAATTTCCGCATTCGCCACGGTGGGATTGTCTACAGGCATCACTGCTGACCTGCCGCCTTCGGCGCTGTTGGTTCTCGCCTTTCTCATGTTCGTTGGAAGAGTGGGAACGATCACTGCGGCGACAGCGCTTGCTTTAGGCGGAAGTGACAAACCCTATCGCTACCCAGAGGAGAACCCCATTGTCGGCTGACCCCCGCAAACCCGTGCTCGTGATTGGTCTTGGGCGTTTCGGAAGTGCCGTGGCGCATACGCTGGAGCGGATGGGACACGAGGTGCTCGGGGTTGATGCCGATCACGAGATCGTTCGTGATCACAAGGATCTCCTGAC